>NZ_JSYL01000035.1 GCF_000812865.1 Kaistella jeonii | reverse complement strand
TAACGTTGACACAGTTATGCCCATTAAACACGTTACAGAGAAAATGTCTATAACAGACAGAGACTTTACCGCGGTCGTCAGGTCTGCCAGGACCGACAAAATTGTCGGCAGGCACGGCTACGTGTTTGACGTCCTGGGAGAAGCGACCGTAACCGACATGAAATGGGTGTCTGGTAGGCTAGAGGCTCTGGTGAGCTACGAAGCCGACGCGTGCCACCCTGACGATTGGTCATTGTGTTTAGAAGGTTACCAGGTGTCTGGGTT
>NZ_JSYL01000034.1 GCF_000812865.1 Kaistella jeonii | reverse complement strand
CATGGGTTCGCTGCACAACTGTGGGACAGACGGGCTCAAGCTATTCGAACGGGCTTGCACAGAGTCAGTCAGCGTTGTAGAGTTGAGCCCGTCTGAACAGAGTCTGTACGTCATGACGGGGCCGTTTAGGGTTTACACCAGATCTCACAACAAACTTATTTACAGATTTATTAAAAACTTGTAATGTGCGTTTAAACGTATCCGTCTCTGCTAAAATGCAGAGATGGATATATGTATATAAATATAAATAACCTAATTTTTCCTCAGGCTCTTGATCCACAATTTAGTGTTTGCTTTGCTCTGACTCCACGTATACAAGGGAGCGTAGGTAAACGCCTTGTAGGCCTTGTTTGTTTTGACTGTAAACGAT
>NZ_JSYL01000033.1 GCF_000812865.1 Kaistella jeonii | reverse complement strand
TTTCTAACCCGTTTGGGTTTGGGCTCCTCTCCCTCTGCTAGCTCAGCTTTGGGTTTTCTAGCCTTTTTTGTCTTAGCAGCAGTAGAGCACAGCTGTTGATCTGACGTTTCAAGGTTATTCATCTCAATCTCTGTCGAAGCAAACGTTTCAGTCATTGTAAGAGTTCCTTTTATTGTACAACAGCTGGGATCCAAGTTTTCACAGTCATCAGTCAAATAATTACAAGTTTTGGCCACAGCTGCAGCTGCTGCTGCAGTTAAACTCTTGTTTGGTTTGTGGTCAGGGTTGCACAATATTTCTGGTTCCACAGACGATTGGTACTGACAACAGTCACCGTTTAGGTAATGTTCCAGCTCTGCAGAGATTTGGCTTGAAGAGAACATGTTGCGATGCGTAAAGCTACATAATCTTG
>NZ_JSYL01000032.1 GCF_000812865.1 Kaistella jeonii | reverse complement strand
TATAGCGTATCCCTGTGGAGGGTTGACGCACTCGTGACCCAGGTCCTGCCACGTCCTAAACTTTAGCTCGCAGGGGCTGCCGCAACCCCTGCTAGACAGCATTGCCGCAACGTTTTCTACCAGCTTGGGATCCATAGCGTTAACTTTATACGTTTGCGTCTTTTACGACCCTTTCAAAGGCTGGCTTGGCTCGCATCTCGCGTCTAAAGGGCAGCTTTTCATCCTCGTCCCAATCCGTCGGGTTAAAGGCCAGCTGCGCGGCGTACTCCCACGAGCAATGGCCAGCCACTAAATCTTGACCCAGTTCTATCCAAGACTCTGCGCCGAGAAACCCTTGCCCCAGAGCCTCTAACCTGTTTCCCACGGTCGCGGGATCGAACCACTCTGGAAAAGAACCCGGAGCTCTCGTCTTTAGCGGGAGAGCCCAGCACGGGCCAAACGG
>NZ_JSYL01000031.1 GCF_000812865.1 Kaistella jeonii | reverse complement strand
ATAATTCCCGATGAATATGCTTTATGCAGTTTTTATCGGGAATTTTTTAGAATATCGATCAGGTTAATTTTAATTAGCAGACAATATCCTGGAAAAATGATATTTTTAAACTTAATTAAAAATATATACTTAATTTTAGTACATCAAATTTGTCTTTTAAACTTTAGAAGCTTGATATTCGTAAAGTACGAACTGAAAAAAAAGAACGATCAACTTTCAAATTACAATTAACAATTGTCAACTGTCAACGATCAATCATCATTCATCAAAGATCAATCATCAAAGATCAATCATCAAACACCCATCATCAAACACCCATCTCTAAAATCCATCACCTACAAACTCTACCTATTATGGCAAAAACAAACGGAACTTCAACGCCTACTTTCAAGCCGGATAACAGTTCGAAATCGATTTCAGCCAGTCAGGTTTTTGGGATCAATAGATTGGTAAAACTTTTGGTGGTGATCGAAGGGAAAGTGATTTCCCATTACAAACATTTTAGTTTGAGCCAACACAGTGGAAAACACCATCGTTTTGAGATGGTTTTAGCCTATGACTCTTTAGGAAACCGGGAGAACCATAATTTAGAATCCTCCAATGAATTTTTAGGAAAAAGACTAACAGTCGTTCAAAAATATAAAGATATTCCGGACAGTCCGGAGAGAACCTTTGTGGGAGTAATTACAGAAGTCGGCTATTTACAGGATCAAAGTGGATTGGGAAATATTGTATTGTCAGGTTACAGTCCAACGATATTGCTGGACGCTGCACCACATACCCAAAGTTTTGGTGGAGCACAATCGGTGAATATGAGTATCATCGCCAATCAACTGATCAAAGAAGGAATTAATACCGG
>NZ_JSYL01000030.1 GCF_000812865.1 Kaistella jeonii | reverse complement strand
AAATGGAACAACGGTTACGTGATCCAGCATGAAGTAGATTTCGATGCGATCGATTCAGACAACATGTTGATCTCATTCGTAGTAAGTGCAGAAAAAATCGACTATGGCACCTCTGCTTATGAAGGAGTTTGGCCGGGTAAATAAGAAGTTTGAAAACTTTTTAAATCGGTTTTAAAACTTGAAAAGGTTTTGTTAAACTAAAATAATTCCCGATGAATATGCTTTATGCAGTTTTTATCGGGAATTTTTTAGAATATCGATCAGGTTAATTTTAATTAGCAGACAATATCCTGGAAAAATGATATTTTTAAACTTAATTAAAAATATATACTTAATTTTAGTACATCAAATTTGTCTTTTAAACTTTAGAAGTTTGAAAGTAGTAAAGTCCGAATTGAGAAAAACGAACTCTCAAGTGTCAACTTTCAACGAGCAATCATCATTCATCAAACACCCATCATCGAACACCAATCATCAAACACCCATCACCTAACAAACTCTACCTATTATGGCAAAAACAAACGGAACTTCAACGCCTACTTTCAAGCCGGATAACAGTTCGAAATCCATTTCCGCCAGTCAGGTTTTTGGGATCAATAGACTCGTGAAACTTTTGGTGGTGATCGAAGGGAAAGTAATTTCCCATTACAAACATTTTAGTTTGAGCCAACACGCCGGGAAACACCATCGTTTTGAAATGGTTTTGGCCTATGACTCTTTAGGAAACCGGGAAAACCATAATTTAGAATCCTCCAATGAATTTTTGGGGAAAAGACTAACGGTCGTTCAAAAATATAAAGATATTCCAGACAGTCCGGAGAGAACATTTGTGGGAGTGATCACCGAAGTCGGCTATTTACAGGATCAAAGTGGATTGGGAAATATTGTATTGTCAGGTTACAGTCCAACGATATTGCTGGACGCTGCACCACATACCCAAAGTTTTGGTGGAGCACAATCGGTGAATATGAGTATCATCGCCAATCAACTGATCAAAGAAGGAATTAATACCGGAAGTTATGATGTGAGAGTAGATGCGAATGATTATTCAGAAATTATCTACAGTTCTCAATATAATGAAACGCATTACAACTATCTGGCAAGAATGGCAGAAGC
>NZ_JSYL01000029.1 GCF_000812865.1 Kaistella jeonii | reverse complement strand
CGAAAGATGGATTAGAGCTTTATCTGGGAATACAAAAATGGTTATTGAGATATCACAACAGAAGTCATCAAGGAATACAGCTTAAAAAACCACTGGAAAAGTATAAATCAGCAGCATAAAAAACAATTAAGAAACAGCTAATTGTGGTCTAGAGAAATGAGGGTAGAATAGTATTTCGATAGATTTTTTACTATCAAGTTGACCTTCATTATTATTATTATTATTATTATTAAGTACGTTGTTTGCACTTGTATTCTGTGATAATTCAATATCGTTCTCTCCTTTAATAACTTGTGTCTCTGCAACTTGTTGTGCTTTATTGCAACCGAAGATTAAAAATAAAAGAAAGAGGTAAGATATACTAAATTTTAACATATTATTTTTTATAAAGATTAATTATTTTTCACTTTTACAAATCCTGTATTAGGAGAAGTTATCTGTTATTTTGCAAAAGGATCGTTATTTGAACGTCTCGGATATTTTTCCGCAACTTTCTTAATTAGATGATTTATTGCGTTATATAATCTATTTTGGTCATAAGAGGAATCAACGTTTATATAAATTTCGTTTGTTGAAGGGCTTCTACTACTACCGTTCGTATAACAATCTCGTTTTAAACATTGGATGCAAATTTTTTGGTCAGTTACTCCACCAATTGGTCCTGGAACGTGAATTGGTGTGCATATAATTTTAACAGCCGTATTCATATGTGTGCTCGCGCTTACTTCGGATGCGTGAAATTTATATCGATCGTTGTAAATAAATCCTTCAGAATCAACATTGAAATATGTTGAAGAGTTGTTTGCAATATATTTTAATGTTTCATCTATTGATAAATTCTGTGACATAAGTTTATTTGAAGTTGATACTAAAAATAGTAATAGTAGTAAAATTGTTTTTTTCATATTTGTTAATTTTAAGTTGGTTATTTAAAAGTTTATTGTTGCATAATATTATTCTGCAAAAAGAAATGCATCTCTTTTTTTGCTTGCTTCGTAGTAGGAATTAAAAATATATGCTTTTTTAGATTTTACTTTATTTCCAAATGTTGTATATAAAAGGAAATTTTTAACAATCTCGTTTTCAATATATGCTTGTTTGTCTCTATTAAAGTTTTTAACCTCTATTACATCAGAAACTTTTACTACATCTGACCAGGTTTTTGTAGTACTAACTGATGTTACTTCTTCGCCTTTAATGACGACAAACATATATTTTTTATTTTGGGAAAAGACAAATGTAAATAATAGTAAAAATAAAAATGAGAGTAGTTTTTTCATAATTGTGTTTTTTAATTTATATTTTTTTTTTAAAACTTCATTAAAACTTCTGGATTTTCAAGTTCATTAATTTTTGAATAATTTAACGATTCTAATATTGAATACAGAATTAGATACATGAATGCTAAAGGAACTTTTATTGGTATTGAAATTATAACTAAAAGTATATATATTATTGAAATGTTATCTTTAAACCACTGTAAAATTCCATTAATTATAAGTAATGGAAATAAAATTAAATACATAAAAAGAACTATTATAAACATTGGTTTCTATTAAATTAGTTGTTTTAGATTTTAAAGGTCGGTTTTATAAATTTTGCTAGCAGTTAGTTTACATCGCAGCTAACGTTTGGGTATTTCTGTTGGCGGGGACTTTTTATAACAAGTCTTTGTAAATATAACAAATTGAACAATTAGCGAAAATCTTTATGATGTAAACTTCAACCCCGCTAATAGAAATACCGTGTTATGCTTAGTTTTTTATTCTTTTCAGTCCAAGTAGGGCAAATAATTGTACGAATTGTCCATAATTCTTTTTTCCAAGTCCTTTTGTTTTAATCTGTTTTTTTAAATCTGTATAATTTGCGTAATAAAAGCTTGAGAATCGTCCTTTTATTTTCTCGTCTTTTATTAACCAAACTGCTTCGTGAGTTTCATAACGAGAATGTTCCTCAACTAAAATGTAGTAATCGAAGTCTGTCCACTGTTTTGAATTTCGTAGAATTGGAATTAATGGATTTATAAATGTTATTCCAGAATTGTCAGCAATTACAAATTTACTTTGTGTAGCAAGTAATAGCAAAAACAAAAGATTAAGTCCAATAATTACAGAGTAGGCGAATAGTGCGTTTTTATCATTTATAAGGTCAACTTTGTCGTAGCTAATTTTGGAACTAATCAGTAGTTTAAATGTCCCAAAACCAATTAATATATTTAGACCTAAAAGAAGTCCGAAACCACCAATTATTTTATATTTAGAATACACTTTTGTCATTTGTTGACTTGTCTTTTAAAATTAGGCATAACGGTTGGGTATTTCTGTTGGCGGGGACTTTTTATAACATGTCTTGGTAAATATAACAAATTGAACAATTAGCGAAAATCTTGATGATAGGAACTTCCGCCCCGCTAATAGAAATACTTTGTTATCGGCAGGCATATACAGTCTATTCCAGTTGTATTTCAATTACATTTTCTTCCATATCAATTTCAAACCAATTAGTCTCTGTTGCTTTTGGCACACATTCCTTCATGCTCAAATTTCTTGAAAATTTACTTAATGCCTCTTTTCCCAATTTTAATATTAATTTATATTCCGTTTGTCCATCAACACCGATGTAGGCTCGGAGATTTGTTTGTCTATTATCGTTGACGTATTTTTGAGAATAGATTTTTTCTTCATTAAGTAACGAAATTCCGTCGCACCAAAAACTCCTTATTCTTTCATCGCTTGAATTTTTAAATGCTTTGCAAATTTCAAATTCTAAATATTCACAAAAATTTTGGTCCAACATGTTTACAATTTCAATTTTTTTGTTTTGATTTCCGGTTTTTGCTTGCCGATAACGATCGGGTATTTCTGTTGGCGGGGATTTTTATAACAAGTCTTGGTAAATATTACAAATTGATCAATTAGCGAACATCTTGATGATAGGAACTTCCGACCCGCTAATAGAAATACCTTGTTGTAGGCAGTTTCTTAATCCTTTACCTGTAATAAAAGGTCATTTATTTTAGTTTCGTAAAAGTCCAATTTCATTTTTTTAAAATCAATTACGTTTACATCTAAAAGAATCTTTTTTGAAGTTATGATTTTATTATCAATTAATTCCTCGTTAATAAATTTTGCTATTTCTGGTTTTTCATTTTGATCGAAATAAATTGTAGTTTGATAAGAAATCGTTTTAGCTGGAATTTTTTTATATTTTTTGAAGAAGTGAATTTCTGAGTTTAAAATACGAACTAATTTTCCATCGTGGTTTCTGCTAATTTCGGTTTCAAATCCAATTGAACCAATGATATTTTTAGACTTATTTTTTATTGTTCCAGAACCTTCAATTAGTTTCGTTGGAAATGATTTTGAGTAAGTATTTATTGTGTCCAAATACTTATAAGATTCAAATCTGTTTTTTAAGGCAATATCTTTATTTTGCGCAAAAGTTTGAAATGATAAGAAAAATAAGATCGGAATTAATGCTTTCATTCTTAATCGGTACTTGTGTGAAATTGCCTACAACGTTTTTCGGCTTGGCGATGTGGCGGATAAAGAAGCCGAAACTTCCTATTATTACTGAACTTCAAAGGAAGCAAATATCTTCGATTTAGCACTAAATCCGCCATATTGCCAAACCGATATTGGCGGTAGTTTTTTTAGATTCCATTTTCTGAGTTCCACATTTTATCGAACGTATCATTTTTTATTGTGAGGTCATTAATTCTAACACGAATGAAATAATTACCATCTTCATCATTTGCATCATTTTCTAAAGAATAAATTAATGTTTTTTTTGTGCCTTCTTTCAATTCAAAAATTATATACTTTCCATTATTAGATTTTTTTATTTTGTCAGTCGTAATGTCCGAATAATCCTGAATGTTTTTGATAAAATCCTTATATTGTTTTGCGGTCATATACGTTGAAAAATCAACTCTTCTAAATCGCTTTTGTTTATCAGTGTAAAATGACACCACAACATCTTTAAGTTTAAAGTTTTTGAAAGAATATATGCTATCCATCTTTGCATGAGGAATTCTATAAACATAATCAGTTGTATCAGTATAAATTTGTTTTTTCTTAATGGTGTCAAAGTATGAATCTTTTCCAACAATGAAAATTAAGTTATCCTTATTTACTTTTGAGAATAATGAGTCCAAATTTTCTTTAAATGTTATTTTTTCTAATTTAAAAGTTCCATATTGCTTTCCGATGTAATTTGGATTTTCTTGTCCGTTACATCCGATAATTAGAAATGTTAAGTTCAAAAAAACAAGTAATCTATATAATTTCATTATAATATTTTTGTTAATATTCTTCTCTATGCACTGTCTGTGAAAATTACCGCCAATGGTTGGGTATTTCTGTTGGCGGGGACTTTTTATAAAAGGTCTTTGTAAATATAACAAATTGAACAATTAGCGAAAATCTTGATGATAGGAACTTCCGCCCCGCTAATAGAAATACCTTGTTGTGCGTTCGCTTTTTTTTATTCGATCAAATATTTGCCACCCAATGTACTCTTTTAGGTTTATGTATTTAGTGAGTCTGTAATAAACATCCCAATAACTTATCATTCTGCTTTCTGTTCGTTGTCTATACTTTGGGTTTTCTCTAAAAAACTTTAAGTAATTATTAATTGTTTTTTCATTGATATGTTTGTCTGCAACCTCCAAAATTTCCATTACATATTCTCCTAAAAGTTGAAAAATAAATGGAATTACATAATAGTCTTTTATATTATGGACTAATTTTTCAAGATTTTGTTGTCTAACAAAACCGTTATGATGTCTTAAATAAATACAGTTCAATATAGTTTGTTGGTTTATTGTCAAACTGTTTGCTGCCGTTTCATTTGGGTTGTCGAAATATACTCGTCCAGGAATGATGAGTTTTTGTCCGTCTAAAATAATTTCCTCTTCAACTGTTGGATGAATGTCTAAATTTTTATCAATTAGAAAAGCCGTAACAATCTCAACGTCTTGTTTTAAGTCAATCGGAAATGCATTCAAAAGTTTTTGTCTGTTAATTTGCAATAAGTCCGATGTTAATCTCATTTAGTTTCGGTTTTATTAAGTGACGCACAACGTCCGGGTATTTATGCAGGCGGGATAAAAATACGAAAACTTTCTACTTGCTAAAAACTTAATTAATCGCTAAAATCTTCGATGAAAACTTCAGACCCGCTTGTATAAATACCGTGTTATCACTCGTTTTTATTCCATTTTTTGAAAAACTTCCTCTATTTTTTCACG
>NZ_JSYL01000028.1 GCF_000812865.1 Kaistella jeonii | reverse complement strand
TCTTCGATTGAGGGTGGGAATAACCAGTTTTGTTGTTGATTATAATCTTTAAACTTAATATTCATATCATTGATTATCAATACTTAAAGATAATAAAATCTGATAAATCAACCAAAAAACATACAGGAAAAAATACAAAAAAACCGCCTCAGTATTGAGACGGCTTCTTTCTTTTTGTAAGAGATCACATTTAATTTCCGACGATCGTTTTTACATTTATAAATTCTTTTAACGCATGCAAAGATAATTCTGTTCCATAACCGGAAGATTTTGCGCCTCCAAATGGCAATCTAGGATCAGAACTCGATTCTTTATTCAAACTTACCGTTCCAGATTCTAACTGATCGATGAATAATTGTTGTCTTTTTTTATCTTTTGTCCAAACTGAATTTGACAAGCCGAAAGGAATGTCGTTCGCCAGTTTCAACGCTTCTTTATCATTTTTCGCGATCATTACCATTCCGAGTGGACCGAAAAGTTCTTCTTGTAGAATTGGGTTTCCTGCTTTTACTTTAATTAAACCTGGCATAAATTCATTTTTTGAAATTCTTTCGAGTGGTAAAATAATTTCTGCGCCATATTTCAAAGCTTTCTTATATTGCTTTTCCAGTTCATCGGCCAAATCCGGACGAGCCATTCCGCCGATCATGGTTTCTTTCTTCATCGGATTTCCGGGAATATATTTCTGATATTCTTTCACGAAAATCGGTAAAAATTCTTTTTCTACATTTTTCTGAATGATGAACCTTTTTCCAGCGTTACAAGCCTGACCGCAATTTTGAAGTCGCGCTTTCGCGCCGCTTTCTGCGGCTTTTTTGAAATCGGCATCATCTAAAACGATGAAAGCATCACTTCCGCCTAATTCCAAAAGAGATTTTTTAATGTTTTTCCCTGCGATCGACGCAACTTCTGCTCCAGCTTTTTCACTTCCCGTTAAACTTACTCCTTGAATAATTGGATTTTCTAAAACGGTTTTCACTTCAGCATGTCCAATTTCTAGATTTTGAAAAACGCCTTTTGGAAAACCGGCTTTTAAAAATAACTTTTCAAGCATATTTCCACTTCCAAAACAAATTGAAGCATGTTTCAAGACAACGGTATTTCCTGCCAAAATCGCGGGAACTGCAAATCGCAAAGCTTGCCAAAAAGGAAAATTCCAGGGCATGACTCCTAAAATAACTCCTTTGGGAACAGAATGAATTTCTGATACTCGGAATTCGGTTTTAATTTTTTCAGGTTTCAAAGTATTTTCTGCTTCGGCATAGTAACGCGTCATCAAGGCACACTTTTTAACTTCCGAGATCGATTGCGTAATTGGTTTATTCATTTCCTTCGTAATGATCTTGCCAAATTTCTCAGCGTCTTTATCTAAAAGGTCGGTTAATTTTAGCAAAAGTTGTTGCTTTTCTGAGAAAGGAACGGCTTTCCAATTCTCAAAGGCTTTTTGACTTTTCGCTAACTTATTTACTAAATTCATTTCTGATTTTTTTGTTGATATATAAAGGATGTTTTTTAAACACTTTATTCTGAAACTTTTTCAAGATAACAAAGATACTAAAAGAAGGAAAAACTATTGATTGACGTCTTATATGATTGCGATATTTAAGTTTTATTTATTTTTCTCTAATTCATATTATATAAGGAAAGATTTGGAAATTCAAATAATGAGTATAAACGTTTGATGGTCTGAGAATTTTAATTAATTTTGAAAAAATAAAATTTAATAAAATGAATACACCGTCAGAATTAAAGTACACGAAAGACCACGAATGGGTTATGATTGAAGGAAACATCGCAACGATCGGCATTACAGATTTCGCGCAGAGTGAATTGGGCGACATCGTTTTCGTAGATGTTGATTCTGTAGATGATGAACTTTCTTCAGGAGATGTTTTCGGAAGTGTAGAAGCAGTGAAAACGGTTTCTGATTTGTTTTTACCTTTAGCAGGTACAGTAACAGAATTTAATGCAGAATTGGAAGATCAACCAGAATTGCTCAATACTGATCCTTACGGAAAAGGTTGGATCATTAAATTGGATATCGGAGATTCAGCAGATACTACAGAACTTCTTTCAGCAGAGCAATACCAGGAGTCTCTTGGATAAAATATCTAAATTATTTCGTAAGATCTTGCCCATTTATTGGGCATTTCTTACTTATATGCTTCTGCGTCCTGGTGTAGAGAACATGGAACTTCCTTTTATGTTCGAGGGAATCGATAAGATCTTACATCTCGGCATTTTTGCCATGTTAGGATTTTGTTTCATGGCAGCAATTCCGAAGATTAAATTTCTGTACTTTTTTCAGATTATCGTAATCTATGGTTTACTCACGGAAATTCTTCAGGATGAAATGCATTGGGGGCGATCTTTAGAGTTTTTAGATTTAGTTGCTGATACCATTGGGTGCTTAATAGGGTATTTTGTATTTATAAAATTAAAAAATTTGAAGATCTAGTTTTTTTTGAGATTTATTTAAGGTCTTGTATACAATAAAGAAGCTTTTGTACAATTTGTGCGGAGGTTTTTTTGTTTTTTAATAATATATCTTTAGGTGAATTCATTTTCTGAAAGTTAGTATTTGTACATTTATATTTAAAGCATCTATTTTTTTAGAAATTCATTTTGTAAATAAAGCCACCTTTTTATTTAGTTTAGATATTTGATTTAGTATTATTTTAAATATTAATGACTTTATTCTATAACATTATATAGTGATGATTGTTTTAAAAATCGATTTTCGAAAGATGGAAGTACATTATTTTGTGGTTTTTATTAAAAATTTATTCTGCTTAATTTATAGAACTCTAATACATTTATAGAATTTGGTTGTTTTCAAGGAGTTTTTTCAAGTTGAAAAGTGAAAAAACACGCTATATTCTTTAATTTTTTGGATGTACTCAAGCATAAAATTTGAATTACGATAAAGTGGATAACTCTAAATTTCCCACAATATATTGTTAATTAAAAGGTTATAGAAAAACTTATACACATGTTTAAAATAATCAATAAAACATTTGCGAGATAAATAGTGTAGGTATATCTTTGCACCACTTCAAACAAGAAGTAGCATAGTAGAGCGTTTCAGGTAGATATGATGTTAAATAATAGGATCGAAAGTTTCTAAAATTTTTTTTCAAAAAAGCTTGTAGATTAAAAAAACCTTCTTATCTTTGCAAC
>NZ_JSYL01000027.1 GCF_000812865.1 Kaistella jeonii | reverse complement strand
GGCTATAAACTGTTTGCTTGGTCTCATTCCCAGAGAGATAATCTTCGATAATCAACTTTTTCTCATGATCTGTGAAATACAGCTTGTTGTTACGCCACTGTCCTAAAATGGCTATACTTTCTTGATTCATTTTTACACTTTTTTGTGTAAACCTATTTTAGGACAAGTCAGAATTAAAGTACTGTTGAACGACAATGAGAAAAGTGTGACAATCTTAGATCCAAGTGGGATTACTTATTTTATGGATGGAGCGGGGAATATTACGGTGACAGCGCCAAAGAATATGACTTTTAATGCGGGAGAAAATTTGAATATCAATGTAGGGAAAAATATGACAACGAGCGTAGGTGAAGATCACAATATGAGTATTACTAACAACCATCAATTTACCTCAACAAATTATAAGCAAACAGTAAGTGAAAATAAGACAGTTACGATCATAGGAGATTTGAATGAGACAACTTCCACAACAACTCACAAAGCGAAAAACGGTGATATTTTGATACAAAGTGCAGGTGTAGCAAAAGTGTTGGGAAAAATTGATGCTAAAGTTAATAAAGGATAATGAATACTTTGCAAATAAAACTCCTTTTCATTTTAAAAGTCATCCCATGTTCAATTTTAGTTGGTCTGATATTTTTTTTAGTGGACCTGCTATTTTATGGTGAAGATCTCGGATACGGTTTATATATCTTATTTTATTTAAGTTTTGGATTAATGATTATGGCTTTTCTGATATTTATTATAGTAAGTATAATTTTTAAGAATAAATCTATTAGGTTTATTTTCAAAACATTTATTATCATGACACTATTTTTTACGATTTCGTCAATAATAATTCTTAATTATTTAACAACTTAATTATGATCAAAAGTATAATTAAGAATAGCGTTTGGATTCTAATACTTGTTAGCCAGCTATTGTCTTGCCAAAAAAATAATGATAAAACAAAAAATATGAGTTCAGAAATTTATGATTGGAAAGATGCAACTTCCTGTCCTTATGGCTTTCCAATAGATATTTACAAAGGAGGATTGCAAAATTTAAGAACAGGTTCTTATACCAGTCTTAAAGCTGGAACTACCATAGGAAATGGTTATTGGGGAGAAGCGAGTTATGGAATGGGTTCTGGTGTGAAATCTTTGCCTGATCATCTGAATGTAGTTTTTCTATCCTATGCAGAAGAAAAGTTTTACCAGATAGATGAAGATTTGGATTATGAAAAAATAAGAGAATATTTCAGAAAAGGTTATGATGTAAAACTGACAAATGGTTCTGGAGATATTCGTCATGTAAATTATGATACTTTCATAGTGGGATTTACGCCAGGAGGTGTTTGTGTGGTTTGGATCGCAGGTTTAGGCGTGCAAATAGAAGTTGGTAGATTTCAAGGGAAGGAAGTAGTGATCCCAAGTGAAGAAATAGAAAATTTAGACAGCCATGATCATCTTTTATTTGAACCTGAATACCGCCAAAAAATGATGAAGAATCCTCACATTGTTCCCAAAGAAATGCAAGGCAAAGAAATCCCCTTTGGTTTGTGGGATTCTTATAGAAAAAAATACAACTGGAAACCTGTTTTTAATTTGCCAGATGGACTTGTTTTGGATGAAAAAGGTGAGTTTGGAGTTGACTACTTCAATGGGGAAAGTGAATATATTTTTAATCAAAAATTTCCTATATCTGATTATACAAAAAATGCATTACCGAAAACATTAGCCTTTTCTTGGATGTCAAAAGAAAATAAAATCATTGCGGCAAATTGTAAACTAAATGAGCTATCTACTTTTAATGCATTTAAAGAAGTATTTGCAGAAGATTTTAATACAACTAATGCAGCAATGGAGATTAAAATAAACCAAGCAAATACTTTTTTTACAGTGAAATTAAAAGGAAGCAATGGTAAAGAAGTTTTTATAAAAACTGAAGATTTAGAGGTTTTTGCAATAAAACAATTCAAATAAATATGGGAACATTTGTATATAATACAGGCAATGGAAAAGCAGCAGTAGGTGAACTACATCTTTCATTCGGGATGTTTTTTGATGGTACTTTAAATAATATGAAGAACACCGAACTTCGTAAAAAGTATTTAGAGAAAGGGAACGATATAAAACCGGATGATGATGATGAGACAATTGCTAGAAAAGAAAAGAAACATGAAGCTGCCTTGGATGAACAGGATGAAAAGTACCACATGTACAAAAAAACTAAAATAGATAAGAATAATGAAGAATATTTAAAATATTTACGAAATTCTCATCGTGATGCCATTGATAAACAAGGGACAGATAATAGTTATGCCAATGATTACACGAATGTAGCAAGGAAATATACGTGCTGTGAAAGAAAAAAATATGCTCAATATATTGAGGGTATAGGAACAGGAATAGGGACTGATGATCCTATGCAAAATCCCACTGATGATATTGCAGAAGACAATACACATGGCTTTATGTATGGCGCAGGAAAAACGGGGATTAGAGGAAAAGTAAGAAAAGGATGCAAAAATTTAGCATTAAAAATAGGTGAGGAAAAGAACAGAAAAGACAACAAAAATAAAGTTTTATCTGAAATCACAATTGATGTCTTCGGATTCAGCCGTGGTGCAGCTGCAGCTAGAAACTTTGCGTATGAAGTAGTGGTAAAGGAGCAGGAAACACCCAGATCAAAAACAAAGAGAGAAAAAGTTGGCTACAGAAATAGCCGCTCTTTAGGTAATGATGGTGTAATACCAATTTATGAGAACAAAACCACTTATAAAGACGGTGATTGGCATGCTGTAGATGCATCTGCGGTAAAAGATGGCAAAATGCCTGTGCGTGGTTTGCTTGGCTATTATTTAATAAGCGAAGGTGTTTTAAGCCTCGAAGAATTAGAAGGTCTGTCTGTTACTAATCGTTTTTTAGGAATTTATGAAACCGTTTGCTCTTATGAAGAAACCTATGATAACGGTGTGATTTTAAAAATAAATATAGCGAGAAGTTTAAAAAATGACTTGTTTAAAAATGATGTTGCACAATTAAACCTGAACTCTTTAAGGGTAACTAAAGCAGTACATTTTACCGCACAAGATGAGCACAGAAAAAACTTTCGGTTAACGCGAATGAAAACTGGAATTGAGAAAAATTTTCCAGGTGTGCATTGTGATATTGGTGGTGCTTATGAAAACGAGACAGAAGTAAAAACAGAAATAGAAACTAATAACCATCTATCGAATAATGGTCTTGATGACTATAAGCAACCCGTAGTGCATTATTAAATTATTGAGATTTTAATATTGTTCATATTTCTTTTAAAGACAAATACGTTTACAAGTTGGATAAATGTTAATGCTGTTATTTTACTTAATATTCTGGTTTTAAAACCATTAAAAGATTTTGCATAATTATTTCTGATTTTAAATTGATCG
>NZ_JSYL01000026.1 GCF_000812865.1 Kaistella jeonii | reverse complement strand
TTTGTTTTTTATGCGTCGTATTTGGAAGAGTTTTAAAAATATTCTTTTGCCATTGTGAAGAATGAAGGATCTCGAAAATATTTATTCCTTTCCTATGTTCTTTTGTCTTGAAACAAAATAACCAAAAATTCAAGGCTTGGAAACTGCGGCTAAAAAATTGATACAAAACCAAAAATTTCTGAACTAGCGCGATAGAAAATTATTTCATGAGTATTAAATTTATTGCGCGCGTCGGACAAAGAAGTTTTTTAACGGTTTTCTATCAATTTTTCTTAACGCCTACGCTTCCGATGCCGGTTTTAGATTCGGATTTTAATGATTTCATATCTAGCCTTTTCATTTTTTTAATTTTGTGAAGGGAATAGTCTTTTAACTATTTACTCGCTTTTTTCTTGTTCTTTTGTCTTGAAACAAAATAACCAAAAGTTCAAGGCTTGGAAACTGCGGCTAAAAAATTGATACAAAACCTAAAATTTCTGAACTAGCGCGATAGAAGATTTTTTCATGAGTATTAAAATTATTGCGCGCGTCGGACAAAGAAATTTTTTAACGGTTTTCTATCAATTTTTCTTAACGCCTACGCTTCCGATGCCGGTTTTAAATTTCGATTTAATGATTTCAAATCTATCCTTTTTCAGTGGTGTAATTTTGTGAAGGGAATAGTCTTTTAATTATTTATTCGCGTTTTTTCTATGTTCTTTGTCTTGAAACAAAATAACCAAAAATTCAAGGCTTGGAAACTGCGGCTAAAAAATTGATACAAAACCTAAAATTTCTGAACTAGCGCGATAGAAGATTTTTTCATGAGTATTAAAATTATTGCGCGCTTCGCACAAAGAAATTTTTTGACGTTTTCCTATCAATTTTTCTTAACGCCTTCGCTTCCGATGCCAATTTGAGAACAGAATTTTTATTTGAGGAGCGGAACTTGCAGCCCGACTTGAACGGAACTCTTTTTTATTATTGGCTGAGCAAAGCCGAAGACAATTATAAAAAAAGTGGGAGTGGAAGGCGGAAACAGCTGCCCAATAAAAAATATTGCACAAAAAAATAGTCCCTCTTTCGAAGGACTATCTGTATTTATTAAAGAAAATTATTTCTTTGTTCTCTTGTCAATGACTTCGACATCTACTGATGTTCTACCATGTAATTTTTCTTCTTTTCCTCCTTTTCCTTTCAAGAAATCATAAGCGATTGCTGAAGATACAAAGATGGACGAGTACGTTCCGAACGCAATACCCAAAAGTAACGCGAACATAAATCCTCTCAAGTTATCTCCACCGAAAATAAAGATGGCCAAAATAACTAAAATCGTGGTGAATGAGGTGTTGAAGGTTCTACCCAAAGTACTGGAAATTGAATCATCAAACAATCCTGCCAAAGTAAGGGATTTTTTCTCCCTCAAATATTCTCGAATTCTATCAAATACAATTACGGTATCATTGATGGAATAACCCAAAACGGTTAGAATTGCCGCAATGAAATCCTGGTTGATCTCCATGTTGAACGGCATATATTTATGGAGCAATGAATAAACTCCCAAAATGATAATCGCATCGTGCGCTAGACCAACAACTGCTCCCAAGGAGAACTGCCACTTTCTGAAACGCATTAGAATATAGAGGAAAATCCCACCCAAAGCTGCAATTACAGCATACATTCCACCCGTCTTGATATCATCAGCAACGGTTGGTCCCACTTTGGTAGAAGACACTATTCCCGCATGATCGACGTCTGCAGATTTAAATTGTGCTAATGTTAAGTTCGCCGGGAGATTTGCTTTCAGACCTTCGAATAATTTCTGTTCTATGGTTTGATCGGCTTTTAATGATTCATCATCAATTAGATAATCTGTAGAGATTTTTAACTGATTACCGCTTCCAAAAGTCTTTGCTTCAACGGCAGAATTTTTACCATCTGCTGTCTGGAATTGTTTTATTAAGGATTTTTCAATATTATCTGCATCAACAGGTTTATCAAATCTCACTACGTAATTACGACCTCCTGTGAAATCGATCCCATATTTAAAGCCATTTACTTTCATTGAAATAAGACTCGCAATGGTAAGAACTGCAGAAATGATATAAGCATATTTTCTTTTTCCAATAAAATCGATCCAAACATTTCTGAAAAGATTTTTAGTTAGTGGTGTCCAAACTGAAAGTCCTTTTCCTTTATTTAATCTTGCGAAAATCATCACTCTGGATAATAATACGGAAGTAAAGAAAGTCATTAAGATACCAATAATCAATGTTACCGCGAATCCTTTGATCGGTCCCGTTCCGAAAACGTACAAAACTAAAGCAGTTAAAAGGGTAGTTGAGTGACCATCGATAATCGCCGAAAGTGCGTGTTTGAAACCATCTCTGTAAGCTTCTAAAATATTTTTACCGGCGAAGAGTTCTTCTTTGGTACGTTCATAAATAATTACGTTTGTATCGACCGCCATTGCCATCGAGAGTACAATACCTGCAATTCCAGGTAAAGTTAAAGTCGCGTCAACCGAATCCATAATTCCGAAAATGTAGAACAAGTTGATGATCATTGCAATTACTGCAAAAACACCGGCTCCACCATAATAGAAAATAATATAAGCGACAATTACTAAAAATGCAATGATGAATGAAAGGATTCCTGCATTGATCGATTCTGCTCCCAATGAAGGTCCTACAACATCGGCCTGAACAATTTTAGCACTCGCCGGAAGTTTACCTGCTCCTAAAACATCTACTAAATCCTGTGCTTCCTGTTGAGAGAAATTTCCAGAAATCTGTGTTCTTCCGTTTGGAATTTCATTAACAACATTTGGTGCGGTATAAACGATATTATCTAAAGTTACGGCAACAGGTTTGTTCACGTTTTTCGCAGTCATGGTTTTCCAGTCTTTCGAACCTTTTGAATCCATTTGCATGTCTACAACTACTCTACCCATTTCGTCGTAGTTCACTCTCGCAGATTCTACAGCACCATCAACAGGAGCTTTCTGATTGATGTTTCCTCTAAGTGCGTATAAAACCAAATTATTTTCGTCATTCGCTTCCGGTTTGTAACCCCAAACAAATTGTGAATATTTAATGTTGGTCGGACGAAGTTTTTTCGCCAGATCAGAATTCAAAATTTTATTTACAATCGCAGTATCAGAAAGTTTAATGTTTCCTACTCCATTTGCTCTTAATGAATTTAACTGCATCAAACTTACCAAATTGGTCGTTTTTGGAACACCGATAGAATCACCTTTCGCAGAGATCAAAGCATTTAACTGCTCGAAATAAGGCAAAATTTCTTGTGGTTGCTGAACTTCCCAGAATTGTAATTTTGCCGAAGTTTGAAGCATTTTCTTTACGCGATCAATATCTTTACTTCCCGGCATTTCTACAGAGATTCTTCCTGTTCCCGGAACTTTTTGAACGTTCGGTTGAGTAACCCCCATTTTATCGATACGGGTTCTGATTACTTCGTAAGCAGCGCCTTCAGAAGCTTCAATTTTTCTACGGATGATGTTTTTTACCTCTGCATCAGTCGTATTATATTTAATTTCGCTAAGGTTGGTATTTCCGAAAATTTCCGGATCTGCCAGTTTAAGGTTGGTTTTCTTTTCTGCGTTTACTGCTTCGAATTCTGTAAAGAAATTCTCAATGTAAGCTTTCGTAGAATTTTTCTGATCTTTATCGGTTCTGTTAAGAGTTTCGATCAATATTGGATTGGTAGAATAGTTGGTCAAATCGTTTACCAAATCTCTGTGGTTAATTTCCAAAAGAACGTTGATACCGCCTTTCAAATCCAGACCTAACTTCATTTCTCTCTCTTTTGCTCTGGAATAATACAATTTTGTAAAACCGAGATTCAGAGTGTCTTTAGAAAGTCTTGCCAATTCTTTTTTATACTTTTCGGGATTGTTCCCAGCAAACTCGGTGGCTTGTTTTTCAATTTTACCAGCATACCAAGTTGGTAACAATTCATTAAGACAGATAAGTCCCAGAATAACCGCAACCAGCGTAATAAGTCCTTTTCCTTGCATTGTTAATAGTTTACAACATTAAAATTATAGTCGGCAAATATAATGATTTTCACTAGAATTAAGAATTTTTTAACAGAATAATTTACTTTAGAAATTTAAGTAAAAATCTCCCTATTATTCGGGAGATTACGCTGTTCGACGTTATAAATAATAAAATTAACCCGTAGTGCATTATAAAAGGTTATTCATAATACGATAAAAAATCGTATATTGTATTGACTACCAATCTAATACAGTATGAATAACCTGGAAGCAATTTACGATTTTATTTTAAATCAATTGAGAGAATTAACACCAATTGAAAATTTTTATTTTAAACCGATTAA
>NZ_JSYL01000025.1 GCF_000812865.1 Kaistella jeonii | reverse complement strand
GCTATAAACTGTTTGCTTGGTCTCATTCCCAGAGAGATAATCTTCGATAATCAACTTTTTCTCATGATCTGTGAAATACAGCTTGTTGTTACGCCACTGTCCTAAAATGGCTATACTTTCTTGATTCATTTTTACACTTTTTTGTGTAAACCTATTTTAGGACAAGTCAGTTTGATGTTTGATGTTTGGTGTTTGGTGTTTGGTGTTTGGTGTTTGGTGTAATGTAAATAGATTTCTTACGCAAAGATCCAAAGGTTTTTGACGTCGTCTTCTTGATTGGATCTGAGTAAATTGAAATTGACCATTCAATTCCGGGTGCTATTGGACAAGTCTCGACTTGTCCCTACATGGCTCTTAAACCGCAGGTTTCTCCTGACACAACTCTACCAAAATACCGTTTGTCGATTTTGGATGGAGAAAAATGACGAGTTTATTATCGGCGCCGTCTTTGGGTTCTTCAGAGATGAAGATAAATCCGGCTTTTTTTAGGCGTTCGATCTCGGTTTGAATATTTTCTACGCCGAAAGCAATATGATGAATTCCTTCCCCGCGTTTGTCGAGAAATTTGGCAATGGGACTTTCGGGATTCGTAGCTTCGAGAAGTTCGATTTTAGATTCTCCGAGTTCGTAGAAGGAAGTGGTGACTCCTTCCCTTTCCACGGCTTCCTGTTTGTAGTTTTCTTTTCCCAGGAGTTTGGCGAATAATTCGTCGGAGGTTTTTAAGGATTTTACGGCGATTCCGAGGTGTTCAATTTTCATGGGTGTTGGATGTTGGATGTTAGATGTTGGATGAAGAATAATCAGCAATTGGTAATGGGTAATTGGTAATGGGTGATCTATCTTACTTTAATTTTTAGCGCGATCTTGCGTGAGGGTGAAGTGCATTGTTGGAGCTCTTTTTTTGCGGTAGGTTTTGCGGCGGCGGAAAAAAGCGACTGCACGGAAACCGACCTTTTTTTGGGGGTGGATTTTAGCGTTGGCAAAAAAAAGGGCACGCCCAAATAATTGAAACAAAAATAGTAAATTTGCGCCATGAACGAAAGCAACAGACAGAAAAAAGTCGCACAGATTATACAGGAAGATTTTGCAGAATTGTTCCGCAAACAGGCTTCGGAAAGTAAGCTATCCTTTTTGGTATCGGTTTCAGATGTGAAAGTAACGGCTGATTTGAGTATCGCGAAGATTTATTTGAGCATTTTCCCGACAGAATTCCGGAAAGACATTATGAAAGAAATTCTGGTGAATAAAGCACATTACAGAAATTTTATCGGTCAGAAAATGGGGAAACAGGTGCGGATCATTCCGGAACTAAATTTTTATCTGGACACGACTTTGGACGATGTGGAAAAAATTGAAAAAGAATTGAGAGGCGAAGGCGACAATCCTATTCTATAATCTGTTTTAAAGTTTATTTTCTTTGAAGAACACGGCTTTTTATATTGCAACCCGATACCTTTTGGCAAAAAAAGGAAGCACTGCAGTCACATTTATTACGTGGCTGGCTGCTTTGGCGATGATGGTTGCAGTGACGGCGATGTTTATTATTATTTCTGTTTTTTCTGGTTTGGAAGATCTGAATCAGGATCTGATCGCGAATCTGCATTCTGACCTTACGGTGACAAGCAAGGAGGGAAAAACACTTCCTGATATCGACAAAGCCACCAAAATCTTAGAATCCACTAAAGATATTCTTCATTTTTCTAAAGTAATTGAGGAGAAAGTTTATATCAATTTTCGGGATAATGGTGATATTGCAAATTTGCGCGGCGTAGATTCTGCGTACATTTTTGTGAATCCGATCAATAAAAATATTTTCTACGGTACTTATCCGAGTTTTAAATATTCGAATGAAGTTTTACTGGAAAACAAACTGGACAACCGACTGGCAATTCCAATTGGGGAGACGACTGATTTTGCGGAACTTTTGATGCCGAAACCCGGTACAGGAATGATCAGCGCGGAAAAAGACATTTTCAATAAAAGGGAAATTTTTGTGTCGGGTGTTTTTCCGGGGAATGATCAGCTGGATAATACGATCATTGCACCCATAGAACTCACGCGGGAATTGCTGAATTTGCCAAAAAAATCGGCGTATCAAATTGTTATTAAATTAAAAAATCCTGAAAATACAGATGCTGTAAAAGATCATCTGCAAAAACTTTTGGGCAACAAATACGACATCAAGACGAAATCGGAAGAAAATGCCGCCTTCTGGAAGATGATCAATACGGAAAAACTCTTTATCTACCTTATTTTTATGCTGGTGATTTTTATCACGACTTTTAATTTGGCAGGAGCGATCATTATTCTACAACTCGATAAAAAGGAACAGGCGAAATCTTTGATTTCATTAGGAATGAACTTAAAATCCCTCCGAAATGTATATTTCTTCACCGGAATCCTCATTGTAACTTTTGGATTGTTGAGCGGTTTAATTTTGGGAAGTGCGATCAGCTATTTGCAAATGGTGACTGGATTTTTCAAAGCAGGTGAAAATACCGACCTTCCTTTTCCGGTTCGAATCCGACTGATGAATTACGTGATTGTAGCATTGACTTCGGGTATTTTTGGAATTGGTGTTTCCTGGATTTTCTCTAAAATCAATAAGTCGTTTTTTAAGATTCAATAAGTTTTTTTGAATTTAAATTGTAAGCACCCATAGATTTCGCTGATGACGCTAGTTTTTATTATTAAAAATTTAAAAATGCAAATCTTTAGATTTTAGATCAATAAAAAAAATCCAAACGACAACTACCGATTCATTTTTTGACTAACTTTGACGCCCTAATTTAGTTATCATTCAATGAAAAAAATTGTTACTCTTTTACTTGGTGGATTATTCACCATCACTTTCGCGCAAGCTCCCGCCAATTATTATGACGGAACTGCGGGATTAACAGGTTACGCCCTGAAAACAAAACTCAACGTGATTATCTCCAATGGAGCCTTAGATCTGGGTTACGGAAGCGGAACCGGCGGTTTATGGCAAACTTATTTTACGTCGGACAGAGATGTTTATTATGAAAATAACAATACCCTTCTGGATATGTATTCGGAAAGACCAGCAGGTCCGGATGCTTACGAATATAAATTAGGACGGGTTGCAGATGGTGGAAACCAGTGTGGAAACGGTGCGAACAGCGAAAACAGTTGTTACAACCGCGAGCACTCTGTACCGAAAAGTTTTTTTGGCGGTCAAAGCGCAGTACCAATGGCAAATGACGCGCACTTTGTAATTCCGACCGATTATTATGTGAACGGTCAGCGGTCAAATTACCCTTATGGAGAAGCAAGTGTAGCAACTTGGACTTCAACAAATGGTTCAAAATTAGGTACCTGTACTTTTCCAGGATATGGTGGAACGATCTTCGAACCGATCGATGAATTCAAAGGTGACTTAGCAAGAATGTCTTTGTTTTTTATCACCCGTTATGAAGACAAATTATCTTCTTTTACCCCTTATCAAAGTGCAGGAAATCCTCTAGACGGAACGGTTGACCGAGGATATAAGCAATGGTTCATCAATTTATTGTTAAAATGGTCCGCTCAAGATCCTGTTTCACAAAAAGAAATCGATAGAAATAACGCCGTTTACGTGAGACAAAAAAATAGAAATCCTTTCATCGATCATCCGGAATGGGTGAATATGATCTGGACTTCTACGCTTTCTACAAGTGATGTTGCTGCTTTTAATCAGAAAATTTCTATTTATCCTAATCCGGTTAGAAATGGGGAATTGCATGTTTCAGGTTATGGTTTAGATCAAGTAAAAACGGTGCAGATTTATACAATCGATGGTCGATTAATCCAGACCATCAATCAGGATCTGAAAACTTTGAAAAAAATAACTTTGAAAAATAGAGAAAAAGGAACCTATATTTTAAAGACAGAAAATCAATCTACCAAGTTTATTGTTGAATAAATTTTTTGAGATTAACGATTAGGAAGCCGTCTCAATACTGAGGCGGTTTTTTTGTATTTTTTCCTGTATGTTTTTTGGTTGATTTATCAGATTTTATTATCTTTAAGTATTGATAATCAATGATATGAATATTAAGTTTAAAGATTATAATCAACAACAAAACTGGTTATTCCCACCCTCAATCGAAGAGTT
>NZ_JSYL01000024.1 GCF_000812865.1 Kaistella jeonii | reverse complement strand
CTTATTTTGAACCTTAATTTCTTGGCTCGAAATAAAATCCTGGAAATAATTTTTAAAAGCAATAACTTTTCTTACTTTCATTTCACAAAGGTAATTTAAAAGTTACAATTTGACAGGTTTTATTTTAATGTTTCTTTCGGGGAAAAGTTGTCATAGCATATCCTACAACGGTTGGGTATTTGCGAAGAAAGCCCCTATGCGCAATATAATTTCGGGGCTTTTTTTGCAAATACCATGTTGTAGGATGCCTTTTTTAACATTATTTTGTTTTTTTTATTTTTACAAAGTTGTGGAATTTTGAAGCATAATTTTCATTTGCAGAAATTCATTTGGCTCTTTCCCAAACTTGTTTCGGAATTTTCTTTAAATCTGCTGAATAATTTATTTTTTTGATTTTTTCTTTAAAATTGGATATTTTTTTCCCCCAATACCAACTAAATATTTTTTGGGCAAAAGACTGACTTCCTTGTCGTTTTTATATTTTAACAATTCTACGTCGCTTGTCAAAATCCAATCACAATATTTTTTAGAATAATTATATTCTCTTGTATATTCTGTGTCATCTGACGAGTCAAAAAGGTAAATATTACCTCTTCCATAGCTTCCAATTGTAGGATCAGAAACATATCCTAAATTGAATATATATTTTTTATTTGTTTTACCCAAAACTATTGTTACTTGACAATACGGCTCTGTAATAAAATCTTGTACTCTAAAACATTTATAATTCATAACATCTTTTACATTATCTAAATTGAAATCTTGAACAATTTTGTTTTGTCCAAATATCAAATTTGCAAATAAAAATGTCGTAAAAACCGCTGTTTTATTTATCATCGTATTTTTCGAAAGTGCTTTTATGATCTTTTCCATATTGTTTTTCTTTCATTTTACTTGTTGAATATTTATATTTTGCTAAATCTTTTTCTAGACTACTAATATTTTTACATCTTTCTTTTACTTTCATTAATTCTAATATTTTCTTAACATTTTTAATTCTTACATCAAAATGATTAAAACCGCCATTTACTCCAATACTAATGTAATAAATATCATCTCTATCCGCTGCGAGATTAAGATTACCCCAAATTGAATGAAACTTCCAATACCAAGCAGATGCATCGCAAGCATTTGTAATATTTTTAGCAACGATATCAGGATTAGGTAAATATTCAGGATGTTTAATATAATCAAAGTATGCTATGTATGTATCTTTCCAAGTTATCTGTAATAATCCTTTTCCTTTGTATTTTGGACCATCTCCTTTTTCATCATTTTTATGTTTTAAGCATTCAAAGTATCTATTGTATTCTCTCTGTAATTTTTTTATTTCTGCAGATGTATATTTTTTGTGAATTTCAGCACTTAATTTTTTATCCTTTTTATAGTTAGCATAAGGTTTAAATTCATTGTATCCTTTTAAATGAGTAGAATAATCATAATCCCATCCATTTGCGTATTCAATCGTTGTATTTAAACTATCAGATTCTACTTGCACTTGTGCTAAAAAATGGGCTTTTCTTAAACAAGTATTGATATCATATAAATTCATTGCAGTATTAAGAGCCTTTGTAAATTCCGCATAGGTTTTCTGATTTTCTGGTAGTGGACATAGTTTATGAGTAAAAAGTTTTTTAGAATTATAAAAAGATTTTATATCATCTTCCGAAAATTCTTTTTGACAAAAACATTTTTTATCATCTTCGGTTTTTTCTTTCGGTTTCACAGTTTCCGAAGTTCCTGTTTTCACAGGACTTTGTGCGTTTTTCGGTACACTAAAACTTCCACTTTCATTTTTCACCTTCAATTCTTCTTCGTAGAAATTGTCTTCCTTGCCACTTTCCCAAACTTTTACTTTGTATTGATGCTCTTCAGCAGAAAGATTTTGTTGTGTTTGGATAGCCATTCCTTGGTGTAAAAGTACGGCACTTTTTGTTTTTACAATTCCATTTTTTTGTACAATTACCAGAGGTTCCCTACTTTTTGCAACTTCAATATCTTGTCCGTTTGCTGTATTATAAATTTTAAATTCTACCGCTTTTCCAAGCATATTAAGTGTATAAATCTGTAGATTCACGCTGTTCAAATATTTTGGTGAATCCTGCAAAATTTTATAATCTAAATCTGTGAAAAATACATCTATGATTTTTACTTCTCCATTTGCTTGTGGTGTAACATGTAATTCTACGGTTTCATCTTTGTAAGTCGCTTTAATTTGAAGATTTTTATTCAGTAAATTTTGTAAAAATTTATAGGTAGCTTTTCGTCCTTTCTTTTGTCCCGAAAAAGGAACTTTTTCGTATTCACTAAATCCGGTTGCCCAGTAAACTTGCCACAGAATTTCATCATCTTTTATAGAAGTAATATCAAATCCTTCCGAAAAAGTTACGTTGTATTCTTTGACATTTCCGATTACGGGAAAACGTTCTCCATTTATTCCTTTTAAAATGTTTCCCATAATTTAATTGTAATATTGGTTTTCGTCGAAATCTGCTTGGAATTCTTCAAAATCCATGAAAGGATTTAAAACATTCATCACTCTTGCATCTGCTTTCTGAACATGAGAATTTCCAATTTCAGCAGTTTGTCCATGATTTTTCACCGTAATTTTTCCACCAACTGAACACATAAGTAATGAAGTTTCAATGATGGCAGATTTTTCTAATATTTTTACTTTTTCGTATGGTTTCAACCATTTTCCTACGGGAACAAAACTACAAGGATTATTGTTTTTTATTGCACAACTTCCAAAACAAGTTGCACCTTCTTTAAATTGCACATCTTCTTCAGTTGCAGCCCATTTGTCGGAATCTGCACTATTGAAAATAGTTTTAGTATGCGAAGTAACTTTTAGAGTTGCAGGAATTGTTCCCTTGTCGCACATACATTTTGCACCATCTACAACGAAAAATTTGTCATCTTGTTCTTTGTTTTCCATTTTTTCATCATTTAGATTGTCACTTCTTGTTATGCGATATTTTTCTGAAAGGTTTCCTACAACGTTTGGGTATTTCTGTTGGCGGGGACTTTTTATAACAAGTCTTTGTAAATATAGCAAATTGAACAATTAGCTAAAATCTTGATGATAGGAACTTCCGCCCCGCTAATAGAAATACCGTGTTATGGGCAGTGCTATTTCTCACGATTTTTCAAGTTTTTAAATCCATTTTCTAACGGCTCAAATTCTTTTGAATATTTGTTAAATTGATATTGTGACGTTAGTTGGGATTCAGTTTTTGTTTCAATGTTTTTATCATTTATGTTTAAAGTATCATTTACAAAATTATATTTTCCAAAGTAATGTTGGCTTTCGCCATGCCAATATTCGTTTATTTCATAAGAATTGTCTTTGTAAAGTTTGATCTCATACCCTTTTACTTTCAAGAAATAATTGTTAGGAACATAGTATTCTTTCCAAATTTCTTTTTTGAATTGAAGATAATTGAAAAATATATTTAATGTAATTAAAAGTAAAAATATTATCACCAACACGTTTGTCGATCTATGTTTTGTTTTACTTTTTGACTCGTAAATATAGATAATTACAAAGTTTAGAAAAATGAGAACAGCAATTATTCCTATTGTTTTCAGAATATCATTTGACGCCAAGAAGTCTGAATATCTTTGTGTTTTCAATAGAAAAATTAAAATTAACACGATTAAACTTCCGTATTTGAAAATGATCTTCATCTATTTTAATCTGTAATTTGATTTTGAAAACAATATTTGTTAGCATTGCCCATAACGTCCGGGTATTTATGCAGGCGGGATAAAAATACGAAAACTTTCTACTTGCTAAAAACTTAATTAATCGCTAAAATCTTCGATGAAAACTTCAGACCCGCTTGTATAAATACCGTGTTATCACTCGTTTTTATTCCATTTTTTGAAAAACTTCCTCTATTTTTTCACGTAATAGTCGAATATGTACATCGGAATTATTTATTGACGATTTTTCCTTTAGTTTTCCAATTTTTAAACCGATACTGTAAAGTTCATCCTCTTCAAGGTCATACATTAAATTCCAATTCCCAGAATGTTCCATTTCATAATAATCAAGATTATGCTTTTCATCAATTAAAATTTTTTTCACATCTTCAAAATCAGAAATTGTTTGCGAAAACAAAGTTTTAATTTCTTGAGTCAATAAAATTTTTTCTCGAGCAAATTCACTTGAACATTCTACATAAATTCTAATCCACTCGTTTATTCTTGTTTTATATTTTGTGTGACCAAAAGAATTTAGATCAGTATTGAAAATGAGGTTATTGGCTAATTGGAATGTTGCAAGTTGATGGTAGATTTTTCTTAATGCGGAAATTTGCAATTCGTTGTATTTAGAAAATCTTATTTCGGATTTTTTTAGTTGTGCCTTAAATTTTTCAATCTTTGTTGATAGAATATATGTCTGCAGAATTTGTAGAAGAGCAATTAAAGCAGCAAAACAAATTAAAATTATAAGATGATATTTTTTGAAGTCTGAAAAATATTCATTTAATGTTTGCTTTAAAAGTTCGTTCATATTGGCGGATGTTGTTAAAATGAGTGATAACGGTTTGGTATTTCTGTTGGCGGGGACTTTTTATAACAGGTCTTTGTAAATATAATAAATTGAACAATTAGCGAAAATCTTTATGATAGAAACTTCCGCCCCGCTAATAGAAATATCTTGTTAGGCGACGTTGTTTTATAATTTTTGCAGTTTTAGTTTTTCAATTAACCACTTTTCAGTTTTCTTAATCGGTCTTATAAATTGAAAATAACACCATATCCCAGGTATTATTCCAGCAAGTGAAAAAAGAAATCTTTCAGGTAAAGTTGGTGTTCGTAGTATGTCATTTATTGTCCATTTTTCAGCAAAAAATGCAGCAGGAATAAAAACAATAACAAAAACTGCAAAAAAAAGAATTCTGAAATAACTTGGAGTAATTTTTACATTTGCAACCATGGAATTTTCATTTTCAATTTTCATTTTTATTAATGGAAATGATTCCAAAAAAGCGTCCAAACCAATAGAATAACGTTGAATTTTTATAGTTTTATTATTTTCTTCGTATTCATATTTGTCAATTTTCATTCCTAATAAATATTTTTCAGAGGTTTTTTTATCGAGAATATTTATGATTTCTGCGTATGAAAAATCAGTTTGATATTTTCCGTAAATTGTTAAAGGAAGTGTGATTTTCATACAATGTAGCCTAACGGTTGGGTATTTCTGCAGGCGGGGCTTAAAATGCAAACCCTTTCTACTTGCTAAAATAGTGAAAATATCGAAAATCTTCTTAATTATAAATTCGACCCCGCTTGTAGAAATACCATGTTAGGCGATGTTTTTTTCCGATAATTTCAATTTAATTTTTATATCTTTTTATATCAGTTTTATTATCTCTCCATTCAAACATATTTTGGATCCACAATGTCATAGAGTTTTTTTTGTATGGAACAGGAAATTCAAAAGTCATTATTAAAGGTTTCACAATTTTTAGACTATCAGTCTCAGCGTTAAGTACGAATTCAATTTTTTTAGATTTTATATTCGGGCTAATTATATATGAATCTTCAATTTTCATACTTTTTATTATTGAATCTGGTTTAATTCTTTTATAGTTTGATTTTATGAAAAAAATATTTGCTGGTACAATACCACTATTATCTTGACCATTTTCAGAGAATAATTTTTTAGTTTCCGCGGTATCACCTTTTTTAATCGACATAAAATAATTAGATACATCATTTTTCATCTCCTGATCATTGTTCTTACTCTTACAACCTGAAAGAAGTAAAAAACATGTTATAGAAAAAATTAAAATTCTTATCATATTAGTTTTTTTAAAATAGCGCCTAACGTTTTGCGTATTGGCGATGGTGCGGATTAATATGCCAAATCTTTCTATTATAAACTAATTTTCGGAATATCTAAAATGGTTAAACTACCGATTCCTCCGCACTATTGCCAATACGCTGTTAGCTGTGGTGTTATTCGCCCATATTGTAATAGTTTCTTAAAACTGCCCTTTCAAGTGTATAGTTTGCAATAGAGTCAAAAGTACTTATGTCAGTTGGTCGATATGATAATCCTCTACGAAAATACTCAATATATTGATGTACTTCTTTCGTTGTATCAAAGCATTTAAGTTTCTTATCAATAACTTTGGAACTTTTTATTTTTTTAGCATATTCATTTATTTTATTTTCAATTATTTGTATTTCTTCTTCAGATGTAATTTCCGAATCAACTATGAAAACATCTGTGAAATGAGCTACCTTGTCCTCTAATGCAGAATCATAAGTTGAATATACGACAATGCCATACATTTGTTTTCCAACATTTTCCTGTATATAATACCCTTGAAAATCTAGACCACTATTTAAGTTGAAATTATTAACTTTAAATAGTCGGAAAAAACATGAGAAAAATTAGAAGGAAATTTGATGGTAGTTTTAAAGCCAAGGTAGTAATTGAGGCTTTAAAAGAAAGAGAAACACTGCAGCAATTGGCATTGAAGTTTGAATTGCATCCCAACCAGATCTCTATCTGGAAACAAGAGTTTTTACAAAATTCTGCATTGATATTTGAGGATAAAGTCCAAAAAGAGATTTCAGATACGGATGT
>NZ_JSYL01000023.1 GCF_000812865.1 Kaistella jeonii | reverse complement strand
TGTAAAGTTTTAATGCATATTGAATTTTAAAGATACTACAGATAACAGCGGTTTTGCAATAGTGCGGGTTTTTCGCAAGTTTAAAGATTTTAGATATTTCGAAGTTTAGTTTATAGTAGAAAGATTTATCATATTAAGCCGCACCATCGCAAAGCCGCAAAACGTTATGCGTCATTATATCCAGACCTCGTGAAATCAACATTTTTGATATATTTTTCAGTTCTTTCAGTTTTTGTTTTTGGACAAAAAGCACTTAATTATGAATTGACTAATGATAGTGATACTCTTCATTATTATAAATATGAAAAACCAATTGTTGAAAAACTGAACTTACTAAAACCCGAAGGAAATTCTAACTTTTTCAGATTTAGTTCGGACAAATATTATTTAGAATTATCTGAAATTTCTAATAAGTATTTAATTTATGCGGATGAAATATGGGATAATAGTAAAACAGGAGAAGTTTTTATTCGGGAAATAAAATTAAATGAAAGTCAAGTTTATAAAATTAATAAGTTAATTGATTCCTTAAAAATAAACGATATTCCAAGTGATAATCGCCTCAAAGAATGGACTTTTGGTTTTGACGGAATCACTTATAAATTGGAAAACAAAAATGGGATAAATTATTCCTACAAACATTATTGGACACCAACATCGCAAAATAAATTTTTGGAATCTGACAAAATAAATATTTTTGTAACGGAAATAGATAAAATAATAGATTATAAAACGAATCGAGAAAAATTTGTGAGTGAAGTTCCCTATTTTACCTGGACAAGAGATGGTGTTGCCTGGAGTGCTGTTAAAATATTGACTGCCGAAAATTATTCTGAATATAGAAAATATAGAAAACTGAAAAAGAAGCTAATAAAAAGCAGAAAATAACGCCGCATAACAAGGTATTTATACAAGCGGGTCTGAAGTTTTCATCGAAGATTTTAGCGATTAATTAAGTTTTTGGTAAGTAGAAAGTTTTCGTATTTTTATCCCGCCTGCATAAATACCCAACCGTTGGCAGAAAGCCTATGACAACAGCGAATAACAAAACAATATCGAACAAACAAAATGAAGATTATTCTTACTGGATAATAAAATATTGTTCACCGAATTTTGAACATCCGTTATTTTTAGTTTGGTACACTGATACAGACAAAGCAAGTACTGATCGACTGTTGACATATAGAAGCGGAGAAATTCTTGCTGTTGCATCTCTAGTAAATTTATATTCAACATTGCTATCACAAATTGATAGTCTAACCATATCCGAAAACTTTAAACTTTGGGTAGACGGTTTAACGAAAGTTGATTTAATTGCAGATAACACTTATAATCTTATTTCGGTATCAAATAATATTAAAAAAGGTTCTTTAGATATAAATACATTTGAAGATTTTGCAAATTTTATAAATTTATATGATGACTTTATAAATCAAGATGAACGAAACAATTACCTACAAATTTATGCAGACAACGAATTAATAAAAGGACTTTGGGACTATTTTTATAATTTCATTTTTTGGCCAAGATTCAATGATAAAGAAAAATTTGATGTGAGTGAAATTCCCAATTTAGAAATTGACACGAAAGATTTATTAATAAAACTTCAAGACATTCTTAATTCCTTTGATAAATGTATCAACATAGCGGAAAAGGCCATCTGCTAACACGGTATTTATACAAGCGGGTCTGAAGTTTTCATCGAAGATTTTAGCGATTAATTAAGTTTTTAGCAAGTATAAAGTTTTCGTATTTTTATCCCGCCTGCATAAATACCCAACCGTTATCTGCAATATCATTCCACAATTATGGTTAAATATTTAGTTATTATATTCACTTTAATATTTGAAATCGTTAATTCACAAATAGTAAATCCCTTTGAAGGTGAAAAATGTGCAAATTTCTCTTATTCAACTAAATCAACTGGTACGGTAAAAATTGAGTTTCTAAATCAAGAAATTTTTAAACTTTACGAAACAAAAAAAGTTAATTTTGAGGAAAATAAATATTCGGAAAATACCGAACTTTTAAATGAATTTAAATTAAAATTTCCTAAAGTATTTAAAGATTCTTGCGCAAAGTTTAATTCGTTTTTTAATAATAAACTTACGGAAACAAAAACATGTAACGTGAAATTTTTATTGGTTGATAAAAAGTCTAATTTTTTTATTTTTAAAGTTTCTGGATTTGAAATAGCCGGATTCTTAATTTTTAATGAAAAAAATAATATTTCTATCTTCACTGACGAATTCCCACAAATATTAGATGACGGAAAATATATTTTAAGTTTTCATAATGGAATAAACTATACAACAGTGCAATTATATAAAAAACACGAAAATGAGTATAATTATAGTGAAATAAATATTACACCTAAATATCGAATTGCTAATTTCTTTGCTTACAAGGATTATTTTGAAAATTTAATTTTAGTTCCAACTCTAGTTTCTAAAAATCTAATTTTAGTAGAGGAAAGTAAAATTGGCAAAAAATATGGTATCGATGAAAATAATGGTTGTAAAGTTTTAATGCATATTGAATTTTAAAGATACTACAGATAACAGCGGTTTTGCAATAGTGCGGGTTTTTCGCAAGTTTAAAGATTTTAGATATTTCGAAGTTTAGTTTATAGTAGAAAGATTTATCATATTAAGCCGCACCATCGCAAAGCCGCAAAACGTTGTGCGTCAGTTTAAAAGAGCGGAAACGAAAAGTGTATATCAAATGAAAAGAATATTTATGTGGACATTTATTTTAAGTCTTTTTGGTTGCGGAAATTCTAATTCACAATCTAAAAGTGAGGAGATTTCTATTGAAAAAATTCAAGAAATGTTCACTAATATGGAAAATCAAGGCAGTAATTTAAATCAAAAAATGCTTTGGGGATATTTTTTCACATCAAACAAAAAAGATAAATTTGACCAAATAGCAAATGAACTTAAAAACCAAAATTTTAAGTTCGTTGAAGTTTATCAAGATGTAGACAAAAGTTATTGGTTACATCTCGAACGGAAAGAAATTCATAATCCACAAAGTTTATTTGAACTTGACAAAATACTGTATAAAATAGCCGATAAATACGAAATAACATATGATGGTTTTGACGTAGGAAATGTTGACAAAGACAAAGCAATCGAGAGAAATACGTATGTTGTTCCTGAAGAATTTAAAACGATTGATTTTCAAAAAAATAATTTTCCGTGTCTATTAATTGGAAATACCGCTTTTGACAGATTTCCACATAAAGAAGAATTTTGTTATTTTATAAAAATCACAACTTCATATGAAAAAGACGGAAAAGTATTATTACCGACAAATGAAGAACTAGAAAAATTGAATGATTTTGAGTTTTTTATTGAAAATAGTTTGAACGAAAATAAAATCAAAAACTACTATGTTTTTCGTGACACTTACAAAGGAATTAGAAATTTTTACTTTGTAACCAATGACAAAAATGACGCTAGAAAAACCCTAGAATTAATTGAAAAATCGGGGAAAAGTCGTCCTTTTCAGTTTGAAATCCTGACAGATAAAAATTGGAATCTATACTATGAATTTAGAAAGAAAATGCCAAATGAATAAAAAACCGAACGCACAACAGCGGTTTTGCAATAGTGCGGGTTTTTCGCAAGTTTTACTATTTTAGATATTTCGCAGTTTAGTTTATAGTAGAAAGATTTTTCATATTAATCCGCACCATCGCAAAGCCGCAAAACGTTAGCTGTAATTTTACCAAACCAACGCCAAAGAATGAAAGAGCTTTCAATTAAGTATAATAAATTTAAAATTCTAAAATATTTAGGTTTATCAATCATTCTTTTTACAATTTTCACTTTAATAAGTTTAAATTCTGAATATTTATCTCATAGAGAACCAACGTCGTCAGGAAGATTCAGATGGGTTGGAGAATTATTTTATGAAAATGAATATTTATTATTGGGTTTTTGCCTTCTTCTCAATTTAATTTTTTTATTAATTTTTATTGACTCAGCAAGTATGTTATTTCGAGGAAAACTTGAATTGAAAAAGAATAATGGGATTATTTACAAAAACGGGAAATATTACGTTGAACAAAAAGACATAAATAAAACCGAACTTTTTGATAGCAACAATAATTCATCAATTCTAATCTATTTAAACTCATTAAATAATGTCATAAATAAAAGAGAAACAAATCTCGATAAATTTTTAATAAAAGGGTTTTTATTTATCAATAGAAATAAAATACAAATAAGACTAACATTTTTAGATGAAAGCAAAAAAAATTATCAAAAAATAAGATCTTTTATAACTGAATGAAAAACTACAGCTAACAAGGTATTTATACAAGCGGGTATGAAGTTTTCATCGAAGATTTTAGCGATTAATTAAGTTTTTAGCAAGTAGAAAGATTTCGTATTTTTATCCCGCCTGCATAAATACCCAGCCGTTGTGTGTAATTTAAAAAAATGACCGAATCCGAATTAAAAGAGCTGAAAAATATTGAGGAATTTAATTCCATCGGTTATCAGTATACAATAATGTATATGGCGAGAATTCACTCGCAAGCTGAATTTTTATTTACCAAAATCTTAGCTCTTCGTGGAAAGGTATATTCTGATTATGAAGCCTCAGAAATAATCGAAGCTTTTACAATTAAAACAATCTGCGATTGGGAATGGTATGCAGAGAAAATAATTTGTGAATGTTTAAAAGTAGATACTTCACAACTCTCTCAAGAATTGGAATTAAAATTACCTAAAACGATTAGTAATGACGAATGTATAGCTTATCTAAACGGATTAGGATATTTTGATTTAAGGAGTGTAAGCAATTTAAAATCGATTAGTAAAAAGATTTTAACCGAAAAGAAGAATCCCTTCCAAAAAATATCAGCAGAAGCAGGAAATCATATTGACGATTTTTATTCTTTAAGGAATTACGTAGCGCATAGGAGCAATAAATCTAAACGAACGTTAGTTAAAACTTTTTCTAAATACAAACAAAATGAATTTATTGAAGTTGGAGAATTTTTACTTTCAAAAACTGATAAAACCAAAAAAAATATCCGATTCCAAGACTTCGGAGGTTCTTTTTGGCTTGCAGCTTTTAATATAATGGAATTTGCATATCCTAAAATGTACAAATGGATAGTCCAAGAAGAAAAAATATACAATGAAAAGTGCCATTTACGCTTTAGCTATTTAATGGAAATAAGTCCAAACAAAGCAAAATAACATAACATAAAAATAATGCAGAATAAACGTTTATAGCTCAATATGAAAACACCTTTAATTAAAAAATATATTGATACACTTGCTTCATTGAATGACCAATTATGTTTTTTTCAATTTAATCGTAATGAATTAATAAAGCGTTTAAAAGAATTTGGAAGCGAAGAAGGAGATTTATTTACACCTGATTTATTTCAAGATAATATAATGGCACCTCGGATAAATGTAAAAATAAAAGATTTACCAACGTTTCAAGAATTAAATCAAAAATTCACTTTTGCTTCCTATATTTCCACTAGCTATGAAGTCACAAGCTACTATCTTAGGGATAGTCTGAATGTTTTGAGCTTATTCAATCCTAGCAGTTTTGTTTCGAGGAATGATAACCAACTTGAAGAAAAATATTTACTTACATTAACATCCTCTGGCTGCTCTCTTCCACCACGAGAAATAATTGACACTATAAAATATATTAGACTTAGGAGAAACTTATTCACTCATCTCTCTGAAACAATCTCACCTCAATTAAATACCTTAATTGTTAATCAAGGAGCTGATTTAAATTTATATTGGACAAGTGCGTTAACTGATTTAGACTTCCAGAATACAGATGTCCTAAACTTTGAAGAAGGTGAATCAATCGATTTAATTAAATTACTTCGTATCATCGTAGAAACACTAGATTTTAACTTAGCACAGAACTTATCTGCAATTGGGATGATAACTTATCTTGCAAAAGAACAATTTGAGTTAAAGCCACAGAAAATTAATGCAGACATAATAGAACAAAGAATTAGAAAAATTAAAAAAATAGGAAAAGCAGTTTTTGGAGTGAATTTAGTTGATAAAGATATTGAACCAATAGTTAAAATAATTGGTAAACGATAAAAACTACACACAACACGGTATTTATACAAGCGGGTCTGAAGTTTTCATCGAAGATTTTAGCGATCAATTAAGATTTTAGCAAGTATAAAGTTTTCGTATTTTTACCCCGCCTGCATAAATACCCAACCGTTAGCTGCAATATTTCCACACCGCTTTTTTAGCCAATTTTTTTTTTGAGTTTTAAGATTGGATTTTTTTACGAAATTCTTTAGAATTACTGAAATCTCACCTGTAAGAATGGACTATAATTTTCGTGCGGAGATTTACAGGAATGGAAATTTACTGTCAATCACGGAAAAAACCACACTGGAAAACTTTTCCTTGAATTTTGGAATTTATTGGAAAAATTTAAATTTAACTTAACTAATGAGGTAAACTTCTACCCTTTCTAAAAATTATCAACCTGACTAAAAATTTCTCTCTAACTAAAAACTTATTAGAGAAGAAATACTGCAGCTAACACAAGATTTCTACAAGCGGGGACGAAGTTTTTAATCCACTATTTTAGATATTATCACTATATTCGTAAATAGATAAGGCGGTTATTTTAAACCCCGCCTGCAGAAATCCCCGGACGTTATCTGCAATACAATACCAAAACCTCGCAAATGAATATTAAAACTATTTTCTTTTATTTTCTAATTGGAACTATTCTTAGTTGTAAAGGACAGAAATCTGATAAACCAATTCAAATCTTTGATAATAATACTGGCTTCAAAATGAATTTGCCGGAAGGATTTGAAGAAATAAGTGCAAACGAATCTAAAGAATTATTAAATGATGGAAAGGAAAAAATTGACCAAATCTACGATACTGACATTGATATTAGTGATTTGAAGCCAAAACTTTTCAGAGTTGATGATAACAATTATTTTTTAGTAAATATTACAGATTATGATCCTAAGATTGATGGAGATTACATTAATGCCGTAAATGAATCGAATCGATTATTATACAGAACTTATATCAGGGGTTTTGAAAAATCAAAAATTGATTCGTTAAATCAACAAAAAAAAATAGGCAATGTTGATTTTACAAAATACTCTTTATCAATAAATATTCCTCCTAAAACTAAAATGAAAGTTATTAATTACACAAGTTTTGTTAAAAATAAGGACTTAACAATTGCTGTAGTTTATCTTGATGAAAACATAGGAAACAAAGTTATTAATGCAATTGAATCCGCAAAATTCGACAAATAGCACTGCAGATAACACGGTATTTCTATTAGCGGGTCGGAAGTTCCTATCATCAAGATTTTCGCTAATTGTCCAATTTGTTATATTTACAAAGACTTGTTATAAAAAGTCCCCGCCAACAGAAATACCCAACCGTTATCTGCAATATTTCTAAAAATCCCGCTAATAAATGAAAATAAAATTTTTACCAATAACGATATTATTATTATTTTTCTATGGATGTGGTTTAGGAAAAACAGAATGGACAATTGATAAATTATTTATACAGAGAATTGAAGGAACTTCAAATGTAATTTACAATTTCAGTGCTTGGGGCGGACTTGACTCAAATCCACACGGTTTTATTATTTTAGATTCTACAGAAACGTTTGAAGTTGATGTGCAAAATATTCTTCCAATTTATCAATTATCAGAAATTCCTAATAAAATGAATATAGAAGGAATAACACACGATTGTTATGGAACGTGCGGTGAACCTTACTATAAAAGTATTCCAATTTTCAAACCAATGAAAATTGAATCATCAGATTTTAGTGGAATTACATTAACGACACTTATTTATCAATATAAAGGATATTCTGAAAGTTCAAACGGAGGAAGATACCAATTCGACAAATTTAAAGAAACAAAGGACAGTGTCTATTTCTATAACCTAAATGATATTGAAAGTATAGAAGAAAACCATTTGGATGAATTAAAACTCAAAAAAGGAGAAATATATTTATATCAAAACGAAAGAAAAGAAATTATAAAAATGATTGCAAAGGAAGTCCAACTAAATGCTAAAACAAAATCTATTGAAAAAATTTCTGATTATATTTTAACACCCAAATACAAGACAGAAAATAACCAGTTATCCGAACGTGGAATATTTAGAGAAGCCAAAATCCCTAAATAATACTGCAGATAACAGCGGTTTTGCAATAGTGCGGGATTTTCGCCAAGTTTAAAGGTTTTAGATATTCCGAAGTTTAGTTTATAATAGAAAGATTTTATATATTTATCCGCACCATCGCAAACCCGCGAACCGTTACCTGCCATTTTACAAAAACGCTTATGAAAAAAATAATATTTCTTATATTTTTAATTATAAATTCAATTTGTTCAGGTCAAAATCACAAAATTGATAGTCTATTTTTAAAATTTAAAGAATCATCGTTTTATGAAGATGTTTATCCATCAAAAATTGCATTAGAAAATTATCAAAAAGAAGTAATACCTGAATTAATTAAATTAGTTGGTGATACGACGTTCGTCAAATTAACTGGAACAGCTGACCTAATTTATCCTGGTGCACAAAAATGGTATGGTCACGGACATTATGTTCCATATTCTATGGATTGGGTTTCGATTAGAGCTGGCTGGTTACTTGAAGAATTAACGTTTCAAAATTTTGGATTTTCGACTATTAATATTGGTAATTTAAACTGGAAAGATAAACGAGAAAAAGAAAAATTAAATAATTCAAGAAATTACCAAGCAGAAAAAGTCAAAAAATGGTGGAAAGAAAATAGTGATAAATGGAGTCGACTTGGAGCTTTAAAAGAAGCTTTAGTTTCAAACGACATTAAAAGAGTATCCAACGCAGTTCAATATTTAAGATTTGGAGAAACTAAATGTAATGGTTTAAATCAAGAAATTTTTATAAATGATTTAAAGCCATTAACACTAAAATACAAAAACTCGCAAAATATGGATTTGAAAAAGATTAGCGAATTGATGGAGAATGAGGATTTAGGTAATTGGTTACGTAATCAGAAAAAAAACGTCAGGTAACAGCGGTTTTGCGATAGTGCGGGATTATCGCAAATTTTAAAGATTTTAGATATTCCGAAGTTTAGTTTATAATAGATAGATTTGGCATTTTAAGCCGCACCATCGCAAAGCCGCAAACCGTTAGCAGAAATTTTATACAAACACACTTTTCAAAATGAAATCAAAACTAATTTTATTTTTATTAACTATTAATTTTTTATTATTTAATTGTCAACCTCACAAAAAAATATATCTGGACCAAAATTTCACAGATGCTCTTTATGATAATAAAGTTGACTTAAATAAAAAT
>NZ_JSYL01000022.1 GCF_000812865.1 Kaistella jeonii | reverse complement strand
CATCCGGACCGACCTTTTGTCATGGGCGGTATGTTTCATGGAGGAACGGCTTTAGGAGGATTTGCAAATAACCGTGTAAAATCAATTATGACAAGAAGTGGACATAAAGTGGTTTTTACAGAAGATGAAAGCATTGTTATTACTGATAAATCCGGTAATGAAATTCATCTAGATACAACTGGTAGGAATATTAATATTACAGCACCAGAAACGATGACGCTGAATTGTAAGAACATGAATATTAATGTGGGTGAAAATATGACGACGAATGTTGGTATGAATGCGAGTGAAATGATAGGAATGAACAACAGTCAAACTGTCGGAATGAATGCCACCCAAAGTATTGGCGCCATGAAACTGACTTCTGTGATGGGTGATGCAAGTATGTTTATCACAGGAAAACTGACGGAAATGATTGAAGGTGATGTGCATAGTGAGACGAAGCAGGGAAAAACAACTGTTAATTCTGATAAGGGAATTGAAACAAGTTCAAATGCTTCGATAACAAGACATGCTCAGGAAGAAGTACAACATAACAGCGGTGAGAAATCTAAAAACTTCTAATAATTTTTAAAAATGAGCAGGACAAGAATTGTAAAAGGTAAAATTACCGAAATCATTGGTAAAGATTATAACATTTATTCTGAAAGCAGTATCATCGATAATGCCGCTGATATTATTTTTGATAAAGGTCATACTAAAGGCGTAAGTTTAGGTAGCCCTGATAAAGCACCTGCTTTTCAAATAAAAGCAAAATGTCTAGTGGAATTTCGTCCGCATAATAATTGGACAGGAGAATTTGGATTTGATTGGGTAAGAATGGGAGATACAGCATTATTAGGCGATACTTGGTATAAAAATATTATTGGTAAAAACCGAGATGCTGCAGGACATATTGCCCAAAATAATGCAATTTATGGAAAGAATATTGTGCCAGATGAAGAAGAATACAAAAAATTATTAAGAAAGTTTTTAGTATTGCAAGTTAAATTTAATAATGATTTTTATGTTGTGCCTTGGATGTCTTTGTACAAAGGCAAAACAGCAAAATTAAGTTTAAAGATAATTGTAAAAGAACCACCCAAAAAATTAGAATTTCAATATGATAAAACTCTTTTTAAACTAAACCACAATGAAATTTCCCAGAAATCCAGAGGCAAACATACCTTGCCAGATTATCTACACATAACCTGTATAAAAACTTTTAACCAAGATCAATTTATTAATGTAATGGCAGATGATGAATTAGTTGGTAAATTGAAAATACATAAAAATGGAAAATTAGATAGAAAAAAATTAAGCATTGTTTTATCAAGAGTAAAAATTGGAAATATATCGGGTAACATAGAGGGTGAAATCGCTAAATTAAAAAAACATTTACAACAAGCTCTTATAACTCCTAATGTTGTTGTTGACACTTCAATTGATTTAACAAGTGACACAGTATTTAATACAAGGTATTTTAACGGAACAAATATTCTTAATACACATACGGATGGAAAGCACGGTGATTTACATAAGTATATGAGTTCGCAATATAATTTACGTGTCAAATATCCCAATCATCTAATTGTTTATGTTTTTGATTTTCCTTATCCTGCTGCAGGTGGTGAAGCTTACGACGTACCATCGGATTTTGTTTTAGTTTATAGTAAAGCGAATCGGTTTGAAACTTGTGTAGTACATGAGACTTTACACGCATTAGGTTTATACCATTCGTTTGATAATAATAGTCTTTTTACATTTAAAAAAAATAAAACCGAAGATATTATGGATTATCCTGTAACTCGCCGTACTATTTGGAAGTGGCAATGGGATATAATTAGACAACATTATTTAGTAACAAAAGAATAGATATATTATGAAACAATTGATATTTGTGGTTTTATTGTCTTTGGTTTTTTCGTGTAACGGGCAGGAAAAGGATAAACAAGAAGTAAAAAAAGTAAAAAAAGAAATTCAAACTTCAAAAAAACTCGAAATTATGGAAAAATTTGATATAAATAAATTTGAAAAAAATAAATCAGAGGAAGGTTATTACGTTTTCAATCTCAATAATGAAGAAAAAATAACTCAAGATAAATGGGGGGAAGAATATTCGGAGAAAATTGAATACAAGAATAATCCTTTTATCCTTCTAAAAAATTATAATATTAAAGGTAATATTAAATTAAAGGGTCAGCAGTTTCATGAAAGTGGTTTTCAAAATGGCATTTGGAGAGAATTTAATGATACTGGAGAACTTATTAAAGAAACTAATTATGATGTGCCTTACAAAAATTTTTCTTGGGAGAAAGTGGAAGAATATTTAAAGAGTAAAAATGTAAATTTAATGGATGGTAAAACTAATGTTTCGAGAAATGAAAGACAAAATAATATTCCTATTTGGTATCTAAGTTGGGATACGGGCAAAAAAGATGACTCTTCATTTCAAATCATTCAAAATGTAGAAATAGATGCTACTTCGGGAAAAGTGATCAAAGAATATCAAATCTCTAAAGAACCTTAAATTTTATTTGAATGAATGTCCTAAAGTTTTATAAACAAAAGTAATAATAAATTTAAAAACAGTATAGCACAAGTAGATGAAAATAAGCAAACATTTGTAAATTATTTTTGATGATGAAAATGGAAAGAAATACTTCTTAGTTCAATTTTAAAAGGAAAACCAAATACACCTAAAAATTTCTTTTAAATTGGTAAACATCCTTCTTTTATACCAACAAATTATAGAAAGGATGGAGAAAGTGGAAAAATGAAAGAAGTTAAATAAAAAAAAGCAGAACCAATTTTCTGCTTTTTTTATATTTAATGATATCAAAGTTGACGATCAGGTAATAGTAGGCTTTGAATACAACCACCCGGATCGTCCTTTTGTGATGGGTGGAATGTTTCACGGTAAAGTTGGATTGGGTGGTGGAGCGCAGAACCACATGCGTTCGATTCAAACAAAAAGCGGAATTAAAGTGTTGATGAATGATAATGAGAAAAGCGTAACGATTTTGGATCCAAGTGGGAATACTTATTTTATGGATGGAAATGGAAATATTGAAGTTACTGCGCCGAACAATATGACTTTCACGGCTGGAAAAAACATAAAAATGAATGCAGGTGTTGATATTACATCTATTGCAGGTAGTAATATTTTTGCAACTGCAAACGTGAATATTGTATCAAACGCGGGAGTAAATATGATTGATACCGCCGGAAAAGATCTCATGCAATCAGCGACCGGAAATATTCACGAGTCGTCCGACATGAGAAGCGAAATTTCTGAAAGCGAAAGAAATATCCAAGCTAAGAAAAGTGATTCTTATGCCGAAAAAGTGACTATTGTAAGTACGAAAGAAAATGCAACTTTACAAAGCGAAAAGACGGTGAAGTCGCAAAGTGGGGAAGAAGGAAATTCACATTAATCTGAAGCCTCATGGCGATTTTTAAAAAAGCAAATAATATTAATATCCAGGTTGTGAATAATTACACTTCGATTTCTAAAGTTTCTCACGAAGAATCAGAAGAAGTAATTATTGAAGCCACTAAAGGTAATTTGGAGTTTTCCAGTCAAAAGCGAGCTGTTTTGCAAGGGTTTGGAAAGGAAGGAATAAAGGAGGAGGAGTGCAAAGAAGGTATAATAAAAATAAAAAATAAAGTAATTGGCAAAACTATGAGAAATCCTGGATTTAAACTGGATGGTACGAAGGCTGAGGATATGTTTTTTGCAGATCGTCCGGTTTCATCAGGTTCAATACAGCTCGATCCAGTTTTTAAATTAAATGATGCCAAATTAGAATCATACCTCGATCAGCTTATGACTTCACTTTCAATTGGAGATATGGAAAGTGTTGCATTAGAAATGTCAGACCGCTTTAAAAAAGGAACTGGAGGAACATACAAAAGTGAAATTTTGAATAAAGAAATTGCAGGTAATGCAGCATTTACATCCTATCATAATTCTTTCGCAAATGATTTGAAAAATGCCTTAAAAAACCATCATTATGATCCTTCCTCCATAGAAATACTTACTATGAAGCTTTTGAATTTTTCTTCATTTTGGGACAAAGTATCGGGGTTGGGTATCACAGTTCATCAGGTCTGGAGTGTAAAAGCAGAAATTCAGGATTATAGTTACAATAAATGCACAAAGGCTTGGAAGACAAAAATCAAATATATTTTTTATGATCATTTCGGATTAGATTGGGATGATATTAAGAAGCATGGTGGAGACAGAATCCCACAATATCATACAGGTGATTTCTTTAAAGCATGGTATATTTTGCAACACTACCGAAGCGCAAAACCCTTTTTTACAGAAATAACAGAGATTATGAATTTGGAAGGAAGTTCAAATAATTAATAACTTATGAAAAATATAATATTTTTATTCCTAATAACCGTATCATGTATGAATAACAAGACCATTGATTTTAAATTAAATTCTCTACCACCCACTACCTACGAGTTTAAAAGTGAAGGAAAAAACAATAGAATTGACTATTGGTTTTCAGAAGGAGATTTCGTTTACCAAAAAAAAGAATATATAAAGTTAAAAGCTATAGTGGCAGAAAAAGCTGATTCTGTAACGGATCTACAAGGATATACACTGTATTCAATGTACATTTATAAAAAGACAGACATTCTCAATGCAAATTATGACAAAGGAAGGGAAGGCTTAGATGGACACAATCAGGATTTATTGGCTTATATAAGGTTTAACAAAGGAAAAATGGATGTCTTTTATATTTTAAAAGATGGTAACGTGATTTATGATGCAGTTTCAGGAAAAGCTGAAAATTTTGAATTTGAACAGTAAAATTTAAATTATGGCAAATCCAGGGGTAGAATTTGATACCAAAAAAACGATAGATCGAAAAGGCATTGAGCCTACACAGATAATAAGTATAAAGCTGTTGACAGCTTTGGATAAGGGTTCTAAAAATGATGGTACAGGCAAAAATTTGCAGGTTGGGATGATTTATGGCAAAACCTATAAGTTTAAAGTAACTGCTTATACAAACAATCCTCCTCCTGATAAAAAAAAAATAAAATGGAAATATAAATATCATAGTCTTTCTCAAAATAAATGGATAGAACATACTTCAACTGTAACTGCAAAGTTCGGTGTAATTGACCACCTAGATTCGGTTTAAAGTGACCATGTAAATTCGGTTTAAATTGACCACCTTTTTTTTGTGGTAAAAACGACTGTTTTTCATGTGCTAATTTGTATTCAAATATAATTAATTTTCGGCTCTGTTTATTCCTCTTTTTTTGCGCATCGATTCACCCTTCAGTTCGAGACGGTGAGATTGGTGGATTAGGCGATCCAAGATAGCATCGGCTATAGTTTTTTCACCGATGATATCATACCAACCCGCAACGGGGATTTGCGAAGTTACAATAACAGAACCATTGTTATGACGGTCTTCAATGAGTTCTAAAAGAGTTATTCTGTTTTGACTGTCCAATGCCTGAAGTCCAAAATCATCCAATATAATCACCTCCTGGCGTTGTATTTTAGCCAATTCCCGAAGATAAGAGCCATCTGCTTTTGCCATTTTCAATTTAGCAAATAATTTATTGGTGTTAAAATAGCTGACCTTAAAACCTTCTATACATGCCTGATAACCAAATGCGGTGCCTAAATAGCTTTTGCCGACACCCGTACTTCCAGTGATTAAAATATTTTCATTCTTTTCTACAAATTCGCATCCAGCTAAGCGTAGCACCAGATTGCGGTCCAAGTTTCGGGACTGCTCGAAGTTGATACTTTCAATATTCGATTTATAATGGAATCGCGCATTTTTGATACTTCTTTCAATGCGCCTGTTATGCCTTTCATCCCATTCTGCATCGATCAGCATCGAGACAAACTCATCGAGCGTGTAATGATCTGTTTTGCCACTTTCAATAGCGGTTTTAAACGCATGATGCATGCCGTAAAGCTTCATCTGCTTCATTTTCGTAACGGTAGGTTCGTTCATAATTTTCTAAATTTAATTTGGTTTAATGATGATTTAATTAAAATGTCAATTTTGCTAATTGCTAGTTATAATACTGTTTCCCACGGATATTACCATGGATGGGTAGTTGCTGTTCAGACTCTGACTTCTGCTCAAAATCAATTTGGTCTAAATTGT
>NZ_JSYL01000021.1 GCF_000812865.1 Kaistella jeonii | reverse complement strand
TATCTGATCAACCTATTCCTCATTAGTTGCTCCTCAGCAGAGCTAATTTCCGCTTCAGTTGATAACAACAAATGTAAAACTATTTTAGGACTAAAATTTAAATGTAAATTTGTACAAGGACTATCAATAAATAAAAGTTAAATCTGTAAACTTTTTTTAGGACGGGTCAGTTTGAATCGAGCGCATGTGATTTTGTGCTCCACCTCCCAATCCAACTCCCCCGTGAAACATCCCCCCCATCACAAAAGGACGATCCGGATGATTGTGTACAAAACCCACCATCACCTGATCACCAACTTTTGGGATTGCGACATAGAGATTTTAAATATTTAAGTTTTTTAGTGTATTTATATACCTAAAATTACCTTCTTAAAGGATTTAGATATCGTTAATCTTTCAAGACTTTTCCAGAATTCCCATCAATTTCATAGTAGAAATTTGCTTTTAGACCTTGTCCTGAGGGACTATTTTTTGAGTGGGTAACAATACCTTTTGCAGAACGAATTGTCCACAAAGAATTAGTTTCATTAAAATGTACTTCAATTGCGGGTTCACCATTATCCAAATACCAACCTTTACCTGTTTTTAAATCTACATGATGGTTTTTTTTCAAAAAATCAAGAATATCAGTATACTTTATTTTTTTAAACTTCGTATCTTCGTTTTTTTCACTAATGATTTTTTCATTTTTGTCGTATTCAAAATATTTTCCAACAGCTACGTTTGAAAAGGTCGTTGTAGATGATTTTAAATTACCTTCTTTATAATAAGTATTATATTCTGAAAGAAAACTTGGTGCGGGTTTTTTAATATATTCATCAAAACCATTATCTGACTCATATTGTTCAACTTTACTACCATCAGATAATAAAAAAAAAGCACCTCCTTTATTCCAAGTTTTTTTAAAATTTTCAATATCAAATTTTCTCATTTTTTCACTTTTTGTTACTGTATTAATTTCTTTTTCTTTCTGCCCCGAACAAGCATGACAAAATAAGATAATTGCTAAAATAAAAACTTTGTTAATCATATTATGTTTATTTTATTTTTATTGTGTTATTAACAATTTGCCATTGCCAACCAAACAAAATTTTCCCTTCAACTGGTGTTCGTGGATTACCATTCAAATCTGTAGACCAATGACAGTAATCCATGATATTATCAGTTTTTTGAGCTTTATATGTATAATTTGATTTTTTTCCATCAAAAGTATGTGGTAATCCCATTGCATGCAAGGTTTCATGTGATATTGTTGAACGATCATGATCATAGAAAAATATAACATGATCAGTAAAAAGTTTATCTGCAAAACCTTGTGTTACTAAATTTGAATCTATTGGATCAGGGTAAGCGTCCAATAAAAAGTATAATTTATAGAAATTTGTATATCTTCCAGGATAGACTCTATTTAATTCGGCATCAAGATAATCTAATATTGGAATAAAGCTTCCATCTTGACTACCATCGTCACTAAAAATAACGCCACTCCTAGAATATCTATTTTTAAATGTATTATTTGTGGAAACATCTAAAGGTTTTATCAAATATCTAATATTAGGCTTTATTAAAGATTGAATTAAATTTTGTCTAAAAAAAGAATCGCCATCAGAAACCATCTTTCCTATTTTTGGAACTGCTCCTAGCTTAGTCTTAATAGGGACAATAATCACATTAATTTTTTTTATATGAGCAGTATCGTTTGCTAAAACTTTAAATTGACCACAAATTTCATTATCTGCTAAAACATCAACATATACATCTTCTTTTAGAGGCTTTGAAGCTTTTACAGTCAAAAAATTATATAGATTATACTTGCCATTATTGATTGGTAATTCAGTCTTATTAAAAATCAAGCCTGTTTTTTCTTTTTGCGGCTTAATTTCAAGTTTTTTTGGAGCTGTTTGAATTTCAATTTTTAAGCTAAGTTTTGCAATATTTTCATTATGAACAATTGCTATCACTGGAACATGATAGAAGAAAGGATTTCCTTTTGTTGATTTCCAATTAATCTGTAATTTTTTAAAACTATTTATAAGATTATTAAACATCGAAGGCCATTTTTTAAAAAAATTGGTCCAGCTGTTTGTGTCAGTTGTAACTACATTTAGATGCGAGTTCGTATAATGTTTTCCTAAAATATCTTTCACCCAATTTTTATCACCTACCAAACCGCTATCACCCGTTCTAATCCAATCAAAACCAAATTCTCCTTTCCAATTTCCATGTGGTCTAAATTCAACAAGACATTTTGCTTTAATTTGAGTGGAAGGAGGATTATCAGGATTTCCAAAGCTTTCCCCTCTTTCTACTCCCTTATCAGAAATAATATCTGCGGCATTATCGATGATACTACTTTCAGAATAAATATTATAATTTTTTTCAACAATTTCGGTAATTTTACCTTTAACAATTCTTGTCCTACTCATATTTAATGTGCTTTAGATTTCTCTCCGCTATTATGTTGCACTTCTTCCTGTGCATGTCTTGTAATAGATGCATTAGAAGTTGTTTCAATTCCTTTATCAGAATTTACTGTAGTTTTCCCCTGCTTCGTCTCACTATGTACATCACCTTCAATCATTTCCGTCAATTTCCCCGTAATGAACATACTCGCATCACCCATCACAGATGTCATTTTCATAGCACCAATACTTTGAGTAGCATTCATTCCGACAGTTTGGCTATTATTCATTCCTATCATTTCACTTGCGTTCATTCCTACACTCGTGGTCATATTTTCCCCAACATTAATATTCATGTTCTTGCAATTCAGCGTCATCGTTTCAGGCGCTGTAATATTAATATTCCTACCAGTTGTATCTAGATGAATTTCATTACCGGATTTATCAGTAATAACTCCCCAACATTAATATTCATGTTCTTGCAATTCAGCGTCATCGTTTCCGGAGCGGTAATATTTATATTACTTCCGGTTGTATCTAAATGGATCTCATTCCCAGATTTATCAGTAATAATAATGCTTTCATCTTCTGTAAAAACCACTTTATGTCCACTTCTTGTCATAATAGATTTAACACGGTTATTTGCAAACCCACCCAAAGCAGTTCCCCCGTGGAACATTCCGCCCATGACAAAAGGTCTATCAGGGTGATTGTGAACAAAACCTACCATCACCTGATCACCAACTTCAGGGATCGCAACATAACCTCTGTTTTGGCTTACCTGATCTGTTCCGCCCGCATCCGGACTAATCATTCTGATGAAATCTGTCGTATCATGCAATTGCCAATCAAACTTAACTGTGATTATTATATTTCTAATTAATTAGTGAGTTTGTTGCATGCGATAATATTAGGCGTTGCCTAACTTAAATATAATTCTTCATGATAGTTACTTTTGAAATTCTCCAACTTCAATATCCGCATCGTTTTTTTTGTCATAATAACTTACATCCAAAACAATATATTTGTCTTTGTAATAACCTTTAGGAACCGATGTGGTAAACATATTTTGTGTTTTATATTCGTACCATGTTTTTCCATAATCGTAAGAATAAAAGAATATTACATAAGGTCTTGTTTCTTTGAAATAACTGGCAAAGTTTTTGTAGCGGTAAAGTCCTTTCTCTGTTTTAGGCGAAGCTTCAAATAGTTCTTTTTCATTCAAATCATAAATAGTTCCAGATGTTTTTAATAAATTTTCTTTTCCTAAAGTAATTTCACCAAAAGTATTCATAATCGTAGAGTAGGAACCTTTCAGCGTTTTAGAAATCTCGTATAAATTATTTTTCGCATCATATAAAACGACTTTATTATTTTCTCTTAGAAAAGTTATTTTTGCATCAGAATCATTTAGAATAAAATTTTTCTCAACAACATCATTTGGTAATTTATACTTTTCTTCTGTCAAGATATTAAGTACATAGGTTTCATTATTGTCAGAATAAATTACATACTCTCCATTAAATTGCTTATAGCTTATTTTATTATTAGATGAATATTCATCAATTTTCTTGAATTGTAATGTTGTATTATCCAAAAGATAAATTACATTTTTACCTATAGCACTGTAACCGTTAATATTGGTTTCAACTAATGTGTACTTTTCTGTAGGAGTGAGAAATTTAACATTTTCTTCGGGAAAAGTAACTTCTTGATAACTTTTGCCTTTGTCTTTAGAAACAAATAATATAGCACAATCTCCAGGCTTATTATAAAATGCGTGTAAGTCTTTACTTCCTGCTAAAAAAATAGTTTTTTCATTCAAAAATTTAAATATTGTCAATTTTAAACCTGTTCCAGGTGGAAAATTTCCATTGTTTATATTTTTTTTATAAAAATCGTAAAAACTGTATTTTTCTATCCATTTCATATTGGCTGGTTTTGTAGTTTGGGAACAGCTGTAGTTCGAGGTAATTAAGAAAAAACAGCTAATTAATTTTATAATCTTATTTAAATCCATCATCGCCTAGTATATATTTTTTGAAGAAACGGTTTAAAGTTGCTTCGGTAATTTCACGATAATTCAGATTTCTTGCCATAATTAAAGCTTGTGCCCAAGTAGCAGACCCCAGCCATTCTTTCATATCAGGAGTTGACATTACTTTCAATAAATCATCTGCTGATAAATATGACATTTTTACAGGATCATAAGCGTCTGGATGTGTCGCGAAAGCAAAATCTTGAAATTTATCATTATCTATTTCGATATTAGTATAATATTTTGTTTGCATTTCCTGATCAAATTCATAAATCATGGAGCTCCAATTAAATTTTTTGAAGTTATCATTAAAATTATTTTCCAATGAGTCTAGAATGATAACATCATAATTTGCTATATATGTTTTATCAATAACTCCTTGTTCCATATATTTTTGTAATTTAAATCTAGCTTCAGTAAGCCATATTTGCCCTCTTTGTGTTAATGTTGGCATCAATACTCTGGAAAACCGTGTGCAATATTTAAAACCATAACTGGTAGAAGGTACTGGTTTATATTTATTACCCTGTTTTTCTACTTCTTCCACAGAAATGCTTATTTGTTTCATTTCATTTGTAAGACTTGGTGTCCACCATTCTGTTATATTATCTATCACACTCCAAGAACTTAATTCCCGCATTTCTCCAAAATAATACACAGGAGGCATGTGTCCGCAATGTTTATGTCTTCGCATAAAATCATCATATCTAAAACAATAAAAATCGCAACTTCCATATTGCTTGTTGTTAAAACTTTGTACAACATTTTTGTCACATATTTCTACCTTGAGATATAACTCTGAAGATAATGGTAGTTTTACATTTATATCTTCTTTATAACTGCACTCGAAATAAAGTTCTATTTCGTCTCCAAAATCGTCTTCAATAAAACTTGCTAATCCATCACTTAAAGTAAGATTATAAACAATAGCATTATTTGTTACTCGTTTTTCTGTTACCAATGCTCCCAAACTGTCATCTTGGGTAACTTCTCTTACACCAATAGGATCATCTTCTCCTCCCAATCCCCCATCTTCATCATATAATTGCATCCCCACATCTGCATTTGGGTCAGTAATGTTTTTTGTCTTTACCTGAAAATAAACTACTTGTCCAATTGCCGCTTCTGTTATCCTACTATTTCCCTGCGAATCAGAACTCCACCATCCTTCTTTGAAATAATGCGTTTCTTCACTCTTATCACTTTTAGGATTTCCGAAAACAGTTCCATTCGTTGCAGTAAAATGACTGAATTGTCCTGCATAAGCATCAAATGTATCGGTAAAAACCGTCCATCCTTTCTCTATATTTGTAATATTTTCTCCCTCTGTAACTCTTATGATTGACATAATTAATGCATTTTTGAATTTTCACCACTATTATTATTGAATTGTTTTTGAGAATGAATATCATTATTTTCTTGCGAGACAATTTCTCTTCGTTTCGAATTTTCTTTCACTTCTTTGGCCTTGCTTTCTCTATTTCCTTTTACAAATTCCATCAAACTTCCTACAACATTTGTCATAAAATTTGCACCTACAGAAAGGTTTTTCATCATTCCTACACTTTCCGTTTGATTCATTCCAATGGTATTACTTTGATTTTGACCAACTGTTGTACTTTGGTTATTTCCCACAAATGCAGTCATATTTTCCCCCACATTAATATTCATATTCTTACAATTCAGCGTCATCGTTTCCGGAGCGGTAATATTTATATTGCTTCCTGTCGTATCCAGATGAATTTCATTACCGGATTTATCAGTAATAACAATGCTTTCATCTTCTGTAAAAACCACTTTATGTCCACTTCTTGTCATAATTGATTTTACACGGTTATTTGCAAATCCTCCTAAAGCCGTTCCTCCATGAAACATACCGCCCATGACAAAAGGTCGGTCCGGATG
>NZ_JSYL01000020.1 GCF_000812865.1 Kaistella jeonii | reverse complement strand
AGTTGACACTTGAGAGTTCGTTTTTCTCAATTCGGACTTTACTACTTTCAAACTTCTAAAGTTTAAAAGACAAATTTGATGTACTAAAATTAAGTATATATTTTTAATTAAGTTTAAAAATATCATTTTTCCAGGATATTGTCTGCTCATTAAAAATTAACCTGATCGGTATTCTAAAAAATTCCCGATAAAACTGCATAAAGCATATTCATCGGGAATTATTTTAGTTTAACAAAACCTTTTCAAGTTTTAAAACCGATTTAAAAAGTTTTCAAACTTCTTATTTACCCGGCCAAACTCCTTCATAAGCAGAGGTGCCATAGTCGATTTTTTCTGCACTTACTACGAATGAGATCAACATGTTGTCTGAATCGATCGCGTCGAAATCTACTTCATGCTGGATCACGTAACCGTTGTTCCATTTTAAAGTGATCAATGTTCCTTCTTCATGAGATTTATTAAAGGTAATTTCACCTGTTGTTGGCTTGTATTTACCGTTCAATAAACTTTCCAATACGTGCGCATCTTCTGTCGCCTCGATGGTTACTTTAATTAATGCATTTGAAGGATCAGATGCCACACGTCCGGAAACGTCTGTCGATCTTGATACACTGTAATTAAGTTTTAACACTTTTTGTTCTGCGCCTCCATTAAATTTTAAAACGCCTCTTGAATTGTTAGCTGCCATGATTTCTAAATTTTAATTATTATTTATTGATTTGATTAAGTAAATTGTTGTTTTTTGATATTTCAAAGATAGAAGGACTTTTTAATATTCTTTGTAGTAATTCTACTACAATTTTGAAATATTTTTTAAATAAATAAGAAATTCGAAAATTTTAAATATAAAATGACTTTTGAAATCGGTTTGGGTTTATTAAAACATTAACCTTAATGGTTATTCGACAAGCATTATAAATCAATTTTAGTTTAATGATGCTTTGCGCAGTTTTTTTTAAGTAAGTTATTTCTAAACAAATAATTAAATTTTAAAAATATTCGTGAATAATCTCCAATTTGATTATATCTCAAATAATTTAAGTTGAAAATAAAAACTTAACTTTTAAACGACTACGTAAAATAGTCCCCGATTTAAAAAACGGGGACTAAATTGATGATTGTTTATTGGGTTATATGAATATGTAGTTGTGAGTAATTTGGTGTAAATAATTGATTTACAATAAAATGATTATCTATTGGGTATGCTCAAAGTCCCATCCTCTCTACAAAAATTACAATCAGGAATTTTATTCCTGATTTTTTTTATTTTGTTACGTTTTGTAATTAGATTACCTCAATGGTTATTCGAAACAACAGAATAATTGATGTCGGTTTCTTTATTTTGAGCTCTGTGATGAATTGCGCGCATTCAGGCCATTACCAAAATTTATCATTGTCGATTGGAAAATATTTCCCGCTCTTTTTATACTATTTTTTTACTGATTACCATTCTATTTTCACTGCCAGGACAATATTAGTATTCTATAAATTGGGCAGCAAGTAAATTACTAATAAAATACTACCGATTACTATTGTAAGCGTAACAAGAATCGATAACCAGTGCATAGGATAATAAGTGTCTTTATTAAGTTGTTTTTCAATTTGGAGATAACGAAGAAAGGCCAGTAAAGCAATGATTGCACCGAGTGCGACCATCGCGACGCCAATCGTTGCCGAATTTGATTTCCCATGAACGACAATATCGTTACGTAAAGCATTGGTTATCTGCCGGATAAATATGACAAATTTTACAATAACAAATCCAAAACCCATTAATGCAATACTTGTACGGATCCACGCTAAAAACGTTCTTTCGTTCGCTAAATGATCTGCTACCTTCCCTCCTTTTTTCGCGGATTCTATTTCTTCTTTCATCCTTTTAATTTTAATAAAAATTCGCCTAATTATTGTTGTCAGTTCTCGCAGCTCTTCTTAAAAAATACAATTTTATTAATATTCTATTCTGAATTCAAACCTTAAAATCATTGATGAAAAGCACCATTAAAATAAATAAAAATTGAAAAAATCCCCATAAATTCTGGAGGCACTTTTTTGAACTCGGCAGTTAAGAATCACACCGAATAAATAGGAAATAAATACAACTTCAATATCATTAAAGAATGTTTTCACCTCTATAATTAATCATTAATATAGATGGGAAATTCTGCTCTTTCTAAAAGTTCTCCTACGGGTTCTGCAAAAAGACCTCTGTTTTTTAAAATAGTTTCTACCTTGTGAGCAGCTTCTTTTTTTACAGCAATGAGTAATCCGCCACTGGTTTGTGGATCACATAAGATATGCCGTTGCCTTTCATCCTCGATATTAACCTGATCGCTGTAGCTGTCCCAGTTTCTCAGCGTCCCGCCGGGGACACATTTTTTATCAAGATAACCCTCAATTTCTTCGAAAACCGGTACTTTACTAAAATTAATATTCGCAGATACATTGCTTCCTTCACACACTTCCAGTAAATGTCCGATGAGTCCAAATCCGGTAACATCAGTTAAGGCGGTTACCTCTTCCATTTCTGAAAGTTCTAAGCCGACATCATTTAATATGATCATGGAATTTGCAGCGATATCTTTATGCCTGTATTCTAAGACGCCCTTCTTTTGTGCAGTAGTCAAAATGCCGACACCCAAAGGTTTCGTAAGGTAAAGAATACTTCCGGGTTCTGCTTTATCATTGCGTTTCAAATTAGAAATGACCACAGATCCTGTAACTGCGAGTCCAAAAACAGGTTCCGGATTATCAATACTGTGACCACCGGCGATTATAATTCCGGCATCAGCGCAGGCTTTTCTGCCACCTTCCATTACTTCAGCAGCTATTTCGGGGGACAATTTATCGATGGGCCAACCTAAGATCGCGATCGCCATCAAGGGTTTTCCTCCCATGGCATAAACGTCGCTTAAAGCATTGGTAGCGGCAATTCTCCCAAAAGTGAAAGGATCATCGACGATGGGTAAGAAAAAATCGGTAGTACTTATAATTCCCGTTCCATTTCCCATATCATATACGGCAGCATCATCTCTGGTATCGTTACCGACTAATAGCCGAGGATCTTCAATTTTAATTGAATTGGATTTTAATATGGTAGTTAATACTTTTGGTGATATTTTGCAGCCACATCCCGCACCGTGGCTGTAGCTTGTCATTTTTATTGGTTTATCCATTGTTCTGAGCTAATAAGCTTATTAAAAAATCCGCAATTTCTTCATGATTCGCGGTGGTGATTTCAAGTTCTTTAATCAAAGATTCCTGACGTTTTTGTAATCCTTTTAAATAATATTTATCATAATAGAAAAGCACGATCTCTACTACTTTATAGTAATTTTTGTTTTCTAGCGCTTCCAGAGCCACTTTAGCGTTATCATGTCCAAGCTTTTTAACTATTCGACTAATTGCATCTGCTAATTTTTCCGGATCGAGATGAGCGTAGGTATTCACCAGGTGTTCTATTCTTTTCTCTAAAGGCACATTCAAAAAATAGACAGGCATCTCAATCATTCCAAAATAAAATGCATTCGGAATCGATACATTGCCAATCATTTTACTTTCATCCTCCAACCAAATGGGTTGGTTACTATTAAAAGTTCGTAGTATGGAAAACAGATTCATTTCAAATTGCTCAGTGGTTGGTTGAGGCGGAAGATCTATACCTCCAAATGCTGATCCTCTATGATTGGCTAATCCTTCTAAGTCGATTACCTGTTGTCCTTTCTTTTCTAAAAAATGCAATATTTCAGTTTTCCCGCTCCCGGTATATCCACCTAAAACTTTGAGATCAAAATCTTGTTCAAAAAATGCCAAAACATAATTTCTAAAAGCTTTGTAGCCTTTTTCAATAACATAAACTTTTTTAAAGCCATTCGCCAGAAGATGATCAGCAAAAGAATTACTCCTCATCCCGCCGCGCCAACAATGCACTACAACTTCTTTTTCCGGAGCAACATCAAGAGATTGCGTGATGAAATCATTTAGTTTTGGAATTACAAATTCATACCCAAGTTCAATAGCTCTTTCTTTGGATTCCTGTTTATAGGCAGTGCCAACAATTGCGCGTTCTTCATCAGTAAATAAATCAATGTTATGAGCACTGGGAAAATGTCCTTTCGCAAACTCACCCGGTGACCGAACATCAATAATTGGGATATGCTCTAAATGCCGAAAGTAAAAGTCTACGGTAATGATCTGTTTCATTGTTAGGTCTTTATAATTTTTCAGCGGTCATTGTATTAGATAAAGAAATTTTCTCTATTTAAAGAAGTAAGTGCAATAATATAAGTATCAATTGCAGCAGTGATTTGCATTGAATTAAAAGGCATTTCATTCCAGAAATTAGAGCAAAACCGGATAGTTCTAGTATTTATTTGAAATATCGGACTAAATTATTTAAATATCGAACTAAGGTCAGAAATTTCTGCAGGATCGCCTTACTATTAACGATCATTTAATCGCGTAAAGATAGTTAAATAGAGAAAATGTTTCATATATAAATTTGATTTCTGAGGTAGAAATGCTCTGTTTAGATAATAATAAAGTTGATGTAAGCTTTGCCATAAACATTAATTTTCCATTCGTTAGTTGACTATGTAAGATTTTTGCAGTAAATGATAAAGTAAGTGGCTTTATTTTGAACATCTTCCCGCACCTCTTTCTTGCAAATATAAACCGTAATCGAGATCGTCACCATACAAATAGAGATCTACAAAAAAAAGTATAATTCCAGCTAAAATGAAAATGGAATGATTTTCAAAATGAAAACTATGTTTGATTGCATTCGATTCATTATCCTTTATCAACTTTAGCATGAATTTTTCCTAAAACTTTCGCAACACCAACACTTTGAATTAAAATATCGCCGTGTTTAGCTTTGCGGTCAGTTGGTGAAGTAGTTTCTTTTAAATTTTCAGTGATAGTAACCGATTTATTTTCTCTTACAGTTTGTTTGTAATCGGTAGAAATAAATTTATGGTTTTGTGATATACTCATGCTGTAGTCTTCACCAACGCTTGCAGTCCTATTTTTTCCAACATTAAAATCTAAGTTTTCTCCCGCATTAAAAGTCATATTTTTAGGCGCAGTCACTGTAATATTCCCCGCACCATCCATAAAATAAGTATTTCCACTTGGATCCAGAATCGTCACACTTTTCTCATTATCATTCATCAAAACTTTAATTCCACTTTTGGTTTGAATCGAACGCATATGATTCTGAACTCGACCACCCAATCCAACTCCCCCATGAAACATTCCACCCATCACAAAAGGCCGGTCCGGATGATTGTATACAAAACCCACCATCACCTGATCTCCAACTTCGGGGGTTCAGAATTGTAATTTATTATTTTGCGAAAATTTTCGTAACGTTGAAAAATATATTAAACATTAAAATAATAGATATCAAATGCAATAGTATTTTTTCTAATAACAGATATTCTTGGTTGTAGTAAAATTTTCTGATATATTTAGTAATTATCAAAAACAATAAGAATTATCTTTGGATATTAAATTCTCCTGTTACCTCATATGAAACCAAAAATTTTCCTGTTTTATATTGTACCGCTTTTAAATTGGGTTGATAAACTTCTATAAAATCATCTTTATAAGTTTTTGCAAACATTTTCTTTTCAAATTTCATTTCTTTACCAATGTATTTTTCTGTGAAATGAATCGTGTCTTTTTTTACAGTTCCATTCACGTAATGATAGATTTCATTATATGGACTTACTCGTCTTTTTCTGGTTTTAATAACATCATCAAAAATTTCAAAGTCTCCAAAATCTTCTACTATAATAGGTTTCAAAACCTTAATGACGCCATTTTCTGGAAAACTTAACATTTTTCCATCAATATCTAAATCTATAGTACTTAAACACAAGGTTCCTTTATCTGAATATATTGAAAACTCGACAGAATAAGGAGTTCTGTAACGAACGTAAACTTTATTAATCTTTAAATTTTGATTTTTTTCTAGTTTTTGTTTTTTTTCATCATCAAGAAAACCAGAGTAGTAAGTGTCGAAGATTGTATCACTTAATTCTTTAAAAGGAATTTTATTTTTTACGAGATACTCTTTAAATGCAATCTCTCTTTCACCGTTAGACTTTTGCTGTCTTTCTGTTAATTGTTGACTTTTACAATTAATAAAAAAGAAAAGTACAACGAGATGGATAGTAAGTCTATTTATTTTTGATTTCATTATTTGTTTTCTTTTCATTTTCCATTTCCATTTTATAAAAATCTTGAAATTCTTTTTTAGGAGTTTCTGCATCAATATATTCTTGTAATCGATCAAAATCGGGTTCTTTAGATACTCCGTCATAAACCACGAAAAGATGATGAAAAGTAGAAAAAGGCTTTAATCTGAGACTGATTTTATAATTTGTCAAATCTCTTTCATATTTTACAAGATCCAATTTATACTGTTCTCTAGCTTTATCATATTTTATTATAACCTTATAATCTTTTTTTACTGGTTCTACCGGAATTTTCGGTATCGATGGAAACTCAATTGCATTATGCATATTATTAGAAGGCCAAAATGTACCATACCCAAATTTAGTGGTTTTATTAAAATTTCCATTTGCGTCAGTAGATGTATAACTTTCTTGTCCGCGGTTCAATAGAACATCAAATAAGCGTTGGGTATCAAAATTTTGTCCGTCTATATTTTTATCGAGATTGTATGGGTTTTGATTATTAGATTTTCCATAATATAAATCAAAAGCATAAGACATGTTTATCCTATCGGTTATTCTAGCCTGCATATTTACGCCTGCAGACCAATATTGATCAGAATCCATACCCAAAAATAACGGTACTTTATGAATATCATTGTAGGATGAAATCATGAAATTACCTAGTTTTATGGACGCTGCTCCCAGAACTTGATGTCGGTTTGGTCTATCTTGGGAGTTGTATTTATCTTTTATTCTTATGCCTTCTTTATCATATTCATTAGTAACTCTACCAGAACTTAAGACGCCAATTTTTCCAAGTGTAAAAGCGTATTCATAAGGGTTATAAACTCCAGAACCAGAGAAATCATTAAACATATTCATGTTCATAGGATTTCCAGTTTTGTATCCAATAGTTAATGCCGGTGTAGCACTTAACGTTACTAAATTTCGGCTTAAAGGAGACGTTCCAGGAGTTCCGTAACCATAATAGGTGAGTGCCGCATTAAGACTTGGCATTAGTCCGAAATCTTTTCCTACTTTAATTTGTTTGGAAATGCCAGCATACAAACTAGCTGAGAAACCACCACCTAAACTAAAACTGAATTTTAAACCAATATTGAAAGGTGGATCACCTGGACCATCATTTTGGGAAGGCAAACTAGGTGTTTCAGGAAAGAAATTTTCATTAAAATCTCCTGCATTCGGTCCTCCTTTTGCTTTGGGATCCCTACGATATTCTATAGGTGAACTTTCAAATACCTTTTCAGTTTCTAATTTCGGAAAATCTATGTTTAAAATTCCATTAAAAGTAGGAGATTCTAATTCACCTATTTGAACAGCAGATTCTCCCGAAGCATCAAAGCGGAAAAGATCATAATCATAAACATTTAAATTATCTTTTATGGTTAACTTGTCTTTTACCTTTAAGTCAATGTAAGTTCCGTATGCTTCTGCAAGCCAGGAAATTAATTTAATTTTCCGATCATTATTTTGTTCAATATTTTGAAGTTGTCCTTCCCAAACCAAAATTTCATCAGAGTTTTCATCATATTTTGCTTTAGTTGAATGCAATGATTTTGTAACTTTTATAGATGGATTTATAATTTTGCCTTCTGCAATATCTTTATAGGTGAGATATATAATTCCTGTATTATCATTATTACATAAGATTCACCGGCTAACTGCTCACGAAAAAATTTTTCCATGAATTGCAGAGGTATATAGCTGTATTCTTTTTTGATGAACCTTGTTCCCTGCAATCTTTTATAGTTTAAGAGAGGAGCTACTTTACGGTAAATTTTACCGCCTGGCAAAGCAGAGATCATATTGTCTTTCAATATTTCCAATTGTTCGTCTTTATAACAATATTCATTTATAAGATATTGCTTATACCCGTAGTGCATTATAAAAGGTTATTCATAATACGATAAAAAATCGTATATTGTATTGACTACCAATCTAATACAGTATGAATAACCTGGAAGCAATTTACGATTTTATTTTAAATCAATTGAGAGAATTAACACCAATTGAAAATTTTTATTTTAAACCGATTAAA
>NZ_JSYL01000019.1 GCF_000812865.1 Kaistella jeonii | reverse complement strand
GGTGGAGCACAATCGGTGAATATGAGTATCATCGCCAATCAACTGATCAAAGAAGGAATTAATACCGGAAGTTATGATGTGAGAGTAGATGCGAATGATTATTCAGAAATTATCTACAGTTCTCAATATAATGAAACGCATTACAACTATCTGGCAAGAATGGCAGAAGCGTATGGCGAACAGTTTTATTATGATGGCGAAGTTTTGCACTTTGGTAAACTTCCACCACAGAATCAGCCTTTAAAATTAGTCTATGGCAGTAATGTCAACGATATCAAGATAGAAATAAAAGCCGTTCACACCAAACCCCAGTTTTATGGGTATAACAGCAGTCAGAACGCTAAACTAACTTCAGGTTCAACACCTGCAAATCATAAAAGTGATCTCGCCAATATTGCGTACAAAAAGAATGATGCAGACAGTGGTATTTTCAAAACACCTGCACTGCAGATCGCACCAATAAGGGCTACAACCGATAAAGATGTCGTGAATTCACAAACGAGTGCGGCAGGAAGCAAAGCCGTAGAAGTATTACACGTGAGTGGAACCACGACGATCCCATTTTTATATCCAGGATGTGTAGCAGATCTGGAAATGCGGAAAGAAGACAGCAATCAGACTTCCTATTTTACAAGATTAATGATCATTGAAACGAGCCATGATGTGGATACACTTGGACATTACAAAGGAACGTTTAAAGCCATTGCAAGTGACACTGGATTTTTACCAAAACCGGAGTTTACAATTCCAAAAGCAGAGCCACAATTAGCCACCGTAATCAGCAACACCGATCCAAGCGGACAGGGAAGAGTGACAGTAAAATTCGACTGGCAATTGCACGACACTACAGACTTCATCCGAATGATGAGTCCAGATGCGGGTGGAACCGATCAGGTTTCTCAGAATCGTGGTTATGTTGCGATCCCCGAAGTTGGTGATCAGGTGATGGTTGGTTTTGTACACAATCATCCGGACCGACCTTTTGTCATGGGCGGTATGTTTCATGGAGGAACGGCTTTAGGAGGATTTGCAAATAACCGTGTAAAATCAATTATGACAAGAAGTGGACATAAAGTGGTTTTTACAGAAGATGAAAGCATTATTATTACTGATAAATCTGGGAATGAGATCCATTTAGATACAACCGGAAGTAATATAAATATTACCGCTCCGGAAACGATGACGCTGAATTGCAAGAACATGAATATTAATGTTGGGGAAAATATGACCACGAATGTGGGAATGAATGCAAGTGAAATGATAGGAATGAACAACAGCCAAACTGTAGGAATGAATGCGACTCAAAGTATTGGTGCTATGAAAATGACTTCTGTGATGGGTGATGCAAGTATGTTTATCACTGGTAAATTAACGGAGATGATTGAAGGTGATGTGCATAGTGAAACGAAGATGGAAAGAAATGAATATGCTTCTGAAGTAGAAAACTCCTCAACTGATGGTACTATTCATCAAAATGCCAAAGTGGAAGTAAAAAATAATAGTGGAGAAAAAAGTAGTAATTATTAAAAGATAATTATGAGCAGAACACGCGTAGTTAAAGGTAAAATCACCAAAATAACAGGTAAAGATCACTTTATTTATTCAAAGGGATCTATCATAAATAACAGTTCAACAAAAGTTATTCAAATTGGGAATGATAAAGGTGTTTTTTATGGAAAACCAAGCTTTCCAGATTTAAAATATGAAGCTACAGAATATAAGCTAAAAAGCCCTTTCGCTCACGAACAAATGATGAAAATAGCTAGGGATCTCTCAGAAATGACATTTGTCTTAATAATGTTGCAGATTTTTGGAAATGATATTGAAGTTGAAGCAATAGGAAAATTATATAAAGATTTATGTGATAAAACATTATATCCACCAAAAATAATCGTAACAAAAGATCCAATAAAAATTTATAAAGCTAATTATAGTAATAAGCGCAAAGTAATATTAGTAAGGAGCGGTTTTTTAATGGAAGCCATAAAAAATAATGAAGTAAAATCACAATTATTGGCTTCTTTAATAGAAGAATACGGGCATCATATTGACAATTTATTAAGAACAGATTACGCTACAAATGGAAAAGAAGATAAAGACAACATAGATGAAGGAGCAAAATTTGCTTATTTCTTATTAACCGTTGATTTTGCTAAAACACCACAACTTGATTTTGCAGAAACTGAAACACCAGAATATACAGGGAAATTAATTTTAGATATATCTAAAGAAAGTCAAAATTTATCCAAATTTGTAGATCAGCAGCAATGGTATGATGATGATCCCAATGAAGACGATATTGAGAACTTCGGTTTTGGTTTTGGCAAAGGTGCACATGGAGGTATTGAAATGAATGCACTTGAAAAAACGAGAATTTTTTCGAAGTCGGAAGTTTTGCAAATTTATTACGGAAACTGGCTTCGAGATGTTTCCCAAGTATTGGTACCGATGACAATAAGATTTACGAAGGAAATACGAACCAAAGTTGAGCAAAATAATACTGGTGATAAAAATAAAGTAAATCGTTTATTAGCAGGAAATACTGCCAAATTTTCTCATGATGGATGGGTAGAATTGATAGAATTATTTGCTGCAAAAGAATTTGTATATACAATGGGAGGTCAGGAAATGAAAACCCAACACTATGTAAAGCACCTTGATATTTTTAGAGAGAAGTATGGTAAAATGACCAAAGATATATTGGGAATATACAGGCCAGAAGAACACATAGACAATCCAAAAGATTTAACTGATGACCGTATTGGTGAGATTATGTTTAAAAGAGAGACCATAAATGGATTTGAAGAGTGGGATTTTTTTGCTGGAGAAACTCCAGATTGTTTTCTAACAAATAGTTTTGGGCAAAAATATTATATATATAGAGATAGTGAAGATGGACAAAAAAAAGCAGGTCGGGAAAAAGATTTTATAAAAGCTGATCCATTGCGACCTTCGGCTGATACTTATATGGTTAACGAACTAAAGTTAGCAGTAAAATATGGCAAAACTCGCGATGGTTTCAGACATTTAGGTGGTGCTTTTCACGTTTTGGAAGACTATTTTTCTCATACCAATTTTGTAGAATTATCATTATGTAAATTATGAACAATTAATCCACAGTTTGCGCATTTAAAGAAAGTTTATCCTTGGGTAGAAGGGAAACAGGGTACAGACTACACCAAAATACCTATTGTTACGGGTAAGTTTTTATTAGATGACACTGCTGCAAGTATTATTCCTAAAATGGCGGATATGCTTTTACCCATTGGTTTTACTGAATATGAATTAGGTAAACCAGGAGAATACACCTTTGGGCAGCAGACTATTTATACCATCCTCAAAGATTTAGCAGATGGGCAAAAAGAAGATCCAACAAAAAATAATGAAACTTATTTAGGAATGGACTCTGTAGAATTATTCGAATATTATAAAAAACTACTCGAATTATCAGATTATATCTTGGAAATAAAAAGCAGAAAAGACCCATTGGGTTATATTTTAAGATTTTTCGATAAAATATCACATTTTCTTGGTGAGGTAATGACTAATTTCACGAATGTTATTTTTAATACTTTAATAGAATCTACTGATGATGATATCAAAGAAACACAAACCGAAATAACTAACAAAAATTATGGGGAAAACCCTACTCATACGCAAATTGCTAAAGATACAATAGAACATCCATTAAATGGATTAGCTTCGGAATTGGCAGAAATGGCAGTTGCAGACATTGGGCAAAGAATTAAAGATATTTGGGAAGGAAAAACTATTGATCCAAATGGAGATATACTCGTTAACTATATTTTAAACACTTATTCAAAACATCCAAGGAGCATGACTTGGAAGGATTCACATATATTGAAATGGGTTGATGATAACGGTAAAATTTTGGAAAGTTTATATTTTCCAACTCCAGTTGCACATGCGCATGATGTTGCCAAAAGAAAAGTTTTTATCGGTAAAGAAAAATTAGATGAATTACTAAAATATTTTGAATAAATGAAAATTACAATAACCTTTATATTATTAACTTTACTTATGTCTTGCACAGAAAACAAAGCCCAGAAAAAAGAAGTGTCCAATGCAGAATTTGTTCTTTCAGACTGTGGTGGCAGTTACAAAGGAAAACCCTTGCCATTTGGACGACCCATTGAAGAATGGGAGAAATTATTTGGAAAACCAACGAGAAAACAATACAACGCAGTTTTTATTTGGGATAATCTCGGAGTTATCATAGAAAATAATGAAACAACTAAGGATGATGAATATAGCCCAGATTATGAGATAAGAAGATATGACCAATTGTACATATTTTTTTCTAATTTAGATAGTCCCGAAGGACAAAAAGGAAATCTGAAATTTGCAAATGGAAGAAAATCTGAAAATGAAATTTTGAAGCAATATACAGTTGAAGAATTAAAAAGTACTGGTGTAGAAGAAAGAGTGAGAATTCGTTATGCCAAAAATGGAGAAAATTATAAATCTAATTATATTTACCCTTACAAACAGTACACGAAATCTATCTCCATCGACGGCTCTGCAATAAATCCCGGAATGTCATTAAAGGAACTTAATAAAAACAGAAAATCAAAAGATCTGGAAATTTTATCATTCCGAGATAATAATTTAGATGGGAACAACCAATGGGGAGATACCAAAGAAGAAGATGGAGAATATTGGAATAACGAAAAAAGAGATATGTGTCCTTCAAAAAGTACATTTACTCGTAATATTGCACAGTTTAGCAACCATGAATTAGAATTTATAAAGGTGGAATATTATGATAAAAAAGAGAATAAATAAGATTGAAAAAGAATGAAAGAAAATCTCAAAATTGCATCAAAGATTGGAGGAAAAACATTACTTATATGGCTTACTATATTTATACTTGGAAATATAATAACATTTGTGGTTTTTCTCATTTCTATTTTTGAAAATATAGAATTCGCTGGTGGTGGTCATGGAAATATTTTTGCTTTTATAACAGGTTTATTACTAAATAATTTCGCTGCTTTTCTACTTATTTTTGGCGCTCCAGTTTTCATTTTTCTGTATTTTTCAATCGCAAATAAAATTTCTATTCAAAACGCTATTTATCAATTATGGAAAAGTAAAACTGGCGACTACATTTCTGATAAAATCGAAACAATAACAAGTGAATTAACGGATAATAAGCATTGGAATAACGAGATTACTACTGAAGGAATTCTAAAAGCAAGATTATTGCAAGCAACTAAATCTGATCCTAATATGGAAAAAACGGTCAAATTGACCACCCAAATTCGGAGTAAATTGACCACCTGATTCGGAGCAAAGTGACCACCAAGATTCGGAGCAAATTGACCACCTGGATTTGGGTTGATTTTTTCAGGTAAAAACGATTGATTTTTTCATGTTGTTAGCGTCATAAATTCGTATAAAAAATACGGATTATGGCCAATAAAACAACAGACATGAGTAAAATTAGAAAAGTCCTTAAATTTTATAGCAACGGAAAAAGTAAGTTGTTTATCAGCAACTACTTATCGCTTTCCAGAAACACCGTAAAGAAATATATTTCGTTATTTGAAGTCCTTGGATTAAGTTTCGAGATCATTAACGAAAAGACAGATGGAGAACTTGAACTTTTGTTTTCTCATACTATTGAGGAATCCGTGAGTCCCAAATTACAGACTTTGCAGGATTATTTTCCGGTGATGGAACGGGAATTAAAAAAGGTAGGAGTCACTATTTATCGCACTTGGGAACAGTATATCACTTTGCATCCCGATGGTTTTCAGATCACCCAATTCCGGCATCACTACAAAATATGGGCAAAGCGGGTGAATCCTGTGATGCACATGAATCACAAAGCGGGTGATAAAATGTATATCGATTACGCTGGAAAAACCCTCTCTATTATTGATAAAAAGAGTGGTGAGATTAAAAACGTTCAGTTTTTTGTGGCCATCCTGGGAGCGAGCCAGTATACGTATGCAGAAGCCTCGATGAGTCAGCAAAAGGAAGATTTTGTACGTTCGGTAGAAAATGCGATGCACTATTTTCAGGGCGTTCCTGCGGCAATTGTTTCTGATAATTTAAAATCTGCGGTCATCAAAAGCAGCCGTTTTGAACCTACCATTAATGAAACCTTTGCGATCTTGCCGATCATTATGGCGCCACCATTTTACCTGCCAGAGCTTATAAGCCGAGAGATAAATCTTTGGTAGAAGGCGCTGTGAAGATCTTGTACCGCAGAATTTATGCCCATTTAAAAGAAACTCTATTCTATTCATTAGCAGAATTAAACCATCAAATCTGGAATCTGTTAAAGACGCACAACAATAACAAACTCACCGCACGTCCTTACTCCCGAAAAGAGCTGTTTTTAGAAGACGAAAAAGAAAAACTGCGTCCACTTCCCGAAGCGCGTTTTGAGATTAAATACCAGTCGCATGCAACGGTGATGCAGAATGGTCACGTTCTCTTGAGTCAGGACAAAAACTATTACAGCGTGCCATATCAATATCTCAAGAAAAAAGTAAAGCTGTTGTATACTTCGTCCGCTGTAGAAATTTTTCATAAATACAACAGAATTGCAATTCATATGCGCAATTACAAACCTTACGTATACACCACCAATGCTGAACATTTAGCCAGTACGCATCAGTTTGTATCCGATTGGAGTCCGTCGCGGTTTATCGATTGGGCCACTAAACTTGACCCTGTTGTTGGTGAATATATTATCCAAATTATTGAGAGTAGAAATCATCCTGAACAAGCCTATAAAAGCTGTATGGGAATATTAAACTTCGAAAAAAAGGTAGGCAGAGAGCGATTGATCAATGCCTGTAAACGAGCCCTTGATTTTAAAATTTACAGCTTTAAAACCATCCAGAAAATTTTAGAAAACAATTTAGACCAAATTGATTTTGAGCAGAAGTCAGAGTCTGAACAGCAACTACCCATCCATGGTAATATCCGTGGGAAACAGTATTATAACTAGCAATTAGCAAAATTGACATTTTAATTAAATCATCATTAAACCAAATTAAATTTAGAAAATTATGAACGAACCTACTGTTACGAAAATGAAGCAAATGAAGCTTTACGGCATGCATCATGCGTTTAAAACCGCTATTGAAAGTGGCAAAACAGATCATTACACGCTCGATGAGTTTATCTCGATGCTGATCGATGCAGAATGGGATGAAAGGCATAACAGGCGCATCGAAAGAAGCATCAAGAACGCACGATTCCATTACAAATCAAATATCGAAAGTATCAACTTCGAGCAGTCCCGAAACTTGGATCGCAATCTGGTGCTGCGCTTAGCTGGATGCGAATTTGTAGAAAAGAATGAAAATATCTTAATCACCGGAAGTACGGGAGTGGGCAAAAGTTATTTAGGTACCGCACTCGGTTATCAAGCATGCATAGAGGGTTTTAAGGTCAGTTATTTTAACACCAATAAATTGTTTGCTAAATTAAAAATGGCAAAAGCAGATGGCTCTTATCTTCGTGAATTAGATAAAATACAACGCCAGGAAGTGATTATATTGGATGATTTTGGACTTCAAGCATTGGACAGTCAAAACAGAATAACTCTTTTAGAACTTATAGAAGACCGTCATAACAATGGTTCTGTCATTGTAACTTCGCAAATCCCGGTTCAGGGTTGGTATGATATCATTGGTGAAAAAACCATAGCCGATGCTATTTTAGACCGGCTAATCCATCAATCTCATCGCCTTGAACTGAAGGGTAAATCGATGCGTAAAAAAAGAGGAATAAACAGAGCCGAAAATTAATTATATTTGAATACAAATTAGCACATGAAAAACAGTCGTTTTTACCACAAAAAAGAGGTGGTCAATTTAAACCGAATTTACATGGTCACTTTAAACCGAATCTAGGTGGTCAATTACACCGAACTTTGCAACAAATCCCCGAACAAAATTTTTGCCAGATATTCTGTGATAGATGTATTTACTGGAAAACCGGATCCTACAAATAAATCATATTTTTGGGATGGTTTAGACATTTTCACGAAGAAAGGTGAACTCGATCAACCTAAATTTAAGCAATATAAGTCTGTCACAATTTAGTACAACAACATTAGAAACTGCAGTTGAATTTTGGGAAGTAAAAGAGAATAAGAGAAAGGTAAATCCAAACTCTGTAATCAACGATATTTTTAAATCTCAGTATGAAGAGAAAAAAGTTACAGATGGTACTGTTAAATACGATACTGCAAATTTTATAGGTAAAAGAAATGATACTCAAAAGAACGATGCTGTTTCGGAACATTTAGTTTCTACAGGTTTTCAATCAGGGACTTTATTTTGGACCACTAAAAAATAATAAGTTATGAGGACTATGTTAATTTTTCTAATTTTTTATTTTTTATTTTCCTGCACCACAAAAAGTGGAGGTAATACAATAAAACAAGATACTCAAAAGCCAATTTCCGATACTATATTGGCGCCATTAAATACTAAGTTGTCGGACAGTTGTAAAATTATAAGTCAGAAATATTTCTACAAATACGGCTTTTATATTTCGAAATTTTACGACGTCGATCAAAATATATCTAAAAAAGATATCAGCATCTTATTATTAAAACCTTTCTATACAAAGCAGGATTATTTACTTTGTTTTCCAGAAAAAGCAGATTATAATTTATTGGTTATCCGTGACCTGAATACGAAAAAAGTAGAAATATATAATAATTTATTGTTTTCAGATGACAGAGATGTATATCAGGAAATAAAACCGACGAAAAACGGTTTTAAAATTAGCGCAGAGCAGGGAAGCTCTTCAAAGTTTTATTCAGATATTTTTATTTCTAACAGTAAGGTTGACAGTTTAAAAATAGAGTCATGGGGTTTTGCTCAATACAAAAAGACTTATAAATTTAAGAAGATGACTTTAAACTCCTTTAATGTTTCACTTATCGATTCACTTCAAACCGCAAATAGCAAATAAACTACCTTGATATTTCTTTACTATAGCAGATTCATGGTGATCAAAGTAATTTACTAGATCGGTAATGAAACTTTTAAAGCTATTGCTCGTGACACGAACTTTTTACCAAAACCGGAATTGATTCTTCCAATTGCGCAACTAAAACTTCGGCTACTATTTCCAACAGTGTTCTAAGCGGACAGTGAAAAGAAAAGGTGAAATTCGAATGGCAACTGTACGAAATCACGCAATTTCCGAATAAAATGTCCTGATGCGGGAGGAATTGGCAAGGTTTCATAAAAGGGTCATTATGTTACGATCACTTAAGTTGGAGATCAATTTATGGTTGCGTTTGTACAAAATCATCCTGATTAGTATATTGTCATGAGGATGAAGTTTCATAGGGCAGTTGGACTGGGAGGTGGAGCACGGAGTAACTTTAAAGGAAATTATAATATTAACCTAAGTAGTAGTAAGAGCCGTAACTGTAAGACAACCATAAAAAAAGGTGTAAAAGAATGACAAAAGGAAACTGTTATTATTTCCAGCATTCGAAATTATATTCTTCAATAAAAATCTAACTTTTGCTCTTTCTGACTAAACAAAACAAAAACGCTTTGAATAATCAAAGCGTTTTATAATAATTTGTAGACCCACAGGGACTCGAACCCCGAATGTCGGTACCAAAAACCGGTGTGTTACCAATTACACCATGGGTCTATCCTTATTTTGGTGGTGCAAATCTAAAAAATTTTTTCTGAATGAACAATTATTTTTCAAAAATTATTTTCTAAAAGTGCTTTATTGAATTTTTAGTCTCTATTTTTTAATATTTATTCCGTATTTTTGAGGAAATAAATATTTACAAATGAGCAGTATCGAAGATAAGAAAAAAGCACTGGCTTTGGTGCTTGAGAAACTAGATAAAACCTACGGTAAAGGTACCGTAATGACTTTAGGTGACGCCTCAGTAGACAACACAATCGAAGTAATTCCTTCAGGATCATTAGGAATTGATTTGGCTTTGGGAGTTGGCGGTTATCCAAGAGGTAGAGTTATCGAAATTTACGGGCCGGAATCTTCTGGTAAAACGACTTTGACTTTACACGCAATCGCAGAAGCACAAAAATTGGGTGGTATCGCGGCATTTATTGATGCTGAACATGCATTCGACAGAAGTTATGCTGCGAAACTGGGCATCAAATTAGAAGATTTAATTATTTCTCAGCCAGATAATGGTGAGCAGGCATTAGAAATTGCCGATAATTTAATTCGTTCCGGAGCTGTAGATATCGTGGTGATTGACTCTGTTGCCGCTTTGACACCGAAAGCAGAGATCGAAGGTGAAATGGGAGATTCTAAAATGGGTCTTCATGCGAGATTGATGTCTCAAGCTTTGAGAAAATTAACAGGAACTATTTCCAAAACGAAGTGTACCGTAATTTTCATCAACCAGTTGCGCGAAAAAATTGGTGTGATGTTCGGAAATCCTGAAACGACTACGGGTGGAAATGCTTTGAAGTTTTATGCTTCAGTAAGGATTGATATCAGAAAAGCGAGTGCGCCTATTAAAGCAGGCGATGAAGCGGTTGGAAGCCGTGTGAAAGTGAAGATCGTGAAAAATAAAGTAGCACCTCCATTTAAAATGGCAGAATTTGATATCATGTACGGTGAAGGTATTTCTAAAACCGGTGAGATCCTGGATGCTGCGGTTGATATGGGAATCGTGAAAAAAAGCGGTTCCTGGTTCAGTTATGCTGAAACCAAATTAGGACAAGGTCGTGATGCGGTTAGAGATATGTTGAAGGACAATCCAGAACTTTCTGACGAACTGGAAGGTAAGATCAGAGAAGAGATCAAAAATAAAAAAGCGTAAAATATCGATTTTATATTTGAACGACTTTAAATTTAAAGACAGCGATCGCGCTGTCTTTTTTTAGGTTGAATGAGGAGCATCTAGATTTTCGTTTCTTACCAAACCCGTCCCGCTTTCACTACTCGCTTTTTTTGCGAACAAAAATTTAGCAAAAGGAAAAGGTGGTTATTCGCAAAAAAGAGCTCAAACAAACCGTTCAATCGGGGCTAGAACATTAGGCATTTTTTTCACCGAAGAATTAGAATACTTTCATTTATTTAAATTTTTTAAAAACTAGTTTTATCAATAGAGGCGAGCTTTAGCCCGCCTTTGTCAAGGAAGTTTGTCATTGGCTTTAGCCTAAACTTAGTTGCAGTTTTAACCACCTCAAATTTTCTATTCTTTTTTTAAAATTCTTTCTACTTACTTAAATCCTGCTTTGCAATAGGGATAGAAACGGAAATCCCGGAATCTCGTCCTCAAGACGAGATGAGGAGTTGCAGTGGATAGCCCGACCCGAGCGGTGGGAAAAGCATTGGCGAGGGGATTGCCCAAAAAAAATTGACAATCTGTCACTTTGAGGAGATTGGTGTTTTATTTGAGAAGTCAACTGCATAATTTAAAAATCAATTAACATGACAAAAGGAAATATTAATGTATCGGTGGAAAATATTTTTCCCTTAATTAAGAAGTTTTTGTACAGCGATCACGAAATATTTTTGCGTGAACTGATTTCTAATGCGACGGATGCGACTTTGAAGTTGAAACATTTGACGAGCATTGGGGAAATTAAAACCGATTACGGACAGCCGAAAATTGAAGTTAAAATTAATAAAGATGCGAAAACTTTAACAATCATCGATCAGGGAATTGGTATGACTGGGGAAGAAGTTGAAAAGTATATCAATCAGATCGCTTTTTCGGGGGCGGAAGAATTCTTAGAAAAATATAAAGATACTTCGAAAGATTCCGGGATTATCGGTCATTTTGGTCTTGGATTTTACTCTGCTTTTATGGTAGCTGAAAAAGTGGAGATCGTTACGAAATCTTACAAAGATGAACCGGCAGTTCGTTGGATTTGCGATGGAAGTCCGGAATATACTTTGGAAGAGACGACTGATAAAACCGATAGAGGAACTGAGATTATTCTTCATATTGCAGAAGACTCCACAGAGTTTTTGGAAGAATTCCGAATCCGTGAATTGTTATTGAAATATAATAAGTTCATGCCTGTTCCTATTAAATTTGGAACGAAAAAAGAAACCTTGCCTTTACCGGAAGATGCTGCAGAAGATGCAAAAGCGGAAACGGTAGAAGTTGATAATATCATTAATAATCCAACTCCGGCCTGGACGAAAGCGCCTAGTGAATTGAGTGATGCAGATTATAGAGAATTTTATCATGAATTGTATCCGATGCAATTTGAGGAGCCTTTATTTAATATTCATTTGAATGTTGATTATCCTTTTAATTTAACGGGGATTCTTTATTTCCCAAAATTGACGAACGGTTTAAATATTGAGAAAGATAAAATTCAATTGTACCAAAATCAGGTTTATGTAACCGATGAGGTGAAAGGAATTGTGCCGGATTTCTTAATGTTATTGCGTGGTGTAATCGATTCTCCGGATATTCCGTTGAATGTTTCGCGTTCTTATTTGCAAGCTGACGGTGCGGTGAAGAAAATTTCTTCTTACATCACGAAAAAAGTAGCTGACAAAATGGTTTCTCTGTTTAACGAAAACCGTGAAGATTACGAGAAAAAATGGAACGATATTAAAATCGTGATCGAATACGGAATGATTTCCGAAGATAAATTCTTTGATAAATCTGATAAGTTTGCGTTGTATCCAACAACGGATGGTAAAAATTATTTGTGGTCTGAATTGGAAGAGAAAGTAAAACCAATGCAAACCGATAAAGACGGAAACTTTGTGATTCTTTATGCAACCAATGCTGATGAACAACACAGTTATATTCAGTCTGCGAAAGATAAAGGCTATGAAGTTTTGCTTTTAGATTCTCCGATTGTACCGCATTTAATTCAGAAATTAGAGCAGTCGAAAGACAAAATTTCTTTCGCCAGAGTTGATGCAGATCACGTGAATAACTTGATTAAAAAAGAGGATACTGCGATCTCTAAATTGAACGAAGAGGAAAAAGAATCTTTGAAGAAAAATATTGAAGAAGCCGTAAACGACAAGAAGTTCTCGGTTAAAGTTGAAGATTTAGAAAGTACTGAAGCTCCGTTCATGATCACGCAACCGGAATTTATGCGAAGAATGAAAGATATGCAGGCAACCGGCGGCGGTGGCGGAATGTTTGGAATGAGCGGTTTCCCGGAAATGTATAATCTGGTCGTGAATTCTAACAGTGAACTGGCTGCAGAAATTCTCAAAAGCGAAAATGCTGAGGAGAAAAATTCTAAAATTAAATATGCTTTAGACTTAGCAAAACTCTCTCAGAATTTATTGAAAGGAAAAGACTTGACGGAGTTTATTCAGAAGAGTTATTCGAATTTAAGCAAGTAATGTACTTTGTCAAAGTTTAGATCTTTGACACAAGTTTTAGAAATTAAAATTTCGGCGGAGCAATTGTTCCGTCGATTTTTTTTTGTAGAATTAAAGTGATTTCCTGTTGATAAACTTTTCAGAGAAGTTCTTTAAATAAAATCATATATTTGTAATTAACACCTTACGAATGTTCGAAATAACATTGCAGATGCTGCCTATTCTGATTTTGTTCAGTTTTGCAATTGCACTTTTCCACACAGTAATTATAACCGGTCTTTTCGAATTAAATCTAAAACCAACCTGGATTTTTTTTGTAATCGATCCGCTTCTCCTCATTTTGGCTTTCTTTTTACTGCCCCAATATTCTGGAATCGTATTTATCGCACTGTTTCTTTCCGTTTTTCTTCTCGGAATTATCGGTTTTGTGAAAGAAGGTTTTGAGTCAGTAGTAGAAAAATTCCGGGAATCACGCGCTCAAAAAAAACCAGTCTGGAAGATTTTATTAGGTGGTTTTATGATCCTATTTTTCTACCTCGGATTTTTTTATTTCGGAATTTATACTTTTTTTATCATTTTCTTCCTCATCATTATGAGTTCTGTTTTGCCAAGTAATAAGAACCGATATTTCTTTTACCAAAGAAATCTACCAACATCAAAAATAAAAAGTGCAGCAGTTGGTTTAGCAGAAATCTGCGGGAAAGCAAAAGCTTTGGAATATGTGATCTCTCCCGTGTCTTCCGCAAAATGTGTTGGATGTATTTATACGGTAGATGAAATCACCCATTCCACAGATAAAGATGGAGAAACAAGCACTTCCTACAGAGAGATTTCCCGCAAAATAGATTTTAACAAATTTTTGTTAAATGATGATTCCGGAAGCATCGAAGTCCATCCGGAAAAGCTGGAATGGATCAACTTTCCCGCTGCTACAGAAAGTGAACGAAGTAGTAGAAGATACCGCGAATTTATTTTAGACGAGAAAACGGAAGTGCTCTTGGTAGGTCAGGTTTTTTATGAAGGTGCGAAAAATATTTTTCGGTATGATGAAAACACCAAAGTTTTTGGGATGGCTTTGTTAGAAGTTGTGAATTTTGCCAACAAATGGCGCCCTTTAAAGCTGAGAGCAGTCGCAACCGTACTCTGCGTTGCGCTCTTCACCGCTTTTATTTTAATAATTCCTATGAAAGTTCAGGGAACAAAATTGATCATCAAATCGGTTAACTTTCAGGAACAATTTTTCAAAAATCCGTTTGATTTTTTTAACTAAGATAAATATGATTATAGCACTTCTTATTTTCGTCGTCGTCATTGTGACGGTTTTTTCCTTCGTCATCAATTCCTTTAACCAGATTGTGATCTTAAAAAATAATGTAGATAAATCATTTTCTAATATTGATGTTATTTTGAAACAGAGAAACGACGAAGTTCCAAATTTGGTAAATGTTGTAAAAGCCACGGCGTTATATGAAAACACGATTTTGAAAGACTTAACTGCTCTGCGAAGTCAATACTTGAAAGCCGAGAAAACAAACGATAAAATTAAAATTGCAGAACAGATGAATTCTCAGATGAAATCATTTTTTGTAACTGCTGAAAATTATCCTGAATTAAAGGCAACACAATCTTTTTTGGCGCTTCAAATGCGATTAAGTGATATAGAAAATATGATCGCGGACCGACGCGAATATTTCAATGAATCTGTCAATCTTTATAACATTCGTATTGGAATTTTCCCTGACTTCATTTTCGCGAAACTGATGAATTATAAAAATATGCAGATGCTGACTTTTTCAGATGCAGAGGTCAATTATGAAGAAGTTAAAATAAACTGAAATGGAAATAGATTTAGGTTTGGTAGGAGAGTTTGTAAACTCCAGACGTTTTTGGGGGACTTTAGCGATAGGATTACCTGTTTCTACAATCGGGCTTTTTACTTTATACAGTTTGGTTCACAAGATTTCGTTTCTTAAAAATATTGTTCAATACATTATTATGACGATCGGTTTAAGCATCATTCTTTTCGCACCGGTTGTTTTTTTCTCCGCTTTTCTGCAAACCGAACAATTAAAATTAGCTTTGATTTTCATTGTTATTCTGCTCTGTGTGGCAGTTTTTGTATTGTTTAATCAGAAGTCAGTGGTACTTTTTATGAAGAATATCTCCAAAGAAAAAAGTTTTACGAAATGATGTTTTTGTCCATTTTGATCTTCACGGCTGTTATCCTGTTTTTATTCCATCAAAAAAAAAGACGGGAGGACGAAACTTATGCATATTCTGAAATGATGCTGCCTACTATTGCAACTTTAGTAATTTCTGCAATATTTTTTAATTTGGCTTCGGTGGTTGGAAATTCAGCTTACTCTTATTTATTTGATAAAAAATATGATGCGACCGTTGTTGCTTATGAAGATTTGGATGAGTCCAGAATGGCAGTGATGGAATTCAAAAATGATCAAAATGAACTTCTGCGAAAGTCAGTTGGTTACGGCTCAAGTGATCCCATCGAAATTGGGAAGAAAATTAAAGTTTCTTATGAAAATGGCGACCGACACGTGAAAGTTCAAAGTTATTCTCAACAAAAAGTGATGGTAGCATTTACGGTGTTTTTCTTTTTAGTTTTTGGTCTCGCAACATTGGGAATGGTTCTTTACGTTTTGGATAAAGACATTTCTTTTATTTTCAAAATCGGAGTAGGATTTGTAATGTACCTTATCTTTCCGGCCGGAATGCTCTTTTTTATTGGCGTACTTTCCTGGGTTATCTGGGAATATTTTCAGGGACGAAGAGATGATATGCCGATCTGGGCGCTTGGAATTTGCAGTTTATTTGTGACGATTTTAATTCCGGCATTTTTTGGATATTTAAAGATGCTCTTTGACAAAGGTTCAAACTTGCATGATATGTAAAACTCCAGATTACAGTTCCTCCAAAGGATTCCAAAATATCTTTTTAAAATTCTGAATTTTTCCGTCTTTTACTTCTACACCTTCTAATTTCAATTTTCCCACAAAATCTCTTTGACAACTTGCCGTAATTCTACCGGACGAATTACAAACCCGATACGCGGGGAAATCTTCGTCATAATTTTTTAAAACATTTCCTACTTGGCGTGAATGATTTGGAAAGCCAACCGCTTTTGCAATTGCCCCATAATTGGTAACTCTTCCTTCTGGGATCATCATTATGATTTCAAAAACCTGTTTTTTAAATAGCTCATTCATAAATTAAAGGTAAGATTTTACAGCAACATATTTGTGCAAAGCGATCTGTGTAATCCGTGAAATTCGTGCGAAAATCCGCTCCTCAAAAAATTTTAAACTTCTCGCAGATTTTACTCACCTAACAGATTTAATAAATCTGTGCAAATCTGTGCAATCTGTGCGCGATAATTGCGCCCAATCAGTTTAACTATTCCCGAAGATTTCGCAGATCAAAAACACAAAAAGAAGATCTGCTCGATCAGTGCGAGAACAGTTTACCGGGATAAAAAAATCGCCTCATTTCTGAGGCGATTTCATTTTTATTTATAAGGTAAATCCTTAAGAATTTTCCAAGATATAAGAGAACATCAACGGTGCACAAATCGTTGCATCACTTTCAACGATAAACTTCGGTGTAGTAATATCCAGTTTTCCCCACGTGATCTTCTCATTAGGAACAGCTCCGGAATAAGAACCATAAGAAGTCGTAGAATCAGAGATCTGACAGAAATAAGACCAGAAAGGAATATCCGTCATTTCTAAATCCTGATACAACATCGGAACCACACAAATTGGGAAATCTCCTGCGATTCCACCTCCAACCTGGAAGAAACCAACTCCTTTTCCACCCGAATTTTTCGGATACCAATCTGCCAAAAACATCATATATTCAATCCCGGATTTTACAGTAGAAGGTTGTAATTCACCTTTAATACAGTAGCTGGAGAAAATATTTCCCATCGTAGAATCTTCCCAACCCGGAACAACGATCGGTAAGTTTTTTTCTGCTGCAGCCAACATCCATGAATTTTCCTTTGGAATTTCATAATACTGCTCCAAAACTCCTGATAAAAGCATTTTATACATATATTCATGCGGAAAAAAACGTTCGCCTTTCGCTTCAGCATCTTTCCAGATTTCCACGATATGTTTCTGCAATCTTCGGAACGCTTCCTCTTCCGGAATACACGTATCAGTAACTCTATTCAAACCTTTTTCCAACAAAGCCCACTCTTCTTGGGGCGTCAAATCTCTGTAATTTGGAACTCGAACGTAGTGTGAATGTGCTACCAAATTCATTAAATCTTCCTCCAGATTCGCACCCGTACAAGAAATAATATCCACTTTATCCTGACGGATCATTTCAGCCAAAATTTTACCAATCTCTGCGGTAGACATTGCTCCAGCCAAAGTGATCATCATTTTTCCACCATCTTTCAAGTGCGCCACATAGCCTTTTGAAGCATCAACTAAAGCTGCAGAATTAAAATGCAGGTAATATTTTTCGAGAAATTCCGTGATCGGTTTATTCATAATTTTTTGATTTTAGCAAAGGTAAGGAATTTTAAGAATTTTTTCAGGAGCAACAAGATTTGGCTTTTGTTCGAAAACCCGTCCCGCTTTCCGCTATATCTTTTTCTCCTCGTTCCTCGTCGAAAAAGGATGCCGCTATAATCTGGGCTAAAATAAAAAGTATTTTTTCTTATCAGCAAAGAGTATTTTATAAACTAAAAACCGTGTCAAGGTTTCAAACCTTGACACGGTTGGCTGTATTTTCAGTTAAAATGAATTTTTTAGCTAAGTGTTTTATTTTGTAAAAGAATAGGTCTATTATTCTCCTCTGAACTTTCGGTTTTCCTTTTTCTGCGAAAGTTCTTTCTTCGCTTTGATCCGCTTTTCAATTTTCGATCTGGAGGGTTTTGTCGCTTTTCTTGCTTTCGGAATGAAGAGCGATTTTTCAACAATCTCTAAAATTTTATCCGTCGCAATTTTTTTGTTTTGCAACTGTGTTCGACTTTCCGAGACTGTGAGTTGTAAAATTCCCTCAAGGTTGATGCGGTTTTTGAGTTTAGCAGCAATCATTTCTTTTCCTTCAATTGAAAAACATTCGCTTTCTGCAACATTCCACATCACGGTTACGGAAGTTTCCACTTTATTCACGTTTTGTCCGCCTGCACCGCTGCTGCGGGAAGTTTTGTACGTCAATTCTTTGGTGAAATCTTTCATAGAAGTAGAAAGGTTAAATATAACAGGAAAATTTTCAAGAGCCAAGTAAAAAGTAAAATGAGCCAAGTAAAATGACTAACTTAAAAATTGATCAAAAGTTGCAAACTGCTTATCCTTTATCTTTTTTGACTAATTTTTCTAAAGTTTTACGATCAATCTTTCCATTGGGAATGCGTGGAAAAAGTTCGATAAAAATAGTTTCTTTTGGACGATGGTTTTTTGTAGGATAAATGATTTTTTCCAGTTGCTTTTTGACGATCTCATTCTCTTCACCTTCAATAGCTAAAACCAGTTTTTGCCCAAGTAATTGATTTTTCACGCCTAGAAAAACAACGTCATTACTGATTTCTTTCTTTACCAGATTTTCTAATTCCTCGGGATATATTTTTAAACCTGCCGAATTAATTACGTTATCAATTCTCCCCAAAAATTTAAAATGAAGCTTGTCATTAGCAGATTCATTCACCTGCTTAATTTCAACTAAATCGTTAGTTTTAATAAGTTCCGGATTTAATTGTGGCGCGGAAATTTGTAAACAGTTCCGTTCATCTAGAGAAAGTTCCACGCCGTTTAACGCTGTGAAATAATCTTTCGCAGAAGGATAGATCTCTTTTAAGGCAATATGAGAGAGGGTTTCTGACATTCCATACGTCTCAAAAATATGTGATTGAGTTGTTGAGTGGATGAGTTTTTGAGCGATTTTGTTCTTTAGTGATTCTGAAACTGCGGCTCCGCCAATGATTAAGTTTTTAATTAAATGAAGTTTATCCAAAGAATTTTCTACCTGAAGCGGCGACATCGCGCAGAAATCTATATTTTCGGTTAAATCAGTTATTGGTTTTGATGAAGGTGTTTTTACGAACAAAATTAATTTTCTTTCGATTGCTCGAACAACCATCATTTTTCCGGAAATATATTCTACAGGGAGACAAAGCAGGGAAGAATCTCTTTCTTTCAGTCCTAGAATATCGCAAGTCATCTTAGCAGAATGGCGCATTCTTTCTTTTTCGACTTCGAAAATTTTGGGCGCTCCGGTGGAACCTGAAGTTTGAACTTTTACTTTTTGGGAATTACTAAGCCACTCTTCCAGAAAAGCCAGTACTTTAATTTCAAAGTCTGTTTCAGGAGAAATATCGCTTATGGAAAAGTTAGAAAAATCAATTGTCATTTTTGTAAAACTAGTTTTGAATGACGCAAATCCCTGCGTGAGGTTGTAGGCGGAACTCCTTTTTTGTAGAGGCGGCGATTTATCGCGCCTCTACAAAAAAGAGTGGGAGCCGAAGACCGACCCGAAGTCGGAGGGGAAAGCTTTGGCAACTTAGGGTCACGCCCAAATATTACATCCGGTTAACGGTGCCAATTCCCAACAGATTTAAACCTTTTTTGATTGTTTTACCCGTCAATTCAGACAATGCTAAACGGAAATTTTTCGCATTTGCATCTTCCTGATTGAGAATAGGATTATTCTGATAAAAGGAGTTGTATGATTTAACGACTTCGTAAATATAATTTGCCACCAAAGCCGGCGAAAGTGTTTCTGCAGCGCGCGAAATTACTGCTTTGAAATTGGAAAGGTTCATGACGAGTTCCTTCTCAAAAGCGTTCATTTCGTAATCTGAGACTTTTTCAGCGGCGTTTCCTGCCTTGCTTAAAAGAGATTGAATTCTGGCATAGGTATACTGAATAAATGGTCCTGTATTGCCTGAAAAATCGATACTTTCTGCTGGATTGAAAAGCATTTTTTTACGCGGATCTACTTTGAGCATAAAATATTTCAGAGCACCGATACCGACGGTTTCGTATGATTTTTCTTTGTCTTCTTCAGACAGCGTTTCGAGTTTACCAAGTTCCTGAGCTTTATCTTTAGCCGTTTCGTACATTTCCTGCATTAGATCATCTGCATCGACTACGGTTCCTTCCCGAGATTTCATTTTTCCTTCAGGTAGTTCGACCATTCCGTACGAAAGATGGTAAAGATTTGCTGCCCAGGAATAGCCCAGTTTTTTAAGGATCTTGATCAAGACATCGAAGTGATAATCCTGTTCGTTCCCAACGGTGTAAATTAATTTCTGAATATTATTTTCCTGAAATCTTTGAACTGCTGTTCCGAGATCCTGCGTCATATAAACTGCAGTGCCGTCGCCACGCAAGAGTAATTTTTGGTCTAAACCTTCGTCAGTTAAATCGCACCAGACTGAGCCGTCTTCTTTTCTGTAAAGAATACCATTGATCAAACCCTGCTGAATGAGATCTTTACCTAAAAGATAAGTGTCACTTTCGTACTGAACCTGATCGAAATCTACGCCTAATCTCTTGTAAGTTTCGGCAAATCCCGCGTAAACCCAGGAGTTCATTTCGGTCCAGAGATTTCTTACGCTTTCATCGCCTTTTTCCCAGTTAAGCAGCATTTCCTGCGCTTCTAAAATGATCGGTGCCTGTTTTTTAGCGACGTCTTCCTCATATCCCTGTTCAACGCGTTCTGCGATTTCCTTTTTATATTCTTTGTCGAAGGTGACGTAGTAATTTCCTACGAGCTTATCCCCTTTTAAATGGGTGGATTCCGGAGTTTCATTTTTGCCGGATTTTTGCCAAGCCAACATCGATTTGCAGATATGAATTCCACGGTCATTGATGATCTGGGTTTTGATGACGTTGTACCCGTCTTCTTTTAAAATCAATGCAACAGAATATCCCAATAAGTTATTTCTGATATGTCCTAAATGAAGGGGTTTATTGGTATTTGGTGAGGAATATTCCACCATGACAGTTTCATTTTTTGCCTCTTTTTTTTCAAGATTTTCCTGTATGGAATAAAAATTTTCGAAGAAGAAGTTATTTTTAATGGTCAGATTCAGAAATCCTTTGACCACTTTATAACTTTCAACAAAGTCTGACTGAGTTGAAAGGGCATCACCCAATTCAATAGCAATTAAATCTGGGTTTTTTTTAAAAATTTTAACCAAAGGAAAAGTAACGACGGTAAAATCACCTTCGAAACCAGTTTTGTTTTGTTGCACCTCCAGACTTACGTTGTTGGTTTGATTAACGTCATTAATCTGATAAATCGACTGTATAATTTCCGAAATTTTACTTTCGATGATATCCTTAATATTCATTGTATAGTTTTGAGTTACAAATATACGGAAATAAAAAAACCACTCCGAGGAGTGGTTCTTATAATTTTCTGGTTAAAAATTAGTTTTTGTCCCAGAATAATTTAGTATAAAGGAAGTTTCCTCCAATTGCTGTACCAGCTGACTGATAATTGGTAGGGTTTGTAGATTGTTCCGTTACAGGATACAATAAACGAACCGGTACTTTATTATTAGCTTCAGAAACAGCACCAGTTGCAGGTAATAAAACTGGGTAGTCTAATCTTCTGTAGAAGTTCCAACTTGTTAATGGCTGATTGTACATTGCAACCCAAGCTTCAGTACCAATAGATTTTTTCCAGTTGGCAGCATCATAAGGATTTGCTGTAATGTAGGCAGTTGCATTAACTGCAGTTTTACCCCACTGTAGGAAAGATGCAGTTATTGCTTTTGCGTAAAGATTTGCAGCAGTGTCACCACCAATGTTCCATCTTGCTTGCGCTTCTGCTAAATAAAATGCAACCTCAGTATAATTTAATAAGATACCAGGAGTTGTAGCAGTGTAAGCAAAGTTACCAGGGTTTGTATTGTAAGCGAAAGAAGATTTCACCCCAATTGTCCCTCCTTTGTAGAAGAAGCTAAATCCTAAAGTGTCTTCAACTTTAACAGTTCCAGCAACATAACCGCTTACGGTAACAGTTGTAGCAGTAAATGCTGTAATAGTACCAATTTTTTTAGCTGTTCTGTTGTTGAAAACATCATCTCCAACTTTAAATGGAACTGCAGGTGCATCAGTAGGAAGTGTAAAGGTAATTGTAGCTATACCTGTACCTTCTGCAATAGCTGTAACTGTTCCTAGATCGTAATGAAGATTTTGTCTAAAATAAACGTCTCTTCTTACATCCATTGTAGTATTCATTTTATCTACAATAGTTTTCCCAGCAACATAATCATTTCTGTTACTCGCAACAACATTTGCGTAGATTTGACTGTAGTTAGGTGAAGCCGCTAAGTAAGCAAGATTACAATCATCAGCACTAGAAGCAAATACTCCTCCTGTGATTGCAGCTTGAGACGTAGATTGAGCCAATGCAGGATCTGAATCCGAAAGTGCAATTCCTAATTTTAATAAAAGTGAATTACCGAATTTTTTCCATTTGGTTACATCTCCATTATAATACTTATCACCAGTAGCGAAACTACTACCTGTAGTATCAACATTTGCTAAATCAGCAGTTAATCTGGTGATCAAAGAACCATAGATGGCTTTTGCATCATCATATGCTGGAAGCGGAAATGCATCGATATCTAATGCTTGAGTGTAAGGTACATTTCCAAAAGTATCAACAGAGATTTGATACGTGTAAACTTGCATCATATCAATAATCGCCAATTGATTTTTCATAGTTGTTGGCCATGTTCCTTGTTCAGAAGCAGTTGGCTGATAAACCATAATCAATTTCTTAGCCTGTTCAAGATTTTTTAGCGTTCTAACATAAAGTGCTAAAAATACTTGATCAGAAACATTTCTTTGGGTGAAGTTATACTGACTCTCATCAGAGTAAGTAGTTTCTTGCCAATACTGCATTGTTAATCTAAAATTATTGATATTAACACTTGGAGTATTTACGTAGTCAGATAATTGTTTCTGCGCATAAGTTACAAGGGTCGAGGGCACCGTAGTGTAGTAACTGTTTGGGTCTGTATTTAGTTGCGTTAGAGTATCCTCCTGGCAAGATTGCAAGACGGTGGATAACGCAATAAATGCTATTATTATTTTTTTCATGATTGCTGTAATTAGAAATTAAGTTTAACGTTGAATGAGATAGTTCTCGTAGTTGGAAGAACAGCGGCTTGATATCCCTGAACGTTACCAGCACTTAAACCAGATTCAGGATCTGCATAAGGAAGATATTTCTTAATGATCCATAAATTGTTTCCTACTAAGCTTATAGCTGCACCTTTAACAAAAGTTGCATCTAAGAATCTTTGTGGAATAGAATAAGTTATAGCAACTTCTCTAAGTTTAATATAGGTTGCATCATATACGAATGCTTTCGCAGGATAAGCTTCATATCCGAAAGCTCCTGTACTTGAAGCGTCCAGCCGTACATCATTTGGAGAATATCCGCCTGTTCCGTTTGTTTTAACTCCTGGTAATATTAAACCTCCACCATTTGCTAATGTATTACGAACTGGATTACCTAAATCATTTGTAAATACAGTTTCTGGATAAAGACCTGTATCTTGTCCATAATATTGATCTAGAGAGAAAATACTACCACCTTGTTTCCAGTCGATTTGGAATGATAGCGCTATGTTTTTGTAAGAGAATTTGTTAACAACACTTCCAAACCAGTCTGCTTGCATGTTTCCAAGATTGGCATTGGTATTTGTTTTCAAATATTTACCATAACTCGTACTGTTAGGATCACCATCAACAATTCTGTTACCACTTGGATCATAAACATAATCGGTTCCTTTAATTGTTCCGAAATCTTCATTTAAAGAACCATTGATCGTCACACCACCTTGGAAACTTCCGATAGTAATGTTTTCAACACCAGGAGCTAAAGCAGTTACTTTAGATCTTGGGTTAGACCAGTTAACATCCATTCCCCAGGTGAAATCAGTTGTTTTGATAGGAACTAGATTTAAAGTAAGTTCCAGTCCTTTTGAACTCATGTTACCCACATTTTGAAATTTAGCAGTATTACCAGAAGCATATGAAACAGGTAAGGCTAAGATTTGATCGAATGTGTCATTTTTGTACCAAGAAAAGTCAATTCCAAGTCTATTTTTGAAGAACTGTAAATTTGCACCTGCTTCGTAAGATTTCGTTCTTTCAGGTTTTAAATCAGGATTTCTTGCGGTGATGTTATACGCGTAAGATGGAGTACCAAAAGCTGTTGCAACCGCATATTGGTTAATCAACTGATTTGGTCCTGTATCGTTACCTACTTCAGCGTAAGAAGCTCTAATTTTACCGAATGACAAAGCATTCAAGCTTTTCAAGAATTCCCAGTTGGAAATTACAACACTTAAAGATCCAGAATAATACCAGTATGTTCTAAGATTTGCAGGTAGTGATGAAGCTTCATCTCTACGAACAGTTCCATCAATATAATAAGTATTATATAAACCGAAGTTTGCCTGAGCAAAAACACCGTATATTTTTTTGGTAGTATCTGTTACCAATGGTGAAGGTGCATTTGCAGTAGTGTTAGACAAAGCATACACTCCTGGAATAAATAAACCACCTTGCGTACTTTGGGAGTTAGAATAGAATGATTGAACATTCACGTTAGATCCTAAAATACCGAAGAAACTTAAGTTATTGTTTAAGAAGTTATCTTTGTAAGTACCGATTAAATCGTAGTTATCTTCGTTTCTTCTTTGATTAAGTACTGCGTATCCTGAAGGTTGGTTACCTACTGCTGGTCCGATTGACATCGTATCAGGTAGTGAGCCTACTGCTCTTCTTTCATCTAAGAAATAAGAGAAACCATCATGAGAAACTCTCGCTAAAATGTTAATTTTATTAGTAACATCATAACTCAAACTAAAGTTTCCTGCGAATCTCTGACGAGAATCTGTAACATAGTTCTCATATAGTCTGAAATATGGATTATCCCAGTATAAAGGTGCAATTTCGGTAGGAGATTTAATGTTCCAAGAATAATTTTTCTTAGACATCATATAAAGATCTTTCTGATCATTTAAATCTACGTTGGTTGCCCACCACTGACGGAAGTTACCTGTAATACCGTGATAACCTGTAGGGTTTTTACCAGTAGTATTTTGGGTCACGTAAGTAGCATAAAGATTTGCAGTCAAGTTGTCAGTAATCTTATAAGATGCATTACCTGTTAAACTGTTCTTGTTCAAATTGGTATTTGGAAGAACATCGTTTCCGTAAGTATTTTGGTAAGATAATCTGAAAGATGAAACATCATTACTGTTAGATAACGCAAATGAGTTGTTATACATCACTCCGGTTTCAAATAATGTTGAAGGATCATTTTTACCTGCTACCCAAGGACTCGCTTTTCCAAAATTAGCAGAACCTGGAATAAATGAGGTGTATTGCCATACATTTAAATTAGGATCAAAAGCTGCGCCATAAGAAGCATCTTCGTACATAGGAGCTAAAGGAGCACCGTTATAAAGATTAAACTGTGAATCTTCAGTAGGTCCATAAAGATAACCGTAACCTTGACCATACGTTTTCTGATAGGTCGGGAAAGTTTCTTTATTGATCTGAGAAACAGAAATCGAAGTACTAAAATCTACCCCAATTCTACCAGAAGCTTTACCTCTTTTGGTAGTAATAATAATTGCTCCATTAGATGCACGCGAACCGTAAAGAGCAGTTGCAGCAGCACCTTTCAAAACGTTAATTTCTGCGATGTCATCTGGATTAATATCCGAAATTGTATTTCCGGTATCAATGTTTAGTGCAGTACTTGATACAGAAGTTGAACTGTTTAACATCGGAGTACCATCAACCACAAATAATGGCTGGTTATTACCGGTAATTGAACGATAACCACGTAGGGTAATGTCAACTGATCCACCAACGTTTCCACTGGATTTAATGCTCAGACCAGAAACCTTTCCTGAAAGGTTACTGGTAAAGTTGGCAGAGGGACTTTTTGTGATGTCTTCTGCACTTACACTTTGAGTAGCGTAGCCTAAAGCTTTTTTCTCTCTTTTGATACCAAGGGCAGTTACTACCACACCTTCAATATCCTGTGTTCTAGCAGTGTCTCTCTTCTGTGCATTCACCATGGCGAACGACGAGGTCAAAACTATAGCTAAAACGCTTGTTGTTAGTTTTTTCATATTAAATTAAATTTTTTCAGTACAAAAGTGCAAAACTTTCTTAATATAAACAAACTATTTGTTAATAAATCCTTAATTAATTTATAATTTTGTCATAGAAATATTAACATAAATATCAAAAGTTCAACAATATGAAATTAATCAAAAGTTGGTCTAACCTATTTATAGAGGCAGGTTGTGACGAAGTAGGTAGAGGATCCTTATCTGGTCCAGTGGTTGCCGCAGCAGTTATTATTGATAATAAATTTAAGCAAAATTTGGTTAATGATTCTAAAAAATTAACTTTTAAAAACCGTTTAGCTTTAGACAGCTATATCAAAAATAATGTAAAAGAGTATGCCATTGCAGAAAAATCACCTTCGTTTATTGATGAACATAATATATTGAATGCGAGTATTTATACCATGCATTGGGCGTTAGACCAATTGAAAATTCGGCCCGAACTACTTTTAATTGACGGAAATCGTTTTCATCAATATCAGTTAATTCCACATGAATGTATTATTAAAGGTGACGAAAAAGTTCTCGCTATCGCCTGTGCCTCTATTTTAGCTAAGAATTACAGAGATCAACTCATGATCAATCTGCATGAAGAATTTTCTGAATATGGATGGAACAAAAATATGGGATATGCGACAAAAGTACATCGCGAGGCTTTGATTAAATACGGTCCTACAATTTATCACCGCCGGTCTTTTCGTTTGGACTATTCCAGTAAAATTTAATTATAGGAATATTAACTAGAAAATTTAAATCAAGTTATAACAATTTCTTTTAAAAATTTTTATGAAGATTTTTTTCATAAAACTCAATACAAAGAAGCCGTCTCAATACTGAGGCGGTTTTTTTGTATTTTTTCCTGTATGTTTTTTGGTTGATTTATCAGATTTTATTATCTTTAAGTATTGATAATCAATGATATGAATATTAAGTTTAAAGATTATAATCAACAACAAAACTGGTTATTCCCACCCTCAATCGAAGA
>NZ_JSYL01000018.1 GCF_000812865.1 Kaistella jeonii | reverse complement strand
GCTGCCATGATTTCTAAATTTTAAATTGTTAAATTATTTTTGAATTTTTTACTGTCTTTTCGCTTTTGATAATTCAAAGATAGACCCACTTTTTAATATTCTTTGTAGTAATTCTACTACAATTTTGAGATTTATTTTTATTTTAGAACAAAGTTTCTACAATTAATCAGTCCAAATAAAAAGTTAAATTTATCTAAAAGACTAGATTTCAAAGCATTAAAATCGCACTTATTTAATTTAATTTTATGTACATTTAGTTTTTGAGAAATAACAGTGTAATTCAATAGAAAACCAAAGATTATTCGGTAAATCAATATGAATTTAAATCAACAAATTTACTCCAAAGAAGCCATTAAGGCTAGAATGTTGCAAAACGCCACAAAATTGTGGGGCCTAAAGAACATCCAGTCTCTCGACCCTTTCGTCAAGTTACTTATTGACGCTTTTAGCACAGAAATTTTTAAAGCTAATAATGAAATTGAAAGTATAAATGGTAGAATTTTAGAAAAATTATCCCGTTTATTAACGCCGACAAAATACGCGCATCCAAACCCTTCCCATGCCATTGCTTTTTCCTATCCAGATGAAGACAAGGAATTGATCATGGAACATTCGGAATATTTTCTGAAAAAACAACTGAATTCTTTTCAGAAAAACCAATCTGACAAACAGGTAGAAATTTCTTTTACTCCTATCGACAGTGTAGAGTTGATCAGAGCTCAAACTGCCTTAATTATTATTGGAAATACAGCGTACAGTATTGACGAAGAACTCAATAAAATCCCCATTCTTCGATTAGAAGCTAAGGTGGAGGAATATCGAACGATCAAATTAGGAATCGACATCAGCGATTATAATTCTGAAGTTTTTCCGACGAAAATTGCTTTATTCTGTTCAAATCCCACCTATGAAAATGTTGATTTTGTTTACCGGCTTTTACCTCATGTGAAGGTATTTCATAATGATATTCCTTTAGAAGTATCATCAGGATTAAGCTATCATGAAGACAGAACTTCAGAAGGTTTTGAAAAGATTTTTGAATTCCAGTCCATCAAAGAAAAAATTAAAGAAGACATTAAGAATACCTACCGGGAAAAATTTATTGAAGTTACCGGAATTTATCCTTCTATGTTTAAAAAAATAGAACCTGGATTACCAGATGATATTGATGATGGAAATACAGCATGGGCACCTTATCGAGGTAAAAAAATTCTTTGGCTAAAACTTGAATTTCCACCACAGTTTACCGCAGAAATTTTGGAAAATTTTCTTTTCGTATTAAATGCTTTTCCCATCTACAACCGCGGCTGGAAAAAAACCGAATATGCTTTGGATATCATGGGGAATAATATTCCGCTGGAAACAACGGATGACGAATTTTTTCTTTACGTGGATGAAGTAATCGACGGAAAAGGAAAAAAATATATGGAGATTCCCTTTACACCAACAGGAAATCTCGACGGTGATCTGTATACTTTGAGAAAAGGTGGAATGGAAAGATTTACAAACCGCAATGCCACAGATCTTATGGCACACGTCATGGAGTTGCTTCGGGATGAAGTAGCCGCGTTTTCCATCATCAACAGGGATAAAGTAAAAGATGTTCTTGGAGAAATTTCTGAGAAAATGAAAGGCTTGATGAAGAAGGTTGAGATCGCCAATCAGGAATTGAAGGAGGATGTGAATTATGTAATTATAGAACCGGTAGAAAGCGCAGCACACACTTATGCTTCTTTCTGGATCTCGCACTGTACTTTGGCAAATAATATCCGGCCGGGAACGGTTTTTAATTCGCAAAAGAGAGCACAGTCTCTAACTCTTCTTACTCAAACTTCCGGTGGTGCAGAAGAACAGAAACAGTCAGACACTATTTTAGCTTACAAATACGCCTTGACCACGAAAGACAAAATAATTTCGGTAGAAGATGTAAAAAACTACTGCAAAATGATCCTAAAAGATTCATTGAAAAAAATTAATGTGTCGAGAGGAACGATGATCAGTGATAAACCCCGCGAAGGTTTTATCCGAACGGTAGATATTGAAATCGTTGTACAGGATTATTCCTATTACGGAAGTAAATACTGGAATAATATGGCAACTACGATGAAGAATAACATCAAAAATAAAGCGATAGACGGAATAGAATATCGACTAAAAATAAGTGAGGATGCGGCAATTCTAGAGGTTTAAGGATTACTTTATGAAAAAAGACACTACTTATTTGGCACAACTCGATTATAATACTTTAGGAACAGATTTTAAAGTAGAAGTTGTTGCTGCCAATCTTTTGAAATATTACGACGAAAATTCAAACATATTTATTAAAAGAACGGGTATTAATGACAGACCTTATTTGAAGGACCTGAAAAAAGTGTACTTCAGCAATTATGGTTTAGACGAAGAAACCATTATCATGGAAACTTATCGGGAAAGCCTTTATGACTACCTCCCGGAAGGACTTTTTCACCCTCCAACACTTGGTAACTATAATAAAGGTGTAGAAAATGTAGTAAAGGAAATACGCCGGCAAAAAGAAGTGGAAGAAAATGCGCGCAATTTTTTTCAGCCTTTTGAATTAGAAATTTTCCACACAGAAATTTTAGCGCTTTTAAAAGAATCTGAATATTCCATCGCAGATAAATCTGATGTTTTAACGAAGACCTTGGCAGAACTTTGGCCTTTAATAAAAGATCTGGACAGAAATACAGCCCATATTTTTTTCTATATCATCCCTTTTTTGCATGAATTTAGGGGAAATGTTGAATGGATCGAAAGCTTTCTCTCCGCGTTTTTGAAATTGAACGTCAATATTACATTTGTCCCAAACAGTATAGAATCTTTTGAAGATAAAACAGATATGATGGTATTAGGAAAAGCAAAACTGGGCATTTCTTTGATACCAAATGGCAAACATATGGACGGCGAACGCAACTGGAAAGTTAATATCGGACCTATTCAATATGAACAAATCTATAAATTTATACCGGGACATCCGTTTCGTGAACTTTTATTGAAAATTTACGACTATCTTTTCCCTCTTTCTGTTAAGATTTTTGAAGACTTTATAACGGAAAAAAATGAAAGATCTTTTTATTTAAATGAGACCGAAAATACGAGCAGACTTAGTTATTCTACTTTCATTTAATTTAATTATATTTATAAACTAAAACAAGAATACAATGGAGTTGAGCTCTGTTAAAGGAATTTTTTTAAGGTATTTGCTAATGCCAATTTTTGCAGCCGTTATGATTTTCGTAATGGGAGCGATCCGTAAAGGGAAACCAGATATCAAGATCAGAACGATCATCATTTATGTTTTACTAACCTCTCTTTCCTTTGCACTTCTAGGGTTTTTGGGCTTTTCCGGTAATCTTTTTAGTCCGTACTGGTATCTTTTCAGCATGGGGATTAGTTTAGGATTGGGGATTTTACACGTTAATTTGCTGCATTTCTATTTTAGAAAGCATTTTGAGAAAATGTGGAAAGCCATACTCTTTGAGTTTGTTTTAACGATCACGTGTTTAATCGTCGGCGGTTATTTTTTCGCTTTGATTTTTAATTTTACTGGTAAAGGTTTAGGCAATGAGTACATGGCTGCAAGCAGTGTGTTTATTTTTATCATTCCTTTAATTTTTTACTACAGTTATCTGCAGTTCATCAGTATTCCATTTGATATTTATAAAACGTGGCAGTTTGATCCGGATCAAAAAGCCTTTAATTTTAAAGGAGTCGATTTTGATCAGTTACTCGTTTTAAATGTTGAGCTCAGTAAAAAAGTTGATGACGAGCAGCGATTTAACATTAAAGCAAAAACGCTTCCTACAGAAATTACATTTGGAGAATGGTTTTTTAGAGTGGTTGATGATTACAATTTTAAAAATGCCAATTCTAAAATTCAACTTTTTGATGAAACAGGAAAAGCATTTTACTGGATATTTTATGTAAAGAAATCATTTTTCAGCATGAGAAAATATATCGATTTTGAAAAAGATATTTTGACCAATAATCTCACTGAGAACGAATATGTAATTTGCAAACGGGTTATTAACAATAAGGAGGAAGGCTTTTCCTTTAAAAATTAAACAGTATGATAGAGCCAATAAAACATTACGCCGTCAATTGGGTAGATGGGATGAAAATTTCCAGAGAACACTTGATACAGCAGGAAAACTTCATAATTGATGCTATTCGGGACGCTAATTCCGTTAAAATAAATGCTTTTAATTATGGTTTGCTGCCATTTTCAGACAGTTACGGAGACAAGAGAATTTTTGAAATTCAATCTACTGCGACCAACGATGCACAATTAATTATAAAAAAATTGTCAGCAGTTACATTCGCCGGTCATCGAATAGAAGTCAATGATTTTAAAGTTAACATCCGCAGTTTAGCCAAAGATCTTAATACCGAAGACAATGAGAGTAATGGAGACTACTATATTCTGGCATCTGTAAATCCTTTTGATAAAATCTCTTTCGGGGAAATAAATTCGGAAGAAATTCCTCCCAGACATCCGTTTACGAAGGCAAACTCCAAAATAGAACTTGTTGATACTGCTTTACTTTTAAGTGGATATTCCGGCGGAAATTTTATTATTCTAGGTAAAGTGGCCATTAAATCTGGAATTGCGCAGATCGATGAACATTTTATTCCACCCTGTACTTCTGTGGAAGCGCATCCTAAACTGGTAGAATACTACAATCAATATTCTCATTCGATGAGTAATTTAAGGGTTTACGCCTTCAAAATCTTACAGAAAGTTGCCCATAAAAATCAAAATGATGAACTGGCCAATAATGTAAAAAAGATTTGTAAAACAATTGTGAATCATATCAGCGAAAACTATTTTGAGTTCAAAAATATGGTGTATAATGAGCCACCAATTTATATGATGAATGTTTTTTCTAAATTAGCACTTCACCTGTACAATGATACTCAGATGATGATCCCGGCCGAATTAGAAGAAATGCTTAATTACAGTTTAGAATGGAGCGAAGTAGCTCCTCATACCCTACTAAACCAGCTTTCAAGCGTTGCAGAGATCGATTACGTTCATCATGATACGGGCGAAATTTTCCACAATACGCAAATAATGCTAAAAAGTCTGGAACAGGTTTTAGGTAAACTGAGTGAACTGGATTATATCGGTCAGAGAAAAGAAAATGTGATCGTAAATGAGCAGCAGGTAAAATCGACCAATGATCCGAAAAAAGGATGGAGTGTCCTAGATTAACTTAAAAATGATCTGCGAAAAGATTATAAAAAGAAGTATCTTCAAAAAAAGTTAAGGAGTAATTAAATGAGTTTATATGCGAAATAATTCTACTAATTTAGTCCGTTTTTCTATTGCTGAGAGTGATTATTACTTTAAACAGTTTTTAATCAAAATGCTTTTAGAAAATCCTTTCTATTCCATTGTTAATGATTGCAATAATGGGAATGAACTGATTAACAGACTGTACAGAAAACAAGAAGATATTTTCATTCTTAATCTCTTTATGCCCATTCTTAGCGGTATAGAAGCTATTAAATTTATACGCGAAACAAATAATACCGTTCCGATCCTCACCTATTCTGACACGTATCAGGAAGATATGGCAAATCTCATCGCAGATATTCCCAATGTTTTTTATTGTCAAAAAAACAGCATTATCATCAAAGACTTACTTAGAAATTGCATCTTGTCTGAAAATAGTAATTATGAAGATTATAAAAAAGAATGGGCTTCGCAATCTCAATCGGTGCAGGATTATATGGAAAGACAGAAGCGGGAACAACAGGACATTTCTGTTACCGAAATCCAAATTATTAAACTTTCCTACGAAGGCTACAGCAATAAAGAGATCGGGGACAGAATAAATCTTAGCGCAAGAACTATTGACACTTATATCACGCGTCTTACAGAAAAACTAGGTTTAAAAAGCAAACTTGATCTGGTGAGATTTTGCGTGGAAAAAGGGTACTATAACTCAAGTATTTAATAATATGATATCATCCGGACAAAAAAGACTTAATAGAGACGATGTACAAAAAGGGACAAGAAATTTTATTCTTTCCTTTATAATCCTTTGCGCAATGGCTTTCTGTACAGTTTTTTTATTTTTTAAAAGCGCAGAAATGCAGAATAAAGAAATTCGCTCAGATCTAAATGCTTATCATGACATGCTTGGTAGAAATGAATTATTAAATATAAAGTTAGATACAATATATGAAAAGATGTCCCAGATGAGTAGTGATAGAGTTTCTAATGATATGTTTTTGCGGAATTCTATCATTCAGGATATTCAGGTTGGTAACCAATTAATTGCAGAAGACAGCGTAGCAGATTTAAAACAGATTTCAATTCTTCTAAAACAAATGCAGCCAATGCTCACCTATAAAAATGAGCTGTTAAAGAAAAAAATGGAAAAAACCAGTATTTCCAGGTTACTAAATGAATGCATGGGAAATGACGGACGAGTAACTGAAGGCATCAAAAAGAAAAACAAACCTAAGGGAAAACTTTATTAAAAAGATTCAGATGCAAGTAAATATTACATTATCAAACAAAGAAAAAAGACATTATTTCCTTTATTTACTGGGAATGATGCTTATCACTATATTAATTTTGTCAGTGATAACGCTAAGAAAATTTCATTCACCATTTTCTGATGCTGACCTTCACAGCGTTTTAATATTGCAGGAAAAATCTCAATTTGACGAAGCTCAAAAATCAATGCAAAAAACCATTGACAGTACATTTACAAAACTCAATAAGATGGATCCCGAAAAATCTGATCCAATGCAGGATAATGATATTGATGTTGGAATAAGTGACATAGGAAATGCATTTAAAATTACTGCGGTTACAGATCCAAGACAACGAGGTTATGCCAGAATCGCTAATTTTTATAAAATGTATCAGCTTGATAAAAAAGACATGCATATTACCAAAGAAAATGTAGATCTGTTTAAGCAGCAGTATGATAACTGTCTCATTAATGTAAAAGAGAAAGCCCAGCAAATGAATCAAAGAGATAATGCACTCATCATGCATAACGGAAGATAAAACATAGAACTATGAATTACATACAAAAAAACAGAAGGAATATTCTGCTGATCTCAGCGGCCGTAATTATTCTCGCCGGATTATTGATCTGGGCACTGCAAAAAAAGGGTTACACCTCTGAAGATATGGTCGCCACAGTTTCCCCTAACTCGGTAAATGTCGGTGAATCTGTCAGTTTTGAAGACAAAACATCGTTTGGAAAAACCAGAAAATGGGTCTTTGGTGATGGCTCTGAAAGTACGGAGCAAAAAGGTTTGCATATTTATAAAAAACCTGGTTATTACCAAGTTTCATTAATTTTAGATAATGAGTACACCAAAACTTTTCCCATCTTAGTTTCATCTGCCGTAGTAGCACTTATTACTGATCCTTCCGTTCGAACTTCTACTGTAATTGATGCACCATCACAAGCGATGCAGTTAGAAAATGTACTCTTCCGAGCGGTGTCAAACGACGCGAAAATTTATTCCTGGAAGTTTGGGGAAACTGGTAATATTGATGCGAAAGATAAAATGGTCACCTATGCATTCAAAAATGCGGGGACCTACGTTGTTACACTATACACAGATGCTGATACAGAACCGATCGTACATCAGATAAAAATATTGCCTTCCTATCCGGTGGAAAATCAGCAGGAAATACAGCCTATCGCGCCTACGCAAGGTGAAGTGATCAATAAGATGAATGATGATTTTAGATACCACTTGCAACAAATTGCGAATGGAAGTAATTTCAATATGCATTATTATTATTTGCTTCGAACATATTTATGTAACAAAGAAAATGTTTCTGTTTCTTCAAATGGTAAAAACATATCCTTCTACTACTACTGCACGGGACTTCAGTTTGATAAAAACAACCTTATACAGGAAGTTACAACAACGGTCGATCCTGGTCAGAATTGCGTAACGAAAGTAGAAGTGAAACAAAGCAAAGAATAAAAAAGACTACAATTATGAAACATACATTACTAAAGACAGCCTTTCTTCTTGCAATATCATTCCTGATCATGGGTTGTAACGTGAGAATCCCGTCGAATACGACGCCAAAACCTACGGTGTACGGAATGATCGACCAAATTAAAATTACGAATGGTTATCCGCTAAAAAAAGAGCCGTGGGTTGTAATATCCGATAGAAACAGCAATGTTGTTTTTATGAAAAAAGGCGATGAGAAATCACCAAAAGAAATTAAATTTTTAGAACCTTTATTAGTTGTAAAACATAAAAATGCTAGAGGTTTGGTGAAAGTAGCAGCATATAATCCTGATGCACTTTTGCAAAAACTGCCTTCAAAATCTGTAAAAACTTACGGCTGGATTCCCGAAGACCAGTTATTACTCTGGACCAATTCAGTAAAAAATAATGCAAATGGGTTTAACATTAAAGCCACGCTTACGCCAAATAGATCTGATGTTTTAAAAAAAGGAGATAAGTATTTAAAAAATGATTCTGTACTCGTATTCACTTCCCCAGATTTAACAAATCAGGCTAAAGTAAAACTTCCAATTGGTCAGTTGGTTTATATCTATAAAAAAGCAGAAGACAGTAAACGATATTTGATCGGCAAATCTCCCTCTGTGAAAATTGACAGCATCTCGAAAAATCTGTATGGGTGGGTAAGCTCTAATATTGTGACACTTTGGGGTGACAAATCTGCACTTCGCGTGTCGCCTGATTATAAATTTACGGGGCAAAATGATTTATCTATCAAAAAAGAAAGCTCAGGTACTACAGCAAGTACAACTTTCCAAGTATCAGATGCTATTAACAGAGATCCTTTAGAGAATATAATCAGTACAAATCCTTTAAATCCAGCAATGGCTGACAAGGGGAAATTCTACACCAATGCGTTAGATTACAGCAAAAATTTTATTTATAATATTTTAGGTCAACCTCTTTATCATCCTCAATATAAAGAGATCATATCGAAAAATAAGAATCTGAATATCATTCTTACGGTAGATGCAAGTAATGAAAATGACCAAAATATAGCAGTCGCAAAATCAACTTTACAGGATCTATCTTTAAAATTAAAGAATATTAAGTACTTCCGACAGGTTAATTTTGGGGTGGTTTTATATAAAAACAATTCTTGTGGTGAAGACGTTGCTGCCTCAGAATTAACGACAGATCCAGAAAAAGTTTCACAATATATCGACCGACAAATTATATTAATGCGTTGTAGCGGTTACGGCGGACAACCGATGCAGCATGGAATGGAAATGGCAGGTCAGGTTTTAGACTCCCATAAAAATGAAACAAATGTAGTAGTTCTTATTGGTGCAAATTCCAGTCAAAGTAATATGGGGAACGCAATTTCCAGATTATCTGCAGCAAGAGCAAGAATTATTTCCTATCAGACTTACTCTGGAACATCAGAATCAGCGAATAATTTCGTACTTCTATCAGAAAATATAATTACCAATTCAGGGAAAAATATTGCAGAACTTGAAAAAGAAAGAATTGCAGATCAGGCGATGGTATTAAATAAAAATGACTACAGTCTCCTGCAGCAGGAAGAGGGACTTTACTCTCTTGATTATCCTAAGAAAAGTATGTGGCAAGGTTTTGTAATTTTCCCAAAAAAGGGAGATTTTAATTCCAGTGCTTTACTCTCAAAAAGTTTAGACAGTCTCTTGTCTCAGGCAACAGCTCAGAATATATTTTTAGAAAAATCTTTAACAAAATATTTTCAATCTTCGATCGCGAATACCAGAACTGAAATAAAACCAGATTTCCGCTCAGAGTATTCAGATGTTCCGGCGCCTTTACCAACAGAAACTTCGTCGCAATTTGTGAAGTATGACAATCCTTTTTTAGCAAAAGGAACTTACACGGAAGATTTTAAAAATTCTTTTCCAGTTGTTCAGAAAGGTATTTTAATTTCTGAGCCGGAATATAACCGACTTAGAAATTTGTATGAAGAGATTTATAAAGAAACATTTTCTTTCAGCAAGACCTTTTCACAGAGCAGCGCTGTAAATGCCTATATCAAAATATTAAAAAAGTATAATTTATCAACAGAGAAATTGAGATCAGGTGATTTGAAAAACAAATCAATGGCTTATTCTGTAGGTTTAAGTACTGGTTTTGACACATCGGGAGAGGAAATTCTTTCAAAATATATGCTTTCTGGCTGGAAGCAGTCTAAAGTGATGCCTGAAGAAGCCGTTAAAGCTTACTTCAAACAATATCGCTTATTAGCAGACCGCTTACTTGAAAACAAAAGCAATCCTAAAATAAAAATCGATCAGAATGGTGAAACGTATTATTGGTTAAGCAATTATTTTGCACCACTAATCACACCACAAGAAAGTTTATAAAATGAAGACTGGGATTTAATTCTCAGTCTTTTTTTTGTCTAAAAGCAGATTTTGAATTTATTATCTTTTAAAAAAATTAGAGAAGTTATATACTGTTCATGGAAGCCGACCGACATCTTATCATTCTTAAATCATGAATAGATGAGCTGATAATTTTTTTTAGGAAATTTACACATTCAAATTTTGGACTCTTAAAACATTGACTGCCGGTTAATCTTATGCATTATAGATAAGAATACCAGATTTGCACGATCAATATTTTGTGAAACAATATTTATTATTATTTGTATTTACAAGAAGCTAGTTGCCTAATCAAGTATCAATAGCGATCTCACAGGAAGAATTAGTGGAATTCATTGCCCTCTTCTTCCGTTAAAAAGGAACTTATTAAAAACAGAAACCGAAATTTTTAATTATTGATTTGTAATATTAAAGTTCAACTATTTTTCCATCTTCAGCGATTTTATAAGAGATAGATTTGGTTGAATTTGAAATTTCTGTTTTGACAAAAATTTTGAAATCTTTATCAATTTTAAAAGACGTATTTTCTTTAGAACTGTCATCTTCCGGTTCTTGCGAAGTGCCTTCAACATACAAATCAGAAACTACTGCATTATTTTTAATGGTTAATAAGTAGTACCGATAGTCAAAATCTCCACAATCTTGCGGAACTAAAAATAATCGAATATCATCTTTGTTCGGTAAGGAAATGTACCTAGTTTTTTCTTCGGCACAGCTATATTCTTTTAAGTTTTTTATTGAAGATGTTTCCAGTAATTCATAATTTGCAGTTTTTGGATCTGTCGTTTTATCATAAATAGGGATATCTACAGCAGAAGATATGGTATTTTTACAGTCCTTTTTATCCAACCTCACAATACTACAGAATCTTGCTTAGAGAAATTATCTGTATCCTTCTGGGATAATTTTTTTTTGCAAGAAGTTGTGCAAACTGAAAATAGAATTAGGAAAAAGCCGAAATATAATTTTTTAGTCATTGCTTTTACTTCTTATAAATGAAAGATACTTCTCATCACATTGCGTAAAATTAGTGAACTGATTCATAGAATTAGCGCTATTCTGAATAACAATACTGTCTCCATAAAAAATACCTCCAATTCTCCCAATGTCAATTTGCTTCGGCATTTCAGAATTATAAATAGCTAATAATCCTTTTGAAATAATTTTATTTTTGTCATAGACTAAGAAATTATAATCTTGTTTTACTTTGATAAGTTTTATCCTGAACCGTCCATTTTCGCAAGATTTTAAAATATAGGAACCGTCAAGTTCACTAGTCTGTTTCTTTTTTATGAGATTACATTTAATAGGCGCATAACATTCACCACCTTCTACGTTTTTTACTATTTTCCAGTTGATGGAATTCTCATTTAAAATTGTGATTTCTGCTTCGCCATTTTTACCTCCAAAAAAACTAGAAAAGTTTACTTTATACTTACCTCCTGCAATTTCACCCGTTAAATTATTGATCTCATCATCTGAGCAGTCAATTTTATTTCCATTTCTGGCAATCGCACAATACTGACCACTCAAAATACCATCTTTCACAAAAATCTTTAACCGAAAAATTTTGTTCATTAATTCGTTATCAGCAGAATTAACTTCATAAAACCATTCTCCGCTAATGTTTATATCTCCCCTGGAATCAACACCAGTTTTATCAATATTGCTACTTTGATGAACAGGTTTTTGAGTTAGAACAATAGAATTACCCTTGTCGCAACTGAAAAATAAAATAATTAAAGTAAACAAATAAGAATATTTTTTCATTCGTTATTGTATTGGTTTGATGATTGATTTAAATATGTAATAAATGAGGTATCAATTGTAGTCTCTTCACTTTATAAATTTACGGAGAATTGCCGTTGAAATTTTGGGTTTATAAGTTGTAAATTTTTTAAACTGGAATGATTATCTAAAGTTGTTGCTTTATTCTTAGTGGTCTTCAAATTGATAAAGCTAAAAAAAAAATAGGATTATTTGATTTTTCATTTTCAATTTTTTACGCATCATAATATAAAGTTAAAATTAAATTACCTTTTTCATCGCACCATCTTATCCAAAAATCTTTTTTATTGTCATCTTCTACCATTAAAAAATCACCACTAATTTTAATAGGATAATAGAAACTATTTTTATTTTTTGGATTTTGCTGAGACTTTTCATTAGGTTGAGATAATAATGGGTTTTCCTTTTCATTAAAATCCACGGAAAATACGGTTAAAATATGTTCATTGATAGTTTGGTATTTAAAATCTTGATCAGATTCTTTTATATATTTTGTAATATTTTTATCTTCATTGACTATGATTTTATAAAATCCATTATCTTTACCTAGATATTTAAAGACAAGTAAAATATTTTCAGGTTTTATAGCATAAGGACTTATTTCTTCATCACTAAAATTATCATTGAATTTAAAAGATTTCCACTTGGAACCGTCTATATTATATATTGTTAATAAATTTTTATGATTAAATGTATTTTTCAATATGACAAATCCATTATTATTTAATACTATATGTGCATCATCTTTTATTTTAACTTGAGCCTTAATAGAATCCTTTAAATTTATCTTACTTTTAGGAGAATTTTCAGAAGTTTTATTATTACATGATAAAATTAACAAGACTAAAAATATTTTTATATACATAATATTAAAATTTCTATTGAACGATTTTTGCATCTATTCTTTCTACAGTTTCAAATGGTATTGATAAAGCACCAATATGTCCATGATCATAATGACAACCAACTTTTGAATTTTACTCCTGAATAGGTTTTACCAGTTGTATAATTTTTATTAAATCCATATTTTAAAGCAATTGTGAAAAACTCTTTATTTTTGGCATCATCAAAAACATCTGAACTGCTTACACCTTGAAAACTTTTGCCATTCTTATTTAGACATCTAAAATCAGCATTTAAGCCTGATTGTTTTCCCTTATGACCATGACCAGCATGATGACTTGATGCTTTCGACGGTGTACTTGTAGGGTCACTTCCGTTTTCTGAGGACATATCTCCGAAATGAATTTCCCAATTTTTGTCCTTTATGTGTGAAACTATTCCAACTAATGCTGCTGCAGTTTCTGGTTTAAGGTAATGATCACCTTTACCAACATATTCAATTGTTGATTCACCACCTGTATCAACTCCTCCATATCTATTAAAACCGCTGCCAGAATCAGGAAATTTTACAAATTCGTAGGAATTTTTAGTAAGTGTAAAAAATTTAACGAAATTATTTCAGTCATCTTCTTTCTGTACATAATATGCTATTGAATCTTGAGATTTTATATATTTTATATCACCATTTCTATAAATAGAAAAACCTGAACTACCTACATTTGTTTTGACTTTTCATTAGTAAAAGAGAACTTTGCAGATTAGTTTTTGTGCTTCCGCTGATTTTCAGAATTAGCAACATTACACTTACCTGGCTGCCTTTCTGTATTTTGCATGCATAACTGGCCGTTACATAATATTCATGATGGAGCCTTCACTTTTGATCTCTCTCATCATGAATTCATTTGCTAGCATTTTTAGGAGACAGGCATTTGAAAGCAGGGAGATTTTTACTTCCGTAATGCCATTTAAATTTACTCTCGCTTTAAAAGATTGTGCAGATTTATCGTATTTTTAGAAGTAATGTTTTATAATATTTATTTCTCCACAAATTCACCATTGATATCTAGTACATATTTGTACTCTTTAACTCTATCAATTTTGCTATTAATTAGGTGAGTTTGAGTAATAGTAATATCGAAAGGATTACTAATTTTAAATTTAAGTATGGTTTCATCTCTTATGTTCTTTTCATCTTTTTCAATATCCCAAGAATCTGATTCTATTAATATTTTTGAAATAATCTGATTTCCTTTTACTGAAATTAAGTCTTTATAGGGAAAATCACCGCAATCATTAATCAAAATGAAAATATCATATTCATTTATTCGTTTTAGGTAATAACCACGAGATTCCGTCCCACAATTATAATCACTAAAAATCTTATTTTGTAATTTAGAAGGCTCTATTTTTTCAATTTCTTTGCTTGAGATTGGAAAATTTAAGGTTGGGTGATTATATTTTTTTTCGAAAAGTTTATTTTTAAATTTGTAAACACATCCATCTTTTTCAAAAAGAAGATATTTGTCAATAAAAAAAGCATCTTGAAAATATAAATCAAGTTTTGAACTTTTATCAAATGCTTTTTTATTTCTAATATATTCAATTTTTTCAGGGGTATCCAAATTAAATTTTTTCAAAATAAATTCTTTTGTTAATCCATGTTTTTTATATAAAATATCAGATTCAATTTCTCCATTAAAAATGTCATCTGTATAAACATTATTAATAAATACAGAATCATTTGAAAAATAAAAATCGACACTTGTATATTGATCTATATTTTTACATTTTGTTGATTCCCAAATTGATTCTACATTTTCGAAAATCCATTTATCTTTCGTATTTTTTGTGTAATTTGAACCAATAGCTTCATTTACAGAATTAATTTCTGCTTTTTTAGCATTTACGCTATCAATGCTAGTAGATTTAAAATCTTTATTATTATTTGAAGTATTTTCCTTACATGATATACTTATATATATAACTAAAATCAATAATAATTTGCTCATTTTAATGTGTGGAATCATAAGTATTTGTTTTAAACATATTTATTTCTGCTTTTCTTCTTTTAATTAACCCTACGGTGCCACCATTAGTAACATCTGCCATCTCGTCTGCACCACCTTCGTAATCTTTATTATTAATTTTAAGTTTAATTTTTGTGTCACCTTTTTTAGCGCCTCCTACACTTAAAAATTTAACCCCTGTATTAAAAGTTAAACTTACTAGTGCATCAAATTCATATTGATAAAGATTTACTGTAATTTGATTTTGAACAGCTTTTTCAAATTCTCCCAACCTTGCACTAAATAATTCTGTTGCCTTCTCTTTTGTGATACCATTTTTAAATTCAGCGGGTAATGTAATATTTTCACACTTTTTATAATCAATTAAATGTCCGTAACCAATCGTACAATATCCTTCTGAATCATTATATGCTTTTGATTTAAAACTCTCCCAATCTTTGATAAATTCGATGCCTTTTTTGGATGTTTTTAAAGTCTTAGGATCTACTCTTTCATCTTTTCCATCTGCCTGTTTCATATTTGTTTCTGCTGTGCCAGTACCCATACAACTACAGGTATCTTTAAACCCTAGTTCAATAGCCCATTGAAAGATATTTCGTCCATTTAAAGAAACTAAATTTGTACAAAAATATTTATCATCCAGATATTCCTTTTTATATTGTCTCACGTCAATATGTATCCAGCTGAAGGTGTGATCATATCTCAAACTTCCATCTCTGTAATACAGTAAATCTATCGGTTCGATTGAATATAGATCAAGATCAGGCCATTCCTTTTGAGCACCTAAATATTTGACAAAAATATCATCCCTCATACTTTTCAATTCAGTAAGATTTTTTTTCTGAGGACCTCTAATTGCCCAATTGCCTTTACTGAACTGTATATCTAAAGCTTTTCCTTGATGATTAGTCGTTTTGTAATTTTTAAATCTACATCTATAACCGGAGGAAAAAGAGTCTATTTTATATGTTTCTTGTTTACTAAAATAAAATTGTAAAGCCTTAAAACCAAAAAGTAAAGATCTGTGAATTCCAGGAAATTCATATTTATTACTTGCTTCAGGAGAAGTATTCTGTCCTGTTTTATCTCCGAATCCTTTACAATTATTCGTTTCTTTAGTTCCTCTCAGTTTACTTGTTGCTTGTTTGCCCTTTGTTGAGCAGGAGCATTTCAATTCGCTCCATAAACTTGTAGTGATATCAAAGTTTTTTGAAAACTCATCAATTGCCTTTAAAGTATTCCCACAAACTTTCCCAGTTTCAGGAACTTTCATGTAATCTCGCTGAAACTGTTTTACCATTTTTTCGGTACGGTCTGTAAATAAAGTGGTAGGAACATTTCCTCCAAAACCAGCTAAGCGGATATTAATTTCTCGTATTAATTCATTGTCATCTCCTTTTTTAATACAATATTTTTCACCACAATTTACAATGGGTGGTGCTTTTGTTTGATCCACCATCGCCGCACTTTTCACCACTTCCATCTGTTGCGGCGCCGCATCATCCAAACCAAATTTCTTAGATTCGGCAGTAGAATCTAAAACGATAATCTCTAAAAAGTAATTCTGTTTATCAGAATCTGGATCACCTGCCGGTAAGTCAATTCCTTTCTGAAAATGAATTTCTGTAATTTTAAAACCTCCAGTAGTGCAAATATCAGAAGGAACTTTTATTTTCCCACTCCGGAAAATCTCATCATGTATTCCAAAATCCTTTTCCCAAACTACATATTGGATATATTTCCCTATCAGATTACTTGATAAAATCTGAACTTTGACGTGGGTATCTACAAGTACACTTGTTAACTTTTGATTCTTATCGTTTACAAAGTAAGCATCTTTAATATTTCCTTTTGGATCTGGTTGAGATTTAGTTTTACTATCATTGGTAGCCGGAAACTTTGCAGTGTCATCTTTAGGTTTTCCCTGATGATCAGGATTCGCCACATCAACATTAAACTGACTCGCTTTTTTGATCTTCCCCGCATAACTCGCCGTAACATAAAATTCATGATTGGCACCCTCGGTTTGATCGTCTTTCATCATGTATTTATTAGCTATGGCTCTCAATATTTTTTCGTTTGAACTCAAACTAATCTTCTTTTCTGCAATTCCGTTTTTATTAACTCTTGCTTTTAAAATAATTGGAACCTGGTTATTTTTGTTAATTTGAGGATTATGCCCTCCTTCAGGAGCATCATCTTCCCACAATTGAAATTCCACTTCCTGATTAAACATCGCAATGCAATAGGCTTTTGCAACTAAAGTGTCCCGATAACTTGCTTTGTTGGGGTCTTTTGCACCCTGATTGTACAAAACAACTTTATCAATTTTTGGAACTTTACTGGAAGTGGGAACCAGGAAAAATTCTCCTGCAGATTTCGCCTCAAACTCTTCGCTGAACAATTTAGGGGTGGCTTTAAAAACTTCCAGTTTAAATTCTTCACCCAGCACTTTCTCTCCAAATTTAAAGGAAACTTTTTTTCCCATTTTTGGAGGTTTTTGTGTGATGTTAATCCATGTTCCAGCTTTCTTTTTCCAGATATTCCAGACATAAGTAGCATTCGAAGAATTAAATAGATCTAAACCATCGCTGAACTGAAAAATTTCGTCTTTTCCTACAACTGGATTCTGGGTTCCGGTAATCATAATTTTCTTTTTTGAAATTTGAAACTAAACATAATCCTCACTATAATCCTCATTCACGTCCTCCTGAAACTCTTCATAATCCATAACCGGATTATAAATTTCCTGTTCCCTCGAATTTGCATTTGCTGCATTATTTTTCCCTGCCTCACTCTGCTGCCCATGTTTCATGATAGTAATCTTCCCACCCACAGAACACATCAATTCAGATACTTCTGTCAGACAACTGTGTCCCATTACCTTTACTTTCTCATAAGGTTTCTGCCATTTTCCGGCGGGTGCATAAGAACAGGGTAAATATCCGCCACTTGACGGTTGCAATTTGCACTGTCCGAAGGGCATCGCAGGTGGATCGAGCATCAGATCATCTTCTGTAACAGCAAGATAATCTGCTTCACCTTCTTCATTATTCCAGTAATGTTTTTTGTGAGAAGTGACTTTAAATTTGGGGAATTTGAAACCTTGGTCGCATTTGCACATGCCTTTTTGAATTACGAAATATTTGCCGTCGTGCTCGCTGGATTTGCTTTCTTTTGATTCTTCTTTTTTATCACGATCTTTAGATTCTGCAGAATTTTTATCAGTTTCTTTACTTTCCGAAATTTCATCTCCTTCATCAACGAAACCATTCATAGGATCAAGATCGTCCTCATCATTCTCTCTCATCGCGCTGGACTGCGGTGCAAAATCTCCACCAAAATCTGGCGAAGAAGTTCCGGAATCTTGGTTTTTGGGTGGCGTCTTCAATTCTGACAATTTTTTATCTTTATTTAAATCTTCCATGGTCTTAAATTTTTGAAAGTAATATTTTCTGCTTCCTGTAAATTTCCCCTTCCAGTAAAAGTGCAACACCCGCTTCTGCATAGAGCATCTGCTTTGTGTTTTTGTGCGTCGTGTATTTTAATTCTACCAATCCGACCACCGGTTCTTCCGGCTCTTCTTCGAATTTTTTACCCTTCAGTAATTCCTGCAGACTTATTTTATCCTGAATTTCGCCTTTAATATCGGTTTGAATTTTTGCCTCGTCCAAATGAATAAAATCTACATTAAAGATACAATTTATTGGGAAAGAGTTTTTGACCAAATAAAACTCCTCTTTCCAGGCTGACTCTTTGTAGAACCAAATCATAGAGGGAAATAAAACCTGGTACAGTAAAGTGGAACGAATCTGCTTCTCGAAATATTTTTCATCGGACAAGCTTTTCGCAAATTGATCCATATATTTTGCTGAGACTTCACCAATAAAAAAATCTTCTAAATCTTTCCTCTTTTCCTCAAATGTTTTAAGCAGTTTTTCAAATTGAAAAATGCCCGAAATTTTTCCTTCAGGTGAAATGATGAGATTTATCGGTGCAATAATTTCCGCACAGGCAATGGAAAGTTCGCTCATTTTATCATCCGGTTTTTCCCCGTTCTTTTTAAAATCATAACAATGAATGGAGGAGACGAAACCTTTTATCTGATTTTCCTCCATTTTTTTGAGCTGAATATCGAGCGTGTACGCGATCTCTACTTTATTTTCAAAATCACTTTCGTAGGATTCTAAAACCTCATAAGTTTTTGCAAAAAAATCTGGAGCCATCATTTTTAGTGGAACGGCCGCTAAATTTTCTTTTCTGATCTGAGCTGCACTTTTGTAGTTTTTTGGAAGTACGATTTTTTCAATACCCACGAGATTATTAAACCACATTAAGCCATTTCGCTCGCAATTTAAATTGTGGAAATCGCGCACCTCATCGGCAGTCATCCCAATCTTTTGTCCAATTTTGACCAAGGTGTCATTGGGTGTTACATCGTAAATGGTAATTAAATCTTCCATATTGGTATTAGGCATAAGAAGTGTAATTTAATCAGTAAAATTTCCTCTGTAGTAAAAGTAAGGAAAAAAGGAAACCGAAAAACGTTCAGACCTAAAAGTTTGAATTTTGTAGTAGTTCTACTACAAACTACTCTTTCACCACAAAGATTTAGAACTGTAATCTTTTGAAATTCTGACTATTAAGCAAAAAAAATGCAATAATAATTTATCGCACTTTAAATATCAAAAAAATTTTATACTCTTTTTAATCAATAGACATTGGGCTTAAAAATATTTCTGTAGAAAAATTAAAAGCTTCGTTGGTCGATTCTAATTTCGCATTGATGACTACTTTTACTTTCTTTTTCACTTCAGTAAAACCTTTTGTCTCATAATTATGTTCTACAAATTTTATATTTGCCTGCACTCTCGCATTGATAAGTCGTGGCTCATAATCATCAATTTGGCGCTGCAGACTTTTTACAAAAATATTTTCCCACATTGCAGATGTAACTCCATTATCAAATTCTAAATTCCAGACATCATTTCCGTACTGTTCATCATATCTGTTTTCTCCTTTTTTGGTAATGATCAGCAGCATTATATTTTGAGCAATACTTTCACCCACGCCACACGTATCAATATGTCCGCCGTTCATCATCATTGACAAAGGATTTAAGGGCAATCTGTAATTCTCATTATCCATATCTTATCTTTATTTTTTAAGAGATTCCGTTAGAATTCTATATTTATTAATGGTGAACATATCCATCAAATTTTTTGGTAAAATCAAGATCGATTCGCCTTTCTGAGCAAGATTTCTTTCAAGTTCAGGATTCCATTTTAAAAACTGACTTTTTTCAATTTTTAAATATTTTAAGATCGTGTCTAGATGATAGGCTCCATTAATGGTTGTTTCCATTAAATCGATTTTCCCCTGATTTTTTACCGTATTTTCTTTAAACTTTTTAATATCAACCGATTGTTTATTCGGCGTTTCTTTCTGCTTTACAGGAGTTTTGTAATAATCCTGCAAAACTGAATTCAATTCTCCCGTTGCATAACACGCATTTAAATATTTCTGAACATGATTTTGTGTCTCTAAAGGCAAAAAGGATTCGAAATCGGTATAATTTTTTGAGCCTGCTCTCTGCATCGCTTTATTTACATTTCCGCCGCCACAATTATAAGCCGCAACAACCGTCACCCAATTGTGGTATTTATTGTACAAATTAATGAGCGAATTGCTGACGGCTTTTGTACTTTTGTACATATCTGATCGGTCACTCTCCGTTAATCCATAATCATTGGCATGACCTGTCATGAACTGCCAAACTCCTGCTGCACCTGCCGAAGAAACCTGACTTTTATCTAAGCCAGATTCTATTATTGCCAGATTCCGCATATGTTTTGGTATGTTTCTCTTCGTAAAACAATATTCGATAAAACGAACCAACTGCTTATTGTTATTAATCACATTCTGATACCTACGAACGCTTTTCTCAGAAGTATCTGTGGCGGTCAAACGCTGTGCGAAAATATTCTGAGAAGAAATTACACAAGAAAATAAAATACAATATTTAAAAAAAAGTTGTTTCAAAATAGTTCTGATAAAAATTTTCAGTTAGTTTACGGTCCATATTAATTCTTTTATTTCATCGTCCCAATCGACTTTAATTTGCTCGCCGGCTTTCACTTCTTCCCGTACAATTCTTTTTGATATTGGCCGTGCAATTTGAGAGCGGATCACACCTGTAATTTGTCGGGCGCCATATTTACTGCTGAAACCATTTAATGCTAATTCTTTCACAGCAGCGTCTGAAATATCGAAAGTCATACCCAATCTTTGCAATGCATTTCTCAAAGGTTTCAACTGAATTTTGAAAATATTTTCCGCCATTGCTTCTGTGATCGGAGAAAAAGGAATAATTTCTGTAATTCTGGCTAAAAACTCTGGACGAAAACGACCTGAATCGGTCATGATCTTCATTAAAGATTTGGTTCCCGGAATTTCGTTTCTTTCAAAATGTTCTACTATTTGTTCACTACCGATATTTGAAGTAAATAAAATTAAAGAGTTGCTAAAATCCCCTTCTTTGCCCAATTTATCATGAATTTTTCCTTCATCCATAATCTGAAGAAATACATCAAAAACAGAAGTATGTGCTTTCTCAATTTCATCAAATAAAACCACGGCGTAAGGTTGCTGACGGATTTTATTAACCAAAACTCCACCTTCTTCATAACCAACATATCCCGGAGGAGCACCATAAAGCAAAGCTGCAGAATGTTCTTCTTTAAATTCGGACATATCAAATCTGATCATGGCACTCTCATCATTAAAGAGCAATTCTGCCATCGATTTTGCCAGTTCTGTTTTCCCCGTCCCAGTTGGTCCAAGCAGGAAAAAAGATCCGATGGGTTGACCCGGTTTGTTCAGTCCACTTCGGTTTTCAATAATTGCATCTGCCAAAGTTTTAAGCGCATGATCCTGTCCGACTACTCTTTTCTTGAGCAGATCTTCCATATTCATGAGTTTCTCCTTTTCTCCGGACTGAATTTTACCGATAGGAATTCCTGTTTTGGAAGCCATTACTGCTGCCATCTCCAGAGTGCCTACTTTTTCACGTTTTACTGAAGCGTGCTTGAGGAGCTCCTCAAAAGTTTCGTTTATAATTTTTTTAATTTGACTCACATCCATTGAGTTATCTAAAACGTGCTGTTCTGATAACGAACCCCAAAGAATTGGACTCAATTTATTTTGAAGCAACTGGAAATTCCAAAGTAATTCATCAACCAATAAAGGATCATCTTCTGGTATTTCTTTAATGATCTCTTCATAATTTGTTTTCCATTTTTCAAGTTCTCCTTCCGAAAGTTCGTCCAGCATTTTAATGGATGCCATGGTTCGGTCTAACAGATCAATGGCTGAATCCGGCAGTTTTTTTCCTTTCGAATATCTTTTTGCCAATTTTACGCAATCTCCCAAACTGTTTTCATCTACATCTACATTGTGATGCTCTTTATAACCTTCAAGAATTTTTTTGATCATTTTTACACAGGCTGCTTCATCTGGTTCTTCAACCAACAAGACTTCAAACCTACGGTCAAATGCGCGTTCAGGTTCAATAATTTTTCGATATTCTTCCTGAGTCGTTGCACCAATTACCGTGATTTCACCTCTGGCAAGTTCAGGTTTTAAAAGGTTTGCGACATTTCCCGCGCTTCCTTTAGGGTCTAATAATGCGTGTATCTCATCGATAAAAAGTACCGCTTTATTGATCTTTTTGCATTCTGTAATCACTTTTTTAAGACGGTCTTCAATTTCTCCTTTGTAGGATGTTCCTGCCAATAAAGAACCAGTGTTTAATTCTAATAAAGTAGCTTCTTTTAATAATTCCGGAACATTTCCATTGATTATTTCTGAAGCAAAACCTTCTAAAAGAGCCGTTTTTCCAACACCCGGTTCGCCAACAATAATTACATTAGGTTTGGTTTTTCTGGAAAGAATTTCTACCAACATCCGCAATTCTTTGTCGCGACCAACAATGGTTTCAAATTTTCCATCTCTTGCCATTTGCGTCATATCTGTACAATAGCTGGAGATCGCCGGAAAAGAAGATTTTTGATCCTGAAATCCTGAAAGAAGATTGTTCTCCTGCGAGGCTACTTTTTGAGTTTCGCCCTGAAAATAATTTAGAATTTCATGTTCGCGTAAGGGAAGCGATTTTAATTCCTGCGCGGTGTAGGCGATATTTGATTTGGTAATTGCCGCTAAAACGCAGATCGCCGAAATATCATCAAGCCCCAATTTGATGCGGATATCATCGGCTTCAGACATGATGGTATTAATTTTGTCATCGGCAGTTGGTTCTGTTGGCAGATTGCCAGTTTTAGGATATTCTTCAATACGAACTTCGGCCCATTCGTAGATGTAAGCCGGATCTTTATCGATGCTGATCAGAAATTCGCGCAAACCTCCGTCTTTGTGCACAAGAGCCTGCAAAAGATGTGAAGCTCCATAAGTAGCATTGTAATTTTCCCTTGCAATTGATTGGGCAATATGGATGATCTGCTTTACGGTTTCATTGGTAATTATTACGCTCATATCTAAAGGTTTGTTTATTATTGAATTTTATCAAATATAGGAATTAAACCCAAAAAATCGTGACAGTTTCGCTTGAAATTGTTCCTATTAATAAAATTTAATAAGATCTTTTAATATTTTTGGTAAAAGAGGATTACTAATAAAAGAAACAAACAACTTTAAAGATCGATAGTTTTAATAAAAATTTTGGGAATTAGCCGCCCCAAATTTCTTTCACTTTATATTTTGTGAGTGTTTTAGAATAAATTTTACGCTAATTGATTATACAAAAAATAAGAAAAAAGTGCTGAGATGATAATCAACGTAAAGTTCGCAATTGCCAGTTTCCTTTTTTTATTAACAAGCAAGATTACTGCCTCTATTATTATAAAAATGATCCACGCCCCAATAATATATGGCGCAAATTCTATTATTGCATAAATTGTTTCGGCATTCCCAGTAATGAAAATAAGAAAAAGAATAAATAAAAATAATAGTACAGCAATTATTCTAATACCTAAATGACTTCCTAAATTTTGTTCTTTTTCTGTAATTATTTCTTTTTTCATTTTAAAGTATTTCTTTTTTATTTTTCCTCACTCTTTCTAATTATAACCACCTTTTTGAATTTTTACTTTTTGTAACGGCACTTCTTTGCCATCACATTTTACCGTAAAATCTATACCTTTATACATAAATTGAACCTTAGCAACAATGATGACTTCTGCTTCCGGATTATTTTTGGTCACTTTTTCAAAGGCAGAAACAATTTCGTCTTCATCAAATGTAGCCTCGTTCCAATTTGTTTTATAATAAAAACTAGCTTCTTTTGGTAATGCACGATTCATAAATTTTAGTTCAGCACCTAATTTTATATCATTTTCTTCCCCATTTATGTATTTAACCTCCAAATCTTTTTCTATTTTATCACCCTCTTTATAAAACTGGATATCGAACCGCCAATTGTAGCGTTTGCGGTAGGTATCCCACAAACCAAATGGAATACCTTCATTTTTTATTTTTGCTTGTAATTGTGTTGAAACTTGATCGTTAAAATACAACTCAAAAAATTGTTGCTGTGAGTGTTTATTCGGGTTATCATAAAATACATTGATATCTACAAAAGTTTCTTTGGCCTGATATCGCGCAATTTCTACACGGTGGTAATTACCAGTAAGAAAAACCACTACTACATCACCTGGTGCTACACCAATCACGATATGTTTGTAAGTTTCATGTACCTGTTGTTTACTTACATTATCTTTATTATAAAAACCTTCCCTAAACAATGCTAAGATTTTGTCGGCAGGCAAAGTAACTTCATCCAGCAGCCAAAACTTTTTTTCTGCATAGCTCACCCACTTGAGAGACAACAAAGTAGGGATTTGATTGCCACCAGAGCCACCTTCCTGTCCATCTACATCCCAACCGTCGTCTTCTATACCATTATTTTTCAAGGCGGTGATAAATTCTTTCTTTGTAGCAAGATAACCTTTATGAACTTCTATAGGATAATCTTTGATGGAGGTTACAGAGGCACTCCAGCCAAAATCTGTTTTGGTTGTGTTAGCGTTATCTGGATCATTAATAAGTTCAGTTTTATTTTGACACATTAAAAAAGACAACAATAGCAGATTTAACAAAAGTAGTTTCTTCATTAGTTTATTTTAGCCACCCGCAATACTTTTTACTTTGTATTTTGTTAAATCTATTTCTTCATCCTCGCATTTTACAGAAACTTTGATATCCTTATACATAAAAGTAGGCGTTAAAACTATATCAATCGGCTTACCAGGATGTTTTTTTTGAAGTTCTTCAAATACTGAAAGCGTCTCCCGATCATCAAAAATAATGTTTACAAAATATTTTGTGAATTCTACAGTCACATTATAAGGGATCCCTTGTTCCCGGTATTTTTCTGCATCGCTTATCTTTGTGATAAAATTTTCTTCACCGCTATACTGCAGATTGTGTACACCAGTTACCTTATCTTTATCATCATAAGGATTTACTACAAAACGGTAATTATAACGAATTCTATAATCATCCCACAGTTTTAATGGAATTCCTTTTTTCTCTATTTCTGCCTGAATGCTATCCGGAACGGCTAATTTAAACCAAGTGTCAAAAAATTGTTCTTGAGTTTCGCCGGATTTTGGAATTGGTCTAAATTTATCTTTATCCACAAAAGTTTCTTTGGCCTGCAAGCGACAAATTTCTACGCGGGATTTGTTTCCGGAAAGCCAAATAACCACCATACCACCTGGTGCCATGCCTACAGTCAATATATCATAATAAGCGGGAACCATCATTTTTTTTCCATTTTCACCTATTTCATTACTTTGTGTGAGGTAGCCTTTTCTAAACACTTCTAAAATCTTTTCTTTGGGTAAGTCTGCATCTAAATGATAAAATTTCTTCTCTGCATAAGCCACATAGGTAAGGTCTATATGCGCAGGTATTGCAGAACCGCCTTGTCCGCCTTTAGCACCATCTCCTTGCCAACCTGCCTGCAACATTCCAGTTTTAGGCACACCACATATCAATTGATTTTGAGCATCGGTAAAAAACCCTAGATGTACTTCTGTCGGATATTCTGTTGGGGATGTTGCGGTTACGGAATAGGGAAATTTATCTTGTGACATCTTATTTTTTTCCTGACAAGCAAGAAATAAAAAAAATATTAAAATAAATATGATGGTTTTCTTCAATTAATTAATTTTTACCCGCCCCAAATATTTTCAATATTATATTTTGAAAGCGGAACAATTTCTTCCTCACATTTTACGGATAGTTTAAAATCATTGTACATAAAAGTGGGTGCGACTAAAATGTCCATCGGTTTACCAAGATGCTTTTTTTGTAAATTTTTAAAAACAAAAAGTAGTTCCTGGTCATCAAAAGTAATATCAGTCCCATAGATGGTGAACATTAATTTTGAGTGTTGTGGAATTGGAAGGTTCTTGTATTCTTTTTTTGAAAGGTCTGCCACATTCAATACTTCTTCTTCTCCATTGTAATATATATTAGCATTTTTGATTAACATGTCTTTCTCATCATATGGTTTGAATACAAAACGGTATTTAAATTTCTCACGATATTTATCCCATAATCCGAACGGGATGCCTTTTTCTTTAATTGATTTTTGAATATCTTGTTTAACCTCAATGTCAAACATTGTATCAAAAAACTCCTGTTGAGTTCTACCTTGCGGATTGTCGTAGAAATCATTTCTATCCACGAATATTTCTTTTGCCTGAAATCTGCCTATCTCTACTCTGTGATGATCACCCGATAACCATACTACAACAACGCCTCCAGGTGCTGCTCCTACGGTAAAAGTGTCGTATGTTCCGGGAATTAAATTGTATAGATTATTTGCTTCCAATACATTACCCTGTACCATAAAACCTTTCCTAAAATTTTCAAGAATTTTATCAGCAGGGAGATCGGCATCTATCTTATAAAATTTTTTTTCTGCGTACGCTACATAGGTCAAATTTAAATGATAAGGAATTTTATCTCCACCCTGACCGGCTTTACTTCCGTCACTTTGCCAACTTCCAGTGGTACTTCCTGCTTTTGGCATCGCACAGATAAATTGTTCTTTACTATCAAGCAAATAACCTTGGTGCACTTCTATCGGGTATTCTTTGGGCGCGGTTATGGTTACTGCGTAAGGAAAAATTTCTTTGTTCATCGGGTCTTTTTTATTTTGACACGTTAAAAAAGATAATAGTAGTGAATTTATAAAAAGCAGTTTCTTCATTAGTTTATTTTATTACCCACCCGCAATACTTTTTACTTTGTATTTTGTTAATGGTATTTCTTCCTGCTCACATTTTACGGAAACTTTGATTTCCTTATACATAAAAGTAGGCTTTAAAACGATATCAATCGGCTTACCAGGATGTTTTTTTTGCAGTTCTTCAAATACTGAAAGCGTCTCCCGATCATCAAAAATAATGTTTACAAAATATTTTGTGAATTCTACAGTCACATTATAAGGGATCCCTTGTTCCCGGTATTTCTCTGCATCGCTTATCTCTGTGATAAAATCTTCTTCACCGCTATACTGCAGATTGTGTACACCAGTTACCTTATCTTTATCATCATAAGCATTTACTACAAAACGGTACTTATATCGAATTCGATAATCATCCCATAATTTAAATGGAATTCCTTTTTGCTCTATTTCTGCTTTAATGCTATCCGGAATTGCTATCTTAAATCCTAAAGCAAAAAATTCTTCTTGTGTTTCATTTGGATCGGGATTAGGCATGAATTTATCTTTATCTACAAAAGTTTCTTTAGCTTGCAAACGACAAATTTCTACCCGGGATTTGTTCCCAGAAAGCCAGATAACCACCATACCACCTGGAGCCATGCCTACCGTTAATATGTCATAATGCGCAGGAACCATCATTTTTTTTCCATCTTCACCTATTTCATTACTTTGAGTAAGGTAGCCTTTTCTAAATGCTTCTAGAATCTTTTCCTTTGGCAGGTCTGCATCTAAATGATAAAATTTCTTCTCTGCATAAGCCACATATGTAAGATCTATATGCGCTGGGATTACAGAACCGCCTTGTCCGCCTTTAGCACCATCTCCTTGCCAACCTGCCTGCAACATTCCAGTTTTAGGCACACCACATATCAATTGATTTTGAGCATCGGTAAAAAACCCTAGATGTACTTCTGTAGGATATTCTGTTGGGGATGTTGCGGTTACGGAATAGGGAAAGTTATCATGCATCGTTCCGATTTTTTCGCAACTGAATAATTGCCAAAAAATTGAAATGATTACAAAAAATTTCATGAAATGTTTAATCATCACCAAAAGTATTATCAAAGATCTCAACTTCAGTATTTGGAATCTCCTGTTCTAAAGTTCCTTTTCTAAGAAAAACTTTTCCGTTTTTGAAATGGTCATCCATTCTTAAATGAATCTCAAAATCCTGCTTGCCTGTTTTTTCGTAAAAATCCCTGAAGAGTTTTACAAGTTCCTGTTCCCTCGCTCTTTGCACTTCGTAAGTTTGCTTGTTAGGTTCTTTGCCGTCCACGTTTCCGGGGTAAATCCTGATGGTGAAAGTCCTTCCTGCTGAAGTTTTGAAAACGCCATCTATTTCAGTAGGTACTGGTTTCCATTCAGTTTTTGTAAAATAATCTGTATTTGTGCACCACGCTTTTTCACCGCTGATATAATTCGCCCCCTTTTTATCATCCTGCATCGTCAAAGGAAGATGTTCAAACTCCAGCGCTTCCAATGTATATTTCCAAGGGTATTTTTTGTTGATATCGTTCCAGATCGTAGTGTTTATTTTTTTTTCTGCAATCTCCTTTTGGGTTTGAAGGGGCATTTTTGCAGTAAAATCAACTAAAAATTGAGACCTACTTTCATCTACTGTATATCCCATCTCCTCTTTAAAATTTAAGATAAAAATTTCTTTAGCCAAAAAGGAACCTATAAGTACGGTATTACCCCCAACTAAATATAGAAATACCTGACCGCCAGGTGCGATAGCCAATTTTATATAGTTGTAATTTTTTGCTCCATCGTTACACTTTAATCCTTCTTTAAAAAGTGCAGAAATTTTTTCATGATCTAATTTAAAATCTCCTTTATAAAATTTATCCTCTGCATAAGAAAACCACTTAATTTTCATGCTTGAGGGAACTTCCCGGTATTGATCTCCCGTTACCGCAATGCCGGAATCACCATCCCACCATTGGTGGTTTAGATACATATCTGCTGGAATACCCGCAATATCTTCTCCTTTCTCGTTATAAAATGACCCATTTCTTATTTCCATTGGATAACCATAGTCTGCAACGGTAAGTGTTAACCATTCATATTTATCACTCATATTATTTATTTTTTCGCAACCACAAAACAAAAATGTTATTATAAGAAATAATCCTATTATTTTTTTCATTATTTTTAAATTTAACCTTCTAAAATATTACGGTCCGGATTTCCCTTTTTATCATAACTTCCTTCCATACCAAATGCATCATCCTGATTGGAACGGTGAAGATATTTGTTTCTAACCCAAAGTAATTCTTCATGAGGTAGAGTGACGTGCAAGGAATTGTATAATACCCTTGAAAATCTAGACCACTATTTAAGTTGAAATTATTAACTTTAAATAGTCGGAAAAAACATGAGAAAAATTAGAAGGAAATTTGATGGTAGTTTTAAAGCCAAGGTAGTAATTGAGGCTTTAAAAGAAAGAGAAACACTGCAGCAATTGGCGTTGAAGTT
>NZ_JSYL01000017.1 GCF_000812865.1 Kaistella jeonii | reverse complement strand
AAAGCAGAACTAGAGTTCGGATTACACGCTTTAGCACACAATCTAAGGAAGAAAACTGCTTAAAAGGAGCACTTTTTTAGACTATTGTGAAAAAATATATTATAATCCAAAATTTAACGTCTTGAAAAAGTAAATAAAAAACCGTCTCAAATTTATTTTGAGACGGCTTCTTTTTTGGTCTAAATTGAATAATTCGATCTTCAAAAAGTATGATATTTTTAAAAAAAACCTTGTTATATTTGAGATAAATCATCTATAAAAGAATATTTATCAGAATATCATTTTAGCTTTAGAATTTTGTATAACTTTGCCCTCCCAATTTATATTTATTATTATGAAAAAAATTACTGTTTTATTGTTAGGACTTATGTTCTCCTTCGGGTTTGCACAAGCTCCAGCAAATTATTACGATGGCACTACAGGTTTAACCGGTGCTGCTTTAAAAACAAAACTAAGCCAGATTATCACAGCAGGTGCTCAAGATAAAGGTTATGATGGTCTTTACACGGGTTATCCAACCACAGATAAAGATAAATATTACGAAAATGACGGTTCAGTTTTAGACATGTATTCCGAAAATCCTACAGGAACAGATCCTTACAATTTCCAACATGGCGTAAAAAAATGTGGAAACTATAGTTCTGAAGGCGATTGCTACAACAGAGAACACGTTGTTCCACAAAGTTTATTCGGTTCGAAATCACCAATGGTTTCCGATATTAATTTTATTCGGCCAACCGACGGAAAAGTAAATGGTATGCGAAGTAATTATCCTTTTGGAATGGTTACAAGTCCTGCCTTTACTTCAAAAAACGGAACTAAAGTTGGACCAAGCACTTCACCAGGTTACACTGGATCTGTTTGTGAACCGATCAATGAGTTTAAAGGAGATATCGCAAGAATGATTTTTTATTTTGTAACAAGATATGAATCCAAACTTTCAACTTTTTCTTCTGGCGGCATGTTAGGAAACACTGAATATCCTGGTTTAACGTCTTGGGAAAAAGATGTATTGCTAAGCTGGGCAATTCAGGATCCTGTTTCTCCGAGTGAAATTGAAAGAAATAATGCATCCTTTGTTTTTCAGAAAAACAGAAACCCGTTCATCGATCATCCAGAATGGGTGCAAACGATTTGGGGAACTCAAGTTATTGATAATGAAGCACCTTCAACGCCAACTAACTTAGTATTGAACTCCACTTCTACTGCTTCTGCAAGTTTATCATGGACTCCTTCTACAGATAATATTGGAGTTTCTTATTATAAGATTTTTGTAAATGGCATTTTCCACAGTAATTCACCTGCAAGCAGTTCTTCCGTTTCTGGATTAATACAGGGAACAACCTACACCTTTTACGTTAATGCAGTTGATGCTGCCGGAAATATTTCCCCACAAAGTAATACCGTTTCTGGAACTACTTTAATCGATACTGAAGCTCCAACTGCGGCGACCAATTTAGCGGTGACTTCTGTCGGTACCAACAGTATTGCAATACAATGGGGTGCAGGGACAGATAATATCGAAGTTGCTGGTTATAACATTTTTGTAAATGGTGCTTTGTACGGTTCTACAACTTCTACTTCTACCAATGTTGCCAACTTAGATCCTAACACTGCATACAGTATTTATGTCGTAACAAAAGATGCTGCAGGCAATCTTTCTCCGCAAAGTAATACGGTAACTGCGACTACGCTTGCGATTGGATTAAACTGTGGAGACGAAAATTTCGACTCTATTCCTGCAAGTTCTTCAACCTACTCTACTTATAACTGGACGAGTAAAGGAATTTCCTGGACTTCTGAAGATTCAAGAACCGATCAAACTCTAGTTGGAAAAGCAATTACTATTAAAAATGGTTTCCTTACTGCTTTATCAGTTCCGAATGGAATTGGTGACTTAACTGTAACTACTGGCTTGAAATTCAGCGGTGGTCCTGGAACATTGAAAATATTCGTTAATGATGTTGATACAGGAAAAACAATTCCATATAGCGTAGCAGTAACTACAACTACTATTTCGGGAATCAATATTTCTGGAGTCGTAGAAATTAGATTGCAAAATTCGAGCAGTTCAAATAGAGTCGCGATTGATGACATGAAATGGACTTGCTACAATCTAGCTGCGGTAAATGAAAGCGGTGTCGATAAAAATTCTTTATCCATCTATCCAAATCCTGTGAGAAATGGCGAATTGAATGTAAACGGTAAAAATTTATCAGAAGTTGCAACTGCTCAAATCTTTGATTTCACTGGAAAATTAGTTCAAAGTATTGCACAACCTTTTAAAAATTCGAGCAAAATAGCATTAAAAAATTTACCAAAAGGAATGTATATCTTAAAAGCTGGAACTCAAACTGCTAAATTTCTTATACAGTAAATAATAGAAATAAAATAAATCATTTGAAAAGACCAGCGTTTTGCTGGTCTTTTTTTTTATTTTTGAAGAATGAATGACCAAAAGAAATTAGGGATTATTGGAAGAAATATTTCCTACTCCTTTTCGAAAAAATATTTTGAAGATAAATTTCAGCGTTTGATGTTGAATAATTATTCCTACGATGTTTTTGATTTAAAGGATATTTCGGAAGTCGAGGAGATTTTTAAAAGTCCACATCTTATTGGGTTAAATGTGACCATTCCGTACAAAGAAAAAATCCTTCCCTATTTAGATGAGTTGAGTGATGAAGCTGCCGAAATTGGCGCAGTGAATTGTATTTTGATTAAAGATAATATTAAAAAAGGGTTTAACACTGATGTCTTTGGTTTCGAAAAAACGCTTTTAATTCATCGAAAAAAATTTCACGATTCTGCTTTGATTTTAGGAAATGGAGGTGCAGCAAAAGCGGTTCAATATGTTTTAAAAAAATATAATATTCCCTTCCAAACAGTTTCTAGAAATACGGAATTAAATTTTGAAAATATTACGAAGGAAATAGTCGCTGAAAACCCATTAATTATTCAGTGTACACCGGTTGGAACTTTTCCAAATGTAGAAGATCGTCTGGATTTTCCCTTTGAAGGAATGACCGAAAAACATTTGATTATCGACCTCATTTACAATCCCAATTACACTTCTTTCATTAAAAAAGCTTCTGAAAAAGGGGCGAAAACTGCGAACGGATATTATATGCTTGAGCAGCAGGCAGAAAAAAATTGGGAAATTTGGAATTTTCAAAAAAAATAGATTAATTTAGTGCTCTGTTTACACACAAATGAAACAAAATTAATTTCTGCCCTTTAATTCTAATAAAAAGCCTGCTATGATCACAGAAGATTCAATCTCTGACAACCCTGAAAAACAACCAATTCCTGAAGAGGTTTCCACTGAAAACATGACCGAAAAACCGACGGAAATTGCGGAAGAATACACAGTAGATATTTCCGAAGCGGAAGTTGCTGTTGAAAATTCAGAAATTACTGAAGAAATTACTGCACCAGAAACCGAATCGCCTTCTGAGGAAGTTGTGGAGGAAGTTCTCCAGGAAAAACCAGAACATCAAGCAGATGTTGATACTCAAAAATCAGTTGAAAACACACCTACAACAAAAGTTCTGTCAGAAATTGACCCGGGAAAAGCAGATCACGGCGAACCAACTCCAGATCAAAATGAAGAGACTGAATTAGAACAAACTGCTTCTTTAACTTTGCCAGAAATTTTGAAAGAAATGGAAAGCATCGTTAATAAAGAAGATGCAGGTGCAAATTTCAGAACCTTTAACCATCTGAAAGAACAGGCAAACCATTTTATTCACGACGAAATTGAAGATGAAAAACATGAATTTATTGGCGCTGGAAATGCGGAAGAGAACTTCAACTTTCATCATCCTGCTCAAACCAAACTTTCTGCATTGATTCACCTGTTCCGCGAGAAAAACGATGAATACAGCAAAAAACAGGAAGCCAATCATTCCAAAAATTTAGAAGAACGTCAGGGAATTATAGAAAAACTTAAAAATCTTTATACCAATACTGAGGTAGGAACGAACCTCTTTAAAGCCATTCGTACCATTAAAGAAGACTGGAAAAATGCTGGACAAGTAGCGAAATCAGAGTTTAAAATCCTGAATAATAATTATTTCCACCATTTGAATCAATTCTATCAAATGCTGGATATGAACAAAGAATATATGGAGCAGGAATATGCCCATAATTTGGAGAAAAGACAGCACATCATCGACAGGGCAAAAGTTCTGGAAACTGAACCTGCCGTGCAAAAAGCGCTGAATGAACTGCAATATCTGCATAAGCTCTGGAAAGAAGAAGCTGAACCTGTAGCAGAGGAATTCCGGGAGAAAACCTGGGATGAGTTCAAAGAGATTTCGAACAGAATTCACGATAGAAAAGGTGAACTTTCTGCGCAAATAGACGGAGAACAAGCTGAAAACCTCGAAAAGAAAACTAAGATCATCGAGGAAATTAAAAAGATCTGCAACCCAGAAAAAGAAGCAAATCATAATTACTGGCAGAATTCCATCAAAAAAATTGAAGATCTAAGAACTGAATTTTTAAAACTCGGAAGTGTTCCAAGAAAAGTTTCTAATCAAAACTGGAATGATTTTAAGCAACATCTTCGAAATTTCAATACAAAGAAAAACGAATTTTATAAAGGTTTGAAAAATTCGCAGCAAACCAATCTCGATAATAAACTGAAATTAATTGCCACTGCAAAAGACAATATGCTTTCGGAAGATTGGGAAATTATTGTTCCTCTTTTCAAAAAACTTCAGGATGAATGGAAAACAATCGGTCACGTTCCAAGAAGTATGACGAATAAAGTTTGGGATGATTTCCGGGAAGCTTGTAATACTTTTTTCAACAATTACAGAGAAAAAAACAATGCAGTAAGCGACAACTGGAAAGAAAATTACAAAAATAAAAAACAACTTCTCGACGAGCTGAAAGAAGTTACAGACCAAGAAGGAAGTGTTGAAAAAATAGAACACATCAAAACCAGCTGGAACAACATCGGAAAAGTTCCACGCGAAAAATTAACCATCAATACAGAGTTTAACAAAACTTTGAGAGATAAGTTGAAACTAAATAAAATTAGTGAATACAGTTTGAAAGAAGAAGGTTTGTCTGAAGATCAGCTTACCGACAAAGCCCGAAAAATTAAAAATCAAATTGGAGATCTCGAGGCAGAAATCGTGAAAATGGAAAATAATTTAGGATTCTTCAAAAATTCAACGCGCGAAAATCCTTTATTAAAAGAAACCTACGAGCGAATTGATGACAAGAAATCTGAACTTGAAAGTATGAAGCAAACGCTCCACAGTATTCTTTCGGGAGAAAATTAATCAAAGCGTTATGATCAAAAAAATATTTTTATTGCTGTTCATAGCAAGTTTAGGATTTATCAAAGCGCAGGAAAATGTGGTAGATTTAATTTCAGTTCCCGGACCGATCGATCTAGATGGAACAGAATTTTTGCTGAGTTGGAGCAAACAACCCTCAAAAACGCTTTACAGACAGCAGTTTTTACCGCGAGATGAGCAGATTGAAAATTTCACGCAACTCCTCGACTTCTCTTTTTTTAATAAAGAAATTGATATCGAACTGGCCGTAAGACAAAAAGTAGAATCGATCCAAAGCAGAGCAGAAAAAGATAAATTCGCGAAAGTAAATGTATCTGAAAGTCCGGATGGAAAAGAATACATTGTCGATTATTTTATTTCTGAAGCTCCATCAAAAGGCGATTCTTACGTAGAATATAATGTTTATCGATTTAAGCAGTTTGATACTGGAACGCAAAAAAGTTTTCTTATACTTTCTTACGCGAAAAGAAGTTATGGAGATCTGAAATCTGCCGCGAAATCTTTGGGAAAAGAAAGAGATCGTTTGATGACCAATATGATCGAATATAAAATTCCAGAAATTAAAGTCGCTGCTTTACCCGCCGGAAAATAATTTTACAAAAATAATTACCAAAACACTCGACAAATTGTTGGGTGTTTTTTTAGCAAATTATCGCTTTTCAAACCTCAATTAATTCTAGAATGACCGACCAGATTTACATGAAACGCTGCATTGAGCTTGCCAAAAAAGCTTTGGGGAAAACGTATCCTAATCCTTTGGTTGGAAGTGTGATCGTTTATAATGATACAATTATTGGAGAAGGATTTCATGCAAAAGCCGGAGAAAATCATGCAGAAATTAATGCGATCAATTCGGTTGTCAATAAAGACTTATTAAAGGATTCTACGATCTACGTCTCGCTTGAACCTTGCTCCCATTTTGGAAAAACGCCACCTTGTGCCAATAAAATTATAGAAATGGGTTTCAAAAAAGTAGTCATTGGAACGTTAGATTCTCATGAAAAAGTAAACGGAAAAGGAAAACAGATTTTAGAAGAAGCAGGAATAGAAGTCATTTCAGGAGTTTTAGAAAAAGAATGCCGGGAATTGAATAAAAGGTTCTTTACTTTTCATCAGAAGAATAGACCTTTCATTATTTTGAAATGGGCGCAATCAAACGATGGTTTTCTGGACAAAGATTTTAAAAGAACCCAAATCAGTAATGGATTAGTGAAACAATTTGTTCATACAATGCGAAGTGAAGAACATGCAATTTTGGTAGGAACGCAAACTGCATTGTCTGATCATCCAAGTTTGACCACGCGCGAAATTTCAGGGCGAAATCCGGTGAGAATTCTGATCGATCTCAGTTTAAAAGTTCCGAGAGATTTCAAAATTTACAACGACAAAGCGCCAACTTTGGTTTTTAATGCAGAGAAAAATTCAATAGAAGAGAATGTAAAATTAATTAAAATAGGAAAGGAAAATTTCCTGGAAAACTTAATGCAGAAATTATATGAGGAGCAAATTCAGTCAGTAATTATTGAAGGTGGAAGTTTTACCCTGACTCAATTTATTAAAGCTGGTCTTTGGGACGAAGCGATCATCATCAAGAATGAAAATCTGAATGTCGGAAGTGGAACCAAAGCACCGGAATTTAATTTTGAACCTTATAAAACTGAAAATTTCCGGGATAATATGGTTGAGTTTTACAGCAATAAATAATTTATTTAAATTTTACTAAACTAAAAAATATTGGAAAACTTCAGTTTTAAAACCATTAAAAAACCTATTGAAAATATCTTGCTCAAAGAAAAAGGCAGCAAGTTTATTGGCTTTGCGTTTCCGGTGAACAATGAGGTAGAATTAAAAGTGAGTTTAGAAAAAATTAGAAGCGAACATCCGAAAGCAACGCATCACTGTTACGCTTTTCGACTCGGGATTCAAGGCGAAAATTACCGCGCAAATGACGACGGCGAACCAAACGGAAGTGCAGGATTACCCATTTACAATCAACTTCTTGCGAATGAATTGACCAACATTTTACTAATTATTGTTCGATATTACGGCGGTACGAAACTAGGCGTTTCGGGTTTGGTTAAAGCCTACAAGGAATCTGCAAAACTGACTTTGGAGGAAGGTGAAATTATCACCAAAGATTTAGAAAGTGATCTGGAAATTGAATTTAATTTCGATAAACAAAACCAAATTTTCACCTTACTTAATAAATTCGAGGGAAAAATACTAGATTTTCTTTCTGAAGAACAATGCAAAATCATCGCAAAAATCAATACTTCTCAAAAAGAAAACATCTCGGAACAATTGTCCGAGATGCAAAATATTACTTTTAAATTCCTTTGATATAATAAATTCCCTAAAAATTCTTGAAACTTTACACCAAATTTGGCTCTTTATACTTTTTACTTGGCTCGTCTAATCTCTTCTTCCCATTAACATTGATGCCCAATACATTAATTGTGCTAAAGAACCAATTGCCGCAACAACATAAGTTCTCGCCGCCCAAGTTAGAGAATCTTTCACACCAACATATTCTTCAGCAGTTACGGTTCCGGTATCTTTCAGCCATTTCATCGCTCTGTTACTCGCATCGTATTCTACTGGTAAAGTAACGAATGAAAATAGGGTTGTAAATGCGAACAATGCAACACCAATTGCTAAAACGGTCGTGTTTCCATTAGGATTATCGATTGATCTGGTGGCAAACATTAAAACAATTCCGCCCATCAAAACAAATTGCATTAATCTGGAACTGATGTTGACCATCGGAACTAATGTTGACCGAAGTTTTAACATCGAATATCCAACAGCATGTTGTACAGCGTGACCACATTCATGTGCTGCAACTGCCGCTGCTGCTGCGTTTCTCTGCATGTAAACTCCTTCTGAAAGATTAACTGTTTTATCTGCAGGATTATAATGATCGGTCAACTGACCTGGAACTGAAATTACCTGTACATCATTAATTCCATTGTCACGCAACATTTTTTCTGCAATTTCTTTTCCTGACATTCCGTTTCGAAGATGAACTTGAGAATAATAGGCAAATTTAGATTTCAGTTTTGATGAAACCAACCAACTGATTAACATCGAAACACCTATTATCAAATAATATCCTGTCATTTTTACTTGTATTTATGTATTTTGAAATTGCCTTCTTAGCTGTAAAAAACGTGCCAAAGTTTTTATATCTGTATTAATAATTTATATTTGTTTTTTCAAACAATAACCGCATGTCGCAAGTCTCAATAACTGAAGTAAAAACAGAAACTGATCTAAAAAAGTTCATCAAATTTCCGATGGAACTTTATAAAAATAATAACAATTATGTCCCGTCTTTAATTAATGATGAAAAAAACATTTGGGACCCCAAAGAAAACCCTGCGTTACAATTTTCAGATGCGAAAAAGTTTCTCGCTTATAAAGACGGAAAAATTGCCGGAAGAATTGCAGTAATATGGAACCATAACGAGGAAAAAGAATTGGGAATCAGCAAAGTACGCTTTGGCTGGCTCGATTTCATTAATGACTTTGAAGTTTCTGAAGCGCTTATCAAAATGGCGATCGATTTTGCAAAAGAGAGAAATATCAAAAAAATTGAAGGTCCGATGGGATTTACGAATCTCGATAAAGCCGGAATGCTGATCATGGGTTTCGATAAGTTAGCGACGATGATCGGATTGTATAATTTTGAATATTATGCTCAACATTTAGAAAAATTAGGTTTAGTCAAGGAAAAAGAATGGGTAGAATATGAAATGGATTTCCCGACGGTTTTGTCTGAAAAAGTAAAAAAATTCAGCGAATTAGTAGCTCAGAAGTACAAGCTGAAAGTTCTCGATTTTAAAAATAAAAAAGAGATCATTCCGTACATCGAACCGATGTTCAAATTGTTGGATCAAACCTACAACACCCTTTCTACTTATACCCCAATTACCGATGAACAGATAAAAACGTACAAGGAAAAATATTTCCCGTTCATCGATAAAAATTATATAATTTGTGTGGAAGACGAAAATCATCAGTTGGTTTCTTTTGCTGTTACGATGCCTTCTTATTCCAGAGCTTTGCAAAAATCTAAAGGGAAATTATTCCCTTTTGGATGGTGGCATTTTTTACAGGCAGGAAAGAAAAATGACCGCGCCAATTTTTATTTGATCGGCATTCATCCCGAATATCAACGTCGCGGAGTTACAGCGATCATATTTAAAGAGATCTTCGTGCGGTTCAATAAGATGGGAGTTAAGTTTGCTGAAACGAACCCAGAACTAGAGGAAAACAAAGGTGTTCAGGCACTTTGGCAAGATTATAATCCAACCAATCACAAGCGAAGAAGAACCTATTCTTTGGAACTTTAATTTTCAACTTTTTATCTATTTTACACCAATGAAGAAACAACTTATCATCTACGTCGTTATCATTTTAGCCTTTGTTGCATACAACCAGTTCTTTCAGGTTCAGGATGAAAGAGTTAACAGTGTGATCAATATTCTTTTTGCCAGCTTTCTATTTTTATACATTGGTTACGTTGCTTATACTGTTTTGAAAAGGTTGAAGGATACGGGTAAAAAATAGTTGTTTTTAATAGTTCTAAATTAAACAAATAGTCTATTTCAATCATATTTGGGAAGCATATATTTCCGCTTTACATCTTTATTCGTTAAATTTGCAGATTGAGAAAATAATGTAGTAATGAATTTACCTGAAAATTATATACCGATTATCATCCAAGCTTTGGTTGCCATTGGTTTTGTAGCGATTTCTCTGTTAGGAGCCCATTTTTTAGGGCCAAGACAGCAAGACAGTACCGTTAATAAAAATAAATCGTTTGAATGTGGTATAGAAAGTGAAGGCGACGCGAGAACTCCTTTTTCTATCCGGTATTTTTTAACGGCGATTCTTTTTGTTCTTTTTGATATTGAAATTGTATTTTTCTATCCTTACGCGGTTAATTTCCGGGAATTTGGATTAGAGGGATTTCTAGCAGTTTCTACATTTGTAGCCATTTTCTTTTTAGGATTTCTATACGTTTTAAAACGTGGCGCTCTCGATTGGGACAAGTAAAATTGAATTTTGTCAATTAAATTGATTTAAAGTTTCTTTTAAAAAATTAAATTAAAATGTCAGAAAATACACCAAAAATAAATACAAACGCTCCTGCTCCTCCGGGACTTGAAGGAGAAGGTTTTTTCGCAACCAATTTGAATAATTTGATTGGTATGGCTCGCTCGCTTTCTCTTTGGCCGCTTCCTTTCGCAACTTCATGTTGTGGAATTGAATTTATGGCGACGATGGGACCCAACTACGATTTGGCTCGTTTCGGTGGAGAAAGAATGAGTTTCTCTCCAAGACAAGCCGATGTTTTGATGGTTTGCGGAACAATTTCTAAAAAATTAGGACCGATTTTGAAGGAAGTTTACACTCAAATGGCGGAACCAAAATGGGTGATCGCAGTTGGAGCATGTGCTTCAAGTGGTGGGATTTTCGATTCTTATTCAGTTCTTCAGGGAATCGACAGAGTAATTCCTGTAGATGTTTATGTTCCAGGATGTCCACCAAGACCAGAGCAAATTTTAGAGGGATTCATGCAGGTTCAGGCTTTAGCAGAAAGTGAAAGTTTAAGAAGAAGAGATCTTCCTCAATATAAAGAATTATTGGAATCTTTTAATATCAATTAATGTATGGAATTTACCAATAATTTTGTTTTAGAAGCTATTACGAGAGAATTTCCGGAGTCAGTAATTTCAAGTTCAGAACCTTACGGAATGTTGACTTTAGAACTTAAAAAAGAAGACCTTAAGAAAGTTGTTCATCACATGAAGGACAGTTCTTTAGGTTTTAATTTCCTTACCGATATTTGCGGAATTCACCACCCAGAAATGCCTGAAAAAGAATTAGGTATAATTTACCACCTTCACAATTTAGTTGAAAATCTTCGGATCCGTCTGAAAACCTTTATGCCTTTTGAAAATGCAGAAGTAGATTCATTAACTGATCTTTTTGCTGGTGCAAACTGGATGGAACGCGAAACTTTTGATTTCTACGGAATTAAATTTAAAGGTCATCCTGATTTAAGGGTAATCCTGAATGATCCGGGTCTCGGTTATCATCCAATGTTGAAACAATATCCTTTGGAAGATGGCACAAGAACCGATAAAGATGATGTAATGTTCGGCAGGTAAAATAATAAATGATCAGTGATAAGTGATGATCGGTTTTAAATCAAATCATTTATCGAAATCAATTATCAATCATAAAAATATGAAAGACAACGCACTCTCCAATATATTAACGCAGTACGAAACAAAGGAACAGATCGATGGTCAGTTATACACCCTCAATTTAGGACCGACGCACCCTGCAACCCACGGGATTTTTCAAAATATTCTGACAATGGACGGAGAGAAAATTCTCCATTCCGAACAAACTGTTGGATATATTCACCGTGCTTTTGAAAAAATATCTGAAAGAAGAAATTTTACGCAGATCACAACTTTAACCGACCGTCTAAATTACTGCTCTTCTCCAATTAATAATATTGGATGGCACATGACGGTTGAAAAATTATTAGGAGTTGAAGTTCCAAAACGCGTACAATACATGCGGGTTATCATGATGGAACTAGCGCGTATTGCCGATCACATCGTATGTAACGCCGTAACCGGAGTTGATACCGGAGCTTTAACCGGATTTACGTATATGTTTCAGGATCGTGAAAAGATCTACGATATGTACGAACAGGTTTGTGGTGCACGTTTGACAACAAACATGGGAAGAATTGGCGGTTTTGAAAGAGATTTCACTCCAAAATTTCATGAACTGGTTCGCGACTTTTTAAAAACTTTTCCAGCGAGATTCAAAGAATTCGGAGATTTATTAGAGAGAAACAGAATTTTTATGGACCGTACCATCGGTGCCGGTTCAATTACTGCTGAACGTGCTTTAAATTACGGATTTACAGGTCCTAACTTACGCGCTGCAGGAGTTGATTACGATGTACGGGTTGCAACGCCCTACTCTTCTTACGAAGATTTCGATTTTAATATTCCTGTTGGCACTTCCGGAGATACGTACGACCGTTTTATGGTTCGTCAAGGTGAAATGTGGGAAAGTTTAAAAATTATTCAGCAAGCAATGGATAATCTGCCGGAAGGACCTTTCCACGCAGATGTTCCTGAATTCTATTTGCCGGAAAAAGCAGATGTATATACCAAAATGGAAGCTTTAATTTACCATTTCAAAATTGTAATGGGAGAAACGGAAGTTCCGAAAGGTGAAGTATATCACGCCGTAGAAGGCGGAAACGGAGAATTAGGATTCTATCTCGTAAGCGACGGTGGAAGATCACCTTACAGATTGCACTTCAGAAGACCTTGCTTTATTTACTATCAAGCTTATCCGGAAATGATTACAGGTTCTGTAATTTCTGACGCGGTAGTAACTTTGAGTAGTCTGAATGTGATCGCTGGAGAACTGGATGCTTAAGAAATTATAAATTTTGGATTTAGAGATTTTAAAATATTCTCGAGATCAATATCAATTAATATTAAAAAACTTAAATTTTAGAATTAAAAATCTAAAATTTAAAATTTAAAATCATAAAAAGTGAGCGAAAATATAGTTTTTAAACCTGAAACATTAGAACAGGTTCATAAAATAATCGCAAGATACCCGGAAGGAAAACAGAAATCTGCTCTAATTCCTATTTTACATTTAGCGCAAAAAGAATTCGGCGGCTGGCTCGCTGTTCCTGTAATGGATTACGTTGCAGAGATTCTAAACATTAAACCGATCGAAGTGTATGAAGTTGCGACATTCTACACCATGTTCAACATGAAACCGATGGGAAAATATGTTTTGGAAGTTTGTCAAACCGGACCTTGTATGCTGAATGGAAGCCATGATATCATCAATCATATTAAAGAAACCCTCAATATTAAAAACGGGGAAACTTCTGCCGACGGACTTTTCACGTTGAAAACAGCGGAATGTCTTGGAGCATGCGGTTACGCACCGATGATGCAGTTGGGGAAATTTTATCACGAACATTTAACAAAAGAAAAAGTAAACGAGATCCTTGAGCTTTGCAGACAGGGACAGATTGCTTTGGATTAATTTTTATTAATAAAAATGAGTAAAAAACTTTTACTTAAAGACGCACATATAGAAGGAATCAGATACTTCGACGTTTACCGCAAACAAGGCGGTTACGACGCTGTAGAAAAAGCCCTCAAAATGACTCCCGACGCAATTACCGAAGAAGTGAAAATTTCCGGGCTTCGTGGTCGTGGTGGTGCAGGTTTCCCCACAGGAATGAAATGGAGCTTTCTGGCAAAACCAGAAGGCGTTGCGAGATATTTGGTTGTAAATGCCGATGAATCTGAACCGGGAACTTTCAAAGACCGTTATTTAATGGAATTTTTGCCCCATCTTTTGATCGAAGGAATGATTATTTCCTCTTTCGCTCTGGGTGCAAATACTGCTTACATCTACATTCGCGGAGAATATTCATGGATTCCAGATATTTTGGAAGAAGCTATTGAAGAAGCAAAAAAAGCAGGATTTTTAGGAAAAAATATTTTAGGTACTGGTTACGATTTAGAAATTTATGTACAACTCGGTGCTGGAGCATATATTTGTGGTGAAGAAACTGCACTTTTAGAATCTCTGGAAGGAAAAAGAGGAAATCCTCGTTTGAAACCACCATTTCCGGCGGTGAAAGGACTTTGGGAATGCCCAACTGTTGTGAATAATGTTGAGACGATTGCAGCAGTTGTTCCGATCATTAATATTAGCGGTGCAGAATACGCGAAAATCGGGGTGGGAAGATCTACAGGAACAAAATTAATTTCAGCTTGTGGAAACATTAACAAACCGGGCGTTTATGAAATTGACATGACCATTTCGGTAGAGGAATTTATTTATTCTGATGAATATTGTGGTGGAATTCCGAATGGTAAAAAATTGAAAGCCTGTATTCCAGGTGGAAGTTCAGTGCCAATTGTTCCGGCAAATTTGTTATTGAAAACCATTAATGGTGAACCGAGAATAATGAATTATGAATCTCTTGCAGATGGTGGTTTTGCCACTGGAACCATGATGGGTTCAGGAGGATTTATTGTTTTGGATGAAGATCAGTCTGTGGTTAAACATACTTTGACTTTATCTCATTTTTATATGCACGAAAGTTGTGGTCAATGTACACCTTGTCGTGAAGGAACGGGTTGGATGTGGAGAATTCTCACCAAAATCGCAAACGGAACCGGAACAATGGCAGATATCGATTTGCTTTGGGATGTTCAAAGAAAGATTGAAGGAAATACGATTTGTCCACTCGGTGATGCCGCAGCTTGGCCGGTTGCAGCAGCAATTCGTCATTTCCGCGATGAGTTTGAATGGTATATTGATAATCCGGAATCTCAAACAAGAAATTATGGATTGGCGAATTACGCAGATCCAATACCAGTTGCTGCAAAAGCGGAATAAAAAAGAAGTTTTATTTAGAAGATATAAAGAACAGAACGTTCTTTTAAAAATGAAGAAAGTAATAATTTTATCAGTACTATTTTTAGGATTTAGTTTTGCCTTTGGGCAGGATCATCCTAAACCAGAACCGTTATCAAAAAAAGGACAAATGTTCGTTTTCTTCGGTTGGAACAGAGGCGCTTTTAGCAAATCGGATATTCACTTTAAAGGAAATGGATATGATTTTCAACTGGATAATGTAGTTGCACACGACCGACCGACGCCTTTTGGAATCGTTTATTTTGATCCGGCTTGGTTTACCGTAGCGCAATATGATGTGAGAATAGGCTATTTTTTGAAAGATGATTTAGCTTTAGTTTTGGGAATAGATCATATGAAATATGTGATGGATCAAAATCAGAGCGTTAATTTCTCCGGAAATATAAGTGATCCGAAATATGCAGCGTATGTAGAGAACGGACAAGTTAATTTAGCAGACGAAAATTTCCTTACATTTGAGCATACTGACGGATTGAACTATGAAAACTTAGGTTTAGAAAAATATAAAAATCTTATTAATAAAGATAAAATAGATCTGATTTGGTCTTACGGTGCAGGAATCGGAGTAATGTTCCCAAAGAGTAATGTAAAATTATTTGGTAACGAAAGAAGCGACCGTTTTCATGTTGCAGGTATTGGAACCGATGTAAGAACGAGTTTAAATTTAGTTTTTTGGAATCACTGGATGGCAAGACTTGAAGCAAAAGCAGGTTACATCAATATGTGGGATATTAAAACGACTTTAAATAATAAACCTGATAAAGCAAGTCAGGATTTTGTATTCGGACAGGTTCTTTTGGGTGTTGGATACACTTTTAATACAAGGAAAAATAATAAATAAGCCGATTGCCACAAGCAAAAAGCCAATAGCGATATTATGAGCGAAGAAATTAAAAAATTCAAGATAACCATCGACGGACAAACGACTGAAGTTTTGCCCGGAACTTCCATTTTGGAAGCTGCGAGACAAATCGGAGGAAAATCTGTACCGCCTGCAATGTGCTATTACAAACCGCTTGAAACAAGTGGCGGTAGATGCAGAACTTGTTTGGTAGAAGTTTCTAAAGGTTCTGATGCAGATTCGCGACCGATGCCAAAATTGGTCGCAAGTTGTAGAACTGGTGTGATGGACGGAATGGAAGTAAAAAACTTAACCTCCGAAAAAACTCAGGAAGCAAGAAAAGCCGTAACCGAATTTTTATTGATCAATCACCCTTTAGATTGCCCCGTTTGTGATCAAGCCGGAGAATGCCATCTTCAGGATTTGGGATACGAACACGGTGTAGAAGGAACAAGAACTGAATTTGAAAGAAGAACTTTCGAACCTGAAGATATTGGTCCGAACATTAAACTTCACATGAATCGTTGTATTTTGTGTGCAAGATGTGTTTTGGCAGCAAACCAACTTACAGAAACAAGAGAACATGGAATTTTATTTAGAGGCGAAGTTGCAGAAATTTCTACCTATCTTAATAAAGCTTTAGACAATGATTTCATCGGAAACGTAATTGATGTTTGTCCGGTTGGAGCTTTAACAGACAGAACTTCAAGATTTGCAAGCAGAGTTTGGTTTACAAAACCGATGAACGCCACCTGTAAATGTGAAAAATGTTCAGGGAAAGCTGTTCTTTGGATGAAAGGCGACGAAATTATCAGAGTTACTGCAAGAAAAGACCAATATGACGAAATCGTAGACTGGATTTGTAATGAATGCCGTTGGGAAAGAAAAGATATTAAATTGTGGGACATTGAAGGACCTAGACATATCGATAGACATTCTGTGATTTCCTTAAATCATTACGAAAAACCTAAAAATATGGTTAGTTTGCTTGATAATCCTGACGCAAAAGAATTGAACGAAAAAGATGACGAAATATCTGACAACCAAACTGATAATAATTTCAAATTAATGTAACATTCAATTTTTGAATGTCAAATTTTATAAAAAATAATGGGTTTATTAACTTTTAAAATCATACTTGTTCTTGCTTTGTTTATACTGGCACTTACTGTTGCAGCCTACTCTACCTGGGCTGAACGAAAAGTTGCTGCTATTATGCAGGACAGAATCGGGCCGAATCGTTCAGGACCTTTTGGTTTATTGCAACCACTTGCAGATGGTGGTAAATTTTTCTTCAAAGAAGATTTTACACCTGCCGCCGCAGAAAAATTTCTCTTTATTGTAGGTCCGTCATTAGTAATGTTTATTTCATTGATCACGGGAGCTGTGATTCCTTGGGGGAAAACGCTGAATATCGGCGGAACTTCTTTCGATCTACAGGTTGCGAATGTTGATATCGGTGTTCTATATTTGGTAGGAATGGTTTCCATCGGAGTGTACGGAATTATGATCGGAGGTTGGGCTTCAAATAATAAGTTCTCTTTGATCGGAGCAATTCGTGCAAGTTCGCAGATGATTTCTTACGAATTAGCGATGGGTCTTTCGATCATTGCAATTATTATGATGGCAGGATCTTTAGATTTAAAGGTGATCGTAGAACAGCAAACTCACGGTAAAATCTGGGGTTTTGTTCCAGAGATCTCCGGAATGAACTGGAATATCTTTTACCAGCCGATCGCTTTCATTATCTTTTTTGTAGCGGCTTTGGCTGAAACGAACAGAGCGCCTTTCGATCTGCCGGAATGTGAAAATGAGTTGGTCAACGGTTATCATACTGAATATTCATCTATGAAATTAGGTTTATACATGTTCGGCGAATATGTAAATATGTTTATCTCAAATGCTTTGATCGTGGTTTTATTTCTTGGTGGTTATAATTATCCGGGAATTGACTGGGTGACGAATCATTGGGGTGAAAATGCTGCCGGTATTTTATCTGTCATTGTATTTTTAATGAAAACATTCTTCGGAATTTTTGTATTTATGTGGATCAGATGGACTTTGCCAAGATTCAGATACGATCAGTTGATGCATTTAGGCTGGAAAAAACTGATCCCGATCGCATTATTTAATTTAATGGCAACCGGCGCAATTATTTTGGCGTACGACCATTTTATGAAATAAGAAAAAAGAAAACGTAATTTTAGCCCCGATTGCAGTGGCATCCTCTTGTAAGGACGAAGGACGAGCATGAGATAGAACGGAAAGCGGGTATAATATTGGAAAGAAGCGATAAATTGGTTGCTTCTTAAATAAAAATAAAAAATATTTCTGAAAATGAAATTAACGAATAGATCAAAAGTGGTCTCGGACAAAAAAATGACTTTCGGGGAGAGTATTTACATTCCTGCGATTTTGAAGGGAATGAAAATTACCATCAGTCATGCCGCAAAAACGGTTTTTGGAAAAGGATTGGCCACGATTTCATATCCTGAACAAGTACGACCGAGGGTGAAAATCTGGCGCGGTGAACACGTGTTGAAACTCGATAATGAAGGTAGAGAAAGATGTACTGCTTGTGGACTTTGTGCGGTTGCATGTCCTGCTGAAGCCATTACCATGACGGCAGCGGAAAGAACCAAAGAGGAAAAAGACCTCTACAGAGAAGAAAAATATGCAGCCGTATACGAAATTAATATGCTGCGTTGTATTTTCTGCGGAATGTGTGAAGAAGCTTGTCCGAAATCTGCGATTTATCTGACCGATAAGTTGGTGAATGTTGAAGAAAACCGCGGAAGTTTTATCTACGGAAAAGATAAGTTGGTCGAAAAAATTAATGCACGAATCGATGTTTCTGAGAGACAAAGTGAGTTGCAGAAAAAAATGATGAAATAAATGGAACAGATCTTATTTTTCTTTGTTGCCCTGGTCGCAATTACAAGTGCCGTTTATTTCGTGTTTGCGAGAAATCCTTTGTATTCAATTTTGTCACTGATCGTCACCATGTTTTCGATCGCGGGTCTTTATATTTTACTCAATGCACAGTTCCTCGGGATTGTACAGATCATCGTGTATGCAGGAGCGATCATGGTATTGTTTTTATACATATTAATGATGCTGAACCTGAACAAAGCGGACGAAAGTAAAAAACAAAACCTCATGAAATTCGCAGGAGTTTTTTCTGCAGGATTATTGTTGATCGCTATTTTGGGAGCATTCAGAGGTTTTAAAGTTGAAGCTGCTGCTGCGAATGTAGATTCCAGTGTAGGTTTAACCAAAAGCCTGGGAAGACTATTGTTTAACGAATACGTTTTGCCTTTTGAGTTGGCTTCGATCCTTATTTTTGCAGGAATTGTAGGAGCAGTATTGATAGGTAAGAAAGACTTATAGAAAATTCGCAGGAATTCACTTCACGTGAGTTCTTTATTTAAAGGAAATTAGATTATATGGAAGGAAATTCATTTATACAAGCCGTTCCGCTGGAATATTTTATTATTCTGTGCTCGGTTTTGTTCTGCTTAGGAGTTTTGGGAGTTTTGGTCAGAAAAAATGCAATCATTATTTTGGGTTGTGTTGAATTAATGCTGAACTCGGTTAATCTTTTATTAGCGGCATTCTCGAGTTACAAAGGCGACGGAAACGGACAGATCCTGGTATTTTTCATCATGGTCGTTGCAGCTGCAGAAGTAGCAGTTGGTTTGGCGATTATCGCAATGATGTACCGGAACACAAAATCTGTGGACATCAGTATTTTTAATAAATTAAGAGGATAAATAGAGGATGGAAAATTTAGTTTACGCAATTATACTTTTACCCTTACTCGGATTTTTAATAAACGGACTTTTCGGCAAGAGTTTGCCCAAAATGGTGGTCGGAACTTTTGGAACGCTTGTCGTTTTTGCTTCGTTCTGTATCGCGGTCAGTTTATTTTTAAAATTTGATGCAGAATCACAACCTGTCGTTGTAAGAGCTTTTGAATGGTTTAGAATTAATGGAATTCAGATTAATTTCGGTTTTCAAATCGACCAACTTTCTTTGATGATGATCATGATCATCACCGGAATTGGTTCTTTGATTCACCTTTACTCTATCGGTTACATGAGCCATGACAAAGGATTTTATAAATTCTTTACCTATTTGAATTTATTTATTTTCTCCATGTTGCTTTTGGTAATGGGAAGCAATTATTTAATTCTTTTTATCGGTTGGGAAGGTGTTGGACTTTGTTCTTACTTGCTCATCGGATTTTGGTATACGAACAAGGAATATGGCGCTGCTGCGAGAAAAGCTTTCATCATGAACCGTATTGGTGATTTAGGAATGATCATCGGGATTTTAATGATCGCCTATCAAACCAATGCTGTAGATTTTTTATCTGTAGCTGAAAATTCTTCAAAATTTACCCTTGATTCTCCGATTATTATTTTTATCACTGCCAGTTTATTTATTGGAGCGGTTGGTAAATCTGCACAGATCCCATTATTTACGTGGCTTCCGGATGCGATGGCGGGACCAACTCCAGTTTCGGCGTTAATTCATGCCGCGACGATGGTAACTGCCGGAATTTATTTGGTTGTTCGTTCGAATTTCCTCTTCTCTTTAGCACCAACAACGATGGATGCCATTCTTTTCATCGGATTGTTAACTGCTTTGGTTGCCGCATTTATTGGACTTCGACAAAATGATATTAAAAAAGTTCTCGCCTACTCTACTGTATCTCAATTAGGATTTATGTTTGTAGCAGTTGGTGTCGGAGCTTATACGACTGCAATGTTTCACTTAATGACACATGCATTTTTCAAAGCTTTATTATTCCTAGGATCTGGTTCAGTTATTCACGCAATGAGCGACGAACAGGATATGAGATTAATGGGTGGTTTAAAGAAAAAAATTCCAATTACGCATATTACTTTCCTCATCGGAACCTTGGCTATTTCAGGATTTCCTTTCCTTTCGGGAATGATTTCCAAAGATGAAATTTTAACCAATGCATACGGTAAAAATCCAATTATTTGGGTGATCTTATTTGCAATTGCAGCAATGACGGCGATTTATATGTTTAGAGCGTATTACTTAACCTTCCAAGGTGAATTCCGCGGAACTAAGGAACAGGAAAAACATATTCACGAAAGTCCAGCGACAATGACAATTCCTTTGATCATTCTTGCGGGGTTATCGGTTGTTGGAGGTTTCATTAATCTTCCGCACTTTATCGGGCAGGGAAATTATTCAAAATTAGCACACTGGCTTGAATCCATATATGTTTATGATGTTGAACTTCCGGAAGTACCTTTTGGAACGGAAATGATCCTTCTTAGTTTAACGGTTGTCATGTTTTTCACAGTTTGGTTTGTGGTTAAAAACATCTACGTCAACAAGAAAAAAATGGCTTTACCAGATGAAAAATATACCGGTTGGGAAAGACTTTCAAACAAAAAATTATTTCTAGATGAATTGTACAACGCAACTTTCGTGAGATTTATCGAAGGTCTTGGTGTCGGTGGAAATATGTTCGAAAAAGGAGTTCTGGGTAAATTCAGTGACTTTATTGGTATTGGTGCCGAAGATTCCGGAAGAGCGGCAAAACGTCTTCAAAATGGAAATGTAGAGAATTATGTTCTCATCATGTCTTTGGCCATCGGAATTATTTTAATTGTTAACTTTATATTACAATAGTAAATGTCGTATCTATTATTAACATTACTACTATTACCTCTCGTAGGTTCTGCATTGGTGTTCGCGTGGAAAAATCCCGCAAGTAAATATTTAGCCCTGGGAATTGCATTTGCACAAATGTTTCTCACGTTTTATATACTGTCGAATTTCGATTTCAAACCTACCGTTGACGGAGTTTTGCAATACGAGATCAATTATCCCTGGTCTAACTTTATCAAAAGCAATCTGCACTTCGGTATTGATGGAATGAGCATGTTATTATTGTTATTAACAAACATTTTAACACCGCTCATCATTCTTTCATCCTTTAATGAAAAACCGGGTTACAAAAACTCTTTCTACGGATTAATTCTGTTGATGCAATTTGGTTTGATCGGAGTTTTCACTTCACTTGACGGATTATTGTTTTACATTTTCTGGGAAGTTACTTTGATTCCAATCTGGTTGATCGCCGGAATTTGGGGACAGGAGAACAAGAAAATTCATTTTACTACGAAATTCTTCGTCTATACTTTTGTAGGTTCGTTGTTTATGTTGATCGGTTTGATCTACGTTTACACACATTCAGCCTCATTTGCTTTAACCGATTTGTATAATGCAGATTTAAATGCTTCAGAACAAACCGTTATTTTCTGGTTTATCTTCCTGGCTTTTGCGGTGAAATTACCAATTTTCCCATTCCATTCCTGGCAACCCGATACTTATACCTATTCGCCAACACAAGGATCCATGCTTCTTTCGGGAATTATGCTGAAGATGGCGATCTACGGACTATTAAGATATTTATTACCAATAACACCGATTCCTATCATGGGAATTTCCGGACAAATTGTTTTGGTTCTCGCCATTATCGGAGTTGTTCATGGTGCTTTGATTGCGATTATTCAAAATGATTCGAAAAGAATTATTGCGTATTCTTCTCTTTCTCACGTTGGTTTAATGACTGCCGGAATTATGGCATCAGCAATCTTAACAATGAAAGGATCTTTAATGATTGAAGGTGCTGAAGGCGCATTGGTTCAAACTTTCGCTCACGGGATCAACGTCGTTGGATTATTTTACTGTGCAGATGTTTTGTATAAAAGATTTAAAACAAGAGATATCCGTCAAATGGGTGGCTTGGCAAAAGTGGCTCCGAAATTCGCAGTGCTTTTCATGATCATTTTATTAGGATCGATCGCACTTCCTTTAACCAATGGTTTTGTAGGAGAATTTATCCTAATAAAATCAATTTTTGATTACAGTATTCTAGCAGCAGTTATCGCTGGAACTACGATGATTTTCTCTTCAGTTTATCTTTTCAGATTTTACGGAAAAGCAATGTTTGGCGAAGGTGACGAAACCGTTTTATCTTCAGTTGGAGATGTATCGCCTGTAGAATTTACGGTCCTGGCAAGTTTGGCAGTGTTTGTTATTCTTTTGGGGATTTTCCCACAACCGATCTTAGATATGGTCGATAGTTCGTTGAAGTTTATTTTCACTTCAATGATGAATTAAAAAAATTAAATAATTAAAGAAAATAAGTGCGGCAGACCGAAGATGTTAATCCAAAGTCACCAATCTAAAAATTTCAAATCTAAATTAAATGGGCGTTTTAATCATTATATTCCTTACCGCAGTTGCCGCATTATTTGCCGGTGTTTTTGAACAGGGAAAATATTCAAGATACATCGGTATTTTGGGTCTCCTCATCGCATTTTATGTAAGTTTCTTGCCAGAATTGGCTTTCTTTAGTCAGTACAAAAGCATGTTCGAGTATGGTGCAAACGCGTCCCTATTTACTAAAATCTCCATCGTTATTACTTTACTGATCTTCTTTTTGGGAGGTTTTGCTTTTAGCAATCACAGAAGCCACCAGTCAGAGTTATATGCTTTAATGTTGATGTCTCTGTGTGGCGGAATTGTACTTTTCGGTTTCCAAAATTTAGTGACCTTATTTTTAGGGATTGAAATTCTTTCTATTCCACTTTACGTTTTGGCTGGAAGTAACAAAAGCGATCTGCGTTCCAACGAAGCTTCTATCAAATATTTCCTGATGGGTGCTTTTGCAACAGGCTTTCTTTTATTCGGAATTGCTTTGATCTACGGAAGTGCAAGTACTTTTGATCTCTATAAAATCCATGAATTCTCGGTATCAAATCCAAAAAATTTAATGTTCTCAATGGGTGCAGTTTTAATGTTGGTTGCTTTGGCTTTCAAAGTTTCCATGGCACCATTCCATATGTGGAGTCCCGATGTTTATCAGGGTTCGCCATCTTTGATCACCGCTTTCATGATGTCGGTTGTAAAAATTGCAGCATTCTTTGCCTTCTTCAAAATGATGACCATCGGTTTCCTCGGAATTACGGGAGAATGGATAAACATTGTTGGTGTATTGATCATTATCACTTTATTCCTCGCAAACGTAATGGGATTAGCACAAAGCAATGCAAAAAGAATGTTGGCTTATTCCTCTATATCTCACGTTGGTTATTTAGGATTAATTTTCTTTGGTTTAAATAGCCTTTCCGCTTATAATTTAGCATTCTATTTATTCGCTTATTCTCTCGCAACGATTGGAGTGATGATGTGTTTGATCTGGGTAGAAAAATTAAAGCGCGAAACTTCTTACGATGCTTTCCGCGGTTTAGCACATTCAGAACCTATTTTAGCAGTAGTTGCAGCGTTATCAATGCTTTCAATGGCGGGAATTCCTTTAACCGCAGGTTTCATGGGAAAATTTGGAATTTTTGCACAGGCAATTAAATCAAGTCCATTCTTAGTTTTGGTCGCAGTTTTGGGTTCAGCAATTTCTATTGCATATTATTTAAGATTAATTATGGTGATGTTTTTCCCGAAAGAAAGCAGTTTCAAAACTTCTGAAAAAGTTTCAGTGACTTACAATATCATTGCGGTATTTATTATTTTTGCTATCATCGCATTGGGAGTTTTCCCTGATTTATTTGCGAAACAGTTTGGATTGTAAAAATTCTACTTTAAAAATATTACAAAACGCAATTCTTCGGAGTTGCGTTTTTTTTGTATAATAAAAGGGAGATGTACCGTTCCTTTTTTTTCCTAAGTACATAAATTGAATGTGATCAAAAAATAATAATTATAATTTTACCTAAATTTGTTTTTAACATACTAAATTATTTATTTATGAAAACAAAACTTACTTTTTAAAAAAAAGCCGAAATATTTTACTAAAAACCATTTCGGAGCGCATGATGAATAAAGGAATAGTTTCCGCTATAATGGTATTAATCATGATGTTTGGCTATAGTATTAACACCAATGCACAAACTACATTAGTTGTACCAAACACTAATGAGGGCAGTGCGTTCATCGGACCTTATGGAAACGCTGCTAGACAATTACAATTTATTATCGACGACACGTTACTCACTTCCCTTGTCGGAAAAAATCTTACGACGATTTCTTTTCGCTTGCCTGCAAGTACGACCGACGCTTGGCCTCCAAATGCTTTGACCATGTCCGCATTTGATATCTATTTGAGTAATAGTGTTGAACCTGCCAATCGACAACTTGATTTTGCTGCCAATGTTGTGGGTACACAAACTAAAGTAAGATCGGGCAGTTTGCTGATTCCTGCAGGTGCTTTAACGGTAGGTTCTAATCCAAACCAATTCAGCTTTAAAATTCCTTTTAGCAGTTCATGGGAATATAGCGGTGGTAATCTTTTGATAGAAATACGCCACAGTGGAACCGGAATATCTTCCAGATCTGTTCACGCAGCTCCAACAAGTTCTGCAGGTTATGGCACGTTGTATTCTGCGCTTTGGCAATCTACAGGAAACGTTTTACAAGGTAACTTTATCTATGTAGAAATTACTGCAGAAAACCAATTAGGTGCAAGTTCAGTAAAAATTGGCGCAAGTCCGACTATTTATCCGAATCCAGTAAAAGATATACTGTTTATAAAATCTGAAAAAGAATTCACTTCTTACTCGGTTTATAATATGGCTGGGCAATTGGTTGCTTCAGATAAAATCTCCGGAAAGCCAATGATGAGTGTATCGCGTCTTCCACTTGGTCAGTATTTACTAAAGTTGACCGATAAAAATGGAAATACGGAGGTTACCCAGTTTATCAAAAAATAAAACTTCTACTTTTCTATAAAATGCCACCTGATTGAAGAATTTGGTGGTATTTTTATTTAAAATATCAGATACATTGAGATGACTTTTAATCAAATGATTAAATCTTTTGTTTAAATCAAAAATTTAATCTTATCTTTGCTGAAGAATTAATATAAATGAAATCAGACGAACTTTCTACGGAAGATAAAATCTTGTTAGCAGCTTCAAAAGTTTTTACAGAAAAAGGCTTTTCTGGCACAAGAACACGCGACATTGCAGAAGAAGCCGGAATTAATTTGGCGCTTTTGAATTACTATTTTCGCACGAAAGAAAAATTGTTCGAACAAGTGATGAAAGTGAAAATCGTCTTATTATTCGGACAAATTATTCCCATTGTTACTAATGAAAAAACAAGTTTAGAAGAAAAAATCGATTTAGCAAGCACTAAATATTTCGATATCTTATCAAAAAATCCAAATCTTCCCATTTTTATTTTAAGTGAAATTCAAAAGAAAACTTCCGATATCAAGTCAATCCTGCCTTTTGAAAAAGTTTTGAATAATTCAATCATAATTAAACAGATCAAAGAAAGAAAACCTGAAGTAGATCCATTTCACTTTCTCCTGAATTTTTTGAGCATGACCGCATTTCCTTTTGTCGTGAAACCTATTTTACAAACTTTTGATTTAATGAACGATGATGAGTTTCACAAATTTGTGGAAGAAAGAAAGACTCTTGTTCCAATCTGGATGAAAATGATACTGGAAAATTAAAATCGCCTTTAAAAAGATAAAAATGAAAATTCTAAAATATTTATTTCTCCTTCTCTTCTTTTCTGGAAATGCGCAAACATTGACTTTAGAAGAATGTTACGGTTTGGCAAAACAAAATTATCCGCTTATCAAAAGACATGATTTAATTGCGAAAACCAAAGAATATAATTTGCAAAATGCCGCAAAAGGTTGGCTTCCTCAAATACAAGTTATCGGTCAAGCAACGTATCAAAATGATGTCACACAATTGCCGCTTAAACTTCCAAATTTGACGATGGATCCTGTAAGCAAAGACCAGTATAAAGTTTACGCAGACATTCAGCAAAATATTTACGACGGTGGAATGGTTGCCAATCAAAAGAAAATAGCAACCATTAATTCAGAAATTGAACTGCAAAAAACAGAAGTTGAAACCGATCAACTGGAAATGAGAATCAACCAAATCTATTTTGGAATTCTTCAAACTGATGAACAACTTCAACAAACGGAATTGATCAAATCTGATTTATCAAGTGGATTGAAAAAAGCTGAAGCACAATTAGAAAACGGCGTCATTTTTAGAAGTAATGTCGATGTTTTGAAAGCGCAACTGGTAAATCTGGAGCAGAAAAAACTGGAACTTCAATTTGTGAAGAAAAGTTTCTTACAAATGCTTTCTCTCTTCATTCAAAAAAATTTAGACGAAACTATTACACTTGTAAAACCTGAAAAAATTCTGATTAAAGACGAAAACAAACGAGCAGAATTGAAACTTTTTGATTTACAAAAACTTGGTTTAGAGCAACAGAAATCAAATATAACCTCAAAAAATCTTCCAAAATTAGGGGCGTTCTTTCAAGGTGGTTACGGAAAACCCGGGTTCAACATGCTGAAAAATGAATTTAATATTTTTTATATCGGTGGTTTACGTTTGAACATTCCAATCTCCGGATTTTATACGAAGAAGAATGATTTGGCTTTGGTTGAAACTCAACAGCAGGAAATTGAGGTGCAGAAAGAAAATTTCCTTTTCAATCAACAATTTCAAACCATACAGAATAATAATGAGCTCGATAAAACTCAGCAACTCATTAATAAAGATAACGAACTCGTTATTTTGCGAGAAAGCATTAAAACAGCCTCTTTAGCTCAACTCGAAAACGGAATTATCACTACCAATGATTATCTGCGAGAAGTAAATGAACTCGACCGAGCGAAAAACCAAAAGATCACACACGAGATTCAATATCTTTTGACGCAATATAATCTCAAAGCGCAACTTAATCAGTAATTAAATTTAATTAACAAGATTTTTAGAATATAAAAAAAACGACTGATGAAAAAATATATTTTTTTTGCAACGACACTTTTTCTTTTTTCCTGCAACAATTCAGACAATAATTATGATGCTTCCGGAACTTTTGAAGCCGATGAAATTTTAGTAACAGCGAAAGCAAATGGAACCATTCTTAAACTTAATCTAGAAGAAGGTCAACAATTAAAACTGAACGAAAAAGTAGGCGAAATTGATCCGAAAAATGTAGAATTACAAAAGGAACAAGTTATTGCAAGCATGGATGCAATCGAACAAAAAACAAATTCAGCCCTACCACAAATTCAAGTTTTACAATCACAGATTTCAGGACAGTCTGCTAATGTTTCTATTTTACAGGAACAACTTCAAAATGCCATACGGGAAAGAAACAGAACTGCAAATTTGGTGGCGAAAGATGCGGCAACGAAAAAGCAACTCGATGATGCAAACGGACAAATAAAAGTCATTCAAAAACAAATTTCTGCTGCTCAAAGCCAATTAAATATCTTGCAACAGCAGATTTCGACGACCAAAGAAAATGTGTCTATTCAGAACCGAGCGATCTTAAGTGAAAGAAAACCGGCGGAAAAAAAAGTTGCACAAATTGATGAACAGTTAACGAACAATACGATTGAAAGTCCAATTTCAGGTATGGTTCTTACCAAATATTTAAACCAAGGCGAATTTGCAATTATTGGAAAACCAATTTTCAAAATGGCAAGTTTAGATTTGATGACTTTAAAAACTTTCATCACAGGAGATCAATTGCCTTTAATAAAAAACGGACAAAAAGTAAAAGTTCTGATCGACGCAGGTGAAGGAAAAACCAAAGAACTTCCCGGAACCATCTATTGGATAAGTTCGAAAGCTGAATTTACTCCAAAAACCATTCAGACAAAAAACGAAAGAGCCAATCTCGTTTATGCCGTTAAAATTCATGTTAAAAATGATGGCTACCTCAAAATCGGAATGTATGGTGACGTCAAATTTTAAGAACTAAAAGCTACTCCCTAAAATCTTCAATATCATTATGAAATCTATCATCGTCAATAATCTCACCAAAACTTACGGCAAAGGCAAAGAAAAGGTCCTTGCTGTAGATAATGTGAGCTTTGATGTGAACCATGGCGAAATTTTCGGTTTGATCGGTCCAGATGGAGCGGGAAAAACTTCCATATTCAGAATGTTGACCACGGTTTTGCTACCAAATTCTGGTTCTGCTTCGATAGAAGATTTAGATATTGTAAAAGATTATAAAAAAATAAGAAAGATTCTGGGATATATGCCTGGAAGATTTTCACTCTATCAGGATTTAACTATTGAAGAAAATTTGGAGTTTTTTGCCAGCGTTTTTAATACAACTATTGAAGAAAATTACGATTTGATCAAAGATATTTACGTTCAAATAGAACCCTTTAAAGATCGAAGAGCAGGCAAATTATCAGGTGGGATGAAACAGAAATTGGCATTGTGTTGTGCTTTAATTCACAAACCAAAAGTTTTATTTCTGGACGAACCTACAACCGGTGTAGATCCTGTTTCTCGAAAAGAATTCTGGGAAATGCTTCAAAGATTAAAAATACAAGGAATTACAATGGTCGTCGCAACACCTTATATGGATGAAGCTGCTTTATGCGATAGAATTGCATTAATGCAGGAAGGAAAAATCCTTTCAATTAACACTCCGGAAAATATTAGCAATTCTTACCCTGATTTTCTTTTCGAGATAAAAGCAGGAAAAACTTCAATCGTTTTGCATGCTTTAGAAAATTTCGATCAAAAGAAAAATGTTTATGCTTACGGCGAATTTGTACATCTGAGTATTGAGAAAAATGAAAATTTTGACCCTTCAACAATTATAGAATATCTACAAAAAGAAGGTTTTGAAAATATCGAAATCAATCCTATAAAAGCCAGTATCGAAGACAGTTTTATCCGTTTATTATCTCACCATTAAAATGAATATTGAAAATCAAAACATCGCCATTAAAGCAGAAAATATCACCAAAGTCTTTGGAGATTTCACTGCGGTAGATCACATCAGTTTTGAAGTGAAAAAAGGAGAGATTTTCGGTTTCCTCGGTGCAAATGGTGCTGGAAAAACTACCGCGATGAGAATGTTCAGCGGACTTTCAATTCCAACTTCCGGAACTGCGACTGTTGCAGGTTTTGATGTTTATAAAGAGACCGAAATGATTAAAAAAAATATCGGTTATATGAGTCAGAAGTTTTCGTTATACAATAATCTGACGGTGAAAGAAAACCTGAATTTCTTCGGCGGAATCTACGAAATTCCGAGAAAAGAACTGAAAACAAAACGGGATGAACTCATCAAAGAACTGGGTCTAGAAAATGAAAAAAATAAATTGGTTTCGCAACTTCCATTGGGTTGGAAACAGAAATTGGCTTTCTCTGTTGCCATTTTTCACGAACCGCAAATTGTATTTTTAGATGAGCCAACTGGAGGAGTAGATCCTGTAACTCGCCGACAATTTTGGAATATGATTTACGAAGCTTCGGATCGTGGAATTACCATTTTTGTAACCACGCATTATATGGATGAAGCCGAGTATTGCGATCGAGTTTCGATAATGGTTGACGGAAAAATTGCAGCTTTAGATACTCCCGCAAATTTGAAAAAACAATTCAGTGCAAAAACTATGGATGATGTTTTTTATGAATTAGCGAGAGGTGCGAAACGAGTTGAATAAAGTAGAAAAATGAAACAGTTAATAACTTTTGTAAAAAAAGAATTCTGGCACGTTTTGCGTGACAAAAGAACGCTTTTTGTTCTTTTCGGAATGCCGGTTGTGCAGGTTCTGCTCTTTGGGTTCGCTTTAAGTACCGAAGTGAAAAATACCAAAATAGGTGTTTTAGATCAAGATAAATCCCAGAATTCTATTGAATTGATTTCAAAAATTAGTGCCAATCAGTATTTCGATATTGAACATAATTTGAAATCTATTGATGAAGCAGAAGACGCTTTCAAAGGTGGAAAAATAAAAATGATTTTGGTTATTCCTGCCCAGTTTTCGCAGAACATGAACGGTGGAAAAAAAGTCCAGTTACAATTGATAACTGACGGGACCGATATTAATATGGCGAATCAAATCTATAATTTTATGTCGAATATTATTATGAATTTTTATGGTCAACAAACGCTGCAACCCAATTCTGGCGTTCAACCCGAAATAAGAATGCTCTTCAATCCACAACTAAAAGGCGCACCAAATTTCGTTCCCGGTGTCATGGCATTTATCCTATTAATCATCTGCGTTTTGATGACCGCGATTGCAATCGTTCGCGAAAAAGAATCCGGAACCATGGAAATATTGCTGGTTTCTCCCATGAAACCGTATATTATTATTTTAGCAAAAGCAATTCCCTATTTTATTTTATCGATGATTATTTTGGTTTCCATCTTAATTTTAAGTGTAACCGTTCTCGATTTACCCATCAAAGGAAGCATCCTTTTACTCTTTGGCATCAGCATTATATTCATCATCACCAATCTTTTAATCGGAATTGTAATTTCAATTTTAACCGACAGTCAGCAAACTGCCATGTTGATTGCGCTCGTCGGAACCATGCTTCCAACGCTTATGTTGAGCGGTTTTATGTTCCCCGTGGAAAATATGCCAATTCCTTTGCAGATGATCGGAAACGCAATTCCCGCAAAATGGTATTACGAAATTGTAAAAAATATTATGATCAAAGGAACAGGATTAGAAGTCGTCTGGAAACACGTTTTAGTTCTTTTAGGAATGATGACTTTCCTCTTCATCATCGCGGTGAAAAAATTTAAAATAAGATTAGAATAAATTATGGCAGACAATTCCGCCTTCCACTCCCGCTTTTTTGCCTATGTAGATTTATTAATAATTAAAAATTTGAGTCAGGCAAAAAGAGCTCCGTTCAAGTCGGGCTGCAAAGTAGGTGTAAAATAAAAAAGCAGATTAAAATAAAACTTCGAATCTATAGACCTTTTCCAAACTTTTTAACCAGTTAATAAAATAGAACTTTGTGACTTTGTGGTTAAAAAACTTTAAGTAAAATAAAAAAAATGTTTAGAACATTATCCATATTAATCAAAAAAGAATTCCTGCAAATCTTCCGGAACAAATCAATTCTGGCCATTATTTTCGTGATGCCTGTAATTCAATTGGTCATTCTTCCTCTGGCAGCAAATTATGAAATAAAAAATATTAAAATCGCCGTTGTAGACCACGATAAATCAACAGAATCCCGGGAACTCATCCGAAAAATCACCGCTTCTGGATATTTTAAAATAATAGAATATGGCGAGAATTACAATACTGCTTATCAAGAAATTGAAAAAGATAAAGTCGATTTGATTCTAGAAATTCCAAATAATTTCGAGAAAAATTTAGTTAAAGAAAATAACGAAAAAATTCTACTCGCAGTAAATGCGATTAACGGAACAAAAGCTGGTCTCTCTGCAAGTTATCTCGCCGAAATTCTACAGAATTACAATCAGCAAGTTCAGTTAGAAATAAATCCCGAACTGGAGAGTGCAAAGAAAATTTCGGGTGTAGAAATCGTACCAAAGTTTTGGTTTAATGAGAAGTACAATTACCGACTTTCGTTGGTTCCAGGAATATTGGCTTTTCTGGTGACTTTAATTGGAGGTTATTTGACGGCTTTAAATATCGTAGAAGAAAAAGAAATTGGAACCATCGAACAAATAAATGTGTCTCCGATTAAGAAAAGAGATTTCATCTTAGGAAAACTCATTCCTTTTTGGATCTTGTCCATGGTCGCATTTAGCATTGGACTTCTGGTCACGATTTTTGTTTACAAAATTCAGATGCAGGGAAGTTTCTTGCTGCTCTATGGATTTATTTCTGTCTACTTGGTTGCCATTTTAGGAATGGGACTTTTAGCTTCAGTTTATAGTGAAACCCAACAACAATCGATGTTTATGGTTTTCTTTTTCATGATGATTTTCATTTTGATGAGCGGACTTTTCACGCCAACAGAAAGCATGACCGATTGGGCGAAATATATTGCGTACGTAAATCCCGTGACTTACGGAGTTGACGGAGTTCGTTTAATCATGTTGAAAAATAGTGGCTTTATGGATTTATTACCCCACTTTGGATTTATCACAGGATTGGCAATTGTGGTGATTTCTTGGGCAGTTTTACGATATCAAAAAACTAATTAAAAAAAATTGAAATTGAAACCAATGAAATTGATGAAAGAATTACGAAAATTAAGATTCATCAATTAATAAAAAACATAATGATAAAGAAATTAATTTATTAACATTACCCGTAGTGCATTATAAAAGGTTATTCATAATACGATAAAAAATCGTATATTGTATTGACTACCAATCTAATACAGTATGAATAACCTGGAAGCAATTTACGATTTTATTTTAAATCAATTGAGAGAATTAACACCAATTGAAAATTTTTATTTTAAACCGATTAAA
>NZ_JSYL01000016.1 GCF_000812865.1 Kaistella jeonii | reverse complement strand
CTTAAGTGAAATCGGTAAACTAAAACGCAGACAACGAACCGCAGATGTAGAACCTGTCTTCGCACATATCAAATCCAACCGGAACTTCAAGCGTTTTACGCACATCGGAATAGAAAAAGCAGAACTAGAGTTCGGATTACACGCTTTAGCACACAATCTAAGGAAGAAAACTGCTTAAAAGGAGCACTTTTTTAGACTATTGTGAAAAAATATATTATAATCCAAAATTTAACGTCTTGAAAAAGTAAATAAAAAACCGTCTCAAATTTATTTTGAGACGGCTTCCTAATAATTATATTACTAATTTTTTATCTAGCCCAGAAAGGAGTAAATTGATTTTTAGTAAATACGTCTTCACCTGTCATTTTCGGAACATTGATTACGTTAGACTGGTACTCCGAGTTTGGATATACTAATCTATTTGGTTTTACTGTTTTGATCGCAATAGTTGGAAGTGGAGTAACAGGGAATCCAGTTCTTGTATAATCAAAGTAAGACTGTTCTGGATTAATTCCAGTTAAAGCAATCCATTTTTGAGTCATAATTGCTTCAATCTTATTTGATGTAGTTCCCACAGTGATACCCAATTTTCCTACTGCAGCGATTTGGGTCAAGTAAGTTGCTGCACCAGTTGCACCTAAGTAAGCGTATGAAGCAGTTACAGCAGTGTCAAAGTGACCTTGCGCATTACTAAATGCTCCAGGATATCTAACAGCAGCTTCTGCTAACAAAAATTCTGCCTCTGCTTTAGTCATCAAAACACCTGGTTTAGCTGATCCTTTCTGAATTGTTTCAGCTTTGATACCAGCTGCATCAGTTGCTGTGATAGTTTGTGATCCAATGGTAAGACCTTCACCTAATCTTGAAGTATTTCTACCTGAAGCTGCTCCTGGTTGACCTGGCGTAGCTCCTTGTCTAACGCCTTCAACTGCTTTCGGTGCAGATGCCGGGGAACTTGTAAGTGGAGTTACCAAGGTAAACATTCTACCTCTTCGTCCATCAACAATACCGTTAAATTTCTGATATACATCTCTTGTGTCACTCACATTATTACCATTCAAAGCGATCGCGATGTGTTCTGAAGGAATAACCAATGTGTAATTCTGAGGTCTTGAACCAGAACTTGTATAAACGTTATAGTTGAAAAACGGATTTTGCTTTGTATCAGCACTTGAACTGTAACCTGGATTTACGTTTACATCACTTGCAATAAATGTTGCAGTTGCTAAAGTTGCCAATTTTTGGTCTCTGTATGTTGCAAGTTCACCTGTTACGTTAGACATTCTCATTAAATATCTTAATTTAAGAGTATTCGCAAATGCAATCCACTTCGCTTTATCACCATTAAAAACTACATCGTAGTTTGCCAAAGTGTTTGAAGTGGTGGTCAAGGTTTGAACCGCATTTTCTAGATCTGCGATAGAAGCTTTATAGATATCTTCTCCTTTGTCATATTTAGGCGTCAAGATCGCACTATTAAATGCTTCAGAGTAAGGAGCATCGCCCCAAAGATCTGTAATGTTTTGCATGTAATAAGCTTTCATCACCTTAGAAATTGCTTTTGTCGCCGCATATTTTCCGTTAGCATCATTGAAATTAATGATTAACTGGAAATTTGACATGTTTCTGTAGGTTTGATCCCATACGTCTGCATAAAATGCAGTAGTAATGTTCGGAGAGTATTCATCTACGAAAGGAGTTCCATAAGAATAAGAATTACCTGCGATACTGTTCATTTCTAAACCTGAGAACTGAGCAAGTCTTCTTGCCTGCACATAGTAGGTATTCGTTACAGCACCCGGGAAAATGAATTCAGGAGTTAGATCAGTAACCGCAATTCGGTCGGGATTTTGATTAACATCTAAGTAATCGTTGCACGACACAGTTCCTAATAAACTTGCCAGTGCCAGTATAAATATTTTGTTTTTCATTATTTTATATATTAAAAGTTTGCATTTATTTTGAAACCAAATGTTCTGGTTGTAGGATATTGGTTTGTATCAGCAATACCACCGCCATTTCCTGAAGAAGTAGATGATTCAGGATCTCCAAAGTTTCTATTGCTTTTCGCATAAATCGCAATAGGATTTCTAGCATAAAGACTCACTGAAATATTATTAAGGAAAGTAGAGCTTAGAACAGATTTTGGTAAATCATAAGATAAAGCAATTTCTCTAACTTTAAAGAAAGTTGCATCTACCACTAAATTCTCTCCAACATTTCTAAATGCAGAACCAGTCCAGAATGTCGTAACTCCACCATAATCTGGAGAGTAAGCTGGAGTTGTATTTGCTACATAATTTCCATTGATAAACTGTACTGAATTAGGAACGATATATCCACCAGATCTGTCTTGATCAGCAGTTTCTTCTAAACCTCCGGTAAACGCAAGTAACCTTTTGGTGAAAGAAACAAATTTACCTCCTTTTCTGTATTCTGCTACTGCAGAAAGTGTTAATCCTTTGTATTTGAAAGCGGTGTTGATACCAATGGTATAATCTGGGTTTACACTTCCTAATATAGAAGTTCCAGAGTTTTGCAAAGGTACACCACTAGCGTTTACGATAACGTTACCGTTTGGATCTCTTCTATAAGAAGTACCAACGATGGAGTAAAAATCTTCTCCTACAACACCGGCAATACCTATTGATGGAGTAGTGTAAGTAAGAAGAGCTACTCGGTCTGCGCCTGAATTTAATTCAACTAACTTTGTTTTGGACGAAGAGTAGAATCCATTTAAATTCCAGGTAAAATCTTGAGTTTTAATTGGAACCAATCCAACATTAACCTCATAACCTTTCATTTGTGATTTTCCGATATTATCTCGGTAAGCTGTTAGTCCAGATGCACTTGAAGGTACGATGTTACTGATCAAATCTTCCGTTGTAGACTGGTAAATTGATGCGTCGATCGTAAGTCTATCTTTAAAGAATCCAGCAATTACATTTAAATCTGCAGTATTTACATATTCAGGTCTGATATCTGGATTTGTAAACGCAGTATTTAAAATATAAGAAGGAATGTTTGCTGGGTATCCTGTTGGGATCGTTCCTGTTGCATTAAGAGCATAAGTAGCAATACCACTGGTATTACCAACTCTCGTGTAACTAGGTGCAATTTTTAAGTAATTTAAAACATTACCTCCTAAATTAAATGCTTTTGTAGGGACAAAAGAAAGACCTGCAGAATAGTAAGGGTATGCTTTGTTGGTTGGAGTTCCGTCTGCTTGATTATAAGTAAGGACAGAACTTTTTTCGTAACGGAACGTACCATTTACAAACAAATAATCTTTGTATGCTAAATCTAAATTTGCATAACCTGCAATTACTCTGTTATTAACAGTGTAGTTATCCATGTAGCCACCATCTTCTTTCACTGAAGTATCTGCATACAGAGCAGGATTTGAAACGTTGTTATAATTGTACCATCCTGGAACATATAATCCGCTTCCTCCAAAGGTTCTTGCAGTAGATTGGCTGTCTTGTATATTATTACCTAAATTTAATTTTAAATTAATATCAGACGTTAAGTCATAATTTAAATTTAACATTAAATCCCCATAGTATTTTCTGTCATTGTACGTTCTGTTATAAAAATAAGCAGTAACGTCTGGTGAACCGAATGCATTAAGAGTATTAGCGTCAAGGAAAGGTACTCCAGTATTAGAATATTTGATAATTCCTGTTGAACCGTCATTATGATTATTCTGCTCTACTTTGTTTAAGCTAAGATTACCTGTGTAAGAAAGGCTTATGTTTTTGTTAAATTCATACTCTAAAGATAATAAACCACTCAAATATTCTTTTGTAGAATTAAATCGAGCGTGTTCTATCGTCCAGTACGGATTTGTTGAGTAAGCAGTCAAATATCCTGAGATACCTGAATTTCTGTACTTTCTGATATCATTAGTACTTGGCATTTGCAATAAATCATCGTACAAACCAGAATCTGTTTTATCTACAACTCTACCAAGGAAGTTGAATTGACCATCAACTCTTAATTTACCAAACTTTTTACCAGCTTTGAATAAAAAGTTGTTTTGTTTTAACTGATCTCCTTCTACTACAAAGTTATTTTCTAATCTATTTATTGACATGAACGCGTAAGAGTCAGCCCCACCGACATTCACGCTCAATCCGTTTTGATAACTTACCCCATTTGTAAAAAATTTAGAAAAGTGGTCGTCAACAGGAGCATATTTTTCATAAATAAATCCTCCTCCTGGTTGTGGTAATCCAGCCATATTGTCCGCCAAGTGCACCAGTGTACGCAGGTCCCCAAGATGTATTTTCCCATGGCACATAATTAGTCCCTCCGAAATCATCATTGCTATATGAATTATCCTGAACCCCTTTTCCGTATCTTTTTTGGATATTAGGGAATTTGAATCCTTGAGTAACTTCGACAGAAGAAGTCAAATTAAACTGAATTTTTTCAGATTTCGTTCCTCTTTTAGTAGTTACTAATATTACACCGTTCACCCCTTGTGAACCATATAAAGCTGCTCCTTGAAGACCTTTGATAACGTTTACGTTTTCAATAACCTCAGGTGGAAGAGCATTTAATATCGCTGCATCGGAAATAACGTTGTCAATAACGACCAAAGCTTGATTATTACCTGTAATAGATTTTGATCCTCTCAAGATAATTTTATAAGATGGATCTACAGCACTATTAGTATTTGAAATTTGTAATCCAGATACTTTCCCTTGGAGTGCTTGTGTAACTCCTGGCGCAGAACCTTGGTTCAACTCTTTAGTTCCTACAATTTGTTGAGCGTTTGTAATCGCATCAGCTTTTTTCTTAATTCCTAAAGCACCAGTAATTATAACCTCACCGATGTTTTGTGTTTTAATAGTATCTTTAACTTTTTGCGCATTTACCAAAGCAAATGAGGAGGTCAAAACTACAGCTAAAACTGTTGTTGTTATTTTCTTCATATCAAATTAAATTTTTTCAATGCCACAAAAGTGCAAAACTTTCTTAATATGACCAAACATTTTGTTAAATAATCCTTAAAAATATTTTATTGTCGCATTTCAATTAGGAAAGAGTTGAATATTTGGACATGTTTTAAATATCCTGAAAATCAGCTTTTAAATATATTTTTGAGCAATTACAACAGAATATTTAATATTAATAGGTTCTATTTGAACCAAAAATTATTAACAGAAATTTCGTTAATCGTTCAAAAAATTTAACAATAAAAAATAATACTGATATATAGTTGGTTAGAAAAAGAAAAATCTTGAAAAAGAGCAGGCCTAAGAAAAATGATGATGTCTTAATTTTAAGAGCTATAATTTTATTATTCATAATCAATGATTTTTGCAAACACTTTTGCAATTCATGATTATTTTTTTTTCGAAATTTTTCAAAAAAAACGGAAGAAAATTTTCTTCCGTTTTTTGGTACTATATATAAGGTGTAACTTATTTCTTTTTACCAGTGTTTTGAACTTTTTGCTGTTCCTGAGCTTTCTCCATCATTTCACGCATTCTTTTTTGGAATTTACCTTCTGGTTTTGGTCCTTTAGTTTTATTCTGCTGAATCTGAGCGTGTATTTTCTTCTCATCCAGAATCCAGTATTTGATGACTAAGATGATCAGGATATTGATCGCATTCGATACGAAATAGTACCAGGAAAGTCCCGAAGCTGAAGTATTCAAGAAAAATAAGAATGTGACCGGGAAAATGTACATCAACACTTTCATATTCGGCATTCCTTCCTGTGTTGGTTGCTGCATATTTCCTGCAGTCATAATCGTATAGATTAATATAACCACGGTACATGCAATCGCAAAAATACTCAAGTGATCCTGCAAAAATGGAATATGAAAAGGCAACTTAATCACGTCATCATAAGCGGTCAAGTCTTTCGCAAACCAAAAACTTTTCCCCCGCAGATCGATCATATTTGGGAAGAAGCGGAACAAAGCGTAGAAAATCGGCACCTGAATTAATCCCGGCAAACAACCTGCCATTTGATTTACGCCGGCCTTTCGATAAACAGCCATTGTTTCCTGCTGTTTTTTCATGGCATCTGCACCTTTGTTTTTTTCGTTGACCGCATCAATTTCAGGGCGAATAACTTTCATCATCGCGCTCAGTTTATGCTGCTTGAACATTACCGGTGATAAAATAATTTTTACGATGATCGTCATTAAGAAAATTACCCAACCTGCAGCTAATCCCCAACTGGTAATCAAATTATACATCGGGATAAAAAACCATCTGTTCAAAGTTCCAATAAATGACCAACCTAAAGGAAGCAATTCATCGAAGTTTTTATCATAAGATTTTAATAACGGCAAATCCAAAGGCATAAAATACCATTTGAAATCTTCATTTAATTCATTATTTACCAGATCAACCTGCCCATTAAAATTAAATTTTTTCAAGAATTCACCCTCTTCAATCATATCTTGTGAACCTTTCGAGTTTTTAAAACCTTTTTGAGGTTCAATCACTGCGGAGAAGAACTGTTGTTTCACAGCCAACCAGTTTAGATTTTCTTTTGGTTCTTCCATCGTGGTTCTACCATCGTAATCAAAACTTTTGTAATCATCAAAAGTATAATTGAATTCGGTATGTGTTTGTTCTTGTGAACGGCCTTTTTCCATGCCGCGAACATTATAATTCCAGATGAAATCTGCTTTCTGATCTGAAACCAATTGGTTTAAACCTTGCGTTTTTACATTGAAATCAACGATATATTTATTGAGTAAAGTATAAATAAATTGAATTGTAGCACCATTTACGGTAGTCTGCATGGTGACAGCATTTCCGTTTTGTACAGGACTGAAAACTAAATCTTTCGTGTTAAAAACTTTTCCGGTTTTGTCTTTGAACTGAAAACCATAGCTTGAATTATTTTTATCAAAAATCAAAAGAGGCTTGTCATTAACATCTGTTTTTTTGTTGTAAGCTTTGTATTCATTCAGCTGAACGGTAGAAATTTGACCTCCTAAAGTAGAGATAGCTAAAGTCAATTCCTTGTTTTTCAACTCAATTTGCTGAATAGATGCTGTTTTCACGCTGTCATTTAAATTGGTAACAATCGCAGGTTTTGCATTATTCACCGGAGCTTTTTGCGTAACAGCTGTTTTGTTTTGAGCATCTTTCAACTGTTGATCCTTGCCTTGTTTGTTCTGAAAATAAAACATTGCGCCTATCAGAATCATCGAAAAAAGGGCGAAACTGATGAGTTGATTTTTATCTAAACCGTTATTTTGCTGCATTTTAATTTATTTGAAATTTAAATTGAAAGGTTTGAAATAATGCATTTCTCTGCCTTTTAATTTTAGGTGGCAAAAATACTGAAATTTTTGGCAATGAAGAATTTTTTGGAAGGTCATTTAAAACAAAAGAGATAAAAAACAATTTGTCTTTTATCTCTTTCTTTTATTTTTTGGTACAAGCCTTTATAAATGCCTTAAATAAAGGATGTGGCGATGCAACGGTGCTTTTGTATTCTGGGTGATACTGAACACCAATGTAGAAAGGATGGTTTTTTAATTCCAGGGTTTCTACCAGATCAGTTTCGGGATTAAAACCAGTCGGAACCAAACCATTCTTCTCGAATTCATCTCTGAACTCCGAATTGAATTCGTATCGGTGACGGTGTCTTTCTGAAATATTTTTGGTGCCGTAAATTTCATTCAGCTTTGAACCTGATTTCAAAGTACATTTCCAGGCTCCTAAACGCATTGTCCCCCCTTTTTCAACAACGTTTTTCTGGTCTTCCATTAAAGAAATTACAGGTTCCGGTGTCGAAGTATCGAATTCCATGGAGTTGGCTTTTTTGTAACCCAAGACATTTCTCGCAAATTCAATCGTCATCACTTGCATACCTAAACAAATTCCCAAAAGTGGAATGTTATTTTCCCGGGCATATTTTGCAGCTTCAATTTTTCCTTCGATTCCCCGATCTCCAAATCCAGGAGCAATTAGTATCCCGTCGACTCCAGCTAAAGTTTCTTCAATGTTATTTTCATCTAATTCACCACTGTAAACCCAACGAATTTTAACCTCAGTTTCTAAATCTGCACCTGCATGAATAAAGGATTCAGCGATCGATTTATAAGAATCCTGCAAGGAAACATATTTTCCCACCAAAGCGATCTCCACAGATCTTTTCGGATTTTTATATTTTTTAAGGAAGCTTTTCCAGTCTTTTAGATCGGCTTGTTTGTCAGATTTTAGATTTAATGTTTTTAAAACCACATCATCGAAATCCTGTTTTTGAAGGTAGAGTGGAACTTCATAGATCGTTTCCAGATCTTTACATTCAATTACGTTTTCCAAAGCTACATTACAAAACTGCGCCAATTTATTACGCTGCTCTTTAGGAATAATATGTTCTGTTCTACAAACCAAAACATCAGCTTGAATCCCAGATTCCATTAACTGACGAACAGAATGCTGCGAAGGTTTTGTTTTTAATTCCCCGCTCGAAGCCAGATAAGGCAACAATGTCAGGTGAATCACCATCGAATTATGTTCACCCAATTCCCATTTCAGTTGTCGCACGCTCTCTATATAAGGAAGGGATTCAATATCTCCAACCGTTCCACCAATTTCGGTGATGATGATATCGTAGTTTTGTTTTGCCAGCATTTTTATGCGGCGCTTAATTTCATTCGTAATATGTGGAATAACCTGTACGGTTTTTCCTAAGAAATCACCTTTTCTTTCTTTATCAATAACGGTTTGGTAAATTTTACCGGTTGTTACATTATTATTTTGTGAAGTTTTAGAATCCAGAAATCTTTCGTAGTGCCCAAGATCCAAATCGGTTTCTGCGCCATCATCAGTCACATAGCATTCGCCGTGTTCGTAAGGATTTAGCGTTCCCGGATCAATATTAATGTAAGGGTCAAGTTTTTGGATGGTGACATTAAATCCTCTCGATTTTAGCAGTAAGCCAAGCGAAGCTGAGACGATTCCTTTGCCTAAAGAAGAAGTTACACCACCGGTTACGAAGATGTATTTCGTGTTCTTTTTACTCATTAGTTTAGGTTTGTGCAAAGTTAATGGATTTTGAAAGACGGCGCAAATAAAGGCGAACTAATATTTTTAGGAGCTGTTTCCCGCTCTCCACTATATCTTTTATTCCGCTAAAGCTTCATAAAAGGATGCCGTTGCGATCGGGGCTAGAGATTTTTGCCAAAAACTAAAGAATTAAAAATATAAAGAGATAGAAATATCCAGCGAGAACAGCAATCTGACAAAACATTTTTTCGGTAGAAAGCTAACTCGTGTCACTCTGAGCCAGTCGAAGAGTTTTAAAATCTGTCTTAAGTTTTGGCTAAAGCCAATTGGATTTTTCAACTTTTTTAAACGGGCTAAAGCCCGTTTCTATTGATGTGAATAAAAATAGTATGCTGCAAAAACTAAAAAGTTTTGTTAAATTAACCTTGTCAGGGTTTCAAACCCTGACAAGATTTTACGAAAATCGGATTTGAAATAGAAGTCAATACTTTACGAAAGAAATAAACTCCTTCATTCTAGCCCTCGATTACAGTGGTATCCTTTTTTGTTATTGCGATTGCGAATTATTTCGATGGATTGCAGCGTTTTGTTCGCAATAACAAAAAAGATATAACGGAAAGCGGGTACAATCTTCTGAGAAGCGAAAATCTTCTTGCTCCTCTTCATAAAACTTTTCGTTATCCAAAAAAAATCAGGAAATTCGCAACATGGCAAAAGTAAAAACAGCATACGTCTGTCAAAATTGTGGAACGAATTATCCGCAGTGGTTGGGACAATGCAAAAATTGTGGGGAATGGAATACTTTGGTAGAGGAGATCGTAGAAAAATCGCCCGCAAAATCTTACACCGATAAATCGAAACAACATATCATCAATATTATCGAGGTTGAAACCTTTGAAGAACCTCGAATTATAAGTCCGTCCGAAGAACTGAACCGTGTTTTAGGTGGTGGAATTGTTTTAGGTTCCGTGACTTTAATTGGTGGTGAACCCGGAATTGGGAAATCGACTTTGTTGCTGCAGCTGGCTTTGAAAATGAAGAAGAAAATTCTTTATGTTTCTGGGGAGGAAAGTGCGTCGCAGATCAAAATGCGCGCTGATCGTTTGACGGAACTTCAAAATCCGAACTGTTTTCTTTTTACAGAAACTTCCGTCGAAAAAATTCTGCACGAAGCTAAAAAATTACAACCTGATTTTGTAATTGTAGATTCTATTCAAACACTGCAAAGTCAAACGATCGAAAGTTCGCCCGGAACGGTTTCTCAAATTCGGGAATGTTCGAATGAGATCATTAAATATGCGAAAGAAACGAATACACCGGTTTTTTTAGTTGGTCATATCACGAAAGACGGACAAATCGCCGGTCCGAAAGTTTTGGAACACATGGTAGATGTTGTTCTAAATTTTGACGGCGACCGAAATCATTTGTTCAGATTGTTGCGGGCGAGTAAAAACCGTTTTGGCTCAACCGCAGAAATCGGGATTTATGAAATGGTTTCTCAAGGTTTGAAGGAAATAAAAAATCCCTCAGAAATTTTGATTACGAAGAAGTTCGAGGAACTTTCGGGGAATTCTGTGGCGGTAACTTTAGAAGGAAATCGCCCGATGTTGATTGAAATTCAGGCTTTGGTCAGTTCGGCAGTTTATGGAACGCCGCAAAGAAGTTGTACTGGATTTGATTCCAAAAGATTAAATATGCTTCTGGCAGTTTTAGAAAAAAGGGCTGGATTTCAGTTAGGCGCAAAAGATGTTTTCCTCAATATTACAGGCGGAATTAAAACCGGTGATCCTGCGTTGGATTTGGCAGTTGTCGCGTCGATACTTTCTTCGAATGAAGATATTGCGATCTCTGAACATTTCTGTTTCGCGGGAGAAATCGGTTTGAGCGGAGAAATTCGTCCGATCCCGCAGATTGAACAAAGGATTTCTGAAGCGGAAAAATTAGGGTACGAAAAAATATTTGTGTCAAACTTAAATAAAATTCCAAAGAAAAAATATGGAATTGTCATCTTAGAAGTGAGTAAAATTGAAGATTTTCATGAGTGTCTTTTTTAAATCATTGAAGAAGAATTGAATTTCCCGTGTTTTAACCCGAGAATTATTTGAGGTGTTTTTTATCTTTGTAATTAACCTAAAAAACTAAAACCAAGATGAAAATCAAATTTACCTTCTTAATGCTGTTTTGCGCAACAGTCATCTTTGCCCAGAATAAACTGTTCCAGAATTCAATCAATGAAAAAAACCTTGCCACCAATCAAAAAATAGGCAAAGGTCTTTCTGATACTTATAATTCTACGAAGTATTACCAACAACCTTCTTTTAACTTGAGATCAGATTTTGAAATTACACTTCCGAATGGCAAAGTGATCAAAGCACATTATTTAAAGACTTTTTTATATTCCAATAAAAGTGAATCTTTTGTTTATTCTGTTCAAAATGAAAAAGATTCAGATTTTGTTTTATCTAAGGTAGACAATATCGTAACCGGAATGTATACTTCCACTTCCGGTGAAAAAGCAATATTTCACCAGACGGATGAAAATATTTTTGCAGTGTCTATCGTGAATGAATCAAATCTTATTAGCAAAGATTCTACAGAAAATTCCATCTTAGATGAAGCCGCAATTAACCAGAAAGTGAATGCTAATATTTGTTTAGCATCTACGCCGGTTTGTCCTGCAAGTACGATTGATGTAATGGTAGTTTTCACCGCGCAGGCAAAAACTGCATGGGGTGGATTGGCTCAAAGTAAATCTTTTGTTGCAACTGCGATTACCAATTTTAATGTTTCTTTAGCAGCTTCTGGAGTTTCAAATGTGACCATCAACTTGGTGTATTGTGATGAAATTGCTTATGTGGAATCAGGAAATATCAATACTGATCTTACAAGATTTCGTACAGAAGGAGATGGATTTATGGATACCGTTGCGAATCTCAGATCAACTTACGGTGCCGATCTTTGCGCGTTGGTTACAAGTACGCCAACAAACACCTGTGGACTTGGATATCTAAATAATAATAACACCAATTATACCCCAAATAGTGGATTTTGTGTAGGGCTTTATAACTGTGTCGTTTCCAATTTTACTTTAGCTCATGAATTTGGTCATAATATGGGTTTACAACATGATTGGTATGTAAATAGTAGTATAAATCCTTGCGAACATCACCACGGTTATACTAATAAAACTGCAATCACTTTAGGAGCAGCTAGTACACCAGCACAAAGATGGAGAACAATTATGGCCTACAATAATGAATGCGCAGATGCAGGATTTGGGTGTACAAGAATTAATAGATGGTCAAATCCGGGGATAAATTATAATACAGAACCAACTGGAATTGAAATTGGTCAGCCGAAGCCTTCGAATGAAGCTTTTGGTTTTGCACGTTTTGCCTGTGTGGTTTCTGAGTTTATGCCTACAAAAACTCTTGCGACTGGTGACAATGCAAATATTATAGATTTTGCAATTTATCCAAATCCGGCAAAAGATGAACTTAATGTTCAGGTAAAAGACAATCGGAATTATAATTTCATAATTACTAATCTTGTGGGTCAAATGATTTTGAAAAGTGCTAATAAGAAAATTAACATAAAAGGATTGACTTCCGGAGAATATTTGTTAAGTATTTATAACAAAGAAAATAAGTTGATTGGAACGAAAAAATTTATTGTTAAGTAGAAATTATAAAATAATCTTAAATCCTTCAAAAAATTTATTTTGAAGGATTTTCTATTCCACACAACAATATACTTAAAGTATATATTTTTCGTATATTTGTTCAAATTTAAAAGTAATGAAAGTAATTTCTTTGAAACTCGATGAAGCGATTTTTTCGGAAACAGAAAATATTCTCAAAAGTCGTAAAAAGCCTAGAAACCGTTATATCAATGAAGCAATTCATTACTATAATCAAATGCAAAAAAGAGAAATTTTGAAAGGTAAACTTTTGCAAAGTTCTTTATTGGTTAGAGAGGATAATGAGGAAGTTTTAAAAGAATTCGAAAGTTTGGGAGATGATAATTAATCAATTTGAAATTTGGATTGCAGATTTAAATCCCCAAATCGGTACGGAAACAGGAAAAACGAGACCGATTTTAGTAGTGCAAACAAATTTACTTAATGGTGTGGAACATACTTCTACCATTATTTGTCCCATTACAACCAAGATCAGAAACGCGGAATTTATTCGTGTTTTTTTAGATTCAAAAAAAAATAATCTTTTTGAAGACTGCGAAATTATGATCGACCAAGTTAGAGCATTAGACAACAGCCGTTTTATAAAAAAAATTGGGATGATTTCTCCTCAGATAATTAAGGATGTTAAAATTGGTCTCAAAATAGTTCTCGATTTAGAATAATGAATTACCTCGCCCATTCTTTTCTCGCATTCTCCGATGAACAAATTGTCGGTCAGTTTTTGGAAGATGTTATTCCAAACAGAGATAGGTTTTCTTTCTCAGAGAAAATACAGGAAGGAATAACTTTGCACCGCGAAGTCGATACTTTTACCGATGCTCATCCGGAATTGAGCGAGGCAAAGAAAATATTCAGTCCTTTGGTGCGGCTTTATGCGGGAGCTTTTGTAGATGTTTCGATGGATTATTTTCTCGCCAATTCTTTATCAGATCAGGTTTTAAAAAATCACGCTGAAAAAGTATATCTAGTTTTAAGAAAATACGAAAGTTTACTGCCAGAAAAATTAGTTCGAATGGTCAACGGAATGGAAAAAGACAATTGGCTTTACAATTATAAAGAAGATTGGGGAATCAAATATTCGATGCAGAATGTTCTTAACAAAGCGAAATATTTAGACAAAGATGTGCCGGTTTTCGAAGTTTTCATGAACAATAAACCACAATTGAAAAAGCATTTCGATGTTTTCTTTCCAGAACTTTTGGCACACGCGGAAAAAGTAAATTCGCAGTTCTAAAAGTTTTTATACAAATACCGATTCGGATAATTGAGTTTATCACTTTGTCGTTTTCCATCAACTACGATGTGAACAATATTCATCTGATCATCAAAATAATTATACAGAAAACTCACTGCAACCTCCACTTTTTTTGGTGAATTAACTGGTTCAGATTCCAGAAAAATATTCACTGCCTCGCTGTCTTCTTCAAAACCGACGTAATTAATTTTTAAAAATTGATTGTCAACTTTCAATTTCAAATATTCCTCACAATATTTCTTTAAATATTCATTGATTTGCTGCTTATAATTCGGATCATTAAAATGAACTGCCTTTCCATATTTCTCTATCAAAGCATTTTCCAGATCATCAAGGAAAAATTTACCGCTAATCTCAAAAGTTTTCGATTTTGAGTTGTAGTTAAATTCAACAGAACCAATGTGATACGGATGAACTTCTTTGGCTTGCGACCAAATAAAGAAACATAACGAGAAAAGAAATAGAAATTTTTTCAACATCAACTTTAAAATCAGAAGACGAAATTAATCATTATTTTCGTAAAAATTTTTATAATGACAGATTTCTTATTCTACCTGCAACTCGGGTGGGAACACATTATTTCTTGGGATGCGCTTGATCATCAGTTATTTATATTGGTTTTAGTCGCCGTTTATTTTTACAAAGACTGGCGAAAAATCCTTATTTTAATTACAGCTTTTACCATCGGACATTCCTTTACATTAGCTTTGAGCGTGCTCGACGTTTTCCGGCTTCCTTCCAATTTGGTCGAAGTTTTAATCCCGATAACCATTATGCTCACCGCTTTTGATAATATTTTATTCCGCAAAAATCAAGATAAACTCATGCGGATCAACTACGTTCTGGCGCTTTTTTTCGGCTTAATTCACGGGATGGGATTTGCCAATACCGCAAGAATGGCGATGGCATCAGAACAAAATATTGCAGTGCCGCTTTTAGGTTTCAATATCGGCTTAGAATTAGGTCAAATAACCGTCGTTTTATTGGTGATGATTTTATTATTTTTCCTCTCAAAATTCTTGAAATTCCAGCAAAAATACTGGATCATCGGGATTTCGGTGGTCGCCATCATTCTTTCCGGGCAAATGATTTTGGAGCGTATATAGATTTTTATTTGGGCGCCTTTTTCCGCTTGAATTTATGGTGAGCTTGTCGAAGGGATCTCGCTTTTTTGCTCCTCGTTCCTCGTCGCAAAAAAAGCTCCGTTCAAGTCGTGGCGTGAGATTGTTGAAAAATTCGCACTCATTTCTTGAAAATACCCTTCCAATCCACAGAAAATAATTAAATTTGAGACTTAAGTTCAAAATCTCTTCTTAAAATGAAATTCAAAATATTTACGCTTCTTTTTTGTTCGGTTTTTGCTTTCGGACAAGACATTCAAAACAATCCAAAGAGTAATCACGGTAATAAATTCGAGCAACTCGGTACCATTTTACCCACGCCAAATTTTTACAGAACTGCTTCCGGTGCTCCCGGACAAGGTTATTGGCAAAACCGCGCTGACTACGATATTACCGCTTACTTGGATGAAGACAAAAGAAATCTGCGTAGTTCAGAAACCATTACGTATTACAATAATTCGCCAGATGATCTTGAATATCTCTGGTTGCAATTAGACGAGAACGAACATTCATCCGTAAAAGATGCAGGTTTTGATGATGGTTCAAAATTGCCAAAAATGATGCCTTCCGATCGTTTAAAATCTACAGAATTACCGGTGAAAGACAATGGTTATGGTGTGAATTTAGAAAAAGTGAGAGATGTTTCGGGAATGCCACTGCAATTTGTAGTGAACAAAACCATGATGCGTATTGACCTTCCGAAAGTATTAAAAAAAGGAGAAAAATTCACTTTTAAGATCGATTGGAATTATAATATTTCAAACCGAATGGTTATGGGTGGAAGAGGAGGTTATGAAAATTTCCCTGAAGATGGCAACGATTTATATACGATCACGCAGTGGTATCCAAGAATGTGTGTTTACAGCGATTTCAAAGGATGGCAAAATAATCAGTTCACCGGAAGAGGAGAGTTTGCTCTTGTTTTTGGAGATTTCAAAGTTTCTATGAATGTTCCGACAGATCATATTGTTGCAGGAACTGGAGTGGTAAAAAATTATGAACAAGTCTTAACTTCTGCGCAATTAAACCGTTGGAAACAAGCCCAGACTTCAAATGAACCAATCGAGATTGTTACTTTAGACGAAGCTAAAAAAGCGGAGAAGAATAAGTCGAAAGAAAGAAAAATATGGAGATTTGAAGCTGATAATGTTCGGGATTTCGCCTGGACTTCTTCACGAAAATTTATTTGGGACGGTATGAAAGTTACGATTCCTGAAAATAATAATCAAGTGATGGCGATGAGTTTATATCCAAAAGAAGCTTACAATTTATACCGAAAATTTTCTACAAGAGCAGTTGCTCATACCATAAAAACCTATTCTGAATTTACCATTCCTTATCCATATCCTGTTGCGCAATCGATCGAAGCTGCAAATGGAATGGAATATCCGATGATTTGTTTTAATTACGGAAGAACTGAAAAAGATGGAACCTATTCAGAAGGAATTAAAAACGGAATGATTGGGGTAATTATTCACGAAGTTGGACATAACTTTTTCCCGATGATCATTAATTCAGACGAAAGACAATGGTCCTGGATGGACGAAGGTTTGAATACTTTTGTAGAATATTTAACGGAAGAAAGATGGGATAATAAATTCCCTTCTCGTCGCGGTCCAGCTCATACGATTGTTGATTATATGAAATTGCCGAAAGAGCAACTAGAACCTATTATGACGAATTCTGAAAATATTATTCAGTTCGGTCCGAATGCCTATTCGAAGCCTGCAACAGGGTTGAATATTTTACGGGAAACGATTATGGGAAGAGAATTGTTTGACAAAGCTTTTAAAACTTATGCTAAAAGATGGGCGTTCAAACATCCGGAACCTGCGGATTTTTTCAGAACGATGAATGATGCAAGTGCCGAAAACCTCGATTGGTTTTGGCGCGGTTGGTTTTACGGGATCGATCCTGTAGATATCTCTATTGATAAAGTAACCGTTTCTTCGCCGGATGTAGATGCAGTACCGAAATCTAAAGACGTTTCTTATACCGTTGAAAAACCTTTACAGAATGAATTTACAGATATTTCGAAAATCAGAAACAAAAATGATAAAAATATCACCTTCTATATGGATAAAGACAAAGAAACTCAGGATTTCTACTGGCGTTACGACCGCGGAATGGAAAAAGTAGATCAGGCTAAAACCTATACTTTGAAAAATGATAATTTTGAAAATGTTCCTGCAAAAGATAAAGCAAATCTGCAAAAAATTAATGCCTACCAAATCGATTTCAGTAATAAAGGTGGTTTGGTAATGCCGATTATTCTTGAATTTACTTTCGAAGATGGCAGCAAACTAACTGATAAATCGTCTGCACAAATCTGGAGAAAGAATGAGCAGAAAGTTTCAAAGACTTATTATTTCGACAAGAAATTAAAATCGATTCAATTGGATCCGATGAAAGAAACCGCAGATATCGACACCACTAATAATTTCTGGGGCGAAATCCCGGAAGCGACTTCGAAGTTTGAGGTTTTCAAACAAAAACAAGCAGGATCTGCAAGAGGCGCCGCAAATGGAAAAGTAAATCCGATGCAAGCCGCTGGAAAAAAATAGTTTCATTTAAAACATAAAAGAATTGCTTCATTTATGAAGCAATTCTTTTATTTCAGTTAGAAAGATTATCTCCAAAAAGACCAGTCTATTCCGTTGTAAATACACATTAATTTTTTCACCGGATCGTAACACATCATTCCTGCTACGGGCGAATTTACATTTGCAACAGGATCGTTTACTTTAGGCAATATAAGAGCTTTAGAATCGGATTCTAAAATCAAAACACCTTGTGCGCTTGAACTCTGTTTACCGATGATGACACCGATATCAGTGGCGAGATCAGTTCCGGCTAGAAGAGTAGGGGCAGTTCCTGTCGTCATAACGTTAAGCGTTCTCCACATACCGTCGAAATACTGCGCGTTTTTTGTGGTTAGATCATAAACGATGGTTCCTCGAGTTACCGACGTCATGTCAGAACTTTTAGTAACATTGGGCAAAATAATACCTTTTGTGGTGCCTAAAGGAAAATCAAGAATTCCACTTCCGTCTACTGTTGTTTTTTCAATGCCTACTTGTGCAAAGCAGAAATTGGAAATAAAAAGAGCTATTATTATATTTTTCATAATTAATTACAAGTTGGTTTAATACAATTCCAAGAAGTTCCGTTATATAATTTTAAACAATCTTTAGTGGTGTCATAAACTAGCATTCCCAAAATTGGATTGCTAATTGCTGTTTCCGGTGATGCGATTCTTGTGATTACGAATCCTTTATTATTGGCTTCCATAGCAATAAATCCATTAGGTATATCTTTTGGCCAATTTGCGGTCGATCTTTTATCTCTAATGCTTATTCCCATCTTTGTAAAGGAGGTGGGTGCAAGTGTTGATCCCGCTTTTGTACAAGGACACTCATCACTGGTTACTTCATTAGAATTTATAGAACAACCTCCAGGAAATTTAACAGTGACGTAGTATGTTGCAATAACACTGTCACCAACACCATTTAAAGTATAAGTATTTGTAGTAGCTCCTGAAATTGGGACATCATTTCTAAACCATTGATAGGTTCCTAAACCTGCTGCTACTGAGATTACACCAGTGTCTGGACATAAATATCCGTAGGGACTTGCTATCGTTAAAAGATAACTCGGGGTGTCCCCGAAACCTGAAAAATAACCCCCAAAACCAGCATCTCCACTTGCGCCAAAAAGCTCTGCTTGAACGGTGCCTGTAGAAGAAACTTTAACTTTGCTATTTGGTAATGTTAATTTATATCTGTAGGAAGTCCAATTTACATTGCCCAGCACATTTCCACCACCATTAATAGTATAAGCTGACAAAGCAGTTCCATTTTCAGTTACAGTAGGTGCTCCTGCTGCTGTTGCTGCTAACACAGAAATTTCAGTGTCAGTATAGGTTGTACTTCCAATATCTCTCGAAGCCGGTATTAAATCTACAACTTTCTCCCCAAAACAAGAAAGTGGGGGAATAAACATTAAACTATTGGTATTACCTTGGTCTTTACCATAAATTTTATGAAAGACATACGCTGGTCTACTCACTCGAACGAACATGTTTCTTTTGTCATCAAAAGGTGTAGTATTAGCGGGAATAACAACATAATCACCAGCATTTACCAGTGTTGCATAGACTGTAGGAAATCCATTTTTTAAATAAATTTTTGTATTATCGACCGTGCTTACAATAATAATATTTTCAGGAGCAGCAGTATTTCCATTTCCCTGCATTACAATATATTCTAAACCCAACCTATTTACAGGTACCAACTGATCAAAACCAATATCACGATTAGTACCTGAAATTCCCTGTTGCATTAAACCACCCACTGCTACTGCGATATTTTTATCCGAAATAATTTTTGCACCTAGCCAACCAGTATCTTGTATAGTTAAAGAACCCACAGTTACAGGAGCGTATAAAATAAAAGAATCTCCTTTTTGCAATGTTTTATTAATAGTTGGTCCCGTTAACGTAATTCCGCCCAGTCCATCGATGAATTTTGTTCCTGTTTTAATGTTATCGATAACAATTTTAGTATTATCTTCTGTTGCCATTACAGAAAGCATATTCCCAATATCCGCGATGGTCGTAGCTGCAACATTTGGTGAGCCACCCCATCTAAATTCGGTACCGAGTGCACCAAGACCTTTTGCTAACATGGAACCAGCTTGTGCGGTTGAGCGTGCTCGATAATTGACATAAAAATTATCACTTGAGGTAAATTTTAAACCTGTAGAGTTACCAGAAATAATAGTGCCACCTGTATTTGTAGGTACGGTAGTAGGAGTAGTTCCAGGAGTTATAATTGTATTCGTTGGAGCTGCGCCTACAAACTGCAATCTAACAGGGTTTGCATTTTTCAGAGTAATAACTCCTGTACTTGTATAAGTTGTAGTCCCTGCAGTAAGATCATAAATAGAAATCCGTGGAGAACCAGTTCCGGAAGCGTAATTCATTTGCACCGTAATATTTGTAGCAGAAGGAGTTGAAAGATAAATAAATTCTTCTTGAATAGAAGTGGTATTGTTATATGATCCCGCCAAAAGAGGGTTTAAATAATGTGTTTTATCTAGTTGCAAATTTCCTTTAAAATTTGGCAGCTTTAAACCATTTTTGCCTTTTCCTATCTCAAGCTTCCAGTCGCCAGATTCACCAGTAATATTGGTAGAAGCATTAACTTGGATGTTTAAATAGTCTTCTAAGTATTTTATAGCCGCACGTCCTTTCTTACCTCCACCAAAATTACATCCGTAGATATAAAGTTCTTTTTTGTTTTTCAACTCATTTTTAAATCTTTCTGCAATTTCGTTTACATTCATCCAGTGATTTTCTATAAACAATTCGCCAGATCTCCCGTGACTGAATAATTGATAAAATTGCTGATTTGCGTTTTGTGTTGGTATTGTTAATCCAGACACAGAAGAGTCAATATAGATGGACTCGGTTGTTTTATTTTTAGCGGAAAATAATAATTGACAAAGTATTGCCAAAAATAAAAATAATTTTTTGTTCATTTTTTGTTCATTTTTTGTCTTTAGTGATAAGGTGATACTTAGTTCATCTATAACGGACTTCAGAAAAGTAAACCTTATATTACGCGTTTTATAAGCTATAGTCAAGGTGTTATATCACTACTTCTAATTTCCATCTAATGTTTAATAATAGTCATTATTTACATTATATGTTTGTAGGAAGTTAAATTTTTTATTTTTCAGTAAAATTAGTAATAATTACTGAAAATTATCAGTTTCTAAATGTTTGGCAAATATATATAAATAAAAGCCAACATAATTAAAATACTTATATATAACTAATATAGAAATATTATTCTCCTTATTTGTTTATGGCCAAAAATATTTACAAATGATTGAGTTTATCATATTAACTATTTGCGATTATATTTTAATATCTATTGAAAAATTCGAAAAATATGAATTTTTCTAATAATAGATTACAGAATAGGATGGTAAACTTTAAGCTTTTAAACAAAAGGAAAATATTTCCAAGAGCGCAATATAAAATGAGGAAGTAAATCCAATATAATCGGTTGGAATGAAAAATGAGATTTTTTAAAAGTTTAAATGAGTCAATCAATTTATGATTGGCTTTTTTATCTGCCATAATTTCTCATCAGCTTATTTAGATAATGACAGATTTACATATTAATTTTCATGGCATCGTTTTAGTAAATTAGAAAGCATAACATAATAATTTAAACAATAGTAATATGTCAGTAAAATTCAGACCATTAGCAGATCGCGTTTTAGTTGAACCGATTCAAGCTGAAACTAAAACCGCTTCAGGAATTATTATTCCCGATACTGCAAAAGAAAAACCACAAGAAGGTACTGTAATCGCAGTAGGACCAGGAAAAGTAGATGAGCCAACTACTGTACAAGTAGGTGATAAAGTGCTTTACGGAAAATATTCAGGATCCGAATTGAAATTGGATGGCAAAGATTATCTGATTGTAAAAGAAGGTGATCTATTGGGAGTTATCGGATAAGATCCGTTTTTACAGTGTAAAATTTACAGTGTAGGAATTAGCTCATCTTTTATTAAGAAAAATAATTTTAACAAAAATAAATAGTGCTTTGTAATTTATACATCGTACATCAATACAAATCAAATGGCAAAAGAAATAAAATTCGATATAGAATCGAGAGATGCTTTGAAAAGAGGCGTTGATGCATTAGCAAATGCAGTAAAAGTAACATTAGGTCCAAAAGGTAGAAATGTAGTAATCGAAAAATCTTTCGGTGCACCACACGTAACTAAAGATGGAGTTTCTGTAGCAAAAGAGATCGAACTCGAAGACAGAGTTGAAAATATGGGTGCTCAAATGGTTAAAGAAGTTGCATCACGAACCAGCGATATCGCGGGAGACGGAACAACTACTGCAACTGTACTTGCTCAGGCAATCGTTCGCGAAGGTTTGAAAAACGTTGCAGCCGGAGCGAATCCAATGGATTTGAAAAGAGGAATCGATAAAGCGGTTGCTGAAGTAGTAAAAAACTTACAGTCTCAATCTCAGAAAGTTGGTGATTCTTCAGAAAAAATCAAGCAAGTTGCTTCAATTTCTGCGAACAATGATGATACTATTGGTACATTGATCGCGGAAGCTTTTGGAAAAGTTGGTAAAGAAGGCGTAATTACGGTTGAAGAAGCAAAAGGAACAGATACTACAGTTGATGTAGTTGAAGGAATGCAGTTCGACAGAGGTTACCAATCTCCTTATTTTGTCACCAATCCAGAAAAAATGGTAGCAGAATTAGAAAATCCTTACATTCTTTTGGTGGAGAAAAAAATCTCTTCTATGAAAGATCTGCTTCCAGTTTTAGAACCGGTTGCTCAAGCAGGAAAAGCTTTATTAATTATTTGTGAAGAAGTTGAAGGCGAAGCTTTGGCAACTTTAGTAGTAAATAAATTAAGAGGTTCATTGAAAATTGCTGCTGTAAAAGCTCCAGGATTTGGGGACAGAAGAAAAGCGATGTTAGAAGATATCGCAATTTTAACTGGTGGAACTGTTATCTCTGAAGAAAGAGGTTTCACGATGGAAAACGTTACAATGGATATGCTTGGAACTGCTGAAAAAGTGGTTATCGACAAAGACAACACTACTTTGGTAAACGGTGGTGGTGACGAAGCGTTAATCAAAGGGAGAGTGAGCCAGATCAAAGCTCAGATGGAAACTACAACTTCCGACTACGACAAAGAAAAATTGCAGGAAAGACTGGCGAAATTAGCTGGTGGAGTTGCAGTTCTTTATGTTGGTGCTGCTTCTGAAGTAGAAATGAAAGAGAAAAAAGACAGAGTTGATGATGCACTTCATGCAACCAGAGCCGCAGTAGAAGAAGGAATTGTTCCTGGAGGTGGTGTTGCTTTGGTAAGAAGTATTCCTGCTTTGAATGATTTGAAAGGTGAAAACCAAGATCAGGATACTGGAATTAAAATCGTGAAAAGAGCCATCGAAGAACCATTAAGACAAATTGTTGCCAATGCAGGTGGAGAAGGTTCTGTAATCGTTGCGAAGGTAGCTGAAGGAACTGGAGATTATGGTTTCAATGCAAAAAATGACCAATTCGTTAATATGTACGAAGCCGGAATTATCGATCCTACGAAAGTAGTTCGTGTTGCTTTAGAAAACGCAGCATCTGTTGCAGGGATGTTGTTGACTACAGAATGTGTAATTACTGAAGTTAAAAAAGACGAACCTGGAATGCCAATGGGCGGCGGAATGCCGGGAATGATGTAAAATCATCAATATCATAAATACTAAAAGACGTTTGGGAAATTTCCTGAACGTCTTTTTAAATTAATAATAGGACGATTTTCTTTTGTCTATCATTGAAACATTTTATTATTAAACATAAATCAGTATTTTTAGGTCCTAATTAAAAAATATATGAAAAAAACGATCTACACTTTGTCTATTTTATTGGGCGTTCTGGTTAGTGCTCAGAAAAACGTTGAGGTGAAAGTTTCTTATGGAACAGCTTCATTGTATGGGATTTCCGAATCTATTACGGCAAATGCTTTTAACGCATTCAACTTTTTAGGTCCTGGAAATAAAATTGTTACTTACGAATCCGCTGGAGTTTTTGCAGTTGACGTGATGATCCAAAGCGAAAACAGCAGATGGAAATACGGTTTGGGTTACGGTCACGAAACTGTAAAAGATAGCAATTTGAAATTTGAAGGAAACTTTAACACCATTCTCGCACAAGGTAATTACACCTGGTTATCTACAGCCAGTAAGTTGAAAATGTACTCTGGAGCTGGAATTGGAGCTTCATTCCTTAGTTTTAAAGAAAGTACTCTAGATGAAAGCAGTACCATATTTGCTTTTAACGTTTCTCCTATTGGAATTAGTTATGGAGAAAAATTTGGGGTGTTTTTAGAAACCAATTTAGGAACAAAAGGTCTTTTACAGGGAGGCGTTTCTTATACCTTCTAATTAACGACTACGAAATTCCTTTAAATCATTAAAAGATTTGACTGATATAGAAAATCCGTCTCGTAATAAAACGGGACGGATTTTTATTTAAAGAAATTTTCAACAATAATTAAATCGTCGTCAATCTTAAAGTATTTGTTTTTCCGCCTTCATAAGCTGGAGTAGCATTTAAATTAATAACGAAATCCCCGTTTTCTACAAAACCGTGAGTATGAGCCAACATATTTACCTGTACGATGGTCTCATCCGTAGATTTTTCCATGTCGTAATGAAATGCGCGAACTCCCCAAAGTAAATTCAGCATCGTCAAAACTCGTTTGTTAGAACTGAAAACAATAATATTTGAATTCGGGCGGTGTGCAGAAATTTGGAAAGCCGTATAACCTGAATAAGTTAAAGTAATGATTGCTTCCACATTGGTGGTTTTAGCAATTCTTACCGCTGCAAGGCAAACTCTGTTCGTAATGAAACGCTCATCAATACAGTTAAATTCGTGTTCGATCGGTGAGTTTTTAGTCTGATAGAAATGCGTTTGTTCAATATTTTTTACGATTTTCGACATGTTTTTTACCACATCAACCGGATATCTTCCAACAGAAGTTTCCCCCGAAAGCATCACCGCATCTGCACCGTCTAAAACGGAATTGGCAACATCATTGACCTCGGCTCTCGTTGGTGTCAAACTCGTGATCATCGTTTCCATCATCTGAGTCGCGATAATAACGGGTTTCGAATATTTTCTGGCAATTTCTACAAGATTTTTCTGAATCGCCGGAACTTCTTCCATCGGAACTTCCACACCTAGATCTCCACGAGCAACCATTAATCCATCACATTCCAACAGGATTTGCTCAATATTTTTTACCCCTTCAGGTTTTTCAATTTTCGCAATAATTGGAGTTTTTTGCTTATTAGTCGGGTGATTTTTAATGATCTCTTTTAAATCGATAATATCTTGAGCATGACGAACGAAAGATAATGCGATCCAGTCCAGTTCTAAGTCGAGCATGAAATTAGCGTCTTCAACATCTTTCTCTGTTAAAGCAGGAAGCGAAACATTGGTATTTGGTAAATTCACCCCTTTTTTAGAACTAAGCGGTCCACCTTGAATAGTTTTCGCTTTTACCATGTCTATATTATTGGTTTCCAGAACTTCTAAAACCAGTTTTCCATCATCGATCAAAATTCTTTCGCCTACTTTTACATCTTGAGGAAACTTTTGATAAGTCATGTAAACCCTCTTTGAATCTCCTTCAATCTTTTCATTGGTGAACGTTAAAATATCACCTGGATTTAAATATGAACCTTCTTTTACGACTCCGACACGAAGTTTTGGTCCTTGTAGATCACCCAAAATTCCTACAGAAAATCCGTATTCCTGATTCAGTTCACGGATCATCTGAACATTGCTTTTAACTAAATCGTAATCTGCGTGCGAGAAATTTATTCTGAAAACATCAACTCCCGCCTGAATCAATTGCAGGATCACCTCTTTTGTAGATGAAGCTGGTCCAAGCGTAGCGATAATTTTTGTCTTTTTTAAATATTTATTCATAATATTGAATTATATGATAAAGCTCTTCGATAGGGCTTAATGGAAAATTTTGTATCTGAAACATAAGATTTTCCGGGAGCAAAATTAAGGAAAAATCACCAAATGGCTCCGATGTTTTGAGGAGATAATCTACATCTTGAAAATGATCCAGCAAAAATTTGGTTTCCTGTTCCCCAGAAAATAATTCTTTAGAAACTTTTTTCTGAATATTTTGGGAGGATTTATTAGCGATAAACTGAATGCATACTTTCGTATCACAATGAAAGCCTTCAAACCTGGGAAAAGAATAGTCGTAATAAGTTCCGTTGTACACTAGATCTGCAATTCTGGAAAATTTGAAAGAGTTGAGCAAATTCAGTTGATAAAAAAGCTCATGCTCCGGAACTTCTTTGGCAAGACGAACTAAACCTAAAGTAATTTCTTCATCGTCGTCTTCAATTTCAAGCAGTATCTTTTGAGATTTCAAGGATGCTTTGTTTTTTGTTTAGAATATAAAAGGCTCTTTGTGCGGCTTTTTCTTCCGCTTTTTTCTTGGATGTTTCTGTAGCGTTTGAAATTTTTTCATCATCAAGCCAGACATAACTTCGGAAAACCAGATTTTTATTCGGCTGCATTTCTTCGCAGGTTTCGTATTTGATGTTGACCTTCTTTTTCTGACCCCATTCTAAGAGCAGTCCTTTATAACTTACGATTTTATTTTCGAGCTTATTAATCTCCGAATGAGTTAAAAGTCTTTCCAAAACAACCTTCCTGCATGTTTCGTAATCTACATCAAGATAAAGTGCTCCAACCAAAGATTCAAATAGGTTCCCCGAAATATTTTCGCTTAAAGTTGTTGTGGATTCATTTTGAAGAAATTTCGTGAGTTTAAGTTCATTTCCCAACTTATTCAGATTCTTCCGATTCACAATTTTAGATTTCATCTGCGTAAGATAACCTTCATTTGCAGCGGGATAAGTCGCGAAAAGATGACACGAAATAATAGCTCCCAAAACAGAATCACCTAAAAATTCGAGTCTTTCGTAATTTTTAATTTCTTTGTTTCTGGAAGATGTTTTTAAAGAAAAGGCTTCGCGGTAAAGATTAATGTTCTGTATTTCGCAGCCGGTAATTTTTCTTATTTCGGTGCATAAAAAACAGTCTTTTTCCGAAAGTTTTTTTTTTCTGTTGACGAGGAATTGAGAAAGGTATTTCTTTAACTCCATCTGTATATTTTCTTATATTTTAGTGAAAAGTACACAGGCATTATGTCCACCGAAACCGAAAGTGTTGCTCATCCCAATATTTACTTCTTTTTTAACAGCGTGGTTAAAAGTGAAATTGAGTCTGCTGTCAATCCTTTCATCATCTGTAAAATGATTAATGGTAGGTGGTACAATACTATGAGTAATGGTATGTAAAACTGCAATTGCTTCAATTACTCCGGCTGCACCCAATAAGTGACCGGTAACTGATTTGGTAGAATTAATTTGAATGTCGAAAGCATGTTCTCCCAATAATCGAGAAATTGCGTTAGATTCGGCGATGTCACCCAATGGAGTAGAAGTACCATGCATATTGATGTGATCTACTTCGTCGGCTGTTACACCTGCGTCTTCCAAACAATTTTTCATTACGAGATATGCTCCTAAACCTTCAGGATGTGGTGCGGTCATGTGATAAGCATCTGCGCTCATTCCACCTCCTTTTAATTCTGCATAAATAGTTGCGCCACGTTTTAAAGCGTGCTCATATTCTTCTAAAATAATAGATCCCGCCCCTTCACCAAGAACGAAACCATCTCTGTCTTTATCAAATGGTCTTGATGCGGTTTTTGGATCGTCGTTTCTGGTAGAAAGTGCCATCATCGCATTAAATCCTCCAACGCCACTCGCAGTAATTGCTGCCTCAGAACCTCCGCAAACAATGACATCAGCTTTTCCTAACTGGATGAGCATTTTACCATCGATTAGTGCATTGGCAGATGAAGCACAAGCTGAAACGGTCGTGTAATTAGGACCATGGAATCCGTATTCTATTGAAATTTGACCACCTGTAATATCGGCGATCATTTTGGGAATAAAGAAGGGGTTAAAGCGTGGAATATCTGTTCCTGCCCACTCTAAAACTTCTTTTTCAAAAGTTGATAAGCCTCCAATTCCAGAACCCCAAATAACACCAACTCTGTTCTTGTCAATATTGTCTTCAAGAATCCTAGAATGTTCTACGGCTTCTCTTGCGGCAACCATTCCAAACTGAGTGTTTCGATCCATCTTTTTTGATTCTTTCTTCTCGAAATAATTCAATGGGTCGAAATTTTTTACTTCGCAGGCGAATTTAGTTTTGAAATTTGTGGCATCAAAAAGAGTAATAGGAGCAGCACCGCTCTCACCTTTCACAAGGCTTTCCCAGTAATCTTTGGCATTATTTCCAACAGGCGTAATAGCGCCGAAACCGGTAACAACTACTCTTTTTAATTCCATAAATTTTTTTTTCGTTGAGATCGAATATTATTTGTTCACTACTTCTTCAATATAAGCAATAGCGTGCCCTACAGTTGTAATTTTTTCTGCTTGATCATCAGGAATTTGAATATTAAATTCTTTTTCGAATTCCATAATTAATTCTACAGTATCCAATGAATCAGCTCCTAAATCGTTAGTAAAGCTAGCTTCTGGAGTAACTTCTGTTTCCTCAACGTCGAGTTTATCAGCGATAATGGCTTTTACTCTTGATGCAATGTCTGACATAGTAATTTATTTTAATTAGTTGTTAATTGCTGCAAATATATAAAATTCTTTATGATTTGAAGTTTTTTTAGAAATAATTAATCATTAATAGGGTCATTAATTCAATTGATTTGCAACTTGCTTATTTGCCTACACTTACGGATTAATTAATAATTGGTTCTCTAAAAATCCCCATTTTTGTCTCTAATATTGTAGAAATTTACTTTGCCTAAATCCTTATAAATGTGAAGCGAACAAAAAAAATAGAAAATGAACAGAGATCACTGCCTTTTTATAATTATTGTAAAAAAGTGCTTTCATTTAAAGCATGAACCATTCATTGATTAACGCCGCTCCTAATTTTGAAGTTCTTTCTGCAATATCAAGGGTTGGATTAATTTCGCAAACGTCCAAAGCCTTCAATTTTTCGGACTCCATAATATGTTTGTAGAAATGCATAAATGAAGCGTCTGCAAAAATTCCGTTATACGCCGAAGCGGAAACACCTGGAGCGATCGAAGCGTTGAAAACATCCATGCAAATGGTAACATAAATAATATCTGCTTCAGCGATAAATTCATCGAGTTTTGCGTAGATATTTGGTAGATTTTCAAAGAAGATCTCCTCAGCTAAGATATATTTCATTCCGTATTGATGAGCCGTATCAAAAAGTCTTAAAGTATTCGAATTCCGTTGAATCCCAATATGTAAGGAGTGAATTTTTTCTTCTTGTGCGATTTGCCAGAAACCGGTACCGGAACTTGCGCCAATTTGAGGATCAATTTCTCGATTATCAAAATGAGCATCAATATTAATTATTCCAACCTTTTTATTTGGAAAGGCCTTTTTAATTCCAGAATAATGTGCAAACATTCCCTCATGTCCACCACCGAAAACAACTGATTTCCCTCCTTTTTGTAGTGTAGTTTTAACTTTTTCTGCGAGTTGGTTCTGAGTATTTTCTAAATTTTCGTCTTGACAATATATATTGCCAAAGTCCTTCAAAGAAAATGCTGGATTTACAACAGGAAAATTTGAAATATTCTTCCGAATCACATCAGGAGCATCTTTTGCACCAACTCTTCCTTTATTTCTTTTCACGCCTTCATCTACCGCAAAACCGTGTAAAACGAAATCGTTCGGTAAAATATTTTCGTAATGGTCTTCCAAAGAAACTCTCTGAAAAACCATGTGATAAAGTGGGTCATCGCCATCAAATCGTCCTTGCCAAATCATATATTTTTTTAGTTTAATGATTTGCAGTTTCTATCTTCATATTTGCAGCAAACGCCATCGCAGCATCTTTTACCCAGGAATGTTCACGCTGTGCTTTTCTCTTGGTCTCCAAACGTTTTTTGTTGCAAGGTCCATTTCCTTTTAAAACTTCCATGAATTCATCCCAAGGTAATTCCCCGAAATCGTAATGTTGAGTTTCCTCATTCCATTTTAAGTTTTCATCCGGAACTTTTAGTCCAAGAAAATCTGCTTGAGATACCGTAACATCAACAAATCTTTGACGAAGATCATCATTGCTTTCTCTTTTCACTCTATAATTCATTGATTTTTGAGAGTTAGGCGAATCAGCGTCATTTGGTCCGAACATCATCAAAGCAGGCCACCAAAAACGGTTTAAAGCTTCTTGCGCCAAATCTTTCTGTTCTTTGGTTCCGCGGCAAAGCGTCATCAAAATTTCATAACCCTGTCTTTGGTGAAAAGATTCTTCTTTACAAATTCTCACCATCGCTCTGGAGTAGGGACCGTAAGAATTTCCCATCAACATGACCTGATTCATGATCGCAGCGCCATCAACGAGCCAGCCAATTGCGCCAATATCTGCCCAGGAAAGCGCAGGATAATTAAAGATGCTAGAGTATTTTGCTTTACCGGAAAGCATATCATTATAAGTGGAATCTCTGTCTGCAGCGATTTCGCCGTTGCTCAAAGTTTCTGTTGCAGCGTATAAATATAAACCATGACCCGCTTCATCCTGAATTTTTGCCAAAAGCGCCATTTTTCTTCTCAAAGTCGGCGCCCGGGAGATCCAGTTTGCTTCCGGCAGCATTCCTACAATTTCGGAATGACCATGTTGCGAGATCTGGCGAACCAGTAATTTTCTGTAATCATCGGGCATAACATCTTTCGGTTCTACTTTATTTTCTGCCTGTACGTATTCTAAAAATTTTTCTTGATTCATAATAATTGCTTTAATATTATTTTAAATAAACCCTTTTAATTGGAAACTATCGCGATTTCTTCCGGTACATAAAGACCGATGCGACCTTCTGAAAATTCACCTACCACAAAAGTGATAGTTTTCTCGGGACTTTTTATTTCGTATTTATTAAACAAATAGGGATTTCCGCTCAAAGGACCAATTACTTCGATTTTCCTTTCAGAACAGTTCCAGTAATGGTTCCAAATATTGATGCCTTCGATTTTACATTCTTTATCAACTTCGATAAGTGTAATAAATTTCCAGTTTGCCATGACTTAATTTTTTAAATTTCCTTTAAACATCATAATTCAACATCACCACATTGGTCGTCGGATGACATTGACACGTTAATACAAAACCTCGCGCGACTTCATCATCGGTTAAAGCGAAATTTTTCTCCATAAATACTTCTCCTTCCATGACCTGTGCTTTGCATGTACAGCATACTCCGCCTTTACAAGCAAATGGAACCGGAAGTTTATCATCTAAAGCCTGGTCTAAAATGCTTTTTTTCTTGGAATTAAGGTGAAATGAGTATTCATCATCATCAATAATCAAAGTAACCATGCTTTCTAAATTCGGGATCGCTTTAAACTCGTCGCTCATTTCAGAATTTTCTGCATCATCCGGAGCTGCGTAATATTCATACATCACCTGCAGAGAAGGAACTTTCTTGTCCTTTTTCAGATAATTACCAATTCCTTTGATCATTTCCGAAGGTCCACAAATAAAATAAGTCGATTCCTGAACCGGAATATCTGTAAATCTTTGAAAAAGAAGATCAAGTTTTTCTGGGGAAATTCGACCTTCAAAAAGTTCATCTTCAAAATGTTTTTCCCTCGAAAGCAGATAAATAACTTTTAATCGTCCCTCAAATTTTTGAACCAAATCATCAATTTCTTTTTTGAATATGATTTCATTCAAACTTTTATTGCTAAAAAACAGATAGGCGGAACTTTTAGGTTCCTGATAAAGTGCTTCTTTCAAATTTGACAGCACGGGCGAAATTCCGCTTCCTGCTGCTAATCCAACATATGTTTTTTCGTTCGTAGCATTGTAGTGCGTATAAAAATGTCCCGAAGGAGCCATGACTTCTACAATGTCGCCCAATTTTAATTCGTGATTGAGGTAAGTAGAAACTTTTCCCTGATCAAGATGCTTCACTAAAATTTCCAGTTCTGAATGATCTTCGCTAGGCGCATTGATTATAGAATAACTTCGGCGCAGATCTTCTTCCCCAAAAAGGAATCGAACATTAATATATTGTCCTTGTTTATAAGAAAATTTATATTTTAAGTTCTCCGGAATTTCGAATGCGATATGAATGCAATCGTTGGTTTCTCGGGATACTTTCGTTGCTTTTAATGGATGAAAATGATGCATATTGTTTTAAAATCTCGGTTATGTGAGTCCAACAAATATACTTATTTTTTGAAAGACGAAGAAAGGATTTCGATCATCGTTGTATTCTATTAATGAAGAAGTTTATGCACCACTACAATTTGTCTCTGAATAAAGCCATCATCTAGCAAATCAGGAAATTTTGACTTATTTTTACGTTAGCGTTTTATTGAATTCGGAAATTTTGACTGATTTTATTTAATTATATTGAAAAGAACGGTTTTTGTGTAATAGATTTTAGAATTAAATAATGATTGAACAGGAATAGAAGGAATTTGTAATTAATTATGAATTCTTACTGTTTCTGGAAAAATAAAAACTTACAGTTATGAACTTAAATCAATTTACAGTAAAATCTCAGGAAGCTATTCAAAAAGCACAGCAGATTGCAATGGAATTTGGCAACCAAAGTATCGAACCCCAACATTTACTGGAGGGAATTTTTCAGGTTGACGAAAATATTTCTGAATTTTTATTAAAGAAATCAGAAGCAGAATTAACTCTCGTAAGAGAAAGAAACCGAAGCAACCTCGAAAAATTACCAAAAGTAGAAGGTGGAAACATTTACTTATCACAAACAGCCAATAAAGTTTTGCTCGATGCACCGAATGTCGCCAAGAAAATGGGCGATGAATTTGTAACCATCGAACATCTCTGGCTTTCTCTTTTGGATGTAAATTCTGAAGTGTCGAAAATGCTCAAAGACATGGGTATTACGAAAAGCGGTTTAGAAATGGCCATCAAAGAAATAAGAAAAGGATCAAAAGCAACTTCGGCAAGTTCAGAAGAAACCTACCAAAGTTTAAATAAATACGCGAAAAATTTCAATGAACTCGCCGCGGAAGGAAAACTCGATCCTGTAATTGGAAGAGATGAGGAGATCCGTCGTGTTTTGCAAATCCTTTCCCGAAGAACCAAAAATAATCCGATTTTAATTGGAGAACCCGGCGTTGGTAAAACTGCGATCGCAGAAGGAATTGCACACCGAATTATTTCCGGTGATATTCCCGAAAATTTGCAGGACAAAACATTGTACTCTTTAGATATGGGTGCATTAATTGCCGGTGCAAAATACAAAGGCGAGTTTGAAGAGCGATTGAAATCAGTTATCAATGAAGTTATTCAATCTGATGGCCAAATTATTCTCTTCATCGATGAAATTCACACTTTAGTCGGAGCAGGAGGCGGAGATGGCGCGATGGATGCTGCCAATATTTTGAAACCGGCTTTGGCAAGAGGAGAACTCAGAGCGATCGGTGCGACAACTTTAAATGAATATCAAAAATATTTTGAAAAAGATAAAGCCTTAGAAAGACGTTTCCAGAAAGTAATGGTTTTAGAACCGGATACCGAATCGGCGATTTCTATTTTGCGTGGAATTAAAGATAAATATGAAGCTCACCACAAAGTTCGGATCAAAGATGAAGCAATTATTGCTGCAGTCGAGCAATCTCAACGATACATTTCTGACCGGTTTTTACCGGATAAAGCCATCGATTTAATTGATGAAGCTTCTGCAAAATTACGGATGGAGATCAATTCAAAACCTGAGGCACTCGACGTTTTGGATCGGAAATTAATGCAGATGGAAATTGAATTAGCCGCCATTTCGAGAGAGGGGAATGACGTTAAAGTCCAGCATTTAAAAGAAGATATTTCAAAAATTTCGGAGGAGCGAAACGAGATCAATGCGAAATGGTTGAAGGAAAAACAAAAATCTGAAGATCTAACTTCCATTAAAAAAGATATCGAAGCTTTGAAATTAGAAGCGGAGAGAGCTTCCAGAATTGGAGATTATGCCAAAGTTGCAGAAATTCAATATGGAAAAATAAAAGAAAAAGAAGCTGATTTGCAGAAACTCGAACTCGAGATGCAAAATCATCAAAATGAATTGATCAAAGAAGAAGTAACGGCAGAAAATATTTCTGAAGTTATTTCAAAATGGACCGGAATTCCTGTAACCAAACTCATTCAGTCTGAAAGGGAAAAATTATTACATCTTGAAGATGAATTGCACAAAAGAGTCGTTGGTCAGGAAGAAGCAATCACTTCTATTGCTGATGCGATCAGAAGAAATCGTGCCGGATTGAGTGACGAAAAAAAACCCATCGGAAGTTTCTTATTCCTCGGTACGACCGGAGTGGGAAAAACCGAATTGGCAAAAGCACTCGCAGAATATCTGTTCGATGATGAAAATAATATGACGAGAATTGACATGAGTGAATATCAGGAAAGACATTCTGTATCGCGATTGGTTGGTGCTCCTCCCGGATATGTTGGTTATGATGAAGGTGGTCAATTAACGGAGGCTGTTCGAAGAAGACCTTATTCTGTGGTGCTTTTAGACGAAATTGAAAAAGCGCATCCAGATGTTTTCAATACGCTTCTGCAGGTTTTAGATGATGGTAGATTAACTGATAATAAAGGGAGAGTCGTGAATTTTAAAAATTCGATTATCATTATGACCTCTAATTTAGGATCACATTTGATTCAGGAAAATTTCGAAAAAATTACTGATGATAATGTGGAACAGATTGTTGAGAAAACGAAAGAGGAAGTTTTCACTTTATTAAAACAGACTTTGCGACCAGAGTTTTTAAATAGAATTGATGAAACCGTACTTTTCCAGCCTTTGAACAAAAAAGAAATCGGCAAAATCGTGCACTATCAGTTACGTGGATTCAATGATATGTTGGCAAAACGCGGCATTATCATGACCGCCACAGAAGATGCGATTAAATACATCACGAACAAAGGTTACGATCCGAGTTTTGGCGCAAGACCTTTGAAAAGAGTTTTGCAGCAGGAAGTTTTAAATAAACTGTCGAAAGAAATCCTCGCAGGACATGTAAACGATGGCGATCGAATTACACTTGATTATTTCGATGAAAGTGGTTTGGTTTTCCGACCTACGGAATAAATAACACATTCAAATTAATTTTCAGTAAAAACCGTCCATTCGAAATTTTCAAATGGACGGTTTTGTTTTTGGACCGAACTTCAGATTACTGTTTCGGTGCTAACTCAATGCTGTAAGTTTTTGGATTATATTTTACAAACGAACCCGTTCCTAAATCAATACCAATACCTATAACTCCACCAAGAAGAATATTTAGCAAAGTAACCGGATTAAACTCCTTTTGCAGTTGCAACTCCTTATTTTCGTAGCCTTCTTTTTTAACTTCAATCATTTGTTTTCCTAATGATCGGGTAATCTCTGCGGTACAAGGAGTCGTGCATTTTTCTACGCCTTGATGAAAAATTTTCGCACCTTCGGGCGTCGAATTAAAAGTGATGGGATCTTTGGTTCCTGTAAAAATCGTTGCGCATGAGGTCATGGAAATACTCACAACAGCAACAAAAGCATAAGATAGAATTTTGTTCATAAAAAATATATTTATTATTGGCGCAAAAATAGATTTTTTTCTGTGACAAAAAGTATTTTTTTAACGGCTCTTAAGAAATGCTTTGATGATAAGAACTTCTGGCATCTCACTGATAGAATGGTATAACTGTCTAGCTTTCAGATTAAAAAATAAGTTTTAAGTTATTTAACGAATAATACCACGTAAATTATGTGTTATTGGTTAAATTTTTTTTTTTACTATTTGTGTTTTTGAATCCGCTCAGAAGTCAGCAAACCTATTGTTCAATTCAAATGTTCTATATCATATATTTGAAAATAATTTGAAAAAAGTTTTGGTATGTTAAAAATATATCCAATATTTGCAGTGTTCAAATGCTCACAAGGGCATAGAATAAATTTTTTTTCATCATTTGTGTTTTTAGAATCCACTTTCATCAGTGGATTCTTTTTTTTGTTATTAATATCAAAATTTGCAATTATTTTTAAAATAAATACAAAATAATTTTGTTATGTAAAGAATAATACTAATCTTTGCGACATTCAATGCTGTTAATAGCAAAGAATAATTTTTTTTCATCATTTGTGTTTTTAGAATCCACCTTCATCAGTGGATTCTTTTTTTATGGGAATCGCGTGATTACTAAAAAAATGACAGGCTTTTTCGTGAGGTTTTGAATATGGATTTTAAAGGTTGTGCATTAATAAAGTCAAGTATAATCTTCATGAAATAAAATTTCATCTTATTCAAAAACGTTCAGTAATTCAATTAGTTTCACTACTTTTGCACCTCGAAAATTCACACAATTATAAGCATTCATCACTATGATTTCGGTTCAAAGTTTAGGTCTTCATCATTCAGGAAATTACCTTTTTCAAAACGTCAATTTTACCATCAAAAAAGATGATAAGATTGGTTTGGTAGGGAAAAATGGAGCAGGTAAATCTACTTTGTTAAAGATGCTTACAGGTGAAATTAATTTCTACGAAGGCAGTATTATTCAGGAAGGAGTCGTTACGATCGGGTTTTTAAAGCAAGATTTAGATTTTGTAAAAGGTCGTACCGTTTGGAATGAAACGTTGCAAGCTTTTGAAGCCATCAACGCGATGAAAAACGAGCTCGATGACGTGAATGAGCAAATGGTCACAAGAACTGATTACGAAAGTGATTACTATGAAAATTTAATTCATAGAATGACGGAATTGAATGATCTTTTGATGCATTATGATGCTTATAATTTAGAAGGTGATGTAGAGAAAGTCTTATTAGGATTAGGTTTTAAAGCTGATGATTTTCATAAGATCACCGATGAATTTTCGGGAGGTTGGCGAATGAGAATTGAACTGGCGAAACTGCTATTGCAGAAAAATGATTTGATGCTTCTCGATGAGCCAACGAATCACCTGGATATGGAATCGATCATTTGGCTCGAAGCTTTTTTGAAAGATTATCCTGGAGCAATCGTTTTGGTAAGTCACGATAAGCAATTTATGACTTCGGTTTGTAACAGGACATTTGACATCAATAATAAGAAAGTTGACGATTATAAAGCTAACTACACCAAATATTTAGAGCTAAGTAAAGAGCGAAAAGAGAAACAGATTCAGGCGAAGAAAAATCAGGATGTCGAAATTAAGCAGATGGAAGATAACATCAACCGTTTCCGCGCTTCTGCAACCAAATCTTCTTTCGCGCAGTCTTTGATTAAAAAATTAGATAAACTGGAAAGAATTGAAGTCGATACTGATGATGTTTCCAAATTTAATATTCGTTTTCAACCTGCTGTCACTCCTGGAAAAGTCGTTTTTGAAGCTAAAAATCTAGGAAAAGCCTACGGTAATAAACAAGTTTTTGATGAGGTTGATTTCTTCATCGAACGTGGACAGCGAATCGCTTTGTTAGGACAAAATGGTCAAGGTAAAACGACGATCGCAAAAATTCTTTCCGGAGAAATTACCGATTATTCTGGTGAATGGAATCTGGGACATAACGTGAACATCGGATATTTTGCCCAAAACCAGGAAGAGGTTTTAACGCCGAACAAAACTGTTTTAGAAGAAGCAGAGGATGCTGCGACTGAAGAAACCCGCCCGAGAGTTCGTGACTTATTGGGAAGTTTCCTTTTCCAGGGAGACGATGTTTCTAAAAAAACCAAAATCCTTTCCGGAGGTGAACGTAACCGTTTGGCTTTGTGTAAATTGTTGCTTCGTCCCTTTAATACGTTGATTATGGATGAGCCGACGAATCACCTGGACATTCAGTCTAAAGAAATTATCAAGCTGGCTTTGCAAAAATTCCAGGGAACGTTGATCGTTATTTCTCATGACCGGGAATTTTTACAAGGTTTGAGTGATAAAATTTTCGAATTCCGTGATGGAAGAATGAAAGAATTCTTAGGTGATGTTAATGATTATCTGGAGTTCCGTCAAAAGGAAAGCATCCGCGAAGTTTCTGCTGAAAAATCCAAATTACAGGAAATGCGAAACGAGCCTGTTGCAGTGAAAGAGATCGAGAAGCCTATTGAGAAAAAACCGGTTATCGTGAGTAAAGAAGAAAAAAATATTCAAAATAAAATTAAGAAAGTAGAAGAAAAAATTTCTGAACTCGAATTAAAAATTGAGGAAATGGAAGCAACTTTTACCTCAGAAAATCCCTCAGAAGAAACTCTGGAAGTTTACAATGCGAAAAAAGCAGATTTAGATTTGGCTTTGCAGGAATGGGAGTTTTTGGGAACGCAGCTGGATGCATAATTAAAAAATAAGCTTTAAAATATTTACACATTTAACCGTGTCAAGGTTTTGAACCTTGACACGGTTTTTTTTATTCAGATCGCCAATATATTTCGGGCAAAGTTAGAGTCGTAGAAAATGTTATATTTGGTTTTTAATTCAAATATTTTTTATGAAAATAAAATACCTTTTTCAGATTCTTTTTTTAGCGATATTAATGACATCTTGCAGTAGAGATGGTGATTCGAAAATAGATCAAGATAATGAGCCTTTGCTGACGAATCTTAAAACCGGTTTTCTTTACCCAGATTTGTGGATCATAAATCGAGCTGAAATCAATTTCATGTTCGAATATGACAGGCAAAAAAGAGTGATGAAAAAAACCGGAGGATTTTTATCTATTTCGGGCTCAACCGGATTTAATGCAATGTTTACCGATAAGATTTCCACCTCTATAATCTATCAAAATGATAAAGTAACCGTAGAAGATTTTTATAATTCCACCCAATTTACCATCCCAAAAAATAGTAAATATTTCACTTTAAATGCTCAAAATCAGATTACGAAGAAACAATCTGCTGGCATTAATATTTATTGGTATAAAAATGATTCATACTTTTATCAAAATGGACAGTTAGATGAAATAATAACAGCATTACCAAATATGATTTATGATCCAGGAAATCCCGAAGATAAAATTTTGTCTTATCGAGAAAAATTCTACTACGATGCAAACGGTAATTTAGCAAAGACAGAATATTTTAAGCAATTGGCCGGCGTTGACCAGCAAAAAGAACGGATTCGATTGTTTCAAAATTATGACAATTCTCCTAATCCATTTAAGAAATTAACTTTGTTGGAGGAGTATTTTTACAGATCACTTTCAAAAAATAATTTCGCATCCTATAAAGAATACGACTATCAAAATGGCAAGGAGGTTTTGAAAAGTGCGGTGGACTGGACTTTTAATTATAATGCTGCAGGAAATATTATTGTGAATTAAAATTTTCTAAAATTACTCGGCGAAAAATAATATCTCGCCGTTTTTGTTTCGCGAGAATCAACATCCAGTTCATACCACGGCGAAATTTTAGGGTTGAAAGGATTTTTTAACAGATGAATTGACTGAGCCGGTGTAAAACCTTGGGCAAGCAAAAATAATTTTTCTCCTTTCTTATTTTCCGAAACTCCCGCAATAAAGACAACGTGTCCCGGACTTCCGGCGTTGATCAAAATGTCGCCACTTTTTAGATCACTTGTTTTTAATATCGGTCGCGTCTCTTTATTTAGCGAAATTGTTCCCGCATAATTGAAGATCAGATTTAAATACTCTCTAAAGTTTTCATAGGAATCGTCTAATGTTGCAGTCTTTCTGAATTGTACCGAGTTTCCGTTGACAAATGCTCGCGTTCCATTTTTAAAATCATTCCAGGTCATGAGATCTCCGCTTGTAAAATGAAATTTGATCTCATCGAACATTTTATTTTTAAAGAGATATTCCGCACGAAGCCGAATTATCGCATCGGCGCATTGTTGCAGGTCTTTCGTGCCGGTATCGATATCAAAAACAGCTTCGTGAAGATTTTGAGCTGCGATTTCACTTCCATCGTATTTCAAGATCGGTGATCCATGTTTTTTCAGCGGAAAACCTTCAATATAAGCTCCAAATGACATTGGTTTTTCACTTACGTATTCGAAACCTGCAGGTGCAGGAAACCGTTCTTTTATTGTGTTTTTTTCTTCATTAATTTTATTGGAAGATTTCGTTTCAATATTTCCATTCAGCCTTTCGTCTAAAATAGGAGAATTCTTATCTTTCGATTTTTCGCAGCTCAAGAATAAAAATAAGATCGCAAGAATAGATAATTGTTTCATGCTGAAAGATAATTATTTTCGCGATAATCTCCATCCATCTTCTAACATCCCGTATCAAACATCCCACCGAATTTCCTATCTTTACATTTCAAATTTATTTCTATGAATCACAGTCCGGTTGAGGGTTTTTCTAAACTTTCAAAACAAAGAAAAATAGATTGGCTCATCAAAGAATATCTGAGTGAAGACCGCAGTTACGAGCAAGTTCTTCAGCAATATTGGAACGGAGATGAAACCTTGCAAAAATTACACGAAGAATTTTCGGAAAACACCATTTCCAACTTTTATATGCCGTACGGAATTGCACCTAATTTTCTCATCGATGGAAAGTTATTAGCTTTACCAATGGCTGTTGAAGAAAGTTCAGTCGTTGCAGCCGCTTCCAAAGCTGCGAAATTCTGGATCGATAAAGGCGGTTTTAAAACGACCATCATTAATACGAAAAAATTAGGTCACACCCATTTTATTTTGGATGTTGAACCTCATAAAATATTGCATTTCTTCAACTTTAAATTAAAGAAAAAACTTTTTGAAGCCACGGAAGATATTACCAAAAACATGCGAAATCGCGGTGGTGGAATTTTGAATATCCGACTCATTGATAAGTCTGCGGATTTAGAAAATTATTTTCAACTAAAAGCGAGTTTTGATACGGTTGATTCGATGGGTGCTAATTTTATTAATTCTTGTCTCGAAATTTTTGGAAAAACTTTAAAAGAGGAAGTTCAAAAGGAAGAAAGTTTCACGCAAGAAGAAAAAGATTCCTTGCAGATCGTGATGAATATTCTCTCCAACTTTACGCCAGATTGTATCGTGAGAGCGGAAGTTTCCTGTAAAATTGAAGACTTAAAAGATGACAGCGGAATTTCTAATGAAGAATTTGCAACCAAATTTAAACGTGCGGTTACGATTGCAGAAATCGAGCCTTATCGCGCTACGACGCATAACAAGGGAATTATGAACGGTGTTGATGCCGTAGTGATTGCAACCGGAAATGATTTTCGGGCAACCGAAGCTTGTGCTCATGCATACGCTGCGAAAGATGGAAAATATACGAGTTTAACTCACTGCACGATCGATAACGGAATTTTTCGGTTTTGGATCGATCTACCCATTTCTGTTGGAGTTGTGGGTGGTTTAACGAATCTTCATCCGCTGGTGAAATTTTCTTTGGCTTTGTTGGGTAAACCTTCAGCACAGGAACTCATGAGTATTTTGGCAGTTTCTGGGTTGGCTCAAAATTTTGGCGCGTTGCGTTCTTTGGTAACAACGGGAATTCAGAAAGGTCACATGAAAATGCATTTGTTCAACATTCTGAATCAATTGGGCGCGACAGAAGAAGAAAAAAATCATTTTGTTACTTATTTTAAAGACAAAACCGTGACGCATCATGAAGTGATTAGTGAGTTTAATCAATTAAGAGATGGTAAAAAGTAGATTAAAATCTGTATTCTTTTTGGTGTTTTTCTTTTTTAGTTTTCAGTCCGTTTTTGGGCAGATCAAAATTACAAATGATCAAATTTTAAAGGAAGTTCAGCAGATTAAAAAAGTCTTTTCCGATAGTTTAAAGCGGTACGATTTTAAAAAAGATGAACATTTATATTCAGAAAAATACCGGACTTTTTACAGTGTTAAAATAGAAAGTCTCTCGAAGCTTTATCAAGATCTTTACGATAGAAGTGTTGCAGACGTATCGACTCTTGAGAAATCTGGCACTTCAGAAAATCAGACTTCAGACTTGCAGTTGGGAATTGAAGACATTGAAAATGGGGAACAATTAAAAGAGTTAGGATTATTTCTGCGAACCAATTATCCTGCTTATTTATTTTCAGATTATTCTTCCGCAACATATCGATGCAAATTAAATTTTCTCGTGGATACGGATGGGAAATTCAAAAAAGTGAAATATAGCGGTGAGAGTTTGGCATTTAACTTAATGACTGCCTTGTTTCTTTATTCCATTGACCATTTAGAAAAACCATTGCGTCATAACGATCAATTGATCAAACAAAATTTCGCTCAACCTGTTACTTTAGTGATAGAATAATTTTAAATAGAAATAAAAGATATGTTTCAAATCTTTCTGGGAGTTTTAATTTTAATATTTGGGATTTTTGTGAAAGTCACCAAAGATCCTGGATTCGCAAAATCAAAAAGGTTTTCCTGGATGTTTATTGCGATCGGACTTTTATCGATCATCACTGAATTGGTTATCATGTATCAAACTCGAATTGTAGCATAACGGGAAATCTTAAGATGAAAAAAGGAGTTTTATTCGCGTTGATTTTTTTATCGGTTTTTAGTTTTTCGCAGCAGAAAAATGTAAAGATCACCAATCTGCAACCTCAATCTGAAGATTTTATTTTTCCTTTAATTTCTTATTCGCAGAAAGCTGTGGTTCAACAAAAGATCAATACTTTTCTGCAGGTTGATGAGTTAGAATTCGTTCCCAATTCAGGAAAAAATCCTTATCAATTGGCTTCTACTGCTACGAATTCTTATCAAAACTATCTCTATTTTTACAGTTGGAAAAGGTTAGGAACACCACGAAATATTCTTTCTCTTGAAATGGAAGGTGAAGCAAGTGGCGCTTATCCGGAAGGTTTTACGAACTACAGAAACTTTGATTTAAGAACGGGAAATTTCATTAATCTGGAAGATCTTTTTCAGCCCAATTCCTATTTTAAAATTGAAAAAATCATCAATGATAAAATAAAGAAAAGAGTCAAAGATTACATCATCGAACTTAAAGCTGCTCCAACTCGGGATCAAGATAAGGACGACCAAATTGCGATGTATCAAGATTGTTTTACCGAAAATACTTTACCCTATTTAAAATTTTATTTCGGAAGAAATCAATTTACGATAGTTGCAGGGCGATGTTCCAATCATGCTTTGCGCGCTTTAGATGATCTGGGAAGTCATGAAATTGTTTTTAAATATAAAGAACTCGAGAAGTATTTTAGTCCGTTTGCGAAAAATTTACTGTCAGATTCTGAGAAGGTGATTTCTCCGGGGAGCATTCAAAATAAACTGTACAAAGGAAAGATTGACGGGAAATATCCGATCATGCTTTTGGTAAAACAAATTTACGATGACAATTCGTTCACTTGTGTTTATTGGTATGTAAAAAATAAGAAACTCATCGAATGGCACGGAACCTTTAAAAACAATCATATTTCTGCCACTGAAGATGATTATCATGATGAGAATTTGAAAGAATGGATTCCACGAGCAAAAATTGAAGCCCATTTGAAAGGAACTAAAATCGTTGGAACGTGGCAGGATTACAAAACAAAAAAGAATTTAAATTTAGAATTAGAAGAATTATAATATGAAAACATTTACATTAGTTGTAGGAGCTAGTTACGGATTGATCTCTGTGATTTTAGGAGCATTTGGTGCGCATGCTTTAAAGAAAGTTATTTCCGTTGATAAACTGGCGAGTTTCGAAACAGGCGTGAAATATCAGATGTATTCCGCCTTATTTTTATTGATCGTGGGATATGTTTTAAAATTTGAAACGCCCTCAGAAAAATGGATCTCTATTTTAATGATTGCCGGAACATTTATATTTTCGGTAAGTATTTATTTGCTGGCATTTAGCGAAGTTGCTGCAATTCCTTCTAAAGCGATTGGACCGATTACGCCGCTCGGAGGATTATTAATGATTATTTCCTGGGCGATGTTGATTTTCTATTTTGTAAAAAACAAGGTTTAAAGATCTTTTAAAATTAAATTTAATGTTTTTTCTATTCGGTTTCAACAAAAAGCCAAAAGGCAAAGAACAACGTAAAATTGTGAAAAATGGCGTAGAAGTGAACGCGATCATCACGGTTTACAAGAGGTATTTTGAACTTTTCTTTATTCCCATAATTCCACTTGGGAAAAGTTACAGCATTTATATTCCTCATTTTGATGAATATTATGAACAGGGATTTTTTGGAAAAATACCTGCTGAATATTTAGAGATTTGTGAACAGGTTGGAAGACTTTACTAATGATAACGAAACCAAGAATTGCTTTATTTCTCGGAATTCTCTGCATTTCCATCTTTCCGGTGATTGTAAAAATGAACCTGACTTCAGGTTTGATTTCGGCATTTTACCGAATGGCAATTGCAACTGCGATCATTTTACCTTTTGCACTCTATAAAGGTAAACTCAAATTGGAAAGTTTTAAAATACTACTACCAATCGCGTTTTGCGGAATTCTTTTTGCCTCCGATATTGCAGTCTGGAATATCTCCATTCAAAATTCATCAGCGACTCAGGCAACTTTACTTACGAATCTTTCCCCAATTTGGGTCGGCCTTTTTTCTTTTGCATTTTTAAATTATCGTCCGAGGAAAAGTTTTTGGCTTGGAACTTTTATCGCCTTAATTGGGATGATGGTTTTTGTGGGAATTGATACGATTTTAGATCTGAAATTAGATTTTGCTTTCTTTCTCGGCGTACTTTCGGGATTATTTTATGCGCTTTATATTTTGGCGAGCAAGAAACTTTTAGCAAAATTAGAAGTCATCACTTTCATTACGTACAGCATGATTTTCAGCACTATTTTTCTTTTCATTATTAATGTCTGTTTCGGCGAACAATTTTCGGGATTTTCGAATGAAGCTTGGGTTTCACTTTTAGTTCAGGGAGTCGTCTGTCAACTGATCGCGTGGTTATTGATTAGTTATGCAACGCAACAAATGCGACCAACTAGAGTTTCTTTAAGTTTGCTCAGTCAGGCGATTTTTGCCATGATCTTGGCGGCAATTTTTGTGAATGAAAAAATTACTGGCGTTCAAATGTTAGGAAGCGGAATTATACTTCTGGGAATTGCTACAACCTTTTATGAGAAAAAATCAATAGAAAAAATATAATTTATATTGAAAGTAAATAATATTTTTAGTAAAGACTGATTTTTAGTAAGTTTCAAAAACTTAAAATTTGAATCAACTGATTTGAAATTTTAAGGATCCTGCAATCATATTGATGTAAATCGCTACTATAAAAGCAAATAGATGGAATCAGTTGAAATAAATGAGGTTGAATAAATCATTTACTTTAAATTTAATTATAAAAAATTACTAATTATAGATCTGTTATTGATGCAAATCGCTCGCTTTCCTCCCAAGTTGTTAGAATTAAAATTTGCTTTATTCATATTTAATATATACATTTGATAAAAATAATTTAATATGTATTATTCAAAATTCAAGTCTACTTTAGCAATCTTAACAATCAGCGCAACTCTTTTTGTTTCGTGTAATAAAACTGAGGAAAAAGAAGTGGTGTCGGATACACCAGTTGAACAAACTACTCCTGTAACTCCTGATGCTGCAAAACAAGACACCATCAAAATTACTTTAAATTCTACTGATAAGATGCAGTATGATCTTTCAGAAATTGATGTTAATGAAGGTCAAACGGTTGTACTCACTTTACATCATACGGGAACAATGCCAATCGCATCGATGGGACACAATTTCGTTCTTTTAAAACAAGGTACTGATCTTGCGAAATTCGAAGAAAAGGCTTCAAAAGCGCAGAAAGACGGATATATCCCAACCGATACGAGTGATATAATTGCCCATACTAAGTTGATCGGTGGTGGCGAAAGTGATACTATAACTTTCAAGGCTCCAGCAAAAGGCACTTATGATTATATGTGTTCATTCCCGGGACATTATTCTGTAATGAAAGGAAAGTTCAACGTAAAATAATTCTTCGGAGTTAAAATTTGTAAAGGTTATAATTAAGGATTGGTAAATTTTTACTGATCCTTTTTTTATTTTGTATTCTTAATAGTTATCGTGGTAATTCCCCACAGTTTTTTGCTTCCAAATTTTTAGCAATTATAAAAAGCATCAGGATTCAAAAGGTAGTAAGTGGAATAATTAATTTGAATGCGATCAGTTTTTCGAGAAGAAACAAAAGATCAACTTTGAAATTAAATTCATTCACGCTATCAATAGTTTATTGAATCGTTTGTTTTCTTATTTCGTATCTTTACCAAATATAATTTCACATTGAAAAAGATTTTAGCCATAATGTTCACCGTTTTCTATTTCGGATTTTCTTCCGGAATGGTTTACAATGTGCATTATTGTCTGGATCAAATATTCGTTTCTTCCGCGTCGTCCTCTAATACTTGTGACCTTTGTGGCACCAAAAAAGAAAAGGATTGCTGCAAGAGTGAAATTAAGATCTTAAAAACAGATGTTGCTCAGAAAGCGGATGTTTCATTTATAAATGATTCACCTTTAGTAGCAATTGTACCAGAACTTTTCTACGCAGAATTTTTGATTCCTGTAGTAGAAAGAAATCATTTTTCTGTACAAGTTAATGCGCCGCCCGACAAAGCGGAATTGCCTCTCTTTATTTCTTATTGTAATTTTAGAATTTAGAATTAATCTGTCATTTTTCAATTGAAGAATGATGATGCTTTGTGTCCAAAATTTCATTTGGACTTTCCCTATTTTTAAAACAATCTAAATTTATTACAATGAAAAAATTAATTTTCACAACCCTGTTTTCTGTATTTTCAATCCTCAACTTGTCTGCTCAAAAAAGTGATGCTTCCATCTCAAAACTGTATCAAAACTATCTCAATATCAAAACTGCTTTGGTTACAGATAATTCTGATGAAGCTTCAAAAGCCGCCGACACGTTTATCAAATCAGCTTCAATGGTTGATTACAAAGTTTTATCGGAAGGTAATCTTGATGTCTTGAGAAAAAATGCGACTAAAATTGCAGAAAGCAGAAGCATCGAAACGCAAAGAGAATCCTTCAATGGTCTTTCTCAAAATATGATCGCACTGACCAAAAATTTTAAACTTTCTAACGAGTCAGTTTTCGTGCAATACTGTCCAATGGCAGATGCAAGTTGGTTGAGCGCTGAAAAAGCAGTCAAAAATCCTTATTACGGTAAATCGATGTTGACGTGTGGAAGCGTGAAATCTGAAATAAAGTAAGTTCTTTATCATAAATTTTAAAATTTTCCCGTAGATCTCATGGATGAAGCGGATTTTAAATAGAAAAATTTAAATCAATACAATCTGTGAGATCAGCGAGGAAAAAAATTTGCAGTAAGACTCATTCCCGTATCCAAAGAAGGACGTGTGAAGGTTGAGAAAACACCTTACAGAAAGACTTTCTTAACCAATCTGAATAAAAGATAATTCTATTAATCTAATAAAATAAGAAATTATTGGAATCATCTAAAGAATGAAATACTCATTAAACTTTTAATCTCATGAAAACAACTTTATACATCAAAAATATGGTTTGCAACCGTTGCAAATCTACCGTAGAAAGAGAACTAAATGCTTTGGGCTACGAAGTAGAATCGCTCGAATTAGGTAAAGTTGTGCTGAGTGAAAATTCACCTTTTAACAATTCTGAACTAGAGAAAATTCTAATTAAGCACGGTTTTGAGATCATCAAAGATGAAACAGAAGTTTTAATTGAAGACATTAAGATCGCGGTTATCAAAAAAATAGAAGATCAGGACAATGAAAATATCTCTGCTTTTTTGCAAAAGAAATTTGATAAATCATATTCAGCATTAAGTAAACTTTTCAGTAAAACCGAAGGAATGACAATTGAAAAATATGAAATTACCCTAAAGATTGAGAAGGTAAAAGAACTGATACAACTTGGTCAGGATAATTTTTCAGAAATAGCCTATAGTTTAGATTACCATAACAGCAGTCATTTGGCGAAACAATTTAAAAATGAAACCGGAATATCGATGACAGAATTTAAAAATCTGCAAAATTGGGATAGAAAATCTCTGGACGGAATTGTGTAAGAATTATCCCGTATTGTACCAATCAATTGGATTTAGGTGCCCTAAATTTGTATAATAATTAATACAAAATAGAAATCATGACATACACTTACAATTTAAAAGGAATGAGTTGCGGCGGATGTAAATCTTCTGTAGAAAAATATTTGAGACAGGTAGAAAATGTGACCAACGTTGTTGCAGATGTACAAAAAGCAGAAGTTGAAGTGACGATGAGTAGCCATGTAGATACGGAAACGCTTCAAAAATCTTTGCCTGAAAAATATATTTTAACACCAAAGATGGATTCTCAGAACAATGCACGCAGACAAAACTAAAATTATGAAACATACCTATCATATACAGGGAATGTCCTGCGACGGATGCAGAAGCCACGTAGAAGAAATACTTTCTAAAGTTGAAGGAGTTTCTAAAGTTACGGTTGATCTGGAAAAGGAAGAAGCAGTTATCGAAACGAACGAACATCTTCACATCGAAAAATATCAGGAAGCCCTAAAAAACGATGGTGGAACCTACAGCATTCATAATATAAATGATCTGCCAAAAAAAGATGCGATTCCCGCTCCCGTAAAAAAAGAAAAAGGCAACGGAACTTTCTATTGCCCAATGCACTGCGAAGGTGAAAAGACTTACGACAAAGCGGGCGATTGTCCAGTCTGCGGAATGGATTTGGTCGAAGAACAAAAATTGAGTAGTTCAAATTCTGAACAATGGACTTGTCCGATGCATCCGGAAATTATCAGAGATGAACCTGGAGCTTGTCCGATTTGTGGGATGGATCTTGTACCGATGCAACCTGATATTTCAGCAGAAGAAAAGACCTATAAAAAATTACTCCGCAAATTATGGATTGCCGCTGGTTTTACTTTACCCATTTTCTTAATAGCAATGAGTGAAATGATTCCAAACAATCCTTTGTATAATTTGATGGAACAGAAATATTGGAACTGGGTTCAGTTCGCATTGTCTATTCCAGTCGTATTTTATGCAGCGTGGATGTTTTTTGAACGTGCCTATAAAAGTATCATAACCTGGAAGTTGAATATGTTTACGTTGATAGGAATCGGCGCTGGAGCGGCTTTCCTTTTTAGTGTTTTTGGAATGTTTTTTCCAGATATTTTTCCAAAGCAATTTAAAACCCATACTGGTGCAGTTCATGTTTATTTCGAAGCTGCCACTGTGATTTTGACTTTAGTTTTATTGGGACAAGTGTTGGAAGCAAGAGCGCACAGCAAAACAAATTCTGCCGTAAAGGAATTATTAAAACTCGCACCTAACAGAGCGATTAGAGTGAAAGACGGAGTTGAAGAAGAAGTAACGATCGAACAAATAGTAATAGGCGATATCCTTCGTGTAAAACCTGGCGATAAAATTCCGGTAGATGGCGCAATTACAGAAGGGGAAACCTCTGTGGATGAATCCATGATTACTGGTGAACCAATTCCTGTGACCAAAACAGTAGATGATCAGGTAAGCAGCGGGACCATTAATGGGAACCAATCTTTTTTAATGAAAGCAGAGAAAGTGGGATCAGATACCTTACTCTCGCAAATTGTGGAAATGGTCAATAACGCCAGTCGAAGTCGTGCACCAATTCAAAAATTAGCAGATACGGTGTCAGGTTATTTTGTACCAATTGTTGTACTTGTTTCGATTATTACTTTCATCGTTTGGGCTATTTTTGGTCCACAACCTGTTTATGTTTATGCTTTTGTAAATGCAATCGCTGTTCTTATTATTGCCTGTCCATGCGCTTTAGGATTAGCCACACCAATGTCTGTGATGGTCGGTGTTGGTAAAGGTGCGCAAAATGGAGTGCTCATTAAAAACGCCGAAGCATTAGAAAAAATGGATAAAGTGGATACTTTGATCATCGATAAAACCGGAACCATTACGGAAGGAAAACCAACCGTTGAAAAAATAGGAGTTTTCGGAGATAGCTTTACAGAAAAAGAAGTTTTGCAGTTCATTGTTTCTTTAAATAAAATGAGTGAACATCCATTGGCAGACGCCACCGTAAAATATGGAAAAGAACAAAATATAGAAATTACAAACGCTGAAAATTTCAGTGCAGTGACAGGAAAAGGTGTTGAAGGAAAAGTCGACGGTAAGAAAGTGGATTTGGGTAATGCCAAAATGATGGAATACGCCAAAGCTGAAATTTCCTCTGAAATGGAAACTGAAGCCCAAAATTTTCAAAAGCAGGGAAAAACGGTTTCGTACTTATCGGTAGACGGAAAAGTTTCTGGATATGTGGTTATAGGTGACAAAATAAAACCTACAAGTATAAAAGCAATTAAAGCACTCATGGATAAAGGCATTGATGTGATCATGCTCACAGGAGACAATCATGATACTGCTCAAGCGGTCGCAAAAGAACTCAATCTTGTTCATTTCAAAGCTGGAATGTTACCTGAACATAAACTTCAGGAAGTTGAAAAACTTCAGAAAAGCGGAAAGATCGTAGCAATGGCGGGAGACGGAATAAATGATGCACCTGCTTTGGCAAAAAGTGATGTCGGAATCGCGATGGGAACCGGAACTGATGTTGCCATTGAAAGTGCAATGATCACTTTGGTACAAGGCGATCTGCACGGAATTGTAAAAGCAAGAAATTTAAGCGATGCCGTAATGAAGAACATCAAGCAAAATTTATTTTTCGCTTTAGGTTATAATATTTTAGGAATTCCAATTGCAGCGGGCGTTTTGTTTCCGGTTTTCGGGATTCTTTTATCACCGATGATCGCAGCATTGGCGATGAGTTTCAGCTCGGTATCTGTAATTGGTAACTCATTAAGATTAAAAAATATTAAAATATAAATAAATTGGGCAACAGCAAGACTGAAGGCCAGGCAACAGTGGTTCTGACGAAATTGAATTTAAATTAGTACTTATTATGAAAACAAAAAATGTAATTAAAAAATTAGTGGTCTCATTTTTCACCATCGCTTTATTCCTTGTATTTAGCAATGTTTCTGCACAAACCAAGCAAAAGCAAACAGCTGAAAACCACAAAATGAAAGATCACAAGATGACAGACCACAAAATGAAAGATTGCTGCATGATGAAAGATGGTAAAATGATGATGATGAAAGACGGTAAAACAATGCCGATGGACAAAAACATGACCATGAAAAACGGCACAACTTGTATGACCAATGGAGATTGTATGATGAAAGATGGAACCAAAATGACCATGAAAGAAGGAGATTGCATGGGAATGGACGGTAAAATGTGCAGTGAAAATATGAAGATGATGAAAAAGACGACGACCGGCAAAAAAGATTCAGCACTGGTTTACACCTGTCCAATGCACCCCGAAGTTGTGGGCGTGAAAGGTGATAAATGTTCCAAATGCGGAATGGATCTAGTGAAAAAATAGATTATTACAAATGTTTGCCGCAGGAGTCGATTCCTGTGGCAAATTTTAGTTTCAAAATAAACGGCAGATAAGTACTTTCAAAAAACGATCTCTACCAAATTAAATTTTAAAAAATGGAAAATTCAATGGACCACTCAAAAAGCAAAGTTTACACCACATTTGTATTAATGCTTGCAGCCTCATTTGTGGCGATGTACATTACAATGTATCTCAATACCTATGAATTGGATCACGTTTATTTCAGCTTAACCAGATTTTATATGGTCTGCCTTGGAATCTCCGCGATGGCTTTGATCATGTTTTTCTTTATGCGCAAAATGTATCAGAATAAGCAGAAAAACTTGGGAATAATCGTGGGAAGTATAGGTTTGTTTTTTGCAGCGCTGGGTTTAGTTCGCGCTCAAAGTCCAATCGTTGGAGATGTACTTTGGATGCGCGCAATGATTCCTCACCATTCCATCGCGATTTTAACAAGTGAAAGAGCCAACATTAAAGATCCTGAAGTTAAAAAATTAGCGGAAAGCATCATCAGTGCTCAGAAAAAAGAAATAGAAGAAATGAAAACAATGATTAAAAGATTAGATAATGCAAAATAACAGATCAAACTTTTTAAAATTATTAGCACTGCTGTTTATTGTCGTGTCGGTTCAGGGGTTTTCTCAGGATCACTCGATGCACATGGAGAAAAAAGAGACTTCAAAAAATGAGGGCAGTGGTAAAATTTCTTTTGGTGGAAAAACAGTTCGTTATGATCTTTATGTAAAAGACACGCTCGTTAATTTTAGCGGAAAACCAGTCAGAGCGATTGCCACGAATGGAAGATTGCAAGCGCCAACTTTATATTTTACGGAAGGTGACACAGCAGAAATTTATCTGCACAATCAGTTAAAAGAAAATGCCGGTCTTCATTGGCACGGCGTGATTCTACCGAATGAAATGGATGGTGTTCCGTATTTGACGACGAAAGAAGTGAAGCCAGGTGAAACTCAGCTTTACAAATTCAGGATTTCTCAAAACGGAACCTATTGGTATCATTCCCATGAAGGAACTCAGGAACAAATTGGGATGAACGGTATTTTAGTTTTCAAGAAAAGAGAAAGCCAAGCTGATAAAAAATTCGATGCGGATATTCCTGTTCTTTTAGGAGAATGGACCGATGAGAATCCAAAAGATATCATGCGCCGTCTTCACATGGATCAGGGAGATTATTGGGCGATTAAAAAAGGAACGACACAAAGTTATTCTGAAGCTATCGGAAAAGGACATTTTGGTACCAAACTTTTAAATGAGTGGAAACGTATGGAAGCAATGGATGTGAGTGACGTTTACTACAATAATTTCCTAATTAATGGACAAATTTCTTCTGATTACAAAAATCTGAAAGCAGGAGATAAAGTTCATCTTCGTATTGCAAACGGTGGTTCATCTTCTTATTTCTGGTTAAATTATGGTGGTGGGAAAATCACTGTAATTGGAAATGATGGTAATGAAGTAGAACCTGTTGAAGTTGACCGTCTCATCGTAGGTGTTTCTGAAACCTACGATATTGAAGTCACCATTCCTGAAAACAAAAGTTTTGAATTCCGATCCACTTCTGAAGACCGACAAGGTCACGCTTCATTGTGGTTAGGAAGTGGTGACAGAGTTGAAGCGCCAAACTTGCCAAAACTCATGCTTTTTGAAGGCATGAAAATGATGAACGGCATGATGGAAATGAGTGGCGATATGAAACCGATGAACATGACGATGGGAAATCAGATGATGGATATGAACGAAGTCATGTATCCGGAATTATCTGAAAGCCAAAGAATGCAGAGTATGAAACACATGCATGAAATGATGGGCACTACAAATAAATCTTCTGATATGAAGATGGATTCTGATAAAAGTATGGATCATAGCAAAATGGATATGACATCTGAAATGAAAATTAATTCCTCAGATCAAAATAGCATTAAGCGCTTAAGTTATAACATGCTCAAATCTCCGTTCAAAACGATCTTGCCCGATGACAATGTAAAGGAATTGAAGTTCACACTGGAAGGAAATATGCGAAATTATCTCTGGACTTTAGATAATAAAACGGTGGCCGAAAGTGACAAGATCTTAATTAAAAAAGGGCAGGTTGTAAGAATTACGATGTACAATAATTCGATGATGCGTCATCCGATGCACCTGCATGGGCATGATTTCAGGCTAATTAATTCTAAAGGGGAATATTCTCCTTTGAAAAATGTGGTTGATATGGCACCAATGGAAACCAATACCATTGAGTTTGCTGCAAATCAAGACGGCGACTGGTTTTTCCATTGCCATATATTATATCACATGATGACCGGAATGGGTCGCGTTTTTAGTTACGAAAACTCCGCTCCAAATCCACAATTACCGGATAAAGAAGCTGCTTATAAAAAGTTTTTGAGCACAAACAGAATGATCAGCACGACCGCGATGCTCGATCTAGAGTCTAATAAATTTCATTTTGAAAATATGACCATGTTAGGAGCAAGGTGGATGAATATTAACGAAATTCATTCTAACTACGATTTTAGCCATTACGAAGGCAGTGTAAAAGTTGGGCGGTTTTTGGGAAAATACCAGTGGGCAATGCCTTACGTTGGTTTCAGATCTTACAAAACTCATGATATGAAAACAACCTGGTTTGGACAAAATGTGATGCCAAAAAATCAGAATGTCGCCATTGCAGGTATTCGTTATATTTTACCGATGTTGGTCGTTGCAGACGCAAGTGTAGATCAAAACGGGAAAGTAGTATTTGATTTGAGTCGGGAAAATATTAAAATTTCGCCGCGCATCCGTGGAAATTTTTCCGTGAATTCTGATAGAGAATTTGATTTCGGACTCAAATATGTGGTGCAGAAATGGGTTTCTGTTTCAACCAATTACGACAGCGAGTTTGGTTTTGGAGCGGGCTTGACTTTTATGTATTAAAGCTAAAAGAATCATCTGCTAATTTTAATCCGTCTCATTTAAAAGTGGGACGGATTTTATTTTTTTAGCCCAATTTGTTCGCCCATTTTGATGGTGGTTTCCAATCCCTTCGACGTGTTAATTAATAAGTCATTATCAATTTTGATCTTATCTTTTTCGAATAACAAAACTACCGTTGAGCCGCCAAATTTGAAATAACCTTTTTCTTCGCCTTTTTTTACTGACGTTCCTTCGTAAGTTTGAATCATGCTTCCGACCATTGTTGCACCAACTTCTACCATAACGACATCGCCGAAAACCGGATTTTTTATCACGCCATATTCTCTTTTATTTAAACAGAAAATTTCGGCTTTTTTACGAAGCGCCAATGGACTTACGGAGTAGTAAAAACCATCTATGCCAATATTTGAACTTAAGGTAGTTCCGCTTACTGGAAAGTGATACCGGTGATAATCGGGTGGTGCAAGTCGAAAAACGATCATGCTTCCATCTTCATATTTTTTTGATAATTCTGGATTACTTAAAAATGAATCCACATTAAATCTGAAACCTTTAATATAAAAATCAGAATTTTTTACATTGGTATACGCTAAAATTTTACCGTCAGCGGGAGAAGCTACTGCGAGAGAATCGGTAACGATTGGTCTTGCTTCAGGTTTGAGTTTTCTGGTAAAAAAATCATTAAAACTTTTGAAATTTTGTTTTTGTGCGATTGTGATATCTACATCGTAATTTTTGATGAATGGCTTAATTTTATCAGCTGACGAAGGTTCGTCCATCATATCACCGTAGATGGAACTTACTATTTTTCGTTTTGCGATGGTCCATAAGGTCGCTTCGCCAATCGGATTATGATAAAGCCAATCCAGCCAGTTTTCCCCGTAAACATTTTCGATTTTTATCTGTCCGTTTTCTCTATCGATATATTTTATGGGATGTTGCGACGGAACGGGAAAAATAGCGAGAAAGAAAATGATGGATGCAATTACCCATATTACGAACCATTTTTTATTTGGTTTCTTAAAATTCATATTTATAAGTTGATGAATGACAAATTTAGTTAATCATTGAAACACTTTGGTTAACATTTACAATTAAAAAAAATTTGAGAATGGCACAAATCTCTATTTGTTGATTATCATAATTCTTCAGCAATGTATTTTACTTCGCACAGATTTCACAGATTTCACAGATTTCACAGATTTACACGGATGAACTCTTTTTATACGGTTGGGAAAAGAATATATTAAATGATCTGTGTAAATCCGTGAAATCTGTGTGCTAAAACATTTTCATACTGCTGTGCTTCCAATTCAATTGATTGAAACGTTCTGTTTTTATAAAAAGATATTCCTAATGAGAATGCAATCGCGCCCCGACCTGAACGGAGCTCTTTTTTTTTGATGACTGAGTGACTTGTCCTAAAATAGGTTTACACAAAAAAGTGTAAAAATGAATCAAGAAAGTATAGCCATTTTAGGACAGTGGCGTAACAACAAGCTGTATTTCACAGATCATGAGAAAAAGTTGATTATCGAAGATTATCTCTCTGGGAATGAGACCAAGCAAACAGTTTATAGCC
>NZ_JSYL01000015.1 GCF_000812865.1 Kaistella jeonii | reverse complement strand
CGAAAGATGGATTAGAGCTTTATCTGGGAATACAAAAATGGTTATTGAGATATCACAACAGAAGTCATCAAGGAATACAGCTTAAAAAACCACTGGAAAAGTATAAATCAGCAGCATAAAAAACAATTAAGAAACAGCTAATTGTGGTCTAGAGAAATGAGGGTAGAATATTGATTCCATCGTTTGCAATTGCGTAATTATATAATTGCTCTTTAATAGATAATAATTCTGGTATTACAGTATAGTATTTTTTAATCTTATCAACGTCAAATGGCATTTTTGCATATTTTTCACAAAATGTTTTCATAATAGCAAAAGGTATAAACTGATAGGTATTCGGCAATTGTTTCCGAACGCCATATAAAGTATATTTTGTACTGAAAGATAATTTATCCAATTTTGAAAAATTAGTTTGTAATTGTTTTTCAATAATGAATTGTTCCCTTCTGTACCATCCTTGGCTAATGTATTTTTCTTTTGTTTTTTCGAATTTTTTCAAAGCTTCGGAATTGCTTTCTCCAAATTCCGTAAACTCATCCAAATATCGTTTTTCATCAGTTGTTTCACTGTAGCCACCTCCAATATCGGAATGAACTCCCGGCATCGTAACTTTATAAGGGAATTGATCTTGTCTGATTTTACTTTTCTCCTGACAAGCCAAGAAAAAAAATGACAATAAATATGGAAATAGAATTTTCTTCAATTAATTAATTTTTACCCGCCCCAAATATTTTCAATCTTATATTTTGAAAGCGGAACAATTTCATCCTCACATTTTACGGATAGTTTAAAATCATTGTACATAAAAGTGGGAACAACTAAAATGTCCATCGGTTTACCGGGATGTTTGTTTTGGAGGTCATCAAATACGGAAAGCATTTCCTTATCATTAAAAGTTATTTCAGTTTTGAATTTTAAGAAAGTAAAATAAACATGTGATGGTATTGAGGCAGAAAGATATCCATTTTTATCTACATCCTCTTTATATAAAATGGTTGCTTCCCCATTAAAATATTGATGGGACTGGAAAGTAAATTTGTCTTTTTCATCATAGGGTTTAAAAAGAAATCGGTAATTATATTTCTTCCGATACGAGTCCCAAAGACCAAAGGGAAGACCTTTTTCTGTAATTTTTGTTTGAATGCTGTCGGGAACTGTAATTTTAAATAATGAATCAAAAAATTGCTGCTGATCATCTCCATCTGGATTATCATAGAAATCATTTACATTAACAAAAACTTCATTTGCCTGTAGCCGGCAGATTTCTATACGATGATGCATCTGAGATAGCCAGATAACAATAACTCCACCAGGTGCTGTTCCAATTGTAAAAGTATCATAAGTACTATGAAACATTTGATTATCCTGCTTTGCACCAGGAGATTCCATAAGAGTGAAACCTTTTCGAAAGGTTTCTAGAATTTTAGCTTTTGGTAATGCTGCCTGAACTCTGTAAAACTTCTTTTCAGCGTATGCTACATAAGTGAGATCTATAAATGACGGAATAACTGAGCCACTTTGACCACCTGCGCTTCCATCATTTTTCCATCCACCTTGGGTCATCCCCGTTTTAGGCACTCCACAAATCAGTTGCTTTTTTTCATCTGAAAGAAAGCCGATATGTACTTCTACGGGATATCCTTCCGGAGCACTTACAGTAACTTCATAAGGGAATTGATCTTGTCTAATTTTACTTTTCTCCTGACAAGCCAGAAAAAATATTGAAAATAAAAATGGAAATAGAATTTTCTTCAATTAATTAATTCTTACCCGCCCCAAATTCCTTTTACCTTAAAATTTGTTAGTGGTACAATTTCGTCCTCACACTTCACTGAGAGTTTAAAATCATTATACATAAAAGTGGGCACAACTAAAATATCCATGGGTTTACCCGGATGTTTACTTTGCAATTCATCAAAAACATTGAACATTTCTGTATCGTTGAATTCTATTTCTGTAAAATACTTTTTAAAGTAAAACTTGATATTATATGGAATACTTAAATTTTTATATTCTTTTTTAGCAATTTCTTCAGGTTGCAAAAATGTGGTAACTTCTCCATTATAATAATGGTCTGTTTCCGTAACAATTACATCATTATCATCATATGGCTGGAATGTAAAGCGATAATTATATTTTTTAAGATATTGATCCCATAAACCATAAGGAATCCCATTTTGTTCTATTTGAGTTTTAATACTGTCAGAAACTGAAATTCTAAATAATTCATCAAAGAAACCCTGTTGTGTTCTTTCGTGAGGATTATCATAAAAATCGTTTCTATCAACGAAAATTTCTTTAGCTTGTAAACGGCAAATTTCTGTCCGGCTACTTCCCCCTAAAAAAACTACCACTACACCGCCCGGAGCCAATGCAACTGTAAATTTGTCGTACGTTGAATGCACAAGATCTATTTTTTCACTTCCAGACATTACTTTTTCTACTAAAAATCCTTTTTGAAATGCAGCCCGAATTTTATCCGCTGGTAGATCTGCTTCTACACTATAGAATTTTTTCTCTGCGTAGGCAACATAAGTAAGATTAATATGGTATGGAATAGAAAAACCTCCTTGTGCTGCTGCAGCGCCATCAAATTGAAATCCACCTTTTGCCATACCGGCTTTGGGGATTCCGCAGATCATTTTTCTATCTTTATCTAAAAGCCAACCTTCATGTACTTCTACAGGATACTCTTCTGGTGCACTTACCGTCACCGAATAGGAGAAATTATCTTTTTTAATTATGTTTTTTTCCTGACAAGCCAGAAATAAAAATAATAGTAATGTGATGATAGTAGATCTTTTCATTAAAATATTCTTACCCGCCCCAAACGCCTTTCACCTTATATTTTGTCAGGGGGACAATTTCGTCTTCACACTTTACAGAGAGTTTAAAATCATTATACATAAAAGTGGGCACAACTAAAATATCCATCGGTTTCCCGGGATGTTTATTCTGAAGTTCATCAAAAACATTGAGCATTTCTGTATCGTTGAATTCTATTTCTGTGAAATACTTTTTAAAGTAAAACTTGATATTATAGGGGATACTTAAATTTTTATATTCTTTTTTGGCGATTTCTTCAGGTTGGAGAAAACCAGTTACTTCGCCATTGTAATAACGGTCTGTTTCTGTAACAATCACATCATTTTCATCATAAGGCTGAAATGTGAAGCGGTAATTGTATCTTTTAAGATATTGATCCCATAAACTATATGGAATACCATTTTGTTTGATCTGAGTTTGAATATTGTCCGCAATTGCAATTTTAAACCAAGAATTAAAAAATTGTTCCTCATTTTCATTATCAGCATTTTGGTAAAAATCATCTACTTTTACATAGGTTTCTTTTGCCTGTAACCGGCAAATTTCTATGCGGTCACTGCCGCCTAAAAAAACCACCACTACTCCTCCTGGAGCTAATGCCACCGTAAATTTATCGTAAGTTGAATGTATAAGATCTATTTTTTCAATTCCAGATGTTACTTTTTCTACTAAAAAACCTTTTCGAAATGCAGCCCGTATTTTATCCGCTGGTAGATCTGCTTCTACACTATAGAATTTTTTTTCTGCGTAGGCAACATAAGTTAGATTAATATGGTACGGAATGGAAGAACCTCCTTGTCCTGCTGCAGCGCCATCAAATTGAAATCCACCTTTTGCCATACCGGCTTTGGGCATTCCGCAGATCATTTTTTTATCTTTATCTAAAAGCCAACCTTCATGTACTTCGACAGGATATTCTTCTGGTGCAGAAACAGTGACGGAGTAGGGGAATTCTTCAGATTGATTATTCATATTATTTTCTTTACTATTACAGCTTATCTGCAGAAATAAGCAGAATAAAACTATTATATTTACTTTAATGTACATCTCTTTTTCTTTTTCCGTTAACAATGTTAGGTTTATCCTTACCTGAAAGAAATGTGCCCGCACCTTTTTTGGGATCGCCATAGGATGAATTCCAATGCAGATAATGATTTCGTAAAAATTTTATACTTTCATTTTTTTTATCCGCTTCTGCATTCATTCTTGCCTGACCATCTATTTGCCGTTGATTTCTTTCTGCGATATACACTGATGCCATAGGACTATTACTACCATAAATTATGGGCGGTTCTATATATTTTTTCGGTTCAGAAAAAATAATGCGTGAACCTCCATTAAAACTGTAATCCCATAGTTTTGTTTTAATTCCTTTTAAAAATTCTACGTTTCCGATAATCCCGTTTTTTGTAGAATTTTCTTTAAAGTTATATGCTTTTTGTACTGCCACTTTATTGATGGGTGCATTTTTTAAGGTACAAAACTGCGCCATAATGTGAAGTGGAATAAAACTGTACTGGTTACTAAGATGAGCGCGCTTGCCTTCCAAACGATAAAACTTACCTGCAATTCCCGCTAATAAAATACCTGTAGCATAAAAATGAGCAGAAAGTTCATTTTCTTTAAACCATCCCTGACTAATTAATTCACTTTTTAAAGAAGCAAATCCGCTTTCACTCCGCCCAACATCAATCCTTGGCGGATTATCTCCGTCGCCTTCCACATATGAACCTCCTACATCACAATGTACACCAGGAAAAGACAATTCTATACCGCCTTTTTTTCCGGAACCAGGTGAGGTTTTCGCTACGCTGGAAATATCTACCAGATCAAAATTGGCGCGGTGTTCGTCGCCGGCGGTAATATGTACTACATAATTTGCTTTATTTACATTATTTAAACCTAAATCTTTGGCGTCATTGCTTTGGAAAAGACCATGGTGCGGTACGGTATCATAGATTCCCACAAATCGGATCTCTATAGTGGTGGAGGGACTTAGCAAATTAGCTTCTTCTAAAAGTTGCCCCAAATAGCCGAATGCAGGCATTGATTTTGTGGCGTATTCTGTTCCTAAGGAATAGCCAAATTGATCTTTAACTCTAACACTTTCTTTATTATAATTGACTTTTGGCTTATAGGCACCGCAAGTAATAACATGTACAAAATGGCGCGCGGCAGCAGCACCGCGGCTGAATCCGAAAACATCGAATGTAATTTTTCCGGCACTGTCCTTTCCAATTTTTAATTTTTGATTTTTTATCATTGTTACGGTATCCCGAATACTTTTCCGAACCCTGTCTGTAATTCCTGCGCTTCCCATTCCAAACCCTGGACCTTCAGCCAAATCATCTCCCTTATAATCTTTTTCGCTAAGTTCAGTCCCCTGTGCTTTCGGAGCAGAATTTGTTCCGATGCCTTCAGTATATATTTTAAAAATTTTTGAACTTGGATTCTCGTCGTAATTTTTAAAAAGAATTGCAGGATTTGAAAGATCATTTTCATAACTGCTGTCTTTTAATTTTGGACTGCCATGGTCGTCATAAATGCCGGCTGCATTTACATTTGCTTTGAGTCCTGTAGTTTTAGTTTGTTGCTTGCCTTTTAATTTATAATATAATTCTGTATTATACATATTATTCAGCGTACCATCTATAAAAATTCCAAATGTAAAATTAACGGGATTTGTGGGAGTTTTTACTGTAGTTTCCACTTTAGCCACTACCACAGGCTTATTTGTAATTTGCGGTTTATCTAATGACTTGCTAAGTTCATTATGAACGGTAAGTTGAATTTTTTCTTCAGTTTGCGAGATATGATTTCTGTATTCTATTTTTACATAATATTCGTGTTCACTTTCATCGATCCAATCTTTATCATTTAATTTTGTTTGATATAAACTGAGATGATTAAAATAAAGGTATGCAAATCCATTTTCATTTACGGCACTGGTATCATAAGTTCCCATTGGTCTGTCTCCAGTGGTATCATCTTCAAATACAGAAACTTTTAAGGAATCTCCAACGGGAATATTAGTTGTTTTTACTGCAAGTTTAACTTTGTCTAAATATTTGACAGTTCTGTTTCCTATGGGTTTACCTTTAGAATCCTGCCATTGTAAAGAAATTACTTTCGGTTTTCCAGCAAGGATTGTTAGAAAGGTACTGTAAGCAATTTCTTTTTTATTTTGAATGGTAATTGCAATAATTTTTACAGTCTTTCCCGCAAGGTTTTGATGAAATTTAAAACTTCCTATGACATTCGTACTTAAAGTTTTTCCATTATACTCTATTTTCCACAATTTCACAGAGACCTTTCCTTTAATATTAGTTAAGGTATAGGAATATTGCGTATTTGCAAATGGACGTATATTACCAGTGATATTCATAGGGATTCTTTTAAAGTTTTACCAAATCATCTTCAGCCAATTCCTCTTCTTCCTCCCCCAAATCAACGAACGGCATCAACTCCGCCAACACCTCCTTATCCGCATTCTCCACATTTTGCTGAGAAACTTCTGAAATTTGGCCGTGGTTATCGATTTTAATGCAATCAGGTCCACCAATCGGGCAGGTTGCTTTGCTGTCTTCCAGCAGCGCTTTTCCATTATTGTCTTGCAAGGTAATTTTCTCGTAAAAACCAGTCCAGGTAGTGACGATTATTTGGCAGGGTTTATAACCACCTCCCGGAATCGGTTGCATTTTGCAGGGACCAAAAGTGTTTTTTTCGAAAGTAGCAGCTCCAATATCCATATTAGTCGCCATCAATTTGGTGCTTCCATCTTTATCATTGATGAAGCGCTTTGATTGCGTGAGCACTTTTAACTTGTCGGGAACAGTACCGAAATTGCAACTGCAAATGGCGCCTTGGCATACTAAATGTTTTTCACTCATTTTGTGTTTTTTAGAGATTCCTAAATTTACTAAGAATATTCCAATTCATACAATTGAAAAATAATCTTATATTCCACATTTTTTTCAAATGCGGAAATAAAACCAATTATCGAAAAGATTTCATGCGTTTCTTTGTGAAATTTGTAAACTAAATCTAATTTTCCCTTCTCTCTATCTTTATTAAAAATATTTTCCTCTTCGTATCCGGTGATGTTTAAAGCAATTTTATCACCTGTCGTATATTCTTTTTCTAAGTTGTATTTTGTCTTAAACGTGATGTCTTCCTTAAGATTTGCAAAATAAATTGATTTGAAATCTTCTTTCAGGACGTTTGAATAATTTTGATAGACGTTCAGAAAAAAAAGTTTGAAAAAAATATTTCTATTCAATAATTCCAGCTTTGTATCTAAATCAGAAAAAGCTACATCCAATTTCTGGAAAATTTTATCTGCGGTATCAGATTGGTAATATTCCCTTAATTTAGGTTCACAATCCTTTTTCCAATTGTCGGCAATTGTTTTACTATTTAAAATATGATCTAACCGTCCGCTTTGGTCTGTCGAAATCTGCATGGGGTACAAAGCCTGTTCTGCTTTCTCAAAAAGCTGCTCAACAGTCTGATCAATTTCCTGATCATTAACATAGGTTTTTTCTTTGGTAATCTCTACAAATTCCGAATTATGCTTTACATTAACCTGATAATGAATTTGCAGTTCTTTTGGTAAGTATTTAATGAGAACACCATATTTTTTAACCGTAACATTTTTTGGTAAATTGAGGGTGGTACTTTTCAGAAGTCTCACCTCTCGAACCTGAAAATTTTGGGCTGGTAAATAAACATACTCGACATGTTTTGGCAGAGAAATGGGTAATAATTCTGCAATGGAACAAAATCTATTATGAAAGGTCACCAATTCTAAACTGGTGAGATTATATTCAGAGGCTACCTGCTGAAGATTAAAAACACCTTCAATTTTTAGTTTGATAAATCCTAAATCATCTTTCTTCATTCCTACATTTTTAATTAAATAATTAATTTAACACTTATAAATTCTAATTTTAAATTCCAGCCATCAAATTAAATTTAAAAGAAAAAAATAAACATATAAAATGGGATACACTCCGAAGAAATATATCCCATATATTAAATTGTAAAATTTTACACTTATTCCTGCTGGTATTCAGATTCCCATTCGTTACCATCATCACCTTTGTGACCATCAAGTTTTATAACAAAACTTTTGGTCGGAAAGTAAGGAGTCATTCTAATATCTAACCAAACTCTGTCTTTATTTACTTTGTCCTGTTCAAAACGCACAATTTTAAATTTCTCGATTAATTTATCGGCACCTTTGATACCGTCGAGGAAAGTAACGATCTGTTTTCTAAGATCATCCTCATTTTTCGGCGTCCAGTTTTCAAAAGCTCTTCTATTTAAGAAATCTAAAAGCACTTTAGTCACATAGTCAAAAACACGCACTACAGAATAGGTCTGTAAACCGATATTATCACCTGTAAATAATGTTTTCGCAGAGAATGCCATGATTTTTCCGTACTCGCTTACCATAGGAACCAAGCCCATTTTTTCAAGTTGAGAAATTTCACTTTTTTTCAAATCAAATTTTACAGCATCTACTTCATTAATGTTACCGTGCTTCTTACCTGCTGCGACCTGCGACATCAAAGTTCTGTGAATTTTTCCGGCCAAAGAGGTTGAAGGTGGAAGATCTACATTTTCCTCTTCGCCAACTTCTTCTGCTCTGCCTCTTCCAACCAGCCAGTTTGTGGTCATGATGACATTACTCCTGTGCAGTTCGCCACCTGTAAGATTTGCAGAATGAAAAAGATCTACAACATCATCAGGTTTATCAAGATTAGCAAAATCGGTGACCATCATCACCTTATTCTCATTACATATTTTTGCCCACTTCTCCACTACTTTATTAGATCCTAAATATCCTGGTAAAGCCAGAATAGAATAACTGTCACGAAGATCTAAACGGTCATAATTTTGTTTAAATTCGTCCCCAATTGCTTCTATAAAAAGTGGATTATCTAGATCTGTCAGTTGATCCATGGAGGCATTTACGATGCTTACATTGTCAACTTTATCGAGTTCTGTATTTTTGTAAAACTGGGCAACCGTTCTGTAGTTGGTTTCCATTTCACGAACACTGTCTAAGGTGTTTTTAAGATTACTTTTCAGATTTTTTTCTGCAGATAATGCTTTATCTTTGCAAGCTTCTGCCATAACATCAGCAGAATCTCCACTTTCGAGGAGGGAAATCCATAAGTTCAGTTTTTGTAATAAATCTTTTCGCTCTGTTCCTTTATTATTGTCGTTAAGAAAAATTTCTTTCCGCGCTTTTCGGGTTGGATTCATATTGGCAACGCCATCTACAACTGTTTCAATAAAATTAAAACCACCAACTTTATTTAATTCATCCAGTGAACTTTGCTTGTGTTGCGGTTTCCCTTGCTGTTGACCTTGTTCTTTTTGACTTTCCTGTTGTTTACTATTTTCCATCTGTACTTAGTTATCGTTTTTCAATTCTCCTGCCACGTCTTTTAAAACATCTACCAGTGCGTTTCTGGTAGCATCATCTGTCAAAATCTTTTTCAAAATTTTGTTATTTTTTAGTTGTCTTAAAATCTTATTATATTGCTCCTGCTCAACACTCAATTTTTTTAGATATTCTGAATTTTGAGTTAAACTTTTTGGTGTAAAATCACCTACAGTATTAAATCTAAACTCTTCATCTACAATAGTTCCATCTTCAGTTTCATGCTGTACACCAACTGAAGGTTTAAAATGTCTGAAGACATCTTCTACCGTTTTTAAGCCCTTCACTATTTCTGGCGCAAAAGGCTCTTCTTCTGTAAGTTTACTTACGATCAAAGATCTATTTTCCTGAATATGTGTTATTGCTTCGTTAGCGTCAACTTTTACTTCGTTACCACCAACGCCATAATCAAACATTGCCATAATCTTATTTTTTTTAATGTTACTACTTAAAGTTTAAAGATAAATATTTTTTTTAAATAATGGCAAATTTTAATTTAAAATAAATAATATAAAATTCGGAAGTAGAATATTGTAAATTGTGAATATAATTTTCTTTAAAGACAAGATTTAATTATTTAAAGAAACCTGATTATTTTAGTCCCCGTTTTTAAGATCAGGGAGTAAATTGGGGATTGTTTAAAGTGTTTTAGGAATATATAGTGGTTCACACCGTAAGGTTTATTGTTTATTAAATTCACATAAATCTTTTGAAAAGCGTTCTATATAATTTTCCAGAATTATTGTTTTCACCCTTCAAGTCTCTTAATATTTCGTTTGACATTGATTCAATTTTAATTTCGTTGTCTCTCGTATTTTTAATCGAAAATGCTAAAAACAAAGTTTGTAAAATTTGATTTTAAAAAGCTTCCCGAATAGCTTTTAAAGCTTTTGTCATGTGTACTTCAATCGTTTTTGTAGAAATATTAAGTTTCTCCGCAATTTCTTTATACTTTAACCCTTCTACTTTGCTCAGGATAAAAACCTCGCGGCATTTTGGGGGAAGTTTATCAATTTCACGACGTATTTTTTCTAAAAGAATCTCATTGTCATTCTCATCACTTATTTCGTCGATGGCTTCTATTACGACATCTTCAATATTCGGAAATTTACTTTTTTTCCGTAAATACATTAAATATTCGTGGTAAGACATCTTATACAAATAAGATTTGAGAGAGGTTGTTAAAACTATTTTATCCCGCTGTTCCCAGACTTTAACCATGGTTTGCTGCACCACTTCTTCTGCAAGATCACTGTCTTGCGACATTCTGGTAATAAACTGGGTGAGTTTGGCAAAATATTCCTCGTAAACTACTTTAAAAGCAATTTCCGAATTATTCTTAATGGAATCAAATAACTTCTTATCATCGACTATACCAAACAAAATGAAAAATTTTTAAAATAAAATTAATAAATATGAAAAATGAGTAGGGGATTTATAAATGCTATGCATCATACTAATAAGCAAATGTAAAACTAATGAGCGAAAATTTAGAAATTATAAAGATTATTACTGATTATTTTTCAGGAGAGATCTCTGAAATTAATCAACAAATATTAGATGAATGGTTGAAAATCCCCGCCAACAAAAAAGAATTTAAAGTTTACGCAAAAGCTAATTATCTCTACACCATACAACCAAATTATAAAGAGTTAGTAAAACCGAAAGATATCGGTTTGTTTAATCGTAATTATATGATGATTGCTGCAGTGATGTTGCTTTTGATTTCGGTTGGCTTTATTTGGAAATTTAATACACAAAGCATTTCTACTCCAAGTGCAGACCATATTAGTGTTGCCATAAACGGTGATTACAAAACTTTCAATGCTTCCAAAAATGTTCAGTTTTTATCTGATGAAAAGGAAGTTCAGTTGGCAAAGTATGAGAATGGGACTTTAAGAATGCTCAATAATACGGGTTCGAGCAATTTGACCATTAATGTTCCGAACGGGAAAAACCTAAAAGTTCTGTTAATAGATGGAACTCAAATTTTACTGAATGCAGGAACTCAGATCGCTTTTGAGTCCGACTTCGTAAAAAGCAATTCCCGAAAAGTTAATTTAAAAGGACAGGCTTTCTTTGAAGTTGCGAAAGATGCGGCTCATCCTTTCTATGTAGAAACAGAGCAGTTTACAACGAAAGTTTTGGGTACAAAATTTAATATTTCCTCTTATAAAACTGAAAGCGAAGCTTTCGTAAATCTCGTGGAAGGAAAAATTGAAGTCAGCGGAAAATTAATTGCGGCGAAAAAAATCCTTGTTCCGGGACAAAAAATAAATTTCGGTCCAGAAGTTAAAACCTTAATGGTAGAAAAAGCAACGCCGAAACAGGATATGGATTGGCTGAATAAAGAGATTTCTTTCGAAGATAACACCACAGATGAAGTTTTGAGCAAAATAGAGCGGGTTTACGGACTTCAAATCATCCGCAATCAATTAGAAGCGAACGATTTTCACTTCTCCGGAACTTATAAAATAGAAAATCTTGATCAGATCACCAATACACTTCAAATCTTGCTGAACTGCAAAATTCAGAGAGACGGAAGTAAACTCATTCTTATTTCAAAAAATTAATAAAATAGATTCGTTTAAAATCATGAAGAAAACATACCACAGCAGGTTACGACTTCCGAACGTTCGTTTGGGTATTGCCGCCAGTTTTTTATTGTTTGGTCTTACGCAGGCACAAATTTCAACCTCAGAAGATTCCGTTACCATTGAAAACGCTTTTAAAACCATTGAAAAGAAAACAGGTTACAGCATTTTTTATAAAAAGGAACTTTTCAATGCAGACGCAAAAATTAATCTTGAGAATCAGGATGATAACATACAGGCTTATCTTTCTGAACTGACCAGAAAAACAGGATTAAAATTCACGGTAGTTGGAAAGCAGATCATCGTAAGTGAAATTACAGAAATGCAGGTTTCAGGGAAGATCTCTGAAACCGGTAATGTTGCTTCTGCGAATGCTCAGGTTTCAAATTTATTTACTTCGAGATCTACTGTTGCAGATGAGAACGGAAACTTTACTATTCCAGCAAAACTTGGAGACATTCTTTTGATTACAAGAGGTACGCTTTCAGAAAGAGTAAAAGTGAATGGTAATATTTTAGATTTTGTTTTGGAACCGCTTCTTTCGGAATCTGCGAATGAAACAGCGATAGAAGGCGTTCTGATCACGGGTTATCAAAGAGTTGATCCCAATAAAGCCGCTGCTTCTTACACCACGGTGAACATGCAAAATTTTCAGCGTCGTGGAAATCCAGATATTGTAAGTTCTTTGGAAGGTCTAACTCCCGCGCTTTTGGTTTATTCAGATCCTTCAAATCCTGGTTCTAAATTATTCAATTTAAGAGGAGTTGCAACCCTTTCTGGAAATACAAAACCTTTAATTGTGGTAGATGGTTTTCAGTATGATGGCGATATCAACAGTATTAATCCTTACGAAGTTGAAAGCATTACCTTATTAAAAGATGCTGCTTCAGCTTCAATTTACGGTGCTAAATCAAGCAATGGGGTGATTGTGATCACGACAAAAAAAGGAAAAAAAGGTGAGACGGTTTTCCGTTATACGACGAATTATTCTATCAGTGATAAAGTAGATTTAAATTATGCGATGAATCGTGTAAATTCTTCTCAGCTCGTAGATATACAAAGCATTTCTCCTAAATCGGTTATCGGATCCGGCGGTTTGCTTTACGATTATGAAAGCGAATTCAATGATCCTTACAATTATCTGGGGAACACTTTTTCAAATTCTACCAACGAAGTTTATCTTCTTTATGCAGATCTTCAACAGGGAAGAATTACGCAGGACCAGTTAGATTTGAGACTGAGCGTTCTTCGAAGCAGAGATAATACCAACGATTTGCGAAGATTATATCTTCAGACGCCGATGATTTCTCAGCACAACATTTCTGCTTCCGGTGGCGGTGATTCATTTAAGTACAGAACTTCTTTGAATTATACCAAAGAGTACGGAAATATTCAGGGGTCCGAAAACAATAAAGGTATTTTTGATTTCGTGATGGACGCTAAATTATCACCGAAATTATCATTAGACTTGCAAACTAATTTTACGCTGAGAAATGATAAATTGACACCGGTTGATTTTTACAGCGATAATCCGAATGATCTGAGTAATGTTTTCAGAATAAGTTCTTATCAGAAATTTTATGGACCAAATGGAGAAGCACTTCCTGTTTATAAACCATTAAACTATGATACAACCAATAGTTATGGTGGTAAAACTCCTTACGAAATCCTGCGATTAAAAGAATTGGGTCTTTATGACGAAACTTATTATCCGGTCAATGATTTCAATAAATATACGAACACTACAGACAGTTTTATTTCGCGGGTTCAGGGAATGTTTACTTACAAATTGACTTCTGACATAAATTTAAAATTTGGCGGCCAGTTTTCTAAAAGCAGCAGCACGAACGAAAGAATTGCAGACGGTGATTCAAACGAAATGTTTTCCCTGCTCAATAATACGACTCAGCTTCTTGAAACAACTGGAAACATCAAGAAAACCTTATTACCACTTGGTGGAAGAAAGATTGAGAATAAAACTGATGTAACCAACTATTTACTGCGACTTCAGGCAGATTATGATAAAAAATTCGGCGATCATTACATCAATGCAATTATTGGAGGTGAAGTTCAAAGAAATCATACTGTAGGAACAGTGAGCGACTTTTTTGGATACAACAGAAACAGCAATACTTTTGTACAGACCGACAAACTCTTTGCAAATTCCCTGTTGTTTGATGTTTATAATCCAGGGGGATTCTTAGAAAGAGTTAACTTTTTTGATCAGTTGGTTGATCTTGATGACCGTTTTGTTTCGATGTACACGAACGCCAATTATTCCTTCAAAAATAAATATGTTTTAACAGGAAGTGCGCGGATCGATCAGTCTAACTTTTTCGGAACAGATCCTCAGTACCGTTTCAAACCATTCTGGTCTGTTGCAGGAAAATGGAGAGCAGGAGCTGAAGAATTTTTGGGTGCTAATAAAAACACCATCGATTTGAGAGCTTCTTATGGAGTTAATGGAAATATTGCCAATAAATACGGTCCTTATGATGTGGGCAAAATTGTTCAGGGTTACGTCACCGATTATAATGCAGGACTTTCTATAGAGAATTACAAAGTTTCAGATTTGAGATGGGAACGCACGAATATTTTGAATTTAGGTACCGATCTTTCCTTCCTTAAAAAACGCGTGACTTTAGCGTTGGATTATTACAAAAAAGATTCTCATGATCTGCTTTCTATTATTGCAGCCGATCCTACTTTGGGAGCTCCGACTTTAATTAAAAACAGTGCTTCGATCATTAATAATGGTTATGAAGTTTCTCTTACTTCCCAGAATATTCAAAATGAAAAATTCAGCTGGAGCACGCAAGCGAATTTCCGTTACAATAAAGGGAAAGTTACTGAATCTTATTCTGACCAAAGTTCAGTAAGACAGATTTTAGGACAGGTTCAGAATATTGAAGGATTTGAACCAAACTCTATTTTAGTTTTAGATTACGCCGGAGTTGATAATCAAGGTTACGGTTTGATCAGAAAAAAAGACGGAAGTTTAGTTCAGTTGACTGATGATTCTTTCGGTGTTAAATTCTCTCAGGACGATCTTGTTTCTGGTGGAACTACTTTACCAAAATATACCGCATCGTTGAATAACACCATTAATTATGAAGGTTTTGGTTTATCATTCATGTTTGTTTATCAGGGAGGATTTTCTTTATTGAAAGACAGTTATAATGGAGAATCATTGTATGATGAGATCTCATTGGTGAACGCAGATGCTGCACATGCATGGCAAAATCCAGGTGATGAATTATCTACCAACATCCCAAGAATCAACAGTACGCAACCGTATTCTTTCGCAAAATATTCTACGAAAAACATTATCGACGGCGATTTTATCAGACTGCGTGATGTGATCTTAAGTTACACCATTCCTGCAGGGTTAAGTAAAAGCTTTGGCTTCAGTGAATTCACTTTGAATCTTAGAGCGAACAATCTTTTCCTTTGGACGAAAAATAAAGAAGGAATCGATCCGGAATCTCACGGTTTGGGTTACAGATATTACAAAACTCCAAAAACCTTCAGTTTAGGACTTAATGTTAGCTTTTAATAAAATTTAATTTAAAGAAAATGAAAAAATATATGTTACTGTTGGTAGGAAGTTTACTGCTCTTTTCCTGCCGCGATTATTTAGATGTGGTGCCAAAAGGCTATGTAATCCCAACAACAGTTGCCGATTATGGCTTATTACTTATCGGCGGAGATTCCGGTCCCAATGTTACGGGTAACGAACAGGTTCTTCACTACTCGAACGACAATTTTTATCTCTCTTCCACAGAAGTTGGAAACGTGAACAATCCTTTGAATACCAACTTTGCATTGTATTCATGGAGCGATTATCGTTACGCTGATCCTACCGTTGCCAATTCTGCGTGGAATGATGCCTACAGAAATATCTACACCTTCAATAAAATTATCGAAGAAGTAGACGGTGCCACTTTAGCAGCGGGAGATACCGAAGAATTGAGAAGAAAAATAAAAGCACAGGCTTATTATGGCAGAGCTTATGAATATTTATTCTTAGTTAATACTTTCTCAAAGCAATATACTGCAAGTTCTGCAGGTACCGATTTGGGAGTTCCTTTGGTTTTAAAAGCTGATGTTACCCAAAAATTACCTTCCCGTGGAACCGTAGCTTTCGTTTATACCCAGATCATTAACGATTTAAATATCGCAATTAAAAATTTACCTGATAATTCAGATATCAAATTGTTACCGACAGTTGCGGCAGGTTACGCGCTTTTGGCAAGAACAAATATTTATAAAAGTGATTATGAAAATGCAAAGAAGTATGCAGAAATGGCTTTGGCAAAAAATTCTACACTCGTCGATTATACGCAACCCAGTTTTTCAAATGACAATCTTTCTATCAAACTTAATGAGCAGTACGCAACTCACAGCATGAACCAGCCTGGAAATGGTTATTTGAGTGAGGATGCTGTATCTATATTTCCACAAGACGGTAGTGACATCCGATTAACCGAGCAGTTTATCGAAAATCCTGTCATCATCAATGGTGAAACGGTTATTAAATATATCATGGGAAGTTATGACTATAACTTTAAAGGAACGACTTCTGTTTCTGTTCCGGAAATGTACATTACGCTTGCAGAAGCCGAAGCACGTTTAGGAAACGCCGATACTGCAATAAATTTATTGAATTCTTTGCGCGACAAAAGAGTTTTGGATAATGTGCAACTCTCAACAGATGATTTTCCAACTGCGACTGCTTTGACTAAATTTTGTTTAGAAGAACGCCGTCGTGAAATGATCTACACCAACACGCGACTTTTTGATCTAAAACGGGAAAATCTAGAATCTGCATTTGCTAAAACCGCCATCCATAAAGTTCAGGGTAACAATAATATTACGATTACGGCAGAAGCCAATTCCAGAAAACTGATCATGCCAATTCCGGCGCAAGTTTTAAAGTTTAATCCTGATATGCCTCAAAACTAGAATTAAAAAATTATATAAATAAAAATAGGAGATCACCATTAACAAAAATCAAAAACGAAACATGTTGATTGGTGATTCCACAGGACAATAAAAAAAATAAGAAATTACATATGAAAAAATTAGTAGAAAGTTTTCTTCTCTCATTAGTCTTCGCCGCAACTGCGGTTTCGTGTTCCAAAGAAAAATCTGAGTATCAGGTGACGGTTAAATTACCCGCCGAATTTAAAGCAGATTCACTTTATCTTTTAGACTATAAAAATGAAAAAATAGTAGGTGTTACACCAGACAAAGACGGTAATTTCGTTTTTAAAGGAAAGGCTGCAGAAGCTGCACCAGCAGGTGTCAGTAATGATAAATTGCATCTTTACATTCCTTTCATTCTGGAAAATGATAATATCAATATCAATATTAAAGACCGTGATATGAATACTTACATCACAGGTGGAAAAATTCAGAGTATCGTTTATGGCTATGAGAAAGATCCCAATTATGCTAAATTAAATCTAGAAAGAAGAAAGGTTTCGAAAGAGCAGTTCACCAATCTTGACATGAATGATGAGGCTAAAGTGGAAGAAGCACGTAAAATCGTCAACAAAGTAGGTGATCAGGTGTATAAAATTAAAAACAATTATTTGAAAGAAGTTGTTGCGAAAGATAATCCACCAATGGCAAAAGCGATCGCTTCTACGATGATCAGCGACAAAGATTACACTGCAGAAAAAATCCTGGCAAGACTTGATAAGTACAAAAAAGAAGTTGGAAAAAGTGATTACATCACGTACTATGAAAAGATGATGAACGAATTCAAAACGATGGGCGACAATGCGAAAACGGTCACAGTTGGCAGCATGTACAAAAATGTATCCGGGAAAGACAGAAATGGCAACGAAATTAAATTAGCAGATATGGTTGCTAAAAATAAATATACCATTTTGGAATTCTGGGCAAGTTGGTGTGGACCGTGTAGAGGCGAAATTCCTAATTTAAAAAAGGCTTATGCTAAATACCACGGGAAAGGATTAGAAATCTTATCGGTTTCTTTAGATTCTAAAAACGACGCCTGGATCAAAGCTTTGGATGTTGAAAAAACGGTTTGGCCTAATGTAATTCTTGAAGGCGAATTTAGAAATCCACAAGTTGTAGATTACGGTATTACCGGTATTCCTGCAAGTTATTTAATAGATCAAAACGGAAAAATCGTAGCCTCGAACTATGAACTTCGTGAATTCGATTTAGATCGTACACTTTCTAAATTCATCAAATAAAAATCTAAAACTGCTGGCTGTTTAAAGAACTGGTTTCTTCATATTAAAATTTTTTTCCCATTTCTAAACCAGCAGTTTTTTCTAAAATTAAGTTCCTCCACATTATGAAAAAGTTTTTTTTCCTGTTTATAGGACTTTTCAGTTTGTTATTTACGGCGCAAGTCAAAGATCCTGTCAAAGTTGATTTTAAGATCAATGCTTTGGGAGACAATGTTTTCGAAGCCGTTTTTCACACGACCATCGATCAGAACTGGCATATTTATTCGAAAGATCTACCGCCAAACTCCGGGATTCCCACCGAAATTAAAGTTTCGGGAAGCGATGTTGAGCTCATTGGTGGCGTAGAAGAGATCGGTGAAAAGCATGATGAATATTCAAAAGCTTTTAAAGCACGAATTATTTATTACTCTGAAAAAGCTGACTTTAAACAAAAATTTAAGGTTAAAGATCCTTCGAAATTAGCCAAAGTAGAAGCTGAAATTTACTACCAAACGTGCGACGATAAAATTTGTTTAGCACCAAACACTTTAAGTTTCGAAAAATCAATCGAAAACGGAAAAGTTTTAGAGGACACAAAAACCGACTTGCAAACTTCGGTTGCTGATCAAGGCGACCAGTTAAAAGTGGCAAGCATCGATTTACAAAATCCTTTAACAGATTGTGGAATCGCGGCAGAAACACCGTCCGAAAATTACTGGTCTTATCTTTTACTCGGATTTATCGGTGGATTGATCGCGTTGTTAACACCGTGCGTTTTCCCAATGATCCCATTAACAGTTTCATTCTTTACGAAAGGAAATAAAGACAAATCAAAAGGGAAAAGAGATGCTTTTATCTACGGGTTTTTCATCCTGTTGATCTTCGTTTTGCTAAGTGTTCCTTTCCATATTATCGATGGAATTGCGGGGAATATATTTAATGAGATCTCGACTTCAGTTTGGCTGAACGTTGCGTTCTTCATCATTTTTATATTTTTTGCAGGGAGTTTCTTCGGCTATTACGAGATCACTTTACCAAGTTCAATTGCCAACAAATCTTCCAAAGCAGAAGAAGCAGGCGGAATGATCGGTATATTTTTTATGGCTTTAACTTTAGTGATCGTATCATTTTCCTGTACAGGTCCAATTTTAGGAAGTTTACTAGGAAGCGCCGTAACAGGTTCTGCAAATGTTCCCATGTTATTGACTTTCGCTTTAGCAGGATTTGGTTTTGCCTGGGCGATCGTTTTTGGACTTCTCGCATTATTTCCGCAGGCTTTACAAAGTTTACCAAAATCTGGTGGCTGGATGAATACCGTTAAAGTGGTTTTAGGTTTCATCGAACTTGGATTGGCTTTAAAGTTCCTTTCCAAAGCAGATCTTGTAACCAAAACATTCTTACTAAAAAGAGAATTGTTCATCGCTTTGTGGATTTTAATTACCATCGGTTTGGTTCTGTATTTATTCGGAATTATCAAATTTCCGCATGATGATAAAAAAGCCAAGATCTCCTGGACAAGAAAAGGTTTCGGAGTTTTAGGCGTAGCATTTATAGTCTATTTAATTCAGGGATTGATTCCTTCCGAAAGACCGCGACTTCAATTATTATCAGGGATTTTACCTCCAGTGAATGTGAGTTATTTCCATAAAGAATCCGACGGAATTTACGGAATGCATTCCGAACACGATTTCTTTACTGCTTTAGAGTTAGCGAAAAAAGAAAACAAACCAATCATGATTGACTTCACGGGTTACGGATGTGAAAACTGTCGTAAAATGGAAGAATTCGTTTGGAATGAACCGGATATTTTACCAACGCTTCAAAATGAATTTGTCCTTGTATCATTGTATGTTGATGATAAAGAAGCATTGCCAGAAGATCAACAAATAACGATTGATATGGGCGGCGGCAAAATGAAAAAAATTAAAACAATTGGCGATAAATGGAGTATGTTTCAGCAAGTCAACTTTAATAATAATTCTCAACCGCATTATGTTTTGGTTACGCCAGACGGAAAAATTATTAACAATCCAGTTTCAGGTTATATGCCAAAAGAAGATTTCAAAAACTTCCTGGAATGTGGTTTAGATTACTTTAAAAAAAATAAAAAATAAGCGATTATCCGTTCTTTGATCTTAAAGAAATTTCTTCCGCTTTTGCGTTAAAAAATCTTTAAGATTAAAACGGAGATTAAAAAGAAACTAAAAATAAAAAATAAATAGAAAGTTAAATGAAAAGAATTAAATGTTTATTTATTCTACTGTGTGCACTGGGAACTTCGGTACTCAGTAACGCGCAGGAACATGTTTGGAAAACGGAAACCGCAAACGGTTACACCTACAAATATGTCACAAATGATCCAATGCAGGCACGTTTTTACACCTTGAAAAACGGTTTGACGGTGATCTTAAGTCCAACCCCAAAAGAGCCAAGAATTCAGGCTTTCATCGCGGTAAAAGCCGGAAGTAAAACCGATCCTTCTACGAACACCGGTTTAGCGCATTACCTCGAACACATGATGTTCAAAGGAACCGACAAATTCGGATCGCTGGATTATGCGAAAGAAAAACCGGAGCTTGATAAGATCGATGCGCTGTATGAAGTCTTTAATAAAACAAAAGATGAGGCGAAAAGAAAAGCCGTTTATCATCAAATTGATTCCATTTCTGGCGTAGCGTCGAAATATTCGATCGCGAACGAATACGATAAAATGATGAGTTCGATGGGAGCGCAGGGGACAAATGCATTTACAAGTTTTGAAGAAACGGTTTATACGGATGATATCCCGACGAATTCCTTAGATAAGTATTTAGCAGTTCAGGCAGAACGTTTCAGAAATCCTGTTTTACGTATTTTCCATACGGAACTGGAAGCAGTTTACGAAGAGAAGAATAGAAACTTAGACAATGATGGAGCGCAGGCTTTCGAAACTTTATTGGCGAATCTTTTTGTGAATCACAATTACGGAAAACAAACCACCATCGGAACGGTTGAAGATTTGAAGAATCCTTCCTTAGTAGAGATCCGAAAATATTATAACAATTATTATGTACCCAATAATATGGGATTGATTCTTTCCGGAGATTTTAATCCGGATGAAATCATTAAAAAAATTGATCAGGATTTTTCTTATTTAAAAAATAAAGAAATTACGCCTTATCAATTTGTACAGGAAACGCCGATCACAAAGCCAATTATCAAAGAAGTAGTTGGTCCAAATGCGGAAAAAGTAATGATAGGTTACCGTTTGCCAAATAATAAGAACAAAGATATTCTGATCGCAGAATTGGTTGGTGATATTTTAAGCAACGGAAAAGCAGGTTTGCTGGATCTGAATCTGGTTAAAAAACAGAAATTGTTGTGGGCATCGGTTAGCGTTTTACCTTTGATCGACTATGGCGTTTTCACCGTTTCTGGCGCACCAACTTCCGGACAAACTTTAGAGGAAGTAAAAACTTTAATATTCCAGCAAATGGAACTTTTAAAGTCAGGAAATTTCGATCAGGAATTATTGACTTCAATCATCAATAACAGAAAGAAGGCCGAAATTATGCAGAGTGAGCGCTATGGTGAACGTGCAGATATTTTGATGGAGGCTTTTACTGATGAATTAGATTGGCAAACTCAGGTTGCAGCAACGGATGCTTTATCTAAAATCACCAAGCAACAGGTCGTAGATTTTGCAAATAAATATTTTGCCGATAATTACGTGGCAGTTTACAAGAGAAAAGGAGAATCTCCGGAAACTGCAAAAATTGTAAAGCCAGTGATCACGCCGGTAGAAACAAATACCGATAAGCAAAGTGCTTTCGTAAAAATGACCGACGAAATGCCTTCCAAAGAAGTGAAACCTGTCTTTTTGAATTATGATAAAGATATTCAGCGCGCAAAAATTTGTGGTGCAGAAGTTCTTTACGTTCAGAATAAAGACAATCAATTGTACAGACTTCGGTACCGCTATAAAATCGGAAAAAACAACGATCTGAAACAGGATCTTGCCGCGAAATATTTGCAGTTTTTAGGAACCAATAAAAAATCTTCCGAAGATATTTCTAAAGAATTTTATGAGATCGCAAGCAGCTTCAACATTATGACCGCCGAAGATTTTACCATGGTAACGATTGAAGGTTTGCAGGAAAATTTCGATAAAGCCGTGAAATTATATGAAGATCTTGTGGTAAATGCAGTTCCGAATGAAGAAGCGCTTATTGCATTGAAAGCCAGATTAACGAAATCCAGAACGGATATGAAGAATAACAAAGGCGCGATTCTTCAGGGATTAATAAGTTATTCGTCTTATGGAAAAGACAATAAATTCAATTATAATTTTTCTGATGAAGCGTTAAATAAAGTGACGGCGAAAGAATTGCTAGAAACCATCAAAAAGTTGAACAGCTACGACCAAACGATCATTTATTACGGTCCGGAACGTTTGACTGCCTTAATTTCAAAATTGAAAAAGTTTCATGCAATTCCAAAGAAGTTCGCAACACCACCAACTGCGAAAGTTTTCACGCAGATCATGACGGAAAAACCACAGGTTTTGTTTGCTGATTACGATATGGTTCAGGCAGAAACGCAATGGACAAGAAATTCTGGAATTTACGACGCGAAAAACCAACCATTAATTACAGTTTTCAATAATTATTTCGGTGGAGGAATGGGAACGATCGTTAACCAAACAATCCGCGAGAGTAAAGCTTTAGCTTATAGTACGTACGCATTGTATGTGAGTCCACGAAAAAAAGACGATCATTATTTTGTAACGGCTTATGTTGGTTCGCAGTCCGATAAATTCGCCGATGCGACAAAAGCGATGAATGAATTATTGACAGACTTGCCAAAATTTCCGGAGAATCTTTCCTTAGCAAAAGTTCAGGTTAAAAAAGATATTGAAAACGAAAGAATTATGCAGGACGATATCATCTTTGATTACTTGGCAGCGCGTGATCTGGGAACGAATAAAGATATTCGTGAGGATATTTATAATCAGGCAGGAAATCTGGAATTTAGCCAGCTGAATGATTTCTACAAAAAGAATATTTCCGGTAAACCTTACACTTATTCGGTTGTTGCTTCAGAAAAAAATCTGACGGAAGCCGATCTGAAAAAGCTCGGAGATTACAAAAAACTCCATCTGAAAGAAATTTTCGGTTATTAGTTTATTATAGTTGTTTGTGTTAGTCGTCTCTTCTTTTTAGAAGGGACGATTTTTTTTGTTTTTATTTCTAAATCTGTCGAGGTCATATTGTTCTATAAGTACGTTTTTTTATTTAAGGTAGAATTATAATCTATCATTTATGTAACTTTTGTAGCAAATATATAACACCATTTCCGTGATTATTGGTGACCTTTACGTGACTATTTTTTAAATAAACTGCATTAATCCGTTCATTTTTTTGAGCAATTAAAAGTGAATTTCTTTTTGTAGATGGTTTTAAAATTACAGAAACATCTGTTCAATATCTTAATAAAAATCAAGATGAGCACTCCAATTTATCCTTTGAAATTTGATCCTATTTATCAATATCGTTTATGGGGTGGCAGAAAACTGGCACATTTACTCTCGAAACCACTTCCTGAAAATGAACCAATTGGTGAAGCTTGGTTATTGAGCGACCGCGATGATCACGCAAGCAAAGTTTCCGAGGGAGAATTGAAAGGAACAACTTTAACAGAATTGATGAAAAAATTTGCCGTTGAAATAATGGGTAAAATTGAGAATCATTCCGATCGTTTCCCGCTTTTATTGAAATTTCTGGATTGCAAGGAAGTATTATCGGTTCAGGTTCATCCTTCCGATGATCAAAAACAATATATACCAAAAGGCGATTCAGGGAAAACCGAAGCCTGGGTTGTTTTGGAGACCAGTAAAGACAGCCGAATCTACGCAGGTCTAAAAAAAGGAACTACGAAAGAAAACCTTATAGAATCTATAAAAAACAAATCGGTACCCAACAGACTTCACAGTTTTGTACCCAAAAAAGATGATGCTATCTTTATACATTCCGGGACGGTTCATACACTTGGCGGAACGGTAGTTTTCGAAGTTCAGGAAAATAGTGATGTTACTTTTCGTCTTTACGACTGGGATAGAAATGATCCTAAAACTGGGAAACCTCGCGAGCTTCAGGTAGAAAATGCCATCGCCTGTATCGATTTTAATCAGGTTGATATAAAACCAGTAGTTCCTATGCAAAGTCCAGAATTTAAAAATGCTGAAATACTTTTCGATAATGAACATTTTAAACTTTGGCGCATTAAAAGCAAATCTGAATTTACAGTAGGTTTTAAAGATGAACCCACTATTTTGGTTTGCGCGGAAGGAAAAGGTTCAATAAAATATAACAACCAAGATTACTTAATTGGTAAAGGTGAAGTGATGTTATTGCCTGCAATTATTGGTCAACTTAACCTTCAACCCGAAGAAGAAATCATGTTGCTGCAGATCACAATTCCAGATAAAAAATAATTTTAAAGCAGATGAAAAAACTCGTTATATTTGATTTAGATGGAACTTTAGCAAAGAGTAAATCTGCTATTGATAAAGAAATGTCCGAACTTTTAAATAATTTACTCAATGTCGCAAAAGTTGCGATTATTTCTGGTGGAGACTGGCCTCAGTTTGAGAAACAGGTATTGAATCAATTACCTAAAAAAGCATTACTAAAAAAGCTTTCGATTCTTCCTACTTGCGGAACTAAATTTTACGAATATAAGAAAGACTGGAAGGAGTTATACGAAGAAAATTTTACAGAAGAGGAAAGAAAAAAAATTCTCGATCATCTGAAAACTGCGATTGAAGGAGCTCATCTCGATATTAAAAAAATTTGGGGAGATCAGATAGAAGATAGAGGAAGTCAGATCACCTTTTCTGCTTTAGGCCAAAATGCACCGCTTGAAGAGAAAAAAGTTTGGGATTCTGATTTTGTAAAACGCAAAAAAATTGTGGAGCCCCTCAAAAAAACCTTAAAAGAATTTTCTATCGGAATGGGAGGAACAACATCTATTGACATCGTGAAACCCGGAATTGATAAAGCTTACGGAATAAGAAAATTAGAGGAAATTCTGAGTATAGAAATCCCTGAAATACTCTTTATTGGTGATGCATTATTTGAGGGTGGCAATGATCATCCCGCCCGAAAAACCGGTGTAGATTGCATCCAGGTAAGAGACGACGAAGAGACAAAAAGAATAATAGAAACAATCATTGCCTGTTCAGTTTCTAAACCAAAAAATAAAATAGAATGATACCCTTCCAACTGCAGAGAATTTGTACCATCATGAAACCCGAAGAAGGAAATGAGCTGGAAGTTGAAGGCGTTCTGAACCCCGCAGTAACTCGCGGTCCAGATGGTAAACTATATCTCTTCCCGCGTTTGGTCGCTAAGGATAATTATTCGCGAATTGGTATCGCAAGAGTAAATTTTAATAAAGATGGAGATCCGGTCGATGTAGAAAGATTAGGAATTGCGCTCGAACCTGAAATGGATTATGAGAAGCGACCAAATGGTGGTGGAGGTTGTGAAGATCCGAGAATTACCTACGTAGAACCCGTCGAACACTACATTATGACTTACACGGCTTATGGACCAGATGGACCACGAATTGCGATGGCAAGGTCAAAAGATCTTTTTACCTGGGAACGCATGGGTTTGATCAATTACACGCATTATAAGCCAGTCGATTTTAATAATGTAGACGATAAAGACGCCAGTTTTTTTCCAACAGAACTTCCCAGTCCGCACCATCATCAATCGATTGCGATGCTGCACCGACCACTTTTTGCCGAAAGTATTCCTGATGAAACCGTTAAACTTGCTGACAATAGAAAAATAGACAAGCAAAAAGAAAGTATCTGGATTTCATATTTTAACCTCAGAGAAGGAAAAGATACTTCTTTAAAAGATGCAAAATTCACCTCTCATCATTGCCTCGCTCAGCCAATTTATCCCTGGGAAAATTTAAAAATTGGTGGTGGTGCTCCTCCAGTTTTGACCAAACATGGTTGGTTGATGGTTTATCATGGCGTGCAAAATGATAAAGATTCGACAAAAGATAATCCGAAATTTTGCTATTCGGCAGGGGTGATGATACTATCGAAAAAAAGACCCCAAAAAATACTGTATCGTTCTGCTGAACCTATTTTAGTTCCAGATTTAGCAGCAGAAAAAATCGGTATCGTTGGAAATGTGGTTTTCCCCACAGGAACGGATCGTCGTGATGATATTGGACAACCAAACAGAATTGATGTATATTATGGAATGGCAGATGACAGAATAGGCGTAGCGAAAATGGAAATCCCGGAGAATTTGCCCGAAAATTGAATGGAGATTCCATAAATCTTCACTAAATTTAATTTTCAAGTATAATAAATTCCAGCAATCCGAAAAAACTTTATTAAGTTGTTAAAATTCCGGTTAGCATTTTCATAATATTACTTATATTAAAACCTTATTCTCTGACAAGGTGAGAACTTTAAATATAATCAAAAATGGAGAAATTTAAATCAATTTCCTTACCCGATATTTCAGAAGCCAAATTACCGATGGCTTATCCTTCACAGAAAAATAAATTACCCAATGCTGGGATTGTTTTAGCTGCCGATGTTGGCGGAACGAAAACGGAACTCGCACTTTTCCAAATTCAAAAAGGAAAATTGGTTTCCATTAAAAATCAACGTTATCCGACAAGTGATCACAATTCTTTTGTAAAGGCGATCCGTCATTTTCACGAAGATAAATCTTCTACTATTAATTGCGCATGTTTAGGTGTGGCCGGAACGGTTGATGGTGATAAAGTTCGCGGTGTAAACTTTGCCTGGGAAATCGACGCGAAAAAATTAGAATTAGATTTAAATATAAAACGAATATCGCTTATCAATGACTTGCAAGCCAATGCTTATGGATTGTCTGCTCTTGAAGATTCGGACTTTGAAATGCTGACTAAAGGTGAAAAAGAAAAAGGCAATGCAGCGATTATTTCTCCCGGAACAGGTCTTGGTGAAGCGGGAATGTATTGGGATGGTGATTATTTTCATCCTTATGCGACGGAAGGTGGTCACTGCAATTTCAGTCCAGGCAATGAACTGGATGTGGAATTATGGAAATTTTTAAAAACAAAATTTGACCATATCAGTTGGGAAAGAGTTGTTTCTGGACAGGGAATTCATAATATTTATCAATTTTTACGAATTTATAGAGACATAAAAGAACCCGGATGGCTTACCATACAATTTCTAAATGAAGATCCATCCGTCGCAATATCGACTGCTGCCAAAGAAAATAAAGATGCTGTTTGTGTTGAAACGCTTCAACTTTTTGTAAGGTATCTCGCAATAGAATCTGCTCAACTTTCATTAAAAGCTAAAGCAACGGGAGGAATTTATATTGGTGGAGGAATTGCACCAAAAATCCTTGACTTAATCGATAAAAAAGAATTTTACAAAAATTTTATCAATGTCGGTCGCATGGAACATTTGCTAAAAAGCATTCCTGTGAAAATAGTACTCAACGATAAAACTGCTTTGATTGGTGCAGCGTATTATGCAGCGATGGGAATCATCTAAAATATTCGAAACCTTTAATCTTTTCTTCAAAAATTCGATAAGATTTTTACGCCCTCCATTTTTTATAAGCATTAATCAATCCGTTCGTAGAAGCATCATGCGATTCTACATTATTATTATTTTCAAGTTGTGGAAGTACTTTTTGGGCTAATTGTTTGCCGAGTTCTACACCCCACTGGTCAAAACTGTAAATATTCCAGATTACTCCCTGTACAAATATCTTATGTTCGTAAAGTGCGGTCAATGATCCTAAAGTAAATGGCGTAATCTCTTTAAGCAAGAAAGAATTGGTCGGTTTATTTCCGGTGAAAACTTTAAACGGAATTAATTTCTCAATACTCGCTTTATCCATTTTACTATCCTTCAATTCATCGGCAACTTCGTCAGTAGTTTTTCCATTCATTAATGCTTCTGTTTGCGCGAAAAAGTTAGATAATAAAATCGGATGATGTTCCCCAATTGGATTATGGCTGATCGCAGGTGCAATAAAATCACACGGAATTAAATGCGTTCCCTGGTGAACGAGCTGATAAAATGCGTGTTGACCATTTGTTCCAGGTTCGCCCCAAACGACAGGACCTGTTGCATAGTTAACGTCATGTCCATTTCGGTCGGTATGTTTACCGTTGCTCTCCATATTTCCCTGTTGAAAGTAGGCAGGAAAGCGGTGCATATATTGATCGTAAGGGAAAATAGCTTCTGTTTCTGAACCAAAAAAATTAGTGTACCATAAACCAACCAAAGCCATCGTCACAGGAATATTTTCTTTAAAATCTGTATTTTTAAAATGATGATCGGTTGATTCTGCACCTTTCAATAATTGTTCAAAATTATCGTAACCAATGGTGAGTGCGATAGAAAGTCCGATGCTGCTCCAAAGACTGTAGCGACCTCCTACCCAATCCCAAAAAACAAACATATTTTCGGGGTCAATTCCAAATTCTTTCACGCCTTTTTCATTGGTTGAAAGTGCCACAAAATGTTTCGCCACAAATTTCTCATCTTTTGCAGAGTTCAAAAACCAATCACGTGCAGTTTGAGCGTTGGTCATTGTTTCCTGCGTGGTAAATGTTTTTGAAGCAATGGTGAAAAGCGTTTCTTCCGGATTCAAATCTTTTAGCGTTTCCACTATTTGAGTTCCATCGACATTTGAAATAAAATGTGCCTGAATTCCATCTATCCAATAAGGTTTCAATGCTTCAGTTACCATCACTGGACCAAGATCACTACCACCGATCCCGATGTTTACGATATCTTTTATTTTTTTTCCACTGTAACCTTTCCATTCTCCACTGTGAATTTTTTTACAGAAAACTTTCATTTTCTGACGGGTTTCCCGAACTTCCAGCATAATATCTTCACCATCAATGACTATGGGTTTATCCGAGAAATTTCGCAATGCAGTGTGCATAACTGCGCGATCTTCAGTTCCATTAATCTTTTCACCATTAAACATTGCTTCCATTGCAATTTTTACCTTACAATCATTCGCCAGTTGCAAAAGTTTTTCAAGCGTTTCCTCAATAATAATATTTTTAGAATAATCAAAAAGAATATCGTCAAATTGAATAGACATCTTCTCAAACCGTTTAGAATCCTGAGCAAATAAGTCTTTCATCTGAACGGTTTTCATTTTGGTTTGATGAGCAATTAGTGCTTTCCAAGCGGGTGTTTCTGTAGGATTTATTTTAGGGAACATATCAGCGTTTTTTAGAATTGTGTTTTTAATATTTATATTTTTTCAAATATCAATTTCAATTAACAGAAATTATTTCATTTTAATGATTATTTTTCCTTTTGCATGCCCTGACTTTTGATAAAGCAAAGCATTAATGGATTCAGAAAAAGGAAATATCTTATCAATGATGGGTTTTACAATTTTTTCTTCTGCCAGTTTTTTAATCATCTCTAGCTGTTTATTATTGGGCTGCATAGAAATTAGTTTATAGTAGGCAGCTTTCTCCTTGATCTTTCCCGTCAGTTTTATTCTTTTGAAGTATAAATAAATTCGGGCAACTATATTAAGTCCCATCTCTTCTGCAGTTTCGTCATCAACCGGACCAATTAATGAAATTACTTTGCCGCCTACTTTTATTACTTAAAATGCATCTACGGTATATTTTCCACCAAGTGTATCGTAAACAAAATCGATGTCTTTTACAATGTCCAGATAATTTTCAGTTTTATAATCGATGACCCGATCCGCACCCAATTCTTTTACCCAAGAAATATTCGGAGTACTAGTTGTAGTATAAACAAAAGCTCCTATGCTTTTGGCATACTGAATTGCAAATGAACCAATACCGCCGGAACCAGCATGTATCAAAATTTTATCTCCAGATTTTAAATTTCCTCTTTCAAAAGCCTGAATCGTTGTAAGACCAACCATCGGTAAAGCTGCAACTTCCTCAAAATTTAAATTCTTTGGTTTAAGACAAACCATATTTTCGTCAACCGCAATAAACTCAGCAAAAGAACCACGCGATTTTTGCGGAACACTGGAAAATACCTCATCTCCAACTTTAAGACCAAAAACATTTTTTCCTTTTTCGCGTACGACACCTGCGAGATCGTAACCAATACCTGTGGGGAAATTTAATTTAATGACTTGTTTTAAAAGTCCTTCAATTATTTTATAATCAATGGGATTTGTGCTTGCAACGAAGACTTCGATTAAAACCTGGTTGTCGTTTATGGTAGGTTTTTCAATTTCATTGAAAGCTAAATTACTTTCGATGTCGCCGTACCCTTTTATTTGCAGTGCTTTCATTAGAATTAATTTTATTAAAGTTAAATCGCATCTTGAGTTAAATTATCTTTTTTTTACAAATAAATGCTCAGCAAAATAATTATTTGTGCTTCAATAAAGAAGCAGCTTTTTCGTCTAAAAACCACTGCACTTTATTTTCGTCCTCTGTAATTAAACGAGCAGGATATTCAGTTACAGAACCCGAACTATCTTCCAAAATATGAAAAACTGCCTTTGCTTTTGCTTCTCCGAAAACTAGAAACGCAATATGTCGCGATTGATTAATTAAAGGTGCTGTCATCGTAATTCTATATTGATCGACTTCGTCAACAAAAACCGATTTAATCGTTGCTTCAGTTTCATTCAACACCGAAGTATTTGGAAAAAGTGAAGCAGTATGTGAATTGTCTCCAAGACCTAAAAGATTTAAATCAAATTCCACCAGTTTTCCTTGAAAATGAGAAGTTATTGAATTCCAGTATTTCTGCGCAGATTCTTCCGGCGAACCCGAGGTATCAACTTCAAAAATATTGGAATTTTTAATTTTTAAAGGTTCAAATAAGGCTTCTTTAACCATGAGAGAATTCCGTTGAGAATCATCTGCAGGAACAAATCTTTCGTCACCAAAGAAAAAATAAATTTTTTCCCAATCGATTTTATTTCTATAGGATTCAGAGGCTAACAACTCATATAATTTTTTTGGTGAACTACCACCGGAAAGCACAAAATTAAATTGTCCGCGAGCTTGAATTGATTCTTTAGAAACTTCGCTAATTCTGTCAGCCAAATCTTTTATTAAATCGTCAACATTTTTATATATTTTCAACTTCATCATTACTCTTTTAAATTTTTGTCGGGTAAATTGATCCAGTGAAAACCATCTTTTGCGATCAATGCTTCTGCATTTTCCGGACCCCAGGAATTGGCTGGATAATTAGGGAAATCGGGCATTTTATTATTTTCCCAGTAATCAAGAACCGGCATCACTACTTCCCACGCAGCTTCTACCTGATCCGCTCGCATAAATAAAGTTTGATCTCCAGAAATGACATCCAATAAAAGCGTTTCGTAAGCTTCTGGAGAATCAATTTTGGTTTTTCCTAAATAATCAAAAACCATATCTACGGTATTTAAAGTCATTTCTAAACCTGGCGTTTTACTTTCCAATTGAAACTTAATCGACATATCGGGCTGAATACTGATAATGAGTCGGTTTTGCTTTGGAAGATTTTCCGCTTTGTTCGTAAACATATTATGAGGAACTTCCCGAAACTGAATGATGATATGAGAAGCCGATTTATATAATCTTTTCCCAGTTCTTAAATAGAAAGGAACTCCTTGCCAACGCCAGTTATCAACATAAAATTTCATAGCAGCGTACGTTTCAGTATTGGAACCTGGATCAACATCAATTTCATCGCGGTAACCCGGAACTTCTTTTCCTTCAACCCAACCAGGACCGTACTGACCGCGAACTGCGACTTTATCGATCATTCCAGGAATAATTTTGCGCATTGCTTTCAAAACTTCTACTTTTTTATCACGCACCAAATCTGCGTCAAAGTTCACAGGAGGTTCCATCGCAATGATACATAATAATTGAAGCAAGTGATTTTGAATCATATCCCGTAAAATTCCGGCATGGTCAAAATAACTTCCTCGGTCTTCTACACCAATTTGTTCCGTAACAGAAATCTGGACATGTTCAATATGCGTTCGGTTCCACAAAGGTTCCATAATGGTATTGGCAAAACGGAATGCCATCACATTCTGTACGACTTCTTTTCCGAGATAATGGTCTATTCTATAGATTTGCTTTTCATCAAAAATGGTGAGCAATTTCGCATTCAAAGTTTTTGCAGAATCCAGGTCCCGACCAAATGGTTTCTCAATGATGATCCGTGTAGTGTCTTTATTATTTTCTAATTTACTTTTTGAAACATTCTCTGCTATGGTACAAAATAAATCGGGCGAGACGGCACAGTAATACAAAATAGCAGGATCTTGTTTCCACTCTGCTTTCAGTTTACTGATGCTTGCTTCAAAATCATTATATGACGCAACGTCTTTAATATTCGCTGCCTGATAAGTAATATTTGCGGAAAATTTTGCCCAGTCTTCTTTCTTTGCTTTACCGGTTCGGGAAAATTCATTAATTCCAACTAATAAGGAACTTCGATATTTTTCATCGGTAAATTTCGTTCTTGAAGTTCCTATGATGGCAAATTTTTCAGGAAGCCGATTTTCAAGGAATAAGTTGTACAATGCGGGAATAATTTTCCTTTTCGTTAAATCTCCATTACCACCGAAAATAATTAAAACAGTGGGAGTCGTTTCTATAACGGATGTTTTAGTCATAATTTTAATTTTTTAAATATTTGGTTTGATGAGAAGGATTAAATTTTAATTACCTCCATCTTCCCAGTCCGTATGAAAAACACCTTCTTTTCCTCTCAGTTCGTAAGTGTGTGATCCGAAAAAATCCCGTTGTGCCTGAATCAAATTTGCCGGCATTTCCTCATTTCGAAAATTATCAAAATAACTTAATGCTACCGCAAACGCTGGAACAGCAATACCGTGAAGAGCCGCATCTGAAACAACAGTTCGAATTCCAGAAATACTTTTAAGGAGATTTTTGTGAACAGAATCGTCTAAAAATAAATGTTTCAATTTTGAATCTTTTTTATAGGCTGCATAAATATCTTCTAAAAATTCTGAACGGATAATACAGCCACCACGCCAAATTTTTGCAATTAAATCTAAATTAAGATCATATTTAAATTCTTCATTCGCACTATAAAGTAAATGCATTCCTTGCGCATAAGCTGAAACCATAGCGAAATAAAACGCCTCTTCCAATTGGGCGATATATTCACCTTTTTTATCTGTAAATTTTATTTCTTTTGGATCAGGATACATCTGCGAAGCTTTGGTACGCAAATCTTTATATTTGGAAAGATCACGCATGGAAACTGCAATATCGATGATCGGAACTGGAACCGTAAGATCCATCGCTGCTTGCGAAGTCCATTTACCAGTACCTTTTGCTTTTGCTTCATCTTTAATATCGTTGAAGAAAAGATGATCTTCTCCTTTCTTTTTATAGGCGAAAATATCACGGGTAATTTCTATCAGGTAAGATTTTAAGCGACCATCATTCCACTTTTTGAAGACTTCGTAGATCTCTTTATCATCCATTTGAAGTCCTTTTTTCATGACTTCGTAGGTTTCAGAAATTAATTGCATCAGTGCATATTCAATTCCATTATGAACCATCTTCACAAAATGTCCGGCGGAACGCTCACCCATATATGCAACGGTAGGTTCACCATTAACATGAGCAGCAATTTTCTCCAGAACAGGTTTTATCGTTTCATAGGCATTTTTATCTCCTCCCGGCATCATACTTGGACCTTTTCTCGCGCCTTCTTCACCGCCGGAAACTCCCATCCCAACGAAGTGATATCCTTTTTTTTCTAAATCTGCAAAGCGCCGTTCTGTATCTGTAAAATGTGAATTTCCTCCATCGATAATAATATCACCTTTGTCGAGGACTTCGAGCAGTTCACCAATTACCGCATCAACAATTTTACCTGCCGGAACAAGCATCATTACTGTTTTCGGACTTTTTAAATTTTCTACAAAGGCCTTTAAATCTGAATAAGCATGAATATCATTTCGACTTAAATTATTAAGCGTATCGACTTTTTTAGGATCATTATCGTACCCAGAACAGTTATATCCATGATCGGCAATATTCTGTAAAAGGTTGGAACCCATTGTTCCCAGTCCGATCATTCCAAATGAACTTTGATTTTTATTTTCTTGTATCATGATATTATTTTCGTATAAAATTTTCTAGAATACTTTTAGTCGTTTCAAAATTTTGATGTTGAATACTATTCATTCCCAGTTTTTTAGCTGCATGAACTAGCATTGGTCTGTCGTCAAAATAAACACATTCGTCGGGTTTAACCTGTGTAATTTCCATAGCCCTTTTGTAAATTCTTGGATCGGGTTTTCGCATTTTTAAATAACAGGATGAGAGAAATCCGTCAAACAGATCATGTAATTTAAAAGTCTTAATTCGATAATCATTAAGCTCCTCATTTTCATTACTTAGCGCAAATACAGCTAGATCAGTTTGCTTTTTCCAGGATTTTGACCACTCAAGCATTTCCGGTAATTCTACAGATTCTTCAAACATAAACTGTTTAAAATCCTCTTTCGAAAAATCTCTTGGTTGATTAAAAAGAACGGTATCTAAATACTCATCAAGGGAAATACTACCAATTTCAAAAACATTGTAAATGAAATTATGCAGAATATTCATTTCGGTAAAATCAAAATCAAAAACTTTCGCTGCCTTTTCACGTGATTCGTGATCCCAACCATTAGTTAGCAAAACACCGCCGATGTCGATGAAGACTACTTTAATTTTCGCTATATCAAAATCAATCATTAGTTATAGTTTACGTTTTTGACTGTCTATACTTTTGATCAGTTTTTCATAAGCCTGGTTGAATTTTTCAATTCCTTCATCTTCGAGTTTCTGGGTGATTTTGTCGATATCAATTCCTTTATTCTGAAGCTCAACCATTGCTTTATTTGCAGAATCAATGTCTTGTGTTAAAGTATCTGCAACTTTTCCGTGATCCCGAAATGCATCAATTGTTTCGATGGGTAAGGTGTTGATGGTGTCTTTTCCGATAATACTTTCCACATACAAAACATCACTGAATGAGGGATCTTTTGTTCCAGTACTTGCATAAAGAACCCGCTGTTTTTGTGCGCCTTTTTCTTCTAATTTTTTGAAACGATCACTTGCAATCATTTCAAGATAAATTTGATAGGCTTTTTTCGCCGAAGCAATCGCTATCTTTCCTTTTAGATTTTGGGATCCTTTTTCCTCAAGCATTGGATCGACCATTACATCAATTCTGCTTAGAAAAAAGCTTGCTACAGAAGAAATTTCTTTGATTGAATTGCCTTCTTTGAGCCGATCTTCAAGTCCGCCCATGAAAGCTTCTGTTATTTCGTGATAGCGAGGAAGACCGAAAAGCAATGTCACATTAATATTAATTCCTTCTCGTAAACATTCTCGAATTGCAGTCAATCCTTCTTTTGTTCCCGGAATTTTTATCATTACATTTTTTCGATCGACTCTTTTCCAAAGTTCGCGCGCCTGTTGAATCGTTCCGTCTGTATCTCGTGCTAAATAAGGTGAAACTTCCAAACTTACGAAACCGTCTTTACCGCCAGTTTTATCAAATACTGGCTTAAAAATATCTGCAGCTCTCTGAATATCTGCGATCGCCAAATCGAAAAAAATAGCGGCATTATCACTTTCTGCTTGTGAGAGTTTGGCTATATCATGATCGTAATCAGAACTTCCGGTAATGGCTTTTTCAAAAATCGAGGGATTTGATGTAAGACCACGGAGGTCGTCATTATCAATTAAACTTTGCAATTTGCCTGAGTTCATAATTTCGCGATCGAGCAAATCGAGCCAAATACTTTGACCGTGACTTCTTATGTTATTTAGTGGGTTCATTTTGTTTGTTTTTAAAATTTATATTTGAATGTCTATTTACTGTCAGAATAAAATTTTAACGCAACGACGCATAAAAACTTTACTTAAAGTACTCTTTGTTAAGATGCAAATGCATTTCACTTAGCAAAGGGTTGAAATAAATTTCTTATATTATCAATTGTTTTCTAATTTTTGAATTTTCTTGAGTCGCCGCAGATGTCTTTCTGCTCCAATAAATTGAGCATTTAAAAAAGCTAAGACGAGTTCTTCAGCACTCGCATATCCAGTTACGCGACCACCGAGACAGATTAAATTCATATTATCATCTTCAACACCTTGATGCGCTGAAAAATAATCTGCAATCAAAGCGGCTCTTACTCCCATAACTTTATTTGCAGCGATACACGCACCTACTCCACTTCCACAGATCGCGATGCCACGGAAAACTTCTCCATTAGCAACCGCTTTTGCGAGCGGAATGACATAGTCAGGAAAATCATCAGCGCCGTCTAATTCCTTGGCGCCAAAATCCACAGGTTGAAATTGGTTTTTAATCAAAAAATTTATTATTCTCTCTTTGAGTTCGAAACCGCCGTGGTCTGCACAAATTCCTATTTTTTTTATTGATTCTGGGGACATTGCTTTTTTATTTAATTCGGTATGAATTCTTTTTATGGGAAGTTACTTGATAATATTAATCTTTTTTAGAAAGCAAATTTTGTGCTCTCTTGATTACGTTTTCTACGGTGAAACCATATTCCTTCATTACCTCTTCGCCCGGTGCAGATTCACCGAATCTATCGATACCGATGACATCACCATCATCAGTCGTGTATTTCATCCAGCCAACTGTTGAACCGGCTTCTACAGCCAATCTTTTCCTAATCTTTTTTGGGAAAACTTTTTCCTTATATGCCGCACTTTGTTGATCAAATAAATTCCAACTTGGCATGCTAACAACTCTCGCTTGAATATTATTTTTCTTCAATTTTTCCTGAGCAGCCAAAATCAATTGAACTTCAGATCCTGTTGCAATCAGTATAATATCTGGTTCACCCCCGGAATCTGAGAGGATGTAAGCTCCTTTCTCAAGATTTGTGGCTTTACCATATTTTTCCTGATCGATAACTGCAATTCCCTGTCTGGTGAGAACGATACAAACCGGTCCATCTTTGTGTTCGATGGCAACCCGCCAAGCTTGAGCCGTTTCGTTTGCATCTGCCGGTCGAATTACGGTCATATTTGGAACTGAACGCAATCCAATTAATTGTTCAACTGGTTGATGCGTAGTTCCATCTTCGCCCAATGCAATACTGTCGTGGGTAAAAACCATAATGGGACGGATTTTCATAATGGAAGCCAATCGAAGTGGTGGTCGCATATAATCTGAAAAAATCAAAAACGTAGCTCCGTAAGGAATTAGGTATTTACTTAATACCATTCCGTTTAATACTGCTCCCATCGCATGTTCCCGAATTCCAAAGTGGAAGTTGCGACCGTCTCGGTGTTTTACAGAAAATGATTTATAATCATCAAGATTGGTATCTGTAGATGGGGCAAGATCCGCTGAACCGCCAATCAATTGTGGAAAATAATCTGCAATGGCATTCAAGGTTTTACCGGACGCTTTTCTCGTCGCTAATTCAGTACCAGCTTCAAATACAGGAAGTTTTTTCTGCCAATCGTCGGGAAGTTTTCCAGCAGTGATGTCCTCATATTCTTTGGCAAGTTCGGGATGTCTTTTTTTGTAATTTTTATATAGTAAGTTCCAATCATCTTCATTTTGAGCAGATCTTTCGCCTGCTTTTCTGTAAAAATCTAAAACCTCATTTGGAATGATGAAATTTTCATCGGGATCGAATCCGAAATTTTCTTTAACCAATTTCACCTCATCTTCTCCAAGAGCTGAACCATGTGCAGCCGCAGTATTGTGTTTGTTCGGACTTCCATAACCTATTATACTTCTCACTTTAATTAAAGAAGGACGACCCTTTTCTTCCTGAGCGCTTTTTATTGCGCTTGAAAGAGCTTCCAAATCGTTGATATCTGATAAGTTCTGAACATGCCATCCGTAAGCTTCAAATCTTTTGGAAACATCTTCTTCAAAAGCCAAATCGGTATTTCCTTCGATCGTAATGTGGTTATTATCGTAGAAATAAATCATATTTCCTAAACCTAAATGACCAGCAAGAGAAGCTGCTTCTGCGGAAACACCTTCCATTAAATCGCCATCACTACAAATTGCATAAATTTTATAATCAAAAATATTAAAATCCGGTTGGTTGTAGCGTGCCGCCATATATTGTTGCGCAATTGCCATTCCCACTCCATTCGCAAATCCTTGTCCTAAAGGTCCTGTCGTAACTTCGATTCCTGGCGTGAGACCATATTCTGGGTGACCTGCAGTAATGCTGTGAAGTTGTCTGAAATTTTCAATATCTTTTAGCGTAATTTTATATCCGGTCAGATACAAATAACTGTATTGCAACATACAGGCGTGACCACAGGAAAGGACGAATCGGTCGCGATTTACCCACTCCGGATTTTTGGGATTGTAATGCATTATTTCTGACCATAAAACATGACCTAAAGGCGCAAGAGCCATTGGTGTTCCAGGGTGTCCTGAATTTGCTTTTTGTACAGCATCTGCAGATAAAACTCTTACGGTGTCAATACTTTTCTGAATTAAATTTTTAGTTTCCATATTTCTATACTTCTTCTTTAATTTTTACTTTTATTGCATTTTTTTTGGTTCTGTAGAATTTAAAATCACGTCAATAAACCTTTCATAGATGAAGCAATTTATAGTCCATTTAATAAAGTTTACTATGTTGTTGCAGAAACTACCAATGAGAAGATGTGAAAACATCCAGACAAACAATGCAAATACAACTTGCAATTTGTAATGTGGCAGATTCATCTACTGTGAGCTCAATTTTTAATTTTTAAAAATGATGGTATTAAAGGTAGTATCTATTTTGCGGAATGATTTACAAAACCCAACTGATAAATTACATTATTCCCACGTGAGTACAGTTGTTACGTTTTTAATGTTGGTAACGCCGTTAAAACATCCTGTACATCTGTTTGATAAAACTCCCGTTTTTTTGAGAGTATTTTATTGAGAAATCTCATCAAGAACGGACCTAATAAAGTGTACCAAATCATCAAAATCAATACGCTGCGAATAATTAGATAAAGCGAATTTTGCCAGGCTTTAGAAGCATTATTAAAAAAATAATTGGTATAACAACATTCCTAAAAAGGCTTGAAATGCAACCGCAAAACACTCTGTAATAGGCGTATAAGGACTAACTCCAGCTTTAATTACTAAAACGATTATCAATGCTTTAGAATTTTTAGGAAGATTTTCTGGGAAGATAAAGCGATTAATGTAATGAGTAACTCTGAAATTCCACCCACAAAAAAAACTGTAAATGGCAGTTTAAAAGCATGCACTATACCACCCAATGCACATTCGTTTAAAGCCCACAAAGCGGTCAAATGCTCAATAGTAATCTTATCGTTTATTCCATTTGATTTCAGAAATTTTTTCTCATTAAGCATTTGATGAAGTTTATTGAGTTTTGCTTAATTCTTTAATTATTTATAGAAATTTACGAGATTATTAAATATCATCTTATACAAATAACAATTTTGCTACACTTTTTTTTCGTCCAAAGCCTTCATCATTTCACTGCTCATGCCTTCACTGGAAATTCCGTAACCACCGATTAATACTCCTTTTAAATTATGTTTTTCAGATGAAATGGCGAATACAATTGCCTCATCGCCCGGATCTGAAATACCTTCAAAACGGTAATGCTTATCTACAATAAATTCCCCCGGAAATATTTTTTTTTGATCGTGCAAACATTCCAGATGATCTTGTTTCAAATTAAATTCAACGGTGTAACCTCTATTCTTCAGTAAATTGGTCACTTCCGAAAGCGTGGTCATTATACTCTTTGCCATAATCGAATGTTTTTATTATTAGTTATTTTTTTCTAAAATTTTCTCTAATGAATACTCATCAATAATAGCAGCTAACTGTCTGCCATTAAATCAAAATATTCGTCATCTTCATTTTTTCCGCCAAAGCCTTTTCCTAAATCTTTTGCTGAGGTTACAAATTCAATTCGCTCGATCCATTTTACCATTTTATAACCCAACTGATTTTCAACACGCAATCTCAGTGGTGCTCCATGTTCCAGCGATAGAGGTTCATAATTCATTTCCCAGGCGAGTATAGAATCAGGTTTCATGCAATTGTCAATGGTGTGCGTGTCGTAATAAATTCCACCATATAAACCTTCACCAAAAGAGCAAAAAGCAACCGTAGTTACAGAAGCATCTGGCTTTACGAGTTCAATGATTTTACTCAAAGGTAATCCGCCCCATTCTGCGATTCCCGACCAACCCTGAATACAGTGATGCATGGTAATATTCTGTTCTTTACCCATTTCTTTTAGTTCTTCGACTGATAACTCGACAGGATTTTCTACCAAACCACCGATCTTCAGTTTATAATCTGCGAAGTTATTATCGACCATTTCTTTCCATTTGGGAGAATCGGGTAATTTACCATTCAACCAAAAGTAGGAAGTTATATCTTTTTTTTTATAGTCGGCTTGAGCTTTAAAACGATTTATGGTGTATTTCCAAATTTTACCATTCGTAGATGCTTGCAATTTTTGAAGAGAGCGTTGTTTATTCCAGGAAAGCCAGTGCGCCAAAAAAGCAAAAGCAATCGTAAATAAAATAATGGCAATTCCTAAAAAAAGTCCAGTTTTACTTTCAGTATCATTACTTCCCATCACAATATGATTCATGTTTCTCACCAAACCAGTCGCTGCTACCAAACTTACATGGATGATGATAAAAGCAACAAAAGCAAACATTACTAAAAAATGAATAGAACGGGCACTTTGTCGGTTTCCAAACAACCTCGGATACCAATGAAAACGATTGTCTATTGCAGGCGACATTGCTAATCCAGTGAGCATTGCAAGTGGTGCCAAAATAAAAATCACACCGAAGTAAGCGAGTTGCTGAACGGCATTATAATGATAAAATCCATCAGGTTCTACCGGAAAATTAAAGGTGGCGTAATGCACAAAAACATTCCACGCGTCTGGAATTATTTGCCAAGACTGAGGCACTAAACGTTGCCATTGATTGGTATAAAACAAAAGGAAAACAAAAAAACAACCATTTAAAACAAAAAAAGGAACGGTAAGAAAATGCCAAACTCGGGCGATTCCCACGGTATGTTTGTAACCCGGCAAACCGATAATCGGACTTAAATAACGTGCATCTTCTTTGGCGGTCCAAAATTTATTTTTAGGTATTTTCAATGGAGTAAATCTGATCCATTGTTCTTCGGGTTTGCTATTATTATTCCAGTACAAACGCGGATGATCGAATAATATAGAAAGTCCGCTCCTGATAATTAGCATTAAAAAAAAGAAGTTAATCCAATGCGCCAAACTGATCCATATTGGAAAACCTGAAGGTTCATCTGATTTTACCCATAAAAATGACTTTGAAGGATCGATGGGTAAACCGAATACCAAATATTGAATCCATGCCGCACCAACTGTACCAACAAGAAGAATAAGCAGTATAATTTTCATGTACGGCTTTAAACCTAAGTAAGCGCGCCGATCTTCAGGATAATGAACTGCTTTTTCGGCCTGTGTGAAATTGGGTATCATCTTTTATTTAACCTGACTTTTCTTTTTAAAGATAATATTAATTATCATGGTTTTAACTTAAATCGTTTGTAAACAAGATTTTTTCTCCTTCTTTATGGTTCTATAATGACCTTTAATGCTTTTTCTTTTGCAGCATTGCCAAACACTTTATATGCAATTAATATATCATCTAATTGAAAATGATGGGTGATTAATTTTTTTGGATTGAGTTTACCGGATGTAACGGTTTTTAGCAACATGGAGGTTGTATTTGTATTGACCAAACCCATCGTGATCGTAATATTTTGTATCCATAGATCCTGAATCTGCAAATTAACAGGTTTTCCATGCACGCCAATATTAGCGAGATTTCCGCCGGGTCTAACAATCTTTTGACAAATATCAAAAGTCGCAGGAATACCAACTGCTTCTATGGCTACATCTACTCCATCTTTTGTTTCAGCCATGATTCTTTTTATGGCATCTTCACTACCCGAATTAATGGTATGTGTAGCGCCAAATTTTTTAGACATTTTTAGACGATTATCATCAACATCGATCATATAAATTTTTGCAGGGGAATAAAATTGAGCAGTAAGCAAAGCAGCCATCCCAATTGGTCCGGCTCCAACAATTGCAATGGTGTCGCCTGGTTTAACATTTCCGGCGATTACACCGATTTCAAATCCTGTTGGTAAAATATCGCTGAGCATTACCAAGGCTTCTTCATCAACATTTGGTGGAATTAAATAAAGACTGTTATTGGCATGAGGAATTCGAACGTACTCAGCCTGTGTACCATTGATCAAATGACCTAAAATCCAGCCGCCATCTTCGCAATGGGAATACAATTGCTTTTTGCAATATTCGCAGGTGCCATCTGAAGTAATGCAGGAAATAATTACGTGGTCACCTTTCTTAAAATTAGTAACGGAAGTTCCCACTTCTTCTACAATACCAATACCTTCGTGACCCAAAGTAGTACCCGATTTTACCGTGGGCGTTTTGCCATGCAAAATACCCAGATCTGTCCCACAAATCGTAGTCTTGATAATTTTGACTAAAGCATCTGTTTGCTTTTCTATGACAGGTTTTGGAACCTGTTTTAATTCTATTTTCCCTGGTCCATTATAAACCAGTGCTTTCATCATTCCAGAAGTAATACTCGTTCTTTTATTTTCTTTTTTACCTTTTGGTTTTTTGCCTGAAACTTTCGTTTTCTTTTCAATTTTAGATGCCATCATGTATTTTTAATTTTAGAGAAATTAAATTGTAACTAATCAAAATTTTTATTAAAGTTATTCCAATAATTTTTTATGCTCCAAATACTGTTCTTTGGTAATTTCTCCCGAAGCAAAACGTCTTTTTAAAATGTCAAGAGGTGAATCTTTTCTTCCTCTATTTCCGGGAATATACCAAGGAGTAAAGAAAATCCAGATTATAAATACCATCCAAACTATCCACCATAGTAAGTGCATTCCTCCAAAATTATAACCGTCATACATGTGCATCATTTTTTTATTTTTTTAAGAAGTTAATATTTTATTTAATAATTTATCCGATTGGATTATTTAAGGTTTTAATAAACAAAAATGTTTTAATTGAAACTTTGGTCGTTGATTGAAACAATGACTATTCTTCAGTCATTGAATTATATTTTCCCAAACGAGCAGTCGAAGCCATTTTTGCATATTTACATAGCAACTTTTGCGCTTCTTCCATGTTTGATTGTTCTCCTTTCCAAGCATCCAATGCGGGTTGTTGTATGGCTCTCGCAAAAGAAAAGGCAACGATCCAGGGAAGACGATCTTTAAAATTTTTATTGATGGCATTCAGATGTTCGGCAGCAACTTTCGGCGATTGTCCACCAGATAAAAATGCAATCGCAGGAACAGATGCAGGAACAGATGCGCGCAAACAATTAACAGTTGCTTCGGCGACTTCATCAATACTGTTTTGAATAGGACAATCTTTTCCGGCAATTACCATATTTGGTTTTAATATAATTCCTTCCAAATCGATCTTAAATTGATACAGTTCATAAAAAAGTGCTTTCAAAACCCGCTCTGTTACCTCATAACATTGTTGTAGCGTGTGATTTCCATCCATCAAAACCTCAGGTTCTACAATAGGAACAATATCTGCTTCCTGACACAAAGCTGCATATCTTGCCAAGGCATGAACATTTGCTTCAATACAAGCATTCGTTGGAATCCCATCACCAATCGTAATTACAGCGCGCCATTTTGCGAAACAAGCGCCCATTGTTTTATACTCTGTCAAACGTTCGCGCAAACCATCTAATCCTTCCGTTACTTTTTCATTCGGAAAACCAGCTAAAGATTTGGCACCCATATCTACTTTTATCCCGGAAATTATGCCGGCTTTGATTAAAACCTTTGCCATCGGTTCACCATCATCGGTTTTTTGCCGGATCGTTTCATCAAATAAAATCGCTCCGCCAATGCTTTCATTTAAACCAGGTGTAGTGACAATCAGTTCCCGATACTTACGGTACATTTCGGTGGTTTGTGGGATTCCAGCTGCTTCAAAACGTTTTATACAGGTTGGAGTACTTTCATCCATCGCAAGAATACCTTTTCCGTTGGCAAAGATTTGTTGAATGGTATCTTTTAATATTTGTGTATTCATGTCCTTTATATTTTAATAAATGGTGTTCGAAAATTTAAATCATTCTTTGGAAAAATAATCTTTCACAAAAGCGTGCTCTTGATTCTCCGTCATTTTATCTGACTTTTTTATTTCAAATTTTATTTTTGAAAAGAGATGATTCTTCTTTAAAATATTCAATAGTTCAGTTTTGGCATCGGTTGGACCAAAAAGGAGTATCTCATCATAATTTCTGATGACCTCACCTATTTCTTTATAATATTCAGAATCGTCGTGTTTCTCTTTATTGTGCATGATTCTTTCACTCCTTTCCAAAGATTCTTCTCTTTCTGCATCAGTAAATTTTGAAGTCACAATTTTTGTTACCATAGGTTCTGTATATTCTATCAAATGGGCATTTGCATGATCCATCCAAATACCTAATTTTTTTGCAGTTTCCATTGTAGTTGAATTTATATATGATTTAAAATTTTATTTTTTTGTATCCTCCACGTTCCATTTCCAATTAAGGATTTCTGGTAAATCTTTGCCATGTTCGGCAACATAATGTTTGTGTTCAATCAATTTATCTTTTAATTGCTGTTTCAGATAATCTCCTTTGCTACCTAAGTTTGGCAACCGATCAATCACATCAATCACCAAGTGAAAACGATCGATATCATTTTGAACTCTTAAATCAAAAGGAGTTGTTATGGTTCCTTCTTCTTTATAACCTCTTACATGTAAATTCTGATTGGTTCGTCGATAAGTAAGACGATGAACAAGCCATGGATAGCCATGAAAATTGAATATAATATGTTTATCTTTAGTAAAAATGGAATCATAATCATGATCATTTAATCCATGTGGATGTTCGGAACTCGATTGTAATTTCATAAGATCAACCACATTTACTACCCTAATTTTAAGTTCAGGAAGATGCTCTCTTAATATGGAAACTGCTGCCAATAATTCTAATGTTGGAGTATCACCACAACAAGCCATTACGACATCCGGTTCACTTCCCTGATCGTTACTTGCCCACTGCCAAATTCCTATTCCTTCAGTACAATGAATTACGGCTTCATCTATTGTAAGCCATTGCGGAAGTGGATGTTTACCTGCAACAACTACATTTACATAATGTCGACTACGAAGACAATGATCAAAAACAGATAGTAAGCAATTAGCATCTGGTGGTAGATAAACCCTAACAATATCTGCTTTTTTACTAATGACATGACCTAAAAACCCAGGATCTTGGTGTGTAAAACCATTATGATCCTGCTGCCAAACATGTGAAGCCAGCAAATAATTTAATGAAGAAATTTTTGTGCGCCAAGGTAATTCCAGTGTTACTTTCAACCATTTAGCATGCTGACTAAACATGGAATCGACAATACGAATGAACGCTTCATAACTGTTGAACAATCCATGTCTTCCCGTTAACAAATATCCTTCTAGAAAACCTTCACATTGGTGCTCACTCAACATAGAATCAACTACTTCTCCGGAAGGTGCAAGAAATTCATCATACTTTTCTGTTTTTGCATCCCACTGACGATTGGTTGTTTCAAAAATAGCTCCTAATAGATTCGACATGGTTTCATCTGGACCGAATACCCGAAAATTATGCTGATCACGGTTAAGAGTAATAACGTCTCTGAGAAACTTCGCAAGTACCATTGTATCTTGTCCCATCACTGCTCCTGGTGAAGGAATATGAACTGCGTGTTTGTGGAAATCTGGCAAATGAAGGTCTTTCAAAAGATTCCCTCCATTCGTATGCGGATTTGAACCCATTCTACGATTTCCTTTTGGTGCCAGTTCTAATAATTCTGCATTCAATTTTCCATTTTCATCAAATAATTCTTCTGGTTTATAGCTTTTCATCCAGTTTTCTAAAAGTTGAACATGATCCGGATGTTCTGCGTCAATTATAATCGGAACTTGATGAGCACGAAAAGTTCCTTCAATTTGAAGTCCATCTACTACTTTAGGTCCTGTCCAACCCTTGGGTGATTTAAGAACAATCATGGGCCAACGTGGACGAGTATTATCATTCATTTCTCTTGCATGTTTCTGAATATTTTGAATTTCCTCTATCACTTTTTCTAATGTAGAAGCCATTAATTCGTGCATGGTTTCAGGATCATCGCCTTCTACAAAATATGGCTTCCAACCATTTCCTTTAAAAAAATATTCCAGTTCATCATCTTCAATTCGTGCTAAAATAGTTGGGTTGCTAATTTTGTAACCATTTAAATGAAGGATCGGCAAAACCGCACCATCTGTGATAGGATTCAGTAATTTATTTGATTGCCAGGAAGTTGCTAAAGGGCCGGTCTCAGCTTCTCCATCACCAACAACGCAAGCCACGATCAAGTCAGGGTTATCGAAAGCCGCACCAAAAGCGTGACTTAATGAATATCCCAATTCACCACCTTCATGAATAGAACCAGGAGTTGTAGGTGCAACGTGACTTGATATTCCTCCAGGAAAAGAGAACTGTTTAAATAATTTTTTCAAGCCGGCTTCATCTTGGGAAACGTTTGGGTAAACTTCACTCCAAGTTCCTTCCAAATAAACATTGCCAACAATTGCAGGACCGCCATGACCGGGACCGGCAACGTAAAACATATCGAGATCATATTTTTTTATAACGCGGTTGAGATGTACATAAATAAAATTCTGTCCCGGAGTTGTCCCCCAATGTCCGAGTAACATAGGTTTTACATGTTCCAGTTTCAACGGCTCTCTTAAAAGTGGATTGTCGTACAAATAAATTTGTCCGACCGATAAATAATTGGCAGCTCGCCAATAGGCATTTATTCTTTGTAATAATTCAGGCGATAAGGTTTTGGTTACTGTATCTATAATTTTTGTTTCCATTATATTATTCTTTATCTAATTTAATAAATTATTAACCAGTTTTGCAATCATCAACTCCTCATTAGTATGAATCACATATACTGTTACTTTACTTTTATCTGTAGAAATGATTGTTCTGTTATTCATGTTGCTTATTTCATCTAATTCGATTCCCAAGAATTCAAGACCGTCACATATTTTACATCTCACTTCGGGGGAATATTCTCCGATACCGCCTGAAAATACCAATATATCAAGACCTTCAAGTGCTGCTGAAAATGCACCTATCCATTTTTTTGTTTGGTAGCAAAATATATCGATTGCTTCAGAAGCTCGGTTATCATTGTCTTCAATATTCATGAGTTCCCGCATATCACCGCTTGTTTCGGATATTCCCAAAAGACCTGATTCCTGATTGATGAGATGATTAAATTCTTTTGGATTAAGATTTTCATGTTGCATTAAATACCAAGCAACTCCTGGATCCAAATCGCCAGTTCTTGTGCTCATCGGCAATCCAGATGTAGGTGTAAAACCCATACTGGTATCAATACTTTCTCCATCTTTTACCGCAGCTAAACTTGCTCCACTACCGAGATGCGCCAAAATTATTTTGCTTTTTGCAGTTTCTTCATCGGTTAAACGTTTAAGTTCTTGCATCAAATAACTATACGAAAGTCCGTGAAAACCATATCGCTGAATTCCTTTTTCAAAATACCGGCGCGGAATAGATAATAGCTTTGCAACAACTGGCATTGAGGTGTGAAAAGAAGTATCAAAACATGCAATTTGTTTAATAGCGGGAAAGCGTTTTTTAAATACTTCGATCAGTTTAATTTCTTCGGGTAAATGTTCTGGGTCAAACGCACTGATTTTTTTTAATTCTTTTAAAAGTTCATCTGTGACCAATTCTGGTTCTGTATGTTGCATTCCGTGAACAATTCGATGGCCGATCGCTGAAATTGAAGTAAAATACTGCTCTTTCTCTAACCAATCCAACAAATAATTTGCAGCTTGTTCATGATTTTTAGTTTCAATCTGCAAACTGTTTTTTTGTTGGTCATCAGTAGTAGTAAAATTGAGTTGAGACTTAGCAGTTCCGATATTTTCTATCGCGCCAGAAAGCACTTGTTTAAGAGATTCGTTAATTTCATACAAAGAAAATTTGATGCTGGACGAACCGCCGTTAATAGTTAATATCATTGTATACTATTTATTTTAATGGTGTATAAAATCGTTAATACAACACTATTTTTTATTTCATCATATCAATATCCTTATTTTCGCTTAAGGGTTTAGAATAATCATTATCAACCTCCGTTTCATATTTCTTTTCATCTTTTTGGTTTCGAATAATAAGAAACACAACTAATGCAATTGCGAAAATGCCAAATATTAGTAAAATTAACCAGTTCATTGATTTTGAATTTTAATTGAATTAATTATCTGTGGAGGAAAATGTTTTATTTAAAGCAAAATTTTTCTTATTTATGACTTCAAATTGAAAGAAGTCTATATAATATTAATAAATATTTGCATCATTTTAAATGTCAAGAACCCTTCGAAACCCTAGTTGAATAACACTTTATTTCCGAAATTGACTTATTAAAAATCTAAATAAAAATGATTAATCCTGATACAATAAAGATAGGTTTCAAATTATAAGAAGACTTATACAATGGGATTTATAACTTACATTATTCCCACTTACAAAATCTTACAACAAAAAGGTAAGAGACCAAAAGGATTTAATTTAAAAAATGACAATCAATTTTCCTGATAAAAGTATTAGAATAATTCTAACATCCAAAAAATTTATTACAAAGAAAAATCGTCTTCTGATAATTTATTACGAATCTTTGCTCAATGCTTCAAAGCCGGAAACTACATCAAACAATTCTTCATCGATAGAACTTTGGCGCAGTTGGTGGTATTTCTTATTGAGATCATCTAATAAATCTGCTATATTTTTTTCCGCTCGCTGCATCGCATCCAAACGACTCGCATTTTCACTAGCCAAAGATTCAACGCAAGCTTTAAAAAGAGACGTAAAAAGATAGCCGTTGATCAAAGCGACCAATGTATCCTGAGTATTTCCAGCGATTTGCGGATGCAGTTTAGTAGGCCAATGAACTTCCTGCAAGGTATTTTTCCACGTCGAATCTAGGGGTAAAAACCGTTGCATAACAGAAATATAACCTGAAGTGGGTTTTGGTTGATTGTGGAAAATATAAAAAGTAGAAATTTCTTTTTTCTGCTGACTTTCTCTACTTTGTTTTAAAATTTCAGTGACCAAAGGAGTTACTGCGGTAAGGTCATTCGGCACCGGAAATAATTTTGAAGTTTGAAAACCTTCATCAGATAAAAGCAACTGAACCCTTTCACCAACTACCCACAATACCTTTTTCCCTGGCATTTTCTGTAGGGACGTAACGACGAAACTTGCCATATCATCATTAAATTGAGCGACAAGTCCTTGATCGGAGCCAAATACAATAGCGCAAATTGTTTCCTCAGATTTTGTTTTGTACTCATTTGGATCCTTAATATCTTTAATATCTTCTGCCTCAAAATAGGCGACGATACCTAATGCGATCGTGTGATAATAATCTGCAAGGGAATTTACGGCCATTTCATACTGAACAATATTCGAACCTGCCATTGCTTTCATAGCACTTACAACCGATTTTAAATCTTTTGCGCCTTGCGTTTTATTACGTAAATTCTCTAAAGTGTCCATTAAGTTTTATTTTGATCCTTCTCAGGTTTGTCTTGAAATGGTACAAGTAAATCTGCAGCGATTTTTAAAATAGTCTTTATTTCATCATCCTTAAGCTTCTTATTTGAAGTAATGCTGTTCTTTATTTCATCGGGAATAGTTGAAATATTTGTAAGAAGGATATTTTCAGCATCTTTAATTTTTTCAATCGTAATAGTATCAAAAAGTCCTTCCTTTAAAGAAAGAAGAATAAAAATCTGTTCAGAAGCAGTTAGCTGTTGAAGTTCTTCCTGTTTTAAACATTCGCGGATGCGTTTTCCATGTTCGATAGTTTTGCGGGTATTTTCATCCAGCCGAGTTCCAAAGCGGGCAAAACTTTCCAGCTCTTCAAATTGAGCATACTCCAATTTCAACTTAGAAATAGTTTGATACGCAGCCAACTGGGCTTTATCACCAACACGCGAAACAGATTTGCCAACATCTACTGCAGGTAAAACGCCTAACTCAAAAAGTTTTGGCGAGAGATAAATTTGTCCGTCTGTAATTGAAATTAAATTAGTAGGAATATAAGCTGAAATATTTTGCTCTTCGGTCTCAATAATAGGCAAAGCTGTGATAGAACCTCCTTTTAATTCGTCACTTAAATGGGTTGCTCTTTCTAAAAGTCGGGAGTGAATATAAAAAATATCCCCGGGAAATGCTTCCCGACCAGGTGGTCGTCGCAACAATAAAGACAATTCGCGGTAAGCACGCGCATGTTGAATGAGATCATCAAAAACAATGAGTACATCTTTGCCTTCTTCCATAAAATATTCTGCAATGCTCATCGCAGCATAAGGTGCAATATATTCGACACCAGGCGAATCATTCCCTTCAGCGACCACGACAATCGTATATTTCATGGCGCCTTTTGCTTCAAGATTGGCGATCACTTTCGCCACTGCAGAAGTTCGTTGTCCGATCGCGCAATAAATGCAGACCACATTTTTATCAAACTGATTCAGAATGGCATCGATGGCAATTGCCGTTTTACCCGTTTGGCGATCTCCCACTATTAATTCCCTCTGACCTCGACCAATAGGAATCAATGCATCAATCACTTTTATTCCGGTTTGTAATGGAACTGAAACCTCACTGCGATCCATAATTGCTGGCGCAGAACGTTCGATGGGCAAACGTTTGTCAGATTGAATTCGACCTTTACCATCGAGAGGTTGACCTAAAGGGTCAATTACTCTTCCAATAAATGCATTCCCAACTGGAATATCCATTACTCTGCCGGTTCGCTGCACCTCATCACCCGCTTTAAACAGGGAATCTTTGCCCAAAAGAATAACACCGACTTCATCTTCATCTAAATTATAAGCAATTCCAAAAAGTCCATTTTGAAATTGCAGCAATTCTTCAAAACCCACGTTTGGAAGCCCGGAAACTTTAGCAATACCTGTCGCAACACTAGTTACTAAACCAATTTCACGAATTTTCATCGAAAAACTGAAGTTTTCAATTGCCTGATCTATCTGGCTTAAAGACTTCGTAAGGGTAGACTTATTTTCAAGTTTCGTCATGGTCTTTTTCCTTTTGAGGGATTTCCTTTTGCTTAGTTTCTGAAGAAATATTTTTTTGTAATTCATTAAGATATTCTGAAAAACTCCACTCTATTTTGTATCCGTCGGTTGAAAGTTCGATTCCGCTTATTAATTCGGGCGCTGTCTTAAATTTTAGGTTTGTTTTTGTGTTTAATAATTCATTGACGGCGTCGGTTATATCACTTTGCAGTTTTTCCGGGAGATCAAACGCGCTCCTCACCAAAATTGCATTTGCATTCACTTTAAAAGCATCGATAAACTTTTTCTTTTCCTCTTTTGTGGCAGCGTTCAGATGCTTTATAAAAGCATCAACAGATTGGGCTTCCAAACTAACGGAAGCGAGTTCTGTAAGTGCTTTACGGGTTATAGAAAAGATCTGCTTCTGAGTATTTTGTGCAATATCCTTTTTATCTTGGTCTTGCTTTTCTTTAAATTCTTTTTCCATAGAAGTACCCAAAGCGTTCGCATCTGCTTTTGCGGCAGTTATCAATTTTTCCTTTTCTACATTGGCATCTGCAACCGCTTTATCTATCAACTCTTTCTTATTGGTATCAAAATCATCGTTTTTCTTTTTGAAATCATCTTGTTCTTTCTGGGCATCAGTCTTTTTAGCCGCAGCATCCTTCAATTCAGCACTAATTTTTTTCTCCCTTTCGTTCACGGCATAAAGTATGGGTTTATACAGAAACTTCTTGAGCAACCATACTAAGATCAGGAAATTAATAACCTGTGCGATGACTGTGAACCAATCGATTTTCATCCTATTATTTAGCTATAATGTGAGTCCAGAAAGGATTTGCGAAAATGAGTATCATCGACACTACAAAGCAGTAGATCGCAGTAGATTCAATCATAGCTAAACCTACAAAAAGAGTTCTTGTTATCGTAGGTGCCGCATCGGGTTGTTGCGCAATTGAACTTAGTGCAGAAGCAACTGCTTTTCCTTCACCTAAAGCGGGCATCATGCAACCAATACTTGTAGTAATTCCAGCTGTAATAATTGATGCCATCGCAATTAAAGTTATACTATCCATTATTTTAAATTTTTATTTAGTGATTTTTATTTTAGTTTTAGTGTTTTCATTTGCGTTTCGAACTGCAGCAGCAATATAAACGGTTGCTAAAATGCTGAAAATATACGCTTGGACAGTACCAGTAAGTAAACCCAAAGCCTTCATTAATACCGGAAAAATAAAAGGCGAAATGGTCAGCAAAATGGCTATAATCATTCCGCCACTCATGATGTTTCCAAATAACCTTACCGCTAAAGCCAACGTGCGTGAGACTTCACCTATAATATTGAAGGGAAGCATAATCCAAGTTGGCTGTAAAAAGGATTTGAGATAGCCGAAAATTCCATGTTTGCTAATTCCATAAAACGGAACTGCTAAAAATACACATAAAGCCAAAGCAGTTGTAGTAGAAAGTGAGGCTGTTGGCGGCGTATAACCTGGAAAAATGATACAGATATTGGAAAAGCCAATAAATAAAAATAAAGTACCAATAAATCCGATGTATTCTTCAGGTTTATTTAAGCCCACTTCCTTTATTTGCTCATTAATGCCGGTTACTATCATTTCTAAAAAACATTGCCAACGGGAAATATGAATATCAGTTTTTAATTTTCTGGTCAATAATACGGCGGAAATAATGAGCAAAAGCATAATTCCCCAAGTGGTGACAAGCGTAAGATTGATGGTAATAAAACCATTTTGCCAGAAAATTGTTTGGTCAGGACTGAGTTCCATTTATTTTTATTTTATCTAGATTCACATTTTTTGCGTCTATTTTCTTAGTAATGAAAAGAACGAGAAATCTTGCTGTGATAAAACCTAAAAGACACAATAAAAGGCGTTGCCAATTTCCAACGCCGACAAAATAAAAACCAAGCATAGTTATAGCGATGCGCACGAAAAGACTGCTCGAAATTAGCAGTGCAGGTAATTTTGCGTTTATTGATTTCTTTACAGTAAACCAAAGTCCGCCGAAGAATATGACTCCCAATATAATTCCTTCTAAAAAAACCAATATCATTGTTAATATGTCATTCATCATCTTTATTTTTATGAATTTCTTTATCCTCATTCTGCACCCAATATCCTGCTATAATCACGCCTAAAACGAGACCTACAAGCAGTAAAGACAAGGTCCAGGAAAAAGTTTGTGGATAAGATTTATCTAACCAAACACCTATCGCCGCTCCAGCCAAAGTCGGAACTGCAACTGACCAACCGACCATTCCCATCATCCCTAAGCCAAACCAGACGCCGTTTTTATCGCGTATTGCTTTTAACTTGAGTTGTTCTTTTTTAGAGATCTCTTCGCTAAAAAAATTTTCTTTTTTATCAGAACTTGTCGACATCACTTTATTGATTACGAAATTTATCAAAACTGAAAATAAAACCGCCTTCCAACTTTGCGATGACGGAGTTTAAGCCAATTTCAGTTTCATTTTGACTTCTAAATTCGTTTTTAACAAGTTCGCCAAGTTTACCCAAATCTGTTCCGCCAAAAGCATTTCGCACTGAAACTAAAACATCTGCACCTGCTTTTACCATAACACCTTCATCTACTGCCACATAAATTTCTTTTTCGTCTTTAATTTTATACGTTAAAATACCGGGAACTAAAGCAGCAACATAATCTAATCTTTGTGGTAACAATCCATAAGAACCTTCGCTAGTTTCCATTATTACACTACTAACATCTTGGATGTCTGCAAATATTTTGTAAGGAAGAAGTATTTTAAGGTTCATTGCTACTATTTTTCTATACGTTTACTACTGGTTTTTTAACAGCAACTTTATTTTCAGATTTTTCTGCTGTTTCTTTATCTGTTTTAGGCTTTTCCTCTTGGTTTTCGTCTTTTTTTTCTACCTTCTGGATTTCATCAATGGAACCAATCATATAAAAAGCACTTTCGGGATAATCTTTAAATTCATCAGCCAAAATACGTTCACAACCATCTAAAGCATCTTCCAGACTTACTTGCTTTCCTTTAATGCCACTAAATTGTTCAGTAGCAAAAAAAGGTTGGGTTAGAAAACGCTCCAATTTTCTGGCACGATTCACTACATTTCGATCCTTCACCGATAATTGCTCCAATCCCAACATAGAAATGATATCTTTTAATTCTTCATATTGTGCTAATGTTTGCCTTATTTGCTGTGCTAAATTATAATGCTTATCACCAATAATTTCCGCACTGGTCATTTTTGAATTAGATTGCAAAAAATCAATTGACGGATATAAACCTTCGCTTGCTTTTTTCCTTGAAAGCGCAATAGAAGCCGACAGATGCGAGAAAGTATGCACCGCAGCAGGATCTGTTAAATCATCTGCAGGAACATAAACTGCCTGAATGGAAGTAATTGCTCCTGAATTCGTATAAGCAATCCGTTCTTCCAATTCTGATAATTCTGTACCCATTGTTGGTTGATAACCCAGTCGAGAAGGCATTTGTCCCATTAAGCCCGAAACTTCCATTCCGGCTTGTATAAATCTGAAAATATTATCAATTAATAACAAAACATCACGGTGTTCCTCGTCACGAAAATATTCTGCCATCGTCAATGCAGCATGTCCAACACGAAATCTTGCTCCAGGTGGTTCATTCATTTGTCCGAATAACATGACCATATCTTTAAGCAGATCTGCATCTTTCATTGTGTTGTAGAGTTCATTTCCTTCGCGGCAACGTTCGCCAATTCCACAAAACATACTTACACCTTTGTCATGTCCTACCATATTATGAATGATTTCGGTAAGCAAGACCGTTTTACCAACTCCCGCACCGCCAAATAATCCCGCTTTTCCGCCCCGTTCCAAAGGAATCAAAACATCTATGGCTTTAATACCCGTAATAAACACTTCAGATTTTATTGACCGTTCTGACAGCGGTGGTGGCAATTGATGGATGGATTTCCAGATGACATCTTTTGGTGGTTCCAGATGATCAATAGGATTTCCGAAGACATCAAACATACGTCCCATAATATTTTTGCCTACCGGAACTGAAAGTTGTTTTCCTGTAGATAACACAGCCATACCTCGCGCTAAACCTTGGGTGGGATTCAGTGAAACGCCACGTAAATGATGCTCATCAAGTTGGGTATAAACCTCAATTTTTATTTCATTATCCTTCCCTGTGAGCAATAAAGTATTTATCGCAGGTAAATCGTTTTGAAAAAAGATATCTACGACACTACCACGTATCCTGGTCACTTTCCCGATGTTGAGATTTTTTTCCACAATAAAAGGAATATTTGATTTTTAATTTAGGGTCTGATTGGTGAGAATTATTTTAGAAGTTTTCTAATATTAATGTAAAGTTGATTCATAATAGTTCCACAACCATTGTACTATACAGAGTTAAGTTTACATATATCACACTTAAATGATAAAAATTAAATTTTAATAATCACATGAGGGAATAATTTTTTCAAGATGTACTCTTATTTTAAAAAGGTTTGATTCTTGAATTAAAATGGATATTTCCAAAGACTGTTAGATTTTAATTATTTTATATTATCTTTATATATACTTATATGAATGGCATTTTAATACTAATTTTGTTTTGTAGGCTTTAAGAATAACTAATTTTAAGAATCCAATGTTCATATATATAAAATTCATGGTGAGTTTGCGATGTAAAATGATAGTGAAGCAGGAGTTGCAAAACATCGGTTTACATTACGTAAATGTGGATCTTGGGACGATAGAAATCTTAGAAAATATAGGTGATCATCAAAGAGAGCAACTAAGCAAAAACCTAAAAACATTTGGATTAGAACTTCTTGATGACAAACGAAAAATTCTTATCGAAAAAATAAAGGCCGTAATCATTGAAATGATTCATTATACCGATGAATTACCCAAAGTAAATTATTCCGATTACATCAGCGAGAAATTGGGTTACGACTATACTTATCTGGCAAATACATTTTCTGAAGTTAAAGGAATTACCATTCAGCAATATATTATTATCAACAAAATTGAACGCGTAAAAGAACTCTTGCTATATGATGAGTTAAACCTTACGGAAATTTCATACCAATTACACTATAGCAGCGTTGCACATTTATCGAATCAGTTTAAAAAAATTACAGGACTTACTCCTTCTTTTTTTAAAAAACTTAAAAAGAAACGGTTTGAAAATATTGAAGATTTATAATTGACCTTCTAAAAATAAAGATTTTCTTAATCAAGTCTTATTTCTAACATTGACTTTTTTTGTGGTTTCAGTTACAATCAATGTGGGAATACTGCAACTCTTCCTATTCGATATAGCGCATATTTTTTAAATCTCTGCACCTTTCAGTAGAAAATTTATCGCGCGATTCAGACATCATCTTATTCTACCCTCATTTCTCTAGACCACAATTAGCTGTTTCTTAATTGTTTTTTATGCTGCTGATTTATACTTTTCCAGTGGTTTTTTAAGCTGTATTCCTTGATGACTTCTGTTGTGATATCTCAATAACCATTTTTGTATTCCCAGATAAAGCTCTAATCCATCTTTC
>NZ_JSYL01000014.1 GCF_000812865.1 Kaistella jeonii | reverse complement strand
CAGAACTAGAGTTCGGATTACACGCTTTAGCACACAATCTAAGGAAGAAAAGTGCCTAAAAGGAGCACTTTTTTAGACAATTCTAAAAAAGAACATTATAATCAACAATTTAGCGTCTTGTAAAACAAAATAAAAAAACCGCCTCAAATTTTATTTTGAGACGGCTTCTTTTTTGCGTCTTGGAATATTAATCTTTTAAAGAATTCATTTTTTAATTTCGATTCTTTAAAACTAACCAACCATTTAATAATCGGCCATCAGAAACCTTGAGAAAGTATATTTCCGCGGTTGCTTTTGTTTTTTCCAATTTTACGAAAAGGGAAGGTTTGTCATCAAAAAAACTAAATATAAATCATTCCTTTCGTACGAGCAAAATCCAGTCTTCTTCTAATAATTTGTAACCGATATCATACACAAAACGATATTCTGCACCATTTTTATAGACCTTCAGATTCGTGAAATATTCAAAATCAAATCCCTCAGAAATTAATTTGTTTCGTGTGGTTTTAGCTTTTCCTTCAATGAATTTTTGTTCCGCCAGAACGCGGTAATTTTTGCGCAGTTTATTATTTACATTGCGCATCAGATTGGAGGAATCCTGGTTGTTTTTGTTATTATAAGCATTTCTACAGCCGTCATTGCAGAATTTTTTATCCGTTCTTCCGATAATTTTTTCGCCGCATTCTAAACAATTTTCCATAAGAATCATTTGATAATCAAATATATAAAAAATATCCGTTTGTAAACGGATAAATATTGTAGAGAAATCTTATTCTTTTGCTTTCCTAATTGAAGGGTTATTTTAAATGCTTTAATTACTCATCATGATAAAAGCTTTGAGGTCTCTATAAACAACAATTCAAACATCGTAAAAATTTCTAAAACTTTTTAGTATTCTTACTAAATTTGACTTAGGCATAGATTTAGAAATAGATTTCTCCAATACATTATAAAATCATGATTGTTATCTCTCATCAAAAAGGTTGGAAAATTATTAACCAACGTTCTCACGGTCTTCTTGCCGCCATGTTAGCTTACCAATATGATATTGATTTGCCTAATGAAATAATGGTTCCTACGCTCATCGCCATTGCAGAACATGATGATGGCGCTGCGGAAACTTTGCAAAATAAAAATCTTACCGAAGCAGGTGCGCCCCGAAATTTCACGATAGGTGATGAATACAAAAAGACAGAATTAAAGCAGAAATTAAATGTGATGGAAATCGCTACCGCAAAAAGTCAATTAAATGCGCTGCTAACTTCTATGCACTTAAATTTTATTTTTGGCGGTAATAAGGAGGATAATGATAAAAAATTAGACACTTTTTTGAAAGAACAGGAAAAAAATCGAAAAGACATTTTAAAACATTTGGATATTGATAAAAAATATGCTGAACATATTTATCGATTTGTAGAGTGGTGCGATGCTTTTTCTCTCCTTATTTGCCTGGATAAAATTCAGCAGGAAGGAAGAAAAATGGAAATATCAAAAAGTCCAGATGGTGATATGAACCAAACTTTTTATAAAGCTGAGAATGTAATCACGGTGGAACCATGGGTTTTTAAAAATGATACTTTCAAGGTATTTTATGAGTACAAAATTGTTGAGCAGTTAAAGTTTAAATCAATCGAGGAGTTTAATGATATTTGTAAGCAAACTCCTGTGCAAAGAGAAGAGTTCGTCTTTTCAAAATAATTCTAGAGAATTTATTATACCAAAACTTTTTAGAGATAATAAAGATTTTTAAGGAAAATTAATTCCTAAAAGTTCTTTTGTTTTGCATCGCTCAATTTTTTTAAGTTACACGATCTGAAAAGCGTAATTGCGATATTATCGGGTTTGTAAATTGATTATAACACTTATCTCGTCGACTGCTAAAGTTTTGTAGGTTAGCGAGATTACGGACTTTAGAGAAACCCAGTCCGGTCAAATAGTTTTAGAAAGCATTTGATTATTATTTCATTATTGCGTCAATTAAATAATTCTGCATAATCTTGTCAACTTGCTTTTCACCATACGGCGTATTATATGCGGTCGATGTGATCACAATTACAATCGGTTGATCTTTGAATATAAAAATTCTGTTTCCACCATTTCCACTGGCATAATAAACTTCGTAATCCATGCCATTTACTTTGTACGTTTTATTCCAAAACAAATAACCATAATATTCGTCTTCTGATATTTTAATTTGGTGTGATAAACTTTTTGCTACCCATTCCTGTGACAGAATCTGTTTGCCATTCCAGGTCCCTCTATTTTGGTATAACTGCCCATATTTCGCAAGATCCAAAGAACGCAATTGCAGGCTACCTGCTGTATTCGCTACTTTTTGTGGGGTCAATTGCCATTTGTATTTTGTAATTCCTAATGGCTGAAATAATTTTTCGCTGGAATATTTCTCTAAACCATTTGGCACGGATTTATGAATTAAGTCGCCAAGAACTACAACACCCGCTGTAAAGTAATCCCATTGCTTGTTCGCCACTTTTGACTGGTCAATCGGGAGATTTAATGTAAAGTCAACCCAATTTTTGGCAGGATACATATTTTCTTCATTCCCTGGTGATTCCGAATTTATATCAGAACCCTCGAAAGTTGAACTCATCGTGAGCAAATCTTTTAAACTGATACTGTCTTTTGCCGGAGCGTAATTCTGAAAAGTATTCAGTTTGTAAAACTCATCTAGGGTCTGTCTTTCGCTTTTGATGTAGTGGTTTTTGATAGCAATTCCTAAAAGTGTTGAGGCAAATGATTTTCCAACAGATCTTGTGTCGTGAAGGGTTTCTCTGTTTGCTCCATTAAAATACTCTTCTAGCAATAGTTTTCCGTCTTTTACAACTACAATGCTTGTAATGTTCTTATAAGCTTGCGTCGCGATTTTCCGGTTGAGCTCTTCAATTTTTGGCGTATCAATTTTATCGGTAGATATCTGCAGGTCTTTTAGTGGTTTTATATTCTGAACTTTAACAAGTTGCTCATTGATTTTTATTTCCGGAACTATAATTTTCAATTCTCCTTCCGCGATGATGTTACCTGTCAATATTTCATTCCGTTTTAAATAAGGTCTGATCTCAATTTTAAGTAAATGTTCTCCGTTTGCAAAAGCATCTTGTCCGCCATTCGAATAAAATCTATTCCAGAGAAATCTACCCCAGGAATCTTCGTCAGTTGAACTTATTAAAGGAACTCTGAAAATTGTTCTTTGGTTTTTGCTGTCAGCACTTCCTGCTCCAAGATTAAGATTTTCAACATAGATCTTTTTATCATCAACGAAGAATGTGAATTGATAATTTCCAGTTTTAGTAAGTTCGGCTGCTGATAATTGGGGTGAAAGTAAATGAAGATAATTGGTCAGCGAATTACCTAAAAAAACTCTGATGTTAAGATCTGTTTTTTCTTTAAGTTCAAATGTTTTTAGAAAATCTGCTTGTTTAAAATTCTCAATAGGAATAGTTTCACCCATAAAAGCAATTTTCCCAATATTAGCTTTATGAACTGGATAAATGATACTGTCGCATTTTACCAAGTTTATGGTTTGTGCAAACAGATTAAATGTAGTCAGGAAAATTGTTGTTAATATGGCGAGTTGTCGAATCATCTTTCTTTTTTTTTAACCACAGGATAAATAAGGCAAATGTGGTAAGAGTAAGTACTCTTATTTTTCTTGTTTTATTGCCACTTCTTTATCATTGATGAAAAGAATACATTCCGCTTTGTACCAACCGAAAATAGTTGCTTTGATCAGTTCTTTTTCATTTTTAGAGTTCATGATATGTCCGGTAAGGTTTGACGAAATAGCCCCAAACTTTTTATCCTGCAACACCTCATTTACGTAAAGTTGTTCCCCCGAAAACCAGGTGTTTGTAATTTTAATGGTGTTGTTTTCATAAGTCGCAGTCCAAATACTTTTCATATTTTTTTTAATTTTTTGTGAGGAGATCGATTGTTATTCCTATTAAACCGATGGCAATGAAGAACGTGATAAATCCTAAGATATAAGACAGAAGGGCTTTAAAATAGTTGCTAATTTTGTTTTTCTCAAAGAAATTTCCAACTGCCCAAGTCAAATAAATCATTCCAATAATTCCAGCAACATTAAGAAGTTTAAAATGAGTAAAACCTTCTATCAATGCAAAAAATGCAAAGATTAACATGGAGATTCCCAAAACGAAACACAGCATGATGAGCAATTCGAAAAAATTGTAACCATATTTTTTGAAAAATACCTTGAGCCAAAGCGCAATAAATCCACCTGTCAAAATATTCATATAGCCGTAATTTCCCTGCATCCACGTTAAGATCTTGACAAAAGCCGAATTTGCAGGCAATCCTTCCTGCTTAATATATTCGTCTTCAATATGGAAATAATGACTGATAATCGTATAAATTAAGGAAGTAACGATGATGAAAATAATGGGTTTTACAAGCCGACTTCGATTTTCCGAAATGTATTTTCTAATACTTTGTCCCGGATTGATGAAAAGTTCTTTCACCGTGTACAAAATTCCCCGTTCAAAATGCAGAACATGTTCTATTTCGTGCATAATATAATGACCGTCAATTCTTTTTAATTTTGCGGGTTCTCCACAATTTGGACAGAAGTTCATGCTTACTTCTGTATCGCAAGTTTTACAATAGTGCGCCATAGTTATTTCAGATTTCTTTCTTTTAAAACGATTTCTAACTCTTTATTTTCTTTTGAATCTTTTATTAATTTATAGGCAAATAGTAGTGGAATTATCGTCAAAAGGCCCCACGTATTTTTTATGACACTATACAAGATAATCCCGCCTAAAAACCCAATAAAACCAGCGTTAACAAGTGGTGATAATTTTTCTTCCTTTGCCTTAAGCATAAGTTCCTCATTGCTTAATTTTAAAAGTTCTTCTCTACTCATTTTTTTTAATCTTAATTTTTTATTCTGAATCCTTATACGCGCAAAAATCCTTTTTTTTGGCTTGATATTTTTCTCTTCGTTAAACCTTTACTCAATCTCAATCTCATCGATCTGCTTCATCAAACGATCGGTTTCAGAGAGGGCGACAATTATTTTTTGGTAGTGCAAAATATCCTCAAACTCCAGGGTTCTTCCTTGCCGGTCTTTGAGCCATTTTCGGGCGGGTTGATAGCCACCGATATAGAAATTCCAGGCGATTTCCGGTACATTGTCGAAGTATTGCGTTTCGTTGATATATACTTTGCCATTTTTCGGAGTACTTGCAGCAAAGTTGGGTTTGCTTAATGTTTCATCGGTGTTCAGAATTGGTATATCAGGTGACAGAATTGGTATATCAGGTGACAGAATTGGTATATCAGGTTGCAGAAATGGTATATCAGGTTGCAGAAATGGTATATCAAGGTTCAGAAATGGTATATCAGGTTGCAGAAATGGTATATCAGATTGCAGAACCGGTATATCAGATTGCAGAACCGGTAAATCAGGGTTTGTAAGCTCAAACTTCAGTTTATTTACGCCATTATCGCCATTGATTGGGTATTGCGTGATATAATTTTCGATGACAGGATTTTCTAAAAGATGCAGGGTGCGAATTTCCCCGCCTAATTGTACGAGTTGCCAAAAGGTGTCTTTGTCTTTTGGATAAGGCACTCTGGGGAAATCTATTTTCAAAAACTCTTTGTATTTCTCCCGATAAGTTGGCGAATGTAAAACCGCGTAGATGTAATCTAAGAGATCTATTGGCGCCAGTTCGACAGGCTCACTGACCGCACTTGTTACTGAGCTTGTCGAAATACTGGTTACTGAGCTTGTCGAAATACTGGTTACTGAGCTTGTCGAAGTACTTTTTTCATTGACAAATTGTAAACCTAATTTATCTGCGATTTCTTTTACGATTTCTGGATTTAGGTTTGGAGTTCTTTCTGATGTTTCTTCGAGAGAAAGTTGACCGGAAGTTTCGGGGTAAAGGTAGAGTGGAAATAAATTACCGCCACCTCGATAATATAAATTAAAGTCAGTTATTGAGTTTGTTAGAAAAGCTAGATTCCAAGGCATATCACCAACTACTTGTCCTTGTCGACCAATAACTAAACCTAAATTTTCTCCATTTAAAAGATGTCGCATAATTTTTCTTACTGTGCGCCAAACTAATTTATCTTCATAAAAAATATGCTTATTTTCAAAAGGTCTATATGTGATTGGGTAAATATATTTTGTTAAATCATTTTCATTTTTGATATTATCATATCCGTCTAAAATATTCCACCCGATCTTTTTCTTTACATTGAATTTTTTATGTAAATATTCAGTATCTCTAGGTGCATTTTGAAATTCTTTATAAAATTTCAATAACTCTTCTTTACTGTCTTTAATTACAAAATTATCGTGTGAAGTAGTCATACCAACACCATTTATCAAAAAAAGTTCTTTTATAGAAATCCCAATATTATAGCTGTCTTCGACTTTGAAATCTTTTTTCACCATAAAATAATCTGGTGCTTTGTTTGGTATTTCCTTATATTGAATTGTCTTTAATGAGTTTGCAAATAGAAAATCATATTTAATATCTCTCTTCCCATACAAATCATAATGAAAAACTTTTCCTAATTCATTTGTTTTTTTCTTTCCAGTTTTAATAAAAATATTGATGGAAACTCCTTGCATAATATCAAATACATTTTGATCCACACTTCCATCAGGAGAAACTTCTTTCTTTTTAGAATTTCCATGCAAGTCAATCGTATAAATTTTATCATAAGTCTTCAATAAATTCCAACGCATTCCACGAAAAGTAGGGTTATCTAAAAATCCATGAGGATTAATAAAAGCCAAAACACCGCTTCTGTTTTTCTCTATAAAATGTTGTCCGTAACGCAGAAACTTTACATAATCATCATTGATCCATTTAGGATTTCTTTCTTTCAGTTTCTCTTTTCCACCCGGTTCTTTTTTATAATCTTCCATCAACTTCATAATCCAATCGCCTTTATTGGCACTTTCCCCAGAATACGGCGGATTTCCAATCACACACATCACCGGAGTATCACGCTTAATATGATTGGCTTCATTGGCTTCTGTACTCAACCAATTCGCAAATAAAGTTCCGGTATCGGGATGATGTTCTTCTAAACTATTGGTCAAATAAACGCGGGTTCGTTGCTCTTTGGTGGCTTTGAAACCGGTTTCCTTTAATAATAAATCCAATTGCAAATGTGCCATTGCATAACTTGCCATCAATAATTCAAAACCATTTAAACGCGGCAACAAATTGTTTTCTACATAGCTGCTCCAAATTCCTTCCTGTCCTTTAAATTTTTGGTGAACGTGTTTGATGACTTCCGCCAGAAACGTTCCTGTTCCCGTTGCAGGATCTAAAATCTGTACTTTATGAACTTCTTTTTCTACCATCTTCCCTTGAAAATCTACCTTGATCTTCGTTTTACTGGTGTCTGCTAAACCTTGGGGTAAATCGAATTCAGTCTTCAAAATATCATCAACCGCACGAACAATAAAATTGACAACCGGTGCCGGAGTGTACCAAACTCCACGTGCTTTGCGGAGACTTGGATCATATTCTGCCAAGAAAGTTTCGTAAAAATGAATGATGGGATCTTCCATCTTGGTCGTCTTGCCATAGTTTTTCAGAATCTCTTCTACGTTACAGGCTAAGAATATTTCCGCCAGATTATCGACGATCCATTTGATGCGATCATCAATATCGGGACCTGCGATATACCCAAATAGTTTTCTTAAAAAGGGATTCGATTTTGGAATGAGTTCCGCTGCTTCCTGTCGGCTAAATGTTCCCAAAGAGGCGTCGTGCAAACGTGCCGCAAACATTCCGTACGCAATGGTTTGTGCATAGACATCTGCAAAACCTTTCGGCGTGATGTCGTGGATCAGAATACTTTTGAAAGCTTCCATTTGCTCTTTCAGCGTGCTGTCTTCGTTGTGGGTTTCGTCACTGGTCAAGGCTTTTTCGATAACATCAGAAAGCAGGCGCGCTTTTCCCGCCATCATCTCGGCCAACTTTTTCGGACTTTTTATATTCTGCCCGATGTGTACACAAAAGTCTTTGATGAGATTTTCAAACGTCGCGAAGTTTTCGGGTAGTGGTACAATTTCAAATTTGTTGTCACCCTGAGCTTGTCGAAGGGCTGCAATGGCTATTTTAGTCACAAACTGCCCATCATGGTACAAATGAAAATCGAGATAGTCTGTGAAAATTAAATTATCTAACGAAGCTTTGTAGCGGTCGAACTGTTCTTTGTTAATAGATTTCTTTTTTCCTTCCAGATCTTTGTCACCAATATCTTTTGCTTCAATAAATCCCACCGGAATATCTTTTTTGGTCAAAATATAATCGGGTGCGCCGCAAGATTGCCGCTTCGGTTCATTGGTCGCTCTGATTTCCGGTACCAAACTTTCTATCAATTGTTGTAAGTCGCCCCGAAAAGTATGTTCAGTCGCGTTTCCTAGGAGATATCTCTGGTTGATGTTGGTGATGTATTTTTCTAAGGTCATTTGTGCAAAGTCTTTATTGGAAGAAAGGGAAGGTATTGTTATTTTTTTTGAGACAAAACCTCCGTTTTTTGAGGAGGTTCTTTTATGCAGTCGTGTTAATTTTTACAACACTCTGCGAATTTTATTGATTGCTTCCTAAGTAAAATATAAAGGCGTTTAAAATCATATAAAATGTGGCCGGTAATGAAACTAATAAACTATCTTTTGATTTAATTCTTGTTAGTACCCCAAACATCATTAATAGCGCAAGTCCACCAGATGAAAGGAGCAAAAGAGGTTTGAAAAATAAACCTACCAGCAAACCAATGGCTCCTAATGCTTCCAGGATAATTACATAAATGCCAAAGCCTTTTAAGTTAAACCGTTCAAATTCTTCCTTCATATTCGGTGAAATAAAATAGGAAATAGAATATCCCGCAAAAGAGAGGCTTGAAATCAAAACACAGGAAACCAGTAAATAATTCATATTTAAATGATATTCATTGAAACCAGTGCGATGAAGGCACATAAAATAAGTAAAACAAGCGAGGGCAAATGTTTAATGAATGGGTTTTTAATTTTGAAATGGAAATACTGTGCAGCGACCATGAATAATCCCATCAAAATAGCGGGTATCGCAACTAAGGTGGGAAACCAAATACCGGCGACTAACAGCGTGGCTAAGGAAACTTTGACGGCTCCTACAAAGGTTCGCGTTAAATCACTGAGTCCGAATTGTTTAAATTCTTTGATAATTACGTCGTATCTGAAAATCCAAACGTAGGCTACAGATGCTGCTACAATAATTTGTGCTAAAATTAGAAGATTTGTCATGGTATTTATTTTAGAGGATTATTTTTTTTTGTCTGATGAATACTGTCTTTTTTGTCCGATAATTAAATGAAGGGGACACTACACCAAAAGTAGTGTTTTGGTACTGAATTCACACCAACTGGGATTACTTTTGAATTGTTCATCAATATTAACTGAACGTCGTCAATATCAAGATAAACGTTAAAATACCGATGACCGTTGTAATAATTCCCATTTTTCTTGACTTTGTCCACCCAACTAAGGCAACCATAGAAAGCAAGGATATAATTCCCAACATAAGAGTAGTTGTTCCAAGCAATCGGTGGTAAGTAAATTCGCTGCTTCCAATTTTTTCAGGATATCCTGGAGTCGTCATCATCATAACACCGGTCCAGGCAAAAATTGAAATCAAAAATAAACCCGCCGCTAAAGTCGAAGTCAATAAAACGTATTTTATAAGTTTGGTTTTCAGTTCAGAAACCAAAAGATTTGCAATCACCAAAATTGAAAAACCTCCCAAAAGTGAAGTGATAAAAACGGTTTGGGTAGAAAGTTTGTTCCAGTACTCGAAGCTAATCTCGGTTATCATATTTTTTTTCTTTATGTTTTTGTGAATAGTCAGCTTTCATTTCCTTTCAATAAACATAAAAACACGGCCCAAAAAAACCGTGCTTTTACAATATTTTATTTTTTAAAATCTCACCGCTCGAAACCCGAAACTCGAATCTCGAAATTAATCCTCATGACCGTACATTTTATTATACAGTTTTAAATATCTTTCTTTCACGGCTTTTCTTTTTAATTTCAAAGTAGGAGTGAGCAGTCCCATTTCGATGGACCAAACCTCCGGCGTGAGTTCAAATCTTTTGATCTGTTCCCAGTTACCGAGTTTCGTGTTTAGATAGTCGATTTCTTTTCCAATCCTTTCTTTTAATTCCGGGCTTTTTGAAATTTCTTCCGTCGTAGTTCCTATATTTAATCCTTTTCTTTCTGCCCAGTTTTTTACAAAATTAAAATCAGGCTGTATAAATGCACAAGGCATTTTTTCGCCGTCGCCCACAACCATTACCTGTTCGATGAATTTGGAAGCTTTTGCCTGATTTTCCAGAACTTGAGGAGCTATATATTTTCCACCCGAAGTTTTAAACATTTCTTTTTTACGGTCTGTAATATGCAAATATCCTTCTTCATCAATATGTCCGATGTCGCCCGTTTTGAAAAAACCTTCCGGTGTAAATGCTTCAGCAGTCTGTTCCTCATTTTTAAAATAACCTTTGAAAACAGAAGGTCCTTTTACTGTGATCTCTCCATCTTCCTGAATTTTCACTTCCAGATTATCCAGAACATGACCAACGGTTCCAATTTTTATTTTGCCGAAACTGTTCACCGCGATAACGGGCGAAGTTTCTGTTAAACCATATCCTTCCAAAATAGGGATTCCCGCATTCTGGAACATTTTATTGAGTCGCGGCGACAATGCAGCTGAACCTGAAACGAGGGTGATAATGTTTCCACCAAGACCGTCCCGCCATTTTGAAAATACAAGCTTGTCGGCAATAATTTCCTGTAATCCAGAAGGTTTTCCTAATTTTTGTTTGGCTTTATTTACGCCAAGTGCCCAAAGGAAAATTTTAGATTTTAAACCACCTGCGCTGGTTCCTTTGTCATAAATTTTATCATAAACCTTTTCGATCAAACGGGGTACAACCGACATGATATGAGGTTGAACTTCTTTAATGTTATCACCCATTTTTTCGATACTTTCAGCGAAGTAGATCGAGTAGCCATTGTATTGATAGAGATAAAAAAGCATTCTTTCAAAAATATGACAGATCGGTAAGAAACTCAGGATCTTCACATCGGTATAATCCATTCCCTTCACGCGCGGAATTCTGGAATTCGATGCGATAACGTTGGAAACAATATTTTGATGCGTCAACATGACCCCTTTTGGTTTTCCTGTCGTTCCAGACGTAAAAATGATCGTAGCTAAATCTTCAGAATTAATGCTTTTTGAAAGATCTTCCACTTCATTTTGCGTAGCTTCATCTTTTCCCAGATCCAGTACTTCTTTCCAGTTTGCAGTTCCTTCAATTTCGTCAAAACTGAAAACGCCTTTTAAAGTCGGAACGTTTTGTTTGATCTTCATTACTTTCTCGAGCAAAACTTTATCTGAAAGGAAACAATATTGCACTTCGGCATTATTAAAAATATAATCAAAATCATCTGGAGCGATACTCGGATAAACCGGTACCGAAACTGCACCAATCTGAGAAATACCCAAATCCATTACCGCCCATTCAGTTCTTGTCGCAGTAGTAATCAGGGCAATTTTATCACCAGGTTTAATTCCCAGTTTTAAAAGGCCGCGTGAAATTTGATTTCCAAGATGAAGATACTCTTTGGTAGAAGTTTTTTCCCATTCTCCTGCATATTTCGTGATGAACATTTCATCTTGCGGATATTTTTGTAATGCTTCATGAGCAAAATCGAAAATTCTTTTTATAGACATAGCTTTGTTTTTCTTTGTTGTGCGTAATATTAAGTAAAATTAATTTGCACTTTTGTAAAAATATCATTTTTATTTTAAACAGCAAAAAGTATTTTTGGTTCTAAATTTTTAAGTAAAAAGCGTATATTTATCATTAATTGTTTACATAATTTTCAATTTTAAGAAATATTCATAGACTTGCATAATTAAATTTTTCACCTTTGAGAAATTATGTAAATTTACAGACAACATATAAACTTTTTTATGAATTTTAATTTATCAGAAGAACAGTTGATGATTCAGCAAGCTGCAAGAGATTTTGCTCAAACTGAACTTTTACCTGGAGTTATAGAAAGAGACAACCAACAGAGATTTCCGCATGAGCAAGTAAAGAAAATGGGACAATTGGGTTTCCTCGGTATGATGGTAGATCCAAAATACGGCGGCGCCGGAATGGACAGTATTTCTTATGTTTTGGCAATTGAAGAAATTGCAAAAGTAGATGCTTCTGCAGCAGTCGTAATGTCGGTAAATAATTCTTTGGTTTGCGCAGGAATGGAAAAATTCTGTAATGAAGAACAAAAATTGAAGTATCTGCAACCACTTGCAAGTGGGGAAGTGATCGGTGCTTTTGCATTGTCTGAACCAGAAGCTGGCTCTGATGCCACTTCTCAGCAAACGACTGCTGTAGATATGGGTGATTATTATTTGCTCAACGGTACCAAAAACTGGATCACCAATGGTGGAAATGCTACTTATTATATCGTCATCGCACAAACTGATCCAGAGAAAAAGCATAAAGGAATCAACGCTTTTATCGTCGAAAAAGGTTGGGAAGGTTTTGCGATCGGACCTAAAGAAGACAAACTCGGAATTAGAGGAAGCGACACGCATTCTTTATTATTTACGGATGTGAAAGTGCCAAAAGAAAACAGAATCGGTGAAGACGGATTCGGATTTAATTTCGCAATGGCTGTTTTAAATGGTGGTAGAATCGGGATTGCTTCTCAAGCTTTGGGAATTGCATCAGGAGCTTACGAATTGTCTTTAAAATATGCTCAGGTAAGAAAAGCTTTCAAAACGGAGATCATCAATCACCAGGCGATTGCTTTTAAACTAGCAGATATGGCGACGTCGATCATGGCGGCGAGAATGTTGTGTTATAAAGCTGCAGTGGAAAAAGATGAAGGAAAAGACATCTCTGAAATCGGTGCAATGGCAAAATTATATGCCTCTCAAGTTGCGATGGATGTTTCGATTGAAGCAGTTCAAATTCACGGTGGTTATGGTTATGTAAAGGAATATCACGTAGAAAGAATGATGCGTGATGCAAAAATTACACAGATCTACGAAGGGACTTCTGAGATTCAGAAAATTGTAATTTCCCGTAGTATTGTTAAAAATTCTAAGTAATAAAATAAACTTCCTATGAAATATTTTTGGGTGATTCTGGTTGCAATTCTGCTTTTATTGAGTGGATTTACGTGGTATAAATATTACTTCGTTTTCGGTGAAGGTGTAAAATCCGGAGTGCTGAATTATGCCGTAAAAAAAGGCAACGTTTTCAAAACGTACGAAGGAAAACTTATTCAGCAAGGTTTTGGAGCCAATTCAAAAACGGGAAGTTTAACGAGTTATGAATTCGAATTTTCTATAGAAGATGAAGCCATATTTAAAGAATTAGAAGTAAACAACGGTAAAACGTTTGATCTGCATTACAAAGAATACCACGGCGTTCTTCCTTGGAGGGGAAATACGAATTATGTCGTAGATAAAGTCGTGAATATGAAATAACGATAAAATAATTGGCTTGGAAACACCAGTAACTCTAAAATACGCTGTTGCAAGTGACAAATAAAAAACAGTAAAAATATTCATTTGAAATAAAAAGAAAATCCTTTCAACTATTTGAAAGGATTTCTTATTTTTAGGCCATGAAAGAATTGATATTAAAAAGAGAGCGTATTTTCCATTTCCTGTCTTTGGGACTCGTTGCAGTTTCTCTGTTTCTAAAAGATCCGTTTCAAAAAATGAGTCTTTTGGTTCTTGGGATTTTAGGTTTGCTGCTTTTATCAGTGTTGAAAAAACAAAAGATTTTAATCATCATTTACGTCGTTTTACTGATCTCTGCTGGAATTTTTTTCTACTACATGACCGGCGGAAAGGTAACTTTACCCAAAGCTTTATAATTTCATATTTTTATATATTTCGACTTATTCCTTTGGCAAATATTTGGAATAATCGGTGGGTTCATCAGTTTTGACTTCTTCAGTTTCAGACTGATTTTCTATCGTTTTTTCTTTATTAAAGGTTTCTGATTGAGCAACATTTTTACCATTATTAAAAACTTTTTCAGCTGCTCTTCTTTTATTTCTACGGATGAAGTACCAAACTAATCCTGCAATGATAAAGAGTGGCCAAAAAGGAAGAATGGCAATCATCACCGTTCCTAAAACTTTAAAGCCATCCATAAAAGCATTTGATGATTTCGATCCAAAGGAATCTGGGGTTTTTGCAGACTCATCTTTATTGAAAGTGTTTCCGCCCAGTTTTTCATTTTGAACCAACGTAATTTCAACATCGCACATTTGTTGGGAAACATAATCGATTCCTTCAGATTCTACTTCTTTTGTTTTTAAATTTCCAATCTGTGAAGAAACGTTTCTGACCAATTGATCGAAATTTTGAAGCGGCACTTTTACCGTTACATATGCTCTTTGAAACCCTTCTTTCTGAATGAGATTTTCAGTCACCAAATCTGCATTATTTTCCCGAATTTTCTGCTGTAAAAGAGATTTTGCAGTTTGAAGATCTTCGACCTCAATTTCAATTTTCGCAGTTTTCACCAACGGATTTTTTTCTACAATCGGTGGAATGACTGTATTATTTTGATCCTGTGATTTTGCATTGTTATTTTGGGAAGGATTTGACGGTGGAGTTTGTCTTTTCATTTGGTTCAAAATTTTATCGGCCGTTCTCGTCAAAACTTTAATCGCGCTTTCACCTTTATTCAAAGCGTCGTTTGCGGAATCGAGTGTTTTTACGACTTCGGTTCCAACCACGACATGTTTCGTTATTTTTTCAATTTCTTTATTAATAGAATCGATTTTCCATCCACCAGATTTGATGGTACTGTCGATCGATTTTTTCTGTCTTTGAATTTCAGGGATGATGACTCTATTAGCAATTCCATCAGAATCGGTAATTGTTTTCGAAATGGAATCTAAAGTTTTGTAACCATTATTCGCCTTCGTGAAAAGACTGTCGGCATGTTTGATGGAATCTGTGGTTTGTTGAATGGTACTTTTATCACAGGAAATTATAGCCGCTGAAATAAAGAGACCTAAAAATATTTTCTTCATTATAATTTTAAATTTTTACAATCGGGTAGAATCAAATAGCATTCCCTAAAAAAGAAAAAAAGACTCTTAAATCAATTAAGAGTCTCTATATCTGTTTTTTGCAAATCAATTTACAAGAATTTTACAAGTCAAAACTTCGAACCACAAAAGTCACAAAAGACAATCGGTATAAAACTATTTTAATTTCACAAAAATGGAATGTAATTTAAGAGTCCTACGCAAGATTTAATTACTTAAATCTAATGTGAACCATTAGAAAGAATTTAAATTACCAAATAACTACTGTGTCAAAAATGCATCAAAAAACCTTTATACCTTTTTGTGTTTCAAACAAAACTAATCCTTTTTAAATTCACTAATGAAATGCAGCTTCACATTCGGGAATTTCTCCTGCGTCATGTGAATCGTGAACGAAGAATCCGCTAAAAATACAGGTTGTCCGTATTTATCTTTCGCCATAAATCTTTGTTTCAATCTCGCAAATTCTTTGAATTCATCAGACTTTTCATCCGCCTCAATCCAACACGCTTTATGAATAGAAAGTGCTTCGTAATTACATTTCGCACCATATTCATGTTCCAAACGGTACTGAATAACTTCATACTGAAGCGCTCCAACGGTTCCGATAATTTTTCGGTTATTCATGTCGAGCGTAAATAATTGCGCTACACCTTCATCCATCAATTGATCGATTCCTTTCGCAAGCTGTTTCGCTTTCAATGGATCATCGTTATTAATATATCGGAAATGTTCCGGAGAAAAACTCGGTACACCTTTGAAGGAGATTTTTTCGCCAGCTGTCAAAGTATCACCAATTCTGAAATTTCCTGTGTCATGTAATCCCACAATATCTCCGGGAAAACTTTCGTCCACGATTTCTTTCTTGTCCGCGAAGAATGCGTTAGGAGAAGAAAACTTCATCTTTTTATTATCTCTAACCAATAAATAATTTTCATTTCTCTTAAAGGTTCCGGATACGATTTTCACGAAAGCCAATCTGTCACGATGTTTCGGATCCATGTTGGCGTGAATTTTAAAAATAAATCCGGTGAAATCTTTTTCTTCGGGTTTTACAATTCTGGTCTCACTCTCTTTCGGTTGAGGTTTTGGTGCGATTTCAATGAACGCATCCAAGAGTTCGCGAACTCCAAAATTATTCAGAGCAGAACCAAAGAAAACGGGTTGCAGATCACCATTTAAATAATCTTCCCGATTAAACGGGGGATAAACTGATTGTACCAGCTCGAGTTCTTCTCTTAATTCTGCAGCAGCTTTTTCGCCGATGATCTCATCAATTTTAGGATCAGTGATGTCATCAAACTTAATGGCTTCACCAACTTTCTGTTTTTTGTCTTCTAAGAATAGCTGAATATTATTTTCCCAGATATTATAAATTCCCTGAAAATCACTTCCCATTCCAATCGGCAAAGAAAGCGGAACCACGGTTAAACCTAATTTTTGTTCTACTTCATCCAACAGATCAAATGCATCTTTTCCTTCACGGTCTAATTTATTAATGAAAACCAGCATCGGAATATTCCGCATTCGGCAAACTTTCACAAGTTTTTCCGTTTGTTCTTCGACTCCTTTTGCTACGTCGATCACAACGATCACAGAATCAACGGCAGTTAAAGTTCGGTAAGTGTCTTCCGCGAAATCCTTGTGACCGGGAGTATCGAGGATATTTATTTTATGATTTTTATATTCGAAAGCCAAAACTGAAGTCGCCACAGAAATCCCTCTCTGTCTTTCGATCTCCATAAAATCGGAAGTTGCTCCTTTTTTAATTTTGTTCGATTTTACCGCACCTGCTTCCTGAATCGCCCCCCCAAAAAGAAGCAACTTTTCTGTAAGCGTAGTTTTTCCGGCATCGGGATGCGAGATAATTCCGAAGGTTTTTCTTCTTTCTATTTCTTTGAGGAGTTCTGACATAATAAATTTTGAGACTGCAAAAATCGTTTATTTTTATCGAAAATGAAAATGCACATCAACTTTGCCTCTATTGAAGCAGGAGTAAAACTCTTTATATTTTGACTTGGTGGTGAAAAAAATTATCTTTGTTTAAAATTTAAGGCAATGGAAAGAGTGAGCTTTATCGAAAAAACAATCAAGATCATTAATCAACTTCCCGAAAATAAGGTAGAAGAGATTTCTGATTTTGCTGCTTTTATTTTGAAAAAATATGAAGAAAGCTTATTGAAAGATAATATTGCTGAGCTTATTGAACAAAGTAAATCGTATGATTTTTTGAGAGAAGACGAAGTGATATATTCGATTTCTGATGTTAGATTAAAATATGGAAATGAATAAAGGAGATATTGTTTTAATTCCTTTTCCATTTACCGATTTGTCGGGCAATAAGTTACGTCCTGCTGTAATTTTATTCTCAAAAGAATCCGATATAATGGTTTGTTTTATTACTTCAAACATGAAATGGCGGGATTTTTCGGATATTGAAATAAAAAAAACCGAAGCTAACGGGCTTAAAGTAGATTCAGTTTTAAAGGTTTCAAAAATTGCAACACTAGATAAATACTTATTGGTGGGAAAATTAGGGATTTTAAATTCTTCTGAAATCGCCGAAATGAATAAAATCTTGGAAAATTTGCTTAAATTAAAATAAATTGATGGATCAAAATTCTCTTAAAAAAAATTATATTTTCAATTGGCAAGGCGCTCTCGCTTTAATTGGCGGAATGATTGTCGGCAGTTCAATTGTCGCCATCGCAAATGTGATCTCTATTTTCGCCTTTAATGAAAATCTGCAGTACAAAGATTTTTATTTATTAATTGCCAATGCGGCGGGATTTTTGGGAGCTATTTTCGCTTTTGATTATTTTATTGCAAGACCACAAACAGGTAGGAAATTAAATTTTAATTTTTCTCCGACCAATTTAATGACTTACCTTTTGATCTTTCCGATGATGTTTGGAATGATGATGATCGGCGAATTTATTACGGCTCAAATTCCTGTTAAAGGACCTGTCTTCGGGAATTATTACGAGTACTTTTCTAAATTAATGGATCAAATGACAAATGATCATGCAACTTTAATTGTACTCGCCGTCATCATGGCGCCGATTTTTGAAGAGATCGTTTTTCGTGGAATTATCCAGAAAGGTTTAATGAATAAAGGCGTAAAACCTTGGAAAGCAATTGCAATCTCAGCGCTCGTTTTTGGATTGGTTCATGGAAATCCTTGGCAATTTGTAGGAGCGGTTTTGCTCGGTTCAGTTTTAGGACTGGTTTATTACAAAACAAAATCTTTGCTTTTATCAATGCTTTTGCATGCTTTTAATAATTTAGTTTCTTCAATTCTCATCTTTTACGGAAAAACGGAAAGTTTTGCAGAAACGTTTCATGTTTCAGAATATCTCATTCTAGGCTTCGGAATTATTTTATTCAGTGTTTTTTATTACCTCTTTATGAAAAAATATCGCGTTCATTATTCTGAAAATTAATTCACTTTGTCAAAGTTAAAATCTTTGACAAAGTTTAAAAAGGAAATTGTTGTAATTTCATCCATCATCCATCATCCATCATCCATGCAAAAAGAAATCCTCATCGCCACTCACAATCAGCACAAAAAAGAAGAAATTCAGCAGATTTTAGGCGATCACTATAAAGTCACTTCTTTAACCGATTACAATATTCACGACGAAATTGTAGAAGACGGATTGAGCTTTCATGAAAATGCGCTTATTAAAGCAAAATATTGTTTCGAGAAAACTGGAAAAGCAAGTCTTGGTGATGATTCCGGTTTGGTTGTCGAAGGTTTAGATGGAAGACCCGGAATTTATTCCGCGCGTTATGCAGGAGATCACGATTTTGCGAAAAATATGGCTAAAGTTCTGGAAGAATTAAAAGGTCAGGAAAATCGAAAAGCTTATTTCGTAACCGTGATGTGTTTGGTTGATGAAAGTGGAACCAATTATTTTGAAGGACGGATTTACGGTAATTTAACGCAGGAAATTCGAGGAGAGAAAGGTTTTGGTTACGATCCTATTTTTATTCCAGAGAACTATGAAATTACTTTTGCTGAAATGAAAGCCGAAGAGAAGAATAAAATCAGCCATAGAAAACAGGTGATTGAAAAGTTTTTGAATTTTATGGAGAATTAGTCATCTTAAAAATGAACCACAAAGGCACAAATTTTTTAAAATATTATCGTTGAAACTTTAAAGATTCAACCATTAAGTTTGATGAAGAATTAAGAATATTAAGATTTCCTTCGGAATCACTAATGTGCACTTTCCAAATCAATAAAAAACTCATGTGACTTATGTGTTAAAAAAATACAGCAACGCTTTTGTGACTTTGAAGTTGAAAAAAAATGTAGTGTAAGATTTTTGCGGTTTAATTAGATATACTTATTGTATTACTATTCTTTAAAATAAATTTAGTTATTCTGCACTAAAATTTTTTAGAGGAAAAATCGTATTTTTGCAATCTATTATAATTTAAAGATGTTAGAAAAGATTGAGGAATTATTGATTGAAGTAGGAAATTTCAGTACGATAAGTAAGGATGAAATCGAACAGTTCCGAATAAAATTCAGTGGTAAAAAAGGTTTGATCAACGATATTTTGGCACAGTTCAAAGAAGTTCCGAACGAACAGAAAAAAGAATTTGGCCAAAAAATCAATATGCTGAAGCAAGCAGTTGAAACAAAGCTGGAAGATCTAAAAGGAGCGACAACTTCTAAAATCATTCTGGAAAAAGAAGATTTAACAAGACCAGGATTTCCTTCCGAACTAGGAACGCGCCATCCAATTAATTTGGTACGAAATAGAATTACAGAGATTTTTAAATCCATCGGTTTTGCAGTTGCAGACGGACCAGAAATTGAGGACGACTGGCATAATTTTACAGCGCTGAATCTACCTGAGTACCATCCAGCAAGAGATATGCAGGACACTTTTTTTATCGAAACTGCTCCGGATATTTTGTTGAGAACGCATACCTCTTCCGTTCAAATCCGATATATGGAAGAAAATGAACCTCCAATTAGAATTTTATCTCCGGGAAGAGTTTTCCGAAATGAAGCTATTTCTTCGCGTTCACACTGCATTTTTCATCAAATCGAAGGTTTATATATAGACGAAAATGTAAGTTTTGCCGATCTCAAACAAACGATTCAGTTTTTCACCACCGAACTTTTCGGAAAATCAAAAATCAGATTGAGACCTTCGTATTTTCCTTTCACAGAACCTTCTGCGGAAGTTGATGTTTACTGGGGTTTGAACTCTGAAACCGATTACCGAATTACAAAGGGAACAGGTTGGTTAGAAATTATGGGTTGCGGAATGGTGGATCCTGCGGTTTTAAAAAACGTCAATATCGACGCCGATAAATATTCAGGTTATGCTTTTGGAATGGGAATCGAAAGAATCGTAATGTTGCTGTATCAAATGAGCGACATTCGAATGTTCTTTGAAAATGATAAGAGAATGTTGGAGCAGTTTAAGAGCCTTTAATTCAATAAAAATTAAAGATTCTATCTGAATCCTTTTAAGATAAATAGAAAAGCTTCCGAAATATTACGGAAGCTTTTTTTTATTAATAACTGAGGAATTTAGCTCTTCTTCTTGAACCAGTTTTTCGCCTGGTTATAATCGATGTAATAAGTAACTTTTAAACTGACCGTATTGTTCATCGGCTCATCAAACAGATTACTGAAATTATTTTTGAAATTAATTTTTGAATAGTTCAGATAGTTTTGCGCGGCATTTTGATAGAGTAGCGTCAACTGACTTCCGGGCGCAAACCACCACGAATAGCGCAGATCAACATTCCAGGAATTGTAAGTTTGGTTGCTTTTTGAAAAATTATTGGTTGGTGAAACACTTCCGTCATCTTGTAAAGTTCCGAAACTTTTGTAATTCACTTCCGTGTAATAATGTCTCAAATTAAAACTAAGTGCCATTTTATTGTTGATCGTGTACTGAGAACCGATCTCATTGATCACGGTATTTCGATTTCGATTTCCGATGTAGATATTGGTGGCATCTTTTCCTGCAAAACCTTGGTCCTGGTTACTGATATTATAAGTTACAGCGTAACTCACAGAATAATGGTCGGAAACCCGGTATTTTAGTGCAATTTCATTATCAAATTGATTTCTTCCAGTCTGATCAAAAGCGTAATAATCTAAACTCAAATTATAAGTAAATTTTTTACGGTTGTCCGAATTGAAATTAATCCATGGATTTACATAAGAAGGAATGGCTAAATATTTTCCGAAAACACGTGGTTCATACAAGTCGTTTTGTCCATTTGGAGTAATTTCTAAACCACCACCGTAGTTTCGGAACTTTTTATCTTGAAAATTAAAGTTTAAATTAACTTTAAAATTTTTAAATAAATCCGTATCTAATCTTCTTGCGTAATCTAAATTTATATTCAGATTAATATTATTGAAATTTTTGGTAGGTTGCAAAAGGCCATAGTGGTAATTTGCGTTGTAATGAATTTTATTTGTTTCACCGGTGTAGCCCAGATCATCGATGTTATAATTTTTCGTGATCGCTTCGAAACCTATTTCATAATTGCTTTTTCCGAATATTTTTTTGACTCCGCCATTAATGTTGGTGCCAAAATTACCAGTGCCATCTTTCACATAACTGCCGCGGAAACCTCCATAGAGATTGTATTTGTTTTTCTTATCGGTCAGATCTGCCAGTAACGCAGTTGCATTTGCATCTCTAAAATTTCCGGCTCTGGTTACATTCGTGTTGATCAAAGAGACTGAAGAATTTCCATTAAATCGCTGATCAAAAACCAAAACATTATAATTTGCTAAAGGTTCGATGGTTTCAAAACGGGTTTGTCCTGTAATATCATTTTTAATTTCTACGTCAGTTTTCTTCGTAACGCCGTTGAAGAAGCCGATTCCCAAACCTTTATTGGTTCGTCCGGAAATTTTGGTGGCGTTTAGTAATTTTACTTTCTGAATGGTTCCTACCAAAGATTCATTTTCTCCGATGTTAGGTTCTCTGGAAGGATAATCTCCAACTCGGCGTGAATAAAATAAGTTGCCTTTGCTGAATAATTCTGTGCCTTCTGTAAAAAAGGAGCGCTTCTCTGAAAACTGCTGTTCGAAGGGTCCTAAATTTAAAATATTATCATCAAAAGCAGTTTGACCAAAATCTGGAATTAAAGTCGTGTCCAAAGTAAAAGCATCGTTAATACCGTACTTAACGTCCATTCCACCATTTATACTGGTTGTTGTTTTGCTGTCGAAATTATTGATGTAAGTAGAAAAATAAGGTAGGAAGGAAAGTCTAGTCGGAGGTTTTATATTTTCAATTCCTTTTAAAACTCCGTCGTACAGATTAAAAGAACCTTTTTTGTTATCGATGAAATTCCACGTCGTTTTTATTTTAGTTCTTCTGATTATTCTCACAAAATTAAGTCCCCATTCCTGAATATCTTTTTTCGGAAAACGTAATTCTGAATAGGGAATTTTCATTTCCACGGTCCAGCCTTCGTTGTCGATTTTTGCTGCGCTGTACCAAACTGCACTCCAGTTGGAATCTTCGCCATAATCGTTGGTCATTTTTGCATCAAACTGAACGCCATTTGGCAAGACCATAAATTCTAAACTTTGCTGTTTATCATTATAACCGTTTAAGACAACATCAAAAAAATCATCATTTCCGACATTATCGCGCTCCACCAATTCTTTTGCGATTTTGTCAGGTTCCGGATCGTACATTTTTGCACCAAAATAAACTCCGGTATCGTCGTACAATATTTTTACTTCCGTTCTAAATTCAGGTGATTCCGCTTTACCATTTTGTGGTTGTAATTCTACAAAGTTTTTAGCAGGTGCTGCATTTTTCCAAACTTCTTCATCTAAAATCCCATCTATTTTTGGAGGCGTTGTGATCTTTTGAGCGGTAACAGTTTTACGAACGATAGAGTCTTTCTCAATTTTTTGCGAGAAATGCAGTCCGTAAATGAAGAGGGTTAAGGTCGCTAATAATCGGGATTTCATGAAGTTATTTGTTTTCTTAGAAATAAGACAACTATTTAGCACACTTTGTTACATCAAAATAAAAAAAATCGACCGAAGCCGATTTATATAATGATTGTTGAAATTTTATTTAAAAGTTCAGCGGATATTTTACGTTTTTGTAAGAGTCTAAACTGGCTTTTAAAGAACCAACAGCCAACTCTGCTTTCACAGCAATTGGAATTAGATTTCTATCGTTGCTCACCCAAAGCGTAACGCCTTCTTTATCTTTAAAAACACGACCGCTAATTACTTGCGGTACAATTTTTAAACAATTGATCGTTCCAAATTTTGTAGTAACATTTTCTGATCCAACCACTTTTAACTGGAAAGGGAAGAGTTCGTCATCGATCCACACATTCAGTTTCTTTACACTTCCAACTTTTAATTCATCCGGACTCAAACCTCTTAAATAATAAAAAGCCGAGATCATATCCTGAACATCTTTTACCGTTTTTATAACTCTGGAATTGTTTTTCTCTTTATCGGTTAAGATCAGCGTATTATTATCGTGGTTAAAAACCGTTTCAAAATGCTGCGTATAACCGCCTTCCTGCACATTACGAACATAAAAACTTGGTAATCCTGTATTATAATTGATGAAACTTTCGTAGTTGTCTTCTACTTTAAAGAAAGCGCGAACCGCACCGGTTGTTCTTCCGTAGCCTTTAACGTAAAAGTGAGGTTTTCCCTGATAGGTAGTTTTCAACGTGGTCAAGGAGGCAGTTCCTGCATTTAGAAACCCATAATGAATTCTATAATTTAAAACTTCGCCGGATTGAATGTTGTTGAGTTTTTGAGAGTGTCCCAAGACGAAAAACAGTACGATAAATAAACTAAAAATCTTTTTCATGGCATTGACTTTGCAAAAATTTTGCCACAAATATAAAACATTGAATTCAATGGGATTTAAAATGATATTTGTCAGTATTATGCAATCCGCCGTTCTTTTATTTTTCTTAAATTTGTGCAACTAATTTTCTAAATAAAATCATCGAATGATTACAACGGATATATTGATAATAGGAGCCGGACCAACGGGACTTTTTGCAGTTTTTGAAGCAGGTTTACTCAAAATGAAATGCCACTTGATCGACGCACTTCCTCAAACTGGTGGACAACTGACCGAATTGTATCCTAAAAAACCTATTTTCGATATTCCAGGTTTTCCTTCCATCAATGCGGGAGAATTGGTGAATAACTTAATGGAACAAATTAAGCAGTTTCAGCCAGGTTTTACCTTAGGTGAAACCGCCCAAACTTTGACTAAGCTGGAAGACGGAACTTTTGAAGTGATCACCAATAAAGGAACGGTTCATCATGCAAAAGCAGTCGCAATTGCAGGTGGTTTAGGAACTTTTGAGCCAAGAAAACCAGCGATTGAAAATATTGCAGATTACGAAGAAAAAGGCGTTGAATATTTCATCAAAGAGCCGGAGCATTTTAGAAATAAAAAAGTAGTGATTGCCGGTGGTGGCGATTCTGCCTTGGACTGGAGCATTTTTCTTGCAGAAATTGCAAGTGAAGTTACTTTGATTCACCGAAGAAATGAATTTCGTGGCGCTTTAGATTCTGTTGAAAAAGTTCAGGCTTTAAAAGATCAGGGAAAAATTAAGATGATGACGCCCGCTGAAGTAACAGGAATTAAAGGCGAGGGAAAATTATCCGCCATTACCATCGAAAAAGATGGCGAAACTTTTGATCTGGAAACCGATTATTTTATTCCGCTTTTTGGACTTACTCCAAAATTGGGTGATCTGGCAAATTGGGGTCTCGAAATTCAAAAAAATGCAATCGTGGTGAACAATGCTCTGGATTACCAAACAAATATTCCGGGGGTTTACGCGATCGGTGATATCAATACTTATCCGGGAAAACTGAAACTGATTTTATGCGGTTTCCACGAAGCAACTTTGATGTGTCAAAGTGTTTATAATATGTTGAATCCGGGAAAAAAGTATGTCCTGAAATATACAACGGTAAGTGGCGTTGATGGTTTCGACGGGAGCCGAAAAGAAGCTGAAAAATCAGTCGTTAAAAAGATTGATTAATTTTTTTATACTTAAGTAAAATTTAAAAAGAGCCTAGAATATAAGCAATGCAGGATATTAAACTAAAAATTACCGACCGGAACGGAGATACGCATGAAATCATGGCGCCGACTGATATGTCGATGAATTTGATGGAAGTTATTCGATCCTATGAATTGGCGGAGGAAGGAACGATCGGCGTTTGTGGTGGTATGGCGATGTGCGCTTCCTGTCAGGTTTATGTTGTAGAAGGTTCTGAAAAATTACAGGAAATGGGCGACGAAGAAGATGCAATGCTTTCTGAAGCTTTTCATGTTGAAAAAAATTCTCGTTTAGGTTGCCAGATTCATATTACCAAAGAAATCGATGGTCTGGAAGTTGTGGTTGCGCCGTATCCTTAAATTTTAAGAGCTAAGTAAGAAGATAAAAGAGCCAATTGAGCAAATATTATAAATAAAAAATATAAATCCTGAATTTTTCAGGATTTTTTTTTGGGACTTGAAGTTTGAAAAATTAAACTTTTAAAACTCCGCGGAAACCTCTTCCTCGGTAATATGATTCGGCACCATTGTGATAAATGAAAATGGTATCAAAGCGAAAATCTGCGAAAATAGCACCTCCTAATTTTCTGATATTTTCTGGTGTTTTTAGCCAACTCGAAGTTTTCGTATCAAAGTTTCCGAGCGTTTGTAGATAACGATATTCCTCTTCTGTCACAATTTCTATTTCCATTGATTTTGCAGATTCGACAGCATTATTCTTTGATTTATTTTCTTTTTGGAGTTTCCACAGCGCAATCATAGAAGTGATATTCTCCCGGTTTTTCATCAAATTTGATCACATCTGCTTCACCGCCACTCTCTTCCATTTGTCTTAATGATTCTAACTTTTCAGGATTTTTTTCTAATTTAATTAGAATTTCTTCCCATTTCATATCTTCATGTCGATTCATATTAGATTCGAAACGCTCTTTTAATATTTGAGAAGATCGCTATCATTATGATTTGAAACCATTGTTTTTAAGTTTAAATTTTTTCGAATTGTAAAAGACGGTAAATTTCTATTCTTTAAATTAGAATATTTTTTTAAATGAGATCAGATTTAGTGATAAAATCCTTTAACCCAATAAAGTTTCTAAATAAAATCCTGCTTTAAAGCGAATTGCATAATAATTGATAGCATATAGAAGAATCAAAATAAATAAAATGGATAAAATACAGCAACAAGAAAGAACATTTAAAGTACTCTCCGGAAAAACAGTCGTCATTACGGGCGGAACAAGCGGAGTAGGAAGAGCGGCTGCTGAAGCTTTTGCTTTGGAAGGTTGCAATGTCGTGATAGGCGCTCGAGGACAAAAAGGACTTGATGAAACGGTTTCACTTTGCCATGATTTAGGCGCAGTTGCGTTGGGTGTACAAACTGATGTTTCGAATATGGAAGAAGTGAAAAACCTTGCAGAAAGAGCTTTACAGTTTAATGGAAGAATTGATTTCTGGGTCAATAATGCCGGAGTCATGGCAAGTGGAAAATTTGAAGATATTCCGGAAGAGACTTTAGATCAGGTTGTGAAAACAAATCTACTGGGTTATCTTCATGGTTCTTACGCAGTGCTGCCGATTTTTAAGAGACAGAAAGAAGGTGTTTTAATCAACAATGTTTCTATCGGCGGTTGGATGCCTGCTCCTTATTCCACCGTTTATTCGAGTACAAAATTTGGAATCAGAGGAATGGTAGAAGGATTGCAGGGTGAAGTTTCCGATGAACCGAATATCCATATCGTAGGATTGTATCCAGGAATTCAGCGTTCAACGGGAAATATGCATTCCGCAAAATATTCTGGACTTGATTTTAAAATCCTACCTTTTTCTTCAGATCCACGAGAATTGGCAGCGCAAATGGTTGAAGCAGCAAAAAATCCAAAGAAAAGTGTGATTACCGATGGTTACGCGCAAGTGATGAAAGTTTTATACGGATTATTTCCAAGAGCAATTATCAACACGGCTTCAGCTGCGATGAGGTTGGTCATGAAAAAAAATGCAGAATCCGATACCGATGGAAATGTAAAATATCCGTCAGAATCTCCCATGAGAATTTATGGTGAACTGGCAATTCCCGTTCCTTCAAAAAGAACCCAAACAGTGATGATGATGGTTCTGGGAGTTGGACTCGGCTTTTTATTCACAGCATCATCAAAGAAAAAAGATAAAAAGAAAATTGCTAAATAAGCGTATTCGAAATTTTATAATTCTTAATAGTTACTATTAAAAAAATATCCAAAAAACAATTTTGCTTTTTGGATATTTTATTTTTCCTATTTAAATTTTACTTCACGGGAATATCTGCTAAAATCTCTTTCAAAAATCCCCAGAATTTCTGAACGGAAGCAATATTTGCTCTTTCATCAGGTGAATGGGCGCCACGAATTGTAGGACCGAAACTCACCATTTCCATTTCAGGATAATTTGCTCCGATAATTCCACATTCTAAACCCGCGTGACAAGCTACAACCATTGGTTTTTCACCGAAATCTTTTTCGTAGATCTTCTCCATTAATTTCACGATCTCTGAACCTGGTTTCGGTTTCCAGCCTGGATAAGATCCGGTGAATTCTACGTTCATTCCTGCTAATTCAAAAACAGATTTTAGCTGTTCTGCAACTGCAGATTTTGTAGAATCTACAGACGAACGGGAAAGATTCATAATCTTCAGCTCACCATTTTTTAATTCTACGCGTGCAACATTATTTGAAGTTTCAACCAAATCTGCGACATCGGGTGACATTCTATAAACACCGTTGTGCGCTGACTTCAAGGCTAAAATTATTTTTTTAGAATCTGCTTCAGAGATTGCTTTTTCAGGTGTTGAAAAAGTTTCTATATTTATTTGAAGATCTTTTTCAATATCAGCAAATTCTTCCAGAATTGAAGCTTTCAAACTGTTTGCTCCATCAATAAATTCTACTGAATTTCTCACAGATAAAACTGCGTTTCCTTCTCTCGGAATCGCATTTCTCAAACCACCTCCATCAATTGAGATCAGCTGAATATTTTGGTTGTAAAGTCCGGTATACAAAAGTCTCCCTAGAATTACATTTGCATTTCCGAAACCTTTGTGAATATCCATTCCAGAATGGCCACCTTGTAAACCTTTTACAGTAATTTTAACAATTTGACCTTTAGAATCTTCGAGATCATATTTTTGAGAAGCCGTCACATCAATTCCTCCTGCGCAACCGATATCGATTTCATCGTCCTCTTCTGTATCTAAATTTAATAGTATTTGTCCGTGAAGTTGGCCTGGTTTTAAACCCATTGCTCCCGTCATGCCGGTTTCTTCATCGATGGTGAAAAGTGCTTCCAGATCTGGATGTGCAAGATCATTACTTTCTAAAATACTCATAATCGAAGCAACACCAATTCCGTTGTCTGCTCCCAAAGTAGTGCCTTTTGCTTTTACCCAATCGCCGTCAACTTCCATTTGAATTCCCTGCGTTTCAAAATCAAATTCAATATCACTGTTTTTCTGACAAACCATATCGAGGTGCGATTGCAAAACGATGGCTTTTCGATCTTCCATTCCTTTGGTTGCAGGTTTTTTGATGATGACATTTCCGACTTCATCTACGGTCGTTTCCAATCCGAGATTTTCACCAAATTTTTTAATAAATTCAATTACTTTTTCTTCTTTTTTTGAAGGTCTTGGAACTGAATTCAATGCGGAGAAATTCTTCCAGATCAGTTGAGGTTCCAATTGTGATAATTCCATTTTTTGATATATTTATTTCAAATTTACAAATAAAAAAACGCTCTCGAAAAATTCAAAAGCGTAAATTATTAATTTTAATAGTATTTAACAGCCTTATTTTGGAAGTAAGAAAATATTTTTTAACATTTACATCATCCATCATTCATCATTCATCATCCATGCTAACCTCTGGCTCTTTCTAACAGCACCATCATCAAAAAACTCAAAACAACCAAGGATTCGTCTTCATCTGGAATGTCGATTAGTCGGTCGAGTTGAAATCTTCTTCCTATCAATGAAGGCATTTTCTTTAATCTGAAAAATTCTTTTCCAGAATTGTCTTTTACTGTGTAAGAAGGATTCAGAAAATATCCTGTAAACATTCCCACAATAGGAATTTCTCCAACAAAACCGTCCAAAACTTTTATCCAGCCATTGTCTTCATTAATTTGATATTTCAACTGATCGTTTTCATCTAAAATATTGTATTGTGATTTCCAGAAAGAGCGCATTCCTTTTCTGGCGAGTCTTCCAAAGTTTTTTCCATTCACTAAATCGGTCATGGAAAAAGAAGCATTGAAATCGATCCACTGATTGGCTTTGATCCGAAACAATTCCTGTGATTTGCTTTCATCATTAAAAATGATAACATCATCTTTCAGTTTGAAAATTTTCTGTCTCACGTACGCGACATAATTTCCGTTTTTGTCGGTAATATTAAAATCGCTGGAAAGAGTGGTTATTTTAAATTTAAAATCGAGTGGATAATTGAGGTTTTTAAGTATCATTTTTTTAGTTTTTTCAAAGGTAATTTTTTTTAGTGAATTTCTTTTGAGGAAATTTTTAGATTAACGGTTAACCAAATTTATAAATTGACCCTAAAATATTATCTTTGCGAAATGGATTATCCGAGTAAAGTTTTGGGCAAAGCAGTAGAAGAAATTTCAGGACTTCCCGGAATTGGTAAAAAATCAGCATTGAGGTTGGCTTTGCATTTATTGAAGCAGCCTCAAAGTCAAGCAATTGCTTTAGGTGATTCTTTAAAAAAATTGGTTACCGAAATTAAATATTGCAAAGACTGCCACAATTTTTCAGATTCAGAAATTTGCGATATTTGTGCAAATCCGAAAAGGAATGAAGAGATTTTGTGTGTCGTAGAAGATGTTCGAGATGTGATGGCAATTGAAAATACAGGAAAATTTCGTGGGAAATATTTGGTTTTAGGTGGTAAGATTTCACCTATGGAAGGAATTGGTCCCAATCAGTTAAATATTTCATCTATCGAAAGAAAATTGGAAAATAAAGAAATTAAAGAACTTATTTTCGCTCTCAGTGCTACAATGGAGGGCGATACCACCGCTTATTATATCTATCGAAAATTCAAAAATTTTGAAGTTAATTTTTCCACAATTGCACGTGGAATTTCAGTTGGTGATGAATTGGAATACGCGGATGAAATTTCTCTCGGTCGCTCAATTCAGAACAGATTGCCTTATAATGAAAAGGATTAAATTTAAAAGGAATTTCTTATTTTAGCAATTGGTTAAAAATATAAAGATTCAAAAAGCGTGATTTCTGTAATAATTCCAGTTTATAATGCCGAAAAGAGCATCGAAAATTCTTTAATTTCCATAAAAAATCAAACTTGGAAAGGAGTTTTTGAAATTATTTTAGTGAATGATGGTTCTACTGATGGAAGTAAAAGTATCATTGAAAATTACCAAAAAAAAAATCCTGACCAAAATATTATTCTAATTAATCAGGAAAATGGCGGTGTTTCGAAAGCGAGAAATATAGCTTTGAAAATTGCAAAAGGCGAATATATTGCGTTTTTAGATTCTGATGATGAGTGGTTTCCTGAGAAAACAGAAAAGCAAATAAGTTTTTTGGAAGATAAAAATTTAGATATCGATTTTATTACTTCCTTATGGAACGACGAAAATATATTGTTTCCTTACAAACTCCTCCCACAAAATAAACTTGTTAAAATTACTTTAAAAAAGTTGTTATTTAAAATTACCGGACAAACTTCAACAGCAATTTTTAAAAGGAAAATTTTAGAAAACACAGGCTTTTTTGATGATAATCAGAAATATTCGGAGGATGCAAATTACTGGATGAGAATTTCTGAGAAAAATAAAATGTGCCTTTTAGCAGAGAAATTAGTAATTGCAGGAGATGGTAAAAAACCCTTCGGAATTTCAGGTCTTTCCGCTAATTTAAAAGAAATGGAAAAAGGAATTCAGAAAAATATCCTGGAAATGTATCAAGCAAAAAGAATTAATCTCCCAGAATATCTGTTTTATTTTGTAATTTCAAAACTGAAATATGCAGTACGGCCTTTAAGAGCAAAATTATGATCGAAAAAATGTTTTGGGGATTAAGAGCACTTTTATACGCGCCATTTTTTGGCAAATTTGGGATGCCTTCTTATCTGGGAAAACCTATTTTTTTAAAGGGAATTCGCAATGTATTTATTGGTAATAAAGTTCGGATTCTTCCGCATCTTCGCATGGAAACTCAAGATGGAGGAACGATTCATATTCAAGATAATGTCGTGATCTCTCAAAATGTTCACATTACTTCAGCGGGGAATTTGACGATAGGAAAAAATTCGCTTATTTTAGGTAATGTTTTTATCACCAATATCGACCACGATTACACAGAAGTTGGCGTTCATGTTCTAAAACAAAAAATTACAGTGAAAGAAACCCGAATTGGCGAAAACTGTTTTATTGGAATGGGAGCAGCAATTATGGCAGGAACAATTTTAGGTAAACAGTGTGTTGTTGGTGCGAATTCTGTTGTGCGAGGAACCTTCCCGGATTATTGTGTTATTGTGGGTTCGCCTGCAAAGATTATAAAAAAGTTTAATTCAGAAACCCAAATTTGGGAAAAAATAACGGAGCAAAATTGAAAAATATATTAATCACAGGAGGAGCCGGTTTTATCGGAAGCAATCTAGCTTTGAAACTAATTCATAAAGGATATTCTGTGACCGTTTTAGATCTTCTTTCGGAACAGATTCATGGTAAAAATCCTGAGGAAAATTCATCTTTATTTTTAAGTATTACAGGGAAAGTAAATTTCATAAAAGGCAATATCACAAATCGAATTGATGTAGAAAAATCGATCGAAGGTCAAGATGTAATTATTCATTTAGCTGCTGAAACTGGAACAGGACAATCCATGTATCAAATCGAAAAGTACAGCCAAGTCAATGTTTCCGGCACTGCTTTGCTTCTGGATATTTTGGTGAACAAAAAAAATGTAGTTAAGAAATTTATATTAGCTTCTTCCCGAGCAGTTTATGGCGAAGGAAAATATGAAAATATACTTTCAGAAATTGCTTATCCCGAAGAGCGAAATGTTGAATTAATGCAGAAGGGAATTTTTGAAATGACCAATGAAAAAGGGAATTTTCTTAAACCACTTCCGACCGATGAAAATTCAAAACTTCACCCAACCTCGTTCTACGGAATTACCAAACTTCAGCAGGAAGAAATTGTAAAACATGTCTGCAAATCGATTGGAATTGATTTTGTAATTCTGCGTTACCAGAACGTTTACGGAGTTGGACAATCACTTTTGAATCCTTATACTGGAATTTTATCAATATTCTCTGCTCAAATTTTAAGTGGAAAAAACATTAATATTTTTGAAGACGGATTGCCTACAAGAGATTTTATCAACATTGAAGATACGGTAGAAGCGACGGTTCGAAGTTTGGAAATGGAAAGTGCGAATAACCAAATTATCAATGTGGGAACCGGAACTGCTACTTCTGTTTTGTCTATTGCTGCGCTTTTGGTGGAAAAATATGGAAAAGAAACTGAAGTCAAAGTTTCCGCGGATTTTCGACTAGGAGATATCCGACATAATTTTGCAGATCTTTCCAAAATGAAAGAATATTTAAATTTCGAACCAAAAGTAAATTTAAAGCAGGGAATTGAAGCATTTACTAATTGGGTTTTACAACAACCACTTCAAGACAATAATTTCGATGAATCTCTGGAGGAAATGAAGCAAAAAGGCTTTTTGAAATCATGAATTTAGCTGGCAAAAGAATATTATTTTTATCTGCCAATTTTTTTGGTTACGAAAAAGCGATTGTCAAAAAACTCACGGAATTAGGAGCAGAAGTTGATTTTTACAACGAAAGACCTTCAAATTCTATTTTTTCTAAAGGTATAATTCGGGTCAAAAGTGATCTTTATCGAAGAGTAATTAACCGATATTACCAAAGGATTTTCAAGGAAATAGCGTCTAAAAAATATGATTTTTTTCTTTTAATTAAAGGAGAAACAATTCCTTTTCTTTTTTTGGAAAAATTTAGAGAAAGAAATCCAACTGCAAAAATGATATTCTATTCCTATGACAGCACAGTAGAATATCCAAAATTTATTAAATTATATTCTTACTTTGATTTAAATTTCACTTTCGAACCAAAAGACGCCATCAATTATGATCTTCATTTTCGACCGCTCTTTTTTTTGAAAGAATATAGTTTTATAGAACAATCTGGAGCACGAAAATATGATATTGCTTTTGTCGGAAGTGCTCATACAGATCGATATTTAATTGGTGAAATAGTAAGGGAACTGATTGGAAAATTAAACTTGAAATCCTATTTTTATTATTACGCTCCCGGAAAAACTGCATTTGCATTAAAGAAAATTTTTGATAAAACTCTAAAACATTTTGACTTTAAAAAATTGAGTTTTAAAAAATTAACGCATTTAGAAATTGCTGAGATTTATAAGAATTCATTTGCAGTTCTGGATATTAATAAACCGTTTCAGTTTGGTTTAACCATGCGAACTTTCGAAGCTTTGGCTTCCGGAAAAAAATTATTGACCACCAATCCTGATATTAAAAATTATCCTTTTTATTCGGAAGAAAATATTCATATCCTCAATAGAGATGAAATTACAATCGAAAATCTTTTTTTTCAAACTCCGTTTCAGAAAATTGATCTAGAAATTCTTGAAAAAATGTCGCTCGACAGCTGGATTTCTTGTTTATTTTTTGAGCAACAAGATGACTTTTGGCTAGTTTCAGACTGGAAATTCGTATAGGTTCATAAAAAAACGGCTTAGAAAATTTCTAAGCCGTTCAGTGTTTTTTATTTAAAAGTTGCTCTTAGTTTCCTGCAGGGAGAGGCGTTTTTATAGGAACTGTTGTGGTATTATTTGTCCCAGGTGCCGTTTGAGGAGCCGGAGCTTCTTTTTTCGCTGGAGCTTGTTGTAGTTTTGAACTTGGTTTTGCTGTTAAGATAACGCTTATCAGAATTAGAACAACGATGATTGCACCTAAACTCCAGGTTGCTTTCTCCATAAAATCATTCGTTCTCTGAACGCCAAACTGCGCAGAAGATGTTCCGCCAAAAGTTCCAGAAAGACCTCCACCTTTTGGGTTTTGTGCCATAACAATAATGATGAGTAAGATACTCGCAATCATGATAAGGATCATGAATAATGTAAATATTGTGTCCATTTTTATTTTAAAGTTTTCGAAGTGCAAATATAATCATTATTTTTAAATATTTATGACAAAGCGAGCATCAAAGCATAAAAATTCAATATAATTAGAAGCTTTTTTATTAAATTGATTATTCTAGAATTTTTTGAAGAGAGTTTAGGGTTTAATGATAAAATAATTAAGCTCCTTTTAACATAATTTTTTTAATTTCGTACTTATGAAAAAAATCCTGGAGAATACAATAATTCTAGAATCACTTACTTCACTATTCAGCCAAGCACCCGTCGGACTCGCTATATTAATGGGAGAGAATCTCGTGATCGAAAATGCGAATCAACAGGTTTTAGATTTTTGGCAGAAGGGAAATGAAATAATAGGTCTTCCATTGCTGGAAGCTTTACCAGAAATTGCGACGCAGGAATTTCCGACTATTTTAAATGAAGTTTTTGAAACAGGAGTTGCGTTTAAAGGCTCGAAGGTTAAAGCATTATTAGAAAAAGATGGCGTTTTAGGTGCCCGTTATTTTGATTTTATATATGCACCTGTTTATTCCGGAGATAAAATAATTGGTGTTTCTATAGTCGCCACAGAAGTTACAGACCAGGTTTTAGGTGAAAAGAAACTTCATGAGAGTGAGTTGCGTTTTAAAGAACTCATGGAAATTTCAGATTATTCTGTCGCTATATTTAAAGGCGAAGATTTGTACATTGAGTTCGCAAATGATCAAATGATAAAAAGTTGGGGTAAAACTCGGGCTGTAGTTGGTCAGAAGCTAGAAGAAGCAATTCCGGAGCTAGAAGGTCAACCATTTTTTCAGATTCTCCGTAATATTTTTCAAACAGGCGAACCTTATATTGCGACAGAAGACAAGGTTGATTTAGTAGTTGATGGTATTTTACAACAATTTTATTATAGTATTTCTTACCGACCGCTTCGCAATGCAGACGGCGAGATTTATGCTATTTTGAATATGGGATTGAATGTGACTGAATTAGTTGAGTCCCGACAAAAAGCGCAGAATGCAGTAAAAGAATACCGAGATTTGGCAGAATCAATGCCACAAATTGTTTGGACGACCGATAAAGAGGGAGTATTTGTTAACTTTAATGAAAACATGCTGAAGTTTCTGAATATTGAAAAAGATGAAATGCCAAATTTTGATTTTTCGAAAATTCTGAGTCCAGAAGATTTTGTCCAATTAAAAAGAGTCTGGGCAAAAGCCGAAGAAGAAAAAAGTAAATTTGAACTCGAATTGCGTTTCCTCGATATTAATATAGGCGAATATATTTGGTTTCTAAATAAAGCGACTCCCGTTTTTGATGAGGATAGAACTATAAAAAAATGGATAGGAACAAGTACCAATATTAACGATTTTAAAATTCTCGCAGCTCAAAAAGATACCTTTTTAGGAATTGCAAGTCATGAATTGAAGACTCCATTAACTTCTCTGAAATTATATGCACAAGTTTTAGAACGGATGTTGCGCAAAACCGGAGATGAAAAAAATGCAGAATTTGCAAAAAAAATGGATGTGCAGATCATAAAATTAACTTCACTAATCGGTGATTTGTTAGATGTTACAAAAATTAATTCAGGAAAAATTTATTTAAACGAAATTCAGTTTGATTTTGAAAAATTAGTGATAGACACTGTTGAAGAACAGCAATTATCAACCGATTTTAAAATTGAAATACATACTGAACAAGGAGGTATGGTTTTTGCAGATAGAGATCGTGTAAGTCAGGTTATTACCAATTTTATTTCCAATGCCATCAAATATTCACCTAATACAGAACATGTAATCGTACGGGTTGAAAGTGTTGAAAATGATGTTCAGTTTTCTGTTCAAGATTTTGGAATAGGTATTCCTGAAGACAAAAAAGACAAGGTATTTGAACAATATTACCGTGTGAGTGGCGACGAACAAACTACTTTCCCAGGATTAGGTTTGGGATTATTTATTTCCGCTCAAATTGTAGAACGTTCCAAAGGTAAAATATGGGTTAACAGTATTTTAGGAAAAGGATCCTCTTTTTGTTTTTCATTACCTGTTGTTGAATAGTAAAAAGTAAAAAAAATGAATTCAAAGAAAATATTCATAGTCGATGATGACGTTGCAATCCTGGATTCTTTAGGAACAATTCTAGATTTTGAAGGGTTTGAAGTAAATACCTTCTTACGCGGTTCCGAAATTTTCAAGGTGGTAGACGCAGATTTAAAACCAAATCTAATTCTTTTAGATATGTGGTTATGTGATGAAGATGGTAGAGAAATCTGTAAAAAATTAAAGGCGAACGAAAAGACAAAAGATATTCCGGTGGTTATCATGTCTGCAAGTAGAGGATTGGCAGAAACTGCTCTGCAATCGGGAGCAAATGCTTTTATTGCAAAGCCATTCGAAATTGATGAGATGATGAATAAACTTAATCAACTTACCGCATAAATAAAAAAAGACAAACCGAAAAGTTTGTCTTTTTTATTGAAGTTTTATACGCGAACAACTTCAAAATTAAAGTCGTGCGAAAAATTCAGCTGAAAGTTTGAATTTAATCTAAATCGCAGTTTCTTCGATATTTCTGTGAGATAAGATTTATTATCGAAAGATTTATCTTCTATAAAACTAGAAATTTTAGAATTCTCATTCGTTTTAATTCCGTTTTCATCAAACCTCAAAAATTCTAAGCCACATTTGGTATGAAGATTCTCAAGAAATTTAAGATCTTCAATAGATAGTATATTTTCTGACATTGTGCTTTTGTTATTATATTATTAATGCAATATTTACAAATATTATGCCTTTTCTTTTAGGTTTTAAGATTTATTTTTGAAAACTTTTTACTTTTCCTCAATGCTTATTTTGGAGTTCTTTTCTTTAAATTTTCCGTAAATTTGACACTCAATTTTTTATACGAATGGATTACTTAAAAGGATTAAATGAAGCACAATATGAAGCCGTAACCGCATTGGAAGGACCACTCATGGTTCTTGCAGGAGCTGGTTCGGGGAAAACGCGGGTCCTTACCATGCGAATTGCTCATTTAATTACCAACCTGGTTGATCCTTTCAATATTTTAGCGCTCACCTTTACAAATAAGGCGGCAAAAGAAATGAAAATCAGGATTGCGAAAGTGGTCGGCGACAGTGAAGCGCGAAGTCTTTGGATGGGAACTTTTCACTCTGTTTTTGCGCGGATCTTGAGAAGTGAAGCGCATTTTCTTGGTTTCCCTTCTAATTTTACGATTTATGATTCTCAGGATTCTTTGAATGTCATTAGAAAGGTATTGAAAGAATTGAACATAGATGCTGATCTTTACAAGCCAAAAAAAGTTCAGGCGAGAATTTCAAACTATAAAAATAATCTGATCACCGTTAAAGCCTACTTCAATAATCCAGAATTGATTGAAGCTGATGAGCGTGCAAACATGAAACAGATCGGTTTAATTTATCAGAAATATGTTGATGTTTGTTTCCGAAATGGTGCGATGGATTTTGATGATTTATTATTAAAAACCAATGAATTATTAACGAGATTTCCCGAAATTTTAGCAAAATATCAGGATAGATTCCGATATATTTTGGTTGATGAGTATCAGGATACCAATCATTCGCAGTATTTGATTGTAAAGGCTTTGGCGTCCAAATTTGAAAACATTTGTGTTGTCGGTGACGATGCACAGTCGATTTATTCCTTTCGGGGTGCGAATATTTTGAATATTCTTAATTTTAAAAAAGATTATCCCGACGCTAAAACCGTTTCCCTTGAACAAAATTACCGCTCTACGCAAAATATTGTGAACGCAGCAAATGTGGTAATTTCTAAAAACGTACAGCAGTTCAAAAAAAATGTGTTCAGTGAAAACGAAAAAGGGGAAAAGATAAAAGTCTACCGTTCCCTTTCTGATGCGGATGAAGCGAATTTCGTAGCCTCAAATATTTGGGAGATGCATAATTCTGCGCAGCGAAAATTTACCGATTTTGCTATTTTGTACCGAACGAACTCTCAAACACGAGCTTTTGAAGATGCATTAAGAAGAAAAAATATTCCCTATCGCGTTTACGGCGGATTATCCTTCTACCAAAGGAAAGAAGTGAAAGATCTGATCGCATATCTTCGACTTTTGGTGAATGAAAATGATAGTGAAGCTTTAACAAGAATCATTAATTATCCCGCTCGTGGAATTGGAGAAACCACTCAAAATAAATTGATCGTTTTTGCCGATTCTCAAAATATTTCTGTCACTCAGGTTTTAGATAATCTTGGGTTTTACGCGCCGAGAATGAGTTTAAATAACGGAATTCTAACGAAACTTTCAGATTTTTGGTCGATGATCAAAGCATTTCAGGTAATGTTGAAAACCGAAAATGTGTACAGCGTTACGATGGAGGTTGCGAAAAGAAGTGGACTCATTAAATTTTTGAAAGATGACCAAACTCCGGAAGGAATTTCACGCGTAGAAAATGTACAGGAATTAATGAATTCGATGCAGGGATTTCTGGAAGAACAGATTCAGTTGGATGATGGAGATGCGTCGCTTTCTAATTTTCTGGAAAACATTGCGCTTTCTGCGGATACTCAAACTGATAAAAACGACGATGATACCGATAAAGTTTCTTTGATGACGATTCACCTTTCAAAAGGTTTAGAGTTTCCAATTGTTCATTTGGTTGGTTTGGAAGAAAATTTATTTCCCAGTTTTATGAGTTCTTCAACCAGAGAAGAAGTTGAAGAAGAGAGGCGATTATTTTATGTGGCTTTAACGAGAGCTGAAAAGCAGGCTTTTTTTACTTATGCAATTTCGAGATTTCAGTGGGGAAAAATTACTGATGCAGAACCATCGAGATTTTTAAGTGAAGTCGACGCTCAATATTTAGAATTTATAAATCCTGCGATCGAAAGTAGATTTGTAAATCATTCCGGAATTACCTCCAATATTTTCGATGATCTACCGAGCGAACCGAGATTTTATAAAAAGAAAGAGGAGAAGAAAACGCTTCAGCGAGATGAGCCGGTTGCAATACCTCAAAATTTAAAACCTGTTGCTACGGCAAGGATCATTAATCCAAGCGGAAATTCTTCCCAAGATATTGAAGTGGGTGACAAAGTTCGTCACGACCGTTTTGGGGTGGGCGAAGTAATTTTTCTGGATGGTACAGATGCGCAAAACATTAAGGCGAAAGTGAAATTTCAGCATGAAGGCATGAAAAATCTAATTTTGAAGTTCGCCAAACTGACGAAGATTTAATTGATCACTGCATTGATTTTTACCATAAAACTTCATCGAAATCTGAAAGTGAATTAGCCGCAAATATTTTTATTAAGGTTGAGAAATAGATATAAAATAACTATTGCTCATAAAAGAAATCTTCATCTAATTGTTTGACTTCATAAATGTTCTTAATCTGAATTCCTACATTAAATTCGTACATCAAATCAACTAATTTGTTGCCATCAATTAAAATAATTTTGTGATGTGCATTTTTCGCTTTTTCAACTGCATGTAAATCAAACATAGAAGTTGTAACAAATACGCCTTTATTCGTGTCACCGCTCATCGCTCCAATAAAATTTCTAATATCTTTTTCACGCACTTTATTTTCAGAGAATCTTTTCGCTTGCATGTAAATCTTGTCAAGACCTAATTTATCTTCGTTGATAATTCCATCAATTCCACCGTCAGAAGATTTTGAGGTTTCAAAAAAATCACCATAACCCATCTTTTTTAATAGAATTAATATTACTTTCTCAAAATAGTAAGGATCGATCCCTTTCAATTTGCTTAACAGATCATTTTTGATTTCAAATTCAATTTGTTCGAATCCCTTATCTATTAAATCTTGAGGAGAAGCATTATCAATTTTTTCAATATTTATTTCGTGCGTTGATTTTGAGTTTTCTGGAATGTAAAAATTAATTTCGCCTTCCTCGCCAACAACAGTTTTTAGATCTAGTAAAGAATTTTGTTTTAATCCCTTTTCTGTTATTTGAACAAAACCTCTTTCAGGATAATTGATATAACCACCTTTTTTTAAATATGATTTTCCCCACGCAATTCTGTTATTGATTAATATTTCTCCGGATTTTGTTTTTTCTTTTAAAAATTCTTCTGGCAGATTTGAGTAAAATTTTTCAATTACAAGTCTTTGCATTTCACGACTATGAATTTTCTCTCCATTTTTTAATATTTCAAGAATTGGATTAAATGTTTCGTGGAATTTTGGTATTTCTGTAATCATCATTTTTATTTTACTAGTTCATTAAAAAGTCTCTCAAAAGTCCCATCCAAATCTTTCGTTTTCCCCGGATGTGGTCGAGAAGTTTGTACGACTGAACTTCTAACTGCAGTCAACCATCGAAATCTTTCCGGAATGTCAAGTTTTGCAATTTCTCCGCCATCTTTTGTACCGTTGGCAACTTTTTCAAAACTTTCCAGATTTTGCTGAATGTCTTCGAAATCCATTTTGCTGTGCATCAATTCAAATTTTTTCGGACAAATACTGAATTCAATTCGAATATATTTTTCTTTTTTCGAGAACATAACAAGACCGATGTTGAAAAATTCTTCTCTCTCCACCTTTGGAACCAAGCGTATTACAGCGTATTCGTATAATTTATCCTCTTGCATTTTGGGCTTCATTTAAAAAGATTTCTGAATTCGCTAATCGTGTTTTCAAGAACTGAAAATATATTTCTCTAATTTCTTCCGGATTTTCATCGGCATCGTTCCACTGCAACCAATCATCAGGAATTAGATTTACTAAACTGCGGAAAAATTCGTCGTTTAAATGTTCTTTTGCAAATTGATCTGCTTGAATGAGTTCACTGGCTTGTGAAAGCAAAACATGGTCTTTCACATATTTGAATGGAGTTTTTGCAGAAGCGTCAAAATTTTGCCAGGAATGATGAAAATAAAAAGAAGCTCCGTTATCGATGATCCATAATTCTTTGTGCCACATTAAAAGATTAGTATTCTTGAAAGTCCGGTCAATATTTGTAGTAAAAGCATCTAACCAAACAATTTTCGAAGCGAGTAGTGCATCAACTCTGATCGAAGAATCGTAAGCGATCGCACCGGAAAGAAAATGCAAACCTAAATTCAAACCTTCGGAAAATTTCAGCAAGTCCTGAATTTCTTCGTCGGCTTCCATTCTTCCAAAATCCACATCCAGATTGGCGAAAACGAGTTCCGGAATTTGAAGTCCTAATTTCAGGGCGATCATTCCACCCAATAATTCGGAGATCAGCATTTTCACGCCATGTCCGGCGCCGCGAAATTTCAAAACATATTTAAAATCGTCATCAGCTTCGGCAAGCGCAGGAAGAGAGCCACCTTCTCGCAAAGGCAAAATGTAACGCATCACCGTAACTGTTCGCAGAGATAAATCGTTTGTCATGTCGCAAAAATACAAAAAAGTGTCGGGTTTCGAGTTTCGTGGTTCGAGATGCAGGTTTTCTTTTTGCAGGTGATAGTATCAATTTTGCGTGTGGTAGTATTTACTTTGCGTGTGGTAGTATTTACTTTGCGTGTGGTAGTATTTACTTTGCGGATGGTAGTATTTACTTTGCGGGTGGTAGTATTCTCTTTGCGGGTGGTAGTATTCTCTTTGCGGGTGGTAGTATTCTCTTTGCGGGTGGTAGTATTCTCTTTGCGGGTGGTAGTATTCTCTTTGCGGGTGGTAGTATTCTCTCTGCAGGTGGTAGTATTCTCTTTGAGGGTGGTAGTATTCTTTTTGCTTAAAAAAGTTGTTCGTTTGCGGATAATATTTTAAAGATTAAATAGGTAAATTTTAAACTATCAACTATCAACTATATTTCAGTCGTTATGATAAGGTTTTCCCTGAAGAATTTGATCTGCTCGATACAATTGTTCCACAAAAAATAAACGGATCATCTGATGCGTAAAGGTCATTTTTGAAAGTGAAATTTTTTCATTGGCTCGTTCGTAAATTTCCTCTGAAAAACCATAAGCACCGCCAATAAAGAAAGAAAGCTTTTTTACGGAAGAGTTCATCCAGTGATCGATTTTAGCAGAAAATTCGCGACTCGTAAACTGTTTTCCTTTTTCATCCAGAAGAACAATAAAATCTGAATTTTCGCTTTGATTTAAGAACAATTTTCCTTCTTCTTTTTTTAATAATTCTGGTGAAAGATTCTTTGCATTTTTCACGTCGGCGATTTCTGTCAGATCAAAATTCCAGTGTTTCGGCAAACGATTTTGGTAATATTTAATGAGATTTTGAATTTCCTTATCATCGGTTTTACCAATACATACTAAATTGATTCTCATTTGTTATCTTTGTGTTGCAAATATAGATTAATGGGTCTGAAAACTCCTAAATTCCTTCTCAAAATACATGGATTTCTTAATGATATTCATATTCCTTTTTTAGGGATATCGCTTTGGGAAATGTTCGAAATTTATGGACAAGGTGTTTTTAAAATGCAGATTGGTAGAATCGCCGCAAGTATTTCCTGGAGTTTCTTTTTGAGTTTATTTCCGTTTATTCTTTTTTTACTTTCGCTTTTGCCCTATTTGCCTCACTACGACAAGCTTCAATTCTATATTTTCGAGGTTTTAATGCACAATGTCTTTCCGTCGCATATTCAAAATGATGTAACTGGTTATATCAAGGATTTTATTATTCCAAATATGAAAAATATTAGCAATCTGACCATTATTTTTGCGATGGTTTTTGCAGTAAATGGGACACATTCTTTAATTAATGGGTTTAATCTGAATACCAATTTACAACGCGGCGTTGTGAAAGAATATTTCGTTGCGTTCGGTATTACGATTGCTTTTATATTTTTGATAATCGCTTCATTGTTGGGAATATATTACAGTGAAGTTGTTCTGAAACTCTTCACGCCACAAATAAATATTTCCTGGTTGGTAGATAATATGGCGAAAATCATTGGATTTATTTCGTTCCCAATTTTCTATTTTATTTTGCTTGCTCTTTTTTATTGGGTGGGTTGTTTGAAGATCACTACATTCAAACAGGCGATGCCCGGAGCAATTTTAACTACTGTGCTATTTATGTTGTTGACGTATTTCTTTGCGATTTATGTAAAAGATTTTGCGAAATATAATGTGCTTTACGGTTCCATCGGTTCCATTATTTTGGTGATGGTTTGGGTAAATGTCAATATTATTTTAATTCTTCTGGGGAATGAATTGAACATTGCAATTAAGAAAGTGCGGGTAGAAAAAATGATTACAGATGAGATGAAATCGAATAATTTGGAATACGATTCTAAAGTTCTTCCTGATTTAGATTGAAGATGGTAAACCCCGCTTTGTCCTTATAAAATAACCATCAGATTTTGAGAATTATTATTTCAAAAGTTTCGAAGAATTGCAATCACGTTTATTCTCTGTTTAATCTTCTTTTTCCGACAAACTTTAACAAAGAATATCCGGAAATTCCTGCAATAATGGAAGCAACAAGAATCGCAAATTTCGCTTCATCCTGAATTTCGGGATGATTTTTAAAGGAAAGTAAAGCGATGAAAATTGACATTGTAAAGCCAATTCCGGCCAAAAGTCCGGCTCCCAACATTTGACTCCAGGAACTTTTATCGGGCAAACTGGATATTTTTAATTTAATGAAAATCCACGAAAATAAATTAATTCCTATTATTTTACCTAAAATTAATCCTAAGATAACTCCGTAACCGAAATTGCTGAATAACCCATCAACCATTCCTTCTTTAAATTTAATATTGGTATTTGCAAGTGCAAAAAGTGGCATGATCAGAAAATTGACCGGAATATGAAGCTTCTGTTCCAGTTTTTCGAGTGGTGAAATTTCGGTTGTCGAAATATTGGTAGGAATTGTAAATGCGAGCAAAACTCCCGCAATCGTAGCATGAATCCCAGAATGGTGCATAAAATACCAGAGAAAAATTCCTGGAATTAAATAAAAAATATGCTTTTTGAAATTGAGAAAATTTAAGATCGCTAAAATTGCCACCATCAAACCACTTAAAGCCAGATAATTCCAGTGAATTTGATCCGTATAAAAAATTGCGATGACCACGATTGCTCCCAAATCATCAACAATTGCAAGCGCTGCCAAAAATATTTTCAAAGAAAGCGGAACTTTTCGTCCCAACATCGAAATTATCGCCAAAGAAAAAGCAATATCTGTCGCCATGGGAATTGCCCAACCTTTTGCGTAATCTGTCCTGTAATTAAAGGCATAATAAATTAATGCAGGCACAACCATTCCACCAAGCGCCGCGACGATTGGTAATGAAGCACTTTTAAAGGTAGAAAGTTCCCCTTCGACAATTTCCCGTTTAATTTCTAAACCGACGAGCAGAAAGAAAATTGCCATTAAGCCATCATTAATCCAAATACTTAAAGGATAATTAAGATGAAAAATTTCGGTTCCAATTTTTTGATTTAATAATTCTTGAAAAGAAGCACCCATCGAGGAATTAGCAATCATTAATGATAAGCCTACACAAACAATTAATACAATACCGGAGGATTGTGAACTGTGGAGGAATTTTCTAAAATAATTGGTCATAACCTTGAATTTTTTTCTTTTTTTAAAGACGTTTTACACGAGAAACGCCATTGATATTTTTGAGTTGTTTAAAAGTTTCTTCAAGCTGACTTCTGTTTTTCACTTCGAGCGTGATGGTTCCCAAGAATATTCCGTTGTTAGATTCGATCGACATGCTTTTCATATCCATGATCATCGAATTACTGATGACTGCGGTGATATCATTGATCATTCCCATTCTGTCTAGACCTTCAATTTCAAATTTTATTCTGTTTTTGAAACTTTCTTCGTTCACCCATTTTGCGGGCAAAACTCTGTAATCGTATTGCGCACGAAGATTAATTGCATTTGGACAACTGTCGTGATGAACTTTTATACCATCTGAAATTGTGATAAATCCGAAAATTTTGTCTCCAGGAATTACGGTGCAGCATTTCGCAAAGGAGTAATTCATTTTCTGCTCATCTTTCCCAAAAACGATCATATCGAGATTGGTTTCGGGAGTTTCTATGAAAAGTTCGTTTTTGTTGGGAGACTTTCTGAACCGATTTAAAATATTGCCAAAAATTCCTTTTCCTTCCGTGTATTTTTTAATATCACCCGTATCTAAATTTCCATTTTGGAAACTTAAAAATAATTCCTGGGAAGTTTTCAGCGCAAAAAATTTCTGCATCTTATTGATCTCCTCGTCATTGAAATTCAATTTTGCATGACGCATTTTTCTTTGCAAAATTTCTTTTCCTTGTTCAACCAGGTGATTATTTTCGGAATTTAAAACTGCTTTGATTTTTGATTTTGCTTTTGAAGTTACCACAAAATCCAGCCAATCTACTTTAGGTTTTTGGTTTTGAGAGGACAAAATATCGATCTGATCGCCATTTTGCAGAACATAGGATATCGGGACCAACTTTCCGTTCACTTTCGCGCCAAGACATTTCATTCCCAGATCGGAGTGTACAGAAAATGCAAAATCGAGTGCCGTAGAACCAATCGGTAAAATTTTAATTTCTCCTTTTGGTGTGAAAACAAAAACTTCTTTGGAATAAAGATTAAGTTTTATATTATCTAAAAGTTCTGTCGTGGAAAGTGATTGCTGATTTTCTAAAACCTCGCGGATCTCTGAGACCCAGGTTTCAAAATTTTTCTCATCTGAATTTTGGCGAAAACCTTCTTTGTATTTAAAGTGAGCTGCAACGCCTTTCTCTGCAATATCATCCATTCGATCGGACCGAATTTGAACTTCGATCCATTTTTTATCGGGACCAAGAACGGTTAAATGCAGACTTTCATACCCTGTAGATCGAGGTTGCGAAATCCAGTCGCGCATTCTTTGCGGATTGCTGTGATAAAGATCTGTAACGATGGAATATATTTTCCAGGCGAGAAATTTCTCGTTCTTTGCGTCGGATTTATAAATAATTCGGATTGCGTAATTATCGAAAACTTCATCAAAAGTAACGCTTTGCTTCAGCATTTTTCTATAGATCGAAGAAATGGCTTTTGCTCTGCCTTTGATGGTAAAATTCAGACCTTCCTCGTTCAGCTGTTCTGAAACTTCTTTTTTGAATTCTTCGACATATTTTTCCCGGCTTTCTTCTGCGAGTTCTAATTTTTCAGAAATTTCGATATAAACTTCGGGACTGTTGAATTTTAAAGATAAATCCTCCAGTTCTGATTTAATGTTATAAAGTCCGAGCCGGTGTGCAAGAGGTGCGTAAATATAAACCGTTTCTGAAGCAATTTTTTTCTGCTTTTCTGGCGTCATACTATCCAGTGTTCGCATGTTATGAAGGCGATCTGCAATTTTTATTAAAATAACGCGAAAATCTTCGGAAAGAGTAAGTAAAAGTTTTCTGTAGTTTTCGGATTGAATTGATATATTCTGATGGTTCATCACCGAAATTTTGGTGAGTCCGTTGACAATATCTGCTATTTTTTTCCCAAAAATTTTATTGAGATCTTCATAAGTATAATCTGAATCCTCGATTACATCGTGTAACAAGGCACATGCAATTGAGGTTGCACCTAAGCCGATTTCGTTGGCAACTATTTTCGCAACTTCGATTGGGTGGTAAATGTAAGGTTCGCCGGTTTTTCTACGCTGATCTTTGTGTGCATCCAAAGCAATATCAAACGCTTTTCGGATGAGTTTATTCTGTTCCTCATCTAAAGCGCGATAGGTATTCGAGATCAAATCTCTGTAACGTGCGAGTATTTCTTTGTTTTCCTGTTCTAAATCGTAAACCATTCAAAATGCCAATTAAGACACGAAAATACGAAAATTTGAGTGATTTTATTCGGATTAATTTAAAATATTTTCGAGTATGAAAGTTGCTAATATGTCTATTTTCTGCACATCAATAATTGGAAAATGATGCGATTGATAATTTTAATCCTGGAAAGAAATGGTCATAATTTTAAAATAGAAAGCAATAAATGACTAAAGTATAATTATGAATATAATGTTAATTTTATCTAGAAAGCTTGTCGATACTGAAGTTTTATCGGGTAAATGCAATTCATTAAATAGTAAAATATAAACATTTTTAAATTTTTAATAATTTACCATCTGTTTTTTAAAATAAATTCTTAATTTCGACTTACTAATTACAAACATTTATACTATGAAGAAAATTTACTCGGGTTTAGCAATCATTTCGATGGTTCTCCTCTCCAATTCGGCATTTTCTCAACAGAAAATCTCGGCGGATCAAATTCAACCTGTTTTAGACAAGTTGGAAACATTAGGTAAACAAAATCCTTCTGGGGCGATTCCGCTTGATAAATTATCTAAAGAAGAATTTGCTATGTATAGAACATACAAATCTCAACAAACTGCCACTAACAGAAATCTTAAAACTTATGCGTACGGAATTACAGAGCAAGATTTAAAAGTTAAAGTTTCACAAACTGAAGTACAACCCATTTTGAATAAGATCAAAAATTTGGGAGATTCACCACTTGCTTTTCCTGAGCATCTTTTTACGCAGCAGGAATTAAAAACTTTGCGAATTTATGAACTTCAGAATCTCAAAACTCCAAAAGGGTCTTCTCCGGCATCTGGTGAGAAACTTTTAAATAAGGCGTATGCTTTAAATGGAAGAAATGCAGCGCGACCTTTTGGCACGATGCCGCTTACACCACCAAATACATTAACCCCTACAGGAGCAATACCACTTCCTCGAGCAATTTTTGCGGATGAGATAGCTGGTAACGGAAAATTGTATGCTTTGGATAACGCAAGCAGAAATTTAATTTCTGTAAATAATACCGGAGTTACTACCGATATAGGTCTTGTAAATCCTATTCCTGCTGCTTCTACTTTATCTGGATTATCCTGGGATAGTACAAAAAGCAAAATGTTCGCCATTGCAATTGGCGCAACTGGAGGAGAGTTATATACCATTAATTTAACCACTGGAGCTGCAACTTTAGTTGGTGCGATTACAGGAATGACAACACCGATATGGCTGGAAATTGATAATGCAGGAAATGCTTTCTCCGCAGATATTACCAGTGATAAACTGTATTCTATCAATTTAGCGAATGGAGCTGCGACTGAAATTGGAGCTTTAGGAGTTAACATGCAATTTGCGCAGGATGCAGATTTTAATAAAGATACAAACGTTCTTTATGCGGCTTCTTACACAGGAGGCGGCGTTGGTGGAATTTATACCATTAATACAACAACAGGTGCTGCGACTTTAGTTGGAGATACAACGCCTGATAATGCTGAATATACCATGTTCAGTATCGCAAATACAACGGAACCAGTTCTGGATAAAGCGTTTACTAAAAACTCTAATCCAAATGTTCCAGTCGTTTTTGGTACCATGCCTTTAACTCCACCGAATACATTAACTACCATCAATCCTTTATCAAACCAGTTGTTTGCTGATGATATGGCAGGAGATGGAAATCTTTATGCCCTGGATTATGGCGCGCTTAAGTTGGTTAAAATTTTCAATGATGGAACAATTCAAGCAGTTGGACCACTTACCAATTTACTAGTAGGTGACGGAGTAACAGGATTATCCTGGAACCGTGCAAACAATAAAATGTACGCGACGTCACTCAACAATACAGCAGCCACACTTTACACCGTAGATTTAGCAACGGGTACACTTACGGTTGTCGGAACAATCGCAGGTTCACTTGCACCAATATGGTTAGAAATTGATAACGCGGGTCTTGCTTACATTGCAGATGTTTTAACAGATAAATTATATTCTCTTAATCTAACAACTGCTGTTGCGACGGAAGTAGGAAGTTTAGGAATAGATATTCAGTACGCTCAGGATGCTGATTTTAATATCTCAAACAATGTTCTTTATATGTCAGCGTTTTTAAGCAGCCAACTAAGTAATCTCTATACCGTAAATACTACGACTGGTATCGCAACTTTGGTGGGAGATACTGCTGCTAATGAATTAACTACGTTTACGATTGCTGATACGCTACCGAATGCTCCTCTTGTTCCGCCACTAACATGTGGTGATACCTTCCTTGATTCTGGAGGCGCTAATGGAGATTATTCTAACAGTGAAGATATTATTTATCATTTTGCACCAACAACAGCGGGACAAGGTGTTAAAATAACTTTCACGCAGGTTGAAATAGAAAAATCTTCTGGTACTGGAACTGTTGGAGGATGTTGGGATTATTTATCATTCTACAATGGACCAACGATTAACTCTGCTGTTTTAGCAGCTGTAAAATGCGGTGAAACAAGCGGACCTCCATCTGTTCCTGCAAGTTCATTGCTTGTCGGAGATTCTTTCACTTCAACTGATCCAACCGGACAATTGACCGTAAGATTCCGTTCAGATTCAAGTTTGCCAAAAGCAGGTTGGTCTGCAACGATCACTTGTGCAAGTTTAGCAGTAGATAATGTGAATGGAAGTAAATTCAGTTATTATCCGAATCCAACTACAGGAATTTTAAATATTACAGCTTCTGGTAAAATAGAAAATGTAGAAGTTTATAATTTGGTTGGACAAAAAGTAATGAGTTTTTCACCAAAAGCTGATAAATCAGAAATTAATATGTCATCTTTAGCAAAAGGCGTTTACCTGGTAAAAGCACTTGTTAACGGTAAAGTGGTTACCAATAAAGTAATCAAACAATAATGACTGATAATTTCTAAAAAGTATATTAATTAAGAACCCTTCAAATTTTTGAAGGGTTTTTTCTTTCTAATTGATGTTTTGGAAGTTAAAACAGAAAATATTTCTGTAATAATGAGAATCAGCTTTTTACTTATGAATTTTTTCCAAATAAAACTTCGGAATTGATACCTAACAATTTGCCATGATGGTTAATGTCAGGTGAAGAATAGATTAACGCTTTGGCACGAATGGCCGCAATTTTTTTTAAATATCCCAACGACTGCGCATCTTTCATTGTAACATTTTCTAAATAATTTTGATGGCGAACCTCATTTTTCTTGAAGATTTCAGTTACTTTTTCTTCCTCCATCGGCGATGTAACTTTTACACTTACAACTAAACTGTCGTCTTCCAATTGGGTCTTATCATGGAAAAAAGAACGCCAGATCGATGTTTTAATTTCTTTGGAAATTGGTTTCTCATGCAGGTACATAATGAAAGTTGAATCATTGAAACCTGCACTTTCTAAATCTGCAGCTATTTTTGCAGACTGTTCTTGGCTGTGAAATAAGCCTGTGATGATTGAAGACATAATTTCGGTTTTTGATTATAGTTTCTTTACAAAGTTTACGAAAATAATGTCATATAAACAAGTTTTTGGAGCGGTTTAAAGTTTTATCTCAATAATAATATAATTGAGTTGCGGTTCATTTTCATTATTAAAAATTTTATTTCGTTATATTTGAAATCAAAAAGTTCGATGTACAAATTTGTTGCTCTCCTTTTACTTTCTTCAAAAGTTCTTTTCGCTCAAAATTTGGCGCAGAAGTTAGATGTTGCCACCAAAAATTTACTCAATACTTCACCCGCTTATTCTGCTAATCTTTCAGTTTATATCGCTGATGAAAATGGAAATTTTATTTACGAATATCAGGGAAATCAAGGATTATCAACGGCTTCGACGCAGAAGATTTTTACCGCAGCCGCAACTTTAGAAACTTTAGGGAAAAATTATCAGTTTACGACAACTTCCTCTTATTCCGGCTCCATTAATGGCGGGAATTTATCTGGTAATCTTTACATTAAATCTAATGGAGATCCTACTTTAGGAAGTTGGCGCTACGAAGGTTACAAACCTGAAAACTTTAAGCAAAAATTAATTGCTGCTTTAAAAGAGAAAAATATTTCTAAAATTTCTGGGGATTTGATAATTGATGATTCTTATTTTGACTTTCAAAGTACGCCCGGAGGTTGGCCATGGAACGATATGGGCAATTATTATGGAGCGGGAGTTTTTGGAGTGAACTGGCGTGAAAATCAGTTTGATATCAATATGAATGGTAAGGAAATGAAAGGCTTTAATTTAGATTTACCCAATGTAAAATGGGTCAATAATTCAAAGACTGGCGGAAGTTCTGATCAGAGTTTAATTTATACAGCGCCATATTCTGATGTAGCATATATCAATGGAACTTTACCTGCAAAAAACATCACTGTTTCTGGCGCAACACCAAATCCGCCGCTTGCTTTTGGTACTGAAATTCAATCGTGGTTAAAAGAAAATGGAATTGATTTTAAAGGAAATATTACTTCCACTTCGATGCAGGAAATAAAAGGCGAAAAGATATCAAATGCTCCTAAAAATAATATTATTATGGAATACAAATCGCCAACCTTAGATAAAATTATCTTTTGGTTTATGCGTAAAAGTATTAATTTCTATGGAGAAACTTTGATTAAAACTTTAGGAAAGGAAAAGAAAAATGAAGGCAGTTTCGAAGCCGGAGTATCTTATCTAAAAGAATTTTGGAAAAGCAAAGGAATTAATCCTGCGATGATCAATTTTGCTGATGGAAGCGGACTTTCCCCTCAAAATTATGTTTCTGCGAGAGCTGAAGTTCAGTCTTTGGTTTGGAGCAAAAAACAATCCTGGTTCAATGAATTTTTTGAGGGTTTCCCAACACAGGGAAATGGGATGAAAATGAAAAGCGGAACCATGAAAGATACCAAATCTTTTGCAGGATATCATAAATCCAGCGACGGGAAAAAATATGTTTTTGCAATCATTATCAATAATTATCAGGGTGGAAATATAAGTGATGCATTGTATAAAGTTTTAAATGTTTTGAAATAATTCCAGAAAAATAATCAATGAAACGCAGAAGTTTTTTTACTAAAATAAATAATTGGGTCATTTACATCTTATTGACTTCGGCGGTTGCAGGAGTAGTAATTGCATCAATTGTATTGATCGATTATTTACGAAAAGAGGAAATTAAAAGAATAGAACTTTTTGCAACTGCCATCAAATATCAGCAGGAAGAAATCATTGAAGATCCTATTGCACTGGATTTATTATTGCAAATCAGTAAAACGAATAATACGATTCCTGTGATCGTGACCGACAAAAATAAAATTCCAATTGGTCCTGATTTCCAAAAAAATATTCCGGAAAAAATACAGCAAGATCCGAAGAAGATGTTGGCATTGCTTCGAAAAATGGAAGGTTCTTACCGTCCGATCGAACTTCAAATGCCTGATGGAAATAATCAATATGTTTTTTACACCAACTCTAATCTGCTCAATAATTTACGTTATTCTCCCTATATTTTAGGATTACTGATCCTGGCGTATATTTTCTTCTCCTTTTGGTTTTTACGAACCATTAAAAAAACCGATGAAGGTTATGTTTGGGCAGGTTTGGCAAAGGAAACAGCGCATCAGATCGGAACACCGCTTTCTTCAATGATCGGCTGGATCACAATATTACGCATGGAAAATGAAAACAGTGAAGGCGTGAAAGAAATTGAAAACGACATCAACCGACTTAAAACAATTTCTGAAAGATTCTCTAAAATTGGATCAGTCCCGGAACTTAAAGATTTAAACATCAATGAAACTTTACAGCAGAATTACGATTATTTGAAGTCCAGAATTTCAAAAAAAGTGATTTTCAGGTTGATATTGCCGAAGCAGGAAATTTTGGTTCCACATAACCGAATTCTCCTCAGTTGGGTCATGGAAAATATTGTAAAAAATGCGGTCGATTCTATGAAAGGAGAAGGGAGATTAGAAATTGAACTTTACGAAAAAAATAAGTATACGGTCATTGATTTCAAAGACTCCGGTGCGGGAATGACGAATTATCAATCCAGAAATGCTTTCAAGCCTGGATATTCTACAAAAAAACGTGGTTGGGGTTTAGGACTGTCTTTGGCAAAAAGAGTTATAAAAGAATATCACAACGGAGATATTAAAATTGCGCAGACCGAAGTTGGAAAAGGAAGCACTTTTCGAATTATCATTAAAAATTCTTAAGTTGCTATTAAGGTATTGAGACAAAGATAATTGGGTTAAAACACGGTAGAAATTTCAAATTTTTTCAGGATTTATTGTTTAATTTAGTACACTCAATAAAACCAATATCATGAAAAAAATTCTAGTCACTTTTTCGCTGCTTTTTATTTTTGCAGCGAATGCCCAAATTATCGATTTCTTAAAAGATAAAGTTAAAGAAAAAGCCACATCAGTGGTAGGAGAGAAGCTCATCGGAAATTTAACAACTGAAGCAATTACCACTAATTTTAAAGATTGCAACAAAACAGACGTAAAAAATGCCGACTTCGGAAAAAACGAAAAGTACACCAATCTTTGCAGTACTCAATTTTCTCAAAGTTCAGGTTACGCCTTAAAACCGGGATATTATACGCTTAATCTAAAGAGTTTTTGTTTGAAAGCCGGAACTCACGCACCGAGTAAAGGTGACGGCTATTTATATGCTCCCGTGAAAGGTCCAAAGAAAGAAATTATAAATTCCCTCGTAAAAAACTGGTATTTACATCAGGAAATTCCGCAACAGACAGTACAAGCTTTGGTTTGGGGAGTAATCGCGAAATCCAGTTTCAAAAATATGAGTCCGGATCTGCAACTCGCTGCTGCAACACTTCTTACTAAAAGTGAATTGTTTCAATTATCGAAAATGGGACTCGATTTTGTTCCTGATAATTTAATGTCTAAAGCAAAAAGTAATCTACCACAACCGGTTCAGGTGGCTTTAGACGCGGAGAACAAGATCCGAAATTTCTTTAGTTCGTCTTCCTCAAATTATGCAGATCTGGAACGTTTGGCAATGCTCGGCGGGGTAAATCCCCAAACTTCTGAAATTTCGTATGGAACATGGGGACTTCATCCCAAAGGATACTATGTTTCTTACCAACCTCATGGTTATCGGGAAATGACGGTAAAAATTTATGTTCCAAATACGATAACCAATACTACTTTTATTCCGTCAGATGATGTCGCAGTTCCCGCAAATACTGGAAGTCAGAGATTAATGGTTTCTGATGTTTTAAATTGTAAATAGATTTATTTTAAATAAAAAATGTCATTTCCAAGAGAAGTGGCGTTTCTTTTATGAGAATATTTTAAAATTAAATTTCTTGTGATTTTTAGGTTTGGTTCTTGTAATTGATGTAATAATTCTCATCAAATTGCACCGGTTTACTCGAATTCAATTTCACAGTCTGCCATTTTTCTGTCGGTGAGATTTTCTGCGTTCCATTAATCCTAATTGGTAATTTTAAATTCATAACAATATTGGTATAACGGAATTTAAAAATATTTCCAATTTGAGAATATTCTAAAGTTGGAATTTTTGTTGTTCTTAAATATTGATTAAAAACGGAAGAAAAATCAATCCCCGATTTTTTAGAAATATAATCTTCGACTTGTTTCGTAGTCACTGTTTGGTGGTAAAAATCTTTATTTAAACCCCGTAAAATTTGTCTGAACTTCTCATCATTATTAATAACCTGGCGAATCGTGTGAATCATGTTTGCACCTTTATAATACATATCGCTGCTTCCTTCGTTTCTTACGCCGTATTTCCCAATAATTGGTGAGTCATTTCGAATGTTTTTTCGGATTCCGATGACATATTTTTCTGCGGATTTTTTATCCATATAATCTTCAACAAAGAGCGTTTCCGAGTAATTCGTAAAACTTTCATGAATCCACATGTCGGCTTGATCTTTTGCCGTGATATTATTCGCAAACCATTCGTGGCCGCTTTCGTGAATAATGATGAAATCCCAGTTTAAACCAACTCCGGTTCCGGACAGATCGCGTCCCAAATATCCATTTTCAAAATGATTTCCATAGGCTACAGAACTTTGGTGCTCCATTCCCAAATAAGGACTTTCTACCAATTTATAAGAATCTTCGTAAAAAGGATAAGGTCCAAACCAATGCTCAAAAGCTTTCATCATCGGTTTAACCTGTGCAAATTGCTTTTTTGCTTTCTCCAGATTATAATCCAGTACCCAATAATCCAGATCGAGCTTTCCTTTCTCACCATTGTACGTTTCTTTAAAATTTACATATTTCCCGACGTTAGGAATGATAGAGTAGGTGTTAATGGGGTTTTTGACTTCCCAGGTGAAAATGTTTTTATTATTTTCTGTTGTTTGAGAGATCAATCTTCCGTTTCCTACACCGACCAGATCTTTTGGCGTAATGATTTTCATGATCATTCCATTGTCAGGTTCATCGCTCCAAATATCTTTAGTAGGGAGCCAAACCGACGCACCTATTCCTTCCTGTGCTACAGAAATCCAGGGATTATTATTTTTATCTTTTGTGAAAACCCAACCTCCATCCCACGGAGCATTTTTTGCAATCGTAGGATTTCCGAAAAACTGAATGGTGAAAGAATGTGTTTCGCCCTTCTTGTAATTTCTTTTAGTTTCAATAAAAATAAAATCGCCATCTCTTTTTGAAGTGCATAGTTTTTCGTTAGAATTAATGATCTTATAATTCATCGGTTGTTGCAGATCGATCTGGAAAACAGGATCAGTAACATCTTTCGTAATTTCAAAAGTAATTTTATTGGTGCCTGAAACCGATTTCTCCTCAAAGTTCGGTTCAACCGTAATTTCGTATTTTTTTACATCCCAGAAATTTCTGAATTGAGTGTCAGAACCTTTTAGAGAATCCTGTTTGGTAAAATTTTGGGCAGGGGAAATGCCGGAAAGTAAAATTAGAAAGAGTGCGAATTTTTTCATAGTAATAAAGTAAGAGAAACAAAGATAATTATTATTTGCATTATTAAATTTTGGAAACATAGGTTTTCCTTTATTTGTGTCGTTAAAAATCAGTATTTTTGGCAAAATTACTTTAATGAAACTTAGAACGATCATACCAATTCTAGCCTTTGCTTTTTTAATTTCATGTAACAAAGACAAGGAAATTCTCAATACTTTAAATGATTACAATACTTCGATGGAATCTAAAGGTTATCATTTTGGTGACCCACTCAATTTACCGAAAGAAGTAACCAGTAATGCAGAAAGTGTTTCCATCAGTTTTGGGGATAAAGAAACGTCAAGTTTGGTTGTTGATCCGAAATTTTTCACATTAGGCGATAATGCGGTTACGTTTATCATCAAGAAAAAAGGTGGTGAAACGCTAAATCAGGATGCAACGATCAATGTGTTTGCAAAAAATCCGGAAGCGACGTTGAACTATGATATCATAAAAGAATATCCACACGATCCCAAAAATTTTGTTCAGGGTTTTCAGCTCGAAGGCAATACGATCTATGAATCTGACGGGCAACTAGGAGAATCCCGAATTTTGAAATATACGTTGGGAAGTACGACTCCAATTGCTGAAACGAAGCAACCGTCTGATATTTTTTCTGAAGGCTGTGCAATAGTTGGCGATAAAATTTACCAGTTGACGTGGCAAAATAAAAAAGGTTTCATCTACGACAAAAATTCTTTGAAATTACTCAGCGAATTTCCATACCCTAATGTCATGGGCGAAGGTTGGGGTTTAACGTATGACGGTAAAAATCTGGTCGCTTCTGATGGAACTAAAAATATTTATTTTCTAAATGCTTCGGATCCCTCCAAAATGGTTCGTTATATCGCTGTTGCGGGAAATACAGAGGCCTTCGATCAACTAAATGAGCTGGAATATCATAACGGATTTATTTACGCAAATGTTTGGCAAAAACCCATTATCTTAAAAATTAATCCCGCCAACGGTGAAGTTGTCGGTAAATTTGATTTCACTGAAATTGCGAAAAAAAATACCACAGGAAATGATGATGTATTAAACGGAATCGCTTTTAAAGGAGAAAATATGTTGATTACGGGAAAAAATTGGTCTAAAATTTATGAAGTTGCGATTAAATAATTGAATGCTAAGAATTGAAATTTGAAAATTTGTAAAATCATATTTCTATTTTTAATTTGCTCACTTTCTGCGCAGAAAAATCTCGCATTCGATTCTTTGAAATTAAAAGAGGTTCGGGATTTATTTGCTGATGATTACGGAAATATTTATCTCTATAAAAACAAAGATTTCAGCTTTACCAAATACGATTCTCTCGGAAATCAGAAAGGGAAATTAATGTTGACGCTGCCCTTTAAAATTCAGTCCGTTCAGAATCCGTTGAATATTCCGTCTTTCTCTGAGAATGCGCAGGAATTGAAATTCTTTGATCAAAACCTGAATGAAATTCAAACCGTCAATTTTCGACAGAAATTCGGATTTATCAGAATGGTTTACGCCGAAGATCTGCAGCAACTTTGGCTCCTTGATGAAAGTATGAAACGGCTTATTCAGTATAATTTCCGGGATAATAAGATCGTTAATTCTTTTCCTTTCGATATAAATTTTGAAGATCTGACTGACTTCTTGGTATTTGAAAGTAAGGTCTATTTTCTAGGACGAAACCAGTTTTCTGTTTATAATTTTAAAGCTGAAAAAATTATTGAGCAATCATTCAAAAATGGAAGAAGACTTCGGCGCGAAAATCAAAATATTCTAATCATGAGCGAAAATTCAGTTCAGAAATTTGAGGATTTTACTTTAAAGACGATTTTTTCTTCGCAATATTCGCAGATTGTGGATAAAAACTCTGCAGCTTATTTTGTTATCAAAGACAACAAACTTTATCTTTACAAACCCTAATTCAGAAGAAATAATTGATGGAAATCATTTATTCAAAGGGATTAAGAGACATATTTAATCATTAATCATCAATTAAACTTAGGAAATGCACATTGCTGTTACAGGAAATATTGGCGCCGGAAAAACAACTTTAACTACCATGTTATCAAAACATTATGGTTGGGATGCGCAATTTGAGGACGTAGATCATAATCCCTATCTGGAAGATTTTTATGCCGATATGGGTAAATGGAGTTTTGCACTTCAAATTTACTTTCTGGGAAGCCGTTTTCAGCAGGTGAAAGAGATTCGCGATAGTGGAAAAAACATTATTCAGGACAGAACTATCTATGAAGATGCGCACATTTTTGCAGAGAATCTGAATGATATGAATCTTTTGACAGATCGCGATTTCAACAATTATTCCTCTGTTTTTAATTTGATGAAGAGTTTTGTTTCGGCACCGGATTTGCTGATCTATCTGAAATCCGACGTTCCAAATTTGGTTAAGAAGATCTACAAAAGAGGTCGTGAATATGAAGCGACGATCAGTATTGAGTACCTTTCAAAACTGAATCAGAAATACGAAAAATGGATCTCTACTTATAAAGAAGGAAAGCTTCTGATCATCGAGGTTGATGATTTAGATTTTGTAGAAAGACCCGAAGATTTCGGTTTAATTTTGGAACGGATCGAAACTGAATTGCATGGATTGTTTTAAGTGAACAATTCTTATTTGCTCATTTCTATTTATTCACCTTTAATCTAAATGCCATGATAAAAGTACTTCACAATAATTCATGCTCCAAGTCCCGTGCTATTTTGGAACATTTAGATGAGAACAATGTTGCTTTTGAGATCATTGATTTTATAGAGCATCCTTTAACGGTTGTAGAAATGAAAACGGTTTTGAAGAAACTTCACATGTCTGCAGAAGAACTTATCCGTAAAAGTGAACCTTTATTTAAGGAGAAATTTGCAAATCAAACGCTTTCAGAAGACGAATGGATTGATGTGTTGGTTGAAAATCCATCTTTAATTCAAAGACCAATTTTAATCAAAGGAGAAGTTGCAATGGTTGGAAGACCTATTGAAAATGTGAAATATTTTATTGATAATTAAGAAGCTCGAACGCAAACTTTATACTAAATCTTTAAAGGCTTTTCCAAGCTCACTATATTTAAAATCAAATCCCTGCGATTTGATTTTTTCGTTTGAAGCACGCGTTCCTTCCAAAATAATAGAACTCATTTCGCCAAAAATCTGTTTTAACATAAAAGCAGGAACATTAATAGGAAGGAAAAATTTGCCGGAGATCTTTGCTAACTTTTTCATAAACATCTTGTTCGTCGGTAACTCATCTGCAACAGCGTTGAAATCACCCTTAAGTTCTGAATTTTCCAGGGCAAAAACATACAGGTCAACCAGATCGTCAATATGGATCCAGTTCATCCATTGGTTTCCAGTTCCAACTCCTGAGCCGATATTTAGATCCACTGTTTTTTTAAGAAGAGGGAAAGCTCCGCCGTCTTTTGCCAGAACAACTGATGTTCGCAAGCATACGATCCGATCGGAAATATCTGAAAAATGATACGCTGCTTTTTCCCAGTCTTCGCAAAGAGTGGCCAGAAAATCTGGATGTACAATGCCGGAATTTTCGTTTAAAATCTGATCAGAAGTGAAAGTTCCGTAATAATTGATTCCAGACGCTGAAATGAATGATTTTAGATGAACATTATTTGCAATGCAATATTCTTTTAAAAGGTTTGCAGTATCGATCCTGCTTGTAAAAAGTTCTTTCTTATAATCATCTGACCACCTTTCGCTGATCGTTGCACCCGCCAAATGTATGATCGAATCTAAATCTTTGAAAGCGTTTTCATTGATGAACCCATCTTCAAGATTCCAGTAAAATTCGTTTGGATCATCAGATTTTTTGCGGGTTATAACTCTTACTTCATGACCTTTTTGTCTCAGTTTTTCAACCAAGGGTTTTCCGATCAATCCAGTTCCGCCGGTAATTAAAATATTCATTTATTTTTTTGACTAAAGCATTATTACGCCTGGAATTTTACCAACTTCTTTATAAATTCTGATGACCTGATCTGCATCTAAAACGAAAGCACTTATACTGATAGAGGTGTACTTGCCGTTTTTACTGTCTCGCGTTGTCAATGTGAATTTCACATCGTCGAAAGCACGGTATATCTCAGTTATTTTTGCCTCTTCATTGGTAATGATAAATTTATAGAGATAATCCTCGGGGAAATTATGAGTTCCTTCCAGTTTTTCTTTCAGCGAAGCGTAAAATTCCTCGGGGTTTTTACCTCCTTTTTCACTTTCTAAATTGTCCATTTTGTAGGTTTTTACAATGAAAAAATTCCGAAATACTCGGAATTCAAATATAATTAAATTAAAACGAATTATTTCATCCCCGTCAGTGAATTCATAATTGCGCTTTTATTTTGTTGCTCATGGTTTTGAATGATACTGAATAGTCCGTTCACCATTTGTTCTGAAGCAAATCTGCTTATTCCCCCAGTTACTGCACTTGTAGAATTCTGTCCGCCAAAAAGATTTCCTAAAATGTTGGAACTTCCAAGTGCTGCGTTCAAAGTTTTCACAATTCCAAATTCGTTCAGTTTCGCATCAACCTTTGGTGCGATGGCAGCCATCAATTGTTGCGAAGTTCTTTCTTTAAGGATCTGCGTCGCAACACCGGTTCCGCCTTGAGCGATTCTCACTGCATCTTCCGTCGTAAGATTATTCACTGCATTCACTAAGATTGGTCTTGAAGTATCAACGGTGAACTGCGCCGCCTGTGCGATATAATCTTTCTCTTTTTGAACTAAATTGCTTAATCCCAGTTTTTGTAAAGTGCTGTTAACATCTTTTAATTGCTGTGGCATTGCAGCATCGATCAACTGATTCGCCAGAAAACTGTCTTTATTACTGAAGATATTAAGTCCCTTCGTAATTCCACCTAATAATATTGATTTTAAAACTGCTAAACCAACACTAGATGTGGCCAAAGCGACGCAGGATTGGGTGACCGGTGCAAGAGTAACTGCTGTTACTGTCGCTATTAGAAAGGTATTTCTGCTCATGATAGATTTTTGTTAAGTTAACCCGTAGTGCATTATTAAATTATTGAGATTTTAATATTGTTCATATTTCTTTTAAAGACAAATACGTTTACAAGTTGGATAAATGTTAATGCTGTTATTTTACTTAATATTCTGGTTTTAAAACCATTAAAAGATTTTGCATAATTATTTCTGATTTTAAATTGATCG
>NZ_JSYL01000013.1 GCF_000812865.1 Kaistella jeonii | reverse complement strand
GATCAATTTAAAATCAGAAATAATTATGCAAAATCTTTTAATGGTTTTAAAACCAGAATATTAAGTAAAATAACAGCATTAACATTTATCCAACTTGTAAACGTATTTGTCTTTAAAAGAAATATGAACAATATTAAAATCTCAATAATTTAATAATGCACTACGGGTTTAACTTATCAAATTACGGAATTTTTCATCAATTTTTGAGCCGAGTCTTTCAACTTTGCGTAGTTTGCAATAGGGATAGAAGTGGAAATCCTTTTTCGCGGTCTCGTTTCAAACGAGACCGCGAAAAAGATTGCAACGGATAGCCCGACCCGAGCTGTGGGTTTTGCGTCGGCGAGGGGATTGCCCAAATTATTATACAAAAAAAACCTCCCGAAAGTTCGAGAGGTTCCTATTGCTAATTGCTAATTATTTGTTACTTATAAAGAAGCAGAATGTACCAACAAATCAGCTAATTTGTTAGAATATCCCATTTCATTGTCATACCAAGAAACGATTTTCACGAAGTTTGGAGACAACATGATTCCAGCGTCTTTATCGAAAACTGAAGTTCTTTTTTCTCCCACGAAATCCTGAGAAACTACGGCATCTTCGGTGTATCCTAAAATTCCTTTTAATTCACCTTCTGAAGCTGCTTTCATTGCCTGACAGATTTCTTCGTAAGAAGTTGCTTTCTCTAATCTTACCGTTAAATCAACTACAGAAACGTCTGCTGTTGGAACTCTGAATGACATTCCAGTTAATTTTCCGTTCAAAGCTGGAATTACTTTTCCTACTGCTTTTGCAGCACCTGTAGAAGAAGGAATGATATTGTTTAAAGCAGAACGACCACCTCTCCAGTCTTTCATTGAGGGTCCGTCAACTGTTTTTTGAGTCGCAGTAGTTGCGTGTACCGTTGTCATTAAACCTTCGATAATTCCGAAGTTATCATGCATTACTTTAGCGATTGGCGCCAAACAGTTGGTTGTACAGGAAGCATTAGAGAAAATCGTGATATCGTTTGTTAATTCTTTATGGTTAACTCCCATTACAAACATTGGCGTATCATCTTTTGGTGGAGCCGAAAGAATTACTTTTTTTGCACCTGCGTTGATGTGTGCTTGAGCAGTATCTTTGGATAAGAATAAACCTGTAGATTCTACGATATATTCTGCGCCTACTTCATTCCATTTTAAGTTGTTAGGATCTCTTTCTGCAGTTACGCGAATATGTTTTCCATTTACAATAAGGTCATTTCCGGAAACAGAAACTTCACCTTTGAATTCTCCGTGTACAGAATCATATTTTAACATATATGCCATATATTCGGCATTGATAAGGTCATTGATTCCTACTACTTCGATATTTTCTCTTTCCGCCATTGCTCTGAAAACAAGACGTCCAATTCTACCGAATCCGTTAATTCCTACTTTGATTGTTGACATAATTTTATTTTTATATTAAATTTATTGTTAAATTAAATTGCGAGAATTTCTGATATTTTTAGTAATTCCTGATCCATTTCGTTGTGTTTTTTGATGGCTTCGTCAATTGAAGTGAAGGTTAATTTATTCGACTGCATTCCTGCCATCATATTCGTTTTACCGTCCATCAAACCGATCACTGCGCCGTAACCTAATCGACTTGCCAGTACGCGGTCTGCACAACTTGGAGATCCTCCTCGCTGAATATGACCTAAGATCGCAACCCGAATATCATAATCTGGAAAACCAGCCTGAGTCGCTTTTGCAATATCGTAAATACTTCCTAATTTTTCACCTTCTGCCACTACAACGATGCTTGAAGCTTTTCCGGCTTTTTCTGCTCTCTCAAACCTTGTAAAAAGATCTTCGATACTGTCTTTCTTTTCTGGAATTAAAATCCCGATCGCGCCAGTTGCCAACCCACTGTTGAGCGCAATGAAACCAGCATCGCGTCCCATTACTTCCACAAAGAAGATCCGGTTGTGTGAGGTTGCGGTGTCCCGAATTTTGTCGATCGCTTCCATCGCAGTATTGAGTGCCGTATCGTAACCAATCGTGTTGTCCGTGCCGAAAATATCGTTATCGATCGTTCCCGGAACACCGATTACTTTAATTCCGTATTCTTTATTAAAAACTTCTGCACCTCTAAAAGTTCCGTCGCCGCCGATACAAACCATACCATCAATGCCGCGTTTTACACAGTTCTCGTAAGCTTTTTGTCGGCCTTCTTTTGTTTTAAATTCTAATGATCGTGCAGATTTTAAGATGGTGCCGCCTTCTGTAATTATATTTTTCACAGAGCGAGGTCCCATTCTCGTAAAATCGTCATTAATTAAACCGTTGTAACCTTCCCGAACTCCGTAACATTCTATATTATAATAACTTGCCGTTCTTACGACCGCTCTTAAAGCGGCATTCATTCCCGGAGCATCGCCACCGGACGTAAAAACTGCAATTTTTTTTACAGCACTTTCTTTCATACATTAAAATTTCAGCACAAATTTACGAAAACAAGTTTAAAGATTAAAGCTTTGTTGCATAACATTTGGTAAAAATGCCTAGTTTTGCAGAATGTTTAGAGAAAAAAAATTCAAAAGAATTTTCGCTGCCTTTTTTGGAAGCGTTTATCTTTTTGTGGCTTTATTTTCTCAAAATTTTCACCATCACGGAAGTGCGGAGGTTTTCAAAGATTTTCATTTTAAAAAATCAGAAAAAACTTTTACAACAAGCACGATGACCGAAGCATATTCTGAATGTCTTTCCTGTCATATTCTTTACTCCGGAAATTCTCTGGTTCCACAGGATTTTCAGTTTAGTTTTTCTAAAAGTGTAGATTTTCAAGAACAGATTTTTGCGTATCAACAGCGATTTGCGAAACGGGAGTTTTTCTATTTACAACTTCGGGGTCCACCCAATTTTATTTAAAATTTTCACCGGTTTAAAACAACTTAGCTTTCCATATTTTGGAAAACCTCTTTGTGTTTTCTGTCGGCATTCTCCTGTAATTTAAATTAAAAATAAATTCTCGGGGGATGAGTTTCCATTATTTGCAGCAAATTCTTTTTGTTGCAGCAACTTTAAATAAAAATTAAATGAACTTTAAATATATAATCAGCCTAATTTTTGGCTTGGCTCTTGGTTTTTTCGGATATTCTCAGAACTCTTTAACAGGTAAAGTAGTCGATCTGAATACCAACAAACCCATCGCGAAAGTTAAAATTACCATCGCCGACCTGCACAATTCTATACTAACTGATGCCTCGGGAAATTATACCTTCACTAACATTCCAGCCGCAGAATATCTGGTGGAAGCAAATGTTACCGGTTACAAATCTTACTCACAAACCGTAGCTGTACAGGGAGCAACTGTAGAAGATTTCAATTTAGATAAAAGTTCCACAGAAATCGCGGAGGTCGTAATTACCGGTTCTTCGAAAGCCACGCAAATTAAAAAGTCACCTCTGCCAATTGTGAGTATTAACAAAGAATATCTCACCACCAATCTTTCTACTAATATTATTGATGCGATCGCAAAAATTCCCGGTGTAAGCACGGTTACAACGGGTCCAAATATTTCCAAACCTTATATTAGAGGTCTTGGTTTCAACAGAATTCTGACTTTATATGACGGAGTTCGGCAAGAAGGGCAACAGTGGGGCGATGAGCATGGAATTGAGGTTGATGATTACGGCATTGATAAAATAGAGATCATTAAAGGTCCCGCGAGTTTGATGTACGGATCTGACGCTTTGGCGGGTGTTGTTAATTTAATTCCGACGAGTACAGGACCGGAAGGAAAAATATCGGGATCTGCACTTGCGGAATACCAAAGCAATAACCGCCTGTTAGGAAGTTCACTATTTTTAACCGGAAATAAAAACGGTTTCGAATATGGCGGTCGATTTTCTAAAAAACAAGCGATCGATTATAAAAATTCCATCGACGGCAGAGTTTACAATACAGGATTTAATGAAACTGCAGCAAATGTTTTTTTCGGCGTTCATAAAAAATGGGGATTCAGTCATTTGAATGTTTCGCTTTTTGATGATCTGCAGGAAATTCCTGACGGCAGCAGAGATTCTCTTTCCAGACAATTTACCAACCAGATCACCGAAGCCGATAATTTTCGACCGATCGTAAATCAGAGAGATTTAACATCTTACAATATTTCGGTGATTCACCAGAGAGTTCAGCATTACAGAGCCTACCTTCGAAATAGTTTCTTTCTCGGAAAAAGCAGGTTAGATGCTAATTTTGCTTACCAAAGCAGCCGCAGAAGGGAGTTCAGTCATCCAGAAGAACCTTATCAAGATACACCCGGATTGTTTTTAAAACTGAATACCTTCAATTATGATTTAAAATATTATTTGCCGGAGTTTGATAAATGGGCAATCGTTTTTGGGGTAAATGGGATGAATCAAAATAATAATGTTCTTAGCGGAACCGAATTTGTGATCCCTTCTTACAGCCAGTTTGATCTGGGTGGATTTATTTCCATTAAAAAAGACTGGGAGAAATTGAGTTTAGCAGGTGGAATCCGTTACGACCACCGGAAATTTAAAAATGATGAATTATTTACGAAAACTAATCCTGTAAGTGGTTTTGACGAACCGGTTTACGGAAATGATAGAGTGGGTGCAGACCAGCCTTTTAGTAATTATTCTACCAATTTTGATGGCGTGACGGGAAGTTTGGGTGGAAGTTATATTTTCAACAGAAGCTGGTCTTTAAAAGCCAATCTGGCACGTGGTTACAGAGCCCCGAATATTTCGGAGATTTCTGCAAACGGAGTTCATCCGGGAACAGGATTTTTCCAAATTGGGAATTCTGCCTTTAAACCAGAATTTAGTAGTCAGGCAGATTTCGGTGGAACTTATTCCTCCAAGGTTTTGAATATTGGAACCAGTTTATTTGTTAATCAGATCAGTAATTACATCTATAACACCCGATTACAGAATGCAGACGGAACTGATATCTTAAGTGAAAACGGTGGTCAGGAATACCCAACTTATAAATTCCAGCAGGGAAAAGTTTTACTCTACGGCTTAGAAGGTAATATTGATTTTCATATCATTAAAAATTTACATTTCGAAAATTCTGCCTCTTTGATCTATGGGGACAATAAAAGTTTTACCGGCGCCGAAAGAAATAATGACAATAAATATGTACCGCAGATGCCTCCATTTCGTTTAGTTTCAGAACTGCGTTATGATCTGCTGGAAAATTCAAATCTATTTTCTAAAACATTTTTAAAATTGCAGTTGCAGTACACGGCAACGCAGGACAGAGTTTACAGTTATGACGATACAGAAACGCCAACGAAAGGTTATTCTCTCATTAATCTTGGTTTTGGAACGTCCTTAAAAGACAGAAATGGCGCCAACATTGTTGATGTTTATTTTCTGGCAAATAATTTATTTGATGTTGCCTATCAGGATCATTTGAGCAGATTAAAATATTTCGAGGAATATTCATCGTCGCCCAACGGACATCTTGGCATTTACAACATGGGCAGAAACATCAGTTTCAAACTGGTCAAAACATTCTAAAATTGGGGACGGTAAAATTTAAGGAGGAAAGCGTGACTCGTAAACACTTTTTACTTTTCCGTAACCTGATTCAGGTTGCAACTTTCCAAAATTTAAGCTTATCAATTGATTTTTAACGTTTATTAGCATTTTATCGTCCTCAACTTTTAAAAAAAAATTCCTATTTTTGCAACCTAAAATTTCAATTAATTATAATGAACGTTACAGCTACAAATCATGACGACGTAAGTGCTTTACTTACCGTTACATTAGATAAGTCGGATTACAAAGAAAAAGTTGAAAAGCAATTGCACAACTTTGCGAAAAATGCACAAGTTCCCGGATTCAGAAAGGGAAAAGTGCCATTGAGCATGGTGAGAAAACAATATGAAGCAGGTATTGCTTTTGAAGAGATCAACAAACAGGTTTCTGAAGCTTTGAACGGTTATATTAACGATAATAATTTCAGATTGGTTGGTCAGCCGGTTCCGCAACCTGTTGAAGAATTAAATCACAACGCAGAACAGTTGTCTGTTGCTTTTGAAGTAGGTTATGAACCAGAATTCAAAATTGATCTTTCTAAATATGAAGCGCCGCACTACAAGGTAGAAGCTTCTGACAAAGAGATCGGACAAAGTATCGAGAACATGCAGAAGCGTTTTGCTGAGCAGGTTCCGCAAGATATGATCGCAGAGGATTCTACCATCGCTTTAGAGATCAGCCAGGTTGTTGAGGAAGGAGCAGAAGGAGAACACCAGCACGCACCAAAAAATATCACGATCGATGCGACTAAAAAAGTGGCTTTCGAATTGGTGAAATCTTTGAAAAAAGACGAATCAGTGAAAGTTTCAAAAGCTGATCTGGCTGCGAACGAAGAGTTGGCAAAGGAATTAAGTTTCAATGCAGAAGAAGTTGAGCATTTACATCACAACGAGATCGAAGTGAAAGTAAAAGATTTCTTCGGTTTGAACTTAGCTGAATTGAATCAGGATCTATTCGATAAAGTGTACGGAAAAGATACTGTGAAATCTGAAGAAGAACTGAAAGCGAAAGTGAAAACTGAGTTGGATGAATATTTTCAGCAAAATGCAGATGTACATTTCGTAAACAAAGTTTTGGAGCAGATCAACGAAAAAGAAGAAGTGAAACTTCCGGAAGCATTTTTGGTAAAATGGTTAATGTACAGCAATGCAAACATTAATGATGAAAACCAGGCTAAAGAAATTTTGGAAGCTGAAAAAAATCAATTGAAATACCAGATTTTGGAAGGTAAATTGATGAACGACAACGAAGTTAAATTAGAGTATTCTGACGTTTTATCACAAGCAGAACAATTGGTAAGAAATCAGTTAGCGATCTACGGAATTCACCATTTAGGTGATGATGAAGTTCAAAAATATGCTGTGGAAATGTTGAAAGATCCGGAGCAGGTTCGTCAGATTTCTTCAGAAGTTGGTATGGCTAAGTTGAAAGATGTAATTTTAGAAAAAGCCACTAAAAAAGAAACTAAAATCTCTCACGACGAGTTTTTAGAAGAATTGAAAAAGTAATTTTACTTTAATAAAAACAAAATCCGTTTCAGCAATGAGACGGATTTTTTTTGACTTAAACATAAGTGACTCAAATATTTTTCACAAAAAAGACTATTTTGAAATCTGTATAAGTTTTAATGATGAAAATGAATGGTGAAATTTGTGAGAACATTCGTAGTATTTGTGTTAGGAAATTTAGGAACCGTATTCGATTTTCCATTCATCGGCTGCATTGCAAAGTGTTATATAAAAATCTTCGCCGTATTTTCGGATCAAAGGGGTTTTTAAAAATTTATAAATAGGAACCTTTAGCTCTTTTCCTAAAATACAGGCATCGTTGCAGATCTCCCATTTGTGGTAATTAAATGCCGTAAAAGTTCTGTATTCATCTACACGGATCGGATAAAGGTGGCAGGAAATCGGTTTTTGCCAATCTACGGCGCCGTCTTCGTAGGCTTTTTCAATCCCACATTTCGTAATTCCTTTTTCATCAAAAATTACATAAGCGCATTCTGCTCCATTGACCATTGGAGTTACATAATCGCCATCTTGAGGGTCAATCGCCCAAGTTCCCTGCTCTTCCAGAGCTTTAACGCCTTCCGGACGTAAATAGGGTTTTACCTGGTCAAAAATTCGGTCAAGAATTATGGTTTCGGCTTTATTTAAAGGAGCTCCAACATCTCCCGCTACGCAACATGCGCCTTTGCATTTGCTGAGGTTACACACGAATTCTTCAGAAAAAACATCTTCAGAAATTAATTTATCTTCAATTTGAATCATTGTTATTAAATATTAAATTTGAAATAATTGGCGAGTTTGAAAAGGACGAGAGAGAAAATAATCAACCAAAGTCCCGTTTCTTTCATCCAGTATGTGGGCAGAAATTTGAGCATTCTACTTACTATTATCGAAGTAGGAAGCGCGAGCAAAAGTAAGTATTCGTAATGATTTCCCATATATAGAACAATGGTAATTAATTGGGCTAAAGAAAAAATCAATAGAAAAGTATATTTAAATTTACTTGTCGGACTTTTTTGATTGAAATTCCTGAAATGATCCATCACTGCGTGAAGCAACAGTAAGCCAATGGGCAGAAGCCAGATCAGATTTATAAGATGTTTGGAGATTTCAAATTGACCAAAAGGAAAATAAACCGGATTCCAGGAATTCATTCCTAAAAAATAAGCGATTCCAAAATAAGACATTGCAATTAGAGATATTCCAAATATCAAACGGAAGAAATGCAACCCGACTTTATCTGAAGTCCCAATAATATGTAGAATTACAAAAAGCGTCATCGGCCAGGTTGTTGGTAGAAAAATAAAATTGATGGCTAAAATCGCCCCTACCAAAATATAGGAATTTTTCCGAACGACCATATCGATATTCGTTAAAAGCAGTAGAATGATCGAATTGGTAAAAAGCGAAACAGCGATACCAATATCCAGGTCACCAAGATATAAGGAGAAAATAATAACCGTATATAAAAATAAAGGAAGATGTGTTTGATAATTGAGCGCAATCGCATTAAAACAGAAATAACCCAGAGCAATTCCTGCAAAAGTAATGATCGCCGAAAAAAGATCTAAGGTATTGAAATCGAGAAAGTTGAATCCGATCACAATTAAGAGAAGAACGCCAATGTAAACAGGTATTGAAAAAATATTGCTTTCTTTTGAAAGTATTCGAAACATTTTTTATAAATTTGTACAAAGTTAATTTAAAAAAGGAAAATAATGACGTCTATATTTCTGTTAATAAGTGATTTTTTCAAATGGTCTTTCGGCTTTTTTGATTTTGCGGGAAATTTTGTAAACTGGATTTTATTCTTCGCAGCAACTACAGTATTCTGTTATTGGTGCTATGTTTTGATCTCTACGCTAGGCAATAACAAAGACAGAGAATATCATTCTCCTACAGAAGGTCATTTTCCATACTACGACCCAAAAATTTATAAAAAGGAGAGTTAAATAATTGATACCTATTTTTATTATAAGAATCCCGAAATTGCAATAATTTCGGGATTTATTTTTTTTAAAAATTGCAGGTGCTTAGTGAACAGGAATTACCAAAACTGGAATGGTTGCGCGTCGAGTTAATTCTTTGGTCAAACTTCCTATAAATACGTCATAGATTCCGCTTCTTCCGTGGGAACCCATCACCATATATCCTGCATTTTTTTCCTTTGCAAAATCTAAAATAATATCTCCCGCGATACCTTGTTTCAGCAAATGTTCACAATCAACGCCTTCTGCTAAAATACGTTGTTGAAGATTATTAAGACTTAAAAGTTCTTGTTTGATTTCATTATGTTCCACTTCGGGGAAATATTGAAATCCCATATCGCCAATTGCAAAACCAATGTCTGCAGGTGCAACATGAATCAGGCAAAGCTTGCCTTTGATTTCTTTTGCGAATTTTATTGCTCCTTTTAGCAAATCCTCAGTAGAATCTCCGAAATCTACAGGTAAAATAATATTAACCATGGTGTTTAATTTTGTTGACTAAAGTTACGGTATTTTTTCCGTAGTAAAAAAAGAAGTGTCTTAAATCAGGTATTAGCTTTGTTTTTTGAGCCTTATTGAATTCTTAGATCAAAAACTTTTTTATCTTCGAGGAAAGCCTCCAAAATATCATTTTCTGATACTTTACCAACTCCTTTTGGCGTTCCGGTAAAAATTAAATCTCCTACCCGCAAAGTAAAATATTGCGATACAAATTCGATAATTTTTTCCGGAGAAAAAAGCATCATTGAAGTATTACCTTCCTGAACTTTTTCTTTGTTTTTTAATAAAGAAAAATTAAGATTCTTCATGTCGAAATCTTCTTTTTTATAGAAGTCAGATAGCACTGCGCTGCCATCGAAACCTTTCGCCAGTTCCCACGGTAGTCCTTTTTCCTTTAATTTGCTTTGAAGATCTCTCGCTGTGAAATCGATTCCCAAACCAATTTCATCATAATATTTATCGGCGTTTTTTGCCTGAATATATTTTCCACCTTTTGATATTTTCAAAACAACTTCCAGTTCGTAATGAATGTCATTTGAAAATTCAGGAATATAGAAATCGCTGCCTTTTTTTAGAACTGCCGTGTCGGGTTTCATAAAAATAACGGGATTTTCCGGGATTTCATTTCCCAATTCTTTGGCGTGTTCAGCGTAATTTCGGCCGATGCAAATTATTTTCATAGCGATATAAATATTTTTAAAATTGAGTTTTTTCTATTGTTAAAGCTTAAGTTTGAAATTCATTATCGCAGTAATAGCAATGGTAAAGATGACTCGGAGCCTTGATCGGAAATCCTAATACCAATAGCGAAACACCAAACAATCCACCGGGATTTTCGTCGCGGTACAAATGATTTGATCCACATTTCGGACAGGTAAAATTGAAATCAGGATTCGAGATCGTATGCTCAACTTCTAAGGAAGTATGTTCGTTTTCTAAGAAATTCTTTAAAATTTCAGTTGCTTTTTCTTTTTGATCTTCAAAAACCTGAAGTTGAATTCCGCCCAAAGCTTGGGACAAAAGCCAGTCTGACTGAATGGTTTGTTCATTGGCAATAAAACTTTCGAGACCATTATTCTTTAAGATCTGCTTGTCGCGATTGGCTTCAAGACTGTTGGTGTAATATTTAAATTTAACAAGTGATGCCATAAAGAGGTATTTACAGAATTTAAAATTTACTTCTTAACTGAATTCCTGTCAGGATTTTCTTGGTGTACAAAGGAAAATCAGCATTTTGAATCCATCCATAATAACCCAGATCTTTTTGAAAAACGTCTTTTACTCTTTGTCCTTTGTATTTTCCAAAACTGAAAATTTCTTTTTCATCTTCATCAAAAGCGATAAATCCGGCCAGATCAGCAAATTTATTGTGGAAAGAGAATTCGCTTAAACCCGCAATATCATTTGGAAGTTCATCGTAATGTCCAACTTGTGCGTCTAAAACTTCAAACGTTGCTAAAACATCGGCTTCTGCAGAATGCGCATTTTCTAAACCTTTTTTGCAATAAAATTGATAAGCGGCAGTCAAATTCCGAGGTTCCATTTTATGGAAAATTGTTTGAGCATCTACAAGTTTGAATTTACTTAAATCAAAATCGATCCCTGCACGCAAAAGTTCTTCGGCCAAAAGCGGAACATCAAAACGGTTTGAATTAAATCCGCCCAGATCGGAGCCTGAAATCATTTCTAAAACCTTTGATGCTATTTCTTTAAATTTTGGTGCGTCTTTAACTCTTTCGTCAGTAATTCCGTGAATAGCTGTAGATTCTTTTGGAATAAACATTTCAGGATTTACGAGCCAGGTTTTGCTTTCGCGCGACGCATCTGGATTCACTTTAAGAATAGAAATTTCTACGATTCGATCTTTTGCAACACTGATTCCGGTAGTTTCAAGATCAAAAATACAAAGCGGTTTATGGAGTTTTAAATTCATTTATTTTAATTTGAAAATTTGATAATGAGTTGATTTGATGACTTTTTCATCTAACTTCTAACATCTATTTTAGTTGTTTCTGAAAAATAATGGAGATCAAGATATAATAAATAATGACAAGTGGAATTCCCACGATTCTGAAAATTGCTAAAATTAAAATTGATCCGATTAATAAAGCGATTTTCGGATAATTATCTTCTAATTTCATCGATTTGAATTTCATGGCAATCATTTTTATTGGACTTATTAAAAGCCAAGAACTAATGAAGGTTAAGGCGAGTAAAAATAAATCAATATATTCAAAAATAAAAAGTAAAAATTTAGACGACGATTCCATTGGTCTTGAACCATAAACATTTAAAAGATAGAAAATTCCAAAGATTAAAATTGTATTTGAAGGCGTATTTAAACCTTTAAAATAATAAGTTTGTTCTTCATCTAAATTAAAAATCGCCAATCTTAAGCAGGAAAAAACGGTGATAAATAACCCAAAATATTTAATATCAAAAGGAAGTTCAATTCCGAATAATTGGTTTCCAAAAGGTTCTAATGCTTTATACATCACAATTCCGGGAAGCAAACCAAAACTCACCATATCGGCAAGAGAATCGAGTTGTGCTCCTAAATTAGAATTCGATTTCAACGCTCTTGCAATAAATCCGTCGAAAAAATCTAAAATTAAAGATAGAATAATACAAATAGCAGTAATCTTATAATTCCCCGTAATTAAATGAATCACACCAATACTGCCGGAAAATAAATTGGCGAGCGTAAAAGCGTTTGCGAGATTATTTTTAATAAAGTTCATAAGAGCAAAAGTAAGGTTTTTATTAAAATTGATGTTAGCATTACAAATGAAAAAACGAATTAATAAGGAAAGGTGAATTTAATGTAAATTTGTACCCTAATTTTGAATCAATTTCATGAAAGAAATAAGATTACAGGAACTCTTCACCCTTTTTTACCGAATATTTTTGGCGTATTTCTTCTATCAGATCGCGCGTTTTTTATTTTGGTTTTTTAATAAGGATCTCATCAAAATCGATTCTGTTTCAGACTATTTAAGCATTTCCTTCCATGGATTTGCTTTTGATACCACAGCAATTTTGTACGTGAACTCGCTTTTTATTCTCTTGAGTTTGATCCCTGTTCTTATCAATACCAAAAAGGTTTACCAAAAATTTCTATTTTACCTTTACTTTATTACAAATGGAATTGCTTATGGAATGAATTTCGGTGATTTTATTTATTACAAATTTTCCCAGGCGCGCCTAACAACGGCTGCTATGAACGTCGCACAGCATGAAAATAATTTAGGAAAAATATTCATTCTTTCGGTTATAGAACATCCATTTGTTATTTTTTGGTTCGTAGTCATGATGATTTTTTGGATCTTCCTTTATAAAAAAGTAAAAGTTGAAGAATTCAAACCCGAAAAAAAAGCAGTCTATTTCATCTCTTCGATCGTTAGTTTATGCATTATTGCTACGTTGGTCGTGGGCGGAATTCGCGGTGATTTCAAACATTCAACACGACCGATTAATCTGGTAGATGCGAATCGCTTTGTGAAAAATCCTCTTCAGGCAAATGTTGTTTTGAACAGCGTTTTCTCCTTTTTCAGAACCATTGATACCAATAATTTTAAAGAAGTTCACTTTGTAGATCAAAAATTCATTGATGAGAACATCAAACCTTATAAATTGTATGTTCGGGAAAATGTAGAACCCAAACCGAATATCGTTATTTTTATTCTCGAAAGTTTCGGTAAAGAATATTCCGGTGCATTTAACAAAAATACCAACATTAAAAACTTTGTTTCTTACACTCCTTTTTTCGACAGTTTGGCGACTCAAAGTTTAATTGCGACGAATGCTTTTGCAAATGGAAGACAGTCGATCCACGGAATGAGTTCGGTTCTTGCCGGCATTCCGAGTTTGAAAGATGCTTTTACGAGTTCACCTTATTCCAATCAAAAAATTCAGTCTATAGTTTCTATTTCCAATGAAATGGGTTATGACACTTCTTTCTTTCATGGTGCTCCGAATGGTTCGATGGGCTTTCTGGGCTTTGGAAATATTTTGGGTTTCAAACATTATTATGGGAAGACAGAATATAACAACGATGCTGATTTCGATGGGATTTGGGGGATTTGGGATGAACCCTTTTTCCAGTTTTTTGCAAATACTTTGAACAGGAAAAAATCTCCTTTTATGGCGACTTTGTTTTCAGTTTCGTCGCATCATCCTTTTAAAGTTCCGGAAAAATACCAGGGAAAATTTAAAAAAGGTCCTTTAGAAATTGACGAACCGATCGGTTATACTGATTATTCACTGAAAAAGTTTTTTGAAACGGCGAAGAAAATGCCGTGGTATAACAATACTATTTTTGTTTTAGTTGCTGATCATACGAATCAGACTGGGTATCCGGAATATGAAAAAGCAATGAACCGTTTTGCAATTCCGATCTTGTTTTATTCGCCGAATCCGAAATATAATTTGAAAGGTGAAATTACAAGTCCGGCACAACAAATTGATATTTATCCTACTTTAGCTGATTTAATGGGCTATAATAAAAAAATAAGAAGTTGGGGCAGAAGTTTGGTTTCAGATAAAAATGAAGAATCAATTATCGTGAATTCCAGTGGAGTAGAGCAGTTTATCATCGGTAATTACATTTATCTTTTTGATGGTAAAAATTTTACAGGGATCTATGATTTCAAAGATTTAGGCTATCAGAATAATCTTCTGGGAAAAGTGAATACGCCAGAAATAAAATTGGGAGAGTTAAAAGGTAAAGCCTGGTATCAAGATTATATGGATCGCGTTATCAATAGAAAACTAAATTAGGTTTATTACTTCAATAATTTTTTGATTTTTAACTTTGTGGTATCTATTTTGTAAAGTATGCTAAGAATAATTAATAATTTGGTATTTAACTTTTTTTAGTTACTTTTATCCAACTAAAAATTAAAACAATTTTAAAAATGAAAAAAATAATTTTCTCTTTCGTTGCGCTTATGTTTGCAACACTTTCTTATGCTCAAATCGAAGGAAAATGGAAAACCATTGACGACGAAACGGGACAGGCAAAATCTATCGTAGAAATTTCCAAAAAAGCCGATGGTAAATATTACGGAAAAGTGGTTCAACTTCTCATCAAACCTGAACATGCAAATTGCATCGATTGTAAAGATGACAGAAAGAATAAACCAATTTTAGGAATGGAAGTGATCCGCGACATGAAAAAAGATGGTAATGAATTTACCGGTGGTACGATCACTGATCCAAAAACAGGAAAAACTTATAAATGTACTATTACGAAAGATGGTGACAAACTAAATGTTAGAGGATTTATCGGATTCTCATTCATCGGAAGAAGCCAAACCTGGTATCAGGTAAAATAATTTCAAATTAAATTTTGAACAGAAGCAATTCGAAAGAGTTGCTTTTTTTTGTGCGTATCGTTTAATGGTTTGCGAAAAAATCTTTACTTTTGTACTTTAATTTTTCAATCTATTATGAAGGAATATACTTTTAGAGAAGTGATTGCGCAGGCAATGAGTGAGGAGATGCGAAAAGACGAATCTATCTATTTGATGGGTGAGGAAGTAGCAGAATATAATGGCGCTTACAAAGCTTCTAAAGGAATGTTAGATGAGTTTGGTGCAAAACGAATAATCGATACACCGATCGCTGAACTTGGTTTTACAGGGATCGCAATTGGTTCTGCCATGAACGGAAACAGACCGATCGTAGAATATATGACCTTTAATTTTTGTTTGGTAGGAATTGATCAGATTATCAATAACGCTGCGAAAATTCGTCAGATGAGTGGTGGTCAATGGAACTGTCCTATCGTTTTCCGTGGTCCAACCGCTTCTGCAGGTCAATTGGGAGCAACACACTCTCAAGCTTTGGAAAGTTGGTTTGCCAATATTCCTGGTTTAAAAGTGATCGTTCCTTCAAATCCTTATGATGCGAAAGGCCTTTTAAAAAGCGCAATTCAAGACAATGATCCGGTAATTTTCATGGAGTCTGAACAAATGTATGGTGACAAAATGGAAATTCCTGAAGAAGAATATTATCTTCCGATCGGAAAAGCAGATATTAAAAAAGAAGGAAAAGACGTGACTTTGGTTTCTTTTGGAAAAATTATGAAATTGGCGCTACAAGCCGCTGAAGATTTAGAAAAAGAAGGTATTTCTGTAGAAGTGATCGATCTTCGTACGGTTCGGCCATTAGATTTTGATACCGTGATCGAATCGGTGAAGAAAACAAATCGCCTGGTTATTTTAGAAGAAGCGTGGCCATTTGGTTCGGTTTCTTCAGAAATTACTTATATGGTTCAGCAAAAAGCATTTGATTATTTAGATGCGCCGATCAAGAGAATTACCACTCCCGATGCGCCGGCTCCATATTCTTCTGCTCTTTTCGCAGAATGGTTCCCGAAACTGGAGAAAGTGAAGGAAGAAATTAAAAATGCCATGTACATCAAAGCATAAAAAATTAAAACTCTCGAAAGAGAGTTTTTTTTTAGTTTTTTTTTCAAAAAATCATTTCAGAATTGGTTTTTAATCTAAATTTGCATCCTAAATATTATTGAATGTCTGCAACAATTGAAGGAGGTCAACATATTAATACCCGAAAACTCACCACGATTGGCGTTTTAGTCTCTCTCGGCATCGTTTTCGGCGATATCGGAACATCTCCTCTTTATGTAATGAAAGCCATTGTGAACGCAAGAACTAATGGTGGTAATATGCCGTTCGATGAATATATCGAAGGTGCACTTTCCTGTATCATTTGGACACTCACCTTACAAACTACCGTGAAATATGTGATGATCGCGCTTCGTGCTGATAACAAAGGTGAAGGCGGAATTTTGGCACTTTTTTCTCTCATCAAAAATATTAAAAAAGGCTGGCTCTATCTCATTGCGATGATCGGCGCATCCGCATTAGTTGCAGATGGTGTTATAACGCCTTCTCTAACTGTGATTTCAGCAATTGAAGGTCTGAAAATATATAATCCGCATACACCAGTTGTAGCGATTACGTCTGTCATTTTAATTGTGATTTTTACAGTGCAGCAGTTCGGCACGAATTCTATCGGTAAATTATTCGGTCCTGTAATGGTTATTTGGTTCTTAATTTTAGGTGCTTTAGGATTGTCACATTTAGTGGATGATTTAAGTATTCTAAAATCATTTAATCCGTATTACGCCTACAAATTAATCGTGCATTCACCAAGTGCGATCGTTATTTTAGGGGCCGTTTTTCTCTGTACGACAGGAGCAGAAGCGTTGTACTCGGATCTTGGTCACTGCGGGGCAAAGAATATTAGAGTAAGCTGGATCTTTGTGAAAGTAATGCTGATCTTAAATTATCTTGGACAAGGTGCATGGGTTTTAAAAAATTATGATCTCGTTCACAACGGTGGTATAAATCCTTTTTTTGGTGTAATGCCGGAATGGATGCTGATCCCCGGAATTATCATAGCAACAGCGGCAGCAATTATTGCAAGTCAGGCTTTGATTACGGGATCGTTCACTATTTTTTCTGAAGCAATGTCTCTCAATTTTTGGCCCAATCAGGAGATCGATTATCCTTCCGGGGTGAAAGGTCAAATGTATATTCCCAAAATCAACTGGGGCCTTTTAATACTATGTCTGATCGTGGTTTTACATTTTAAAGAATCCGGGAAAATGGAAGCTGCTTACGGTTTATCAATCACAATAACCATGTTGATGACTACAGTTTTACTTGCTTTCTGGTTATATAAAAAACGGATCAATAAATTTATAATTTTAGCTTTCGGATTGGTTTATCTATCAATCGAGCTTGGTTTTTTCAGCGCAAATGTGATTAAGTTTTTTGAAGGAGGATGGATCACAGTCGTTTTGGCAGGATTTATCGGTGTATGCATGTACGCATGGTACAACGGACGATTGATCAAAACAAAATTCATCAAATTTGTGAAGTTGAGCAAGTATGTTTCAATTATTAAAGATTTAAAACTCGACGAAACCATTCCCAAATATGCGACCAATCTTGCATTTTTGAGTCGTGCGAAAAGAGAAGATGAGGTAGAAGCAAAAATAATTTATTCAATTCTGCGAAAACAACCGAAAAGAGCAGATCACTATTTTATCTTAAATATTATCAATCAGGAAGATCCTTTTACTTTTAAATATAATGTAGATGAAATTATGCCTGGAACCATTTATCGAATTAATTTCTTGCTCGGATTTAAGATCGACAGAAGAATCAATGATTATTTCGATGATGTTTTGGCAGACATGATGGAAGAGGGAAGTATTCCTACCCGAAGCAGTCATCCGTCGTTGAGAGCGCATAATATTCCGCCAGATTTAAAATATGTGATCATCGATAACACCTATATCAACGATACTTTGTTGACGGTGAAGGAGAAAATTACACTCAATATTTACAATTTTGTGAAATATATCGGCAGCGATGACTTCAAAGCGTGGGGAATTTCGTCTCATAATGTAGTGGTAGAATCTGCACCAATACTGGATCAAAAGGTTATTAACAAAAAAATACAACTGGTAAATTTCAGACATTATAATTCTGAAAAATAGGAAAATTCTAATTTAATGGTGCAAAAGGCATTAATTTAAAATTCGATAAATTTGTACCTAATAATTTTTAATGGAAGCCAATCATAGAGAGCTAAATATCACAACAATTAAGGACGTTCTAAGACAATATCTGATGGATAAAGGTTTTAGAAACACACCTGAACGCTACACGATTTTAGAAGAAATTTATTCGATGGAACATCATTTCAATGTAGATGATCTCTATCTTTTGATGATGCAGAAGAAATATCATGTTTCCAAGGCGACCATTTATAACACCATCGAAATTTTTCTGGATGCAGGACTGATCAGAAAGCATCAGTTTGGGGAGAAAACACTGACTTCTTCTTCCTACGAAAAATCCTATTTCGATAAACAGCATGATCATTTGGTCATTTATAAAAAAGGATCTGACAAAGAAATCGAAGAGATCATCGAGTTTTGTGACCCCAGAATTCAGGGAATTAAGGATGCCATCGAAAGTACTTTTGGTGTAGATATTGCTTCACACTCACTCTATTTTTATGGAACCAAAAAGAATTAATGAAATATCTTTTCGTTTTTTTTCTCTTCATCAGTGCCACTATTTTTGCGCAAATTCCTACAGAACCCAAAGTTCCTGTAGTTAAAGATGTATTCTTTAACCAGAATAATGATGCTAAAACGCAGGGTGAAAAGGTAAAGTTGATTCACTCCGACACTTTTGGGATCGTAAAAGGTAAATACGACGATAACCCTTTTTTTTCCGGTAATGTTCAGTTTCTGCATCAAGGTTCAACGCTTACTGCTGATGAAGTAATTTTCTATCGGGAGCAAAATTTCGTTAAAGCGATCGGAAATGTTACGCTGAAAAATGCCGATGGTTCTGTAATTACATCCGGTGAAATGGAATACGACGGAAATACACAAAAAGGAATTGCGCGTAAAAACGTAGTTCTTACCGATCCCGGACAAACCATCAAAACTGAAACGCTCTACTACGACCGCCTTTCAAACAATGCTTATTTCAATACCGGCGGAACTATTTCCAAAGATGGAAATGTGATGTATACCAAATCGGCAAATTATGATTTAACAAGTCGTTTGATCGATTTTACCGGAAATGTAAAAATTGATAACGCTGAATACACCGTAGAAGGCGTGAATATCATTCAGAACCAAAACACCAATACGGCAACTTTCAACGGTCCAACAACCATCATTAATAAAAAAAATAGCGCCAATCAGATCTATACTGAAAAAGGAACTTATAATATGAATTCCAAAGAAGTATATCTGAAGAAAAATTCCCGCATTAATTACAACGGTAAAATTTTGACTGGCGATGATCTTTACTTCAATCAAATCACCGGATTTGGAACAGGAAAAGGAAATGTAACGCTTCGTGATCCTCAGGAAAAGCGATATATGAAAGGGGGTTACGGTGAGATCTTTGAGAAAAAAGATTCTGCCATGATGACTGATAAACCTTATGCAGTGAAAATTTTAGAGAAGGATTCAATGTATTTTTCCGCAGAAAGAATTTTGGCGTATCAAAAGATCGACACTCAAGATCCGCTAAAGAAAAAAAGTTTTCTGCGAGCTTATAAAAAATCCAGAATGTTCAAATCAAATATTCAGGTTAGAGCAGATTCTTTAAGTTTTAATGAAACCGACGGAATCATGAATCTTTTCGGAAAACCGATCGCCTGGAGTGGAGAGAAACAAGTTACGGGTGACAAAATAGAAGCCTATTTCGATACCCAAAATGAGTTTATTGATTCCTTGAGAGTGATCGGAAATGCGTTCGCGATAACCAAAGCAGATTCTCTGAATAAAAAAGATGAATTCAATCAGGTCAAGGGAAAATTGATGACTGTTTACTACAAGAATAATGAAGTGAATCTCGCAAAAGTAATCGGGAATGCACAGGCAATTACTTATGCAGATGAGCCGAACGAAAAGACCAAAGAAGTAGAGCGGATCGGTGTTGCGTTATCAACGTGTGGAACCATTGAAGCGCTTTTTGAAGATCGAAAAGTTCAGGTCATTTCCTGCAACATCGGTGCAAATACCGATATTTATCCGATGAGTCAAATTGCGCGCGAGAAAAGATTTTTCCCCGATTTTAACTGGAATACTAAAGACAGACTTCGAAAATGGCAGGATATTTTTCTGGATTCTCCAGCATATGAAGAAGTAAAATATGAATCAGACGATACGCTCTTTGATGCTGCCCGGAAAACCATCGATGATGCCAAAGCAAAAGAGGAAGCGAAGAAACCAAAGCGGGTTCGTAAATAATTTTTAGTAAGTTTTGTTGTCGATCAGAAAAACTTTTAAGCTTGCGATTATATTTAACAAGCTTCTTAAATAATTAGTAATAAATTATATTTTTTCATATTAAAAGTAATATCAAATTATTGAGTTGTAAATAAATTTATATGAAAAAAATATTTTTAATAATAATTTTTTTATTCATACAAAATCACTTAAAAGCCCAACTAGATTTAGAACATTGGTTTCCGCCAGTCTACAAAACAGGTGGTGATATTAGCAACGCTGTCGTTTCCTTATCCACTGATAAAATCACCCCATTTAAAGTATTTATTTATAATGCCGACCAAGTTATTGGAACGGTCGTCTTGAGTAAAAATAATCCTGTAGAATACAATTTGGGAAATGAAATAGGTGCTGTTTTGGCTGACAATATAGCAGATACGATGAAAAATCTTAATGCAGGTTTGCATCTGGTTGGCGAAAATAGTTTCTATGCTCATTTAAAATTTTACGGTACCAATACAGAAATCATTTCTTCTAAAGGTAAAACAGCCTTAGGAAAATCTTTTTTCATTGTAAATGATCAAAATATCATTTATGATAACAGCACGTACAGTTTTAATTATCAGGCAAGTTTTATGGCTTATGCTGATGATACGCATATCAAAATAAAGAATTACAGCAAAGGTCTCGTTTTTACTGATGGTTCAAAACAGGATGTAATCAACATCACGCTCAATAAAAATCAGTCCTATATCGTAGCAGCATTGAAAAGAGATAATTATGCACCTATCGATGGCTTTAATGATTTTTATGACCCTAATCTCATCGGTGCTACAGTGACTTCTGATAAACCAATTGTTGTTTCCAATGGTAATTTTTTGAGTCAGGATGCAGGATTAGATATAAAAGGCAGTCTCAATATAGATCAAAACCTTCCCGTAAATAGAATTGGCAAAGAATACTTATTAGTAAATGGAATGTCAGCCGGTAATTTTTATATGGAAAAATCGCTGATCGTTGCCACAGAAGACAATACGAAGTTATTTTTTAATAATGAAAATGTTCCCTTTCAAACTTTGAACAAAGGTCAGCATTATATTGGTCCTTATCAAGATAACAAATATCTCAATAGTAATGAACCGGACTTTACCAATGAGGAGGGAAGAAAAATACCAACTTCTGCGATGCTCATCAGATCCGATAAACCCATTTACTGTTATCAACTACTCGCTACTTTTCACGACAAGCCCAAAGATCCAAGAGGTTATGTGCCGCGAGTTGGCAGTTCAAGTGCAATGCTTCTATCATATCCATTAGATAAAGATTATCAGTTAAAAACGGTCGTACTGTCCAGTGTTGATAAGTTGGGAACGATTGATATGCGAAGTAAAATCTCCATTAAATCAGAGAAAAACGCAAACATAAAGGTTAATGGGAATGTAGTTTCCGGTGGAACCGATATTACCAGTAAACCCAGGTGGAAATATAATACGGTACAAAATTTAAAAGGAAATGTAATCATCGAGTCTGATAAAAGTTTAAACATCGATTTTGTTGGAGGAATTAATAAGATCGAAGGGGTAGAATATTCCGGTTATGCCGGAAGTGTCGTGAGTTACAGCAACGATCCTGTCATTACCGTTAATGGAAACTGTATAGAAGAAGGCATGTTGTTGTCTCTCAATAATATCGATTTTGATCTTATTCAATGGCAATTGAACGGCGTGGATATTCCCGGCGCGAATAGCGAAACTTTTGTACCTGCTCAACCAGGAAATTACACTTGTGTTTTAACTTACTCAGGTTTGAAATACATTACAAACAGTATTACTGTTGTCAATTGTCCCTACACTGTTATTAATAAAGATTTCGGTTCTATTTGCAATACTTTGGAAATTACACCTACATTCTCGGCGCCCAACCAAAATACTGCAGTTGCGAAGTTAGAAATTCTTAGTCAGCCTTTCAATGGAGTTGTTACCATCAATAATTTTTCTTTAAAATATACTCCAAATGAGGGGTTTTCCGGGAATGATCGCTTTGTTTATAGAATTTGTAATGCTACAAACGGACTGTGTGAAACAGTTAAAGCTACCGTATTCGTTAACCTGAAACCCACTGCAGAAATAATTAATGAAATATATCCAGTTGTTGAAAATAATGGAACTGCCACTTATGATCTCACCAAAGTAATTATTAATCTGGATAATAATCAATATGATTTTTATGAAGATAGTGCCTTAACCAAAATCATTTTTTCACCCAGCTCTTTTCAAACAACTCTCGGAAAAGTATATTTAAAAATTTCAGCACCTTCCGGCTGCTATATTGTAAAAGAAATAATTTTGCTGTCATTGTCAAACAACATAGATCTTCCGAATTTCTTTTCCCCAAACGGTGATGGAGTTAATGATTACTGGGATTTTTCAAAATTAAAAAGTTATAATATTACGCAGTTACAGATTTTTGACAGATTTGGTAAAAAGGTTTTTGAGCCCGATCAACCCATCACCAATTACCAATGGTCCGGAAAAGACAATTTTAAGAAATCTTTACCTACTGATACTTACTGGGCGGTAATTATTTGGAATAATCCCAGAACCGGAATGCCAGTTATAAAACAAATGTGGATACTTTTGCAAAACAGAAATTAAATTTTAACATGCAACACGATTTCTTTAAATATCAAGCACAAACAACGCAATTTGCCGCAGGTTTCGAAGTAGAAAAAGCGGTGGGAAGTTACATCTATGGAAAAGACGGTAAGAAATATCTCGATTTCGTGGCCGGAGTTTCTGCAAATACGCTCGGACATTCTCACCCAAAAATCGTTAACGCGATCAAAACGCAGGCAGAAAAATATCTGCACGTCATGGTTTACGGCGAATACGCTCAGGAAATGCCTGTGAAATTGTGCAAGCTTTTAGCTGATTCTACACCCGAACCTTTAGAAGTTACCTATCTCGTAAATTCTGGCGCAGAAGCAATCGACGGCGCTCTGAAGTTGGCAAAAAGATATACCGGAAGAGAAGAAATAATCTCCTTCCACAATTCTTACCACGGAAATACGCACGGTGCTTTGTCCGTTTCCGGGAACGAATATCACAAACGTGAATTTCGTCCGTTGTTGCCGATGGTGAGTTTTATTCACTTTAATGAAGATAAAGATTTAGAAAAAATTACGGAGAAAACAGCATGTGTTCTTCTCGAAACCATTCAGGGTGCAGCAGGATTTTTAGTTCCTAATGATGATTATCTGAAAAAACTGAAAGCCCGCTGCGAAGAAGTTGGCGCGCTGTTGATCTTAGATGAAATACAACCAGGATTTGGGAGAACAGGAAAATTATTTGCTTTCGAACATTTCGGAATCGTTCCCGATATTTTAGTCATGGGAAAAGGAATGGGAGGCGGCGTTCCGGTCGGAGCTTTTATGAGTTCTGAGAAAATTATGCACTCACTTTCGCACTCCCCAAAATTGGGTCACATTACAACTTTTGGTGGTAATCCTTTGATTGCAGCGGCAAGTTATGCGACTTTAAAAGAAGTTTTAGAAAGTGGTTTGATGAATGAAATCGATGAGAAAGAAAAGCTATTCCGTGATTTGCTCGTTCATCCGAAAATTAAAAACATCAACGGCAAAGGTTTGATGTTGGCGGTAAATCTGGGTTCGCCAGAATTTACTTTAGACGTTGCGAAACGCTGCATGGAAAGGGGTTTGGTTGTTTTCTGGCAATTATACCGAAATGAATATTTAAGAATTTCGCCACCATTGACTTTATCTTTAGAAGAAATTAGAGAAGGTTGTGAGATTATCCTTAAGGTGTTAAACGAGAATTAAAAATCTTAGAAAACAAAACACTTTTTATTTTAGCCCCGATGGAAACGGCATTCCCCGATGATAAATATCATGCTGTGTAAACTAATTTTTCTAAATCGGGGATATAGTGGACAGCGGGAGGAGTTTTCGGAGAAAATGCCACTTGTTTGCTCCTGAAAATTTATTGCTTTCGGTAAAATATGTTGCGTAAATCAGAAATTAATTTATATATTGCGACACATTAAAAATAGGAGGCTTTATGGCGAAAACGAAAGTGCAATACGAATTTCCAATGCACTGTCAGTCGGAGATTTTATACGAATATATGGCAAGTGCAGAAGGACTTTCTGAGTGGTTTGCTGATGACGTGATAGAAAAAGGAGATGATTTTTACTTTACCTGGAACGGTGGTCCTGGTGAAAAAGCGACGCTTATTCGTTACAAGCCGGAAAGTTTTGTCCGTTACCGTTGGGAAGAGGATGAAGGCAGCAAAAACTATTTTGAAATGACGATTGTAATTGATGATATTACCGATGATCTGGCTCTGATTATTACTGATTTTTGTGATCCAGGTGATGAGGTAGAAAACCAATTATACTGGGAGAATTTGATCGAAAACCTAAGACTTAAATTAGGCGCAACATAAAATTTTTTTAACGAAATAACATGATGAACGATTTTCTCGTTCATTATTTTTTTATACTAAATTCAGAATTATTTTGGAACAGCTTATTGTAACTTCAGAAAATTTTCAGGCTAGAAATCGTGCATTCCTCTTTGGTGATGCGGTAAAGGTTTCTTTTTTCGTGCGCAATAGTGAATTGATCATGGCAGAGGAATGTTATTTTTTCCTCATGGCTTCGATGCGGAAAATGCGGATGAATATTCCACTTTCTTATACGTTGGAATTTTTTCAGAATCTTTTTCAGGAGAAAATTATCAGTAAAGGAATTTCAGATGGAATTATTCACTTTTTAGTTTATCGGGACGTTGATCAGAATTCATTGGAAAAGTCGGCGGTTTCTTTTTATTTTGAAGTAAAAGAGTTAGACGATGTTCTGGCGATTCAGGGTGAAAGTGAAATGGATCTCATTAAAGAAGTGAACGTAAATACCAATTTTCTAAGTACGATTCATACACATTGTCCAGAGAATATTTACTCGGAAATTTATGCGAAGGAAAATGACTTAGACGATGTTATTCTGCTTAATCCAAACAAAAGAATTGCAAGAAGTATTTTCGGAAACCTTTTGTTTCTGGAAGGAAATGTTATAAAAATTCCAAAGACAACGGAAGGTGCTTATATTTCTCCGCTCATGGAAAATTTCGTCACATTCATTCACAAAAATATTCTGGCTGAAATTCAGGAATCTGAAATGATCGCTTTCGAGTCTCAAAAATCTGAAGAAATTTTAATGATATCAGATGATAAAGGTCTATTTTCGGTTACAAAAATCAGAAATAAAACGTTTGATAAAACTCGATTTACAGAAATCGTTGAGAAATGGAAAGGCAGTTTCGCCTGAAATTGACAAACCCGCGAAACAACCTTTTAAGTCCTTTAGCGGGTTTTTGTATTTTAATCTCTTCAGGTATAACGATTAAAATATTTTTAAATTATACCGCGAAATATTAAAGTTTTGTTAAATTTTTGTGATTGTTTTATTCATCTAGTTCATAGAAATATTTTCAGGCGCGTTTGCCCAAAGTAAATATTCGCCACCCAGGTTTTGCATGATATTTTTCCAAAGCGTTTGATCGTTCGGCAAAGTGTAATCTAAGTTATAAACATCAACCACAGTCCACATTTTTCGTTTTACTTCATCTTCCAGCTGATGAATTCCCCAACCTGAATAGCCCGAAAAAACCTTTATTTCATCTACAGAAATGAGTTCATCGATCAGTCCGGTTACTACATTTTCGATGTCTTCAGTGAGATAAAATTCTTTGTTTATTTCAGAGAAATTTTCGGTGACTTTTTTCCCTTTGTTGATAAAGAAAATTTTATCATTTTCTACCGGACCACCTTCATAGACTTCAACTGCGAAACCGAAAATATGAAGCAATCTGTCGCTCATTCTTGTATTTCTTTTATTAAGGATGAGTCCAAAAGCACCATTTTCATTATGGTCAACAATCAGGATAACTGAGCGTGAAAATATATCTCCCGAAATATCCGGAGTGGAAATTAAAATTTTACCTTTGTATGAATGATTCATCTGAATTGCAGGACTAATAGAAAAACCTATATTCAAATGTAATAAAAAATTTTATGGAAAACTTGCACGACAATAGAAAAGTTTATGAAAAGTCCCAACTTCTTGAAAATCAAATAAAAGAAAACCCGATCGAGCAGTTTCGGGATTGGTTTGTAGATGCGAAGGAAAGCGCAAATATTTCTGAAGCCAATGCGATGGCAATTTCAACATTAGAAAGTGATGGTTGTCCACGAACCAGAATGGTTTTGTTGAAATCTTACACGTGGGAAGGTTTTATTTTCTACACCAATTACGAGAGTAGGAAGGGGAAAGCAATCGAGAACAATCACAAAGCATGTCTGCATTTCTTCTGGCCTAATCTCGAGAGACAAATTATCATCAAAGCCAACTTGGAAAGGATCCCGGAGAATTTGAGTGATGGCTATTTTCATTCAAGACCAAAAGGAAGTCAATTGGGAGCTGCTGTTTCTCCTCAAAGTCAAATCATTCCTGACCGTAATTTTTTAGAAGAAAAACTAAAAAATTTGGAAATAGAATATCAGGATAAAGAAATTGCACGTCCAAGAAACTGGGGCGGTTATATTGCGAAACCTTATGAAATTGAATTTTGGCAGGGTCGCCCGAACCGTTTGCACGACAGAATAATCTACGAACTTCAGGCTAATTTTGACTGGAAGATTTCCCGATTAGCTCCTTAAAGAAGGCTGTTCGAATAATTTATAGCACAAAAAAAATCCCGAGGAATCGGGATTTGATTTTTTTGAAAATAATCTAAAGATTATTTCTTCTTTTTTGTTGTCGCAGTCATACTTTCCATAACCGCTCCTGATAAATCAGCACCAGCTTTGAATTTAGCAACTTTTTTAGCAGCTATTTGAATTGGTTTTTTAGTTGCAGGGTTGATTCCTTGTCTAGCAGCTCTATCTGCTACAGAGAAAGTCCCGAATCCAACTAAAGAAACTTTACCATCTTTTTCTTTCAAAGTAGAGGTTACGTTAGAAATGAAAGATTCCAAAGCAGCTTTTGCAGCAACTTTTGTAATGCTCGCGTCTTTTGCGATAGCGTCGATTAATTCTGATTTGTTCATAATTATTAATTATTTAAGTTAGTATCATTATCAAAGCAAATATAAAACATTTTTCATATTGTGCAAATGTTTTCCAAATATTTAACAGAAAATCTATAAATTTCTCCGAATTAACAGAAACTACTAAATTGAAGCTCATACCAATATGCGACGTTTTGGAGTGCTAAAATTGTGCCAAACCCTTTATCAATCGAATAATTATCAATTTTGTATTCTCATATTTAAAATTATGAATTGTTTAATTTTGTATTCATTTTTAGATGATAACAGATTTTATTTTGGATTAAACTTAAATAGCAGCAGATGATTGTCGCAGTGGATATTAACAGTATGCATTAACAAAAAAAATATTTACGGTTGTTTTGATTAAAATAATTAAATTTGCGCCATGCTAATTGAAGTTTTTAAATCTAAGATTCACAGAGTTCGGGTTACAGAATCCGATCTTAATTATATAGGAAGCATCACAATCGACGAAGATCTGTTAGAAGCTTCGGGAATTATAGTGGGCGAAAGAGTCTATATTGTCAATGTGAACAACGGCGAAAGGTTCGACACCTATGCTATCAAAGGGAAAAGAAAATCAGGTGAAATTTGTTTGAACGGTCCTGCTGCAAGACGAGTTCAAAAAAATGATATTATTATTATCATGTCGTTCGCGCAGATGACTCCAGAGGAAGCAAAAACTTTTCAACCCAAAATTATTTTCCCCGACGAAAAAACCAACCTTCTTACCTAATTTCTGAAAATTCCCTCAATTTTGGAAGAAATCAAAAAACCAAATTCTTTTAAAACCTTCTTAACCATCGCAGTTTCTTTAGGAATTGCTATGTTCTTTATGTGGTTGGCTTTAAAAGGAATGGAATTCAAAAAAATTGCAGGCTATTTCGCAAAAGCAAATTATTTCTGGGTTTTCGCAGGTTCAATTTTTGGGATTTTGGCGTATTGGTTTCGCGCGATTCGCTGGAATTTATTACTTGAACCGATGGGTTATAAGATTTCAAATTCAAACGCTTTCTGGACGATTTCCTTTGGATATTTAATGAATCTTACCATTCCAAGAAGTGGTGAATTGGCTCGTTCAACAGCTCTTTTTGGTGTTGAAAAAGTTCCTGTGGAAAAATCTTTTGGAACGATCATTTTGGAAAGGGTAGTCGATCTAATTTGTATGGGAGGCTTTTTAGGTCTGACTTTAATTTTTAAATACAAAGCGATTTTAGCTTTCTATCAATACGTTACAGAAGAAAAAAGTAAAACTGCTGAAAGCACTTCAAATTCTAAATGGTTTATTTTGTTAGGAATTGCAGCTGTTTTATTGATAGTATTTTTTGCGCTGAGAAAAAAAATGGAGCAATTTCCTATTTATCAAAAGGCAGTTAATTTCGGAAAAGGAATTTTTTACGGTTTAACCTCAATTTTCAAATTAAAACAAAAAGGAAAATTCATTCTATTATCACTTGCCATTTGGATCTGCTATTATTTAGCAGCGTATTTGGTTTGTTTTGCACTTCCTGAAACTTCAAATTTTACGATCGCAGATGGATTTTTCATCATCGTTGTCGGAACTTTGGGAATGATGGTTCCAGCTTCGGGCGGAATTGGCGCGTTTCATCTGGCTTTAAAATTCGGAATTATGGCCTTATTCCTTTCAATGGGAAAAAACCCGGAAGAAGGTGGAGAAGTCGGTCTTTCCTACGCTTTTATTTCTCACACGATGCAATTGGTCATCATGATCGTACTTGGAATAATTTCCATTCCTATTTTGGCAAAAAATAGAAAATCTTAATTTCCATTTTCGCGGATTGCTTTAATTAATTTATTGTTTCGTTTTTCCGCTCTTGAATTGCTTAAAGATAATGCTGCCCAAATTGCAGCCGGAATCCAGCCAAGGATCGTGATTTGTAAGAGGAAACAGATGATTCCTGTCAGTATTTTGCCCCGAAATATGAAAGATAAAAATGGTAATAAAATCGCTAATAACATATTTTGCTGTGTTTTTTAGTTCAATAAAGGTTTAAATATATAAGATTATCCAAAAGCTCTTTTCAATAAACTCTCCACTTTCGGCTCACTTCCTCTAAAATTTTTGTACAGTTCCATCGGATCTTTTGTTCCTCCAGATGACAATAAAACTTTATATTTTGCCGCGATTTCCGGATTGAAAATTCCGTTTTCTTTGAAATATTGAAAAGCATCTGCATCCAAAACTTCGGCCCATTTATAAGAATAATATCCCGCCGAATATCCACCTTGAAAAATGTGAGAGAAACTCGTGCTCATGATCGTTTCAGGATTGCTCGGATAAAGATTGGTGGCTTTCGTTTCTTCAACTTCAAAGGTTTTGACGTCGCCAATTTTGTCCGAATCGGTGTGATAAGCAATGTCTAAAAGTCCGAAACCAATTTGTCGCATCGTTTGATAACCTTCCATAAAATTTTTGGAATCTGAGATCTTCTGAATTTTTTCATTCGGTAAAATTTCTCCAGTTTGATAATGTTTTGCAAAGGTTTTCAGAAATTCAGGTTCGTAACAATAATTCTCTAAAAACTGAGACGGAAGTTCTACGAAATCCCATTTTACAGAAGTTCCCGAAAGATTTGGATAAGTTGTATTCGCCAGAACGCCGTGTAAAGCATGACCAAATTCATGAAAAAGCGTTGTCACTTCTTGGAAAGTCAATAAACTCGGAGTATCTGAAGTTGGTTTGGAAAAATTACACACGACAGAAATATGTGGACGGTGATTTTCACCATTTTTTTGAAACTGATTTTTAAAACTTGTCATCCACGCTCCGGCTCTTTTTCCTTTTCTCGGGAAATAATCGGCGTAAAGAAGTGCTTTAAATTCGCCATTTTCAAAAATTTCGAAGGTTTTTACTTCATCATTATATTTCTGAATTGCGGTCGTTTCAATAAAAGTCAAACCGAACAATTTTTCCGCTAAACCAAAAACGGCGGCCTGAACTTTCTCTAATTGAAAATAAGGTTTCAGTTCTTCATCATCAATATCGAATTTTTGTTTGCGTAATTTTTCAGCGTAGAACGTATGGTCGTAACTTTCCATTTCTTCTATTCCGTCTACTTTTGCGAGTTTTTTTAATTCTTCGATTTCTTTTTCGGCGTAAGGTTTTGCTTTTTCTAAAAGTTCATTCAAAAAAGTTTTTACTTTTCCAGGTTCTTTTGCCATTCTTTCTTCCAAGACATAATTTGCGTAAGATGTATAACCTAAAAGTTTCGCTTTTTCCTGTTTAAGTTGAATGATTTCTTTGATCAAATTCTGATTGTCGAATTCATTATTATTAAAAGATTTTTTTCCGTTTACCAAAGCCAGTTCTTTCCGAAGTTCGCGGTTTTCGGCGTAAGTCATCAAAGGCAAAAAACTTGGGTATTGCAAAGTCACCACAAATCCTTCCAAATTTCTTTCTTTTGCTTCTTCCCGATATTGCTGCAAAATAGCTTCCGGTATTCCGGCCAGATCTTTTTCGTCCGTAATATGTTTGAAATAGTTATTCGTTTCCGCCAAGACATTTTGTCCAAACTGAAGCGATTTTTTCGACAATTCAATACTTATGTTTTTGAATTTTTCTTTTTCCGTTTCATTTAAAAGGGCGCCGCTTCTTACAAAACCTTTGTAAGTTTCCGTCAAAAGCATTTGCTGTTCTTCGTTGAGATTATATTTTTCCTTTTCGGTGTAAACTTTATTAATTTTATCAAAAAGCTTTTCGTTTTGGGAAATTCGGGCAGAATATGCAGTTAAAATTGGAGAAACTTCTTGTGCGATTTTTTGAATTTCATCATTGGTTTCGGCAGAATTCAGATTGAAAAAAATACTGGAAACAACTTCTAACTGTTCGCCGGAAAAAGCCAAAGCTTCGATCACGTTTTCAAAGGTGGGTTCATCTTTATTCTCAACAATTTCATTGATTTCTTTTTCGGAAGTTTTAATTAATTCCTGAAAAGCGGGAAGAAAATGTTCTTCTTTAATTTCAGTAAAAGGCGCAGAATTATACTGGGTATCGAATGCTTTTAAGAGTGGATTCATATATTTATTTAAAGAGACAAATTTAAGAAATTTTGATTGATGTTTATGCAGCAGTGTAAAGTGCGTAGAAATCCCAGATGAAGTGTACGAAGATTAAAACACCAATATTTCTGTATTTCGAATAGTAAACTGCAAATACCAAACCGATTAAAAAAGGACCGACCATATTGATCCAGGTTCCGTAAGCGTAGTGAGCTAGGGCAAAAATGAGTGTGCTTGTAAAAATTCCAAATAAATTGCTTTTAGTGAGCATAGAAATTCTTGTTTGTAAAAATGCGCGGAAAAAAAGTTCTTCCACAACTCCTGCGGTTATAGTAATTAAAAAAATGAGCGGTACATTATTTTTTACCGCATTCATCAGCTGCGAAAGTTTTGGGCTGTTTTCCTTCGGTAAATGAAGTAGATGTATTAAAACCATCATTCCGAATAATGCTGCCAGAATTCCAATAATAGAGATAAAGTAGAATAAGATTCCTTTTTTTTCAGATTTCCAGATGATGATTTTTTCCTTTAATATCTTTCTGCAATAATAGAATAGGAGCAATAATCCTGTCCATTGCCAAAGTCGGGAAAGGATCATAACTTGAGTGAAAGAAAGCCTGTTTTCAAAGATTTTGGTGGCCAGTGGCGACATTGCTACAATGAAAACAACTAGAATAATTCCAAAAATTTTCTTTTTATTTTCTTTCATAGCGGTGAATTTATTTTTCTAATTCGTAACATTAATGAATAGTTTGTTACAGATCAATAATATCCTGAGAATGTAGAAAATGAATGAGTCTGACTTTCTATTTTTTTAAAGATTGTTAAAATAATTATAATGTTTGAAACCAACAGAAATAATTACCTTAAATTTGTCGTTCATTACCAAAAATAAAGGAATTTATTAAGAACAAAAATTCAAAAAAGAAAAATTATTTAATGAAAAAATTCACTGCAATTGCGCTTCTTTCTATAGCTCTAATTTCTTGTAAAAAGGAAACGAAAACCGTCACCAAAGTAGATCCAACGACGGGGAAAACAATTTCGGTTGAAGTTCCCGTAGTCGATTCCACAAAAACGGTTGAACAGCCGGTTGAAACGATGGCGATCAAAGATTCATCGGGTGTTTATAAGCAAACCTTTAAACTGGAAAAGGGAAAAACTTATCCTTTGACGACTTTCCAGAAAGATGTGCAAACGATGACTGCTCCTGATGGAAAAACACAAAGTGGAACCAGTGAAACGACTGATGAAATGACCTTCACCGTCGATAATTTTGATAAGGGAATTTACGACATCACCATCGATCTGTTAGGCAAAAAAAATTCTCAAAATGCCAACGGAAAATCGATCGTTGTTGATACGAAATTGGCTGAACCCAAAGAAGATCAGCTGAAAATGATGTGGAAAGTGAACAAAGGTTTGGTCGGAAATAAACTCAATATGAAAATGACTGAAAACGGAAAAGTGATTTCAATTACTGGTTTTGAGCCTGTTTATACGAAAGTTGCAAGTTCTGTTGGAAGTGTAATTAAAGATGCGAAACAAAAAGAGGCTTTTCTAAAAAGTTTCAAAGGAAGCTTTAATGAAAAAGTTTTGAAAGACCAGTTCACTAAAAATTTAAATTTAATTCCTGCAAAAGGAGCGAAAATTGGGGAAAAATGGACGCAGACGGAAAACGCAACTCCAGATGGCAAAATAAAACTTTCAACCAATTATACTATAAAAAGTGTTGAAAATGGAGTAGTTAATATTGGAGTTTCCGGTGGAATTCCGCGCAAATCTGACAAAAAAACTCAGGAAGGAGTTACAAGAAGTATGAGTTCTGAATTAACGCAAAACGGTACGATCGCCCTGGATCAAAAAACAGGTTGGGTGAAAAATCAAAATATCGCGGTGAAAACTTCGCAATCAGAAACGCTATCTGATGGGAAACAAACACAGACTATGAAAAGCGTTTCTAACTCAACGGTAATTGTAAATCCCGCTAAATAATAAGCAATGGATGATAGACGGTGAGTGATCCTAAATAACTTTCTGTTTGTAACTAATTTTCAACTTTATGAAATTTATTTTTGAAATAATAATAACAACCATCATTATATTTTTTCTTTGGAATATTTTAAAGCGGATGTTTTTTGCATCCTTTTATAAGTTTCCGAAGCCGGACAATCCACAGAAATCAAGTGCTGAAGAATCGAAGAAGAATTTAGATTCAAGGATCAACTGGGATGCAGAAACGGTAGATTACGAAGAAATTAAAGAGAACAACGAAACAAAAAAATAACAATGACCTTTCGAATTTTTAAGATTCGAAAGGTTTTTTATAGACTGAAAACTTAATATGTCGAAAAATAAAAAACTCATTTTCATCATTGGAAGCATCTTGGCTTTCGTGATCCTGGCTTTGGTTTACGCCAATCCTGTTCTCACGGGAAAACAACTTTTTCAGCACGACATTGTACAATATAAAGGCGGCGCAAAAGAATTGTTGGATTACAGAGCTCAAAATGGGGAAGAAACATATTGGAGCGATTCTATGTTTGGCGGAATGCCGACTTATCAAATGGGAGCGCAGTTCAAAGGTGATATCATTAAGAAAGCAGATGAGATCCTGAATTTTTTACCCAAACCAGCCAATTACATTTTTCTCCTTTTTGCTGGCTTTTTCCTCCTCGGAATGGTTGTCGTCAAAAACTGGAAATACGCACTTTTGGGCGCCACTTTTTTCGGGCTTTCTACTTATTTTTATATAGCTTTAGCTGCGGGACATAATGGTAAAATTCAGACTGTTGCTTATTTTGCGCCACTTTTAGCGGGAATTCTTTTAGTGTATATCCGTAAAAAATATGTGGTCGGCTTTATTGTTACCGCATTTTTTATGGGATTGCAGATCGCGGCGAATCACCCCCAAATGACCTATTACTTATTTATTGCACTCGGATTTTTATTCCTTTCCGAATTAATCCGTGCATTTCAGGGGAAAACAGACTGGAAACATTTTGGAATATCGACCGGGATTTTAGCTTTGGCTTTTGTCCTTGGAGTGGGTATGAATTCCCAAAGAATTATGGCGAATTCGGAGTACATCACAGAAACGGTTCGTGGGAAACAAATTTTGGATAATGACACGCATTCCTCCGAAAAATCGGGGATGGACAAAGAAAGCATGTTGATGTGGAGTTACGGCAAAATGGAAACGTTAAACCTGTTTATTCCAAGATTAATGGGCGGTTCTAGCAATGAGGAAGGTTCCGAAAAGATAATGGAAAAAGTGAGTGACTTGGTTCAAAACAACGCGCGATCTCAAGATGAAGTTAATAATATCAGGAAAGCATTCCAAAGTCCAACTTATTGGGGCGAACAACCAGGAACTTCTGGTCCTGCTTATCAAGGAGCAATCGTTTGTTTCCTCGCGATCTTGGGGTTTTTCTTTGGCTGGAAAAAATACAGATACTGGATTTTAGGAGCTTCGATCCTCACTGTATTTTTAGCTTGGGGAAGTAATTTTATGGTGCTTTCAGATTTCTTTATTGATTTTGTTCCATTCTATAATAAATTTCGGGCGCCAAGTTCAATTCTGGTCGTGGTCGAATTATTATTCCCTTTGATCGCCATTCTTGGTCTTTACCGTTTCTTTAATTCAAATGAAGAAACCGAAACTTCGACGGAAAATATTTTGACAGAAGATTACAAAAAGAAGATCTTAACTTATGTAAGTGCTTCTGTTTTAGGCATTACTTTTTTGTTGATTATCTTCGGAAAATCGATCTTAGGTTTTCATACCGACACCGAGAAAACTTATCTTCCGCCTTATCTTTTAGATTTTTTGGTGGACGAAAGATTTAAAATGTTTAGAATTGATGCGATCAAAGCAATCGTTTATGTTGCCGTTGCAGCTGCTCTTTTGTTCTTGAGTTTAAAGAAAAAAAACAGTCAGAATGTAGTGATCATCGTTATTGGTTTGGTAAGTTTATTTGACTTGTGGAGTGTTAATAAAAGATATTTGAACAATGATAATTTCATTGATAAGACTTTTACTGAAAATCCTTTTCAAACCGAAAATTCTGAATTACTCATGCAGAAAGTAGGCGATAATAAAAATTTGCAGTCGCTTCTTGCAAATGCTAATATCAATAAAACTTTAGAAACTATTGCCGAAAAAGATAAAACGCATTACCGAATTTACAATCAGGTTTTAGGAACATTCAGTGAGACCAATACTTCCTATTTCAAATCTTCTATTGGCGGTTATCATGCAGTAAAACTTCGCCGTTACGATGATATCATTAATGAATATTTTGGGAGAATTGATTCTGTAAAGGTGCCGAGAATTTTAAATATGCTCAACGCGAAATACATGATCTTTGGTGATGAAGAAAAACCTGAAGCCGTTACAAATCCACAAACGAATGGAAATGCCTGGTTTGTTTCTGACATAAAATTCGTGAATTCTCCCAATGAAGAAATTAAACAAATCGGGGAAGTTGATACGAAGAAAGTCGCCATCATTTCAAAAGATGATAAAAAATATTTCGACGGAAAACAGATTGCCGCAGATTCAACCGCATTTTTGAATTTAACCAAATATCAACCGAACGAACTTGAATTTAAAACGCAGTCGAAAACACCACAACTGGCAGTTTTGTCCGAAATTTATTATCCAAAAGGCTGGAAAATGTTCGTCGATGAAAAAGAAGTTCCTTACATCAAAGCTGATTATTTGTTAAGAGCAGTCCATGTTCCGGCCGGAAATCATACCATAAAAATGATTTTCGCACCAGATGTGATCGCAAGAGGAAAATTAATTTCGATGATTTGTTTCGCGTTGTTTTTATTATTGAGTTTAGGCGGAATATATTTCATGTATCGCAAATCCTTAGGGACAGGTCGCGACCTGTCCGAAAATTGAAAATTTTCAATATAAATTGTTCAATAATCGGATTGTATAAATAAATAATCAATTAAAAACCTTCGGTTTTTTGGACAATTCACGACTTGTCCCTACAATGAAATGAAACCTGACAAAAAAATATTAATCATAACCTATTATTGGCCGCCTGCAGGTGGACCAGGAGTTCAACGGTGGTTAAAATTTGTAAAATATTTACCGGAATTTGGCTGGAATCCTACCGTTTTTATTCCAGAAAATCCGAGTTACCCGATTGTTGACGAGAGTTTATCTCAAGAGGTTTCAAGTGATGTGGAGATCATTAAAACCAAAATTTGGGAACCTTATCAAATTGCAGAATTTTTTGGCAAAGACAATAAAAAGTTTAAAGCTGGACAATTCGATGTAGGAAAAAATCAAAGCTGGAAATCGAAACTCTCCATTTGGGTGCGCGGAAATTTCTTTATTCCTGATGCCCGTGTTTTTTGGGTGAAACCTTCGGTAAAGTTTCTAAAAAAATATTTGAAGGAAAATAAGTTTGATGCATTTGTAACAACCGGACCACCGCATTCCATGCACTTAATTGGTTTGGAGTTGAAGAAAGAATTTCCAAACTTAAAATGGATCGCTGATTTCCGGGATCCATGGACAGAAATTTCTTATTATAAACATTTGAAACTGACCAAATTTGCAGATTTAAAGCATAGAAGATTGGAGGCAAATGTTTTAAAAAAGGCAGATATTGCTTTAGCGACAAGTTATTCTGATGCGGAGAATTTTAAAGCGAAAGGAGCGAACGCGTTTTGTATTTCGAATGGATTTGATCGAGGTGAGGTTAAGGAAGAGGTTGAGAAAAAGAATTCAAAATTTACTCTAAGTTATATTGGAGTTTTGGAGCAGCTTAGAAATCCTGAAGTTTTATGGAGTGTTTTGAATGAATTATTGACTGAGGTGAGGAGTTTTAAAAAAGATTTCGAATTGAAATTTGTTGGTAGAATTGATGATAAGATTTTAGAGAATTTAGAAAATTCCAGTTTGAAAGATTCTATTTTGAATCTGGGATATCTTTCTCATTCAGAAGCGAATGCAGAGATGCTAAATTCAGATCTGCTCCTGATCACCAATTTTCCACAGGAAACTTCGGAAGGAATTATTCCGGGAAAGATCTTTGAGTATTTGGCGACGGGAAATCAAATTATTTCTTTCGGGCCAAAAAACAGCGATGTGAAGAAAATTCTGAGCGAAACAAAAGCCGGTCAACATTTTACGTATGATGATTCCGATCTGGTGAAGGATTTTATTCTATCAAAATATATGGACTGGAAAACGGGTAAATTAACCTCGAACACGAAAAATATTGAGCAGTTCTCCCGAAAAAATCTCACTAGAAAACTGACTGATATTTTGTAGCGAAACTTGCGTGAGGTTGTAGGCGTAAATCCTTTGTAATTGGAGCGGCGGCGAAGCCGCCGCTCCAATTACAAAGATTGGGAGCCGAAGACCGTCCCTCACAAAAAAAAGAGCAAAATATTATTTTGCTCTTTTTTTTGTGAGGGACACGCCCAAAAACTTTTACAACCAACCTTGCTCTTTCATCCACTCATCATTGTAGATTTTTCCAACATATCTGGAGCCGTGATCGTGCAACAAAACGACAATGATATCATCTTTTGTAAACTGATCTTTCATCTGAACTAAAGCCGCCATCGCACTTCCCGCAGAATATCCGCAAAAAATTCCTTCTTCTTTTGCTAATTTTCTTGCGTAAATGGCGCCATCTTTATCCGTCACTTTTTCAAAATGATCAATGATCGACATGTCAAAATTTTCGGGAATAATATCTTCGCCAATACCTTCCGTAATATAGGTATAAGCGTGATCTGGATGAAGTTCACCCGTTTCGTGGAATTCTTTTAAAATCGATCCATAAGTATCGATTCCTATTACTTTTATATTGGGATTTCTTTCTTTAAAATACATTCCACATCCTGTAATGGTACCACCTGTTCCCGCTCCGGCAACAAAATGTGTTAAATTACCGTCCGTTTGTTCCCAGATTTCTGGTGCTGTTGATTCATAGTGAGCAGTTCTGTTTGATAAATTATCGTATTGATTAACGTACCATCCACCTTCTGTTTCCGCAGCTAATCTTTTAGAAACCGAATAATAAGAACGGGGATCTGTTGGTTTTACGTCGGTCGGACAAACAATTACTTCTGCGCCAACTGCTCGTAAAATATCACATTTTTCCTTCGATTGTTTGGAGTTGGTTACGAAAATACATTTATAACCTTTTACGATTGCCGCCAAAGCCAGACCCATTCCAGTGTTTCCGGAAGTCCCTTCGATAATGGTTCCGCCAGGTTTTAATCTTCCGTCTTTTTCAGCATCTTCGATCATTTTCACGGCCATTCTGTCTTTTACAGAATTTCCGGGGTTGAAGGTTTCTACTTTAGCTAAAACCAAAGCGGGGAAATCTTCACCTAAAACTTTATTTAGTTTTACTAATGGTGTATTTCCTATGGTTTCAAGAATATTTTGTGCGTATTTCATAAATATTTTTATAGAATAATTTTGTTATTGATGGGATTGAAGATATCGTAATATTTATTGATATATTTACGAATTTGCAAAGATATAATTTTAAAAGTTAATTGTATTTGATGGCTTTGACAGGAGAGATCTTACTGATCAAATAACTTGGTAAAATAAGTGAAATACCCGAAACCAAAAGGATTCCCAAAGAAATGGCGAGAATGTAAAAGATATTCAGATCGACCGGAACAACACTCAGATAATAATTTTCGGGATTTAATTTAATGATGCCGAGATATTTCTGGAGCAGCAGAAAACCAAGTCCAATAAGATTTCCGAAAACCAGTCCAGGAATCATAATCATTAAAGTATAATTGATAAAGATTGCGCGGATCTGACCATTGCTCGCCCCTAAAGTCTTCAACATTCCAATAGAATTCGTTCTTTCAATAATTAAAATTAAAAGTACCATCACAATATTAATGATGACCACGACCATCATAATGATAATGATCAATGCAATATTGGTATCAAAAATAGCGATAAAATCCATGATTTGAGGATATTCATCTGTGGCTTTTATCGTGTAATTTTTGTAACCGGCAAGTTGATCAATTTTGGGGGCATCTTCATCGATATAATTAATATTTTTTAGAAATACATCAACACCACCTATTTCAGTGTTTTTCATTCCTTGAATTTTTCGGGCATGATTAATTCCTCCTATAATAAAGAGATCATCAATCATTTTGATATCGGTTTTATAAATTCCAACAACTTCAAATTTTCTGTAAAGCGGACTTTGATTCTCTTTGGAAAAAATCGCTACAATACTGTCTTTTACTTTTAGATGGAGATCATTTGCGATTTTTTGAGAAATACAGATACCGTTATTATACCCTTTTTCTGTAACAACAGGAGCTTTTCCCGCGATTATAAATTTCCTGAATCTTGCAGAATCGAAATCTTTGCCCACTCCTTTAAAAATAATTCCGGCAAAATTATGTTCATTGCGCAAAATACCGCTCACAGAAACATAGCTCTGCGTAGAAGCAACATCGGGAAGCGCTTTTATTTTTTTCAGTTGAAAACCATCTGTATTGAGGACCGAGGAATTATAAGAATTATTCGACTGCTTTGATTTGATCGAAATATGTCCAGAAAAATCAGCCATTCTTTCTTTGATGGCTTTCTTAGAACCCAATCCTGTAGAAACGGTGATAAGCGAAACGATGACGCCAAGCGCTACAGAAAGGCGACCAATAAATACGATAATCCGTGACAGATTATTTTTATTATCTTTGGAAAAAGCAATTTTTTTGGAAAAATATAACGGAAATTTCAAGCGGATGAATTTAATGCTCAAAATTAAAGATTTACTTCTAGTTGTGCTAATTTATTTTGGTTTTTGCCAAATGAGTTCAGCGCAGAATATAGGAAAAAACTGTTTCAAAACCGGCGCCGACCGATCAGAATTGTATCTTAATTTGCTTCAGAATAAAACGATTGCGATCGTTACCAATCAAACAGGAATTTTGCAAGACAAAACTTTTCTCGTCGATTTTCTGGTAAAAAACAATATTAAGATCAAAACTATTTTTGCGCCTGAACATGGATTTCGTGGTGACGCAGACGCCGGTGAACACGTGAAAAATGGAGTAGATACCAAAACAGGAATTCCAATTATTTCTCTTTATGGCGACAATAAAAAACCGAAACCGGAACAGTTGAAAGGGATCGATATTATTCTTTTCGATATTCAAGATGTTGGTGTGAGATTTTACACGTACATCTCCACTTTAACTTATGTCATGGAAGCCGGCGCTGAAAACAATGTAGAAATTATTGTTTTGGATCGTCCGAATCCGCAAGATGGTTATATTGATGGACCAGTTTTGAAAGATCAATGGAAAAGTTTTATCGGTATGCATCAAATTCCTGTCATTTATGGATTAACAATCGGTGAATATGGAAAAATGATAAATGGTGAAAAGTGGTTAAAAAATGGTGTTCAGGCAAAATATACCTTGATCCCAATGCAGAATTATCATAAAAAGCAGCGTTATGGAGTTTCTGCAGCGCCGTCCCCAAATCTGCCCAATGATAAAGCCATTAATCTCTATCCAAGTTTGTGTTTTTTTGAAGGAACGCAAGTCTCCGTGGGACGTGGGACCGATTTACCTTTCCAAATTTATGGCAGTCCCTGGACGAAAGATCTGCCCTATCAATTTACTCCTAAACCAAATTATGGTGCGAAAGATCCTTTCTTGAACGGCAAATTATGTTATGGCGAAAATCTTTCGGAAAAGAATTTAGATCTAAGGGAACTCAATATTGACTGGTTGCTGAAAGCTTATAAAAACTATAAAAATCCAACCCAAGATTTCTTTTTAAAAAATCTGTTCTTCGATAAATTAGTTGGAAGTGACGAATTGAGAAAGCAGATCGTTGCGGGAAAATCTGCAGGTGAAATAAAAAATTCATGGAAAAGCGATTTGGAAAAGTTCCAGAAGATCAGAGCGAAGTATATTATTTATGAAGATTTGGAAAAGCAATTAAAAGCGGGGTCATTAAAAATAAGCTATGAATTATAAGATTCAATTTGGAAGAATCAATAGGAGCGGGCTTTAGCCCGCTTTTCAATATAAATATCAATGGCTTTAGCCAAAACTTACCATTTTTAAGAGCTATTAAAAACTAGCTTTAACCTGCATTGATCCAATGTGAATTGTTCTTTCTCCCGAATTTCTGCCTTCATAATTAACATTGAGCTGGATAAAAGAATTCACAGATTGTTGCAGAAATACAGACCAAACCTGATTTTTTCCAGGCTTTAAACCATCAAGCATTTGATTGCCCACGATCGAGAAATTATTTCCAGTGAAATCATTATTGATGAAAGAGAAATTCCCACGAAGCGACGTTTTCTTCCAGTCCCACTGTAAACTTCCCGTTAAATCAAGAGTTTTCAAAAGTTCTTCACCATCTTTCCGCACTTTTTGTCGCAAGGCTGAAGAAAATTCTGCCTGCAGCATTTCTGTAAATTTATAAGTTGCTTTTGGTTTCGTTTCAAAATTATTCAGAATATAATCCCGGGATTTAAAAAGTTGAGAAGCGTTTTGGATCTGATGAACTGAATTTTCCCAGTCGATGCGGAAATCTTTATTAAACCAGTAACCTACGTTCAGAAAATTAGATGTTTGCGATCTCTCTTCATTACTAAAATTGGCGTTGATCAAATTATCATTCGCGATGAACCGATAATTCCCGTTCCAACCAGATTTGTCGGTCGGATTAAATTGTGCGGAAGCAAGCAGATTTTGGTTTTTCAGAATTTGATCTTTATTTTTTTCAAAAGGATTCAAAACAAGAACCTGATCTTTTTTGTAGAATGAATTTTGAGAATTCAGGGAAATATTAAAATTCCAGCGTTTCAGAAATTTATTTTCGGAGTTGAAAACAACCGATGGATTCACAAATAAAGCCAGTTGTAATTTATTTTTATTGGAAGGAATATATTTCACCGTGTTCGTATAAACTCTTATATATTTCGCTAAATCTACGTATTCTGCGATCTCAAATTCATCGAGTTGCTGAATTCCATCGCCGTTATAGTCAGTCCATTTGTAAATTCCCTGACCGTCAGTAACCTTTATATATTGAAATTCACGCTGCGCTTCCTGACCATTTCCAAGTTCATAAAATGCCTGCAAACGCATCCCGTTTCTGAATAATTGCTGGTTGTATAAAATATTTCCCACCACAAAATCCTGATTAAATTTCGCGGAAACATCCTGGTTTTGATAAGAAAATTTACGGTAATGAATTAGAGCATTCAACGTGGTTTTTTCAGTTTTAATGATTTGACTTTCAACCATGATTCCCAAAATATGATTCATGTTTTCTAAGGCGTTGTTTCGAACAGAATCATTTTGCCGGAAATAAACTTTAGCCAATAATTTTGTTCTTGTCGAATCACCAACTTTTTTCTGAAGAAATACTTCTTTCCAACTGAAGCTGCTCACATCGAGTTGCTGTGTTTCATTGAAAGTTTTTACATTATGCTCCAAATTTCCGCCAATTCCCCAACTTCCTTTTTTGGTCGTGTATTCAGAAATAACGCCGCTTCTTACAAATTTTGTGTTTTGAAAAGTCGCTTTGGTGTCGAGGTAAGAAAAATTTCCTTTCGTGCTGAATCGCCCCGTGAGAAAGCCAAAATCGAGATCATTTTTAATTCCTTTGTAAGAGTTTTTTTCGTCTAAATAATTGATCTTATAATTAAGGAAAGAACGGTTTTTCCAGTTGTTTAAAAAACTAAAGATCAATCGGTTTTGGGTAATCTGATTAAACTCCTGAACCAGATTAAAATCCCGGGAAAATTCGACATCATTAATTCGGTCCAGGATATGAAATTGCGAATCGATATGCTGAAATTCAAAGCTAGGCGTCCCTTTCCAATTGTTTTTGGTAAATGTTTTATTTCCAAAAACTCTTCCCGCATAACCGATATTTTGGTTGGAATCTTTAGAAGAAAACAGATTCACATCATAATTACTCAAAGAAAAATCAGCACCAATTTTTCCATCTTTCAATAAGAATTCAGAATTCGCAGAAAAGACCTGCGTTTTTTGCGGAGCGGGTAATTTTCGAACTGCCCGGTAATCTCCCATATTATTACCGACATACTGAAACACCCGACCATTATTTGTTGTTTGTTTAACTTGATAATCGCCCAAATTCTGACCGAAATAAGTAAAAGCAACCTGATACAAAGTTTGTGCTTTATCGCTGGAGAATTCGTAATAATTTCCGCTGGGATTTGTAATAAGTTGATACAAAATTTTATTCACATCGAATTCTGTAACCGTTCCGGATGGTGCGTACATGAGCTCGGGATTGTTTCCTGCACTGGCAAGAATTTGCTCGTCTTCTTTGCTTAGATTTAAAGAAAGTGGCGCGTTTTTATTGTCATTTTCCAGAAACCAGTTAAAACCGAATTTCATTTTTTCTCTTTCATGCTGAATTCCTCCCGTAACGAGAAATCTGGTATAGTTTCGATTCGCATAATTGTAGGAGATCGTAATGAAGTTCTGTTTGAAGATCGGCCGGAAACTCGTAAAAGTAATTTCTCCTGTATTATAATTAATAACGTAATCTTGATTTTCACCGCGTTTCATTAAAATCCCATCAATAAAAACCTGTTCAGAACCTGAAATAATGGTGATGAACTGTTCGCCATTTTTACCGCTCAGTCGATAAGGTCCCTGATTGCCTTCGATTCCCTGGAAACGAATTCTGTGAAATTCGCTGCGGGCAACTCCCGCGGAAATATCTACATATGTTTTCTTTTCAGTTCCGAAATTGGTTTGAAATTGTAAACCCATACTTCGCCGTTGATACCTGCCGAAATAAGTTCTGTCGTCCAATAGATCCAGGTGTCCCGCGCGAAGAATGGAGCGATCCTTAATATTTAGCTGAAGGTAAATTTTATCGAATTCTTCTAATGTCTGTGTATAGCCATCTGCTTGGATAGGCAAATTATGATCTGAAATTGAAGCCAACACAGAAACGTCATTTGAAAGCTTGCCTGAGATTTGTAAGTCCATTGAACTTTGAACACTTTGACCCTGATTATTTCCAAAGGTAATTCCGCGAATGATGGAACCTTTAGAATTAAGATCACCCAAGATCTTAGATCGCGGATTTTTCACCAAAACCCCTTCATCGACAATAATTTTATTTTGAGTTTTAATAAAATCCAGCGTGTCTTTAGAAAATACATCTCTATCAATACGGGCAGCAAGAATAGAATCCTTTTTTGTGGAATCGGCGGGAATATTGGGGTTTTTCCACGAAAAAATCTGCGCAGTAAATAAATTTAATGCTGAAATAATGAAGACTAAAAAATATATTTTTCTCGCCAAATCTGTTTTAAAAGAGTCTGTAAAAATAACGAAAAAGTATATTTAAAAGTATTTTTAAACATTTAACAATTAGTTAATGTTATCATTATGATATTAGTAAAAAAGGTTGTATTTTTGCACTATAAATTATTAATTATTTAAAATTTCTATTATGAAAAAACTTTATTCTTTATTCGCAGCTGTCATTGTAGCTGCAAGTGTTAACGCTCAAACGACGGTTACTTACACTTTTTCAGGTACAAATGCTACTGAAGTAGTTGGAGGAACCATTGATTCAAATTTATCTTTTGTTACTGCAAAAGGAACTTCAGCACAGTCACCAACTTTTTATTCTGCAACACCTGCAGCAGTAAGAATCTACTCTGACAGAACTACGGGAGACGGTAATTCAGTTACTATTTCAGTTGCCTCTGGATATGAGATAACAGGCTTAACTTTTACAGCGACTACAGCAGCTTTTGCTCCGCCAGTAAATTATAGTGTTGACGCTGGAACATCTGTAGCAATGCCATTAACAGGTTCGGTTTATAATGTTGAAGGCTTAACTGCTGGTACTTCTTTATCTTTCAAAAATGTACTGGCAACAGGAACAAGTAATACTCAATTGCGTATTCCATCTTTTACAGTAACTTATAGAGTTAAACCAGTAATGGCAGTAGGTGATGTAAACGCTACCAAAGCAAACTTGGTAAAAAATACTGTAGTTGGTAATTCAATTATTTTCTCTTCAAAAGGAAACGTGCAGGTTGTAAACATGAACGGACAGGTTGTAAAAACTGCTTCTGTAAATGAAAATACAACTTTAGATGTTTCAACTTTAACAAAAGGAACCTATATCGTTACAGGTAATGTAAACGGAAAAGTGGTTTCTCAAAAAATTATTAAAAAATAATCTTTTGATTTAATTATATGAAAGGAAGGTTATTTTTAGTTAAATAGGCTTCCTTTTTTTATATTTTTTAAATATACTTGGTTATCCGATATTTATGTCAAAAATTGCGTAAATTTACAATCCCAAATTTATAACAAATTTAAATTTTAATACAATGAAAAAAATCTTTACAATTTTAGGTGTTTCTGCAGTGGCTCTTATGAGCGCTCAAAATTTAATTCCTAATCCAGGATTCGAAAGTTGGACAGCAGGTGCTCCTGATGGCTATTTCGTGACAGGAATTACTGTCGTTCAAGGAACTGGTGCAAATGCACATTCGGGTAACTTCGCTATTGGAATCACTGCTCCAACAGCTGCAACTGGTAACAAGTCTGTTAATCCTACTCCAGATATTACTATCGATGTATCAAAAACATACGTATTTTCTGGATGGTATTTAGACAATACTCCAAATGCAAAATTTAAGTATTGGAATCAGTTTAGAAATACTGCTGATTTAGGAAGCAACCCACTTCAAGCAGCAGATTTTTCTGTTGATTCACCAGCATGGACTTTCTTTACTGCTGAAGCGATGCCTACTGCAGGAGCAACGGTGGCGAGACCAGGATTTAGAGTTTACAGTGAAAGCGCAACCAATAACGGTGGTGTTGTTTATGTAGACGATGTTCTTTTTCAAGATAAAGCTACAATGGCTGTAACTGATGTAAAAAGCTACGACAGTGAGGTGAAAATGAATACTGTTGTAGGAAATGAATTGCTAGTAACTCTTCCAGGAAGAGCAACGGTAAACATTATTTCTGCAGATGGTAAATTAATCTCTTCAAACAGAATTAACAGCGGAGACAAAATCAATACTTCTTCTTTAACTAAAGGAATTTATATTGTAACTGTTGACAATGGTTCTGCGAAAGTGAGCAGAAAAGTAATGAAAAAATAAGATCATCTCTTATCAATATGAAGCCGCTTTTTTAAGCGGCTTTTTTTATATTAAGTAGCTCCCAACTCCCATCTTCTAGCTTTAAAACCATCCTCTACTTAAATAGTTGGTAATTGCACTAAAATTTAAAACCAAAGTAAAACGAATTCTTTGCCCGTAATCTTTAAAGGAAGGTTCGAAACCTAATGAACTTTGTATGGGGAAATAAACCTCCAGAAAATCGGGGATAACTTTTACTTTCACGCCGGAATCCCAAATAAATTGTGGATCATGAGATTTGCTTTTGTAAACTCCCGCATCAGCATAAAGATTAAACCAGCGCCAAACATGAGAGTCCAGATTGATGGAAGTGATCCACTGATTTGCCGTATTTCCAACATAAGATTTATAGCCACCTTCTGCCAAAATTAACTGCTGGGAAAGCAATCCCGTTGTTGCACTTTGTCCTAAAAGTCCGTAAGAAAAAGAGTAATTGGAAACTTTTGAGATCCCGTAATCGAAAAGATTATTTTTTGTTTTATTGGTCAGAAAATAGCCACCGAAAAACCGCAAACTCAATTTTTTATCTTTTGCATATTCCCAGCGGTAAAAAGCTTCACCCGAAATTTTCTGAAAATCCTCCATAAACTGCAGATTTGCACTTGCATACTTTTCGTGAATCAACTGTCGATCCGAGTAGCCGTAACCAATGCTCCACATGTTATATTTTTGGTATTCGTTTTGTGCAATCATCATTGGATTCAGATCTTTATCATAAAAATTGTAAGAAACACCCAAACTTCTACCAATATCACTCCTCGGATTTTTGGCGAAATTGATGTTGGCAAAAATGCCAAATTTGCGGTAAGATAAATCATAATCGTAGTGAAAGTAGGAGCCAGAAACACCAATATCTAAAGTTCGGAAGAAGCTTTCGGCAGGTTGAAAAGAGTAGGAGATTGCTCCCGAACCGGTCATTTGTCCTGTTCCTGAACTAAAATAGGGCGTAAATGAATAATTAAATTTTCGTTCAAATAAAGATGAGTTTTTAAAATTGAGTCCAAGTAAAACTTTGTCATAGATATTGAAACTCAACCGTGGATTCAGGTAAATTTCATTGAATTCCGGATTTGGAATATCCTGGAAAAGTTTCAATTTTATCTTTTTTGTATTTGAGTAGATGCCTTTTGTGTATAAATAATTGTCCCGAAAGTTTTTTTCCGGGAAAATATATTCGTCGTTAACCACGATTTTTGCAGCATTCGATTGAGGAATGGTATAAATCACATCGGTTTTAGAATCGTTGGTATCAAACCAGAATTCCTTTTTCTCTCCCGTTTTAGTAATCGTTTCTATTTTAAAGGGAATCTGTTGCGAAGTGTTTTTTGCGATTTTTACCTGAAATTCATCACCAATTTTCTTAAATCTTTTCAGTTTAAAATTGACTCGGTTTTTTCTTTGAAGAAAGTTTTCCAGGAAATCTGACGAATAACCTGAAGCTAAAGTCAATTCATCTAAAAACTTTTTCTTATCGATGTGTTGATGGGCATTTTTGCGTAAATATTGGGTGACAAAATCATCAAATTTCTCCTGTCCCATTTTTGCCGCGACAAATGAAAATAAACTTCCCATTTCCAGATGACTGATTGCTGCTGCATTGTAATTGCTCAAATCTTCAAAAGGTTCTGCAATTTTCTGATCCAGATTTTTCGTCAAGATATAGAGATAAGCCAGACCATATCTTTCAGAAAGTTTCAGCTTTGAAGCATAGAATAATTTTAAAGGTTTGAACCCAAAAATATTGATGTTTTCCGGTAATTGACCCAGAAGTTTTTCGTTTTTATAATAACGCTCAATGTATTGAATTTCGAGATAAGTTTTCAAACCGTTCATCAACCAGTGATCCTGTTTTTTCTCGAAGACAGTCGCTTGTTCGACTACGTTTTTAGAAATAATGCTGAAATAATTGAGATCATTTCTTTGCGATTCTGTAAAAAGCTGGTACCGGAACTTTAAGAATTTAAGATCTTCCAAACCTGTGAAATTTTCGTTTTTCCTGAATTTCTCACTAATGAAAATCCTGGAAGGTAGAAATCCAATCTTACTTTTAATGAAATTAAGTTGTAATGGAAGATAGAACTCCAGATTTTGTTTTTCGCTTTCCGTTAAAGGATATCCGAAAGTAATATCAATTTTTTTTGCATCCACTTTCGGAGAAATAGTCGTAAAATGATTTTCTGAGATCACAAATTCGGGATCGATGTTTAATTTTCCTTCAAAATAATTGGGTGCGGTTTCGGCTAAATTACTTTGGGAATAGTAGTTCACAGGAATATCTAAAATTACTTTCCAGTAAACATTCGGACTTTGGTTTTCTTCAATATCCATAAAGTTTTTTGGACTTTGCTCCTGATTTTCAAAACCGTCTGGAACAAGAAAAAAATACTTCAGCGTTATTTTTTTTCCGTCGCTGCCATAACCTGCAAATTTTTCATCAGGCAATTTCAAAATATATTGAAGTGCAATTTCTACTTTTTCTCCAGGTTTTATCTTGTTCGGAAGTTGAATGTAAATATTTTCCGTTGAACTGTCGTTTACAGATATTGCTTTTTCTCCGATTTTAATTTCTAAATTTATTAAAGATCCGAGTTCATTGGGTTTCGCGAAATACAGATCGTTTTTTCGGTCTTCCAATTGTCGCTTTACGAGTTTTGTATTTCTATTTTGGTAAGCGGCGATCCAGTTCAATAATTTGATCTGAGAAAGATCTGCTGAACCATTGTTGTAATAAGTGATTTCTTGATTTACCGTCAACTCTTTTTTGGATCCGGAAACTTTAGCATTAATGTAAATAGAATCTTGTTGTGCAGAAACCACAACAAAATTGATAATCAGTAAAATCCCCAGCAATAATCTTTTCATTTTCTAAACAAGATCAAATATAATGATGTTTTATCTAAACAATTATTAATTAAATTTATTTCAAAAATAGAGTTAATTTTGAGTAAACATTTCATATTGATCCGATTTTACCAATTTTTATTTTTGTTGATGTTTCTGAATTTCCAGATTGCTTTTTCTCAAGTTATTGAGACGACTCAACTCATGATCATTGACGAAAGTAAATCTACGATCCGTACTCGATTTACACCGCCGAAAGGTTTTTTCTGGGCAAAAGAAACGCCCGGAAGCTTCAGTGAATATTTGGTTAATTTCCCCCTTTATCCGCCCAGTTTTCCGGTGCGTAACTATAATGCGGTCCCGATTGAGAAACAAAATAATCATGTCGCCATTCTCAAAATTGATGTTGGTGAAAAAGATTTGCAGCAATGTGCAGATGCCTGGATCCGTTTGTACTCCGAATATCTGTGGTCTCAAAAACGATTTGAAGAAATAGGTTTCGAATTTACGAGTGGTCAATTTTTCGCCTGGAATGATTTTAAAAAAGGAGTTCGCACCAAAGAAATAAATAATCGCGTCAGTTTTCATAAGACAGGAAAAATTGATGATTCTTATGAAAATTTTCGAAAATATCTCAATATTATTTTTAGATATGCGGGAACGATTTCTTTGAATAAAGAATCAGTTTCCGTTCTTCAAAATTCGCAGATCAAGACCGGTGATTTTCTAATAAAACCGGGAAGTCCGGGTCATTCTGTAATTATAGTGGGAGTTGCGATCAACAGTTCTGGGAAAAAACTTTATCTTTTGGCTGAAAGTTTTATGCCTGCGCAGGATATTCATGTTTTAAGAAATCCGCTTAATTCAAATATATCACCGTGGTATGAGCTGGATGTGAACGCACCCAAAACCGTGACTGCGAAATATATATTCACTCCGACTTCTATTAAAAGATTTCTTGCTCTAAAATAAATGATAGATTTTGAAATCGAACATCATAACATAATACGATTGCTAAAGTCGTTTATTTTCTGTGGAAAATTTTAATTTTGGCGGTCTTCATAATGATCTCCAAATGCCAAATAAATTACCAAATTCACTTCTTTATCTGCTGAGTATTTCCGCGGGTTTGGTAGTTGCGAACTTATATTATAACCAACCTTTACTGCACGATATTGCTTCGAGTTTAAATGTAACAGATTCTCAAGTCAGTAATGTGGCACTTTCTACGCAGATTGGTTATGCACTGGGTTTGCTGTTTATTATTCCGTTGGGAGATAAGATCAGCAATATGAAAATTGTAAAAATTGATTTTCTGATTTTGATAGTTTCTCTTTTAGGTGCAGCTTTATCACAATCGATTTTTTTATTGATCGTCACCAGTTTTCTGATCGGCTTTACCTCTACACTTCCACAATTATTTGTTCCAATGGCTGCACATCTAAGCGACGATGAAGGTCGCGGAAGAGCCATTGGTATTGTAATGAGTGGTTTACTGATAGGGATTTTAGGAAGTCGGGTTTTGAGCGGATTAGTCGGCGAATATTTCGGATGGCGCAGTGTTTTCTTTAGTGCTGCAGGTTTGATGACTTTGCTTTTCTTTTTATTGAATGCAAAATTGCCTTTAATTCAACCCAAATTTGGAGAGAGTTACGCGAAACTGATGAAATCACTCTGGTTCTATTTTAAAACAGAGCCGACTTTGAGATTGGCAACTTTGCGCGGAGCGTTAGCTTTTGGAAGTTTGAGCGCGTTTTGGACGACCTTGGTTTTCCTGATGCAAGATTCTTTCGGTTACGGAAGTGCAGTTGCGGGCGGTTTTGGTTTGTTCGGAATTGCGGGAGCATTGGGCGCAACGGTCGTTGGAAAAATGAATAACCGCGTCGAGAAAAGCAAATTAATTATTTTGGGCGCTGTTCTTATTATTCTTTCCTGGATCATCTTTTTGGTGTCATCGCACTCGGTTATAGGCTTAATTATCGGAGTGATTTTAATCGATCTAGGAGTTCAATCTGTTCATATTACGAATCAGAATATTGTTTTTTCCAGAAATACCGAAGCCAGAAACCGCGTGAATACGATTTATATGGTAGGATTTTTTATCGGTGGAGCGATAGGAACAAGTTTAGGTTCTTTAGCCTGGAATTATTATAGCTGGACCGGCGTTTCGGTGGTTGGTTTGGTGTTCTCCGGAATTATTTTGATTGTGCAATTGTTGACAGGTAAGAGAACAGTTTAGAATTATGTTTTCTCGTTGATGATGGAAATGAATTGATAAAGATTTTTTTTAATTTAATAAACAATCTTTAAAATCTCAAAAATATTTTCCTTTTCTCCCAATTTTAAAATTGCCTTTTCCCCAACTTTTTTATGCAACAAAGCTTTAGCTAAAGGCGTAGTAAAAGATATTTTTCCTTTTGAAATATTGGCTTCATCAACACCAACCAATTGAAACGTTTGGGTTGAATTATTGGTTATATTTTTAAAAGTAACCATTGCGCCAAAATGAATTTCATCTTGCGGAAGTTTTTTCAGATCAATGATTTTTGCAGAGGTAATTCTCTCATTTAAGAGCTGAAGTTTAGCATTAATATGATTGAAAGAAATTCGATATTCTTTTTCCTGAGACGAATCTAAATTTTCCTGGTCTCGTAATAAATTTTCTTTTTCTTCTACCAAAGAATCCATTCCATTTTGGGTGACAAAATTTTCTGTTCCTGCCGGCAAATCAGCTCTTGGTGGAACTAAAGGAACTTCTTCCTGATCATCTTCTTTTACAAATCCTCGGCTCATAATTTCTATTTAAGATGAATAAAGCAATTACAATTCCATTTATAAAAAAGAAAACTTCTGAAAATGAATTCCAGAAGTTTTAAAATTTTAATTAGAGATCATTAATCACAATTTCCATCAACATCGCAACTTTCTCCGCTGTGAATAATTTTTAAACCTTGATCTCCCGCAGAAAATTCTTCCCAGGATTTCTCCAAAACTTCAGAAAAAACTGGTGAAGGTTGTGCGCCGGAAACTCCATATTTATCGTTAATCACAAAAAACGGAACGCCGCTGATTCGCATTTGCTGAGCCAACATCATATCTTTTGAAACTTGTGCTGCGAATTCATCGGAGACTAAAGCGTTTTTAATATCTTCTTCATTTAAAGAAATTGATTTACCGATTTCAATTAAAGTCGCTTCATCATCAATGTTTTTTCCTTCGATTAATTGCGCTTTAAATAAAGCTTCTTCTGCTTCGTTGGCTAAATTTTTCGAGGCTGCCAATTGTAAGAGAAGATGTCCACGATAAGAATTTGCCACTTTTTGATGGTCAAAATTAAATTCGATCCCGGCATCTTTTCCCGCTTTGTAAACATGTTCATACATTCCTTTTGCCTGCTCTGCAGAAACTCCTTTTCTCTCGGAAAAATATTCTAAAGAATTTTTTTCAGGTTGCGTTTTCATGTCGGGATCAAGTTGAAAACTGTGCCAAGTCACTTCGATGTTTTCCTTTTCTGGAAATTGGTCCAAAGCTTTTTCAAAATTCTTTTTTCCAACATAACAAAACGGACAACGAATGTCACTCCAAATATCTACTTTCATAACTTTTTTATTTTGTAAAATCAAAGATACGAATCTTGAAATCTTTAAACATTGATATAAGGTAAGAAGAGATCGTCTGTATCAATTTGTGGCTTTTAAATCATCAATAATCCTGAATATTTCATCAACAAATACCATAAAGTAAGCGTTACAAGAGAAAGTGGAATTCCGATGCCGATCATTAAATTACAGAGTTTCGGTTCTAATTTATGGGTCGAAGCGATAATTGCTGCAGTGATCATCGGAGCCATCGCAGATTCTAAAAAAGCGATTTCAATCATTTCACCTCTCTGTTTCAGAAGAATAAAATAGAGGACGAAAATTACGGCGGGAAATAGAATGAGTTTAAATAAAAGTCCCCAAAATAGAGGTTTTTGTTCTTCTTCTAATTTTTGCCATTTGAGTTGACTTCCAACAGAAACCAAAGCGAGCGGAACTGTTGTTGCTCCTAATTTTGCGAATACATCATCAATTACTAACGGAAATTGAATGCTCATTAAATTTAATAAAACAGCAACTAAAAAGGCGATAAATGGTGGGAATTTTAAAATCTTTTTCAGAATATCAGGTACCGAATTTTTTCCTCCAGAATAAAAATTAGCAAACGTAATTCCTAAGGTTGATAATGCTACAAAAGAACCGGGTTGATCGACGAGCATTACGGTTTTTAAACCACTTTCGCCATACAAAGACTGAATGAAAGGAATGCCCACAAAAGAAGTGTTTCCAAATCCTGCACATATGATTAAGGCGCCGATCAATGTTTTCGACCATTTCATTTTCTTGCCTAAAAATGTAAAAAATAGAAAGGCTAAAAAAATATTGAGCCACGGAACCATAACGGGAAAAATCACCTGAAAGTTCAGGATGATTTTCGGAATGTAATAAAGTGACAAGGCAGAAAGAGAAATGTTGATAACAAAAGAGTTCAGCGCTAAATGACCGTTTTCCGGGAAGAGTTTAGTTTTTCTAAGAAAAATTCCCAGAAATAAACAGAGAAAAAGTAAAATTAAATTAGACAAATCTTAATTTTATTTAAAAAATTTATAAGAGGTGAGAACCGCAAAATTTTAATGAATTATAAAACAATAATGAAGATTTCAAATTTAACGCAGGTTCAAGTGATTGAGCAATTTTTTTGAGTTTATCTGCTCAATCTGCAAGAATTAATGTGTTTTTAAGTTGGTTTACAAACTTCCTTCATAAGCATTCCAACCCGCAATCTTATAACTCAATGCAGATTTCTCAGCGTCATCAGATCTATAAATTCCTCTTCCTACAATAATAAAATCGGTTTCCAGTTGGGTGAAAGCATGTTCCGGTGTATTGTACTGTTGACCTTTTCCGTCGCCAGCATCGGCTAAATTAATTCCGGGTGTAAATAAAAGCAATTCGTTTGGAATTTTATTTTGAGAGACGCCGCCAAAAACATTGGGATGAGACAAAGCAATTTTCGTGGCTTCTTCTCTGTAATTCGCATCCGTCAAAGTTCCGTTTGAAGACATTCCTATAATAGCGACAACACCAACATTTCTAAAACAGTCGAGCGATTCATAACCTGCAATAACTTGCGCCGTAACCAGATCTGCCCACTGTGAAATTTTGTAAGTTCCGTAAGAGAACTGTAATTCCTGTGTATTTCCGATGTCGGCAAATTTGCGGTCTTCCATTAAGAGGAAATTATATTTTGTAGCTAAATCTTTTAAAGGTAAAATGGTTTCGTCAGAATCAAAATCCATTAAAATATCAATGTGTGTTTTCAGAGCTACGATATGTGGACCAACTTTTTCAGCAAGTTCCAATAATTCTTGAGTAGAAGTTACATCAGCTGAAACAATTAAGTTCGATTTTTTTTCAATCGCAATTTGCAATAATTTCTGAGCCACAGAATGGTCGCAGATGTCTAATTTTGCTTCGTAAGAAAGTCTTTTTTCTTCTTCAAATCTCACTACGTTTCCGGCAAGGAAATCGTTGATTCTTTCCACCTCATCATCGGTTAAATGACCTTCCTCTTTCAACATTTTACAAACTTCAGAAATGGTAAAAAGCGTATGAACACGGAATCCGTTATGCTCTAAAATCTCTTTTCCACCTTGTTGTCTGTCCAAAACTACCACAATATCGGAAACTGTAATTCCTTCATTCTCAATTTCGGGAATCGTTTCCAACAAAGAAGCTCCGGAAGTAATTACATCTTCCACCAAAAGACAATTTTGACCTTTTGTGAAAATACCTTCAATCATTTTTTTGGTGCCATGCTGTTTGGCTTCTTTTCTTTTGATGATTAAAGGAATATAACTCTCCAAAGACATTGCAGTCGCCATGGGAAGAGCCGCATAAGGAACGCCGCAAATCAAGTCAAAATTATCCAGCGGAAGCATATCCAACAGATAATTGGCGAGTAATTTCAAAATTTTTGGGTCGGAAGCAAGCGGACGTAAATCCACATAAAAAGGACTTTCAATCCCTGATTTCAGGGTAAATCTTCCAAATTTAATGATGCCGAGTTTGTAACACTCCAGAAAAAATTCTTTCTTAGTTTCCATACTTTTTACTTTATTACAAAGTTAAGATTTTAATACTGAAAACCTAAATCAGCAAGCCTACTTTTTATTTTATTTGGGCCCCTTTTCCACCTTCCACTCCCGCTTTTTTGTAGAGGCGGTTTCGTCTTGAAACGATAGTGCTTTTACAAAAAGAGCTCCGTTCAAGTTGGGGTGCGACTAATTTTGTAAAATTGAAATCGGTTTTTAAATTAAATAATAACTAAAATTTATTTGTATGGCTAATTGGTGTTTTTGTAGATTAAATTTTTTTGATATGAATATTTAAAAAAAACAATTCAAAAATTTCTACCTTTGAAAAAACAGTTTAAAACAATGAAAGCAAAACTATCATTCCTATTAATCCTTATTTCGTTCTTCGCTTTTTCGCAAGTCGACGAAAAGAAACTCGATGAACTTATTCAAAACACTTTAAAAACTTTCGATGTTCCCGGAATTTCCGTCGGAATTGTAAAAGATGGAAAAGTTATTTACTCCAAAGGTTTTGGAGTAAGATCTTTGACCACGAATCAAAAAATGACCGATGAAACTTTGGTCGGAATCGCTTCTAATTCAAAAGGTTTTACAGCAACAGCTTTGGCAATGTTAGCAGATGAAGGAAAATTAAAGTTCGACGATAAAGTTTCTAAATATATTCCTGAATTTCAAATGAATGATGCTTATGTTTCTCAGGAAATAACTATCAAAGATTTGATTACACATCGCGCTGGTCTTGGTTTAGGACAGGGAGATTTAATGTTTTTTCCAGAAGGTGGAAGTCTTTCTGTGAACGACATTATTCGCAACGTGAGATATTTAAAACCAGATCATTCGTTCCGTACGACTTTAGAATATAACAACATTATGTTTATCGTGGCAGGTGAAATAATTCACAGAGTTTCGGGATTAAGTTGGGCAGATTTTATCGAACAAAGAATTCTAAAACCGGTCGGAATGACTTCCAGCTACGGAAGTTACAGCCACGCAAAAGCGGCTAATTCTTCTAATATTATCGATGCTCACGCTCCGGTTGACGGAAAAGCGATCGCAGTTCCGCACGACTGGAATGAAACTGCAAACGCAGCTGGTGGAATTCTCAGTAATATTAAAGATATGTCAACTTGGGCAGAATTCCTCATGAATGGCTTTACAACGAAAGATGGTAAAAAATTGGTGACAGATAAACAAATTCAACAGCTTTGGAACTTGCAAATTTCAACGCCTGTTGCTTTGAAAAATCCCTACGATTCAAATTTCGGAGGTTATGGATTAGGTTGGTTTTTAACGGATGTTAAAGGGCACAAACAAGTTTATCATACCGGTGGACTAATTGGAACGGTGACACAGTTTACATTAATTCCAGACATGAAATTAGGAATTATTGTTCTAACTAATCAACAAAGTGGAGCAGCTTTCAGTTCAATTACGAACACCGTAAAAGATTCTTATTTGGGAATGCCGCAAAAAGACTGGCTCAAAACCTATGGCGATAGAATGACCAAAGTAAATGCAGATTACGAAAAAGGGAAGAAAGAAATTTTTGCAAAATCCGACGCGTTCAAAAAAGATAAAAACTGCCAAATTCAAAACGACCAAATTGTTGGAACTTACACTGATCCTTGGTTCGGTGAGGTTACCATTTCAAAAGAAGGAAATACTTTCCGTATTTTGTGTAAAAATTCGCCGAGATTGAAAGGTGAACTTTTACCTTATTCATCCAATGTGATGATTGCAAAATGGGATGACAGAAGTTATGATGCCGATGCTTTCGTGAATTTTAATTTAGATGAAAACGGAAAAGCAACAGGAATGAAATTAAAACCGATCTCTGATGTGACTGATTTCAGTTTTGACTTTGGAGATTTAGATTTGCATAGAAAGAATTAGTTTGTTTTAAATAATAATGAAAAACCTCATCAAATCCACTTTGATGAGGTTTTTTTATGCATTGCTTGAGTTTGTCATTCTGATGGAGGAATAATATCGAAGTTAAAGAGATGCTTCGTTCCACTTTGTTTCATTCAGCCTAAAATCAATTTTTTTCAAGGTTTTAATAAACAATTAGATCTTCTTCGGTTCATAAAAAAAGATTGGTTTCTTTTTGGCGTTTTCAAATTCAGACCACGAATCGCAATCTATTTGAAATCCTGCTACACCGCAAGTTGGGAACATAAATAAATCTTCCGACATGGAGTTGGCAAAATTCGAAATGCCGTTGTTATGCGAAAACAGTGCAACGGAATTCAGATCATCATTCAAACCAAAAATTACAGATTCAAAATTCTTTTCCGAAGCATTGTAAAGTTTCCGATCTGTTTCGATTTCTATTTCATAAACTTGATTAAAAATTTCGCATGTACTTAAAGCGCGTAAAGCTGGACTCGACAAGAATTTTTCGATTATGATATTGTTTGCTTTCAAAAAGTGTGACATTTTCTTCGCATCGTGAAGACCTTTTTCAGCGAGTGGTCTGTCGAAATCATCAGTATTTTCGGGCCAATCACTTTTGGCGTGGCGAACAAGAATTAGTGTTTTCATTCTGCGAAGTTTTTTGAATAATTAAAATTAAAGATTATTTTTAGATGTTGGGTAAAAAAATTACACTTTGGGTCAAAATCAGTTAACTAAATTTTCTTAAATTTGCAGATTATGGGACAAATACTTGCGATTGATTACGGAAAAGCACGTTGCGGGATTGCAGCAACTGATGATTTTCAAATTATTGCGAGCGGTTTACCAACAGTGGAAAATAAAAATATTTTTACTTTTTTGAAAAAATATATGAGCGAAAATACTGTCGAAGCTGTTGTAGTAGGACTTCCCACAGATTTGAAAGGAAACCTTAATGAAGTTGAGAATGACATTTTAAAATTTTTAGAAAAATTTAGAATTGAATTTCCCACCATTTTAATTCATCGTTTTGATGAGCGATTTACGTCTAAAATGGCATCTTTCTTTATTTCACAAAGTGGAAAAAGCAAGAAAAAACGAGAAGAAAAAGGTTTGATTGATAAAGTAAGTGCAACCATTATATTGCAAAATTTTTTAGAACAGAAACAGAAATGATACTACCGATACGTGCATTTGGAGATGCAGTTTTAAGAAAACACTGTCATGAAATTGACAAAAATTATTCTGGATTAAAAGATTTGATCGCGAATATGTTCGAAACGATGGAGTCTGCTCATGGCATTGGTTTGGCAGCTCCGCAGATTGGTTTAGATATTCGCCTTTTCATCGTCGATCTTTCCCCACTTGCAGAAGACGAGGATTATGAAGATATTGCAGAAGAATTAAAGGATTTTCGAAAAGTGCTTATCAACGCAAAAATTCTTGAAGAGTCTGGCGAAGAATGGAAATTTAATGAAGGTTGTCTTTCTATTCCCGATGTTCGCGAAGATGTAAAACGTCAGGAAACAATTATAATTGAATATTTTGATGAAAATTTCGTTAAACATACCGAAACTTTTTCTGATATGCGAGCTAGAGTTATTCAGCACGAATACGATCATATCGAAGGAATTTTGTTTACCGATCATTTAAGTTCATTAAAGAAAAAATTGGTCAAAGGTAAGTTGGTCAAAATTTCTCAGGGTGACGTTTCCGTTAATTATAAAATGAGATTTCCGAAGTAGGAGAATTATAGAATATTAGATAAAATTTAAATAAAAAATTAAACATATGCAGTTAGAAAAAATAATTTCGATTTCGGGAAAACCGGGTCTTTACAAATTAATTTCGCAGTTGAAAAATGGGTTCATTATTGAAGATGTTTTAACCAAGAAAAAAGTGAGCATCGGAAATACTTCGCAAGTAAGTTTGCTCGACAATATCGCTATGTTTACATTTGACAAAGAAGTTCCTTTGTTTGATGTTTTCGAAAATGTAGCAAAAAATACCGAGTACAAGGAAACAATCTCTCATAAATCGACTGATGCTGAATTGCGTGATCTGATGAAAGAATCTCTGCCTGACTACGATAACGAAAGAGTTTATGTTTCGGATATTAAAAAATTAGCGCAGTGGTATAATATTTTGCACAAAGCGGGATATATTACGCCAGACAGTTTTGTGAAATCAGAGCCTGAAATGACCGAACCTGCGGAAAATGAGTCCAAATCTGAAATAATTGATACGAAGAAACCTGCTGCGAAGAAGGAAAAAGTAGCAACACCGAAAGTAAAAGCTGCAACTTCATCTGCGAAGTCAGCGCCGAAAAGTACGCATAGAAAAATGGGATAAATTCCTTTTGTTATTAATATTATTACTTTGTCAAAGTTTAAATCTTTGACAAAGTTTTTTGTTTATACCAATTTTTTATCTGAATTAAATTTGCATTCAACATTCAACAACAAACAACTCATGAATTCAAGAAAAGAACAACTCGAAGCTTTTAACCGATTACTAGATATTATGGATGATCTGCGGGAAAAATGTCCGTGGGATCAAAAGCAGACTTTAGAAACTTTGAGGCCGTTAACATTAGAGGAAGTTTATGAACTGTCAGATGCGATTTTGAAGGATGATCTGCTGGAAATTAAAAAAGAGTTGGGTGATGTTTTACTGCATCTTGTTTTTTATGCGAAAATCGGGTCAGAGAAAAATAGTTTTGATATTGCAGACGTCATTAATTCTTTAAATGAAAAACTGATTTTCCGTCATCCTCACATTTATGGCGATGTTGAGGTGAAAGATGAAGAAGAAGTAAAACAGAACTGGGAAAAACTGAAGTTGAAAGAAGGTAACAAATCGGTGCTTTCTGGTGTTACCAAAGGAACTCCAAGTTTAATAAAAGCGTATCGAATTCAGGATAAAGTGAAAGGAATTGGATTTGAATTTGCTAATGCCGAAGATGCCTGGAAAAAGGTTGATGAAGAATTAGCAGAATTTCATGCAGAAACCGACTTAGATAAAAAAGAACAGGAATTGGGCGATGTCTTTTTCTCTCTCATTAATTATGCGAGAATTTCAGGCATAAATCCCGACACCGCTTTAGAAAGAACCAATAATAAATTCATCACAAGATTTCAGAAAATGGAAAACTTGGCTTTAGATCAAAACCTAAAACTAGCAGATTTATCTTTAGAGAAAATGGATGAACTTTGGGAAGAAGCGAAGAAAAACGAATAAACCTCCAGAATTTTCTGAAGGTTTATTCTAAAATTTTTTAATCAAAATATTTATGGTATTTTTCCATAGATTCTTTCAATTCTTTAACGATATGATTCGCTTCTTCTCTGTCGGTCGCTTTTTTCAATTTGTCAATTTCTTCCATGTGCGGCATTAACCAAGAGTGAAGTACATCATGTGGAGTTCCTTTAATCGTACAGCTTTTTAATAAATTGTCATTAGTAGCACTCAAATTGGTAGCCAACATTTTATAATCACCATTTTCTGGTTTGTATGCATTAATCTGAATTTCCATTTCGTTGATGAAGGGTTTCATTTCTGCATTCATGGTCCATTTTGCACCATTATTTAACTCCAGTTTTACGCCTTCTTTATGTTCATCTAATTTTTCATGATTATCGGTTGCGTGGTCATCAGAAACTTTTTGTTCCGTTGTAGTTTTGTTATTTTCTGCCTGTTCATCTTGTTTTTTCTCACAAGAGACAATAATTGCTAATCCTAAGATTGATGACAAAATAATCTTTTTCATTTTTTTAAAATTTTTGTTGTTATAAATAAAAATATTGCGGTTACTCCGATTCTGAAAGCCATGGCTCCAATCGTTTTTGTTTCATATAATCCGCCATTATTGATGTGAATAAATAATCCAATGTAAGCGAGGACTAAAATAATTAAGGAAATTATTAAAGGCATTTTTGCCCAGGTTTGATTCTTTAAAATTCCATAAGCAGCAATCAAATAGAGGATCGCGCAAACTAGATTTGCCCAAACTATTCCGGGAACATAATTGCCTTCTTTTTCGCGAATTCTGAACCAGTCGAAAATCACCGAACTGCTCATAAATAGCGTTACTAATCCCAAGAGTAAAAGGAAAACCAGTAATATCGTTTTTTTCATGATTGTAAGTATTTAAATATAATGTTAACCCGTAGTGCATTATTAAATTATTGAGATTTTAATATTGTTCATATTTCTTTTAAAGACAAATACGTTTACAAGTTGGATAAATGTTAATGCTGTTATTTTACTTAATATTCTGGTTTTAAAACCATTAAAAGATTTTGCATAATTATTTCTGATTTTAAATTGA
>NZ_JSYL01000012.1 GCF_000812865.1 Kaistella jeonii | reverse complement strand
GGCTTCGCCGCCGCTCCTAAAGAAAAAATTGCAACGGAAAGCGGGTTGTGTGTTTGAAAAATAAAGAAATCTTCGCGCTCCCAAAAACTGATAATATTCCCGAAATAGAAGTTCTTTTCCCTTTGACTTCACTTTTTATTTTCCCTATCTTTACGCAAAATTTTTAGAGAAAATGATCGACTGGAAAACCGTAAAAGAATACGAAGATATTACCTATCAAAAATGTGGTGCGGTTGCTCGCATCGCCTTTAACAGACCGGAAGTTCGCAATGCATTTCGTCCTAAAACAACCTCTGAATTGTATGACGCTTTTTATCACGTCTCAGAAGATTCTTCTGTTGGTGTAGTTTTGCTGACCGGTGAAGGACCAAGTCCGAAAGATGGTGGTCATGCATTTTGCAGTGGAGGTGATCAAAAAGCGCGTGGTGAGAAAGGTTACGTGGGAGAAGATGGAAGACATCGTTTGAATATTTTAGAAGTTCAGCGATTGATAAGATTTATGCCGAAAGTCGTAATCGCCGTTGTAAACGGGTGGGCTGTAGGAGGCGGACATTCTCTGCACGTGGTTTGCGATTTGACTTTAGCGAGTGAAGAGCACGCGATTTTCAAACAAACCGATGCTGATGTGACGAGTTTCGATGGTGGTTATGGTTCTGCTTATTTGGCAAAAATGGTTGGACAGAAAAAGGCGCGCGAAATTTTCTTTTTAGGACGAAATTACAATGCAAAAGAAGCAGCGGAAATGGGAATGGTGAATGCTGTAATTCCGCATGCAAAATTGGAAGAAACAGCTTATCAATGGGCGCAGGAAATTTTAGGAAAATCTCCTCTTTCTATCAGAATGTTGAAATTTGCTATGAATTTAACCGACGATGGAATGGTTGGACAACAGGTTTTTGCAGGTGAAGCAACGCGACTTGCTTATATGACTGAAGAAGCAAAAGAAGGTAGAAATGCTTTCCTTGAAAAGAGAAAACCCGACTTCGGAGAAAATAATTGGATATCTTAAAAAAAATTGAGACTTTAAAGATTATATTTTAAACGTAAAACGTATTAAAATCTAAAATTTAGAATTCAAAATTTAGAATTTGAAATTTATGACAGATTGGATAAAAGCCGCAAGATTGCGCACTTTGCCGCTTTCGATGAGCGGAATTATTTTAGGTTCTTTCATCGCAAAATGGAGAATGACAGAATTTGGCGGAACTTGGGACTGGAAGATATTTGCATTGGCGATTTTGGTGACTTTGCTTTACCAGATCTTGTCAAACTTCGCAAACGATTATGGAGATGGAATCAGGGGAACTGATGAATTACGGCACAATGTTGCTGAACAAAGAGCAGTTGCATCTGGACGAATTACCGCTTTGCAAATGGGGAATGCAGTGATCTTATTTTCGGTTTTGTCTTTAATTGCAACGATCGCACTTTTATATTTCTCCTTCTTCAGAGAAAATTTGATGAAGGAATTTTACATCTTTGTAGGATTGGGAATTGCGTGTATTTTGGCAGCAGTTGGTTATACCGTTGGCAAAAAACCTTATGGCTACATGGGATTAGGCGATATCTTCGTCTTTATTTTCTTCGGTTTAGTTTCGGTTTGTGGCAGTTATTTTCTGTTCACGAAAAGTTTCAACTGGGATATGCTTTTACCTGCAACGGCAGTCGGAATGTTGAGTGCAGCGGTTTTAAACCTCAATAATATGCGGGATATTGTAAGCGATGAATCAAGTGGTAAAAAGACATTGGCGTTAAGGCTTGGCTTTAAAAATGCCATGATTTATGAGATCATTTTATTACAACTCCCTTTGATTATCATGCTGGTTTTCATGATGAAAAATGGATTGCATACTCAGGGAAAATACTACGCTTTCATCTTTTTCATTCTAATACTTCCTATGATGGGAGTTCGACGAAAAATCATGGAGGTTAAGGAACCTGCTGAATTAGACCCATTTTTAAAACAAGTTGGTATTTTGACTTTAACGATGGCTGTTTTAGTCGCTGTTGGATTGAATTATTTTTAATTAAAAATTAATGCGATGAAAATACAATTTCTCGGACAAAACTGTTTTTTGTTCTCCTACAAAGGAAAAAATATACTTTCTGATCCTTTTTATAATTATCAGAAAGATAAATCAGGTTTCGATATTTCGGCACAGAAAATTGATTATTTGTTGATTACTCATGCTCATGGTGATCACATTGCTGATGTGAAAGAAGTTTTGGAAAATCATCCAGAAGCTCAAATTATAGGTCAACCGGAAATCTGTGGACATTTCGGTCATCCGAATTCAATCGACATTAATTTCGGTGGTTCTGCTAAATTTTTAGATATGAAAATCTCTATGGTTCCTGCGTCTCACACTAGCTCTTTTCCGGACGGAACTTATGGCGGTGAACCTTGCGGATATATTTTTAGATTTGAAGGAAAGAATGTTTATTTCGCAGGCGACACCGGCGTCATGGCAGATATGGAAATGTTCCCGAAGCTATTCGGAAACATTGATTTAGCAATTCTTCCAATCGGTTCTCATTATACGATGTGCTCAAGAAAAGCAAGTTTTGCCGCTTCAGAATTATTGAAAACTAAAAAAGTGATCGGTTGTCATTTTGATACTTTTCCGCCTATTGAAATTAATCATGATGAAGCAAAAGAAAGATTTGCAGAAAAGAATGTAGAATTAGTTTTGCCGAAATTGGGAGAAACTTTCGAAATTTAAGCTGAAAGAAAATGTTGAATAGGGTAGAAAAAAAATTTTGGAAAGTAGTGCAAAATATTTCAGTGAAATCTGAATTTAAGGCACAAAAAATGGCAAGCTACCTAAATCACACCGCTACAACCAATTACCTTTGCTGCGTTCCCACCCTGGAGGGTTCTCAGGAGCTGGTTGTTTAGGACTTGCCGGTGCAAAGATAAGAGTTTAATTCAAAATTCAAAATAGAATCGCTTATTTTTGAAATATTTTTAAAATAAATAGATAAAAGACAATAATTAAAGACCTTAAGTTAAAATTTCAATGGTTAAAAAATAAAATTTATAAAGTTTCAGATATGATAAAAAATGTTTATGGAGTTGGTTTCGCCTTGTATGGTGCGACGATGCTGATTTTTTTTGGAATGTATTTTTTCGGGATGAACACCGAATATTTTAGCAACTCTTTGCTTATTAATGCGTTTCTACTTCCTGTTGTTTTTGTTGCAGGCGCTTATTTTTCTGTATATTCCGTTAAAAAGAAGGGAATTCCGATGGGTTTTCAGGAAGTTTTCGGGCGAACTTTTAAACCGATGTTTGTTGGCGGAATTTTATCGGTTATTACCATGTTTTTATTTCTAAATTTTGTTGATACTGACGCTAAAGATCTCCTTAATTATCAATACATCGAAAGACAGAAAACCGAACTCAACAATGAGTACGAAAAAGCGAAAATCGGAATGAAGGATGTAGAGCAGAAAAAAGAATTGGAAAAAAATTATCAGAACCGTTTGCAAAGTTTCTCCCCAGAAATGATCAAGGGAAAAGATATGTTTTCCTTTAGACAGTTCACCTATTATTTTGGCGCAATTATGGCGTTTTACGTTATTTTGTCAGTCTTTTTTGCGAGTTTCTTTCGTAGCAGTATTGAAAATTAATTTAATTAAAAAGTATTAATTTTCCTACTTCAAAATCACGAAATAATATGGTAATTTTGAGGTAGTAATTTCAAATTTTGAATCATTAATGAATTTATCCATTATAATTCCTCTTTTAAATGAGGAAGAATCGCTAGAAGAACTTTTTTCCAGAATCAATTCCGTTTGCAACACGGCCAATCTTTCGTACGAAATTTGGTTTATCGACGACGGAAGCACCGATCTTTCCTGGAGCATCATCGAAAATTTGAAAGTGCAATTTCCACAAATCCATGGAATTAAATTTTCCAGAAACTACGGTAAATCACAGGCACTTCATGCTGCTTTCGAAAAAGCGCAGGGCGAGGTTATCATCACAATGGATGCTGATTTACAGGATTTTCCTGAAGAAATTCCGGAATTGTATGACATGATAAAACTGGGAGATTACGATATTGTTTCCGGGTGGAAAAAGAAACGTTTCGATAATGTGATGACCAAAAATTTGCCATCAAAACTATTTAATGCTGCGGCTAGAAAATTGTCGGGCGTAGAATTGCATGATTTCAACTGTGGTTTAAAAGCCTACAAAAGGCAAGTCGTCAAATCAATTGATGTTTACGGCGATATGCACCGATATATTCCTGTTTTGGCGGCAAATGCGGGTTTCCGAAGAATCACTGAAAAAGAAGTTCGACACCAAGCCAGACCTTATGGAACCTCAAAATTTGGGACAGAGCGTTTCGTACGTGGCTTTCTCGATTTAATTACCCTGTGGTTTGTAAGCCGTTTTGGTGGAAGACCGATGCATTTCTTTGGTGCAGTAGGAACGGTAATGTTTATCGTAGGATTTCTGTCTGCATTTTGGTTAGGACTTTCTAAATTAATCGATGTTTCCCATGGAATTTACGGTCATCTTTTAACTAATAACGCTTGGTTTTTTATTGCTTTAACAATGATGATTTTAGGTTCGCTTCTATTTATTGCGGGATTCTTGGGTGAAATAATTATCCGAAGCAACAGAGATCACAAAAATTACAATATCGACGAAGTGATTTAATGTACTGGAAAACAATGAAAAATTTATTTTATTTAGTCGCAATTTTCACGCTTTTTTCCTGCGGAAAAATTTCTCCTAAAGGTAAAATTGAAAGTAAAGATATCAAAGTTGAAGATTTCGTCAATCTCAATCTTCATGGGAAATTCCGTGCGTTTTATGTTAAAAGTGACAGCAGTTTCATCAATATAGAAACTTATAAAAATATTGCTGATAATCTTAAAATTTCAGTGAAAGATAAAACGTTGAGCATTACGGAAAAAAGAGAAAGCAAAGGTGTTGATTTTTATAACGTCACTATTTATTCAAAATATAATTTAGAGCAATTATCCATTTCGGACAGTGTAGAAATGAATATTTCCAGTGAAATTAAAACCGATAACTTTAAATTGAATCTGAAAAAAAATGCTAAATTTATTGGATCAGTAAATACGAGAAGAACAGAACTACAAATGACCGATAAAAGTCGTGCGAATCTGTTAGGAAGCTCAAAAAGTGCAAGCATTAAAATTGCTGACACTGCCAGTTTAATAGCTCCGTACTGGAAAATTGATGATTTAATGATTGATTCCAAAAACGAAAATTATACGGAAGTAAATGTTAAGGATTCCATCAAAGGAAATATAAAAAATACTTCTAAATTTGTTTATTACAACGATCCGATTCGTGCCTTTAAGATAGAAAAAGAGGCAACCGTCGAAAATAAGAAATTAGAATAGAGGGAAGATGTGAAGCTGGAAGTAGGAGGAAGTTAATTGATAAGAATTCAATATGAGTTTCAAATTTGAGAAATTAATTATTTGGCAAAAGGCAATGGATTTTGGAGAAGAAATTCAAAGTTTGTCTGATAATTTTCCAAAAAAAGAAATTTATAATTTGTCTTCCCAAGTTAGCAGAGCTGTAGATTCCATTGCTTTGAATATCTCTGAAGGATCTATATTGCAATCTCCAGCAGAATTTCGTAAATTTCTTGGTTATTCTATACGCTCACTAGCGGAAGTTGTAACTTGCTTATATAAGGCAAAAAGAAGAGATTATTTAGATGAAGAAAAATTTAATAAATTATATAAAGACAGTTTTGATTTAATGAATCAAATGATCGCCTTTAGAAATCAATTATAAAAAATAGAATTTAGTTCGGAAAAATATTGTTACAAAACTTTCTGCTTCTGAATTCCCAATAAAATAAATGTATAACAAGATTGGAAACGAAATTTTAGAGGTTTTTAAAACTTCCATCCTCCCGCTTCCATCTTCCAAACTTAAAAAATATGACTACTTTAGAAAAAGCAAAACTCTGGTTAACAGATTCTTTCGATCAGGAGACAAAAAATACCGTTCAAAACTGGATTGATACCGGTTCCGATGAACTTGAAGATTCTTTTTATAAGGAACTGGAATTCGGAACTGGCGGAATGCGTGGTATTATGGGTGTTGGGACCAATCGGCTTAACAAATATACACTTGGACAAGCGACTCAGGGTTTAGCGAATTATCTTCATTCTCAATTTCCTGGCGAAGAAATGAAAGTTGCGATTGCATACGATGTCCGACATAATTCGAAGGAATTTGGGAAAATGTGTGCCGATGTTTTGACTGCAAACGGAATTAAAGTTTTGTTATTTAAGCAACACCGTCCAACGCCGGAACTTTCCTTCACGGTTCGTGATAAAAAATGCAACGCCGGAATTGTTTTAACGGCTTCTCATAATCCGCCTGAATATAATGGTTACAAGGTGTACTGGAATGACGGTGCGCAAATCGTTCCGCCACAAGACGGTGCGATTATTAAAGAAGTACATTCTGTGAAATTTGATGAAATTAAATTCAATGGAAACGACGATTTAATTGAATGGATTGGAGAGGAGCAGGATCAGGTTTATATCGATGCTTGCATGAAAAATTCCCTATATCAGGATATTGGCAGAGATAATTTAAATATCGTTTTCACTTCCATTCACGGTACGACTTATACCACGGTTCCTCAAGCTTTGGAAAAAGCTGGTTTCAAAAAAGTGGTTTTGGTGCGGGAACAAATGATTCCGAGCGGGAATTTTCCAACCGTAGAATCTCCAAATCCGGAAGAACCTGCAGCTTTAGAAATGGCACTCGATTTAGCAAGAATTACTAATGGTGATATTGTCATCGGAACAGATCCAGACGGAGATCGATTGGGAATTGCAGTGCGGAATTTAGAAGGAGAATTACAACTTTTAAATGGAAATCAGTGCAACACGATTCTGACCTATTATATTTTGGATCAATGGCAAAAAGCGGGTAGAATCACTGGAAAAGAATTTATCGGTTCTACGATTGTGACTTCAGATATTTTCTATGATATCGCGAAGAAATTTGGTGTTGATTGTAAAGTTGGTCTCACCGGTTTCAAATGGATTGGTAAAATGATCCGCGATTTTGAAGGAAAAGAAAAATTTGTTTGTGGTGGTGAAGAAAGTTTCGGTTTTATGACCGGAGATTTCGTTCGCGATAAAGATTCTTGTGGTTCAATTTTATTGGCTTGTGAAATTGCAGCAGTTTGTAAAGCGCAAGGAAAAACAATGTATCAGTACATGATCGAAATCTATGAAGATTTGGGAATGTATTATGAAGGTTTGGTCAATGTGGTGAAAAAGGGAAGAACAGGAGCTGCAGAAATCAATCAGATGATGAGCGATTTCAGAAATAATCCAGTGAAAGAATTGGCAGGTTCGAAGGTGATTGAAATCAAAGATTTTCAGGAACAAACCTCTTTAAACTTAGCTGATAATCAAAAATCGGTGATGGATGATATTCCAAAATCTAATGTTTTGAGTTATTATACCGAAGATGGAACGAAGGTTTGTATTCGTCCTTCCGGAACAGAACCGAAGATTAAATTCTATGTTTCTGTGAAGGATACTGTTATTTCTGAAGATGATTTCGAAAAGAAATTAATTGAAGCGGAAGATAAAATACAGAGAATTAAAGCGGACCTGAAACTATAACAGCAACGTTTTTATAGGGAAAAAAGGCAGAGGATTTTTATCTTTTGCCTTTTAAAATTAGTCATAAATTAAAAAAATTGTCTTTGTGAAATGCCTCGTCTTTATTCTTATTTACCTTCTGCCACTGAATTTATTTTCTCAATATTTGCGGCCTAATGAAATAACTCTGTATTCTTTTGAAACAAAAGACAGGAAGAAAATGGTTTTGGTTAAAGAGAAAAACAATCAATATATTCAGTATCGTTTTGGGAAAAAAAATAAGATCGAATTAGAATTTCCAACAGAAAGAAATGCCGACAGTTGGAAGTTATTCTCTTACAATTATTATATGAGAGGCGGTGGTAAAGCAAATTCTGGACAGGAAATCGCAAATATGGCTTTTACTCAAAACGGATTTCAGTATTTAGTTTATTCCACTTATTTTTCGGAAGATGAATCAATGCAGACCGGAATTCTGATCACCAATTTAGCCACTCAGAAAAGAACAAGGATCAAAGGGATTATTAAAACCCGCAAAGAAAGTTTATTCTACCTTCAGGAAAATAGTTTACTAAAATTAGAAGAAGACGGCGGATTAGATTTTTAAAATAAAAAAGTTTCACATATCGTGAAACTTTTTTTTAATTTTAAAATTTACCGAAACTCTAAAGCGATATTTCGTCCTTTACTTCTACTTTAACCTCTGGGACAGATGATTTTTCGGTTTCTACAGATGGTGATTTTTTTTCGATCACTTCAGTTTTTGGTTTCTGAACTTCTACAGCTGGCGTACTTATTTCAGTCTCTCCCTCAGACTCTGTATATTCACCGCCTTCATCATATTCTTCATCCGCCACACGACTGTCATCATCTGTATATTGATAATAAGAGCTGAACTTTTTTGATTTCTTATCGTAAAGAACTACATATTTACTGGATTCCTTTTGAATAATTAAACCACTGACAGGTGCCGGAATTAACTTATTTTCCTGCAAGAAAATTTTAGCGCCCGTATTGAAAGAATTAATCACTGGCAGGTCATAATCATAATCCTCTACAAAAAGAAGTTCTCCCTTATCATTAAATACAACCAATTTTGAACTTTTGAAATCATTTTTCTCCAAAATAATTGCTAGATCGCTATTTTCCTTTCCATCATCAGTGAAATCTCCAAAAGCAAAAACTCTTTTAGCACGATCTGGAATTTTTGTCATAAAGTAAGTCCCGTCCAGATATCCGCTATTCGACAGATAATTATAGATGTATACTTTGTAATCCTGGGGTATTTTGTCGTAGGCAGGAGCAGAAAATAACGCTTCAACCTGAGGATAAGTACCATCGGCATTAGTCTCTGAAGATTTATTTTTTAGAAACAGTCCGATTGCTATGAGTGCGATAACAACAACAGCTCCTATGATCCATCCTTTTTTAGATTTTTTTTTCGCAGGAGGGCTGGAAACAATTTCTTCGGGATTCTGGTTTTCAATCATGTTTTTCTCTTTTTAATGAATGTTTGGTTAGCGATTTAAATATAGGTATTTTATTTCATTTTGTAAAGGAGTCTGCACTACGAAACAAATTGGGTACATTAAATTCGCAAAATTCTTTTTGTTGAATGATTATTCCAGTAGATTAAAGCAAATATTTTTTCATTTGAAAGATCATTATTTAACTTTTTTTAAGATTAAAAATGCGGTTTTCAGTCTTCCAATTTGTATTTTCGCTCTTTAAAATTATTTAAAATTTGTACATTTGAGAAGGATAAGAATGTTGATTCAATCCTGTATTTTCTTACTAAAAATTAACTATGAAAGTATCAAAACTCGCCGAAAATTTAATCGGTTCAGAAATTATTAAAATCGGAAATCAGGTAAATGATCTGAAGGCGCAAGGTGCAGAAATCGCGAATCTTACGATTGGAGATTTGAACGCTGATATTTATCCGATTCCTGCTCGACTAAAAGAAGAAATCAACAAAGCTTATCAGAATAATTTAACCAATTATCCACCTGCAAACGGATTGTTATCATTAAGAAAATCCATTTCAAAAGATTTAAAAAATCGCTGGAATCTCGATTATAATGAAAATGAAATTTTAGTTGCGGGCGGTTCCAGACCATTAATTTATGCCACTTTCAAAACAATTGTTGATGATGGTGACAGAGTGGTTTATCCGATCCCCTCCTGGAATAACAACCATTATGCGTACCTGACCAACGCGAATAAAATTGAAGTGGAGACTTCGCAGGAAAATAATTTTTTGCCCACTGCAGCAGACTTAAAACCTCATTTGGAAGGTGCTGTTTTACTGGCTTTATGTTCACCTCTCAATCCGACTGGAACCATGTTTACGAAAGACCAGCTTTCGGAAATCTGTGAGTTGGTTCTGGAAGAAAATAAAAGAAGAGGCGAAAACGAAAAGCCCCTTTATTTAATGTACGATCAGATTTACGCGATGCTTACTTTTGAGGATGAACATTTCAATCCTGTTTCTCTTTTTCCTGAGCTAAACAAATATACGGTATTTATTGATGGTATTTCCAAATGTTTTGCTGCGACAGGAGTTCGCGTAGGCTGGAGTTTTGGCCCCGCCGAAATCATCGATAAGATGAAGGCACTTCTTACGCATGTTGGAGCTTGGGCGCCAAAACCTGAACAGGAAGCGGTGAGTATTTTCTTGAATGAAACTGAAAATGTCGACCATTTTGTTGATGATTTTAAAGGAAAGATTTCAAAAAGTTTACAAACCCTTCACAACGGAATTCAGGATATGAGATCTCGTGGATTTCTCGTTGAAAGCATCAAACCAATGGGCGCTTTATATTTGACAATAGAACTCAATTATATCGGAAAATCAAAACCTGATGGAACAAAGATTACAAATTCGTCCGATTTAGTTTTCTACTTGATTGATGAAGCGGGAGTAGCTTTAGTTCCGTTTTCAGCCTTTGGGAATTCAGCAGAAATGCCTTGGTTTAGAGCTTCTGCAGGTGGATTATCATTAAATGAAATAGAGAAAATGTTGCCACGACTAGAAAACGCTTTATCGCAATTAAAATAATTTAATGAAGATCATTGCCGTTATTCCAGCGCGTTACGAAGCCAGCCGTTTTCCCGGAAAACTGATGCAGATTTTGGGGGACAAAACGGTGATTGCAACCACCTATGAAAATGTAGTAGAAACTGGTCTTTTTGATGATGTTTTTGTGGCCACAGATTCTGAAATTATTTTTAATGAAATTATAGAGATTGGTGGAAATGCAGTGATGACTTCGCAACATGAAACAGGAAGCGACCGAATCGCAGAAGCAGTTTCGAATATAGATTGCGATATTGTGATCAACGTACAGGGTGACGAACCGTTTCTGAAAACCGAACCTTTGCGACAGTTAATTTCTGTTTTTAAAGATGATGTGGAAGGAAAAATTTCTTTAACTTCTTTAAAGATCAAATTAAAAGAAAAAGAGGAGATCGAAAATCCCAATAATGTAAAAGTGATTACTGACAACGAAGGTTTTGCCCTTTATTTCAGCCGTTCTGTAATTCCGTATCCGAGAGAAACTGCAGTAAAAGCAGAATATTTTAAACATATTGGCGTTTATGCTTTTAGGAAAAATGCCTTGCTTAATTTTGCAAAGTTGCCGATGAGCCCTTTAGAAATAGCAGAGAAGATAGAATGCATTCGTTATTTAGAATATGGAATGAAAATCAAAATGATAGAAACCGATTTTGTCGGCGTCGGAATTGATGTTCCGGAAGATCTGGAAAAAGCACGGGAAATTTTGAAGAATCAAACCTTGAAATGATAAGGCGCGACTTATCCATTTAAAAGTGATTGAGCGTTTGCAACAATAATAAATATGATCTTCACGATCACAAAACAGAGTAGATATGCGTGTTTTTCGAAAGTCGATCATAATTCGACAAGAAATAAAAGTATATATTTGAAAAATAAATAGATTGCCTTAATGAAAAAGATATTTTTAGGATTTATAATGGTGTTGAGCTGCATCGTTTCAGCACAAACTGCAAAAGAAATTATAGACAAAAACATAGAATTATCGGGTGGTCTGACCAACTGGAAACTTTTAAATTCCGTGACTTTACAGGGAAAAGTAACTTTGGGAATCAATGATGAATATCCGATAAAAATTTATCAGCAACGACCTAATCTTACTAAAACGGTGATTACCATTAATAAAAGGGAAACGCCAATTGAAGGTTATGATGGTAAAAAAGGATACGCGATGAATTATGCAACTAATAAAATTCAGGAATACCCAAATTATGTCCCGGAAAGTTTTGATAACGACTTCATCGATTGGGAAAATAAAGGATTTGATGCACAATATCTCGGCAAAGAAAAAATTGGAGAAACTTATTGTCATAAAGTAGAACTGACCAAAAATGTGAACAAAACGATTTACTATTTTGATACGAAAAGCTATATGCTTGTAAAAGAAATTAAAAGCGAAGAAACGCTGATATACGGCGATTACCGGAAAGTTGGAAGCTTGGTAATGCCTTTTAGATTAGAATCATCTTCTCAGAAAAGAGAAAGTGATTACCTGATGATCATCAATAAAATTGAAACCAATAAAGTTTTTCCTGCGAACACTTTTAAATTTTAAATTTAATTAATTATTGGTGTTAATGGTGCAAAATTTGATGTGAATTTGGGGCTGAAAAATTATTTTCAGACATAAAATTCATTTTAGAAATTATTATTTATTGATGACTTTTTAGTTTTTAAATTGAATAATAAATTTAAACATCAAATTACTTAACAAAAGACCCACGGTCTACAAATTCTCCCCAATGAAAAAATTATTCATCGTTCTATTGTCAATAGGCGCTTTTTTACAAAGCTGCACCAATCAGAAAAAAGAAGTATCGAAAGATAAACCCCAGGAAATGAAAAACTTATACGACTACAAGGTTGCAAGTCTCGACGGTAAAGAAATCAACTTTGCCGATTTCAAAGGAAAGAAAGTATTGATCGTAAACACCGCTTCAGAATGTGGATTTACGCCACAATATGCGGATCTGGAAAAAGTTGCAGATCAATATAAAGATAAATTGGTTGTTGTGGGTTTTCCAGCAAATAATTTTGGAGGTCAGGAGCCGGGAACTAATGCTGAGATCGGAGCTTTTTGCGAGAAAAACTTTGGAGTGACTTTTCCAATGGCCGCAAAAGTTTCTGTGAAAGGAGCCGACACTGCGCCGATCTTTAAATATTTAACTGAGAAAAATTTAAACGGCGTAAAAAATACGACCATCATGTGGAATTTTACTAAGTTTTTGGTAGACGAGAATGGTAAATTAATTGATAGTTTTATCAGTACTACGAAACCTACAAGTGAATCGATCACCAAATATTTAAAGTAATTTTTATTTAAAGATAAGCACTTAGGGATCACAATCAGTTTTACTGAGAAGATATAAAAAAGCAAAATAGTTGATCTATTTTGCTTTTTTATTTGTTTGAATTTTTAGAAACCTTTAAATTTCAGTTTAAAAATCTAGCGATATCTCGCGTGTTCTTTATTTTTTGAAAACCTGTTAATGAGCGGTTTGAACAATGCTTTATATTTCTCAACATCAAACAGTTGGGAATCTGTTAATGCTTTGTAAGTGAGCCAGGCTCCGAACGGAAACAAAATGAGATTCGGTAACCATGCAGCGAGATAAGGATCCATTTTTCCAGACCAGGCCATATTTTCTACCGATAAATTGATGACGTAGAAAATGATGAATACTACGATCGCAATGACAACCGGTAATCCTAAACCACCTTTTCTAATGATTGAGCCTAAACTGGAACCGATCAAAAAGAAAATTAAACAGGTAACGGAGTACGCAAAAATCCGCTGTTGATAAATAATGATCCTTGAATAATAAGCATGTAAATCCTGAATTTGTTCTGCTTTAGCAGTGTTCAGCTGTTTTACACTTTCAATTTTATTATAAGCTGCATAAAGAAATTCCTGCTTTTTCTGTTTTTTTAGGGTGTCTAATTTCGGTACAGGAGTAAGTGCTATTTTGGTCTTCGATTTGTCGATATAACTTACAAAACCGTTGGTTTGATTCACCAGTTCTGAATTAATATTATTCAGAATAGTGCTGTTCTGAACTTTTGCTTTGCGAATGGTTTTGTTCAGCTCAATAAAATTCTGGAAGGAATAATCATCGGTGATCTTTTCTGCTTCCAAAGCTTTATTAATGATTTCTGAAATATTAAAATGCGAAACCATCGTATCGAATTTAATCGCCTGATCGGGTTGTTTTATACGTTGAGTGTATTCTACATTTTCGATATTATCTTCGAAAATATGGCCATTAAAAAGAACCAGTTTTAAATAATTTCGGTTATCTGCAGGTACAAATTTTCCTTTCTCCGCGATGATCGATTGTTGATTCTCGTAGGAATTTGCCATTTTATGAATGAAAACTCCTTCGATATTCTCGCCATTTTCTCCTAAAATTTTATCAAATTTTACACTGTATCCCGGAATTTGCTGAATAAATTGTCCTGGTGTGAAATTGAGTGCAGGTTTCGTCGCAGCAATGTTATAGAGCATATTTTTTGCTTTCCGCTGAAAATCGGGTATGACGTTATTTGAAAAGAAAAAGAGAAAGAGAGAGAATATAAAGGTGACAAAAAAGAGCGGCAACATAATTCTCGTCAAAGAAATTCCCGCGGCTTTCATCGCAGCGAGTTCGTAACGCTCCCCAAAATCCCCGAAAGTCATAATGGCAGAAAGTAAGATTGTCAAAGGTAAAACGAGTTGTACTACAATCGCAGACAAATAGGAGAGGAGTTTTAGGATTTCCCAGTAACTCAAACCTTTTCCCGTAAACTGCGCCAATCTGATCCAGATGATGTTAACTACAAATATGAAGAACAACACACTGAAAATAAAAATAAACGGGCCGAAAAAAGTTTTAATGACGTAACCGTCGATTTTTTTTATCATGGTTCAAATTTACCAAAAAAGTCACAAAAGAATTTTCCTTTGTGACTTTATTTGAATTTAAAATATTTTACAGTTCGGTGACAATGTAATTTTTATATTGTTCTTTGTCAAAATTAAACATAGAATTGTTTAAACTTTGATTTTCTTTATAATCACTGATCGCAATTACGGAAACTGAATTATCAGTAGAGAATTGCTCCAACTTCACGATTTGCTTTTTAGCGTCATTTACAAAAAGATTTACTTCTTTAATGCTGGTTTTGGTAGTAGGAGTTAATTTAATGTAATCAGAATTTACACCGTTTATCATTAATTTCCCCATATATTTTACGTTATATCCTTTTTTATATTGTTCAATATAAGTTAAAGGAGAAAACATTTGTTCGTTTCCAGTTGGTTTCGCAACGGTAACTTCTTGATCTTCTGCGGAAATATTATAGATTTTATTTCCATCAAAAATCTGTTCTGTTCCCATGATTTTCAATTTGTATTTGTCTTTGGCAGAATAAAAAATTCCGGGTTCTGTTCTGGTTATCTTTTTACCATTTCCAGTTCCATAAACAAATTTGAAATAGACATTATTTTTAGATTTGTATTGAGTGGATATGGCGTCTAAAATAGTTTTCGCCTTTGCATCAATTTTTTGTGCAGCAAAACTTGCACTTGTTGCGACTACTAGAATTCCAACAGAAATTTTCTTCAATATATTTTTCATTCTTTCTTTTATTTTTTGATTAGAATTTTAAGATAAAGTTAAACTATTGTTTAAAGTTTAAAATTACTTTCGCAATTCTTCCAAAAAGTGTTCCAAAGAATTTAGATCAGAGATTTGTACTTCTCTTGCTTTAGCGCCATTAAAGCCTCCTACGATTCCGCTTGCTTCCAACTGGTCCATAATTCTTCCGGCTCTATTGTAACCTAATTTTAACTGTCGCTGCAACATTGAAGTAGAACCTTGTTGTGTTGAAACGATGATTCTTGCGGCATCTTCGAAAAGAACATCTTTTTCATTCGGATCAAAAGCTCCAACGGTTGAAGTAGTTTCGTCTGCGGAATATTCCGGCAGCATAAAAGCACTCGCATATCCTTTCTGTTCCCCTATGAATTCAGCGATCTTTTCAACTTCCGGTGTATCTACAAATGCACATTGAAGTCGCATTATTTCATTTCCATTAAAATAAAGCATGTCACCTTTTCCAATCAATTGATCTGCTCCCGGAGAATCTAAAATAGTACGGGAATCTACGCTGGAAATTACTCTAAATGCCGCTCTTGCAGGGAAATTCGCTTTGATCATTCCTGTAATTACATTTACAGATGGTCTTTGTGTTGCTACAATTAAATGAATTCCAACCGCTCTTGCTAACTGCGCCAATCTCGCAATCGGAATTTCTACTTCTTTTCCGGCAGTCATTATTAAATCGGCGAATTCATCAACAACCAAAACGATGTACGGCAAATATCGATGGCCATTTTCTGGATTTAATTTTCGCTCCGTGAATTTTTTATTATATTCTTTTATATTTTTACAAAAAGCGTTTTTAAGCAAGTCATATCGCTGATCCATTTCAATACAAAGCGAATTTAAGGTATTGATCACTTTATGAGTATCCGTAATAATCGCGTCATCGCCATCTGGAAGTTTCGCTAAATAATGTCTTTCAATTTTTGAATAAAGCGAAAGTTCTACTTTTTTCGGATCAACCATCACAAATTTTAATTCGCTTGGATGTTTTTTGTAAAGTAGGGAAGTCAAAATTGCATTAATACCCACTGATTTTCCTTGACCGGTTGCTCCTGCCATCAATAAGTGAGGCATTTTTGTTAAATCTGCCATGAAAATTTCATTAGAAATAGTTTTACCAAATACCACTGGTAAATCCATATCTGAATTTTGAAATTTCTGAGAACCAATCACACTTCGCATAGAAACCATCGCAGGATTTTTTCTTGGAACTTCAATACCGATCGTACCTTTCCCCGGCATTGGCGCTATAATTCGAATCCCCAGCGCAGAAAGGTTCAAAGCAATATCATCCTGTAATTTTTTGATGGAAGCAACCCGAATTCCAGCTTCCGGAACGATTTCGTACAACGTTACTGTTGGACCAACCGTCGCTTTAATTTCGGCAATTCCTACATTAAAATTTTTGAGAAGACCAACAATTTTGTTTTTATTTTCTTCGAGTTCTTCTCTATTAATGGCAATTTCTTCGTTTCCGTAATCTCTTAACAAATCTAAAGTTGGCATTTGAAAATTTGCCAAATCTAATTTATGATCGTAAAGTCCGTGTTTATCAACTAATTCCTGAGATTTCTTATCTGACTCATCGATAATATCGACTGTCTTAGGAACTTCAACTTTGAATTCAATGTCATCAGCTTTCGGAGTTGGATCTACAACTGGAATAGAAACAGGATTTAAATTAATGGAACTTCCGGTACTTTCGGTTACACTTACATTTGGAATATCCTCAAAAGAAGTTCTGTTTGGAGTTACAATCGGTTCAATTTCAATTTCCGGAATAAAATCGCGAATTATATTTACTTTAGAATTTGGGATTTTACTTGCAATATCATCGACTTCATTTTCTAATTCTTCATCTGCTTCAAAATTTTCAGAAGAATTTGGCATCATTGCTTTTACTCTTCCTAAAGTTTGATCGTTCAGATTGTTTAGTTTTAATTTTACATTGCTTGCATTTAAATTAAATTCAAGAATAAAATACAAAGAAATGCTCACCAAAAGAATCAGCCATAAACCAACGGTACCGATTACAGAATTTAAGAAATCCATGATTTGAAAACCGTAAACACCGCTCAAAACTCCTTGTCCATTGGTTACTGCTCCCATAAAAATAGGAACCCAACAAATCAAAAACAGGGAATGACCGAAAGTTTTCCAGGGTTTGAAATAATTTTTTTTCAGGATCATCATTCCGAAAACGACAAAGAGAAATGCAACTACGAAAGCGGCAATTCCAAGGCTTTGAAAAATAAAAAAATTACCCAACCAATCGCCGATCTTACCAAAAATATTCGAAGATTTTACGGTTTTATCCAGCATCGTTCCGGCTTGGCTTTGATCTGCCCTCCAGTTTAAAAGATAGGAAATAAAAGAGAAGGTAAGAATGATTGAGGTAGCGATAAATAAAACTCCAAAAAATATGCGGGGTTTTGAAAGTATTTTGCTCTGCTCAGTCGCTTGTGTCGGCGCTTTTTTTGTATTTTTTTCCATAATGTCGATAAGGGCAAATTTAACAATAAAATTTAAGATTTTTTCTGCTATTAAATATAATTTTCCTTGTTTTTTTGAGATGCATAATTATGGCTTTTTTCGAAATTTATAAACTTATTTGAGCGTTCGGAATACTATTTGAACCACTTTTTATTACAATCAAAAATTTAAAATTATGGATGATCATAAAGAAATTAAAGGCGACGAATTAAGCAATGAAACCCGATCCCAACATAATGATCCAGCATTAAATGATAATAAATCAAGTGAGTCTGCTGAAAAATTTGGAGTGCAACATGATGAGGAAGGGCATATTGTAAAAGTTGCGGAAAATGCAGTTCCGCCAGAAGCGTGGAAAAATCAAAAGAAAGCTTACAATGAAGCCTGGGAAAATAATAAAAACCGCGATTTGGAAGATGATATTTAAATGTTAGAACAAATTAAAAATCCACTGAAAAGTGGATTTTATTACTTTGAACTAAATTACTTTACCTTCATTTTCAAAAATAGGAACCGGTTTTTTCTCCGCACCGATTGCAACTAAAGTAAAATCGCCGGAGACCGCCCTTTCTCTTTTTTCTGCATACATTTCTTCTACAAAAACCTCTACGCTTACTTTTAAACTGGAGTTCCCCACATATTTTACTCTTCCGATTAATTCTACTATAGTATCTGCCGGAATAGGTTTTTTGAAATCAATACGATCACAACTTACGGTAACAAAAGATTTTCTTGCAAATCTTGTGGCAGTCATAAAAGCAACTTCGTCCATCATTTCCATCACCGTTCCACCAAACATCGTATTATGATGATTCGTAATGTTCGGGAAAACTACTTTGAAAACGTGGGTTTCTGAACTTTTGATTTTTTCCTGATAATTCATTCTGTTTTTAAATTAAATCATTAATAAATGACATGAACAGAAAATACAAACCCAATTGAGAATGGAATTTCTGCTTCAAATCGCGAAAGCATTTAAATTTCAAAAAAGGGATCTGACTTTCCGGAAAGGATTACAGTTGCGCGACAGTTCGTGATTTCCACACGATTCACCTTGAGTATTGAAATCTTAGTTGCAAATATATGGGTTTTCTGTTCTAATAGTTGATTTAAAAAATACTAAGAATATAATATTGATAATATAAACAGTTGGACTCATTTTTGAAGCTTTAAATTTAAAATTTACATTATGACACCAGAAAATAGCAAAAGCGAACAAAACGAGCAGTTAAGAGAAATGAATTACAGTGCTGAAAATGATATTTTCAATCAGGAAGAAGCAATTTCTTTAGACGGCGACGGAAATCCAATTTTAGAAAATCCCACATCCACCAATTCTTTAGGATCTAATTTAGATGTTCCGGGCGCTGCCGCAGACGATGAAATGGAGGAAATTGGCTCGGAAGATGAGGAAAATAATTTCTACAGCCAATCTGATAATAATGACAATCATGAGGAAGTTAACGAAGATCTTTTATCTTAAGTATTTTTAAAAAAAGTATTTACTTCTAACATAAATTAATTCCCTGCATCTGTGGGGAATTTTTTTGTGGATTATTGTATTATAATATTGAATTTGAATATCTTTAATGCATTCAATTTAATTAAAGTTTTAAAAATTATTTTCAATGACTTTTCAAGAACAAATTCAACAAGGAATTCCATCTGAACTTCCAAATATAAAACCTTACGAATCTAATATTAATCACGCCCCAAAAAGAAAGGATATTCTTTCGGCGGAAGAAAAAAAACTTGCTTTAAAAAATGCTTTGCGCTATTTTGAACCGAAACGCCACTCAGAATTATTACCAGAATTTAAAGATGAATTAGAAAAATACGGCAGAATTTACATGTATCGTTTCCGTCCGGAATATGAGATGAAAGCTCGCCCGATTTCTGAATATCCCGGAAAATCTGAGCAAGCAAAATCGATCATGTTGATGATTCAGAATAATTTAGATTACGCAGTTGCGCAACATCCGCATGAACTCATTACTTATGGTGGAAATGGAGCGGTTTTTCAAAACTGGGCACAATATTTATTGACGATGAAATATTTGTCGGAAATGACTGATGAACAAACTTTAACCATGTATTCCGGTCATCCAATGGGATTATTTCCAAGTCATAAAGAAGCACCGAGAGTTGTAGTCACGAATGGAATGGTGATTCCAAATTATTCTAAACCCGACGATTGGGAGAAATTTAATGCGTTGGGTGTTTCTCAATACGGACAAATGACCGCGGGAAGTTATATGTACATTGGTCCGCAAGGAATTGTGCACGGAACAACGATCACGGTTTTGAATGCTTTCAGGAAAATCAACAAAGATCCAAAAGGTGGATTATTTTTGACTTCCGGATTAGGCGGAATGTCGGGAGCACAGCCAAAAGCTGGAAATATTGCAGGTTGCATCACAGTTATTGCAGAAGTCAATCCAAAAATTGCAAAAATTCGGCACGATCAGAAATGGGTGAATGAGATCCACGAAAATTTAGATGAACTGGTTGTGAGAGTTCGTAAAGCTCAGGAAAATAAAGAAACCGTTTCTTTGGCATACTTAGGAAACATCGTTGACATTTGGGAAAAATTTGATCAGGAAAATCTGAAAATTGACATTGGTTCCGACCAAACTTCGCTTCATAATCCTTGGTCCGGAGGATATTATCCGGTGGGTCAAAGTTTTGAGGAATCTAATAAAATGATGGCTGAAGATCCAGAATTATTTAAAGAAAAAGTTCAGGAATCGTTGCGAAGACATGCTTCCGCCATAAATAAACATACCGAAAAAGGAACTTATTTTTTCGATTACGGCAATGCATTTTTATTGGAAGCAAGTAGAGCCGGTGCAGATGTAATGTCAGAAAATCCAACTTTGGGACGCGAATTTAAATATCCAAGTTATGTGCAGGATATTATGGGACCGATGTGTTTCGATTATGGTTTCGGCCCGTTTCGGTGGGTTTGTGCAAGTGGAAAACCCGAAGATTTACTGAAAACAGATGAGATTGCGTGCGAAGTTTTAGAGGAAATGATCAAAAAATCTCCGCCAGAAATTCAGCAACAAATGCAGGATAATATAACCTGGATCAAAGGTGCGCAGAAAAATAATCTGGTCGTTGGTTCTCAAGCGAGAATTCTCTATGCAGATTCTGAGGGCAGAATGAAAATTGCAGAAGCCTTCAACAAAGCAATCAAAAATGGAGAAATTGGCGCAATTGTTTTAGGTCGTGATCACCACGATGTTTCCGGAACAGATTCTCCTTATCGTGAAACTTCTAATATTTATGACGGTTCGAGATTCACGGCTGATATGGCGATTCAGAATGTGATCGGCGACAGTTTTCGGGGTGCGACTTGGGTTTCTATTCATAATGGAGGTGGAGTTGGATGGGGCGAAGTGATCAACGGTGGTTTTGGAATGTTGCTTGATGGAAGTGATGATGCGGATCGCCGGTTAAAATCAATGCTTTTCTGGGATGTGAACAATGGAATTTCCCGCCGAAGTTGGGCAAGAAATGAAGGTGCAGTTTTCGCCATTAAAAGAGCCATGGAAATGGAGCCGAATTTAAAAGTGACGTTGCCGAATTTTGTGGATGAGGGTTTGTTTTAAAATTTTTTAGAGATGAAAAAAACCTGCTGTGAGGCAGGTTTTATCTTTAATATGAATTAGAATTATTCGTAGTTTTTAACAGTAGCTAATAATTCTTCCTTGAAATTATAAATTTCTTCAAGTGATAAAATAAGTTTTTTCTCACCATTATCCTTACCATTATTAAAAACCTCTAAATACTTATTTGAAGAATTAAAATGCAAACGGCAAATTGGTTTTCGATTATTATCATCAAGCAAAATCCCAAAATAAGACTGTGTATCTCTAAATGCAATTCTAGAAGCAGGCAAAATTTCTCTTAAAATTGCCTTTACTATTTGTGATCCTTCTATTTCCTCTTCACTTGTGATAAATTTTGGTACATCAACGGTTTCACTTACTGCTGGAATCTGATCGTTGGTTTTTGAAGGAACAGTTTCATTAATACTTAGCGCATTTTTTAATCTAAAACTGATCGATTCATTAATAGAGTTTGAAATAGCTTTTCTTGTATATTCTTTAAACGCAACTAATCTTGTTGCTGTTAAAGGTTTATCAAAAAATCGATTTACAAGAAGTTTTACCATCTCATCTGAAGGATCTTGAATCTCTTTCTCGAATTCATTTCTGATCGCTTTAATATATTTTAAACCTTCTGCTGAATCTAAAATTTCTTCCAAGTTGTAACCAGTTTTGGAGAATTTCTCTAATATTTTTAAACTTGCATCTTTTAAATTAGAAAGATCTAAAGTAAAAAATGGTTTTTCATCCATTATATTAGGTTTTTCTAAATCAGAATAAAAATTATAGATGTGACCATTTGTTAGAACTCCAAATCTTGCCTTGGAAACATGATAATATCTGTGCAGTTGCGAATTATGTGCATCGACATTTTCTTTCCAATGTTTGCATTCTATAATTAAAATTGGTTCTCCATCAATTTTTATAACGTAGTCAATCTTTTCTCCTTTTTTTGTTCCGATATCACATATAAACTCTGGGATAACTTCTGTCGGATTAAATATATCATAACCCAAAATTTGTATAAAAGGCATTACGAAAGCATTTTTAGTTGCTTCTTCCGTATTAATTTGATCTTTCAACACATCGACTCTTTGATGTAATTGTTGTAATTTTAATTTTAAATCTGCTTCCATGAATTATTTTTTGTTTTTAATGACACTTAAATTTTTATTTAAAATAATGATTGAGTTATTAAATCTACATATTTTTTTTAAGTTAAGTGATATTTCATTTGAAACACTATCTACAGTTATTCACCAAATTTATAAACAAGATCGCCATAAAATTTATATTTTCCCGTAATCTAAAAATTAGATTCATTTAAACCACCTCAATTTCTCTTCACCCAACAACTCCGAAAGTCTCCCACAACTTTCGCGGAACTTCCGCCATTCTTCCTTTGTTTAAAACACCCCTAATTTTTTCTTCCGCAATTCTCCCGAAGACTCCTGTAACTTGTCGGGAATTTTCGGCGGACTTCTTTGGGGTGAAACTGGGATGTTTGTAACTAAAGAAGTTTTTATATCTTTATATTAATAAAAAACAAATACCATGAAAATTACACTTACTAAACTCAGTACCAAAGATTTGGCAACTTTAGCACAAAGAATTATTGCGAACAATCTCTCCGGGAAATATCCGGTGATCGACAATCATCCGCTCACACAGACTTTGCAGACCTCTTACGCGGAATATGATTTGGTTTATACGAAGCAAATCTACAGCGGAAAAGGAAAAAATGTTGCCACCGCAGATCATGAAAGAGATGTTGCTTATGCTAATTTGAAAGCTTTTTTGAACGGTTATCGGTCACTTTCTTCGGCGCCAAATTATGAAGCAGCCGGAGATTTGTATGGCGTTTTTCAAAAATACGGGTTGGATCTTGACCGCCTAACTTATTCTTCTCAAACGGCGCAAATGAAAAAACTGATCGAAGATTTGGAAAATCCAGACCAGCTGCAGAAAATTACCCTTCTTTCCTTGAATGCTGCTTTTGAAGATATGAAAACAAAACATGCAGCTTTTGAAGCGATTTTTGAGGAACAGGCAGAAGCGAATGCAGACTTGAGACAGATGAGCAGTGCGTCGTCGATTCGAAAAGATCTGGAGAAAAATCTGAAATCTTACCTCAATCTTTTGACGGCGATGAAGGATGTTTCGGGGTGGGAATTGCTCTACAGCGATACGAATGAAATGGCAAAAGCAGCGAAAAATTCGGATCACAAAGTGAATCCAAAGGCGACAATCAAGAATTCAGGACCAGAAACTGTTTAGGAAAAACCTTGTCAAGGTTTCAACCCTTGACAAGGTTAAATACTAATAACTTAAAAAATTCTCACGGCATTAGCAGATTAAGCAGATTATCTTTTATTGATTCTGCTTGATCTTCGAAGAAAATAGTATTTAAAAATTTAGACAAATTCTCAGCAATTGGCTGAGTTTTTTTTGATAGAAGTTGATAACAATTATTTTTGAAATTTAAAAAGACAAAACGAATGAAGACCTTAGAAGATATTTTTCAAAATCTGAACGGAACAAAAGTAATTGATTCAACGATTGATTACAAAAATTACGTCGCATTCGATCTTTCGGCAGAACATACCGATCAACTGGATTTGGATTTAACGGATGCGAAAATGTTCGAAGAATTTGTAGAAAATCACCTTTCGAAAAACAACGCGAAAGTCGCTTTTGGTGGTTATTTGGAACACCGAAATCTTTATAAAAGAAGTACAAATTTTAATGATCAAAATACAGAAGAACGGAATATTCATATTGGTTTAGATTTGTGGATCAAAGCGGGAACTTCTGTTTTAAGCGTATTGGAAGGGAAAATTCACAGTTTCCAAAACAATACTTTGCTAGGAGATTATGGACCGACAATTATTCTCGAACACGAAATTGAAGGTTTTACTTTTTACACTTTATATGGACATTTAAGTTTGGAAAGTCTGGAAAATAAAAGGGTAGGACAGTTGGTGAAAAAAGGGGAGAAAATTGCGGAACTCGGGAAACCGCCCATTAATGGAGATTACGCACCGCATCTTCATTTTCAAATTATTAAAAATATTCAGAATAAAAATGGCGACTATCCCGGAGTTTGCAGTTTGAAAGAAGTCGATTTTTATAAAGAAAATTGTCCTGATCCAAATTTGTTATTAAAGATTAAGTAAAATTAACTTCTAAAATCCTTTTTGATATCGAAAATTTATTATATTCGTCTCATTAATTGATACTAAAAACAATGATACTATGACAGCAGAAATAGAAAAATACATCGAGATTTCAAATAACATCGATGAGATTTTGAAAAACTCTCCTTTCAAAATGTCCTATATCATTGAGAAATCTGGAATAAAAAAGCCTACATTCTTTAAAAAATTAAAAGAAAAAAGATTTACTCCCGAAGAACTTCTTCTAATTTCTAAAATCGTAGAAACTAAAGTTTGGCGAAATGAAACGAAAGAAGAAATTTTGGAATCATTGAAACGTTCGGAAGAGGATTTCAAAAATGGTAGAGTGCACGATTTCTATGAAGTGATGGAAGCTACAAAGAAACGTATTCAAAAATATAAAGATGAGAGTTCAATTCACCGATGAATCACTCGAAGATTTATATGAAATAGAAAATTATCTATTAGAAAAGTGGAGTATAACTGTGTTTGATAATTTCATAGATCGTTTTTATAGCATTGTGGAAATAATTTTAGAAGGTAATGTCATTTTTCAAAAATATGAAGATACTGATTATCACAAAATTCTACTAACTAAAAATAACACACTCATTTACCTTGTTGAGAATGATGTTTTAAAAATTATTAGAATTCTCCAAAACTTTCAAAATCCTGAGCATAATTACAAAGATATCTTAGATTAAAATAAATTAGTCAGACAAAGATTGTGAATATAAAGAAAACCTGCACGAAGCAGGTTTTTATATTTCAGAAAAATGTATTCTTACATTTTCACCGCCTTAATCGCTGCCTCATAATTTGGTTCATGCGAAATATCAGAAACCTGTTCTTCATAAACAATTTTTCCGGAAGGATCAATCACGACAACCGCTCTGCTCAATAGACCTTTCATCGCAGAATCTGTGATTTCTACGCCATAAGTTTTCCCGAAATCTGAACGGTAATCCGAAAGCATTACCACATTTTTAATTCCTTCTGCGCCACAAAATCTTTTCTGCGCAAATGGTAGATCTTTAGAAATACAAAGCACAACTGTATTCGGAATGTTTGCTGCATCTTCATTGAAATGCCGTACTGAAGCGGAACAAACTCCTGTATCTACACTCGGAAAAATGTTGAGGATCAAATATTTTCCTTTGTAAGAATCCAGATTTTGATCTTTCATATCAACACCCGTTAAAGTAAATTTCGGCGCTTGCTTATTTACTGCAGGTAATTTTGAATAGGTATGAATAGTTTTTCCGCCCATCAAAACCGTATTTGCAGTTTTAGAATTTTGAGCAAATAGAAATGCAGAGAAAAATAATAACGCACTGAAAACTAATTTTGAAAACATATTTTTAATTTTAAACAAAATTATTCTTTTTGAGTTAGAATAAAGTTTTAAATATTCTAAATAAGAAAAATCTATTGGTTATCATTTCGTACAATTTTCTGGATAAAATCGCTAAAAATCTCCGACTTTGCTTTTGTCATATATAAGGCGTAAGTTTGCCTTTCAACAATAAAAAATGACAACAATTTCATTAATTTCAAAGCAAAAATTCCCACTGGGACTTTCTTTGTTGTTGTCTTATCTTCACGATGATATTTTTCTAAAAAATTCTAAAGAGTTTATCTAATATCCCTGTCACGACTTAGGACAGGGCGTTTTACACCGTATATTAAATAATCATCATTACCGATTTCTTTTTCGATCCAGCTTTTTGCATAAAATAAATTCCAGTTTTTTTGGATTGCGTTTTAATGCCTAAGTCTGTATAAAAGTTTTTTCAAAAAAGAATGTTTCAAATAAAAAATAGCATGTCAAATAGTATCGTTTTAACAACTGGAGTTTATGATCTAATCAAAGATCATTTAAGAAGAAAACAAACAACCGCGCAAGAAGAAGAAATTCTTTTGGCACAATTAAAAGGAGCGAAACAAGTGCTGAGAAAAGAACTTCCAACCGATGTTGTAACCGTTAACAGCTTAGTGAGACTCAAAGATTTCTCTAATAATCAGGAGAAAAATTATCAGTTCGTTCCTGCTGCTTTAGAAAAAGTGAAGCGAGGCAAATATTCTATCTTATCAGATATCGCTTTGTCGATCGTTGGAAATAAAGTGGGTGATATTATCGAATGGCCTTTCAAAGATGGCGAGAAAAAAATTGAAATTCTAAGTGTACAGCACCAAAATTAATTTTTTAGTTTCCTTAAAAAACCGAAAAAAACTCTCAAATTGAGAGTTTTTTTTGTGCAAAATCTGAGATTATTTTTGAAGTTGATCACTTTTAATATCCTCCATGATCCATTCTAACTGAAGGTCTTTTTTCTGCAAAATTTGTGAAGTTGAAAGCAAAATTTCTTTATCAGGTGTTACTCCTTTTTTTGTATTTGTAAATTTGATGTTGGGTTGAATCAACATTAAACCAATCGGTAAGTATAATTTTGAGTTTGGTAATTTCTCTGTTGAATATCTTCCGGCAACGGTTCCGTCATTTGCGCCACCTGTTTCTTCACCAACTAAAAAGGCACGTTGATCATCTTTTAATTTTGAAGGTAAAATAGAGGCAGCCGAAAAACTGCTTCCGTTGATCAGAATGTAAATTTTTCCTTTGAAATTATTTTCTTTAGGTTTTTTCAGACCGAATATGCCATTGTTTCGTAGGTAGAATTGATCTCCGATTTTCTTTGTGGAAAATGCCGTTCCCGCCAAGTAAAGTGGATAACCAATAATTGCAACCGGTTTAAAAACGAAAGGAATATCAGATAAATAATCTGCCTGAAACATAGCTGAACGCGATGTTACTTTGATGTCATTAATGAATTTAAAATCTTCGGAAACAAGATAGGAGTAGAGATTATTAATTTCAGAAAGTGAACCGCCCAGATTGTCGCGGATATCTAAGATCAAGTATTTTGCCTTCGAATTTTTCAAAACTGCAAAACTTTCTTTGTAGAATTTCTTCGAATAAGTTCCCGAAAATGTTTTGATTTTCATGTAAGCAACCGTGCTGTCTTTGGTCGGAAACTGCAGATCACGATTGAAACTTTTCGTTATAATATTGTAATCCTTTGTTTTTCCACTTTCACTTTTGGTGAGCTTTTTATTTTCTGTTTTTATTTCCTTCTCTTCTATTTTGGTGATTTTTTCCCGGTGTAAATAGAAACTTTTAATTTCATTCTGAAATTTAGTTTCGACTTTCACGCTGTCTAAAATCCCATGATCTATCGTAAAATAAGCAGGCCATCTTAAAGCTAAAATGTATTTTTGAAAAGTTTCATTATACCCATCACTATTGATGAAAGGGCTGTATTGATCGAGTAAATCTTTTACCGGAATATCTTTTATTTTAAGAATTTCCGTTCCAACATTCATGTCTGGAATTTTGTCTGCATTGTCTTTTACGAAAATTCGGTCGCCATCTAAAACAAAATTATAGCGGCTCAACAAACCTTTTTGTTTTTTCAGATTTTTAATTTCCTGTTTTGTTAATTTTTTGCTGGGAAGCCTCAAACTTAAATGACCTTCGCGAACCTGAGCAATGATAGGTGCTAATTTCTGAAAAAATTCATTCGGTTTTAACGGCCTATTGATCGTCGCTTTCAAACTGTCGAACTTAAAATCTAACTTTTCTTTAGAAATATACCAGTACAGATTTGGATGTAAGTTTTGAAGTTTTATATTCGTAAAATCGACATCCATTTTTAATTTTTCTGGTGCGATTGGAATTTCAAGCTTTTCGTTGAATTTTTTAACGGAAATACAAGAAGTAAGAAGGAAAATGAATAAAAGACGGAAAGTATTTTTCAAGACAAAATTTTTATAAAAATAGAAAAATTTTTCCTTTAAATACAAAAAAAACTCTACAGAAAACTGCAGAGTTAAAAAAAATGACCTCAAAGATTTTACCCTAAAATGGTCACCGTATTTTGTAACATTTCGTAGATCGCATTCTTTCCACTATCTGGATTTGTATTCACAGCGCGGGTTCCATTAAAATGCAAACAGGTTACATAACCCAGTTTTGCCGCGTCTAAACACGTATATTTTACACAAAAATCCATGGCTAAACCTACAATTTCTACCAGTTGAATATCGTGATATTTCAAATAATCATCTAAACCGGTTTTCACAAGATGATTATTATCCTGAAAACCGCTGTAACTGTCGAACGCTGCATTTGTACCTTTTTGGACGATATGATCTACTTTTTCACGGTTTAGATCTTTATGAAATTCTGCGCCAGGAGTTCCCTGTACACAATGATCTGGCCACATAAATTGTGGGATCTCATTCAGAATTATTGTGTCGCCGACGTTTTTTCCGTTGTTGGAGGCGAAACTTTTATGATCTGCCGGATGCCAGTCTTGGGTCAGAATAATTTTATCGTATTCATTTTCTTCCATCAAAAGATTGATGTACGGAATTATTTCACTTGCGTTTGGAACCGCGAGAGAACCACCTTCAAAAAAATCATTTTGAACATCGGTTATAATTAAGGCTTTTTTCATATCTTGATACTTGAGATTTTATAATAACTTTAAGAAATTCACGAAATAAAACTTTGATTTAATATCGTAAATTTACAAAAGAGAAAAGGCAAAATTTTAGCCAAAAGGATTATTCAGACAAATCGACAAAAATTAATAACATCATGGACAATTTAGAGCATAAAAAATATCCGATCGGGAAATTTCAACTGACTGAAAAAATTTCTGATCTCGATCTGGATCATTATATAAAAACCTTGAAAGATTTTCCTTCAAAATTGAAACATCTGGTAGAAAACTGGAGCGACGATCAGTTGGATACGCAATATAGAGAAGGTGGCTGGAAAGTTCGGCAGTTGATCAACCATCTTTCCGATAGTCACATGAATAGTTTTATTCGGTTTAAACTGGCTTTAACGGAAGATAATCCTACGATCAAACCTTACGACGAAGCAAAATGGGCGGAACTGCAGGATAGTTTCAATATTGAGATCAAACCGGCACTTCAAATTTTAAAAGGTTTGCACAAAAGATGGGTTTATGAAATTAAATGCCTCACCAATAGAGAGTTGAAGAGCACTTTTCATCATCCTGAACAAAATAGAAATATTACACTTAGAGAAAGTATTGGTTTTTATTCCTGGCATTGCGATCATCATTTTGCACACATCGAAAACCTGAGAAAAGAAAAAGGTTGGTAAGAGTTTCTCAGATAAAATAGAAAATATTTGTCATCAGAAAGTTGTAATTTTGGACGAATGGATTTACGTAAAACTGATCCGCATTGAAATTAATCATCATTAAATAGAATAGAATATGAGTTTTTTAAATAAATTATTTGGCAGTTCAGAAGAAGAAAAATCTTCAGAAACTTTTTGGAAAAATATTGCTTCCGAAGAAGATCTCGATAAAGCAGTAGAAGAGTCTGCCACTAAGAAAGTGGCGATATTTAAACATTCCACGAGCTGTTTTATCAGCAAAACTGTTTTGAAAAATTTTGAAAGAGAAGTTGCGAATTCTGATAAAGACGTTTCCTATTATTTTCTGGATTTGCTGGCACACCGAAATATCTCCAATAAAATCGCCGATCAATTTGACGTCACTCATCAAAGTCCACAACTAATTATTCTGGAAAATGGAAAAGCTATAAAAAATGCTTCTCACCAAAGCATTTCTGTTTCAATAATTTAATTTCTTTTCAAATGGATATCGAAGATTATTTGTCAGAAACTTTAGAAATTCCAAAGGATGCTGTTTCGTATTGCAGTAATTTTTATCACTCCAAAAAAGTAGATAAAAATAAATTTTTGCTACAGGAAGGCGAGGTTTGTCATGAAACCTATTTTGTAGAAAAAGGTTTGTTGAGAATGTATTCAATTGATAAAAACGGCAAGGAACACATCATACAATTTGCACCGGAAAAATGGTTGATGTCTGATCGAAGTTCTCTTTTCTTCAACGAAAAATCTCATTATTATATCGAAGCAGTTGAAGATACAGAAGTGATTTTGATGAAAAAAGATTTCTTCAGCCAGCTCATTGAAATTTATCCGCATACCGCAGAAAAAAATGATTTATTATTGCAGAAGCACATTCGAAATTTACAGAATCGCGTGAATTCGCTCTTAGCAGATACAGCAGAAGAACGCTATATGAATTTCATCAAGATGTATCCCGATATTTTATTGCGAGTTCCACAATGGATGGTTGCATCTTATTTGGGAATTACGCCGGAAAGTTTGAGCAGGGTTCGAAAAGAACTGGCGCGGAAGAATTTTGAAATTTCATAAAAAAAGGAACTCGATTTGAGTTCCTTTTTTATATTTCTGATAATTATTATTTACCTAAATAAGATTTCAAGATCTTACTTCTTGTATTATGTTTCAATCTTTTGATCGCTTTTTCTTTGATCTGACGAACTCTTTCTCTTGTTAGATCAAAAGTTTCACCGATTTCTTCTAAAGTCATTGGATGTTTTCCGTTCAAACCGAAATACAAACGAACCAAATCAGCCTCACGCGGAGTCAGAGTTTGCAATGCTCTTTCGATCTCAATCTGAAGAGATTCCAACATCAAATCCTTATCCGGACTTGGAGATTCACCTGAACGCAAAACGTCGTATAAATTCGAATCTTCACCTTCAACCAATGGCGCATCCATCGACAAGTGTCTTCCGGAGTTTTTCATTGATTCCTTAATGTCATCTTCACTCATATCCAAAACTTCCGCTAACTCTTCTGGGGACGGAGGTCTTTCGTTTTCCTGCTCCAAATGTGCGTAAGCTTTGTTAATTTTATTGATCGATCCAATTTTATTTAATGGCAATCTTACAATTCTCGACTGTTCTGCCAAAGCCTGTAGAATCGACTGACGAATCCACCAAACGGCGTAGGAGATAAATTTAAAACCCCTTGTTTCATCATATCTTTTCGCAGCTTTCATCAAACCAAGATTTCCTTCGTTAATTAAATCGGGCAAAGAAAGACCTTGATTCTGGTATTGTTTAGATACAGAAACCACGAAACGCAAGTTGGCTTTAATCAATTTTTCCAGGGCAACACGGTCTCCAGCACGAATTTTTTGCGCCAAGTCAACTTCTTCGTCGGCGGTAATCAAATCTACTTTTCCGATTTCCTGTAAATACTTGTCCAGCGATGCGGTTTCCCTGTTGGTAACCTGCTTTGTAATTTTTAATTGTCTCATGTAGTAAAACAATCCACTTTAGGACTGCATTATATTATACGATAAGAATTATCAAAAGGTTACAAAAGTTCAGTAATATTTGTAGAATATTTATTTTAGTGAAAATTTGATGCTTGCTATATCGTGTTTTTTCTTTGTTTTTGGCGAACAATTCCGTCTTCCGTTCCCGCTTTTTTGTTCCACTGCGTTTCACAAAAAGAGCTCCACTCAAGCCGGGTCGCGGTTTATGCATCTTATAGAAAGATCATTTTTCAAAAAAAACTCATTCTGCAGTGGCACAGAATGAGTTCAAATTAATTAGAGGACTTTCAATTATTTAATAATTAATTTAGTAGATTCTTTTTTACTTTGCGATTCATACCTCAAAAAGTAAACGCCAGATTTTGCTTTTACAGAAATTGTGTTATTTCCTTTATTAACGGTTCCCGAATAAATTAATTTTCCAGAAGCATCAGAAATATTTATATTGCCAGAATTTTCTGCGACAAAAGTAAAAGTTCCTTTGCTCGGATTCGGATAAATTTTATTTTGAATAGTTGATGAATTATTAGTAGCCAAAGGAGCAGCACACAAGTAAGGTTTAAAATTGACCAATCCCAAAGCAGGGTCATCAACTTTGTGCGAAATTACAGCTTCTACCATCGCATCATCTGAAAGTTCGCCTTCTCTCCAGCAATTATTGGTTGCACTTAAAGCATTTGGCGTATTGTTGAAAAGGGCGAAAAGATTTCCACCGTTTCCATTATCTTTAAAAATATTTTGACCAACACTTCCCAAAGTTCCGCCTCCAAAATCAGCGGTCGCTGTTCCGATCATCGTCACTCCCCAAAGATTCCCACGAATCTGATTTTTTTCAATTTTAAATCCTGCACCAACAGTTCCGCTTCCGTTTAAAGAAATTCCACTACCGCCGTTGTTTGGAATATTTTCAGAATTATTATTCGTCAAAATATTGTTAGAAATCGTTCCAGAAGAAGCATTTCCTGCGCATGTAATTCCGTAACGGTTGTCTGTAACCGTATTTCCATCGATCAACACATTGTTTTCTACTCCTAAAAGTGAAGAAACAGAAATGCCACCTACTTTGGTTAGAGTTCTGTCTCCGAGTACAATATTATTTAAAATCTTGGTTGTACCAGTTCCACTTGGTCCCATATTAATTTGTGGGCGATTGGAGTTTAATTTCGTATTTCCGGAAAGATAATTATTTGAAAACTCCAAGACTACAGATTGGTTCGCTCCTGAAGCAACTGCGGGCAGATCATTATCTTTAAAAGTAGAATTTTTAACCACAGGATTTCCGCGGGAGAAGTTGATTGCAGCACCGGTTACCAATCCTGATTTAAAATTTCTTACTGTACAGTTATCCATTAAAAAAGTAGCAGTCAAAACCTGAATTCCACCACCATATTCTAAAATGGTATTTTTAAAAGTTGCCGCCGAACCTTCTTCAAATCTAATTCCTTTAAAAACAGTTGCCGGAGTGGTTGCGGTAATTAGAAAATTAGTTGAAGTTGTATCATAAGTTCCAAAAATCGTAAGTTGTACTGCGCCGTCGATTTTCAGAGTAGTATTTTCATCCATCAAAAGCTTATCGCCTACAGAAATGGTCACATTTGCTGTCATTTGGTAATAAGTGCCGTTATTTACAACCACAGTGGGAGCTGCCGTTGAAAGTGATGCTAAATTATAGGTAATTCCAGTTCCCGGACTTACAAATTGCGAAAACATTAAAACCGAAAATAAGGACAGTAAAAAAATAGAAAGCTTCTTCATAACTGATAAAATTTTTCTCAAAGTTAAAAATATTATGCTGAAAATATAAGTTTCAAATGTTAAAACTTGAGAGGTTATTTTTTAATTTTGAAAAAAATATCATTATGAATTTTTCACCAATCATTATAGGAACCATGCGATGGGGAATTTGGGGCGCTAATCATTCCAAAAAAGAAGTACAAAAATTAATTGAAACTTCTGTGGAACAAAAGCTTTCCACCTTTGATCATGCAGATATTTATGGAAATCACACGACGGAAAAATTATTTGGTGATTCATTTTCGGAAATGAATGTGAAGAGGGAAGAAGTGCAGTTTATTTCTAAATGTGCAATCGAAATGCCCTGCGAAAATAGAAATTTCACCCTTAAATCTTACAATTATTCGAAGGAACATATTTTAAGATCGGTTGACCAAAGTTTAGAAAATTTAAAGACTGATTATCTTGATCTGCTCCTGCTTCATCGTCCATCACCATTAATGAATCCAGATGAAATCGCTGAAACTTTCAATATATTAAGAGAGCAGCATAAAGTCCGTCATTTCGGAGTTTCAAATTTTTCGCCGTCCCAATTTGATTTGATTAATAATGCTTTTCCAATAATCACCAATCAGGTAGAAATATCTTTGAATCAAACTAAAGCTTTTTACGATGGAACGCTGGATCAAATGATGCTCAAAAAACTAAAACCAATGGCTTATTCTGTCATGGGAAATTATTTTTCGGAAGATTCTGCAGAAAATTCAAGAATAAAAAAAATTCTTGGGACTCTTTGCGAAAAATATAATGCAGAAGAAAATCAAATTTTACTGGCCTTTATTTTGAAACATCCAGCCAAAATATTTCCTGTTATCGGGACTTCGCGCGCAGAGAATATTATTAAATTTAAAAATAGTTTAAGCGTTAATTTGGAGCGGGAAGATTGGTTCAAACTTTTAGAAGCGAAAGAAGGAAAAATAGTTGATTAAACTTTAAATAAAATATTGTTATTATTAATTTTATATTGTATCTTGCACCTGTTTTTATATGCGAAGTCAATTGATGTTCATCCATTGTTGAGTTTCATTTATAATTTACAATCAAGTATTAATTTTTTAATTTTTTTTATGATGAACATTTTTGTTTCAAACATTAACTATGCAACTCAAGAACAATCGTTGCAAGATTTATTTTCAGAATTTGGTGACGTATCGTCTGCCAAAATTATTACAGACAGAGAAACTGGGAGATCCAGAGGTTTCGGTTTTGTAGAAATGAGCGACGAAGATGGCAAGAATGCTATCGAAGCTCTAAACGGAAAAGAATTGGATGGTAAAGAACTTAACATTTCTGAAGCTAAACCAAGAGAAGACAAACCAAGAAGAAGTTTTGACAACAACCGAAGCGGAGGCGGAGGTGGTGGTTACGGCGGTGGAAGTCGTGGCGGAAGCGGTGGTGGAAGCGGATACGGAGGTGGAAGCCGAAGTGGAGGTGGATCTAACTGGTAGAAACTTACCTAAATAATTTAAGCGACTTTTTTTAAAGTCGCTTTTTTTTATTTCTTTTTTACTAATAAAATTGGTGGACTGTAATAAATTCCGTTGTTTAACATTTTCACATTATCCATCTTTTCGTTGACCAAATTGGCGAACACTATTTTTAAACGATAATTTCCTAAATCTTTTTCTGCAGTAATTTCAGTGACTTCGATATTTCCTTTTTGACCTTCGTATTTTTTCAAAGTCTGAAGGATAAATGGGGTAAGATTCCATTCTTTATCACTTATTTTGATGGTCAACAATTTCTCTTTGTATTGTTGATTATTGATCTGGAATTTATCGCCGTTTAAAATGAATTTATTTTCTTCTGAATAAGGAACATTGATCATATAATCAAAGTTTTCAATACTTTCAAATTTCGCTAGAGAGACCAATTCCAAACGAATTTCTCCTGTTTTTCTGTTTGTATTTTCAATGTTTGAAAAGCGATTTCTGATATCATTTTCTATCTTGTAAAAATCAGCTTTCTCTATATTTTTAGCAAATATTTTTTGATCATTTGCTTTTAAATATTTGAACAAAAAATCTCCTGCTTTCCTTTCTGCCAAAAATTTAAACTTATCGGATATTTCATCTGCAATAGTATCGGAAACTTTCTTAGCAAAATTGATCTTTCCGTTTTCCAATAGTTTATTTTCAACCAAGATCTTTTGTAATTCAGTTTTTTGACTTCTCTTTGCTACAGAAAATGTATTGAGATAAGGGAAAATCAAAGCAAATAAACCAAAAGCAAATAAACTCATTGGAATAAATTTGATGGTATTTCTTCTTGTAAATACAAAATACAAAACAACTGCAGTGAGCCAAAGTGCTAGTAACAGAACGAAATACCTCGGTTCTGTATAGCCGTATTGTAGAATTCTGGTAAAAATTGCAATGAAAAGTAAGACGATCAAAGGAATCATCGTATAATAAAATATTTTAGAAAATATTTTCACCCAGGATTTTGCAGCCTCTTGCTTTAATGGATGAACCAGCAACAAACCTAAAATCCCTACAATAGAATAAGCTAAAACCAAGTAAGAAACCCATCCGCGCGGAAGTTCCCAATTGATCAAAATTTTTGCGCCATCGAAATAAAGAATAACTACGTAAATAAGAAGGAGAGGAATCAGAATATACTGCGTAAAAAATTTTAGAATTAAAGGATAGTTTCCATCTTTTTCTAAATCTTGCAACCCCTTTTCATTAAAGAGTAGAAAGATAAAACAACTGCCAAAAATTGCAAGAAAATAAAAGGTTTGGAGATAATAATGACTATTAAAATTAAAATCAAAGAGCTTGTCAACTGCCAAAATTGCCAGTTCAACGCCGCCAATTAAAACTCCAGTAAATACTGAAGTTAAGAAGATATTGATGAAAAGGTTTTTATTGTATTGCCAGAAATTGAGTTCTTTTTTTTCTCCAAAAAAGGCTATGAATGAGACGAGTAAATGCGATAAAATGAAAGTGGGAATAAGCAGAAACGCATAGGGTTCTGTAAAATATTTTTCTGTCTCTGGAAGTAAATAGTAAAATAAAATTAAAAAAATAACACCTAATATTTCAAATAAAATACCTTTTCCAATGCGTTGTGAAAGTATTTTTAAACCAAACATTAAAGAAATTCCCAAACAGGAAACTAAACCAAATTTAACGAAAACAAAATCATTATGATTTAGGTTAAAATTTCCTCGCGCAGTCGCCATAAAAGATACCGCAGCTAAAAATGCCATGAGTAAAACCATGGGATATTCGCGAAAAATATCATCTGTCTTACCAAAAATCTCTCTGAATTTTTCTCGCATTCTGCTTAATTTAAATGATTTGATTAACTGTAATACAAATGAAAGTTGATGTAATAATTTTCTATTTATTCTTCTTATCCTTCTTTTTTTTACTTTTCTTTTTTGATTTCTTTTTGGAGGTAATTTCTTCAATAAAATCGCTTATAGATTCGTCTTTTTCTCTGTGGTCCACGATCGGATTGCCAATGGTTTTTATCTCAAAAAACTGGTGGAGATCTGAAAATTGGAGCAAGTTTTCATCCAGCAAAGTTTTCATCAATTCACTCGCAGAATCATCAAAATAACTTTTCAAAAAATTCTTCAGTAGAAACTTTCGGTAGACATCAAACGGAACTGCAACGGTGTATTTGAAAATTCGGCCTTCTTTTTCGGTGGTCAAAAATTCTTTTTCCACTAAAATTTTCATGAAAGTAGAAATTGTATTTTGATGCGGTTTTGGTTCAGGATAATGCTCGATGACATCTTTCATATAAGCAGAATCGAGTTTCCACAAAATACTCATTAAGATTTCTTCGGAAGGTGTAAGATGATTTATTTTCATAAGTTTAAGACTGAATTTGGATATTGGCATAAAGGTAAATAAAAGAAACTAAAATCGCGACCGCTGCTCCTGCAAACACTTCTTTAGTCGTATGCATTTTTAGAATAATTCGGGTAACCCCAACTGTAATTGCAATTCCGAACCAGATCAATCCCATCATCGGATTTACCGCAAAAAACAAAGCCGCTACAAAAATATTGAATGAAGTGTGCATTGAACTTTTAATAAAATAGTTACTGACCTGCATTGCGAAAAGCAAAAGAAGAATAAATAAAATGATCAGGTCTGTATTTTGATTGACCAAATAATCATATAAAAGGTAAGCTAGTAAAATACCAGCGATCACAAAGTAAAGACTTTTCCTTTGTTTACGGTTAGAAACGTCCATATTCGTGTATTTTCCCTTTTTTACATTCCATATGATCCATAAATAAATAGGAACAGCGGTAAAGAGAAATAGGGGTAAAAATAGATAAATAGTTTCTTTGAAAGTATGTAATTGTAAATTGCGATAAATAAAAAATATAAAAAGCGAAGTCAGTGGATTGAAAAAATTAGAGATGATTTTTGAAATGGTAATAATAAACGAATCGCGGGTTTTCATCATAAATAAGATTGTGCTTTCAAAAGTAATATTTTTTATTGGTTAGAAACTCAACTTTGTTTTGATATGCTACCAATAAAGACAAAGATTTTTATTATTTTTGCTGAATATTTCCAACAGACATAAAACCGAACGGTTCTGTGTATCTAAAAAAGCAACAGCTAACTCATGAAAGAATTTTCGAAAGAAGTTTACCTTAAATGGTATGAAGAAATGACAATGTGGAGAAGGTTTGAAGACAAATGCCGATCTCTTTATTTAAAACAGAAAATCAGAGGATTTTTACACTTATATAATGGTCAGGAAGCAATTCCTGCAGGTTTTGCTCATGCCATGGATTTATCCAAAGACAGCATGATCACCGCTTATAGATGCCACGTTCACGCAATGGCAATGGGAGTGGATCCGAAAAGAATTATGGCAGAATTATGCGGTAAAGCTACTGGAACTTCTGGTGGAATGGGTGGTTCTATGCACATTTTCAGCAAAGAAAAAAGATTTTATGGCGGTCACGGAATTGTAGGCGGTCAAATTCCTTTGGGAGCAGGAATCGCTTTTGCTGATAAATATTTTGAAACTGGCGGTGTAAATATTTGTTTCTTCGGAGATGGAGCAGCACGCCAAGGTTCACTTCACGAAACGTTCAACATGGCAATGAACTGGAGATTACCAGTCGTTTTTGTAGTTGAAAATAATGGGTATGCGATGGGGACTTCCGTTGGAAGAACTGCGAATCACGAAGATATTTACAAATTAGGTTTAGGTTATGAAATGCCTTGTCTTCCTGTAGATGCTATGGATCCTGTAAAAGTTGCAGAAGCAGCTTATGAAGCGATCGAAAGAGCAAGAAGAGGAGACGGACCAACATTTATTGAAGCGCGAACTTATCGTTACAGAGGACACTCAATGTCTGATGCAGAAGCTTACCGAACCAAAGATGAAGTTGCAGAACGCAAAAAAGATGATCCGATCGAAATCGTAAAACATAGAATTTTAGAAAATAAATGGGCGACTGAAGAAGAATTAGCTGCTACTGATGAAAAATCCAGAGAATTTGTTGACGAATGTGTAGAATTTATGGAGCAATCTCCATATCCAACGCAGGATAAATTGTACGAATATGTTTACGCCCAGGAAGATTATCCGTTTTTAAATAAATTAGAGAATAACTAAAAATTACCTGCTCAAAAAATCACTGTCTGTTAGAGAGGGATTTAGGGTAAGGAATAATTAAAAAATAAAAATTATGGCAGAAGTAATAACCATGCCCCGACTTTCTGATACGATGACAGACGGAAAAGTGGCGAAATGGCACAAGAAAGTAGGCGACACCGTAAAAGAAGGCGATATCTTAGCCGAAATTGAAACAGACAAAGCCGTTCAGGATTTCGAATCGGAAATCAATGGAACGCTTTTATATATTGGGACTGAAGAAGGTGGATCATCTCCCGTAGATTCAGTTTTAGCCATTATTGGTGCGGAAGGTGAAGATATTTCTGCTTTAAAAGGTGGTAGTTCTGAAGATAAAAAGTCAGATACTGCGGACCAAAAATCAACAGAAGAAAATAAAACGGAGGAAAAAGTTTCTACTGAGCAAACTTCTAAATCTGATGAAAGCAAAGGTTCTGCAGAAATTCCTGCTGGAGTTGAAGTGATTACCATGCCCCGACTTTCAGATACCATGACGGAAGGAAAAGTGGCGAAATGGCACAAAAAAGTTGGTGATGCAGTTAAAGAAGGAGATATCCTGGCTGAAATTGAAACCGATAAAGCTGTTCAGGATTTCGAATCAGAATTTAACGGAACTTTATTATATGTTGGAACAGAGGAAGGTGGAGCAAATCCGGTTGATTCTGTTTTAGCAATCATTGGACCGGAAGGAACTGATGTCTCTGCTGTCGTTTCTGGCGGTGGAAAAAAAGATGCTGCGCCGAAAGCTGCAGTTTCTGAACACAAATCTCCTGAGAAAACAGAAATAACAGAAACTCCGAAATCTGAACAAACTGAAAATACCAAACAAGTTTCTGCAAGCAATTCTGAAAGAGTTGCGATTTCTCCTTTAGCCAAGAAAATGGCAGAAGACAAAGGAATCGATGTTCATTCTTTAAAAGGAACTGGGGAAAACGGACGAATTGTAAGAAAAGATATCGAAGGATTCACGCCAAGTACGAAAGAAGTTGCTGCGAGTGATAACAAGCCAAGTGATACGGTTTCCGCAGCGCCGGCTCAGACAACAATGAATTTCGTTCAGGGACAGGATTCTGAGACCCCAAATTCTCAGGTTAGAAATATTATCGCGAAAAGACTTTCTGAAAGTAAATTTACAGCCCCTCATTATTATCTGATTGTTGAGATCAACATGGATAAAGCGATTGTAGCTCGAAAAGAAATCAATTCCTTACCAGATACCAAAATTTCTTTTAACGATATGATCATTAAAGCGACTGCGATGGCTTTAAGAAAACATCCGCAGGTAAATTCAAGTTGGCAAGCTGATAAAATTATTCACCACGGAAATATCAATGTTGGCGTTGCAGTAGCAATTCCAGACGGTTTGGTTGTTCCTGTGTTGAAAAATGCAGATCAAATGAATTATAACCAGATTTCTGAAAGCGTAAAAGATTTAGCAGGAAGAGCGAAATCGAAAGGTTTGAAAGCCAACGAAATGGAAGGTTCTACATTCTCCATTTCTAATTTAGGAATGTTCGGGATCGAAACCTTTACTTCAATCATCAACCAGCCGAATTCAGCGATTTTATCCGTTGGTGCGATCATCGAAAAACCAATCGTAAAAGACGGACAAATTGTTGTCGGGAATACGATGAAACTTTCTCTTGCATGCGATCATCGCGTTGTTGATGGTGCAACTGGAGCACAATTTTTACAGACTTTAAGAACTTATTTGGAACAGCCGTTAACGTTGCTGCTCTAAATTTTAACAGTACTTTATATGAATCCTTTCAATTAATGTTGGAAGGATTTTTTATTTGGGCGCAACCCTCGCCAAAGCTTCTGCCATTTCTCGGGTCGGTCTGCGTGCAGTCGCTGTTTATAAATTAGGCGACGGCAAAGCCGCCGCCTAATTTATAAACGAGCTCCAACAATGCACTTCGCCCTTGCGCAAAAAGGCATTAAATAAATCGCAGATTACAATCATTTTCACTAATTTTGAAACCATGATAAAAGCAAGTAATATTCATAAATCGTACGGAGATTTAGAAGTTTTGAAAGGCGTAGACATCCATATCAAAGAAGGCGAAGTGATTTCGATTGTCGGTGAATCAGGTGCCGGAAAATCAACACTTCTGCAGATTCTCGGTACTTTGGATACGCCTACAAATCCGAAAAATTTTGACACAGAAATTACTTTAGCAGGACAGTCTTTTATCAATATGAATGACCGCCAACTCTCGAAATTCCGCAATGAAAATATTGGATTTGTCTTTCAGTTTCATCAGCTTTTACCAGAATTCACAGCATTAGAAAATGTTTTGTTACCTACCAGAATTTCGGGTAAGAACGAAAAAGAATCTTTAGAAAAAGCCTATTCCCTTTTTGAAGATCTTAATATTGCACATCGACTTCATCATAAACCGAGCGAAATGTCGGGAGGAGAAGCGCAGAGAGCTGCAGTTGCAAGAGCGCTTATCAATTCTCCGAAAATTATTTTTGCCGATGAACCAACAGGAAATTTAGACTCAAAAAATGCCGACGATCTGCACCAACTATTTTTTGATTTACGATCTAAATACAATCAAACATTTGTGATCGTGACGCACAACATTCATCTTGCAGATACAACCGACCGTAAATTGGTAATGAAAGACGGTCAAATTATTTATTAAAAATATAATATCAGGATTTGAAAAAGATTTTACTTGTAATTAGTTTTTTACTTTTTTGTGGCATCTCAGCACAATCAATTTCCAGTGCAAAAATTTCAGAAGTTAAAAATTTCATCAAAGGAAAAAATTATAATCAAGACCTCGCGATTTTTATAGATTTTAAAATTCCTTCCAGCAAATTCAGATTTTTTATTTATGATTTGAAAAAGGAAAGAATAGTGGAAAAAGCGATTGTTTCGCACGGTTCAGGTTCAGTTATCAAAAATTCCAATTCGTTGCGTTTCAGTAATATTGAAAATTCTTATCAAAGTTCCGTGGGGAAATATGAAATTGGAAATTCCTATCTTGGAACTTTTGGAAAATCTTATCGTTTAAAAGGACTTGACAGAACCAATAGTAATGCTGTGAAACGTGCAATTGTTATGCATTCATTTCCCTGTATTAAAAATGAAGAAAGCTCTGAACCTGCCTGTTTGAGTTTAGGTTGTCCCATGATTTCGAAAGAATTTTTTCGAACAGCAGAAAAATATATTGATAACTCCAAAAAACCTTTAATTCTCTACGCATTTTATTAATTACAAGAGAGTTATATTAATTATTATTCACTTATTACTCATCAAATAAATGTCTATAAAATTCCTCGCAGAAGACGATCGCCCCAGAGAAAAATTTTTACTGAAAGGTAAAAATTCGCTTTCTGATGCAGAGTTGTTAGCGATTATTATGGGCAGCGGAAACCGCGAAGATTCGGCCGTAGAATTAGGAAGAAAAATTCTCGATTCCGTCGGAAATAACTGGCATAATTTATCACTCCTGCAAATTTCAGATCTTATAAAATTTAAAGGCATTGGAGAAGCCAAATCAATTTCAATAGCAACAGCATTGGAAATCGGCAGAAGAAGAGCCTCGCAGGAAGTTCCCGAAAAAATTCAGATCAATTCGAGTTCAGATCTTTTTAAAGTTTTGCAGCCGTTTTTGGGAGATTTACAAACTGAAGAGTTTTGGGTTGTTTTCATGAATCAAAGCAATCGAATTTTAGGAAAATCAAAACTTTCATCAGGCGGAATCAACCAGTCTGTGGTTGATGTAAGAATCTTATTCAAAGCTGCCCTTGAAAATTTTGCAACGGGAATTGTCATCGCTCATAATCATCCCTCAGGAAATTTAAAACCAAGTCAGGAAGATTTGAAAATAACCAAACAAATAAGTGAAGGCGGAAAAATTTTGAATATTCAACTGCTCGATCATTTAATTATTACCCAAAATTCTTATTTAAGTTTTGCCGACGAAAATTTATTATGATCAAAAAACTGAAATATAAAGAAGTCGATTTTTCTCGGTATAGCAAGTGTTTAGATCAGTCTTTACAAAAAAATCAGTACGCAAAAAAGGAGGTACTCGATGTGCTTTGCGAGTCTTGGGAACTTCTTGTTTATGGAGATTATGAATTTGTAATGCCGATTCCGATCAAGAAAAAATTGGGTTTCCGAATTGTGATCATGCCGCTTTTTTGTCAGCAACTTGGGGTTTTTGGACTAAAAAGTAACGACGAAATCGAACTTCAGTTTTTAAACTTTTTGCAGAAAAACTTCAAAGTATTTTCTTATTTTTTTAATGATAAAAATTTACTCGCCCAAAATTTAAAAAAGAAAAAAAATTATTTTATTGAGAAGACCGACTATCAACTTTTAAGAAAAAACTATTTTAAAGGAAGAAAATCTACTGTAAAAACCGCGCAATATTTGAATTTTAAAGAATTAAGAGCTGCTGATTTTTTAGATTTTATCAAAAATAATTTCAAAGGTTTAGATAAAAAAGGAGATATGGATCAATTTTTCACGTACATGAATTTCTTAGAAAGTGAAAATAAATTAAGGCTTTTTGGTTCCTACAAAGAAAATGATCTTACGAATATGGCAATTATTATTGATGATGAAAATCAATTTTCACTTTTAGGATTAATCAATGATGATCAATATAAATCTGATAATGGTGCTTCCTTCCTGATTGACCGCATTCTGAAAGAAAACATTCACGAAAAATCTTTTAACTTTATGGGTGGAAGCATCCGTGGAATTGAGGTTTTCTTCAAAAGTTTTGGCTCGGTTTTGCAGGAATATCCAGTGCTGGAAAATTCCAAAAAAGATTTGTTGAAAAACTTTTATAAAAAGTAGCAAATTATTAGTAATTTTGCAACCTCAATATTCCATATGATTGATTGGCCTTATTTTCCGTATGCATTTGCTTTAGTGATTGCTTTACCTTTTCTGATTTATATCCGACAGTTTGTTTTCAGCTACATTAAATTGAAAAATCAGGAGATCAAATTATTAACGGTAAAAGGAAATTCTGAGCAACGAGTTCATGCCTACGAAAGAATAACTTTGTTTCTGGAGCGATTGAAACCCTCAAATTTAGTGACCAAATTTGACCGAAATTTAGCGCCGCACGAATTTATCTTTTTGGTTGAAAAAACCATTAATGAAGAGTTTGACTACAACGCATCGCAACAACTTTATCTCACCAAAAATTTATGGAAAAATGTAGTCAACTGTAAAAATAATACCCTGCATCTTTTGCATAAAACGTATGAAAATCTAAACGATAATTCGACTTTGGATGATTTCAAAACGGTTTTTTTAATGAATTATATGAATGACGCAGATTTTATTTCACAGACGATCGAAGATTTAAGAAAAGAAAACTTAATAGTAAATTAAAAATAATAATGATACCAAATTTTAAAGCCCATCCTTGGCATGGAATTCCCGTAGGGAGCGAGGCGCCAGATATTGTGAATGTTTTTGTGGAGATCGTTCCAAGCGATACCATTAAATATGAAGTGGATAAAGAGAGTGGCTACTTAAAGGTTGACCGTCCGCAGCAATTCTCGAATATCATTCCGGCATTATATGGTTTTATTCCAAGAACATATTGTCATGACGAAGTTTTAAAACTTGCGATCGAAAGTGGCGCAACCGATGTCACAACGGGTGATTTAGATCCGCTGGATATTTGTGTTTTGAGTTCTCACAATATCCATTCAGGTGGAATGTTGTTGGAAGCAATTCCAATTGGTGGATTCAAAATGATCGATAAAGGCGAAGCTGATGACAAAATCGTTGCAGTGATGAAAGGCGATCATGCTTTCGGTCATTTCCGCGATATCGAAGATTTGCCACAAGCTGAAGTGAAAAGACTGATGCATTATTTCTTAACCTATAAAAATCTTCCGGATGAACCTGCAAAATGTAGAATACAGGAGGTTTATGGAGCAGAACACGCTAAAAAAGTGATCCAGGCTTCAGAGCAAGATTATGCAAATAAATTTGGAGGTTAATTAAAACGATTAATATTTATAAAAAGACAGAATTTCTACTCTGTCTTTTTTGTTTTTACGAAGAAAATGAGCCACATTTTAAAATAAAATTTGTACTTTCGGCTTGCATTTTATTTAACAAAAAATTAACATTAAATTATAAACTATGAATCTATTTTATTTAGTACCAATATTTGGTATTATTGCCTTGATCTACACTTTTATTCAGAGTTCTTGGGTGACCAAACAAAACGCAGGAAGCACCCGAATGCAGGAAATTGCTGGCTACATTTCTGATGGAGCGATGGCGTTTTTGAAAGCGGAATACAAAGTGATGGGTTATTTCGTAATTATCGTTGCCGTTTTACTTGGTTTAATGGGCGCTTCAAGTTCAAATTCCCACTGGAGTTTGGGTATTTCGTTTATCTTAGGTGCTATTCTTTCTGCTTCGGCAGGTTTTATTGGGATGAAAATCGCCACAAAATCGAATGTGAGAACGGCAGAAGCTGCAAAAACTTCTCTTGCAAAAGCCTTGAAAGTTTCTTTCACCGGAGGTTCTGTAATGGGAATGGGTGTTGCTGGTTTAGCAGTTTTAGGATTGGGTTCATTATACCTGGTTATTAAACAAATTTTTGCACCAGATGCAATGGCCAATTCTCATGAGATGGAAAAAGCAATTGAAATCCTTACCGGATTTTCTTTAGGTGCAGAATCAATTGCTCTTTTCGCCAGAGTAGGTGGTGGAATTTATACTAAAGCTGCCGATGTTGGAGCTGATTTAGTTGGAAAAGTAGAAGCCGGAATTCCGGAAGATGATCCTAGAAATCCAGCCACGATCGCTGATAACGTAGGAGATAATGTAGGAGATGTTGCCGGAATGGGAGCCGATTTATTTGGTTCTTACGTTGCGACGGTTTTAGCGACCATGGTCTTGGGTAACGAAACGATTTCTCAAGATCTTTTCGGAGGATTTGCACCGATTCTTTTACCAATGTTAATCGCCGGTACAGGAATTATTTATTCCATGATCGGAACTTTATTTGTCAAAATTGCAGAAACTGCCGAATTAGATACGACACCAGTTCAAAATGCATTAAACTTAGGAAACTGGGGAAGTATTGTTTTGACCGCAATTTCTTCTTATTTCCTTGTAAATTATTTGATGCCCGAAACCATGACTTTAAGAGGTCACGAATTCACCAAGATGGGAGTTTTCGGAGCGATAATCGTTGGTTTGGTTGTAGGAACTTTGATGAGTATCATCACTGAATATTATACCGCAATGGGAAAAGGCCCGGTTAAAAGTATTGTTAAACAATCTTCTACAGGTCACGCTACCAACATTATCGGTGGGCTTTCTGTTGGTATGGAATCTACGTTTTTACCGATTCTGGTTTTAGCCGGAGGTATTTACGGATCATTTCTTTGTGCGGGACTTTACGGGGTAGCAATTGCTGCAGCCGGAATGATGGCTACAACAGCAATGCAATTAGCGATTGATGCATTCGGACCGATTGCAGATAATGCAGGTGGAATTGCTGAAATGAGCGAATTACCAAAAGAAGTTCGGGAAAAAACTGATATTTTAGATGCGGTTGGAAATACAACAGCTGCAACAGGAAAAGGGTTTGCAATTGCTTCTGCAGCTTTAACAGCGCTTGCATTATTTGCAGCTTTCGTGGGAATTGCAGGAATCGATGGTATTGATATTTACCGCGCAGATGTTTTAGCTGGTTTATTTGTAGGTGGAATGATTCCATTTATTTTCTCCTCTTTAGCAATTAAAGCGGTAGGAACTGCAGCAATGGCAATGGTAGAAGAAGTTCGTCGTCAGTTCCGTGAAATTCCAGGGATTTTGGAAGGAACAGCAACTCCTGAATATGAAAAATGTGTAGCAATCTCTACAGACGCTTCCATTAAAAAAATGATGCTTCCAGGTGCAATCGCACTTGTTTCCCCTTTATTAATGGGCTTTATTTTCGGTCCTGAAGTTTTAGGAGGATTTTTAGCAGGAGCTACTGTAACAGGAGTTTTGATGGGAATGTTCCAAAACAATGCAGGTGGAGCGTGGGATAATGCAAAAAAATCATTTGAACAAGGAGTAGAAATCAACGGACAGACTTATTACAAAGGTTCTGAACCTCACAAAGCATCCGTAACAGGAGATACTGTGGGAGATCCATTTAAAGATACTTCTGGACCATCGATGAATATTTTGATTAAATTAATGTCAATCGTTTCTTTGGTGATTGCACCAACTTTGGCAGTTTTACATAAAGATAAAATTCAGGAAAACAGAAGAGAAAAATTAGAATCTCTCAACAGGTTAGCAGGAATTTCTGCAGGGACTGCAACAGTTGTGGGAGTCAATTCTACAACGCCAGTTGTTGCGACTCAAGGAACAGGAACATTAAACTCAGATGGTGATTACGTATATAACACTGGAAATGTTCAGCAAGTGAAATTAGCTGATAAAACTATTGCCTTAGGTGAAAATAGTAAATTATTTGCTTTATACAATGGAATAAAATCAAAAGATCAATCAGTTCTAACTAATGATAAATGGTTTACGATCGAAAATTTATTTTTTCAAAGTGGAAGCAGCGAATTGAAACCAGGTTCTGAAACTCAGCTTAACAACTTAGCGGAGATTATGAATGCTTATCCGAACATGAAAATAAAATTAGGTGGTTATACTGATAATACAGGAAATGATGATACCAACTTGAAACTTTCAAGTCTTCGTGCAAAAACTGCGAAACTGAAATTACTGGAGATGGGAATCGCTGCCGACAGAGTAGAAACTGAAGGTTACGGTTCACAATTTCCGGTTTGCGTGAATAATGATACCGACGAGTGCAAAGCACAAAACAGAAGAATTGATGTAAGAGTTTTAAGTTTCTAACATCTTACTTATTAAATAGAAAATCCCAGCTGAAAAGTTGGGATTTTTTTTGTTAAAATATCTTGGAATCTATTGGAAGAAATTCAAAATCAGAAATTTGAAATGTCAAAATAAAGAGGGAGAGTTCTTTTTAAAATTCTGTCCCACATTTTGGGCATTTACAACCTTTTCCTTTTTCTTTTTCACTCTGCATCCGGCTGATAAATGCAGAACTTATTATTCCGGTTGGCAAAGCAACAAAACCGATTCCGATCAATGCAATCACTGAGCTTAAAATCTTACCCAAATTGGTAATCGGATAAATATCACCATAGCCAACGGTAGTCAAAGTTGCTACAGACCACCAAAGCGATTGTCCAATATTTTCAAATTTTTCCGGTTGCGCATCATTTTCCACATAAAACATTAATGTTGAAGATAAAATCATCAAAATAAATGCAACGAAAATCGTTATTGATAACTCCGATTTTGATTCTTTTAAAACACTGGTGATTGTTTGAAGTGACTTTGATAAGCGACCTAATTTAAATATTCTTAAAAGCCTGAATAGTCGTAAAATTCTTAAAACCCTCAAATCAAAAGGAAAAATGAAAGGCAGGTAAAAAGGTAAAATTGCAAATAAATCAATCAGACCAAATGTTGAAAAACTGAATTTTATTCTTTTAGAAAATGATGAACCTTTTTCAAATGCTAAATCGGCCGTCCAAAACCTCAATATATATTCGATTGAAAATACAATTACAGAGAAAAATTCGAATCCATCGAAAATGATTTCATAAGGAGTATAAATTTCTTTGTAAGATGCTATAATTAAGGAAAATACATTTAAAATTATTAAAGTATAAATGAATTTCTGAAAATATGAATTCTCATTTAAGAATGCATACACTCTTGTTTTTAACATTTAGTTTTATTTTTATTAAATGTAGGATATTCTTTTATAAGTACAAAAACGTTTTTAGTTTTCTGTTTTTCCTGTATTTAAATCAACAAAATCATAATCTCTTTGCATCATAATCACTTTCATTTCCTAAGCGATCCACAGATTTCAGCGCGATTGTGTTGAGTTTTTTACCATTTTTATTTAAAGGTAAACTTCTGTAGACAATATTCTTTTCCAGGATTTCGGTTTCCCAGGTATCGCCGTATTTTATATATAGAATCCATTGGAAAACATTTTGGTTATCACGCGCATTCCATTTCGCATTTGCTGAATTACTGCCGTTATCAATCGATAAAACTGGCTTATCGAGAGACGTCGTTTTGATCCAGGGTGTTTGAGGAACCAAAGCTTTGGTTTTGTAAGAATTTTTCACCGCATTGTACATTGTTAAGTTTTTTGACAATCCATCAACACTATAATGAATGGTTCCTGCTGCATTTTTAAGGATATTTCGCGTAGAATTGATCTGGCGTACAATTTCTGCGGGACGATCGGAAACATCGCGTAATCCAACCGTATTTAATCCCGGATAAAGATGGCGCTTTTGCGTGTTTTCACTTTCCCACCATTTTAATAATGAGGTGAAACTTTGTGGTCCGTCGTTTTTCCAATAAAGTTGGGGCGAAAAATAATCCAGCCAACCTTGATTTAACCATAATTTGGCATCGGCATACAATTCGTCATATTGCGATGAACCTTTGATTCCTTCTGGGAAACCTGGTTTCCAGATTCCAAATGGGCTGATTCCGAACTGAACGTAGCTTTTTTCAGATTTAATTTCGTCGTGAATTCTTTTGATAAATTTATTTACATTTCCCCGTCGCCAATCTGCTTTCGATAAATTTCCGCCGGATTTCTGGTAAATATTCCAGGTTCTGCTATCAGGAAAATCCTTTCCTCCATTGTATTCTTTGTAGGGGTAAAAATAATCATCAATATGAATCGCATCAATATCATATCTTTTCACCAAATCTTTGATGACTGCAGAAACATGATCCTGCGTTTTTTCGTCGGATGGATCCATCCAAAACATTCCGTTTTTCAACTTAATGATTTGCTCCGGCATTTTTTTCACGATAGATTCGCTTGTAATCGGTCCGCCTGTCGTGTGTTGAGCTCGGTACGGATTGAGCCAAACGTGAAGTTCCATTCCTCTTTTGTGTGCTTCTGTGATCCAAAATTCTAAAGGATCATAATATGGAGTAGGAGCTTTGCCAATTTCTCCCGTCAAAAAATAAGACCACGGTTCTAAATTGCTTTTATACATCGCATCTGCAGAAGGTCTTGCCTGAAAGATAACCGCGTTGAAATTAGCATCTTTCAGCAGATCTAAAATTCTAATCGCTTCGTCTTTTTGTTGCTGTGAGGTCAAATTATTTTTTGAAGGCCAGTTTATATTCGCAACAGTTGCGATCCAGGCTGCACGAAATTCACGGTTGACTTCGGGTAAATTGAGTTTTATTGCTTCCTCTTTTACTGGTGTTTCTTTTGGATTTTTTGGAATTGAAGGCGTATTTTTAACAGTAGATTTCGTTATCGGTTTTTTCTGTGTCGTACATGCAGAAATGATCAATAATAAAAAAAGGAGGAGGAGAGATACTTTAGAAAAATATTTTGACATTATTAATATTTGAATGTGGAGATTTATTTTAAGATTTTACAAATATATAAAAAGCGATAAGAATTTAGTCTTTGATTTAAGCACAAAAAAACCTATAAAGTGTTTTAAAAACAAAGAGTCCCAAATAAATTTGGAACTCTTTTATCAATTTAGCAAAAGCTAATATGTTTTTATAGGTAAAGAAAAATTAAGCTTTCGCGCCTCTTTCAATACGTTTTCTTTCGTCTTCGGAAAGCACTTTCTTACGCATTCTAATGAAGTTTGGAGTTACCTCGATCGCTTCATCACCCTGAATATATTCCATGCATTCTTCTAAGGAAAACAATTGTTTTGGAGCAATGCTTCCGTCTTTATCTTTTCCAGCAGCACGGATGTTGTTCAACTGTTTTGCTTCAACAATATTTACAACCATATCTACCGGTTTGTTTTGCTCACCAATGATCATTCCTGCATAAATTTCTTCGCCTGGACTAACGAAAAACTTACCTCGATCCTGCAATTTGGCAATCGAATATTCTGTAGCCGGACCTTGCGTTTTGCTGATCAATACTCCAACCAACCTTCCAGGAATTACTCCTTTGTAAGGTTTGTATTCTGTAAAACGATGCGCCATAATTGCTTCTCCTGCAGTTGCTGTCAACATTTGAGAACGCAATCCAATCAAACCTCTTGAAGGAATTTCGAATTCCATATGTTGCATTTCACCTTTTGTTTCCATAATGTGAAGATCACCTTTTCTCTGAGTTGCCAAATCGATTACTTTAGAAGAAAATTCTTCCGGTACATCAACAACCATAGATTCATAAGGCTCACATTTTACACCATCAATTTCTTTGATGATTACTTGTGGTTGACCAATGGTCATCTCGTAACCTTCTCTTCTCATCGTTTCGATCAAAACAGAAAGGTGAAGAATACCACGTCCGAATACTAAAAATGTATTTGCATCTTCGGTAGGTTCAACTCTTAAAGCTAAATTTTTCTCTAACTCTTTCATCAACCTTTCTTTCAGGTGATTTGAAGTTACATATTTACCATCTTTTCCAAAGAAAGGAGAGTTGTTAATAGAGAATGTCATGTTCAAAGTTGGCTCATCGATCGCCGTTCTTGGCAATGGATCTGGATTTTCTAAGTCAACAAATGAATCACCAATCTGGAATTTATCAAAACCAACGATTGCACAGATATCACCTGCTTTTACTTCCTGAACTTTCTTTTTTCCAAGACCTTCAAAAACGTATAGTTCTTTTACTTTTCCTCTGACGATTTTACCATCTTCTTGTGCTAAACCAATCCATTCTGATTCTTTTACAGAACCTTGCATCACTTTACCAATCGCAATTCGTCCCAAAAATGAAGAGAAATCTAATGATACAATCTGCATTCTCAAAGGACCTTCTTTTGCTTCCGGAGCGGGAACATATTGTAAAATACCATCTAATAATGGAAAAATATCTTCTGTTTGTTCCAATGAAGTATTAAACCAGCCTTGTTTTGACGATCCGTAGAAAGTAGGAAAATCTAACTGCTCTTCAGTAGCATCAAGATTGAAAAATAAATCAAATACTTTATCGTGAACTTCATCAGGACGACAGTTTAATTTATCAACTTTATTGATAACCACAACTGGTCTTAATCCTAATTCCAATGCTTTTTGCAAGACGAATCTTGTTTGTGGCATTGGTCCTTCAAAAGCATCTACGAGAAGTAGAACACCATCTGCCATTTTCAAAACTCTTTCTACTTCACCACCGAAATCGGCGTGACCGGGAGTATCGATAACATTAATTTTGGTGTCTTTATAAGTCACCGAAATATTTTTTGATAAAATGGTAATTCCTCTTTCACGTTCCAGATCATTATTGTCCATGATCAATTCTCCAGATTCCTGATTGTCTCGGAAAACACTGGTAGCGTGAATGATTTTGTCAACCAAAGTCGTTTTACCGTGGTCAACGTGCGCAATGATTGCGATATTTCTAATGTTTTGCATAATCGTTTTTTGACGGTGCAAAAGTAAGCTTTTTTCGTGAAAAACGAACGTAAGTATTAGAATTTAATAAAATTTTATGCTAAAAATTACAGAAAGTTTAAAAAATAAGAAAGCCCAAATATAAAAACTTTAGTATAAATAAGGTTTTTAACAAACAAAAAAGCGACTTTTCAGTCGCTCAAACAAATAAATTCTTAGTTATAAATCGATTATTCCTTTAAATAGGAATAAAGATTATCTTTTAGGGAAACTCTTTTTTTTCGTAAATCTGTTAAATGGTCGTCTGTTGTATGATTTTGTTCCCCTTCTTCATAATGCTGAATGAGTGCGTTAACTTCTTCATAATTCACATACATTTTTTTGAAGCCTTCATCATTCAGTCTAAAATCATTGATTTTTTCTTCCAGCTCTGGGAATTCGTGGGTAAGATTGTGATTTTCCATGACGATAATTTTTTGAATTTTTAATAGAATAAAGTTAGGGAAAAATTCAATCTAAAGAGATATGAAAATTGTCAGTTATCTTCTTTAATTTATTTCAGTAAATCAAGTTCGATAATATTATTGTCTTTTGCAATTTTTTCTTTTTCCTTTTTTTCGCGCTCCCGCAGAAATTCAGTCATATCTGTTTTTTGTCCTGCAACGCTCACCTGTACAATATTAGATTGCTGTAACGATGAACGAATCGATTTGTTGGGATCATTTCTGTTATCCAGATAAAACTTTTTATAGGCAGCTCGATCCATATTTAGATAATCCCCTGAATCGAAGACGAAATTTTTATTGGGATCAATATTTTTCACTTCTTCCTGCGTCAGGTTTTTTATTGCATTTAGCATGAAAGAATGACTTTTATTTTGATCTTCAATTTTTACAATCAATCCGGGCAAACCATGAAATTTATAAGGTCCTTCCTGAAGTGGGATCTCGGTCGTAAACCAAGCGGTCCATTTTCTACCGTACATTTCCGTTTCTGCTTTTTGAGTTTGGAATTCGCCGATCTTTTCTTTCTCGGGTAAAATTTTCCAGTTTATTTTTCTTTCGTCTAATACTTTAAGTTTCGTTTGCCCGCTTCTTGTAACCAAAAATGTCTTGAATTCCGGAGATTCCTTAATAATGGTATGTCTGAACAAACCTTTACGGTTTTCCATTTTTACATTCATTGTGCCACTTGCAATAATTTCTTTTTCCAAAACTTTCTTGTAAGCGGAATCACTTTTGAAAACCGTTTCACTATAGAATTTCGAAAACTCCGGCACAACATCCAGAATCGTCATTTCAGATTTTACGTCTGCCTGATTGGTAGAATCAGGAACAAATTGATAGACATAACTGAATCGCTGATTTTGAGCATTTCCTAAACAGAAAATAAAGATTGAAAGAAAAAGTAGTTTGTTCATCTTTGAAGAATTAGAAATTATTTTAAAATATAAATTACTTTTTCAATTTAATATAAATCGCACCTTTAACTTTCCCATCAAATCCTTTTTTATAAACATTCATTGATTCAATTTTATCGGGGTTTAAGCTTTCTGCTTCTGCAGAAGTCGCGGGTTTTTCATCAATGAAAATATCAATATTTTCACCTGCATTTCCTAGAAATTTCACCGAAGATTTTTGACCGTTTTTTTCCGGATCTTTAATTCTCTTTTGAAATGCTGGAGAATTCACTGCTTTATCTACTTCTTTTGCTTGCTGTTCCGCATTTACAGCACTATTTACGGCATCTTCAATTCTCTTTTTAAATTCCGGAGAATTCATTGTTTTGTCTGCTTCTACAGCTTGTTCTACCGCATCCTGAATTTTCTTTTTAAACTCCGGAGAATTATATTTTTTTTCAAATTCCTTTGCACGTGCGTCTGCTTTTTTTGCCCGCTTTTCTGCAATTCTTATTTTCAATTTGAATTCTTTTGAATTTACTAATTGATCTGCTTCCGCTGCTTTTCTGTCAGCATCTAAAATCCTTTTCTGATCAGTAGCAGAATTCTGAAGACTTTCTGATTTGATAGTATCCTTATTAATGAATAATTCTGGATGTTCCTGATGAGTTTTTGTTACATCAGTTCCGAAAGCGAAATTTTTTTGTTCTTTGTTTTCACTATTTTTTTGAGCAGAAAGATCTTCTGATTTGAATTGGGAAACTAATTTTTCAATTTCCTGATTTGTCGTTTTAATTTCTTTATTTTTCGCATTCACCAAATACAGAAAAGCTAAAGTGAATAATAAAGGCAACGCTAATATTCGCCGCGCATAACTGAATTTTGTTTTAGATTTTTTAAGCATTGTTAATCTTTTTTTGAGGTTAGAACTAAGAAATGGACTCGTTGCAGGTAACAGTTTTCCGGAAAAGTGACTTGCCAAAAGCATCTGCGCAAATGCTTTGGTGTCCGAGTTTTTTAGGGCTTTTTTATCAGCCAGATATTCGTGTATTAAATTGATTTCTTTTTTGATCAGATAAAAGAAAGGATTAAACCAAAATAGGGAAGTGATGATTTCCAGGAAAATTTTATCCCAGGAATGTTTCTGTTCAATATGAACCATTTCGTGCTTTAGAATTTGACGTCCTAGATCTGAATGAATTTCAATTGAATTTTTCCAGAATAAATTTTTGAAAAAAGAAAATGGTGCTTCTTCTAAATTGGTTTGATAAAAACTGATTCCTTCGAAATTTTCTTTCCTAAATTTCTTTTTTAAGATCTGAATTTTAAGCAGTCCTAAAACTAATTTTGCTAGAAAAAAGACAGCAACCAATCCAGTAAGTAAAGCGCCAATTTTAATATAATTGAAATCATTGTTAGAATTATTCGGAGAACTTATGTTTTGTAATCGATCAATCAGGAAATACACATTGCTGTTTACTTCAAGTGTAAAATAACTCACTTTCAATAGAGGCAATAACAAACTGATCATAACTGCTGCTAACAGATAAAACCGGTTGTAATGATGAAAAGTCTTGTCTTTAAGAAACAATCTATAGTACAAAAACAGTATTCCCGAACTCAAAATAACTTTGGCGAAATAGAAAAAAAGTGCTTCCATCAGTCTTTATTTTTAAGTTCATCCAATAGCATTTCCAGGTCTGCGACACTGATTTCATTTTTTTCTACGAGAAAAGAAACTGCATTCGTGTAAGATCCTTCAAAATAATTTTTCACCAGACTTTTCATTGATTTCCCGCTGTACTTCTCTTTTGATATCAGAGGAAAATATTGATGTTGTCTCCCGAAAACTTCATAATCAACAAAGTCTTTTTCTTTTAAAACTTTCAGGATTGTAGAAACCGTATTCGTGTGTGGTTTCGGTTCTGGGAACTGCTCCAGAATATCTTTAAGGAAGGCTTTTTGCAAGTCCCACAGATATTGCATCACTTGTTCTTCCGCTTTTGTTAATTGAGAAATTTGCATATCACTAATTGTTTAGTGATACAAATGTAGAATTAAATTTTTAATGTACAACTATTTTTGTAGTGATAAGTTAGGCTTTTATTTATTTAACTGATAATCAATGCAATTAATTACTAATTCAAGCTAAAAATTATTATTAAAACCATCTGAACATTAATTTTTTCTATCTGATTTGTTAAAAAATCCTTAAAATAATGTAAGAATTGAACAAAGGAATTATTCTTGATATTAAATACGAAAATCATTAAAATTTAAAATATGGATACTAAAAGAATTTCAGCAACTCTGGAAGAGGCATTAAGCACACAAATGAATGTTGAACTGTTTCAATCTCACACGTACCTGTCTTACGGAATATGGGCAACTGATAAAGGTTACGATGGAATTGGAAATTTTTTGATGCGACATTCTCTGGAAGAAAGAAATCATGCCATTAAATTCATGCAATATGTTTTAAACAGAGGCGGAAAACCAACCGTAAGTGCCTTGAAAGGAGCTGAAGGAGATCCTCAAAATCTAACCGATTGTTTCAACAGAGTTTTCAAACATGAAGTTGAAAATACCGAAAAAATCTACAACCTGGTTAATATGGCTTTTGAAGAAAAAGACTGGGCAACCTGGAATTTCTTACAATGGTTTGTAAAAGAACAGATTGAAGAAGAAACACTGGCGATGGATCTTATTGACAAATTAAAAATTGCAGGCGGCGATCGAGCGACCGATGAATCCCTTTTCAATTTAGATAAAGATTTAGGAAAAGCTGAAGATGACGCTGAACTGGCTAGAAATGCAAATTCAGAAAATCCTTAAAATATTTCACAATATCTATAAAATCCAGTCCAAATCGGTCTGGATTTTTTTATGCAATAAACCCAATCAAAATCTTTATCTTTGCAAACTGTTATTTACTGGGTTTAAATCAACTTTAAACCTGCAATTTTAAACTTTGAACTAAAGATATGAAATGTGGAATCGTAGGTTTACCCAATGTAGGTAAATCAACCCTTTTTAACTGTTTAAGCAATGCCAAAGCACAATCGGCTAACTATCCTTTCTGTACCATCGAACCCAATATCGGAACAGTTTCTGTGCCGGATGAGCGTTTGTTTGAACTGGAAAAATTAGTAAAACCCGAAAGAGTGTTGCCGGCTGTGGTAGAAATTGTAGATATTGCCGGTTTGGTAAAAGGTGCAAGTAAAGGCGAAGGTTTAGGAAATAAATTCCTGGCAAACATCCGTGAATGTGAAGCTATTATTCACGTTTTAAGATGTTTTGAAGACGGAAATATTATTCACGTTGAAGGAACGGTAGATCCTATCAGAGATAAAGAAATTATCGATATCGAACTTCAGTTGAAAGATATTGAAACCTTGGCAAAATCAGTTGAGAAGGCGAAGAAATTCATCAAGTCTGGTAAAAAGGAGGATGTTATGACTTACGAAACGCTACTTAATCTTCAGAAATTTGTGGAGGAAGGTAACAATGCCCGTGAATTTCCAATGGACGATTTTTCTACTCCAATTATTTCGGAAGTTCAGTTGTTGACCAATAAACCGGTTTTATATGTTTGTAATGTTGATGAAAATTCAATCAAAAACGGAAATGACTGGATCGCGAAGATCGAAGAAATGGCAAAGAACGAAAATGCCGAAGTAGTTGTTTTAGCCGCGCAGATCGAAGCAGATATCAATGAATTGGATACTTTCGAAGAGCGTGAAATGTTTTTGGAAGAATTAGGTTTAACAGAACCCGGCGTTAACCGGTTGATCAGAAAAGCTTACGATCTGTTGCAGTTGCAGACTTATTTTACAGCAGGTGTAAAAGAAGTTCGTGCCTGGACAATTGGAAAAGGTTGGACCGCGCCACAAGCAGCCGGAGTTATTCACACCGATTTCGAAAAAGGATTTATCCGCGCAGAAGTGATCAAGTATGAAGACTTTTTGAAATTCGGATCAGAAGCCAAAGTGAAAGAAGCCGGAAAAATGGGAGTTGAAGGAAAAGAATACATCGTTCAGGACGGTGATATGATGAATTTTAGATTTAACGTGTAATTAAAAAAGCACTTTTTTATATCATAAAGTTTACCGTTTTGCCGGTAAACTTTTTTTGTTTTTATATATTAGCGGCCTAAAAAAAATTAAATTAGTTATGGTTAAAAAATTATTTTTGGCATCTGCTCTCGGATTAGGTGCATTGTATTACGGACAAACAGTTGTTTTTCAAGAAAATTTTGAACCAGCAACTGCAGCATTATGGACCATCGGAGATCGTGATGGCGATACCGAAAGTTGGGAATTTTTAGATGCACAGCTTAATGAAGTTGATTCTTTTCAGGGATATTTTGCGACTTCATTTTCCTGGTATTTAGAAGCTTTCACTCCCGATAATACTTTAACAAGTCCTGCAATTACATTTCCTGCAACGGGAAATTTAGAATTAACGTTTAAGGTAGCAGCTGGTGATGAAGAATTATTTGATGAGCATTACGCAGTTTATGTAATTCCGGCAAATACTACTTTTACGGGCACTGAAACTCCAGTATTCGAGGAAACTTTAGATGGCGGTTATCTTGCCGCAGCGAAAGTAGTTAATGTTGATGTTTCTTCTTACAAAGGTCAGGACGTGAAATTAGTTTTTAGACATTACGATTGTACTGATATTTTCTATCTTGGAATTGATGATGTTACGGTAACTCAAAGTTCTCTCGCGGTATCAGATTCACAAAAAAATCAGATTAAAATCTATCCAAATCCAAGCTCAGATTTTATTAAGATCGACAATGTTAAAGACATTAAAACAGTTCGTATTTTTGATATGACCGGAAAATTAGTAAAACAAACTTCTGCAAAAGAGATCGATGTTCAAGCCTTTGCAAAAGGACAATATATCGTTAATGTTTATACTGAAAATGAGATCATCTCCAGAAAATTCATCAAGAAATAACTATTTCAATTACAATATAAAGCGGACTTCGGTTCGCTTTTTTTAGGACTAAAATTAATTTTTCAGACTTCATAATATCCTGTTTTTTTTACGTAAATTGGGATCAAATTATTTTATGGAAAACAAAAAAGTAGCAGTTATAGTCGGGAGTTTACGCAAAGAATCTTTCAATAGAAAAATAGCAAACGAAATGATTCGACTTGCCCCGAAAAATTTACAATTAAAGATCGTAGAAATCAAAGATCTCGGTTTTTTTAATGAAGATATTGAAAAGTCACCACCACAGGAATGGACCGATTTTAAAAATGAAATTAAGAATTCAGACGCCGTGCTTTTTGTTTCACCTGAATACAACAGAACTCTTCCCGGAGTTTTAAAGAACGCCATGGAAATTGGATCACGCCCTCCGAAAGAAAACTCCTGGAAAGGAAAACCTGGTGCAATTGCAACCGTTTCGCCCAGTGCAATTGGCGGTTTAGGAGCAAATCACAATATACGTGATGCGGCGATGTCACTAGACATTCCAATGATGCAACAGCCTGCAGCTTATATAGGCGGAGTTAAAGACCGTTTGTTAGAAGATGCTATAACTGTAAACGAAGCCACAGAAAAATTCATCACCGATTTTATGATCGCTTTCGAGAAGTGGATCCAAAGATTTTAATAAAATTCTTTGCATTTACATTGAGAACATCATCAAAACTTTTCCACAAAATTTTAAAAATCAGTTTCCTTTCACTATTTTTGTGAGTTCCTGAATTTAAAGCACTTTCAAAAAAATATGAGCGAAAACGACATTGTTAATTATTCCGAAGATAATATTAGAACCCTCGATTGGCAGGAACATATTCGGCTTCGTCCGGGAATGTATATTGGTAAATTAGGCGACGGTTCTTCTGCAGACGACGGAATTTATATTTTGCTCAAAGAAATCATCGATAATTCGATCGATGAATTCGTAATGAAATCTGGAAAAAGAATTGAAATTAAGATCGACGACGGTAAAGCCGTAGTTCGCGATTATGGTCGTGGAATTCCTTTAGGAAAAGTCGTTGACGCAGTTTCTAAAATGAATACCGGTGGAAAGTACGATTCAAAAGCTTTTAAAAAATCAGTCGGTTTAAATGGAGTAGGAAGTAAAGCGGTGAACGCGCTTTCAGAGTTTTTCAAAGTAAGATCTATTCGCGACGGCAAAATGAAGATCGCGGAATTCTCCAGAGGAATAATTACAGAAGATTTCAAAGAAACGGAATCAACAGATCGAAACGGAACCGAAATTACTTTTATTCCTGATGCCAGTATTTTTACGCACTACAAGTTTCGGAAAGAGTATATCGAAAAGATGCTCAAAAACTATTGCTACCTGAATCCAGGTTTGAAAATAGTTTTTAATGGCGAAACGTATTTCTCTGAAAATGGATTGAAAGATCTGCTTCAGGAAGAAATTGAAGGCGAAATTATCTATCCGATCGTTCATTTGAAAGATGAAGACATCGAAGTCGCGATCACGCATTCTGATAAATCACAGTCTGAAACTTATTTTTCATTTGTCAACGGACAAAATACAACGCAAGGTGGAACGCACTTAAATGCTTTCCGGGAAGCTTATGTGAAAACGATCCGGGAATATTTCAATAAGAATTTTGAAGCGGCAGATATTCGTAAATCGATCATTGCGGCGGTTGCCATCAAAGTGGTTGAACCTGTTTTCGAATCACAAACCAAGACCAAACTGGGTTCTAATGAAATGGAGCCTGGAAAGGAAACGGTTAGGTCTTTCATTACCAATTTCCTAAAAAATAAACTCGATAATTTCCTGCATCAAAATCAGGATATTGCAGAAGCAATTCACCGAAAAATTATTATTTCCGAAAGAGAACGAAAAGAACTTTCTGGCATCCAAAAACTCGCACGAGAAAGAGCGAAAAAGGTTTCTCTTCACAATAAAAAACTTCGTGATTGCAGACAGCATTATAATGATCAGAAAGCCCTGAGAAAAGGAGAAACCATGATCTTTATTACGGAAGGAGACTCCGCCTCTGGTTCAATTACCAAATCCCGTGATGTAGAAACGCAGTCTGTATTTTCATTAAAAGGAAAACCGCTGAACTGTTATGGTTTAACGAAACGCGTTGTTTACGAAAACGAGGAATTCAATTATTTGCAGGCAGCTTTAAACATCGAAGATTCTCTGGAAGATCTGCGTTACAATCACGTAATTATCGCTACAGATGCCGATGTTGATGGAATGCACATCCGTTTGTTGATGATCACCTTTTTCCTGCAATTCTTTCCGGATCTAATTAAAAACGGACATCTTTATATTTTGCAAACGCCTTTATTTAGAGTTCGTAATAAAAAAGAAACACGCTATTGTTATTCTCAAGCCGAAAGAATTAAAGCTTTAAACGAACTTGGAAAAAACCCTGAGATTACCCGATTCAAAGGATTAGGAGAAATTTCTCCCGATGAGTTTAAACATTTTATTGGAAAAGATATCCGTTTGGAGCCTGTAGTTTTAGGAAAAGATCAGACAATCGAACAAATTCTGGAATTTTATATGGGCAAAAATACGCCGGACCGACAAGCTTTTATCTTGGAAAATCTGGTGGTTGAAGATCCGGATATCGATAAAAAAGAAGTTTTGAGTGATATTGAACTCTAAATAGATCACAAAAAATAAGAAATTAAGAGAGATGAGATTAAATAACCGCAGCAGAATTGGCTTATACCACTTTTTAAGTACTTTGGTCATTATGATTTTTTTGGTTGGAGTTTTAGCTTTTTTTTTAGAGCGTTATTTTTATGATTATCTGGATTCGAGTTCTGTATTATTCTTAATTATTCCTACATTGATCTTACTCGTCTTTTATTTTAGAGGAAGACAAATTTTCGAGTATGACAGTGATGGCGAAGCTTTAATTTTTAAGAACAGGAATATATTTCCGTTTTTAAATAAAGCAACGACTGATGAATTTCCTAAATATAAACTGTTGAAATATGAAATACTCGATCTTGTCATTCTTAGAAGATTGTATATCACAATTTCAAGCAAAAAAAATAATTCGATTATTTTGAAATATGACATTTCGTACTTAAAGAAAAAAGAGTTAAATGACCTGAAATTTTCGTTAAGCAAAGTGATTAAAGCAAATAAAGAGAGAGAAAAAAGTTAATGGAAGAACAAGAAAATCACCACGAAGAATCATTAAGAAAAGTTTCCGGTTTATACAAAGACTGGTTTTTAGATTATGCGTCTTACGTAATATTAGATCGCGCCATTCCTTCAATTTTCGATGGATTCAAGCCGGTTCAGCGTAGAATTATGCATTCGATGCGAGAGTTGGAAGACGGTCGTTACAACAAAGTTGCGAATATTGTAGGAAATACCATGAAGTATCATCCTCATGGAGACGCGTCGATTACCGATGCGATGGTGCAAATCGGTCAAAAAGAATTATTGATCGACACTCAGGGAAACTGGGGAAATATTTACACGGGAGATTCTGCAGCTGCAGCAAGATATATTGAAGCAAGATTAACACCTTTTGCTTTAGAGGTTGTTTTCAATCCGAAAACGACTGACTGGTCCAAATCTTACGATGGCAGAAATAATGAACCGATCGATCTGCCTGTAAAGTTTCCGCTGCTTCTCGCTGCAGGAGTTGAAGGGATTGGAGTAGGGTTGTCAACGAAGATCATGCCTCACAATTTTAATGAATTGATCAATGCTTCAGTTGCACATTTGAAAGGCAAAAAGTTCGAATTATTTCCAGATTTTTTAACGGGTGGAATGCTCGATGTTTCCAGTTATCACGATGGTGAACGTGGCGGAAAAATTCGTGCAAGAGCAAGGATCATTCAAAAAGACAGAAATACACTCAGCATTAATGAACTTCCTTTTGGGAAGAATACCAGTGATTTAATTGATTCGATCATTAAAGCCAACGAAAAAGGCAAGATCAAGATCAAAAAAATCGAAGACAACACTTCCGATAAAGTAGAGATCAATATTTATTTGAATAATGATGTTTCGCCCGACAAAACCATCGATGCTTTATACGCATTTACCGATTGTGAAATTCCGATCTCGCCGAATGCCTGCGTTATTGTTGGTGACAAACCGGAGTTTTTAACGGTTTCAGAAATATTAAGAAGAAATACCGATCACACGGTTTCTCTCTTGAAAAAAGAGCTCGAAATTGAACTCCACGAATTGCAGGAAAACTGGCATTTTTCTTCTTTGGAAAGAATATTCATCGAGAACAGAATTTACCATGATATTGAAGAAGTAAAATCATGGGAAGATGTAATTTCGACCATTGACAAAGGATTAAAACCGCACACCAAACATTTATTAAGAGCCGTAACAGAAGAAGATATTTTAAGATTAACAGAAATTCGAATTAAAAGAATTTCGCGTTTTGATCTCGATAAATTCAAAGAAAATATTGTAGCACTCGAAGGAAAAATAGAGCAGGTAAAACACCATTTGCTGCATTTGATCCCTTATGCGATCGAGTATTACCTTAATATTCAGAAAAAATACGGCAAAGGAAGAGAACGCAAAACTGAACTCAGAATTTTCGATACCATCGATGCGACGAAAGTTGCCGTGGCAAACGAAAAATTCTACGCGAATTTTGAAGAAGGATTTATCGGAACTTCCCTGAAGAAAGACCAGTATTTATTCGACTGTTCCGACATTGATGATATTATTACCTTCCAAAAAGATGGTACCATGAAAGTGGTCAAAGTAGAACCAAAAACCTTCATCGGAAAAAATATCGAGCACGTCGCGATCTGGAAAAAGAATGATAAACGAACGGTTTACAATATGATCTATCGGGAAGGAAAAGAAGGTCCGTTTTACATGAAACGCTTTTCTGTTACAGGTGTTACGCGAAATACAGATTACAAATTAGCCTCTGATAAAAAAGGTTCAGAAATGCTTTACTTCTCTGCAAATCCTAATGGTGAAGCAGAATCTGTAACCGTTTTATTGAAACCTAATGCCAGAGTCCGCAAAAATAAAATTGAACTTGATTTCTCGGAGTTAGGTATCAAAGGAAGAGATTCAAAAGGAAATCTCGTCACCAAATATGCGGTGAAAAAAGTGGATCTCAAAGAAGAAGGTCATTCTACTTTAGCACCGAGAAAAATTTGGTTCGATGATACCGTACGACGTTTAAACGCCGATGCGAGAGGAACTTTGCTGGGTAGTTTTAAAGGCGATGATAAAATTCTGACCATCAATTCTCAGGGAGAGGCCAAACTTATTACGTTTGAATTGAGCAACCGTTTCGATGACGATTATTTGATCCTGGAAAAATGGAATCCAGAGCAGGCGATCACCGCTATTTATTTTGATGGGGAAAAGCAGATCTACTTTATCAAAAGATTTTTACTCGAAAACACGACCAATGTACAGCAGTTCATGCTTTCAGACCATCCGAAATCGTTTATCGAGAATGTAATTGTGGCGAACAATTCTACTTTAGAACTCATTTTTGCGAAAGATAAGGACAAACAAAAAGATCCGGAGATCATCAATACCGATGAATTTATAGGGATCAAAGGAATAAAAGCCCTCGGAAATCAGTTGACGAAAAGCAAGGTGAAGACGATCAACATCACGCTTCCTGAACCAACAGAAGAAATTAATGAAGGTTTCGATGTGGTAGAATCTACGGAAGGTCATATCAGTTTTATTGACGAAGATGTGAAAGACGCAGATTTCCCGGAAGAGGGAACGATTGGTGATCTGTTTGAATTTCCGGAAGAATAGAATTTAAATTTATTTATTACCTGTACACCAGAACAAAATCCATTAAAAATTTAGCAATTAATCAAATTAAAATGAACAAATCATTACTCTTTTCTTTAACAATCTTATTATCCAGTTGTGCTGCGAGTGTTTCAACAAAAATAGCGAACAAAAGCTATCAGAAATTAGGGGAAAGCACGCCGGTTTATATTTTAGAAAAAGAAGAAGCATTACCAACGAATTCAGAGTTCATCGGTGATCTAAAAGTTGGAGATTCTGGCTTCAGCACAGACTGTGGTTATAATACAGTAATTGCAGAGGCAACCAGTTCTGCCAAAAATGCGGGTGCCAATATCATTCAGTTAAATCAGGTGAAAAAACCTACCGCCTTAGGAAGTACGTGCTACAGGATCACGGCGAAATTATATCGCAATATGGATCAAGCGTCTATGGTTAACATTGCAGATAAAAGAAACAGCAGAAACAAATCGCGACTTGCTGAAGACAGCGATTATGCATTGATCCATTTTTACAGACCTTCTGCGGGAGCGGGTGCAATGCTGGGTTATAAGATCAAAGATTCCAAAGATTCCATTATTGGACGCTTGCGAAATGGAGAAAAATTTGTTTACAAAACCAAAGTATTTGGATCTCAAAATTTCTCGGGAACTCTGGAGACGAAGGAGGAAGTACAGATTAATGTAGAAAGAGGAGAAGAATATTTTGTTCGATGCGCTGTCAATATGGGTGTCGTTTTAGGACGACCAGAAATTAAACTGACTGAAAACTACATAGGAATGAAGGAATATGATCAAACGAATTAAATAGCTTTATCCTCCACCGACTTTTAGTATTTTAAGTTGTGGTGTCCGCTAAAAAATTGAACACTCACTTATTTATTTCTTAAAAGTTTATAATAAAGACGCTTTTTTTAAAGAGCGTCTTTTTTATGCAAATTTTTAGGTGATTAAACCCAGCAAGAAAGGGTGTTTTCTCTCAGTATATTTTTGAGGAATGATTTTATCTTTAGGCTATTAATCAATTAAAAATTAACATTATGCCACTCATTAATTTAAGAAGTGTACATCTTACACCAGCCGAACTCGCCACCATCAAGCAGGCGATGACCGATTTAGAAACTACCTTACAAAATGTAAATGTTCCCTTAACCCCAGAAGATCGCCTGCGCTATGGAAGCATCAATGAACAGAACAAACTTTTGGTGAACAAAGTGAAAGACTTTCATACCAACAGTCCCGAACTTTCGGTAACCGATGTAGACTGGGACGAGTTTGACCGCGATTATAACAGCCGTGGAAATTATGAAAGTTTGATCGCGCGTTTAGAATCTCTGGTGCTCAACATGCGAAATGCAAAAATTCTGCACGATTACGATAATTATCAAACTGCGCTCGCAGATTATGCCTATACCTCTTATCGGGCGGGAGGTGGAACGCTGGGTTATGAGACAAAACAAAATGAACTTAAACAGTTTTTTAACCGAAGTGGTAAAACTGCGCCAGCGATTCCCGAGTAAGCAATCAATTTTTCCCTTTGATTAAAGACCCATTTCGATTTGAGATGGGTTTTTTCTTGTTCAACAAATGATCATCCAGATTATTATAAAAAGGAATTCAGGTTCAGAACCTCATGCATGGCGCAAATTGCTCCATCGATGGGGTTCGTCGGCTCATCGATGGGGGTTCGGAACCCCATTTTTGGGGTTAGGTAACGTCATTTTTGAGGTTCGGAGGCTCAATTTTGAGGTTCTGACCCGTCCTAAAAAAAGTTTACAGATTTAACTTTTATTTATTGATAGTCCTTGTACAAATTTACATTTAAATTTTAGTCCTAAAATAGTTTTACATTTGTTGTTATCAACTGAAGCGGAAATTAGCTCTGCTGAGGAGCAACTAATGAGGAATAGGTTGATCAGAT
>NZ_JSYL01000011.1 GCF_000812865.1 Kaistella jeonii | reverse complement strand
CGATCAATTTAAAATCAGAAATAATTATGCAAAATCTTTTAATGGTTTTAAAACCAGAATATTAAGTAAAATAACAGCATTAACATTTATCCAACTTGTAAACGTATTTGTCTTTAAAAGAAATATGAACAATATTAAAATCTCAATAATTTAATAATGCACTACGGGTATTAATTATAACAAAAGACCTCATCTGAATTGAATGAGGTCTTTTCTTATTTTTTTTGAAGCTGAGTAAAATCAACCTCATCTGATGCAGTTTTTATTTTTCGTAAGGGAAATTTCTGGATACTTTTCTCATCATACTTTCGACTACATCGTCGGGAGAATAGGTAATACTATCGTCCATTGTTTTCATAAATCTCCACAACAGTTCACCATCGTTAGCATCATTTATTGTTAAAGTTAATGTGCTGGAACCAGTCTTACCGCCTACCCCGCCAAATATTATTGCCGAAGCGATTGCACCTGCTTCAGTTTTACTTTGTTGTTGTTCAAATTTTCCACTAATGACTGCATCAACACCAAGAATTTTTGCAATTTCATCTTTCGTCATTGAATCTAAATTATCTTCAATTCCGGCTTTCTTCAGCAGAATGTTTGTTTTATCGATATCTTGAAATTTTACCGAATATCTTTCCTGTTTTCTTAAAAGAAAAGTGTACATGCTTGACTGTATGTTTTTTGCCATTTTTAATTCCTGAGCTTGATTCGCTTCAGCACTAAAGTTTTTTGGTTGTTTTTTATAAATAATGGTCGTAGGAAAAGGAAGAATAGCAACGATCTTTTGACGTGCAATTTTTTCTTTTATGTCGGATACAGCGAAAACTTGTTTTTGACTGAATGCAGTAATTCCGAAAAGCATTAATAAAATAAGTAGTGTTTTTTTCATCGTTTAAATTGTTGAAAGTTAATTTTTTTAAATTGTTCGAGCGCAAATATATATTAATTCAGCACATTTACCAATAAATAATTGCAGTCATCTTTCTGATAAAAAGGATTTAATAATATTCTTCTGTCCGAATGAATTTTCGCCACAGACTGAGCAAAACTCTTTTCTATCGAGTGGAAATGTTTTGCGTAAGTGAGGTTTTAAAAATGTTTCTCAAAATTGGGAGACTTTGCGGACGGGGGAGAAATCTATTTTGAAAGTTCAGCATTTGAACGGAAAAATGTACGAATATATTGGTGTTCCAAGAAATACATATATCAAAATGGTCAACGCAGATTCGCCGAGCCGTTTCGCAAGAAGACAAATTTACGGTGGAGGTTTCGTTTACAGAAAAAATGGTGAAGCAATGCAGGATTAATTCCTTTTGTTTTCAAATTTTAAAAAGTACAATTTCGAAGGAGATTGTGCTTTTTGGTTTAGACGTTTATATTTTCGTAAATAATTTTCTTACCAACTATGATCAAAGTAAGCGACTTTGTGAGGTAGAAAATATTCACAACTGCTTGACATTTTGCTTAATCAAAAATATTTATCTAATTCTCTTAAAGTTCAAATTAACCTGGTCGGAAGTAATGTTTAAAGATTTACCAGTCAATTTGTATTTTCCTTTGAAGTAATAAATGGGTTTAGATGTTGGTGATTTGTCTTTAAAGTCTGAAAATATTTCCTCATCATTTGCAGTTTGCAGTTTTAAAGAATCTCTGGTAAAAGAGTAAATGCCGCTATTTGATTTTTTGAATTCGTTTTTCTGGAGGATCTGAAAAGAATTTCCCGCTTCGAAATATAACCGATCTCCATTCGCTGTATTTTCCCAGGTTCCATAAAATTCATTCAGACCCATATATTTCTTCTTCATTGCCGAAAGCAGTACAAAAAATCCGATGAATACCAATGGAATATAAAAAAACTTCACATTTTTCGCTTTGAGCATCCATTTTGGTCTTTCGTCTTCTGAAAAGAGTTGAGGTTCTGTTATGAAATATCTGTAGAAAGCTTTGTAGTCGGACAAGAGAACAAAAAATGCCATCATCGTGAGTAAAAGTGCCATCCATTTTGCTTCATCGATTCCATAGGCGAAATCCATTAAGGTGATATTAACGATAAAAGTCAGAAACAAAATAACACCAAGTCGCGTTGTTTTTCTGAAAAATAGTAGGATTGAACTTATAATTTGAGTAACGGCGATCACAAGACCGTACCAATAGGAGTAGCCGTAATAATACCAGGTTAACTGAAAGCCGGAAAGTGAACCGATCGGTCTGTCATAAACGCTTGGTTGCGAAGTAAATTGCGTTTCTAAAATTTTGGCAAAAGCATAAGAAATAATAAATGTTGCTAAAAAATATCTGCAAAAGGTGTACAGATAAAAGTGGACTTTTTTCCAGTTCATGGTTTAATAATTTGCGTTATTGTTTTTTTTATGTGCTTAAAAGTAACTAAAAAAACACTTCGAAAGAGATTGTGACTTTTTTGATTTGAAACTTTGAGTCAATGAGTTTTTTGTAATAGTGTTATAAAGGCTAAGATACTTTTCAATTCGATTAGAATTAGTTTAAAGGTTCAGTAAAAATTTTCTTAAATATCTTTCCTTTTCAAAACCCGTCCTCTCGGTTCATCACCCTCAAAAAGTGCAATTTCAGAATGCAGGAATTTTGCGGCGGCGGCGGAATCTTTTACTTTAGTGGCAGTTCGTTCCAGCATTTCTTGTTCAAAAGAATTTAGTACACTTTCTCTAATTCCATTCTCTCGCCAATTTGATAAAGGTTTGCAATTTTTAAAAATTTCCCGAACCAAAGATAAAGCATCGAGTAAAGCTTGGTTTGCACCTTGACCTTTGAACGGACTCATCGGATGCGCAGCATCGCCCAATAAGGTGACCGAATCTGCGTTTTTTAGCATTTCAGAATCGAGCAAGTCGCGATCGTAAACAGGATAACCTGTAATTTTGTCTTCATCTGTTAGTTGCAAAATCTCTGGAATGGGGCTGTGAAAAGGAGTCCTTCTAATTGCTTCATTTTTAAGAGCTAACTTCCCGTCGTCACTTAGTTTTTTTGCGGCTGATTCTTCTATGGGAAAACTGAGTTGCCACATGATTGAATTTTGGTCGAAAGGCATCATATAAATTCTTTCCTTTCCGTTTGCTGTTTGAAAAACAGTTTCAGAATCCAGTAAAGAATTTTCTAAATGTTGAAGTTTAGAAAGTTCACAAATACCTAAAATCACCATGCAACCTAAGTATCTCAAGGGAAATTTTTCTTCGGGAATGATCGTTTTTCGAACGGCACTTCTAATTCCATCTGCACCAACAAGAAGATCTGTAGAGTAAATTTTCGGAATATTATCTTCTAAAAAATGAAGCTGCAATTTTCCGTCAGAATCTTTTTTATAACCGGTAAATTGGTGATTCCATCGTACTTTATTTTCTCCGCCCAACTGTTGCAGCAATTGCAAACGGAGATTTTGACGGGCAATATGAATATTGCTTCTTTGAATATTGTTTTGGGTCGTAAATTTTTCAACTGTTCCCAGCCATTTTCGCATTCCCCATTGTCCCACAATTTTTCCATCTGGCGCATGTACAACATGATGGTTGGAAATAATACCGTTTTCTAAATTAAAAATTCCAAAATTTTCTAAGGTTTTTCTGGCTTGTTGCAGGGTTAAACCATAACCTTGTGAGCGCTCATTAAAACTACCGTCTTTTTCGAAAATGGTAAAAGGAATACCACGATGCAAACAGCCGATTGCTAAAGCGATGCCACCAATTCCTGCTCCAATAATGGCAACGTGTGGATAATTTTCATCTGGAAGAGGAAAGTTTTCGGAATGAATTATTCCGGAGCCTGAACAATCCGGGCAAATCATAAAAGTTCCTTCCGGCCGAATTGGAGCCGTTCCTTCGCTATTTGTTTTTTCAAAGGCTTCTAATTCAGCTTCGTAACGAAGTCTCAAACTCTTTTTGATCCTTCGCTTTTGTTTGCCAAGTCCTTGACAATAGGTACAAATCGTGAAAGAAGTTTTTTTGTTTTCCATTTTTTAGTTTGATGTTCTTCATCTGGTTTTTACAAAAATAAGAAGTATTTCTTATTGTAAATTTCTCATTATTAAACCGGTCATTTCTTTTATCCAGGTCAGCATTCCTTTTGGATCCTGCATAATTCCCCATAAAACTTTAGGAATAGAAGGCAAAATTTCCAGAATCAAAGCCAGGAGAGGGATGAAGAGTAAAGTCCAGAACTGGTGTTTATATTTCGGTTTTACATTTTGCAGAAGTTTTTGAAGTCCTTCCAAACATTGTTTACGATAATGGTAAAATAAAAGCCCATCTAAAAGAATATACGAAGCAAATCTTAACGCAAAAGCACTTGCCAAACCTGCGGGCATAATAGTGAGATTGATAATGAGAATATTGACTGCGATGGGTAAAAAAAGGATCGCGCCGATCAATACTGTTCTGTTAATAAGCAATAAAATTCCACAAACGATTTGACTGATCCCGATAAAATATTTAAAAGGTTGCTGATCAAATAAATACCATCCGATCTGCATCAAATTTAATTCACCGATCGGCTTTTGTAATTCCAGCGGAGTTAAACTAAACTGACCTTCTGTTAGTTTTCCATAACCGTAAGAAATGAAAGTTGCCGCAAGAAGAAATCTTATCGCGAGGATCAAATAATCGAAAAATTTAGAATTGCTTATTGATGCGAGTGTCATTCAAATTGAGAAATAATGTTTAGCGTGCAGCTTTTTTTAAACTATCGCTAATTGCTGTTTTTGCATTTTCATTTTTCGGATTCAGTTCAAGAGATTTTTTATAGGCTTTTATTCCTTCTTCCTTTTTTCCTAAAAGCAGAAGACATTCTCCCAAACTATCAAAAGTGTTGTATGCATTTGGGTATAATTTGGTATTCAAAGTAAATATTTGCAGAGCGTCATCTTCTTTTTTATCAGATAGAAGTTGATAACCCAAACTATTAATTTCGTTTTCACTAATATTATAGTCCGATTTTAATCCTTTCTTGTTTTCGGCCTGTATTAATTCAATCTTCTTTGCGATCGGATCTGATTTAGAAAACAGTTCAGCGAGCGGAGTCAGGTTCAATTCACGCTCCTTTTGAACTTGTTCTTCAAGACTCTCAACACCATAGTATTTCCGTTCTTCCGCAGTAATTTTTGTCGGGTCCATTGTGGAACGTTTCCATTTCTCGCCATTTTTTTTGGAAAACTGAGTGCCATAGATCTGGGGCTGATCTCTGCTGAGTAAATTGCGGTCGATGGCGGCTGCTAAAAGCCAACGGTTAATTTTGGGATCGATGTCAATTGCTTTTCTCATCTGTTTCACTGCCATTCCATAAGCGATAGAATCAGAGCCGTGCTGGAAGATCATGGCGGAATGATAATAATCTTTTCCTGTAATGATCTGGTCCGCTTTTATCATTTCATAAACACGACTTTCCCGTTCTTTATCTTTCATGCTAAGGGTTTTCCAGTCGATGTCTTTTACCATTCTGGCGCCTTGATCTTCGCTGTACATTTTTGCAAGTTCTGCATTATCGGTTTGGGAGAAAGCCGTAAATGGAAGGAGAAGGAGAGCGAGTATTTTTAAAAAGTTCAATTTTTTCATAACCGTAACTGTTTTTTATTTTTAATGAGTTTGATTTGAGGGATTTCAAATATACAGAAAGGAAATTATTTTAAACCGCACAATTTTTTTTGAATTAAAAATTACATTTCTTTTACTAAGTAATCTGCGCCCCGACCTGAGTGGAGCTCATTTTTTTTGCATGGGAAAAAGCGCGGGAAAAAAATAGCGGGAACGGAGGGCGGAAAAAGGCGCTCAAAAAAATGTAGAAATATTGATAAAGAGCGACTGATTATTTATTTCAAATTATCTAAATGTTCGGGTAAAATAGAATATTCCGACTTTGGATCGTCGAATTTGTAAACGCTCAAAACGCCGGATTGTTCGTAATAGGCGTGCTCAACCTCGGAAAGAAATTTAATTCCCTGTTGACGGAGAAGCATATAGACTTCGAATTCATCGATGTCGTCTTCGGTAAAGTTTTCTTTTAGAAGTTGGCCGTTTTCCACGAGTTTCGTGACTTTGGGATCTGTAATTTTTCGGACAGGTTCGTATTTAATGCCAATGTAAACGTACAATTTTTGAAAGGCGGCTATGAGTGTGATCACTGTTAAAGCCACAGAAAGTGGAACGGAAGGATACATCATGGCGTCACCAACTGCGCTTCCCATGGCAACGATGAGCAAAACATCTGCGCTGCCAAGTCCACCAACAACGCGTTTCCCGATCCACCGAATGATGAGGATTGTATACAGCATGATGATACTGACGCGCAAAATAACTTCTAAATAAATAAAAAGTGTGAAATCGCCAAAGAATATTTTGCTGAGATCAAAGATATATTCGCTGCCTTCTATCATATTGTTATTTTTAAAATTAGGGATGAATGACGAAAAATAGGAGAAGCAAAAAAGACGCCCAAATGAATGAACGCCTTGTGAGAAAAGAAAAAATTTCTTTTGATTTTAATGATTTCTCAATCGTCCCATTATGGTATCGAGAGAAGTTTTTAATTTATCTGAAGCTTCTTTTACGGCTTTTTCTACGGTGGTCGAATGGCTTGTTACCACGGTTGGCTGCATTCCTTTGATGCGTGCTTCCATGACACATTTCTTGTCGTTGCCTGTGCTTTTGTCACCATTTTCATCGCTAATTTTTACCTCGATCCGCGTTAAGTGATCGCTAAATCTGTCAAAATCTTCGGCAACAGAAGTTTTGAAATAGGTGATCATTTCCGCAGTTCCTGTTATATTATTATCGGTGTTGATTAAGATTTCCATTTTTAAATTATTTTATTTGTTTCTAGTTTGATAAAGATAAATATTCTGTTCTAATTCAGGGAATCAATTCGGGTGTTTATGACCAGTTTAACATATTTGAGAAGAACTGTAGACAAATATTCCTTGTGTTATAAAATTTTTCTTTTTAAAAACAAGACTCGTTCCACAACTAAATCTGCGATGCGATCTGAACAGAACATTTTTTATTGTTGACCGAACAGCTTCGAATTTGGTTGTGAAAAAAAAAGTTTAAAGGTTCTTGTCGTTGATAATGAACGCGTAGGAATTCATCAGAAATTTAATGAAGGATCAGGGTTTTGTCGCCGTTTTTAATTTCAAATATTCTCCCACCAAAATAGCGGCGGGGAAATAAACTTCTTCTTCGCTGACCGCATGTTTCGAAACTTCTTTTTCAAATTCGATAACTTTGGGTTGGTTTGCAGCGGTTGAAGCTTTTTTTAATTCTTCGATATAGGCTTTGATCAGCTGATGTTCGGCGCTTAGGTGATCCATTTGTGATCTTATGTTTCCGCTGAACTTAATAATGTCCTTTGTTTTTTCCGGAAGTTGGCCGCTGACTAATGAAGGTAATAAACCCAATGGCGGTAAAATAAAATCTTCTTCCTCCTTGAAATGATGCAGCATTAATTCCTGTAGTTTTAAAGAAAATTTCGCGCTGCTGTCTTTAATTAAAGTGAACTGATGAAGTTGTGCAAGAAGTTCTGCGTGCGTATTTTTTAAGGTTGAAGGTACTTCAGGTTTGCCTGGAAATTGGGTGAATGGTTTTTCGCTTTTCGGCTTGCATTGAAGCATGAAGACCAGGGAAAATAGATATAATAAAGCTTTCATCGTTTTTGTTTGTATCAAAATTACACAAATTAAACAGACAACATTTTAGGAGGATCGCAAAGAAATTTTTCATTAAAAAACCTCATTTAAAAATTAATTTAAATGAGGTGATATTATAAAACTGCTTGATTTAAATTCTCTGCTTAACTTAATTAAAAATGACGAATTTATTTTTCGAACTTATTTTTTCTCCTTTGCAGCAGATTTTTTATCAGAATTTAAATGCGCAAAACCATCTTCTTTGCCTCTGTTAAAACCAATGTCAAAAGCATTGTTGCTATTCACTTCATTTTTGGTGTCATACAAACCTTTGTTTGAAATTGCTGAGGGTTGGTAAGTGTCATTAACAGCCGCAACAGGCGAAGTTCCCTTATTTTGAACAGATCCTTCAAACTCTGTTCGAACAGATCGCTTTTGAGCGGTGAGTCCGAAATCAGTCGGAATTACAACAGGCAACTGTTTGGTTACCGACAAATATCCCTTCGAATAACCTTTTTCATAGTTTTCATTCGTTTGGGAATACAGTTTTGGCGCAACTAAAAAAAAGACGCCTAGTAAAATCAGCTTTTTCATGATAAAAATTTTGCGGTTTCGAATTCTAATTTTTAAAATACAAACGTTGTATTTTCAGAAGTTAAATTTACAAAATTATTTCGAAAAAAATTATTTATAATTCTTCGCTCCAAATTCTAAGTTCAATTTTGAATTAATAAACGTATTTGAACTTTCTACATTCATTTCTGCTTTATTCGATCCACGGTGATCACACGATTGGTAAATAAATTTATGGTGATCCTGATATCTTCACTTTCATTAGAAATGTAAATATTCTTCCCTCTTTTTTCAAAATTTATTTCTTCGGTGTTTTGAATGATTTCAAGAAGCGTTTTTTCAATCTCCATATTTGATAATTTTAGATTGAGTTTTTTATTGATCCTGCCATAAACCAGATCGGTGTAGCAAATTTTGGATAAGATTTCTTTCTTACAGGTGTTCATAGTCGTTCATTTTTATCATTGACGGATAGTAAAATCGCAATCGTTTTTAATCGTCTGAGCTTCCACAAAATAAATAAAATTTAGGGATCCTACTGTCACTTTCTAAACCACCCAAACCTTCAAAAAAGAGATCATCGCCCAATTCTTTGGGTTTCATCTGTTGATCTAATTGGTACATTAATTCCAGAGCTGAGAAATTTTTTCCGTTTTCAGCATGAAGACGAACCTGAATATCGGCTTGAAATAAACCGAACTCACTATTGCTTTCATCATCAAAGAAATCCTCATCTTCTAAAAGAGTTTCGTTTTCTGCCAAACCATTTTCTTCGATCCAGGCCATAAAGACAATATCAACCACTGGGTTTTCAATCACGATTTCGTTAGGATTCCAGGATGATTCTTGCTTCTTGATTTTGATTTGATATTGCGAAATAGCTTCATTAAAACCTTCTTTAGAATCATATTCTGTTTCATTAAAGTTCCAGGCAATATTATTGAGTAAGTCCATTTTTGTTTTTGATAATAATTTTAATGATAAACTAAATGATGCAGATATAGTTTCCTTATAATCTGGTTATTAGCAGCCGTGAAATAAAAGACCAAATTTTCTTCGTACAAAATAGGAATAATTTAGGATTAATCTCGAAAAAACCTCTCCTAAATTTCTTTAAGAGAGGTGAATTCGTTGAGAATCAAAAGTTAGAAAATTCTTTAAAAAATTCTAAAAATTATTTTATCATTTTTAATCTGATTCTTCCACTTTTAATTGCTGTAATATTTTCCAATTCCGATAGAATCAAAAGTAAAGGCATTATCGTTATCAGATTTATCTAATTTTTTACTGATGGTCAATGCCCATAAAACCAATTCTTTGCAGAAATTTTTGTCGGCTTTGCTCAATTCTGAGGCATATTCTTCGACAACATCATTCAAAGGCGTGATCTTCTGCAATTTCGCAAAATACGCTTCGTCGGTGTCGTCGTAATTTAATTCGACCACACTTTTATTGAACCAGCTGATAATATCGGTGTATGCATTTTTCTGACCTTCCTTTTCCAGTTTTGAAATTTTAGGGAAAATACTTTCAAACTGAACCATCACGGCTTTGTCGATCAAGATTTTCGCAACGTGATCTGCACCTTCCTGTTCACCTTCGTAAACCAGTTCGATCTTTCCGGTGATGGATGGAATAATGGACATGAAATCTACCAGACGAATGGTTGCTTTTTCTGAGTCTGATTCGATCAATCGCAGTTTCGCAGCGGCCATTAAATTTTCCATGGCGCTGATGGTTAAACGCGCACTAACGCCACTTTTAGCATCTACGTATTCGCTGTCCCTCGCGGCGAAAGCAACTTCTTCTAAAAGATTTTTTGCCAAACTAGAAATGGTGATCTGCGCTTTATCTTCCGCAGAAATTTTTGCTTCCTGCTCCGTAATTTGTTTTGCAAGTGCAATAGTTTTTGGGTAATGCGTAAAGATCTGTGATCCAATTCTATCTTTCAAAGGAGTAACAATACTTCCTCTATTCGTGTAATCTTCCGGATTTGCAGTGAAGACAAACTGAATATCCAAAGGCATTCTTAACTGAAAACCACGAATTTGAATGTCACCTTCCTGCAAAATATTAAATAAGGAAACCTGAATTCTAGCCTGTAAATCGGGAAGTTCATTCAAGACGAAAATACAGCGGTTCGCACGTGGGATCATTCCGTAATGCAAGACGCGTTCGTCAGAATAAGGTAATTTCAAAGTCGCTGCTTTGATCGGATCGATGTCCCCAATTAAATCTGCTACATTTACATCTGGAGTCGCTAGTTTTTCGTAAAATCTGTTAGAGCGGTGAACCCAGGAAATCGGAGTGAGATCGCCTTTTTCCTCGATCAAATCTCTGGAGTACTTTGAGATAGGGTGAAAAGGACTGTCGTTAATTTCAGAACCTTTTACGATGGGCATATATTCATCTAAAAGATTCACCATGCTTCTTGCGATCTTTGTTTTTGCCTGTCCACGCAAACCTAAAAGATTAATGTGATGTCCGGCAAGAATTGCTTTTTTCAATTGTGGAACTACGGTGTCTTCGTATCCCCAAAGTCCTTCGAAGACCGGTTCTTTCGCTTTAATCCGGGCAATTAAATTCTGCTGAATTTCTTCGTTGATGGTTTTATCGGTGTACCCTGAACTTTTTAATTCTTTAAATGTGATATCTTTTTTCATGTATTTATTTCTAAATTTATTTTGAAACATTCTGATTGAAGTCTCTTATCTATCAGTCTATTATCTAATATTCTTCTAAATTCTTTTTATTCTATTTTTTTCGTAGTCTTCAAAGATCATTTCTCCTAATCCGGAAAGTCCCGTTAAGAAAGCTTTACCCTGATTTTGAGCCGTAAAAGCTTCCACGAATTTCCGCAGATAGGGATCTTGCGCGATCATAAAAGTGGTGATCGGAATTTTTAGTTTCCGTGCTTGAGCGGCTTTCGTCAAACACTGGCTAACAATCATTTCATCTAAGCCATTGCTGTTCATGTAAAATTCTCCTGTTGGTAATTGGATACAGCTGGGTTTCCCGTCGGTGATCATAAAGATCTGCTTGTTCGTATTTCTTTTTCGACGCAAAATGTCCATTGCTAATTCCAGTCCGGCAACAGTGTTTGTATGATAAGGTCCAACCTTTAGATATGGTAAATCCTTAATTTTGATAGGCCAGGCTTCGTTTCCAAAAACGATAATATCAATGGAATCTTTCGGATATTTTCTTTTGATCAATTCCACCAAAGCCATGGCGACTTTTTTTGCCGGAGTAATTCGATCTTCGCCGTACAAGATCATGGAGTGACTGATGTCGATCATCAAAACCGTGCTCATCTGCGCTTTGTGCTTTGTTTCTTCGACGATGAGGTCATCTTCCGTCAATCGAAGATCTGTAATTCCGTTGTTGATCTGCGCATTTTTTAAACTCTCGGTCATATTGACGGTTGAAAGATCGTCGCCGTATTGAAAAGAACGGTTTTCTCCATCGCGTTCGTCACCGACACCGACTTTTTTGGTGTTGTGATTTCCGATACCGCTTTTTTTAAGTTTTCCGAAGATCTGATCCAGAGCAAACTCTCGCAATGCTGCTTCCAACTTTGCGGTGAGGATGTTTTTTCCTTTTCCGGTTCCGGTGTTTCCATCTTTGTCTTTTTCCTCTTCTTTAATGTAGCCGCGTTTTTTCAGATCTTCTTCAAAATCTGCGAGGGTATATTTATCGGTAAAAATGTCATATTCTTTATCCAGCATTTCGAGCCATTCGAAGGCTTCTTCAATATCGCCAGAAGTGTGGGTGAGCAAGTCTTTAAAAACATCAAAAACCCGATCGAAATGGGAAATTTCTTCGGGGGTATGTTTGGTGAATATAAAGCCTTTGCCAAAATTAAGGTCTTTATTCGTCATAATCTATTCTGCATTTATTGCAGGCAAGGTATAGAAATATCGTTCCAAAAAGGGGTGGAGATAAATAGAAAATACTGATGATGGTGATGGGAATTTAGGTAATGAAAATTGAATTTTTAATTTAATTGAACGATGTAGCATAGAAATGAAATCTGCGCTATTGGATAAATTTCCTTTTTTTTGTTACCCTTAAATTAACGCTACAATATCAATCAGCAAGTAAACATTAATTTTTCATTTTTGAAAAAAATTACTTCTGAATACTTGACTTTCAAAGTATTTGTACAAAAAAAACCAATCCCAATTCTAGTCCCGATTGCAACGGCATCCTTTTATGAAGCGCAGCGGAATAAAAGATATAGTGGAAAGGAGGTCAGTTACTTCGGAGAAAATTTAACATTCTTGCTCTTAAAAAAAATACCCTCCAGAAAATCTAAAGGGTAGAATATTTTTGTAAAATTTTTAAATGCGGTCGGAAATCATTTCTTCTTCCTCGGCTTCATAAAGATAGCGCTCCTTGCTGTCGTTCAACTCATCCATCCAATCGGTGTGATGTTGAGCAGCCACGGTTCCGGTAACGACACTTTGATAGGTTTTGTCGCGGTAAGTGAGGATGTTGTCCTCTTTATCCTGAAGCCATTCCTTGAACATTTGGGCAACTCTATCGACATTGAAATGCGGATAATCGGAAAGAGAAAGTAGGTCTTTAATATAATCAGACTGAAAATCGACATTGTCTAAACTACCTTCCAACTGGTCATTTCTTTCTAACCATCTGTCGATATCTAAACGTCGTTCCGCTTCTGTTGGCAAGGTTAAACGGTTCATCATAAAGTCGCGGGCAACCCACGCTTGTGCATCGAACATATTGAAGGTGTAATATTGATCCTGCATTCCCAGATAAATGAGTTGCGGCAGTTGATTGAAGAATATGCCTTTGTATAAATGATCGGGGAAGAGATTATTTTTGGTTTTCAATCGAAGTTCATCTGGTAAAAAAGGGAATTTATGTTGATAACCGGTGCACATAATTACAGCGTCGTAATTTTCTGTCGTGCCATCTTTAAAGAAAGCGGTTTCTCCTTTGAAATGCGTGACTAGCGGAAATTCTTTAATTCCTTCAGGCCAGTCGATTCCAATCGGATTGGTTCTGTAACTTAAAGTAACCGATTTTGCGCCGTGTTTATAACACTGAACGCCGATATCCTCTGCAGAGTAACTGCTGCCGATGAGCAAAATATTACGGTCCTTGAACTGATCTGCACCTCGAAAATCATGTGCATGCATCACGGTTCCAGGGAAATTTTCGATTCCTTTGAAGTAAGGCATGTTCGGTGTAGAAAAATGTCCGGACGCTACGACCAGGTAATCCAGCTCTTCAGAATAGGTTTTGTTGATTTTTAGATCATCCAGAATAACGTTGAATTTTTTGGTGTCTTCATCAAAATTAACCCAGCGCACGCAGGTATCGAAACGGATGTAATCACGAGCGTTGCTTTTCTTGATTCGTCCCTGAATATAATCGAACAGAACTGGTCGTGGCGGATAAGAAGAAATAGGTTTCTTGAAATGTTCGTCGAAAGAATAATCAGAAAATTCTAAACATTCTTTCGGCCCATTGGACCAAAGGTATTTGTACATGCTGCCGTGCAAAGGTTCGCCGTATTTTCCAACGCCTGTTCGCCAGGAATAGTTCCACATTCCGCCCCAGTTGTCCTGTTTTTCGAAGCAAATGATTTCGGGCATAGCGTAACCTTGATCCTGCAAAGCTTCGAAAGCACGAATTTGCGCTAAACCACTTGGACCTGCACCAATGATACCGATGCGTTTGTTTTTCATTACATTTTTATTGATCATGAACAATATTTTAGGTAGAAAATCTGTCTTTTAAAAAAAGCAAATTTTCCAGATTAATAATAGCTTGTAAAAAATTTCTGTTAAATGCAGAAGGAAGAGAGTGAGTCTCTAAAGATGGAAATTAACAGATGAATCATCGATGCGTAATTTCCGAAATGAATTTTTATATTTAAGCAATATTGCTAAAATACGGATTTTTTTGCGGAATTCCTAATTTGATAAGATTAGAAATGATAAGTGAAGATTTGATTTTGTATTTCGAAACGGTAAGAAAATCCGAAACTTAGGTGTTTAAGTGCTTATTTTTTTAGGCTTTGAAAGGAATGAAAATCGAAGCGGTTTTTGAATGCAAACCTAAAGATTACACAATTTAAATGCTGCAAAAATTGCTTTAGATTGTCGGTAAGTAAAAAATAGGTGAATGAATTTTTAAGATCGATGAGGTTATCAATTGAGATTAATAATTGGTTAAATCAACAACTTTCCCTTCGTCTGAACTTTCCAAAGCAGCTTCGATGATTTTCATATTCTGAATAATTTCAGATCCTGGTGAAGGTAGTGTTTTGCCGAAAACGATATGTTCGTAAATATCCTGATAATAATTCATGTAATTTCCGGGTTCGGTGGAAGTTAGAGTTCTTTCGGAATCTGAATTTTCTTTTAAATAGTTCAGGATACCGTCGGTTCCTGTCAGAGGTTTCGTCCAGTCTTCGTTATAAGTTGGAATGGCTCCCGCTACTAATTCCGTTTCCTGAGAATCAGTTCTTTCCTGTAAAAAACTTCCTTTGTTGCCGTGAAGAATATAGGCGTAATGTGCTTCTTTAGTGAAAACGGAAGATTTTAAACGCACTCTTAAATCATTTTTATAGTAAAGTAGAACTTCGAAATAATCATTGGCAAAGGCTGAACCTTTCATCGAAAATATATCGGCAAAAAGTTTTTCGGGGAAACCAAATAGTTGCGTCGCCTGATCGATAAGATGAGAACCCAGATCATGAAGCGCGCCTGAACCTTTGAGATTAGGATTTTCTTTATGTTCTTTTGCGCTCGGTTCGGTTCGAAATCTGTCGAAGCGGATCTCGATTTCTTTTAAAGTTCCTAATTTTCCTTCTTCTAAAATTTTTTGGACTTGAAGATAATCGCGGTCGAACCTGCGGTTTTGATAAACACTCAGGAATAGATTTTTTTCTTCAGCCAACTTTACCAATTCCAAAGCTTCGGAAATATTTACGGTAAAAGGTTTTTCCACAATCACGTTTTTTCCAGCTTCCAAAGCTTTTTTTACATATTCGAAATGGGTTTGAACGGGCGTGTTCACGACGACTAATTCAATATCTGCACTTTGAAGCATTTCTTCTACAGATCTGTAAATGGTTGCGTCGGGATATTTGGCTTTGGATTCTTGCTTTGATCGTTCGACGATCGCAGCCATGAAAAATCCCGGATGTTCTGTTAAAAACGGCGCGTGAAAAACTTTTCCACTCATTCCAAAGGCGCAAAGACCGACTTTTATCAATTGCATATTGTAAATTTTCAACAAATGTATTTATAAAATTGGTGATTTGCAGGATTGTGATTTTCTAAAAAGAGAATTTAAAATTCTAAACCAAAATGAATTTGAAAATTTCTATAATTTTTTAAATCTAACTTATTTTAATAATTATTTCGCCAAACCTTTGTATATCCTTATAAAATTGTACTTTTGAAATCTAAATTTATAACATACTATTATGAAAGACCTAATCGAAAAAATCAACGCAGAATTTGAAACATTTGCAACTGAATCAACTTCATTAGCAGAAAAAGGAGTGAAAGCTGCAGGTGCAAGAGCAAGAAAAGCAACTTTGGAACTTGAAAAATTATTAAAAGAATTTAGAAAAGTTTCTATCGAAGAGTCAAAAAAATAGTTTTTTGATTGATTCTTTAGTAAATAAAGAAACTTTTTTATAGGTTAGGAGCGTTTTTTTAATTATTCTAACCTTATATTTTCATTATAAAGGCTGTCGTTTTTTAACGGTAGCCTTTATTTTTGGTCCTTTTTTTTAATTGCTTTTATAATAATTTTCTCGAATTTTAGTATAAGATGTACTTTAAAAATTTTCGAACAAAAAACCAGTTTAAATTCTAGCCCCAATTAACTCCCTTTCTAATTATTTTATCTGAATCGTCGAAACTCGTTCCTCTTTTTGTAAGGGCATCCTTTAACGAAACGGAATAGAGAAAAAGATAAAGTGGAAAGCGGGACTTAACTTGTGACAAAGACAAAACCTTGTTGATTCTAATAAAACAGAATCCTTTTAAAAAAACCATATTTTTTTTGCCTTCCCTATGTAATCTAAGTTACAGACTTTGAAAGATTTAGTCTTTAACTTTGATAAAAATAAACATGGCAAAAATAGTAATTCTTGGTGCCGGGATTTCCGGTCATACCGCCGCCGCACAATTAAGACGGAAATTAGGTAAAGAACATGAAGTTCTCGTAGTTTCCCCAAACAGCAATTATCAATGGGTTCCTTCTAATATTTGGGTGGGAGTTGGAAGAATGAAATCGAAGGAAATTATTTTTCCGCTCCAGCCTTTGTACAAAAAGAAAGGAATTGGTTATATGCAGGCAAAAGGAGTGAGTTTTTTCCCAGAAGGTGATGCCGAAGAAAGCAAACCTTTTATCCTCGCAGAATATGTGGTTGGAGAGAAAAAGGGACAACAGGAAAAAGTGACTTATGATTACCTCATCAATGCGACCGGACCAAGATTGGCGTTTGATCAAACGGAGGGTTTGAAACCCGGAGAGAATAATATGTTTTCAGTTTGTACTTATGATCACGCTGAACATGCAGCTGCAGGATTAAAAGAGTTGGAAGAAAAACTCAAAAAATCTGATAAAAAATTGAAAGTTCTCATTGGAACTGGTCACGCAAAAGCAACTTGTCAAGGTGCAGCTTTTGAATATATTCTGAATGTTGAAAATGAACTTCGCCGAAGTGGTTTGCGCGATAAAGTTGAAATTACGTGGATTTCTAATGAGTACGACCTTGGAGATTTCGGTATGGATGGAATGTTGCTCGCTTATCAAGGAATGAGAATGAAATCATCTGAAATGGTGGAAATGGTTTTTGAAGATCGTGGAATTAAATGGATTTTGAAAGCTGGCGTGAATAAAGTGGAAAATGGAGTGGTTCATTACGAAACTTTAGATGGTGAATATAAAAGCGAAGAATACGACTTTGGAATGTTGATTCCAGCTTTTGCAGGGCATCCTTTCAAAGCTTACAATAAAACTGGTGAAGATATTACGTCGAAATTATTTTCTGGATTTATGATTGTTGACGCCGACTACACGCAGAAACCGTATGAAGAATGGAAAGTTCAGGATTGGCCAGAAACCTACCAGAATCCGAGTTATCCAAATATTTTTGCACCTGGAATTGCTTTTGCACCACCACATTCTATCTCCAAACCAAGGATCAGCAAAAACGGAAATCCAATTTTTCCCGCACCGCCAAGAACAGGAATGCCGTCTGGAATTACTGCGAAATTAGTCGCAGATAATATCATCGCAGAAATTTTGAATACCAAAGAAAAAATTCACAAAGGATCGCTTGGAAATATGGGAGCAGCTTGTGTAGCTTCGGCAGGTTTTGGCTTAACCAAAGGTTCTGCGGTGAGTATCACAACTTTTCCAATTGTTCCTGATTATGTGAAATATCCAAAAACGCATGGTCGAGATATTGATAAAACGTTTGGCGACATCGGTTTAGCTGGACATTGGGTGAAATACGCATTGCATTTTGGTTTTATCTATAAAGCGAAAATGAAACCTTTTTGGTGGTTGATCCCGGAATAAAATTTTTAAACCACAAAGTCACAAAAGTTTTTAATAGTTATTTAAAAGTTGGCAAAACGCACATAGAATACAGGTTTTACTTTTTGTATCCTTTTGAAATATCTCCTTTTTATATTTGTCTTTTACCACTTTTTGCGGTTTAAAAAGAGAAATTTGCTTTTACTATTAATTATCAATGATCAAAAATCTCTAACAACTAAAATCTAAAGAAATGTCTGAAAGAATATCAAAATACCAAAAGTTCAAAATGCAGAATCCGTTTTTGCAGTTTTTCAAATTTATTTTCCTCAACCTGAAAATTATGCGCGTAGTTGCGGAAGGTCACGGCGGAACGAGGGATTAAGAATTTGATTTTCTATAAAACTAAAGCACTTCTTCGCTTGAAGGAGTGCTTTTTTTGTGCTTTTCAAATTCCTTTTCGTTCGTTTCCTGCGACCATTTATTTTTTAAATTATATTTTGAAAAATCAAGGTCAATAATAATTGAAAATCTGAAATCATAATTAACCGCCGTTTCGTAATAATTTGCAGAAATCCAGCGCGCAAAATCTTTCGATAAAACCATTTTCGAATTTGTTTGGAGACTCTTTGATCCGAGACCAAAATCGCTTTACAATTCTTGATTTTCCCAGTTTTATCGATAAAGTAAGAAGGTATTTTTACCCCATTTCGTTTTTTCAATATTCAAAATTTCGAAAATTTTGTTTTTAAAAAGTACCGTCGCATTATCGAATTTTGGGTACTCTAAAATGCGGTCATCAATGATCGTTACATTTAATTTCGGATTGAGCTTTTTTAAAGAATCCACTTTTTTTAACTCCGACAAATGATCATTAAGTTTTGCATTTTTCTCTTTATAACTTTCTTTATCAAATAAAAATGTGCCTTTTTCTACCACCAATTTCAGGGAAGGTTTTGTGGTCTGACTAAAAATTAGAAATGGGAAAACTAAAAAAAGCAAATTGAAATATTTCATTATTTTATATAAAATCAACCATTGAAGGAATCTCGGGTTTCTGTGCGTGCATTTGATTGGAGTTATACTGTTGAATGATTTTTTCCATTTTGTCAATTCCCTGTTGTCGAAGTAAACCCGTGTTTTCAAATATAAAATCTTCGATAATTTGATTACTTATTTTTTCAAATTTGAAAGAATCAATCAGTTCACTAATAAAATAATAAGGAACCTGTAGAAAGCCAGTTTTTGAAGCCCAACCTAAAGTCGCCGCTATTTTGTAATTTTTATTTCTTAATTTTTTGCCGCAATTTTCACACAGTAGCACTTTCATTTCTTTCGGAAAATTCCACACCGAGCAGTGGTGAATGTGAAAACCCATGATTGGTTTTCTTTTCGCTGCACAATTTGAACAGGTCGAATTCCTAATCCTACCTTTTAACATTCCCAATTCAGAACCTTTAAAAAAATGACGTTCCAATTTAATCCATTCAAGTAATTCTTTGGGAAGATTGCGGGTTTTGATTTCATTTTCAAGAATCGGAACTGCAATTTCTCGTAAACTTTTAGATTCAAATGTTGCGATTCTGATGATTCTGTCATCATCAAATCTTTCGTAAGCATCGGTTAATTCTTGCGAAGTCAACATTTGGTAGAATTTAAGAATTATTTTGAGGTTTAAATTCGAAGCTACTCACTCTTCCAGCGTTTGGCGTTTTACTTTCTGTACAGGCAAAAACGTACTTTCCATCTGGAGATAAAGTTAAGAAGGAGGGATTGAGAATATTTTTTACGGTGGTTACTTTGGAGAGTTTTCCACTTTTCATATTCAATTTGTAAACATAAATTCCTTCTGCAGTCTTATCTCTGTTGAATGAACCAAAAAAAACGTACGTATTTTGCGAATAAAGATTGATGAACGTCAAAATTAGAGCTGTTAATAGTATCCCTTTTTTCAATTTTTCAAAGTTTTTTGGTCTTTAAACAGCTTGCATTTCTCATTAGTTTATTTTATTTCAGAAAGCGTATTTACTGTAAGTTTTCTTAAATAATAAAAAGAAATAATGTTTATTAATCTTCATCATAGAAATTTCAAGAAACTTCTAAAAATATGTCAGCGGGATACTGATCCTGCTTTTTCGATTGTAAGTCGTGAAGATTTATAGGAAAGAAAACGTTATTTTTTACATTAGTTTTCTAAAATTTGACTAACTCAACTCTTCTGTTTATTGCTTTATTTTCTTCATTATCATTATCTACCAAAGGTTTTTCGGAACCGTAACCTTTCGCTTTAAGATTAGATTTGTTAATTCCACTTCCAGCCAAAGTATTTAAAACGGAGTTTGCTCTTTCATCAGAAAGTATTTTGTTTCTCGTGGCACTTCCAGAATTATCGGTATGCCCTTCGATCGATATTTTTAAATTAGGATTTTCTTTCATTAATTTCACGATCTCCTCAACGATCACTGCTCCATCTGGCTTTAAGGTAGATTGGTCGGTATCAAAATTAATATTCAAGATTGCTTTCCCCTTTGCAGAAATGTCACTTAACATCTGTTGTGAAGTATATTTTTTGATGGTTTGTTGAAAGGGTTCTATTTCCATAATAAATATTTCTCCCTGTGCAGAATTAGACTGAACATTCACCATATAATTTTTACCATTATTTTTAAAAGCGTACAGTGAAATAGGATCCGTCGAAGCAGATATACCTACCGTTCTGTATTTTCCACTATACATGTTTTCTTTATTGATACTTCTGGACTCATCATCTGATGGAAGGGTGCCTTGATGGATCTTTTTGGCACCTAAATCATCTAAATAAGATAAAATGCTTTTATCAAAAAACCGCTGATTGTAATCATCTCCTTCGAAATGAATAACGCCTAATCTGCCTTCAGTAGTATAAAATCCACTACCTGTGTAATTTTCCATTTTTTCATAAGGAAAATATTCAGAAAGTCCTTCTTTTTCATTTGCAATCTTCCAATTTTTCGGAGCGGTAATAAAGGGAAAGTTTCCTATGTCCTTTAAATCAGGCATTTCTTTCCAGTTAATTGTAGTCATCTCTTTCTTTTCCTCACTACCCGTGTTTTCATCTGCCTTTACTGTTTGACTTTCGATATTTCCTTGCGTACTTTCTACCTTTTCTTCTTTGTTGTTTTTGCAGGCGGTCAATTGCGCTATAATTACAATGGCTACTAATATTCTTTGCATTTTAATTTTTTTGATTTTGTTTTTTTAATTATCAGCATCTTTTTCTGCGACGTCTCAAATATACATAAAGAGATTTATTTTACATTGCGCATTTCCCCCTAATTCCACGCAACTTATTTTATTTTTCACGGCATCTTACGGCCCGACCTGAGTGGAAATCCTTTTTATCGCTTTGCCTCCCAATCGTTGGGAAGAGGGAGGAAAAAAAGATTGGGAACGGAGGGCGGAAAAAGGCGCCTAAAATATAATTTCACTGCTCAATCTTAATTTGATATTTTCCCAAAAGTCCCGAAATCCCTGCTAAAGAAAATTTCGCTCCTTTTAAGCGGTTGTTTTCTGGATCAATAGTGTAATTAAAAGCGCTGCGAAAATCTGCTTTTTCGAGGTTCGTGTTTTGAAAAATTGTCTGTGATAAGTCACAATCGGTAAAGTCTGCACTGCTTAAATTCTTCTGAAAATTCGATTTCCCGCATTTGACAATCTTTGAAAATTATTTTCCGAATGTTAAGTTGGAAAAAAGAAGAATGATTTAACTGACAATTGCGAAACGAAAAAGCAAGTCCGAAATCATTGCACCGTTCAAGTTGAAGACCGAGCATTTTACAATCTTTAAAAGTAACATTGCGAAAAGCAGTTTCATTTAATTGAGCTAAACTCAAATTACACTCTACGAATTCACAATCTATAAACTTGAAATCGGAAAGGTTGTTTTCGCTAAAATTACAGTTTTGGAAAGTGCAGTTTTCGTATTCGCCTTTCTCTAAAGGGTTTTTAGTGAAATCTATTTTGTGGAAGGTTTGATCTTGCATAAATTTTTCTGTTTATTTAGGATCCAATAATTACGGTAGGACAACCGAGAATAATTTTTGCGCCATATCCTGCAGAATCACCAACATGCAAAGCTGGTTTTCCACCGATTAGAACAGTGCTGCTTCCGAGAGGAAATGGAGTTGATAAATGTGGTGGAGATTCTGGTGGTGGACAAATATGCATGTCTCCTAAATTCGCAGCGGGCATTCCCCCAATGAGTACGGTAGGACAACACGGTCCTACAATTACTCCACCGTGATCGGTCGGATCATTTAATCTTGCAGCATTTGGCATTTTTTTATTTTTTAGTTAATTGTTCTTGATTTTAGAAGTTCTTACAAACCAAATTTTTTGAATTTTATCTTTTTCAGTCTTCCCTTTGAGGTTTTCAATGACAATAAGCGAATCACTTGTCAGTTTATCGATTCTGTATCCTTCATCAGAAGTTGTATTGATGAAATTTCCATCTCTTTTATACTCAAAAGAAGTGTTGCTTTGGCATAAGCAGGATCAGTTCGGATATTGATTTTCACTTTTACTTTGGTCCAGTCGCCGATTAAAGACTGATTGACTTGAGCTTGCGTTTTAACAAAGAATACTAAAAAGATAAAGATATATTTGAACATAAATTGAGTTCTAATTTTTGAGGTTTTATAGATTTACAAAGTGAAATTTCTTTTAAAATGTTACGGTGTGATTTTTTGTAAATGTAAAAAAAATAGAATAGAATTATTTTCTAAAAAGTTTTAAAACGGTTGTATTAATCTAAAATTTAATCCTGTAAAAATTTCCTAATTAAATTCTGAGATCAAACGATTCACAAAAACTGTGGTTATCTTTGCAAAAACAATTTACAATGTCCAGACTGATCTCCGATTTAGGAATTATAAAAAAACTTCAAAATGCTTTAACCGATTTAGAAATTTCGGTGGCGACAGATATTCAGGAACAAGTTATTCCTTTAATTCTTGATGAAAAGGAAGATTTGGTCGCACTTGCCAAAACAGGAACGGGTAAAACCGCCGCTTTCGGATTGCCTCTTTTGCAATTGGTTGATGTTGAAAATACAAATATTCAGACTATAATTTTATCGCCAACACGGGAATTGTGCCAACAGATTTATAATAATCTGAATGAACTCGCGAAATATATTCCAGAAATTTCAATCGTTTTGCTTTCGGGTGGAGCGTCAGTAAAATCGCAAGTTGAAGAATTAAAATCTCCGACGCATATTGTTGTAGCAACTCCGGGTCGGTTTTTAGATTTATTAGAGAAAGGTGCTTTGGATATTAAATCTCTGAAACATTTAGTTTTAGACGAAGCCGATGAAATGTTTCAGGCTTTAAAAGAAGATCTGATGCCGATTTTAAAATCATTGCCGAAAGATCGCCGTACTTATTTATTCAGTGCGACAATGCCGGGAGAACTGAAAGACATCGTTCATAATTACATGTCGAAAAATGCCATTTTCATCAATTCAGATATGGCAACAATTGGACATGAAGGCATCGATCATCAATATATTGTAGTTGATCCGATCGAGAAATTAGATGTGCTTTTGCATTTTTTGAATTCTCAGGAAGGTGGAAGAGGAATTATCTTCTGTAAAACCAAAGCTGCCGTCAATAAACTGGCAAAAAATCTCGCAATTCGTAAAATTTCTTCAGGCGCATTGCACGGAAGTTTAACGCAGGGAATTCGTGATCGAATTATGGAACAGTTCCGTGAAGGATATATCGATATTTTGGTGGCCACAGATTTGGTAGCGCGAGGAATTGATGTAAAAGAACTGGCGTATGTTGTGAACTATCATTTGCCCGACACGCACGAAGCGTACGTTCATCGTAGTGGAAGAACGGGTAGAGCAGGAGCGAAAGGACTTTCGATGACGATCATTCAGGAAGATGAAGTGAAAGAAATTCCGGCTTTTGAAAAAGAACTCGGCATTCATTTTAAACCGATCAAAAAAGCGAATGCTGAAGCGATCGAATGGAACAACACTTTGGTTTGGGCGAAAAAAGTTTTCAAAACAAAACCCAATCGTGAAATCCCTGAGGAAGTAAAACAGCAAGTAAAAACCATTTTTCATCATTTGACGAAAGAAGAATTGGTTGATAAAGTGTTGTCAAATTATTTAGCGGAGAACAATAAATAACTTTTTAGTTTCCTAAATATTAATGAAGCGGTCTGGATTTGAATTCAAATGTTCAAATTTTGACCGCTTTATTTTCATAGTTTCTTTTAACTAAATTTCATTTTTTATAGTTAGTTGCGGTTATTGTCCGAATGGTTTCTGGTTGCTACAAGTGATGTTATCTCCAGGCGAAACTTTAAAATAATCGCAAAAATATTGATAATACTCGTATCTGTAAGTTGTTTTTTGAAGATTGTTTCCATTTCCACATTCTACACCGCCATTGATCACATTTACCGTTGCGCCAAAACCTGGTAAACGTCCATTTTGAAGATCTTTTTCGTTAGGAATCCATTTGCCATTCATGATATCATGACAAGATGGTTTCGGGAATTGAGGCGTCATCCAAAACCAGATTGCTGAGGCAAATGAAAGAACAGGATCTTGCGACAACAATTCAGGATGTTGTAATAATTTATCTTTTGAGCCAAACCACGCCTCGCTGAATTGTCCATAATTGTAGTTCCAGCTTAATTGTTTTGGACCACGACCAAAGTATTTTTCACCCGCTACAGGAGGATAATTGACCTTCGAGAAATCAGCGTAATCATTGGGAATACCTTCTTGTTTTTCTTCCAGAAAACAGAGACCCCATTTAAAATATCCTCCCGGTGCTTCCGCCCAACCGCCGCTTGTTTCCTGCGCAATATTCGCCAGAAATGCGGCGAGTTCCCGCTTTTGCGTTTCTGCATCACCTGTCAGAAAATTCGGATAAATGCGTGCAGCGGCAACAAATGATTTAAAGGAATAGAAATCAGGTGAATTTTTTTGTGGATTTTTGGTGTTAATTCCGTAACGGTTTGGAAAAAGCTCATTCCACTTTTTTTCGTTTAAATAAAGCGTTAAAGCAGTTTCGCCAGTTTTGTTTTGTACTGATTTCAAAGGTTCGTGAAGCGGTATCGGTGTTTTAGTGGAACAGTTTATTGAGAGGAAAAATAGTGATATGATGAAGAGGTATTTCATGTGAGGAGAATTGTAGTCGCTTCGATTAGAACGGTTAATTTAATCATAGAATATATTACCGGGTGTGTTTTTTATATTTGATATAAGCATCATCTTCACCAATTATATCAACAAGGTTTGCATAATTAAATTTCCCAAGATGAAAATAATTTATTAAAAAATGTTTATCGTTAAATATTTGATTCTTTGTAATCTGTTCGAAGTTGATGGTTATATTTTGATTATTATTTAAAAGTAATTTTAAATGGTTGTCAGTCCCGTTGGATCGATAAGAATCGCCTAAATTGCCCTCAAAGCTGGAAATTCCCCAAGAACCTTTAAAATCATTTGCGTCAATTCCAATATGTGTTACTTCGTTAAGTGAATATATTTTATTCCGAATTACTATTTCTTCATTCTTAAATTCAAGTACTCCGTTAAATTTCCCTTGTAAATATTGCACTTTATTAACTTTAATAATGGAAAAAGCTAAAGCTACAATCATGCAGGCTAAAACTCCGAGAAATATGATAGCATCAAACGCATTGAAATCTTGATCATAATTTTTTGTGAAGTTCATCCGTAGAAAAATTATGATCATTAGAGATATCCAAATGATAAAAATTATTTTTCTTGGCGTAAAATAAAACTTCTTTTCCTTGGATAAAATTCTATATGTCAATTTGCAGTCTTTGGTTTAAAATAGCAGACAACTTTTTTGAGTTTCTGCTCATGGTTGAATATTTCTGTTGGAGGTGGACTTTTTTTAACAAGTCTATGTAAATATAACAAATTGATCAGGTAGAGAAAATCTTTATGATAGAAACATTTGACCCGTTGATAGAAATGTCTTGTTATCTGATGCTCTTTTACGTTATTGCTTTCCGTGAGTTTAAAATTTGAACTTTAAATTGATCTGTTAATATTAAATTCATTTCCTCATATTCAAAAAATTTCATTGGAACAATTTGTAGAAAGTCAATTGGAAACCAATTTTCGACAAATTTTAATGTTGCTTTTCGCGCCAAATTTTCATCGTTTGCCAAACAATATAATCTTGCAATATCAAAGTGAATATTTTCACTTTTTATTTCTTCACAATATTTTTCATAATATTCAAAAACTAATTTTGAATTGCAGTCAGTAATCATAAAATTAAGTAAATACTCGATTTTTTCAATATTTTTATTATTTAAATCTTTTCTGTGTTTTTGTTGAATTAATTCTATTTCAGAAATTTTTTTGCCTTCGGTAATTAACGATAATTTTTCAGGATATAATTTAAGATTTTTTTCGCCATTTAATTTTAAAATGTGCTGTTCAACTAAATATCTATATTGATTTATTTGATGTGCCGGAAGGGTTTCCATTTCTTTAGTTTCCAAAAAAAAGTTGTAAAATTTTTCCGCTCTTTCAATTTGATTTATTTTTATTGCAGTATTTGTATAAGCAAAAAAATGTTCTGTTAATATATTACCTGGATACCATTGTTCATTAAATAAAAGAGAGTTTTCGTCATTAAGCATTGCTTGTTCGTAATTACTTTCAAAATAATTCATTTGTGCAAAAACAATATTTTTTTGAGGTTCAAAATCCTTGTAGTTTTTAAGATTTTCATTTCCTAATTCAATATTTCCATCTCTTATTTCTTGGAAAATAGTCTTTAATTTTTTTGGAATTTTTACAACGTCCATTTTTTGGCGATATGTTTATTAGAGTGGCAGATATTTTTTTTATATGTATTATCATGTTACGCAAACACGCCAAAATTTGGTTGTATTTGAATGAGACTTTATTGCTAAGCTAAAATAGTAAAAATTCAATGCCAATTATCAAATGTTTTTTTTATTTCTAACGTATTTCTGTTGCGCTTTCGAAAGATAAAATCCCCTTCATTTTAGCCCCGATTGCAGTGGAAATCCTTTTTTGTCCCGGCTTCAGACGAGATGAAAAAGATTGAAACGTAAAGCGGGTGCGAAATTTTGGAGAAAATGGAATCTTTGTGCTCCTAAAAAGTAAAAAATAAATTATTGATTTTCAGATCTATAATCGATACAAACGACTACAAACGATAATAAACACTTCTTTACCGACTAAATTTTGGTAACCGATGAACCTTTGCAACAGAGATTCGAGGAAAATCAGTGAGACTCGTTTCTAATGTTTAATTATAAAATTTAAAGCCATGTCACTAAGAAACAAAGTTACCCTAATCGGTAGAACAGGAAAAGACGTAGAAATCGTGAAATTCGAAAACGGAAAATTAGCTAAAGTAAGTTTGGCGACAACCGATCATTACACCAATGCTTTGGGAGAAAAAGTAGAGGAAACCCAATGGCACAATCTGGTTGTTAACGGAAAGTTGGCCGACATTATGGAAAAATATGTTGAAAAAGGCAAAGAGATCGCCGTAGAAGGAAAAGTAGTGTATAAAAATTATGAAGATAAGGAAGGAATCAAAAGATTTACAACCGAAATCCGTGTCGAGGAACTTGTTCTTTTGAGTGGAAAATAGTTATGGTTGGAGAAGATAAGCCGGATTTTAGCCTATTGAATTCGGCTTGCTTCTCTTTTTTTTTAAACAAATAATTATAAAAACACAAAGCCATGAAAACTAAAATTTTTAAAATACGCCTTTCCGAAGAGTTTATTTATTCTGATCAAAAAACACTCGATCGCTTTCTTCAGGAAAATAACATCTTAAAATACGAAACTGCTTTTGTGAAAGATGATGAAAATTACTGGTCGGTTATTCTGTATTATGAAGAATTAAAAGTGCAGTTCAATGAACCCAAATCTGAAAAGTACAGTGCAGAACAGGAGCAGCTGAATATTGATGAAATAAAAATCCTCGATTCCCTAAAACTCTGGCGCAGTGAAAAAGCGAAGGAGAAAAGCCTGCCGGTTTATTTGATCGCAACCAACAAAGAATTGCTTTCCATCGCGAAATACAAACCTATTAAAAAAGAAGAACTTCTTGATATCAAAGGTTTTGGAAAATACAAGATCGAAAATTATGGAGAAGAAATCATTGAGATTTTAGAAACGGTCTAAAAACACAAATTCTATATATTTTCAGAAAGACCGGAGAAATTTCTTCGGTCTTTTTCATTTAAAAATTTAATGAGGTCGAAAACTTTTTTTTTGTTTTTTAACTAACTAAGTTTTTTTAAATTTATAGAATGGAAATTACAATAAGAAAAATTCAAAAATCAGATAATCAATTATTAGCTACAATCATTCGCAGTTGTTTTCATGATTTTAATGTTGCTACGGAAGGAACAGTTTATGTTGATCCAACGACAGATGATTTATATGAACTGTTTCAAAAGGAAAATTCAACACTCTTTGTAGCAGAATCAGATGGCGAATTATGTGGTTGCTGCGGAATTTTCCCCACCGAAGGTTTACCGGAAAATTGTGCAGAACTGGTTAAGTTTTATATCGGTAAAGATTTTCGGGGAAAAGGTTTGGGCAAAATGCTCATGGAAGAAAGTATTGAGTTTGCGAAAAAGTCCGGATATCAATCAATTTACATAGAAAGTTTACCCAAATTTTCGACCGCAGTTTCCATTTACGAAAAGCAAGGTTTTACTTATCTTGAAAAACCCTTGGGAAATTCCGGACATTCGGGTTGCAACCTTTGGATGATCAAACATCTTTAGAAATTTTGATTAATATTTTTCTATTTTACTTTGTAAATAGGAACAATCGAAATAGTTTTAGATTCTAAAAAAATACCCATAATTAAAATAAAATTTTAATGACTAATTATGAAAGACCTGAAAGAAAACATTAAATCTGCCTTGTTTGGCGTTGCAATTGGAGATGCACTTGGCGTACCGGTTGAATTTAAAAGTAGAGAAATAATCAGCGAAAATCCTGTGAAGGATATGATCGGATTTGGCACTTATAATTTACCGCCGGGAACTTTTTCCGATGACAGTTCTCTTACTTTTTGTCTTGCTGAAGCGTTAACGCAAGAATTCGATTTAAAAGTAATTGGTGAAAATTTTGTAAAATGGGTTCATGAAAATTACTGGACAGCACGAGGACATGTTTTTGATATTGGGATCGCAACAAGAGAAGCAATTAACCGCCTTGCAAAAGGCGAAAGACCGGATTTAGCGGGAGGATTCGAAGTTTCTTCAAATGGTAATGGTTCGTTGATGAGAATTTTGCCCCTGCTTTTTTACATTATTGACAAACCCGTTGATGAGCGCTATCAAATTACAAAACAAGTTTCTTCAATCACACACGGACATATTCGTTCGGTCATTGCGTGTTTTTATTATCTGGAATTTGCAAGACAACTTATTTCCGGGGTCGATAAATTCGAGATTTATAAAAATTTACAAACAGAAATCCCGGAGTTTTTAAAATCTATTTCTATCAATCAAAGGGAAATTTCTTTTTTTAACCGACTTTTAACAGCCGATATTTTTGATTTATCGGAAGAAAATATTTTGAGCAGCGGATATGTAATTCACACCCTCGAAGCCAGTATTTGGTGTTTATTGACAACCGACAATTACAAAGACGCAACTTTGAAAGCCGTCAATTTAGGCGAAGATACCGATACAACTGCAGCGGTCACCGGTGGACTTGCAGGATTACTTTATGGCTTTGATAATATTCCCAAAAATTGGATCAATCAAATAGCAAGAAAAGAAGATATCGAAAATTTAGCTGAAAGATTATCAGAGAAAATGAAAATTATTGAATAATCGCTTTTAAAAATTAACACTAAAAATGAGTTCTGAAAACAAATTTTTTCCAAATTTAAAAATGTAATTACTAAAAAAGCTCCGTTTAAATACCTGAAAAAATCCTTTTCAATTCCGTATTTTTGCAGTCGAACGCGAAGTAATTGCATTGATAATTACTCATTGCCAATTACTCATCACTCATAATCAATCATTCATTACTCATCACTATGAAGCCCAGTTTAGCAAAAGGAACAAGAGATTTTTCTGCCGAAGAAGTTTACAGAAGAAAATTCATCACCAATATTTTACAGACTAATTTTGAACTTTTTGGTTTTCAGCCTTTAGAAACACCAAGTTTTGAAAACCTTTCTACTTTAACCGGAAAATACGGTGAAGAAGGAGATCGCCTGATTTTTAAGATTTTGAATTCCGGAGATTACGCTTCGAAAACAAAAGATGAAGATTGGTCGACTAAAAATTCGCAAAAACTGATTTCTCAAATCTCAGAAAAAGCATTGCGTTACGATCTCACCGTTCCGTTCGCAAGATACGTTGCCATGAATCACGGACAAATGACTTTTCCTTTTAAACGCTATCAGATTCAACCGGTTTGGCGCGCTGATCGACCACAGAAAGGTCGTTTCCGTGAATTTTATCAGTGTGATGCAGATGTTGTCGGAAGTAAAAGTTTATGGCAGGAAGTAGAGTTGGTTCAATTATATTTAAAGTCTTTTTCAGAATTAAAAATTCCGGTAACTATCCATTTAAACAATCGAAAAATCCTTTCGGGTTTAGCGGAATTGGCGGGGATTTCTGACCAGTTGATCGATTTTACAGTCGCACTTGACAAACTCCACAAGGTTGGAAAAGAAGGTGTTGTTAAAGAATTATTAGCAAAAAATATCGCGCAGGAATCGATAGAAAAATTAGATTTTCTATTCTCTCAAAGCAATAATGCTCTTGAAAACGTTTTGCAATTAAAAGAAAAATTCCAAAGCAACGAAATCGGAACAAGCGGAGTTGAAGAATTGGAATTTGTTTTGAAAACCTGTCTGGAATTAGGTGTTTCTGAAGAAAGTTTAAAATTTGATATCACTTTAGCGAGAGGACTCGATTATTACACGGGTGCAATTTTCGAAGTCAAAGCCAATAATGTTGCGATGGGTTCCATCGGCGGCGGCGGTCGTTATGATAATCTAACGGAAGTTTTCGGCGTGAAAAATATTCCCGGAATTGGAATTTCTTTTGGTCTCGACCGAATTTATTTGGTGATGGAAGAACTGCAATTATTTCCACAAGATTCCGTTAAAACCGTGAGTTATCTATTTGCCAATTACGGAGAAAAAGAATCTTTCGCCGCAATGAAAGTCATTGCGCAACTACGTGCCAAAGGTATTTCTGCAGAACTCTATCCGGAAGATGCGAAACTGAAAAAGCAATTTACGTACGCCGAAAAGAAAGGAATTCCAAATCTCGTTTTTTACGGTGAGCAGGAAATTTCTGAAGGAAAAATTACGGTTAAGAATTTGAAAACGGGTGAACAAATCACTCAAGGGACAGAAGAATTTCTTGCTTAAAACAATTAACCGTGTCAAGGTTTTAAACATTGACAAGGTTTGAACAATTAATAACTCAAAAAAATGTGGTGGATCTACGCTTTACTTTCTGCTTTATTTGCAGCAGCAACCGCAATATTCGCTAAGATCGGAGTTGAAAACGTCAACTCAAATTTAGCAACCGCCATTCGAACGGTTGTCGTTTTGGTCATGATATGGCTCATCGTTTTCTTTCGTCAGGAATACAAAGGAATTGGCGAACTGTCCCAGAAAAACTGGATCTTCCTCGGAATTTCAGGTTTAGCAACAGGCTTCTCCTGGATTTTTTATTTTAAAGCTTTGCAAATGGGTGAAGTTTCCAAAGTCGCCGGAATCGATAAACTTAGTTTAGCTTTAACCATTATTTTTGCAGTGCTATTTTTAGGGGAAACATTAACCTGGAAAACCGCAGTTGGCGGAAGTTTAATTATCGCCGGAACGTTATTTCTGATCTGGAAATAATGGAAAACTATCTCGACATCAACCGGAAATTATGGAATGCAAAAGTCGATTCGCATTTAAAATCAGATTTCTATTTTGTTGATGAATTTGTAAACGGACGAACTTCTTTAAATTCAATAGAACTTGAACTTTTAGGAGATATCAAAAACAAAGAAATTCTCCATTTACAATGTCATTTTGGTCAGGATTCTATTTCCCTTTCCCGAATGGGTGCTAAAGTTACCGGCGTCGATTTATCCGACAAAGCCATCGAAGCCGCAAAAGATTTAGCTCAAAAATGTGGAACAGATACCCAGTTCATCATTTCAGATGTTTATGAATTACCCAATATTTTAGATCAAAAATTCGATGTCGTTTACACGACTTACGGAACAATTGGTTGGCTTCCAGATTTAGAAAAGTGGGCAAAAGTTGTGTCTAATTTTTTAGAACCCGGCGGAAAATTAATCTTCGTAGAATTTCATCCCATCGTTTGGATGTTCGATAATGACTTCACTTTCGTGAAATACAGTTACTTTAATGAAGGCGTAATTGTCGAAACCAACGAAGGAACTTACGCAGACCGAACTGCAGATCTGGCAGATCAAGAAGTCAACTGGAACCATCCGACCTCCGAAGTTTTGACCAGTTTACTCAATAAAAACCTGCAACTGCAATCTTTTCAGGAATACAACTGGTCGCCGTATCCTTGCTTCCAACATATTGAAGAAACCGAAAAAGGCAAATTTCAAATCTCAAAATTTGGAGATAAAATACCACTTGTCTTTTCTCTCGTCGCAGAAAAAAAATAAGCCTCCAGAATTTTGCTTTTAAATCACAAAAATTTGTATCATTGCAAATCTAAAATTCAGACTTAAAAATCCAAAATTTTAGAAAAAACGGGGGATTAGCTCATCTGGCTAGAGCGTTTGACTGGCAGTCAAGAGGTGGTCGGTTCGATCCCGATATCCTCCACAACCACTTATTTTTCGGAATTTGTGGTTTTTTTATTTTTTTTTCAGGCGCACATTTCCGGCTTTCCACTGCAATTCCTCGCGCCATGCCTTTCCCAACGCTTGCTGTGGGATTTCCGTTGCAATCCGGGGCGCAATTTCCGCAAACAAGAATTTTAGTTTTTAGAATCATAAATAATTTTCTATTACTTATCACAATTTAAGTTTTAATAAAACTGCGCAGTTTAATTAAAAGTCTTTCTTTACCTCGAAAACAATTTAAAAAAAATTGAAAATCTGTAATTTTCCCAACTTCTGTGCACTTTTAAAAAGAAACATCTACTAAAACTAATGTGACTAATGTGTTTAAAATTACTCTGAATCAAATTAAACAGATTTCTTTCTTAACTCAATCCCGTAATTTTTCCATCCTTATCGATAAACATGCCTTCTGCTGCAGGAACATTCGGCAATCCCGGCATTCTCATCATATCTCCCAAAATCGGAATAATAAATCCGGCTCCTGTGGCAAATTCAAACTCCCGAACCGTAATGTTAAAATTGCTTGGTCGTCCGATTTTTGTTTCATCGTCACTTAATGATTTCTGGGTTTTCGCCATACAAATGGGCAGATTATCAAAACCTAAATCGTAAATCGTCTTCAGTTGATTTTTTGCTTTCTGTGAATAAACTACGCTTTCGGCGCCATAAACTTCTTTCGCGATAGTGTCAATTTTGTGCTCCACAGAATCCTCCACCTTATACAATGGTTTAAAATTATTTTCTCCCGACTTTGCAGAGCGAACCACTTCTTCTGCAAGGTCGGTCATTCCGGCACCACCTTTTGTAAATTCATCTGCAAGAATTGCTTTCACGCCCAATTTTTCGCATTCAGAAATGATATAATCTATTTCTTCTTGAGAATCTGCAGCAAAATGATTGATCGCAACGATTGGTTTAAAACCTAACTTAAATCCGTTTTCAATATGTTTGGTTAGATTTCCAAAACCATTTTTCAAGAAAGGTAAATTCGGACTTTCGTATTCTCCTTTTTTAGCGCCACCTTGATATCTCAATGCACGAATCGTGGCCACAATTACATAAGCATCAGGTTTTATTTTTCCGTAATAACATTTGATATGCAGGAATTTTTCCGCGCCTAGATCTGCGCCGAATCCCGCTTCTGTTACTACATAATCAGCCAGAGAAAGTCCCATTTTTGTTGCAATAATACTGTTCGTTCCCTGTGCAATATTCGCAAAAGGTCCGCCATGAAGAATGGCAGGATTTCCTTCTAAAGTCTGAACTAAATTCGGTTTGATCGCGTCTTTCAATAAAATAGCCATCGCATTTTCTGCTTTTAGATCTCTCGCAAAAATGGGTTTTTTATCGAAGGTATATCCCACAAAAATATTTCCCAAGCGGATTTTTAAATCTTCAAAATCTTTACTTAAACACAAAATCGCCATCACTTCACTTGCAGGTGTAATATTGAAACCTTCTTCCCGCGTAATTCCGTTCTTGGTACCACCTAAACCAATTACAATGTGTCGAAGAGAACGATCATTCATATCCATCACTCTTTTCCAAGTAATCGTTCGTGGATCGATGTTTAAAGAAAATTTCCTGTTCTGCAAATTATTGTCAATCAATGCTGAAAGTAAATTATTGGATTTTTCAATGGCGGAAAAATCTCCTGTAAAATGTAAATTAATATCGACCATCGGAATCAGTTGTGCGTAACCGCCACCTGCAGCGCCACCTTTCACACCGAAAACCGGACCGAGAGAAGGTTCCCTTAAAACTGCAATTGATTTCTTTCCGATTTTATTCAAGCCATCATTCAAACCCACAGAGACGGTAGTCTTCCCTTCACCTGCAGGAGTTGGATTAATGGCAGTAACTAAAATCAGTTTTGCTTTTTTTATCTTCTTTTCATTGATATATTTCAGTGGAATTTTAGCTTTATACTTCCCGTAATATTCCAGATCATCATCCTGAATTTCTAATTTTTCGGCAATTTTTTTGATGGACAAAATGGTAGCGGATTCTGCAATTTCCAGATCGGTTGGGAAACTCATATTTGGTGTTTTTATTCACTCAAATTTAGTCGAAATCAACTTTTAAATAAAATTATCGCAGATGCATTATGTCAGTAGGTCTTTTCTAATTAAAAAGAATAGCTAATCTTTTAATTAGCTATTCTTTAGTTGAAATATTTTATGGTAGATAAAGTTACCTATTTTTAGCAGTAAAATCATCTTTCGGTGTACAAGCATCAGAGGTGAATTGGGCAGTTTCCCCAACCATTAATCCTTGAGATTGCCCTGCGCCAAAATATGCACCTGTCCAGTTGATTATAGTTCTAAGTCTGTTTCGATAGTTGATTAGTAGAAATAGGTGTATAAATAGCCAGGAGAACCAAGCGAACCATCCTGTGAGCGTAATTTTGGGAAAAGTAAGATCAGCGACAGCTTTGCTTTTTCCGATAATTGCCATCGTTCCTTTGTCATTATAGCTAAATGGTTTCAGATCTTCTGGCGAGTTATTTGCAAATGCTACAAGATTCTTTGCCAAAGCGAAACCCTGCTGTTCGGCAGTACTCCCTAATTGTGGGTGACCATTGGGAAACGCTGGATCTGTTGTGTCAATACTAGCATCACCAATGGCAAAAATATTATCCGTATTTTCTACTTTATTATAATGATCAACGATAAGACGACTCGCTCTTCCATATAGATCATCAGACAGACCTTTAATTTTTTCAGCAGTTACTCCAGCAGTCCAGATAAGGGTTTTAGTCTCGATAATTTCACCGTCTTTAAAATAAACTTTATCATCTTTAAAATCTGAGACAAGTTTGTTTAGTTTTACGGTGACACCCATTTTTTCTAAACTTTCCTTGGTGTACTTCTGCGATTTTTCGCTCATGGGCGGTAATACGGTTGGAGCGCCATCCACCAGATAAAGATTTAATAGGTTCCCTTTAATTTCAGGATAGATTTTTGAAATTACGCGAGTTCGCATCTCAGCAATCATTCCAGCCAACTCAACACCTGAAGGTCCAGCGCCGGAAATTACTATATTTCGAATCTTTCTTTTTTCATCTTCATCGGTAGAATAGGTGTATTTTTCCGCCTGAGAAATCAAATAGTTTCGAAGTTTCACGGCATCATTGATATTTTTCATCGGAAGGGAATTTTTTTCAATATTTTCCATTCCAAAATAATTAGATTTGGTGCCAGTTGCTATAACTAGAAAATCATAGGATAATTCTCCCGTCGAAAGTTTTACCTTATTTAACTCAGGCATTATTTCTTCCAACTCTCCTAGGCGAAAATGTAAGTTTTTACTTCCTCTCAAAAGGGTACGAAACGGAATCGAAATACTTGCAATATCCAGCATTCCAGTTGCGACTTGATAAAGTAGAGGAGGAAAAAAGTTGTAGTTGTTTCTGTCTACTAGAGTCACTTGAACTCCTTTTTTACCGCCCATTTTTTTCGCCAGATTAATCCCAGATAAGCCACCTCCTATAATTACAATATTCTTGTCTTTCATATTCTGTTTTTTTAAAGTTAAGTTTTTTCAGATATTCCAACTAAAATTAAATTCATATTTGAAGTATCGAAAAATTGTATTTATATCAATTTAATATTGCCACCATCTGTAGTAAACAATTGATCTCTAATGTATTGAATATTGTCTCTCAATAAAAAAGTAGCAACAGGCGCGATATCTTTTAAAGATTTCCAAAATAATTTGGCCGAATTTGATCAGAGGCTTTTCTGGATCGCTTTCTTTCCATTTCTCAACACTTTCGGCCAGAGCGAGCAGGGAAAATACATTAACAATTATATTATCTTTTACCAATTCAATTGTTGGCACACGACTCAAACCTCAAATGGTATCTTTATTTTTTTTATGACGACACAAAGTTACTGTATATTAAGTTGTTATGGAATGATTAAAAGTGTGGATTTATCGTTTAGACGGCAGATTTAGTAATTAAACGGATTAGAAGTCAGAATAATTAAAATACAGATTTTATAAAAGGAAATTTCATTTCTGATCTACCAACTTTGCGCAATCTGGCCGACTGGAATTGGTTATCAATATTAGTTTTTTCGGCAATATTTTTGATATATTGAGTCCCTGGATTCTGCAATTTTAACATTAGCCGGGAAATTCATATTCTGGTATTTTAAACTCAATTAATTTTAATGAAAACCAAATTTTTAGATCATTAACTTTGAAGTTGATTTAAAATACAAGTGTTATTTCCTAGTCTTTTATCCTCTAAAAATTCCGTATTTTTGCAGAATTCCGAAAATTGAAATTTTGGAACATTACAATGAAAGATCAGAAAGAATATATAGAAGTTTACGGTGCTCGTGAACACAATTTAAAAAATATTGACGTCAAAATTCCCCGCAACGAACTCGTTGTAATTACAGGACTTTCCGGGAGTGGAAAATCTTCCCTGGCTTTTGATACCATTTTTGCAGAAGGTCAAAGAAGATATATCGAGACTTTTTCGGCTTATGCAAGACAGTTTCTTGGCGGTTTAGAAAGACCGGATGTTGATAAGATTGATGGACTTTCTCCCGTGATCGCCATCGAACAGAAAACCACGAATAAAAATCCACGTTCAACGGTTGGAACAGTGACCGAACTTTACGATTATCTGCGTTTGCTTTTTGCCAGAGTTTCCGATGCGTATTCTTTGCATTCCGGAAAAAAACTGGTGAGTTATACGGAAGATCAGATCTTAGAAACCATCAATAAAAATTACAAGGGTGAAAAAGTAATGTTGATGGCTCCTGTCGTGCGTTCCAGAAAAGGACATTACCACGAACTTTTCATCCAGATGGCGAAGAAAGGTTACGGACAAGCCAGAATCGACGGAGATCTGCAGGATATTGAATACGATTTAAAACTCGATCGCTACAAAACCCACGACATTGATATTGTGATCGACCGCTGGATCATTGGCGAAAGTGCTTCCGAAAATCGTATGGAAAAATCCCTGAAAACCGCTTTACAAATGGGTGAAGGCGTTATTGGAATTCAGAAATTAGGCAGCGATAAGATCGATTATTTCTCCAAAAATTTAATGGATGATGAGTCGGGACAGTCTTTGGCTTTACCCGAACCGAATACTTTTTCCTTCAATTCTCCGAAAGGAAGTTGCCCTTATTGCAAAGGTTTAGGCGAAGTAAAAAGAGTCAATACCGATTATTTTGTAGAGAATCCTAAACTTTCTATCAATCAGGGAGGTTTGCTTCCTTTGGAAGATATGAAATCTAACAAATGGATCTCTGGTCAGATCAAAAATATTTTAGAAATTTTCGGTTTGAGTTTAGCTACACCGTTCAAAGATATTCCGAAAGAAGCGCTGGAATATATGTACCACGGTTGTCACAAAGAATTTAACAAAGATTTAAAGTACGCCGGAATTACAAAAAAAATAAAAGTCAATTTCGATGGTTTGGTTCCGATCATCAATGAAATGATTGACGACAAAGAAAGCTACGACGCGATTTTATTGGAAAGACATTTCACGACGGAAGAAACTTGTCCGGAATGTAAAGGAACGAGATTGCAACCTTCAAGTTTGAGTTTTAAGATCGATGGAAAGAATATTGCAGAAATTAATGCACTTTCACTTTCTGATCTGAAAATCTGGCTAAATGAAGTTGAAGATACTTTCAGTTCAAAACAAAAAATAATCGGTCATGAAATTTTAAAGGAAATCAAAACCAGATTGCAATTTCTTTTGGATGTTGGCTTGGAATATTTAAGTTTAAGCAGAAGCTCAAGAACGCTTTCTGGTGGAGAATCGCAACGGATTCGTCTCGCAACTCAAATCGGGTCGCAACTGGTCAATGTACTTTACATTTTAGATGAACCTTCTATTGGTTTGCATCAAAGAGATAACGAAAGACTTATCGCGTCTTTGAAAAATTTAAGAGACATCGGAAACTCTGTAATCGTTGTTGAGCATGACAAAGACATGATCATGGAAGCCGATGAGGTTCTAGATATCGGTCCAAGAGCCGGGAAATTCGGGGGCGAAATTCTTTGGCAGGGAAAACCAAAAGAGTTGCTGAAAGCGGATACCATCACCGCAGATTATATCACAGGAAAACGCAAAATTGAAATTCCGGAAACCCGAAGAGAAGGGAACGGGAAATCGATTTCTTTAAAGGGCGCAACTGGGAATAACTTGAAAAACGTGAACCTTGAAATTCCTTTGGGAAAATTAGTTGTCGTTACGGGAATTTCCGGAAGTGGAAAATCTTCTTTAATTAATGGAACTTTATATCCGATCTTGAACCGACACTTTTATAGAAGTGTTCAGGATCCTTTACCGTACAAAAAAATTGAGGGAATTGATAATATCGACAAAATTGTAGATGTTGATCAATCACCGATCGGCAGAACACCACGTTCAAATCCTGCGACTTACACCGGAATGTTTACCGACATCCGAAATCTTTTCGCTGAACTCCCTGAATCTAAAATTCGTGGTTATAAAGCCGGAAGATTTTCGTTCAACGTAAAAGGAGGAAGATGCGAAACCTGTCAAGGTGGTGGTTTGAAAGTTATTGAAATGAATTTCTTGCCCGACGTTTATGTGCATTGCGAAACATGCAACGGAAAAAGATTTAACCGCGAAACCCTGGAAGTTCGCTACAAAGGAAAATCAATTTCTGATGTTTTGGAAATGACGATCGATGAGGCGACCGAATTTTTTCAGCCGATCCCAAAAATTTATGCAAGAGTAAAAACCATGCAGGATGTCGGTTTAGGTTACATTACGATGGGTCAACAATCCACAACCTTGAGTGGTGGTGAAGCACAGCGAATTAAATTGGCTACAGAATTATCCAAAAGACAAACCGGAAATACTTTATATATTCTCGATGAACCAACAACAGGATTGCATTTTGAAGACGTAAAAGTTTTGATGGAAGCGATTACAAAACTTGTGGAATTAGGAAATTCTTTCATCATCATCGAACATAATTTAGATGTCATTAAACTCGCAGATCATATCATTGATATTGGTCCGGAAGGTGGAAAACATGGCGGAGAAATCATTGCGAAGGGAACTCCGGAAGAGATTGTGAAATCCCGAAAATCATTAACTGCAAAATATCTGAAAAGGGAATTAGGAGCGTAAATAGATTTTTGCAACTCTAAAAAGTGTAATTTAGATTAAAATTAAGAAGAAATTTTTCGACCTTTAGAATGAAGGAAAGAAAAATTTCTTCTTTAAATTTAGGCTGCTATTCATTACTTCTATTAACTTAATAAAAATTTTCATGCACGATCTGCTCAACGTTTCCCTTCGAAGTCTTGCGGTTTACCTTTTTATGTTTGCCGGAATTCGAATTTTTGGCAAGAACCAATTGTCCCAGTTAAATGCGGGAGACATCGTTTTGTTGCTTTTGATTTCCAATGCGGTTCAAAATGCAATGGTAGGATCTAACACAAGTCTGGAAGGAGGTTTGATGGCTGCACTAGTTTTATTTGGAGCTAATTTTGTCGTAAAAAAAATTATTTTCAAAAATCCTAAGATCAAAAGCATGATCGAATCTGATCCCGTCGTTTTAATTAAAGATGGAGTCGTAGATAATGTAGCGATGAAAAAGGAAGATATTGATTTTGATGAGTTAGAAGAAGCCGTTCGGGAACATGGTGTTGAGAAAATTGAGGACGTAAAATTAGCGGTTTTAGAAGTTGACGGAAATATAAGTGTTATATCGATGGATAAAAAAAGTAGTGGTACAAACTACTCGCGCCACAAAAGAAAATATCCCCGTAAATCACATCGATTTTAAAATAAATTACTGAAAAAATGAACTACGAAATCCGTGAAATGTTGCCAGCTGATGGCGAGAAAGTTTTAGAAATATTCCAGGAAGGAATCGAGGGACGAAATGCCACATTTGATCCATCAGCACCTACTTGGGAAAGTTGGGATCAGAAACATTTTAATATTTGTCGATTCGTTTTGGAGAATGAAAATGAAGAAATCCTAGGTTGGGCAGCTTTACAACCCATTAGCAACCGCGATTGTTTTAAAGGTGTCGCAGAAGTAAGTATTTATTTAGCCAATTCAGTACAAGGTAAAGGTATGGGTTCAATGTTGCTGAAAAAATTAATTCTCGATAGTGAAGAACACGAGTTCTGGACTTTACAAGCTGGAATTTTCCCTGAAAATGAAGCCAGTATTTACGTTCACAAAAAGCTGGGTTTTCGGGAAGTTGGATATCGGGAGAAAATTGGTCAGATGAATGGCGTTTGGCGGGATATTATTTTGCTGGAAAGACGAAGTAAGATTGTTGGAGTTTAATTTTAAATGTATTAATAGTATCTAAAAACTCGATTTATTGAAAAATATTTTTACATTTATCCTATTCTCAGGCATTTTATTACTGGCTATTTCTTGTGTCCCAATCAATGAACTGGAGCAAAGTGTGCCGTTTTCAAATGGAGTTTCACCAGCGCCTAAAAATCGTTATCCGACCGAAAAGGACAGTCCATATTTTTATAGAATGCCGGATGGAGCTGGAGATCTTCAGGATGTTTATTACCGGGATCGAGGTGGTGTTATTTATCTCAATGGATTCGTCGTTGGGAAAGATACTATTTTTGATGAACCTGGAGTCATAGGATATAATGAAAAAAATTTATATCCGCATCACATAGAATTTTTGCCTGCAGTAGATTTTGATAATATTGATGGAAATCAAAACAATAATCAGCAGGGTTCAGTCATAAAAAGAAGTGGTTCCAACTCCAACACTTCGGTGGGAAACGGAACAAATACTGCAGATCCTCGAAATAAAAGAAGCGGCTCGCAAAAAAATTCATACGAGGGAAGATTTACCAATTAAATCCTGAATATTAATTTAATGTCCATTAATGAAGTTAAAGATCTCATCGTTGAGGTTTCGAACCCCAAATTTGACGTCTTGAACCCCATCGATGACGTTAATTGATCCATATATGAGGTTCTTAACGTCAAATTTGACGGCTGTTACCTCAAAGATGGGGTTCGAATCCTCAAATTTGAGGTCATGAGCGCCAAAAATGACGTTTGCAACCTCAAAAATGGAGTTTATTATCACAACCATGGGTCATTTAACCTCAAATTGTATTTTTTTCACCAATTAAATTGATTGCTGAGAAAAATATATTCTATTTTTCCCTTATTTTTGCATTATGCCAAAAGAATTTCAGTTTCAAGTATCACCGGAAGCAGCTTCAAATGAAGATCTGTTAGCAAAACAGGTTGCGAAATTTTGTAAAATAAGTCCGACTGAAATTCAGAAAGTTGTGGTTTTGAAACGTTCGATCGATGCTCGACAAAAATCGATTAAAGTCAATCTCAAAGGCAAAGCTTTTCTAGTTGGCGAAGATTATACAGATTCAAAAATTGAATTACCGGATTATCCCAATGTTGAAAATAAACAGGAAGTCATCGTAGTCGGCGCTGGTCCAGCCGGTTTATTTGCAGCTTTACAATTAATAGAATTAGGATTAAAACCTATCGTTTTAGAAAGAGGAAAAGAAGTTCGTGGTCGCCGCCGTGATTTGAAAGCAATTAATGTCGATGGAATTGTAAACGAAGATTCCAATTACTGTTTTGGTGAAGGTGGAGCAGGAACGTATTCCGATGGAAAGTTATATACGCGTTCGAAAAAAAGAGGTGATATCGATCGGATTTTAGAACTATTGGTTGGTTTTGGCGCAACTCCGGATATTATGGTCGAAGCGCATCCACACATAGGAACTAATAAATTACCTCAAATTATTCAGGATATCCGGGAGAAGATTATCGCTTGTGGCGGCGAAGTTTTATTTGAAACCCGCGTCACAGATTTCATCATTAAAAATAATCAAATTGAAGGCGTCGCTCTTCAAAATGGAAACATCATTTCGGCTCAAAAAGTTATTTTAGCAACAGGTCACTCTGCTCGTGATATTTTCGAACTGCTTTACAAAAAAAATATTCTAATCGAAGCTAAACCTTTTGCTTTAGGCGTTCGGGCAGAACATCCACAGTCATTGATTGATAAAATTCAATATTCCTGCGATTATCGTGGAGAATTTTTGCCACCTGCACCTTATTCGCTCGTAAAACAAGTTCAGGGTCGCGGAATTTATTCCTTTTGTATGTGTCCAGGAGGCGTCATTGCGCCATGTGCAACAAGTCCGGGAGAAGTCGTAACAAACGGTTGGTCGCCTTCAAAAAGAGATCAATCCACCGCAAATTCGGGAATTGTCGTAGAATTAAAATTAGAAGATTTCAAACCTTATCAACAATTTGGACCATTAGCAGGAATGGAATTTCAGAAAGCAATTGAGCAAAAAGCTTGGCATTTAGCAGGTGAAACTCAAAAAGCTCCGGCGCAACGAATGGTCGATTTTACGCAAAATAAAGTTTCACAAAATATCCCGAAAACTTCTTACGTTCCCGGCACCACATCCGTTGAAATGGGACAGGTTTTCCCGGGATTTTTAACGCAGATCATGCGCGAAGGTTTTATGCAGTTCGAAAAATCAATGAAAGGTTATTTGACAAATGAAGCGATTTTGCACGCACCAGAAAGTAGAACTTCTTCTCCAGTAAGAATTCCCAGAGATGACTTTTCTTTGGAGCATCTTCAAATTAAAGGTTTATATCCATGTGGTGAAGGCGCAGGTTACGCAGGTGGAATTATTTCCGCTGCAATCGATGGCGAAAAATGTGCTTTGAAAGTGTCAGAGAGCTTAAAAAAATAGAGTGGAGAAAAGGCAAAAGATAAAAGACTTACAATTATAGCAGATCTTCATTTAACAAAAAAAGACGAGAAAATTTTTCCCGTCTTTCTTCTTCACTTTTACTAAATATTATTGATCGATAGAACCCAAAACTTTTTTTGCAAAACCGTTTAAAGCATCTCTTTCAGATATTCCGCTTGCAACATTTGCGTGAACTTCCAGCGCTCCACAAATATTAGTGATCAATTCACCGGTGACATTCAGATCTTCTTCTGTTGTTCCTCTGAATTCTGAAAATGCTTCTAAAACTTCTAAAGTTTTTTCTAAATTTTCAACTGTTTGAGTTTGATAAAACTGTCTGATTACAGGTAATTTCATTAGTTCAATTCATTAAATAAATTAATAAGACTTTCTGCCTGATTCGACTGAACCTGATTCACTAGTTCCCCGTTTTTGAAAATCGCAAAGGTTGGTAAATTATCAACTTTCGCTAATTTTCTGCTTTCTGGTAATTTTTCTGCATCGACATATAGAAAAGGAATTGCTTCATTCTCTGCTGCCAATTTTTTAAATTTCGGTTTCATGATTCTACAGTTTCCACACCATGTTGCACCATATTGTACGACTACTTTTTCATTGTCTGCTACGATTTGCTGTAAATTATCTTCCGCTAGTTCTGTGTACATAATCCTAAATTAATTGTTGTGAGTTGCTAAATATTCTGCAGTCGATTTTCTATCTGCCTTCATTGCATCTTTTCCTTCTTCCCAGTTTGCCGGGCAAACTTCACCATGTTTTTGAACGTGCGTGTAAGCATCGATCAATCTTAAAAATTCTTTTACATTTCTTCCCAGTGGCATATCGTTTACTGATTCGTGGAAAATTTTTCCAGTCTCATCAATTAAATAAGTTGCTCTGTAAGTTACGTTTGAACCTGTAAAAATTTCATTTCCTTCATCATCATATTCGAAATCCTGATCTACAATTCCTAGCATATTTGCCAATTGTCTGTGCGTATCTGAAAGAATTGGATAAGTTACACCTTCGATTCCGCCGTTATCTTTTGGCGTATTTAACCACGCAAAATGTACTTCATTCGTATCGCAAGAAGCTCCAATTACTTTTGTATTCCTTTTTTCGAATTCACCTAAAGCTTCCTGAAAAGCGTGAAGTTCTGTCGGACAAACGAATGTGAAATCTTTCGGATACCAGAATAATACAACTTTCTGCTGGTTCTGAGTAGTTTGCTCAAAAATGTTGATTTTCAAATCATCTCCCATTTCGCTCATTGCGTCGATTTGAATATTTGGGAATTTTTTTCCTATTAATGACATAATATATTGTTTTAAATTTGATGGCACAAAAGTACTAAGTTTTTATCAATTATAAATTGTTTTTTGATTTATAAAATCTATAACTTAGAGAGATTTGATAGAAACATACTTTCTTTCACAAATAAAATTAGGAAAAAAAAGAGGTTATTCCTAGAGAACTGATATGAATCATTTGTATTGAAACTAAAATTGGAATACCCTTATCTCGAGAATTATCATTAAATTCACTCTCTTAAATTTTTATTATGAAAAAAATTCTTGTTATTCTTTTGGTCGCTTTTATTTTGATTCAGTTTTTCCCGATTGATAAGAATAATCCAGCACCGACGACGCAAATGGATTTTTTGACCATTAAAAATACGCCGGAAAGTACAGCGAGATTAATCAGAAATGGTTGCTACGATTGTCACAGCAATGAAACGAAATATCCTTGGTATACAAACTTTCAACCTATTGCCTGGTTTTTGAAGAATCACATTGATGAAGGAAGAAAAGAACTTAATTTTTCAACTTTCGCGACATACGAGCCAAAAAGACAGGCACACAAATTAGCTGAGGCGATTGACCAGGTTGAAAAGGGTGAAATGCCGCTGGATTCTTATGTCATAATTCATAATGAAGCAAAATTTTCGGAGGCTCAAAAACAGGAAGTGATTAAATATTTTAAATTGGTTGAAGGTGACATTCGTCGGGAACATAATCTGCCACCAGAAGAAAAAAAATAAATAGTTCAACAATATTTTTAATTAAATCTATCTACACTTTCCTTTTATTATTAAAGAATTTCAGCACAAATAAATATGATCGACTCCACAAAATATTATGTTTTTTACGATGGTGACTGCGGTTTCTGCAATTACTGGGTTCAGTGGATCCTGAAAAACGATGTGAAAGATCAGTTTTTATTTTCCTCATTGCAATCTGATTTCGGACAAAAATTTCTCACGGAACGAGGTTTGGAAAATAAGGAATTCAGCACGCTTTATCTTTGGAAACCAAATTCTTTCTATCTGAAAAAATCGCAGGCAGCTTTGAAAATTGCGAGAATAATGGGTGGAAAATTTGCCATCATAGGAAACTTAAATTTTTTCCCAAGCTTTTTATCAGATCTTGTTTACAATCAAATTGCTAAAAACAGAACGAAACTCGCTTCTCAAAAATGTTTTCTACCCAATGGAAAAGAGCGAGCAAAGTTTGTTGAATAACTTTCCTTCTTACTATCACATCTTCTAAATAGGCCTTCAACGAATATTCTCTTTTTATCAACCTTGTCAAGGTTTGAAACCTTGACAAGGTTAACAACAGCAATATTTTTTAGCCAACCAGAATTTCTATTTTAATAACAAAATTAAATTCGAAGCGAGATCTGCGTGAGGTTGCAGGCGGAAATCCTCGTTTGCCGGGAACTCGGCACACGAGATTGGGAGCCGAAGACCGACCCCGAGCTTCGGGAAAGAAAGGGAAGGGTCACGCCCAAAAAAAATAGAAAAATCTTGAACTTTAAACCTGAAACAAATTCTTATATTTGCAATTATGGAATACAATACCGAAAGAACACATTTACAATTGCCAGAATATGGCAGAATTATACAGCAACTGGTCGAACGTTGCAAAGAGCTTGCTACAAAGGAAGAACGGACTGAAATGGCGGTAGCGATTGTTGATTTCATGGGGCAGAGAAATCCGCAACTTCGGGATGAAGAGAATTTTAAACATAAACTTTGGGACCATCTTTATATTCTGGCGAGTCATGACTTAGATGTCGATTCTCCATATCCGTTCCCAACAATGGAGGAATTGCAGGAAAAACCAAAGAGAATGGATTACCCGAAATTGCAGGGTGATTTTAAATTTTATGGAAAAAGTATTTTGCAGCTGATCGAAATGGCAATTAAGTTGGAAGCAGGAGATGAAAAAGATGCTTTGATCCAGGTCATTGCGAACAATATGAAAAAATCGTACAATGTTTATAATAAAGAACATGTGCAGGATGAAGTCATTTTTCGCCATTTAAAAGACCTCTCAGAAAATCGTCTGGATTTAACGGTGCTTGATTCTCTGGAAAAAAGTAAAATTTACTACGCGACTAATCGCAATAATAAAAATACCGGTAGAAATCAGCAAAACCAGAACAACCAGAACAATCAGAATAAAAGAAGGAATTTCCAAAATAATAAAAACCGAAATTAAGAATGAACGGATCTTTTTTAATTAACGGCGGTAAAAAATTGCATGGTGAAATAACGCCGCAAGGTGCGAAAAATGAAGCGCTGCAAATTCTATGTGCTGTTTTGTTGACGGATGATGAAGTACGCGTAAAAAATATTCCAGACATTCATGATGTGAATAGACTGATAGAAATATTAGGAGATTTTGGCGTGAAGATCACGAAAAACGGACACGGCGATTATACGTTCAAGTCAGATTCGGTGAATTTTGACTACATGAAATCGGAGGAATTCAAACAGGATGGTGCTAAATTGCGCGGTTCTATTATGTTGCTCGGTCCGATTCTCGCGCGATATGGGGAAGCGTACATGCCGACTCCGGGTGGTGATAAGATCGGAAGAAGAAGGCTGGACACGCATTTTCAGGGACTGGTAGAACTGGGTGCTGAATTTCACTACGACGAAAAAGAATATTTTTATACTTTAAAAGCAAAAGAACTTCACGGCAAATTTATTTTGCTGGAAGAAGCTTCTGTCACAGGAACTGCAAATATTCTGATGGCTGCAGTTTTAGCCAAAGGAAAAACCCGAATTTACAACGCCGCTTGCGAACCTTATCTGCAACAGCTTTGCAAAATGCTGACCAGAATGGGCGCTAATATTTCCGGGATCGGTTCTAATTTACTGACGATTGAGGGCGTTTCTCAGCTTCGTGGAACTGAACATACCATGCTTCCGGATATGGTCGAGATCGGTTCCTGGATTGGTCTTGCTGCCATGACAAAATCTGAAATTACCATTAAAAACGTCAACTGGAAAGAACTCGGCGTAATCCCAAATACATTTAAGAAATTAGGAATTCAGTTAGAAAACAGAGGCGATGATATTTATATTCCAGCTCAGGAAAATTATAAGATTCAGAAATTCATCGATGGTTCTATTTTAACGGTTTCAGATGCGCCGTGGCCGGGATTTACGCCCGATCTGCTTTCCATTATTCTGGTGGTGGCGACGCAGGCAAAAGGTACGGTTCTGGTTCACCAAAAAATGTTTGAATCGCGTTTGTTTTTCGTAGATAAACTGATTGATATGGGTGCGCAAATTATTTTGTGTGATCCGCACAGAGCGACGATCGTTGGTTTAAATCACGAATATCCGTTGCGCGGAACAACCATGATTTCGCCTGATATTCGTGCAGGAAACGCCATGTTGATCGCGGCACTTTCGGCAGAAGGAACTTCTACCATTCACAATATCGAGCAGATCGATCGCGGTTACGAAAATATCGACGGACGGTTAAAAGCGTTAGGAGCAGATATTGAAAGGATTTAATTGGGATATTATACCTTTATAAAAAGCCATTTCATTGAGTTGAAGTGGCTTTTTTTTGAGGAGCCAGAAGATTTTCGCTTCTGTGGAAAATCGTACCCGCTTTTCACTATATCTTTTGCTACACTTCGTTTCGCAAAAGGATGCCGTTGCAATCGGGGCTAAAAGTTTAGGGATTGTTCTTTTCGAGGAATTTTAAAAAACAAGTTGCGTATTTTGAATAAATAAATCAGCGGATTTTAAAAAGCGGAAGTTGAGTATTTATTTAAGTTGTGTATATTTGAGAGTTATAGGCAATGCAATCAAAATACCACAATGAATAAAGTTTTTCCATTATTATTAATTATTTCTTTATTTTGCAACTGCTCAAAATATGAAAAAAGTCAAATTTCAGATATTGAAAAACTTTCTTCACCAAGTAAACAGTTCGATGTTTATTTATATAGTATTGGAAGTGGAATGTCATTTGGTTCAACAGTAAATGCATTACAAATTGTAAAATATCAAGAAAAACCTGATTTTTATAATGGAGAATTTTTCAGAGTTCCTAATTCGGGACCATTTCAAATAAAATGGGATAACAATAATCTAAAAATTAAAACAATTAGTAATATTGTGACTGTTGCCGAAAATCAACCTTTTAAGACTGAATTATACACTTACAAAGGTGTAAAAATTAGAAACGATATTTACACTCAATTTTCTGGAACGGCAATAGTTAACTTTAAATTCAGCGAATTTTATGAAAAAAATCAAAATATTGTTTTTAAAAATTATAATGATTCACTTGTGTTCGATACTAATAAATCGCAATTATCAATTGGTTTAAATTATTTAGAAGCGAGCACGTTCGAACGGAATAAATTCCATGAAAACAAAGGTTTGGATTTTGAATTTTATAAATTATTGCCGATAAAAAAGTTGAATTTTAGTAAATTTGAGAAGTATCAACCTTTGGCAATTATTGAGAAGTAGCACTGCCTATAACAGCGGTTTTGCAATAGTGCGGGACTTTCGCAACTTTGAAGATTTTAGGTATGCCGAAGTTTAGTTTATAATAGAAAGATTTTATATATTTATCCGCACCATCGCAAAGCCGCAAAACGTTATGCTTCATTATGACCATAGAATTACATAATACTAAATAGAAAGACATTCATAGCAAGAAAAGATGCTACATCAGTTAGTTTGTAACATTAATTTTTACTTGGTCATCACTTACTTTATAATAAATCATTTAACTTTTATATATGAAAAAATTACTATTTATACTTTTATTACTCCCTGTCATAGGACTTGCCCAAACACGAATCGGTCAAGATATTGTCGGAGAATATGAAAATGGAGAGCTTGGTGATAAAGTTGTAATGTCCTCTAATGGTAATATATTAGCAGTAGGAGGGTATGGTTATAACAACGATACTGGATATGTAAGCGTTTTTAAAAATGAAAACAATAATTGGGTTAAAATTGGAGAAAGTTTATATGGTGAAGCAGAATATAATTCATTTGGGAAAAGTTTATCTATATCTTCAAATGGTAATATATTGGCCATATCAATACCAGGAGCTGGAAATGTTCATGTGTATGAAAACTTCGGAGGTAGTTGGGTACAAATAGGTAAATTTATTGATATTTATGTTAATTCATCTGATAATGCTGTGTCTTTATCATCAGATGGTACTATTATAGCGATTGGATCTTCTACTGACCATGTGAGAATATATAAATATATGAGTGGTAATTGGATGCAAGTTGGAGAAGATATTTACGGTGAAATTGCTGGAGAAAATTTCGGTGACTCAATAAGTTTATCATCAGATGGAAACACTTTAGCGGTTGGAGCTCCCGGAAGCGGAGCAAATGAGGGGAAATTAAGAATATTTAAAAATCAATCTGACACTTGGGTTCAAAGCGGCAATACTATTGTTGGGGGTAATAATTTTTTTGGCGAACAAGTTTCATTATCGTCAGACGGCAAAAGAGTGGCAGTATCGAGATGGAATTGTTGTTCAAATCGCGGAAAAGTAAGCGTTTTTGAAAACGATGGTGATAATTGGATTCAGATCGGTCAAGATATTTTTGGTGTGAATAATAACGAATCTATCGGAGACCATGGTTTATCACTATCACCTAATGGAAATATATTAGCAGTAGGAGCAAGATATAGTGGAATAGTAAGGGTTTACCAGTATAAAAATCAGCAATGGTCATTATTAACTGAATTGACTGGAAATCTTAATGGTTCCCAAGATTTTTTTGGTAACGCAATTTCATTATCCTCTGAAGGTAATTTTATAAGTATCGGCGCACCAATATATGATTCGGAATTAATAGATTCTGGTAGAGTTAGTGTTTATGATTTAAGTGCGTTATTATCAGTTAAAAAAAATGCAATAGCTAGATTAAGTTTATATCCCAATCCAACAAAAAATATATTAAATATTAAAGCGAATGATAGAATTAGTTCAATAAAGATTTATAACCTGATAGGTCAACAAGTTCTTAGCATGGCGCCTAACACTATGTATGAAGAAATAGATATGTCAAAATTTAAATTAGGAATATATATTATTATGATTGAAATTGGTGAACAAAAAACCACATATAAAATCGTAAAAGAATAACGAACGCACGACAAGGTATTTTTACAAGCGGGTACGAAGTTTTCATCGAAGATTTTAGTGATTAATGAATTTTCCAGCACGTAGAATGTAGTGGTTTTTTTATCCCGCCTGCGAAAATGGTAAATTGCTGAGTGTTTTTCTTTCTTTTTTCCAGACATTCCCTAAAATTTATCTCCTTTGAACCAACTCAACCTTCGCAAAGATTCCGCAATCAACATCGCAAAACTCACCGCACTTTGGGGCGTAAGTGAAAGCGGATTGGGTGGATTTTTACACGCCTTAAAAATTCCTTTCAGCGGTTTACTTTTAGGAAGTTTTGCCGTAATTATCGTCACTTTTATTGCCTTAAATTCTACCAAAAGATTTAAAACAATTCTTCAGGCAACGCTTCTGGTGATCTTAATAAAAGCCGTTGCAAGTCCACATTCTCCGGTTACGGCATATGTCGCAGTTTTGTTTCAGGGATTTGTTGGCGCGCTTATTTATCAAATATTTAATGTCAAAAAAATTTCAGCAGTAATTTTCGGTGTCATCGCTTTGCTGGAATCTGCGCTTCAAAAATTGTTGATGATGGTCCTCGTTTTCGGAAATAATATCTGGGAAGCTTTTCAGGAATTTTTCGTCGGAATCGCAAAGCAGTTTCATCTGAAATCTCTGGAAGAAATCCCTGTTTTATTGGTTGGACTCTATGTTTTTATTTATTTCATCGTCGGAATTTTTGCAGGATTGATTGCCCTAAAACTTCCCGGAATATTACAATCTGAATTTCATAAAATAGATCTTCAGAATCTTCCAAATCCGAAAGAATTCACGCTCTCTAAAAAGCAGAAAAATAAAACCAGATGGATCACTTTCTCTATTATTTTATTGTTCATCGTTTCCGTATTTGTATTCTCCGGCTCCTTTAATAAAGCACTCTACAGCATTTTAAGAACTTTTGCCGCGCTCGGAATTCTCTATTTTGTCGTCGCGCCACTTTTTGAATATTTTTTGAATAAATGGAAATCCAAAAATAATTCACGCACGAATAAACCATTGAATGAAGTTTTAGAATTTCTGCCCCAATACCGAAATCACGCGAAAATAGCTTTCAAACTGGCTGAAAGGGAAACTTCGAATTTTAGAAAACTTCGGCAGTTCATTATTGTCTGGATGTCCTTATCTTTATATTATGAAGAAGGAATTGAACAATAAGATTTATATATTTTCAGATAAAATTGGTTCCGGTAAAACCACTTTACTCAAAAACTGGTTTGAAAATAATGAAAGCATCTCCGGATTTCTTTCCCCAAAAGTTGATGGTAAAAGATATTTCGAAAATCTTGAAACTGGTGAAAAACTTCTTCTCGAAGTTGAGCATTCTTCTCTCCAAATTGGAAAATATTCCTTCGATCCCGAAGTCTTTTCCTGGGCGGAATCAGAATTATTAAAACAACTCAATTTTGAGAAAGATTGGTTGATCATTGATGAGATTGGACCTTTGGAAATTCGTAAAAACATAGGTTTCCATGATCTGATTTTAAAAATTGTTGCTGATCAATCTTCTATTGAAACTAAAATCGTATTCGTAGTACGCGATTTTATGGTGGAAGAATTCATTGAAAAATACAATTTTCAAAATCCGAAGATTTTAGCTAAAAGCTTTTTTATCAGTTCCAAAAGAAAACCAAATTTATTTGGAATTACCTTGTGTGGCGGCGAAAGCAAAAGAATGAAAACTGATAAAGCCCTTTTAAATTACGGCAATAATCTTCAGTGGAAAAAAGTATCAGAACTATTATATTCTTTCTGCGAAGAAGTTGTAATTTCAATTAATGAAAAGCAGTGGAAAAACTGGGCAGAAAAAGGAAGCGGGAAATTCATCATCGACGATGAAAAATTTGAAAATCACGGTCCACTTTCTGGAATTTTAAGCGTTATCGAAAAATATCCTGATCAAGGATTAATGATTGTAGGAACCGATTTTCCCTTCTTAAAAATGGAGCACCTCATTCAGTTAAACAATGAAAGAAGTCCAGTTGACGAAGCGGTTTGTTTTAAGAAAGATGGATTTCTGCAACCTTTGGTTTCGATCATCGAGAAAGAAGCAATCGTAAAACTGAAAAAATTCTTTGAAGATGGAAATGATTCTCTGCGGAAATTTTTAGGTGAAATAAAGGCGAAGGAAATAAAAGTGGAAGAAGGAAATTTCCTCAACAACATTAACACGGAAGAAGATTATTTAAAATTACGCAATGATTAAAGAATTTCAGATCCATAAAGTAGCTGATTTTGGCGCAAAAGAATTTCTAAAACCCGATAGTTTAGCGATTGAGGAACCTTTAGAAATTGCAGTTAAACTTGGTAGTTCCGGCGAAAAGAATTCGGTCTCAGTAACCATGCGAACTCCTGAAAATGACGAAGAATTAGCAGTCGGGTTTCTATTTACAGAAGGAATTATTTATTCAAAAACTAATTTAAAGGAGCCGGTTTCTTCCCAAATGGAAGACAATAAAATCACCATCAACTTCGCGCCCGATTTTAATCCGGATCTTCAAAAACTGAAAAGAAATTTTTACACCACAAGCAGTTGCGGCGTTTGCGGAAAAGAAAGCATTGAAGCCATCAAACAGGTTTGCCGAATTCCCATTGAAAAATTAGCTGAACCGGTAAAAATAAACACCATATTCTCTCTTCCGGAAAAATTGCGGGATCAACAAAAAACTTTTGAATCTACAGGTGGAATTCACGCCTCCGCTTTATTTGATCTGGATGGAAATTTACTCGACCTTCGGGAAGATGTCGGCCGACACAACGCACTCGATAAATTAATTGGTGCAGAACTTTTAAAAAGCACAGAAAGCGATTTTTCACTTAAGAATAGAATCGTCCTTCTCAGCGGACGAGCAAGCTTTGAACTTATTCAGAAATGTGCAATGGCCGGAGTCCCCATTATTTGTGCAATTGGCGCACCGAGTTCTTTGGCTGTCGAAACCGCAGAAAATTTTGGAATCACTTTAGTAGGTTTTTTAAAAAATGGAAATGCCAATATCTATTGTGGAGCAGATAAAATTGACTTTAAAAATACAAGCAATGAAAATTAGAATAAAAGGAAACAGCATCAGATTAAGATTGACGAAAACCGATGTCCAAAATATCAAAAAAAATGGAATTGTAGAGGAACAAACCATTTTAGGAGCTGAAGAAATTTTCAAATATTCCCTGGTTGTTGATGAAAAGGTCTCCGCAATTTCCGCAGAATTTCAAGCCAGTAAAATCACCGTTTTTTTATCTAAAAAAGAAGCAGACATCCTGACGGAAACTGATGAAATTACTGTCGAGGGATCTCAAAATAATGGGGAGGAAAAAGGACTGTTTCTACTGGTAGAAAAAGATCTGCAATGTCTGGATACTACGTATGAAGATCAGACCGATATGTACGAAAATACCAAAACGCACTGCTAATAAATTTGCAACTTCATTAAAATTTTACATCGTGTCTGAAAATAATCACAACCATCCCAGCGAAGAAAATCCGGAAAAATTTTCTAATATCGAAGTTTCTAAACCAGAAACCTACGCCGCAGGAACAAAAGCAGTTTTGGTTTCTGCACAGCATATTCTGGAATCCATGGATGCGATTCGAGGATTTACTGCTTTAAATCAATTGAATACTTTCCATGGGTACGATTGTCCGGGTTGTGCATGGCCAGATCCTGACGATGAGAGAAGTCCTGTCGCAGAATATTGTGAGAATGGTGCAAAAGCCGTTGCCGAAGAAGCGACGACAGACGTAATATGGGAAGATTTTTTCGCCCTTCATTCTGTGGAACAGTTATCCCAATGGGATGATTATCATCTCGGAAAAAGCGGTAGAATCGGACGCCCGATGTATTTAGCAGAAAACGCGACGCATTACGAACCCATTTCCTGGAAAAATGCCTTCATAAAAATAGCCGAAAAATTAAATGCTCTAGAAAGTCCCGATGAGGCGATCTTTTACACAAGTGGAAGAACAAGCAATGAAGCCGCTTTTCTTTACCAACTTTTTGTGCGGGAATTTGGCACCAATAATATGCCGGATTGCAGCAATATGTGCCACGAAAGCAGCGGTGTTGCCTTAGATGAAACCGTAGGGATCGGAAAAGGTTCTGTGAAACTGGAAGATCTTTATGAAGCTGAAGCAATCATTATTATGGGTCAAAATCCTGGCACCAATCATCCAAGAATGCTTTCTGCACTGAAGAAAGCCAGAGAAAATGACGCTATGATCATTGCAGTAAACCCTTTGAGGGAAGCAGGTTTAGAACGTTTCAGCGATCCACAGTCTGTGAAAGGTATTTTGGGTGGAAAAACTCAGATCGCAACAGATTATCTTCAGGTAAAAATTAATGGTGATTTGGCTTTGATGCAGGCAATTGCTTATTATTGGTTTCAGTTTGAGAATGAAAATCCGGGTCAAGTTTTCGATCAAAAATTCATTACAGAAGAAACGCATGGTTTTGAAGCGTTCAAAAAACATATTTTAGAACAGAATGTAGAGGAGTTATCTCGCATGTGCGGCATTCCTTTGGCTGAAATTAAAGAAATTGCAAATAAATTAAAGTTCAAAAATAAAATTATCATCTGTTGGGCAATGGGTTTAACGCAGCATAAAAATGCAGTAAATACCATTAAAGAAACGGTCAATCTTTTACTAATGAAAGGAAGTATCGGCAAACCCGGCGCCGGAACCTGTCCGGTTCGTGGTCATAGCAATGTGCAGGGCGACAGAACAATGGGGATTTTTGAAAAACCTTGGGACTGGCTTTTAGAAAATTTAGAAAAAACTTACGGCTTTGTTCCACCCAAAGAATACGGACACGACGTTGTAGATTCTATCGAAGCCATGCATAAAGGAGAGTGCAAGATATTTTTTGCAATGGGTGGTAATTTTTTGAGCGCGACGCCAGATACAAAATATACAGCGGAAGCTTTGCGTAAATGTGACCTGACTGTTCAAGTTTCAACGAAACTGAACCGCAGCCATTTAGTAACAGGAAAAGAAGCCCTCATTCTACCTACTTATGGGCGAAGCGACATTGATATTCAAAATGGCGAAGCACAATTCGTTACCTGCGAAAATTCTATGGGCGTCATTCAAAAAAGCCAGGGAAATCTGCAGCCTGTAAGCAAACAATTGATGAGTGAGGTTGCGATTATCTGCCATTTGGCGGAGGAAGTTTTAAAAGGAAAGACAAAAATTGACTGGACTTCATTTCACAATCATTATGATTTGATCCGCGAAGATATTGAAAAAGTGATTCCAGGATTTGATCAGTACAACGAGCGCGTACGAAAAGATGGCGGTTTTTATTTACCAAATTCAGCGCGTGATGGCAAATTTAAAACACACACTTCAAAAGCAAATTTCAGTGTTTCAATCGCCGATGTGCCGGAAGTAAAAGAAAACGAATTGCTCATGATGACCATTAGAAGTCACGACCAGTACAACACGACGATTTATGGCATGAATGACCGTTACCGAGGAATTAAAGACGAAAGACGCGTCATTTTTATGAATAAAACTGACATGGAAAAGCGTGGTCTAAAAAAATTAGATTCAGTAGATCTCTATAATTTCCATGATGGTAAAGAGCGCGTTGCCCGAAAATTTTTGGTGATTCCTTATTCCATTCCAGAGCAGTGTTGCGCCACCTATTTCCCGGAAACCAATGTGTTGGTACCCATAAAATCCGTTGCCGACCGAAGCAATACGCCCACAAGTAAATCGGTGATTATCGAGGTTAGAAAATCGATTTAAGAATAACCTATTTAAAAAAAAATATTTTCAATTAGGAGCAATCAGATTTTCGCTTCTTTGAAAACTCGATCCCGTCTCGTCCGAAGACGAAAGAGCTAAAAGTTCTTGCGATTTTTTTTTATATTTGAAAATAAATAAAGTATCATGTTTATGATACATATAAAACCAGAATTGGGTGAATATGTATGACGCTCACAAGCGATCGTATAAAATTTAAGAAATGGAAATAGGAAAGAAATTTAATCAATTGACTTTAGAAGAGTATTTCCTCTACATTGATAATTATAAAGAATACAAAGACTTCAATACACTTGGACTTTATCGCTCAATCCTGGAAAATGAAAATTTGAATATTGACGAAAAAATTAAAGTTCGAGAATATTCGCACAAAACATTTAAGAAAACTTTTGATTTTTTACAATTAAAAGATCCTAAAACATTTGTTGAAGTTTCGACTTTAGGACAAGAATTCACTAAGGGTGACGAAGTAAAAATTTGGAATGACATTCGAAAAAATCAACAAAAAATACTTGCGGACAAGAAAATTAAACACCGGAATTTTGGTACTTATTCAAAACATAATTGCCCTTATGAAGATTGTGTATGGAACGGCGTAATGATAAGACAAGGTTCTAAATTGTCTTGGGGAAGTATGCATTTTTTAAGTGACAAAAAAAATTATCACCAAAAAGAAAAATCCGAAATGAGAAAATCGGATAGAAAATCTGAAAAGCAGATCGTGAATAAAGAACTGAATATTTGAATAAAAAGCCAGCAGGTAACAAAGTATTTCTATTAGTGGGTCGGAAGTTCCTTTCATCAAGATTTTTGCTAATTGATCATATTATTATATTTACAAAGACCATTTATAAAAAGGCCCCGCCAACAGAAATACCCAACCGTTATGCAATACTATGAACAAAACCGCTGAAAAAATCCTTAATTATAAATCCGATTATAGAAGAAATTTAGAATTTTTAGATTTAAAGTATACTGGAAGATTTTCAAGAAAAATAGTGAGAGAAACAAATGAAATTAATATTTTATCTCTTTTTTCCGAGATGGAATTCGGATATGTCTTAAATCAATTATTTTCAGAAGTAATATATGAACCAAAAATAAATGGAAAAACACCCGATTGGTTAGTAAAATCTGAAAACCAAAATATAATATTTGAAGTAAAAAAAATAAATCCAATAGAGGAGGAGTTAAAAACGAAAATTGAATTATTTAAACAAGATGAATATTTTGGAAATGATCAGACTACATTCTATACTTCTATTAATGATTTTATCCCACAAATATCAAAAATAACTGATAAAGAAAGAATATATAGGGATTTAATTACTCGAAATAATTACATATTAATAATTTGCATTGATGTAATTGGTTTGCAAAAAAAATTTATAACCGGTAACGATTTAAAGGATTATCTAGATTTTGAGAATAAACATTCAATCTTAAATACTTATCCAGAATTTTGTGAAAATGTTGCCGGAATTATTGGAAAACCAATTTTCGGAAGTCTAGTATTTATTGAGAATAAAAACGCAAGTTTTAAACTTAATAATCATAACCTAAACCTAATCACTAATATGTAATAAGCACTGCACACGAGAAGATTTTTGCTAATTAATCAATTTGTTATATTTACAAAGACCTGTTACAAAAAGTCCCCAATAACAGAAATACCCAACCGTTAGCGGTCATTGTAAAAGAACCACACCACGATATGAAAATTCTAAATAAGATGAAATTATGACAACAGAGAAAAAGATTAAAATTGCCCAATATTTATGCTTGTTACCAGGAATATTCTTAATTGTTTCAGGAGTAATGATTTTAATTTTCCCTAATGCTGCGAGTGTGTTATTTGACATCAAAAATATTGACACGCTTAAAGAGCCGATGGCTTTATCGATAGGAATAAGACAATTATCGATTGGATTAATGATAACGATACTCGTTCTTTCTAATCAATTAAAAGCACTTGGACTTATAATGTTGATTGGTGCAATGGTTCCATTAACCGACTTTTTTGTATTCAGTCCTTTAATAGGTTGGATTTCCGCATTACGACATGCAGCACCTGTGCCTTTAATTTTTGGGTTAGGTCTCTTTCTAACATACTTAACTCGAAAAACAGAATGACAGAAAGCAATTAAAACAACGAACCGCTAACATGGTTTGGCAATATGGCAGGTTTAGTGCTAAATCGAAGATTTTTGCTTCCTTTGAAGTTCAGTGATAATAGAAAGTTTCGGCTTCCTTATCCGCCGCATCGCCAAGCCGCAAGAAGTGCTGGTAATGCTATCAACGACCAACATTAATAAATAGCTTAACAAAATGAAAGAACTTATATTAACTATTCTTTTTTTATTTCAAATTGACAGTTTTGCACAAACAAAAACTGAAAAGTATAATTTTAACAATCAGGTTATTGAAGTTAGAGGCGACCTAAATAAAGACAATTTAGTAGATAAAGTAATCGTAACACAAGACACTTTAAATGAAAATGCACCTTACAGACTTCAAGTGTTTTTCAAAGAACCAAGCGGAGCGTTTAAACTCATTGTAACTTCTACAAAGCTTATTGAACCACAATATCCAAATGGTAGAAATGGTTGGGTAACAGGGAATGGTTTTTCGGATATCACTATTAAAAACGGAGTTCTAAGTGTCAATTTTGAATTATTGCGTGGACATTTCGAACATAAATTTAGATTTCAAAATGGAAATTTTGAATTAATAGGTTTTTCATATGGTAATTCTGATGGGCAAGGTGTAATAACGACATCGAATTTTAACTTATCAACAGGAATTAGAATTGAAAAATCTGAACGCTATGACACAGACAAAATTTTAAGTAACACAAAAAAGAAAATTTTAATCAGACCATTACCAAAACTTCAGGACGTAATACCAATGGAAAATGAATTGTACTGAAAAGCCAAATCGCCAACATATTCTATCATAGTCAAACGAACCCGGTCACAAGATTTTTAACCTCGCCAAGCTCGGCAATTTTACTTAAAATTTTACCATCCGCCAACGCCACCACCACCACCGCCACCGCCGGAAAATCCGCCACCACCAGATCCGCTGCCAGAACTTGAGGGTTGGGTAGATGAACTTGCGATCGATTGAGACAAAGAGGAATTTAAGGAACTTGCAAAATTCATATTCATGACAGATGCACCCACAAACCAGTTTGATTGGTATTGCTGAGCTCCTAAAGCTGATTTTTTCAACATATTCTGAAATTTCTCGCCCCAGATTTTATCGACTCCCAAAACCATTGCATAAGGCAACATTTTCTCAAAAACAGCTGGAGTCATTTCCGGTGGATTATGAAACTGCAACGTTTTTTCTTCAGCAGTTCCGAGATACATTTTGAAACCTTCGATGAGCGACTGGGTTTCTAACTTTTCCGGACTTGGTTGTTTGATGAGGTATTGAAAAAGTACGATCCCAATAAATCCTACTATCAAAAATCCGTAACACGCATAAAAGTTGAGATTTTCCAGTCTGTCTTTGTTTGCTAAAAATGCGCTGGCAAAAATAAAAATTAATCCTGCGGCTACTATTCCAAAGATCCATCGTACGACTTTGTACCTTTCAAAGGCTAATGAGAACACGATGGAAAGAACAAATATAAATACGCCTAAGAAAATTCCGACTCCGAGATAAGAATCTTCGTAGCTGAGTTTATAACTGAAAAATAATCCCAATCCATATAATGTGATTATTGCGATAATGGGTAGTAATAATTTGCCACTATTGTTCCCTTTTTTTAAAAAGCCATCATGTTGAAACTGTAGATTCGCTTTAAAATCATTTACGGCGTTTTCAATTTTAGAACTGTATTGCCCATCGAAAGCAAGCGATTTTGATCCGCTCGGGAAAAACTTATTCATCAGATTAATTTCCTCTTTGGGTAAAGTCTGATCGGGCTCTTTTATTTTTTCTAAGGTGTATTCTTTCCCACCGAAAATTCCCAAAATCCGTTTGTCGTCTTCAATGATCTTAATAAAACCTTTGATGGCAAGACTTACGATCGCTGCCGAAATCATGTGTCCTGAATAATATTCATTTTCCAGATAACCTAAAGATGCAGGTGAAAGGTTTTGAGGCGAATTAAATTGCGGATAAACAACAGGTTTTTGCGGATCGATGCCGTATTTTTGCCAACTCGTATAGAAATAAGCCAATAATCCTAAAGCTCCTAAAAGCAGAGCTACTAAAATGCCATATTTTTCTAAAAATCCTGGCGGTGGAGGTGGCGTGAAAATTCCTTTTTTAAAACCAACTGCAATCGTTAATCCTTCAGTTTGTTGAAGATTTTTTGCAGACCATTCAAAAGAGTTTGAAGATAATTGTTTACCGGTACAATCAGATTTATTCGAGCCGTAGCTTCCCGTATAACAGGAATTTTGGATAATTTCAGCATTTTCCGGCAAAGTGACTTTAGCAGAGACTTCATCAACCGTAAAATTCGACGCAGTTCCGTTTACATTCCAGTAAAACTCATCGTAATCCTTAAAGAAACCGATCTGATCAGATGTTTTGTAGGTCAGTTCATATTCGTAAACTCCAGGCGTTAATATGATATTTTTATTTCCAAAATAAATGATGTAATCGGAACTTTGATTTTCAGTGTGATAATCTTCTTTAGAACCATTTTTTTTGACTGAAATCAGATCATATTTAATTCTGATTTTCTTGCCATTAATATTTCGCCAGAGTGGGAGCGACCGTAAAATTCCTCTGCGGATATTGATCCCTTCTGCATACACTTTGATTTTTTCGGTAACCGTAGTTTGGGCATCTTTTGAGATGACGATATCGGAGTGAAAGGAAAGAATATGCTCATAGTTTTTCTGGGCAGAAGAATCTGCCGCAAAATCCTGTGCAGATCCAAACCCGAAAATCAAGAGTAGAAATGCAAAAATTAAACGTTTCATTTTTTTAGAAGGTTACGGTCGGTACTGCTCTTTCAGCCACGTTATCCAGTTCAAAGAAAACGGACTTGGTGAATTTGAACATGTTTGCAATAATATTGCTCGGGAAAGTATCAACCAAAATATTATTTTCGCGAACCGTTCCATTATAATATCTTCTAGATTTCTCAATATCACCTTCCAAAGCAGAAAGTTCACCTTGTAGCTGTAGGAAATTGGTGTTCGCTTTTAAATCTGGATATTGTTCTGCAACAGCATTAAGATTCATCATTGCCTGATTCAGATTTTTTTCTGCTGCTTCTTTTTCCTGAATTCCGTTTGCATTCATCGCTGCAGCTCGCGCTCTCGTTACGCTGTCGAAAGTTGCTCTTTCGTGCGTTGCATAACCTTTTACGGTTTCAACCAAATTTGGAATCAAGTCGTGGCGTTTTTTCAACATCACGTCAATACTGCTCCAGGCTTCCTGAACCATTGTTTTAACTTTAACCAATCGGTTGTAAATACCAATTCCGTACATGAAGAACAGGACAACCAGCGCCACAATTATTAAGATAGCAATCATAATTTTAATTTTTTAGTTTTTTTTATAGTTTTAATGATTTTAAAACCTCCTCAATGAGTAAAGTTTTCAGAGGAAAAGTTACAAATATTAGAACAAATAAATTCTACATCAAAAAAAACTATCTTTGCAAAAATTTTTGGGCTCGAAAAGTTCGAGTAACCCATTAATAATAAATATTATTAAACAAAATTTTATGTCGAATATCGTCGCCATAGTAGGACGTCCCAACGTTGGGAAATCCACCCTTTTTAACCGTTTTCTAGAACGAAGAGAAGCAATTGTAGATTCTACAGCCGGAGTTACCAGAGACCGTCACTACGGAAAATCTGACTGGAACGGCGTTGAATTTACCGTTATCGATACCGGAGGTTATGAAGTAGATACCGAAGATGCATTTCAGGGAGAAATTATCAAACAGGTTGAATTAGCCGTTGATGAAGCGACCTCAATCATCTTCATGCTGAACGTTGCTGAAGGCTTAACAGATACTGATATCGAAATTCATGAAATGTTACGCCGTGCCAATAAGCCTGTGTACATCGTGGTTAACAAAGCTGATTCCGCCAGAGAAGAATTAGCTGCTACCGAATTTTATCAGTTAGGAATTTCAAAATATTACACCATGTCTTCTGCAACAGGTTCCGGAACAGGAGAGTTGTTGGATGATATCGTAAGAGATTTCCCTACTACCGAATACAAAGATCCTTTTGAAGGTTTACCAAAAATTACGATTGCAGGGAGACCAAATGTTGGGAAATCTACTTTAACCAACGCGCTTTTAGACAAAGAGCAAAATATTGTAACTGATGTTGCAGGAACAACGCGTGATTCTATTCAAACTTTATACAACAAATTCGGACACGAATTTGTTTTGGTTGATACCGCCGGAATGCGTCGTAAAGCGAAAGTAAAAGAAGATCTGGAATTTTATTCAGTGATGCGTTCCGTGCGTTCAATTGAGTATTCTGATATCGTGATCATCATGGTTGACGCCACTTTAGGTTGGGAATCTCAGGATATGAACATTTTCGGACTGGCTCAGAAAAACAGAAAAGGAATCGTGATCGTTGTGAATAAGTGGGATCTTGTTGAAAAAGAAACCAATACTACACGTGATTTCGAAGAACAAATTAAAGCAAAAATTGGTCAGTTCACCGATATTCCAATTCTCTTTATTTCCGCATTAACGAAACAGAGAATTCTAAAAACTGTTGAAGTTGCGATGGAAGTGTATGCAAACAGAGCAAAGAAAATTAAAACTTCTAAGTTGAACGAAATTATGCTACCTGTTTTTGAAAAAACGCCGCCACCAGCTTTGAAAGGGAAGTACGTAAAAATTAAATATTGCGTACAACTTCCTACTCCAAGTCCGCAGTTTGTATTTTTCTGCAACTTACCACAATATGTAAAGGAAGCCTACAAAAGATTTACAGAAAACCAACTTCGAAAACATTTTGGCTTTACCGGAGTTCCTATTGAAGTTTACTTCAGACAAAAATAAAAACAAAAGCCTTTTAGATTTTTTCTAAAGGGCTTTTTAATACCTTAATTTTTCACGAACTTTGCAACCTAACTTATAGTAATGATAACAATTCTTTCAGATAACTTTTCTCTAGTCAACACCTGGATCAACGAACTTCGAAATGTAGATATACAAAGTGACCGTTTGAGATTCCGTCGCAATATGGAACGCATCGGAGAAATTGCCGCCTTCGAAATCAGCAAACATTTAGATCAAAAGGAAATTGAAATCATCACGCCATTGGATAAAATAAAAGCTCAGGAAGTTGCTGTTCAACCTGTAATTACAACGATTTTAAGAGCTGGAGTTCCTTTGTTTCAAGGAATTTTAAATTATTTGGACAAAGCAGATTGTGGATTTGTTGCCGCTTATCGAAAACACGATGCGAACGATTATTTCTCCATCAAACAGGATTATTTAACTTGTCCGAATATTGATGGAAGACCTTTGATTGTTGCAGATCCCATGTTAGCAACGGGCGCTAGTTTAATTGAAGCCATCAAAGATTTATTGAATCACGGAAAACCTACGCAACTTCATATTGTTGCCGCAATTGCATCTCAACAAGGAGTTGATACGATTCAAAAAGCTTACCCCGAAGCAAATATTTGGGTGGGAGTGATTGATGAAAAATTAACTTCCAAAGGTTATATTTCGCCAGGTTTAGGTGACGCCGGAGATTTGTCTTATGGTGAAAAACTACAGAAATAATTGTTTTTGTGATTTTTTTTAAATTAAAATTTTTAATAAGAACATCTGTGCAAATCCGTGAAATCTGTGCGCTTCTCAATCCATCGCCATTACCAAAATACTCACTTTATTATTTCCGGCTTTTAAAATTTCCCACGCAACAGCACTCATCGTATTTCCTGTGGTAAAAACATCGTCGATAATTAAAATATGCTGATTTGAGATTTGTTTCGTAATTGAAAATAGATTTTCATTAAAAGTTCTCTGCTCCCGGCGTTTTTTTGCTTGTGCTTTTTTGTAAAAATTCCTTTTGATTAAATGGTGATCACACGGTATTTTCAGTTCTTTGGAAAGCGTATCGGTAAAAAGATGCAACTGATTGTAACCGCGTTCTTTTAATTTTTTGGGATGAAGCGGAACCGTTACCAAAAGATCTGGTTTCAAATCCGTAAAATCCATTTTTTCTAATGTCCAGTTGGCAATAATTTTTCCAATTTTCTCCCTTTTTCCATATTTCAGCTGATGAATAATTTTTTGACTTGTACTTTCTTCCTCGAACTGCATTAATGCAAACGCCTGTTCGATTGGAAAGAGTAGGCGACATTTTTCGGTTAAAAGATTACTTTCGGAATAGTCATGATGCGTAAAGTAGATCTGGTCAAAACACAATTCACACACTGCTTCATCGTGATGAATGATGCGATTGCACTCCACACAGCGATTCGGGAAAAGTAAATCCAGTAAAAGCATTCATCATTTGTTTAATGAAAGTTACGATTTAGTTTTTAATGGAATTTAATATTTACAGCATTTCCTTCCGAATCTTCTGAATCGACTTTTTCATATTTTCATTAAAGATTTCTTTCTCTAATCTCAAAGGTGGTGCTTGTCGAACCTCACAATCCGGAATGCTGCAAAACTCGCACGTCACACCAACATTCACGGTTTTGATTTGATCACTTTTTGCAAATTTAATTTTCTTTAAAGAATTCGAATTTAATAAAATACCAATGCAATAACTTCTATTGGTTCCATCTGAAAAGGGATTTTTCTGAGAAGTAGAAATTACCAAATAAGTTAAACCGCTGTCTTTATAATGTGAAATTTGAGCATCGGTAACTTTTTCATTTCCCTTTAAATTAGAAAGGTTCTTCACTGCAATCCATCTTCTACAATAATGTTCACTCGTCGCATTTGCATGTGGAGCCTGTTGTTGATTCAAATGTAATTCCTTTAAAATTTGAATTTTATCTGTATTTTTCTTCTTCGTGAAACAGAGGTAAAACAAATCTTTAATACCCAGTTCTTGCGGCAGAATATTGGTCAGTCGATAATAGAAAGTTTCTGGTGAATTGGTAAATTCTTCAATTAGATTTTCAAAAAGTTTTGGATCCCATTCTGCATTTTGAAAAAACTCGTTAATTTCATGAGATAATAAATCTTTTCGGATCAATAAACATCCTGCAAAGTAAGAAGCGTAATAATTATTAAGCAGTTCTTCGAAACTTGTAAAATCCAACCAGGAATAAGTGTTCGGACGCGGATTTAAGTTCAGAATATTAAATCCAATTTCTTTTGCCAAGATAAAGGTCTTCTGATCTTCATCTAAAAGTTCATTTAATAAAAGTAATTTTTTCTCGGGAATATAAAGCGAACGTAGTTTCCCGGAAGCGCCATATTGTTCCAAATCTAAAGATTTAATTTCATACTGAAATTCTTTCTTTAAAATGAGTTCAAACTCCCCCGAATATGGCTTGTTTGAAAGATTATTTTCTAAAATATAATTATTCGCTTTGTCCTCAATTTCTGGAAAATAATTATCGTATAATTCCTGAAAACTTCTGATCACGGCAAAGTAAAATCGCTCTTTACTTAAATTATAGTTCTTAGAAATTTCTATTAAAGTATTAATGAAAGCCGTTACTTTTTTCGGCGCATCACTAATTATACTGATGAGGTTGTTTTTGTTGATCCCGAAAAGATCGAGCGGAATTTCTTTAAAAAAATCAGATTGCAAGATCTCTGTAATCGGTGCTAAACTTTTATCCAGTTTTGTGGAAACCAAATCATCGTAAGTACAGTTCAGTGCTTCAGCTAATTGTGCAATTTTATCATGCTTCGGATATTTCTTACCGTTTTCAATCTCATTCAAATATGATTTTGAAACTCCTGTTGAATTCGCAAGATCTTGTAAAGAAAAGTTTTTCTTTTGTCGGAACTGCTTCATTTTCAAGCCGAAAACGGTTTTTATAAAATCACTATCATTTGCCATTGACCGAAAATTAATTTATACTATTTCTAAATAGATTGTAGAATACGATGAACACAAAGATAAATAAATTTAAGCGATTGTTCGCATAATATTTATTAAAAAAAATTAGCGAACGTTCGCTGTTGGTGAATATTTTTTTGTAGGTTTGTCATACCAAATCATTAAAGTTTACACAAAATGGAAACGGCAACACAATTTCAAATTCTTCCTCAAGAACAATACGGCGAAATTTTTACATCCGAATTGGTAAGTTTTTTAACGGAACTTCATTCGAAATTTAATAATGAAAGAATCGCGCTTCTTCATTCTAGAAAAATGAAACAAGTGGAATTCGATCATCATCAACTTCCTCAATTTTTACCCGAAACTGAAGAAATAAGAAATGGAAATTGGGTTTGTAATCCTTTGCCCAAAGATCTACTTGATCGCCGCGTAGAAATTACCGGACCTGTAGAAAGAAAAATGGTCATCAATGCTTTAAATTCTGGCTCATCAACTTTTATGGCAGATTTCGAAGACAGTAATTCTCCGACGTGGCAAAATTGTATGGATGGTCAAAGAAACCTATCTGATGCAGTCAACAGAACCATCAGTTTCGAAAATGAAAATGGTAAAAAATATGAACTTGGAGAAAATTTAGCCACGCTTTTAGTTCGTCCAAGAGGTTTGCATTTAGAAGAAAAAAATATTGAATTCAATGGAGAAAAAGCTTCTGCTTCTTTAATTGATTTCGGGATCTACTTCTTTAGAAATGCTAAACAATTAATTGAGAACGGGAGCGGACCTTATTTTTACTTACCAAAATTAGAACATTACAAGGAAGCAAAATGGTGGAATGATGTTTTTAAATTTTCGCAGGATTATTTAGAAATTCCGCAAGGAATAATCAAAGCAACAGTTTTAATTGAAACTATCACAGCTGCTTTTCAACTCGACGAAATTTTATATGAATTAAAAGAACACAGTTCCGGATTGAATTGCGGACGATGGGATTATATTTTTTCCTACATCAAAAAATTCAGAAATCTTCCGGAATTTTTAGTTCCCGACAGAGATCAGGTGACCATGACTTCGCCATTTATGAGTGCTTATTCCAAAAGAGTTATTCAGGTTTGTCATAAAAGAAATGTTCATGCAATGGGCGGAATGGCGGCGCAAATTCCGGTAAAAAATAACGAAGCAGAAAACGAGATCGCTTATGCGAAAGTTCGTGCAGACAAAGAACGAGAAGTAAAAAATGGCCACGACGGAACTTGGGTTGCGCATCCAGGTTTGGTTTCTGTTGCAAAGAAAATCTTTGATGAATTTATGCCGACTCCTAATCAAATCCATAAGAAATTTGAAGAGTATCATATTTCAGAAGAAGATCTTCTTGAAATTCCAAAAGGAACAATAACCGAAAATGGCGTTCGTAAAAATATTAATGTCGGAATACTTTACCTCGAATCTTGGTTAATGGGAGTTGGAGCCGCAGCTTTATACAACTTAATGGAAGACGCGGCGACCGCAGAAATCTCCAGAACTCAAATTTGGCAATGGCTGAAAAACGAAGCGAAACTAGAAGACGGCAGAACTTTAATGCCCGAAATGGTTTTGAACTGGCAAGAAGAGGAATTAGAGAAAATTAAAAATTACGTTGGTGAAGACCGCTACAAAAATGGAAAATTCGAATTGGCGACTGAACTTTTTGATGATCTTATTCTCAATGATAATTTCGCAGAATTCCTGACTTTGAAAGCGTATCAGTTTATTTAAGAGCCAATTTAAATGAGCCAAGGAAAAAGTAAAAAGAGCCAGGAGAAGTCAATGGTCAATAGTGAATGGTGAATTTATAAAGTGTTTTCCATTTTGAGAAAATGTAACCAAAAAAAAGTAACTCAAGGGTAAAAAAATGAAAATTCCCTTTGCAACCGTAATTTTTAGAAGAATAATTTTAAAAAAATCTTTGTCTCGTCCTTAAGACGAGATTAAAAATACTCCATAAAAAAATACAAAAACAAAATCGATATGAAAAAGCAAGAACAAATCCAGCAACTGGAAAAAGAATGGTTAGAAAGCCCAAGATGGAATGGTATCAAAAGACCTTATTCCGCAGAAAAAGTATTGAAACTTCGAGGTTCTTATAAACTCGAGTACACCATTGCAAAATTAATGTCTGAGAAATTGTGGAACCAATTAAATACCCAAGATTTTGTGGCAGGATTAGGTGCATTAACCGGAAATCAAGCCGTACAGGAGGTTGACGCTGGGTTAGAAGCAATTTATCTTTCAGGATGGCAAGTTGCTGCAGATGCGAATTTGAGTGGCGAAATGTATCCAGACCAAAGTTTGTATCCTGCGAATTCAGTTCCGTCTGTGGTGAAAAGAATTAACAATGCGTTGTTGAGAGCTGATCAAATTCAGACCGTAAATAATATTGATGAAGCGAATTGCAAAGATTATTTAGTTCCGATCGTCGCAGATGCAGAAGCTGGCTTTGGTGGAAATCTAAACGCTTTCGAGTTGATGAAACAAATGATAGAAGCCGGAGCAGCTGGAGTTCATTTCGAAGATCAATTATCTTCCGCTAAAAAATGCGGACATTTAGGCGGAAAAGTTTTGGTTCCGACTCAGGAAGCGATCAATAAATTAGTTGCCGCACGTTTGGCAGCCGATGTTTGTGGCGTTCCCACTCTTTTAGTCGCCAGAACCGATGCTGACGCTGCAGATCTTTTAACCTCAGATATTGACGAAAGAGATCATAAATTTGTAACCGGAAAAAGAACTTCCGAAGGATTTTATCAGGTGAAAAATGGAGTAGAGCAGGGAATTGACAGAGGTTTGGCTTATGCGCCTTACGCAGATTTAATTTGGATGGAAACTTCAAATCCTGACTTGGACTATGCGCGAAAATTCGCAGAAGGAATCCACGCAAAATTTCCCGGAAAAATGCTGGCTTACAATTGTTCACCTTCTTTCAACTGGGCAGCAAAATTGTCAGTTGCAGAAATGGAAACCTTCAGAGAAGAATTAGCCGCGATGGGTTACAAGTTTCAATTCATCACTTTGGCTGGATTCCACGCTTTAAATACGTCCATGTTCGAATTGGCTTTAGCGTACAAAAAACGCGGAATGGCTGGATACAGCGAACTTCAGGAAAGAGAATTTGCTTTACAAAAAGAAGGTTTCCGCGCAGTGAAACACCAGAATTTTGTCGGAACTTCTTATTTTGATGAAGTTCAAACCGTCGTAACCGCTGGATTGTCTTCTACAACTGCTTTGGCTGGATCAACCGAAGCTGAACAGTTCCATTGATCCCTAAATTTTCTATTTTTTTAATTGTTATGAAATCCTTCTCCTATTTGGGAAGGGTTTTTTTTGGGCGTATCTTTCCCAACCGCATTTCCCTCTGCGAAAAGACCGCGCTTTCCGTTATAATCTTTTTTTGGCCTTTGCTTATCCCTTTGAAAAAAAGGATTTCCACTTCAATCGCTCACGCAAGATCCCGCTTTCTTATCAATCCAAGAAAATCAACAAGCTCTAATTTTCTATATAATTTTTAAACGTTGCATCTGTCAAAAGACTATTGATCCTCAAAAAACCTTGTCACGGTTCTAAACCGTGACAAGGTTAATTCAATATCTTTTTTCCTTCTAGTAAAACGCCTTTGCGTTTGTAATTTTTGGAGAGCAACATAAATTAGATCCTGCGTCTTTGCGTTAAAAAAGTTTCCTGCAGTTGCAAATTGTAATTAAAAAGATTAAACTTTCTTTATCTTTGCACCATGATACGAATCACCAAGATTTTCACTTTCGAAACTGCACACGTTCTCTACAATTACGACGGCAAATGCAAGAATATGCACGGACATTCCTATAAACTTTTTGTCGCCGTAAAAGGAAATCCGATCAACGACTTAGACCATCCAAAAAATGGAATGGTTGTCGATTTTGGTGACATCAAAAAAATTGTAAAATCAGAAATTCTTAATGTCTGGGATCATGCCGTAATGTTGAATGGAACTTCGCCACATAAAAAACTGGGTGAAGATCTGGAAAATCAGGGTCATAAAGTAATTTATTGCGATTATCAGCCGACGTGTGAAAATATGTTGTACGACATCGCGAATAAAATAAAAAAACAACTTCCCGAAACAGTTTCTCTGGCTTATCTTAAATTGCACGAAACCGAAAACTCTTACGGAGAATGGTTTGCAGAAGATCAAGATTAATTTGAAATTCAATAATTTGAAAATGTCCTAATTTGCAAAATTCGAATAAATCGCAGAACGATATGAAAATCGACCTCCAATCCAATAAAAAAATATATTTCGCTTCCGATCAGCATTTTGGTGCACCGACGCCGAAAGAAAGTAAGATTCGGGAGGAGAAATTTATCCGTTGGTTAGATGAGATAAAAACTGATGCTCAGGTTTTATTTTTAATGGGCGATTTATTTGATTTTTGGCATGAATGGAAACACGTAGTGCCGAAAGGTTATATCCGTGTTTTGGGCAAACTGGCAGAGTTGAAAGATTCTGGTGTTGAACTATATATGTTTGTCGGAAATCACGATCTCTGGATGAAAACTTATTTTGAGGAAGAAATCGGTTGCAAAGTTTTTTTCGATAAACAGTATTTCGAGATCAACGGAAAGAATTTTTTACTCGCTCATGGCGACGGTTTAGGTCCAGGTGATAAAGGGTATAAAAGAATGAAAAAACTCTTCACCAATCCTTTTGCGCAATGGGCTTTCAAATGGTTGCATCCTGATATTGCGATGAAAATTGCCATCTACGCATCGACGAAAAACAAGATGATCTCGGGAGAAGAAGACAAATCTTTTTTAGGCGAAGACAAAGAATTTCTCATCATCTATTCCAAAGAAAAACTCAAGACCGAAAAGATAGATTATTTCATTTACGGTCATAGACATTTACCAATGGTCTTACCTTTAGAAAATGGTAAAGCTTCCTACATCAACCTGGGTGACTGGATTTCTTACTTTACTTACGGTGAATTTTCCACTGATTTTAAGTTGAAGACTTTCGAAAACTAAAAATTCAAGGCATTATCTTTGCCAATGTGATTCGAATTCAATTTGTGGTAAAAAAGTTACCACTAAAAACATCTTAATTTATTTTATGAAAAATTTAATTTTTGCTTTCTTTTTTGCAATGATCTCAACCGCAGCTTTTGGACAGAAAAAAGAAATGACTTACCAACTTTCAAGTCACATTTTAGATGTGTCGAAAGGAATGCCTGCTCCAGGTGTAACCATTAAACTGGAAAAATACAATGAGAAAACCAAAGTATGGTCTTACGTTGACGAAAAAGTAACCGACAAAAGTGGTCGTGTTCCCAATTTTTTACCGAATGATAAATCGAACTTAGGGATTTACAAATTAATTTATTTAACAAGCGATTATTTCAAAAAAATGAAGGAGGAAAGTTTTTATCCTTGGGTTGAAGTAGTTTTTGAACTAAAAGATAGCGAACATTACCACGTTCCGATCACGCTTTCAGCGTACGGATATTCGACTTACAGAGGAAACTAAGAACAGTTTTTTCTTCAAATAAAATTTTTTCAGCGGAATTCAATAATAAATTTTGAATTCCGCTTTTCTTTTGGGACTTTTGCCCAATCAAAATATGAACGAGATTTTCAACATAAAAACCGAAGCCGATTTCCAGCAGAAATGTTTGGAAACTTTTCAATATCAGTACAATAACATCGAAGTTTACCGAAAGTTTGTAGACTATTTAAATATTGATCCAAACGACATTCAGGAAGTTGGAAAGATTCCTTTTTTGCCGATTGAAATGTTTAAAAATCATACGCTTTTAGATGAAAATAAAAAGACGGATCTGTATTTTCAAAGTTCTGGAACGACGCAGATGAATCTTTCCAAACATTGGATCGCTGATGAAAAGTTGTATCAGGAAAGTATTCAGAAAAGTTTCGAACAGTTTATTGGAAAAACAGAAGATTATATTTTCCTCGGTTTGTTGCCAAGTTATCTGGAAAAGCAGAATTCTTCCTTAATATATATGGTTGATTTTCTGATGAAAAAATCAGGGAAAGCGGAAAACGGATATTTCCTTTATAATCATGCGGAACTTTTTGAAATTTTAAAGAAACTTTCAAAGCAAAATAAAAAAGTCATTTTGTTCGGAGTTGCTTTTGCCTTGCTGGATTTTCTCGACTTTTGTCATCCTGAGCTTGTCGAAGGATCTTTTCAATTGAAAAATGATTTAACGATCATCGAAACCGGCGGAATGAAAGGTCGCAAACAGGAAATGACGAAAGATGAATTGCTTGCAATTTTTCATAAAGGTTTCGGAACAGACAAAATTTATTCCGAATATTCAATGACCGAATTGCTTTCTCAAGCCTATTCTTTAGGTCAAAATATTTACGATTGTCTAAACTGGATGCGCATTCTCATTAGAAATACAGAAGATCCTTTTTCTTACGTTGAAGATGGAAGAAACGGAGCGATCAATATTATCGATTTGGCGAATCGCCATTCCTGTAGTTTTATTGCGACACAGGATTTGGGTAGAATTCAAGCAGATTCTGAGATTCTTCGCGTTGCTCAGGATGACGGTACAATACTTTCAAAACCATTTCAAGTTTTGGGGAGAATTGATCATTCCGATATTCGCGGTTGCAGTTTGCTCGTTTCTTAATTTAAAAATTTCATGCTCAAAGTAGAAGAACTTACCTATAATTATATTGCTCAATTTTGTGATTTTGAGAAGGATCTGGTATTGACGAATCACTTTCATTCCGATTGGGAAGCTGATATTTTGATCATTAATGAAGATGGAATGAGTCACGAAATTGAAATTAAATTTTCAAAAGCTGACTTCAAAAATGATTTCAAAAAACAATATCAAAATCAACAGACCAAAGAGAAGTTTTTAAAACACGACAAAATTTCGTGTGGCGATTATCCGTGTAATTATTTTAGTTTTCTAGTGCCTCAAGGAATGTTAGATCCGAAAAAAATTCCAGAAAATTGCGGAATCATCGAGTTTGATCACAATCCTGATTCCTGGGAAACTACTTTTTATGAAATTCGAAAACCTTCAAAAGTTCACAACGATCCCTTCTGGAAATTTTTCGATAAAGATTTGCTCTTGAAGATCATGGCACGAAATCTCTATTATAAGAAATTAGAAGCGAAAGGAAAATTTGAAGAATTAATTCTTCCGCCAATGTTTGTGGCTAAAAAGTAAGAAAATCGCTTTTTCAAAATCCTTATCTTTACTTAAATTAAAAAAAATGAACTTCAATAAATTTAAGATCATTCTTTGGTCATTAGGAATTTTAATGGTTGTTTTCGTTGGATTCTTTCTCTATCAAATGACTCAAAGCCAAAATATCAATTCGATGATGACCATTTTGATGCTTATTCTGGGTCTTATTTTGGGTGGAGTGATTGCTTTTTTAGCCTCTAATAAAATGAAAGCGGAACCTTCTGTTATTACGGAAAGTTCGCACACGATAGCAGAAAGCATGCGAAAAGTTTTTAAGGTTGTTTCTGCTGAGGGTCATTTTAGCGAAATCTACAATTATGAAGAAACGACGAAGCTTTTTAAATTTATTCCGTCTACCAAGAAAGCTTTGGTCATTATTCAGGCGAAAGTTTTAGTAGGCTATGATTTCGAAAAATTCAAATGGGAAGTCGATGAAGTGAATAAGAAAGTGAAGCTTCTCAATTTTCCTGCGCCGGAGATTCTTTCGACCGAAACTGATTACAAATATTACAATATTGAGGAGCAGTTTTTCAATCTTTTCAGTAAAGATGATCTAGCAAAAATTCAGCAAAACGGTAAACAACAAGTCATTGAAGCGGCAAAGAAATCTCACCTTCCAGAGGTCGCTGCAGAACAGATGCGAACATTGCTTACAGAGCTTTTAGCGGGTAAAAACTTCTTTTTAGAAAATGCTGCAGTAATTTCTGAAAGTAAAAACCAAATTAGTTATCATGCTATCGTCCCTGAAAGAGATAATATGAATTAACTAATGAATCTGCTTAAAATTTATGAAATTCCCTGCAGATAATTTCTTTCCTCTAAAATATTTCTAATAAAAGGCTGCTTTTAATCAAACTTTTATTATTTTTACATCCTAAAATTTTATTCAAAATGAAATATTTTTATACCCTCGTTTTAGCGGTGATGTTGCCATTTTTTGCAGTGGCACAGCAAGTCATAACGTATTCGGTAAATCCAGTATCTTTTGATGAAACCGATCCGATTACGGTTACATTTAATGTAAATGAAGCGGCTTATGGAGTTGCGACTTCACATGCTTTATATTTGTGGGCATGGTCAATTGACACGAACAATGTACAGGTTGATTGTCCTACAAACGGAACCTGGACCGCTTCCAATCCCACTAATAAATTAAGTTACGTTTCAAGTTCTGCAGGAACGGGAACTTATACTTATACGATGAATACCGTAAAATCTTTTTACGGAAACAGAGCTAATCCACTTTCTAAAATTGGATTTCTGGTAAAAACAATTAACGGCAACGTTCAATCTCAAGATATTTTATTAAACGTTGGTAAATTTCAGTTCAATTTAACCAATCCATTAGAAGGAAGTACAAATGTAGTGACTTCCGGAACAATCATTAATGTTACAGGAACTTCTAGTTTGCCCGCAAATTATGTGATCAAAGCAAACGGGACTCCAGTTTATACAAGTTCTTCAGCTTCAACTTCTTTAAATTTCCCTTATACGGTAACTCAAAATGCTGCGATGGAAGTCATATCAACAGGTGCAGCTTCGGGAACGGTAGTGAGTAAATCTTTCACTATTTCTCTTTCGGTTCCGGTTCAAACAGCGACAATTCCTTCTTATATGAGACAGGGGATTTCTTATGATCCGAATGATCCGACTAAAGTTGGTCTGGCTTTATATGCACCTTTAAAACCTTACGTTCATGTGATCGGTAGTTTTAACAACTGGGCGGTAAATGCCAATTATTTAATGAAAAGAGATACGACCAATCCTGATTTGTATTGGTTAGAAATTACTGGATTGACTCCGCAGCAAGTTTATACTTTCCAGTACAGAACTGCGGACGGAATTAAAGTTGCGGACCCTTATTCGCCTTTAGTTTTATCTCCTTATGATGATCCTTATATCAACCAAACTTCTAATGTTTATCCAAACTTGCCGGTTTATCCTGCAGGTCAGAATTTTGAGGTTTCAGTAATTCAAACTGCGAAACCAGCTTACAACTGGACGATCACGAGTTTTGCAAAACCAGCGAAAGAAAATTTAATTGTATATGAGTTGCTTGTAAGAGATTTTACGACTCAAAAAACCTGGCAGGCTTTAATTGATAAAGTTGCTTACTTGAAATCATTAAAAATCAATGCTGTAGAATTGATGCCTGTAATGGAATTCGATGGAAACAGTTCTTGGGGTTACAATACCGCTTTCCATTATGCTTTAGATAAAGCGTACGGAACTCCGGAAAAATTTAAAGAGTTTATCGACTTATGTCACCAGAACGGAATCGCAATTATTTTAGATATTGCTCTTAATCACGCAACAGGAAGGAGCCCTATCGAAAGAATGTGGATGATCGATCCAGATGGCGACGGTTTCGGTGATCCGGCTGCAGATAATCCATATTTTAACCAGGTTGCCAAACATTCTTATAGTGTGTTTAATGATTTTAACCACTCAAAACCTGAAACAAAATATTACGTAAACCGAGTTTTAGAACAATGGATCAAGGAATATAAAGTAGATGGTTTCCGTTGGGATTTAACCAAAGGATTTACACAAAACTGCACCGCCAATGATCAAGCTTGTACAAATGCTTATCAACAAGACCGTGTAGATATTCTGAAAGGTTACGCAGATAAACAGTGGAGTTATGATCCTACTTCGTACATCATCTTCGAGCATTTAGGATCTGACAACGAAGAACAACAGTGGGCAAATTATAGGATCAGTGAAGGAAAAGGCGTGATGATGTGGGATAAAGAAACGAATCCTTATAATCAAAATACAATGGGTTACGCTTCCGACAGCAACTTTAGCAGAGTAAATTTTTCGGCACACGGATTTTCTGACAGAAGAGCAATGAGTTACGGTGAAAGTCATGATGAGGAAAGATTGATGTACAAGAATTTAACTTACGGTGCATCAGCAGGAAGTTATAATGTAAAAGATCTGGCAACTTCTCTGGAAAGACAGAAAGCTTATGCTGCAGTTTTTTTAACTGTTCCGGGACCAAAAATGATCTGGCAATTTGCTGAGTTAGGTTTCGATAAAAGCATTTTTACTTGTGAAAACGGAACGGTAAATACAGATACAGATTCAACGCCGGGAGATTGTAAATTAGATCCTAAATCATCTGCTTTTGGGCTTAATTATGATACCAATGCTGCGAGAAAATCAGTTTATGATACTTGGGCTAAAATTTTGGAATTGAGATTATCCAGCGATGTCTTCAATACCAAAACATTTACGGTAGAATCAGGTAATCTAATGCCGAGAATTTATATCAGCAATGCAACTACTGCAAGTGCTTTGAAAAATGTTGTTGTATTAGCGAACTTTACCTTAACATCGCAAAACATTGTTCCAGATTTCCCTTATACAGGAAGTTGGTACAACTTAATGGACAATAATTCATTTACGGTTTCCAGCACAAATGCGCCGATCACGATTGAACCGGGCGGATTTAGAATCTTTGGAAATGCTTCGGCATTGGCAACAAATGAAACCGGACAAAATAAAAACGCAGTTTCATTATCACTAACGACAAATCCTGTGAGCAATGGAACTGCAACGATTCGTTATACGAATGCTAAAAGTGGTTCGGTTGCGATTTATGACATGGTAGGAACTTTGGTGAAAACAGTTCAAGTTTCGAAAGATAACGGCGATGAAAACATTTCTATTAATGGTCTAAAAACCGGAATGTATTTAATGCAGTTGAAATCTGAGAAAGGAGTTGCTGTTACAAAAATGATAGTGAAATAAGTTTTTTCAAATATAGTTGAGAACGGTTCGCAGATTTTGCGGACCGTTCTTGTTTGAAAAAGTATTTGTTATTTTTAGGAGAATTAGATTTTAAATGATTTTTTTTGATATTTAAAATCAATAGGAACGGGCTTTAGCCCGTTTATCAAAAGATAGAATTCAAAGGGCTTTAGCCAAAACCTATAAATATTTCGTGTAAATGAAAAACTCAAAAATAAATTTTAACCCAAAAACACAAATTTTATAATACTCGTTTAAGACATAAGAAGAATCAGAGATTTTTCATTTTTTAGTAATGGAAATCTTTTGGCGTATGTTTGATGTAATCATCCAGAACTTTTATCTGTTGTAAACTTCCCATTTCTACCAACTTTTGATATTGCTGAAAGTTCCGGAGATAAATTTTTTGGGAAACCAAATTTCCTTTCCTAACGATTTTTGGAAAGATCGAAAAAGCTTTTTTAGGTTTTGGAATTTGCAAACGATCATTAATTTCTCCATCCAACAAATGCCAGTTCATGCTTTGATGAAGTCGGAGCAACATTTTCCGCTGAAACGGATGTTTGTAAATCGTATTGTCTAAATTTTCCTGAAGCAAAGCCTGGGCAAGGTGCGCCGAATCTTCATCGCCTTCATCTTGAATGGTGGTCCACCAATAAAACTGTTCAACTGCTTGCTGACGGTTTTCGGGTAAGAATTCTGCTGGAATTCCTAATAAATATCCGATATATTTCCAAAGGTGAAAAAGTCCGGTTTCTTCTTCGGCTGAAATTTTTATTCCCAGTTTTTTTAAACCTTGCATGAAGACTAATGAAAATCCGGTATACGTTGCGATCATGTCCCAGGAATTAATCGGTTCACCCCAGTTTTGAAAATCCCAGTCTGTTTTTTCCTTGATTTTTAATCTTGCGTACGAATGCATCAATCGGGTTCTTACGATGAGTTGATAGGCTTCAGAATTGGGTTTTAAAGCGTTTTCTCTTGTGACATGAACCCAAAACTCCAAAGTATCTTTCAATCTTTTAACAGCACCTTTTTTTAAAGCTCCTGTGAAGATCAAAGGTTTGTTGAGGTACGCGAAGTCGTAACCGCCCATCAAAGTAAAATCCCGCAGAATGATCAAGCCATTTGCACCCGTTCGCATACAAAATCTAGCACCGACATTGGCTAAATTTTCATCGAACCAATAGGGGATTTCCTGCATTTGAAGAAAGAATTTTTTTAGACTTTCCGACGTTTCTTCATTTTCGGAAATAGAGCTTTCTGAATATTTTTTTATCAAAGAACTCGCTTCGTTGTAGGGAAGTTTCAGATAGGTTTCTTTCACGACTTCATCTCCCAGATCATCGACTTGGTGATAAAGGGGTGCGAATTTTTGAAAGGTTTCAAAATCTGGTTTTATATTCGACCAATCCAGCAATTCTTTACCGTTTCCTTTTTTCCAATAATTGATGAAGTGTGGTGAATTTTGGAATTTGGGTTTCATACTTAATATTATTTAACTTGAAAATTTATTTAACTTACCCGTAGTGCATTATAAAAGGTTATTCATAATACGATAAAAAATCGTATATTGTATTGACTACCAATCTAATACAGTATGAATAACCTGGAAGCAATTTACGATTTTATTTTAAATCAATTGAGAGAATTAACACCAATTGAAAATTTTTATTTTAAACCGATTAAAC
>NZ_JSYL01000010.1 GCF_000812865.1 Kaistella jeonii | reverse complement strand
TTATCTGATCAACCTATTCCTCATTAGTTGCTCCTCAGCAGAGCTAATTTCCGCTTCAGTTGATAACAACAAATGTAAAACTATTTTAGGACTAAAATTTAAATGTAAATTTGTACAAGGACTATCAATAAATAAAAGTTAAATCTGTAAACTTTTTTTAGGACGGGTCAGAGCAAAGTCGAAGCCACCAAGAAAAAAAGCGGGAGTGGAGGGCGGAAATGTGCGCCCCCAAAAAGATGAGAAAAAAGCCTTTCATCAAAGTCAACTGTGCGCCCCAAATAATTTAAACACGAATCCCAGTATCTAAGCAAATTTTCTTAAATTTGTAAATCTTTAAAAAAAATAAATATCTAACAAAAATAATATGAATCTTCACGAGTACCAATCGAAAGAAATTTTGGCAAAATACGGCGTAAACATCCAACGAGGTTTTATCGCAAATAATGTTGACGAAGCTGAAGCTGCAGCGAAAAAGTTGACAGAAATGAACGGAAACGAAGGCTGGGTTGTTAAAGCTCAGGTTCACGCAGGTGGACGTGGAAAAGGCGGCGGCGTAAAGTTTTCTCCAACCATGGAAAAACTGAAAGAAAATGCTAAAAACATTATCGGAATGCAGTTGGTGACTCCACAAACTTCAGCAGAAGGGAAAAAAGTGAATTTCATTTTAGTTGCGGAAGATGTTTATCAGCCAGGCGAAACTGAAACTAAAGAATTTTATGTTTCTATCCTTTTAGACAGAGCGCAGGGAAAAAATATGATCGTTTATTCTACAGAAGGTGGAATGGATATTGAGCACGTTGCAGAAGTAACGCCGCATTTAATTCATAATGAAGTTGTTGATCCTGCAACAGGATTGCAAGGTTTTCAGGCAAGAAAAATTGCTTTCAACTTAGGTTTAAGTGGTGCTGCTCACAAAGATTTCGTAAAATTCATCGCTTCTCTATACAATGCTTATGTTGGAATTGACGCTTCACTTTTTGAAATTAACCCCGTTTTAAAAACTTCTGACAATCGTATTCTTGCGGTTGATGCTAAAGTTTCTTTAGATGACAACGCATTATTCCGTCACAAAGATTTGGCTGAATTGAGAGATACAAGAGAAGAAGACGCGACCGATGTTGAAGCTGGTGAAGCCGGTTTGAACTTCGTGAAATTGGATGGTGACGTTGCGTGTATGGTAAACGGAGCTGGACTTGCAATGGCAACAATGGATATCATTAAGTTATCTGGTGGTAACCCAGCGAATTTCTTAGACGTTGGTGGTACTGCCGATGCAGAAAGAGTTCAGAAAGCTTTCGGAATTATCCTGAAAGATCCAAACGTAAAAGCAATTTTGATCAATATTTTTGGTGGGATTGTTCGTTGCGACCGTGTTGCGCAAGGTATCGTAGATGCTTACAAAGCCATGGGAAGTCTTCCGGTTCCATTGATCGTTCGTCTTCAAGGTACAAATGCTGTTGAAGCAAAACAATTGATCGATGATTCTGGTTTGCCGGTTCATTCTGTGATCACTTTGGAAGAAGCTGCTAATAAAGTAAAAGAAGTTTTAGGTCACTAAGATTTTCAAAATATAAAAGAGAAACCGTTTCATTAATTTGAGGCGGTTTTTTTTATTTCTTTTTAGGAGCTATTTCCGGCTTGGAGTTTATCCTGAGCCTGTCGAAGGGCTGTATCTTTTTCTCCTCGTTCCTCCTCAAAAAAGGATGCCGTTTCAATCCGGGCTAGTTTGGGGCGTGTTGCTGATTGAAGACTTTTGCAGAATATTTTTGTTATTTTTTGTAGCACAGATTCCACAGATCTTCACAGATTCAGCTGAAAAATAATGTCTAAAATTTCAGTTTAATGATTTGAAATGTCGTTGAGAAATCCTCATTCAGACAACTGATAAAATCATCTTCCTGTAGTTAATAGAAATCCCTACGCATTTTTGAAAAACCGATTTTTATAAAACCGTGTCAAGGTTCGAAACCTTGACACGGTTAAATACGCAAACGATTCATTTTAATACTTCATTTAAAAAGCCGAACGTTTTTATACTTTCATAAATTCCCAAAAATATCTTTGCGTGCATTGCGTAAAAACTTTTCGCCTTTGTGAGAAATCACCACAGAAATAGCAGATTTTCTTTCAAAAGATTTTCCACTGTCCAAAGTTTAAAATAAGTGTACATTTATATTGAAATAATTTTTCTTTATTCTACAAAACTTTTGAGCATGAAAAACTTCACCATCCCAAAACCATGTCAAGAAAACTGGGAAGATATGTCGCCCGAAGAAAAAGGAAAATTCTGTGGTGTCTGTCAGAAGAAAGTCTATGATTTTACGGAAACCCCTTCACTTGAAATTGCAAAGATTTATGAGCAGGAAAACAGAAACATCTGTGGCAGATTAAAACCAGATCAAACAATCAATTACAATAGGTTACAGAAATTCGTTGTCCGGATGAATCTTTATATCAATCAACATTTTTCACGGTTTGGCTTGCTGATTTCTGCCGTCACTTTTTTATTCGTACTTACAGGTTGCGAGAAAAAAATCGTGGTGCAGCAGCAGACTTTGGCTTCAGCAGTTGGGTCAGATACAACAAAACCGAAAATGCAGCCACTCGGTCAAGGTTTTCCTCTTGGAAAACTTGCACCGGTGAAGACAGATTCTTCTCTAATAAATCCTCAATCGAAGCCGAAAAAAAAATCGCTGGTACAGAAACCTAAGAAGAAAGTAGTGTCTATTCCTCCTCCATTTGTTACCGGTGAGATCGTGATGGTAGATTCTGCGAACATGCATAAAAATTAAGTGATAAATTTTAAATAAATTTATATCGGCAAAAAATTTAATTTCAATTAATGACCTGTTATTTCCCTTAAAGAGGATTTTTCTAAATATTTGTTGATCAAACAGGATATTTCTTGAGAATCGTTTTACTTTTCTTACGAAATGGGTCAAATAATAAATAATTTAAAACACACTATTATCGCTACTTATGAAAACTATCGCACTGCTTTTATCACTCTTTTTTATATCGTGTTTATCTCAAAATAAATCGAAAAAGATGAATCTTGAATTTGAAGATGTTTATCATCACAACTTTAGCCTTACGCCGGAAAAATTTTTGATTATCGATTCGCAAAAGCAAATGAACGCCGTCTATGAAGCAATCCGAAAAAATTATGGAGGCCAAAGATCACCTCCAATTCCACACGTAAACGATGACGAATCCTACGTAATTTTTAAACCGCTCTTAAAAAATTCGAACGATGTGAATATTAAAAGGGTGTATCTTCAAAACAATATTTTAATGATCGATGTAGAGGATTTTGACAATCCTCAAATTGCGAAAACGATTAGAACAGCGCCTAATGTTTTAATTAAAATACTTAAAAAAATAAGTCCCCAAAAAATAGACATTAAATATCCTAAACAATAAATTCAATTCCTACTTATGAAAACAAAAATTTTTACTCTTTCGCTGATGCTCCTCGTACTGATGGGTTTTGGCCAAAACTACTGGACCAAAGTTAATACTGTTCCAAAAGAGAATGTTGCGCAACGCTGGGTTCAGCCAAAAAAGATCACGGTCTATGAAGTCGATCTGGCTCAACTGAAAAATGATCTGTCAAAAGTTCCGCAGCGATTTTCTGCTGATGAATCAAAATTAATTACTTTTCCTCGTGCAGACGGCACTTTCAAACAGTATATCGTACAGGAAGCTTCTGTAATGGAGCCCCAACTTCAGGCGAAATATCCGGATATCCGCTCCTATGTTGGTTGGGAACAAAATAACAAACAAAACTCAATTCGTTTTAGCGTAACTCCAGACAACGGGATCAGTGCGATGTATTTTGATGGATGGGAAATCAGTTATTTAGATAACTATACCAAAGATCTCTCAAAATACATCTTCTACAAGAGAGAAGATCTGCCTGCAAACGACCGTCTTTTTCAATGTGATGTAAAAGAATTAAAAGAGCAAACCGAAGCCGATGTTAATTCAAAAGCACCTCTTGTATTTGATGGTAAATTTCGAACTTATCGTCTTGCACTTGCGGCAACCGGAGAATACACAGCTTTCCACGGTGGTACCGTTCCAAAAGCTTTAGCAGCAATGGCGGTAACAATGACAAGAGTGAATGGAGTTTATGAAAAAACAATTTCGGTTACCATGGTAATGGTCGCTAACAACAATTTAATTGTTTACACTAATGCAGCGACAGATCCTTACACTAATGATGATGGAGTTGCAATGTTAGATGAAAATACAGCAACTCTTAATTCTAAAATCGGGTCAGCTAATTATGATATAGGACACGTTTTTTCTACAGGCGGCGGTGGAGTTGCTGGTTTAGGAGTGATCTGTACAACAAGTAAAGCAGAAGGAGTTACAGGTTCTGGTGCGCCGATCAATGATGCATTTGACATTGATTATGTTGCGCATGAGATGGGTCATCAATTTGGGGGGAATCATACTTTTCGTGCAGGAACGGGATCTTGTGGTGGCGGAAATGTAAACAACGCGACCGCATTCGAACCGGGAAGTGGAACAACAATTATGGCTTACGCCGGAATTTGTGGGGTAAATAACGTACAACCGAATAGTGATGCCTATTTTCACTCTGCAAGTGTGAATGAAATGTACAATGTTGTTAGAAGAGGATCAGATTGCTCTGTAAAAACAGCAAATAATAATCAGGTTCCTACTGCAGATGCAGGTCTGGATTATACAATCCCGAAAGGGACTGCTTTTGTTTTAACAGGTGTTGGAACCGATCCGGATAATGATCCGATCACCTATTTATGGGAACAGCTGGATAATACCAGTAATACTCAACCGCCTGTTGCTACAGCTACAGGAGGACCAATTTACCGATCTTTGTTTGCTACAGTTTCACCTTCCAGATATTTTCCGGTGATGAGTTCAGTTTTAGCAAACAATCTTGTTCCAAAATGGGAAGTGACGCCAAGTGTCGCAAGAAATTTAAATTTCTCTCTTTTAGTTAATGATAACAGACCAACTGGAAATCAGGCAGCAAGAGATTTAATGTTGGTAAAAGTTGACAATTCAGGTCCGTTTGTTGTGACTTCGCAGTCTACCAATATTCAGTATGACGCTGCAAATGCAATTACAGTGACCTGGAATGTTGCCGGAACAAACGTTGCACCAGTAAATACAGCTCAAGTTCAAATACTTTTGTCTAAAGATAATGGTGCCAACTTCGATATTGTTCTTGCTACTGTTCCAAACAACGGTTCAGCTTCAGTAATGCTGCCAAATCTAGATATTGCTTCTGCAAGAATAATGGTGAAATCTGTAAATAATATTTACTACGCTTTGAATTCCTCTTTCTTTTCTGTAAAAAAGAATTTGGCGACAGGAGAGAATAACGTCAAAAGTATGGGCATTTATCCAAATCCTGCAAAACATGAAGTAAACATTAAAATGAACAAATATGAAAGTGCATCTTATAAAATTTATGATGCTTCAGGAAGATTAGTAAACTCCGGAAGCGTAACAAAAGACGGAAAAATTAATGTAGAGAAATTGATCAACGGAAATTACATTTTGAATATCGAAATGAAAACCGGAGAAAAATTAAGTGAGAAATTAATGATCAAAAAATAATTCTAAAATTTTTTAAAATATAATAGGATGCTGTTAATTCAGCATCCTCTTTTTTTATAAAATTTAATTTAAAGTACCTATTTATTAAGTACTTGGGTCAATCTGAATTTGAGTTGCTAATTTAATTCCAGATTCTTCTAATTTGTTTTTTAGTTTTAACAGCGCATCACTTTTAACCTTCGCGATATTTTCTCCTTTCTTCATGAAAAAACGGGCCTGCAAATAGAAAATTCCAAAAGATTGTTTCAAGATAATGACCTGAGCTTCATCGATATGATCTGTAGCATCGAAAGTTTTAATTTCATCCAGAATAACTTTTGTCGTTTTCTCCAGATCCTGATCGCTTGCAATTTGTAAATCAAGGAAAACTTTTCGCTGTCCTGATGCCGAATAATTGATGAATGGCGCACTGAAAATAAGTTGATTTGGGACGAAAACTTTTTTACCTTCATCGGTAATAATTTTAGTGGTCAAGAAGCCAATTTTCTCTACAACTCCCGTTACATCTTTAATGGAAACGTAATCGCCATCTGCAAAAGATTTGTCAATTCCGACCAAAGCTCCAGAAAACATCGAAGAAACTAGATCCTTCAGCGCAACTCCGGCGACCACTCCGGCAACTCCTAAACTTCCAATAAATTTCAGAACAAATCCGCCCATTCCCATTATTTCCAGAGAGATAAATGCGCCCGAAAGAATGATGAGAAATTTGAAAACTTTAATTAACGCGACAACCGATCTGTTCTTACTTTTGGGGAAAAATTTATGAAAAATCCTTACCGAAATCTTACTCAGAAAAGAACTTAGCGCTAAAAAAAGCAGGAATACCAAAATCCCTACCGCAATTCTGGGCGTTGCTTCCGCAAATCCTTTATACCATTTATCCAGAACAGAAAGTATTGTTTCGTAATAATTCATAATTCAAATGTAAGACAATTTTTAAAGTCTCTTCTTAGCAATTTTCTGTCCAAAACCTAAAATCTAAAATTGCACAACTAACAAATATTCAGAATTATCTTATATTTGCCCTCCACAAGAAAAACGGCTTGTTGATTCCAGATTCGTTTGGGGTAGGAAAGTCCGGACACCTTAGAGCAGCAAAGCGGATAACATCCGTCGGTCGTGAGATCAGGACAAGTGCAACAGAAAGTATGTATATTAATTTATAGTGAAACCAGGTAAACTCTTTGCGGTGCAATGTTAAGTATATCGGATTTTTTCAGAAATGAAAATAGGAGTGGCTCGCTCCAAAAACCGAGGGGTAATCAGCTAAAGTTTTGCAGCAATGTACAACGTAGATAAATAACAGGCATTTTGACTTCGGTCAGTTTACAGAATCCGGCTTATAGTTTTTCTTGTGGGTTTTTTAATTCTGCTATTCTCAAATTCTCTTTTACTAAAGCTTTCAAAAGAACTTTATATCCGAAGTATAACAATATGCAACCTCCCAGATTAATTGCCCAAAATGTGGCGTTAAAGGCATTCCGTGAGAAATAAGAGTGAAATTTAAATCCAAATTCTGAGTACGCCAAATAGAGGAAAGATGCATTTAAGAGGAAATGTAGAAGAATCGAATAAATGATTTTTCTGGTCTTATAGTAAATAAATCCTGATAGCATTCCCAGAAAAAAGGTCGGTAATAAATTATTGTAGGAGGGTAAATGAATTGCTGAAAATAGGATGGAGGATACAATGATCGATAACCAAAAATTATATTTTTCTAAAAGTTTCACAAATAAAAATCTTCGAAAAAATATTTCTTCAAAGACAGGCGCGAAAATTATTAAACCAATGACATAAACGATACTGTAATGATTTTTTAGATTAGCCCACGTTTTTTGATGATAATTATTAAAGGTGCCGTTTCCCACTTTCAAATACTGATAAATATAGAAAAGAGGTTTTGTGAAAAAGTAAAAGCCTGTGAATATAATAATTACAGCAAATATTATATCAAAATTAACTTTCTTTTCGTCCTCATATTTGAAGTGAACTTGTTTAAATATATAATAAGTCCACAACCCATAAAACGTAAAATTCAAAAAAAGTTGAGTAGCTAAAACAAGATCAGTTCCTTCAGTATTATAAAAGTAGTCTCGCGAAAATAGAAGTGGAAAGTCGATTAGAGTTGTGCTTAACTGAAATAAAACGCTAATTAAAATCGCTTTCCAAATCTTCATATTTTCTACTGCTGACTGAGTTTATTCACTTTCCAGATGTTTTTTTGCATCGGCCAAAGCTGCAGTTTCTTTCTCTGAGAGCGTCAGGAATTTCAGATTCATTTTTTCTAAAGCATCAATGATGATCTGAATTGCGGCAACTCTCGTAAACCATTTATGATCTGCGGGAAGTACGTACCAAGGCGCGCAATCTTTTGAAGTTTCGTTGATCGCTTCTTCGTAAGCTATCATATATTGATCCCACAACGCACGTTCCGGCAAATCACCGGAAGAAAATTTCCAGTTTTTATCGGGCTCGTTAATTCGGTCCAGAAATCTTTTTTTCTGCTCTTTTTGGGAGACGTTCAGAAATATTTTCACAACGGTTGTTCCGTTTTCAGCCAGATGTTTTTCAAAGTTTCGAATGCTTTCATACCGGTTTTTCCAAAATGTAGCGTCAAAATCATCGACAGAATCCCAAACTTTTTCGCTCAGGTTGTATTCAGGATGAACCTTGCACACCAAAACACTTTCGTAATGACTTCTGTTAAAAATACCAATTTTTCCTTTTTCCGGAAGCGCAATATAATGACGCCAGAGAAAATCATGGGAATATTCTTTTGTACTGGGTGCTTTAAAACTGTGTACAACACAACCTTGTGGATTTACGCCACCAAAAACATGTTCTATTAGAGAATCTTTTCCCGCCGCATCCATGGCTTGAAGTACGATTAGTAAAGATTTACTGCCGTCAGCGTACATTTTTTCCTGTAGTGCACGCAGTTTTTCCTTTTCTTTCTCCAGCATTTTTTTGCCCTCCTCTTTATCCAGTTTTCCGGAGTATTCAGTGTCGGCTTTTTTGATGGAGAATTTTCCTTTTACGATATAGTTGTCGCTGAAATTTAAATCCATTGTTTTAATTTTTCATTAAAAATAAAAAAATCACTTCAATTAAGAAGTGATTTCATGATTTATTTAAAAAACTTTTAATTAGAAAGTTTTCTTTTACTATTTTTTTGCTTTAGCTGACTTTCCTTTTTTCATAGAAGTGTCAGTGGTAGCTTGATCCATACCCATAGTCGAAACTTTAGCGTCTGCTTTGGTTTCTACTACCGCTGCTGCTGTAGTCGCTGCTGTTAAAGCCGCTCCTCCTTCAATTGTTCCTTTGATGTTGATCACTGATCTGCTGTTTGCAGGGTCGTTAGAATAAACTTCAATAATTTTTGTGAAAGGACCTACAAGTGTTGTGTTATAACCTACTTTGATCTGAGCTGTTTTTCCTGGCATAATAGGATCCTGGCTCCATTCTGGTGTTGTACATCCACAAGATGCCTGAACTTTAGAAATAATTAGAGGTTTGTCTCCCGTATTTTTTACTACGAAAAATCGGTGGCCGTCTGCACCAGCTTTAACATTTCCGTAGTCAAAGGTTGTTTTGTCAAATGAAATTGTTTGTGCTGAAGCAAATACTAAAGATGCGGTTAAAAATAAACCTGATAAAATCTTTTTCATATTTTTAAATTGTTTTTATTGATTGTTTGATAAAATTTCTATGACAAAGTTAAAAATTAAATCAATATGAAGATAATTTTTTTTTATTTGCCTATTTTTGCATCAATTAAGCCAAAGAACAGCCTTTATGCAGATTTCAGAAAAATATAATCCACAGGAAACAGAAAATAAGTGGTATAAATACTGGTTAGAAAATAATTATTTCCATTCAGAACCTAACGAAAAACCACCATATACCATCGTCATTCCACCGCCAAATGTGACGGGAATTCTTCACATGGGCCATATGCTGAACAATACGATTCAGGATGTTTTGGTTCGTCGTGCAAGAATGCAGGGTTTCAATGCTTGCTGGGTTCCGGGAACTGATCATGCTTCTATCGCAACGGAAGCGAAAGTAGTGGCAAAACTGAAATCGGAAGGAATTAACAAATCAGATCTTTCCCGCGAAGAATTTTTAAAACATGCGTGGGACTGGACCGACAAATATGGCGGAACTATTTTGGAACAGTTGAAAAAATTAGGATGTTCTTGCGACTGGGAAAGAACGCGTTTCACTTTAGAACCAAAATTATCTTCTCAGGTTATTAAATCTTTCGTAGATCTTTATAATAAAGGACTCATTTATCGAGGTTACAGAATGGTCAATTGGGATCCGGAAGCTAAAACCAACATTTCTGATGAAGAAGTGATCTTCAAAGAGCAAAATGGAAAACTCTATTATTTAAAATATAAAATTGAAGGAACAGAAGAATTTCTTTCCGTTGCAACAACCCGTCCTGAAACCATTTTCGGTGATACTGCAGTTTGTATCAATCCTAATGATGAGCGTTACGCCCATTTGCGGGGTAAAAAAGTAATAGTTCCCATCGTTGATCGCGTCGTTCCTATTATTGAAGATGAGTATGTCGATATTGAATTCGGAACAGGTGCTTTGAAAATTACGCCAGCTCATGATATTAATGATTATGAGATCGGGAAACGACACGGTTTGCAAATGATCGATTCTTTGGATGATGATGCGAATTTAAATGAACACGGTTTACATTACGCCGGAAAAAACAGATTCGAAGTTCGGAAGCAAATTGCGAAAGAACTGGAAGAAAAAGGTCTTTTATTAAAAGCAGAAGATTACGTCAATAAAGTTGGAACTTCTGAAAGAACCGGCGCCGTTATCGAACCAAAAGTTTCTGTACAGTGGTTTTTGAAAATGGCAGATATGGCAAAACCTGCTTTAGATGTCGTGATGAATGATGAGGTGAAATTTCACCCGGAAAAATTCAAAAATACCTATAAACACTGGATGGAAAACATCCGCGACTGGAATATTTCCCGTCAGCTTTGGTGGGGACAACAAATCCCGGCTTTTTTCTATGGTGAAGGACAAGATGATTTCGTAGTTGCTGAAACAATTGAGGAAGCTTTAATTTTAGCAAAAGAAAAATCCAACAACCAACAATTGACGGTCGATCATTTAAAACAAGACGAAGACGCACTCGACACTTGGTTTTCATCTTGGTTATGGCCAATGTCAGTTTTTGACGGAATTTCAGATCCAGATAATAAAGACATCAATTATTATTATCCAACTTCAGATTTGGTAACAGGACCCGATATTATTTTCTTTTGGGTCGCCAGAATGATTATGGCTGGTTTGGAATATCGAAAAGAAGTTCCTTTCAAAAATGTTTATTTCACCGGAATTGTTCGTGATAAACAGCGTCGCAAAATGTCGAAGCAATTAGGAAATTCTCCAGATCCAATTGAATTGATTGAAAAATATGGCGCAGATGGAGTTCGTGTAGGAAGTTTACTAAGTTCCGCTGCAGGAAATGATTTGCTTTTCGACGAAGAGTTGATGTTGCAGGGAAGAAATTTTGCCACCAAAATCTGGAATGCCTATAAATTGATTCAAGGTTGGAATAAAGACTCAACGATCAAAGCCAACGATTCTGACAAACAAGCCATCGCATGGTTCGGAAATCAAATGGATAAAACCATTGCAGAAATTGCTGATCAATTCGCAAAATTCAGGATTTCTGATGCATTGCATTTATTGTACAAATTGATTTGGGACGATTTCTGTTCCTGGTATCTCGAAGCCATTAAACCAGCTTATGGTGAACCAATTTCACAAGAAGTTTATGATCAAACGATTGTTTATTTTGAAGAATTGATGAAATTGCTTCATCCATTTATGCCGTTTTTATCAGAAGAATTATGGCAGAACATTTCCGAAAGAACAACCGAAAATGCTTTGGTAATTTCTCAGCAGAAAAAAGATGCAACCTTTAATGAAAGCATTATTAGGGATTTTGAAACTTCAAAAGAACTCATTTCCGGAGTTCGTAATTACCGTCAAAGCAAAGGGATTTCTCCACGCGAAGAAGTAGAAGTTTATACCAATGCTTCCGGTTTTGATAATGAACAATTGGTGAAGAAATTAGCCAATATCTCTCAGATCAATTTCACTGCAAAAACCGATAAACCAAGTTATTCTTTCTTAATTGGAGGAACAGAAGTTTCAATTCCATTGAGTGAGAACCTTGATCTAGGGGAAGAAAAAGAGAAAGCTGAGGAAGAAATTAAATATTTGAAAGGCTTTTTAATTTCCGTGGAAAAGAAATTATCCAACGAAAAATTCGTAGCCAATGCAAAACCAGAAGTGGTAGAATCTGAACGTAAAAAACAGAAAGACGCACAGGACAAAATTGTTCTTCTCGAAGAAAAATTAAAAAAACTCTAGTAATATTCATTCTACAATCAAAAAATAAAAGGCTTAGGAAACGTTGTTTTTTTAGCCTTTTTTCTATTATCTTTACTTTTTCATCATAATTATGCAGCACCTGGATAACATAAAAAACCTTTTTACCAAAAATTTTGTAGAGAATCCTTTACTCGAAAGCTTCGACGCGGGAATAATTAATCTTCCGACTGGCAGAGTTATTGCCTGCGATCCGTTGATTACGAACGATATGAAAGAATTCAAAATAAATTTTCCACAGGGGGAATTTCCCGTTTTGGTGCATAAAGAAAGAGAAAGCAATTGTATCGCTTATGTAGAAATTATTTTTGCCGATGAGGAAATTGTAGAGTGGAAACTCGCAACTACTGAAGATCAGAATACTGATGACCTAAAAGGTGAAGAAATTTTTGGATATCCTGTAGAAAGCGGAATGGGTTGTTTCATGGATTTTGAAACTCAGGATTGTCTCAATCATCTGGAAACGAGATTGTTTCATCGGAAAGGCGCAGAATTTCTAGGAATTTACGAGGAGTTTTTCCACGAACATTTTTTTGATCAGAATGGTGCAATCGATCAGTTTGCCTTTTTAAAACCCGATGAGGAAAAAGACGGCAATATTTTCGCTTTCGAAACCGGTTATGGAGAAGGATTTTATGCAAGCTATATCGGTTTTGGAAAAGACAGTCAACCTTTGAAACTCGTTACAGAATTTATAGAAATCGGGAGTTAATTAAAGTTAAATGATTTTCCAATCTCTAATTAAAAGAATAAATTTGTAAGCAGGTCTTAAAGGCGCGATTTATCGCGTCTTTATCTTTAAATAAATTACAGGTATAAAAATTTCAGAAAAAATGAATATCACTTCAGAACAACCGAAAATTATCGTCGTAGGAAGTTCTTCCATCGATCTGGTGCTGAACACGCATCATTTGCCGAAACAAAACGAAACCGTGATGGCCGAAAAATCGGAAAGTTTTTTTGGTGGAAAAGGCGCAAATCAAGCCGTCGGAACTTCCCGACTTGGCGCGAGTGTATATTTTATAGGTTGTGTCGGTATGGATCCTTTTGGTCAGCAGATCCTGCGGAATTTAGTTGATGAAGGCGTGAATGTTGGATTTGTTTCGGAGAACGAAGAAGTTGCAACAGGAACAGCGTATGTCACGGCCGCAGAAGGTATTAATTCTATCGTAGTAGTTCCTGCCTCTAATTATTGCTTAAAAATTGAGAATATCATTGAAGCTGAAAAATATTTTACAACGAGTGATTTAGTTTTAGTTCAGCTGGAAATTCCTATGGAAGTGGTTGAGTTTACTGTCGATCTCGCCAGAAGTAACAACAAAAAAATCGGAATTTATGCTTCTCCCGCAACAAAATTATCGCAGGAGATGATAGAAAGTGCAACTTTCATTGTGGCAAAAAGTGATGAGCTGTCAATTGTTTTTGGGGATGAAAACCGGGAGCAGATTTTAAGAAAATATCCGAACAAACTTTTTGTACGCGACGATTCAAATTCTACGACTTATTTCAACGGTTCTGAGATGAAATATTACCGAAATGATCACGATTCCGTTCTGCATAAAATGGGGATGGGCGATGCTTTTACTTCAGGTTTTGCAATCGCGCTGTGTCATCAAAATTCGGTTGATGAATGCGTTAGATTCGGGAATGATGTTTCCCTGAAAGTTGCAAAAAACCGCGGCTCTCAAAGTGGTTTACCTTATCTTAAAGATTTCATCGCAGAGTAAATCCTATTTTTAACATATAGAAATTTATCACTCTTCTTTTCTAATTACTTAATTTTAGAGAATGTTTTCACCCTTAATTATTAAGGTGAAATTTAAATCTATGCAAGAAATTATACTTACAACTTCTGATGAACTTCCTATTTCTGTAAAAGTTTTTGATCCTGAAAATTCGAACGGAAAGTTATTGCTCATCAATTCTGCAACAGGAGTAAAACAGCAGGTTTATTTTTCATTTGCCAAATATTTCGCCGATAATGGCTTTACCGTGATCACTTATGATTATCGCGGAATTGGAGAATCGAAACCTTTAAAAATGAAAGGTTTTGATGCAACCATGCGGGTTTGGGGAACTGAAGATTTTAAAACAGTCACCAATTTCATTAAAGAAAGTTATCCCGATCACCGAAAATTTTGTCTCGGACATTCTGTTGGAGCGCTAATTCTCGGAATGAATGAAGATGCTGCTATTTTCGAAAAATTTATTTTCGTTGCTACGCAAGATGCGTATGTTGGAAATCTTACCTGGAAGGTCGCAGTTGCCGGAATATTAGGTTTTGGAATTGCCGTTCCTTTTACGACCGAGTTATTTGGCTATTTCCCTGCTCATCGTTTTGGTTTGGGCGAATCTTTACCGAAAGGAGTGGCGTATGATTGGCGGACTTTAATTTTAAATAAAAAATCGACGAGCCGACTTTATGAAAAACTTGAGAAGAATATTTCCAAAGATTTATTGCAGGAAACTTTCATTATTTATGCAGAAGACGATCCTTGGGTGACGATGCAAGGAATGGAAAATCTCATTAATAATGTTTATCCAAATTTAAAGAAAACCTACCGCAAAATTCTCGTTTCAGAATCGACCAAAAAAGAAATTGGTCATGTTAATTTTTTCCGGAGTTTTAATAAAAGTCTTTGGCAGATCCCATTAGAGCAACTTTAAAAAAAATCCGGAAGATTTTCCCTTCCGGATTTTTCTAAATTATTGAAATTGGTTTTCAAGACTTTTCAGTTCCGAAATGATGCCGTCTAACTTAGCATCCTGTTTTTTAATTTCCTTTTTACCGAGATAAAAATAGGCGAAAAGCATCCAGGAATAAGTGATGGCAAATGCAAGGACCATCTTCCATAGATCTGTATTTTTTAGCAATTCGTACATATAAATTCCTATTGCAGTGCCCAGAAACAGATAATAAATTGGCATGTTCCAGTGTCTTTGTTTTTTCTGAAATTCTCTGAAATTCTGCCACTGTTTTAAATGAAAACTCGGTGTTTGAGTTTCATCGATCTTACTGATTTTTTTTGCCGTAAAGATCATTAAAAATGCCTGAAGAAAGCATACTGTTGAAATGATAACCATCGATAAAATAATAGGGATGGTTTTTAAATTCGAATCTAATGAAATCATTAAACCCAAGATGAAAATTCCGGTTACTAAGAGCAAGATTGCGCCTTTGGTGTACGTGTTTTTAAGTTTCATACGATTGTTTTTTATTTTTGAAATATTGGTATTTTTTGTTGGAATCTTTGTTTCAGATTGTTGCCAAAGATTTTCCAGTTCTTTAAATTCTTCCATAATTGGTATATATTTCCTGAAGTTCTTTTTTGATTCTGTGAATTTTTACACGCAAATTATTTTCTGTTATTCCGGTGATTTCTGCGATCTCTTCGTAGGATTTCTCTTCCAAAACTAACGTAATAATGATCCGTTCGCTTTCTTTTAGTTTGCTGATGCATTCGTACAAACGGTTGATTTCTTTCGAATTGTCGTAGGTTTCTTCGTACACTAATTTTGAAAGAATAATTTCGGAATTTTGATCTTTATTTTTTTCTTTCTTTAATCCAACCAAACACGTGTTGATGGCAATTCTATAAATCCAGGTTCCGATTTTACTTTCATTGCGGAATTTGGGCAAACTGTTCCAGACTGCAATCCAGGTTTCCTGATGAAGATCGTCTGCAAATAATTGGTCACCCGAATAACTCAGACATAATTTGTAAATCCTGGGAGAAAATTCCTGATAAAGTTGATCAAAATCGTAAGTCATCTTTTTGATGTTTTGTAAAAGTCAATTTTAAAATGATGATTTTTCATTTGCAATTTTTTAACGTTAAGAAATTCTCGTTTTCTACTTTCTGTACATTGGATACAAATATTCTGAAATTATTACAAGAATTTTAAAAAAAATTAATTCAAAAATTATAATTCTACATTTCAGCACATCTTTTAAATTCCTTAAATTTACATCAAGCATTTAAAAAAAATGAAAATATATACAAAAACTGGCGACAAAGGTGAAACCGCATTATACGGTGGAACCCGCGTCTCTAAAGCTTCCGCAAGAGTAGAATCGTACGGAACAATCGATGAACTGAACTCTTTTATTGGTTTTGCGAAAGCTGAGATCTCTGATGCAAAAGTTTTAAATCAACTTAAAAAAATACAGTTCGATTTATTTACCGTAGGTTCAGAATCTGCAACTCCAACCGATAAATTAACTTTAGCCAACGGGAAATCACGCTTGGCTTTAATGATTGCCGATACAGAGATTGAAGAGCTTGAACATTGGATGGATGATTTTGAAAAAGAACTGAAACCGCTTCAATATTTTATTCTTCCCGGAGGTGGAAAAGGACCAACCTCGCTTCATATTTGCAGAACGGTTTGTAGGAGAGCCGAAAGAAGCTTGGTTTTCTTAAATGAATCTGAAGAAGTTCGTCCGGAGCTGATCAAATATTTGAATCGACTTTCTGACTATTTATTTGTTTTAGCACGTTATGTTTCGCATTTACATAACGAAGCAGAAGAATATTGGAATCCAAATGACCGATAAAGCTCTCCTTTTCATCAACGGAGTTCCACCCAAAAATCTTCCCGAAATAGAAGGCTATTCTTTGATTGCCTGTTCCGACGGTGCATTTCATTATTTAAAAGAGAAGAAATTTCCGCTTGAAAAATTAGATTTTATTTCAGGTGATTTCGATTCACATTCCGGGAAAGATGAAAATATTTATGAAGAGAAATTCATTTATACTCCAGATCAGGACAAAACCGATTTCCAGAAATCCTTGGAAATTATTGCAGCACGAGGTCTTATAAAAGTTGATGTTTATGGGGGAAGTGGCGGAGAAATGGATCATTTCCTTGGTAACTTGACCGTAGCTTTTCTATTTAAAAATACTCTCAATATTACTTTTTTTGATGAATACGGAATTTATTTTTTTTCACCGAAAGAATTAGTTTTAAATAATGTGAGGGGAAAAACAATTTCGTTGTATCCGTTTCCGATAACTAAAAATATTACGACAAAAGGTTTGCAGTGGCCTTTAAATAAAGGAGATTTAGACATGACAAAGAGAATTGGCACAAGAAATGTTGCATCCGAAGAAACCGTTTCTATTGATTTTGAAAATGGAGATTTGGTGATTTTTGTTTCAAAGTAGATTAATTCCACTTCGTTTTGAATGATAAAATTTCAACCTAATTCTTTTGTAGTCTTATCAAATGTCAATAAATAAATCTTTAAAACCACTTTTTTTCCCCAAATTTGCATTTCTAATCCTTAAACACTTTTTTATACAATGAAGATTAAATACTCAGAGCTTATTGACCAAACCCTCTATTTCCCAACCGAAGAATTTAACGTTGCTGATAATACTTTACAGTTCCACGATATTCCTTTAATGGAAGTGGTAGAAAAGTTTGGAACGCCTTTGAAGTTTAATTATCTGCCGAAAATATCGATGAATATCGAGCGCGCCAAAGGCTGGTTCAAAGAAGCTATTGAAAAACATGACTACAAAAAAGGATATAAATACTGTTATTGTACCAAATCGAGTCAGTTTGCTTTTGTTGTAGAAGAAGCCTTGAAAAATGATATTTCGTTGGAAACTTCTTCCGCGTATGATATGGATATTATCAAGTCACTTTACGAAAAAGGTACTTATGGAAAAGATGTTGAAGTGATTTGCAACGGTTTCAAAACCGACGATTATCTCGCAAAAATTTCCGATCTTATCAATAACGGTTTTCAAAATATTATTCCGATTCTCGATAATTATCGGGAGTTAGATAAATTGACAGAAAGCATTGATTCTACCTTTAATATCGGAATTAGGATCGCTTCTGAAGAAGAGCCGAAATTTGAATTTTATACCTCCAGATTAGGAATTGGTTACAAAGACATTATTCCTTATTACAGTCAAAAAATTGCAGAGCATCCGCATGCTCGATTGAAAATGCTGCACTTCTTCATCAATACCGGAATCAAAGACACTGCCTATTACTGGAACGAATTATATAAATGTTTGCGTGTTTATGCCCGTTTGAAAAAGATCGCTCCGGAAGTTGATTCCCTCAATATTGGTGGTGGTTTCCCAATTAAAACTTCTTTAAATTTCGATTATGATTACCAGTATATGGTGAACGAAATTGTGTCCCAGATCAAAAAATTCTGCGAAGAAGAAGGCGTTGAAGAGCCAAATATCTATACTGAGTTTGGTAGTTTTACCGTTGGCGAAAGTGGTGGTCATCTATACAAAATAATTTCTCAAAAACGCCAGAATGACCGTGAAAAATGGAACATGATCGACTCTTCATTCATGACGACTTTACCCGACACTTGGGCGATCTCCCGAAAATTCATTATGCTTCCACTCAACCGATGGGAAGATACTTATGAACGTGTTTTTCTGGGTGGATTAACCTGTGACTCCGATGATTACTACAATTCTGAGCAACATACAAATGCCATTTATTTACCCGTTTTCAGCGAGACGAAACCTTTGTACATCGGTTTTTTCCACACTGGAGCGTATCAGGAAACCATTGGCGGTTACGGCGGCGTTCATCACTGTTTGATGCCTCAACCAAAACATATTCTGATCGATAAAGACGAAGAAGGAAACTTCACCTACAAAGTTTTCCGCGAAGAACAAAAAGCAGAAGATGTTTTGAAGATTCTGGGATATTAAATAGAAATCATTCTTCGAGAAAAGAAGAAATTTTAAAAATAGTAAAAGGAGCAACAAGTGAGTTGCTCCTTTTTAATTGAGGTCGCGCTGTCCACTTTATCTTTTCCTTTTTTTGAAAAAAAGAAAAAGGATGCCGTTTCCATCGCGGCTAGAATTTCAGATATTTTGTTATTTCAAAGCAAAATATTGTCGTTGTAAACAGTGATACATTTTAAATGACGGAAGAACTATTTATAAATAACAGTAATAATATAGCGGTCATAAGGTTCTGCTTTTACAACGGTAGTTCCATATTTAAGATTTAAAATCAAATTGGAATTCAGATTCTCAGGATCAATAAAATTCTTCTTTTTAAAATTATAATTTTTACTTCCAAAATAAGTTTTGTAAATCTTAATTTGATCTTTTTCTACCAAACCTTCCGTAATTATTTCCTTATCAACCACGGTAACGGCTCCTCTGGATTTATTAAATCTCATCGGAATAAATAAAAACATAATTGACGAAGTGTATCTGCCACTAGTATAATTCACGGATTTTTCAATATCGCGCTGAATTTTAATCACATCTCCTTTAAGTGTATAACGGCCATATTTTGTGAGAGGAACTTCGATTCTTCCTAGGTAGTCAAGCGAATCTCTAGAAGTGTTTTTTATTGTAGCTACATAAAGATGTTTTTCTTTATCGTGAAAAAAATAAAAAGTGAGATCTTTATTTTCTAAAATCTCGGTGTAGACTGCGTTAGGTTTGAAATTAGCCCGACTAAATTCTTGATTTTGTGCTGAAATTATTTTTGTAGAACTACAGCTCAATACACTATTAATCATAAACATAGAAAGCAAAAAGTATTTCATAAGCATTATAATTTTTTATACTCAAATAATTTTTAACTAAACTCAGCGAGGTAGATGTTATTCAAATTTGTTGTGAATTAGCCATAAATGTACTTTCAATCTTCTCAAACTCAATTTCTGCAAAGTCTGAAATGACCAAATTTGCTTTTTCATAGTTTTGAGCCAACGAATGTTCACTTTTGTAAGCCACGCAAAATATACCTGCAGAATGTGCTGCAATAATTCCATTCGTAGAATCTTCAATCACCATGCAGTTTTCTTTGGCTTCATTCGCTATTTCAGCAGCAATTAAAAATACTTCCGGATGAGGTTTTGACTCTTTCAAATCGGCACCACTTATTTTTCCAATGAAATATTTCTCCAATGCAAATTTCTCAAAAACCATATTTATCGTCGTCATACTTGCAGAAGAAGCCAACACGAGTTTAATTCCGTTTTCAAAATAATTTTCAATCAAATTTTTAACTCCGGGAAGAAGATGGAAATCTGCATCATTATAAAAATAATCCTTGAAATATTTTCTTTTAATGACCGCTAATTCTTCCTGATTTTTTTCAAGTTGATATTTTGAGACCAAAGTTTCGCAAACTTTCTTTGTCGACGCTCCCGTGAAAGAAGTGTATAATTCTTCGGAAACCTCAATTCCCAGATCATGAAACATTTTATAATACGCTTTTCGGTGGAGTGGTTCAGTGTCAACGATGACTCCATCCATATCAAATAGTACTGCTTTTAATGGCATTTGAGAATTTTTACAAATTTAAGGATTTAGAATGAGTAATTAAAAGTAGAACCTCAAAAGAGATTTCATTTTTATTAATTGTAACGCCATTTTCTTATCTTTGACAATCTAAATTCAAAACTTAAAACCGAAAATAATTCATGAAAACATACGCCGGAATTCCCGAAGAAAATGCTCAGCTGGAAACTTCAAAAGTAATGCTCGTAACCGTTCCTTACGATGGAACTTCCACTTGGGGAAAAGGTGCTGACAAAGGTCCGGAGCTTTTTTTAGATGCTTCCGAAAACATGGAATTGTATGATATCGAAACCAATACCGAGCCTTATTTGGAAGGCATTTTTCTTGGTGGCGAAATCATAGAAAAATCTTCACCCGAAGCAATGACAGAAGCAGTTTATCAAAAAACGAAAGAACTTTTGAGCAACTACGGAAAATTATTCACGCTTTTTGGTGGGGAACATTCTGTTTCTATCGGTTCAATTCGTGCAGTTGGAGAAAAGTATGAAAAATTAACTATTTTGCAATTAGATGCGCATACTGATTTGCGTCCAGATTTTCATGGAAGCACTTCCAATCATGCTTGTGCCGTTTTTGAAGCGAGCAAAAAGCACAATTTGGTACAGGTTGGAATTCGTTCTTGCGACATCGAAGAAATGGAACATGTAAATAAGGAGCAATGTTTCTGGGCACACGAAATCGCTAAAAAAGCAGACTGGATCGATGATGTTTTAGAAAAAGTTTCCGGAAATGTTTATATCACGATTGATTTAGACGCATTCGATCCATCGATTGCGCCTTCAACAGGAACACCCGAACCAGGTGGTTTGCAATGGTATCCAACTTTAGAATTGTTAAAAAAAGTTTTTGAAAAATGCAATGTGGTAGCTTTTGATATTGTAGAATTAATGGATTCTCCGATGCCGAAACCAACTGCTTTTTTAGCGGCAAAATTATATTATAAAATGTTGGCTTATTACCATTTGGGAAAAGGAAAATAGAAAATACAGTTTAAATTTATTTAGCTTTTCAGAGTAAAACAGATTTTATTACATCGTGATTCAAAATCTAAAAAGGATAATATTGATGAAAAATAGTACAATTTAGATTTCAATAAATACTACCATTGAATCTTGTGCGACCAATAATTATTTTTTATAAAGCGGATTTCTTTTCATAATATACTGTAAAGGATCGGCGAAAGAACCGTCTGTACTGGGAAAAAATGCTTTGTGTGAACGGCTGTAAATACTGGTATTGTCATCTTTGTAAATATGTACAGTTACGGCCACATTGTAATTTTGCTGTTTACTTTTGGAGCCAGTCGCAATACCGGTGATGCCAGTAAGAACATCATTACCCTTGGTTTCTGGTTTTACTTCGACACGTCCTCGCTCGTTTTCAATTTTATCGGCTTTGGTTTGCGATACGGTTCCAGTAATAATATATTCAGCGCCCACGATCTCACAAAGATCTTCCATCGTAAAATTTGCAATATTTTCTTTCTTAGCACCGGCTCTGTTCAAAAGTGCATTTGTAGTTCTGGCATCTAAAATTGTGTAACCAGGTGTATTCCTGGCGATCAATCCATAAGTGTCTTCCTGCGCTTTCAAACCGATTTGCTCGGGTCCCAAATCATTTTCAACAAAAAAAGTAAACGGCATTATTGCAATCTTATTCTTTCTTTCAGCGCGGGTATATTTTTTTGCAGATAAATCTTTATTGTCGTTTTTAACCACTTTATTATTATACACCTCAACTCTTCCACTTGAATGTTCGATTTTTTCAATGTCAGAATTTTTCACCGTGTATTCTGCTTTTTCTCCCTCATAGACAAAAGTAACTTCATTGGCAGAAACTTTTACAACAGTTCCTTTCATTTCTTTTCCATCCATCAATTTAATAATGTGAGCGCTTTTTGATGCATTTTGTGCACTTAAATGCAGCGACAAGCAAACGATAGCAACTAAGGTGTAAATTTTTTTCATCTCAATATGTTTTTATACAAATATAAAACTTAATCTTAATCTAAAAATATGTTTTGCAAATGTTTATTAAGTGATTCATGAATATTCAGAGCTATCAATTTCAATTATATTAAGTTGTTGTTAAAAATTTGAAATTTTTCGAAGAAAATTAGGATAAATTTGTAATTTTTAGGTAATGTTAAAAGGTGCAAAATGTGAGGTTGTTGCTACTGCTGTTGATATATAAATATTACTTTAAAACATCAACTTCTAAAGAACTGTCCCCAAATATTTTGATCATCGCTTTTGTATAATCTTTCTTAGTCGCAAAATTTGGATTATCCATAAATTTTTGAGGGTTTACCGTAAACAAAGGAAACCAGGTGCTTGAAATCTGAATCTGAATTCGATGTCCTTTTTTGAAAGTATGCATCACATCCTGTAATTTAAAATCGACCGCGGTTTTTTGATTCGGAACCAGAGCTTCCGGCTTTTCCCGCGAATTTCTAAATCGTGCAGGCATAATTTCGCTTCGCACCATTTGGTGATAATTGCCATAAATCACACCGTCTTTTTTCTCTTTCGGTACAAAATCTTCTGGATAAACATCAATTAATTTTACGGCGAAATCTGCATCAGTAGATGTAGAAGCAATATTGAGTTTTGCCATTAATTCTCCGCCGAAGGTCATGTCTTCTGTTAGAATATCTGTCGTAAAAGTGGCAACATCTGGTCTTCCTTCTGCAAATCTCTGGTCTTCGCTCATGTAATTTCTAGGAGTAAAACCATTAAAATCTTTCAAGTTCGCTGAACTCAAAACTGGGTTTGAAGGATCGCTGTAATATTCCGTAAAATTATTAGCAGCGGAATTTTTCAAAGTTCCATCTGCCATATAAAAATTCATTTTCTTCGCGTTTTTCGGCGGATATTGCGCAAATTCCCGCCATTCTTTACTTCCGGTATCAAACATCACAGCTTCCGGAATTCCCGCATCGGTTTTGGTATCGCCTTTTAAATAATGATTAAAGAATTTAGTTTCCAGATTTTTCTGGTAGTAAGTCGCGATGCTATCTCCGAAATAAATGTCGTTTTGAAATGCTTTTCCGGTTTCTCTTCCCCAACCACCGTGAGAAAAAGGTCCCATAACGATAGTATTCTTCGCTTTCGGACTCGTTCTTTCAATCGTTTTATAAATATTTAAAGGTCCTGAAAGATCTTCAGCATCAAACCAACCACCAACAGTCATTACGGCGTGATTGACGTTTTTCAAATGAGGAAGTAAACTTCTTTTTTGCCAGAAATAATCATAGTTTGGATGGTTCATAATTTCGGTCATGAAGAAATTATTTTTATAATATTTTTCGTAACCATCTTTCAAAGTTCCCATGTCTCTGTAGAATTTCAAACCATCTTCTGACGTCGGTTTAATGAAAGTGTCCATAAACCAACCCTCTTTTTCAGCCTTCGTTTTCTGAATTCCAAACACAGGGAACGTTCGGAAATATCCTAACATGAATTTTCCATTATGTAAAAAATCATTGTTCCAAAAATCTGAGATTGGCGCTTGTGGAGAAGATGCCACTAAAGCCGGATGATCAGACAAAATCCCTGCAGCCGTATAAAATCCCGGATAAGAAGTTCCGTACTGACCGACTTTTTTATTATTGTTATCTACATTTTTGATGAGCCAATCGATGGTGTCATAAGTATCGGTGCTTTCGTCCACATCTTTTTTAGATTTGTGTTCTACTTGCGGCGTCATATTCGTCCAGCTTCCTTCACTCATATATCTTCCGCGAACATCCTGGTAAACGAAAATATATTCATCCTGCATCAAATATTTATTAGGACCCAAAGATCTCGGAAATTCAGTTTCTCCGTACGGTGCAATGCTGTAGCAGGTTCGCTGCATTATAAAAGGAAGTTTTTTATTTTTCGAAATATCTTTTGGCGTGTAAATAGAAGTGAAGAGTTTCACACCATCGCGCATCGTGATATAAACTTCTTTTTTGGTGTAATGATCCTTAACAAAAGTATTATCCGGCTTGTTTTGAGCAAAGCCAAAAATCATTAAAAAGATAAAAGTAATTTGAAAGTATTTTTTCATATGTAAATTTTATTATTTTTAGTGGTCATATGTAATCGCCTTTTCAGTTGTCGTCTCCTTTAAAAAAAACCTAGCGATTTCATAGAAATAATTTTGAACGAATTTATAAAATAAAAAACAGAAATTTGAACTTTAAATTATATTCATGGAATTATTTGAAAATATCGCAGATCCACAGAAAAATCTCCTTCCACAAGATGGAACGGTAAATTATTACGGTAAAATTTTAAAGGAAGAAAAAGCGAATGAATTCTTTGATCATCTTTTCAAAACAATCGAGTGGCGAAATGATGAAGCCATCATCTTCGGTAAAAAAATCATTACGAAAAGAAAAGTGGCGTGGTACGGCGACGAAAATTTCGAATACACTTATTCCAATTCCACTAAAAAAGCTTTGAAATGGACGCCGCAACTTTTAGAACTCAAAAAATTAACAGAAGAAAAAACCGGTGAAAAATTTAATTCCTGTTTGCTCAATCTGTACCACGACGGAAATGAAGGAATGGCTTATCACAGCGACGGCGAAAAAGATTTGAAAAAAAATGGTGCAATTGCTTCTTTAAGTTTTGGTGCCGAAAGAAAATTTTCCTTCAAACATAAAATAACGAAAGAAAAAGTTGAATTGGTTTTAGCCAACGGAAGTCTGCTGATAATGAAAGATCAAACTCAAAGTTTTTGGGTTCACCGATTACCGCCCACAAAAAAAATATTTGCACCAAGAATCAATCTGACCTTCCGGATGATAGTTAACAACTCTTCTCTTTAACCATCTTTATTGTGCCATATTCTCTACGAATTAACTGTTATATGATAAATTTTAAGAAAAATTTATCATATAGAAAGATTTAAAAGAAGATATTATTATTAAATTTGAATTCATAATTTTTAACATTAAATACATATAACTATGAAAAAAACAATTGCAATGGCTGCTTTGGCACTTGCCGTGTCTATCGGTTCTATCTCTTGTAAAAAGAAAGTTTCTGATGCAGAGCTTCAAACTCAGGCAACTACTGTTGTAACTGCGAATCCAAATGCGTCGGTTGAAGTAAAAGATGGTACTGCACATTTAAGCGGAACTTTTGCTGATCAAGCTTCAAAAGATAATATGATAGCTTCCTTAAAAGCGATTCCTGGCGTGAAAGATGTAATGGATATGTCTACGATCGCAGCTCCCGTTGTAGTAGAGACAGTTTCTGCAGTTGATCCTATGGTTCAGCAAAAAGTTACAGATGCCGTGAAAGATTTCCCTTCTGTAAAAGTAGAAGTGGTAAATGGCGAATTAACTTTGACAGGAAACGTTTCTCAAGCACAGGCAAAACAAATCAAAATGTCTGTAGATGCTTTGAAAGCAGGGAAAGTAAATTATAACTATACCGTAAAATAATTAAAAATGAGTGCATTACAAGATAAATACGCTGGAGTAATTTCTGCAGCACAATCAGCCGGAGTTTCAAATCTTCAGGTTACAGAACAGGATGGGATTCTTTATGTTTCAGGTCACGCTGGTTCAAGTTCTGCAAAAGATGCGGTTTGGAACGCTTTAGGAGCGATCGATTCTACGTATTCCGCTTCCGATATTAATGTTGATGTTCAGGTTGCTGGTTTGGCAGCTGGAGCTTCATTAACGGTTGCTACAGAAGATTCTAATTTGAATATCCGACAGGAAGCTTCTACAGATGCTGCCATTGTTGGTAAAGCTGCAAAAGGCGAATCTGTCACTTTGGTTGAACAAACCAACGATGATTGGTGGAAAGTGAAAACTGCCGATGGAGAAGAAGGTTATGCTTACGCAAGATATTTGAAAGCTTAATTTCTACTTAAACATACTACGGAACCTCTGATTTTTCAGGGGTTTTTTTATTTTGGGCCATCCCGATAAGAAACTGATGTTTCTTATCGGGACCGCGCTTTTCGCTGCAATCTTTTTTTGCCAGCGCTTTTCCCTGCACAAAAAAAAGGATTTCCACTTCAATCGCTTGTCCAGAGTTTCGGCGATTAAATTAAAAATATAAATAGCATTGAGCTAATCGCTTGTCCAAAAGCAGAAATCTAAATCAGTGTTTCGCAAAAAAACATATATTTGTAACCGTTACAAAAAATCAACATATGAAAGGTCAAAACAAACTGTTCATCTTTATTATCATTGCCTTAGTTATCGGGGTCATTATGGGTGGAGTTGTTCATACGCAATATCCAGAAAGTTCAGCGGGATTTTCGAAAAATATTAAATTACTCGGAACTATTTTCATCCGTCTTGTACAGATGATTATCGCGCCTTTGGTTTTTACCACTTTAGTAGTGGGAATTGCAAAAATGAGTGACATCAAAATGATTGGTAGAGTCGGCTCAAAAGCGATGCTTTGGTTTATTACCGCTTCTTTAGTTTCGTTAATGATCGGATTGGCTTTTGTAAATTGGTTAGAACCTGGTCGCGTTATGCAACTCGCAAAACCTGCTGCAGATGCAGCCGGAGATGTGGTCGCAAACAGTCAAGGTTTATCTTTAGAAGAATTTGTAAAACATATTATTCCGAAAAGTTTGTTTGAAGCATTTGCCACCAATGAAGTTTTACAGATCGTAGTTTTCTCCATTATGTTCGGAATTGCTTTAGCTAATATGGGCGAAGAATATACGAAACCTATTGTTCGCGCTTTAGATATTTGTGCACATGCCATTCTAAAAATGGTCGGTTATATTATGTGGTTTGCGCCACTTGGAGTTTTAGGAGCCATCGCAGCAGTAGTTGCCACAAATGGTTTTGATATTTTCAAAGTTTACGCCATTTATTTAAGAGATTTTTTCTTCGCCTTGGCAATTTTATGGCTTGTTCTCTGCATCGTAGGATATTTAATTTTAGGAAACCGACTTTTTGAATTATTACGAAGAATAAAAGAACCTTTGCTCATCGCATTTTCTACCACAAGTTCCGAAGCGGTTTTCCCGAAACTCGTTGAAGAACTGGAAAGATTTGGGTGTAACAATAGAATTGTCTCCTTCATTTTACCTTTAGGATATTCCTTTAACCTCGATGGAAGTATGATGTACATGACTTTCGCAGCGATATTTATTGCCCAGATTTATGGCATCGAGATGACTTTGGGGCAACAGATCATTATGCTTTTAGTTTTAATGTTAACCTCAAAAGGAATTGCCGGCGTTCCAAGAGCGAGTTTGGTCATCATCGTCGCGACTTGTACCATGTTTGGTATTCCACCAGAAGGAATTGCTTTGATTTTACCAATCGACCATTTTTGTGATATGGGAAGAAGTATGACCAACGTTTTAGGAAATGCTTTAGCAACATCTGCTGTTTCCAAATGGGAAGGACAACTTGATAATCATGGCGGAGATTTGTAAATTTTTATTAAAAGAAAGTATCAAAACTTTAGTAAAAATTTGAAAAGGCTGAATTAAAAAATCCCGCATAATTGCGGGATTTTCTCGTAAAAATCTTTAGTAGATTATTTTACAGCTTTCATTGCATCTTCAGAAGCTTTTAAATGACCTTCCAAAGTTGAAACTGTTTTAGAAGCAAATGCTTTCAAATCTCCTGTTCCCTCGGTAGCTTCTTTTTTGAATTCTGCGATATCTTTTTTGTGGTCAGTTACCATCAAATCGGTATATGCTTTATCGAAATCTGCTCCTTTCTTCATTTTTAAATCGTCATACATTTTTTGTTGATCTGCATCCATTTTGGTAGGTAGCATATATTTTGCGGTCATTGCCCAACTTTTCAGTTCGTCGTTTGCTTTGGTATGATCTTCTTTCATCATTTTTCCTAAAGCTTTCACTTTCGCGTTCATTCCGCTGGTTTCAGCAAGTTCACCCATCATCACTTCCATCATTCCTCCTTTTGCTGCTGCATCTGCGAACATTTTGTCTTGGGCACTCATGGTTCCCATTGTTCCCGTCGTGGATGTCATGGATGTAGAATCCTTCGGCATCATCGAAGAATCAGTGGTTGGTGCAATCATCGAACTGTCTGTAGCATTATCTACCACGGTTGTTTCATTTTTTTTGCAAGAAGCTAATGCAGCTACAGCCAAAATTGCTAAGATTGAATTTTTCATAAAAATTGAATTTAAAATGTTGTGTATAAATTGTTTAATGTTTTTTAACTTTTTATATCGTGCAATTATTTTGCCAAATTAGAATTGAGTTATTCAGAGGTATTTCAACTTCATCGAAGTAATTTTCAAAATAGAATTTTCCTAAATTAAATTGATGTTAAAAATTTAATGATGTAAATCTTAGAGTCCTCTAAAAAGCGATGTTTACTTTAAAGTTTATTCTATAAAAGAAAACACCAACTTTGCGAGAGTTGGTGTTTTTAAATATTTATAATAATTTTTTTATTCCTTAAAACTTTTGGGATTTTCAATTAACGCTCCGTGCACAAGAGCTGCTACAGCTCCTCCTAATATTGGCGCAACGATAAATAACCAAAGTTGCGAAATTGCTGCTCCACCGGCAAAAATTGCGGGACCGATACTTCTAGCCGGATTTACAGAAACTCCCGTAATTTTTATTCCTACAATATGAATGAGCGTAAGAGACAAACCAATTGCTAACCCGGCAAATCCACCGTTGATATTTTTTGTTGAGGTAGAACCCAAAATAACCAGAAGGAAAATAAAGGTGAAAATAAATTCTGCTACAAAAGCCGCTACCGTATTGTATTCTCCCAAATAACCTGCTCCCCATCCGTTGGATCCTAAAGCGTAAGGTTTTAATTCAAAACCTGCAATTTGATTTGTTACTATAACATATAAAATCCCGGAGCCAATGATTGCTCCAATAATTTGGGCAATGACATAAAATGCTGCTTCTTTGGCTTTCATTCTTCCCGCAACGACCATGGCGACTGAAATAGCTGGATTAATGTGGCAACCGGAAATGTGGCCGATCGCATAAACCATGGCGAGAACACTTAAGCCAAAAGCAAAAGCGATCCCTAAAAGTCCGACCCCATTTACGTCTGGAATTCCATTGGATGCAGCAATTATCGCGCTTCCGCAACCCATTAAGACCAGGACCATTGTGCCGAGCATTTCTGCTACAATTTTTGATGTTAAGGAAACGTTCATTTTTTTTTAGTTTTTAGTTAATATTATGATATCAGTTATTTAAAAAGTATAATGAAGTCTTGTGAAAATCTGTCTTCCAGAGAATCCCATTTGAACAGGGTCGAAAATTCCTCCAGACTCAGTATTTCCATCAGAAACAGCCGGAACCTGTAGGTTTGGATATCTGTTGAATACGTTTTTACCTCCTATGGTCCAGTTGAAATTTTTAGTAAAATCATAACCGAAAGAAAGATCCGTCGTTACTTTTGCACCATATTTTTGATAATCGTCTGGACCATTATAACCGATCAAAGTGACCTTATCGAATCTTACCAGCTGTAAATTCGTATTGAATTTATTGATCTTGTAATTTAAACTCAAATTAAATTTGCTCTTAGGAGCCGAAGCCAAAATGAATGCTCTTTCTCTTGGACTTAAATAAACATCTTCTTTGCCCTTCAGTTCAGGAGTTGTATTCACAGAAGTGATTTCCATATCATTAAAGTTAGCGGCAAAACTTGAAGTTAATTTACCGTTTCCAATATTTTCGGTGTACGTTAAAATAAGATCAAGTCCTAAAGTTTTGGTGTCGATGGCGTTGGTGAAAAACTGTGCCTGATCAATATGATTGTCAATCAAGATTTGGCCAATTTTATCATCGGTTTGATCAAAATTTCCGGTCAGTACGATTCTGTCTTTCACCTTTACGTAATAACCATCAACTGTTGCGGTGAATTTATTAGAATTAAAAGTAAATCCGGCACTTCCATTAACCGATTTTTCCTGTTTCAATTGTGGAATTCCTACCGATTTCGCCAGGAAGCTGTCATTCGAAGCTAACTGAATTGTCACGAGTTGACCACCCTGAAAATTGGTAAAGTTTAAACCATAAAATTTCTGAACCAAAGAAGGCGCGCGAAATCCGGTAGAAACCGATCCCCGAAAAGCAAATTGATTGGTGATCTTATATCTGGTTGCAAATTTTCCGTTAACGGTACTTCCGAAATCACTGTAATTTTCGAATCTTCCTGCAGCACTGATCATCCAGTTTTTCGTAAGATCAAGTTCTGTGTCCAGATAAGCTGCAACATTATTTCTTCCTTGATTCACTGCCATAGAGTATCCCGGAAATCCTTGTGAACCAGCTGGTCTCACATTTCCGGAAAGCGGATTTATGACCAATAGATCTTCGGGAGTAGAAGCCGTTACAATGTTTCCATTAATGTCGTACGCTGCATAAGATTGCTCTTCTCCCTTGATGATTTTAAATTGTTCGTATCTAAATTCTGCTCCAAATGCCACATTTAATCCTTCTAAAACTCCAAAACCTTTCGACGCATTGAAGCCACTCGTATTCTGTAAAAGCGAATGACCGCCTGCATCAAAACTTGTTTTCGAATTGGCACCCAAAGTCGCGTTTACGGTATTGTTGATGTTGTATGTGAACTGATTGCTCCCGAACGCATTGTATAAATCGACATCCCAGTTGGTAACTTTAAATTTAAGTCCATTATTAAAATTGAAATCTTTGATTTGCGTGTTTTCGATCGGATTGAAACCATCCGGATAGATCGAAGGTGCATTTCCATCTGCATCGGCGCTTCTTGTCCAGGCGTAAGCATCGGTGTTGCGGTAAGAATACCCTCCAAAAGAGTAAAAATCGGTTTTCTCAGAAACGGGGATTTGCGCGTTGTAAAAAAGATAATAATTGTTTGATTTTGCATCTCCAAATCTTTGTCGTGGCGCAGTATATAAATCCGGATTAGCATTTCGAATGGCGTAACCTTTAGAAATAACCTCGCCCGTAATGTTGATGAATCCGCCTTTGTTACCGATTCTCGCACCGTAATTTCCGCTGACATCTAAAGTAAGTCCGTCTAATTTTTTGTCAGAAACAATTTCATTTCCACCGTGCGGACTTCTAAATAAATTTAAGCCGTAAAAAGCCTTTGCTTCAAAACCTTGTTTTCTGTCGTTTAAAATAACATTGATTACACCTGCAATTGCATCGGAGCCATACTGAGCAGAAGCGCCATCTCGCAAAACTTCTATTCTTTTGATCGCATCAAGAGGAATCGTGTTCATGTCTGTACCAGAATTTCCGCGACCTTTTGTTCCAAATAAATTGACGAGAGAAGATTGATGATATCTTTTTCCGTTCAGTAAAACCAATGTTTGGTCGGGACCTAAACCGCGCAAAGTTGCAGGATCTACCGCATCTGCGCCATCAGAACCTGACTGTTTATTAGAATTAAAAGAAGGTGCTGCAAATTGCAAAAGCTGGTTTACATCAACCTGTCCTGTTGCCTGGCTGATTTGTTTTACATCGATTACATCTACCGGAACAGGAGTGTCAATTGCTGTCCTTTTTTTATTTCTGCTTCCGGTGACGGTGACTTCATCAATTCCCTGAACAGATAATGAATCAGAATCTTTCTTTTTTTCCTGTGCAGACACAAATAGAGAAGCACAAAGAACGATCGGTAGAATGAGTTTTTTCATGTATTTTAATTTTAAATCAAATGTAGATAGAAAATTCCGAAATATTAACCTTCTTTGTGTTAAAAACAACAACAATTTAACATAATTAGTAAGTTTAATGTAATTCAAATATGGTTTTTACTGATCATGTTTAGTGGCAAAAAAACGGAACACAGAAAAAAATCTTTTTCTTTGAATTAACAAAATGCAGACATTAATCATAACTTTTACTCATTCTAAATAACAAAAATTTCCGTAAATTTGTCATCCAATTTATTATACAGAATTATGTTGACGAAAGAAAAAGTTCAGGCGTTTTTGAAAGAAATAGAAGTTGATGATCTAGTACACAATTTCCAGGTAATGGGAAATGATGTTTATATTGATATGACGGCACATTCACCGGCAATGCACGAAAAAAAGAAACTTGAAGCAGCAATGAAACAGGCATTCGCTTCAGAATTTGGGGAAGAAGTTGTTTTGAAATTAAAGATCGCTTCACCGGAACCTTCGGAAGTTCAGCAAAATCAGATCAAAGGAAAACAAATCAAAGGAATTCAAAATATCATCGCCGTAGCTTCCGGAAAAGGAGGTGTTGGTAAATCTACTGTTGCGGCAAATCTTGCGGTAACTTTAGCAAATATGGGTTTTAAAGTGGGTATTTTAGATGCTGACATTTATGGACCATCAATTCCTACCATGTTTGATACTACAGATTCAAAACCAATTTCAGTAGAGATCGACGGTAAGAATTTAATGAAACCTGTAGAAAATTATGGTGTGAAAATGCTCTCTATTGGATATTTCTCCGGAGCAAACCAAGCCGTAGTTTGGCGTGGACCAATGGCTTCAAAAGCTTTAAATCAAATGATTCGCGACGCAGCTTGGGGTGAATTAGATTTTCTTTTGATCGATCTACCTCCGGGAACCGGTGATATTCATTTGTCTATTATTCAGGAAGTTCCCGTTACAGGAGCCGTGATCGTGAGTACGCCGCAACATATTGCATTAGCTGATGTTCGTAAAGGAATCGCAATGTTCCAAATGGAAAGTATCAATATTCCGGTCTTAGGTTTAATTGAAAATATGTCGTACTTTACTCCGGCTGAATTACCGGATAACAAATATTACATTTTCGGAAATCAAGGCGCACAATATTTAGCAGAAGATTTAGGAATCCCTGTTTTAGGAGAAATTCCTTTGATTCAAAGCATTAGAGAAGCGGGAGATGTTGGTCGACCTGCAGTTTTGCAGGAAGGTTCAAAAATCCAGGAGATCTACATCAAAACTGCCCAAAATATGATCGAAAGTCTGGTAGAAAGAAATAAATCACTTCCTCCAACTGAAGCGGTAAAAATTACCACAATGGCGGGATGCTCTTCAAAAAAATAAGCTGGAATTTACTTCCAGAAGCTTATAGAAATAAAAAATAGCGGTTTAGAAAAAACCGAATTTATATCACAAAAGAAAAATGAAAACAGAGATGAAACACGAAGAAACAGTGACGAAAGTAATGGATGCGCTGGAAAGTATTCGTCCGTTTCTTAACAAAGACGGCGGTGATATAGAATTGATCGATGTGAAAGATGGTATCGTGTCCGTAAAACTTCAAGGGAACTGTAATGGTTGTCCCATGAGTTTTTCGACCATGAAATTAGGCGTAGAAAATACCATTAAACAATTTGCACCCGAAATTTTAGAAGTAATAGAGGTAGAATAAATAAATGATACCCTGTAAATAAACTTGGCAATTCAGTTTTGGATTGCCTTTTTGATTCTTATATTTAAAAATTACAGCAGAATTAAAATAGTAGCGTAAAAAATTAAAGGTTTAAAATTAAATTGATATTTTAGCGCATTAAATTTAATAAAATATGATTGCCATTGTTGACGGCGGCTCCACAAAATGTGATTGGGTGATCCTCGAAAATTCCGGAAAAACCCATTTGAAAACCACCACTTTGGGATTCAATCCAAATATCATTAACCCCGATTTTATCGTAAAAGAGATCGACAGAAATCAGGAACTCTTTTTTCTAAAAAACCATATAGAAAAAGTCTTTTTTTACGGTTCAGGTTGCGGAACTCCCGATAATGCCAAGAAAGTAGAAAATGAATTTGTAAAAGCTTTTCCGCAGGCAGATATTTCCATCAAAGAAGATATGACTGCAGCTGCTTATGCCGCTTATAATGGGAAACCTGCAATTGTGTGCATTCTCGGAACCGGTTCTAATTCCTGTTTTTTCGACGGTGAAAAAATTAGAGTTGATCTACCTTCGCTCGGTTTTTTAATTGGTGATGAAGGAAGCGGAAGTGCTTTGGGAAAACACCTTTTGCGCAGATTTTTTATGAAAAAGTTACCCTCAGATTTAGAGCAGGATTTCCGCGCCACCTACAACCTTACGATTGAAGATGCCATTCATAATATGTATCATAATCCCAGAGCGAATGCTTATCTGGGAGAATTTAATAAATTTATTGCAGAACGAAAAAAACATCCTTATTTTCAAAATATGGTTTTCGATGAATTGAAGAATTTCTTAGATTATCAGGTCCTTCCATATCCTGAAGCCGGGGAAATAGAGATCAATTTTATTGGATATATTGCTTTCATTTATGAAGATATTTTAAGATCAGCTGCGGCTGAACTCAATTTAAAGATAGGAAAAGTAGTTCAGAAACCCATCGAAAGTTTAGTAGATTATCACCTTAAATATATTTTGAATTAAAGTTTAATTCAAATTTCACCTTCAACATTGATGATTAGAACTATCATTAAATGTTGATCAATTTTCACATTTGCACTTGCAAAAAACAGAAAAACATGTCAAACAAAACGAACAGAGACGAGAAGAATTTTAAAGAAGCAGTCCTCGATTATCATAGAAGTGAGCCGAAAGGAAAGATAGAAGTTGTTCCTTCAAAGCCACATTCTTCGCAGCGCGATCTTTCAATCGCATATTCTCCGGGTGTTGCGATCCCTTGTTTAGAAATTGAAAGAGATCCGAAATTAGCTTACGAATATACAGGCAAAGGAAACTTGGTTGCTGTTATTTCTAATGGAACTGCAGTTTTAGGTTTAGGAAATATTGGTGCCGAAGCTTCAAAACCCGTGATGGAAGGAAAAGGACTTCTGTTCAAAATTTTCGCCGATATTAATGTTTTTGATATTGAAATTAATGAGACTGATCCCGATAAATTCATCCAGATCGTTAAAGGAATTGCGCCAACTTTTGGTGGTATTAATTTAGAAGACATCAAAGCTCCTGAAGCATTTTATATAGAGCAGAAATTAAAGGAAGAGCTCAACATTCCTTTGATGCACGATGATCAGCACGGAACGGCAATTATTTCTGCGGCTGCACTAATTAATGCCCTGGAAATTGCCAATAAAAAAATTGGTGAGGTAAAAGTTGTTATTAATGGAGCCGGAGCTGCAGCAATTGCGTGTACGAAACTTTATTTAGAATTGGGTCTGAAAAAAGAAAATGTTTTGATGTGCGATTCAAAAGGAATCATCAATCACAAAAGGGAAAATCTTACTCCAGAAAAACTCTTTTTTGTAGCGAACACAGAGATGGAAACTTTAGCAGACGCATTAAACGGAGCTGATGTTTTTATAGGACTTTCAAAGGCAGATGTCATGACTGCAGAAATGCTTTTGACGATGGCAGAAAATCCTATCGTTTTTGGTTTGGCAAATCCGAACCCTGAAATTGAGTACGAATTAGCGATGGAAACTCGAAAAGATACCATCATGGCAACTGGAAGAAGTGATTATCCTAATCAAGTGAATAACGTTCTTGGTTTTCCTTATATTTTCCGTGGCGCACTCGATGTTCAGGCAACTGGAATTAATGAAGCAATGAAATTAGCCGCAGTTAAAGCGATTGCTGACTTGGCCAAAGAACCTGTGCCGGAAGCAGTGATTTTAGCTTATAATGTTAAAAATTTAAATTTCAGCAGAGAATATTTTATACCGAAACCTTTTGATAACCGATTGATCACCCGAGTTTCCAAAGCCGTTGCAAAAGCTGCTATGGACAGTGGAATCGCCGGAAAACCTATCGAAAATTTTGATGATTACGAAAATGCTTTGCTCGACAGAATGGGTCGCGACGAGAAACTCATCCGAATGATGCAAAACAGAGCGCGTTCTAATCCAAAAAGAGTTACACTTGGCAATGCCGAAGAATACAACGTTTTGAAAGCTGCTCAAATTCTTTACGAAGAAGGAATCGCACAACCAATTTTACTGGGAGAGAAAAAATATGTGAAGGAACAAATGAAAAAATTCGGTATCGAACTCGATGTTCCAATTGTTGATCCAATGGATGATGATCAGGAAGAAAATCGCCTTAAATATCGCGAAACGCTCTGGAAATTGCGTCAGAGAAAAGGAATGAACGAGTACAAAGCGAAAAGATATGTTCGACAAAGAGATTACTTCGGTCCTTTGATGTTGCATCATGGTGACACCGATGCTTTAATTGTCGGTTTTTCGAAAAATTATTCATCCACGATCAAACCGATTTTAAAAATTATTGAAAAAGAAAAAGGGGTTGATAAAATCGCTTCTATGATGATGATTATGACGGAAAAAAGACCTTTGTTTTTTGCCGATACTTCCATCATTCCAAATCCGACATCAGAAGATTTGGTGAATATTGCGAAAATGGCTGAAATGACTGTAAAAACGTTCGCCATCGAACCGAGAATTGCCATGTTATCTTTTGAAAATTTCGCAGGTATTTCGGAGACTTCAAAAAAAGTAGCAAAAGCAGTTTCAATGCTTCATGAGAAATTCCCGAATATGATCGTTGATGGTGAAATTCAACCGGATTTTGCCTTAAACGCTGATCATCTTTCCGATTATCCATTCTCAAAACTGGGCACAACTCCGGCGAATGTGTTTGTGTTCCCTAACTTAGAAAGTGCAAATATTTCCTATAAAATTATTCGGGGATTAAAAGTTGCGCAAGTTGTAGGTCCTATTTTAATGGGTCTTAAAAAACCTGTTCACGTTTTACAAATGCGCGCAAGTGTAGATGAAATTGTGAATTTGGCGACAATCGCTGTTTTAGATGCACAGAGAAGAGAGAATGCTTAATTTTATATAATTTTCAAAGTCTGAAAAGGTCTTTGTTCAACTAAATATTTAATAAAACGCTACTAATTTTAGTAGCGTTTTTTGTGTGAAATAAATTTCTATAATTTTTGTAAGTTAGGGCTCTGAAAAAAACATTTCATTTTTTTTAAGTTGGAATGTGATTTTTCAGATGTTTTCAAGTATGTTTTGGATTTAAATGTATCCATTTCTTGAATTTGAAAATTGTATTAACTTCAAAAGATTTATAAAATAAAATGATTTATTCACTCAAAGGAATTGTTCAGGAACTCAATCCAACTTCTATGGTTATTGATGTTCAGGGAGTTGGTTATTATGTTGGCGTTAGTTTGCAGACTTCCGAGAAATTATTGCTTGGAAAAGAAACTTTTCTCAATATTCAACAGATCATTCGGGAAGACGCTCATTTACTTTTCGGTTTTAACACAATTTTAGAAAAAGAGATGTTTAATCTGTTAATAAGTGTTAATGGAGTAGGGCCGGTTTCTGCCATCATTATGTTATCTTCTTTGAACTTAGAAGAAATATCAACAGCAATCCTTTCCAACAATAGTTTACTCCTGCAAAAAGTAAAGGGAATTGGCACCAAAACCGCTGAAAGAGTGATTGTTGATTTAAGGGATAAAGTCCAAAAATTCAAGGATTCTGACGAAAATATTTCTACATTTGCAAATAATAAAATTAAAGAAGAATCGTTATCTGCATTAGAGGTTTTGGGAATACCCAAAAAAATGAGCGAGAAAATTGCAGATCGAATTTTAAAGCAAAATCCAGATTTTTCAGTAGAACAATTGGTGAAGCAAATCTTAAAAAACATTTAACATTTGAAGAAGAATAATTTTTTTCAGCATACATTCTTAGTTATTATTTTCTTGTGTTTTTCTTCTGCAAGTATATTTGCACAGGTAAAACCGCAAGACAGTTCGTCTGTACGACAGGATTTCTCCCTGCCGAATCCTATGCGATATGAGGCATTTTATGATGTTTCCAGCGGAATGTATTTTCTCTATCCCAAAGTCGGAAATATGGTCGTAGGAAATCCTGTTTCCATGACTTCTTCCGAATATCATCAATATATGCTGAATAATCAGCTGAGCGAATATTATAATGAAAAATCGGCGACGAACAATTTAGGCTACAAAAAAGATCAGACTGATGCACTGAAAAAAGGTTTACTTCCGAGTTTTAAGGTAAAAAACAGGCTTTTTGAAAATATCTTTGGTGGAAATAAAATTGAAATTATTCCACAAGGTTTTGCTTCTTTTGATATCGGTGGTCTTTACCAAAAAATTGACAATCCATTAATTTTACCTCAGAACAGAACTAGTTTTGCGATCGACATTCAACAGAGAATTCAGCTGGGATTAATTGGTAAAGTCGGTGAAAACCTACAACTTAAAGCCAATTATGATACTCAAAGCGGATTTGCTTTTGAGAATAAGATGAATTTGGTTTGGCAGGCAAAAGGAAGCTGGAAAGATCTACAGACCAAAGGTTTAAACGATAAAACTACTGGCGGCGAAGATAAGATTATCAAAAGGGTAGAATTTGGAAATGTGAATATGCCGCTTTCTACGAGTTTGATTCGTGGTTCAGAATCATTATTTGGTTTAAAAACAGAATTTCAACTCGGAAAAACGACGGGAACATTGGTATTCTCTCAACAACAGGGGGAATCTCGCAGCATTATCGCTCAAGGTGGAGGTGTGATGAATACCTTTAAATTGAATGCGATCGACTATGAAGACAATCAGCATTACTATATCGGACATTATTTCTTAGATAATTATGATACTGCCTTGTTGAATTATCCACAGATCAATTCCAGAATCAGCATCACTCGAATTGAAGCCTGGGTTCTAGATCAAGGTTCCGGAAATCTTCAGGATCAGAAGGGAATCTTAGGAATTCGTGATTTAGGAGAAGGCATTTCAGGATATCCAGATAATTCCCAAAACACGCTTTACCCTCAAATTGTCGGTTTAGGAACAGGAATTCGAGATGTGAATACCGCTTACAACGCGATCAACGGGAAATCTTTTCCGAATGCAAACGGAACTCCAGTAACTTATACTGATGGTGAAGAATTTATTTTTAATAGAAAAGCACGGAAATTAAATCAGAACGAATTTACTTTTCATCCGCAATTGGGTTATATTTCCCTGAATCAGCGGTTGAATGATAATCAGCTTTTATCAGTTGCTTATACTTTTACCTTGAATGGAGACAGCAAAGTGTATAAAGTTGGAGAATTTTCAGAAGAAAGTCCGGTTTTGATCACCAAGTTGCTAAAATCAAATATAAAAACAACGACTACGACTCCGATGTGGGATTTGATGATGAAGAATATTTATTCATTGAATTCTAATCAAATTAACAGCGATGGTTTTTTACTCAATGTTTATTTAAGAGACCCAACCAACGGTAAAGTAAATTATTTGCCAAATACTCCGGTTCAGGATACGAATTTATTGAAATTATTCAACTGGGATCGGTTGAATATGAACAACGATTTACAGCAAAATGGAAATGTAACCGGAGACGGAATTTTCGATTTTGTACCCGGAATCACGATCGATGCGCAAAATGGAAAGGTGATTTTCACCAAAGCAAAACCTTTTGGGGCTTATTTGCAAGGTGTTTTAGGCAGCAGTGATCCGAAATATGTTTTTAATGATTTATACGATAAGTTCAAAAATGTAGCTTCTGAAAACAGACTGGCTTTAGGATATACCATGGAAGGTCGATTCAAAGGTTCGCAGGGAACCGGGATTTCTTTAGGCGCGATCAACGTTCCACAAGGTTCTGTGAAAGTTACTGCGAATGGTGTTCAGCTTCAGGAAGGAATCGATTATACGGTTGATTACATGCTTGGAACGGTAAATATCATTAATGAAACCGTAAAACAATCAGGTCAGGCGATTAATATTTCGCTGGAAAATCAATTGACTTTTAATACACAGAGAAAAAGATTTTTGGGATTAAATTTAGAAAGAAAATTTAATGAACATCTTACGATCGGTGGAACGGTGGTGAATTATGCTGAAACTCCTTTAACCCAAAAAGTGAATTTCGGGCAGGAAGCGGTGAATAATACAATGGCAGGTTTCAATGTTTTGTACAATAATGAATTGCCTTTCCTTACGAGATTGACCGATAAAATCCCATTCATCAATACAGAAGCGCCATCTAATTTAAGTTTTGCTGCGGAAGGAGCTTACTTAATTCCGGGACAGAATAAAGGAACGGGAGACCAGTCTTATATTGATGATTTTGAACAGACTACTTCTAAAATTTCGTTGAAAGAACCGGCGATGTGGAGTTTGGCTTCAAAACCTGAGAAAAATCCAAATGATCCTTATTTCGCGAATGGAACCTTAAATAATGATCTCGCTCAAGGAAACGGACGTGGTTTGTTAACCTGGTACAATATTGATCCACGATTCTACGGAATTGGTGGAGCCGCTCCAGGAGGAATTAATGCTCAAGCACTTTCTAATCACGCTTCACGAAGAGTTCAAACCAGAGAATTATACAACTCCAGAGATTTTGTTGCCGGCGAACAACTGTACACCAATACTTTTGACCTCAGTTATTTTCCAAAGGAAAGAGGGCCTTATAACGTGAATCCAAATGCAGAATCAACTCAGCAAAGATGGGCTGGTTTAATGCGTCCGATTTCGGTTTCCAATTTTGTCAATTCTAATATTGAATATGTGGAATTCTGGATGATGGATCCTTATGCAGACGGAAATCCTTTAGGTGCAAATCCTAAATTATTGCTTCAATTAGGAAATGTTTCAGAAGATGTTTTGAAAGATGGCAAATTGATGTATGAAAATGGTTTGCCTACACCAAATGTTCCTGCAAACACGACTACAACTAATTGGGGAACACAGCCGAATCAGTTTCCGATTTTGTATGCTTTCTCTACCGAAAACGAAGAGAGAACAGCACAAGATTTAGGATATGACGGTCTTGATGCTCAAGGTGAAGCCACAAAATTTGGAACTAGTTTCATCAATCCTGTAACCAAAGTGACTGATCCTGCTTCCGATGATTTCCTGTTTTATCTTTCTGATAAATTCCAGGGCGCTCAAGCTTCATCACTTACAGAAAGATATAAATATTTCCGTGGACCGGAAGGAAACTCACAAAGCAATACGCTCGAAGTTGCCACACAAACTCCTGATGCGGAAGATGTAAACAGAGATTATAACTTAGATCAAAGCGAAAATTACAACCAGTACACCATCAATTTAGATAAATCGAGTCTCGCAGTTGGACAAAAATTTATCGTTGATGAAAAACAAGTTGATGTAACATTCCAAAACGGACAAAAAGGAAGTAACAAATGGTACTTATTCCGCGTTCCTGTTCAGCAATTTGATAAAGATCCTACTTCTGGAGGTTCAAAAGATCCTTCCATTTTAAATAATGTTCGATTCGCAAGAATGCTTTTAACTGGTTTTGACCAGGCTTCAACGATTCGATTCGGAACTTTGGATTTGGTAAGAAGTGACTGGAGAAAATATACGAAAGATATTGCCACAACAATTACCGATACAGAAGGTGTAAATCCTGTGGACAACGAAAAAGTTGATGTAGGTAGTGTAAACTTAGAAGAAAACGGATTGAGCCAGCCTCCTTACGTTCTTCCTCCAGGAATTGACAGACAGGTTTTGAGCGGAAATGCAGGTGCACAAAGACAAAATGAATCTTCACTTTACATGAAAACACAGCCGATTGCTGTGAAAACTACAAAAGGAGTGTTCAAAAATGTTGCTTTGGATATGCGTCGTTATAAAAAATTAGAACTTTTCGTACATGCAGAAGATTTAAGAAATCCAACTTCAACGGCTTATGATAAAGATGCAACCTTCTTCATCCGTTTCGGAAGCGATGCGACTGATAACTATTATGAATACGAAGCGTCATTAAAATATACCGCTACAAACGCCAGATCACCTTTAGAAATTTGGCCTGCGGAAAATACAATGAACCTGGAAATTCAAAATTTTGTAGATGCGAAATTAAGACGAGATTCAAATCCAAATAACAGAATTGATGACCGTTCTGAAGATCTTGATTATGGTGCGATCGATCCGTACAAAAAAATATTTATTAAAGGTCGCCCAAGTTTAGGAAACGTAACAACAATTATGTTGGGTGTTCGAAATAAATCCTTGACCAACACAAAAGATTTGGTTCTGTGGGTAAATGAAATCCGTCTTTCTGAAATTGAAAACAAAGGCGGTTATGCCGGAAATGCAAGCGTGAATTTTAATTTAGGAGATTTCGCTTTGGTGAATGCAAATGCTTCAGTTTCGAGTATTGGTTTTGGTGGGATCACCGAAAAACCTGCGGAAAGAGCGCAATCTGCACGTTCTGCCTTCAGTATTAATACTACAGTGAACGTGGATAAATTTTTACCTGAAAAAGTTGGAATGAAAATTCCGGTGAATTATTCTTACACACAAACTATTGAAGATCCGAAATATAATCCGTTAGATAATGATGTCACTTTTGATCAGGCTCCGAATAAAGAGGAACTGAAAAAAGTTGCACGAACTTACACGCAGCAGCGAAGTATAGGTGTTGTGAACATGCGTAAAGACAGAATGAACCCGAATAAAAAACCGAAATTCTATGATGTAGAAAATCTTTCGGTAACTTCGATTTATAACGACGACTTCTTTAGAGATGTTTATACTAAGAAAAATTACCGTCAGTATTTGAGAGGGTATATTGATTATAATTATTCCTTCAAACCTTATGTTTTAAGACCTTTTAATAAAATAGTAAGCGATACCGCCAAATCGTATAAATACTTAAGATGGTTGAAAGAAGTAAACATAAATCCGATTCCGACAAGATTGTCTTTCCGTGCAGAGATCGACCGTAATTATAATGAGCTCGAATTTAGAAATATCGAAGCTATTCTGAGTAGAACTCCGGGTCAGGATTTTGATGTGATAAGAAACAGAAACTTCTATTTCGGGTGGCAATATGGGATAGGATTTAATTTTACGAAATCTTTAAAACTCGAAATTAATTCTGCAATGCGAACGCTGAACGATAATTTGAATGTTTATGATATGAACACCAATTCAATTTTCGCTAATCCGTTACGTGCAGGAAGACCGGTATTGTATAATCACAAAATACAGTTGAATTATAAATTCCCGTTCGAATATTTACCGTATCTCGACTTTATCAATGCTGAACTCGGTTACGGATTCACCTATAACTGGAACGCGAGAAGTACCGTGTTGACGACTTTTGTAAATCCTGATACCAAGCAAGCTGAAAGTCTCGGAAGCATTGGTCAAAACACCAATAATATTGTAGCAACTGCTGCTTTCGATGTACCGAAATTCTTCAGTAAGTTTAAATATTTCCAGAAGATCAATACTACGATGCAGAAACGCAAACAGGAAATTGATTCCCTCAACAATGTTTATAATTTAGCCTGGCAAAAGAAAGGCAAAAAGAAAAGTTTCAAAAATTATAAATTCAAAAATAAATTGAATCCTTTCCAGGGGATTGCGTATGCATTAACTTCCATCAAACAAATTGATGTTTCTTATAATGAAAATAACGGAACAGTGCTTCCCGGCTTACTTTCTGCACCAAATTGGTATGGTTACGGACAAACTTTAGGTGGTCCTACTTTTGGCTTCCTTCTAGGTTCACAAGCAGATGTCAGAAGAACGATTATTGAAAATGGATGGCTTTCTTCATCTAATTATATGAATGATCCTTACTCGCAAATGAAAAATCAAAATTTCTTAGCGAATGTGCAGGTTGCACCAATTAATGATTTCCGGATCGACTTCAATTTCCTGAAAAATTATAACAGCAATTTCATTCAGGGTGGTTATAATGTAGATGCAGATTCTAATCCGGCAAATGGTTTCCAGAACTCTTTTGGTACCGATATGATCAGCTATTCCAAAACAACATGGACTTTTAATACCGCCTTTAAAGACGGAAAAAGTATTTACGATGCGATGTATGAAAATGCAAAACAGATCTTCATTCAGTCGGGTGGTTCTTACATTGAAAGTAACTTCAAAGCGGGTCGTGGATTAGCAGATGCTTATGTTTTGATTCCTGCATTTCAAGCGGCTGTTGAGGGCAGATCTGTAAATGGCAGGCTTTCAGATCCGAAAAAATCTGGATTCCCGCTTCCAAACTGGAGAGTTACGTATTCTGGCTTGAAAAATATTCCGTTGATTAACAGTCAGTTTTCAAAATTTGATATTCTTCATGGTTATACTTCAACTTATACTGCAACAGGAATTCAGTCAAGCGTAGATTATTATAACAGACAAAATAATGCAAACGCACCTCTTGGCGACAGTTTTGGGAATGGATTCAATCCATATACATTCTCTCAAGTTGGTTATGTTGAAGCTTTTGCGCCATTGATCGGTGCCGATGTTACGATGAGAAATAACATGCAGTTCCGCGCGCAGTACAATCGCGACAGATTGTTCATGCTTGGTTTGGTCAATCAAACTTTGACTGAAGATGCCGGTAATGAATACATCGTAGGTTTTGGATATATTCTAAAAGATCTGAAAATGAAAATCAATTTTAAAGGTAAAGCAAGAACTATTAAAAGTGATTTAAATGTTCGTGGTGATTTCTCCCTCAGAGACAGCCAGACCCGAATTACCAATATTTTACAAAATGATTCACAAATTACAGGTGGTCAAAGAATGATGAGCTTTAAATTCTCTGCAGACTACAATATGTCTCAGAACTTTAATCTTAGATTCTTTTATGATCAGTTGTTAACCAAATACAAAATTTCCACAGCATTCCCTCTTTCTACAATAAGAGCAGGTTTAACGGCAACATTTACTTTTTCTGGAAGTGGTGGTTTCTAAAAATTAAAAATATTTATTTTTCTAAAAGTCCCTCCCCATCGGTGAGGGATTTTTGGTGTGAGAATAGAAATTAAATCCTTAATTTTGCTAATCATTATATAAACTTATGAGTAAAAATTTCGACAACGACGACGATCTATTCACTGGTAAAGGATATACTCCTTTAAGAGATGATGCTTTTGAAAAATCTCCAGAAGAAAAAATCGAGATTATCCAAAAACATTTCCACGAGATCATGGAGACTTTAGGAATGGATATGACCGATGATTCTCTAAAAGATTCGCCAAGACGTGTTGCAAAAATGTATGTGAATGAAATTTTTGGCGGACTTCTTCCCGAAAATAATCCACGCATTTCGACCTTTTCAAATAAATACAAATACCGCCAGATGTTGGTGGAAAAAGACATTACGGTTTATTCATTTTGTGAACACCATTTTCTTCCAATTATTGGTAGAGCGCATGTTGCTTATATTTCTAATGGTGAAGTTATCGGACTCTCAAAGATCAACAGAATCGTAGATTATTATGCCAAACGTCCTCAAGTTCAGGAACGATTGACCATGCAGATCGTCGAGGCTTTAAAAGTAGCGCTCGGAACCAAAGATGTAGCGTGTATCATTGAAGCGAAACATTTATGCGTCAATTGTCGCGGTATAAAAGATACCGCAAGTTCAACAACGACTGCGGAGCTTAGTGGGCTTTTCAGAACCAATCCGATCACGAGACAGGAATTTCTTCATTATGTAGGAAGCCGCTCTAATTTGGATTAATATCAAACTTTCAACAAAAATGAATTTAAAAATATACAATTCCCTTTCCGGCGAAAAAGAGATCTTTAAGCCAATTCACGAAAATAGCGTTGGAATGTACGTTTGCGGACCTACCGTTTATAGTAATGTGCATTTGGGAAATGTGCGAACTTTCATGTCTTTCGATTTTATTTACCGCTCTTTAGTTCATTTGGGTTATAAAGTTCGGTACGTTAGAAATATTACCGATGCAGGACATTTAACCGATGACGGCGACGTTGACAATGACCGTTTCGTGAAACAATCTCGTTTGGAGAAATTAGAACCAATGGAAATTGTACAGAAATACACCGTCGATTTTCATAAAGTTTTAGAAGTATTTAATTTACTTCCACCAACGATTGAACCAACCGCAACCGGACATATTTTAGAACAAATTGAACTGACTCAGAAATTAATCGACAAAGGATTCGCTTATGAAAGTAATGGCTCTGTTTATTTTGATGTTCTTGAATACAATAAACGAGGCTTAAATTACGGCGAACTTTCTCATAGAAATATCGAAGAACTTTTTGCCAATACCCGAAATTTAGACGGTCAAAACGAAAAAAAGAATGCACCAGATTTTGCACTTTGGAAAGCAGCATCTCCCGCTCATATTATGCGTTGGAATTCTCCTTGGGGCGAAGGTTTTCCCGGATGGCATTTAGAATGTACTGCAATGTCAACTAAATATCTAGGTGAAAAATTCGATATTCACGGTGGTGGAATGGATCTTAAATTCCCGCATCACGAATGTGAAGTCGCACAGGGAAAAGCTTGCAATGGAACCGAACCCGTAAACTACTGGATGCATGCCAATATGTTGACCATGAATGGACAGCGAATGAGCAAATCTACCGGAAATTATATTCTACCGATGGAACTCGTTTCCGGTAGTAATGATTTTTTTGAGAAACCTTTTCATCCTTCAGTTGTGCGTTTCAATTTTATGCAGGCGCATTACAGAAGTGTTTTAGATATCTCCAATGAAGCCATGGTTGCGAGTGAAAAAGGATTCCAGCGTTTGATGGAAGCCATGAAAATATTGAAAAATTTTGAATTTAAAGAGGTAGATAATTCACCTGTTAATCATCAATCGCCTACAATTAACTTAAAATCCTGGAAAGAAAAATGTTATACCGCTTTAAACGACGATTTTAATTCGCCAATTTTGATTGCACATCTTTTCGAAGCGGTTAATTTCATCTTCAAATTAAAGGATGGAAAAGAAACCATCTCTGAAAATGATTTAGCGGAATTGAAAACTTTAATGAATGATTTTGTATTTGATGTTCTCGGTTTACAGAATATTGAAGAGAATAATAATGCGAAACTAGACCAAACTTTGCAGGTTTTAATTGACTTAAGAAATCAGGCCCGTAAATCCAAAAACTTCGACCTTTCCGACCAGATCCGCGACCGTTTGCTTGCAGAAGGAATCGAGTTGAAAGACGGAAGAGAAGGAACGAGTTATTCGATCTCTTAAGTTTTATTTTAAAATCTATATAATCTATCATTGAGTATTAATTCTCAAATACACGTTCAAAATTTTTTCAGATTAATTAGAAAAATCAATATGCGAATCTTCTTCAAAATTCTACTTCTTTTTTTACCTTTTCTCGTTTATTCTCAAAATGAAAAAATGATCAGAGGTTTGGATGGAAATCAGAAAAAGATGTTATTGAACCTTTTGAGAAAAGATGCTACAGTTTCTATTTTTTCCAGGCAGCATCAATATTATTTAGATTCTATTCTTACTATACTTCCCGAAGATCCTTTTTTTTGGCAGCAAAAGGCGATGCCGTTATTCAAGCAAAAGAAATATGAACTTGGTATGACGTATTTAAATAAAGCAGTTGATTTAGACGACTCTAATCATTACCGAGAATATCGCGCATTTATTAAATGTATTTTCCAGAAAAGCTATTTAGAATCTTTAGCAGAGTTTAATTATTTAGCAGAAATTAATGGATCAAATGGAGTTATAATGGATCATATTTATGACTTTTGGAAAGGTTTATGTTATTTGCAACTAAATGATTTTGCTACTTCAAAGACATTCATTGAAAAATCTGTGGCATTTGGACTTAAAAATGATATTGTAAATCCTTATGAAATGTTTTACTTAGGAGTTATAGAATTTGAAACTGGTAATTATTTCAAAGCAATCGAAAACCTTGATAAATCTCTCAAATTATATCCAAATTTTTCTGACGCCAAATATTTTAAAGCATTATCATTAATGAATCTTAATGAAACTGCAAAAGCAGAAATCCTACTTTTAGAAGCCCAAAACGACTTGCAAAATGGGTTTACATTCAATGAAGGAAATTCTTTATATGAGCAATTTCCCTATCAGGTCACTGGTTTTATGTATGCTAACGTGGTCAAATTGTTTGAAGTTAAAAAATAATTTTTCAGAGATGTGTTGCTAATAAAAAATACTTTCTCGAAAATAATTGACTATATTTCTCATCAAATTAAAAAGGATGAAAACTAAATTTACTTTAAAAATAGATAAATCTGTAATTAAAAAAGCCAAGAAATTTGCTTTTGAAAAAGAGCGAAGTCTTTTTGATTTAATAAAAAATTATTTGCGGATTTTAACCAATGAAGATATAAGTTCAGAAGTTGAAATATCCGCAAACTTACAATCTATGAAAGGTGCTTTTGAAATGTCGAAAGATTTTGATTATAAGAAAGACATAACTTTAGCTTTATCTAAAAAATATCTTTAAGTCACTCACTTAAAGTTTTAAAATTTAATTTGTAATTTTGAAATAAATAGTAATAATATGGATATTCAAACGCGAAAAATAGAGTTTATTCAAGAATTTTTGAAAGTACAGAGTGAGGAATTAATTTCTCAGTTAGAAAGCGTGTTGAAGAATAAAAAAATTGATTTCAAACCATTTACAATTGATGAATTTAACGAGAGAATTGATAAATCAATGGAAGATTCAAAAAATAATAGGGTCACAGAAACCTCAAATCTACTTTCAGAAATTAAACAATGGTAATCCACGTTTATTGGACGCATTTTACTAAAAATGAATTAAAGAAAATATTTAAGTATTACGAGTTTAAGGCAAGTCGCAAAGTTGCTTCTGATTTAGTTGAAGGAATTATAAATAAAGGGAATTCATTGAATTTTCAAATTGGAATCGGACAAAGGGAAGAATTGCTTATTAACCGAAAAGAAGAATTTAGATATCTGGTTTTTAAAAATTACAAGATTATTTATTGGTTTAATGATGCGAAAAACAGAGTAGAAATCACAGATGTTTTTGACGCAAGACAAAATCCCATAAAATTAAATCGTCAGAAGTAATTAATTTAATTTTTATAATTACCATAATTCTTATGCAACATCGCAGAGGTATTTTTTTTATTTCAATTCTAAATTTTAATATTTCATTTTTAAATTTTTTTCAGCGTCTTTCATTTTGTACTTTGCAAGACGCTATAAATCAGCGATTAAACCTATTTAAATTTTATACTAAAAACAGAAAAAATTATCATATTTTCCCTAAATTGCAGTTTCAATTGAGAAACTATGAAACTGTATTTTAGAATTAATTTTCGGACGAAAATGGGCGAGAAGCTCCAACTCTTGGTCATGGAAGATGGAAGTGAAGATAAATATCATTTCCTAAATTATAATGAAAATGGAAACTGGGATGCCGAAGTAGATTTTTTTTCTAAATCTATTTCCTACAAATACCAATTGGTAAATGATGGCGGAACGATTCTCGATGAAGAATTTTCTCCTCATAAACTAAGTTTTTCCCACAACTACAAAGAATTTATCATTTTTGATGTTTGGAATAAAAAGAATTTTCCTGAAAATTATCTCAATAATAAAATACTTAAAAATAAATTAAGAGGTTTTACAGCAGAGAAAATTTCAGTTCTCAAAAAGCATACTCATTTATTTCGTTTAGAAGCGCCGATTTATCATCCGAACTGGAAAATCGTTTTGGTCGGAAATAGCGAAGCTTTAGGAAATTGGGAATATTTGAAAGCTGTCGTAATGTCTCAAACAGATTTTGGTATTTGGGAAGCTTCTATTGAATTGCCTTCTGACCAACTTATTCAATACAAATACGGATTATTAAATACAGATTCCGGACAAGTTTTCGATATTGAGTACGGCGATAACCGTTGGGCGTTACCAAATGCTGAGAAAAATATTCTTCAGATTAAAGCAGATCATTTTTTCAAATTCAAATCGTTTGAAATGTATCACGCAGCCGGAGTTGCAATTCCGGTTTTTGCACTGAGATCTGAAAATGGTTTTGGCGTGGGTGAATTTCCAGATTTGAAAGTTCTTGCAGATTGGGCGAAACAAACCAATCTTTCAATGTTGCAGATCTTACCGATCAACGATACAACTGCGAATTACACGTGGACCGATTCTTATCCTTATGCAGCGATCTCTGTTTACGCACTTCATCCACAATATCTGTCGATTGAAAAACTCGAATTTTCTTTACCGAAAGATTTAGTAGAAGAATTTAATGCTAAAAAAGCTGAATTGAATTCCTTAAGTCTCATCGATTATGAGCAAATGATTTCTGGAAAATGGAAATTTGTAAAAGCAATTTTTGACACGAATAAAGAGAAGATTTTGAAAGATCGGAATTTCAAAAAATTCATGAAAGATAATGAAGAGTGGCTTCTGCCATATTCTGCTTTTTGCGTACAGCGCGATAAATACAAAACGCCCAACTTTAACGAATGGAAAACGCATAAGAAATATATAACCGGAAAAATTACGCCATTTTTTAGTGCTAAAAGCAAAGATTATGATACCACAATGCTTCACGCATGGGTTCAATATCAACTTCATTTGCAATTGAAAGACGCAATCGATTATACACACGGTCTAGGAATTTCTGTAAAGGGAGATCTACCAATCGGTATTTATAGATATTCTGTTGAAGCATGGACGGAACCGGAATTGTTTGGAATGGATTTTCAAGCCGGAGCACCGCCGGATCAATTTACAGATCTTGGTCAAAACTGGGAATTCCCGACTTATAACTGGGAGGCGATGAAGGAAGATGGTTATCGATGGTGGAAAAATCGTTTCAAAGCTTTGGAGCAGTATTTCGATGCGATGAGAATTGATCATATTCTTGGGTTCTTTAGGATCTGGAGAATGCCGATGAGCGTCACTCAGGGAATCTTAGGTTATTTTTATCCTGCAATTCCTGTGAGAATGGAGGAGTTTCAAGCCAGAAATATTCCTTTCAATGAAAACCGTTATTGTAAACCTTTTATCAATGATCAGATTCTTTGGGATTTTTTCGGCGATGAGAGAGATGCGATTCATAATCAGTTCATGAACAATCATTTTGATGGAACTTATACTTTTAAAGAAAAATTTGATACCCAAAGAAAATTATCAGATCATTTCAAAGAAAATCCGCAAGGTTCGGTTGAAGAGCAGCTAATTTCTCTTTGTGCAAATGTCCTTTTCTTGCCAGAAGAAACGAAAGATGGCGAAATAGTTTATCATCCAAGATTCAATATCAACAAAACGAAATCATTTCAATATTTACAGGATTGGGAGCAAAAAGCGATCTCTGATTTATATGTGGATTATTTTTTCAAACGGCAAGATGGACTTTGGTATCAAAAAGCCATGGAAAAACTGCCTGTCATTTTAAATGCAACCGACATGTTAATTTGTGGCGAAGATCTGGGAATGGTTCCGGATTCTGTTCCGCAAGTCATGGATCGATTGGGAATTACGGCTTTGAAAGTTCAAAGAATGCCTTCAGAAAATATTGCATGGTACAATCCGAAAAACGCTGGCTATATGAATGTGGTGACTGCAAGTTCGCACGACAGTTCAACATTGCGACAATGGTGGCATGAGGATCGTAATTTCACGCAGGAATATTTCAATAAACAACTGGGACAATCGGGAACCGCACCCTGGAATTTAGAGCCACAACTCGCAGAAATCATCATGAAGCAACATCTTTATAATGACGCGATGTTAGCAATTTTCCCTATCCAGGAATTTTTGGCGACAGATTCAGAATTAACCAATCCAAATATGGATGAAGAACGGATTAATAATCCTGCAGTTTTCCCGCATTACTGGAGATATCGAATGCATCTGAATGTTGAAGAGCTTTTGAAAAAAGAAGATTTTAACCAAAAGATTGGCGGATGGATCAAAGATTCAAATCGGATTTAATTAAAATAAATTAAAAAAGATCAATTATTTTTATGATTTGGTATCTGTTTTTTAATAATTGATTATCAATTGCTTACGATATTGTAGAGGGAAGTTAGAACTTTGGTTTTAACTTCCCTCTTTTGTTTGCATCAAAGAGGGTAGGAAAGCTTTTAAATCGTTTACTCTAAAGGCTTTAAGCCAAAAAAAATGGCATACTTTTCTAATAGGAAAGTATAAGTAACAAAAACAAACGTAGATTAAAATGAAAAAAATATTTTTTGGACTTTCGGTGTTTTTATCAGCATTGATTTCCGCGCAGAATTATCCGGATCATTATCCGACCAATGCCAATAACAATAACAGCAGTTATTATGGTGATGAAGAAGATGCTACGTATTTTCCAGATGATTATTATTATGAATATCCTTCAGATTATTATACCAATGATTTTTATCAAAGTTCATATAATGATTACCGAAACAGTATTTACGATGTAAACTGGAATAGTTTTTTTGCAAGACATCGGTTGTCTTCCTGGCAAATTCAGCAAATCATGATTTTGAATGACAGTTATCCTTCTTACAGCGCCTGGAATTCTTATTACAGATACAATCCGGACAGATGGTATTACGATCGGTTTTATGCGTTGCAAAATATTATGGGACCCCGAATTTTTGTAGTCTTCCAAAATAATTATTACCAGGGATACAATCCGGTTGTTTATTATCAAAATTATAGAAGACAACATTATGTAACCAATATTTATGTCGTGCCGAGATACCGAAACATCAATATCAACCGATATCGAATCGACAGAACGCAATATCAGCAAAACAATCCAAGACAGGAGATGGGTTTCAGAGACAACGGCAGAAACACCAATGGGAACTGGCAGAATAATTCGAACAATTCCGGTTTTAGAAGTAACGACAATTTATCAACCACGCCGAGAAATAGTGGGTTTAGAAGCAACGCAGATACTGCTGTTAAAACTAACCCTCAATTAAATGACAGCGGATTTAGAAATAATTCTGATGTAAAACCTCAAACCACAACTCCTCAAACTAGTGGCGGATTTAGAAGTAATGCAGAAACTGCTGTAAAAACCAGCCCTCAAATTAATAACGGAGGATTTAGAAATAATTCTGATGTAAGACCTCAATCGACAGCTCCGCAGAATAATGGATTTAGAAATAATAATTCAGGATCGAGAAATAGCGACGCTGGTTTGCGAAATAAAAGTCAGGAAAGGAAAATAGAAAAAAATTCTTCACAGCAAAAACGTGCTCCGGAGATCAGAACTTCCAACAGTTCCGGATTTAGATTTACAGGAAGATAATTCAAACAAATATAAAGAGAGCAGTTTGCAAAGAGCTGCTCTTTTTTTTAAAATATTGTCGAATAGACATCATAATCAATGATGATAATTTTGTATAAATTTTACTCATAATTTAAATTAACAAAAATTTATGATTCTGCTGTTTAACATCAATGGAAAAAATTTATCCAAACGTCAAATAGCAACAAAATAATTAAATAATAAAAAAATGAAAAAATTACTTTTAAGCGCAGCTTTCTTAGCGATAGGAACATTTGCAATGGCGCAACAAACTGATCAGATGCAAAGCACTCAAAATATGAAAATGAGAGATCCAGCTAAAATGGAACAAAGAAGAGCTGACAACATGAAAATGATGCAGTCTGAATTAAATCTTTCGCCTTCGCAGGTTACGCAGATCAAAGCTATGCATGACAAAAAAATGGAAGAACGAAAAGCAAATTCTTCTCAAATGACAGGCGACCGTAAAGCCAAAATGGAAATGATGAAAAGCAATCAGGATCAGTGGAACTCTGACATGAAAACAATTCTTACTCCTGATCAATACACAAAATGGCAATCTAAGAAACAAGAAAAAATGCAGGATAAAATGCAGCATAGAAAAGGAAATATGATGCAAAAAGATATGAACACAATGCCTGCAAAAAACTAGTTCATAATTTTAATTTTTTTTTATGGGAGCGGAAAATTTATTTTCCGCTTTTTTCTTGTTCGCCACCCTTGAAATCTATATATTTGATAAAAAGCAATTTATGATATCGAATGAAATAGCAAACTTGATCAATCACCAGATCGCACAGGAGCAGTACGCTGCACAATACTACTTGTCAATGTCTGCGTGGTTTTATGGAAAGGATTTAGATGGTATTGCCAATTACTTTAGAATTCAAAGCAAAGAAGAATTAATGCACGCCGACAAAATGTTTGATTTTTTGAATGATGTAGGAGCCGAAATAAAAATGGGAGCCATCGAACAGCCTCCCTATGAATTCGCAAATGCTACTGAAATTTTTGAAAAAGCGCTCGCACACGAAAAAATCATTACCAAAAGTATTTTCAATATTTTAAAGAATGCTAATAACGAAGGAGATTTTGCCACGGTTTCATTTCTGCAGTGGTTCGTAAATGAACAGGTTGAAGAAGAAGCAAATGCATCGCAACTCGTTACCAAAATAAAAATGGTTTGTGAAAATCCTTCTGCACTTTATCTTTTCGATCAGGAATTAAGTCAGCGTGTTTTCGTTCCAAACCCGGTAAATTAGTTTATATGATAAAACAATTTTACCTTTTTATTTTTTTGGTCTTCTCAGTTTTCAGTTTTGCGCAGGATTACAGCGTTTCATCGATTCCCGAAAACCTTTTAAAGAATGCAAATGCCGTAATTAGAGAAAGTTCTGAAGATTACGTTTTGAAATCGGTGAGCGATATGGAAATAAAGCAAACCACCGCAATCACTATTTTAAGTACTGCGGGAGATCAATATTCCCTGGTTGTAATTCCCTACAATCCTACCACGAAAGTCAGCAGCATAAAAGTAGAACTTTATGATGCGTATGGGAAATTATTCAAAACTTTTACCAAAAAAGATTTCTCAGATTACACCAATAATCCGAGTTCCGGTTTGTATGTAGATGACCGAATTCTCGTATTGAGACCTATATCTACCAAATATCCTTTTACCGTAAAAACGAGTTATGAAACCAATACTTCCAACACGGTTTATCTGAATAATTTCAAACCATTACGTTCTTATGACATCGCTGTGCAAAAAACGACGTTCTCGGTTTTGAATAATTCCGGAATAAAGATAAGAACGAAAATAAAAGATACTCCGTTAGCGAAAGTGATGCATTCTGAAGAGGGAAATTTGTGGAAATATTCTTATGAAAATATTCCTGCGATTGTAGAAGAAAATTTGGCCCCAAGTATTGATTATCTGATTCCGAAAGTTGAATTTTCTCCCGAAAAATTTACCCTTGAAGGCAAACAAGGCGACATGACAAACTGGAATACGTTCGGTAAATGGTATTATGAAAAGTTGATCACCCCAGTTTCAGCCGTAACTCCGGAGATTTCAGCAGAGATTTCAGCCTTAAATTTATCGGGAACAACCTCTGAAAAAGTAAAAACGATTTATCAGTACATGCAAAATAAAACGCGCTACGTTCTTATCTCAATGGGAATCGGCGGTTGGCAACCAATGCCTGCTTCAGAAGTAAGTAAAAAAGGATACGGTGATTGCAAAGCATTGACAAATTACATGCGGACTTTACTTACTGCAGCGGGAATTCCATCTTTTTATTCTGTCATTTACAGTGATGATTCGGTGCTGACTTTTGATAAAGATTTTCCGAAACTTGCGGGTAACCACGTAATTTTGATGGTTCCCACGGAGAAAGATCCAATTTGGTTAGAAAATACTTCACAACGCGTTGCCTTTAATCATCTTTCTTATTCCTCTCACAACCGAAATGTTTTGGCAGTGAAAGAAACTGGCATCGAAATCATCGACACTCCCATTTATCAACCGGAAGAAAGCAAAGAAAAATTAGTTGGTAAAATAAAGATCGCAGAAGACTGCAGCATCGCGTCTGAGGCTAATTTCGAATTTTCTGGCGGTCAATATGATACTAATTTAAGGCTTTTCAGTTTGAAAAATGATGAAATGATCGAAGCTTTGAAAAGCAGACATTTCAATTTAAAGATCGATCAGCTTTCCATTAATAATTTAAAAAATGACAGAGATCACGCTGTAATTAACTATGATCTTTCATTGAAAGCCAATTCCTTTTCAAAAAAATTAGGAAATGATATGTTCTTTCCGGTCATGCCTTATTACCAAGCGACCACTTTTTCTACAAATGACGAGAGAGTTTTGCCCTTTGAGACGTCTTTTCCTTTTCAAGATGATTATGAATTGGAATATAGTATTCCAAACGGTTATGTTTTTGGCGAAGTTCCTGCTTCCGCTACTTTTTCTACAGAATTTGGTTCGTACACGATCAACTTTAATATAAAAGACAATAAACTTTCTGTACACCGCATCTTAACCATTAAAAAAGGAATTTATCCAAAAGAAAAATTTAAGGAATATGTTGCTTTCAGAAAAAAAACGGCGAGTAACGACAATACCAAAATCTTAATATCAAAATTATAATGAAAAAAATTCTACTCTCTTTCTGTCTTCTTTTATTTGGTTTTATTTACTCTCAGCATAAATTTTTGGAAACTCCGAAACTTTCCGATGAAGATCTAAAAAGGGAGAAATCCGAAAAATATCCAGACGCACCTGCAGAAGTTTTATATCGGTCCATTCATTTCAGAGTTGATTATGACGGATATATCTATAAAGATGTAACTGATCGCGTGAAGATTTATAATAAAGATAATGCTTCTACCTTTTTAGATCATCAAATTTCAATCTATAAAAATAGTCAGGGAAAGAGGGAAACACTCAGTGATTTAAAGGCTTTCACTTCCAATTGGGAAGATGGAAAAAAAGTTACCACCAAAATAGAGCGCGACGAAAAATATCAGTCTAAAGAAGATAAAAATTATACGATCACTAAGTTTGCCTTTCCGAATGTTAAAAATGGCTCTGTTGTAGAGTTTTCATACAGTCTCTACAGCCCCTTCATCGGTTCTACACCAAGGATTTTAATTGAAGATGAAATCCCAATAAAGTATATAGAGTACGTTTTCGACACCCCAAAACTAATTGGATACAGCATAAATTATAACGGTAAATTGAACCCAAGTTTCCGGGAAACTGGCGATCGTATAATGTATGGCAGTGATTACAATATTTATCGGTTTGCTTATGAAAACGTTCCTCCCTACAAAGAAGAAAAGTATGTACTAAACAATGATAACTATAAAACTGGAATCAAGTCCGAACTAAATTCTATCTTTCTTGGAGCACAACTAAAATCCTATACGCTAACCTGGAAGGATGTTAGCAAGAGATTATATGAAAATGACAACTTTGGTGAAGAACTAAGAAAGAAGAATTTAGTCAAAGATCTACTTCCTATTGCAATAAAAGAAATCCCGTTAAAAAGCGATCGTGCTCGAGCCATCTTAAAATTTGTGCAGAAAAATTATACATGGAATAAAGATGATGATGTAGTTACAGATAAAGGAATTAAGAATCTTTTGACTAACAAGATCGGGAACACAGCCGAACTGAATATCTTATTAATTTTATTATTGAGAAGTGCAGATATTGATGCAAATCCAATTGTTTTATCAACTGTAAAACGCGGAATGTTAGCGGGGTACCTTCCTTCTATGGCACAACTAAATTTTGTTATGGCTTCTTATGTTGAAGGTAAGAAATTTATACTTTTAGATGCGACTTCTAAGCAAAGTGACCTTAATATGATTTCTCCACGTGCGTTGAATTATTACGGATTTTACATGCCAAAAGATGACGCCAGCCAAATTAATATTGTGTTCCCCGAAGTAAGTAAAACCATTCTCAGCGTAAATGCAAAAATGAATGCTGATGGAACTTTCGAAGGAAGTTTTGCAGATCGCGACACTAAATTATATGCAATGATGGTGAACGAAAGTTTTCTGGCAGACAAAGAAAAATACGCTAAAACTTACAAAGACTTGTACAAATTTCCTTACTCCAATTTTAAACAGAGCGTTCAGGAAAACAACGATTTCGAAACGAGTTTCGACTTTACTTCTGATACATTTACCGATGTTTTAGGCAGTAAAATGGTATTTAATCCACTCTTATTTTTGTATTCTCAAAACCATGATTTTGATCAGAAAGAACCGCGGAAAGCACCGCTTGAATTTTATTCCGCCTACGATAGAAATAAGAAAGTAACCATTACAATTCCTGATAATTACGTCTTTGAAAATGTGCCGAAATCCAAAAAATTCCGTACCGATGATAATGCGTTGCAATACACGTATTTGGTGACGCAGGAGGGAAATAGATTAACGGTAGAAACGAGCGTTCAGATTGATGATGCAGTATTTCCGGCAGAATATTATCCGGCTTTCACACAGATTTATGACAATATTACTAAGATGGAAGCGCAAGTTGTAACTGCGGTAAAAAAGTAGAAATTTAAAAATTTAAAGCATTAATTTCCGATTTTCTTTCATGTCTTGAAAAGAATCTTAATGTTGAGAAATAAAATAACATTTAATTCCTGTCTCCGTTTTCGAGGCAGGATTTTGTTATCCGTAAATAATCTTCGTCTCCAGAACTTTTTTACCTAGTTTTTCAAGGACAGATTTGTATTCATCAATTTGTAACTGATGTTTTTCCTTAAAGTCACCTGTTTTAAAATCGAGAATAATAAAGCCATCTCCAGTGTCAATCATTCGATCTGGACGGTAAATTTTTGAGTCCCCATTCTCTGAGATCATAATATCTTTTTCATTTATAACCACTTGATTTTCAATAAAATATTTCGAATATTCTGGGTTTTTAATGAAACCATAAAGTCTTTCACTAATTTCAGATTTCTCCTCCTCTGTGATCGTACCTGCCAAAAGATAAGATTGCAAGGTTTTTTCTACCTCTTTTTCTGTGTTTATTTGAGCTAAAATTTCGTGCGTGAAAATGCCGATCCGCACTTTTTCTACGCGATTCTGGTAACTTTTTGAAGGAGTTGCGATTTTAATTGCTTCCAGATCTGCTCTTTTTTCGGTCTTAAATTGAATGGGTTTTGTCACCATTTCCGAAGTTTTATCCTTCGTTTGTTTTTTTAAATTTTCCTCCGAAATTTCATATAAATCAAAGGAAGACAATTCTTCCCCAGATTCATTTACAGGAATTTTAGGTTCTAAAAATTCATAGATCTCCAGGTGATTCGTCGTTTTATTTGGTTTTTGAATATAGAAAAAAAGTTGTTCTACAGCTCTCGTAGTCGCAACATATTGCAAACAGAAACGGTCGATTTTATTTTGATACGCATTTTCCTGATTAAATTTTTCCATTTCAGGATCATAAACTTCAAGCTCCTTTGCGAAAGCATTGATGTTGACTGCAGATAAACCATTTTCAGCCTCAATTTCGAGCCAGTTCGTAAATTTCCCGTCTTTATTTGAGTTTTCCATCGGCAAGAAAACAATTGGAAATTCTAAGCCTTTTGCTTTGTGAATCGTCATCAGTTTGATCGCATCCAAATTATCAGACGCCTGAATTGTCTTCATATTGCCTTCTTCATCCCAAAACCGGAGAAAATCTTTAAGCGTAGAACCGGTGTTTTGACAATACGCGTAAAGCATTTCGAGGTAGTTGAAAAGGAAATCGGTTTCTTTATGATCGACCGCGAATTCCTGCAAATAATTTTCGATCAGATTATAGAGGTTCAATTGAAGCAAATGATTATGTTTCAACTGAATGTCATATTTCTTTTCGATGAAATCTTCCATTTCAGATTTATTGGCGAGTTGCAGCATTTCTAACATTTCAGCAGTGAAATCCTCAATTTTTATTCTGCCCAAAACATTTAAGTAGTAAAGCATTTTTACGGCAAACTGATAATTTTTCGGATTCTGTTCCCAGCGTAAAAACTCCGTAAGCGCCTTTAAAGTGGAAGATAAATTTAGAGTTAAACCCGAATCAGAAATGGTTTTGATGAATTCTTCTTTGTTTTGATAGCTGATTTTTAAATTTCCCAACAACTGCGAAAAACTAAAAATATCGAAATTTCCACGACAAAGAATCGTAATGTCAGAAAGGCTGAATCCATTATCAACACAACTTTGAATATCGGTTTTCATTTGTTCCGCAACTTCTTCATAAAAAATACCTTTCGTTGCATTTTCCATCAAATTAATGCGAACACGACCTTGTAATTTTGATTCCGAAATTTGCTGAGAATCGGGCCCAAATATTTTTTGATGTTCTTCCTGTGTAAAACTGGAAAAGAATTGATACAATTCATTATTGAAATCCACGATATTCTTTGCACTTCGCCAGTTGCTTCCCAGATTTTCTAATTCGGCAAGAACAAGTGATTTTTCTTTATGATTAATGATGTCGAGCATGAGTTTAGAATCTCCGCCCCGAAATCGATAAATGCTCTGTTTTGGATCACCCACCAAAGTAAAACTCATGTCGCTGGACGAAACTGCATGATCTCGCAAAGGAATAAAATTTTGCCATTGCAGAAAAGAAGTGTCCTGAAATTCATCGAAAAAGTAATTCGAAAATTTAGTTCCAATTTTTTCGTAAATGAATGAGGACGGTTCATTGCGTAGATTTTCGTGGATCAGAATGTTAAATTTCGATAGTAAAACTAAATCGTTTTCTGCTTCGATTTCTGCGAGTTTATCCTGAATATCTTTGTTAACTTTTAAAGGTAAAATTGCCTGAAGGATTTTCTCTTTTTTTTGGGTGAGAATATAATTGATGATGATTTTCTGTCTATTTTTCAGCAAATAATCAAGGATTTCCAAGATTTCGCTTTCCCGGTTTTTGCTTGTGGCAGAAGCTCCTGCAAGAAATTTATTTTTTGCACTTTCCTCATTACCTGGAAAAGGAAAATCTTTCCGCTCCGAGCGATAATATTTTAATGATTCGTTGAAAAATTTCGCAATACTGTTGCTGTTTCCGCCGGCAAAATCACCGACTTGCAGATTTTTTTCAATCACTAATTGAGCTGAAGTTTCCAACAATTCTATATTTTCCTTTCTTAGATTTTTCAGATCTTCCCGAAGCTTATTTTTAGACTTGTCATAAACTTCCCAATCGAAATCTTTGTTCTCATGCAAACGAAAATAGTGTTTGTCCTGCACATATTCTTTCGCGGAATCGTACAAAGTTTTGTTGAGGTTAACGCGGTCATTATTATCTAAACTGTAGTTCACAAAATCCATAAAAGCACCGGAAACATTGTTTTCTTCTCCAATATCTTCCAGCATTTTATCAACCGCTTCCATTAGAAAAGGTTCCGGATTAATTTCGAGATTGAAGTTTTGCGCCAAACCTAGTTCGTAAGAAAAACTTCGAACCAAACGCGCATTAAACTTGTCGATCGTTCCAATATTCAAAGTAGAGTAGTGGTGAAGCACGTAATCTAGAATTTTTTTCGAGCGTTCATGCAGATCATTTAAAGAAATAGTAAATCCCTGACTTTTCAGTTTAATTTGAATGTTTATCAGATCTTGATTCGAGGCAAAAGAGTCAGTAGAAAAGTTCTTTAACCACTCGATAATACGGTGTTTCATTTCGTTCGCAGCTTTATTGGTAAAAGTCAGCGCCAGAATGTTTCGAATTTTATCCGGTTGCGAAGGATGCTTCAAACAAATCGCTAAAAGATTCTGTACCAAAGCGTACGTTTTGCCTGAACCTGCTGAAGCGTTGATGACCGTATAATTTTTTTGCATCTTGTGAATTAATTGAGTTTAAAAGTAGTAAAAAATTTGCCATTCCGAAAAAAAATCTTACTTTTGCAATCCAAAATGAGATGTAAATTATGTTAATAATCCCAGTAAAAGATGGTGAATCCATCGACAGAGCCTTAAAAAAATATAAAAGGAAATTTGACAAAACAGGAACTATTAGAGCTCTTAGAAGTCGTCAACAATTCAACAAGCCGTCTGTTGTTAAAAGACAGGCCAATGTGAAAGCTGCTCACAAACAAAGACTTTTGAGCAAAGAAGAGCAGGCTTAAGTCAAATTTTTCTTAGCAAAATACCTAAATCACTTTTCAAATAGTTATATTTGAAGAGTGATTTTTTGTTGGTATATTATGATAGAACGATTTTTGGAATATATTGCGGTCGAAAGACGGTATTCACCACACACTTTGACGAGTTACAGAAAGGATCTGGAGGATTTCTCTCTCTTTCTGCTTAAATCGGAAGCGCATCAGGATTTTGATCTGGTTGACAAAAAGATCATCCGCAATTTTATGGTTGCCCTAAGTGAAAAAAAAATCGCTAAACGCTCTATCAACCGCAAACTCTCTTCTCTGAGAAGTTTCTACCTTTTTCTGTTGAAAATTGGTCAGGTTAAAATATCTCCTTTAGAAAACATTCAATCTTTAAAATTTTACGCCGAGAAACAAATTCCTTTTTCTGAAGAGGAAATGAGCAATCAACAACTGCCGGAATTCCATCCAAAGAAAGGCAGTTTCCTAAAAGAACTCATCATCGAAACACTTTATCAAACAGGAATGCGGCGTGCAGAACTGGTGAATTTGCTTTTAGAAAATGTAGATTTTAGCAAAATGGAGATGAAAGTGATCGGAAAAGGCAACAAGGCTCGAATTATTCCTATTTCAGAAAAACTCGCTGTTAATTTTCGAAAATATTTAACTGAAAGGAATCCGCTGAAAGAGTGGGAGATGTACTTTTTCATTAATCCAAAGGGCAAAATTTTGAATGATAAGTTTGTCTATTCTACCGTAAATTACTATCTTAGTCTTGTAACTTCAAAGAAGAAAAAAAGTCCCCATATTTTAAGACACAGTTTTGCAACACACGTCTTAGAGCATGGGGCTGAAATTTCTAAAGTGAAGATGATCATGGGTCATTCGTCGCTTGCCTCAACGCAGGTTTATACGACTGCCAATATTGAACAATTAAAAAAAGTGTTTAACAAAGCTCACCCTCGAGCTAAAAAAAATGTAGATTTATGAAAATTTCAGTACAGTCAATGGGATTGACGCCACACGCACCGCTTGAAGAACATATTGAAAAAAAATTGGGCAAACTCGAAAACTATTTTGACAAAATAGTAGAATGCAAAGTTTTTCTGAAAGTTGAGAACAAATCAGACAAAGAAAATAAAACAGTAGAGATACTTTTGGCTGTTCCGGGTGATGATATCGTCGTAAAAAAGACTTCTGCGTCTTTTGAAGAGAGTTTAGACTTGTGTGCTGAAGTAGCTAAAAAGCTGTTAATCAAGAAAAAAGAACTGGCTTAAAAAAAAATATAAAAATATCTTCAAAATAATTTGCGGATTTCAAAAAAACTCACTTATATTTGCACTCGCAAAAAGAGATAAGTAGTTCTTTAAAAATCTTTGCCTCCGTAGCTCAGCTGGCTAGAGCAGCTGATTTGTAATCAGCAGGTCGTGGGTTCGAGTCCCTCTGGAGGCTCATTGAAAAAAATAAAATTGGGGAGATTCCAGAGTGGCCAAATGGATCAGACTGTAACTCTGCTGTCTTACGACTTCGTAGGTTCGAATCCTACTCTCCCCACATTTTTTTCTATTTATTTTGCGAGATTGTAAATTTATTTTAAATTTGCAAACCGTTTACCAACAGTTTTTGGAAACAAAAATGCGGAAGTAGCTCAGTTGGTAGAGCGTCAGCCTTCCAAGCTGAATGTCGCGAGTTCGACCCTCGTCTTCCGCTCTCAAAAAAATCACAATCATTTTTATGGCTTGTGATTTTTTTTTAATTTTTCGCCGACTTAGCTCAGGGGTAGAGCGTTTCCTTGGTAAGGAAGAGGTCGTGAGTTCAAATCTCATAGTTGGCTCTGTAGAAATCTCTCAATCTTTTGGGAGATTTTTTTTGTTTAAATTTGTTTTTCAAATCCTACTATGAAAATACTTTTATTAGAAGATGATCTTATTCTTTCTGCCGAACTCAGCACGTTTTTGGAAAACAGTGGGTTCGAAGTAAAAAAAGTATATGATGGTGACCTCGTCCTGCGTGAGGTGGATCAGGATATTTACGACATTTATCTGTTGGACATCAATGTTCCTAAATTAAATGGTCTCAAAGTTTGCGAAATAATTAGAGCGCACGATCAAAATGTTCCGATCATTATGATTTCTGCGTACAGCGACCTTTCCAGTAAAAAAGATGCGTTCAGTCTATTAGCAGATGATTATCTTGTTAAACCTTTTCAGTTTGAAGAGCTTTTGATGAGAATCAATTCATTGATCAGAAGGAAAGATATTGATGCGAAGTTTTCTGATGAGATCATTAAGATAGAAGATCTTACCATTAATAAAACGGAACAGAAAGTCTACCGCAATAATCAGGAGATTTCACTGACCGTAAAAGAATTACAACTTTTGGTTTTTTTGGCAGAAGCAAAAGGCAGAACGGTTTCTAAACAGCAGATCACAGAACATGTTTGGGAACATAATTTTAACACGAATACCAACACTGTTGAAGTGTATATCAATTTCCTCAGAAAAAAGATCGATAAAGATTTTGATGTGAAGCTAATTCACACCCGTTCTGGGTTTGGGTACTATCTAAGTCCTGCATGATGATGTCTCTGAAGCGTAAAATAGCCCTAAATCTAAGCATTGCATTTTCTTTGCTATTTGGTATCGTGATGGCGATTATCTATGTTTCATTCAACTCTTTCCGGCGCGATGAATTTCGGGAGCGATTCGAAAAAAGATTAGAATTTTCGGTGAATTACATTTCGCAGTCGAACGGGTTTAACCAAAGCAATCCTAATCTTTTTAGTGAAACAGCTGATAATATTATGCTCAATGAAAATATCTTGATTTTCGATGGCAAGAAACATTTACTATACAGCACCATAAAAGACAAAAATATTAATTGGGACAATGGTTTGCTAAAAAAATTAGATGCTGACAGTACTATTTACAACGAGCAAACAAAACCTGAGATTTATGCTGCTTTAAGAAATATTCATGGTAAAAATTATTACATCATTACTAGTGCGATGGATACTTCCGGTCAGTCAAAACTGGATTTCTTGAAATATCTTCTGATTTTTTCCTACATCATGAGTATTATTCTCATCTGGTTTTTCAGTTATTACATCATCGATAAATTTTTGAAGCCTTTAGAAAAACTAAAGAAAGAAATCTCTGAAGTTACGGCCCATAAACTAACGACGCAGATTCCTGTGAAAGCTTCCAATGATGAAATTGGAGTTTTAGCGCAGTCTTTCAATACCATGATCGTTCGTTTGAATGATGTTTTTCAGTCCCAAAAGGATTTTACAGCGAGTGCTTCTCACGAAATCAGAACGCCTTTGACCAGGATTGCGTTTCAATTAGAAAATCTAACGAAAGCAGAATACCATTCGCCAAAAACATTGTCGGTACTCTCACAAATCTCCACAGATATTTATCAATTGTCTGATCTTACCAATTCACTTTTGGTTTTAACAAAGTTCGATAAAGAAAATATTCAGGATATTTATGAAGAAGTGCGCATTGATGAAGTCATTTTTGATGCTTATGGAATTGTAGAAAAAAACTTTCCCAACTTAAAAATGGATTTCCAGATTTCTGAATACAGTTTAGAAAGTGGTCAACTCACCGTGAAAGGTGTAAAATCTTTACTGGAAGTTGTTTTTATTAACCTTTTCAAAAATGCCGCTCTGTACACCGAAAATGATATGGTGCAGGTAACGATTGAAGAATCGAAAAATGCTTTAACGGTGAATGTTCTAAGTTTCGGGAAAACAATTTCTACGGAGGAACAAAGCCGTTTATTCGATGCTTTTATGCGTGGAAGCAATTCTCAGAAAATTACCGGTTCCGGTTTAGGCTTACGAATTGTGAAGCGAATTTTAGAATACCATCAAAGCGCCATCACTTACCAAAGTCGTTATGACAACGAAAATAATTTCAAAATTACCTTTCCGTTATAGCTTTTTAATCTTTTTTTAAGCTAAACTTAAGTTCCTTTTAAGGTTATCTCTTCACTTTTGTCCCATTAAAAAAGGATAACTATGAACAGACTGATCTTGATGGGTCTTTTGATTTCTTCCGGAGCTTTTGCGCAACAGAAAATTGCGCTCAATGAAGCCGAAGAAGCTTTCGTTAAAAATAATTTACAGCTTATTGCAGAGCAATACAATATTTCCATCGCCGACGCCGACATCATTCAGGCGAAAATCTGGGAACTTCCGGAAGCAAGTTTTCAAGCCAATGTTTACAATCCCGAAGATAAAAGAGTTTTTGATGTTGGTCCATCCAAAAGTTTAGCCGTTCAGCAGCTTTTCGTTTTAGGTGGAAAAAGAAAAAATGAAATCGAATTTGCTAAATCGAACAAAGAATTGGCACAACTTCAGTTTTCGCAGTTATTGGTTGGTCTGAAAACCAAATTGCGGGAAAATTTTTATTCCATTTATTTTGATCAGAAAAAATTAGAAAGCATCAATAAACAATTGAGTTTTCTAACTGATTTGGTGAAAGCTTACAAAGTTCAAACTGCCAAAGGAAATATCGCTCTTAAAGATGAGGTTCGTTTGCAGGCGATTGTTCTCGATCTTAATAATGAAAAATTACAGATCAAAAACAGCATTTCTTCTCAACTACAGGATCTTCATACTTTAACAGGAATCAGCGGTGAAATTGTGCCGGAAATGAACGATGAAGAAGTTGATGCAACCATCAGAAGACAAACGCTGAATTCTTTAGATGAAATTAAACAGAAAGCTTTAGAAAATAATGCCGATTATCTGTATGTCGCAAAAGCCATTGAAAACAGTAAATCCTATTACAAATGGCAGAAATCATTAAATATTCCTAATGTCACAGGTGGTTTACAATGGAATCAAAGCAACGGAATTTTCAAGAATGAAGTTAATTTCACCGTCGGAATTCCAATTCCTTTATGGAAACAGAACGAAGGAAATGTTCAGAAAGCAAAAACCCTGATCGATCAAAGTCAGAAAAATTCCGAATTCAAAAAGCTCGAAGTTGAAAGCAACGTTACTGCAGCTTATCAAACCTGGCAAAATAATTATGATGCGTATTTCAGCATTGAACAAAAAGACCTCAATAATCTGGATGCCGTTTACAAAGGAATGCAGGATAATTTCAGAAAAGGAAATGTCACTCTGATCGACTTCACCGATTTTACCAACAGCTATAAAGAAACGGTTTTGAAAATCAACGAAATGCAAAAGCAGGTCGTGATCTCTGCTGAAGAACTGAACCAACTCGTACAAACTCCTATTTTCAATTAGTTATGAAGAAGAATTTATTTATTTTATTGGCATCATTCGCTTTGTTTGCCTGTAAAAAAGAAGAAGAAAAAAAAGAAGCAGCTCCGGCGAAAGGTTTTGTCATCAGTAATTTAATGATGAAATCGACGACTTTGGCAACAGTTCAAAATGAATATATCAAAGATGAAATGGCTTTTTTTGGAAAAATCGCAGCCGATAAGAATCAGTATATCGATATTTTCCCTTTGGTCGGTGGAAATGTAGTTTCCGTCAATGCTGAATTGGGAGATTATGTGAGAAAAGGAAAAGTCTTAGCGACCATTAGAAGTACCGAAGTTGCAGGCTATCAAAAAGATTTAAGCAATGCCAAAACAGATCTTGTCGTTGCGCAAAATAATCTACGTGTAGCACAGGATTTATTTACAGGTAAACTCAATACCGAAAAAGATGTTTTGGAAGCAAGAAGTCAGGTTCAGAAAGCACAGGACGAGATGCGAAGATCACAATCTGTGAATCAGGTTTACAATATGCGCAACGGAAATATTTACTCCGTTGTTTCCCCAATTGATGGTTACATCGTTCAAAAAAACATCAATAAAAACATGCAGTTGAGAAATGACCGTTCCGATAATATTTTCGATGTTGCGAATACGAAAAATGTTTGGGCAATCGTGAATGTGAATCAAAGCGACATCAATAAAATTTCTTTAGGAATGAAAGCGGAGGTTTCAACTTTGGCTGCACCTGATAAAGTTTTCTACGGTAAAATCGATAAGATCTTCAAAATAATCGATCCAGACACGAGTTCGATGCAAGCCAGAGTTGTTTTAGATAATGCGTCTGGAGAACTGATCCCCGAAAGTAAAGCCACCATCAAAGTTTTTCAAACCGAAAATATGACCGGACTTTCCATTCCGTCAAAAGCCTTAATTTTTGATGATAACCGATATTATGTGGTGCTCTTCAAAAGTCAAAGCAATGTAAAAGTGCAGGAAGTAAAAGTGGCAAAACAAACTCCGGATATCGCCTACATTTCCGACGGTCTCAAAGAAGGTGATAAAGTGATGACGAATAATCAACTGCTGATTTATCGATCGCTCAACGAATAATTTAGTTTCCTTTTCCTTTAAAAAAAATACATCGACGTTTTCGTTCGTAGTAAATAAAAAATTCATGAAATCGCCAGTGCAATATTTTTATATTTTAAATAAATGAAAAATTGGCGATTCCATTTGACCTAAAAAAAATTAGAAATTACAAATGAATAAATTTATAAAAAATATCATCGCTTTTTCCTTAAAAAATAAAGCGTTCACTTTTATTTGGGTCTCTATTTTGGCGATTGGTGGTTTTATCAGTTTTAAAAATATGCCGATTGAAGCCTTTCCAGATGTTACCAATACCCAAATTGTAATCATCACGCAGTGGAATGGTAGAAGTGCCGAAGAAGTAGAGCGTTTTGTCACGACACCGATTGAGTTGGCGATGAGTTCCGTTCAGAAAAAGACCAGTGTCAGAAGTTCAACCATGTTTGGATTATCGATCATTAAAATTATTTTCGATGATGGTGTTGATGATGCTTTTGCGAGAAATCAAGTTAATAATCAGATCAGAACCGTAACACTTCCCGATGGAGCTGGTCCCGAAATTCAACCGCCGTATGGACCAACTGGCGAAATTTACCGATATGTTCTTCAAAGTCCGAAAAAAGATTCGCGGGAATTATTGACGCTTCAAACTTGGGTTGTTGATCGTGCCTTGCGTGGAATTCCGGGAGTTGCAGATATTAATGTTTTTGGTGGTCAGGATAAAATTTACGAATTAAGTATTGATCCGAGAAAATTGGAGCAATATAATCTAACAACTTCTCAGGTTTATGATGCCGTAAATCAGGGAAATCTCAATGTTGGTGGAGATGTTATCGAAAAAAACGGGCAATCTTACGTTGTTCGCGGAATTGGATTATTAAAATCAATTCAGGATATAGAAAATGTTACCATTCAAAACGAACATGGAAATCCGATTCTCGTAAAAAATGTGGCAACCGTTCAGGAAAGCGCGTTACCAAGAGTTGGACAAGCTGGTTACAATAATCAAAATGATGTTGTCGCAGGAACCATCGTAATGCGGAAAGGCGAAAATCCCGTGGAAGTTTTAGAACTGGTCAAAGCGAAAATCGACGAACTGAACAATAAGATTTTACCCAAAGACGTGAAACTGGTGACTTTCTACAACCGGGAAAACCTCATGGATTTCACCACACATACAGTTCTTCACAATTTAATTGAAGGAATTATTCTGGTCACCGTCATCGTATTTATATTCATGGCCGATTGGCGCACGACTTTTATTGTTTCGATCATTATTCCATTATCATTATTATTTTCTTTTTTATGTTTGAAACTGGCGGGAATGAGCGCAAATCTACTTTCCCTCGGAGCGGTGGATTTCGGGATTATCATTGATGGAGCCGTCGTCATGGTCGAAGGAGTTTTTGTGATGTTAGATCACAAAGCGAAAAAATACGGCATGGAAAAATTCAACAAAATGGCAAAAGCAGGTTGGATAAAAAATACCGGAATCGGTTTAGGAAAAGCGATTTTCTTTTCTAAATTAATAATTATCACATCATTAATACCTATTTTCTCTTTTCAGAAAGTAGAAGGTAAAATGTTTGCACCATTGGCTTATACTTTAGGGTTTGCTTTGATGGGAGCGTTGTTATTTACTTTAACGCTCGTTCCGGTTTTGTCGCATATTCTTCTTAATAAAAATGTGCGAGAAAAAAACAATCCGTTCGTGAATTTTTGGGATCGGATCGTAGTAAAAGGTTTTCTGTTCACCTTTAAAAATAAAAGAATGAGTTTAATGGTTGCAGTTGGAATTTTGGGAGCGACATTATTTTCAGCTAAATTTTTAGGAACCGAATTTTTACCGCCGCTCAATGAAGGATCGCTTTGGGTCACCGCAGAAATGCCGATGAGTACTTCGCTGGATGAATCATTAAAAATTACCGATCAATTAAAGAAAGTCATTATGTCTTTTCCTGAAGTAACGGGAGTGCTCTCACAAACGGGGAGAAGTAATGACGGAACCGATCCTAATGGTTTTGGTTTCGTGCAGTTTGCCGTGAATTTAAAACCAAAAGAAGACTGGAAAAGAAAAATCACGATGGATAATCTCATTGAAGATATGGATGGAAAGCTGAAACAATATCAGGGAATCACGTTCAACTATTCTCAGCCGATCTCTGATAACGTGGCTGAAGCAGTTGCAGGTTTTAAAGCTGAAAATGGAGTAAAAATTTATGGTGATAATCTCAATACGCTTGATCAATACGCAAAACAGGTTTATGAAATTATTAAAAAAGTTCCTGGGGTAAAAGAGCCCGGAATCATTAAAAACATTGGACAACCGGAAGTAAGCGTAATTCTCGATCGGGAAAAAATGGCGCAGTATGGCGTGAATCTTAAAGATGCGCAGTCGGTTTTAGAAACTGCTTTTGGTGGGAAAACTGCTTCTGAATTATTTGATGGCGAAAGAAAATTTGATATCAGAATTCGATATGAAAAGCAATACCGAAAAGATGAAAATGATATTGCACAATTGATGGTTCCTTCACAAGCAGGAGCTTTGATTCCATTAAAAGAAATTTGTGAAATACAGCAAGATAATGGTGCAGCCTTTATTTATCGGGATAATATCAAACGGTTTATTGGGATTAAATTTTCGATACGGGATCGGGATTTAGGAAGTACGATTGCTGAAGCACAGGAAAAAGTTGATCAGATTAAGCTTCCGGAAGGCTATAGTTTTGGCTGGACGGGTCAGTTTGAAAATCAACAGCGCGCCTCCAAAAGATTAGGACAAGTGGTGCCGATAAGTATTATCATGATTTTTTTCCTGCTGTTTATTCTGTTTGGTAATATTAAAGATTCCCTTTTGGTTTTAGCTAATGTTCCTTTTGCTTTGATTGGAGGAATTATCGCTTTGCACATGACAGGAATGAATTTCGGGATTTCTGCTGGAGTAGGTTTTATCGCCTTGTTCGGGATTTGTATTCAGAATGGAGTATTGCTTCTTTCCGAATTCCATCAAAATATAAAAGCGGGAATGTTGGTCGCAGAAGGAATTTTAGAAGGAATAAAAGTGAGAACCAGACCAATTGTGATGACCGCATTAATGGCGTCGGTTGGATTATTACCGGCTGCACTTTCTACAGGAATTGGATCAGAGTCCCAAAAACCATTGGCAATCGTTATTATTGGAGGATTGTTTACTGCAACTGTTTTAACGTTATTAATATTCCCCATTATATTCTGGATTTTTAATAAAACAAAAAAATCAGAGACTGTTTAAACTACTGGAAATAACAGATTTAAAGATAATAACTATTTTCAATATTAAATCTTTGATGTAGAACGTTTTAATAAAAATTTAAGTTGAGAGAAATTAAGTAATAATGATAAAGTTTCCTTAAAAAAGGAAATGTTTCGAGAAATTCATTTATAGAATTTTCACGAATAAATAATTTTCCTTAAATTTGCACTCCGATAAATCGGTAAAATATCAAAGGTGTAGGCAATATTTTTGAATGTTAGAAATTTTTTGTAAAAAAAAGATTTTCAATATTCAAAAAATAACTATATTTGCACACCGAAAAATTAAATAATTAATTAATAAATAATTTATATCATGGCAAAGGAAACGTTTAATCGTAACAAACCACACTTGAACATTGGTACCATCGGTCACGTAGACCATGGTAAAACTACACTTACTGCAGCAATCAGTAAAGTATTATCTGACAAAGGATTCGGAACAGCAAGAGATTTCTCTTCTATCGATTCTGCACCAGAAGAAAAAGAAAGAGGTATTACAATCAATACTTCACACATCGAATATGAAACTGCGAACAGACACTATGCTCACGTAGATTGTCCAGGTCACGCCGATTATGTTAAAAACATGGTTACAGGTGCTGCTCAAATGGACGGTGCTATCTTAGTTGTAGCTGCTACAGACGGACCAATGCCTCAAACAAGAGAGCACATCCTTTTGTGTCGTCAGGTAAATGTACCTAATGTACTTGTTTTTATGAACAAAGTAGATATGGTTGATGATCCAGAATTGTTAGAATTAGTAGAATTAGAAGTAAGAGAACTTTTATCTTCTTATGATTATGATGGTGATAATGCTCCAGTAATCCAGGGATCTGCTTTAGGTGGATTGAATGGAGATGCTAAATGGGTAGCGAAAATCGACGAATTAATGGAAGCTGTTGATACTTGGATTGAACTTCCAACAAGAGATGTTGACAAACCATTCTTAATGCCTATTGAAGATGTATTCTCTATTACAGGTCGTGGAACTGTAGCAACAGGAAGAATTGAAGCAGGTGTAATCAATACTGGAGACGGTGTAGATATCGTAGGTATGGGTGATGAAAAATTAACATCAACTGTAACTGGAGTAGAAATGTTCAGAAAAATCCTTGATAGAGGTGAAGCTGGAGATAACGTAGGTATCCTATTAAGAGGTATTGAAAAAACCGACATCAAAAGAGGTATGGTTATCGTAAAATCTGGTTCTGTTAAACCACACAAACACTTCAAAGCTGAGGTTTATGTTCTTTCTAAAGAAGAAGGTGGTCGTCACACTCCATTCCACAACAAATATCGTCCACAGTTCTATGTAAGAACTACAGACGTTACAGGTGAGATCTTCTTACCAGAAGGTGTAGAAATGGTAATGCCAGGAGACAACTTAACTATTACTGTAGAATTGTTACAGCCAATCGCTCTTAACGTAGGTCTTAGATTTGCGATCAGAGAAGGAGGTAGAACAGTTGGTGCAGGACAGGTAACTGAAATCTTAGATTAATTTCTAAATAAATATTGAAGTCCCGTAGGGAAACTTACGGGACTTTTTTTTAATTTACGGGCATCGTCCAATGGTAGGATACCGGTCTCCAAAACCGTTGATCAGGGTTCGAGTCCTTGTGCCCGTGCAAAAAAAAGATAATGAGCTTAGTTGATTTTATAAAAGGTTCTTATACCGAATTCAAGGATAAAGTTGAATGGCCGAAGTGGCCTGAATTGCAATCGTCCACAATCGTGGTTACAATTGGAACAGTTGTTTTAGCAATTTTCACTTTTGGAATAGATTCACTTTTTAGTAAATCGATTGCTAATTTCCTTACTCTCTTTATCAATCTTTTCAATTAAAATTATTTTCCAAAATGAGTGACACTAACTGGTATGTACTGAAATCAATCAGCGGACAGGAAAATAAGGTGAAAACCTATATTGAGAACGAAATGAAACATTATGGGCTCGAAGCTTTCGTAACCCAAGTGGTCATTCCTATGGAAAAAGTAATCCAGCTGAGAAATGGTAAAAAGGTCCCAAAAGAAAAACCTTACTACCCAGGTTACTTAATGGTTGAAGCTAATTTAGCAGGAGAAGTTCCTCACATTATCAAAAATATTCCGGGAGTTATTTCTTTTTTGAGTTTAACCAAAGGAGGAGATCCAGTACCAATGCGTAAATCTGAAGTAAACAGAATGCTTGGAAGAATGGATGAACTTTCTGAGTTCGCAGTGGAAGCAAATATTCCATTCATCGTTGGAGAAAATATCAAAGTGATCGATGGTCCTTTTAACGGATTTAATGGGACGATCGAAAAATTATTTGAAGATAAAAAGAAAATAGAAGTTTCAGTAATGATTTTCGGAAGAAAAACACCAATGGAATTAAGTTATATGCAAGTAGAAAAGGTTTAGACCTTACTTCTTAATAAATACAAAAAGAATCAAGTTACTTGGTTCTTTTTTTTGTTTTAAAATTAAAGGTTTAATTTATCATTTAAAGAGATTTTGTTTGAATTTGTTATTGACTTAGTAGTAATAGGTCTGATTTAGAACAAATAGGTATCAGATTCGTAAATTAAAGTCATAAGATTAATAATTTTTCGTAATTTAGTTCGCTAAAATACAACGATGAAAACTAAAATTACTTTCTTATTATTGATCGTCAGCTTTGTGCTGTCTTACGGACAAGAGCAAAATTACGATTTACTAAAACCCTATTCCGAAACCAAGATTATTTATGATCGTGTTTATCCGGTTTCAGATGCGACTCATCTTAAAACCAACCAAGTTTCTGCCAACAATTTCCTGCAGGTTTATCATGAAATTCAACGAGCTGATTATTTGCAAAGACTTCCGAAATTAGATGATGTTCAGAAATTAGCCGATGCTGGTTTTAATAATCATAATATTCCGCTTTCGTTGTTGATTGCAGATTTTGATAATTTGAAATCCACTGCTTTCGAAACCCAAAAAGTTTCTTTGAATTCTAAAAATCAGCTAGAATTAAAAGGAAAAGCTACCGATGTTTTCGATCAATATCAAATCAATCTTTTAGGAACTGTTTTAGGTAAAACCAAAGATAATCAAGCTACTTTTATTCTAAAAAGTAATTTGATATTCAATACTACAAAACGAACAGTTACTTTTATTGAAGTAAAAGAAAAAAATACTTGGAGAAAAATTAGTATTGACCAACCTTTTACATTAAATTTTAATGAGAATGGTCTAAATACAATTCCCTATAAAATTCATTTCACTGACGGAAAAATTATTTCGCAGTCATTTGTGATCGATATTCAATATCAAAAAAGAGCAGTCGAAGGAAAAGGAACTTCTGCTTTTCAACCCAATGTTGTTACCAATATTTCTTCAACAATTCCCTACAAAGGTTATGGCGAAGCAACCGCATTTCTTGGAAAAGGTGAATACGAAGTTTTTCTGGATACGGTAGACGGTGTTTTAGATAAACCAATTATTTTGGTAGATGGTTTTGATCCTGGTGATACTCGAAATACTTCGGCGATTTATCAACTTTTAAATTATGGCACCAATCAAAATTTAGGCGATGTAATTCGAGCTCAAGGTTATGATGTAATCGTTTTAAATTTCCCAACTTATACCAGAGATGCTTCTACAACAATTATTGATGGTGGTGTAGATTATATTCAAAGAAATGCCATGATTCTGGTAGAATTAATGAAAAAAATTAACGCTGAAAAAGTAGGAACGGAGAAAAATGTTCTTATCGGGCCAAGTATGGGCGGATTGATTTCGAGATACGCATTAAGATATATGGAACAAAATAGTTTGAGTCCTGATACTCGACTTTATATTTCCTTCGATGCACCACATTTAGGAGCAAATGTTCCGATCGGATTTCAACATTTGTTCAATTATATGGGTTATGGTCCATTAGGAGATGTTACTTTGCAAGGGATTGTAAATGGAATGCTGAAAAGTCCGGCTGCTAGAGAAATGTTGATCGATCATTTTGAAGGTCATTTAAAAGCGGGTGATGCTGTAGAATTTGATCCCGCTAAATTATTACCTGTTGGTGCTCCTAATTACAGAACGCCTTTCCAAACTGAACTGAATACGATGGGATTTCCAACAAGTACGAGAAATGTGGCCATCAGTAATGGTGCAGGAAATTCAACTATGACGGGAACTCCGGGAATGGTGGTGATGGATCATACTTTTAATACTTCCAGCAGTCAACGTGCGATTATAAAGGTAAATTATACTCCTCTAAAAAATCAAACTTTAGAAATAAGCAATTTCAAAGGTCAGCAGAAAATTTTTATTTGGATCACTGGATTTTCAAGTGCAGCGAGTGCAAAATCTACCACGACTTCTGATGGTTTAGATACTGCTCCAGGTGGAAGATTTAATTTGAGTCAGTTTGCAGCTGCAGCAGGAGGAAATCCTCTTCTTACAGAATTTGTGAATAATTTGAATATTATGTATTTCAATTTTATTCCCGCATTAAGTTCTTTAGCAATAAACGGTAACAATTATTACTCACCTGTTACCTCTTCCTCCGTAACGCCTTTTGTCGCCTATTCTGTTCCCACTGTGAATGAAGATCACGTGACTTTAGATACTCAAAACGTAGCGTTTGCTTTAAATGAAATTTTGAATTCCAGTACTTTGGCAACGGGAACAAATAATGTTACACATCAGATTTGGGTAGAAAATCCCGTGAAAAATTCTTTGAAAATTAAATCCAATTATTTAATGAAGAATGCTCAAATTACAATTGCTGATTATTCAGGCAGAAAAGTTTTTGCAGGTAAACAACAGGATATTTCGGGAATGACAGAAATACAAGTTAACCTGAGTAATGGGGTTTATATAATGACAATAACTTCTGGTAAAGAAACCATTACGAAGAAAATTATTGTAAAGAATTAAAAATAAGTAATAAATAACCGAAAGCCACTTTTTAAAAAGAGTGGCTTTTTTAATTGATGCAAATTCTTTCTAAAAATCAAGCAATTACCTCTTGTGTAATCAAAAAATATTCTTAATTTTGCAGTCCGAAATGTAAAGTAGTTGGATGAAACAACCTTTGCAGATTTATAAATGCTTCCACATTCATAAATTATTAATTTTATTAAAAAATAACAATGGCTAAAAAAGTCTTTAAAATGGTTAAGCTCCAAGTAAAAGGAGGAGCAGCAAACCCATCTCCACCAGTAGGTCCAGCTTTGGGTTCTGCAGGGGTGAATATTATGGAGTTTTGTAAGCAATTTAACGGAAGAACTCAAGACAAGCCGGGACAAGTTTTACCTGTAGTAATTACAGTATTCGAAGACAAATCATTTGAATTCGTTATTAAAACTCCACCAGCTGCAATCCAACTTTTAGATGCTTCTAAGCAGAAAAAAGGTTCAGGAGAGCCAAACCGAATCAAAGTAGGTTCTGTATCTTGGGATCAGGTTAAAAAAATTGCTGAAGACAAAATGGTAGATCTTAATTGCTTTACAATGGATGGCGCACTTACAATGGTTGCCGGAACTGCAAGATCTATGGGATTAAGAGTAACAGGAACTAAACCAACTAACGCTTAAAACTTATAGATATGGCAAAATTGACAAAAAAGCAAAAAGAAGCTTTAAGCAAATTAGAAAAAAATAAAGTTTACACTCTTGACGAAGCTTCGGCTTTGGTAAAAGAAGTAAATACTGCAAAATTCGACGCTTCTGTTGACTTAGCAGTGAGATTAGGTGTTGATCCTAGAAAAGCCAACCAAATGGTAAGAGGCGTAGTTTCTCTTCCACACGGTACTGGTAAAGATGTAAAAGTTTTGGCATTGGTAACTCCTGACAAAGAAGCGGAAGCTACAGCAGCAGGTGCAGATTACGTAGGTCTTGACGAATATTTACAGAAAATTAAAGACGGTTGGACTGATGTTGATGTGATCGTAACAATGCCTGCAGTAATGGGTAAGTTAGGTCCATTGGGTAGAGTATTAGGACCAAGAGGTTTGATGCCAAATCCAAAATCAGGTACAGTAACTATGGATATCGGTAAAGCGGTAGCTGAAGTAAAAGCTGGTAAAATTGATTTTAAAGTTGACAAATATGGTATCATTCACGCTGGGATTGGTAAAGTATCTTTTGATGCTGCTAAAATCAGAGAAAATGCTGCTGAATTAATTCAGACTTTACTCAAATTGAAACCAACTGCCTCTAAAGGTGTTTATGTGAAAAGCATTTATTTGTCTTCTACCATGAGTCCAGGTATTGCAATTGATACTAAATCTGTAAACTAAAATCTGAAGAACAATGACAAAAGAAGATAAAGTATTAGTAATACAAGATATAAAAGGAATGTTACAGGACGCGAAAGTAGTCTATGTTGCAAACCTTGAAGGAATGAATGCTGCTGCGACTTCAGATTTCAGAAGACAAGCATTTAAGCAAAATATTACACTGAAAGTTGTAAAAAACACCCTGTTGCAAAAAGCAATGGAACAAATGGAAGGTGATGTAGATTACTCAGAAATGTTCCAATCTTTCAAAGGAAACACTGCTTTGATGATCTCTGAAACTGCAAACGCTCCGGCTAAGTTGATTCAGACATTCAGAAAAAAAGCTGAATTTCCTGCTTTGAAATCTGCTTATTTGCAAGATACATTCTATGTAGGTGACGAAAATCTAGGAACTTTGGTTAACATCAAGTCTAGAGAAGAAATGATTGGCGAAATCATCACATTGCTACAATCTCCGCTTAGAAATATACTTTCTGCCCTTCAGAATAAAGATGAAGCTACAGGAAACGCTGAAGAAGCTGCTCCAGTTGTAGAAGAAGCTGCACCGGTTGCAGAAGTTAAAGAAGAGGTAAAAGCAGAAGAAACTCCAGCTACAGAAGTTGCTCCAGAAGCAAGCAGTGAAGCTACAGATGCACCAAGTGCAGAGTAATTAGACTCAAAAACAAATCAAAATAAATCGTTCAACAATTAAAACATTATCAAAATGTCAGATTTAAAAAAATTAGCGGAAACGCTTGTAAACTTAACCGTTAAAGATGTAAATGAATTAGCTACTATCCTTAAGGATGAGTACGGAATCGAACCAGCTGCTGTAGCTGTTGCTGCTGGTGGTGGTGCTGCAGAAGCGGTAGAAGAAAAAACAGAATTCGATGTTATCTTGAAAGCTGCAGGTGCTTCTAAATTAGCAGTTGTAAAATTAGTTAAAGATTTAACTGGTGCAGGTTTGAAAGAAGCTAAAGATATGGTAGATACAGCTCCGACTGCTATCAAAGAAGGTATTTCTAAAGACGAAGCTGAAGCTTTGAAAAAACAATTAGAAGATGCAGGTGCAGAAGTAGAAGTAAAATAATTCTCCCACAACCTTATTATAAAGCCGTTTCCTGAAGGAAGCGGCTTTTTTTATAAACTATTCATCAATTCGGTGGTAATATTTTAAAGGACTGATTTAAAATTCTAAATTATATTTAACAAAAATTAACATCCGTTTGATAAATAAATTGATTATAATTTAAATGCAGAAAATATTATCATAATAGTAATTTTAACTACAAGTTGTAATTTTGAAATAATTTTATTATCAATGATAAAGTAATAATAATTTATTAATTAATAATTCGTAATTTCTTTTTACGTTTTTAGGTATTTTTATAGTAATGACAAAGGGTGTTTTAACCCTTTATATTATAAAATTTCTACTTTAATCTAATTTATAGATTGAATTATTTTTTATTTATTATTTTTGTGGAAGATTATTTCTTTTAGATTTGATCTGAAAAAACACAAAACACAAACACAAGCTTGAAAGAAAATTTATTCTTTAGAGCAACACGATCAACAGTTAAAAAAAGAGGATTTAATTCTGTTTTTTTTAATTTGATTCTGTTGCCTCTTCTGTGCATCTCCTCGTTTTTTAGTGCGTCTGCATTAAAAGTTGATGTTCCGCAGCAAGATCAACAGGCAATAATTTATGTTACTGAAAATGCAGTTGTTTTCGGAACAGAAGATGTTACTAACGCTTCCATTGTAAAGATAAAAGCGCCGCTTGAAGCAAAAGATTCTAAAAACATCACAGATTCCAAAATCAAGAAGGAAATACCAATTGCTAAGAAAGAGTCTAGAAAGCAAGCTGAAAATCTTCCAAAATTATCCAAACCCAAATTCGTATTTAAAAGTTCAACATCAAATCAAAACTTTGGTGCTGGTAGTTTTTCAAATACAAGAAATTCTATAATCAATCCTGTTTTTTTTGCGAAGAATGTTATTGTGTACCATCATACAGCGCTCAGTATTCCAGTATTGTTATATTTAATTAATATTTATACTGCAGAATTTTCTAAAACTGCAGCACTTTCACAATTCTTATTTTCCCGACCTCCTCCTTTTTGTTAAGAAAAAAATCATTTTATTCTTATATCAGATTATATCTATGGAACCAAGTTCCTTAGAATAATTCTTCATGATATTAAAAACATTAGAACATTAAACACAAATATAATGAAATTAATAATTTATTCATTGCAAAAACAGGTACGTATGTTTCGCATATTACTAGTTTTTGCCACAATCCTCTGTAGTAATTCTCTATTTGCAGACGGCTCAAAAGATCTTTATCCAAGTGGTGCGGTAGGCTTACGTGCTTATCTCCGATCAAGTTTAACCCCAACGGAAAACTGGCCATTTCCTAATGAGGGAGTCCATTATGTCTATGCAAAGGTCGGTGAACGAATTGCATTAGCATCCAGTGCGCAAAATTCTGGAGGAAATTCTAGAATTAGATTGTTTGCACCCGATGGTAGTCTAAAGGTTAACGATAATACCATTGCAGGTCAAATACCAAACAGGACTGCAGAAATAGCTGGACCCCAGTTGTCTGGATCAGCTTCAGGAGGAAGATATATCCCTATTTATTACCAGGTTCCAGCCAACGGTGCAGGGATTTATCGGGTAGAATTCGTAGCTAGAGGAACAAACGACCCCAGTACAACTGTTAAGGCAAATGCGTCCTGGTCTCAAGGTAATGATGTGTCAATTATGGCATGGGATGTTTCGGTTATCAGCGTGGGAAGTACTGCTTTTATCCCGGGTAGAGTTTATACAAACGTATTAAACCTTAGTAATGGACTAAGTAATGTTAGTAGCGACGGTTTTTATGGAAAATTATATGCGCTAACTAAAGACGGCTACACTTATCGTGTAAATAATAATGGCAATAATGGGATTTATTTTACATTTTTTGTAAATAATAACGGTTTTATCGATGCTACTACACAGGATCCTGTTTATAAAAGCTTAAATGGCTCCACATCTGGTTTTTTAGCGGGTAAAGTACAAAATCCAAATAGCGCAGATACTGCTAAAAATATAACTCATAAAATGTTCTATACCCTGCCGAGTGCTGATCTCCCGTCCTCATCTGTGGGTGCAGTTCCGGGTTCTACTACATGGCTAAAAGATGCTGTAAAAACTCCCCAGGTCACAGGTGTTTCAATTGTTGGAGTTGAGGGTACTACTGGGCAAATAAGTAAAAAAGGTGGCTATATAAAATTCAATGCAGATGTACAGGGCAATTATAGTATCGCTATCGAAGGTACGCCCGCAAATCCTAGTTTTGTAACGCGCGTACTTGTAGGATCTTCTGCAGCAGGAGCCAATCAAATTTTTTGGGATGGCAAAGATGGAGGCGGAACACAGTCACCAGTTGGAACATTTCCAGTTAAAATTACAATCCGTCTACAACAGGCGGAAGTCCACTTTCCTTATTTTGATATGGAGTACAACCGCTTCGGAACTATTGTAGAACTTCTTGATCATACTCAGTTAAGTTTACCAACTCCAGTAGTTCAAGTCGTTTCAGATATTGTTTACTGGAATGACATTGATATTCCTAATGTAACCAATGGTTCAAATTCGTCCCCTAAAAATAATAGCCATTTGCCACCGGCAAATAGTACTGGAATAAGTAGTAATACCAATGGACACAAATGGGGTGTGGGAGGAAGCGGTACCAGCGGACTGTTTGGAGATGTTAAATCAATTGATACGTGGACCTTTATTAAGGCTGAAGAAACTACTGTGACTACAAGTGTAATGGTGAAAAGTGCTGATTTAATGGTTTCTTCTATCACTCCCGATAGAACAAATGCTTTAGTAGGAGAACAGATCGCTTACACCGTAAAAGTGAAAAATGGTGGGACAAGCGATGTAACAGGTGCTCCATTCTTATTTAAAATTCCTACTGGTTTATCTCCACAAAATATTCAGTTTATTAATAATGGATGTGGAAGCGAAAGCTTAGCAATGAGTTATAACGCGGGTACTAATACTTATACCTCAAATCTTAATCTTCCAAATGGGTGCGAAATCACCTACATCATCACGGTAACTGTTACTAATCTAGCTACAACAGGTAATCAAATTGTAGAAGCTGCGATATTACGTACCAACGATGTTACTGATCCAGATGCAACAAACCCTAATATCACTATTCCGCCTACAAATCCTTATTACGAATGTGCAAATAATGGAATCGGTGGTTCTTGTAATAATATTAAGACCAATAATATTGTAGTGGTTACTCTTGCATGTTATGAAGATCCAGATACTACAAATGCCGGCGTACCTACGAAACAAGGCATCACTTTGCTACAAAGAGCTGGAGGTACAAACACTGATTGGCCAATGATTAGAAAATCTGCACATACAGTGTTAGAATCCAATACCAAAGGTTTTGTAATTACCAGAATGACAAGTGATCCGATTATACCGGTTCCCGCAAACCACATTAGTAAAATTACCAATCCACAGGAGGGAATGATGGTTTATGATACTTTTGCGAAATGTTTAAAATTGTATGACGGAACTGGTTGGAGCTGTTTTAACACTCCAGCTTGTCCATAAACATAACTAAAATAGGAGCATTTTTATTTCAACATAAAGATGCTCCATATTTTAATAATTAAAAAATATAATAAAATGAAAAAATTAATATCAGCAATACTTTTAACAGGATTCACCTTGGGAAACGCGCAAGTAATTATTGGTGATGCAATAGGTACTGCATCGGTAAAAACATCCGTTTTACTAGAATTTGCGCTGGGAAACAAAGGTTTGATTTTACCTTACGTAAGAACTCTTCCTGCTCCTGCGCCAATCACTCAGGGAACAATTTTGTTAGATGCAAGTACAGCAACTGCAGCAAGAGTTAAATTTTCCAACGGAACAAGTTGGGTTGATTTAAGTGGACAAGATGCAAATGTTACTGCGGCTCTGACTATCCAGCCAACATCTGTCGTTGAAACCACTTCAAAATCTATTATTGGCGCCAGAAGTTCCAGTGCAGATGGTGTTTTAGTTTTAGAATCTTCAACTAAAGCGATGGTTTTACCACAAGTTAATAAAGTGTCGGATATTCCAAGTCCTTCCCCAGGAATGATGGTTTATGTAAATAAAACTGGCGCAAAAAGACTTGCCGTTTACAATGGCAGCAAATGGAGTTATTGGAAACCATAAAAAATGAATTTATAAATTAAATTTATAAGTTAATTTTAATTCCGTCCATAATATGGGATTATACTTTTTATCCTAGACTATAAAGACCCTTTTGAAAAAAAGGGTCTTTATTTATAAAGCCTTCAAATTATAAAATTTTATATTCAGTTTACTCAATCATAGCGAGGTGCAATTAAGATTTCATGTAGTCAAACGAAACTGCCAATTTCTACAAAATTAATCTTACTACAAAAGTAGCTACCTTGATTAATTTCACCGGTGGTGCTCCTAAACCTTTAGATATTGCCTACAACAAAGTAGATGGTTTATTGTACGGTGTTGATAATACCACAGATAATTTATTTACGATTAATCCTACTTCAGGTGCAGTTACTTTTATAGGTGCAACTGGTAATGAAAGTAGTTTTGGTGCAATGTACACTGATACTATTACGGGTGCTGTATATGGTAATTCAAATACAAATGATGCTATTTACAGTTTTAATAAAACAAGTGGTGCTGCTACTCTGATTTCTGCCTCGATCTCCGCTACTGGCAATGACGGTGCGCATTGTGTAAATGCACGAGTACAATTTCGTGCAGAATTATCAATTACTAAAACAGATGGTAAAACCGAATATATATTCTACCCTCATTTCTCTAGACCACAATTAGCTGTTTCTTAATTGTTTTTTATGCTGCTGATTTATACTTTTCCAGTGGTTTTTTAAGCTGTATTCCTTGATGACTTCTGTTGTGATATCTCAATAACCATTTTTGTATTCCCAGATAAAGCTCTAATCCATCTTTC
>NZ_JSYL01000009.1 GCF_000812865.1 Kaistella jeonii | reverse complement strand
ATTAGTCTTATTTAATATACATATACTGTACATCCTTTTGTACAAAACCAACTTTAGGGTGGTTTTAGCAGAGGGGCTCACCTGTTCCCATTCCGAACACAGAAGTTAAGCCCTCTAGCGCCGATGGTACTGCGTAAGCGGGAGAGTAGGTCGCCGCCAGTTTTTTTAAACCTCATACATTTATTTGTATGAGGTTTTTTTGTGCTGTAAACTCAGATGAAAGACGGATAGATAATAGACAGATAGACTAACAAATCGGTTCGGTATTTTTATTTGTGTATTCCGTGGAAAGATGAAATGCCTGAAGTTTTAGCCCAGATGGAAGCGGTATCCTTTTTTGCCGGCAATGATTTGATTTCTGAGCCGAAATATTGAAGCAAAAAAGATATAGCGGACAGCTGGTTGTTGCCTGGTAGAAGGAAAAGTCTGGGTGCTCCTCATTGAGAATGTATTTATTTAAAGATAAGTATGTGTTCATAGTTTTACAGTTAGGAAAAGTATTAAAGTCTTTGTAGAGACTTGTGACTCATTCTAATTTGAAGTATCTTTAAAACTTATTGATAATCTAATTAAATCTGTCATGAAAAAAAGTATCTTATCTTTATTATTCCTTGGTGCAGTTGCAATGGGCAATGCACAGGTGAAAACTCCGCAACCGAGTCCGGCTGCGATGGTGAAGCAAACTATTGGACTTTCTGAGGTTACGGTGGAATATTCCCGACCGTCTGCGAACAGCCGAAAGGTTTTTGGTAATCTGGTTCCGATGGATCAAGTTTGGCGAACGGGTGCAAATGGTTCTACCGATATCACTTTTAAAAATGATGCTACTTTTAATGGCATCGCTATTCCGGCCGGGAAGTATGCGCTTTACACCATTCCTTCAACGAACCAGTGGGAAGTTATTCTTTATAAGGATACGGAACAGTGGGGTGCGCCGAAAGAATTGAAAGCGGATCAAATTGCGGCCAGAACTAAAGTGAAAGCAGAGAAAAGTGCAACTATGTTTGAAACTTTTATTATCGGTTTTGATGATCTTAAAACTGATAAAGCAAATCTTGTGATGAACTGGGAAAACACGATGGTGAAAGTTCCGATCGTTATGGATTCTAAGAAAGAGGTTTTGGAATCGATCAACACGACTTTAGGTTCGAAGGAGGCAAAAGCCGGGGATTATCATCAAGCTGCGGGTTATTATCTTCAGGAAGGGATGGATCTGAAGAAAGCTTTGGAATATACGGAGAAAGCGAATGCGCTTCAACCGGATACCTATTACATGTTGAAATTAAAATCTGAAATTGAAGCTGCTAATGGAATGAAGAAAGTGGCAATTGCTACCGCCACTCAATCTTTAGCGCTTGCAAAGAAAGAGGGTAATGAGGATTACGTGAAAATTAATACGGATAATATTGCGAAGTGGAGTAAGAAGTAAGACTACTTATTTTATAATTATAATGGACCCCAAAGTTTGGTGTCCATTTTTTGTTGCGTTTTTTCTTTGTGTGTAATAATCCTTTTGCAGTGGCAGACTATTCTCTTGCGGGAGACTCGTTTCTATTTGCGGGTTTCGAGTTTTTAGTTGCAGGACGTAAGTTTCTAGTTGCGGGTTTCGAGTTTCTAGTTGCGTGATGGTAGTTTCTACTTGCGGCATGCGAGTTATCATTTGCAGGGCGGTAGTTTCTGGTTGCGGGATATTCGTTTCCTTTTGCAGTGGCAGATATTTCTTCTGAGGTGTCAGATATTTCTTTTGCAGTGTCAGAATATTCTTTTTCCAAGGGCCGAATTATATTTTAAGTAGCGATTAAAGTTTCGGTTTTCTGAAGTCTATTCCTTTTACTTGCGCAAATTCTGGACTGTTTGCGCCGAATAGGGCTTTCACGTAGAGTTTTACTTCTTTCGCGGTTTCGTAGATGGAATTTTGATCAGTATAAAGGACTTTGTCTCTAGCAATTCTAGAGTTACTGACGGCGGTGTATGTTTGTGCGACGGCAGTATTCTTTTGGTTAAAGTCGGTAATTTTTGTATCGAGGGTGACTATTTGCAATTCTGTTTCATTAGGAGCATAAGTCGGTTCCGACTCTAAGACTGATTTTAAACCGGTAAAATGCTGAATAAGTTGGTCATAGGATTGTTGGCTGTTTGAAATGGTTTTGGGTGCAGGTTCAAGTGGATTCAGCGGTGTTTTTGGCGCGGAAGAACCTTTACCCTGAATTTTATTGTTGAATGTTTTTGCATCATCGATGGTTTGTTCGGAAGCATCGGTTGTTTGCAACGCAGCGACGAGGCGGGTAGAGAGTGGTTTCACATCGCTAAAGGCGATTACGCGATGATTTACTTTGGTATTGAAGTCGGTATTTTTGGCGATAACTTCTGTTAAAGAAGTTTCGGCGGCAGCTTTTAGGGCAAGAATCTGGGGAAGCTGAAGATTACTTTTTGAAGGGTTGTAGGTTGCGCCGTAAGCTGTAATAAATTCGATAAGGTCTTGTAGGTTTGCGACATTTTTGGCGTGGCCTACTTCGGATGTTGATGCCATGGTATTATTTTTTAATGGATTAATTAGATGTGAAATTAAAGAAAGAAGGGTTTATTAACGACCGTTAAAAAACCCTTTTTTTTGTTTTTTTAATAAAAAGATCTGAGAGGGAATTGGTAATAATAATTGGAGTCCTTGTTAATCGATTGATTAACGGGGATTTTTTTTGCAAAAATTCTTCGCTCATAGGTTCGTCTATCATGCATTGAGATTATTTAATTAAAAGTAGAAATGTGGCTTATTGCCAGTTGTAGTATTGACAACAAAATTTAAAATTTACAACAATTGAAAGGGACAATATGAATGTTAAGGAAAAGCTAGGAAAGCGAATTTATGAGTTGAGAATAGAGAAATCTTTGTCTCAAGAAAAGCTTGCTTTAAAAGCAAACATCGATAGAGCTTATATGCATTTAATTGAAAAAGGTAAGACTAATGTTTCTATCGAATTGATTGAGAAAATTGCGATTGCCTTGGAAATAGATATTAAAGAGCTTTTCTAATAAAAGATTACTAATGAAGTTTACAGAAAAAATATCTTTAGAGACTGTTGGTGATAAGCAGTTTAGAATAAAATTAATCGAGTCAGATAATAATCAAGAGGCAGTTCTTACGCATTATTTACAAAGTCTAAAAAATAAGAAGATTTCTAATTTCTTTAAAGATGATGCTATAAAATTTACCAAAGAAATTTTAGAAAATAAATATCCTGAGAATATAATCACAACGAAGGTTGCGGAAGAGGCTTTGCAAATGGGGCTTTTCGAAATGGATGATATTCCATTTGCACCAGTTGAGAAACCAAAATTTACTTTCATCGATTTATTTGCGGGGATTGGAGGATTTCGTTTGGCTTTGCAAAATTTAGGAGGAAAATGTGTATTTACAAGTGAGTGGGATAAGTTTGCTAAGATTACTTATAAAGGAAACTTTGGAGAAGTTCCATTTGGTGATATTACAAAAGAAAGTACGAAAGGATATATACCTGATAAATTTGATTTGCTCTGTGCCGGTTTTCCTTGTCAAGCTTTTTCAATTGCAGGAAACCGAAAAGGTTTTGCAGACACAAGAGGAACTTTGTTTTTTGACATTGAGCAAATTGTTAAAAAGCATAGACCAAAAGTTATTTTTTTAGAAAATGTAAAAAATCTAGTTTCGCACGACAAGGGAAACACGTTTAAAACAATTGTTGATATTTTAGAAAATAAATTAAAGTATAAGGTTTACACAAAGATTTTAAATTCTGCTACTCATGCAAATATTCCGCAAAATCGTGAAAGAATTTTCATTGTTGCATTTGATCCAGAACAAGTTGAGAATTATGCTGATTTTAAATTTCCCGAGGCAATTAAATTAACAAAAACGATCCACGATATTTTAGAAAAAGGAAAGCAAGCTGAAAATTTATATTATAAAAAAGACCATCAATATTATCCAGAATTGGCAAAAACGATGGTCTCCAAAGATACAGTTTATCAATGGCGAAGAGTTTATGCCAGAGAGAATAAAAGCAATGTTTGTCCTACATTAACAGCTAACATGGGAACTGGTGGACATAATGTGCCACTTATCAAAGATGATTTTGGAATTAGAAAATTGACACCGAAGGAATGTTTTTTATTTCAAGGTTATCCAGAAAATTATATTCTACCAAATCTGGCAAATAGTAGACTGTATATGCAAGCTGGTAATTCCGTAACAACTACTTTAATTGAGAGGATCAGTAATGAAATAATAAATGTTTTATGAAATCATTTGCAGAAATCGACATAGAAAATAAGGGAAATTATTTAAAATTACTTTCAGCTGTTTCTAAACTCTCTGGTTTATTTAGTGAGAGTGCTATTCCATTTATCAATTATAGAGTTGCTGAAAATATATTTTGCCGAAGTTTTGATGCAGGAAATTTATCAAGATCTGATACAGCTTTTGATGCAAACTATAATTCAATTGGTATTGGCTTAAAAACTTTTACTTGTAATGGTAATAATAGCAATGAAAAAGTAGCAGAATTTAATTCTCTTTCAAGGGTTTTATCAGAATTCAAAGGCAAAGAGTTAGCTATCAAATTAGGGGAATTCAGAAACGATAGAATAAATTTGGCAAATAGAGTTTACGACATTGAAAACTCCTTGTATCATATTGTTGCAAGAAAGGAAAAAGAACTTTTACTTTTTGAAACTGATTACGATGTGATTGATATTTCTAATATACATTCAGTAAAAAACAACAAAGCGAGTTTACAATTTGAAGATGGACATAATTTCTATTCTTTTAATTATTCAAAAAGCACACTTTTTAGAAAATTTATAATTCCATCAAAAGCTTTCCGATTACCTATTGAAATAATTGAAGACCCATATACTTTATTGCTTGAATTATTTGAAGAAAATAAAGATTTAAAACCTGCAACTAATAAACTTCAAAAAGGAGAAAATTATGTTATTTTGCCATTATATGGAATTTATAAAAAAGAAAAATTCATATTTGAGAAAAGTGGATTAAATCAATGGAATGCAGGGGGTAGAAAAAGAAATTATGGAGAAATCTACATTCCAATCCCGATTGAAATCCACAGAAAATTCCCTGATTTTTTTCCAAAAAGAGATGAGCATTTCAATTTAGAAATACCAACAGGAGAAATTTTTACAGCTAAAGTCTGTCAAGACAATTCAAAAGCTTTGATGACCGATCCAAATAAGGCAATGTCTGATTGGCTTTTGCGAACAGTTTTGCAATTGAAAGAAGGAGAATTAGCGACTATGGAAAAATTAGATAAGTTAGGATTTGATAGTGTAATAATATTGAAAGACGATAATGCCAATTTTAAAATTGATATTATGAAAACGGACACTTTTTCAGAATTTATTTTTAATTAAGATCAATATAAAATTAATTGTAATCTTTAATTTATTTAAGTATTTCCATTTGTACAAATCCTCTTCAACATACTCGCAACCCCAATTATCAACAAGCGCCAATCTGATTCAACCACAAAAACTCCAGCTGAGTTTTTCTATATAATCTAGATACTAGATTACAATGATGAAGGCTTTTAATGTAAAATCCTCAATGCAAAAATCCCTCAATCAACGGAAATAATTTCTCCGGTTCTTCAACCTGTGGATTATGCCCGGATTTTTCGAACATTACAAATTTTGCTTGCGGACAATAGTCTTTGTATTTTACCATCATTTCGGGTACGGCGACGCGATCGTATCTGCCGCCATAAATTAAGACGGGCATTTTTAGATTTTTTAATTCTTTGCGAAAGTCGAAAGTCCCGATGTCACTTCCTACAATAAAATCGCCGTCGCGACCGACCATCTGGTAATAAAGTTTTGAATTGAAAGGATTCGGATAAGGCTTTGAATTTTTGGAAATAAAATTATCAGGATTGTACGCATATAAAAAACCGTAAGGTACTTTGCCATAAATATTTTGATGGGCAGAATCGCTGGAAACTGCGCCTTTTTCCCGAATTGCCATGAGTTCTGCCCAGACTTCGGGGTAGTTGGTTTTAATTTCGTGATTGGAATTGTCATCATTTTTTTGCCACATGAGATAACTGTGAAAAGTATCGGCCAGAATTAAATGACTCACATTCTGGGGATATTTTAAAGCGTAACCTTGTGCAACCAAACCGCCGTAAGAATGTCCCAGAACATTGATCTTATTTAATTTTAGTGCTACTCGCAAACCTTCGATATCTTCAATATCGCGCGCCAAAGTATATTCTTTAACTACTTTTGCGGTATCACTTTTTCCTCTGCCGAATGCATCGTAGTAAATAATTTTATTGTCTTTTGCCAGTGCATCAAAAGCGCGGTAACCGATATGATTTCCGCCCGGTCCGCCCGGAATGATGATCATCGGATCGCCTTTTCCGACTTCTAATACATAGAGTTTTGCGCCATTTACTTGCACATATTTGCCGTCGGTGTAACTGCTTGGATACGTTTGGGCAAAGCTGAAATTCAAACCAAACATTAGGAAGGCGAAAAGAACAATTAGTTTTTTCATGATTTAGATAGTGTTAAAAATTTATCTGAAATTTTATGGATGTAAATTAAAAATAAAATTGGTTAAAAGGGTTATTTAATTATACAACTTCAATTATAGCAGGATCTTCATTTTTAAAAAACCTTTGAAGTACACTCGCAACCGCAATCATCAGCAAACATCCAATCGGATTCAGCCACAGAAACTCCAGTTCAATCACCTCTTTAAAATCTAAAAAGTAGAGCAAAATTATCACAGGTTCTACAATCAAAATACTCCACATTGTTGCTTTTCCGCCGATTTTTGGAAAGAGGAAGGCGATTGCGAAAACGCCCAGGATAACACCGTAAAATAAGGAGCCAATAATATTCACTGCCTGAATTAAGTTTTCAAACAAACTCGCATTCACGGCAAAGAAAATGGCGACCATTCCCCACATCAAGGTGAACAATCTGGAAGCATTCAGGTATTTTTTTTCTGAAATATCGGGTGCGAAATTTCGCTTGTAAATATCTACGACGGTCGTTGTTGCCAAAGCATTCAGTTCTGAAGACGTAGAACTCATTGCCGCAGATAAAATAACCGCGATCAATAAGCCGACAATTCCGGTTGGTAAATAATTGAGGATGTAATAGATAAAGACATAATCCTTATCATTTGATTCAATATCCGGCGCTTCTTTATTGATTAATTTTTTTACATCTTCTCTGATGACGACTTCTTTCGCCTGAAGATCTTTCAGTTCCGACATCACTTTCTCGGAATGATCGGTTTTCCAGACTGCGATTTTTTGTTTTTTCTCTTCGTGAATTTGATCATAATCAGAATTCAAAGCTTTATATTCCGTATTATTTTTGAGGGTTTGAGAAAGTGGATTAAAATTTAAAGGTGTCTTTTCAAACTGGAAAAACACAAAAACCATCACTCCGATAAACAGAATAAAGAACTGCATGGGGATTTTGAACAAGCCATTAAAGAGCAATCCAAGTCGCGCTTCCTTCAAACTTTTCCCCGTCAGATATCTTTGAACCTGACTTTGATCGGTGCCAAAATAACTGAGGAATAAAAACGTTCCGCCCAAAAATGCTGACCAAATATTGTAGCGGTTATTCAAATTAAATTCAAAACTCACAGCATTGAGTTTCCCCATTTTACCGGAATAAAGCAACGCATCATTTAAATCTAAAGGTAATTTCTCTACGATGAGAAAAAAGGCCAGAAACATTCCGATAAAAATCACAATCATCTGTTGTTTCTGGGTCTGACTCACTGCTTCTGTACCACCAACTAAAGTATAGATCGTCACCAAACTTCCGATCACAATATTGGTTAAAATCAGATTCCAACCTAAAATGGTGGATAGAATAATGGCCGGTGCAAAAATGGTAATTCCGGCTGCCAAACCTCTTTGAATTAAAAATAGGATCGCTGTTAAAATCCTGGTCGAAAGTCCGAATCGTTTTTCTAAATATTCATACGCTGTTAAAACGTTCATTTTGAAAAATTTTGGAAGCACCCAAACGCAAAGAATAACCATCGCAATGGGCAAACCAAAATAAAATTGCACAAAGCCCAAACCGTCGTGATAGGCTTGTCCGGGAGTTGATAAAAACGTGATGGCACTCGCTTGTGTCGCCATAATGCTCAATCCGACCATCCACCATGGATTGGTTTTTCCGCCCAAAAATGATTCCGATGTTGTTACTTTTTTAGATTTATAAATCCCGTAAATGACGATGAATAGCAGAACGAAAATGAGAACTGCCCAGTCTAAACTTTTCATTTATAATAGTTTTGAAAGATGAGCATGGCAACAATCATTAAAACCGTAATGATCAATAGCGCAGTGTAGAGCGTTTTCCAATTCGTATTTTTTTCCTGATTCATATTTTAGCACATTTTTTTTAAATTTTTGGCGCACAGATTTCACAGATTGTCACGGATGTTTTTTTTCTGCTAGTTAAAAAATGATTCCTGCATTTTCACATTTGCAAATCAATAAAGATCTGTTTAAATCTGTGCAAATTCGTGTGCAAAAAACGCCGACAGATTTCACGGATTCTCAAGGATTTAATATTGTTTTGTCATGACACTGTAAATAAATCTGTGCAAATCTGTGTCATCCGTGTGCAAGTTTTCAGTTAAAATCTGTGCGCTTATTTTTTCGTTTTCCCCAGCGCCAGAATATTCATAAATAATTTATACGCGCCAGGAACTCCCGCCGGTAATTCTCGGAAGAACGATAAACCCGTATAAACATAAGTTCCTTTTCCGTATTTTCCTGCTAATAATATTCCTTTTTGGGGAGATTCTCCCGTATCATTTCCTTCTAAAAGCGGAATTAAATTTTGATCATAATCATCAGCGAAATATAATCCTCTTTCCTGAACCCAATTGTCCATGTCTTTTTCTATCATGATGTTTGGAACGTTAAATACAGGATGATTCGGAAACAGAAATTTCAGTTTTGCATCTTCTTCAGAAATTCTATTTGAGCCCAATTTTAATTGGAAAGGTGCGATTTCATCCGTCAGTAAACCGCGGTTCACATTGTATTGATTAATGACCAAACCACCGTTTTCCACAAATTTCCAAAGGTCTTTATTGATCAAAGCCATTTCGGGCTGCGTATTATAAATTCTAATTCCTAAAATTAAAACATCATAATTTTTTAGAAGGGAGGGATTCCAGTTTTTTAAATCCAACTCATCAACGTGTAAGCCAATTGCTCGCAAAGAGGAAGGGATTTCGTCGCCCGAACCTTTCAGATAAGCAATCTTAACATTCGGAATTTTCAAATCTAAATTTTGAATCTTTGCCTGTGCATTTCTAAGCCAAATCTGTCGGTCGATATGTGGATAATCGACCACATTTAAAGATTGATCATAGATTTTTCCCTGAGATTCTACAATCGCTTCGATAAAAGAATTGGCGTTTTTCGAAATTGGTTCCACGGTAAAAAGCACTTTTTTCTTTTCACCAATTTCTATAAAATTAATTGTTTGTGGTTCCGAAACTTTCCAGTCTTTACTTGTTTTTAAGGAAACTTTCGCGGAAGAATTCACCACGAAACTTTCTACTTCAACCGTTATTTGTTTGGGTTGATTGCTGAAAATAAAATTTTCCTGATCGAAATTTGCCACAAAAGCGGGAACAATATAAAAAGGTTCGTAACGTTCCCCAATAGAGGGATTCACCGTTTTTTGTTTCAAAGGAATATTGAAATCAATTTTTGTCGGACCAAAATTAATCGTAACTGCTTTTTTAATGGGATTTAAAATTTCCGGTTGTCCAATATCTTCTGGATTATTGACGACATAAAAATTATTTTTCGGAGTTTCCTGAAGCCAGTATGGATTGGACAATTTTACATCATCCAATTTTAATTTCTCAGTGGCTTTATAGGATTCGTTGGCTAAAATTTCTTTGTTACCACTTCCGGAAATGGAGACATTTATAGTTGCATTACTTCTGTTGGTAATCTCTAAGTTGGTGGAAATTTCTTGATTAAAAGTTCCGAAACCATTTTTTGTCGTCCATTCAAAATAAATTCCCTGCGTTTGTAAAATTAAATCTTTAACCTGTTGTATTTTTAAATCATCTGCATTATTTTTTTTCAAGAGGACATAAACCTGAAGGAGATTATTCAAAGAAAGTTGCGGATTGCTATAATCAAATTCAGAAATAGTTTTATCCATCTGCGTTTTAAAAGTTCCGCCTTCTGAGGAAAGTTGTATTCCTTCAAAAATATCATTGGTTTTTGGTTTGTCACCTTTTAAAAATTTTAAATATTCTAAATCAGAACCTCTTTCCAAAGCCATTCCGAAACCTTGACAAGCATGTTTGCTTCGTGCTTTAGAAGAAATTTCGTTATTAGAAATTCCTAGTGTTGGATAATAATTTCCAACATTGATGGAATATAGATCACTTTTGTTTGCTTTGTCAAAATTCTCTTTACTTCCAAAAAACCACCAGCTTGTATTGTAGAACATTCGTTTAGGTTGCCAAACTTTTACATATTTCAACTGGTCCGGAAAAGCTTTTGGATCGCCTGCCAAATCAAATGCTTCCATGGCTAAAAGCGCAGAAGAAGTATGATGTCCGTGAGTTTCACCATTAGAATTTGGATCAAACCGAGTGATGATAATTTCGGGTTTATTTTTACGAATTGCCCAAACTACATCGGCTAAGATTTGCTGTTTATCCCAGAATTTCAAAGTTTCTGTCGCCGTTTTGGAATAACCAAAATCTAAAGCTCTCGTAAACCATTGTCTTCCTTTATCGACTTTTCGGGCTTCCAAAAGTTCCTGCGTACGAAGCAAACCTAATAATTCTCCTTTTTCGGTGCCGATCAAATTTTGTCCACCATCACCTCGAGTTAAGGATAAATAAACTGCATCAACATGTTTTTCATGGGTGAGCCAGGAAATAATTCTGGTATTTTCGTCATCGGGATGTGCCGCCAAATACATTACTGTGGTATTATTTTGCAACCGAAGAAGATCGTCGTATAGCTCTGAAGAAGTTTGTGGAATGGATTGTGCGGAAAATAAAAGGGATATGAAAAGACAAATCCCACCGAAAAATTTAATCATAGGCTAAAGATAAAAAGTTATTCTAAAATTCTTTGCATTATGGTCAATCTTTCCAAGAGATTTTTAATTTTTCCCTTCCAAGAAAAACCTCAATCATTTCCGATTGAGATTTTTTGAAATTGAAATGTTTTAAAATTGAAAGATTTCAATTCAATTAATCTTTAAAAGAAGATTCCTAATCTTCAAATGCTACCTTCTTAAAATTGGAAACCGTCATATTATATTGGCGGGAATCACATTCATCTGAAACATATTTTAAACTCAGTTGATCACCTTCAATAATATATCTGTAAACACCTTTACTTTTTACAGGACAAGGTGAACCGCCCATCGTTTTTTCAATATGTAACGTATCATTTGAAACTTTAAATTTCATTTGCTCTACAATTTTATCTTTTAACATAACGTCGATGTCATCGCCACTAAATTTAAGGACGATATTTTGAGCTGTTGGAATATTTGCAACTCCAGCCCATGCAGTATTGTAGATAGGATTCACCGGTTTTGCTTCTTTGCAGTTAAGTAAAATTCCTGACAAAGCAAGTAAGAAAATTTTAATCTTTGTTTTCATATTTTGTTGTTTAAATGATTACAAATTTATAATTTCACGAAATTAAATTTCGGGTGATTAAACCCTATTTTATTAGCGTTAAATTTTTAATGATTAAAATATAAATTTCAGTACGTGACGAAAGCAAAAATCGCCAGATTTCTGCTGATTTTATTATATTGTATTCACTATAAATATAACTACATTTGATTAACACCGATTTGTATGTTTAAAAATTCTGCTTTATTGGATAATACCAAATCTTTTTTCGCCGAAATTGGAGATATTACCTTGTTTGGAGGACGTTTCTTTCGGGAAGTGTTTTTTCCACCTTTTGAGTTTAAAGAATTGATCCGACAATGTTATAATATTGGCAATCGATCTTTACTCTTGGTTTCTGTAACTGGATTTATTTTGGGATTGGTATTTACACTGCAATCTCGGCCAACTTTGGAACAGTTTGGTGCAGAATCCTGGATTCCTTCCATGATCAGTATTTCTATTATTCGGGAAATTGGCCCTGTAATTATTGCGCTGATCTGTGCGGGAAGAATTGGTTCGGGAATCGGTGCAGAATTGGGCTCCATGCGCGTTACAGAGCAAATCGATGCGATGGAGGTTTCCGGTACGAATCCTTTTAAATATTTGGTCGTAACGCGAATCGCAGCGGCAACTTTAATGCTCCCACTTTTAGTAATTATCGGAGATGCTATCGCGCTTTTCGGTTCTGCACTTGTGGAAAATTTAAAATCAGATGTTTCCTATACTTTATATTTTAGTAAAGTTTTCAAAGCAATTGCATTTGGTGACATTATTCCCGCAACGATCAAAACATTTTTCTTTGGTTTTGCAATCGGTTTAATTGGATGTTTTAAAGGCTATAATTGTGCGAAAGGAACCGTCGGCGTGGGCGAAGCTTCTAATGCAGCGGTTGTTTACACCTCAATGTTGATTTTTATCATCGACTTTATCGCCGTATTTGTAACTGATATTATTTTTGATATTTAAAAAATGGAAGAAAATAATTCAAAAAAAGTAGTTTTAGAACTGAAAAATATCACCAAAAGTTTTGGCGACAATCAGGTGTTGAAAGGTTTTAATTTAAAACTTTTTGAAGGTGAAAATTTGACGATCATGGGAAAATCCGGCTCCGGAAAATCTGTTATGGTTAAATGTTTGGTCGGATTAATTCAAGCCGATGGCGGAAGCATCACCATCAATGGAGAAGATATTACGAAGATGGGACAAAAAGAACTCGATATTTTAAGAACTGAAATTGGATTTCTTTTTCAAGGAAGTGCTTTGTACGATTCGATGACGGTTCGGGAAAACCTGGAATTTCCTTTAAGAAGGCATAAAGACAAAATTAAAAATTTTACAGGAACGGAAGTTTTAGTAAAAGAAGCTTTGGATGATGTTGGTCTGGGAAAAACCATCGATTTAATGCCCTCTGAACTTTCCGGTGGAATGCAGAGAAGAGTTGCGCTTGCAAGAGCTTTGATCCTAAAACCGAAAATTCTCATGTATGATGAACCTACAACAGGTTTAGATCCGATCACTTCGAAAGAAATTATTGAACTGTTAAGAAATATTCAATTAAAATATAAAACCTCTTCCATTATCATTACGCATGACGTAGATTGCGCCCGAGTTATTTCGAACCGCATGATCTTACTGGTTGATGGAATTAATTATGCAGAAGGAACTTATGAGGAACTTTTAAAATCCGAAGATCCACAAGTTCAGGCCTTCTTTAAAAATTAATAGTATGGAAAAATCTACCTCAAAAAAAATGAATGTCGGCATTTTCGTCGTACTCGGGACAATTCTTCTGGTTACCGCGTTGTATTTTGTGGGAAAACGGCAACACCTCTTTAGCAAAAATATTCAGTTATCTGCGATTTTTACCGATGTAAGTGGTTTGCAGATTGGCAATAATGTTCGGTATTCGGGCGTGAATGTAGGAACCGTGAGCAAAATAGAAATGAAAGATGAAGGAAAAATTAGGGTGGAAATGTCGGTGGATGAAGAAGCGGCGAGATTTATTAAAAAAGATGCCATTGCATCAATTGCTTCAGACGGTTTGGTTGGAAGCATGGTCGTCAACATTGTTCCCGGAGAAAATAAAGCTGCAAAAATGGTGGTTTCAGGGGATCAAATTCAAATAAAAACTAAGGTGACCGTAGATGAAATTCTCGAGACCTTTAGCAAAACCAATGCGAGCGCAGCTTTGATCACTTCGGATCTTGCAAAAATTACGCATAAAGTGGTGGGTGGAAAAGGAGCTTTGGGTGCGATATTAAGTGACTCTTTATTGGAACATGATTTGCGTCGATCATTTGCTGCATTGAAGCGAACCGCAGAAGGTAGTAACAGAGCAATGGCTCAAGTGAACGCCATAATTTCTAAAATAAATTACGATCAAAGTGCTGCTGCAGTTCTTTTGAGTGATCCAAAATCTCGTAAGCAAATTCAAGATGTTTTTGGCAACTTAGAAAAATCTGGTCAGGATATTAACAAGGCAACCAAAAGTTTGAATGATTATGTGGACGAAATTAAAAATGGAAAAGGAACTTTAAACTATATCACCAAAGATCCGGTTTTGGTTAAAAATATCGACTCTACCGTGGTAAGTGTTAAAGAAGCTGCGGACAAATTGAATCAAAATATGGAAGCTTTAAAACACAATTTCTTTTTCCGTGGTTATTTTAAAAAGCTCGAAAAACAGAAAGAGAAAGATCTGAAAAAAAATGAAGTGAAGCTGTAAACAATAGTAAATCAATAGAATAAAAAGTTCCATCAATTAATTTTGATGGAATTTTTTTATGGATGGATTGGATAGAAAGATGATTAATGATAGCATTTAGATACAATTAATTAACCTCAAATTTTCTATCTCTGATCAAGTCCGCAATTGCCAACATATCTTCGCCGATCAATCGGTCTTCTTCTAATTTCGCAACTTTTGTTCGGATCAGAGAATAAGCAGTTTCAACATATTTCGAACATTTTGCAGGACGTCGGAATTCTAATCCTTGCGCACCAAACATCAATTCTACTGAAAGAATGTTTTCTAAATTCCCTAAAACCTGATTAAATTTTCTCCCCGAAATACTTCCCATGGAAACGTGATCTTCCTGTCCCAAACTCGTCGGAATAGAATCTGCAGAAGCCGGGAAACACAAAGTTTTATTTTCGGTAACCAACGCTGCAGAAGTGTATTGTGGAATCATAAATCCGGAATTTAATCCTGAACTCTCCGTCAATAATCTTGGTAAACCATATTTTCCTTCCAGTAAAAGATAACTTCTTCGGTCTGAAATATTTCCGAGTTCCGCAACTGCCAAAGTCGCATAATCTAAAGGTAAAGCTAGTAATTGCCCATGGAAATTTCCACCGGAAATTGATTCTTCAGAACTTAAAATAATCGGATTATCCGTCACAGAATTCAATTCTGTTTCTGCTAAATTTTTTAAATGTTCGTAAGCATTTCTACTCGCACCGTGAACTTGCGGAACGCATCGCATGGAATAAGGATCTTGAACACGATCACAGAATTCATGACTTTTTAAATTGTCGGAATCTTTTAGAAACTTCCGCATTCTCGTAGCTACTTTTCTACTGCCATCAAACGGACGAATATCATGAAGCTCTTTTTTAAATGGACTTGATGAACCTCGATAGGCTTCTAAACTTACTGCTGCAGTTAAGTCGGCTAGATTTAATAAGTATTCAAATTTATTCAAGCCTAAAATGGCGTGTGCTAAAATAAACTGAGTTCCATTAATTAAACCCAGTCCTTCTTTTGGACCAAGTTGCAAAGGTTGTAAACCATATTTTTCTAAAACTTTTCCAGTTTCTACAATTTCATCCTGTTGCCATACTTTTCCTAAACCTAAAAGCGGTAAGACTAAATGAGCCAAAGGAGCCAAATCACCTGAAGCTCCAACAGAACCTTGTTCCGGCACAACTGGAATGATATCTTTTTCCAACATGATGATCAATCGCTCGATCACTTCCAGCGAAACGCCGGAAAATCCTTTCGATAATGCATGAATTTTTGCAATCATCATCACTCTGGAATAATCCTTAGCAATCGGTTTTCCAACGCCAACTGAGTGAGAAATAATTAAATTATATTGAAGTTGAGCTGTTTCCTCTTCCGATATTTTCACGTCGCAAAGCGGTCCAAAACCCGTATTAATCCCGTACACCGTTTTGTCAGAAGCTACTATTTTCTGAACGTTGCTTTGAGATTTCAGAATTTTCTGTTTCGCTTCTTTGTTAAGTTTTGCTTCTTTGGGATTTTTCAAAATCGCCATTATATCAGTAATCGTAAAAGTATCGACGCCGTAAATTTTCATTAAATAGAATTTGCTTAAAAATACGCTTTTTTAAAAATCTGCAGGAACAGTTGAATGTTTTTTTTATTTACTGATAAAAGTCATAAAATCAGAACGTTAATAAATGTAGTATCCGATACATAATTAAAAATTTAATTCTAATTTTGATGGTTATTTAAAATTATCTAGTTAATAAAGAGATCAATAAAAAATATGAATAAGAAAAAGCCCGCACACAATTTTCACATTCCGGTTATGGGATTGGCTTATACGATCGACAGTCCGATCAGAGTTGCACAATACGGAATCTCTTCAGTAATTTCAATCATCGATGACGAAATCATTGAGAAAATGAACAGTTTGTACCACAAAAGAAACAATTTCAGTTACACGGAAATTTCAAATAAAATTGAAGATTACCGCGCGAAAAGAATTACAGCTTATCTTGATATGGTTCATGACGTCGTTAATTTGAAGTTTGAAAACTTTAAGAAAGAATTGAGCAAAAGCAAAGAAGCTCTTCAGCAATACATTGATATTCTTCCTAACAAATCGGATATTAAAAAAGGATTGGAAAACTTGGCTGAACAAAAAGAAAACTTCACCGAAAATGTCTGGAAATTCTTAGAAACTCACCTTTCTCCCGGAAGTATTGATGTGAATGTCATGACCAAAGTAGATAAAGATAATTTCGTAAAAGGTATACAATTACCTGTCATTTTCAATGATGCTCATGTTTCTTTGAGAGGTTTTGCCAACAGCAAACTTTCTTCTTCAATCGTACTTTCTGCCGGAATGAATCCGAGATTGTACAGTTATTTTGAATCTTTTCCAGATTTTTTTCCAAATGAGAAAGGAGAATTAAAAAAGAAAATTATTTTGAAAGTAAGTGATTTCCGTTCGGCGATGATTCAGGGAAATTTCTTGGCAAAAAAAGGACTTTGGGTTTCTGAATACCGCGTAGAATCTGGTTTAAACTGTGGCGGTCACGCTTTTGCAACCGATGGTTTATTGCTTGGTCCGATCATGGAAGAATTCAAACAAAAGAAAAATGATCTGATCGCTTCTGCTCATGAATTGATGGTAAATGCTTTGACTCAAAAAGAAATTCCTGTTCCGGCACAACCTTTAGAAATGAAAATCACCGTTCAGGGTGGAGTAGGTACTGCGGAAGAACACGAGTTTTTGTTGGAGAATTATCAAGTCGATAGTATTGGTTGGGGTTCGCCATTTTTATTGGTTCCGGAAGCGACTTCTGTTGACAAAGAAACGAGAGAATTATTGTCTAAATCCAAAGAAGAAGATTTTTACTTAAGCAATATTTCTCCGCTCGGAATTCCTTTTAACACCATTAAAGGAAGCACGAATGAGTTTTTCAAACAGGAGAAAATTAATAAAGAGAAAGCTGGTAGTTCTTGTCCGAAAAAATATCTGGCTTTGAGTAAAGAATTTGGACCAGAAGGAATTTGTACGGCTTCCAGAAAATATCAAACCGTTAAACTGAATGATCTGGAAGAGGTAAAAGAGATAATATCTTTGAAAGAGTACGATAAAAGAAAAACAAAAATTACTGAAAAATCTTGTCTTTGTGTCGGATTGGTCAACTCTTCTTATCTGGAAAGTGAGATTCCAATTAAAGGAGAGAAACAGGGCGTAGTCGTTTGTCCTGGACCAAATTTGGCGTATTTTGACAAAGAAGTTTCACTTTCTGATATGGTCAAACATATTTACGGAAACGAAAATGTAATGCCGGAAACAAACCGTCCGAATATTTTTGTGAACGAATTGAAAATGTATGTAGAGTATTTGAAAAATGAAATTGAAGAATATTCTGAAAGCTTCACTAATGCTCAGACTAAAAAATGGAAAACCTTTAAAAGCAATTTGATCGAAGGCGTTAATTATTACGAACAATTATTTGCTGAAACTTCTTTTTTCAAGAATAATGTGAAAGTAGTTGTGGTTCAATTAGCTGATTATAAAAATAAAATAATTGGTATTCAAATCCCTGAAAATGTGAAAGCTTAATACATTTAAAAATATAATTTTAAACCAGTCTGTCAATTTTGGCGGACTGGTTTTATTTTAAGAAGTTCTTTTTTACAAAGCAAAATCCTTATTTTTGCAACATGAATGCTGATCTTGATCTTCAACTTAAAACTTTACCGTCCGATCCTGGAGTTTATCGATATTATGATAAAAACGCGAATTTATTGTACGTTGGTAAAGCGAAGAATTTAAAGAAAAGAGTTCTATCTTATTTTAATAAAAATCAGCCAGGTTATCGCACCAGAATCATGGTTGCGAAAATTTTCCGGCTCGAAACTACTGTTGTTAACAGCGAATATGATGCGCTTTTGTTGGAGAATAATCTAATTAAGGAACATCAACCGTTTTACAACGTGATGCTCAAAGATGACAAAACTTATCCCTGGATTTGTATTAAAAATGAAGATTTTCCACGAATTTTTCTGACCCGAACTAAAATCAAAGACGGTTCCGAATATTTCGGTCCTTATGCGAAAGTTCGTCCCGCTAAGGTTTTGCTCGACACCATTAAACATCTGTATAAAATTCGAACATGTAATCTGAATCTTTCTCCGAAAAAAATTGAAGAAGGAAAATATAAAGTCTGTCTGGAATACCATATCAAAAATTGTGAAGGTCCTTGTGAAATGCTCGAAATGAAGGAACATTACGACAAAAAGATCGAGGCGATCCGTGGTATTATTAAAGGAGATTTCCGTACGGCGAAAGAATATTTGACGAATCAGATGATGACTTTTGCGCAGAATTTAGAGTTTGAAAACGCGCAGATGATCAAAGAAAGAATCGATCTGCTCGAAAATTATCAGCACAAACATACGGTCGTAAATCCGAGTATCAATGATGTTGATGTTTTCGGAATGACGAGTGATGAAACTGCGGCGTACATTAATTATTTTAAAATTCAGAACGGAAATATTATTCAAAGTTTTACGACAGAGATCAAGAAAATTCTGGAAGAAACGGATGAAGATATTTTGGAAGAAGCCATGATCGAAATCCGGCAGAAATTTGATTCTGATTCCAAAGAAATTTTGATTCCTTTTCATTTATCCTTAGAAATACCGAATGTAAAATTGATCGTTCCGAAAGTCGGTGATAAGAAAAGAATAGTAGAACTTTCTGAGAAAAATGCTAAAGAATACCGCATTGAAAAATTGAAAGCGGTGCAAATTGTAGATCCGGAAAGGCATACCAACCGAATCATGGCAGAGATGCAAAAATTATTGCGAATGCCAACTGAGCCTCGACATATCGAAGGTTTCGATAACTCGAATATTCAGGGAACAAATCCCGTTTCGGCGTGTGTTGTTTTTAAAGATGGAAAACCGAGCAAAGCTGATTACCGAATTTTTCATCCGAAAACGGTCGTCGGTCCCGATGATTATAAGACCATGGAAGAAGTGATTTATCGCCGGTACAAAAGATTGTTGGACGAAGCCGAACCGTTGCCACAACTCATATTAATTGATGGTGGAAAAGGGCAGCTTTCTTCTTCCGTAAAAAGTTTGAAGTTGCTTGGTTTGTACGGAAAAATAACCATCATCGGAATTGCAAAACGCCTGGAAGAAATTTATTTTCCGGAAGATCCGATTCCTTTGTATCTGGATAAAAAATCGGAAACGCTAAAAATTCTGCAAAGAGTTCGCGATGAATCTCACCGATTTGGCGTGAAACATCACCGAACGCGCCGTAAAAATTCGACCATCAAATCTGAACTCGAAGAAATTCCCGGAATCGGCGAAAAAGCAATAGAATTGTTACTTTCAAAACTGAAATCGGTCAAAAGAGTAAGAGAATCATCCAGAGAAACTTTGGAGGAAATCTTAGGAAAAAGTCGGGGTGGATTGGTTTGGGAATATTTTAATCTCTAATTTATTTCACAGGATAATTAATTCCCTGATTCCGCTCGATCGAATTGTTATTTTCCCGTAACATTTTTTGCATATCACTTGTCATTTGCGGAAAGTTGGGTACTTTTTCAATTCCATTATCATCATAAAAAGTAACTTTTTCCCGACCAGATTTTACATCACTGTATGGATCCAAATAATAGTCCATTTTTAATTTTGCAAATTGTTTCTCGCTGACTGCGATTGGTTTGAAGAAACCGTAGTAAACCTCCAAGAAGAAACTTGTATCCTGTGTTTCCTTAAAATTTCTATTTTTAATAAAATTGAATTCATACTGATTTTGGGAATCAGCAATTTTTAATATTAATCCAGGTAAACCGCTAAATTTATAAGGACCATAAGGAAAAGGCAGATCTGTAGAAAACCATGCGATCCAATGTCTTCCGCCGAAATCGGTTTCTGCTTTTTGAACTTTTAAACTACCAATTTCTTTTTTTTCGGATGATATTGTCCAAATCATTTTATCTTCAGTTTCGATGCTGTAATAATTATTATAAATACTTTCGAAATTTTTGAAAGCATCTGAATTTATAGATTTTGAAATTTTATTTTTGAATATTGGTTGTACAAATGACAGCTCACTGCGAGCTTTTTGTCGCATAGAATCAGTGATTAAATAATTATTACTGTAAGATTTTATATTTTCGGGATTTACATCTAAAACCACAATGTCTTCTAAATACTCCTTATTAATAGTGTCATTCAGAAATTTCACTTCGTAAAAAAAACGGTGAGTTTGAGATAAAGCAACTTGATAAATTAGAAAAAATAAGATGCAGTAAATTATTTTCTTCATATTCGATAGGTTTTGATTTCTAATAAATAGTTATTGTTTAGAAAAAATCTGATTGTTAAAAGTTCCATCAGGAAGAGGCATTTCAATTACAATTTTTCCTTCTTCCAAATAGCCCAAAGTTGTTGTTCCGTCGCTCAATTGCACACGATAAGTATCTTTTTTGGAGGAAGGTTTGAAAATCCCGTAAGGAACAGAACTGTTCGGATTCGCCAGAATAAATTCACCATTTAAAAGAACAATTTTATTTAAAGTTAAAGTTCCATTGGTGTAAACTTCTGCCTTTTGGATCGTTGGTGATTCTGCTTTATTCGTAATTGCCGTCGGAACTTTACTGCTTACAACTTTTACAGTTTCTCTTACTTTTTCTTCTTTTTGAATAGTTACGGGAACTGATTCTTTTTGAACTGCAACTAAACCTTTTACAGGATTTGATACTGCTATTTTCATCATGGCGTCTTGCAGCGCATCCTTCATTCCTTCTTCAAAGTCTTTTATTTTAGATTTACCTTCGAAGCTTGCTACACTTTTTTCGTTGCAGTCTTTGAAATCGATCCGCACTTTATTCGTAAACATATTGCTGACATCGATAATTTCTGCACTTAAAACTTCACATGGATCATTATTTTCCGTCATGCTACTTTGTGCAGTTTCACTAAGAATGACAAACTGTTTCGCTTTCAGTTTCTTGACCAAAAGGATGTTAAGACCATATTTGTTAGACTTTGCATCTTTGAATTTTTCCGGAACACGAATATATTGATATGCCGAAATTTGTTGGCCATAAAAGAAAGTGATAAGAAATAGCGCTGAAATTTGCAGGAATTTTTTCATTAATTAGATTTGAAGTGAAGTTATGAATTTTGCTAAAGTAAATAAATGAAATTAATCGACATGAATGTCAACTATATTTTGAAGAAAGAAGAGTTCTTTTAAATTAATGCTTATTAATTCCTAAAATCACCCATATCCAATTTCAAAGAAAAGAAATTGGAGTAAAAATTAGAGCCGCCGATCCCCGAGTTGGTGATCGCATAATCTAAAGTTAAACCTTGGTATTTAATACCGATTCCGGCACTGGGTTGAAAGGATATTTTTCTTTTTAAATCCTCAATATCAGTAATAGTTTGAAATCTGTTCACACCAACTCTCACAAAAATTATATCCTGAAATTTCAGTTCTGCTCCTGCATAAGGCGTGATGCTTGCGAAACTTGTTGAAATTAAAGCCGCGGTTTTTGCGAAGTCAATATTTACACCAGCTTCAGGCAGTAATTCTAGATCGCGGCTGATTTCAAAATTTCTACTGATGCCAATATTCAGTTTTGGCATGGTGATCTCCAGTTTATCTTTTGGAGCAGGATTAAATTCTTCCCCATTCACTATTGCAGAAAGTTCGCTTTGATTCACGGTCCAGAAATTGACAGTGGTCGTTGCATCACGCAACATTGCGCCATAATTCCAGCCTGTATCTGTTTTATACAAAACGCCGACATCGAATCCGAAACCATAACCACTCGCAAATTTTCCCACATTTCTGTAGACCAATTTAGCATTAATTCCGACCGCAAGATGTTGATCACCGCCCGGACGAAAAGCGTAAGAAAGCAAAGCTGCATAATCTGACTGGGAAAAACTGGTGATCTTATCGTAGTCGATATTTCCTTCTGCATCGATAAGTTGCGTAGTATTTAAAATATTATCTACGCCAAGACGAACCACAGAAATCGCGAAAACGCCGCCATTATTATCCAGAGGTTTTGCATAAGCGATATAATCATATTTGGCGATCGACTCGAAATATTCTGCATGCATTGCTGCACCTTGCCAATCACGGTCAATACCAATTAATCCTGCAGGATTCCACATTGGAGAATACACATCACCTTGACTTGAAATTACTGCACCGCCCATTGCGAGACCTCTTGCCCCGGCTCCAATGTTTAGAAATTCATTAGAATATTTCCGGACGATCTGCGCCTCAGAAAAAATTCCGTAAAAGATAAAAAGGGTAAAGAATATTTTTTTCATCAAACTTCTACTTTTTTCGCCATTTTTCTGGACTTAATAATTCCGTTGGCAACAATCGCTAAGATCATAATTAAAGATGCACCATAAAAAATAGGACTCATTTGTTCTGAATCACCAAAGATAAAGTAAGCAAGAATAATCCCGTACACAGGCTCCAGATTAACTGTTAAAATCAGGGTAAAAGGCGAAATATATTTCATCAGTTTCACCGATTCTAACATTGGGAAAGCTGTAAAAAAACTTGCCAATAATATGACTAACGCTAAATCACGATAACTTATTTCATTGACTTGCGAAATTTCTCCCGTCAACAAATAAAATAGACTTAGTAAAAGGAAACCCGAAAATATTTCATAGAAAATAATATTTCCCGAACTTGTTTTGCCAAAGATCTTACCATTAAAAACAGAAAAAACGGTTCCGAAAAGTGCGGTCAAAATTCCATAAAAAATCCCTTCTTTATAATGGAATTCAGTTTTAAAAATTAAAGCCATGCAAATTACGATCACGATTCCCATGATGACTTCGGAGAGATCAACTTTCCTTTTGAAAATAATAGGTTCTAAAATAGCCGCAAAAAGAGTGGAAAGTGATAGACAACTCAATGCAATTGAAACATTGGAAACTTTAATTGAGTAAAAAAAGCAAAACCAGTGAGCTGCCATGAATCCTCCGATCGCAGCCAGCTGAATCAGGAGTTTTCTGGGAACATGTAAGCTTTCTCTTTTGATAAATCGGATAAAAATATAAAGGAAAACGGAAGCGAAAGCCATTCGGTAAAAAACCAGAATGTGCGCATTGGCATGAATGAGTTTTCCTAAAATTGCGGTAAAACCCCATAAAAATACGATGAGATGCAGTCGGAAAAGTGCGGAATTTTTGAACACTATTTTATACTTTTTTTAAACTTCTGCAAATCTACAATTACCTTTTAAATTAATGGCGAAAGATCAGGCTGATTTCCAGCGAATTTACACAAAAACCCCAAAAATCTTCGCAATTTTTGGGGTCTTCAAATAATAAACTATTAAAAAAACCAGGAACTAAATTTTAAAATCTCATCAATCGATGGTCATTTTTATATTTCAATAACGGAAAAACAGAAATTTTATTTTAGTAAAAAAGCTGCTTGGAAGTTAAAACTCTTCAATTAATTTTCTGAAATTCAAATGATTACCGCAAAGCCTTGGGTCTAAAGGAAATAGGATTAAAAATCTTACCTTTAGGAAAATTTTTTTTAACAATGGATATAGAATTTAATAAAAGAGAAGATCAAAATAAATTAAAACTCAGCGCGATCAACAGTTTGCTCACCGAAATCAAAAAAGGAGGTGGCGAAAAACGTTTGCAAAAACAGCGCGATGAAGGCAAATTAACGGCTCGAGAAAGAGTGGAGTATTTGCTGGATAAAAATTCAGATTCTATAGAAATTGGCGCTTTCGCCGGTTATGAAATGTACGAAGAACAAGGCGGCTGTCCAAGTGCGGGAGTTGTAGTCGTAATGGGTTACGTTTCCGGGAAGCAATGTTTGGTGGTTGCGAATGATGCATCTGTAAAAGCTGGTGCATGGTTTCCAATTACTGCGAAGAAAAATCTTCGTGCGCAAGAAATTTCTATGGAAAACAGATTGCCGATCATTTATCTGGTAGATTCTGCAGGAGTTTTTCTTCCGATGCAGGACGAAATTTTCCCTGATAAAGAACATTTTGGCAGAATTTTCCGAAATAATGCGAAAATGAGTTCAATGGGAATCATTCAGATCTCTGCCGTAATGGGAAGTTGTGTTGCAGGTGGCGCGTATCTTCCGATCATGAGCGACGAAGCGATGATCGTTGACAAAACAGGATCTATATTTTTGGCAGGAAGTTATCTGGTAAAAGCTGCGATAGGCGAAACCATTGATAATGAAACGTTAGGTGGAGCGACAACGCACTGCGAAATTTCTGGAGTAACAGACTATAAAGCCAAAGACGATAAAGATGCCCTTGATCGAATTAAAACGATAATGAAATCGATCGGTGATTATGAAAAAGCAGGTTTCGACCGAACCGAAAGTTTTCCACCGAAAGAAAAAATAGAAGATATTTTTGGACATATGCCAGTTTCCCGAGGTGATCAATATGATACTTTTAATATCATCAAATGTTTGGTTGATAATTCTGAATTTGAAGAGTATAAAGGAGATTACGGCAAATCTATCATCTGTGCAACGGCAAGAATCGATGGTTGGAGCGTCGGAATTGTAGCGAACCAGAGAAAATTAGTAAAAAACGGAAAAGGAGAAATGCAGTTTGGTGGTGTAATTTATTCGGATTCTGCAGATAAATCAACACGGTTTATTGCGAACTGTAACCAAAGAAAAATCCCTTTACTTTTCTTACAGGATGTAACCGGATTTATGGTCGGTTCAAAATCTGAACATGGCGGAATCATCAAAGACGGAGCGAAAATGGTAAATGCTGTTGCAAATTCTGTGGTGCCGAAATTTACGGTAATCACTGGAAATTCTTATGGTGCCGGAAATTATGCAATGTGCGGAAAAGCTTATGATCCAAGATTGATCGTAGCTTGGCCTTGGTCAGAATTGGCAGTAATGGGCGGAAGTCAAGCGGCAAAAGTTTTGGCACAAATTCAAACTTCAACATTAAAAAAGCAGGGAAAAGTAATTTCAGAAGAAGAACATCAGGAAATTCTGGATACTATTTCGAAAAAATATCAGAAACAAACAGAACCGACGTATGCTGCTGCAAGATTGTGGACCGATGCGATCATTAATCCTATCGATACCAGAAAATGGATTTCTATGGGAATTGAAGCTGCAAATCATTCGCCGATTACCGAAAAATTTAATTTAGGAGTCATTCAAGTATAATAAAAAACACAAACCATGAAAAAAATTCTATTCATCCTCGCATTGCTGAACTTTGGTTTAGCTTCTTCCCAATGTACGATTACGGGTGCAGATCAGATTCAGGTCGGAGAAAGACAGGTTTACACCGCAACAAATAGTGAAGCGGCGGAATGTATAGATTGTTACCAATGGGCTTATCTGGATCAGAAAATAATATTAGAAGGAGACACGAAAAAAAATGAGCTTACCGTAAAAGGTGCTGTTCCCGGATCGGCGGTTTTATCCTTAGAAATTAAAACGAAAGATGGAAAGTCTAAATGTGATAAGTTGATCAAAGTAATTGCGCCAACTTCAAACATTCTTACCAATGATAATGTGAAATGTGATATTGGAGTCAGTGCTTTTAAAGAAGTGAGAGCGACAGATAAAATAGTGGTTTTTGAACCGGAAACTGCGGAGACCAATCTGTCTTATATCTGGACCGTTACGTATAGAAATGGCGATATCAAGAAATCCGCTGAAAAAAAACCACAGTTTGATTATTCCAATGAGCATGTGATCGATAAAGTAGATATGGAGGTTTTTCTAAACCAATGCTCGACAAAAATTTCGAAGTCTTATGATTCTAATTTTTGGTATTTTTTCTAAAGGAAATCGATTTTATTCATAAAAAAAGTTCACCCGAATAAGGTGAGCTTTTGCTTTTTAGAGCTCAGTTTTAAGCTTTTATAAATTGTAATTCTCCTGCGATTTTGACTTCATCGGAAACCATTACACCGCCAGTTTCCAAAGCCGTATTCCAATTCAGACCAAAATCTTTTCTATTAATTTTTCCTTCAAAAGAGAAACCTGCTTTTGTATTTCCCCACGGATCAATATTTATTCCTCCAAAATCTACGTCTAATTTTACGGGAATTGTAACTCCATTGAGGGTAAGGTTTCCTGTGATCTCATCGTTTAATGAATCACTTTCGAAAGTGATTTCAGGATTTTCTTCTGCATTAAAAAAATCTGCACTTTTCAAATGAGTATCTCTGTCAACACTATTTGTATTAACCGAATCAGTTTGGATGGTTGCTTTTACGTTTGCATTTTTAAAAGTATCATCTTCTGTTTCCAGGGTTGCTGCAAAATTATTAAAGTTTCCTTTAACATTAGAAATCATCATGTGTCTTACTTTAAAAGTAATTTCACTGTGGGTCGGATCTAAATTCCATTTTGTTGTCATTTTTTTATTTTTTAGTTGGTTAATGAATTGCAAATTTAGGGTGCTCAAATTTGATTTTTCTTGATGTAGGATAGTAAATGATAAATTTTTATATTTGCCGCAATTCTTTAATATGAAAAAAATATACTGGTTTTTTGTAATGATGATGTTTGGGAATGTGATTGTTGCTCAACAAAGAGATTCTTTACAATTACAAAACAGTCCTCTCGAATTTCAATATAAAAAAATGTACGTTCCTGTTGGATTAATGATTACCGGAGTTATTGCAAGCGGTCACGGTAAAAATTCCTGGAATAATAAACTAGCTGCAGAGAGAAACAGGGATTTTTCAAATTTTGAAAATCATGCCGATGATTATTTACAGTTTCTGCCTTTCGTAGCAATCTATGGCTTTGAAATCGCCGGAATGAAACCGAAAACCGACTGGAAAAACCGTACCGCGATTTTAATAAAAGGTCAATTACTGAATTTAGGATTGCTTTATATTCTCAAAAATTCTTTGAAAGAACCTCGTCCCGATGGAACTGCACTCGCTTTTCCTTCTGGTCATACCGCAAATGTTTTTGCCGGTGCTACAATGCTCTCAATAGAATACGGACAAGATTACAAATGGGTTCCTTATGCTGCTTATGGAGTTGCATCTACAGTCGGCGTGATGAGAATAGCCAATAACAAACATTATCTTTCTGATGTATTATTCGGTGCAGGTTTAGGAATTTTATCAATGAAAGTTGCATACTGGACGCATCAATATAAGTGGAATACTACGAAATCTGCGCACGATCCTTTCGCGGGAAATATTTACTAGGAGAAAGTAGTTAAGTTTTTCAGGTAATACTAATGGTTGATTTTTTAAATTAACATTTCTTTAACAGTTTCAGTTTTATTTCTTACTTTTAAGCACTTAAATCTAAGAAATGAAATTTTCAAAATTTACTTATGTATTCCTTCTTGTAGGAAGTTTTTTCTTTGCTCAGCAACAAAAATTTACCATTGCCGAATCCGTAAATGGACTTCGAAGCAATTTAGCGGTGAAAAATATTGCTCAGTTTTCCTGGAGCGATGATAGCAAATCGTTTTATCAAGGAACCAAAAACGGATATCTTATCACCGAAGTTCCTAGTTTAAAACAGGATACCTTAGTTTCTCTCTCTCAATTAAATAAAAATCTTTCCGGGGATAATATTCTGAAAACTTTTCCTCGAATTACTTTTATCAATAAAGATAAAGGGTACTTCACCCAAAATTCTAAATATTTTTGGGTAGAAAAAAGCGGAAAAGAGTGGAAAGTAAAAGATTGGATCAAGCTACAGGACGAAGCAGAAAACACCGAAATATTCAGTGATAATCAAGGTTTTGTTTATACTGTGAAGAATAACCTTTTTGTAAATAAAAATGGTAAAGTTACTGCGATCACCGATGATAAAAATGAAGATATTGTCAACGGACAAGCCGTTCACCAAAGAGAATTTGGCATCACCAAAGGCATTTTTATCGCACCCGACAATTCCCAGATCGCGTTTTACAGAATGGATCAAAGTATGGTCAAAGACTATCCAATTATTGATTGGAGCGTAATTCCTGCAGTGAATAAAAACATTAAATATCCAATGGCAGGAATGCCTTCTCACCACGTGACTTTAGGGATTTTTAATACTAAAACGAATAAAAAAATATTCCTGAATATCGAAGGCGATCCAGAACAATATTTGACTTCAGTGACTTGGAGTCCAGATTCGAAATCGATTTTTGTGGGCGTTTTAAACCGTGATCAGAATGATATGCAACTCAATCAATACGATGCAGTTACCGGAAATCTTCTGAAAACGATTTTCGAAGAAAAATCTGAAAAATACGTCGAGCCGCAACATCAACTTACTTTTTTTCCGAATTCTAATACCGACTTTATCTGGCAAAGTCAACGCACTGGTTACAATCATCTTTTCCATTATAATTTGGAAACAGGCCTGGTTTCTCAGTTGACAAAAGGAAATTTCGTGGTTACCGATCTGCTCGGCTTTAATGAAAAAAAGAAAGAAGTTTACTATGTTTCTACGCAGGAAACTCCATTAGAAAGACATCTTTATAAAATTAACTGGCTTACTTTTCAAACCAAAAAATTAGATACCGAACCAGGAATGCATTCGGGAATTTTGAGCAAAGATGGAACTCATCTTTACGACGTTTACAGCAATGCTTCGACACCCAGAGTCATTAATGTAATTAATACTTCTACCGATAAATCCAAAAACATTCTGACTGCAGAAAATCCTTTAAAAAATTATCAAAGACCAGAAATAAAAAATATTACGCTAAAAGCAGATGACGGAACGCCGCTCTACGGAAAAATTATTCTACCCACCGATTTTGACGCTAATAAAAAATATCCTGTCATTGTTTATTTATACAACGGTCCTCACGCTCAGTTGATTACCAATTCTTTCCCGGCTTCCGGCAATTTGTGGTATGAATTTATGGCGCAACGAGGATACATTGTTTTTTCCATGGATGGAAGAGGTTCTTCAAACCGTGGTTTAAATTTTGAACAGGCAGTTTTCCGTCATTTGGGAGATGTCGAAATGAAAGATCAGCTCAAAGGTGTTGAATATTTAAAATCTTTGCCTTATGTAAATGCCGATAAACTCGGAATTCATGGCTGGAGTTTCGGCGGTTTTATGACCACCAGTTTTATGCTCAAACATCCCGAAGTTTTCAAAGTAGGAGTTGCAGGTGGACCTGTTATTGACTGGAATATGTACGAAATTATGTACACCGAAAGATACATGGATACGCCGCAAAAAAATCCTGAAGGCTACAAACAGGCCAATCTTTTAGACAAAGTTCAGAACTTAAAAGGTCATTTGCTCATGATTCATGGCACGCAGGATAACGTCGTGGTTTGGCAGCATTCGATCAAATTTGTGAAAGCAGCCGTTGACAATGGCGTTCAGATGGATTATTTCGTTTATCCTGGCCACGAACACAACGTTTTAGGAAAAGACCGCGTTCATTTGATGCAAAAAGTCACCGATTATTTTGACGAATATTTGAAGAAATAATTTTATTTGGGCAGACAATTCCGCCCTCCGTTCCCGCTTTTTTGCTTCCACTTTGTTTCAGCAAAAAGAGCTCCACTCAGGTCGGGCTGCAAGTTTCGCACAGAATTAAAATTCAGTATAAAAATAAATTCCAGGAAATATTTCTTGGAATTTTTGTTTTGAATAATCTGGTAAACCCGCGATAGAAAATTTTCAAAATTTAAATCTAAGATTTAACACCTTCGAATTTTTTGTGAGCTTCTATTCATAATATTTTTATAATTAATTGTTAGAAAAATTTATGAAAATATTTTGTGCCTTAGAACCTTACTCCCGCAACACTTTAATTCGGCCATCATTCCAAATTCTAATAACAGAAGATCCCGAATATTCTGAGATTTTATCGTGATTTTCCTCTGCCACGAAATCTACGGAATTAACAATGTCCGGCAAAATATCAGAAAATTTCATCGGTGATTTTTGTCCGCTAAAATTCGCTGAGGTCGAAATCAAAGGTTTGTTCAGTTTGGTAATAATTTTTTTCAGAAATAACTCATCGACCAGGCGAATTCCGATGCTGCCATCTTCCGCCAGTAGTTCTTTCGGCAAACCTTTCGGATTGTCATAAATTAAAGTCACTGGTTTTTCTGACAGATCCATAATTTCCCACGCCATTTCAGGAACTTCAACCAGATCCTGCAAACGTTTTGCTGATTCTACCAAAATAATCATCGACTTGTTTTTCTCTCTTTTTTTAATTTCAAAAATTTTGTTGATGGCTTCAATATTTGTAGCATCACAACCAATTCCCCAAATCGTATCGGTTGGGTAAAGAATGGTTCCCCCGGATTGCAATGTTTCTATGATTTTTTCCATGAATTGTTTAAATATTTTTTAAAGACAATTTGCCTACTGCAAAAGTAATTAAAAATAGAAAGTATTTCTACAGATGTTCTTATCATTCATCAATGTTTTTAAATATCAATTACTTTAATTTTGTTCTATTAAAAATTTAGAAAAATGGAATTAGGAATAGGAATGTTTGGCAATCTTGGTTTTAACCAAACTACAGGAAAATTTAATGATGCTGGAATTAAACTTCGTGAAATTATTCAACAAATTAAATTAATGGATGAAGTGGGAATCGATGTTTTTGCAATGCGAGAACATCACCGTCCTGATTATGCGGTTTCATCTCCTGAAATGGTTTTGGCAGCTGCTGCGAGCATTACGAAGAATATTAAATTGGCAAGTGGCGTCACTGTTTTAAGTTCCTCAGAACCTGTAAAAGTGTATGAAGATTTTGCTACTTTAGATTTAATTTCCGACGGAAGAGCCGAGATCTTTGTCGGTCGCGGAAGTTTTATCGAATCTTTTCCTTTGTATGGATATTCTCTAAATGATTACGAACAGCTTTTTGAAGAGAAATTAGATTTGTTGCTAAAAATAAATTCAGAGGAAAACGTTTCCTGGAAAGGAAAACTTCGTTCGCCAATGGACAATCAAACGGTTTATCCGAGAGCAAAAAATAATGGAAAAATTCCAATTTGGAGAGCCGTTGGTGGAACGCCACAATCTGTTTTAAATGCTGCAAAATTAGGAATGCCTCTAGTCGTTGCAATTATTGGCGGAATGCCGATTCAATTCAAGAGTTTAATCGATTTTTACAAACAGGAATATCTTGCAGCTGGTCACGCCGAGTCTGAAATGCAGATCGCAATTCATTCTCATACTTTCGTAAGCGACAATCAAAATGTGATTGAAGGCTATTTCCAAAATTATAAATCTCAAATGGATCGAATCGGTGCGACAAGAGGTTGGTCGCCGTACACCAAAATGCAGTATGAAGGCGGAAGAGCAAAAGATGGCGATTTATTTATTGGGAATTCGAATGAAGTTACTGACAAAATAAATTTCATGAAAGAGATTTTCGGTATTACCAGATTTATCGGTCATATGGATGTTGGTGCTCCTGAAAATGACGTAATGATGAAATCGATCGAATTATTTGGAGAAAAAGTTGCTCCAGAAGTGAAATAACTAATTATTCCACCGGAAATTTTTGGTGGAATTTTTTTCTGCTTTAAATCCAAATTACTTAATTTTACCAATTATGCACGAAAAAGCAATAGATCCCTTACATGGAAAACGTCTTGATACAATTTTGGAAGAATTGGTCGATTACTACAATGGTTTCGAAGAGTTGGGAAAGCAAATCAACATCAAATGTTTTACCGATAATCCGAGCATCAAATCATCTTTGAAATTTCTACGCAAAACAGATTGGGCAAGAACGAAGGTTGAAAGCTTGTATATTTATGTTTTGAGACAGAAAAAGAAAGCGGCGAAACTGAAGGAGTAATATTAATTCTAAATTCTAAATTTAGTCAAGAAATTCTCCCGAAACATAATACCAACGGTTATCAATTTTTTCAAAATCTGAAAGTTCGTGGTGAAGTTGCATTTTTCCCTTTTCATCTTTATAATGTGCCTTAAATTCAACTTGGTTTAAAGTGGGTTTTTTTATAATTCCCAGTTTTGTCCATTCATTAATTTCAGCCCATTCCCGCAAATCTTCTTTATTGTGAAGTTTTCTTTTTACTGGCAAAGTGGTTTCTATCAAATATTCGCCATTTGGAATTGCAAATGCAGAAAATCTGGATCGCATTAATGCTTCAGCAGTTGGAGCGTGTTTTTCCCCGATGTGGAAAGGTTTGCAACATTCTTCGTAAAGTTTTCCTGAGCAGCACGGACAGTTCATTTTTTTAAATATTTCAGTTTAATAAGTAAAATTCTTTTTTAATTACAACTTGTAATACAAATAGGAATATGAAGTTAAATACAAAAGAATGCAAATTATAAAATCATAAATTCCAAGTTTGAATTTGAAATAACGATTAATTAAGAAGTAAAATGTAAAATGCAAAAAGTATGATATCAAAATTTGTACATTAATCATCCCTAAATGTTTTTCAGGTTGATTGGCGTAACCAAATAGAAAAATATGAAAAGGTAAAAGAATCGTTATTACAATAATTAAACTTAATGCTATTAAAAATTTCTTTAAAATCATTTAGCTAAATATCTTTCGCGGATAATATTCAAATGATGAATATTATGACCAACAATTAATTTCCCGATTGTTTCTACAGAAATCTCATTCTTATTCGCAATTCCTTTTCTGGAAAGGATTTCTTGATTTAAATTTCTGAAAAATAAAATATTAGATTTTCTCAAAAAGTCAAATTCTTCCATTAAATTTTTCAAAGAAACTTGATCCAGAAAATATTCTTTCGCGTATAATTCTTCATCCCAACCAGAAAGTTCGGTTTGATCATTTCTCGAAAATCTTAAGGCACGATAAATGAAAATTCGTTCTGCATCGATTAAATGTTGAAGCAATTCTTTCAACGTCCATTTTCCTTCTGCATAAGCGAAATTAGATTCTTCCTCTGAAAGTTTCATGTAAATTTCCAAAGTTTGATCTGCGGAATTTTTCAATTCTTCCAACCAATTCTCACTCGGAATGAGATCGAGATATCTTTGAATATATTTTTGAAATTCTGTCATATTCAAAAGTATAAAAAACCTTCAAGCTTTTCGAAACTTGAAGGTTATTATTTTAAATTATTTTTCGATTAACCGAAAGCTTTTTCCAGATCTGCGATCAAATCTTCCTGGTCTTCAATCCCAACACTTAGTCTTACTAAATCATCGGTAATTCCTAATTCTGCACGTTTTTCTGCAGGAATAGAAGCGTGGGTCATTAAAGCTGGATGATTTGCCAAAGATTCTACACCGCCCAAAGATTCAGCTAAAGTAAACACTTTCAATTTTTCTAAAAATTTGATGGCGTCTTCTTTTTTACCGGATTTGAAGGTGAAGGAAACCATTCCGCCCGGTTCTCTCATTTGTTTTTGAGCCAGTTCGTATTGTGGATGAGATTTTAATCCCGGATAAAAAACTTTATCAATTGCAGGATGGCTTTCTAAATATTTCGCTACTTCTAAACCATTTTGAGAATGTCGCTGCATTCTTAAAGCCAAAGTTTTAATTCCTCTTAAAACCAAATAAGAATCGTGAGGTCCTAAAATTCCGCCGCTTGCGAATTGGATGAAGTGTAATTTTTCTCCTAATTCTGCAGTTTTTGCAATTAAAGCTCCAGCAATAACATCGGAATGTCCGCCTAAATATTTCGTCGCTGAATGCATCACAATATCTGCTCCCAAATCAATTGGACGCTGAATATAAGGAGAAGCGAAAGTATTATCTACCGCAACTAAAATGTCTTTTCCTTTTACCAAATCGGTCACGGCTTTAATATCAACCAATTTCATCAAAGGATTTGTTGGAGTTTCTAACCAGATTAATTTTGTTTTATCGGTGATCACGTCTGAAATTTTTGAAACATCATCAAAACTCACAAACGTAAATTTCAACTGATATTTTTCAAATAATCTGGTGAACATTCTATAAGTTCCGCCGTATAAATCATCAACAGCAACAACTTCATCGCCTGGATTTAGTAATTTTAAAACACAATCGATTGCTGCCAAACCAGAACCGAAAGCCAATCCTCTTGCTCCGTTTTCGATCGAAGCCAAACTATCTTCTAAAGCTTGTCTTGTCGGATTTGCTGCTCTTGAATATTCATAACCGGAATGAATTCCAGGAGATTTCTGTGCAAAAGTTGAGGTTAAAAATACTGGAACATTTACAGATCCTGTTGCTGATTCGTGGTGTTGCCCACCGTGGATTACTTTGGTATTAAAATTCATTTTACAGAAGTTAGATTATTTATTAAATACAAAGATACAAAGGTAATTCTTTCTGAAAATCTGAAAACCCTTTATGGAGCGTAATTCTTCTTTTTAATGCTTGCAAAATTCGTGAATTTCACAAATACTTAAGTCTTTTCTTTATGGGTAACATACTAGTATATCGTACTTTCACCACCTAATTAAATTAAAAGTTTTATGAAAAGAAAAATTATTTTATTGGCAATTTTTGCTACCACTACAGGTTTTTTTAATGCTCAGGTAGAAAAATTACCTAATCAACTTCCTACAAATGCATTGGTAAAACAAATTGCAAAACCAGCATTTCTTGCAACTTTTCCTACAACAAACTGGAGCGATTTTGCTGACACAAGTTGGTATAATGCAACGGATGTAAATTTCGAAATTTCATCGGCTGAACAATTAGCAGGACTTGCGAAATTGGTGAAAGCAGGAAATAAAATGATTGGGAAAAATTTCAAGGTGATGCAAAACATGGATTTGTCTGCACATCTTTGGGATCCAATCGGATATAATAACAACAACCCTTTTTCAGGTAATGTTGATGGAAACTTCAAAACAATAAGCAATCTTCAGATCAACAGAACTGGTGGAGACTGGTTGGGATTATTCGGTCAGTTTATTACAGCAACGGTTAAAAATTTAACGCTGGATGGTTCTCAGATTTACGGAAGTGATACTTCTGGTGGATTTATTGGAAATATGGCAGTCAACAGTAAAGCAGATAACTGTCACGTGAAAAATTTGGATCTGGTTTTCACTTCTTATAATGTTGGTGGGTTCACAGGCGGCGTTCTTACCGGTTCAGAAGTGACCAACTGTTCTGCTAAAGGAAGTGTTGTAGGAGTGAATCAAATTGGTGGTTTCGCCGGAACTTCATGGAGCAATTCATTAATTTCGAAATCATTCTGCGAAGGAACTGTTCAGGGACAATATATCATCGGTGGATTTTCTGGCTTCGTGACTTTTGCTTTTGGTCCACCAACAGTAAATAGAATTGAAGATTCTTATAGCCGTTCCAATGTTACTGCTTTATCTGAGCAAGTTGGCGGTTTTTACGGATCTGCACAAAGTACCGGGAATTTCAAAAATGTATATTCCACAGGAACTGTTAATTTATTGGCAACAACTGGTGGCTTTGTTGGAACTGTTGGCAATCTTACTATTCAAAATGCTCACTACGATTATACCAATGCTCCATACGATGCAGTTGGTGAATTTATGGGAGCTCCTGCAACTTTAGATATTACATCGCATGCAACTGCTGATATGAAAACAGATGCTTTCAAAACAACAATGAACGCAGGAAACGCAACAGGAATTTGGTCTATTGATCCTGCAATTAACGATGGTTATCCGTACTTAAATACACAACCACTTTTGGCGGTGAACAACGTGAAATCAAATGCTGTTGATGTTCAGATTACTCCAACTCAAGCTGATTCTACTTTAAGAATCATTACGACGGAAGTTAAAGTTTCTTACGAAATCGTAGATTTCTCCGGTAAACTTTCTCGCAGTGGAAATGTTTCAGGAACACAGAAAGAAGTAAATGTTTCCTCTTTAGTAAAGGGAATTTATATCATCAATGTGAAAACTGAAAAAGGAAGTAAAAGCATCAAATTCATCAAAAAATAAGTTTAGTTTTTGTTAAATAAAACGTCGTTTCCGATTTGGGAACGACGTTTTTCTTTTAATAAAATTTTAAATCCGAATTACATTTTAATCGCAGCTTTCTGTGCAAATTCCTCTGCCATCTGTTCCAGCCAGAATGCAACATCCTCTTCTCCAGTCGCTCTTTCATAGGTGTTTCCCATAGAAATCAGGATCTGGTGAAGGAACATTTTCATTTGATCAACCGGCATATCTTTCGTCCAAAGATCAATTCGCAACGCTTCCTTTTTTTTATCGTCCCAAACGGAAATCATGGTCGCTTTGGTTTCCTCCTTTTCCACGCCGCCATCTTCGGCATTCCAGGTCATTTTTTCGGGAACATTGTTTTCATCCAGTTCAATGTCTATCGTAATTTGAGTCTTTTTCATACTATTTTTATTTTTTTTTGGCCAGCTTTTTCCGCCTTCCACTCCCGCTTTTTTATTCCGCTTTGCTCCATAAAAAGAGCTCCGTTCAAGTCGGGCTGGAAAGTGTTTTGCTTTCCAGGATTTAATTTTTAAAATTAATTTTTTGGTTTGTAATGGCTTTGATTAAATATTTCCTGAGCACTTAACTTTAAAAAATCGGTGAGTTTTGCCTCAGGTTTTTCTTTAAAGAACTTTTTGCAGATCTGCCATCCGATATAAATTCCAACTTGTGGCGAAGATTCATTATCAATTTCTGTGTAAAATTTTGAAAACGGCCCAGGTTTAATGAATCGATCATTCAATCGAATGTCATCACTGAAAACCAAATTATTTTCCACAAAGAAATTCCAGATGTTCACCTCGTTTTCTTTTGACCATTCATATTGTTTCTGCGTATAATCCATTTTTAAATAATCCGGGAAACTCGGAAGAAAAGCATCTTGCAAGGTCATAATTTTACCGTTATAGATCAATTCATCGATAAATTTCTGATGATCGGTGTTCGGTGCTACGAAATTTTCAGCCAGTATTTCAGAAACTTTAGGAACAATATTCTGCGGATTCATCGAAGTTTGAAAATATTGCTCCAAACCTTTATAATTGGGATTATTTTCTCCCATAAAACCAGTAACATCGATAAAAACCATATTTTCTTTCGTTTGATAAAAAACCGGTTCCATCACGCCTTGAAGTGCCGATGAATAAAGAAAAACTTTCGGATCTTTAAATTGAGGGAAATAATATTTCACGTGCGAAAACAAATCGGTGAGTTCGGTATTCAGTTTTGCAATATCGATTTTAGAGATGGCTTCTTTGTAAATTTTGGCTTCCTCTGGATCTGCTCTTCTTCCAGCGAAATCTTCATCGGTAACAGTGCCTTGAAACCAGGGATATTTTTTTTTGAAATCTTCCAAATGAACATTAGCGGAATAAAATTCCTTAGAAATATCAACAGCCTCTACTTTTTGTGCGGGATTTGTGATTTCAACTTTCCATTGATTTTCTCGAGTTTTTTTGCAGGAAATAACGCTGAAAACGAAAACGCTTGAAACGAGTAAATATTTAAAAAACTTCATTATTTTTACATCAGATTTAAGAACTGCAAAAATAAGAAAATTAATGGCAAAAATCTTTATTGAAACACCAAGACTTATTTTAAGAGAAATTATTTCTGAAGACGTCGACCGAATATTCCTCCTCGACAGCAATCCCGAGGTAATGAAATATATCGGCGTACCACCAGTTACAAAATTGGAACAGTCCGCAGAAACCATAAGAAAAATTCAAAAACAATATACTGAAAATGGTATAGCGAGATGGGCGGTGATTGAAAAAGAAACCAATCTTTTGATAGGATGGAGCGGTTTAAAATTTTTAACAGAACCTTTGAATGGTTTTAAAAATGTTTATGAATTGGGTTATCGTTTTTTACCAGAATTTTGGGGAAAAGGATTTGCCACAGAAGCGGCAAACGCAGTTTTGGAGTATGGTTTAAAGGAGTTGAATTTAGATAAAATTTATGCTTGTGCAGACATTAAAAATGTCGAATCCAATAAAATTTTAAAAGAAAAACTAGGTTTCGAATCTAAAGGAACGTTCGTTGATGAATTAGATAACGCGACTTGTTACTGGTACGAACTGGAAAAAAATAACTTTACTAAAAATTAAATGCAAACAGAAAAAATAACAGAAAGAATAGTTTCATGGCTGAAAGATTATGCTGCAAAAGCAAATGTAAAAGGTTATGTCATCGGAGTTTCGGGTGGAGTAGATTCTGCCGTAGTTTCCACTTTATGTGCGATGACAGGATTAAAAACACTTTTAATTGAAATGCCAATTCGCCAAAACGCAGATGAAGTAAACCGAGCTTGGGAACACATGGAACATTTAAAAGAACGTTTTTCAAATGTAGAAGCGATTTCGGTTAATTTAAGTCCGGCTTTTGAAGAATTATACAAGACATTCGATGTTAAAGATGAAGATTTTCCGGCGGAAAAACTAGCGTTTGCAAATACACGTGCGAGATTAAGAATGCTAACTTTATATTATTACGGCCAGATCAACAGACTTCTGGTTGGCGGAACCGGAAACAAAGTGGAAGATTTCGGCGTAGGATTTTTCACCAAATATGGCGACGGCGGAGTAGATGTTTCCCCGATCGCAGACTTGTATAAAACCGAAGTTTATGCTTTGGCAAAATCATTAGATCTCGTAGAATCTATTCAAAACGCAATTCCAGCAGATGGATTGTGGGACGAAGCCAGAACCGATGAACAGCAAATTGGCGCGACTTATCCGGAGCTAGAGAAAATTCAGAAAGAGTGGGGAACAAAATCCGAAAGTGATTATTCAGGAAGAGATTTAGAGGTTTTCAAAATTTTCCAAAGAATGAACAGAGCGGCTCAACATAAAATTCAGCCCATTCCGGTTTGTGATATTCCGGAAGAATGGCGATAAACTTTAAATAAAATAAATGAACAAACAGAATATCAAACTCGGACTTTTTTTCATCATAGGATTACTGACGGCTTTTCTGGTGATGTATTTTTTTCAGAATTATCAACTTGAAAAGAAAAATGATGCTACCTCAAATACTGAAGTCACTTCCAACAATAAAGACGGTAACGGGAATTCCGCAGATGTTAATGCTTCTCCTTCAAAAAATACTGAGAGCATTGATGAATTGACGAATGAAAAAAAAGTGATCAATTATGTGAAAGCGACGCGCCGTCTTCCAGATTACTATGTGACCAAATCTGAAGCGAAAAAAAGTGGCTGGGTTCCATCGAAAGGAAATTTGTGCGACGTTTTACCCGGAAAAGCAATTGGCGGCGATCGCTTTAGCAATCGGGAAAAAAATCTTCCGGGAAATGAGCAGTATTATGAAGCCGACGTTAATTACAACTGTGGAAACCGAAATGCAGACCGAATAGTCTTTACAGTAAATGGTGATATTTTTCTAACCAAAGATCATTACAAATCATTTCAGAAACAGTGATAAAAGAGCCAAGGTTAAAAAAGAACCAATTAAAAAGTAAAAAGAAACAGGTGAATTTTTGCTGAACTTTTTTAAAAAATAAATTAAGGGCATCCAACACCAAACATCCAACACCCAATATCAAAATATGAAAACAGTATATATCGACTTTACAGACCTTGGAGATTACGAAGATTTCTACGCACAACTCAAAGAAAAACTAAAACTTCCCGAAACTTTCGGTGATAATTTAGATGCACTTTACGATTCCTTGACCGGATTTGTAGAAATGCCGCTTCACATTGAATTTGTCAATATGAACGTGGAACAATTAGAAACTTTCGAGGATTTGCTTGTTACGTTAGAAGATGTAGAAGAGGAACTGGAAGATTTCACTTTTGCTTATTTTCTGGTGCAATATGAGGATGAGGACGAAGGTTCTTCGGAGGAATAAATTTTATTTACTTCAATTTCTAAAAAGTGAACTTTTTCATGTGACTTTCTGAAAGTGCATTTAAAAACGCAATAAACAAAAAGAGACTGCCAAAATTGACAGTCTCTTTTTAATGAAAAATTTAATAAGATATCTGAAGATTATAAGTTAAAGTTCGTCCAGCCTGCATACCAGAAGTCATTGGAATCTTTAACTGCTCCTCTGTAAGTAACTGGTGTAAAACCGGCTAAAAGTGGATTCGTAAATAAACCGCCTGTTAATAGCGGAGAACCTGCAGCTGGGGAAAAATTCGGCGTCGTTCCTGCGGGTGCATAAGCTCCTGCAAGTTTCATGTCAGAAGAATAATTTAAGGCAGAATTCCCATTGGCAGGAAGGTTAAACCAATCCTGAACATTTGTTGTAGACCAACCTGTAGGTGCACTTCCGGAGGCTGCATATTTGAAATTCGTTGTACAGCCAGTGATCACGTTATTTTGGAAAACCAATTTGCCTGTTCCAATATTATTATCGGTAGCTGTTCCTTTTGAGGCATCGATAAATAATCCAACTGGATAACCAACAAACGCTGAATTGAAAACGGAGATCGAAGAATTTCTTCTGATTTGCAAAGCATTTTGAAACAAAGAATTAATTCCTGTTGCATTCGTACCACTTGCAGAAGATTGAATTGGACCAATGATCGTAACATTAGAAAAGATCGCGGAAGTCTGTGGAAGTAACGATGAACCATTTGCATCATTATCAGATTCAAAAGCATTCGAACCGGAAACGTCGGCTACCAATGGATCTCTAACTCCGATGGCAAACTGTACTTTACCTGAATATCCGTTATCAGTATCGAAATCATCATCTAAACCTTTGTAAGCGATGAGGTGCGTACAATTAACCGTTCCACCAAACCACTCGAAACTGTCATCGTTTGCATAAGCAACCTGAACATAATCGATCGTTGTTCCGTTCCCAACGCCACCGAAAGTAAGTCCGTTGATTTCTTTGTCCGGTAAAAAAGCGTAACCTGCGTACTCAATTCTTACGTATTTCAAAACGCCGCTGTTGTCGCTCACATTTGTTCCACCATAAAGTCCGCTTCCTTCGGCATCATTTACACCGCCTTCAATTTCGCCAACTCCAGCTTTTCCGTTAAATGAAGCGTTTGTTGGTGCAGCTCCTAAAAGAATGATTCCAGCCCAGTCGCCCCGTTTCGGACTTGGTTTTTCTGAGGTGAAAATAATAGGATTTGTAGCCGTTCCTTGCGCCATAATTTTTGATCCTCTTGTAATGATCAAACCACCGTTTTTGTCAGCTTCACCAACGATTTTCGTTCCCGGTTCGATGGTTAAAGTTGCGCCGTTCGTTACATAAACCAAACCTCTCAATTTGTAGATATTGTTGGCTTTTAAAGTCAAGCTGGAAGATATTTTCCCAGATAATATTAAATTTTCCGTGTTTCCGCCTGTGTTATTTCCAGGTCCGGAATTAATGATGTCCCCATCTTTTTCAATCTGTCTGCACGAAGATGCAATTGCTAAACTCCCTGTTAAGAGGTACAAAAAAGCATGTTTTAATTTCATTTTACTAGGTATTTATTTATTGTTTTGTATTAAAAGTTGTAACCGATTGTTAAGCTGATATTGGTTCCTGTCGTTCTTTCTATTGCTAAAGCATCTGCACGATCATATTTTTTATTGTTGTTTAAATCGTGGTAATATTTCGCGGTTTGGTTTAAAATATCAGAAACATTTAATTTGATTTCTCCTTTTTTATTCCAGATTTTCTGAGCAATTTGAAAATCTAACAAAGGTCTTGGCGCTTCCCAGATCGGTGGAATTTGATCATTCCCAACGTACTGAATTCTTCTGCCGATCATATTGAAAAGTAACGTTGAAGAAAGTCCTGATTTCTCTCCATCATATTGAAGTGTAAAGTTTACTGTGTAAGGAGATTGTCCCTGCATTGGGCGATTGGTTTGAGTCGCTTCATCGGTCACTTTGTTGTCGATCAAGGCTAGATTTCCACCGAATGTGAAGTTTTTCAAAGCTGAAATAAAATCGAGTTTTTTACGTAATTCTACTTCGAGACCATAAGCATTTGCTTTTTCAGCATTCAGGAAATTGAAGGTGTTACTCGTTCCTGCACCGGATTGGTTAAAATATAATTCAATCGGATTTTTGAAGTTTTTGTAAAAACCTGCGAGTGAAATTAATTCGCCGTTTCTGGGGTAAAATTCCCACCGAATATCGGCGCTCGTAATTTTGGTGCGCTGTAATTCTTTATTTCCAACAACTGTTGCTCCTAAATCGAAATCGTAATAAGCAACTGGCGAAAGTTCTCTAAATTCTGGACGAACCACTGTTTGAGATGCGGCAAGACGAAGATTCATCTTATTATTTAATTTAATCGTAAAGTTTGCAGCCGGCATGAAATCGGTAACTTCTGAATTGACGTATCGGTTATCGCTCATCTTCGTACTTCCAACCAATTGATTGAAATTCTCAACTCTCAAGCCCCAAATTGCTCTTAACCAGGAAGTGAAATTATTGTCGAATTGAATGTAACCCGCATTTAAAATAGTGTTCGCAATGTATCGGTATTGGTTTCCGGAGATTTCATTGAAAGTAAACTGACCAGGATTTATTCCGAAATTTTCAGCATTGAAAATCGTTTCGAAAGATTGCGTTAAAATGCTTTGGTTAAAACCATTCATCTGCGCTGAGAAAGGTCTTGAATTATAAATTCTGTCTTTTACCTGAAATAGATAACCGCCTTTAATGGTTTGTTTTTGGGAGAATAGATCGAATGTTTTCGATAGATCTCCACCTGCGTTGTACAAATAATCGTTTAAAGTAGAGTAGAAGAAACTACCTGATTTCTGCGATAATCCACTTGAAACTAATGCGATATACGGACTTCCTGTTAAATTCGGATACTCATTATATTGAAGTCTTTGCAACTGCGGAACATATTGATCTAAAATTCCAAAACTTCCGTACCAGTTGAAATTCAAACCACCCAAAAGATCTAGTTTGTGATTTCCAGTAAGTGTAGAATTATAAAAAATGGTTTCCTTAAAACTTAATTCTCTCGCTTTAATATTGGTTCCATTCACCGGATCAAATTCAAAATCTTTTCCCGTTCTCATTGAAACGCTGTTGATTCCTGTATTCGTGATAATGTTTTTGAGGGAAATCTTATTCTTGTCATTAAATTTAAAAGACAAATTCAATAATCCTCCTAAGATGACATCATTGCTGTATTTTTCTGTTTTATAATCGAAATTGACATCTGCATTGAGATCATTGATGGTGAAAAATCTGTTCTTCGTTTCGGTTCTTCTTTTATTGTTGCTGTAATTTAAAACCGCAATAACTCCTAACTCTTTACCGAAAACTTTGGTGTTAAATCCGCCATCCAACTGTAAACTTAAATTCTCTGGATAACCGATTGTTCCGTATCCAAAATTCTTCACATATTTTTTACCGAAATCTGTTTTTTGATCTTGAGTTAAAATATTGAACTGATTTTTTGCGGGGAAACCTGCCGGTAAATTTCTGTAACCATCATCAATTCCTAGAAAATCTAGTTTTCCACCTTTATTCGTTAAAAATTCATGATTCGTTGTGATCGTATTTCCACCAACACCAATTTGAGCATTAAAAAATTTCTTACTCGGAATATCTTTCGTATTCACCTGAATTAATCCACCTCCCCATTCACCGGTATATTCCGGGATAAATGTTTTATTGATGACTAAAGTTTCGATGACACTTGCCGGAAATAAATCAAAAGAAAAAGTTTTTCGATCCGGTTCTGTGCTCGAAAGTTGAATTCCGTTCAACATTGCTTGATTGTAACGATCAGATAAACCTCTTACGACGATATATTTTCCATCAACCAAACTTACGCCGGAAACTCTCTTTAAAACTTCACCCGTATTTTTATCCGGACTTCTTTTAATGGCTTCAACACCGATAACTTGGGAAACGACGCCTGCATTTTTTTGTAAACCAATCGTAGAAGCAATCGTTTCTTTTTTTGCACTTGATTTTATAATAACACCTTCAATTTCTTTTTCTCTGCTTACTCTACCCAAAATAATATCCAAATGGGTATTTTCTTCAGGTTTAATGGAAACATCACCAATTTCTTTACTCTGATAATCATTTGAACTTACAACCAGCGTATAGCTTTTATTTGCATCTAAAGTGATGGAGTAATATCCAGACAAGTCAGTCACGTATTCTTTGTTGTTTACTTTGATTTTTACACCTTGCAACGGCGAGTTATCATTTTCATCGAGAACTCTACCTTCTAAGATATGAGATTGAGCGTAGATAAATCCGCTTGCGAATAAAGTAAAGAATAGGGTGGCTTTCCGAATTTTGTAATTCATTATTTTCGTTTATTTTCTCTGCAAAGGAATGAATAGGACTGTGATTCGGTGTTGCCATAGCTTTAACTTTACTTTAAGAAATTTTTAACAAATCAGGGTGTGTGTTAATTATTTATGAACATTTTAAAAGGCTCGATTTCCAATATTAAATTTGATTAATTTTGAGAGGTTAAAAAGTAAAAATGAAACAGAAAAAAATTCTCTTAATTGATGATGAACAAGATATTTTGGAGATTCTTTCCTATAATCTGGAGAAAGAAGGATATGAGGTTTTCACCGCTTCCAATGGGAATGAAGGCATAGAAAAAGCAAAACAGATCATTCCTGATTTGATTCTTTTAGATGTGATGATGCCCGAAAAAGACGGCATTGAAACTTGTCAGGATCTAAGAAAGATCAAAGAGTTACAGAAGACGCTGATCGTTTTTCTTTCCGCGCGCAGCGAAGAATTTTCTCAACTTGCCGGTTTTCAAGCCGGTGCGAATGATTATATCGTGAAAATCATTAAGCCAAAAGTTTTGATTTCGAAAGTGAATGCGCTTCTGCAATTGACTTCGCAGGTTTCCGATTCTTCAAAAAATATAGAAATCGGTGATTTAATTATCGACAAAGATATTTTCAGAGTTTCAAAAGCCGGACAATTATTTATGCTCCCGAAGAAAGAATTTGATCTGCTTTATTTGCTGGCTTCAAATACCGATAAAGTCTTCAAACGCGACGAAATTTTAGAAAAAGTTTGGGGGAATGATGTAATCGTTGGAGAAAGAACGATTGATGTTCACATTAGAAGACTGCGCGAAAAATTAGGAATCAATACCATTCAAACGCTCAAAGGAATTGGTTATAAATTAGTTGTGTAAATTTGTGAGATGAGGTTTCATAAATTAACTTTACTGGCTTCGGTTTTTCTCACCGTTGCAATGTCCCTTATTGCACTGATTTTCGATTATACCAAAGATATTATTGTTCATGATCAACGTACTTTTTATCTCGCATTCATTTCTTGCGTAGTGTTAATTTTTGTTCTCAATTATATCATTCTCGATTCTCTTTTCAATGTTTACGGTAAAAAACAAATTCGCAGAATTTCTACAATTTTACCTGATGAATTCAGCACGGAAGATGATAATGAATTAAATTTTCAGGAACTTGGAGAAAGAGTTTCTCAATTCAGCCAGAAAAATGCAACTGAATTAGATACCATGAAAGAAATGGAGATTTATCGGAAAGAGTATATCGGCAACGTTTCTCATGAACTGAAAACGCCGCTTTTTTCCATTCAGGGATATGTAGAAACTCTAATTGATGGCGGTGTTGAAGACCTAACGATCCGCGACAAATATTTGGAAAGAATTGATAAATCAGTAGAAAGGTTACTCACAATCGTGAAAGATCTGGATATGATTAATCAATATGAATCGGGCGAAATTACCTTAAACATTACGTCTTTCGATATTAATGCTTTAGTAAAGGAAATCATAGATCTTCTCGACCTGGAAGCGCAAAGAAAAGATTCGAAAGTTCAGCTGCAAACTTCTTCTGCACAGATTTTCGTAAAAGCCGATAAGCACAAGATCTCGCAGGTTCTTATTAATCTAATTTCAAATGCTATTCATTACGCCAACCGTGATAAAGCGCAGATCATCATCCAGACAAATATCCTGAAAAATAAAGTTCTGGTCGAAGTAAAAGATAATGGCATGGGTATTAAGCCGGAGAATCTACCGCGGATTTTCGAAAGATTTTACCGCGTAGAAACCAGCAGAAATCGTACAGATGGCGGTTCAGGATTAGGTTTGGCGATTGTAAAACACATTCTCGAAGCACATGGTGAGAATATTTCTGTACAAAGCGTATATTTAGAAGGAACCGAATTCACTTTTTTACTCAATAAGAGCATTTAGAAAACGGCAAAATGTAAGAAAAACTTTTAGAAAATAATAGGTTAAATTCTTTTTTGTCAAATTTCAATTGTTTTATATTTGTACCCGAAAGGAAATCAAAATAGAATAGTCACAAAATTTTTAAGCAAAAATGATTTATAAGATCCGTGTAATTTTAGACGCCAAAGATGATATTTTCAGAGATATCGAGATCAAAGAAAAGCAAACTCTTTGGAATCTGCACTTGGGAATCAAAAGTGCATTTAGTCTTATGGGCGAAGATTTATCACTCTTTAACATTCTTGATAAAGACGGCGTTATCGTAAAAACCGTTCCGTTAGAAGATATGAGCGATGATGGCGACGGAGAAATTATGAGCGATGTTTATCTAAGCGAAGCTTTTGAAGAACCTGGTGCTAAAATTCAGTTTCAGTATGGGTTTATGGATCTTTGGGAATTTTTCTGTGAAAAAGTAGAAGAACTAGAAGAAAAACATGCAGTAAATTATCCGATCACCATGTTTCGGTTTGGAAATATGCCTTTGAAAGCGCCAAGTAAAACGGTTAAGAAAAATGGTAAGAGTTCGGTAATGCCTATAATGGATGATGAATTTGGAAGTTTCGAAGACGAATTTAACGCCGGCAGTTTTGCAGATGAAGATGATGAAAGCTTTGACGATGATGAAGACGATGGCTATAATGACAACTTCGACGAAAGCGAAGAAGATCCAATTTAAAATATAAAACCTCTTTTTTAGAGGTTTTTTTGTGCTTATAATTCAAATTTTTCGAACGATGAATCTTCAGAATTGAAATAAAAAATCAATATATTTGTTCTAAATCAGTCCGAATGAAAAAGCTATTTTTATTAGCCATTATCGGTTTGGGAATTATTTCCTGTGCCACCAAAAAATCCACAAAAATGACCAATTCACCCAGCGAGTGGAAACACGATACCAATATCTATGAGGTTAACGTAAGACAATATACCCAAGAAGGAACTTTTCGCGCTTTCGAAAAAGACCTGCCGCGTTTGAAAGAAATGGGTGTAAAAACTTTGTGGTTCATGCCAATTACGCCGATTTCCCAAAAGGTAAAAAAAGGAAGTATGGGAAGTCAATATGCAGCGCACGATTATGTTTCCATAAATCCAGAATTTGGAAATTTGGAGGATTTTAAACACATGGTCGATGAAGCGCACAAAATGGGTTTCAAAGTAATTATCGATTGGGTCGCCAATCACACCGGTTGGGATCACGTCTGGACGGTTTCTCATCCAGATTATTATCTTCATAACGCAGATGGAAAATTCCATATCGCTTCCGGGATGGATGATATCATAGAGTTGGATTATAAAAATCCGGCGATGAGACAGGCGATGATCGATGCCATGAAGTTTTGGGTTAAAGAAACCAATATCGATGGATTCCGTTGCGATTTGGCAAGTTGGGTTGAAGTTGATTTCTGGGAACAGGCAAGACCTGAAATTGAAAAAATAAAATCCCTTTTTTTCATTGGAGAGTTTGATGAACTCGATAATCCCGAATACGGGAAAGTTTTCGACGCGAGTTATTCCTGGACCTGGATGCATAAAACTGAAGATTATTACAAAAAAAATCTGCCACTTTCTGACTTAAGAGATCTGCTTCAAAAATATTCTGCGATTGGCGATAAATCAATGAGAGCTTGGTTTACAAGCAATCACGACGAAAATACCTGGAACGGAACAGAATATGAAAAATATGGTGATATCGCGAAACCTTTAGCTGTTTTTTCTGCAACCTGGGACGGAATTCCATTATTGTATTCCGGGCAGGAATTACCGAATATGAAAAGCCTCGAATTCTTTGAAAAAGATGTTATTGAATGGAACGGCAACAATCAAATGGCACCTTTTTATAAAACTTTATTAGATTTAAAATCTTCAAATCCTGCGTTACGAGGTGGCGATCCGGCGGCATCAACTTATTTATTAAAAACTTCCGCTGATGATAAAATTTTGGCGTACATTCGAAAGAATGGGAAAGATCAGGTGTTGGTTGTTTTAAATATGTCGAAAGAAGTTGTTTCTTTTACCATCGATGATGCAAATGTTTCCGGAAAGTTCAAAAATGTTTTCAGCGGTCCAATAAAAGATTTTGCACAAGATAAAAGTTTTTATTTGCCGATTGGCGGATATGCCGTGATGGAAAAATAGAATTTCCAGATAAAATAGAATTATCAATAGGAACGGGCTTTAGCCCGTTTTAAATTAATAAAATAATCAAATGGCTTTAGCCAAATCTTATTTTAAACTGTAAATGAACAAATCCGAAATCCTAAAAATCGTTCAGGAAAAATTGTCAGAGAAGATCGCAACTTTAGAAAGAATGATTGCCGAAACCCGAGCTTCGAACAACGAAACCAAAAGTTCGATGGGCGATAAATATGAAACAACGCGGGAAATGGTGCAGCAGGAAATCAATAATCTGCAAATTCAATTGAATGAAAATGTGCGGGCAAAGAATTCTTTAACCTTTGTAAATACCAATCTTCATCAAACAATTGGTTTAGGAAGTTTAGTACAAACCGATAAAGGATTTTTTTATATCGCTGTTTCCTTGGGTGAAATTATTTTTAATGAAAAAAAAATATTTGTAATTTCAACTGAAAGTCCTTTAGGTAAAGTATTATTTAACAAGAATAAAGGCGACGAGATTTCATTGAATAACACCAAACAAATCATTAAGAACCTTTGGTAAAAATACCTATTTTTGTAAATCATTAAATAAATTTTCAACAGTACTCCTTGCTAATTACCAATTACTCATTATTAGATCATGCAAAATTACCTCCACCTTCTTCAACATATTTTAGACAACGGAACCGATAAAACCGATCGAACAGGAACAGGAACCCGAAGTGTTTTTGGATATCAATTGCGTTATGATCTTTCAAAAGGTTTCCCGATGGTAACGACGAAAAAAGTTCATTTGAAATCGATCATTTATGAATTGCTTTGGTTTTTAAAAGGCGATACCAATATTAAATATTTAAATGACAACGGCGTTTCAATCTGGAACGAATGGGCAGATGAAAATGGCGATCTCGGTCCTGTTTACGGTGCACAATGGAGAAGTTGGACTGGAGCAAACGGAAAGGTTGTAGATCAGATCACAGAAGTCATTGATCAAATTAAAAAAAATCCGGATTCGCGAAGATTGATTGTTTCCGCCTGGAATGCTGCTGAAATCCCCAACATGTCTTTAGCGCCTTGTCACGCTTTGTTTCAGTTTTATGTAGCCGATGGAAAATTGTCCCTGCAATTGTATCAAAGAAGTGCAGATGTATTTCTGGGAGTTCCTTTTAATATTGCGAGTTATGCGTTGTTATTAATGATGGTTGCGCAGGTTTGTGATTTAGAAGTTGGCGATTATGTGCACACTTTTGGCGATGTTCATATTTACAATAATCATTTCGAGCAAGTTCATAAACAACTTTCCCGCACGCCGAAAGATTTACCAACGATGAAACTCAATCCTGAAATTAAGGATATTTTCGATTTCGATTTTGAAGATTTTACTTTAGAAAATTACAATCCAGATCCGGGAATTAAAGCGCCTGTTGCGATTTAAAGTATAAAGTTTAATTTTTTTTTGGGCAGCTTAATCCACCTTCCACTCCCGCTTTTTTGTTCCGCTTTGCTCCACAAAAAGAGCTCCGTTCAAGTCGGGCTGCAAGTTATTGTTTAAAAAAAATTATTGCCTAAAACTTCAATAATTACTAGAAGTGAAGTTCTGATGCTTTACTTTTTTTGTAACTTTTTCTATTAATTAACTACCAATCAACCGATGAAATCATTAAAACTTAACCTCGAAGAAAATGCCGAGTTGGGCAAAATAGCAGAACTTTTAATTCAGATTAAAGGCGTAAAATCTGTTGAAATTGTTGATGACGAAAATACAGAAAGTGATCTGAAAAGAGCCGTCACCAAGAGCAAGGAACAACTGAAAACAGGCGATTACGAATCTTTTGTTAATGACCTGTTCGAAACCTTCGTTAATAAGAAATCATAAAAACCAGTCTGAAAATTCTTACAAAAATCATTGAAATAAATATGAAAAAACTATTAATCTCCATCAGTTTACTCGGGATTTTATTCTCCGCAAATCTTGCGGCACAAACCGATACTTCCGGTAGAACTGAAATTTATCGTGGATCTCACACGAAAATGACCGAATTGAAACACACCAAATTAAAAGTGAATTTAGATTACCAAAAAGAACAAATGGGCGGCGAAGAATGGTTGACTGCTTCACCTTATTTTTATCCGACCGATTCTTTGGTTCTCAACGCAAAAGGAATGTTGATCCATGAAGTTGCTTTAGATAAAAGTGGCAGCAAAAGTCCTTTGAAATATGAGTACAAAAACGATATGCTCAAAATAAACCTCGATAAAACCTACAACAGGAATCAGGATTATACTGTTTATATCAAATATACAGCGCGTCCGAACGAAATAACTCAAAAAGGGAGTGCTGCAATTACCGATGCAAAAGGTCTTTATTTCATCAATGCTCAAGGAAAAGAAGCCGATAAACCAACTCAAATCTGGACGCAAGGTGAAACTGAATCTTCTTCCGCCTGGTTTCCAACCATTGATAAAACCAACCAAAAAACAACAGAAGAAATTTACATGACCGTTCCCGATAAATACGTGACTTTATCGAACGGGATCATGAAATCTTCTACCAAAGAAAGCAACGGTTTACGAACTGATCATTGGGTGATGGACAAAAAACATTCGCCTTATTTATTTTTCATGGGAGTTGGTGATTATGCCATTGTAAAAGATAAATGGAGAAATATCGACGTCGATTATTATGTAGAAAAAGAATATGAACCTTATGCAAAACAGATTTTCGGAAACACACCGGAAATGATCGAGTTCTTTTCGAAAAGATTAAACTACGATTACCCATGGTCTAAATATTCGCAAATTACAGGTAGAGATTACGTTTCTGGCGCGATGGAAAATACGACAGCAACGCTTCACCAGGAATCTGCACAGCAAAAACCTGGAGATTTAATTGATGAAAATCGTTGGGAAGACACCATTGCTCACGAATTGTTTCACCATTGGTTTGGCGATCTTGTCACCGCAGAAAGCTGGAGCAATATCACTGTTAATGAGTCTTTTGCGAACTATTCCCAATATCTCTGGAACGAACATAAATACGGAAAAGATATCGCTGATTATGGTTTGATGAAAGAAAGTAAAGGATATATGATGGATCCTTCGAACATTACAAAAGACTTGGTTCGTTTTAGTTATAAATCGCGGGAAGATGTTTTCGATGGTGTTTCCTATAATAAAGGAGGCTCAATTCTTCACATGCTTAGAAATTATTTAGGAGATGATGCTTTTTTTGCTGGTTTAAATGATTATTTGAAAACGAATGAATACGGAACTGGCGAAGCGCATCAACTTCGATTATCTTTAGAAAAAGTTTCAGGAAAAGATTTAAACTGGTTCTTCAACCAATGGTATTTCGGCAGCGGAAATCCGAAACTTTCTTACACCACTACTTTTGAACCAATCAAAAAAGAGGTGACGGTTACCATTAATCAAAATCAAATCGGACAGAATTTTCAGTTTCCTTTAGCTATCGATGTTTTCGAAAATGGAAAACCTTCCCGAAAAAATGTTTGGGTAGATGCGAAAGAAAAAAATGATTTCACTTTTCAAGTAGGAAAAAGTCCAGATTTAGTGAATATCAATGCAGATGGCGTTTTGCTGGCAGAATTTACGGATACCAAAACTCCTGAGCAATATTTAATGCAATATCAAAACTCCACTGAATTTTTGAGCAGATACAAAGCCGTAGAAAATGCAATCGAGAACATTTCTAAAAACCCGGCTGCTTTAAAAACAGTGATTGCAGCCTTGAAAGATTCTAATTTTAGAATTCGCGTGAAAGCTGCTCTTGGATTAGATCTATCTAAACCTGATCAGACAAAAGCAGCTCTTTCTGAAGTTGAAAAAATGGCTTCCAGTGACCCGAAAACTTTGGTTCAGGCGGCGGCAATTTCTGCTTTAGGAAAAACAAAAGATAAAAAATATCTTCCGCTCTTTGAAAAAGGAATGAATGCGGTTTCCAATTCGGTGAAGGCCAATTCACTCTCCGGAATTGCGGCAGTTGATCCATCTAAAATAGCGGCTTTAGCTGATAAAATTGATTTGGAAGGTGCAGGTGATGAAGTGATCGCAGAACTTTTACCCATCATCGTTAAAAATAAAATCGAGAAACAAATGCCTGCAATTGCAGCAACTGCGGCTTTTTATCCTTTCCTAAAATTCCAGAAACCAGAACTGGGAGCTGCTGCAGAAGATGGTTTCAACTGGATCATGAGTTCTGATAATTTAAAAGCGACGGAAAATGTAACGAAAGTTTTGAATCAGGTTAAAGGTCAAATCGGAAGCAATCCACAAGCGAAAATGATGATCGTGCAAATTTTAAAAGATGGTCTAGCGAAGAAAATGCTTGTTTTAAAAGCAAATCCTTCGAGTCCAACGATTAATCAGCAAATTGATTTACTAAATAAAACGATTGAAGCTTACAAATAAGCACTCTTTAATCTTAAAAATAAATGCAACTTCGAATAATTTCGAAGTTGCATTTTTATAAAAAGTAGGTAATGCTTTTTAATTCTAAGTAGTCCAGGAATTATTGGCAACAGCAACAAGATAATAGTTGTCGTTGTATTGTTCAAAAACGAAGATCAGCGAACTCCAATCCATTCCGCTAAATATTTCTGTTCCTGGAATAAAATTTTCGGTAAATAGATCGTTAGGATAAATTTTCTTGATGTTATTAATGGTATTTCCAATTCCTTTAAACTCATTAAAATAAAACTCTGAATTTTTGAAATTTCTTGTGAAAACCCATTCAGTCATATAATCTTTTATAGAAAGGACCAATAAATCACCGGTTCCATCTTTTTCTCCCCATGTAAATCTGGTTTTTGTAGCGCTGTAATTTTTGAAACCTTCCCCACTGAAATGTTTGTCTTTTTTTGGATTAATGTAGGAATACATCGAAAATGTAATTCCCTTTTCTGGATGAATGTAATTCGAAAAACTGTCGTAGTCTTTAGATTTTAAAGTGGAAAGAATTTCATTATTCAATTTTTTCAAAGTTTCTTCCTTACTTAATTTTCCTGATTCTGTTTTAAGATTTGCGTTTTTTAATGAATCAACGGGAATTAACTTGGTTGAATCTTGAGGTAAAATTTCAGAAATTATTTTGCTTTCTTTTGAGCAAGAAACCATTAATAAAAGTGAGAGAATGTAAAGAGATTTTTTCATAATGTTTTAAATCGAATAATAGAGAAGTCATTTTTATTTAAACGATATTTAACTTAAAGTTTAGTTTTGTTTAAATTTAATAAAAATAAATAGAAAGTTTTAACAGAACTTTAGAACTCCAATCATTTTAGTTTTTTTAAATTTGAGTAAATCATTATTGTATGGCATATATCGATTATTACAAAGTTCTGGGCATTGATAAAAAAGCGACTCCCGACGAAATAAAAAAGGCGTACCGAAAATTAGCGCGTAAATATCATCCAGACGTAAATCCCGGAGATAAAGAATCAGAAAAAAAATTCAAAGAGCTCAATGAAGCCAACGAAGTTCTGAGCAATGTTACGAACAGAAAAAAGTATGACCAATATGGTGAACACTGGAAACACGGCGAAGAATATGAAAAAGCGCAACAGCAGCAACGATCGCAGCAATCTCAGCAAGGTGGAAATTATGGAAATTACTCTGGTGCAGATTTTGGTGAAGGTGGCGATTTTTCAGATTTTTTCCAAAGTATGTTTGGTGGAAGTTCCGGCGGTAGAAGTTCGCGCGGAAGTGCCTCTGGAAAATTTAAAGGTCAGGATGTAGAAGCAAGTTTGAATCTGAACCTGCGTGACGCCGCAAAAACCCATCAGCAAACTTTTGATATTAATGGCAAAAAGGTGAGAATTACAATTCCCGCCGGAGTTACAGATGGTCAGAAAATTAAATTAAAAGGCCACGGAAATCCTGGACATAATGGCGGTCCAAACGGCGATCTGTTTATCACCTTCAATATTAAAGAAGATTCTGAATTTAAAAGAAATGGCGACAATTTAACATCCGAGGTTGAAATTGACTTTTATACGGCTGTTTTAGGGGGTGAAGTTCCTATAAAAACTTTGGAAGGAAGTGTTAATTTAAAAGTAAAACCCGAAACCCAAAACGGAACAAAAGTTCGGTTAAAAGGTAAAGGTTTCCCAGTATATAAAAAGGAAGGTGAATTTGGAGATCTGTTTGTGACGTTCATCGTGAAAATTCCTACCAATTTGACAGAGAAAGAAAAAGAATTATTTCAACAATTAAAAGATTTAAAAAATGAGTGATAGAATTTCCCGGGAAGAACTCGTAAGAATTTACGATATAGAAATCACTTTCTTTGATTCTCTGGAAGAGTCGGGACTGTTGAAGACTGAAAATGACAATGAAGTGAAGTATTTGCTTTATGATGAATTGCCGGCTTTTGAGCGGTTTGCAAACTGGCATTATGATCTTGAAATAAATTTGCCTGGTTTAGAAGTAATTCATCGCCTTCTCAATAAAATGGAAGCATTACAGGCAGAAAATAGAAGGTTAGGTCACTTTTTTAGCGCAGAAACAAAGTTTAAATAAAAGATTTAAAGGAGGTAATTTCAAAAGAGTTTGTATTAATAAATCTTAAGCTAAGTTTCAATACTTTGCAATCTTTTTTGAATGTTATTGACTCTTTTTAAATTATTTTCTCGATTATGTAATAATAATTCATTAGTTTTGGAAAGTTTAACAAAATAATAATTATTATGAAGAAATTTTTACTATCGTGCTTCTTAGCACTAGGTATTACTTCGAGCGCCCAGTATAGTTATACGGGTGATTTTGAAAATCCAGGTTACAATGTGACAACCTACAAACAATTTGGTGGTGGATCACAATTCGCAGGAGCTGCATGTAACGGTGCTTTTGGAGGAAGAATCCTACCCACTGCTAGTATTACACAAAGTGGTTATATGATTGATCTAAGTACTCTTGGTCAAACTAATAATGGACAAAAAGTTGATTTTAGTGTAAGTTACAAAAAAGCAGCTGGAGTTACAGGAACAATTCAGTTAGCTTATTTCGTGTATGATTCAGTAACTGCTTTATGGTCTATTAATTATGTTGGTACTGTGGTTACTTTAGCTACAGGTGCACTTACAACATGTAGCACGCTTACAGCAACGCTTCCTTCTGGAACATTTCAACCAGGTGATATTGTTGGAGTTGGAGCGTGGTTTACCAGATCAGGAACTGCTAATGCAGGTATTTATCTTGATGACATTATTGTTAATCAAGATAATACTGTAATTGCTGCACCTGCATGTACTACTATTACAAGTCCTGCAGATGGATCTACAATATCCGCTGGTACAGCTAGTATGAAATGGAGCGCAGTACCTACAGCAGTTAATTATAAAGTTACTGTTGGTACTACTCCAGGTGGATCAGAATTATATACTGGAACTGTTGCTGGAACAAGTCTTAATTTCACATTAGCAAAATCAACAATGTACTACGCAAAAGTAGTACCATCTAACCTAAATGGTGATGCTACAGGATGTACTGGAATCACATTTACATCTGATGCCAATATCGCTTATTGTGGTGGAATTACAGCTACCTCAACGGTGTATCCGCTATCTTCAGTTAGTTTGAATGGTGCAACTAAAACTTCATCTGCTGCTACAGGAGCACCTGCTTATGAAGATTTCACTACTACCGTATTTAATGTGAAGTCAGGTAGTACTTATCCTCTAACTGCAATTGCAACAGGATTAGGTGCAAACGTTTTCGGTATGACCGTATTTGTTGACTGGAATGAAGATGGAGATTTTAATGATGCTAATGAAAAATATTTCCAGGATCTACCATTGGTAACTGGAACAGGAACTCCAATCAATTTATCAGGATCACTTGCAGTTCCAGTTGGAACTACTGTTGGAATGAAAAGAATGAGAGTTAAGTACAACTTTAACGGAAGTACAACAACTTTACAGCCTGCATTATCCGATGCTTGTGCAAATATGACTAACGGACAAACTGAAGACTATACACTTTCAGTAACCCTTCTTACAGATGCACCTTTATGTGCTACAATTTCAGCACCAGTAGATGGTTCTACAACATTCCCAGCGAATGGACTTATAACTTGGGGAGCTGTAGCAGAAGCTTCTGGATATAAATTATATATTGGAACTACTTTAGGAGGAACAGATGTTGCAAATGGAGTTGTCGTTACTACAACTTCTTATCAAGCTGCTTTAACTTCAGGAGTAACGTATTACGCGAAAGTTGTACCATACAACGTGATTGGTGACGCAACGGGTTGTACAGGAATTTCATTCACGGCAGCAGCAGTTCTTTACTGTCTTCCTGCGCCTGGTTTTGCTCCGGGTAGTGTAGAACCTACGACAAATGTTACAATAGCTAATATTAACAATACCACATCTGCAGTAGTTGGAGGAACTCCGGGCTACGAAGATTTTACAAGTATTGTAGGAACGGTTCTAACTGGAACAGACTATCCAATTTCATTGAATGCTAATACAGATGGAGCATCGTTTTACCATTTCTTTGCAGTATTTATTGACTGGAATCAAGATGGTGATTTTGATGATGCAGGTGAAAAATACTTCACAACTGTACCAACATTCGTTAAAATACAAGGCTCCAATGGTGTTACTGGAACGCCAGCAACAGGAACTATTTCTGTACCTTCAACTGCGAAATTAGGAAATACAAGAATGCGAGTTAAATCTGCATTTTACGCGTCAACTGGTCCATCTACAGATCCTAACTTGACGAATTTTGCAAATGGTTGTTCTACTGTAGGTTCGTCTTACGGACAAGTAGAAGATTACACGCTTTTCGTAAAAGACGTTACTACAGCAACTGTAAACGTAGATAAAAACAAAGTTTCTGTTTATCCGAATCCATTCAAAGATGTATTGAATATTTCTGATGTGAAAGGAGTTAAATCCATTACAATCAGTGATGTTTCCGGAAGACAAGTTAAAACGATGAAACCAAGTACTGAACTTCAGGTTTCTGATTTGAAAACTGGTTTATACATTGTTAATCTTCATATGGAAGACGGAACAATTAAATCGATCAAAGCAATCAAAAAGTAATATTTTCTGAATATTTCTTTTAAATAAGGATCCGCCTCAGCAATGAGGCGGATTTTTTTTTATCTAAAACTGGCACTTATGAAATTTCTGAAATGCTTATTTTCACTGGGTTTTCCTGACCATGATCTTAATAACTAGGAATTTATTTTAAAAAAATATAAAAATATTACTACTTTGTATTGCATAATACTAAATTAATTTTATATCTTTGCATAGTAAGATTGAGAAAGAGTAATGAATCGATGATTATTAATTTCTCAAAAAACTTACTTTAATCATTAAACTAATTAATAACCCAAAAATAATGAACACAGAAAACACCAAAGCGCAGATGCGAAAAGGAATTCTGGAATTCTGTATTTTGAGTTTAATTGACCAGAGAGAAATGTATGTTTCCGATCTGATCGATGAACTTAAAACAGGAAAACTAGATGTGGTGGAAGGAACGCTGTATCCTCTCCTCACAAGATTAAAAAACGGCGAGTTCCTCTCTTACCGATGGGAAGAATCTACAGGAGGACCGCCCAGAAAATATTACCAGATGACGGAAAAAGGCAAGTTATTTCTCGCTGAACTTCGAAATACCTGGAACGAACTGACAGACTCAGTAAACCAAATAACTAAAAACACTAATCCGACGGGCGCACCTGAAAGCGCGTTCCAACCAAATTCTTAATACCATGAACAAGACACTCTCAATAGGACTCGCCGGTTTCTCTTTCACAATCGAGGAACACGCATATATTAAACTCAGTGATTATCTTGCAGCGCTCAGAAATTCTTTAGATGCCAATGAAGCAGAAGAAGTAATGCATGATATTGAAATCAGAATGGTTGAAATTTTCAAAGATTCTCTTGGAAAACGCGAAGTGATCAATGATATCGATGTGGAAAGAGTTATTTCCCAGATCGGAAGACCAGAACAGATCGAAGAGCAGGAAGAGGCTTACTTTTCTGAAAAAACAGCCCGAAATGAGCAGCGTACTTCTGCAAATTACAGCGGTTCAAAACAACTCTTCCGTGATCCGGAAAAACAAAAAATCGCCGGAGTTTGTGCAGGTTTAGCACATTATGTTGGAATGGATGTGAGCGCAATGCGTGCAATCTGGTTAGGAATCGCAATTTTAGGAATATTTACCGCTGCGATCTCTACTACTTTGATCATTTTAATTTACGTAATTCTTTGGATCGTTTTACCAAACGCAGAAACTGCGACCGATTTTTTAAAAATGAAGGGAAAACCGATGAACTTCGATAATCTTAAAAGTGAATCGAACAAATTGGTGCAGTTTGCGAACGAATCTACGCAAAGAGTTGGAGAAATTTACACCGAAAATAAACCTTACATCAACAATGCAGGAAGCGGTCTCTGGAATGTTATAAAATATTTCGTCGGTGCGATTTTAGCCTTAATGGCGGTAAGCAGTATTATTGGCGTATTTGTACTCTTCGGAATGTTCGGTATAGATTCTAATTTTCCTGGTGCGAACGAAATGAAATTCTATTTTAATGATGATGGGTTATACAACGTTTTGTCCGCGATCATCATCATCGGCTCTTTAATTCCTGCCATTCTCTTCAGTTTATTAAGTATTAAAATATTTTCCCCAAAGACTAAATTGAGAAATATTGGTTGGGTGATCGGTGCTTTATTTATAATTTTAATGGGACTTGGAGCGTACTTCGGAGTCAGTATGGCAAAAAAAGAAGCCTTTTTGAAAGGTCATAAAGAAGACACTGAAAACGTTGATATCAACACCATATCCGACAGTTTATATGTTGACATGAAGCAGGTTACCATTCCACAGAGTTTTATAGCGTATGACGATGATATTTATTCTGATCGAAAAATGGTTTATGAAGAAGATTATCCTACCATAGATGTAACGAGAAAATCTAATATTACAAAGCCATATTTAATCATTAAAAAAGAAGGAAAAGGGTACAATCTTCCGATGCAAATGAATGTTGACGTAGAAATTGAGGGAAATAAGATCTTATTACCGAATTACATGAAATATCCTTATCAACACAGATTTAGAGATTATAATGTAAATTATGAGCTGGTAGTTCCTCAGAAAATGCAAGTCTTCAAAGTAAGAGATAATGTGCTCCAGTTAGAAGGTGATTTAAATGGAAATGGTAGCGTTTCAAATGATAATAGCGATGAAAATGACAACTCCAATGGAATCGAGATCAGTAAAAACAAAATCAAGATCAACGGATCTACGATTCAGTATAATGAAAATGATAAAGACAGCGTGATCATTAACGGAAAGAAAATGCCGAAAGAAGCCGCAGATCAAATCATGGATTCGATGAAAAATAATTTGCGAAATATAAAAGATGTAGATATTTCAATCAAAAATGGTAAAAAAGAAATTTCCATTAAGACTAAGTAAATGAGAGTGGATGAGCAAAAGCGAAATTGTGATCTTATAAAATAAGTTTAATAATAATTCGCTTTTCGCTTGTTCATGATGGCAAAAATTTAAAGAAAATTTAACATTTACGAAGGTATTTTACATTATAATTAGAGTAATTTCGTACAGTTAAATAGAGAAGTAAATCAGTTAACAATTAAAATACAAAATCATGGTACAGTTCGTATTCGAAATCGCAATGAAAATCATGGATTTCATCAGCAGTTTAATTTAGACAGAATAATTTCAATATATTTGTAAAAGTATAACCAAGTCTTTTGGTTATACTTTTTTGTTTTAACTTATTGCTATTCAATCCTTATACTCTTAAAAATGAAAAAATTTCTCGCAAAATTAATCCTCAAAATAATCGGTTGGAAAGTCGTTCTGGAAGGAGATGTTAATAATTTGGATCGCTGTATCTTAGTTGTAGCGCCACATACAGCCAATGAAGAATACATGTTGGGAAATCTTGCGTACTGGTCTTTGGGAAAACCGCTGAAAGTAATCATCAAAGATGCTCATACGAAAGCCTGGTACGGATTTTTAGTAAAAGCAATGGGTGGAGTAGGAATTGACCGGGCCCAAAAAAATAATTTGATAAAATTTGTTGCCGATAAATTTGCGAAAGAAGATTTCAGTTTAGTCATCACGCCGGAAGGAACCAGAAGTTGGGTGCCAAAATGGCGAAAAGGTTTTTATCATATGGCTTTAGCCGCGAAAGTTCCCCTTGTTATTGCGTCGGGAGATTTCAAGGACAAAGCGATTTATCTGGGAAAGATGATTTCGGTACACGATTTGGAAACCCGAACTTATGAAGATATAATGGGCGAAATGGAAGAATATTACAAAAAAAGAACACCAAAAGTTCCCGAAAACTGGAATCCAAAAATTTTCTAATCTCAACCTCAACCTCAACCTCAAATTATAATGGAAAATAAAGAACAGATTTTAGAGAAACTCAATAATTGGGGCGAAGAAACTTTGGGTAAAACACTAGATATTATTTTTACCGATGTCACCAAAGATACCTTGACTGCAACAATGCCTGTAACTCCGAAAGTTCATCAACCGTACGGAATTCTGCACGGTGGAGCAAGTTGTGTTCTGGCTGAAACTTTAGGCTCAAGCTTATCCGTTTTGCATGTCGATACCGAAAAATTTGCACCTGTCGGAACCAATATTAATTCTAATCATTTGCGAAGTAAAAAAAATGGAATCGTTACAGGAACTGCAAGATTCATCAGGAAAGGCAGGACGATGCATGTTTCCGAAATCGAAATTCGCGACGAAAAAGGAGAGTTGATCAATCATACGACAATGACCAACAATATCATTCCCCGATAATATTAGAATTACTTTAAATCTTTTTTTTGGAATATAAATAATTCGATATGCTCTATTTCAGATTTCCCTTTTCCGAAAAGATATACACAACTGATGAAAATTCAGATAAAAATCCTGTGTCTTTTTTTTCTTTCGATCAATCTGAAGTAATCGATTTTGAAGGAGATATCGAAGAAATAACTATCGAAGATTTTGCGAAGCAGCATTATAATAGCGATTTATTGTCCTCCAATCTCATGGAATTTTGGGAGGAAAAGCAACCTAAATATCAGGAAAAACTGGTAGAAGTTATTGATTTCATTAAAATAAATGACCTTTCAAAGCTGGTAATTTCCAGAAGAAAACTACTCAATTTTAATGGTTCAAAAATTAATTTATCCGAAACATTTCTGAATCTTTGCGAAGCTTATCCAAATGCTTTTGTCTATTTTTTTATTAAAGACGGCAAATGTTGGTTAGGTGCTTTTTCCGAAGTTTTGGGGAAATTTAATAAGAAAACTTCTCAGTTTGAAACCATGAGTTTGGCAGGAACAATTCCTGTGAATGAAGATTGGACTTCCAAAGAAATTGAGGAGCAGCAACCGGTTACCGATTTTATTCACGATGTTTTAAAAGAATTTTCCGAAGAAATTGAGCAATCTGAAACTTACGATCACATTTCAGGAAATATCAAACATTTACGCACTGATTTCAAGGTGAAAATTAAGGCAGAAAATTTAGAAAAGATCATTTCAGAATTGCATCCAACTCCTGCAGTTTGTGGAATTCCGAAGGATTTTTGCAAAAATGCAATTCGACAGTTTGAAAAGCATTCACGAAATTTATATGCAGGTTACATTCGTGTTGAAACCGAAGATTACATTCAATATTTCGTCAATTTACGTTGTGCAGAATTTTTCAAAAATGCAGCATTAATCTACGTTGGTGGCGGAATAACTGCCGATAGTTCTGTCGAAAAAGAATGGAATGAAACCGAACTCAAAGCCGAAGCTATTCTAAAAAATATTGCATTTACCTAAGCAATTTTCAAGCTGCAAATTTTTAAAACCTTATCCTTTTTCTAAATTTTTCTCACCATTAAATTGGTGAGAAATAAATTATGACAATTAAGATTTCCCACCAAAAAGCCACGAAGTGGCGACATCAATAGCATAGGGTGAAGCCCTATGAACAATATGAATAGTAAAAAGCAATATAAAATTTGAATAATATAAAAAATCTAAATTTTCAAATAAAAATTCCAGCCACGAAATGGCGAAATCAAACTAATAAATTTTTGTCGAAAAAAACTGATTGTTTAGTGAGCAAAACCCATCAAGAAACTCACCAGCATAATTCCCAGAACGATTGCAGAAACGATGACATAGGTATAATCTTTCTCTTTAATATAACCAACCAGCGCGAATATAATTCTTACAAGCGGAGTCAGGATAAGCAATAAAATACCAAGTTGAATAATCCCCATTCCTTCCAATCTACTCAAAGAAGCAAAAAAACTTTGCCAGATCGTACCTACCGGAACTTCTAATAACGCGTAATCTTTCGGCATTTCAAATCCTTCAAAAAATAATTTAATGAAGCCAATAAATGACGTGATTACCGAAAAAATAACTCCCAAACGCAGAAGATTTCCCACGGAACGGTTAAGATCTAAATCTGTGAAATGTCTTTTCATTATTTAAAATTATGGTTAAGACCGTTGTACATCATATAAATCGACAGAATAGAAACGACTACTGCGAATACTACTTTTAATTTTTTGGTCTGTGAAACCATTAATGTTTTCGAACCGATAAAACTTCCTAAAACTACTCCGATCAAAACTGGCGCTACAATTACAGGAATAATTTCGCCACGCTGAAAGTAGATAAGCGAACTTGCTACTGCAGTGACACCGATCATAAAGTTACTCGTCGTCGTAGAAACTTTAAACGGAAGTTTCATCATATTGTCCATGGCTAAAACTTTTAGCGCTCCTGAACCAATCCCGAGAAGTCCCGACATTACGCCGGCAAATGACATCATAAAAAATCCAGGAATGGTATTTCGAGCAGAATAAGCTTTGATCACACCTTTATCAGGAAAAGTTCCAAAAAGTTGAAGCCGATGTTCCAGACTTCCTTCGATTAAGGGTTCCTGATGATCCGGTTTTTTCCTCAAATTGAGAATTACGGTAAGAATTAAAATACTCGCAAAAATAATTCCGATCGTATTCGCATTCAGCAAACCCGAGATTAAAGCGCCGCCAATCGCACCAGTTGTGGTGGCAATTTCTAAGAACATTCCTATTCTTACATTGGTAAAACCTTCTTTTACAAAAGCTGCAGCAGCACCGGAAGAAGTTCCGATGACAGAAATTAATGATGCGCCGATCGCGTAATGCATCGGTACACCAAAGCCAAGAGTAAGTAAAGGAATGATAACTACACCGCCGCCTAATCCGGTTAAGGATCCAAGTAATCCGGCGGAAACGGCTCCGAAGAACAGAATAAATATTTCCGACATTTCACAAATTTAAGAATTTTGAATAGTTTAAAGAAATTTTAAGCATCAAAAATAAGGAGTAAACTGATATCTGGAATTTTTATAAATTGTATTTTTGTTTTTTTCAACTATGAAATTATTTTACGTCAATCTCGGTGCAACGCCAATCGGTAGAAATATAGAACAGCACGATGTCTTCTTCGGTATCGCTGAAAATCTGAAAGATCTAATTCCGGATATGAAAAAATTCTGGCCCGAAGCGAAAGGAAAAATCCATATCGACGGTTACAAAGAAGTTCAATTTGTTGATGGTTTCGAAGTGAAAATCGTAGAGAAAAATTCTGACATTCCGGAGAATCATCTTTTCTTTATTAATCTCGGCGGTTACAAGAGAGGACAATTTGAGGAACTTCATGAACAAATTTTAATGGTCGACCAGTCGATGTCTAAAATTATTCGAAGAGTTAAAAAAACGGAATTCTATAAAACCATGGGATTTCCCGAAGCAGTGAGTCATATTGATGATAAACACGGAGTGGATATCGATGATATTTTCAAAGTAAATGATATTTTACCTTTGATAATGAAGGAAAAATATTCCATTATTTTAGAAAAAACAGAAAGTGAAAATCAGGAGAATTTCACCTTCATTGGATATTTAGCAATCAGTAAATTAAAGTAAATATGAAAATTGGAATTTTAGGCGGCGGACAATTGGGGCGAATGTTAATTCAGGAAGCTTTGAAATATGATGACGAATTTTATACGCTCGATCCCAATGCAGATTGTTCCTGCGCAAATATTTCTTATTTCACTCAAGGAAATTTCAACGATAAACAAGATGTTATCGATTTTGGAAAAGACAAAGACGTGGTTTCTATTGAAATTGAGCATGTCAATGTTGAGGGTTTGGAAGCGCTTGAAAATCAGGGAGTAAAGGTAATTCCAAATTCTAAGATCATTAAAATTATTCAGCAGAAAATTTTGCAGAAACAGTTTTATGATGAGTTCCAAATTCCTAGCCCAAATTTTCAGATTATTCTGTCGAGAGAAGAAGAAATTGTCATCGGTTTTCCTTTTGTTCAGAAATTGAATACCGGCGGTTATGACGGGAAAGGCGTTCAAGTTATTAAAGATGAAAATGATTTAATTAATATGTGGGATGAACCTTCAGTTTTAGAAAATTTGGTAGATATCGATAAAGAACTGTCTTTAATTATTGCTAAAAATAAACGTGGTGAAATCAAAAGTTTTCCTGTCACAGAAATGGTTGCAGACCCGAAATTAAATTTGCTCGATTTTAATATTTCGCCAACTCAGATTTCTGAAGATATTCAAATTCAGATTGACAAGATCGCACAAAAATTTATGAATGCTGCCAATTCTGAAGGTTTATTTGCCATCGAATTATTTCTTGATAAAGACGGAAAAGTTTGGGTGAATGAAACTGCGCCGCGCCTGCATAATTCCGGACATCAAACGCAGGAAGGAAATGCAAATTCCCAATTTGAACAGGTTTACCGTGTTTTGAAAAATCTTCCGCTTGCCGATACTTCCTCTTTAGGATTTTCAGGAATGCTGAACTTGGTTGGCGAAGAAAATTTCATCGGAACAGTAAAATATGAAGGTTTAGAAGAAGTTCTGAAATTGCCGAATACTTACGTTCATCTCTACGGAAAAGGCGACACAAAACCCGGAAGAAAAATGGGACATATCAATGTTTTGGCGAATTCCCGGGAAGAACTTCTGGAGCAATTGATTTCAATAAAATCTTTGGTGAAAGTCGTTTCTTAAATAGCGGGTTTCAAGTTTTTAAATAATCAACTTAAATTATAAAAAAATTAACCACAAAAGTCACAAAAGAAAGAGTTTAAAGAATGCCTTTTAAAGTGATAAAAAGGTGCGGAATGCTTATTTTGTCTTTAAAAAGAAGTTAATGTTTCTTAAACTTTTGTGCCTTTTGTGGTTTTTGATTTAAGAATATTCTTAATAATAATATCCGCATGAATTCTGGAGGTTTCTATAAACCAAAGATGCGTGTCTTTTCCACCACAAACAACTCCCGCTAAGTAGAGATTTGGAATATTCGTTTCCATTGTTTCAGGATCGTAGAAAGGATTTAAATGTTCTCCCCGCAAATCGATTCCGGTGTTTCTCAAGAAATCAAAATCTGGAAGATAACCCGTCATTGCCAAAACAAAATCGTTTTCAATTTCGTGAGTTTCTCCTTTTTCATCTTTAAAAAGGACGGAGTTTTCTTTAATTTCGATCAATTCTGAATTAAAATGTGCGGCAATACTTCCTTCAGCAATACGGTTTTCAATATCAGGTTTTACCCAATATTTTACACTTTTTGAAATGTCTGAATGACGAATGATCATGGTAACTTCCGCACCTTTTCTGTAGGTTTCTAAAGCTGCATCAACTGCAGAATTGCTAGAACCAACGACTACAATTTTCTGTTGTGCGTAAGGATAAGGTTCGGTATAATAGTGTTTTACTTTTTCTAAGTGTTCGCCCGGAACGTTCATCATATTTGGAATGTCATAAAATCCGGTGGAAATAATTACATTTTTTGCCAGATATTTTGATTTTGAAGTTTCAATTTCAAAAATATCGTTGGTTTTGGTAACGTTCAGAACTTTTTCGTAAAGATTAAGGTGCATTTCTTTTTGCCGTGCGATTCCCTGATAATATTCTAATGCATCTTGTCGCCCAGGTTTTGGAGCAGTTGTGATGAAAGGAATTTCAGCGATCTCGAGTTTTTCGGCGGTGGAAAAAAACCGCATATACAAAGGGTAATTGTAGAGCGAATTAACGATGGTTCCTTTTTCTATAATTAAATAAGTGAGGTTATTTTTTTGGGCTTCAAGAGCACAGTTTAGTCCGATTGGACCGGCTCCGATGATGAGAATATCTAAAATTTCCATGGAACAAAGGTACGACGTTAAAGTTTTATTGTGAAATGTGGATTGTGTTTTTTGAGTTTTCGGAGAGAAATTATTTTGCTGATTTGAAAGAATTGTGAAAAATGAAAATAATTGCGCCCCAGCTTGAACGAAGCTCTTTTTTATTGGTAGCTGAACGAAGTCGAAGCTGCGAATAAAAAAAGCGGGAGTGGAAGATGGATGAAGGCGCCCAAAAAATAATTTAAACTCTTTTAAACATTCCCGGTTTGTAATTCGTGATGAAAACTCCACAAATAATTAAGACGGTCGCCATGATAAAAGTGAAGGAAATCGGTTCGTCGAGAATCAGCCAACCCAGGAAAATCGCGATAATGGTATTCACATAAGAAAGGATGGAAATCTGTGTCGGCGTAATTTTTTTCAAAGCAAAGTGAAAGGCGAAGAATGCGATAACAGACCCGAAAATTGCGAGATAAACAGTTGCGAACATGCTTTTGAAACTCCACATCGCAAAGTTGATCTGATCAGAAAAAAGAAATCCGAAAATAATCTGAACGATCCCAGCGAAACTGAATTGATAAAAGAGATTTAAGGAAATGTTTTGGGGTTGTTGATGGCTTTTTTTGCTGAAAATTGTTCCGAAAGCCCAACCAAAAATCGCTATAAACATAAAAATAATTCCCATTCGATATTCCAAATTGAGGAGATCTTCTAAACCATCTTTGAAAATCAGTAAAATTCCCGAGAAGCCGATCAAAACTCCGACTAAACCGCGAATGCTGAATTTTTGCATGCTGAATATGATACTCAGAAGAAAAACGAGAAGCGGAGAAGTTGAACTGATCAAAGACGCTAAACTGCTTGTCAAATGTTTTTCGGCAACGGTCGTCATTCCATTTGCGACGATCAACATTAAAGAAGCGAGAATGATCTGGTTCAAGAAATTTTTCCAGCCGATCCATTTTAGTTTTTTGGAAAATAGAAGAACGAGTAATAATATAATTCCGGCTAAAAACTGACGAATTCCAGCGACAAACCAAGGTGGAATTGTTTCAACTGCCACTCGGATTCCCAGGAAAGTCGTACCCCAAACTAAAGCGACGGTGATGATGGCGAGAACTAATTTGGAATCTTTGAACATAGAAAGTTGACGTGATTTGAGATGAATTCAGGTAAAAAATACTGATTTCTAGACTGGTGCAAAGGTAGATTTTATGAATGCAATGACCACTGACTTTTGGAAATATTTGAAATAACGTTGGACATATTAGTGCATTTTGTGTAATTTGTATGCATAGAAAAAGAAGTTTCAAAAATATATTAATGATAGGATGGGAGTAGAAATAGAAAGAAAATTTGTGGTCGATCACGCTCAATGGCAGCAATTAGAAAAACCTGTGGGAGAATTTTACAGACAAGGTTATTTGTTGACTGATCCTCATAAAACAATTCGCGTTCGGCAAACTTCGGACAAAGGGTTTCTAACCATCAAAGGAATTTCGGTTGGCGCAACCAGAGCGGAATATGAATATGAAATTCCGTTTGAAGAAGCCAAAGAATTGCTGGATCAATTTGCAATTTCTGAACTTTCAAAAATCAGATATAAAATTTCTATTGACAATCATATTTGGGAAGTTGATGTGTTTTCAGGAAAGAATGAAGGATTGATCGTTGCTGAAATTGAACTGAAAAGTGAAGATGAAAAGTTCAGTATTCCAAATTGGATTGGAGAAGACGTTACTGGCGATGAAAAATATTACAATTCAAATCTGACGCTTTCACCTTTTAAAAATTGGAAATAATCAGTCACGAATTCAGGAATAGGTTAAAATATATTTTGAAAGAAAATTCGTACGTTCTTGGTAATTACTATTTTCCTGGTTTAAAACGCAGGTTCATGATATCATCTGAACCGAAAAACTAAATGCGTACTTTTGCAGCTTATGCAAGAAGATCAAATTATCATTATTGGTGCAGGTCCGGCTGGATTAATGGCAGCTCAACAGTTAGCTTTGAAAGGTTTCAAAGTTCACGTTTATGAGCAGAATAAAGCGGCCGCGAGAAAATTTTTAGTCGCAGGAAACGGTGGATTTAATTTGACGCACAGTGAAGAATTAGAATCTTTTGTAAAAAAATATGAAGCTGAAGAGATTCAGGAAATTGTAAAAACTTTCGATAATCAAAAAGTGATTCAATGGCTTTCAGATATGGGAATAACAACGTATGTCGGAAGTTCAGGTAAAATATTTCCCACCAAAAACTTTAAACCAATTCAGGTTTTAAAAGCTTGGCTAGATGAGTTGGAGAAGCTCGGCGTTACCATTCATTACGAGCATACATTCCTAGATTTTGATGATTCTAAAGTTTATCTAAAAAATAATGGTGAAGATATTTCCATTAAATATTCAAAATTAATTCTGGCAATGGGCGGCGGTTCTTGGAAAAAAACCGGTTCTGATGCAAAATGGGTAGAAACATTATCTCAGAAAAACATTGAAATAACACCTTTAGAATCAGCTAATTCAGGTTACAATACGGATGTTCCCTTTCATCAATTACAAGGTCAATATTTAAAGAATATCAAAGTTTCTTTTGAGGAGAACTCAAAAATTGGCGAAGTAGTTTTTACAAAATACGGCATTGAAGGAAGTCCTATTTATTACATGAACCGTTTTACAAGAAAACATGATTTTCCTGTAACCATCAATATTGATTTAAAGCCCAACTTATCAGAAGTTGAAATTTTCGAACAATTAAATGGAACCGCAAAAATAAGTTCGGTTTTAAAAAGAAATTTAAAATTACCTACGACCGCAATTAATCTTCTAAAAACATTGGATAAGGAAAGTTATCTTAATATCGAAAATCTCGCAAAAACCATCAAGAAATTTCCGATTGAAGTTTTAAGTTACAGACCCATTGATGAGGTGATTTCTACTGCGGGCGGCGTTGCTTTTTCGGCTTTAAATTCAAATTTAGAATTGAAAAATTTCCCCAATGTGTATTGCGCGGGAGAAATGATCGACTGGGAAGCACCAACTGGCGGTTATCTTTTGCAGGCTTGTTTCAGTACAGGATTTTGGGTCGCGAATTCGATTGCAGATTCTTAGTTTTCAACCAAAAAGTAACAAAGTTTTATTTTCTTTCAGATTTCTAAAAATCAAAATAGTGAATTACAGTTTTCTTTCTGAAGGAAATCGTTGTTAATCTTTCAAAACACCTAAATTTTCTTAACTTTAAACCTTAAAATTTATATTAAAATGGTCGGAATAGTAATGGGAAGTCAGAGCGATTTGGCAATCATGGAACAGGCAGCAGATTTTCTGAAATCTCTGCAAATTCCTTATGAATTAACAGTAGTTTCTGCACACCGAACTCCGGAAAGAATGTTCGATTATGCAAAAACTGCAAAATCCCGTGGTTTGAAAGTGATTATTGCCGGCGCAGGTGGAGCGGCCCATCTTCCTGGAATGGTTGCAAGTTGCACTACTTTACCCGTGATCGGCGTTCCAATTTTATCCTCCAATTCAATCGATGGTTGGGATTCTGTGCTTTCCATCTTACAGATGCCGTCTGGAATTCCTGTGGCGACGGTTGCTTTAAATGGTGCAATGAATGCCGGTATTTTAGCCGCAAAAATTATTGGAAGTTCCGATGAAGAAGTTTCAAAAAAATTAGAAATTTATCAGAATTCTTTAAAAGATAAAGTCTTGGGAACGGTTTCAGAAATTCAAAAGAAACATCCGAATAGTTTTGACTAGCAAGTTTTCAAATTTGACAAAAAACAAAAAGACTTCGTTATGAAGTCTTTTTCAATTATTTATTTCATTTAGAAATTTTCTAAAAATTTTTACAAAACTCCAACCTGCTCCATGCACCATTTCATTTTTGAATAAGTCCTTTTAATGTCATGATCTAAACCAACCGACATCCGGATCAAACCTTGCGATAGTCCCATCTCTTTTTGTTCAGCTTCCGGTATTTCTGATGAAGTTGAACTTCCTGAACAGGAGAATAATGTTTTATAGAAACCAAGACTTACCGCTAGATAACCTAAGTTTTCTTTCTGCATCAATTCCATTAGTTCATTCGCTTTTTCCATAGTTTTTACGTCCAAAGTCAATAAACCACCAAAACCGTATTCTGCATTCATCATGCTTTTGAAAAGTTCATGTTGTTTGTGACTTGGCAATCCTGGATATTTTACAGACAATCCATCTTTTTCAAATTGTTCTGCCAAATATTGTGCGTTTTCGCTATGTTTCTTCATTCTGATATGAAGGGTTCTTAAATTTTTCAAAATACTTGCCGCCCGAAAACTGTCCAAAGTTGGTCCAAGCAACATACAAGCTCCAGAATTTACATCTTTTAAATCATTGATAAATTGAGTAGAAGCACAAACAACTCCTGCAACTGCATCGCTACTTCCATTGATGAATTTCGTTAAACTGTGAATCGTAATATCTGTTCCTAAAGTTTGGGGAGAAATGGAGAGTGGAGAAAAAGTATTGTCAACGATCAATTTCAAATTATGCTTTTTTGCCAATTTTGAAAGTTCACGAAGGTCGGCAATTTCTAAAAGTGGATTACTTACGGTTTCGCAAAATAGAACTTTCGTACTTTCAGTAATGGCTTTTTCAACTGCTGATAAATCGGTAATGTCAACAAATGAAGTTTTAATATTATAACCGGGCAGAAAGTTTTTCATGAACGCATAAGTTCCACCATAAATAGTTCGACTTGAAATAATATGATCACCACCTTTGCAGATTTGAAGCAAGGTAGAGGTGATTGCACCCATTCCGGAAGCGGTTACGTTTGCACTTTCTGTACCTTCCATTTGTGCCAAAGCTTCGCTTAAGTAAAGGTTGCTCGGCGTTGAATGGCGGGAATATAAATAGCAACCTTCTGTGTTTCCTTCAAAAGTATCAAACATTGTTTTTGCAGAAAGGAAAGTGTACGTTGAACTGTCTGAAATAGAGGGGTTTACTCCACCAAATTCTCCAAAATATTGAAGATCCTGAATATTATTTGCGGCATTAAATTGTTCCATGAGTTTTGTTTTATATTTTGATAAATATCTTTTATTTCAAACTTTAAAACAATATATCTGAAAGTATTTAGAAAATAAATCTAAAGGATTTGATATTATTAAATTTAAAATTTATATTTGAAAATTAATCTTTAGCAAAACCGAAAATAATTCTACTGATGCTTGATTCAAAAGATAAAAAACTCCTTATTCTGCTTCAAAATGATGCTAAGAAAACCACGAAAGAACTAGCTTCAGAACTGGATTTGTCGGTAACTGCAGTTTTTGAACGAATTAAAAAATTAGAGAAACAGCAGATCATTAAGAAATATGTTGCCTTACTGAACCATGAAAAAATTCAGAAAAATTTCATCATTTTATGCCATGTGAAGTTGGTGCAGCATAAGAAGGAGTATATTTCGCAATTTGAAAAAGAAATTACGCAGTTTCCTGAAGTCTTAGAATGTTTTCACGTTTCGGGTGATTACGATTATATTTTGAAGATCTGCGTTCGCGACATTCAGGAATACCGTGAATTTATGGTGAGTAAACTAACGAATCTGCAACATATTTCGAGTACGCAAAGTTCTTTTATAATTAAAGAAGTGAAGAATTCTACGGTTATTGAACCATAGATTGTTGTGGTTTTGATTTATCTTTAAATAAGTTTTATTTTGTAAATAACCATAAATAAGCCGCTCCAAATTCTCGCGACCAGTACGATTCAGAATGCGTCCCTTCTTCATCAAATTTGGTTTTGATATTTTCTTTCGGTACTCCTTTTTTAATTAAAATTGGAATTATCTTTTGAATGTCCGAAACCATATCTTCTGATTCTTTGGTTCCGCTGAGAAAATAAAATTTAGTATGTTTTAGTTTTTTAGAATTTTTATTAATAAAGAAATTTAGATCTTTAAAATCAAACCAAAAACTTGGACTGAAGATTCCTAATTTTCCAAATTTCTCCGGATATTTTAAACCTGCATAAAACGAAATTAAGCCACCCATCGAACTTCCAATCAGTGCTGTGTTTTTTGCCTGTGGTAAAGTCCGGTATGTTTTATCAATGTAGGGTTTCAAAGTTTTTGCCAGAAATTCGGTGTAAGAATCACCTTTTCCACCACCGTATTTTGTGTTTTTCCAGGGTGAATATTCATTTAACCTTTCAGCACCACCATTTTCAATTCCCACAACAATAGCATCAAGTTTACTTTCTGCAAATAATTGGTTCAGGGTTTCATCGACCTTCCATTCGCCAGAAAAAGAACTAGCATCATTAAATAAATTCTGGGCATCCTGCATATAAATGACAGGATATTTTTTGTTGGAAGTGGAATAATCTGGCGGAAAATAAATCCAGATTCTGCGGGTCGTTTTCAGTTGAGGAATACTGAAATTTTCACTTAAAATTTTCACATTATTTGATGCGGTATTTTGTTTAACAGTAACATGTTCCCAGGAAAGAATTTGGTTTTCAATAGTTTGTGGATTTCCATTGAAGTGAAATTTTCTGTTCTCTGATTTATTTCCGTTTACATCGCCTTCGGCTGTTTCCCAATTACCTTGAGTAAATTTGTATTCTAAAGTTCCCTCATATTCGGGGATTTGTAAAGTGTAATTTCCGGAACTGTCTTTTTTTAATTCAAAATTAGGATCATTGGGATTCCAGTTATTTAAAGAATTTGCCATGAAAATTTTGGTATTTTCTGGCGTTCCTTTTGGAATAGAAGTTATTTTTAAGTGAACTTGACTTTGAAAGTTGGTACACATCATCACAAAGATTACAGAGTACAGTTTAATGTTTTCAAAAATACTCATATTCCGAATTTATTTTTTGAAAAAATCCATCAAATCCATATAATTCTTTTGGTTCACTCCGTGTCCGCTCATGTATTCTCGAAAGCTGAAATAACAACTCAGATCGTACAATAATTCTGCACCTTTTTTTCCCCAATCCAACGGAATTACAGCATCGTCGATTCCATGGGAAATAAAGAAACGCAAACGCTCCAATTTTTTTTTGTCTTTAACAATATGATCCATTAGTTTTTCCTCGGGATAACAACTCATGCATGCAACTTTCGAAAAGAGGTCCGGATGATGAAGCGCCAAAGCATAACTCAAAATTCCACCCTGTGAAAATCCGGCGAGATGCGTTTCATTATCAGTCAAACCATAATGGTTAGAGATTTTCATAATACTTTCCAGAATAGCCTCCATTGATTTTTTAGCTTGCGGAATATCCATGCGGTTTTCTTCATTCATTAAATCAATGTCATACCAGGAAAATCCTTCGTAAGTAGTATCGAGAGGTGCTCTGAAGCTTACAATCAACCAATCTTTGGGCAAAGTAGGAATAAAACTGAATAAGTCTTCTTCATTGCTTCCGTACCCGTGAAGAAGAACGAGAAGTGGTGTTTTTGAATTGATGTTTTCGGGTTCCCGAACGAGGTATTTTAAATCCATGTTGCAAAGATAAGAATTTAGGACATAGATTTTTAGAATTAGGATCTACTTTAAAATTCAAAAGTGATCAATTTTTTTTAGAAAAATCGGTAATTAATCGGTGCTTCATGATGTAAAATAAAGCAGATTTTTGAATCAGAATATTGAAAAATATAGAGATGAAAGCTGTTGTCTCAAATGACTGTAAATTATAGTGTCGCAAAATATTCAAATGATCTAACTATAATAAACAACAACAAAAGCATTCAAAATAATCCGCCTATTTTTCTTATATTTAAAATTCTATTATTAAATATTCTATCATGATCAGAGCTTGCATTCTTTTTAGTTTAATGTCCATTTTAAGCTGCTCCCAAAATAAAATTCCGGTTCCAAATTCTGAAACTGGAACTTTGGAAGTACTCCATAAACTTCCTAAAATATTGAAAGAAAGTTCTGGTATTGCATTGTCTGAAGATCAAAAAAATTATTGGATTATACAAGATCACGGCAATACAAACACCGTTTATGGTCTGAATTTTAATGCTAAAATAATTTCGGAAATTGATGTAAAAAATACTGTAAATAATGATTGGGAAGATATTACTCAGGATCGAAACGGTTTTACTTACATCGGAGATTTTGGAAATAATGATAATGAGCGCCAAAATTTAGCAATTTATAAAGTGAAATTGAACAGCTCCCAAACGGAAACGGAAGTTTTGCAGACGACCACTTTTTTTTATCCGGAACAAACTAAATTTCCACCAAAAAAATCTGATCTTCTGTACGATTGTGAAGCTTTTGTAGTTTATGATAATAATTTTTATCTATTTACTAAGAACCGAAGCAAAAATTTTGACGGTACATTTTTAGTATATAAAGTTCTCAATAAAAATGGTGAGGGAGACGCAAAATTAGTTGGAAAACTAAAAATTGACGGTAATTTCTCGGAAGCTGCAATTACTTCTGCAACAATTAATAGTAAAGAAGATAAAATTATTTTGCTTGCTCACAAAAATCTTTATATCTTAAGTGGTTTTTCACCAGAAGATTTTACTAAAACATTAATTAAAAAAATATCTTTAAACCACGACTCTCAGAAAGAAGCTTTAACTTTTAAAGACGAAAAAACCCTTATAATCGCAGATGAAAGAAAGGATAAAGATTTTGGAAATTTATATCAGTTTAAATTGGAATAATTTAGAAGTTGAGACCAAAATTAAAGGAAAAAAGTGTACCGTCTGAACCATAGAAAAAATTTATTTTTCCGGTTATACTTTCTGCTAAACTTAACCATAAACCACCACCGACAGATTGATGCCATTTTTTGGAAAATTCTCCATTATTCCAAACGCGACCAACATCGTAACCACCAAAGATCCCGTAGTTTATAGGTAAAATTGGATTCTTTAATTGTCCTAAATTTAAACGCACATCACTGCTGTTTGAAAAGGAAGATTTTCCCGAAAAACGTTCTGCGCGATAAGCTCGCAAATCATTGCTTCCCCCAATTGTGGATGCTTGGTAAAATTCAAAATTATTATTATTAATCCATTGCATTTTCGTACCATTTGCAAAAACTAATTTTTCGTTATTGGTAATGCGGTGAATTACGTCTAATTGACCGAAAAGCATAAAGTAATTTTTACGAGTTTCTTCAAGATTTGTTTTCCATTCAGATTCTAAAATCATATTCATTCCCAAAGTTGGAAAGCTTTTACTATTATAATTTTCATAAGATAATCGGTACCGCATTGAAGCAAATTTCTGTGTAGAAAAAGCATTAAGATTGATGTTTAGAGGTTCCGAAACAAAACGATTTGGTGTTCTGTCCACTTTATTATGTTCAAATTTGAGCGTGAAAAGATTGGTAAAATTGAGCCAACCAGTTTCAGAAATAGACGGTGAAAAGTGAAGCTGCTCAATTCGCACGCGATTATAACTTTCTTCGCGAATTTCTTTGTCATAGCTGCTTTTATTACTTAAACCAAAAAAGTTTTGAGTGAAAAATGGCGTTGTATAAAGTGCATCAATATTAAAATCAAAATTACCAATTGCCTTTTTGAAAATTCCGTTATAAATGACATCAAAACCTTCGGTTTCAGTATAATAATTAATTTTAAGCTTGTGTTTTTCGGTATAAGGATTTAGAATAAAATTATTGACGGTGTAATCGAAAGTTACACCGACTTTTACACCAAAATCAGGATGATAACCAAAGTTTCCATATTGAGTGAAGTAATTATACTTTGGTTTTTTATAATCGTAAGTATTGATTTCGTAATTATCGCTGATATTTCGCTGAGTTTTCCGATCTGCTTTATAAGTATTATTTGATGATTTAAAATCATAAATTTTTACCCGTTTTCCATCTTCAACTTTGTACACATCATTATTTTGTCCACCAATAAGTCTAATAGTTATTTTTGATTTGCCGGAACCTTGAACATCAAAAATATCATCTTCATTTAAGCCATAAATCCAAATTTCTCTTGTGTTTCGTTCATCATAAGTATTTTGAAATACTAATTTTTCATCTCCATTTTTATCGGTGAAGTATTGTGATATTTCAATTTTTCTCTCTTTTTTAATTATTTTAAAATCATCAATTTTCTCTGTTCCAGTGAGAACTATTTTTTTCTGAAGGACATTAAAATAGATTTTAGCGTAATCTTTTAACTGTGTTTTACGGATTTTCAAAATACTTTTAATTTTGTCAATGCTTGAATCATTTACTTCTTTTGGTAAATTATTGAAGGCAGATTCAATGTCCTGATCCGAAAGATTTTCTATAATAAAATCAGCTTCTTTTAACCAGTCTTGAAGATTAGAATTTTTGGTGAAAATAAGGTCGATTGGGTAGGCTTCACGGTTGAACCATTTTACATTTTGTATTTTCTCTTTAAAAGTTTGCATGTGTCGAAGCGCCGGATCACTCATAATTAATCTGAAAAGTAGACCGTCATATTTGCTGAAAGCTTGATCTCGATCGCGCGGAATCGGTTCATAAATTACTTTTCCATCTTTTTTCCTTTCAAGCCATTTCCATTGATCTTCGTGCCGATCCCAATCTCCAATGAGCATATCAAAAAGTCTCACACGGATCCACGTTTTTTCATCAACTTCATATTTTGGAGATGTTCGCAGATTTTTAAGTACATCATCTGTACTAGCAATATCATCTGCATTATACTTTTTTAAAGTTACTGGATCATCGGAAAACCGCTCTTCAATCATATAAAGCTCGTTTCCATAATCGGTATTATATTTCCCTAAAATTGGCTGTTTCGGTACGTAATAAAGCTTTGGATCATTATGATAAATGTAGAGTTTTTCTGCTAAATTTCCGATAGCAAATGGCGCGTAAGGTTGACTTGTCGTGTAAAAATCCAGTAAAAAATCTTCTGCATAAGTTTGGTCAAACTGATTTCCAACAGTTGAATTTTTAAAAGCAACTGTATTCAAAAAACGAACGGCGCTTTTTTTCATCGCACGCATTGCAAATTCTTGTCCATTAGGGTTTATAAGTCTTAGAGAATTGGATTGATGTCCACCGCCTGCACGAATTGGCTTTAAACCACCTTTAAGATTTTGCAAATCCACGACAGGAACTTCTATTTGAATCCCATATTCTTTTCTATAGTGATCCCCTAGTAAAAAACGGTAAACAAATCCTTTCTCCGTCATTTTTTTGGGGTAAATACTGCTTTTAATAGTTTTTGGAAATTGATTAAAATAATTTGTATTTGTATTTTCACTTTTTTCTGAACGGACTTCAATATTTGCAAGTGACTTTAAATTAGCATTGGTTGTGCTAAAATATTCTGCGGTAATTTTTTCACTTTTTAAAATATCCATTACTACAAAACCACTATTTCCAAAGGAAAGATCGGTGTGCTTTGCGATTGTTGCAGGATCAGATTTTGAACCTGCGCCACTCACTATTTGTCTGATGTCATCCTGTTCGTGGTATTGCAAATTATGATCATGACCAGAAACTACAATTATATTATCATTATTTTGAATCAGATTTTTCATGCGGTTTGTATATTCTGAATAGTGTAAATTATTCAAATCCTCAATACTCGCACCAGAAGCTGTTCTTAAAATATTAAGACCAAAAGTAATTATTGGCAAAGGAATTTTGCTTCGGAATGGGTAAATGTTGTCTTTTAAAGAAGTATAGCCTGCATGAGTTCCAGTGCTGATAATTGGGTGATGTTGCGCAATAATAATGGTTTTATTTTGATTTTTTTTAATTAAATCTTCAACTTCTGTCCAGAAATCTTCACGTGATTTTATTCTGCATTTTTTATTAATTTCTGGGTGATTATTCCAGTTTATTAAATACCATTCTGTGTCGATTGCTATTAATTTGATGTCGTCAGAAAGATTTATATCTTCAATTGGGCAACCATTATTTGGCAAAAAAGCATCTTTATCCTTCATGTAATTTTCCACAAATTTCTCTTGAGCTTTTAGACCTTCAAGTCCGTGATACCAATCATGATTTCCGGGAATAAATAAAGTTTTGCCCTTAAAATTTTTAGTTATTTTAAGCTGATTCTCCAGTTTTTCTTTAGCTAATGGATAACTTTTGCTGTCTTCCGCAGGCATTCCTAAAGGATAAATATTATCTCCTAAAAAAATAAGAATTGAATTTTTATCGGCTGAATCTAGTTTAGTGTGAAGTAAATCTAAAGTTTTCTGCGCTTGTGGATCGTCTGCATTTCCGACATCACCAACCAAAAAAACGCGATAATCTTCGTTTGTAAGCTCTGTTTTTGTGGAAGATATTTGTAAGCTTTTACCTTTCTTTAAATCATAAGTTGCACAGGAATTAAGGGAAAATACGAAGGCAAGGCAATAAATTATCGCGTAATATTTTACAAAATTTGGTTTGAAATTCATATTTTTACATTATAAAATACGCTATGTCACTATTAAAGGAAGCCGAAAATTATATTTTGCAGCTTTTCAAAGATAAGTTATCTCCGTCATACCATTATCATAATTTGGGGCATACTCAAGCTGCGGTTCAACATGCTGCAGAAATTATGAAATCTGAAGATATTGGTTCTTTGCTACAAGAACAAATTTTAATTGCATTGTGGTTTCACGACGCCGGTTACATTGATGGTGAAGCAAACGGACACGAAGAAAGAAGTGCTCAATTAGCGACCGATTTTTTAGAACAGAAAGGTCAATCTTCGGAGTATATTGAGCAAATTCAGAAGTTAATTCTAGTAACAAAAATGGAAGTTGCTCCTAGTAATTTGGCCGAAAAAATAATTAGAGATGCAGATTTTAGCCATGTTGGACAGCAAAATTATGTGCAAATTTCAAATGAATTACGAAAAGAATGGTCAGGAAAAATAGGGAAATCTTATACAGATAAAGAATGGTATAAAGAAAATCTAAATTTTTTGAAAAATAAGCATCATTTTTTTTCAGAATATGCGCAGAAAAACTGGCAGCCGCAAAAAAATGAAAATATTAGAGAGATGGAAGAAAAGCTATCGAATCTGAAAAAAAACGAAGATAAAAAAAGTAAAAAAGAAAAAAAATCTAAAAATAACAGTGATAATAGTATCATAAAAACCGATCGTAGTTTTGATACTATGTTTCGGGTAACCATGAATAATCACACGCGTTTAAGCGACATTGCAGATAGCAAAGCCAATATTTTATTATCTGTAAATGCTATCATTATTTCCATTTGTCTCTCTACTTTAATTCCTAAATTAGATGCACCGAGTAACGCCCATTTAATTTGGCCTACTTTCATTTTATTAGGTTTTAACGTTGTTTCCATTATTTTCGCAATTCTTTCAACACGTCCTAAAATAACAAAAGTGAAATTTTCGATTTTAGATGTTCAAAATCGAAAAGTGAATATCTTATTTTTTGGAAATTTTAACCGCTTAAAATTAGATGAATTCATACCTGCAATGTGGGAACTGTATGAAGACAAGAAATATCTTTATGAAACTCTGGTTAAAGATCTCTATTTTTTAGGAAAAGTTTTAGACCGAAAATATCGGTTACTTAATATTACTTATGTTATTTTTATGATCGGAATAATCGTGTCTGTTTTTGCTTTTGTCTGGTCTTTTATTAAGCTTTAAATTGAAAGTATCAGTGATATCCGAAGTGCTCTTAGACCAATGATACCTTGTAAATCTTCTACCTGTAAATCTTCAATTTTTTGCTCCAGAATACCGGTTTTTTGCAATGGTTTTAGGAACTGCAAAAATTCATTTTTGCTGGCTTCAGAAAAATATACAATCGTAATTTTTCTTGGCGTTACGAGCCGATTTTTAGTTCCTTTAATGTTGGCTTTTTCAATGCGCTTTTTAATAATTTCATAGCGAGAGTTATAAGCTCCATCAACATCAAAACGTTTCTCATCCATTCTAAAACGGATGCTTATCTCGTTGTTATAGGCCATAATTAATGAAGTAACTTCTAACGGTATTGGCAAATCTTTCTGAATTTTATGAAATTTTTGTTCCATACTACATACCGTTTTCAGCTGCCATTCTCGGAGCGCTGAAACGTATTTAGAGTCAAAATGTAAAGAAGGATTAATTGAAGAGCCTATGTAAAGATTATGCTCTACACCATCGGTCTTGAAACGCTCAAAATAATGTGGGAAAATTTCTTGTGCTTTGATCTGTTCTGCATCTAAAAGTGTTGCTAACTCACAATTGGTGGTTGCGATAGAATCATCCAATTTCTTACGTTCATCATAAAAAATTTCATTTTCTAGAAAAATTTTTGAAAAATAATTAGTTCGAAAATTATTTATTTCCGGAAAATCACATTCGCGTAAAAAAGGATGAATCTTATGTTTTAAAAAGCCTTGAAACCGCTGTTCTGTATCAGCTTTCAAATTACAACATATCTCCTCCTCAAAATCTTTGAGTTCGATATAAAATTTAGAAACGAGCTTATCCGAAATTTTCGAAATGATTTCTCGCAAACTGATTATTTGAGTATTTAGATCTAAACTTAAACAAGAACTTCTTAGTTGAGAAGAAGACTGAATATCGGTTTGACCGTAAAGCGGAACTAAATTTTCAAATGTAATTTCTTGAAAATTGTAGTTTTTGTTAGCCATTTTTGCACTAAAAAACTCTTCTGCTTGCTGTTGAAATTTCCAGTAAACACTCTTTTGAATCACTGTATATTCCCGTTGAATTATGGCTTCTAACTGATTTATTCTTTCAAAATGAAATCGCTGAATCGTATATAGAATTGAGGGTATAATAAATTCAATTTTCTTTAATTTAAGCTGACTGAAAGCATTTTTAAAGTTAGAATTAAACTCTAAAGCAGCCATAAGTCTGGTGTTAAATATTAAAGGTAGAACTATAAAGCTGCGAATCTTATTCGCTTTCAAGATTTGGAAAGCAACACTATTTTTTATCTCTTCGTCTAATTTTTCAATATCTGATATGATAACAGGATGTTTGTGAAAATTAAGATGCTGATAACGAGCATCGTCGAGATTAATTACCTGACTTATTTCAACAAGAAATTCAACAGCATGGTTGCTTAGAACATTTTGAAACATTTCAATTCTTTTGAATTTTCTATCTTTTTTATTAAAAGGTATTATACCAAAAAATAAATCTGGAATGTTAAAATAAGATCGAAAGAGGGTAGTAAAATCGTCGTCAATTGTAAAGTTTTCGATATCGAATTTTAATAATTTAGATTTTAAATCTTGAAGAGATACTTCCGCCGTAGTATCAATTAAAGTGATGATTGTAAAACCTTTCATAACCCAGGATTCTGGCGGAAAAAACTGTTTCCAAAGTTTAATGTCTTCTAAATTTTCCAAGAGAAAATCTACCTCTTCATTGGTGGGTATGGTGGTTTCTAACTTAGGATAAACATCAATAAAATCGCCGTTTATCGTTGTTTTATAATGTTTTATAATTCCGTCAGCAGTTGGGATATCATAATAGAGTGGGAGATTATATTGTATTTCTTTTTTATAAAATTTTAATATAATGATACTGCATTTAAAGATGTAAAAATCATCTTCCTCCACGGCGCGGTATTTCATTTCAAAATCAAAACCTGCGTCATCCAGTATAGTACGAAAACGTTTTGTGTAATTGAAAGTACCATTTGTAAAGGGGAAATTAGCCGCTTTTATTTCATTGTGTGTTAGAGCAACTGGAAATAAATCTGCTAAAACTTGCCGAATTAATTCCTGGTGAATCTCAATGAAACCAAAATCATAGATACCATTCTGAAATTCTGGAATATTTTCTATTTTTTTTAAAACTGATCCCGCATAATCCCTCCGAAAATCTACATCATCGTGGTCACGAATGTCTTCCAATACTTTCAAGTATTTGTGGAAGGAGAGTTGTAGCTGAAAGGGAGAGATTTTAAGATGTAAATTTTCCAATCAATATTAAGGTTAAACTTTTAATAAATAGATATTTGATGTTTGCAAAATTAGAAAAAATTTGTGATGGTATCATTATTTCAAAATCATTTTAGAGAGGTAGTAAAAAATTTTTAAAATAAAGTGAAATATTTTGTAACCTTTCTTTCTTAACTCTACTCTATATAATTGGAACGTTAATATCTATTAGAATGATTAAATAAAATGAATTAAAAAAAATAGAGTAAAATCTAAAGTCAAAATAATATTAATTTCAAAAATCAAAAAAAATGAAAACGCTAAAAAACTTAGCTTTATCTGGAGCAGTACTTGTGACTGCATTATTATCCTCAAATACAGTTTCTGCACAAGATCAAAAAATGCCTCAACTCACAGATCCTGAAATTGCATCTGTTGCAGTAACAGCAAACCAGGTTGATGTAGAATATGCAGAAATTGCATTAAAAAAATCAAATAACAAAGCAGTAAAAAACTTTGCTATGACGATGAAAACAGACCACAGTACGGTGATAAAAATGGCAGTAGATCTTGTTACAAAATTGAAAGTAACGCCAAAAAACAATGATGTTTCAAAATCGATAGTAGCCGGAGGAGTTAAAGAAAAAGCAATTTTGAATGCTAAAAAAGGTAAAGCTTTCGACGAAGCTTATGTAGATAACGAAGTTGCCTATCATGAATTTGCAGTGAATGCGGTAGAAAATATATTAATCCCGCAATCTCAAAATGCAGAACTAAAAGCATTATTACAAAAAGCATTGCCAATCTTTAAAACTCACCTTGAACATGCAAAAATGCTTCAAAAAGGATTTAAATCACACAAAATGTAATCATGTTAAAATATGTTTATAAAATAAAATTTACAGCACTTGCATTGGGTTTTTTACTTATTGTAAGTGCCTGTAATTCGGGATCTAAAGACACCATGCCCGCAATAAATAATAACTCTGCAGCGCCGACAAACGATCCGGTTAGCAAAATAGATTCTATAGCAAGTTTACCAAAAGTTGATTCGGCGACAACTTCAAAAACAGTTGTAACAGAAAATGCTAATTTAAAAACAGAAACACATGTTGTAACGATAGAAAATATGAAATTTAATCCTGCAATAATTACCGTGAATAAAGGCGACAAAGTAACCTTTATCAACAAAGATATTGTTGCACACAATGCTACCGAAACAAAAAAATTGTGGGCATCTCCACTTCTACAGAATGGGCAATCCTGGACTTTTGCTCCAGACAAAACTTCAGATTATTATTGTTCGGTACATCTCGTGATGAAAGGGAAAATCATCGTGAAATAATACTCATCACAAGTTAAAAAAACGGATTACAGATCTTGACTTTAGAACTTCGAAAATGAGGTCGTGAAAAAGGAATTTTATCGTATATTTATAATCATTAATAATTAATCATGTCCCAAATAACCAAAATTAAATCGATTGAACATGTTACCCATGATGTTTTACGCATCGTTCTTGACAAACCGCAAGGATTAAATTATATTCCAGGACAAGCGGTCGATATTTCTCTTAATAAACCCAAATGGAGCGAGAAGAAAAACTGCTTTACTTTTACTTCTTTACCGGAAGATGATCATATAGAATTTACCATCAAAACATATCCCGAACATAAAGGAATGACCAATGAGTTGCTTTCTTCTAAACCGGGAGATGAAGTTTTAATTTATAGTCCTTTCGGAGATATTTATTTTAAAGGTGCTGGGATTTTTATTGCAGGTGGTGCCGGAATTACTCCATTTATAGCCATTTTGAAAAGTTTAGAAAAACAAAATAAAATTGAGGGAAACAAACTTATTTTTGCGAATAAACATAAAGCAGATATTATTTTAGAAGCTCATTATAACGCTCTTCTCGGAAAAAATTTCATCAACGTTCTGTCAAAAGAAGAAATAGAGGGTTATGAACACGGATATATTTCTGAGCAATTAATTAAGAAATATTCCGAAGATAATTTGAAATACTATTATCTCTGCGGACCACCACCAATGATGAATGCAGTAGAAGGACTTTTAAAAACTTTAGGAATCGCTGAAGAATTTATAGTGAAAGAAGGTTTTTAGACCAATTTTTATTAAATTTATTGTGCTCAAGTTATATCATCTAGCTTGAGCATTATTTAGCCCAAATAAATAAATATGAAAAATTATGCTTTAGTAACCGGTAGCTCCGATCGAATCGGAAAAGCGGTTGCGATTCATTTGGCCAAGCAAGATTATAATTTGGTTTTACATTATAATTCTTCTAAAGAGAAAGCCCAAAAATTAAAAGATGAAATTGAATCGATTTACGGTGATCTAAAAGTAGAACTGCTTCAAATTAATTTTTTAACAGAGAATGATTTTGATCAAATTTTTGAAGAATTAAAAAAGAAAAAGATCACGATTGAAGTTTTAGTGAATTGCGCTTCAGATTTTATTCCATCAAATTTTGAAGATAAAGGAAGCGACCTTTTTGATAAAGAAATGACGATCAATTTTAAGAATGCTTATCTGCTAACCAAAGCGTTCGCGAGAGTTTTTGGCAAAGGAAATATCATTAATTTTGTTGATACCAAAGTCTCTAAAAATAGTACGGTTCATCTCGATTATATTTTGAGTAAAAAATTATTGAACGATTTTACCAAAATTTCCGCAGTAGAATTGGCGCCAAATATTAGAGTAAACGGGATTGCTCCCGGATTAATTCTTCCACCACCAGGAAAAGATGAAAGCTATCTATTAAATTTAGCCAAGGATATTCCTCTAAAAACAGTTGGTAATTTAGAAGAAATTTTAAAAGCGCTTCAATTTATTTTGGACAGTTATTTCTTTACCGGACAGATTTTATATATCGATGGTGGCGACCATTTGGTGTGAAAAATAAAGTTGAAGACGTTCGAATTAGCTATTAAAGACAATGACAAAAGAAATTTAATTTAGAAAATATGGGATCAAACTATAACCCGAAATTATCCATAGTACGAGTAGAAAATCTACGACTGCGAGCATTTATCGGCTTCATCGATTGGGAAACCGAAAAGTTACAGGATGTCATTATCTCTTTTTCTTTTAAATATGATACTTCATTAGCTTCGAAAACAGATAACGTTGAAAATGCGGTTGATTATAAAAAAATTACGAAAGGAGTTATTGATTTTGTGGATCATAAAAGTTTTCATCTCATCGAAGCTTTGGCCGAGAAAATTTATATCCATATCCAAACTTCAGATTCTGCGGTGCAGGAAATTAATGTGAAGGTTGAGAAACCGAATGCTTTGCGTTTTGCAGATAATGTGATGGTTCAAATTGATGGTACAGACCGCTACAATACTGCAATTATTTCGTTGGGTTCTAATATAAATTCCGAAGAAAATTTTAGTAAAGCTTTAGTTCATCTGCAACAATTAGGGTTTATCATGCAACGTTCTGCATTTATAAAAACGAAACCTTTAAAATTTGAAGAACAGCCAGAATTTTTAAATGGAGCAATCCTTCTGAATACGAAAAAAAGTTTGTCAGAATTAAAAATGCATTTAAAACAAATTGAAGCATTATTGGGAAGAGTGAGAACGGAAAACAAAAATGCGCCGCGCGAAATCGATTTGGATGTTACAACCTACAACGGATTTATCATTGATGAAGATCTGGCTGTATTTCCTTTTCTGATTGATTTTGTGCAACAATTGCAACCGGAAATTCAACTTGAGAAATAAAATAAGGGTCCGTCATCAAAAATACTGGTCTATACAGTGCTTAAATGTTATAATACTAACTTTCAATTGTAAGGTTTTCTAAATATTTGTAACCACTACCGGTATTTAGAAATAAAACTATTTCGTCTGGTAAGATCCAGTTCTTATCGCAAAGCTGTTTGTAAGCTTCCCAAAGCGCTGCACCTTCCGGCGCGGCTAAAATCCCTTCTCTTAAGGCAATTTCCTTCAAAGCTTTTTCAATAAGATGATCATTGATGCTTAAAGCCGTTCCTTTACTTTCGCGTAAAATTTGCAAAATTATTTTTGATGCATAAGGTTTTGGAACCCGAAGTCCGTTGGCAATAGTGAATCCATTATCGATCGCTTCAGAATCCATATTTTTATTCAGAAAAGCCTGTGTAATACCGTCGCAACTTGTAGATTGAACTGCGACCAATCTCGGTCGTTCACTCCCGATCCAGCCCATTTTTTGCATTTCATCAAAAGCTTTCCAGATGCCCACAATTCCCGTTCCGCCACCTGTTGGATAAAGCAAAACATCCGGAAGTTGATAATCGAATTGTTCAGCGATCTCATAACCCATGGTTTTTTTTCCTTCCACTCGATAAGGTTCTTTTAAAGTAGAAATTTGAAACCATCCATTTCTAAGAGAATATTGATCGTTCATTTTTCCACAATCAGAAATACTGCCATTAACTTCTATTAACTCGGCACCATAAAGTCGGCATTCATCTTTAAAAATTTTTGGCGTATCTCTCGGCATAAAAACATGCGCATTTAAATTTCCTTTGGCGCAGTACGCTGCTAAAGCTCCACCTGCATTTCCCGCAGTCGGAATGGAAACATCACTAACTCCCAGTTCTTTTGCTTTTGATAATGCCGCGCTAATTCCGCGTGCTTTGAAGGAACCGGTGGGGTTTCCGGATTCGTCTTTCCAAAAAATCGGTCGGTTTTCCTTATGCTTTAAATTTGAGAATTTCAAAAGTGGAGTTTGACCTTCCCCCAGAGAAATAATATTTTTAGAATTTTTTACGGGTAGAACACTGCTGTATTTCCACATGCTGGAATCATTCTGGTCGAAAATATCACTACCAACGCCCCGCACAATTTTATAATTTGCAAATAGAGTAGAACTGCATTGATTACAGACTGTTTGTATGACGCTCCCCGAGTGGAATTCCCCGCAAGCAGGACATTGTAGATTTTCAAAAAGAGAATTGGTGGAATTGAGGGTTTTTAACATGACACAAATATTATTTCATTATTCAAAGGTATTAAACGGCAGTTTAAAATACCTGCGATGAGACGAAAAGCTATTGGTTTAGAACAGAAAAAGTTTCATTTTATTTAAAATGGAGTCATAAATTTTAATAATTTATTCCAATTTAGATTAACGGAGGAGATTTAGATTTTAGAATTGGATGTAAACATTAAAATGAGAAACAAAAAAAACCGTCTCGCCAATAATGACGAAACGGTTTGTAATTTTTAATGCTCTCTTCTTACGACCTCAACTGGATTCAATCTGATCAGTTTCATTTTGTCCAGCAAAATCATGATCTGATAGGTAACATCCATTTCGTGCCATCTTACGCCACCGAAATTAGCTCTTCCACCGTGTTTGTGGTGATTATTGTGATAAGCTTCACCCATCATTAACCAATCGAACTTCAACAGGTTTTTCGAGGTGTCAGAAACTTTGAAGTTCGTATAACCATAAATGTGTGCAAACCAATTGATGATCACGCCATGGATCGGCGCCATCATGTAAGCAACCGGAAGCAAAAGCCATTGCCACCAAGCAGTTGCGAAAAAGTAGAAAAATGCGGTATAAGCAACCGCCCAACCAATTCGGGAAACCCAGGAACTTGCGAACTTGTCAAAACCTTCCCATTGAGGAACATTCTTCGTGAATTTTTCTTCGATAATTGCTTTCTGACTATTGATATCAGCGTAGATTTTTTTCGTACGCCACATCATTGAAAATAAATTATCGTCGTATTTCGGGGAATGCGGATCTTTTTCGGTGTCTGCAAAAGCGTGGTGCATTCTGTGCATTACGCCGTATCCGTAAGCGGAAAGATAGTTTGATCCCTGCGTTACCCAAGTTAGAATGAAACACAGTTTTTCGCCGAATTTCGACATTTTAAAAGATTGATGCGCCGCGTAACGGTGTAGGAAAAACGTCTGGAAAAACAGTCCGGAATACCAGAGAACGATGATGAATATAATGATTGTCATTGATGTAATTATTTGGTGTAAAGATATACGAAATACCTCTGAAATTAGATTGATAGCGAAAATTTAACGCTGTTCTACATACTAATTTATATCATGTTTACTGTAAGTTTTTAGATCGCTTTCACGATGAAATAATTTTTTTTCCCTTTTTGTAAAAGAAGAAATTTCCCGTCGATGAGGTCTTTTTCTGCGACTTCAAAAGTTTCGCTTACTTTTTCTTTATTAATGGAGATCGCATTGCTCGTCAGTTCTCTTTTGGCTTCTCCTTTTGATTTTAAGAAACCTGATTTATCCGAGATTAAATCAACGATACTACTTCCGACAACTTCAGATTTTGAAAGCTCTTTTTGAGGAACTCCTTCGAAAACTTCCAGGAAAGTCGCTTCATCTAAGTTTACCAGATCTTCTGCCGTTGAACGCCCGAATAAGATCTCAGAAGCTTTAACCGCTTTTTCAAATTCCTCCTGATTGTGAACCCAAACGGTCACTTCTTCGGCTAGTTTTTTCTGTAATTTTCTTTCGTGCGGAGCGGTTTGATGATCTGCAATTAATGCGTCAATTTCTTCTTTACTTAAAAAAGTATAGAATTTAATAAATCTCTCGGCATCAACATCAGTAGCGTTTACCCAAAACTGGTAGAATTTATAAGGTGAAGTTCTCTTCGGATCCAACCAGTAATTTTCGCCAGCTTCCGATTTTCCGAATTTAGAACCATCCGCTTTTGTAATTAATGGAACCGTTAAAGCAAAAGCTTCGCCCTGAACTTTTCGACGGATCAATTCTGTTCCCGTGGTGATATTTCCCCATTGATCAGAACCTCCCATTTGAAGTCGTACATTTTTCTCTTTGTATAAATGCAGAAAATCGTAACCTTGTAATAACTGGTAAGAAAATTCTGTAAAACTCATCCCTTCTGCGCCTCCTTCGCCGGTGATTCTTTTCTTCACCGATTCTTTCGCCATCATATAATTTACGGTAAGATTTTTACCGATATCGCGAATAAATTCCAGAAACGAAATTTCTTTCATCCAGTCGTAATTGTTCACCAATTCTGCGCTGTTCGCTTCAGTACCGTCAAAATTTAAAAATTTAGAAAGTTGTCCTTTCAAACAATCAACGTAATGGTTCAGGGTGTCTTCATCTAAAGCATTTCTCTCGTTAGATTTGCCAGAAGGATCACCGATCATTCCGGTTGCACCACCAACTAAAGCGATAGGTTTGTGACCGTGTTGCTGATAATGCGCCAGAACTTTGATGGGAATTAAACTTCCGATGTGCAACGAATCTGCGGTCGGATCAAAGCCTATATAAGCCGTGGTCATTTCTTTATTCAGTTGTTCTTCAGTTCCTGGCATCATGTCGGCAAACAAGCCGCGCCATTTCAGTTCTTCAATAAAAGCGTTCATTATCTTGCAATTTTTTCAGGTGCAAAGATAGGGATTTTGATGGGAATTTTTTAAGTGAGTTTGTGTATGTAGTAGCACGAATTATAACTCCGCGCGATCTCTTTCCGTGTTTACTTATCGCATGAGCTTGATTTTAGCAGAAATCTTTTTTCATGCGAAAATCTACGCCCCGACCTGAGTGGAAATCCTTTTTTTTCTCTTCCTAACCCTCTGCAAAAGACAGGAAACTTAAAAAAAAGATTGGGAACGGAGGGCGGATCACGGCGCCAAAATAAAATAAAAACGCAATACAATGTTGAAAATTTTTCCCTTATTATTTTATGGATAACCAATCGCTTCTCTGCCCACAATCCCAGCTTTTACAAGTGCCTGCAGACATTTTCCGAGGGATTGATTGCCATCTGTTAAATCCCAGTAAGGAATCATGACGATGAGAGAAATATCTGTTTTTGGATCGTACATCATTGATGAAAGATAACCTTCTGTCGCGCCATTGTGACCGTAACCCAGAAATTTGTTGTTCGTACAACCTAATCCGTAATGAGTTTCAGCAGTATTTGCCGGACCTTCACTGGTTTGCATAAGCGTCACCATTTTTTTGGTCAGAACATTTTCGCCTTTCATCATCGTTCTGATGTATCTGTTGAGCTGATCCATAGTTCCCACCCCATTCCCTTCAGCAACGTGAGGCGACGCATTGATCTTATCTGTAATCCTGGTCTTAGTCGGGTATTGTATCATTCCCGTAACATATGGAGAAGGTAGCTGCTGATCGGTAGCTTGATCCACAAAATTGAAATTTAAGGGAACTTTAGCATTTGCGCCATATATTTTATCTTTCAAATAATCGCCGTAGGTTTTATCTTTTCCGGAACGGGCACTGTAAACGCGTGCAATAACTTCTCCCAGGATCGTGTAACCGGTGTTAGAGTAATGGTAAACGACATTCGGTGCGCCATAACTCAACTTATTGATGGTGACCTGGTTCACCAATTCTGTGGAAGTAAACTGATGGTCTGGGGAATTTTTGAGCGTATATTCTACATAAGAATTATCGCCACAACCAGGGACATCGTCGTTGCTCACGTCATAAACTCCTGCATTGTGCTGCAAAAGCTGTTTGATGGTAATTTCATCCCTGTACGGAATTGCCCAAGCTGCAGTGTTGGGAACATAGGTCTGCGTTGAGGTAGGAATTTTGGAAATTATTTTGTCGTCGATATTAAGCCAGCCATCCTGCATCATATTTAGAATTGCAGCTGCTGTAAAATTTTTGGTGTTGCTCGCAAAGCGAAAATAAGTATCTTTAGTAATGGCTTTCCCGTTTTTTCCGGGCGAACTTGTAAAGTAGGTGCCTTTTGGACTTTGCAAAAGAATGCTGATCGAAGGAACATCATGTCCCAGTTCTTTTTCTAAACTGATTCTTAAATTAGAAATTGAATCATCTAATTTCTGCTGCTCAGTGCTTTCATGAACTAGATTAAAGCTGGTCAGCGAGAGTGCAGTGAGAAGGGCGAAAGAGATGATAAGTGTTTTTAAAGTATTCATGGTTAGTGATTTATGGAACTCAAAGGTAAATAAAAAACTGCAATTTACTTCTGTTTTTTAGTGCTGAAGGTTTGACATATCTAAAATTACTATTCAATGTACTTTTGAATCGTCTCTTTGATGTCTATTATTGTAAAGATGAGAATTGATAAAACACTTAGGCAAAGTATTTGAGTATAATTTTGTTTTGTCTTTAACCCCGAATAAAATTTTATGGAAAATCAACATAATAAAAAATGGATCATCATTTATGGCTCGGTTGCTGTTGCGCTTATCGTGATCTATTATCTCGTCAATTTGCCGATCTTTATTTCCTGGGAACAATATATTCCATTTGTGAGGAAACTGAGCTTGAGTTTATTTTTGATTGCAGTTATTTTTCTCCTCAGTAAATTAATTGAAAGGCTCATCAACAGTCAAAACCATATTGAAGGTGACCGTTATAACCTTTTGCGGATCGTAAGGTTTCTCGCCATTGTTTTCAGTTTGATCGTTGCGGCTTCCTTTTTATTTCAAAATTTATATGCTGCCGCCGTAAGTTTCGGTTTAATTTCCCTTGTTTTAGGTTTTGCCTTACAAGCGCCGATCGCCTCATTTATCGCCTGGATCTATTTGGTTTTCCGGCGTTCTTATTTGGTTGGAGACCGAATTCAGATCAAAGGTTTTCGTGGAGATGTGATAGAAATTAATTATCTCGACACCTCAATTTTAGAATGCAGCGGAGATTATTTGGGAAATGACAGACGAAGCGGCAGAATTATTCGGTTTCCGAACAGTTTGATATTACGCGAAGAGATCATTAATTATTCCGGACCTCTAATTCCTTTTATCTGGAATGAAACTGCGATTCAAATTGCGTTTTCAAGTGATCTGCAATTTGTGGAAGAATGTTTATTGGAAGCAGCGCAGAAAGATTTTAAGGAGCAATACCCACAATATGAGATGCAAAAACATACGCAATGGGAACCTTCCGTTTATTTCAGAAATAATATTTATGCCTGGATGGAAGCAGTCATTAGTTATCCCGTGGAGCCCACAGATACAACAGATCGCAGAAACCGAATTTTAAAATTAGCGTTGCCAATATTGAACGCAGCACCCGAAAAAGTTAAATTTCCAGGAGGTGTTGCGCGATAATCAGAATGAAGGGTTCGATTTTTGTTGCAGATTGCGAAATAATAGGTAGCTTTAAAAGGTGTAAAATATCTGAATTTATTCATGATATTGCGTACGATTCATCATTCTTTATATATAAAAATGGGAGATTTCATAGGATATATATTCGTTTTTTTTGCGATTCTGCTCATTCGTTATTTTACGACTGCAGGATTTTTCTATGCCTACTATTCGAAGGTGAAGGACAATAAAACCGATAAAAAAATTCTTAGTCAACGGCCTCTAAAAAAAGAACAGGTAGAAAAGGAGATTTACTGGAGCATCATTTCATCCGGTATATTTGCATTTTTTGGCGCGATCACGTACTGGCTTTATTTGCATCAATTCACCGCTATTTATCTGAATCCTACTGAATATGGAATCTGGTATTTGCCATTGAGTTTACTGATCGTTTTGTTACTGCACGAAACCTATTATTACTGGGTTCACCGCGCCATGCATTTCCCAAAAATTTACAAAGTGGTTCACAAAGTTCATCATCAAAGTTTGAGTACCACACCGTGGACTGCCTTTTCTTTCCATCCCTGGGAAAGTATCATAGAAGCTTTAGTAGTACCCGTTATTTTAATGGTCGTTCCGGTGAATATTTATGTGTTGCTTTTCTATTTAATATTGATGACCTTCAGCAGCATGATCAATCACCTGGATATCGAGGTCTATCCGGAATCTTTTCGGAAAAGTGTTTTCGGGAAGTTATGGATCGACGCGACGCATCATCATTTCCATCACAAAGAATTCAATACGAATTACGGATTGTATTTTACGTTTTGGGACAAACTGATGGGAACAGAAAGTCGCAAAATGTAGTTTGGCTTATCAAAATATTTTCCAACTTTCCACGAAATCTTAGTGGAAATAAGTTTAAATTCATTTTTTTTTCTTCCTTAATTTTCTTTTAGTTTCTTCCATTTTGAAGTTGTTCCTTTCTTAACCGTTTCTACTACTGTGTTGGGAAATAGGTTGTTCAATTTCTGCCATTCCATAAAATTCATCATTTTTTGATTGTCATTAAAATTTAAAAGCTTAATTTTGCACGCGCAAAAAAAGATTCAGAATATGAAAAGAATAGGTGAACACAGAAAGCTTCTTGGGGTTGATAAAACCGCTACCTTAAAAGACTTAAAGACAATTTACCGGAATACGATGAAAGATTCGCATCCTGATAAATTCGTGAATGACGAAGAAGCAAAACTGGAAGCAGAAGAAACAAGCAAGTCGGTAATTGAAGCCTACCATTTTTTGGTGAGCATCAACCCCGAAACGCAGGAAAAATACAAAGAAGAATACACGGAAACCATTGCAAAATCTAATATTCAGGATTTCTTTTACGAAAAATCTATTTTAAAAGTTCAGCATTTGAATGGAAAAATGTACGAATATATCGGTGTTCCAAGAAATACGTATATCAAAATGGTGAACGCAGATTCGCCCAGCCGTTTTGCAAGAAGACACATCTACGGTGGAGGTTTCATCTACAGAAAAAATGGAGAAGCAATGGAGGATTAATTTCCTTTCATTTTAAAATTCAAGCACAATTTCGGAAGAGATTGTGCTTTTTAGTTTTAGTGATGTTCTATTCTAAATTCTTTGAGGAAATGGAGGAAGCTATTTCAAAACTGAATATTTTAGTTATAGTACTGCAAATTAAATTAATGATGCTACATCGATATAAAATGATTGCATCGAATATTAAAATTTAACCTGAAATGTTAGGAGAATATTGAATAAAATTCTAGTTGTGAATTATTTTTAAAGATTAAATTGAAGGGAGCTGCTTTATTTAAATGATAGTAATTAAATGTATATATTTGTTAGGTATCGAAGTAATAATTCTATTAAAATTTATAAACAATTCAATAATGAGAAAACTCTATCTTTTTTTATTTCTAACACTTATTTCACCCATTTCTATTTCTATATTCCATGCGCAATGTACGGGAGCTACGGTGGAAAGTCTCACTAATCCTGGTCCTTATACCGTTGCCACGCTCAGCGAAGCAGACGGAGTTCGAAACGGACCAAAATATGCCGGATCAACAATTTATTATCCGACCAATGCGACTCCGCCTTATGCAAGTATCGCGATCGTTCCGGGATTTACTGCTGCACCTTCAAGTGTGCAGGAATGGGGACCATTTTACGCTTCACACGGAATTGTTGCCATCATTATCGGCACTAATTCCCTTTATGATCAACCTGAAGCAAGAGCTTTGGCACTTCTAGATGCGTTGGAAACCATCAAACAGGAAAATGGACGAGCAACTTCACCATTAATTGGAAAACTCGATGTGACTAAACTGGCCGTAAGTGGTTGGTCAATGGGAGGTGGAGGCGCCCAAAGAGCAGCAGTACTCGATAATACTATTTCTGCAGTTGTTGCATTGTGTCCTTATTTGACGAGTCCGCAACTTAATCATACTGTTCCTGTTTTAATTTTTAGTGGCCAATCGGATCCTACCGCACCGCCTTCGCAACATGCAAATGTTCATTACAATACAACACCAGGTACGACGAATAAACTTCTTTTCGAAGTTAAAAACGGCAATCATTCTGTAGCAAACAGTCCAACCGGTGGAGGTGGAGCTGTAGGAAAATTAGCACTTTCCTGGCTGAAAATCTATCTTGAAAAAAATGACTGTTATTGTTCGGTCTTAGCGACGGCAATTGTCAACAGTACTACAGTTTCCTCGAAGATCAGCCAAAGTTACCAGTGCAATAATGCATTAGGAGTTGTAGATTCAAAGACAAGATTCAATTTATATCCTAATCCTACGAAAGATTTCGTACAGGTAAATGTTCGGGAGATGGCTTCTTATCAGCTGAGTTCTTCCACCGGACAAATTGTTTTAAAAGGTATTGTGACCAGTTCTAAAAATCAAATCGATCTGTCGAAATTGCCTGCAGGTGTTTATTATTTGCAGATTAATGGTGAGACGATCAAGGTTATTAAAAAACAATAAAGTTTTCATCAAATTTAAAAAGCACAATTTCGAGAAGAGATTGTGCTTTTTTGTTTAAAGTAAATGAGTTTCCAAAAAATATTCTCAAAGTCAGCAGACTTTTTGGAGCGAACTATTATTCAGAAAATTACATTAATTACCCGTAGTGCATTATAAAAGGTTATTCATAATACGATAAAAAATCGTATATTGTATTGACTACCAATCTAATACAGTATGAATAACCTGGAAGCAATTTACGATTTTATTTTAAATCAATTGAGAGAATTAACACCAATTGAAAATTTTTATTTTAAACCGATTAAAAAAGTTTTCAAACTTCTTATTTACCCGGCCAAACTCCTTCATAAGCAGAGGTGCCATAGTCGATTTTTTCTGCACTTACTACGAATGAGATCAACATGTTGTCTGAATCGATCGCGTCGAAATCTACTTCATGCTGGATCACGTAACCGTTGTTCCATTTCAAAGTGATCAATGTTCCTTCTTCATGAGATTTATTAAAAGTAATTTCACCAGTTGTTGGTTTGTATTTACCGTTCAATAAACTTTCTAGTACGTGAGCATCTTCTGTCGCCTCGATGGTTACTTTAATTAATGCATTTGAAGGATCAGATGCAACCCGTCCGGAAACGTCTGTCGATCTTGATACACTGTAATTAAGTTTTAACACTTTTTGTTCTGCGCCTCCATTAAATTTTAAAACGCCTCTTGAATTGTTAGCTGCCATGATTTCTAAATTTTAAATTGTTAAATTATTTTTGAATTATTTTACTGTCTTTTCGTTTTTGAT
>NZ_JSYL01000008.1 GCF_000812865.1 Kaistella jeonii | reverse complement strand
GGTTTTGTATCAATTTTTTAGCCGCAGTTTCCAAGCCTTGAATTTTTGGTTATTTTGTTTCAAGACAAAAGAACATAGGAAAGGAATAAATATTTTCGAGATCCTTCATTCTTCACAATGGCAAAAGAATATTTTTAAAACTCTTCCAAATACGACGCATAAAAAACAAATATAATTTTTTAAAAAAAATCCAAAAAAAACTATCTTTACACCCGCAAATGAAAAAAAATCCAAAATCCGCCGCTGTAGGTTTTATCTTCATCACCTTACTCATCGACATTACAGGATGGGGAATTGTAATACCCGTAGTTCCGAAATTAATTCAGGAACTTACGCATAACGCAGACTTAAGCGTTGCCTCTCAATACGGAGGTTGGCTAAGTTTTGCCTACGCCGGAATGCAATTTATTTTCGCTTCCGTTTTGGGTGGATTGAGCGATAAATTCGGTAGAAGACCAATTATTCTTTTTTCGCTTTTAGGATTTTCAGTCAACTTTTTTATTCAGGCGATTGCACCTTCTATATTTTGGCTTTTTGTTGGCAGAATACTCTCCGGAGTTACGGGTGCAAGTATAACAACGGCAAGTGCCTATATCGCAGATGTTTCTACAGAAGAAAATCGTGCAAAAAATTTCGGAATGATCGGTGCCGCTTTTGGGGTCGGTTTTATAATTGGACCAGTAATCGGTGGTTTGCTCGGACAATATGGAGCCAGAGTTCCTTTTTACGCCGCTGCAGGTTTGTGTTTGGTGAATTTTCTCTACGGATTATTTGTTCTGCCGGAAAGTTTAGACAAAGAACACCGCCGGGCTTTCAACTGGAGGCGCGCAAATCCAGTCGGTTCATTGATGCAACTTCGAAAATATCCGCAAATTCTCGGCTTAATTGCCGCCTTAATATTTGTCTACATCGCAGGTCATGCTGTACAAACTAACTGGACTTTCTTCACCATGTACAAATTTAGTTGGTCCGAAAAAATGGTCGGACTTTCTCTCGGAGTTGCTGGTTTAATGGCCGCTTTGGTTCAGGGATATTTGATCCGTTTTATTCAGCCAAGATTAGGGAATGAGAGAAGTATTTTCTATGGCTTACTTTTATATGCGTTGGGAATGATTTTATTCGCCTTTGCCACGGAAAGTTGGATGATGTTTGCATTTCTGATTCCTTATGGTTTAGGTGGAATTGCAGGTCCGGCTTTGCAATCGGTGATTTCTGCTCAAGTTCCAAAGAATCAACAGGGTGAATTGCAGGGAGCTTTGGCGAGTTTAGTAAGCTTAACTGCCATTGTTGGTCCACCTTTGATGACAAATACATTTTTTTATTTTACCCATGATAACGCACCCTTTAAATTTGCAGGAGCACCATTTTTTCTCGGATTTATATTAATGATGATCAGTGCGGTTATTGTATTTTTTGTTTATAAAAAGAAACCAATTTCTTAGATTTATCGTATAGTTTAGAATCAAATTTATTTTTTAAATAATCGGTGTTGATATGGTCTAATTTGCCTTAAATGAAAGAAAATATAGTAATTTCGCATTACATTTTGTGATTAATTTAACTCGAATCAATGAAAATCGATACCATAAACTTTTGTAATTTTACCCCATGGAATTAAGCATAGGAGAAATGATGTTAATCGCCGTCGCAATCGTAGTATTGTTCGGTCCCGATAAGTTACCCAAAATCGCGCGCGACTTAGGTCAGGGAGTGCGAAAAATGCGCAGTGCAATGGAAGATGTAAAATCTGAAATTTTAAAGGAAACCGATAACCCAGTTTCTGAAATCAAAAAGGAAATTGAAAAAGTAAAGCAAGCTGCGCAAGATTACAATCCTATGAGTAATTTAGAAAAAGAAGCGCTTGCAGAAAGAGAGATTCCAAAAGTAAATCTTGCGGAAAACGACCAGCACGAAGGACCTGTAAGCCGTTAATATGTACGAAATTATTCAGGAAGACCGGCATCTTTTTCTTTTCCTAAATAATTTAGGGAGTCAGCCTTTCGACCAGTTTTGGATTCTTATTTCCGAAACCTGGATCTGGGTCCCGCTCTATGGCATTTTTCTTTATTTACTCTACAAAACTTTCAAACTGAAAAGTTTGGTTTTCATTTTAATATTCATCGCTTTAGGCGTTACTGTTTCCGATCAACTTGCCGGGATTTTCAAAACAGGGATTGCACGATTAAGACCTTGTCACGATCCAACTTTAAATAATTTGATGCGGAGTGTAAAATGTGGCGGTCGTCTCGGATTTTATTCCAGTCACGCTTCCAATACTTTTTTTATTGTTACTTATTTGAGCATTTTGCTTTTCCGAAAATATAAATTTTTACCTTATTTCCTATTCTTTTGGGCGATTGTTGTTTCTTACAGCCGAATTTATCTGGGCGTTCATTTTCCCATGGATGTTTTAATGGGTTCAGCAATGGGATTTTTATTGGGCGGACTTTTTGCCACCATTTCATTGAATGTTATTGAAAAACAAAAGAGGAACGCGGTTTCAAACCATTAAATTTGCTCCATCACATTTTAAATTTCAATCATAAAAAATTTAAAATAAATTCGTGAATTTGTAGCTGAAAAAAATATCTGCTCTTATTTTCGCGTTAAAATATTAGTTCCGCAAATCCTTTTTCCAAAACTTCCTTCAACCATCTTTTTTCTACGGTCAAAAATATTATCTTTGCTTCTATGTCAGAAAACAACGATAAACGCCTTTTCCTCATCGATGCTTATGCGATGATTTTCCGTGGATATTATGCACTCATCAGAAGTCCCAGAATTACAAGTACCGGAATCGATACTTCGGCAATTTTTGGTTTTACCAATTCATTAATTGAACTTATTCGCAGGGAAAGACCAACGCATTTAGCCGTTGTTTTTGATGTGGGTCAAGCGAGTGTAAGAACTGCAGATTATGCAGATTATAAAGCGAACCGGAGCGAAACTCCTGAAGCAATAAAACTCGCTATTCCTTACATCCATCGCATCTTAAAAGCCATGCACGTTCCGATTTTGGGACTGGAAGGATATGAAGCAGATGATGTGATCGGAACAATTGCGTGCAAAGCGGAAAAAGAAAATTACACCGTATTTATGGTGACGCCTGACAAAGATTTTGCACAACTCGTAACTCCAAATATTAAAATGTATAAACCCGGTTTGAAAGGCGCTGAGTTTGAAATTTTAGGCGTTGATGAAATCAAAGCGAAATACGAAATAGAAGATCCAAAACAGGTCATCGATTTCCTTGCAATGATGGGCGACGCGGTTGATAATATTCCCGGCTTGGAAGGTGTTGGAGAAAAAACAGCGAAGAAATTTCTGAAGGAATATGGCAGCATCGAAAAGTTGTTAGAAAATACTGCCGATCTTAAAGGAAAACTCAAAGAAAAAGTGGAGAATTCTGCCGAGCGAGGAATTCTTTCCAAAAAATTAGCAACGATTATTTGTGACGCTCCAATCGAGTTTCATCAGGAACAATATGATTTAGATGACCCTGACTTTGAAAAGGTAAAAGAAGTTTTCGACGAAATTGAATTTCGCCGATTGTATGAAAATTTGTATCGTGCTTTTGCACCTGCTGCTACAGTTGCTTCAACTTCAAATAAAAATTCGGCTGAAGAAAAAGTTCAAAAACCAGTTATTGTCAATCAAACGATGCAGCTCGATCTGTTCGCCAATTTCGAAGATTTAGATCAGGCAACAACGACCAAAGAAACCGTTTCAGATAGCGATCATCTATACCAATACATCTATTCTCCAAAAGCGCAGAAAGTTTTAGTTCATAATCTTTTGCAGCAAAAAGCTGTGAGTTTTGATACCGAAATTACATCTTTAGACGAGATGGAAGCTGATTTGATCGGTATGAGTTTCAGTTACAAAAAAGGTTTGGCGTACTATATTCCTTTTTCTGAAAAGCGGGAAGAAGTTTTAGAAACATTGGAAATTTTCCGTCCTTTTTTTGAAAAGAAGGAAATTGTAAAAATTGCTCATAATTTAAAAACAGATTACAAAATTCTAAAGCAATACGGAATTGAAGTTGAAGGTGCGATTTTCGATACCATGATCGCGCATTACCTTTTAAATCCAGATGGTCGTCATGCGATGGAATATCTTTCTGAAATGTATTTGGGCTACAAACCTGTTGCAATCGAATCATTAATTGGAAAAGGAAAAAATCAGATCAGTTTCAAGGAACTTTCTGTGGAAGAACAAACGAAATTTGCCGCAGAAGATGCCGATATTTCGTGGAGATTGTACGAAGTTTTTGCGCCACAATTGAAAATAGAAAACCTCGAAGATCTTTTTTATAAAGTAGAAATGCCTTTAATGAAAGTTCTGGCAAAAATGGAACTCGAAGGAATTTCCCTCGATAAAAAATGGCTCGAACAGGAAAGTAAAGATCTGGAAAACGATCTGCGTCAACTGGAGAAAACGATTTTTGAATTGTCAGGTGAAGAATTTAATATGAATTCTCCGAAACAGTTGGGCGAAGTTTTGTTTGAAAAAATGCAGCTCGACCCAAAAGCAAAAAAGACAAAATCCGGCCAATACGCAACTTCAGAGGATATTCTGCAGAAATTATCTTCCAAGCATGAAATCATTAAACACATTTTAGAATATCGAACGTATCAAAAATTAAAATCAACGTACGTCGATGCGCTGCCTTTGCAAATTGACAAAGACGATCATCGCGTTCATACCAATTTCTCTCAAACAACTGCTGCGACTGGACGTTTAGCAAGTGTAAATCCGAATTTACAGAATATCCCGATCCGAACTTTGCGTGGACAACAAATCCGCGGGGCTTTTGTCGCAAATCCTGGAAATAAATTAATTGCAGCAGATTATTCTCAAATTGAATTGCGACTGATTGCAGCGATTTCTGAGGAAGATAATATGATCAAAGCTTTTCAGGATGGCGAAGATATTCACGCTTCTACGGCTTCAAAATTATTTAATATTCCTTTGGAAGAAGTTACGAAAACCCAGCGTTCACAAGCAAAAACCGTTAATTTTGGAATCCTTTATGGACAAGGTGCGTTTGGTTTGGCCGAACAAACCGGACTTTCCAGAAAAGAAGCCAAGGAAATGATCGAATCTTACTTTGAAACTTATCCCAAGTTGAAAAAATATATGGCAGATCAGGTTATCAAAGCGCAGGAAATGGGATATGTGGAAACTATTTTGAACAGAAAAAGACATTTAAAAGATATCAATTCAGCCAATTTTGTCGTGAAAGCTCACGCAGAAAGAAATGCGGTGAATGCACCAATTCAGGGAAGTGCAGCCGATGTCATTAAATTGGCGATGATCAAAATCGACGAGCAATTCACCGAACAAAATTTAAAAACAAAAATGCTTTTGCAGGTTCATGATGAACTTGTTTTTGAAGCACCGGAAGAAGAACTGGAAACCGTAACAGCTTTAATTAAAAATGAAATGGAATCTGCTTATAAAACGACCGTTCCTTTAATAGTCGAAGTTGGAGTAGGAGACAACTGGTTGGAAGCGCATTAAATTTTTGTATTTTAAATGAAACTCGATAAAAAATATTTACTAGTACCTGCAATAATTCTGATTGCAGGTTTACTATTTTATATCTCTAAAAAAAGCCAGGTTCGCGAATCGAATAGAACGGAAGTTTCGATAAAGACCAAACTTATTGTACCTGAAAAAATCGATACTCTTCAAATATTTAGAAAATTCGTTTCCGATTTCAATACACATCTTGCCAAAAACATCAATTCTTACATTGATCCAAAATTAGGAATGGCCATGTACTATCATGATGGACCGTATCCGATTTTACAAGTTCAAAATTCTGTTGATCAGGAGATAGACTGGTTCATGATGGATATTTTCGAAAATGTTGAATTTGCATCTTTTCCAAATTATCTTGGCGACTTCAAATTTGAAAAAACGGGATTTTTTATAGTGAAAAACGAAGGTAGTTTTTCGCTTTCAGATTTTGATAATTCCTATACGGCGCATCCCGAAGAATTTTTTCTGGAACATCAACCTTTAGAAAAATTATGTAATTTTAGGGCAAAGGCAATTTCGACGGCAGGAAACACGATGTATAATTTTTATTTTAATTTTAAAAATGGGAAACTCACTTTACTCGCTTTAGAAGTGGAAAATGTATCTGATATTATGTTTGCAAATAAAGAGAGGCCTTTCATCGCATTTAATGATAAAAACGATATTGAGAAATATTTTGAAAATCAGAAAATTTTTCGGGATAAAGAACAAAATGCATCTATTGATTTTGACAAAAGAGAAATAACCTATTATGATTTTCCAAATGATAATCCGTTTATTTTTGAAACCTATAAAATTGGGAGAATTACGAAGGATTCAGATAAAATAAAATCCGTTGAGATTATATTTTATGCAAACAAAAATAAGGAAGAAGATGGTTTCATGACGTATTTTTCTAATAAAGGGACATTTGTAGTTGGTCCAATGGGCGTAAGACCACCTTACTTTTATGAACCTGTAAAAAAGTAATGTACTTCATATAAATGAGATGATTCTTCAAAAAGTTTTTGAAGAATTAAATTTAAAAAATTAAGTTTTTAAGCAATGAAATTCCTACTCATCATTCCCACGCACAACGAAGAGAAAAATATTCTATTTACGCTTAAATCTCTTTATGAACAGACGTTTAAAGATTTTTTCTGTGTTATCGTTAATGATGGTTCTAAGGACAGTACTCAAAAAGTAGTAGAAGAATTTATTGGAGATCATCAAAAATTTAAAATTTTAAATTTAGAAGCTTCAACGCATGAACCCGGCGCAAAAGTCGTGCGCACTTTTAACAAAGGTTTAGAATCTGTAGATCTAAAAGATTTTGATATCATTTGTAAATTCGATGCAGATATTATTTTCCCGCCGAATTACCTGGCGAAAATCAATCAAGTTTATGAATCCAATTCAAAAGCAGGAATGGTTTCAGGCATCGTCAAAATACAAAAATCTATTTTTGAGAAATCATTGGCGCTTGATTTTAAAGATGAAAAACACCAGTGGCAATTTGAAAATTTGTCCTCTAAAAATCATGTTCGCGGACCGATAAAATCCTATCGTAAAGAATGTTTTTTGGATATGAAAGGTTTACGTCCGGTTTTAGGCTGGGATAATATTGATGTCATGTTGGCGAAGAAAAATGACTGGGAAGTGATAACCATTAAAGATTTATGGGTGAAACATTTACGTCCAACTGCGTTTCAATATAAAAATCAAAAAGCTGAAAAACTGGGAGAATATTTTTACAATATTGGTTTGAGTTTACCTTTAGCAATCATTTCGTCTGGAAAATCTGCTTTAAAGAATAAATCATTTGCAGAATTTTATACGACAATGAAATCTTTTTTAAAACAAAAAGGAGGGAAGTCATTGTCAAAAGAGGAGATCAAGTTTATCAGAAAATTACGCTGGTCAGAAATGCGAAAAAATTGGTTGTAGGGACAGGTCGCGACCTGTCCAAAATCCGAAGGATTTTAAATTGCCGCCCATCAATTTTCATTTTTATTAATTCGTTAATTACCCTAAATTTAAAGTTTTTCAAAACGTAAAAAGATGGAAGGAAGAAAAAGAAATAGAAAGCAAGACTTTGATTATTCAAATGATGCGGTCTATTTCATAACCATCTGCACGAAAGATAAACTACATCATTTTGGGAAAATTCAAAATGGAAAAATAAATTTAAGCGAAATGGGAAAAATTGCTGAGAATCAAATCTTCTGGTTGCAAAAGCAATATCCTTATTTTGAATTGTATAATTTTGTTGTCATGCCGAATCATGTTCACCTTTTGTTTGGAATTAATCGGGATTTTTGTACTAATGATTTTGTTGAAATTCCTGTCGAATTTCGGACAATTCACGACTTGTCCCTACGGAATGATGAACAGATTAAAATAAAATCTGTCTCTGCTTTGATGGGAGCATTTAAAACAACTGTTTCGAAACAAATTCATCAAACAGGTTATTCAGATTTCCTTTGGCAGCGTTCATTTCATGATCACATTGTGAGGAATAAAAAACGTTACGATCAAATAAATAATTATATTACAACAAATGCTGAAAATTAGAATAAAGATAAATTTTATGAATAATTACGCTATTAAAAATCTTCGATTTTTGGACAAGTCCCGACTTGTCCCTACGATTATAATGATACTTTTTTTCGGGATGGTTACTGCGCAAAAAAACGCCGATCTCATTATCACCAATGCAAAAATTTACACCGTCGATCAAAATTTTGATACCGCCGAATCAATGGCAGTTTTTAATGGAAAAATTGTTGGTGTTGGAAAAACTTCAGATATTCTCAAAAACTTTAAATCTAAAAATATTCAAAATCTTCAGGGAAAAACTGTTTTTCCTGGATTGATCGATGCGCATTGTCATTTCACGGGTTATGCGACAGATAAATGGAAATGTCAACTTTGGGGAACAAAATCCTGGGACGAAATCATTGCAAGAATTTCAGATTATGCAAAAACAGCTCCAAAAGAATGGATCTACGGACGTGGTTGGGATCAAAATGATTGGGCAATCAAAGAATTTCCAAACAAAGAAAAACTGGATCAGTTATTTCCAAACCGTCCGGTTTACTTAAAAAGAATTGATGGTCACGCTGCGGTTGCGAATCAAAAAGCTTTAGACATCGCCGGAATTACAAAAGATTCTAAAATTTTGGGTGGTGAAATTGAAGTGAAGGATGGAAAATTAACCGGAATTTTAGTCGACAACGCAATGACTTTGGTAGAAAAACATATTCCGGATATTGAAGATAAAATGGCGATCCAATATTTTTCAGAATTGCAGAAAGAATGTTTTTCTTATGGTTTAACGTCGCTTCATGATTGCGGAATTACGGAAAAAACTTTAGGACTTTTAGAAAAAGCCCAGTCACAGAATTCTTTACAGATGAAGATTTTTGCTTTGATGGAAGACAATCCGGATTATTATGACCGTTGGATCAAAAAAGGGAGATATACGAATAAAAACATTACAGTTGGCGGATTCAAGGTGTATTCAGATGGAGCTCTTGGCTCAAGAGGAGCATGTTTAAATCATGATTATTCCGATAAAAAAGGTTGGAAAGGTTTTCTTTTAAGTGATAGGAAGCATTTTGAAAATTTAGCGAAGAGATTAAAAAATAGCGATCTACAAATGGCAACGCATGCCATCGGAGATTCTGCAAATCGAACGATTCTTCAAATTTATGGGGAAGTTTTGGGCGGTAAAAATGACAGAAGATGGAGAATTGAACACGCTCAAATCATCGATAAAAATGATTTCGATCTGTTTGGTAAATATTCGATTATTCCTTCTGTGCAACCAACTCACGCGACTTCCGATATGTATTGGGCGGAAGATCGTCTAGGAAAAGAGCGGTTGAAATATGCATATGCGTATGAAGATTTATTGAAACAAAATGGGTGGCTTCCGTTGGGAACCGATTTCCCTGTGGAGGAAATTAGTCCATTGAAAACTTTTTATGCTGCGGTTGCACGAAAAGATTCCAGACATTTTCCGGCGAATGGATTTCAAAAGGAAAACGCTTTAACGAGAGAACAGGCAATTCGTGGAATGACGATCTGGGCGGCAAAATCTGCTTTTCAGGAAAAAGAAATTGGAAGTTTAGAACCGGGAAAATCTGCAGATTTCATAATCGTTGACCAAGATTTAATGACTGTTCCCGAAGACCAAATTTTAAACACTAAAGTTTTAGAAACTTTTAGCAATGGAAAAAAAGTTTTCTAACTAAATCTATTTCTGTTTATTTTTTTCAAGCTCCAATTCATTTCGTTTTTTAAATAAAACAAGATATTCTTTCATCAATTCAAAAACGGAAGTATACGAACGATACTTTTTGAAAAGATATTTGCTGATACCAAAAACATTGATTAATCCGGAAGTTAAACTTTCGGATTTTGTTTTGGTTGGATTTAGAAAAATGGTCAGCAACTTTATTTTAGCCAGTTTTATGGCTTTTTCAGTCGACATTTGCTGATCACGATCGTGTAAAACTTTGGTTTCTTTCACGATGGCAATTTTGAATTGATGGTATTTTGCACGTTCACAATAATTTCGGTCTTCACCATAATGTTGAAAAAGGGGATTAAAAAGCCCGACCATTTCTAAACAGGATTTGCTAACTAACCATGCTGCAGCATTGCAAAAAGAGGTTTCAAAATAATTTTCTTTCTCTTCCGAAAGATTAATATACTGTTGGAAATTCGTGTCAATTTTTTCACCTTTTCCATCAAATTGAATCGGCGCAACGATTCCCATTTCGGGATGAGTTTCTGCAAAACTGAGGAGTTTTTCAAGCACATTTACTTCCAGATAAACGTCCTGATTGATGAGGAAGAAATAATCGTAATTTGATGCTAAAAGTTCCTTTAAAGCTACATTATTAGCATATCCAAAACCTGCATTAAATCGTAATTTTTCTAAATAGAGTGGAAAATTGTTGACCATTTTTAGAGTGCCATCAGTTGAGGCATTATCAACAATAAATAAATCGGTGTTGTAAGATGATTTCAAAACTGAATCTAAACACGTTTCGATCCATTTTTCACCATTGTAGGTCACAATAATAGTTGCGATTTTTTTCATATCGGTTACAAAAATAGATTAATTTTGGAACGCAAAAAAAATAATTAAATGGTTTGCAGAATTTGTCATTCTTCTCAAAATAAAAATACCTTTTCAGTCAACGATAAAATGTTCGGAGGAACTGAAAAATTTGAATATTTCGAATGTTCAGATTGTGGAACCTTGCAAATTTCAGATTTCCCGAAAGACATGTCTCTCTTTTATCCGGATAATTATTACAGTTTAAAATCTGACTTAAAGACCAAAGATAAGATAGTTCAAAAATTAAGAGATTATATTTTCTACTATAATTTCCCTGGTTTTCTTCTGAAGAAACTTTCTGTAAAAATTCCGAATCTTGCTTTGGAAGCATTTCTAAAAATTAAACCTTCGAAAGCTGCAAAAGTTTTGGATGTTGGTTGTGGCGAAGGGAAATTTTTGAAAAGTATCTTTGGTTTAGGATATAAAAATATTATTGGGATCGATCCTTTCGCCATTAAAACAATCGAAAAGCCTTTTCCAATCAGGAGAAAATCTTTGGAAGAAATTATAGAAAAGTTTGATGTAATTGCTTTTAATCACGTTTTCGAACATGTTGAGAATCTGCATGAAACTTTACAGAAATGCTATAATTTACTAGATAATAACGGTAAAATTATCATCAGAGTTCCAGTTAAAGATTCGGTAGCTTTTGAAAAATATGGTGAAAATTGGGTTCAGTGGGATGCGCCGAGACATTTTCATCTTCTGACAAAAAAAGCATTTCAAATACTTGCAGAAAAAAATAGATTTCAGATAACCTCTTATTATAATGATAGTTATAAATTTCAATTTACAGGAAGCGAAAAATACCTGCGAAAATTAACCTATCTAACTTCAAATAAAATCTTTAATGCAGAAGAAATAAAACACTTCATTAAAGAATCTCAAGATTTAAATAAATTGGGAAGAGGCGATCAGATCGTTGTCGTTTTAAGTAAGATTTAAAATTTAAAAATACTTTTAAAGAATTTTTTGTTCAGATAATCTTCTATCGGAAATATTTTCATAAAATGATTGGCGCTAAAAATTACGATTAAAACAAATGTTGGTTTGTAAATAAAATTGATAAAATTACTTTTAGTTTCAGGTAAAATAATAGCGACAGTTATTGCCAATGTGCAGATAATTAAGATGTACATCATTTCAATAGTTAGAGGAAAAACTTTGAATTTTATATAATTGAAATAGATTTTAATCATGTTGAAAAGAGTGAGTGAAATCGCAGTTGCCATGGCTATTCCGATAATTCCCAGCTCTGTTCTCGTTAGGAAAAGATAGTTCAGTATAATTGTTGTAATTGCCAAAAATAACATGATTACGATATTGAAACGATAATGTTTGGAGAGTGAAATAATATGTCCATTAAATCCGGTCGCTAAATCAAAAATCATGGCGAATCCTAAGATCCAAACTACAGGTTCAGCTTGTCGCAACTGATCACCATTTTTAATTAAATTACTGAGGTACGGAAATCCTACTAAAATACAGGAAAATAGAACCGCACCCAAAAAGAATAAAGTGAGCGATGTTTTTTTGTGAAATCGATCTAGTTCTTCAAATTCACCTTCGGCTATCGTTTTATTAATAATAGGAGCCGAAATATTGAATAAGCCCATTTGTGGAATTAGAATAAACGAAAGAATTGATAGAATAATGCTGTAAACTCCATTTTCCTCAAAATTTAGAAATTCGCCAATCATGAAATTATCAACTCGAAAAGCGATGTAATTACCTATGTTTCCTAAAAAGCCGTAAAAGCTATAGTTCAAGATCTCTTTCCAGAGATTGTCTTTTTTAACGTATTTCGTATTGAAATCAGGCTTTAGTTTCTCGAGTTTATTCGCATAGAAAAGATAGCCTAAAAAGGAAAGAACAAACATTCCCAAGAAAAATCCATAAGAACCCTTCTCTGAAACTCCTAAAAAGAAAAATAAGCAGAAAGCACCGATATTTGCGATTTTCGGAAAAATATTTTCAAAAATATTGGGAACGACAATTCTTTTGAAATTAGAAAGATATTTATTGAAAACCGCAGACAAAGCCATAATCAAAATAAGCGGAAGGATTAAAGCCTTCATTTTCCAAAGCTCCAAACCTTTGAATTGGGGAAACAACTGGAAAAAAAAGAAGAATAATAGGGAGAAAATGAGGAAATTTATTAGAATCCCACCTAAAGAAAGCGATAATATATTTTGATTTTTCCCATCTTTTTGCGTTTGATGAAAAAACTTAACATTAGAAAAAGAAAGTCCAAAAACTACAATCGGCAACAACATTTCCGCTGTAGGCATGATGTAGCGTAACTTTCCGTAGAATTCCATATCGTACGGAAAAATAAAAATAGCAGAAAAAGTTCCGAGTATAAAACCGAAATAACCAATCAACGAATATTTGAAACCTTGTCGTGCGATCACACTCATTTTTCGTTGATTTTAAAAGGTTCAATATTCTCTTTGATAATAAAATTTTGCACCATATTTTTTAAAGAATTCGCAAGTAAATTTTCATGATATTTTGTGACTCGAAAAAAATTTCAAGAAAACAAAGATAGAAAAATATGTTAAATAAATGTTAAAATATGATTTATCAATTGATTCTTTTTCTTTCAAACTTGCTTTTAGATTACCTTTAACACTCAAAATTTACTATGAAAAAAATATTATTTTTTCTCGGATTCTTATTGCTCACTTCCTGTGTTTCGCAGCAAACTTCAAAAAAGCAAGCATTTAACTGGGAAGGTGCAAATATGTACTTCTTATTAACGGACCGTTTTCAAAATGGCGATAAATCCAATGATGTTAATTTTGGCAGAACAGAAAAAACCGGGGTTTTACGCGGCTTTGAAGGTGGAGATCTAAGAGGAATCATCCAAAAACTGGATGATAATTATTTTTCAGATTTGGGAATCAATGCGATCTGGATGACGCCGTTGGTAGAACAAATTCATGGTGCCACGAACGAAGGAACAGGAAATACCTATGCTTTTCACGGTTATTGGGCAAAAGACTGGACGGCGCTTGATCCGAATTTCGGTACAAAAGCCGACTTAAAAGAACTCGTTGAAAAAGCCCACGCAAAAGGGATTCGCATCGTTTTAGATGCCGTTATCAATCATACCGGTCCGGTTACTCCGATCGATCCCGTTTATCCGAATACCTGGGTTCGAACTGCGCCACAATGCAAATATAATAATTACGAAAACACCACTGCTTGTACTTTGGTCGCGAATCTCCCGGATATTTTAACAGAATCAAATAAACCTGCCGAACTTCCAAAAATGTTGGTTGAAAAGTGGAAAAAAGAAGGAAGATATGAATCTGAAGTAAAATCGCTCGATGAATTTTTTACCAGAACAGGTTATCCACGAGCGCCGAAATATTATATTATGAAATGGCTGGCTGATTACGTTCAGGATCTGGGAGTCGATGGTTATCGAATTGATACGGTGAAACACACCAATGAAGATGTTTGGAAAGATTTTCAAAAAGTTTGTCAGCAGGCTTTTGCGATTTATAAAACAAACAATCCTGAAAAAGTTCTCGACAATCAATTGTTTTTCACGGTTGGCGAAGTTTACGGCTACGGAATTTCACAGAAACAACTCTATGATTTCGGTGACAAAAAAGTTAATTATTACCAGAACGGATTTAAATCGCTCATTAATTTTGACTTTAAAGGCGACGCCAATAAACCTTATGAAGAGTTATTTTCGAATTATTCAAAATTATTGCACTCCGATTTAAACGGTAAAACGGTGATGAATTATCTTACTTCGCATGACGACGGTTCGCCTTTCGACAAAGACCGAAAAAGAACGTATGAAGCTGGTACAAAACTGCTGTTAGCTCCCGGAATTTCGCAGGTTTATTATGGAGATGAAACCGCCAGAACCTTAACCGTTCCCGGTGCTGAAGGTGATGCAAATTTACGTTCGGACATGAACTGGAGCGATGTGAAATATAATTCAGGGACTCAAAAATTACTGACGCATTATCAAAAATTAGGGAAATTCAGAGCGAATCATCCTGCCATTGGAGCCGGAGTTCATAAGATGGTTTCTTCTTTCCCTTATTGGTTTACACGAACTTTGAATAATGATAAAGTTTTAATTGGTCTTGATTTAGCGTCAGGGTTGAAAGAGGTTTCTGTTCAGGGGATTTTTGAAAATGGCACGAAATTGCATGATGCATATTCTGGTAAAATTGTAAAAGTAGAAAACGGAAAAGTTTCCATCAACTCTGAATTTTATATCGTTTTGCTGGAAAAAATTTAAAAATAAATTAATGAAAAGTATTGTAAGTCTTGGGTTAGTATTATTGTCTTTCGGCGTTTTCGCTCAGAAAGTTCCCGCAGTTAGCAAGACAGAATTTTCAAAAGAAGCAGTTGCTCAGAAAATCACTTCGTTGCGGGGTAAAAAAATGGCCATTTCAGAAATTATAAATAACCATAAAGGCCGGATTTTAATTATTGATTTCTGGGCAAGCTGGTGTCCGGATTGTATAAAAGCGCTGCCTTCAACTAAAATTTTAAAGGAGCAAAATCCCCAACTTGATTTTGTTTATTTCTCTTTGGACCGTTCCTATGACCAATGGAAACGAGGTTTGGATAAATATGATCTAACATCGCAGGAAAATTACTGGTTCGATGAAGGCTGGAAAAACAACTTCAATAATTACATCGATCTTAACTGGGTTCCACGATTTTTAGTTGTAGATCAAAGCGGAAAAATCGCCAAATATTATTCAATTTCTCCGACCGATCCTGATATTCAGAAAACAATTGATGAATTGAAAGCGAAAATGTTTTAGAGAAAAGGTCTTTCAATAAAATCATTTAAAGGTTTGATGCTTTTAAAAATTTGAGCAAATTCCTTAGCAGCATTTTCTTTCAGTAATGACTCATCTGAAATCGGATAATTGACGATGAAGTTTTTCAGTTTCAGAAATTCAGCCATTGGATCATCTTTTTCAAAACCATTCGGAACTCTTTGTAATTTGCTTTCTACACTCAATCCACGGAAATTATTTCTAAAATCATCTTCCTCCAGGATTTGCATAAATTCTTTAGGATATATTGAAATTTCTTTTCTGATCTCTTTCAAAATCGGTGATTCAGGTTGAAAAACACCACCTGCTAAAAATGATTTTCCCGGTTCGATATGCAAATAATAACCGGAAGTTTTACCATTTTTTCCGAAACCCAAACCTGCGCCAAAATGGGTCTTATAAGGGATTTTTAATTTAGAAAAACGAATATCCTTATAAATTCTGAAGAGTGCTTTCTTTGGATCGATCTTTAAAATCTCCTCATCAAATTGCGCCATTTCCTCGATTAGATTTTCCAGAAACGAAAGAACATCCTGTTGAGCCTCTAAATAAAGATTTTTGTGTTCGTTGAACCATTCGCGATTATTGTTCTTTTCTAAAGTTTTCAGGAATTTTAAAGTGGATGATTTCATAGATTAATTTTAGATAGACAAATTTAGGATTTATAATAAAGGGAAAGCAGGAGTTTTTTCTAATATTATTTCTTCCAAAGTTTTTTTTACCTTTTATTTAAATAATTTCATCACAATAAGTTGAAAAATGATTTTCAAAATTTTCATTAGAATAGCTAAATTTGTAATCACTTAATTCAATGAATGTCGGATTTAAAAAAAATTAGAGAACACAAAAATCTAACTCAGGAAGAGTTGGCACAAAAGTCTGGGCTTTCTGTCAGAACCATTCAAAGAATTGAGTCTGGCATGAAACCGAAAGGATTTACTTTAAAAACATTGGCTGCATGTCTTGAGGTTTCGGAAAGTGATTTATTAGTTTCAGCTGTTTCTGAAAAAATAAATGAGTTAGACGAAGTTTCAATTGTAGAGACTGCTTCAGCGGTTGAGAAAGGCGAAATTTTGAATTTGCAATTAATAAAAATCATTAATCTCTCCTCGCTTCCTTTTTCCTGGTTTCCCATTGCGAATTTTTTGGTCCCATTAATTTTGATGTTGATTATGAAACAAAGATCTGAAATCATTAAGCAGATCATTTCCCTGCAGATTTTTCTAGCAATTATTTTTCCAGTTCTTTTTATGATCCTCATTTTCTTAAAGCTGGGAAAAGAATCAGTGACCATCGGAATTATCGTTCTTACACTCGCCAATATTTATATCATTTTGAGAAATGCGTATGAACTTGATAAAAGACAAAAACTTTTTTATAAATTGAATTTCAGTTTGTTATAAAGTTGTCGTAAGATTGTCGGGTTTTTGTCGGGTAGATTTTCTCGTTTAAATTCTTTTAATTTTCAATCTTTGTCAAAATTATTTTTATGACAAAGCACTTTGGAATTATTATCACTTTCTTCTTTTTATTCGGAAATTTCAGCGCACAAATTGCTAAAAATTCTTCCCTTTTTCTTGAACTTAAAAAAGAAGACAGTCTTTTCTTTGAGCGCGGATTTAATCAGTGTGATCTAACTTACATGGAAAAATCGGTGGATGAAAATTTAAAATTTTATCACGATAAAGGTGGTTTTCAGGGTAAAAAATTATTCCTCCAAAGAACCAGAGATAATATCTGTTCCAACCCAGATCAAAAACCTATTCGTAAATTGATTGAAAGCAGTTTGGAAGTCTATCCTTTGTATAATAATGGAAATCTGTATGGAGCAATTCAATCTGGGAATCATCAATTTTTTATTAGAGAGAAAGACAAAGCAGATGTTTGGGGCGGTGAAGCGAAATTTACGACCGTTTGGCTGAAAAAAGAGAAAAACTGGGTCATGAGCGATATTCTTAGTTATGATCACCAGGGAACAGGATCTGAACAACTCACTGATCAATTAGAACAATTATTGAAAGATAATAATATTCCAACTTTAGGATTAGGTATTATTAAAGATGGAAAATTAACGCAAATAAATGTTTATGGAGATCTTAATAATAAAATAACCGCACCTTATAACAGTCTATTTAATGTGGCGTCTTTAACGAAACCTGTTTCTGCAATGTTGGTTTTAAGGTTGGTCAGTCTTGGGAAATGGAACCTTGATGAACCGCTTGACCATTATTATATTGATCCTGATATCACAAAAGATGATAGACATAAAAAGTTGACTACAAGACTGGTTTTAAGTCATCAAACCGGATTTAAAAACTGGAGAACCTTAAATAAAGATCATAAACTTAGTTTTGATTTTGATCCCGGTACTAAATATCAGTATTCTGGCGAAGGATTTGAATATTTGAGAAAAGCAATTGAGAAAAAATTCAAAAAAAGTTTGGAAGAATTAGCACAGGAATACGTGTTCCAACCTCTTGCGATGAACGATACCAGTTACATTTGGAATGAAAAAAAAGATGCAGAAAGAATAGCAGTTGGATATAATAAAGAAGGAAAGCCGTATAAAATCATTAAAAATACAACTGCAAACGCCGCAGATGATTTGACAACCAGCGTAGAAGATTACGGTAAATTTTTAGTTGGAATATTAGATAATAAATTGCTTTCACCAGCTGTTTTTGAATCGTTGAAAAGCAAACAGGTAGAAACCAAAACAAATAAATATTTTGGACTTGGCTTTGAAATTTATGATTTGGGAAATGATGAAATTGCGCTTTCACACGGAGGTAGTGACGAAGGTGTAAATACGATTTTCTTTATTTTACCAAAAACAAAAGAAGGTCTGATCATTTTTACCAATGTAGATGATGGTCATAAGATCTATGAAACGCTCATTGAGAAATATCTGGGAGAAAGAGGCAAAAAAATTGTTAAAATTGAGATGCAGTAAAAGTGGTTTACAGCGATTTGCCAAATAATTAAAAATTTAAAAATAGAGGATTTAATAAGTTTTTGAAATAATATTTGAGAATTTCATTGACGAAACAAGCTGGAAACTGCTCTTCGGACAATTAACATAAATTTAATAAATGCCCCCTTTTATTATCGAAAACAAAATTGTATCTTTGCACCCAATTTATAGACGATCTTTTACATGAATTTATTTACGGAGACCAATCTAAGTCCGGCAATCTTGCAGGCAATTGGCGAACTGGGCTTTGAAAGCCCAACAGAAATCCAAAAACAAACTATTCCTTTTATCTCTACAGATATACGCGATCTAATCGCACTTGCGCAGACAGGAACAGGCAAAACAGCAGCATTTTCGCTACCGATTTTGGATATGATTGACGACGGGAGTCGCAAAATCCAATTTTTGGTGCTTTGTCCAACCAGAGAACTTTGTTTGCAGATTACCAAAGACATTAAGAATTATTCGAAATACATGCCCAACATCAAGACTACAGCAGTTTATGGTGGAAGCAGTATTACCGACCAAATCCGCTCTCTACGAGACAAACCGCAAATTATTGTGGGAACTCCGGGACGTGTGATCGACCTTATTAACAGAAAAGCACTTGATTTTTCTGAGATTCAATGGCTCGTTCTTGACGAAGCTGATGAAATGTTATCAATGGGTTTCAAAGATGATTTGGAAACAATTCTACGTGAAACTCCTGATACGAAACACAATTATTTATTCTCGGCAACGATGAATAAAGAAGTGGAGCGTATTTCTAAAAGTTATTTAACGAGTCCGCACCGTATTGTTGTTGGTTCCTTAAATGAAGTGAAGAAAAACATCAAACACGAATTTTACGTGGTTGGTTACCGTTTCAAGAAAGAAGCTTTGAAAAGATTGATCGATGCAAATCCAAATCAATATTCAATTCTTTTCTGCAGAACCCGTATGGAAACTCAGGAAGTTGCAGATTTCTTGATGCAGAATGGTTACGCAGCAGATGCACTTCACGGTGATCTTTCGCAAGCTCAACGTGATACAGTAATGAAGAAATTCAGACTGAAAAATATCGATATCTTAGTGGCGACCGATGTTGCAGCGAGAGGTTTAGATGTTGATTCACTGACGCACGTTATTCACTATTCTTTACCGGATGATCCTGAAGTATTCGTTCACAGAAGTGGAAGAACAGGTCGTGCAGGAAAAGACGGAATTTCAATGTCATTGATCAAACCTGAAGAATCAAGAAAATTAAAGCAGATCAAGCAATCAACGAAGATTGATATTGTTGAGAAGAAGATTCCTACCGGAAAAGAAGTGATCGAGGCTCAAGTTGGCGGTGTTTTCACCAAATTACTGACAGAACACGAAAACTTATTTGAATTCGATGCATCTTTAATTCCAGACTTATCTGCATTTACCAAAGAAGAATTGGTTCACCAGATGCTGCAGTTGCAGTTGAGAGATATGGCGCTTTATTATTTAGATAAAAATGATTTGGCTGACCAGAAATTCAATGCTGATGACGGAAGAGGCGATAGAGGAGGAAGAGATCGTGGAAGAGGCGACAGAGATTCCCGTGGCGGAAGAGACCGTGATAGAGGTGGCGATAGAAGAGATGGCGGATTTAGAAATTCCAGAGATGGAGGAAGTAGAGACGGCGGAAGCAGAGATTTTGGAAATCGTGAAGGCGGTGACAGAGAATTCAGAGAAAGAAAGCCAAGAAAAAACAATGGCGATATGGTGCGATTTTTCTTTAACTTAGGAAAACGTGACAATCTGAAAAAAATTGATATGTTGGAGATCATCAACAAATCAACTGAGAAATCCAGAAAAAGGCCAGATATTGGTGAAATCGAGATTTTAGAAAAATTCTCTTTCTTTGAAGTAGAGAAATCATTCAAAGATGAAGTTTTGAAAGGGTTACAAACTCAAAAATTTAAAGGAAAAGATATGAGAGCTGAAGAATCTAAATAATTTTCAATCTTATTAATATATTTTCAGTCCCATTATTCGTAATGGGACTGATTTTTTTTGGTGAAGAACTAATTTCGCAATGTTAATAAAACTTAATATAAAATCGTCTAAGTTGGTTGAGTTTTTCGGAAATTTGCAGCACTAATTAATAAATGAACAACAATGGGAATCGGAAATATTTTTAAAATGTTCCAGCCGAAAGACAAAGTGTTTTTTGTACTGTTTGAAAAAGTTGCAGAAGAACTTGTAGCGATGTCAAAAGAATTTCACGAGAGTCTGCTTGATTTCGATATCAATGATGATACGATGTTACAGCACATGAGTGATTACGAACACAGAATGGATGATTTAACCCACGAAATTTTTGTTCAGTTAGGAGAAAACTTTATCACTCCGTTTGATCGCGAAGACATTAGTCATTTAGCCAGTCGGTTAGATGATATTGCTGATTTCATGTATGCTTCGGCAAAATATATTTATTTGTACAAAGCACCGCTAGATCCTGCTTACACCGAATTTACGCTGTTGATTTACAAATCTTGTATTGAAATTGAAATTGCCATCAAAAATTTGAACGGTTTCAAAGATTCAAAAGCAGTTAAAGAATCTTGTATCAAGATAAATTCTTTCGAAAATATTGCAGACGATGTTTTGAGCCAGGCAATTGTAAAATTGTTTGAAACGAATGATGCAATTAAGATTATGAAAGTGAAGTCGGTTTTAGAATATCTGGAAACAGTAACTGACAAAGCAGAAGACGTAGCCAACACGATCGACAGTATTTTGATTAAATACGCTTAATCTATTCCTTAATTTATTATATAAAAATAGAATGGATTTACCAATTCTTCTTATTATTATCATTGTACTAGCACTGATTTTTGACTATATCAATGGTTTTCATGATGCCGCTAACTCCATTGCGACCATTGTTTCAACTAAAGTTTTAACCCCTTTTCAAGCAGTTCTTTGGGCTGCAATGTGGAATTTCGCAGCATTTTTTCTCGCTGCTTATGTTATTGGAGAATTTAAAATTGGAAATACTATTGCCAAGTCGGTGAACGAAAATTTCATCAATCTCGAAGTGATTTTTTCCGGGTTGATTGCCGCTATTTTGTGGAACTTATTAACTTGGTGGTTTGGGATTCCCTCTTCATCATCTCACACTTTAATCGGTGGTTTTTTAGGTGCTGCTTTGATGTTTGCTTTGGTTTCCGATTATCATATCGTCGCTTTAGCACAACCAGATTTAGCTACTTTTGATAAACTGATACTTGCCTTTAAGCAACTCTTTACCCAAGATGTGGTGAGGTATGATAAAGTGATTCCTATCTTTTTATTCATTTTCCTCGCGCCTATAATTGGAGGGATTATCTCCATCATCATTACTTTGTTTATTGTTAATGTTTCTAAAAGAACGAGTCCAAGAAAAGCCGACAATATTTTCAAAAAATTGCAATTGGTTTCTTCAGCGCTTTTCAGTTTAGGACATGGAACGAATGATGCTCAGAAAGTAATGGGAATTATCGGAGCAGCAGTTATTTTTCATCATACGCAAACTTTGCATGATCCGGTTTATCTGGCTTTAGACAGCACGCATCAATTTAATTATTTCGTAGAACATTATTTCTGGGTGCCTTTTACATCATTCTTAATGATTGCTTTAGGTACGATGAGTGGTGGTTGGAAAATTGTAAAAACCATGGGAACACGAATTACGAAAGTGACACCACTTGAAGGAGTTGCTGCTGAAACTGCAGGAGCAATCACCCTTTTTATTTCAGAACATTTCGGAATTCCAGTTTCTACAACGCATACTATTACTGGTGCAATTATCGGAGTAGGGGTAACAAAAAGAGTTTCTGCCGTTCGTTGGGGAATCACGGTAAGTTTATTGTGGGCCTGGATTTTAACGATACCGATTTCTGCCTTCGTAGCAGGATGTACTTATTTATTAGTAGTCTTTTTTAGATAAGAGTTATTCGATATATAGAAAGCCATTTCGGAAGAAATGGTTTTTTTTGTGTCATTTTAAATCGTTAAATAATTATTATAAATTGTATTTTTGCACAAACAAGAAATTTTATGCAGTTTTTAGACGAATATCAGGAAACCGTTGCGAGTGCAATTACTAAATACATCTTTAAAGATAAGCCCGAGGAACTATATGGTCCGATGAATTATATTATTTCACATGGTGGCAAAAGACTTCGTCCCATGATGGTTTTAATGGCTTGTGAAATGTTTGACGGTGATTTAAAAAAAGCCCTTAAACCCGCTTTAGCAATTGAATTTTTCCATAATTTCACTTTGATCCATGATGATATTATGGATGAAGCGCCGCTTCGCAGAAATAAACCGACCATTCATACGATACATGGCATTAATACTGGAATTCTTTCCGGAGATGCCTTAATGTTTAAAGCCCTTAAGTTTTTTGAAAATCTTGAACCTGAATTGTATAAAGCTTGTATGAGAGTTTTTATCCACACCGGATTATTGCTGTGTGAAGGTCAACAATACGATATCAATTTTGAAACGCAGGAAGAGGTGACTTTCAATGATTACATTAGAATGATCTCTTATAAAACTGGGATTTTAAGTGCTTCTTCTTTTGAAATTGGTGCGTTGATCGCAGGTGCAGATTTCAAAGATGCAAAAGCCATTTTTAATTTTGGGAAACATGTTGGAATTGCTTTCCAGATTATGGATGATTATTTAGATGTCTTCGGAAATCAGGAACAGATCGGGAAAAAACATGCCGGAGATATTTACGAAAATAAAAAAACAGTGCTTTATCTTTTAGCCAAAGAACATGCAACCGACGAAGAGAGGAAAGAACTGGAGTTTTGGTACTCTAAGAAAACCGATAATGTGGATAAAGTGTACAGCGTAGAAAAGATTTTCCGCCGTACCAAAGTTGATGAAAAATCCTTGCTTTTAATTCAGGAACACAATGAGCTCGCTCAGAAATATTTAAATAAAATCAACGTTTCCGATGCAAAGAAAAAACCTTTTATCGAACTTGCGAATTATTTATTGCGACGCGAATCTTAATATAAATAATTTTACAAAGAGCCAATTTCCTTTATTTAACATCGGGATATTTTAAAATAATATGAAATTTAGAACTGAAGTAGAAATTCCAAATTCCGACAGAAAAATAGAAGTTGAAGACCACATTTTTTCAATCGGCTCTTGCTTTTCTACGGAGATGATCAACCTCTTAAAAGCAGGTCAGATTCAGACTTTAAATAATCCTTTTGGGACACTTTTTAATCCGTTTTCGATTAATAATGCGATAAAAAAAATACACGGCGCTGAATTTTATGCCGAGGAAGATCTTGTTAGTTTTAGCGAAGAAGTGATTTCTCTGGATCACCATTCCTCTTTCAATTCGCAATTTGTACATCAAACTTTAGAGAAAATTAATGCTCAAATTGAGAACGGAAATCAGTTTTTACAAAATACCAACTGGGTTTTAATCACGTACGGTACTTCTTTCATTTACGAATTTCTACCAAAGAGAAAACTCGTTGCAAACTGTCATAAAATTCCAGCAAAGTATTTCCAAAAAAGATTGTTGACCCATTTAGAATTAACAGATTCTATTTATGAAACGGTTGAGAATTTAAAAGATATCGCAAAAGAAAATGTTCAAATTTTGTTTACAGTTTCTCCCGTTCGTCACACCAAAGACGGAATGGTTGAAAATAATTTAAGCAAATCGAAACTGATCACCGCCCTTCACGAGATCCTACCACAATTTGAAAACTGTCATTATCTGCCGGTTTACGAAATTTTAATGGATGATTTGCGCGACTACCGATTTTACAACGAAGATTTAATTCATCCCAATAATCAGGCAATTAATTATATCTGGGAAAAATTTGGGAATGCTTTTTTTTCGGATGAAACGATAGGTTTCATTGAAGAAAATTTCAAAATAGGGAAATCTTTAAGTCATAAATCTTTCGACGAAAAGAATCAAAAACATCAGGAATTTTTAGAAAAGTTAAAGCAAAGAATTTTTTCACAACAGGCAAAAGTGAAGCATAAGATTTTTTAAAATCATTTGGGCAGCTTTTTCCATCTTCCGTTCCCGCTATTTTTTGCCAAAGCTTTCCCCAACGCAAAAAAAATGAGCTCCACTCAAGCTGGGCTGCGATAAAGTTTATTAAAATAGATTTGTAATTTTACTATCAACTATCAACTATCAACTATCAACTAAAATGATCGATACTCACACTCATTTATATTCCGAAGAATTCGATAATGACCGAAAAGAAATGATCGAAAGAGCCATTAGCAAAGGTGTTTCCAAATTTTATCTTCCCGCGATCAATTCTGAAACTCATGAGAAAATGCTCAGTTTGGAAAGCGAATATCCTGAACAAATTTTTTCTATGATTGGACTTCATCCATGTTATGTGAAAGCGGAAACTTGGGAAGAAGAATTGAAATTAGTCGAAAAACATTTAAACGAAAAGTCGTTTCCCGCAATCGGTGAAATTGGTATCGATTTATATTGGGATAAAACTACTTTAGATATTCAGATAAAAGCTTTTGAACAACAAATTGATTGGGCGATAGAAAAAGATTTACCCATCGTGATTCATACGAGAAGTAGTTTTGATGAGGTTTTTGATGTTTTAGACCGAAAAAAACATCCAAAATTGCGTGGAATTTTTCACTGTTTTTCTGGAGATTTAGAGCAGGCAAAAAGAGCAATCGATTTAAATTTTATTTTAGGAATCGGTGGAGTAGTCACTTTTAAAAATGGTAAAATCGATCAGTTTCTACACGAAATTCCTTTAGATAAGATTGTTTTAGAAACCGATTCTCCGTATTTAGCGCCAGTTCCGCATCGAGGAAAACGAAATGAAAGTTCTTATCTGGATTTGGTTGTCGGAAAGCTCGTGGATATTTATGGAAAGGATTTTTCAGAAATAGATCGTATCACCACCGAAAATGCTGAAAAATTATTTGGAAGTCACTGAAGTTAACATCTCTTTATGTGTAATTCAAATGTAATAGAATTAAAAATAATTCAAAGCTTGAATTTGATAAAGGATTCACTTTCTGATTTCCTGCTAGAATTACATCGTCTAAACTAATGTGGTCTATTTAAGAGATGTTTTCACTAAAAAACTAATGTGACTAATGTGGTTTTAAATGATCACGTTTTCATTTCATAAATTCCAAAAACAAAATCACTTGGATGTTTTTCTAACAACTCATCTTCCATATCAAAAATTTGGTGAAGCACTTTTTTCTTCTCAGGATTTAGCTCAACAAAGTGGTGTGAAATATCTTTCAAAGCACTTTGTAAAATATTATTGCCATAAAATTTTTCCTCTATTGTATTGAATTTTTCGTGAATTGCCGGAAGGATAGAAATAGAATCCACACATTCAGATGGGTCAGCAATGATCATTCTTAAAATTCCGGAACCGTAATAATTGTTTTTGTAAATATTGGTTTTAAAAATTTTTCGGTATTCTTTAGGAATTATTGAAATCGCTTTATTAATATATTTGAGCTGCAATTTTGAGTACTGAAGCCAATTTGATCCTACAAATTCATTAATGATTAGTAAACCATTTGGAACTAAATTTTTGATAACTACTTTCTGCAAAAATTCCGGAATATGGTCAAAATGATGCAGTGAAGCATGAAAGAAAACAACATCATATTTTTTGCTATCAAAGTGATATTCCATGATATTTTCTGCATGGAAAGAAATGTTTTTCAAATTCTTTTCATCGGAAATCTCTTTTGCTTTTTTGAGCAATTCATCAGAAAAATCGTAGCATTCAATCTCACAATTAGGATTGAGTTCTGCCAGTCGAATTTCGTGGCTATAAACTCCTGTGCCTAAGCCAGGATTTTTATTTTCCCTTTTCCTTTAAAATAATTTTTAGTGATGTAATCTTCATAAAGTAGATCTTCATTTCCGGTGATGAGTTTATTCCAGCGTTTCTTCACTTCGGGGACGATCCAAAAACTAGAACCTTCCAGTTGATGATCATTAAATGCACTTTGTGTTCGCTTAAAAGAATTTAAATTGAATTTAGAAAGCAAAAAGGGCAAACCTCTTTGATGAAATTTTATATAAATGTCGGAAAAATCTTCTCGGGTTATAATTCTCATTGTTCTGTATTGTCGATTTTAAAAGAGTTTTGCAAAATAAAAATGTTTTATCTGACCCCTAAAAATACTGTTTTTTGTTGAAATAAAATCTCTAGAAATTTAAAAAACCGCAATAAATAAATATTGCGGTCCTCCATTTCCTTCGCTTCTTTGCGTGACCAATTCGGCGTAGAAAATTTATCTGTTTCTCGTGAAATTACTTTTGTTGTTAGGCTTTTTACTGCCCGTTGTTTCTCTCGACTGCACTCTTGGTCTTGGCGTAAAAGATTTGTTATTCGAATCTCTTTTCTGCGCAACTAAATTGTCCGTGTGAAAAGGATGATCTTTTTCTACCGGTATTTTTTTACCGATCAGTTTCTCCGTATTTTTTAAATTCGCCAGATCTAAACCATCAACAAAAGAGATTGAACTTCCTTCTGCTCCAGCTCTTCCTGTTCTTCCGATTCGGTGAACATAAGTTTCTGAAACGTCAGATAATTCGAAGTTTAAAACATATTTTAACTCGTCGATATCAATTCCTCGAGCTGCAATATCTGTCGCTACCAAAATTCTGGTTTTACCATTTTTGAAATTGGAAAGCGCATTTTGTCTTTGATTCTGAGATTTATTACCGTGAATTGCTTCGGCAGAAATCTTATGGCTTTGTAATTTTCTTGCAATTTTATCGGCACCATGTTTAGTTCTGGAAAATACCAAAACCGATTCTTTGATGTCATTTTGTAAAATATGCGTTAACAATTCAAGCTTATCGTCTTTGTCAACGAAATATACTTTCTGATTGATGGTATCTGCAGTTGCAGAAACTGGTGCTACTTCAACTTTAACAGGATTAGAGAGCATTGAGTTTGCCAACTTGCTTATTTCATCGGGGAAAGTTGCAGAGAAGAAAAGCGTTTGTCTTTTCGGTGGTAACAATTTGATGATTCTTTTCACATCGTGAACAAAACCCATGTCGAGCATTCTGTCTGCTTCATCTAAAACAAAAACTTCTAAGTTTTGAAGGGAAACAATTCGCTGGGAAATAAAATCCAGTAATCTTCCGGGAGTTGCGACTAAAATATCAACACCTCTTCTTAAAGCTTTTTCCTGTGCAGCTTGTTTTACTCCACCAAAAACCACGAGGTTTCTGAGGTTTAAATTTCTTCCGTACGCGTTGAAACTTTCTTCAATCTGAATTGCTAATTCCCGTGTTGGTGTTAAAACCAAAACTTTGATATTATTGTTTCGGGAGTTCTTTTCTGCAAGATTTTGTAGAATTGGAATGGCAAAGGCAGCCGTTTTTCCGGTTCCGGTTTGTGCCGTTCCGAGTAGATCTCTACCTTGTAAAATACTTGGGATTGCTTTTTCCTGAATAGGAGTTGGTTGCGTGTAACCTTCTGTTATAAGCGCATCGAGGATGGGCTTAATTAATTTTAAGTCTGTAAATAACAATATTTTCTGTATTAAAAATGATTGCGGATGAAGTGTTTTACTTCTACATTTTTGGCTTGAAAACGCAAAACTTGTAGAAGTAGTGATTTTCTATTTGAGTAAAAATAAATTACTAAAATGGCTTAAGAATGCCGCTGAATATTTTGCAAAGATAGTTTATTTCTCTTTAAAAATATAAAAGCAATTTAAAACTTATTGTCAAAATCAGATGGTTTTACTTTTTCAAAATTTTCTTTGCCACTGTTCCAATGGTTGTTCCTTGAATTAAAATGCTAAATGCGACACATATATAGGTGACAATCAACAGAATATCTTTGAATTCTGAAGCAGGAAGCGACATCACCAAAGCCAAAGATAATCCGCCACGAAGTCCGCCGAGAATAATTATTTGAGAAGTAGGTTTGTCAACTTTTAATATGGTTAAAGAAGTTTTTCGGGGAATATTAACGGTAAAAAAGCGTGAAACCAGCAAGATTAATATTGTCAAAACTCCAAGAATGATATATTTTAAATTAAAATCGAGAACGACCAAAACCAAAGCAATCATTAAAAATAATAAAGCATTCAAGATAATTTCCAGCAATTCCCAAAATTTCGCGACATATTCTTCAGTTTCATTACTCATGGCTTCTTCTTTCCTAAAATTCCCCACCATTAAACCCATAATTACCATCGCCAAAGCTCCGGAAATATGCATTTGTGCAGAAACGAAATAACCCAACATTACGAAAGCTAAAGTCAGCAGAACTTCTGTTTCGTAATAATCAGTAGTTTTCAGAAGATAATGTAAAATATATCCTAAAATTAATCCGAAAATAATTCCGCCGCCTGCCTCCTGTATGAAGAGCAATCCAAAATGTGGGAAATCAAAATCCACCGCTCCAGAAGCTAACATTTGAGTGAGTGCTATGAAAATTACAACGCCAACTCCATCATTAAAAAGAGATTCACCGACAAGGGTTACCTCAATTTTTTCGGGGACTTTGGCTTCTTTTAAAATACTCAAAACAGCGATTGGATCTGTGGGTGAAATCAAGGCTCCGAAAATAAGGCAATATATAAAAGGTACTTCTAAACCCAACCAATGAGAAACGTAGAAAAATGCTACTGCCACAAAGATTGTTGAAAAAACGACACCTCCCAATGCGAGTACAGAAATATCTTTTAAATATTTTCTCATGCTGAACCAATTCGTATGCATTGATCCAGCAAAAAGGAGGAACCCTAGGAATATATTGATAACGGATTTACTGAGGTCTGTACTAATCACGAGTTCTCTGATTTGATCAAAAGGAACACTGTAATACGATTTGATCACCAAAGAAAAAAGGGAGAGAAGTGAGGACAGAAAAAATAATCCGATCACAAAGGGCAATTTGATAAACCGCTCATTTATATAAGCAAAAAATGCAGCTAGAGAGATAAGTATGATAATGTAGTAGTAAGAAGGCATATTTTTTAATTTCTCTTGTAGACTTCTATCGTATCAATTTTCAGTTTCACTTTTAGCCAATTTTGAAGTATTTTTTCCTGGTCGGTAGTAAGTGCTTTAGTCGATTCGTAAAATGCGACGGGAATAATTTTGGTAGAATCACTTTTATTAAAAATTTCCTGTTTCGCGACAGAAATTGTGTTGAGTTCCGGAATGATGGATTGTGCTTCTGGAAATATATTTTCCGTCTTGAAAGTATATTTTTTTACCTCATTGGTCAGTTCAGAAATGATAGCTTTAGACTGATCTTCAACTTCATTGCTTGCAGCATTTTTGGTGGTTGCGTTGGCGAGAAAAGCACTGTCCTGGCGAATAATTACCCGCGTATTTTCAATTTTATAGGCTTTTAGTTTTTCATTAACTTCCTTTATTTGTACTGCTGAAAATTTTCGGGAGAGAAAGGCTAGTTCAATTTTTTTAGGATTAGAGGAGTATGTAGTTTTTTTGTAAACAATGGTGTTTCCTTTTTCTTCAAATTCTTTTGATAAAAAGTTTTTTACCTTAATTTCGTAATTCTGCTGATCGATAAATCGGTAAGCAAAAAAAATGCTGGGAACAATCATTAATGCAATGATTACGCTGATCCAGATTCTTATTTTGTTCGATTTCTTTTTATCGACCAATTCTACAGCCGGATAATTGAGGAATTTCACAATTACATAAGTTGCAATGCAGATAAAAACACAATTAATGGTATAAAGAAATAATGCCCCGCCGAAGTAGGCGAAATTTCCTGTTGCTAAACCGTAACCTGCTGTACAAAGTGGTGGCATCAAAGCAGTTGCAATCGCAACTCCTGGAATTGGATTCCCTTTTTCAACACGAGTTACCGCAATTACACCAACCAAACCACCAAAGAATGCAATCAAAACATCGTAAATATTAGGTGCCGTTCGTGCAATAATTTCGGAATGCGCTTCTTTGTAAGGACTTAAATAAAAGTATAAAAATGAAACAACTAATCCAACAACTGTAGCGAGCAACAGGTTTTTTAAAGACCGTCGCAACAAATGAAAATCAAACATTCCCAACGCAAAACCGGCACCAACAATTGGTCCCATCAAAGGTGAAATAAGCATCGCACCAATTACAACTGCTGTAGAATTCACATTCAAACCGACAGAAGCTACTAAAATTGCACATGCTAAGATCCAAAGATTAGAACCGTTGAATGAAGTATTGCTTTTTACATTAGCTAGAACTTTCTGCTTGTCTTCTTCGCCATTGTGAAGATTGAAAATATTATTCATTAAAAAAAATTAGAGAAACCAAATTTAGTAAAAGAGAATGAAAACTTTATAAAAACAATATTTGCAGAAGTAATATTTTTGATTGAGATGTAAAACCCTTTGTAAGATAAGTTATATCAAAATATTTTTAGTTTCAAATTCCTATTTTAATTACATGATTAAACGAACTCCGCCCAAATCTGCAACCCGATAACTGAATTGGTCACTTGGAGAAGCGATGAACATAAAGTTTTTAGGGATATTCCATTTCTGGGAAAGTTTATCAATTAATTCTGGTGTGAATTCTCCGATAATTTCTACAAAATCAATATCGATATGCGGATAAGCACGATCTAAAACGCGAAGGTCGATTTTTAATTCATCATTATTTTCGCCCTCTTTCATCACGTTCACGATTTTTAATTTTCGTGTCGTTTCATTATTTTCTACATATTGCATCACTTTATTTAAGATCGCTACATTGTCTTTCTTGGTGAAGAATACGAATTCCTGTGCATTGATTTCATGTTGAAGGCGATTTAATTTCCGGCTGCTCTTGATGGCGAAACCTCGGAAAGGAATATAAATATTTTCTAAAATAGAGATAATACCTTTAATGATTACAATTCGGTTGAGCATAATCATAACAGCGATCAAGGCAGGGAAAAGATATTTTAAAAAAGTAAAAAATGCACCTCCGTTTAAAACGATATTTCCCCAAAATGCAATGATGATAAAAGCAATTGCCACCAAAACAGATAGAATGGAAGCTCTCACCGGACGTGGAAGTTTTCTTCGTTTAAATTTTAAAAGTAAATTCCCGATTCCGAAAAGTGCCATTACTGATAAGAAAGAAAAAGTATAAACTCCCGCGAGAGAAGTGAGATTTCCTCTTGTCACAAACAAGACGGAAATGCAAAGGATAAAAAAGGCGATCGCAATACGATAATGAGATCCTTTTTTATTTTGTTTTAAAAAGAAATTGGGTAAAATTCGATCCAGTGTCATCCGATTGACCAATCCCGAAACTCCGACAAATGAAGTAAGAACAGCTCCACAAAGAACCAAAACCGCGTCTATTGCGATGAAATAAGCCAGCCATTTCCCGCCCGTAATTTCTCCAACATAAGCTAATAAAGAGGTTTGGTGTTCTCCAACGGTAGAAAGTGGTAACACGAAAATAATTATCAAAGCTAAAAGTGGATTAAAAAAGCTTACAATTCCCCACATATTTCTCAAAGTTTTGCTGAAAACTCCGGCTTCCTGTTCTTCTACAAAATTTGCGGAACTTTCAAAACCTGAGATTCCAAGCATCGCGGCAGAAAAACCCAGAAATAATGCTGTGATAATTCCACCTGATTTTATTGGTGTATTCCAATTCAAATGTAAGGTTTCAAAACCGTGATTTGCGATAAACCAAACTCCTGCAAGTACAAGAAGGGAAAGCGATACCAGATGAATAATAAATATAACTACCGCAACATTTGCCGATTCTCCGATCCCCGAAATAGTGAGCATTGTGAAAATAAAAAGTACAATAATGGTCGCGATTATTACATTAATCCATGGCAAAAGATTGTGCAAATAATGCATGGCTTCACTCGCAGAAATTACTGCAGTTGCCATATAAGATAAGACCGTAAGTGTCGCCGCAACTGAAGCAGTACGTTTTGAAGCAGTATTTAACAAAACATTATAAGCACCTCCATTCAAAGGAAGCGCACCTACAACTTCCACATATATTTTTCGAAAAAGGAAAAGAACAACTGCGACAATCAATAAAGAAAGCCATGCATATTGTCCCGCATACATAATGGTAAGCGCAGAAACGTACAGGCAAGAAGAACTAATATCATTGCCAGAAATCGCCGTAGACTGAAGTTCGTTAAGTTTTTTATGAGTCGGTTTTTCTATAGAAAGCGTTTCCATTATAGTTTTTTCTAAATTGTGTTTAAAGATTTCTAATGATTTGGTGTTTGTAAATAAAAAACCCGAAAGTAAATTTAAACGAAAAAATCTGATTAGAAATCAATTTACAAAAAGTATTAATTCACTTTCACCCAAGTTTGATTCGATCGCAAATTTTCCATGAACTTATAAATTTCCGCCAATTTTGGAGTTCCATTTTTACCATAATCTTCAATGTTTTTCGAGGTTCCATCGGCAAAATTAATTCTTAAATATGAAGTTGGAAGATCAGATACATTTCTGTTTTTATATTGATCTTTTAAAGATTTTAAATCAGCGTTTTCTAATAAAAAGATTATTTTAGAAAAGTCTTCTTCTTTAATGGTTGTTTTAAAAGTTCCCTCTTTAGCTTTCGAAAAATCAGCTTTGGAATTTCCTTCAGAAAAAGTGAAATGTTCCGCTTCAATTACCGCAGTTCGGTTCGGATTAATCGTCATTTTAAAAATAGGACAAAAACCAAAACAGGCACCTGCTTCGTATTGAATCTTAGAATATTGATTAGAATTTTGGGTAGTACAAGAAAATAAAAAAGCCGAAAAAATGATAGTAAATAAGTACTTTATAAAATAAATTCAAAAAAATACTTCAACTATTACGCCAAAAATTTATTTGAATCGATCACAAATCGATTATCACCAAATACTTTATAAATATCTAAATACTGAAATTTTTTAAAGATTTTCTCCTTCACCGTGCAATCTTTTCCAGATCGCATCTTTCAATTCCATAATTCCTTCTTGTGTTACACCAGAAAAGAAAATCGGTTTGCGGTCTTCTGGGAATTCTTTTAATATTTCTTGTTTCAGTTCATCATCTAGTAAATCTGATTTAGAAATAGAAATCAAAAAATCTTTGTCCATCAATTCAGGATTGTATTCTTTCAGTTCGTTTTCCAAAATTTTAAATTCTTGAAAATGACTTTCAGAATCCGCCGGAATCATAAACAAAAGAATTGAATTTCTTTCAATATGTCTTAAAAATCGGTGACCAAGACCTTTTCCTTCCGCCGCACCCTCTATAATTCCTGGAATATCGGCCATTACAAAAGATTTGTAATTTCGGTAATCCACAATTCCGAGATTCGGAGTTAAAGTGGTAAAAGCGTAGTTTGCAATTTTCGGTTTTGCTGCAGAAACTGCTGCCAAAAGGGTAGATTTTCCTGCATTCGGAAAACCAACAAGACCTACATCTGCCAAAAGTTTCAGCTCAAAAATTACAAAACCTTCTTCACCCTCCATTCCTGGTTGTGCAAAACGTGGAGTTTGGTTGGTAGAAGTTTTGAAATGTTCGTTTCCTTTTCCACCTTTTCCACCATGTTTGATGATGATTTCCTGGCCGTCTTCTAAAATTTCAGCGATGATCTCACCTTCTTCATTTCTGGCAATTGTTCCCAGTGGAACTTCAATATACATGTCTTCACCATAAGCCCCGGTCAACTGATTTTTCATCCCGTTGTGACCTTTTTCAGCTTTGATGTGTCTTGTGTAACGAAGTGGTAAAAGCGTCCATTCATGAGCGTTTCCTTTCATAATTACATGACCGCCTCGTCCGCCGTCTCCGCCATCAGGACCACCTTTTGGAATATATTTTTCACGACGAAGATGCGAAGAACCTGCACCACCGTGACCTGATTTACAATGAATTTTAACGTAATCTACGAAATTGGACATAATTTTTAATTTTTAGGACTCAGATAAAAAAGAGTTTTTTAAGGATTTAATAATTTAAAACCAAAATCCCTTTTGCTGCAACCTATTTTATTTTTTCTACTTCTGCAAAAAGTTTTTCAGATATTTCATCGATTGCTCCGACTCCGTTTACTTCGACATATTTGCCTTGTTGTTTGTAGAGTTCAGCAATTTCTGCAGTTTTTGCGTAATATTCTTTAATTCTATTTCTAATAATTTCTTCGTTGGAATCATCAGTTCTTCCACTTGTTTTACCTCTGTTCAGAAGTCTTTGCACTAACATTTCATCATCAACAACCAAAGAAATACAGATTGAAATTTTATCATTCAAAACTTCTTTTACGATTTTTTCCAGTTCCTCAGTTTGGTTGGTCGTTCTTGGATAACCATCAAAGATGAAACCTTTTGTAGGAGATGGTTTTTTAACTTCATCGGTCAACATATCGGTCGTAACTTGATCAGGAACCAATTCACCTTTATCGATAAATGATTTTGCGAGTTTGCCAAGTTCAGTATCATTTTTCATATTGTAACGGAACAAATCACCGGTAGAAATTTGTTTCAGATTAAATTTTTCAATTAAATTCTGAGCCTGTGTGCCTTTTCCGCTTCCTGGAGGACCAAATAGAACGATGTTAATCATTTTTTACTGTTTGAATATTTTGAAATTTGCTTCTTAATATATTTATTTCAAAAAGTCGCCTTATTCATTAATACGACCTTCTTCTAACTGATATAAATCTTTTAGATTTCTTCCTAATTCATCATAATCTAAACCGTATCCCAAAACAAATTTATTCGGAATTTCTTTACCAACATAGTCCAATTTGAAATCTTTCTTGTAAACATCGGGCTTTAAAAGGAAAGTCGCTAATTTTACTGATTTTGGTCTTTGGGTTTCTTTAAAATATTGAAAAAGACTTTCCACGGTATTTCCCGTGTCCACAATATCTTCGACCAAAATAATATGACGGTCTTTAATATCTTTCGTCAGTTCCATTTTTTGGTAAACAATTCCTGTAGATTGCGTTCCGGCATAAGAACTCATTTGCAAAAATGCAATTTCGCATTTCCCCGGATAATGTTTCAAAAGGTCAGAGAAAAAGAGAATTACACCATTTAAAACTCCAATAAATACAGGTGTTTCATCCTTGTAATCTTCGTAAATTTTGAGTGCAGTAGCTTTTACAATTTCCTGAATTTCCGGATCTTTCAGATAAGGAACGAATGTTTTGTCGTGAATTTGTACAGATTCCATAGATTGTTTTCAAAGTGCAAATTTAAGGTTTTTTAAGGGATTTTTTTGTATTTAAATTTTTGTCGCTCCTAAATGAAAGTTTGCTAGTAAAAAAGATGATTATTTATTCCTAAATTTTTGCCCAAAACTTTTAATAAATCTATTTTTGTAGAAATCTATAAAAAAAGTAAAATATGGCGACTTATGTGGTTGTTGGTCTTCAATATGGGGATGAAGGAAAAGGCAAGATAACAGACGTTTTATCGGCGAAATCTGATTACGTTGTACGTTTTCAGGGAGGTGATAATGCGGGACATACTGTGTACGCAGGTGAAGAAAAATTTGTTTTACACTTGCTTCCATCAGGAGTTTTACAGTGCAAAGGTAAATGTATCATCGCAAATGGAGTAGTAGTAAATCCTAAAGCTTTCTTAAAAGAAATTGGACAACTTGAGGCGAAAGGAATGCGTACTGATCACGTTTTTATCAGCAGAAGAGCGCACGTAATTATGCCGTATCATATTTTACTCGACACTTATCGCGAGGAAGAAGAGGAGGGAACTCATATTGGAACAACCAAAAAAGGAATTGGTCCTTGTTATGAAGATAAAATCGCTAGGGTTGGAATCAGAATGGTTGATCTTTTAAATCCTGAAGTTCTTGCTGAAAAAGTGAGAAAAAATTTAAAAATAAAAAATTCTCTTTTTGAAAAATATTTTGAAAAACCAACTTTAGAATATGACGAAATTTACAATGAATTTTTAGAATTAGGGCAAAAACTAAAAGATCGCATTGTTGATACTGAAGTTGAACTGAACCAGGCGATCCACGATGGAAAAAATATTTTGTTTGAGGGCGCGCAAGCTGCAATGTTAGATATTGATTTTGGAACCTATCCATATGTAACATCATCTTCACCAACAACAGGCGGAGTTTGTTCAGGAGCTGGAGTTCCGCCGACAAGTTTGCAAAATTTAATTGGAGTAGCAAAAGCGTACACCACAAGAGTTGGAGAAGGACCATTCCCAACTGAACTTGATAACGAACTAGGCGAAAAAATAAGACAAATTGGTTTCGAATTCGGTGCAACTACAGGAAGACCACGAAGAACGGGTTGGCTCGATTTAGTTTCATTGAAACACGCAACAATGATCAACGGAATCAATAATTTAGTGATCACAAAACTGGATGTTTTATCAGGAATTTCTCCAATAAAAATAGCTACGAAGTACAAAACTGAAGACGGAAAAATCATCGATTACTTTACATCATCAACTACCAAATTATACAATTATGAGCCGATGTACGAAGAATTGGAAGGTTGGGATGAAGATCTTACCAAAGTACGAAGTTATGATGAACTCCCGGAGAATGCGAAGAAATATATCGAGTTTATCGAAAAATATTTAGGGATTAATGTTTATCTGGTTTCTGTAGGACCAGAGCGAAGTCAGAACATTATCCGAAAGGAATTATTTTAAAAATGGAAGAGCTGGGAATAATATTTTCCCAGCTTTTTTTTTGAATTTTATTTAAGAATATTTCTCGTAGGCCTTTTGTAATTTTTGGTCATATTTATTCAATTTATAACTTGCACCATTATATTTCTGTGCCACTTTCGCCCAGTTTCTATTACGTAAATCGGTCATAATGTTATTGACCTCAAGGAATTTACCGAACGCTTTTAAATGTTCTCTTTCATGAAGGTACATTTTATCTACAAAATCCTGTACCGAAGCGTAGCCCAAACTCACTGCATGATAACCCATGATCTGAAAACTTCCCCAAGATGCTGAAGCTAAAGCGGCTTCCTTTACTTTAGGGTCTGAACTGATCGCAATGGCTTGATTGAGTCGGTCATATTCTTTTACCCCGCCTTGGTAAAAAGCTTTCGTCCATTTTGGATAAAGAACATTTCTGTTGGATGAATTTAAAAGCGTTTCTGGTTTTATACCTCTTTTTTGAAGTTGCTGCCAAAAAACATGACCTTCGAACAGTATTTTTGGTTTCCCATTGATCAGGAAACCTTTGCCGGAACTTTCTACTTCGTTGACTGCTTTCACAGCAGCCAATTCAAGATTGTGAGCTTTTGAAAAATCTTTTAGATCTGATTCAGAAAGAAATAGATTGTTATTAGAAAAAATTTTAGAACTCTTATCGAATAAGACTTGCCATGTTTTCATTCCTACAATTCCGTCGCTTACGAGGGAGTTTTTTTTCTGAAAATCTTTTACTGCAACATCTACTTCGAGTGTAAATGAATCAGAAATTTTTATTGCATATCCTAATTTGTGTAGCATTTCGCAGAGGGTATAAACTTCCGGTGCTTTTGCTCGGTACTTTAAAGCGATCATAATTATTAGTTTTTTTTGGTTTAAGTAGCAGGTATTTTGGGCATTTTTTCACAGATCATACCGATAAGGAAAAATGATTTAAATTGAATTTGTTTCCGCTGCAGTTTATATTCCAGAGTTAAAGGATTGGTATTGGGAACATTAAATTTAGCCTCTAAAACTGCGTATTCATCAATTCTAAAACTGATATTATAGTCACCAATCGGTAAATTTTGAGAGATGCTGCCACTTTGGTCAGACTCAATATTAAAAATTCTGTTGCTCTCATTATTACTGTTGGTCCCAATGATGGAAATATTGCACTTATAGACTGGTTCATTATTTTTGTTATCAATAATCCGAAAAGTTACATTGGATAAATGCTGAAATATTGGTAAATTCAGTGGAACGAAAATCGCAGAAATAAGCTTAATATTTGTTGGAATTGTTTTTGGAACAATGGGTTCAACGGGATTAGGAAGCGGCGTCACTGGTCGTCTTGGTTCAACCTGAAGTGGAGATCCTACATTAAAAGTTTGTCTGGAAGTTAAAACAGTTCCCATTTTCATTCGATCAACTTTTATCGTGTTAAAGACGGGTATAACTGGATCGCCTGTTGTACTTTCAAAAATTTGTGGTCTCTTTCCTGGAATTCGAATATTGACGGTTTGAGGCGTAGCTTTTTTGGACAAATAGGAAAGCTGGTCAGATTGCAACATTTTTTTATCGGTGACTACTTTCAGAAATCTTTCGTTATTATTTTTGTTAATGAAGAGTTGCTGCTTCATGATCATTGGTCCAAAAAAAATGAGTTTGTTAGGATCATTCACATCAGTTGAGCTAACAGAAGAATCTAAAATTATTTTTAGATTTTTGATGAGCATCATGGTTTTAGTAATGGCAGGAAGCTTAAATCCATCTGAAATGGTAACACCATCTGAAATTGGTTTGCTTTCTTTCCATTCAAAAAAGGGAGAAAGCATAAAATTTTTATTAAACCAAGATCGTTTTAAGTGTACAAAACTATAATCTACTTCGATGGATTCAATTCCGTTTTCATCATAATCAATGGATAAAATTTCTGCAGATAGATTTTGATTGCTGTTTTTTGCGGCAAGATAAAGGGTCTCCATTTCCTGCTTATTTAGTTTTAAAGAATTCCATCCAGATTCATTTTCCATAAAGTCATACGGAATAAAATTGATGTCATGTATTGCGGAAAAAGTATTAATATCTGTTCTTTCGGCCGAATCGAAGGAGAATTTTGCATCACGTGACATTGCCAAATAGAGATCAGCATCAGAATTGGCGTTAATTCTTGTCAATTCTTTTTCAATAAAATCTTTGGAACCTCTAACTTTCCACTCAGACATTGCCAATTCCTTTAAATTATTCATGCTCAAAAATTGATCTTTCCAGTTCATTTTTTCTTCATCTGTCGTTAAATCTTCGAATGTTGATAAATGATCTGTGATTTTTTCTAATGCGGAATCATACGCAATTCTGTATTTTTTATAGTTTTTGTATTCTTTGGTATCTGCATTTTTAGCATCATTAAGAACTGTACTTGAACTCACAGAAATCCGCATAAAATTTTGCTCGAAATCTCGAATGTTACTGTGATCTAAAATATCCCGGTAAATATCAAAAAGTGCGGTGTTAACATTAAGATCCCAAAAATAGGCGGAAATAGGAACCGAATTTAATTCATAAGAAATGTTTTGCTTTTTAAGAATAGATTCTGTTTTTTTCTGTTCATCATTAAGCAAAGAGGCTGGTTTCAGAAGTTCTAAGTCTTCATTTTCATACATCCGCAAAGAAGGACAAATCATGGGTAGATCATTTTCCATTGCGCCCTGAGAAAGATAGATCTCTCTCAGTTTTTCGTAAACTGCGATATAATATTTCATGGTTTTAGTTTTTAAAAATCAGCAGAAAACTGCTGTTTTCTGCTGATCAATATGAATTATGAATCTGTCGCGCTTACAAATTTTTTGATGCTTGAATCAGTATTCGGCGACTTTGGTAGTATTCGGCATTTGTAGCCAATTATTGAAATATCTGGTGAACTTAATTCTCCGTTCTTAAATTGAGAATTTGATTGAATATTGGTGTTATCATAAGAATATTTCGCACTCGAATTAAAAAAGGGTCCGAAACTGAAACCACCACCTGCATCAAAATGCGTTTTGATTTTAGAATAATTAGAGGACTGGGTGTTAAATTTAAAGGAAACATCTTTTACCATGATCAATTCAGTGATGAGTGAAGGTAAAAGTCCTTGTCCGTTTCCGTCACTAAGGACTTGTTGGCTACGGGTTTGTGGTGAATTATCCGCTAATCTCCAGTATTTAGATTCCAAGAAATTTTGGTTTAGCCAACCTCTCGCTACCGCAACTTTTCCGATTTTGAAACTAAAACTAAAATCATCACTGGAGAAATTGCTGTTCATGCTGTCTCTATTAAAATTAGATCCCGCATTTCCTTTTACGAATAAGGCATTGAAACCAGCTTTCACAGAAGCATCGTGTACAGAACGATTATAGCTGCTTGATGATGCCACGCTTTTTGAATCAAATTTTGTCCAGCCAGAAGACAGTTTAATTGCTTCTGCAGGAATTGGCGAGGAGACGGAATAGTCGGTATATTCTAATATTTTTGTCCGCAGATTATTTCTGTATTCTTTCTCCAGTCTTTTTTTTAAGGTAAGAATGCTTTTTGCTTCGACTTCACCAATATAGTTTTGCATTTGCTCAACCGATTCCTTGAAGCCCATTGCATTCCAAGCTTGAAGAGCCATATCTTCCCTCTTTTTCATATTCTTCCCATCAATTGAAATTTGTGCAGCAGCGTCGGAATCACCATTATCTGCGGAAACCCGTATTGCGTTATTGGTTTCTAAAACATCGGTGTATTTGATCGCATACTCTAAATATTTTTTGTACATCTGCGAAATAAAAGTCTGAGTAATCATTTTTAAATTAGTGTCACTTTCAATTTCTTCCGGATCATATTCCGGATTTTTCAGCACTTTTGTTTTTGATAATTTATCCCGCATTTTAGCAAGTTTTGCTTCAACTTTCGGATCGATTATAGAATCTGCAACTTCGCACCAATCCATCAGATCGCCATAACCTTTTGAAATTGACTTTCCAGTAGGATTAAATATTGCAAAGGCGCGACCTTTTCCACTCGGAAGCAATGCAGGAACGCCATCATGAACTTCATCAGTAATGGCAGCGAACTGCTCCATTTTTAAGAAATTTCCGTTTTTTGTTGAATTCACCATGTTTTGATAATCAACCATATCAAATTGTGGTTTTCCGTTTGCGTCTAAAACTTGATTTCCTTTACTGTCTAAAATCGCTTTAGGTTTCTGTGGTACACCAAATATTCCATTGATTGCAAAATCAAAAGAGTTGCTCATCAAAACTTTTCCGATGGGATCGAAAGCGATAAAATTGTTTGGTCCCAAACTTTCTGGGTTGTTGTTCGTTAACGTGTCATAGACTTTACCAATTAATTGGCCCATAAAGTCTTTTGTTAGATCTTCTTGTGTCGGCATGGTTTTTTTTTAGTTTTTTTCGCTTACTCTATTCGGTTTTCAGCTACCCCGATATTTTTCATTGGCAAATTTAATTGAAGTGTTTGATGTAATCCACGGTGTTTTCCCCGTAAATGAAGCGTGTTTTATCTGTTTTTATAAGGGCTAAAACACCTATTGTTTCTTAATCAACTCAAAATTAAGCATTTAATTTTAATGATATGCTTTAAATAAGAAAAATATTTAATTGTATAATCAGTTTATAAATTTTCTTTTATAGCTAATATTCAGTTGATTAAATCCATAAAACCTCTTTATAATTGACGGATTAGCATTAAATATTTTATGGATAATAGTTCAATAGTGAGTAAAATAATAACTTATTAATAATAATATTGCTGCTAAGTGTTGTAAGATGATTTATTAATTACTACACGTCAGGTACAAACACATCTTTATAGATTTTCATTTTGTTATGAATTGAATAATATATGTTCATAATTATCAATAATTTGGTTTATTTTTTGATATGTTTTTAATGTTATTGAAATTAACATATCAAAATAACAATTTCCAATTTTTTTAATTTTTTAATATTTACAAAATGAAAAATTTTTTAAGCTCTGAAAAAGAATATCGCTTCAATGAAATTCTTTTCGAAAACCGGAACAAGAATTACGGTGCTTACGTAATGCGTAGTGATGAAGCTCATAACCTCACAAAAGCATTGTTTATTGGTGTAGCATTTTTTGCTACTTTAGCAATTACGCCCTTAATAATCAATTCTTTTCAAACTCCAGCTGTAGTTGATTCTGATTCTGGAGGACTTACATTTACGCCGGTACAATTGCCTCCTGATGAAATTCCTGTTGTCGTAACGCCAATAGTTCCTCCAAGAGTTATTGAAAGTACAGTGAAATTGGAAATTCCGACACCGGTAAGAAATCCAAGAATTGAAACTCCTGCAACACCATTAAGTGCAACAAATAATGCGAGAATTGGTACAGATAATGTGATCGGGACTCCGCCAGTTACTATTTCGGCGCCAGTAATTGTGGAACATACCACAATACCTGTTCCCGTGGTTCCTAAACCAATTAATAATAATCCAGTAGATAAAGTAGATACTGAAGCAATTTTCAATGGTGGAATCAATGCATTTAGATCTAAAGTGACACAAAATTTTAATGCGGGAAATTTTGATGGAACTGGCGATCTGTTAAAAACTACGGTCACTTTTATTGTCGAAAAAGACGGTTCTATTTCAAGTATTACAGCGAAAGGACCTAATTCAAAATTTAATAAAGAAGCAGAAAATACCGTTAAAAATATAAAAGGAAAATGGATGCCTGCAAAATGGAATGGGGAGAATGTAAGAAGCTATTTCAATTTTCCAATTTCAATGCAATTTGAGTAAAATCATTTATATCTATTTCACATTGATAGTTATCCACAAAAGATTCACTTTTGTGGATAATTTTTTTATTGCTTAAACTATTAATTAACAATACTTTAACGTAAAGTGAAGGTTTATGAATCCTCTGAAAATCAGAAAAAAGTGTATTTTTGGTGATTAAAATCGTACAGAATGGCTAAAATTATAGGTGTTGCAAATCAAAAAGGTGGTGTTGGTAAAACAACAACCGCCATTAATTTAGCCGCCGCATTGGGAGTTTTGGAAAAGAAAATTTTGTTGATCGATGCTGATCCACAAGCTAATGCAACTTCAGGTTTGGGAATTGAGCAATCTAATTTTTCCACCTACAACCTTTTGGAACATAGCGAAAATGCTAAAAAATGCATCCAAAAAACAGCTTCTCCAAACCTTGATATTATTCCTTCTCACATCGATCTGGTCGCTGCTGAAATTGAATTGGTAGATCGTGAAAATCGAGAATACATGCTGAAGGAAGCGCTGAAATCAATCAGAGATGATTACGATTATATTATTATTGACTGCGCTCCGAGTTTAGGTTTAATCACCATTAATGCTTTAACTGCGGCTGATTCTATAATTATTCCTATTCAATGTGAATATTTTGCATTGGAAGGTTTGGGTAAACTTCTGAATACCATCAAAAATGTGCAGAAAATTCATAACAAAGATTTAGATATTGAGGGTTTGCTTTTAACGATGTATGATTCCCGTCTAAGACTGTCGAATCAAGTTGTTGAAGAGGTGAATTCGCATTTTCCGGAAATGGTTTTCGAAACAATTATCAGTAGAAATGTCCGTTTAAGTGAAGCACCGAGTTTTGGTGAAAGCATCTTAAATTACGATGCAGAAAGCAAAGGTGCGATTCAGTATCTTCAGTTAGCTGAGGAAGTTTTGCTGAAAAATGAAAGTTTAGTTAAGAATTAGAAACTTATTTTATTGATTTGAATTTAAGAATTCATGTCTATTGAAATTATTTATAAAAATGAAAGACAAAAAAAGAGCAATGGGACGTGGTTTGGGCGCAATTTTAAGTGCAGAATCCAAAGCATCGGTCAATTCTGCAACGGACGAAGGTGCAGATAAATTTGTAGGAAATATTGTAGAAGTAGCGCTGGAAGACATTTATCCAAATGCTTCACAACCAAGAACTTACTTTGATGAAAAAGCACTTGCAGATTTAGCGCAGTCCATTAAAAATCTGGGTGTAATTCAACCGATTACTTTAAGAAAAGACGGCAACAAATTCGAAATTATTTCGGGAGAGAGACGTTTTCGTGCCAGTAAAATCGCAGGTTTAGAAACGCTTCCGGCTTATATTCGTTTGGTTAATGATCAGGAATTGCTGGAAATGGCATTGGTTGAAAACATCCAGAGAGAAGATTTAGACGCCATCGAAATCGCTTTGACTTATCAAAGATTGCTCGAAGAAATCGGCATGACTCAGGAAAATTTGAGCCAACGAATTGGGAAGGAAAGAAGTACAATTACCAATTCAATTCGCTTGTTGAGGTTAAATCCTGATATGCAAAATGCCATTAGAAGTGGAGAGATTTCGGCTGGTCACGGCAGAGCTATCCTTAGTTTGGAGGAAAAAGAAATTCAAGACGAACTTTTTCAAAAAATTGTAAAAAATAACTGGAGCGTAAGACAGGCCGAGGAAGAATCAAACCTTCTGAAAAATCCTAAAGAAACGGCAAAGAAATCAAAGGCAACGATTCCAAATCATTTTAAAAAAGCAGAAAAAAACCTTGCTGATCTATTAGAAGTGAAGGTTGAGATAAAAACCGCTGCAAATGGCAAGAAAGGTAAAATAGTCCTCGATTTCAAAAATGAAGAAGAACTTGAAAATATTCTTTCACACTTTAAATAGATGAAGAAACTTACTCTGATTTTCCTTCTTTTATTATCCCTGAACTGTTTCGCTCAGGTTAATCGAAACGATACAATTCGGGTTGAAAATTATCCCACCGATTCTATTTCTACGAAGAAACCAAAAGCGGAAATGGAAGTTTTAACCGATATTCGGGAGGCGAACGCTCCGGTAAAAGCCATGAGATTTAATCCTACGAAAGCCGGATTGTATTCCGCAGTTTTGCCGGGACTTGGACAATATTACAATAAGAAATACTGGAAAATCCCCATTGTTTGGGGCGGAATTGGAACAGGAATCGGAATCACGCTTTGGAATCAAAAACAATATACGAGATACCGAAATGCTTTTATTGCACAACTCAACGGACAACCGCATGAGTTTTCAGAGATTCCTGGAATTACAGCGGAAGCTTTGGGAAGAACTCAGGACCGTGCACAAAGGCAGCGAGATTATGCGATCGCAGTTACGGCTTTGATTTATGTTTTAAATATTGTAGATGCAGTCGTAGATGCTCATTTATATGAAGGAAGAAAAGATCCCGATTTGGCACTTAAACCCACGGTTATTTTCGATGAGTTTTCCCAGCAAAATTCAAAAGCTGGTTTAAGTTTAAGTTATAATTTTTAATTAAAAGCAAACGTTTTTACGTTCAAAATGATGAAAATAGCATTAGTTGGTTACGGAAAAATGGGCAAAATAATTGGAGAAATTGCCACCAAAAGAGGTCACGAAATCGTAGCTCAACTCAATGAAACTCCAACGTTAGAAAACTTAAATAATCCCGATGTTGCCATCGAATTTTCGAATCCGGAAGTAGCTTTTGATAATATCAAATTCTGTCTCGAAAATCAAATTCCTGTCATTTGCGGGACAACAGGCTGGCTCGATCAAAAACCGGAAATTGAGAAAATGGCAGTCGAAAATAATACTGCTTTCTTATACGGTTCTAACTTCAGTTTAGGCGTGAATTTATTTTTTGCTTTAAATGAAAAGCTGGCAGATCTGATGAAGAATTTCAGCGAATATCAGGTTCAGTTAGAAGAAATTCATCACACCCAAAAAAAAGATGCGCCAAGCGGAACAGCCATTACTTTAGCGGAAGGAATAATCAATAATGATCCAAGATTTGATGCCTGGAAACAGGAGGAAACAAAAGACAGTGAGTTAGGAATTTTTTCGGTGCGCGAAGATGAAGTTCCCGGAACACACAGCGTTTTTTATAAAAGTGAAGTCGATGAAATTGAAATTAAACACACCGCTTTCAACAGAAACGGTTTTGCGGTTGGAGCAGTGATCGCTGCCGAATGGATTCAGGGAAAAAGAGGAAATTTCTCCATGAAAGACGTCCTCTTTGATAAGTAATAAACAATGAATAATAAGTAATAAACATAACGCAATTACTCATTACCAATTACTTATTGCTCCTGTATTTGTAACAAAAGCGCTTTAAAACAAACTAATAATTCAAATATTACCAAATAGAAATATGAACTACTTTTTAACTTACGCAGTTTACGTGATCATTCTCTCATTATTGATGGGGATTTCTACATGGAAACTCTTTAAAAAAATGGGTTACAATCCGCTTTTTGCTTTTGTACCTTTTTATAATTATTATATTATTCAAAAAGAAACAGATCACTCCAAGTGGTGGGTCATTTTAGCCTACGTTCCAATTGTTGGACCGATCATGATGACGGTTTTTCATTTGTTCTTAATGAAACATTTCGGTAAAACGAGTTTCGTTCAAAAATTATTGACGGTAATTCTTCCTTTTATTTACATGGCATTCGTCAATTATTCTAAAGATTCTGAATTGCATGTCGAAGATGATTTATATTTGACTGAGGAAGAAAAAGAAGCAGGTAAAAAAGAATCTTTTGTTGGCTCGATCACTTTTGCAGTAGTTTTCGCTACAATCGTACACGTTTTCTTCACGCAACCTTTTGGAATTCCGACAGGGTCAATGGAAAGAACGCTTCTTGTCGGAGATTTTCTTTTTGTAAATAAATGGAGCTACGGTTTCAGAATGCCGATGCGACCTCTTGCAATTCCTTTTTTACAGGGAACAATCATGGATACCGGCGAAAAGAACAATCCAAAAGATGATCCTAAATCTTATGTTGATGCCGTAAAATTACCCTATGCAAGGATTTTGCAGTTCAACAAACCACAGAAAAACGATATTGTCGTTTTTAATTATCCACAGGATTCCGTTCATACTGCGACCGACAGAAAAGATCCTTATGTAAAACGTTGCGTCGCTGTTGCAGGTGATATCATGGAATTCCGTGCGGGAAGACTTTTCATCAACGGTAAACCAGAAAGTATTTTAGGCGATCAGAAAAAACAGCATAAATATATAGCAACGACCGGCAGTCAACTCGATGTTCCGTCGTTATACAAAAAATACGGATTTCTTCCCGTGCAGGAAGTTCAAACGCAAACCGGTTATCTGTACGATTTCCAGGGTTTGACCGATGAAACAGCGAAAGAAATCAAGATGCTGCCACAAGTGATCGATTTGAAGGAACACATTTGGCCCAAAGATTCCGGTGCAGTTTCTTTCAAACTAAATGCAATGCACGATGGTTACACGAAACATGTGGATACAACACAATCAATTTTCCCGATCAATAAAAAATGGAATCAGGATTGGTACGGTCCTTTGAAAATTCCGAAAAAAGGCGATGTTGTCACTTTAAATCAGGAAACTTTACCCGAATACCGCTGGATCATTTCAGAATACGAACACAACAAACTCGAAAATAAAGACGGCAAAATCTTTGTCAACGGGCAAGAAGCTACGCAATACACCATCAAGCAGGATTATTACATGATGATTGGTGACAATCGCGACGCTTCCTTAGATGCGAGATTTTTCGGTTTCGTTCCTGAAGAAAATATTGTTGGTTCGCCGATGTTTACGTGGTTAAGTGTCGAAGGTCTTTTCCCGGACAAAAGTTCCTCTTATCAACCCGATGGTAAAAAAATCCGTTGGGACCGTATGTTCAAAGCCACAAATACTGGTGAAGCCAACAAAACCTCTTATTGGTGGGTTGCAGCGATTATTTTACTGGTATTCTTCGGTTGGGATTATATTTCAAAATTATTCAAGAAAAAAGAATCAGAAGAGTAGTATTAGGAGCTGTTCGACGTGCTCGAATAGCAATTTATTATTTTTTATTGGGAGCTATTTCCCGCTCTCCACTATATCTTTTATTCCGCTGAAGCTCCATAAAAGGATGTCGTTGCGATCGGGGCTAGGAGATTATTTTGAATCTCCAAGTTACGTTTTTTATTAAATTTTATCGATAGGTTTTTTAAGTATGAAAATTTTATTGCCCCTCTTTTATTTACCGCCTATTTCCTGGTTTTCGGTTTTTCTGCGAGAAGATTCTGAAATTGTTTTCGAACAGTTCGAGAGCTTTCCCAAACAGACCTACAGAAACAGAACTGCAGTTTATGGTGCAAATGGGAGATTGTTGTTAATAATTCCCGTGAAACACAACGGTACAAGAACCATCAACGAAATTGATGTTTCTCACCGTGATCCCTGGGAAAAAATCCACTGGAAATCCATTAAGACCGCTTATCAAAGATCGCCTTATTTTGAATATTACGAAGATCAGCTTGAAGAGATTTTTAATTTTAAAACGAATTCTTTGTTTGCTTTCAACCTGAATGCTTTAAAAATAATTCAAAAAATTCTGAAAACCACTAAGACTTATTCTTTGAGCGAAGAGTATTTTAGAAATCCAACCGAAGAAAATTACAGAGAAAAATTCTCGCCCAAAAAAGAGCAGGAATTTCTTCTCCCAGAATACTATCAAACCTTTACCGACAAATTTGGCTTTCAGGAAGACCTTTCAATTATCGATCTGCTTTGTAACAAAGGACCCGAATCTTTGACTTATATAAAAAATATTCAAAACAAATAAATAGTTACTTTATGAAAAAAATATTCATTGCAGCTTGTTTTATGACAGGTTTTGCTTCTTTTGCACAGACTGTAGTTGCACCTTTGGATCCGATGCAGGACAAAGATCTGATGACTTGGTATCACAAAGATTTCGCTTCAACAAATATATACGGTGTAAATACACAAAATGCTTACAAATATTTAGAATCCAAAGGTTTGAAACCGACTCCAGTAATTGTTGGTGTTTTAGACAGCGGAGTAGATGTTAATCATCCAGGTTTGATCAAAAATTTGTGGACCAACGTAAATGAAATTCCAAACAATGGAAAAGATGACGACGGAAACGGTTACGTTGATGATGTTCACGGCTGGAACTTTCTGGGTGGAAAAAATGGCGATGTCTACGATGATAATTTAGAAGTTACCAGAGTTGTAAAAAAATATCAGCCGATTTTTGAAGGTACAGATTCAGCTAAAAACAAAGTAAATCAGGCAAAAATGTCCGAAGATTTTGCAATGTACATGAAGTCGAAAGAAATTTATACGAAGAAAGGTGTTGAAGCAAAGCAAGGCTACGAAACTTATAAGAAAATCCAGGACATGATTCCGACCATGATTGCAATGCTCAACGGACAAAATTTAACTCCTGAAGTAATTGCAGCGATAAAACCAACTACTCAGGATCAGGCAATGGCAGCTTCAGTTTTGGGACAGGTTGTAAACGATCCAGCAGTACAGGGAAAATCTCCCGCAGAAGTTCAAAAATTCTTAAATGATCAAATGAAAGAAGCAGTTGATTATTATGAAGTTCAGGCGACAAAACAATATAATTTAGATTTTGATCCTCGCGCCGCAATCGTAGGAGATAATTATGATGATTATGCACAGAAAAATTACGGGAATAATCATTATGCAGATCCAAAAGGAGAACACGGAACTCACGTTGCCGGAATTATTGCGGGTCTTCCTCAAGGAAAAGAAGTACAATATGGAGTTGGTTACAAAGTTGCGAAAATAATGGTGGTGAGAGCTGTTCCAAATGGTGATGAAAGAGATAAAGATGTTGCAAATGCAGTGAGATATGCAGTTGACAATGGTGCGAAAATATTGAATATGAGTTTCGGGAAACCGGTTTCTCCAGGGAAAAATGTTGTTTGGGATGCATTTAAATATGCTCAGGACAAAGGAGTTCTTTTGGTAAAAGCAGCAGGTAATGACAATGAGAACGTTGCTGAAAATGTATATTATCCGACCAACTTCAAAAATGTTGACGACGCGAAACCTTATATCAATAATATGATCGTAGTAGGAGCTTCTACCAATAATAATGAATTTTTGAGAGCAGATTTCTCTAATTATAACCAAAAGATGGTGAATGTTTTTGCTCCGGGTGAGAAAATTTATTCTACCGTTCCTGGTGGGAAATATGCGTATCTGCAGGGAACTTCTATGGCTTCTCCGGTTGTTGCAGGCGCTGCTGCAGTATTGTTAGCTTACATGCCAAATTTAACTCCGGCACAATTAATAGAATCATTAGTAAAAACAGCAAATAAATCTACTGTAAATGCAATGATCAGTTCAAACACAAACAATAGATTTGATCTGATTTCTGAGGCAGGTGGTGTTATCGACTTGAAAAAAGCCGCAGAATATGCTTATACTAATTTTTACAAAGCAGGTGCTTCTACTCCTACTGTTAAAGTAAAAGCAGTAAATAAAAGGAAAGCTCAAAAAGTAAAATAAATAATTTTATTTTAAATAAATGATAAAGTCCGTTTTTAACGGACTTTTTTTAATCTAATTACTATATTGGCACGGTTTTTTGTAACTTGTACTTAAATAATTATATCACTATGAAAAATTTATTACTAGTAGGAATTTTAGGCGTTGTAATGAGCGTTTCTTGTTCCACCGTGAAAACAGCGAAAACAGCACAAACTGACCGCGTAGAATTTCTTAAACTAAAAGGAGATTGGGAAGTAACAAGCATTGATTACGACAAAAATTTCAAAGTAAAACCTTTTGACGAAGGTGCTGACGCAAAATGTTTCGTAGGAAGTCACTGGAGATTGATCCCAAATAATTACAGCGGTTCTTATACTTTAAGCGGTGGTGGAGCTTGCCCAAGTGTCATTCAACCCATCAAATTTGAAGTAGTTAATGGTACTGAATTTAAATTCAAGAAATTAATGGAAGGATCAAAAGCGAAAGCAGTTACTGTAGGATATTCTTTAAATCTTATAAGTCAAACAACAGATTCTTTTTCTTTAGAACAAAATGTTCCTTCAGGCAGCGATAACGTAAGAATTGTTTACAATTTCGCTAGAACAGGAATGAAATAATAATAATATTAAAAAATAAAATTATGAAAATTTTTAACAAAACAAACATCGCAGCACTTTTCATCTCTTCTTCATTGATAATGACAAGTTGTGAAGCAGTGAAAAATTCAAATAATCAACAAAGAGGTACTGTTATTGGTGCAACAGGAGGAGCAGTTCTTGGTGGAATTTTAGGAAATAACATCGGAAAAGGCGGAAACTCGGCATTAGGTGCAGTTCTTGGCGGAATCGTAGGTGGAGTTGCCGGAAATGTAATCGGTAACAAAATGGATAAGCAAGCTAAGGAAATCAAAGAAACTTTACCTGGAGCTGAAGTGGAAAGAGTAGGTGAAGGAATAAAAATTACCTTGAAAGAAAATATGGTAAATTTTGCTTTTGACTCCTCTAACTTAACTGCGCTAGGTAAAACAAATCTAGATAAGTTGGCCACTGTTTTATCTAATAATCCAGATACTAACATTAATATCTACGGTTATACTGACAGCAAAGGTGCAGATTCTTACAATCTTTCCCTTTCTGACAGAAGAGCTGCAGCTGTAAAAAGTTACCTTTCATCCAAAGGAGTTTCTTCAATGAGAATGAATACAATGGGAATGGGTGAAGCAGATCCAGTTGCGAGTAATGATACCGATGCAGGTAGAGCTCAGAACAGAAGAGTAGAATTTGCAATTACAGCAAACGAAAATATGATAAAAGACGCGAAAACAGCGCAATAATCGATTGATCAAACATTTATTTAAAATCCGCTTCGGCGGATTTTTTTATTTTAAAATCACTAATTTCGCATTTGATTTTTTACACGGATGATTAAATATTTAAAACTGCTTCGCGTAGAACAATGGATAAAAAACCTTTTCGTGTTTGTTCCTTTGTTTTTCTCCGGCAATATTACCAATTTCGATTTACTGGCCAAAAGCATTTTTGCTTTCATCATTTTTTCTCTGGCTGCAAGTTCTATTTATATTATTAATGATTATTCTGATATAGAATCAGATCGGAAACATCCTGAAAAAAGAAGACGTCCTCTTGCAAGCGGTGTAATTTCAAAAAAAACGGCGCTTATAATTCTGGTCGCTCTCATCATTTCGTGTATTGTCCTCGTATTTTGTGGTGCACAATATTTTCATCATAATTTTTGGAAATTTGCCACGATTATTGGATTTTATTTTGTCATGAATTTGGCTTATACGTTCAAACTTAAACATGTTGCGATCATCGACGTTAGTATCATTTCTCTTGGTTTTGTCTTAAGGGTTTTAGCAGGTGGTTATGCTACGGGAATTTTTATTTCTCAATGGGCAATCTTGCTCACCTTTGTTCTTGCACTCGTTCTAGCCATCGGAAAAAGGAGAGGAGAGTTAATCAATGCACAAATTTCCGGTAAAACGAGAAAGTCTTTAGATGGCTACAATGTTCAGTTTGCAGACATCGCACTTTCAATAAGTTGTACTTTAGCAATTGTATGTTATTTAATGTTTACACTTTCTCCTGAAGTTCAGCACCGTTTCCATCCAAGGGTTTTTTACACCGTAATTTTTGTCGTTTTCGCAATTCTGAGATATTTACAGCAAACTTTGGTTTACAATAAAACTGAATCTCCTACCAAAATAATTTATAGAGACCGGTATATTCAGATCACTTTGGTGCTTTGGGTTGCTGCCTTTTTACTTCAAATTTATTTCAAATAATGAAGCCGAATTTTATACAGAAAGTAGCGAATTGGGGAAATTTTCCCGTCGTAGAAAAAGAAATAAAATCAGAAGATACGCTTCAGAAAATTAAAGATTACGTAAAAAATAATAACGAAATTATTGCTCGCGGAAACGGTAGATGTTATGGCGATGCTTCTCTTTCCGAACATATCTTTTCAACAAAAAGATTAAATAAACTCATCAGTTTTGATCGTCTTAATGGAATTCTGGAATGTGAATCAGGCGTTTTGCTTTCGGACATTTTAGAAGTCATCGTGCCTCAAGGTTATTTTCTTTACGTAACGCCCGGAACCAAATTTATTTCTGTTGGTGGAGCGATTGCATCCGATGTTCATGGAAAAAATCATCATGCTGAAGGTTGTTTTTCTGAGTATGTTTTGTCTTTTTCTCTATTGAATGAAAATGGAGAGGTTCTAAATTGTTCTAAAACCGAAAACGCTGAGAAATTTTGGTCAACCATCGGTGGAATGGGATTAACAGGAATTATTCTGTCTGCAAAATTTAAATTAAAAAATATCGAAACTGCTTATATTCGTCAGGAAAGCATTAAAGCAGAAAATTTAGAGGAGATTTTCAAACTATTTGATGAAAGCGAAAACTGGACTTACAATGTCGCGTGGATCGATTGTTTGCAGACTGGCAATAAAATTGGCAGAAGTATTTTGATGAGAGGTGAACATGCTTTTAAACATCAGCTTCCTAATAATTTGCAGGAAAATCCTTTAAGATTAAAGAAAAAATTCAATCCGACGGTTCCTTTTTATTTCCCAAATTTTGTGCTTAATAATTTAACGGTAAAGTTGTTCAATCTTCTCTATTTTAATAAGCAGCGCAATAAAGAAGTCAAAAGCTATATCGATTATGAAACCTTTTTCTACCCTTTAGATGTCGTAAACGACTGGAATAAAATTTACGGTAAAAGTGGTTTTATACAATATCAAATGGTGATTCCGAAAGAGAAAGGAAAGGAAGGAATGCGAAAAATTCTCGAAACAATCGCTAAAAGTGGAAACGGATCTTTCCTGGCAGTTTTGAAACTTTTTGGAAAAAATAATCCGGAAGCTTATAATTCATTTCCTGTGGAAGGTTATACTTTGGCTTTAGATTTTAAGGTTAATTCAAAATTGAAAAATTTAGTCGAAAAATTAGACAAAATTGTCGAAGATTACGGCGGCAGAATTTATCTGACGAAAGACAGCATGAGCAAATCTTCTTTGACCAATTATCTTCAAAATGTGCAGAATCCCAAGTTTGTTTCGATGCAGCACAAAAGGATCATCAATAATAATTAATCATCCATCATCCATCACCTATGATCATTCTCGGCAGCAATTCAGAAATTTCTCAGGCTTTTGTTGAAAAAGCGCTAGAAGCTCATGAAAAATATTCAACCATTTATCTTTTTACATCTAATACAGAAACTACGGAGAAATTCGCGAAACATATCGATGTGAAATTTTTGCAGCAAACGGAAGTGATAGAAATGGATTTGAGAAAGGAAATTGATTATACCAAATTTGATCATATCAACTCTGATTTACTTTTCTGTGCAACTGGTTATTTAGGAGAAGGAACAGAAGAAGGGCTTTATGATCAGAAGAACACAGAATTGATTATCGACATCAATTATGCGAAATTAGTTCCTGTTCTCAATTTTTTTGCCTCAAAGATGGAAAGACAACGCGCTGGAACAATGATCGTACTTTCATCAGTTGCAGGTGAACGCGGAAGACAGAGTAACTTTATATATGGAAGCGCAAAAGCTGGTTTGACAGCTTATTTAAGTGGTCTAAGAAATTATTTGTACGATAAAAAAGTACATGTTCTCACCGTGAAACCAGGTTTTATGGATACCAAAATGACCGAAGGATTGCCCTTGAATCCAAAATTAACTGCGACACCAAAACAAGCCGCAGAAGGAATTTACAAAGCATATAAATCTGGAAAAAACGTAGCTTATGTTTTACCGATTTGGAGTGTTATCATGTTAATTATCAGAAATATTCCAGAATTTATTTTTAAAAAATTAAAACTTTAATTACTCCTCAAGTGGATTATTAATGATCATTTAGAAAGTATGAAGAAGCTGTATTTATTTGATTTCGACGGAACTCTGACCTACAAAGACACTATGTTTATGTATCTTAAATTCTATAATCCTTCTAAATTTAATATTCAGTTCATTAAACATATTCCGCTTTTTGTCCTCTTAAAATTAAAACTTGCAGATGCTGAAAAAGTGAAGAAGAGTTTTATTTCATCCATCTTAAAAGGAGAACGAAAAGCTAAGATTGAGAGGAAATCGCAGGCGTTTTTTGAAAAATATGATCCTGAACTTTTCAGAGAAAATGCCTTAGAATTTATTAAAAATATAGACCGGAAAAATACTGACAGTTATATTGTTTCTGCTTCTTTGGATATTTGGGTAAAACCGTTTGCTGAGAAACTTAATATAAAACTTTTATCGACTAGAGCTGAATTTGAAGATGATATTTTCACCGGAAATTTTATCGGTAGAAACTGCAATGGCGCTGAAAAAGTAAATCGAATTAAAGAGGAAATTGGTGATAAAAAATACGATAAAACAATTGCTTTCGGCGACACTTCCGGCGATAAAGAAATGTTAGCTTGGGCAAATGAAGGTCAGTTTGAATTTTTTCACTAATTTTATCGCCAGAAAAATCTAAAAAAAAGAAAGGAAAAATGGAAAGAATTTACTTGGATAATGCGGCTACAACGCCACTTTCTGAAGAAGTAATCGATGCGATGGTTGAGGTTATGAAAACAAATTACGGTAATCCCTCGTCAACGCATAGTTTAGGGCAGGATGCTAAAGTTTTGATTGAAAACGTAAGAAGACAGGTTGCAGATTATCTTCACGTAAGTCCGGCTGAAATTATTTTCACTTCTTGCGGAACCGAATCGAACAACATGATTATCAAATCTTGCGTAGATCATTTGGGAGTTGAAAGAATTATCACATCTCCGATGGAACACAAATGCGTTGCAGAAACGGTTTTGGATATGAAGAAACGCCGAGGAGTAGAAGTAGTATATCTTCGTCCTGATAAAAAAGGGGATTTTGATTTAGTAAAATTAGAAGAATTGATAAAGAGTTCCGACAAGAAAACTTTAGTCACTTTAATCCACGCAAATAACGAGATCGGGAACCTTTTAGATATTAAGAAAGTTGCAGAAATGTGCAAATTAAATGATGTGCTTTTTCATTCAGACACGGTACAGTCGATGGCGCACATGGAAATGGATTTCTCTCAAATTCCTGTAGACTTCGCCTCTTGCAGTGCACATAAATTTCATGGACCAAAAGGAAGTGGTTTTGCGTTCGTTAGAAAAGCTTCTGGCTTAAAGGGAATTATTACCGGTGGACCGCAGGAAAGATCCTTAAGAGCCGGAACTGAAAATGTTTGCGGTATCGTAGGTTTAGGTAAAGCATTAGAACTTTCTCTGGATCATATGGAGCAATATGCTTCTCACATGAAGGAGATTAAAAATTACACGAGAGATCGTCTTTTAGCTGAAATTGATGGCGTGAAATTCAACGGTAGAAGTGCCGAAGAGAATACAAGTTTATATACGGTTTTGAGCGTTTTATTGCCTTTCAAAGATCCAATGATCGGTCTTAAGCTTGATATGAAAGGAATCGCAATTTCTCAGGGAAGTGCTTGTTCATCGGGTGCTTCAAAACCTTCGATGGTGATGATGATGATTTTAGATGAAGAGGAAATGGAAGATTGTACTCCTTTGCGTGTTTCCTTTAGTCATTTGACGACTAAAGAGGAAATTGATTCATTAATTGATGCTTTAAAGGAGATCGCAGCTTCCTTTAATATAGAAAAAACAAATGTTCAGCATAGATAATTTACTTTTTGACTTAGCGGGAAAATTGTAAATTTGTACTTTAAAATTAATTTAAAAATATTATAAAATGGCATTAGAAATTACAGATCAATCATTTCAAGAAATGGTTTTGAATTCAGATAAACCTGTATTGGTAGATTTTTGGGCAGTTTGGTGTGGACCTTGTAGAATGTTGGGACCAATTGTGGAAGAAATTGCTACCGATTTTGATGGTAAAGCAGTCGTAGGAAAAGTAGATGTTGATAATAATCAACAAGTTTCTGTAGACTATGGAATCCGAAATATACCGACAATTTTGATCTTCAAAGGCGGACAAGTAGTTGATAAAATCGTAGGAGTTGCATCGAAAGAAGTGATTGCTGAAAAATTATCTGCACATTTATAAAAAATAATCAAGTGATAATGAATGCTTTCTATAAAAGGAAGCATTTTTTTTGTGAAAATGTTTTGTAGATAGGGATAAAGTTGTATTTTTGCACTCACCAAAAAGAAGCATAACTTCTTATTCTAATGATCCGGTAGTTCAGCTGGTTAGAATGCCGCCCTGTCACGGCGGAGGTCGCGGGTTCGAATCCCGTCCGGATCGCAAAAAGTTTATCAATTACTTTTCAAAAAATTGATCCGGTAGTTCAGCTGGTTAGAATGCCGCCCTGTCACGGCGGAGGTCGCGGGTTCGAATCCCGTCCGGATCGCAAGTCTCTCAAATTTATTTGGGAGACTTTTTTTTCCCTTATTTTCAATTAAAATTGCAAAATTCAAATAATTTTTAATTCTCAATTCCCTTTCACAATCATTATTTAAATCCTATTAAATCAATAATTCTCCCTTAATAAAATTTTGTTTAGTGCGTAAAAAACACTAATATTGTTATAAATCAAACATCTCCCAAACAACAAAATATATTAAGTATGAAACCCAATGTCATCTCAATCGTACTCGGTGGTGGAAGAGGAAGTCGGCTGTTTCCGTTAACCTATTCCCGGTCAAAACCTGCTGTTCCTATTGCAGGAAAATACAGATTAGTTGATATTCCAATTTCTAACTGTTTAAATTCGGGCTACAATAAAATTTTAGTTTTAACCCAGTTTAATTCAGCCTCTTTAAATTCTCACATCAAGAATTCTTACCACTTTGATATATTCAGCAGAGGATTCGTGGATATTTTAGCCGCAGAACAGAACGTAGAGAACGATAAGTGGTATCAAGGAACAGCAGATGCAGTGCGCCAATCTATGAAGCATGTTGATAAATATGACTATGAATATATTTTAATTTTATCCGGTGATCAGCTTTATCAGATGGATTTTCGGGAACTGATTGATTACCATTGCAAAAATGAAGCAGATATTACCATTGCCACAATTCCTGTAAATGCAAAAGATGCGCCTGGTTTTGGTATTTTAAAATCAGATGATGACGGAAATATTACCTCATTTATTGAAAAACCAAGTCATGATTTACTGAATGACTGGAAATCAGAAGTGTCCGAGAAAAGCAGAAATGAAGGCAAAGAATATCTGGCTTCCATGGGAATTTATGTTTTCAGCAAAGCAGTATTGAAGAAAATGTTTTCAGAAGATCCTGGCGACGATTTTGGAGGCGAATTAATTCCGAACGGCATAGGAACCTATAAAACATTAAGTTTCCAATATGATGGTTATTGGACAGATATCGGAACCATTGAATCTTTTTTTGATGCTAATATTGATCTAACGAGAGATTTCCCCAAATTTAATCTTTTCAGTAATGCACCAATTTATACCAGAGCAAGAATGCTTCCTCCTTCAAAAATTTTAGGATCATATGTAAGCAAAGCTATTTTTGGCGATGGCTGTATTGTAATGGCAGATAAAATTGAAAATTCTATTGTGGGAAACCGTAGTAGAGTCGACAAAGGAAGCACTTTGATGTGTACTTACATGATGGGAGCAGATTCTTATCAAAATACCGAAGATATCGTTTCCAATGATCAAAATGGAATCCCAAATCTCGGTGTAGGAAAATATTGCTATATAGAAAATGCAATTCTCGATAAAAATTGTAGTATTGGTGATAATGTTCGCATTATCGGTGGGAAACATCTTCCCGACGGCGATTACGAGAACCATTCAATCAAAGACGGAATTGTGGTAGTGAAAAAAAATGCAGTGATTGGTGCAGGAACCATAATTCCTTAAATAAAATAATTCGATCACGAAACACGGCAATATTTTTATCGCCGTGTTTTTTTGTGCTAGTTTTTGTATTTTTGCGCCATGCGTTGGTTAAAATACGGAACTCTTCTTATCATTTTTTTCTTTGCAGTTTATGCTGTTTCTATGTATTTTGTGGAAGAAAATAAAAATTTCACCATCGAAAAAGAAATTAATTATCCTGTGGAAAAAGTCTTTCCGCAATTTAATAATCTACAGAATTTCAGCAGTTGGAATTCTTTCTTTAGTCAAAATGATCAACTGACTTTTGAATATTTCATGCCATACGAAGGGCAGGGAAGTTCCATGACTTTTCACGATAAAAAAAATGAAAATATTTTCGGTGATTTGTTTATACGTTATGCAAATCCGAATAAAACATTGCGATACCGCTTATTCGAAGGCAAGCAAAGCAATCCTTATCTGATTGATGTGAAATTCATAGCCAATCATGAAAAAACAAAAATTGTTTGGTACATCCAAACTCCGAAACAACCATTTTTAAAGCGTTCTCTGAATTTACTGACCGAGGATTATATTGCAGATCAGATTGATACAAGCATGAAAAATTTGTATAGTATGTTGGGTAATAAAGTGGATAAAGATAAAAAACGTGAAAGTATAAAATTCGATAGCTTGATGGTGGAGAATCAAGAAGGTCAGTTACTCTTAGGACTTAATGTGAATTCCAAAAATGATAAAAATGCCCTGTTCAAAAATATTACTATCAATCACAACAAAGTGCTGAATTATGTGAAAATGGATTTGGCGAAGAAAAGCGATGAATACGGAGAGCCAATACTAATCACAGATGCAGATAATTTCAAAGACAAAGAAGTTTCTTATTTCTACGGCATTCCACTTTCAAAAAGAATTGGAGTTTCAGATAATAATTTTAGTTTCAGAACGCTTAATGCTTCAAAAAATTACGTCATTTATTACCGCGGAAATTATGCCGGAAGAATAAAATCAATCCAGGAATTACTTCTCAAAGCAAAAAAAGATACCCTTCGCAGTGGAGAATTACAGCAGACCTTTTTGGAGGAACCTCGAGACGAGGGGAATACGGTAATTAAATTGTCATTGCCCGTTTTTAGATAATTTTTTTAAGTTTTTTAAAGGTCTTTCAGCTTTATTACCTCACTTTTTTTTGCTAAATTTGTCTTTTGAATAAAATAAAGAGTTAATCTGTAAAAAATGGACAAATTTTCATTCCTGAATGCTGCACATTCGCAGTTAATAGAAGACTTATATCAGCAATATTTAAAATATCCCGATTCTGTAGAGCCTTCCTGGAAAGCATTTTTTCAGGGATTTGATTTTGCGCTCGAAAATTATAGCGAGGATGATTCGGAAAATATTTCAGCACCATCAATGCAAAATTCGGCACCAGTTTCGAATCAAATTATTTCTAAAGCACAAATTCCTGATGACATTCAAAAAGAATTCAAAGTTCTTAATTTGATTGAAGCTTACAGACAACGAGGTCATTTGTTTACTAATACCAATCCTGTAAGAGAAAGACGTCACTACGAACCAACTTTGGATATCGAAAATTTTGGACTTTCATCAAGCGATCTAAATACTAAATTTAATTCTGCAACCGAAACAGGAATGGGTGCTGCTGCTACGCTGCAAGAATTGATCATCCATCTTGAAAAGATTTATTGCGAATCGATCGGGACCGAATATATGCACATTAACAATGTTGCAGAAAAAAAATTCATCAGAGAATGGATCACCGTTAATGAAAATCATCCTAAACTATCAGTTCCGGAAAAAACGGAGATTTTAGAAAAATTGAATCAGGCAGTTGCTTTTGAGAATTATCTTCATACCAAATTTGTTGGTCAAAAAAGATTTTCTTTAGAAGGTGGCGAATCTCTTATTCCAGCTTTAGACCAGTTGATCACCCGTTCTTCTCAATTGGGAGTTGATGAGGTTGTGTTAGGAATGGCTCACCGCGGGAGATTAAGTGTTTTGACTAATATTTTCGGAAAATCCTACAAGCAGATATTTTCTGAGTTTGAAGGTAAAGAATTTGAAGAAGATGTATTTTCCGGTGACGTGAAATACCATTTAGGATCATCCAAAATTATTAAAGCAGAATCTGGTGAAGAAGTTATCATTAATTTAACTCCAAATCCATCACACTTAGAAACTGTAGCAGCTTTGGTAGAAGGAATCTGTCGCGCTAAAGTTGATCATAAATACAAAGATTACAAAAAAGTTTTACCAATCGTTATTCATGGTGATGGTGCTCTTGCCGGACAGGGAATTGTCTATGAGATCGCACAAATGATGACGTTGGAAGGTTATAAAACGGGTGGAACGATTCATATTGTTGTGAATAATCAGGTTTCATTTACCACCAATTATATTGATGCACGTTCATCTGTTTATTGTACAGATATCGCAAAAGTGACCGAATCTCCTGTGATGCATGTAAATGCAGATGATGTAGAAGCAGTTGTTCACGCGATAAGATTTGCTGCAGATTTCCGTTCGGAGTTTGGTAAAGATGTTTATATCGACTTATTGGGTTATAGAAAATACGGTCATAATGAAGGTGATGAACCTCGGTTTACCCAACCAAATTTATACAAATCGATTTCAAAACACCCAAATCCAAGAGAGATTTATAAAGCAGAATTAATCAAAGAAGGTGTAGTTTCTGATGAGGTTCTAAAAGAAATGGAATCTAAATTCAAAAAACTTTTAGATGAGGATTATGATGCTTCAAAGGAAATTGAAAAAAATACAATGAATATTTTCATGTCTGATGACTGGATTGATTTTCCGTTGAGTCCGAAAGACGCGATGCAGATTCCTGTCAACACAGGTTTTAATTTAGATGAATTAAAAAAACTCGCCATTAAAATGACGACGTTGCCTGCAGACAAAAAATTCATTTCCAAGATCACAAGACTTTTTGATAACCGTTTGAAAATGATCGAAGCCAATTCTTTGGATTGGGCACTTGGCGAATGGTTGGCTTACGCCACTTTGCTGGTAGAAGGAAATGATATCAGAATTTCTGGTGAAGATGTAGAGAGAGGAACTTTCTCTCACCGTCATGCAGTTGTTAAAACAGAAGATACAGAAGAAGAATATATTCCGTTGAGACATATTTCCGAGAGCCGTTTTGATATTTACAATTCACACCTTTCCGAATATGGAGTGCTTGGTTTTGATTATGGTTATGCCATGGCTTCTCCACAAACTTTAACGGTTTGGGAAGCGCAATTTGGAGATTTTGTCAATGGAGCGCAAATTATTATCGACCAGTATTTGGTAGCCGCAGAAGAGAAATGGAAAATTCAGAATGGATTGGTAATGCTTCTTCCGCATGGTTTTGAAGGTCAAGGTGCAGAACATTCTTCCGCAAGATTAGAAAGATTTTTAACGCTTGCTGCAAACGAAAATATGACGGTTGCCAATGCAACAACTCCTGCAAATTATTTCCACTTGCTGAGAAGACAGTTAAAATGGAATTTCAGAAAGCCATTAATAGTAATGACTCCGAAATCTTTGCTTCGTCATCCTAAAGTTGTTTCTCCGCTGGAAGATTTTGCAAACGGACAGTTCCAACCGATCATCGATGATGCTGCTGCGAATGCAGATAAAATTGAAAAACTGGTTTTCTGTTCAGGTAAAATTTACTACGAACTTTTAGCTAAAAAAGAAGAGTTGAATTGCGATACAATTGCTTTGGTAAGATTCGAGCAACTTTATCCACTTCAGAATGATAAAATTGAAGAAATTTTCGCAAAATATAAAAATAGGAAAGAACTTCTTTGGGTTCAGGAAGAGCCAGAAAATATGGGAGCCTGGACTTTTATCTTAAGAAATTTTAGAGATACGGGAATTCAGGTTATTGCAGCAGTTGCAAGTGGAACGCCAGCTCCTGGAAGTCACAAAATGTTTGAGAAGAATCAGAACAATGTGATCAACAGAGTTTTTGACCGAGACGATGCACCTGTAAAAAGACCTGTAACTGCTTAATTTTAGATGAAAAAAATCTTTTTATTTTTAAGTTTAATTCTTTGTGTTCCGTTTTTTGCGCAGAACATGAAAGCCGAAATTGAAAATCAGTTTCGGAATTACAATAACTTAATTATTGAAAAGAATTTTGAAAAAGCACTTCAGCTTTATGGTAATGAAGATTTCTTGAAACTCTTTTCGAAAGAGCAGTTGGTTGAAAAGATGAACGCCATGTTCAATTCACCGGAAATTGATTTTCATTTCGTAACTCCTGAAAATATCGTGGTAAGTGATAAAATTATTGATCAGAAAGAAAAGAAATTTGTAAAAATCGATTTTAAGCAAAAACTTGAAATGAAATTTAATGAAGCTGATCTGAATAAAGATGATTTGTTGTCTGCTTTGCAAAAATCTTTCGGTAATGAACATGTTAAATATAACGATAAAACGGGTTATTTCTTAATAGATACGGACAAAACAGCGGTCGCAAATTCCACTGATTTAAAAAACTGGAAATTTACCGTTTTGGAAAAAAAGCAAATTCCAGTATTAATAGGATTTATTCCAGAGCAATTTTTAAAAGATTTAAAATAATAAACAAAAATATTAACGATGTCAATATTAGAAATGAAAGTCCCGTCGCCGGGAGAATCCATCACAGAAGTTGAAATCGCATCTTGGTTGGTAAAAGACGGCGATTTTGTAGAAAAAGATCAACCGATCGCTGAAGTTGATTCCGACAAAGCAACGCTGGAACTTCCTGCAGAACAAAGCGGTGTCATCACTTTAAAAGCGGAAGAAGGTGAAGTGGTACAGGTGGGACAAGTTGTTTGTTTGATCGATACTACGGCTGCAAAACCAGAAAGTTCAGCTGCTCCAAAAACGGAAAATGCTGAAGCTCCACAAGCAGAAATAAAGGTTGTTGAAAAACCAGCGATCGTTCAGGAAGCTAAAAAAGAAGAAAAACCAGCTGCTACAAGTTATGCATCGGGAACTCCTTCTCCAGCAGCTAAGAAAATTTTGGACGAAAAAGGAATTGAAACTGCTCAAGTTTCAGGTTCTGGAAAAGATGGTAGAATTACGAAAAATGATGCTGAAACTGCCTCTGTTGCAGCGATGGGATCTGCTTCTTCTACAACCGGATCCAGAGGTTCAAGCACTACAAAACTTTCAGTTTTAAGAAGAAAAATAGCAGCAAGATTGGTTTCAGTGAAAAACGAAACTGCAATGTTGACTACTTTTAACGAAGTTGATATGTCTGAAATTTTCAGAATTAGAAAACAATATAAAGAAGAATTTTCTCAAAAACACGGCATCGGTTTAGGATTTATGTCTTTCTTCACCAAAGCAGTTACAAGAGCATTACAAATGTATCCTGATGTAAATGCTTCTATCGACGGAGATTACAAAATAAATTACGATTTTTGTGATATTTCGATTGCAGTTTCTGGACCAAAAGGTTTGATGGTACCGGTTCTCAGAAATGCTGAGAATATGACTTTCAGAGCTGTTGAAGCAAACATCAAATCCCTTGCTGAAAAAGTAAGAGATGGTAAAATTACCATTGATGAAATGACAGGGGGTACTTTTACATTAACGAATGGTGGTACTTTCGGATCGATGATGTCTACGCCAATTATTAATCCGCCGCAATCTGCAATTTTGGGAATGCACAATATTCTTCAGAGACCGATGGCGATTGACGGACAAGTTGTAATTCGCCCAATGATGTATTTGGCGGTATCTTATGATCACCGAATCATTGATGGTAAAGAATCTGTAGGATTTTTAGTAGCCGTGAAAGAAGCGATCGATAACCCCGTACAATTCTTAATGGATGGTGACGAAAGAAAAGCGCTTGAATTGTAAAAGTTATTTAAAATATTTCTAAAATATTCATAATCCCGCTAATTAAAGGCGGGATTTTTGTATTCAATAAAAAAAATAACTAATATGTTTTCTGCAACTACATTCGATATTAAGGTTTCCGTTGTTCCAGAATACGACATTAAAAACAGTTTTCCCTCAGAAAACCGTTTTATTTTTCGTTATCACATTACAATCGAAAACCTAAGCGACTTTCCCATCAAACTACTGCGAAGAAAATGGTTGATCTATGATGTTGGTTTCGGTTTTACTGAAGTGATGGGAGATGGAGTGATCGGTTTAACTCCCGAAATTCATCCGGGTGAATCTTTTAAATATTTTTCGAATGTCAATCTCAGATCCGGAGTTGGAAACATGTCTGGAACCTACTTTTGCAGCCATCTTCTGACCAATGATAATTTAGAAATAGAAATTCCGAAATTTAATTTAGTTGCCCAGGTTTTGAGTAATTAAGTTTCCTAATTTCCGATCATAGAATTTTTAGATTTTTTTTCATTACCTCACTTACCTCTTCATTTCTCGTCAGCATTAATCTCTCAAAGGCGAGGAGCGATATTTTCGCACAAACTTCTGCATCAGCTCCGGCTCTGTGGTGGTTAAACTGAATATTATGCTGTTCAGCCAAAGATTTAAGTCCATATTTTGGTAGATCTTTCCAGGATTTTTTCGCTAAAGAGATACTGCATAAATAATTAATTTTCGGTTTAAAAAAACCATAATAATCCAGACAGCTTCGCAAAACTCCCGCATCGAAACCAGCGTTGTGAGCGATCATCAAATTTCCGTACATCAGGTTTTCTGCTTCATGCCAGATCTCTTCAAAAGTGGGTGCGTTCTGAACTTCTTTGGGAGTGATCCCATGAACATCAATATTTCTTGGGTGAAAATAAGGGAAACTTGGAGGTTTAATAAGCCAGGTTTGTGTTTTAACAATCACCCCATTTTCAACGACGCAAATTCCCATCTCGCATGCAGAATTTCTTTCGTGAGTCGCAGTTTCAAAATCAATGGCGCAGAAATCAATCAATTTTTTATCATTTTTTTAGATGTTATTTAAATTTGTGAAGGTATTTTTCAGTAGAGAATATTTTTTATTTCATTAATGAATTCTTCAAATGAAGCTAAGTCATCATGATTAGCACCAGAAATTTCGATGAATTTTTTTTCTATTTTTGGTTGCGATTTCTCAAAAACCTCAAATAATTTTTTGCCGGATTTTAGTGGAATTACCTTATCTTTTGTTCCATGGAAATGATACAGCGGAACTTTCACTCGAGGTATAATTTCGTTGGACATAAAATGATAAGTCATCGTCGGAGAAACGCGATCGGTCACTTTTTTTGGTAACCAACGGTTTACAATATCCTGCAAATTAAAAAATGTAGCTTCTAAAATCAAAGCTTTTGGCTGATTATCAGCAGCAACTTTTAAGGCAAAAACACCACCCAGACTTCGTCCGTAAACGACCATCTTTTCCTCTCCATAAATCTTCTTTGCAAAGTTATAGAAAAACTGAGCGTCAGAATAGAGTAGATCTTCATTTCTGGGACCCGAACTTTTCCCATAACCGCGATAATCCATTACCAACACATCATACCCAAATTCTGTAAATTCACCGGCAATTTTCCCCCATCGATGAAGGTTAGCCGAGTTTCCGTGAAAATAGAGAAGAACACCTTTTGGATTTTTAATTTTGAAATGAAGAACATTGATCGTTCCCTCAAACGGTGTTTCCCAGAAATATTCCTCGAAATCTTTTTCAAAGTCGAATTGGTGTTGATTCGGTAAAATGACTGGTAAAAAAACTACTTTTTCCTGAAAGTATTTTAGGATTTCCGACATGATGCAAATTTATGAAAACTAATTTTTCCTGTGGCTTTCATTCATACTTGTTTTATCCATATCGATAAAAACTTTTCGCTCCTCAAAAATTTCTTCCATCACGCGATGGTATTCTTCAAACTGATGAATATTAATATGGCCTGCTCCTAAAATTACATAAAGTCTCGTCAGTTTGGGATTAATTTCCGACAGGTCTATCGCGGTTTTTATAGGAACTAAATTATCGTCGCTTCCGTGAATAATTTTAATAGGGCAAAGAACATTTTTTAGATAATGAAAAGTCGGAATATTATAACGAAGAAAAGGTTTTGCAGGCATAAAAGGAAGATAACGGTGAATAGTCCGCAAAAGTGAGTAGAGCGGAGAAGTGAGAATCAACATTCGCGGATTATTTTTTGCAGCCAGTCTTGCCGCAAATCCCGAACCGAGCGATCGACCATACACTATAATTTTATCCTCGGAATATTCTTTTTTAGCAATGTCATAAATAAACTGGGAATCGCGTTTCATCGCTTCAACCGTTCTTTTCCCGGTACTTTTCCCAAAGCCACGATAATCCATCATGATCACTTCGTAACCCAATCTTGTAAAGTCGATCGCAAATTTTCCCCAGCCTTTGATGCTTTTGGTATTTCCTTTCAAATAAATGACGACTCCTTTGGGATGATCTACGAGAAAATGGAGATAATTAATTTTTGCACCAGGTTCAGTTTCTACAGTCTTTTCCTCGGCTTTTAAATTATCGTAAGCAAACTTGAAATCTGGCGCCAATTTCTCCGGTTGGAAGAAGAATTTATGTTGAAAGAAATAAATGAGTAAACCCAAAATCAGGATAACAGTGACAGCGATGGTCAAAATAAAGTAAATATCTATTTTCATATCAATGATATAAATTTAGATAAATTTATCAGAAGAACAGGATATAAGTTGAATTTTTACGAAATGATTAAAGAAAATGTTTAAATATTAACCATTTTAAACCGTAGTAAGTTTTAATTTGATTTTTACCCCGACGCTTTATCGTTCCATAAAATTGTCTGTACCAACTTCCGTGTGCTCTGATAACTGCCCAGAAATGAGCTAAACCATTCGTCAAACCTAAATAAATTCCTGCAAATCCGTCTAAGATCATACGAAATGGGATCAACCAAATTAAAGTTGCAAGTGGAAGATTTTTCAACAGCATTGAAAGGTTATTCCTAAAATTTAAAAAAGTTTTCTGTGGACTCTGTTTATTTAAAGTTCCGCCTCCAACGTGATAAATTGTAGATTTTCCAGTATAAAATATTTTCTTTCCCGAATTTTTTAAACGCCAGCAAAGATCGATTTCCTCCTGATGCGCAAAAAATCTTTCATCAAAACCATTTTGAGCCCAAAAATCTTTCGATCGAATAAAGAAACAGCAACCTGAAGCCCAGAAAATTTCGGTTTCATCGTCATATTGTCCTTCGTCCTTTTCAATGTTTTCAAAAATTCTTCCACGGCAATAGGGAAATCCTAAATTATCGATAAAACCACCTGCAGCTCCCGCGAATTCGAAATAATTTCGTCGGTTGTAATCTAAGATTTTAGGTTGAATGGCCGCAATAGTTGAATCACTTTGAAATAATTTTAAAACGGGCGAGATCCAGTTATCAGTGACTTCAACATCAGAATTTAAAAGACAATAAATTTCGCTGTCAATTTCTTTTAAACCTTCATTGTAACCGCCTGCAAATCCGTAATTCTTTTCGTTTTGAACAATTTTTACGCTCGGAAAATTCTCTTTTAAAAAAGAAACAGAATCATCTGTTGAAGCATTGTCAATCACAAAAACAGCAGTGTTTACAGAGTTTGAAATAACATTGGGAAGAAACTTTTCTAACCAACTTTTTCCATTCCAGTTTAATATGACGATTGCTAAATTCAAGATATAAAAATTAATACAGACTTCAAAACTAAGAACCCATGAATTTAATCGCATTTTGATATTTCCATCTTCTGTGAGACCAAAGATAATTATCGGGTCGTTTGTTAATGGTGTTTTCCAGCAGACGGTGAAATTTTTGCACCACTTCATGTTCCACAAACTTTTCTCCGTCAGGATATATTCTGTAATAATTGATTTGATAATATCCCCTTTTTACTTTCTTCATCTCACAAAAAACAAACGCAAGATCGATCCTCGTCGAAAGTTTATCATATCCAACAAAAGCCGGGGTTTTTTGATTCAAAAAGTTTAAACCATAAGTAACCTCCGAATAATGTGGAGTTTGATCTGCGACAAACATATAAACAGAATTTCCATCATTGGGATTGCGGAAGATATGACGGATCACCTCTTTTGCTTCTAAAGCTTGATTCCCAAATCTGTTTCTAAGGGATTTTATCTTTTCTTCCCAGAAACTGTTCTGCACTTTTCTATAGACAGGAAAACTATTTTCTTGCGGAATAATCGTCGCTAAAGCGTTGTACCATTCCCAGTTAAAGATATGACCTGCAAGCAAAATCACATTTTTATTTTCTGCTTTTGCCTCCTGAAAAATGTCCTGATTCAAGTGCTGCACCCGAACTCGCAATTCCGTAGAAGAAATGGTAAAGGATTTGAAAGTTTCTACAATGTAATCGCAAAAATTGACGTAAAATTTTTTCTCAATTTTTTTTAATTCTAAAGGCGACTTTTCCGGAAAAGAATGCTGTAAATTTTCAAGGACCACTTTTCTTCTGTAACCGATCAGATAATAGATCACAAAAAACATAAAGTCCGAAATCAGGTACAAGATCCGCAATGGAATTTGTGATAACAGCAGGATTATTTTAAATAAAAATTTCATAGATAATTTACAAATTTAACGATAATAAAGTTTATCGTTGGCTCTATTTTTGTTAATTTGCGACGAATAAATAATATAAAAAGAATGATTGATATGAATTTCAAGGTTCTCGCTTTTTCGTCATTGCTGATCACTAGTTTGGCATGTTCGCAAAAAACTGATCAATTAAAAACTCAAAACAGTGTTAAAGATAAATCGCTAATTGTAAAAGTTGACAGCACCGCTATTTTAGAAGCAAAGAAAAAAGCTGCTGCAGCCGAGATCGCAAAGCTTCCGAAACCTTACAACGACAAAGAAAATGCAGAAGCTAAAATCGCAGAATTGGTTAAACAGGCAAAGAAAGAAAATAAGAACGTCATGATTCAAGCTGGTGGAAACTGGTGTATCTGGTGTTTACGATTCAATAATTACGTTCAAACTACGCCGGAATTAAAGGAAGTAGTTGATCAAAATTATATTTACTATCATTTGAATTATTCGCCGGAAAATAAAAATGTAAAAGTTTTTGCAAAATATGATAATCCCGGAGCAAAATTCGGCTATCCTGTTTTCCTGGTTTTAGATCAAAACGGAAAACTTATTCATACACAGGACAGCTCAGTTTTAGAAGATGGAAAAGGATACAGTTTAGAAAAGACCAAAGCATTCTTCAAGGAATGGTCGCCGAAATCATAATTATAAAAAAGTCTCGTCAAATAAATGACGAGACTTTTTTTTTATAATAGTTTTTTGATCCAGTTTAATTTTTTGTCTGTGTAAGGTGGATATTTAAAATCCGGTTCTGCCCAGGTTGCACGATCCAAAATTGATTTCTGATGTGAAAATGCGTCGAAGCCAAATTTCCCGTGATAATTTCCAATTCCCGAATTTCCGACGCCGCCAAATGGCAGATAATCATTGCTTAAATGCATCACTACATCGTTAATACAACCGCCACCAAAAGAGATTTTCGAAACGAAATTTTCTTTTTCTTCAGAACTGGCCGTAAATAAATAGGCAGAAAGTGGTTTTTCCTGTGCAGCGATCTGAATTAAAGCTTCATTGAAATTTTTAAAAGTCAAAACCGGTAAGATGGGTCCAAAGATTTCCTCCTGCATCACTGCATCATTCCAGGTAACATTTTGAAGGATCGTTGGTTCGATAAATCTTTTTGCGGCATCTGTTTCTCCACCAAAGAATACTTTATCCTGATCGATTAATTTAGTAAGTCTTTCAAAATTTCTATCATTAATAATTTGCGTGTATTCCTTAGAATCTGCTTGATAATTAAATTTCTGAATGTAAGATTTTAAGGAATCCAGAAAACTGTCCTTTACTTTTTCATCAACTAAAATATAATCCGGTGCGACACAGGTTTGACCCGCGTTCAGAAATTTCCCCCATACAATTCTTTTCGCAGCAACTTCAAAGTTAGCAGAAGAAGTTACGATTGCCGGACTTTTTCCGCCCAGTTCTAAGACCACGGGCGTTAAATGTTTTGCCGCAGCTTCATAAATGATCTTTCCGACTTTCGGACTTCCTGTAAAAAATATTTTGTCGAATTTTAATTTTAGAATTTCAGTGGTTTCTTCTACGCCGCCTTCTGCAACGAACAAATATTCTTTCGGAAAATTTTCATTGATGATTTTCGCCATTGCTTTCATGCAATTTTCTGCAATCTCGCTTGGCTTTACAATACACGTGTTGCCCGCTGCAAGAGCTGCAACCATTGGTGAAAGTGAGAGTTGTAAAGGATAATTCCACGCCCCGATCACCAAAGTACAACCAAGTGGTTCTGAATAAATCTTACTGGAGCCAAATTGATTGGCTAAATTAGTTCGGACGCTTTTACGTTTCGCTAAGGATTTTAAATTATTCAAAAAATAATCGATATCCTTAATGACAAAGGAAATTTCTGTCGTGTACGTGTCAAATTTAGATTTTCCAAAATCTTTATAGATCGAGTCACATAATAATTCCTCATTTTTTAGAAGAACTTCTTTCAGTTTTTCTAAGTACATTTTTCTGAATTTCAGATTTTTAGTTTTCTGAGTGTTAAAGAAATCCCGCTGTTCTGCTAAAATATTTTGAAAATCCATTATTTTTTATTTATAATTTGAAGTAAATTTAGTCTAATATTATTTGTAAATTTCTGAAAATCAATTAGTTTTTTAATATTAAATCTGCTGCCTTTTCCCCAATCATAATACATACCGCATTCGTGTTTCCAGAAATAATATCAGGCATTATCGAAGCATCTGCAACTCTGAGATTTTGAATGCCGTGTACTTGCAAGTGATCATTCACCACAGAATTTTCACCATTTCCCATTCTGCAGGTTCCAACTGGATGATAAAGCGTTTCTAATGTTTTTTTAAGGTGCTCGATCAAAACTTCATCAGATGAATTTCTTGCGGGCCAATTCATTTTGCTCATTCGGACGCCATCAAAACTCGGCGAATCCAAAATCGCCATGGCTTTTTTTAAGCCGATTAATAATCGTTTGACGTCGTTTTCTTTCGATAAAAAATTAGGTTGAATTATTGGTGCAACTCTGCTGTCACTAGATTGCAAGCCTACAAAACCTGAACTTTCAGGATGAAGTAAAATTGCTAAAATCGTATATCCATTGGTTAGCGGAAGTGAAAACGGATTGTAAAGGTTAGCTTTATAATCATTTCCCATGTGCAACGGTGAAAAATGAAACTGTAGATCTGGAATTTCTTTATCTTCTGAAGATTTAAAGAAGGAAGTAGTTTCAATAATAGAGTGGTTGAGCAAAGATTCCTTTTTTCGAAAATATTGAAATAAATTGTTGACGAAACCCGTTTTTTTAATGATATTATTTAATCCATTTATATTACTGAAATCGCTGGTTCCAGTCCAGACGTGGTCTTTTAAATTTTCGCCAACTGCAGGTAGATCTTTAATTAAATCGATATTAAATTTTTCAAGTTCCTCTTTTGGACCAATTCCGGACACTTTTAATAGTTGTGGGGATTGAATTGCACCCGCACAAAGAATCACTTCTTTATTGCAAAATATTTTTTGAGAGGTGTTTTTGCCTGTGTAAATTTCTACGCCGATCGCTTTTCCATTTTCAATCAATATTTTTTTTACGAAAGTTTTTGTTTTGATCGTTAGATTTGTTCGATCATATATGGGTTTTAGAAATGCTTCATACGTGCTTTGACGAATATTTTTGTCAATCGTGTATTGTAAAAATGAAGAACCTTCCTGTTTCTCACCGTTATAATCTTCATTAAAATTTAAGCCGTTTTCTTTACAGGCTTCAATAAATTGATAAGTCGATTTGTTATATTCTTTTCTCAATGAAACATTCAATTCTCCATCCTTCCCGTGAAAATCATTATTAAAGGAATGATTATTTTCAGATTTTTTAAAATAGGGCAGAACCGATTCGTAATTCCAGTTTTCATTTCCCTGCGCTTGCCAATCATCATAATCATTCGGGTTTCCGCGAACGTAAGCCATCGCATTTGTGGCACTCGAACCCCCTAAAGATTTTCCTCGTGGAATATAAATTTTTCGATTATTGACGAATTTTTGGGGTTCAGTTGAAAAAGCCCAGTCCATTTTACTGCGATTCAATAAACTATACCAACCCGGAATTTTCGATAAAAAACTCGGTTTTCCACCGGCTTCTATTAATAAAACAGCATTTTCTGGATTCTTACTCAACCGATTAGCCAAGACACAACCAGAGGAACCTGCGCCAATAATTATAAAATCTACATTCATTTCTTTAGAGTCTAATTTTTAAATTTAATCATTTAATTGACCATTTTTCAAAAAATCAATGATATTTAATAATGCTTTAAATAAGATAATAACAAATAAATTTTATTTAAGATTGATTAACTTTTATTTCTCCTCTTAAAATATTACTTTTGTGTCCTTAAAGATTGAAAATGAATTCCTACAAAAATCCTCTTGAAGAACGCTATTCTAGTGAAGAAATGCTCTACAATTTCTCCCCTAATAATAAGTTCAGAAATTGGCGAAAACTGTGGATATCACTCGCTGAAATCGAGAAAGATTTAGGACTTGACATTTCCGACGAACAAATCGCTCAACTTAAAGAAAACGCAGAAGATATTGACTATGTCAAAGCTGCGGAATATGAAAAGAAATTTCGTCATGACGTAATGGCGCATGTTCACACGTATGGCGACGCTGCTCCTTTAGCAAAAGGAATTATTCATCTCGGTGCAACTTCGGCTTTTGTTGGAGATAATACAGATCTCATTCAAATGCGCGATGGATTATTACTCATCAGAAAACAATTGGTCAATGTGATGAAAAATTTGGCTGATTTCGCTCTTCAATACAAAGATTTACCAACCTTAGGATTTACCCATTATCAACCGGCACAATTAACAACGGTTGGAAAACGGGCTACTTTGTGGTTGCAGTCATTGGTTTTAGACTTTGAAGAATTAGAATTTTTCCTTGAAACTTTAAGATTTAGAGGGGTAAAAGGAACCACCGGAACTGCCGCAAGTTTTTTAGAGTTATTTGATGGCGATTATTCCAAAGTAAAACATTTAGATAAAGAACTTTCAAAGCGTTTTGGTTTTGATAAAGTATTCGGAGTTTCCGGACAAACTTACGATCGAAAAATTGATGCAAAAGTTGTGGCATTGCTTTCTAACATTGCCCAATCTGCTCATAAATTTACCAATGATTTAAGACTTCTTCAGAATTTAAAAGAAATTGAAGAACCTTTCGAAAAGAATCAAATTGGTTCTTCTGCGATGGCTTACAAACGAAATCCAATGCGTTCGGAAAGAATCGGAGCGTTGGCGAAATTTGTGATGTCACTTTCTACAAGTTCAGCAATGGTCGCTTCTACACAATGGTTTGAAAGAACTTTGGATGATTCTGCCAATAAGCGATTGACAATTCCACAAGCGTTTCTTTCAATTGATGCGATTCTGATGATTTGGAATAATATCATGAACGGAATCGTGGTTTACGAAAATAGAATTCAGAAACATATTATGGAAGAGCTTCCATTTATGGCGACCGAATATATTATTATGGAAGAAGTGAAAGCCGGCGGTGATCGTCAGGAAATTCATGAAACTATTCGCGTTCATTCTATGGAAGCCTCAAAAAAGGTGAAGGAAGAAGGGAAAGAAAACGACTTGCTCGAAAGAATTTTAAATGATCATTCCTTAAAACTTGATAAATCGAAATTGATGGAAGTGCTCGACCCGAAAAACTTCATAGGTTTTGCGCCCATACAAACCGAGGAGTTTATTGAAAATGAAGTCAATCCAATCTTAGAGAAGTACGCCGATTTAATCGGGTTAAAAGCCGACCTTAAAGTATAAATTAATAATGCAGTCTATTTTGGCTGCATTTTTTACTTTGTCAAAGTTTTAAATCTTTGACAAAGTTTATTAATAAAATTGAAAATGAAAAAAAGAATCTTCGTAGAAAAAAAAGGAATTTTCGATGTTGAAAGTCCCAAAGTTTTTAATGAAATAAAAAATATCGTTCCAACAATTAAAGATGTTAAAGTCTATAATGTGTATGATGTTTTCGGTGTTAATGACAAAGAATTTTCAAAAATCATCAACAGTACTTTTGTAGATCCTGTGACCGATACTTTGCATGAAGAGAATCCTGCAAAAAGCATTCATTTCGCGACCGAATATTTGCCTGGACAATATGATCAACGCGCAGATTCAGCGCAACAATGTATTGCCTTACTGACTGAAAATGAGAACGGTAAAGTAAGAAGTGGTAAACTCATTGAACTATTTGGAGTTTCTGAATCTGAAGTAGAAGCAATTAAAAATCATTTGATTAATAAAGTTGAATCGCAGGTTAAAGATTTATCGAAACTTGAAATTCCAGCGGAAGAAACTCCTGATCCGGTTATTATACATGAAGGTTTCAATGATTTCTCTGCGGAAGAATTAAAAGTACTTTATGAAAATCATGGTTTTGCTTTAGATATTGATGATTTAGGCTTTATTCAAACATACTTTAAATCAGAAAATAGAAATCCCACAGAAACAGAACTTAAAGTTTTGGATACTTATTGGAGCGACCATTGCCGACATACGACTTTTGAAACTGAGTTGACTGATATTCAATTTAATGATTCTTTCAAATCGACTTTGCAAACGATTTTTAATGACTATTTAGAAAAGAGAAAGTTTTTAGGTCGGGAATTAAAACCTATCTCTTTGATGGATTTAGCCACAGTTTGTGCGAGATATTTCCACAAAACAGGGAAATTGGAAAACCTTGTTGTTTCTGATGAAATAAATGCCTGTACGATTGAGATCGAAGCCGAATTCGATGGTAAAAAAGAACCGTGGTATTTATTATTTAAAAACGAAACCCATAATCACCCAACTGAAATTGAACCTTTTGGTGGTGCCTCGACTTGTTTGGGTGGCGCAATTCGTGATCCTTTGTCCGGACGTGCTTTTGTGTATCAAGCGATGCGCTTGTCTGGAGCAGCCGATGTTTTAGAACCAATTTCTGAAACTTTAGCGGGAAAACTCCCACAACGAACCATTACGAAGCAAGCAGCAAACGGTTATTCTTCCTACGGAAATCAGATTGGTTTAGCCACGACTTCTGTGAATGAAATTTACCACGATGGCTACAAAGCAAAACGTATGGAAGTTGGTTTCGTCGTTGGTGCCGTTAAAAAAGATTGGGTTAAAAGAGAGCAACCACAAAATGGTGATCTTGTTATTTTATTAGGTGGCGCAACCGGAAGAGACGGTGTTGGTGGTGCAAGTGGAAGTTCTAAAGTTCAGGATGAAACATCGATTCATACTTTGTCAACCGAAGTTCAGAAAGGAAATGCAGTTGAAGAGCGTAAAATTCAAAGACTCTTTAGAAATCCTGAAGTGACGACTTTAATTAAAAAATCGAATGATTTTGGAGCAGGTGGAGTCTCTGTAGCGATTGGCGAAATCGCTGATTCACTGGAAATTAACCTCGATATCTTGCCTTTAAAATACGAAGGTTTAAATGGTACTGAACTTGCGATTTCTGAATCTCAAGAAAGAATGGCCGTTGTTATTGAAGCGAAAGACAAAGAAAAGTTTATCAGATTCTGTGAAAAAGAAAATATAAAAGCTGTTGAAGTTGCGAAAGTAACCGATTCTGGTAGAATGCAAATGTTTTGGCAAGGAAATAAAATCGTTGATTTAAGCCGAGCATTTTTAGATACAAACGGTTGTGCGAAAACTCAGCATGCTGAAGTTTCTCACTTGCAACCTGTTGAAAATCAAATTATAAAGTTCAGTGAAGAAAATTTCTTAAAGATACTTTCCAGTAAAAATGTCGCTTCCCAAAAAGGATTGGCTGAAATGTTCGATGCTTCTGTAGGCGGAACTTCTGTTGCCATGCCATTTGGTGGAAAACATCAGTTGACCGAAATGGAAGGAAGTGTGCAAACGCTGCCTATTTTAAACGCTAAAAACATCGAAACAGTGTCTTTGGCAAGTTGGGGATTTGATGCCGATATATCGTCTCAAAACTCGTTGGTTGGCGCTGCGAATGCTGTAGTTGAAAGTGTTGCTAAGATTGTTGCGATGGGCGGTGATTATAAAAACATCCGTTTGAGTTTCCAGGAATATTTTGAGAAGTTAGGAAATCTGCCGGAGAAGTGGGGGAAACCGTTGGCTTCTTTGCTTGGAGCGTATGATGCGCAAATGAATTTCGAACTGGCCGCGATTGGTGGTAAAGATTCAATGAGTGGAAGTTTCCAGGATATTCACGTTCCTCCCACGTTGATTTCTTTTGCTTGTGCGAACGGAGAAAAGAAAAATATCATTTCACCGGAGTTTAAAAAAGCCGGAAATAAATTATACTTATTCAACCATATTTCACAAGAAAATGGAATGCCGAATTACCAAGATTTGAAAAAGATATTTGATTTTATATTTAAAAATATTAAGTCCAAAAAGATTGTTTCGGTGAAGATCATTAAAGAGGGTGGAGTTGCGGTTGCTTTAGCAAAAATGAGTTTTGGTAATTATCTTGGAGCAGAAATTAATATAGATGAAAATTTACTTTTAACAAAGAATATTGGAGGTTTAATCATAGAAAGTTCAGAGGATTTAGAAAATGATTTACTTCAAGTTATTGGTGAAGTATCAAATTTGAATAAACTGAAAATCAGTAGTTTCGAGTTTAAAATCGAAAAATTACTTGAAGTGTGGGAGTCGACTTTTGAGGAACTTTTTCCAACCAAAGAAAAATCAAAAATAGTTGTTGAAATAGATTCAAAATTGAATTCAATTCAGCCAAGAACGATTCATATCTTAAAGCATCAATTAGCGAAACCAAAAGTTTTTGCACCGATTTTTCCGGGAACGAATTGTGAATATGAAACACAAAATGCCTTTAGAAAAGAAGGTGCTGAAGTTTCAGGATTGCCATTAATTAATTTGAATCATCAACTTTTAAATGAAAGTTTGGATGCCTGGATTTCGGAAATTAATCAGTCTCAAATCTTGGTTTTATCGGGTGGATTTTCTGCTGGAGATGAACCCGACGGGTCTGCAAAATTCATCGTCAATGTTTTAAAAAATGAAAAGATGAAAAATGCAGTTCATCAATTATTAGAACGCGACGGAATGATTCTCGGAATCTGTAATGGTTTTCAGGCTTTGGTAAAATCTGGTTTGTTGCCTTATGGTGAGATTCGGGATTTAGATGCAGATTCGCCGACTTTAGCACACAATGCAATCGGTCGTCATATTTCGCAAATGGTGGATGTGAAAGTAGTCAACGATGATTCTCCTTGGTTAAAAGGGATGAGAGATCAGGTTTATACAATTCCGATCTCACATGGTGAAGGACGGTTTATGGCTTCAGAAAAAGTGATTCAGGAATTGTATGAGAATGGACAGATTGCTTCACAATATATTGACCACGATGGAAACATCGCACACGGAATGCCGTTCAATCCTAACAACTCCTTATTCGGAATTGAAGGAATTACTTCTAAATCTGGAAAAATATTTGGCAGAATGGGTCATGCGGAACGGTATTCTGAAGGTTTAATGAAAAATATTCCAACTGCTAATTATCATAATATTTTTAAAAACGGTGTTGAATATTTTAAGTAATATTTACTCAAAACATAAACTATAATATAAGTTAATTTGCTTATAATCGAATATTATTAGTAGATTTGATTATATTTTATACTTATCGACAACGGAATTTTATTAGGTGTTTACCTTATATTTTGAATTTATAAGGATTATTGCTTATATTTGTAACATGATCGCGATTATTACAGGAGATATTATTAATTCTCAAAATTCCCAAACAGAATTATGGCTTCCAAAGCTAAAGGATTTATTGGGATCATGGTCTGCTACACCACAAAACTGGGAAGTATATCGCGGTGACGAATTTCAGCTAAAATGCAGTGTTGATGAAGTATTTCACAAAGCATTGTTATTAAAATCGCTCATCCGTAGTTTTGAGAATTTAGATGTTCGTCTTGCAATCGGAATCGGAAATGAAGTTTTTCAATCGGAGAAAATTACTGAATCCAATGGGTCTGCTTATGTGAATTCCGGGCGGTTGTTGACTGAAATTAAATCTCAGGGAAGAACATTAGCGATACAAACAGAAAATGAAAAGGTGAAGCGGGATTTGAACATTCTTTTCAAATGGGCTTCAATCGACTTTGATAACTGGACCGCCGCAACTGCTGAGATTATTCATCAGTTATTGCGAAATCCAGCTTTAACACAGGAAGAACTCGCAAAAGAACTCAATATCACGCAATCTTCAGTAAGTCAGAGAATTAAAAGAGCTAATTTTGAATTGTTACAAGAAACCGATCAATTTTTTAGAAAGAAAATAGCAGAATTATAAATGATTTTCATCCCTCTCATATTGGCACATTTATTAGGAGATTTTATTCTTCAGCCTAATTCTTGGGTAGCTGATAAAGAGCAAAAAAGAGGGGGAAGCATCTATTTATACATTCATATTCTATTGCATACCGTACTTGCCTTCTTATTTTTATGGAATTTTAACTTATGGTGGATTGCTTTAATTATCGGAGTCACTCACTTTTTAATCGATTGGGCAAAATTAAAGTTTCAAGCGCCGAAAACGAAAAGGACCTGGTTTTTTATCGATCAAATCGCACATATATTGGTCATTGTAGCAATATCTATTTTCTATTTTCCCTATTTTAAATGGGAAGATTTCTTTAATCCGGAGAATTTAAAATTGTTCACCGCATTTGTCTTTTTATCGGTTCCATCTTCGATATTGATCAAGACCATTATTTCAATTTGGACGCCCATCACTATAGAACACAGTAAACTACAAACTGAATCTCTCGTAAATGCCGGCAAATATATCGGTATCTTAGAGCGACTTTTGGTATTTGTATTTATTTTAGTAAATCATTGGGAAGGAGTTGGATTTATGATTGCCGCAAAATCGGTTTTCAGATTTAGTGATCTAGCCGAAGCGAAACAGAGAAAACTCACAGAGTATGTACTGATAGGAACTTTGCTAAGTTTTGGTATTGCAGTTCTTACAGGAATTTTAGTAAAAATCTAATAGAAATAAAATTTAATAAAAAGTAAAAATGACAAAAGGAGCAATGCTTTATGAAGGAAAGGCAAAGCAGGTTTTCGAAACCGATAATCCGAATGAGGTGATTGTCCGTTTCAAAGATGATGCAACCGCTTTCAACGCACAAAAAAAAGGAAGTGTAGATCTCAAAGGAGAAATGAACAACGCGATTACCACGCTGATTTTCGAGTATTTAAACACGAAAGGAATCGCGACGCATTTCATCAAGAAATTAGACGAAAGAGAACAACTTGTCAAAAAAGTAAACATTATTCCTTTGGAAATGGTAGTTCGTAACTATTCCGCCGGAAGTATGGCACAGAGACTAGGAGTGGAGGAAGGAATAAAATCTCCCGTCACTATTTTTGATCTTTGTTATAAAAGAGATGATCTTGGAGATCCTCTTATTAATGATCATCACGCCGTTTTCTTAGGTGCAGCAACTTACGACGAACTCGATGAGATGTATGAATTGTCTTCAGATATTAATGATATTCTAATTGAACTTTTTGATCAAATGAATATCATACTTATCGATTTTAAGATTGAACTTGGTAAAGATTCTAACGGTAAAATAATTTTAGCAGATGAAATCTCCCCCGATACATGCAGACTTTGGGATAAAGATACCATGAAGAAACTCGACAAAGACCGTTTTAGAAGAGATTTGGGCGAAGTCACCGAAGCTTATGTTGAGATCTACGAAAGATTAAAAAAAGTATTACATAAATAAATTTTTGTTAGGAAAAGTAAAAAATGAAAGATTTACGCCAACACAGAGAAGATTATTTAAACCAGTTCAAAGAACGACAGTACGGCAGAAATTTGCTCAAAACCGAAGATCCTTTTGATGCTCCTTCCGAGGAATGTGGGATTTTTGGTTTGTATTCTGAGAATGATTTAGATACATTTTCCCTTTCGCAATTTGGTCTTTTTGCCCTTCAACACAGAGGTCAGGAAGCGTGCGGAATTTCTGTTATGAAAAACGGAAAAATTTTTAATATTAAAGATGAAGGTTTGGTTCTCGATGTTTTTAAAGAAATTCGAAATCCAGAAACCTTTATGGGGAATTCTGCCATCGGTCATACAAGATATACGACTGCGGGAGATAAGAAAAAATATAATTTTCAGCCCTTCTTTGCTAAAAATGAATATGATCAGATCATCCTTTCCATCGCACACAACGGTAATTTAACCAACGCAGACCAACTCAAAAAAGAATTGGAAGCAGAAGGTGTTGTCTTTAAAGCAACTTCAGATTCAGAAGTTATTTTGCGATTGATTCAAAAAAATCTTGATCTGGGTTTAAGAGGCGCCATCAAAGCAACTATGGAAAAAATAAAAGGTGCCTATTCCGTTGTTGGAATGACGCGCAATAAATTTTTTGCCTTTCGAGATTTTCACGGAATTCGTCCTTTGGTTTTAGGAGCAATTGATGAGAAAACATTCGTTGCTGCCTCCGAATCTGTTGCTTTAGATGCTGTTGGAGCGCAATATGTGAGAGATATTTTACCGGGAGAAATTGTTTACACGAGTGAAAATGAAACAGGTTTAAAAAGTTTTCTTGTGAGAGAAGACTGTGAAAAAAGGATTTGTGCCTTCGAATATATTTATTTTGCACGTCCGGATTCTATCTTAGAAAATATCAATGTTCACGAAATTCGTGAGAAATCCGGCATGAAGATTTGGGAACAAGCTCCTGTAGAAGCAGATATTGTAATTGGAGTTCCAGATTCTGGTGTTCCTGCTGCAATCGGTTTTTCAATTGCTTCTGGTATTCCATTTCGTCCGGTTTTAATTAAGAACAGATATATTGGCAGAAGTTTCATCGTTCCTTCCCAAGAAATGCGGGAAAGAATTGTCAACTTGAAACTGAATCCTATTGTTTCTGAAATCAAAGGAAAAAGAGTTGTGATCATCGATGATTCTATTGTTCGTGGCACTACTTCAAAACGTTTGGTAAAAATTTTAAAAGATGCAGGAGTGAAGGAAATTCACTTCAGAAGTGTTTCGCCGCCCATTATTGCGCCATGTTATTTAGGAATCGATACACCATCAAAAGATGATCTGATTTCTGCCAATATGAATGTTGAAGAACTTCGACAATATTTGGGTGTTGACTCTTTGGAATTTTTAAGTATGGATAATTTGAAACTAATTTTAGGAAGCTCCAATCATTGTTTTGGTTGTTTTACCGAAAAATATCCTGTTCCGGCAGGACCTAGTCCTGATTACACAGATGAATAAAAAACAAAAGGTTGGGAATAATTTCCCAACCTTTTTTAATAATATATATGAAGTGTTTTTACTTAGAATTTGTAAGCCAATCCTACTTGGAATGTATTGTTTCTAATCGCATCAGAACCACTTGGTCTGTTTTTCGCAACATCAGTTAAACCTGCAACATATCTTGCTGTTAAGCCTACTTTTGGTGTGAAATAATAACCTGCACCAATACCTAAACCTAAGTTAAATCCGTTGATATTGTCTTTGTAGTTATCTGATTCTGCAACGGTTTCCCCTGTAGTTTCATTTTTCACTTTGTCTTTTGCACTTACAGATAAACCGAATTCCGGACCTGCTTCTAAATAGAATGCTGGAGTTGCATTATATTGAAACATTACAGGCAATGCGATATAATCGAAATGGGTAGAAGACGAAAATTCTTGGTTTACGATTCCACCACTTGTTATAACTGGAGCCGTGAAATTTCCTTTCGCACCATATTGAGTATAAAGTAACTCAGGCTGGATGCTAAAGTTAGATCCCAATGGAGCGTTCATAAAAACTCCTGCATTGAAACCGATTTTAGATTTTTGATCGCTTAATGAAGCGTCTTTAGACAAAGAGGATACATTCATTCCTGCTTTGATACCGAATTGTTGTGCAAAGGTCAAAGAACTTATTGCTACTGCTGCACCTAAAAATAACTTTTTCATAATCTTAAATTTTTCTAATTAATTTTACGTTTCTAATAATTTGATTTTTTCCTCATTAATAATTGAAATTATTTAATTTCTAAATTGATAAAATCCTCGTTACTATTGCGTTTTATTTTTGTTTTACGAGTGGAGTACTTTCAAATGCTGTGCCAAAACAATACATAATAAAAAAAAATTAAACAATGGTTTAAATAATACACATTTTAATTACCTTTAAATCAGTTATTTATGATAAAATAAAAATTCCCACACAATATTTGTATGGGAATGAAGTTTAGCAGTTTAATTACTTTTTATGGCATATTTTGATAATAAAGCAATGAGTTTTTTATGTTTTCAGCAGGGACAGAACAATTAAAAATTGAATTTCCTATCTCGGTTAATAAAGAAAAATTAATATTTCCGTGAGAGTTCTTTTTATCATTTTTCATTAGATTTAAAATTTCTTCTCCTGAAAATGCGCTTACATTGATGTGAGGGAAGAATTTTCGAAGGTTAGAAATAATGGTATCTGATGTTTCTTCTGAAATCAAATCCTGCAACATCGAAATTCTCGTTTCACAAATCATTCCTAAAGCAACCGCTTCACCATGCATGATCGGTTTTCCTTTTAATAAGAATAAACTTTCTAAAGCGTGACCAATTGTGTGACCAAAGTTTAGAGTTTTACGAATATTTTGTTCTGCAAAATCCTGTTCAACCACGTTTTGTTTAATCTTCATCGACGTTTCAATGAAAGGAAAAACATTTTCTGGAGTTAAATTTTGAATTGAAATTAAATCATTCCAATGCTTTTCATCGGTAATTAAACCATGTTTCAGCATTTCAGCAAAACCACTGCGAAGTTCCTCAAATGGTAGCGTATTCAAAAATTCCGGAAAAACAAAAATTGCTTCCGGATGTGCAAATGTTCCAATAATATTTTTTAAAAATTGATGGTCAATTCCGGTTTTCCCGCCAATAGAAGCATCGCACATTCCCAAAAGAGTCGTCGGAATATTGATAAAAGGAATTCCTCTTTTGTACGTTGAAGCGATAAATCCGCCCATATCGGTAATTACGCCACCTCCTAAATTAATCATTAAAGCTTTCCGGTCCGTTTCAAATTCGGTCAAAATTTCCCACAGTTGAGTCGCTGTTTCCAAAGTTTTCAATTCTTCGCCGGCTTCAATTTCAATAATTTCAAATGGAATCTCGGTTTCTAAATTTTCCAGAAGTGTTGGAAGGCAATATTCATGAGTGTTTTCATCAACCAGAATTAAAAGTTGAGTCGGTTTTAACTGCGTAAGAAAATCGTTGAGTTGGGAGAAATCCTGATCTAAAATTGATATCATTAAACTGAAATTTATCACAAAATTAAACTTTAATTTAGTTTTATCAATTCATAGAGTTACATTAAATTTGTTGCACTTTAATAATTATCATGAGTATTTTCAATAACACGCAAATTGCCTTTGCAGACAAAACTGATTCTCAACTCAAAAAAGCATTTTGGATGTTCAAAGCCATTGAGCAACCGCTTATTACGAATGTTGGAATTTCTGCACTCAATTTTACAGTGAAAAATAATTTCCCTTTCGTTACCGATATTGTGAAGAAAACTTTGTTCGAGCAGTTTTGCGGGGGCGAAACTCATGAAGAAAGCATGAAAGTGGTGAAACAAATGTTTAAGCATCATGTCGGAAGTATTTTTGATTACGCCATCGAAGGAAAAGCAGAAGAAAAGGTTTTTGATGATACGTGCACAGAAATTAAGCAAAATATCAAATTTGCAGAAGGAAATCCGGCGATTCCTTTTGTAGTGTTTAAACCAACAGGTTTCGGAAGAATTGAAATTTACGAAGAACTTGGTAAAAATGTAGAATTAACCACTTCTCAAAAAGAAGAATGGGCGAGAGTTGTACGAAGATTTGAAGAAGTTTGTCAAATGGCTTTCGACAGAAATGTTGTATTGATGATCGATGCCGAAGAAACCTGGATGCAGGATTCCACCGATAATTTGGTGAATGAGATGATGGAAAAATTCAACAAGCAAAAAGCCATCGTTTGGAATACCATTCAAATGTACAGAACCGGGAGATTAGAATATCTTGCGAAGGATTTAGCAAGAGCCAAGGAGAAAAATTATTTCCTCGGTTACAAATTCGTTCGTGGCGCTTACATGGAAAAGGAAAGAGCGCGTGCTTCTGCGATGAAATATCCTGATCCGATTCAGCCAACCAAACAAGCTTCCGACGATAATTATAACGCTGCCGTGGATTTTGTCTTAAAGAATTTAGATAAAGTTTCCGGATTTTTCGGAACACACAACGAAAAATCTACCGAACTCGTGATGGATAAAATGAAAGCGATGGGATTGCCACACGATCACGCGCAAGTTCATTTTGGTCAATTGTACGGAATGAGCGATAATATTACCTACTATTTAGGAGCAGAAAAATACAACGTTTGCAAATACCTTCCGTACGGTCCGGTAAAAGATGTCGTTCCTTATTTGACGAGGAGAGCGCAGGAAAATACTTCTGTTGCAGGACAAACAGGACGAGAATTAGGTTTAATTCAAAAAGAATTAGACAGAAGAAAAGGTAAATAATTTTAAGATTAAATTCTTTATTTTGAATTTTTTAAATTGTAGATATAAATAGAAACGGGCTTTAGCCCGTTTTTTAATGGAAGAAATGCAATTGGCTTTAGCCGAAATTTATTTCTAAATTTGTAAATCAAACTTTCGAACATCACCAAATCATCTTATCATCAAACCAACTTTTGCCCAAATCATTCTTCCGCTCAATTTAAAAGGAACTTTTACCTACAAAGTTCCCGCTGAACTTGCAGAAAAAATAGAAAACGGAATGCGGGTTTTGGTACCTTTTGGTGGAAAAAAGATTTATACCGGAATTGTTTTCGATCTTCATGATCAAGAACCGGAGGCTTTTGCGCCAAAAGAGATCATCAATCTCTTAGATGATTTTCCTATTTTACCGAAAGAGCAGATCTCTTTCTGGGACTGGCTTTCCAAATATTACCTCTGCAATATTGGCGAGATTTACCGCTTTGCTTTTCCTTCTTCTTTGAAGCTGGAAAGTGAAACTTATTTAAAACTGAAATCTGGTATTACCATCGATTTTCAGAATTTAGATGTAAATGAAATGTATCTCATTCAAGCTTTGGAAGTGCGGCAACTCATTAATTTAACGGAGATTGAAGCTTTTATTCCTAAAAAGGAAATTGTGAAAACAATAAAATCTTTGATCGATTTACAATATATTGAAGTTGACGAAAAAATTGCTGAAAAGTACAAAGCCAAAGAAATTGCTTTTTTAAAAATTAATGAAGAGGAAATTTCTAGTAAAAGTCTGGCTCAAATACTTTTGTTATTAAAGAAAGCACCAAAACAGCAGGAATTATTTCTTTTATTGTTAGAACAACATACTGAAGATCCTGAAAAAACAATCAAAAAATCAGATATTTTAGAAGACGGAAATTTTGCACATTCCCAGTTAAAATCCTTAATAGAGAAAAATTTGGTGCTGGAATATTATCTTCAGAAAGACCGTTTGCAAACCTATGAAGGCGAAATTGAAGATTTAGATTCTTTGACAGATGCACAACTTGAAGCCAAAACAGAAATTGATAAAGCTTTAGAAGAAGGAAAAAATGTGTTGCTTCACGGCGTTACTTCTTCCGGGAAAACGCATCTTTATTTAGACAAGATTGAAGAAACAATTGAAGCTGGGAAAAATGTATTGTTCTTGCTTCCAGAAATTGCCATTACGAAACAAATTGTACAGCGTTTAGAAAAGAAATATGGTAAACAACTCGGTTTCTATCATCAAAAATTGACTGATTTTGAAAGAGTTGAAGTTTGGCGAAGAGTCAGAAATAACGACTTAAGAATTTTGATCGGAACACGAAATGCGTTGTTTCTTCCTTACCAAAATTTAGGTTTAATAGTCGTCGATGAAGAACACGATTCTGCTTATAAACCGAGAGAAGTTTCTCCCTTTTTCAATGCAAAAGATGCGTCACAGGTTTTAGCAAAAATGTATGGGGCGAATGTAATTTTAGGTTCTGCAACGCCTTCTGTGGAATCTTATTATTTAGCTAAAAAAGAGAAACTGGCTTATGTTTTTTTAGGAGAAAGGTTTGGAAAGGTGAAGTTGCCCGAATTTGAGCTGATCAACTTTAAAGAAGAACAGGATTCAAAAAAAATCATAGGAAATTTCTCTTTAAAATTAATTGACGAAATAAAAAAAGAACTCGACCGGAAAAAGCAAACCATGATCCTACACAACCGCCGTGGTTACGCCAATGTGGTGGAATGTGAAAGCTGTGGTTACGTTAATTACTGTTCAAACTGTGATGTTGTGATGACTTATCATAAATTTTCGAACGAAATGAAATGCCATTACTGTGGTCAGAAAGCTTCAAAACCAAATGCTTGTCCGAAATGCAATTCAGAAAATTTGAATGTTAGAGGAGTCGGGGTAGAGCAGATTCACGAGGAAATGGTCAAGATTTTTCCTGAAGCAGAAGTCGATCGAATGGACGTAGATTCAATGCGCAAAAAGTTCGCCTATGAAAAATTGTACGAGAAATTGGAAGATGGCGAAACCGATATTTTGGTCGGAACGCAAATGATATCAAAAGGTCTGGACTTCGAAAATATAGAATTGGTCGCCATTCCACGAGCTGATTCGATGTTGTATGTTCAGGATTTTCGTGCGGAGGAGAGAGCTTTTCAGTTGATCACGCAGGTTTCTGGTAGAGCAGGAAGAATTTCGGGCGAAGGAAAAGTTTTAATTCAAACTTACAATCCAGAACATTCTGTTTTCCAGTTGATCAAAGAAAATGACCCTTCAAAAATCTATGAGCATTTTCTGGAAGAGCGAAAGAAATTTTTGTATCCTCCTTTCGTAAAATTAATAATGATTGAATTGAAACATCGAAAAGAAGACAAGGTCAATCGTGCTTCCCAGTTTTTGGGTTCTATTCTGCATAAATATTTACCACCAGAATGTATTTTGGGTCCTGAAAAATCACCCATTGGGAAATTGAATTTAATGTACCAATATCAGATTTTGTTAAAGCTCCCGAGAGGTAAAACTTACAATGAGTACAAGAATTTAATTTTGAAAAGTTTTGAAGAATTTGAGGAAATCACTGCATATCAAAGTATTAAAAAGCTGATTTTTGTGGATTTTTAACAGTATTTAACATAATTAAGATGTTTTTATTAGGGTGAAAACACGGTACTTCGATAATAATTGATACTTTTGACCGTTGGAAATATGTTGCTTTCTTTATATAAGGTTAACATGATCAATCAGCGATAATCAAATAAATTTATATTAAATGATTAGACTTAAAAATATTTTTGTTTCTTCCGCACTTGCTGTTTCAGCTTTTGCATTCTCTCAAGGAACTTTTACAAATTCGACTTATCCTCAATCTTACGATAATCAATCCTCAAATTCACCGAAAGACTTCGCTTCTACAGAGAAATTAATGACCGCCAAAGAATTGGTTGACATTAACATTAATTCGATGATGAGTGATCCTGTTCTTCGAAATGCGAGCTGGGGTTTTGTAATTTATGATCCAAAGACCAAAAAAGTGGTAAGTTCTTATAATGAAAATACGCCTTTAGTTCCGGCTTCAACTACAAAATTGTTGACTACCGAAACTGCAATGAGTTTGATGGGTGAAAAATTTCGTTGGATCACGCAACTCGAATATTCTGGAACGATCGATGTAGATGGAAATCTGCAGGGAAATTTGTATGTTGTTGGAAGCGGTGATCCTTCTTTAGGAACGAATAAAGCTGGCGCTTCTTCTTACAGAGATATTGTTTCTGATTTTGTTTTGGCAATGGCTGGAAAAGGAATTAAAAAAGTAAGCGGTGATATCATTATTCAGACCGCAGTTTTCAAAGCCAATAAATCGCAGACTTTACCCGAAAATATCGTTTGGTTAGAAAATGGCAATTATTATTTACCGGTTGGTTCTACTTTAGAAATCAGTCCTTCTAATGAAAAGTTGATCGCCAAACAATCTAATCCATTCGCTGAAAATAAAAATTTCTATTACATTTCTCCCTATATCAAACAGATGGTTTATGCCGACAAGTTTGAAGGGATCGGTTTAACGACAAAAGTTCCCGATGCTCCTGCTTATTTGGCAAATACTTTAAGAGCAACCCTTTTAAAAAGTGGTATTCACGTAAGTGGAAAAGTAACTCCAAGAATGACGGATCCAAATCCTGAAAAAAGAGAATTGATAACAGCTTACCAGTCTCCAACATTGACCGATATTATGACCTACACCAATCAGCATAGTGACAATGGTTTGGCTGAAGCTTTTTTGAGAACAGTTGGTTTTCAAAAAAACGGCGATCAGACTTTAGAGTCGGGTAGAAATGCAGTGGTTGCTCATTTGAATTCGATCGGTTTTGATACGAGCGGCTTAAATTATATCGATGGAAGTGGATTATCAAGAAGTAATCTGGTAACTCCAATTGCCCAGGTTAAATTTCTAACAGGTTTAATGAATGAAAAATTTTATAAAACCTATTTCGATTCTTTACCAATCGGTGGGCAAACGGGAACGTTGAAAAGAATGTTTAATGGAAATGGGAACGGACAAATTTTTGCAAAAACCGGAACATTAAATAAAGTAAAAACTTTAGCAGGTTACATGAAAACCAACACCGGAAAAACACTGGTATTTTCCTTATTGATCAATAATTATGCAGGTTCTGTCGATCAGGTGAAAAGCAAAATGGAACAGCTTTTACAACCTGCGTTGAGTTTATAACAATATTTTCCTAAAATCATTAACCTTTCAATAATAATTGGAAGGTTTTTTTTATCTTTATCGCAAATTAAATTTTTAAATGAAAAAATTATACGTCTTAATTCTTGCTATGATTTGTGTTCAAATTTATTCCCAAAAAAATGAGGAAGCTGAACGAAAAAGCATGATAAAAAGTGAGCTCAGCAGATATTCAAAAATGATCGGTTATAATGAAAATCCGAATACTTTGAATTATGATTTAAAATATCAGCGTTTGGAATTGAGCTTAGATCCTGCAGCACAATTTGTAAGTGGTACGGTTACGAGTCATTTTCAGGCGAAACAAAATATGTCGAGTATTTATTTTGATCTTTCAAATGTCTTGACCGTTTCAGAAGTTAAATACCATGGCGCAAATCTTACCTTCACTCAATTATCTTCGAAGGAACTTAAAATAGATTTTCCTGTTAATATTCCAGCTTCAACCTTAGATTCTTTGTCGGTGAAATATTCTGGTGCTCCAGATACGGCCGGAAGTGCGGGTGACGCGTTCACCGTTTCTACACAGGGCGGAACTCCAGTTTTATTTACCCTTTCTGAACCTTACGGTGCGCAGGAATGGTTCCCTACAAAACAGAGTATGAATGATAAAATTGAAAAAGTCGATATGAAAATTACGACTCCTTCTCAGTATAATGTTGCTTCGAACGGAAAATTATTTTCAGAAACAATCACAGGAAGCAATAAACTAACTTTTTGGCAAACCAATTATCCGATCCCTGCCTATTTAATTGCATTGGGAATTACGAATTATACCAAAATTAATGATACGATGGGAACGCCGCCGTTTCCGTTTGTAAATTATTTATATCCTGCTACGACTGCCAACACGACAATCATGTCAAACATTGCCTATACTAAAAATATTATGGAAATGTTCGAAATTTATTTAGGACCATATCCTTACAGAAATGAAAAGTATGGTCACATGGAATTCGGTTGGGGCGGCGGAATGGAACATGCGACAATGTCATCTATGGGAGCATGGAGCAGATCGATTATTGCACACGAATTAGCCCATCAATGGTTTGGTGATAAAGTTACTTGTGGCGCGTGGAATGATGTCTGGTTAAATGAGGGTTTTGCCACTTATGGCGCCACTCTTGCCAACGAAAAATTATTGATGACGAATGCTCAGTTTATGACCTATCTTTCGAATGAGATCACCAATATAACCAGTTCTACTGGTGGAAGTGTATATGTTGCAGATAGTAACTTGAACAATAATAATGTACTTTTTAGCAGCAGATTAAGTTATTCTAAAGGTGGTTATGCATTGAAAATGTTGAAATGGATCCTGGGAGATGAAGTATTTTACTCCGCACTTCGGGATTATCATTCACGTCCAAATCTTGCTTACAAGTATGTAAAAACTGCAGATTTCAAAAATTCGCTTTTACTTTCGACTGGAAAGGATTTTACAAAATTTTTTAATGACTGGATTTACGGACAAGGATATCCAACTTATACAATCAAATGGAACCAAAATGCAGATCAAATATTAAGATTTAAGGTGAGCCAGATTCAAAGTAACGCTTCTGTAAGCTTTTTCGAATTGCCTTTACCAATCAAAGTGAACGGAACCGGTGGACAAGTCGCCTATCTTGTTTTAGATAATACCATCAATAATCAGAATTTTGCAAAAACGGTTGGCTTCCCGGTTGCATCCGTTCAGTTTAATTATGAATATCAAATTGTTCAGAAAAATTCAACCGTTACCAAAGACACTGGAATTCTAGCCGTAGGAAATTCAGAAAAAGAAGCGGTTAAAATCTACCCTAATCCCGTACGAAATCAAATTACCATTACAGGAATTTCAAAAGCGCAATCTTTTGAAATCTACAGCATGGAAGGTAAACTGATAAAAGCTGGTAAATATTCTTCTGATAAAACAATCGATGTAAATATCCTTCCAAAAGGAGTTTATCTCTTAAAAATAGATGATCAAAATCTTAAGTTTATAAAAGAATAAAACTAAAAGCTCTCAGTAATGAGGGCTTTTTTCTTAAATTAGCATTTCAAAATAATTAATTATGATTTCTAAAAATTATCTGGAAACTCTTCAGAGCGAACTTCAAAATATTAAGAATGACGGCTTGTTCAAAACCGAACGAATAATTACCTCACAGCAATCTGCGGTAATTGAAGCCAACGGAAAAACGCTTTTGAATTTCTGTGCAAATAACTATTTGGGATTATCGAATAATAAAGAAGTGATGAAAGCATCCCAAGAGATGATCGAAAGTCACGGCTACGGAATGTCTTCGGTGCGTTTTATTTGCGGAACTCAGGATATTCATAAAGAACTGGAAGCGAAAATTTCTAAATTTCTAGGTTTAGAAGACACGATTTTATATGCGGCATGTTTCGATGCAAATGGCGGCGTTTTCGAACCTTTGTTTACAGATCAGGATGCGATTATTTCTGATGAATTAAACCACGCTTCCATTATTGACGGCGTTCGTTTGTGTAAAGCAGCGAGATACCGTTACAAGAATAATAATATGGCAGATTTGGAAGAGCAGTTAATTGAGGCTTCAAAAAAAGACCACCGTTTCAAAATCATCGTAACCGACGGAGTTTTCTCCATGGATGGAATTGTTGCCGATTTAAAAGGAGTTTGCGATTTAGCAGATAAATATGATTGTTTAGTGATGGTCGATGATTCTCACGCAACAGGATTTATCGGTAAAACTGGTCGTGGAACGCATGAAGCTAATGAGGTAATGGGAAGAGTAGATATTATCACTTCTACTTTAGGAAAAGCTTTAGGTGGAGCACTCGGTGGATTTACTTCCGGTAAAAAAGAGATCATCGATATGTTAAGACAGCGTTCAAGACCTTATCTATTCTCAAATTCTCTCGCTCCAGGAATTGTTGGTGCTGCAATTAAAGTGTTGGATATGATTTCCGATGATACTACTTTGAGAGATCAGGTCATGGAAAATGCAGAATATTTTAGAAAAGAAATGAAAGCCAAAGGTTTTGATATTCCAGATGGTGATGCTGCGATTGTCCCAGTAATGTTGTACGATGCACCTTTAGCTCAAAAAATGGCAGAACATTTAATGGATGAAGGAATTTACGTCATCGGATTTTTCTTTCCGGTTGTGGCGAAAGGAAAGGCAAGAATCAGAGTTCAGCTTTCTGCGGCACATACCAAAGATCAGTTAGACAAAGCGATTGCAGCTTTCGAAAAAGTAGGAAAGGATTTGGGAGTTATTTAAAAATTTCTCGTAAAATATATTTGAAACCTTCTGTAATAGAAGGTTTTTTTATTGATAAAAATTCTGTTTCAGATTTTTTAAGTCAATGATTTTACAATTGAAATTAAACTTAAAGTAATAATTAGAACTCCAATCACAACAAACATTTTCTTAATAGGTAATCTGCTCGTAAGCATTGCTGCAAAAGGCGCGGTAATAATTCCACCGATCAAAATTCCGAGAACAATGTTCCAGTGCTGAATTCCGATGGTCATTACAAAAGTGATTGCACTCGTAATTGTCAAAATAAATTTCGCGAAGGTAGAACTTCCGATGACATATCTTGGAGTTCGTCCATCTTTTAATAAAGTTCCTGTAACAATCGGACCCCATCCACCGCCGGTAAAAGAATCGATAAAACCACCGAATAATCCTAAAACTCTGATGTTTCGTCCAGATTTCTGGGTAGAATTCTTTTTTTTATTTTTTTTGAATGCGTTTCGTAAAATATTAATTCCTAGATATAAAGTATAGCAGGAAATCAATGGTTTCAAAATATGAGCGTAATGTTCCCCAAAATAAGTCAGTGATAATGCACCGACAATCGCACCGATAATTGCGGGAAATGACAATGCTTTTACCAATTTAATATTCACATTCTTTAATCGAAAATGACTGATACTTCCCGCTGCAGACGTAAATGTTTCCGCAGAGTGAATACTTGCACTAATAATCGGTGGAGCAATATTCAGCATCAAAAGAATCGTAGTGCAAATGATTCCGTAACCCATTCCGGTACTTCCCACAACCAATTCTGCAACGAAACCGACCGCCAACATTTTATAGAAAATATGGTTGTCAGCATTTAGAAATTCATTGATATTTGGAAATAATTGAAATTCAAAAAGAATATAAGAGAGAACGGCAATTAAAACCAAAACACCGATAATACCTAGATAAATATTAGAATGACGACGAACTGCTTTAGTTATTTTCTCTAAATTTTCGAATTCAGAATCTGCGAGTAGATGTTTTTGTTTCTGGTCAAGATATTCTGCGGTAATATTATCGAGCGTTTTTAGTTCATCATCCCGGTTCATTAAAGGATTTTTATACGTAAGCTTTAATTTGTCGATAAACTCCTCAAGGTCAGAAGGAATACTGTGTTCGATGATTCGGTTGATTCTTTTCTGAACTTCTGGCGAATAATCATTAGAAGAAATTCCCAGTTTTATATTTTCTTTTTTAATGACCGAAACCAAAGAAAAGTCACTGATTTGTGGCTTACCAATAACGTTGATGAGAATATTTTTATTTTGGGAAATTTGAAGAAGATGTTCTTCATATTCGTGATCTTCGATAGAAATAATTAATAATGCAAAATCCTGTAGATCATCTTCTTCCATTTTTCGAGCAAAAAGAGTGATGTTGGATTTGGCTGATGACAATTCGATTAATTCATCAGAAATGTTTTCATCAAAGATTTTAATTTTACAGTTGATAGAATTGCGACCTATTTGTTTTACTGCTCTGAAAATCAAATCATCATGTCCAACTAACATTACAGAAATCCGTTCCAGATTGAGGAATACCGGATGCATATTATTGGGTTGAACTTCGCTCATCTCTTATAAAATCATTACGCCACCAACAGTTGAATTGCTGGTTTCATCGATCAAAATTGCACTTCCTGTTCCTTTGTTTTTTTCAAACGAATCGAAAACTAACGGACTCGCAGTTTTTATAGTGACTCGTACAATTTCATTGAGTTTTACAGAATCTGTCGAGGTTTCTTTTAGCGAATTAACATCAATTTTATAATCAATTTCTTTTACGATGGCTTTAATCAATTTGCTTCTGTGTTGAAGGAAATATTTATTTCCCGGAACTAATTCCTTATGATCCATCCAGCAAACCAACGCTTGAAATTCATTTGCCACGGTCGGAATTTGATCTGCATGAACAAAATAATCCCCACGCGAAATATCAATATCATCTTCAATATGAATTACGGCGGGTTGTGGCGCAAAAACTTCATCGACTTCTTTTCCACCAGTTTCAACTTTAGAAATTGTGGTTTCAATATTTTGTGGCAGTACTTTTATTCGATCTCCTTTTTTATAAATTCCGCTCACGATTTCTCCAGCGTAACCTCTGTAATCATGGAATTCTTCGGTTTGAGGACGGATTACAAACTGCACTTGAAACCGAGTTTCATCCAAGTTAATTTCTTTATTAATTTCAACTTGCTCCAAATATTCTAATAATGAACTTTCTTTAAACCAAAGCATTTTGGTAGATCGATCCACAATATTATCTCCATCTAAAGCAGAAATTGGGAAGAACTGAATATTGTTGAGGTCTAATTTTTTAGCAATTTCCAGATAATCGGTTTTAATATTTTCAAAAATTTCTTCAGAATAATTGACTAAATCCATTTTATTCACAGTGATTACCACGTGCTTAATTTTCAAAAGAGAAGCGATAATACTGTGCCTTCTGGTTTGCTCAATCACGCCTTGTCGCGCATCGATGAGGATGATCATCAAGTCAGAATTAGACGCACCCGTGATCATGTTTCTTGTGTACTGAACGTGTCCTGGAGCATCCGCAATAATGAATTTCCGATTCGGTGTTGAGAAATATCGGTACGCCACATCGATGGTAATTCCCTGTTCCCGTTCAGCTCGCAAACCATCGGTAAGAATAGCTAGATCTATTCCGTCGGAATTTTTATTTTTAGATTGTTTTTCCAAGGCTTCCAGTTGATCCACCAGAATACTTTTGCTGTCGTATAAAAGCCGACCAATTAAGGTACTTTTGCCATCATCAACACTTCCAGCGGTCATTAATCTTAATATATCCATATTTCTTTTTCTTTTTCTTTTTCTTTTTATTTTTAGTAATGAGTAATTGGTAATGAGTAATAATTGCATTTCTTGTTAACAATTACTCATTACCTATTTCTTATTGCTCATTAAAAGTATCCTCCCTTTTTTCGGTCTTCCATCGCGGCTTCGGTAACTTTATCATCGATTCTGGTTTCACCTCTTTCCGAAATTCTGGAAGCCGTAATTTCCTGAACTACTTCATCTAAAGTTGCTGCATTGCTTTCCACTGCTGCCGTGCAAGTCATATCACCAACGGTTCTGTAACGAACAGTCTTCGTAGAAATTACATCTTCTTTATCAATTTGAATGAAATTTGAAACTGCAATTAATTGGCCTTCATATTCTAAAACTTCTCTTTCATGTGAAAAATAAATAGATGGCAATTGAATATCTTCTTTTTTAATATAATTCCAGACATCAAGTTCAGTCCAGTTTGAAATTGGGAAAACGCGAACATTTTCACCTTTGTGAATTCTTCCGTTGTAGATTTTCCATAATTCAGGTCTTTGAAGTTTTGGATCCCATTGTCCGAAATCGTCTCGTACGGAGAAAAATCGTTCTTTTGCTCTGGCTTTTTCTTCGTCACGGCGCGCTCCACCAATACACGCATCAAATTGAAATTCTTCAATCGTTTCTAATAGAGTATGAGTTTGTAGCCAATTTCTGGAAGCGAATTTTCCTTTTGGTTCTGTCAGTTTTTGTTTGTGAATCGTGTCTTCGACTTTTCTGACAATTAATTCTGCACCGATTTCTTTGGCTAAAAAATCCCGGTAAGCCAAGGCTTCCGGGAAATTATGACCCGTGTCGATATGAACTAAAGGGAAAGGGATTTTCATCGGAGCAAATGCTTTCATCGCTAAATGAACCAGCGTAATTGAATCTTTTCCACCGCTAAATAAAAGTGCAGGTTTTTCAAATTGCGCTGCAACTTCCCGCATAATATAAATGCTTTCTGCTTCTAATTGCTCCAGATCATTTAGATGATATTTTGACATAATTGAGTTTTAGAATTTTTATTTTTCTGAATGCAGACCGCATTCTTTCTGAGATTCTTCCCACCACCATCTTCCGGCGCGAGGATTTTCACCGGGTTCAATTGCTCTTGTGCACGGTTTGCAACCAACGCTGATGAACCCTTTTTTATGAAGAGGTAAATCCATAATTTGATGTTCCTTAATATATTTTAAAACATCGTCGTAACTCCAGTGTATTAATGGATTGAATTTGTAGAGTTGTCTGATTTCGTCCCAGTCTAACATTTTTAAGGAATGTCGATTTTCTGATTGCTCACTTCTGAGTCCGGTAATCCAGATTTTTGCACCTGCCAAAGCGCGATTGAGTGGTTTTACTTTTCGGATATTGCAACATTCTTTTCTGTTTTCTATGGAATGAAAAAAACCATTAATTCCTTTTTCGTTTACAAATTTTTCCACATCATCAGCATCAGGAAAATAAACTTCTGTTTTGATTTTGTATTTTGAATTATTGTTGGCAAGAAGGTCGTAATGTTCGTAAAATAATCTCCCTGTATCAAGCGTAAAAACTTTAATGGGTAATTTATTTTTAAAAATAACATCGGTGATAATTTGGTCTTCTTGACCTAAAGAAGTTGAAAAGACAATTCCATCTGGAATCATCTCGCACAATTTAAAAAGACTTTGCTCAAGAGAAAGTTTTTCTATCTGTTGAATTTCTTCTGTTGAGAACATTATTTATTAATTTAATGTCAACAAATTTGCGATAAATTTACTATTCTACCAAATTAGTGGACTAATAAGTCAAATAAAAAGATAATGAATTAATGTGCGATATCCAGCAAAGTTTTCTTCTCTAAAATCGCTAAAGTCGCATCTCGAACTTCGATGAGGATATCGTGTAAACCGCAGTGTTCCTGGTTGCAATTGAGACATTGCTCATGAAAATTAATACTTACACACGGAATCATCGCAATGGGACCATTCACCAAACGAATTATGGTAGCAAGCGAAACTTTAGACGGGTCTGCATTGAAAAAATAGCCACCACCTTTTCCTTTTTTACTGTCAAGAATTTCGGCTTTCTTAAGTTCAAGAAGAATATTTTCTAAAAATTTTATAGGTATTTTTTTCTCTGTGGCAATATCTGAAATCAAAATCGGACCTTCATTTTTTTTCCCTACAAGATAGGAAAGGGCTCTAAAAGCATATTGGGATTTTTTCGATAGCATAAAGCAAAATTAAGTAAAAGTTTTTAGAAGCTGGAAAAAGCACGATAATTTGATTAATTTAGCGGTTGGTTAATTTTATTTGAATGTTTAGCAAACAAGAAGCACAACATTATAGACAAGAATTTTGGATCGCTTTCGGGAAAAGTTTTCCTCGAAAGTGGATTCTTTATAATACTAAAATTAAAGATTTCTCCTTTAAATTTAATGCAGATCCGAAGAAAGCAGAGGTATCTTTGGATATAGAAATGAGTGATGAACTCTTTAGGAATGCCTACTTTGAAAAAATGTGGTCCTTGGAATCTATTTTAGAAGAAGAAGTTGGTGCTGTTCAAAAAGATGAATTTTACACTTTAGAAAACGGAAAAGTAATTTCACGTTTTTGGATCACTAAAGAAAATGTTTCGATCTATAATAAAAATACTTGGCAAGAAATATTTGAATTTTTTATAGAAAAAATGGAAGGATTTGAAAGAGTTTTCTATGAATATGAGGATTTTATCAAAGATGTTTAAAGTCATTTCTCTTTCTGAATTTTAACCAAAAAAAAACCTTTAAGATTTATACTTGAAGTTCTCTTATTTAATGAAATTTTCTTTTTCGCCACCAATAGAAAAATCCTCCTAAAATTGCGATAATTGCCAAAGGAAATAATAAATTGATCCATTGCCAGTACGTTTTTTCTTCGTCGATTCTTTGTCTGTCGAGTAATCTGGCTTCAATATTTCGGTTTCTTAATTCCATTAAATTGGAATCATCCAAAAGAAAATCGAGGGAATTTCTCAAAAACTGTTCGTTGCCGTAGGTTTGTTTCGTCAGTAGATCTTCGCCGAGAGGAAGCGCTTTTCCTTTATAAATTTGATTTCTGCCGACATCACCATCTGCAATAATTATCATTTTATTGTTTTTACTCTGAGCTTTAAAATCAGGGTAAGAATTTCGCTCACTTCTGGTTGCGTAAGCAGAACTAAATTTTCCCTCTAAACTGACTGCGAAAATTTTCGCCGCTGTAGGTTTATCGAATTCACTTAAGGAATCTGTTCGCACAATTTCTGCCAAAGAAACGTAATTCGGAACTTGTTTGATACTCGTTCGTTCGCTGGATTCAAAAAGAACATTAGTTTTAATGTTTTTCCTTCCTAAAGTATCGATAGATGTTGGAAATTCAAATTTAACGGGATTAATATTTTTGGTAATTGGATTTTTATTTCCTGCGATTCCCAAAGGAAAGTAAGGCCATAGAAAGCTGCTGAATTGGGGGTTTCCAGCGACTTCCCCCGAAACAATTCTAATCAGCGCAGATTTTTTCATGTCTTTCACCAAACCTGGATTAATTCTAATTCCATAATTGAAGAAGAAATCGGTCAAGTTGATATCCATCGGATAAGCCATGATTTTTTTGGACTGAAAAAGCGTGTCCATTTCAGCATTTACTGCATCGATCATCCACAAAGTTTTTCCGCCGTTCATGATGTATTGATCTAAGATCAACTTTTCGTTTTCGGTAAAAGCTTTTCTAGGTTTTGCAATAACGATTGCGTCCATATTTTTCAGTTTCGGAACATCAGCTAGAGAAAGTTCTTTTTGATTTGCTGGAATAATGGGACCTGCGTTGTAATTTTCCAGCGCCATATCCATAAAACCTTTAAATTGCGTCGGTCCTAATTCATCCTGATTAATGAGAATTCCCACATTTTTTTTGCGATCTTCAGTCAGTAATTTAATGTTGGAAGCAAAATTATATTCCAGATTTTCAATGGAACGATTAAGTTGTTCAGAAGCGTCGATTCCGCTTTGATTGATGATTAAAGGAATGGGAAAACTGTTAGAACTATATTTCAATATCGCATAAGGAAACATCACGATCTCAGAAATTTTTCCGTCTTTCATATCGGGAAGAATCGAGGGTTGCAATCCCATCGCAGCCAAAGTTTCTTTGGATATTTTGCTTTTAATCGGATCGATAAATTTGAAATCGATTTTCGGATTTACCTTGCGAAATTCCTCCAACATAAATCGCGTTTCGTTTTGCAACTGGCGAAAACTTGCGGGGAAATCACCTTCCAGATAAACATCGACTGTTAAATGTTTATCAACGGATTCTAAAATTTTTAAAGTGGATGGTGAAAGCGTATATCTTTTTTCCTGCGTAAGATCGAAGCGCTTCGAAAAAATTCCGAAAACACCAAGTAGGAAGAGAATTCCAACAATAATATAAATAATCTGTTTTTTGTTCATTTGATGAAATCTAATAAGCTGTTATTTTTTCTTTTCTACGAAAATTTTAGCCAGAAAAAGGCAAATACCAATAACCAGAAGAAAGTAGAAGACATCTTTGGTATCGATCAATCCTCTTGTAAATGCGATGAAATGTTGGTAAAATCCGAGATTGCCAAGAATATAATCTGCGCCACCCAATAATTTGTAACTCGCTAATTGTTCAATTCCGAAATAGAAAATGAAACACAGGAAAACGCCAAGCAAATAAGCCATGATCTGATTCTGAGAAAGCGCAGAGGCTAAAATTCCGACTGAAGAAAAAGCTGCGATTAAAAGGATTAAACCAAAATAACTTCCGAAAGTTGCGCCCAAATCTATATTTCCTTCTGGAACGCCTAAAATATAAATCGTATAAAGATAAACGAGGGAAGGAATGATGCACAAAATTCCCACGAGCCAAACGGAGAGAAATTTACCGCCAATAATTTCAGAAATTTTCACAGGTTGAGAAAAAAGCCAGTTCAAAGTTCCAGATTGCTCTTCTTCCGCTAAAGATTTCATAGAAACTGCCGGAATGATAAACATTAAAAACCAAGGTGCTAAAACGAAATAGCTTTGCAAACTTGAAGTTCCAATATCGAAAATATTAGAATCATTTTCAAAGAAAAATAGAAATAAAGACCCAATTAAACTAAATGCAGCGATAATTAGCCATGCGCTCCAATTTCCGAAATAGCTCCAAAGTTCTTTTTTAAATATTGCGATCATATATATACTGGGTTCAAGTTACGGGTTCAGGTTGTGCGGTTTATAGTCATCAAATATTACCATTACTAATTTCTGATAGACAATTACTTTTTCTTATTTTTATTTACAAGTTTCACAGTTGCCATAATAAGTCCTACCAAAACGATAAACCCTACGATTAATTGCCACCAGTATTCAATCACCATCGATTTTAAAATCACCGTGAAGACAACTAAAAATAATATAAAAGTCGCAATTTCATTTGCCTGACGAAGTTTGATGTTTTCAATGGGCAGAATATTTCCCTCCAGATTTTTGATCTGTAAAACTTTTTTCCAGCACCAGTAATGATAAGCTGTAAGTCCGATCAGGAAAGTGAGTTTCAGATGAAACCAAGGAGTTCTCATTAAACCAAAATTCAGGAAGATCATAGTTAAACCTGTTAACAGCATGATGATTCCGGCAGGAACGGTAATGATATTCCATAATCTTCTTGCCATAAAAACATATTGTTCGCGAAGAATTTTTCGTTTTGTTTCCTCAAATTCATCGGTGTCCTTATAATAGACGAACAGCCGAACAAGGTAAAAAATCCCTGCAAAATAACTGACCATAAAAATAATATGAACGGCTTTGAGAATGGTGTAAAGCATCTGAAAAATTTAACGACAAAGATAAAAATTTAACCTTTACAAAGGGAGATTGTTTTAGCTTCTGTTCTCTAATTTTTCCGAATCTCGTCTTTTGTTGGCGTTTTCAGTTTATTTTTACTTATTTTGTAAAATAATAAAATTTAGTTTAATGATTATGAAAAGAATTTTCCAATTATGTTTCACATTGGCATTTTTTGCTCTCGGATTTTCGCAGAGTTTAAGGCTGGTTGCTGAAAAAGTGAGCAAGTCTCATACTGCAAATAAAACGTTTGCAAAGTATAATTTCTTCACTGTAGATCCTTCTACACAGAAACAACGCATTTACGATGCCGCTGCTGAAGGAATTACCGTAATGAAATTAAATACGAGTGAAATTCAGAGAATTACGACTGAAAGACCGGAAGCTTTAGAAATGAATTTTCCTTTTGAAGGAAAAACAATTACGCTGGAACTGATTAAAAATAATTTTTTTACCCAAGATTTCAAGGTGAACACCGATAAAGGATACGTTAATTATACTCCAGGAGTTTATTACCAGGGAATTGTAAAAGGTGATGACGAATCGATCGTAGCAATCAGCTTTTTCAAAGATGACGTTGTTGGTGTAACTTCAATTAAAGATGTTGGTAATATTGTTATTGGTAAAGCGAAAAATTCTCAGGATTTCGTTTCTTATAACGACGTAAATCTGAAAGGGGTAAATCCTTTTTCGTGCGGTAGCGATGAATTGCTTGAAAATCAAAATACTGCAATACCTTCCTACAATCCGAAAACCATGACTGCGAAGAAAACCGATAATTGCGTAAGAATTTATTACGAAGCCGGTTACGGACCTTACACTCAAAATGGTTCTAATGTAACTACGACAACCAATTGGGTATCTGCAATGCATAATAATATTTCTACCCTTTATGCTAATGACGGAATTACCGTTGCGTTGAGCGAAGTTTTTGTCTGGACAACCAATGATCCTTTTTCAGGAACTCCTTCTGATATCTTAAATCAGTTCAGAACGACGCGAACATCATTTAATGGAGATGTAGCTCAGCTTTTACGAAATCCTGCAACAACAAGTATTGCCTATGTTAATTCATTGTGTACTACTTCTAAATATTCATACTCGGGCGTAAATTTCGCTTATAGTAATGTACCCACCTATTCCTGGAATATTGAGGCGATGACTCACGAAATTGGGCATAATTTAGGTTCTCCACATACACACGACTGTTTCTGGAATGGCGATAATACAAGAATAGACGGTTGCGGACCAGCTTCCGGAAATGCAGGAAATGGAACTTGTCCAGCAGGACCATTACCAACTGGTGGTGGAACGATCATGAGTTACTGTCACCTTGTATCAAGTGTTGGTATTAATTTTACAAAAGGTTTCGGACCACAACCAGGCGCATTAATTAGAAATACCATCAACTCAAAAAGTTGTTTGGGAACAGACTGTATTACATCTTGTGTAGCAACAATTGCTGGATTGTCACTTACCAATCTTACGAAAACCTCTGTTACTGCAACAATCAATGATGCTACAGGAACTACTTGGAAATACAAACTTGCCAAAATGGATGGTACCATAATATCTTCTGGTACAACGACCAATAAAGTTATGAATTTTACAAATTTAATGCAGGGTAGCTATTACACCATCGCAGTTGGAGCTGATTGTTCTGCAGCTTTTGCTTATGAACAATTGATCTTTACCGATGCCGATTGGTGTGGTGGAGTATTGTTTACAGATTCAGGAGGTATTAGTGGAAATTATGGCGACAGTCAATCTTATTTTAAAACTATTTATCCTGTCAATGCTAATGATAAGGTGAAACTAACATTTACTCAGTTTGATGTTGATACGGGTGATTTTATGACTGTTTATGATGGGCCAGGAATTGGATCCCAAAGATTTCCAAATGGATCTCAGTTAACAGGAAATGCCATTCCCGGACCATTTCAGGCTACAACAGCAACAGGCGCGATCACTGTTAGATTTATTTCTAATACAGGTGGTACAAAAGGTGGTTGGAAAGGTAGTATTGAATGTTTAACTTTAGCAACAAGCGAAACTGCACTTGCGAACGACTTGAATATTTCTACCACTTCGACGAAAGGTATTTTTGCAATTACTTCAAAAGATAAAATTCTTTCTTATAAAGTATTTGATGCTTCAGGAAAATTGGTTAAGAATATAGGCAAACTAAACAGTTCAGAGGAAAAATTAGATATGTCGAATTATCCAGTTGGAACTTACGTTGTGAGTGTTAATACGTCAACAGGAACGATCACTAAGAAGATTATCAGGTAATCAAATCTTAATATATAGTAAATAGCCGGCTCTTATTGGAGTCGGCTATTTTTTTTAATTCAGAAAATCTTTTTTAAAATTACTGAAATTCGATATAGATATTTTCGCCGACCTGGAGACCAAATAAACTTTTGGCACCATTGTGTTCGTTGCCTTTGTAGATCGTGAGTTCGAGTAAACCAGCATCATTGAAAATCGCCGCTGATTTGCCGTGATATTCATGTTCATTTGTCCAGTCGTTTACAAAATCGGTGTATTGATTGTGAATTTTTGAAAGGGCTAAATTTCTAAATTTAATGATGAAATTTTCCAAGGCAATGTTATTCTTTTCAAAAAATTTTTTGCTGATATTTGAAACCACGTTTCCAAAATTATCAATGTACATAATTTCCCCAATGATCATCTTTTCACTTTCGTTATAAACTGGTCTTGGGAACGAAAGTTGCCTCGGTGTTTTAAATTTTCTGCCAATCACTTCTGGTAAACCACCATTGTGAAGATGAACAGCAACAGGCGCAAAAATATCGGTGGAAGTAAAGCTTACTTCATCATCAAACCGATTGTTTAAAGTGATTTCATAAACTGCTTCGGGTTTAATATCATAAAAAATCAAACTGAGCAGGCCATTGTCTGCAGCAATAAAATAATGTCCGTCATTTTGGTAAAGAATACACTTTCGGTCTTTGGTGAAAAAACTGTCTACTGAAATAATATGAACCGTTCCTTTTGGAAAAAATGAATACGAATTTCTTACGATATATGCAGTCTGAAGCAAATTATAAGCTTGAATTTGATGAGAAATATCGATGATTTTGACTTCGTCATTTAAGCTCAAAATTTTCCCTTTCACAGAAGCAACTCTGTGATCTACTAACCCGTAATCTGATGTAAAAGTGATAACCGCCATGAAAAAATTTAGAGAATTACAAATTTAGTTTAAAAAAAATGTTTCGAGCCCAATTGTGGAAAAGTAAAACTTTATATTTCAAACCCGTAGTGCATTATTAAATTATTGAGATTTTAATATTGTTCATATTTCTTTTAAAGACAAATACGTTTACAAGTTGGATAAATGTTAATGCTGTTATTTTACTTAATATTCTGGTTTTAAAACCATTAAAAGATTTTGCATAATTATTTCTGATTTTAAATTGATCG
>NZ_JSYL01000007.1 GCF_000812865.1 Kaistella jeonii | reverse complement strand
TCTGATCAACCTATTCCTCATTAGTTGCTCCTCAGCAGAGCTAATTTCCGCTTCAGTTGATAACAACAAATGTAAAACTATTTTAGGACTAAAATTTAAATGTAAATTTGTACAAGGACTATCAATAAATAAAAGTTAAATCTGTAAACTTTTTTTAGGACGGGTCAAACTCTGCCACAGGAAAAATCTGGATGGACAGAAATTTAGGCGCCACCCAAGTCGCAACAAGTTCTTCAGACGCAGCGTCTTTCGGTGACCTATATCAATGGGGTCGCCTTGCGGATGGGCATCAGGTGAGAACTTTCGCAGTTATAACTACTTTGAGTAGCACAGATGTTCCGGGAAATGCAAATTTTATTGGTACTAGTGTTTCACCTTTAGATTGGCATTCACCTCAGAACGATAATCTGTGGCAAGGCGTTAACGGCATTAATAATCCTTGTCTAACTGGGTTTCGTATTCCTACGCAAGCAGAGTTTAATGCTGAAGCAGCATTGTTCACTTCCCAAAACCAAGCAGGCGCATTTGCCTCACCTCTTAAGATACCTGCTGCTGGTAGTAGAAGGTACGATAATGGTACTAATATAGCAACAAATTACTAGTGGACGAGTACTAAAACAAGCACATACTCAGTAGTCTACAATTTAATTAATATTAATACCTCTGCAGCCCATAGCTTTGGAATGGCTGTCCGGTGTATTAAGGATTAAAAGATGTACTATGCGCTTTGAATAAAAATATAGCGGTTCAGAGATGAGCCGGTTTTTTCGGAAATTGCTTTAGAGATAAGGCAGAAGAAAGCCACTTCAAAATAAATTGAAGTGGCTTTTTCTACGATTAAAGTCAAATTAATTCTTCAAAAAATCAATCAGAATTTTATTTAATTCATCTGCATGCGTAACATTTAAACCATGTGGCGCATCTTTTATTATTTTGAAAATATTATTTAAAATTCCTTCTGCAGCTTGTTTTCCCGCAGTTTCAATAGGAACAATTTGATCTGCGTCTCCATGAATGATCAAAGTTTTTACAGTTACATTGTTTAATTCTGGTCTAAAATCTGTTCCTGACCAACTTTCAGCAGTTTTTACCGTTGCAAGTGGAGATGCATGAGAGGAAATACTCCAATCGTAATGCAATTGCTGCTCGCTTACAGAATGTTTCAACAAGCCAAAATTGTAGAAGTTTTTATGAAAACCTGCCAGAAAGGTCACCCGATCTTTTTTCACCTGCTCCAAAATTCCCATCAGATCCTTTTCCGGAACACCTTCTGCATTATCATCTGTCTGTTTCACAATGGGAATAATTGAAGAAATTAAAGCCACTTTATCTACATTGTCCGATCCGTAATTTGTTAGATAACGCACAACTTCACCACCACCCATGGAGAAACCGAAAAGAATTACGTTTTTAAGTTGAAGCTCAGTGATGATTTCATGCAAGTCTGCAGTTAAGCCGTCGTAATCGTAACCCTTGTTTGAAACTGACGATTTGCCGAACCCTTTTCTGTCGTAAGCAAGGACTCTAAAGCCTGCTTCCACAAGTACAGGAATTTGTAATTCCCAGGATTTTCCACTTAATGGCCAACCGTGAATTAAAATGATCGGCTGTCCTGAACCGAAGTCTTCATAATAAAATTGTTGATTGGTTTCACTTTTTGATTGAATGTATGGCATTTTTTAAATTTTTATTGCTAATATTACAATCAAGATTTACGCCACCAGATTTTTACTTGCGATCTTACAGAATTTTATTGATTTCGTATCAGTAATTGTCTGATTCCTTCTATTATAATTTCTTTTATCAAGCAAATAGTCGTACATTTGCAGTCCTGTTTGAAGCCAATTATCATATTATCTATTGAAAATCAATAACTTACTCTTTTATTCATTTAAAAGGGTTTTGTCGTTTTCTCACTAGATATTTATAATTCTCTTCTTTCAGAAAAAATATTTTGCACTACCCCGTGAAAAGATATACCGGTGTTGCAGTTAGAGCTCAGATTAGAGACTAACAGATAATAGATAATAGACTGATATATTGCAATATAGAAAATACGGTGCTTCAAACGCTTATTCAACTTCTATTCCGCACGTTATCATCGTTACTCTTTTTGTCTTTACTCTTTTTTCTCCTCTGATATTTTTTAAACAAAATATTTTTTAACCCTTCATTCTTAAAAATTTTTATGAGTAAATCTAAAGCAGTCGCTAAAACTCAGGGAACCGAAAGAATCAACTTTTCCGTAGCTAAAGGAAAAATTGAAACTCCTGACTTTTTGGACATTCAGATCCAATCTTTCAAAGGTTTTTTCCAGTTGGATACCCTTCCGGAGCAGAGATTAAACGAATCTCTTTACAAAACCTTTCAAGAAAATTTTCCAATCACCGATTCTCGAAACAATTTCGTTTTAGAATTTTTGGATTATTTGGTAGATTCCCCACGTTACTCTATCGACGAGTGTGTGGAAAGAGGTTTAACTTATTCAGTTCCTCTGAAAGCTAGACTTAAATTGTATTGTACTGACCCTGAACATGAAGATTTTCAGACCGTTGTACAAGACGTATATTTAGGTCCGATTCCTTATATGACGCCTTCAGGATCATTTATTATTAATGGTGCCGAACGTGTTATTGTAACCCAGTTGCACAGATCTCCGGGGGTGTTTTTTGGTCAAACTTACCACGCCAACGGAACGAAATTGTATTATTCCAGAATTATCCCTTTCAAAGGATCTTGGATGGAATTTACAACCGATATCAACAACGTAATGTACGCTTACATTGACCGTAAGAAAAAATTACCGTTGACAACCTTATTAAGAGCAATCGGATATGAATCCGATAAAGATATCCTTCAGATTTTTGACCTTGCCGAAGAAGTGAAAGTTTCTAAAGCAGCGTTGAAAAAAGTGGAAGGGCGTACTTTGGCTGCGAGAGTTTTGAACACTTGGTTTGAAGATTTCGTTGACGAAGATACTGGTGAAGTAGTTTCTATTGAAAGAAATGAAATCATCTTAGATAGAGAAACTGTTCTTGAAAAAGAACATTTAGACCTTATTCTTGATGCTGGTGTGAAATCTATTTTGATCCACAAAGAAAACAGCCACGAATTCTCTATTATTCAGAATACTTTACAAAAAGATCCAACCAACTCTGAAAAAGAAGCGGTTGAATATATTTATCGTCAGTTGCGTAATGCAGATCCACCCGATGAAGAAACAGCAAGAGGAATTATCGAAAAATTATTCTTCTCTGAGCAACGTTATTCACTAGGAGAAGTTGGTCGTTACAGATTGAACAAAAAATTAGGATTAAATATTCCTGCGAAAACTGAAGTTTTAACCAAAGAAGATATCATCTCGATCGTAAGACATTTGATCGAATTGGTAAACGCTAAAGCGGAAGTTGATGATATTGATCACTTGTCAAACAGACGTATTAAAACTGTTGGTGAGCAATTATCAGGACAGTTTGGAGTAGGTCTTTCCAGAATTGCAAGAACAATCCGTGAGAGAATGAACGTTAGAGATAACGAAATCTTTACTCCGATTGACTTGGTAAACGCAAAAACTTTAACCTCTGTAATTAATTCATTCTTCGGAACGAATCAATTATCTCAGTTCATGGATCAAACCAATCCATTATCAGAAATCACGCACAAGCGTAGACTTTCTGCTCTAGGACCTGGTGGACTTTCAAGAGAAAGAGCAGGTTTTGAGGTACGTGACGTTCACCATACGCACTACGGAAGAATTTGCCCGATAGAAACTCCAGAGGGACCAAACATTGGTTTGATTTCTTCTCTAGGAATTTATGCAAAAATTAATACTTTAGGTTTTATCGAAACGCCTTATAGAAAAGTAAACAACGGTAAAGTTGATCTTAAAACTGCTGCTATTTTCTTGAATGCTGAAGATGAAGAAGATAAAGTAATTGCACAGGCAAACGTTGAGATGCTTGATGATGGTACTATTTCTACAGATAGAGTAATTGCTCGTTTAGACGGTGATTATCCAGTAGTTGAACCACAACAGGTTGACTTGATTGATGTTGCACCAAATCAGATTTCTGGTATTTCTGCTTCATTGATTCCTTTCCTGGAACATGATGATGCGAATAGAGCGTTGATGGGATCGAATATGATGCGTCAAGCAGTTCCATTGTTGAAACCAGAAGCTCCGATTGTTGGAACAGGTTTAGAAAAACAAGTTGCGAGTGACTCCAGAATTTTAATTAATGCTGAAGGAAACGGAACAGTAGAATACGTTGATGCGGTAAAAATTACCATTAAATATGAAAGAAGTGAAGATGCTGATTTAGTATCATTCGATACCGCTACGAAATCATATAAATTAACCAAATTCCGTAAGACCAATCAGGGAACGACCATTACTTTAAGACCAAACGTAAGAGTAGGTGATAAAGTAGTAAAAGGACAGGTTCTTTGTGATGGTTATGCAACTGAAAACGGAGAATTGGCACTTGGACGTAACTTAGTTGTTGCCTTCATGCCTTGGAAAGGGTACAACTTTGAGGATGCGATCGTTATTAACGAAAAAGTAGTTCGCGAAGACTGGTTTACTTCGATCCATGTTGATGAATATTCTCTGGAAGTTCGGGATACCAAATTAGGTATGGAAGAATTGACAGCAGATATTCCAAACGTTTCAGAAGAAGCAACCAAAGATTTAGATGAAAACGGAATGATCAGAATTGGAGCCGACGTAAAACCTGGTGACATTATGATTGGTAAGATTACTCCAAAAGGAGAATCAGATCCGACTCCGGAAGAGAAATTATTGAGAGCGATTTTTGGAGACAAAGCCGGAGACGTAAAAGATGCTTCATTGAAAGCAGATTCATCGTTGAGAGGAGTTGTAATCAATAAAAAATTATTCTCAAGAAATATCAAAGATAAAAAGAAAAGATCGGAAGAGAAATTGAAATTAGAAGAAATCGAAAATACCTACAAAGGGAAAAATGATGACCTTCGAAATCTGCTTCTTGAAAAATTAGGAACACTTGTAAACGGTAAAACGTCTCAGGGTGTAAATAATGATCTTGATGAAGAAATCATCGGAAAAGGCGTGAAATTTACTACAAAATTACTTCAATCTGTTGAAGATTATGTGAATGTAAGTGGAGCAGACTGGACGGTTGATGCTGAAAGAAATGAGTTGATCAAGCAATTGATCCACAACTTCAAAATTAAGTCTAATGACTTAAATGGTGTTAAAAACCGTGAGAAGTTTGCTATCTCTATCGGAGATGAATTACCTGCAGGAATCATCAAATTAGCGAAAGTATATGTTGCTAAAAAACGTAAACTGAACGTTGGTGATAAAATGGCGGGTCGTCACGGTAACAAAGGTATTGTATCAAGAATTGTACGTGAAGAAGATATGCCGTTCCTTGAAGATGGAACTCCGGTTGATATCGTATTGAATCCACTGGGTGTACCTTCTCGTATGAACATTGGTCAGATCTACGAAACCGTTTTAGGATGGGCTGGTAAAAAATTAGGTTTAAAATTCGCAACGCCGATTTTCGATGGTGCTAATATTGACCAAATTACAGAATATACCAAGCAAGCAAATCTTCCGGAATTTGGTAGTACTTATCTTTATGATGGTGGTACTGGTGAAAGATTCTCTCAACCTGCAACCGTTGGAATCATTTACATGTTGAAATTAGGACACATGGTTGATGATAAAATGCACGCACGTTCTATCGGACCTTATTCATTGATTACGCAGCAACCTTTGGGTGGTAAAGCGCAGTTTGGTGGACAAAGATTTGGTGAGATGGAGGTTTGGGCGTTGGAAGCATTTGGTGCTTCGAATATCCTTAGAGAAATCTTAACTGTGAAATCCGATGACGTGATTGGTAGAGCTAAAACTTACGAAGCAATTGCAAAAGGAGAAGCAATGCCTGAACCAGGTATTCCGGAATCCTTCAATGTATTGTTACATGAGTTGCAAGGACTTGGTCTTGATGTAAGACTGGAAGAATAATTTTAAGTTTTAAATTAAAAGTTTTGAATGTTTATTCAGAAAAAAATCTAAAATCTAAAATCTTAATCTAAAATCTAACAAATGTCAAATAAAAATAAAACAAGTAATTTTACTAAAATTACGATCGGTCTTGCTTCTCCGGAAAACATCCTACAGGATTCCCGTGGTGAAGTTCTAAAGCCCGAAACAATTAATTACCGTACGCACAAGCCGGAAAGAGATGGTCTTTTCTGCGAGAAAATTTTCGGTCCTGTTAAGGATTACGAATGTGCGTGTGGGAAATACAAAAGAATCCGATACAAAGGAATCGTTTGTGACCGTTGTGGAGTAGAAGTTACTGAGAAAAAAGTGCGTAGAGAAAGAATCGGACATATTGGTTTGGTTGTTCCTGTAGCTCACATTTGGTACTTCCGTTCTTTACCAAACAAAATTGGTTACATGTTAGGATTGCCTTCCAAGAAACTCGACATGATCATTTATTATGAAAGATATGTCGTGATTCAGCAAGGTATCGCAAAAAGAGCCGATGGTGCTGATTTCGATGATAAAGAATTTTTAACAGAAGAAGAATATCTTGATATTTTAGAAACACTTCCTGCTGAAAATCAATATCTTGATGATTCCGATCCGAACAAATTCATCGCCAAAATGGGTGCTGAAGCGGTTGAGCAATTATTAAGCAGAATCGATCTTGATGCATTGTCTTTCGATCTACGTCACAAAGCACACAACGAATCTTCGAAACAAAGAAGAACAGAAGCATTAAAGAGACTAAACGTGGTAGAAGCAATCAGAGGTGCAAATACCAGAATGGTTAACCGTCCGGAATGGATGATCATGCGTGTTCTTCCTGTAATTCCACCAGAATTGAGACCATTGGTTCCATTGGATGGAGGTCGTTTTGCAACTTCAGATTTAAATGATCTTTACCGTCGTGTAATCATCAGAAACAACCGTTTGAAAAGACTTTTGGAAATTAAAGCTCCGGAAGTAATTTTAAGAAACGAAAAAAGAATGTTGCAGGAATCTGTAGATTCATTATTCGATAACACAAGAAAATCATCAGCGGTAAAATCTGAATCAAACAGACCATTGAAATCACTTTCAGATTCATTGAAAGGTAAGCAAGGTCGTTTCCGTCAGAATTTACTTGGAAAGCGTGTGGATTATTCAGCACGTTCCGTAATTGTTGTAGGACCAAACTTGAAATTACACGAATGTGGAATTCCAAAAGATATGGCGGCAGAATTATACAAACCATTCATCATTAGAAAACTAATTGAAAGAGGAATTGTAAAAACTGTAAAATCTGCAAAAAGAATCATCGACCGGAAAGAACCTGTTGTTTATGATATCTTAGAAGGTATTATGAAAGGTCACCCTGTACTTTTGAACAGAGCACCTACTTTACACAGATTAGGAATCCAGGCATTCCAGCCAAAAATGATCGAAGGAAAAGCAATTCAACTTCACCCATTGGTTACCACTGCATTTAATGCGGATTTTGATGGGGATCAAATGGCGGTGCATTTACCTTTAGGACCGGAAGCTATTTTGGAAGCACAACTTCTAATGTTAGGTTCTCAGAATATCTTGAATCCTGCAAATGGATCTCCGATTACCGTTCCTTCTCAGGATATGGTTTTGGGTCTATATTTCATGACCAAAGAATTGGCTTCAACAGAAGATAAGAAAGTATTAGGTGAAGGCTTAACTTTCTATTCTCCGGAAGAAGTTGAGATCGCTTATGCTGAAGGAATGGTAGCATTGAACGCAAAAGTTAGATGTAGATTACCAATCAAGACAGAAGAAGGAATCGTTACTCAACTAACGGAAACGGTTGTAGGTAGAATTTTATTCAACCAGATCGTACCGAAAGAATCAGGTTACGTTAATGAACTTTTAACGAAGAAATCATTAAGAAACGTAATTGGACGCGTTTTAGCAGACACCGATTTCCCAACAACTGTGCGTTTCTTGGATGATATGAAGGATCTTGGATATGCAAATGCATTCAAAGGTGGACTTTCATTTAGTTTAGGAGATATCGCAATTCCTGCTGAAAAGAAAGGAATGATTGCAACTGCAGTAGAGAATGTAGACGAAATCAAGGCCAACTATAACATGGGTCTTATTACAGATACTGAAAGATATAACCAGGTAATTGACGTTTGGACCAATACCAACGCAGGATTAACTGAGATGATCATGAGCAGAATGAAAACCGATCAAGGTGGGTTTAATTCAGTTTATATGATGCTTGATTCCGGAGCAAGGGGTTCCAAAGAGCAGATTCGTCAGCTTTCAGGAATGCGTGGATTGATGGCAAAACCTCAAAAAGCGGGTTCTACAGGAGCTGAGATTATTGAAAATCCAATTGTGGCCAACTTTAAAGAAGGTCTATCAATTTTGGAATACTTTATCTCGACTCACGGTGCTCGTAAAGGACTTGCGGATACCGCTCTAAAAACTGCCGATGCTGGTTATTTGACCCGTAGATTGGTAGATGTTGCACAGGATGTGATCATTACAGAAAACGACTGTGGAACATTAAGAGGTACTGAAATTACGCCATTGAAGAAAAATGATGAGATCGTTGAAAGAATCTCTGAGCGTATTTTAGGTAGAGTTTCTCTTCACAATATTTATGACCCGGAAACGGATGAAATTATTGTTGAAGCAGATCAGTTGATTAACGAAGCATTGGCTAAATTAGTTGAAGCAGCAGGAATCGATATGGTTGAAGCTCGTTCACCGCTAGTTTGTGAAGCGAAAAAAGGAATCTGTGCGAAATGTTACGGACGTAACCTAGCAACAGGTAAACCAATTCACATGGGTGAAGCAGTAGGAGTTATTGCAGCACAATCCATTGGGGAACCAGGAACTCAGTTAACATTGAGAACTTTCCACCAAGGGGGAACTGCAAGTAATATTACCGAGAATCCATCAATTGTTGCAAGACGTGATGGTATCGTTGAAATGGATGAGGTTAGAACTGTAACTTCAGAAAACGAAGAAGGTAAAAAAGCTGAGATCTTAGTTTCACGTTCAACAGAATTCCGTTTGGTAGCAGACAATGCAGCACGAACACCTTTAATGGTTGCCGTGGTACCTTATGGTTCTGAATTATTAGTGAAACCAGGTGATAAAGTGAAAAAAGGAGATACCATTGCGAAATGGGATCCATATAATGCGGTAATTATTGCAGAATCTGCTGGTAAAGTAGAGTATGAAGATATTATTCAGGGTATTTCATTCCAGTTGGAAATCGATGAGCAGACAGGTTTCGAGGAGAAAGTAATTTCTGAATCCAGAAACAAGAAAGCTGTACCAACGTTAAAAGTTGTTGATTCCAAAGGAGTAGAACAAAAAGCTTATAACCTTCCAGTCGGAGCCCACCTTATGGTAAACGACGGGGAGAAAATTAAGTCCGGTAAGGTAATGATCAAGATTCCACGTAAATCTGCAAAATCTGGAGATATTACAGGGGGTCTGCCAAGAGTTACCGAATTGTTCGAAGCGAGAAATCCTTCAAACCCAGCGGTCGTTACAGAAATCGATGGTGTTGTATCTTACGGAAAAATCAAAAGAGGTAACCGTGAGTTGATCGTTGAAGCAAAAACTGGAGAGATCTCTAAGTATTTGGTGAAACTATCTAACCAGATCTTAGTACAGGAAAATGACTTCGTAAGAGCAGGTTCCCCACTTTCTGACGGATCAATTACGCCGGATGATATCTTGAAAATTAAAGGACCAACTGCAGTTCAGGAATATATCGTTAACGAAATTCAGGAGGTTTACAGACTTCAGGGGGTGAAAATTGATGATAAACATTTCGAAATTATTGTTCGTCAGATGATGACCAAAGTTTCAATTGTTGATGGTGGAGATACTCATTTCTTAGAAGGAGCTTTAGAGCACAAATATGATTTCTTATTAGAAAACAACAGGGTGTTCGGCTTGAAAGTAGTTGTAGAAGCAGGTGATTCGAAAGATTTCAAACCTGGTCAAATGATTACGACCAAAGAATTAAGAGACGAAAATTCTAAACTGAAACGTGAAGATCAAGCGTTAGTAGAAGTTCGCGAAGCATTATCTGCAACGGCAACACCGGTATTGCAAGGTATTACAAGAGCGGCACTACAAACTAAATCCTTCATGTCAGCAGCATCGTTCCAGGAAACTACCAAAGTTTTGAACGAAGCAGCAGTTTCAGGAAAAGTCGATTACTTAAGCGGTCTGAAAGAAAACGTAATTGTAGGACACAGAATCCCTGCAGGAACGGGTCTTAAAGATTACCAAAACGTGATCGTCGGTTCTAAAAAAGAATTCGAAGACATTAATTAATACAGACACAAGATAATAGACCGATAGATAATAGATTTTAAAATGCTTTTTAAGGCACCGTCTATTATCTATTCGTCTATCATCTATTATCTAAAATTTATAATTTAAAAATATTTCAAAAAAATGGACAACAATCAAAATCAAAATCAGGATCCAAACAACATCAACATTCAACTAAATGAAATGATTGCTCAGGGAGTTTATTGCAACCTTGCATTGGTTAATCATTCCCCTTCAGAATTCGTTGTAGATTTTATCCAAATGATGCCGGGAGTTCAACAGGCGAACGTAAGATCAAGAGTAATTCTTGCTCCACTTCACGCAAAAAGAGTAATGGCTGCATTGCAACAGAACTTAGCAAATTACGAACAACAATACGGCGAAATCAAAGAAATCGAGCCTTTCGTATTAGGACAAAATAACGTACAAGCGTAAATTGATCACTTTGTCAAAGTTTAAATCTTTGACAAAGTTTTTCAAACAGAAATCCCGATTCATTCATTTGAATCGGGATTTTTTATTTTTCGGATGGTAACGTTTTGCGTATTGGCGATGGTGCGGATTTAACGCCGAAACTTTCTTATTATAAATTAATTTTCTAAATATCTAAAATGGTTAAACTTGCGATTCCTCCGCACTATTGCCAATACGCTGTTATCTGTAGGCATCTTTATTTAAATAAGGATTTGGTATATAATTTATTCACGACTTTATCTCGAAGATCTGCTTTGTTTGTAAAGTTTCGAGTAATATTCTTAATTATTTCACTATAATTGTCTTTTTCATCATCAATCTGTCTGTAAAATGGTTTTATCGATGCACAATTTTTGTTCTCGAATAATGTATTTAGTAGTGTTCGATCTGAAATCCCGCAAGAATGTCCAAATACAAATATTTGATAATCATCAGAATTGATAAATTCAAGTAAAGATTTATAAGAATTGCTTTCTAAATATTTTATTGATTTTATATTTTCAAGATAATGATTGTCATTCAAATCTTCAATCGTTTTGTAGTTGTTGTCAATTTCATCTCCGAATCCAAAAATAATTTTATTATTTCTTTTATTACCAAGTATGCCGTGGATATGAATAGTCAATGTAGATATTCTTTTACCGGTCTCGTAATCATTAGGCGCTTGGTTATATTCGTATTCACTTTGTGTATAGTTAAAGTTTAAGAATAATATTAGTTTGGGTTGAAAGCGAAAATAGTTCGGAGCGGTTTGTGAAACTAATAACTCTCTTATTTTTTTTCTTTTATTGACTGTATTTGTAAGAGACGCAATTAACCTCTGCTCTCTTTCATTATCTTGAAATTCTTCTAATGTAATAAGATCTTCTTCGATACCTTTTACATGAGGTAAAACTCTTTGAAATTCTTCTTCGGTCAATTTGTTAATTGAGGCTTCTGAAAAATCTCTGATTTGAAAATCAGAATAAATCTCTTCATAAATATTCCTTTTTAGATCTCGATCATATGAAGTAGATGGAAAATTATCGATAAAATCCTTTTCTATATTTTTTAAATAATCTTCCAAAAGTTTTTTAATATCTAAAAATTCTTCATTAAGAGTTTTTATTGAGTAGTTTTCTGTAGGATTTTGAAAACACTTTTTTAAAAATATATAATAATCACTTTCTATATCTACCCAATTCAGATCTTCATTGCTTTTACTTAAATTTTCAAGAAATTTATTTTTAAATCTTAAAGTTGTTTTAGAATTATTTAAAGAATCTTTAATTGTCTTAAATCCTTTTCCAACATTCCAATTTGTTGGAACCTTATCAATAATTATAAAATCATCTTCATACTTTTCTTCATAAAAAATTTCATCTTGAATTTTTACCTGTAATTCTTCCCAGAAATAGTTGAGGAAATCACGATAACTAGTTTTCATTCTATGTGCTAAATCAAAACCGTTACCCATCAATATAATTCGATTCATATATGTAATTTTTTGGTGCTTGCAGATAACTTATATATATGTCCTACTTCGTCAGACAAATACAACATGTTTCGTAGGGATTCGTCTGTTTTTCGTAAAACATATTTCTAAGCACTAAGATATATTTTTTTATTTATAAATAATCACAGCAAGATGTATGAACATCATTTATGTACCGATGGTAATCCTTATTTCTTACTGCAAAAAAATCCCAACTCATTTGAATTGGGATTTTTATTAAGGTGAAAATGGTTAGAATAATTTTTTAAATAACCGGCACTTCCGCAGGCATTCCACTTGGGGTATCGTAGATCACATAATCATTGTACTTCGCTTCATTGATCTCATAGAAAATATCCTGACCAATTCCTGCATATTTTGTCAACAAACCGTACAGCGCATTTAAGGTTTCTATACGACTTTCGGTCGATATATCACGGTCAGTAATTCCTTTTGCCATCGCATCTATGCTGTCATCCAGCACTATTCCCTGTGCGGTAAGATTGTCGATCATGGCTTGCGAAAGTCCCTCATCACCCAGTACAGCTAAATATTGATTTGCTGCGGTCACCATAACTTTGTACGTTCGCGCCAATTCGGCATCGGGTTTTCTGCTGATGTCTGCCTCGCCAAATGCACGGTATTGTGCAGATTGGGAACCGAAATGATTCGATGCCATATTAAAAATAGTGCGCATCGATTTTTCCAGCGCGCTACGTGCTGCATCTTTGTTTGCGGTCAGTTCCATTTTCAGGGCTTCCAAAGTTTCGTCAGTCGGAAAAGTATCTACGGAATCCCGTGCATTTTCGAAATTGGTTTTTGCGGCTGCATTATATCCACGTTCGGTAAATTCTACAGTATCGCGGTCGAGAAGATTGATAAATTCATCTGCCTTTTGCTTCAGTACTGCATCTGCTAAGTTGTAATTGCGTGTTACGGTTAATTTTTTCATGGTATATGTTTTTAAATTTGTTTTAATTACCCTACTAAATTATAATTTTTTCTCCCCAAAACATTCATCGAATAGAAAAATGGGTTAAAACACCCAAGTGCTTACTACGACTGGTCAAATTTCACTTCAAAGAGCCCACTAAGTGAATCATAGAGGTCACTAAGTGAATCAAAGCCTCCACTAAGTTCTTCACAGCCTCCTCTAAGTTCTTCACAGACCTCCCGAAGTTCTTCAAACTGTTAACGGAAGTCTTCGTCAAACCAAAAAAATTCTTCAAACACCAATAGTACAACTTCCTCGGAGCAACTGACTGATTTTTGAGGAATTTCAACTTTTTCAAAGTTCAGCACTTTGACAAAGTTTAATCGGTTTACACTAAACAAACAATTCCGGCGATAGAAAATAAAACTTCTAATTGTCCCTTATGCAACCTCGGTCATGATGCCAATAAAACAAAGATTTATAAATTAGCAGAAATGGATGCAGATCATGTCGCCGCCTGGAGCAAAGGTGGCGCAACAGATTTGAAAAACTGCGAAATGCTTTGCAGAACCCATAATCGCGCGAAGGGGAATAGGTAGTTGTTCTTTGATCAAAATTTAATTTTCATAAAAAAAACCTTACTTATTCAAGTAAGGTTTTTGATGTTTTAAAATTTTCTTGTTTAATAAGAGCATTATCACTTATTAAATTCGAAATAAATTTACTTTCATCATTTGTGTTAGAGTGCAAATTTAAGATAAAATATCATGCCATTTTTGTACAATAGTGTACAAAAATATCAAGATTATGACTATATTTGATAATGATTTAATACTATGAATAAAGAAAATACAATCGTCGGTCAACTTCAAAAAAATGTAGTAAGACATTACGGAAAACAAATAAATAACGCCACAGATTGTATCAACTTAGCCAGTTTACTTACAGAGAAATTTAATACAAACATCAGTGCGCAAACGCTGAGGCGCTTTTTCGGTTTGATAAAATCTACTTCAGGATCTGGTCATTTTACATTAGATCTTCTTTCCAAATTTTGTGGCTACAAAGATTTTAAGCACTTTAGTCATTCTTACAGCAATACCGAACTCGAACTGTTCTTTGGAAATATAGAAAATACAAATCAAAATTACTGGGAAAAAAGTGAACAACTTTGTAAACAGATCGCCAATTCGCCAGGACTTTTGGTGACCACGCACCGTCGTCTCATGTCATTTCCAATGGCCAGAAAATATTTTATTGAAAATCATCCTTTGCGCGATATGCTTGGGACGGTTTATTCCCAATATTTCTCAGCTTATCTGAAATTCAGTACAAGCAATGAAGCAAAAATTTTTGCGTACGGATTTCTTTTCAAAAGTGCATTCCTTCTTCAGAATAAAGAATTGATGGAATTATATATCAAAAAAGTGCGGGATACTGAAATTACTGATGACGTGTACTTAATTCCCGCAGGTTTAAAATATGGGGTGCAACTGCTTTATGCTGATTTTACAGGCAACGAATATCTTTTCAGAAAGTATTTTGCTGAAATGAAAAAAGTAAGATTACAGTATATCGAAGCTTCAGAAAAATCGGTCTGCAGTTTTGAATATACCGTTTTAGAGTCTCTCATTTTCACGAACCGAACCAAAGAAATGAAATTTTTGATAGAGAATAATACGGTTCAAAAAGATAGCGATAAAGATTTTATCCCAGCAAAAAGAAAGAAAATACATGATGAAGTTTGGAAAATTCTTTGTGCTACAGCGTATCAGAAAATGGATGATCAAAAGAATAGTGATTTGTATTTGAGTCGTGTGAATTTAGAAAATTTAGGGATCGGCTGGGAAAAATACTATTCGATGATGTATTATTTTGTGCAGTTAAAGAGTACCGATCAACATGAACGATTAAATATTATTTCAAAAATTAAAATATTAATTGATGATACGTATTTCAGTTATTACGAGGATTTACTAAGCGATTATCTCAATGTTTCAGAGAAAGAACTAGTACTAGTAAGTAAAAAATAATAAATAAAATCTTCCTTTAATTTAGAAATCTTGATTCATTAGTTTGAAACGGGATTTTTTTAAAGTTTATAAATTGAAGAGTATCGATACCAGAAAACCGAGAATTGGAGTTATTTGGAGTGAATCTTGTGAATTTGCCAAAAGCAACATTTTAATTAGATAAAATCAATTAAACATTCAAAAATTGTTGGTTTAATAGTTCTAAATTTATCATTAATAATATTAAACTCATTCAAATTTAAAATAAATATGAAAGCAATTTGGAACGGAAAAATTATAGCAGAAAGCAATAAAACGATTGTGGTAGAAAACAATCATTATTTCCCGGAAGACAGTATTGACAAAGAATATTTTATTCTAACCAATCACCACACTTCCTGTCCCTGGAAAGGTCAGGCTTCATACTACAATATTGAAGTTGACGACAAAAAGAACGAGAATGCCGCGTGGTTCTATCCAAGTCCAAAAGATGCGGCGATGAATATTAAAAATTATGTTGCGTTCTGGAAAGGTGTTGAGTTGAAAGATTAACTTTCAAGCATACGTGTCTTTTAAAATATAGAAATCCCGATTCATTAGTTTGAATTGGGGTTTTTTTATTTGAAAAATCTTTTTGTATGAAGAATTTTAAGTACAGTAATCATATTTTCATCCACTACGTAATGGATTCCGAAAGGAAATATTTCGGTGAAAGCGATTCGAACTTCCTTATATCGATTCTGATAATGCAGAGGATTTGCCTTGATCAGATCTACAGTCTTCCAAAATTCGGTATGGAATTTTTCAGCTAAACTATCCGATATCTTTTCATAATAAGCAATTCCCTCCAAAAAATCAGTTAAAGAGTCTTCCTCAAATTTGATATTGTATTTCATTTCCGAGCGCTTGATTTGCGAAAATCATCTTCAGAAATATACTGCGATTCACCACCGTAATGTTTCTCGAGTTTTGCATCAATCATTATTTTGTATTCACTTGTCAGTTCAAAATCATTGGCTTTTTCTTTTAGAATATACTCTAAATAATTTTTAAGCTTTCTGCCTTCTTTTTCTGCCTGAATTTGCAAAATAGCAATAGTTTGATCATCCAAACTTATTTCTTTTCTATTTTTTGTAGGTATCATTTATCTAAAGTTTCGATAAAGATACGTATAACTTACGAAATTATTTTTTTTAATCTCAATTTATCTATTGGATATTCATTTTCCTTGTTAATTAATGTTTCCGTGTAATCTGATAAAATTTAAAGTCTTTCATCTATTATCTTTTCTCTACTCAAAAAATCTATTTTTTAAAATTAAAATGATTCAGCAACAACCGAATTTCATTAAATTCAAATTCGTTCGGCAGAACTCTTTTCCAGTCATTTAAGGTTTCATGCGACGTTTTTTTGAATTCCTTTTCGAAGGTTTTAATTTTTTCTTTGTCAAAAATTCTTTTAATATCAAGCAAACCCTGTTCGGCGAATTTGGCTAAATGTCCGTAAATGGTTTCCGTGACCAATCCTCTTTCCTTTGCAATTTCTGGAATTGTTTTTCCGTCTTCGAATAACTGAAACGTCAAAATATGCGACGGAATTTTAGCAATTTTTGAAGTTACCGGAACGTCGATCGTTTTGTCGAAAAGTGGCGTTTCTAAAAGGTGAACGGTTTTAAGATCATTCAGATAATCTTCCAGATCATCCAGAAATACACGGAAATCTTCGTTATACTGCTTCAAACCTTTTACACCTTTGCTTTCGGCATAAAACTCTTTTAATGGGCTAAAAACTTTTTCATTGATATTGCTGAAAAAGAAATTGACCGCACCTTTCGCTTTGGTTTCAATTTCACTCCATTCTTCCTTGCCGTCGATGAATTTATGTGTTTTCTGTTGAATGATCTTATCGAATTTTTCAAAAATCTGACCAAATTTTGCAACATCTGGTTTCAAACTTCCATACACGAATTTGGCTTTATCCTGATCCAAAAATTTGCTGAATTTTGCACTGTTATACCACATTTCCAGGGAAGCTGTAATCCATTTGCAATCTAAACGACTCGCAATTTTTTTGATGCTGTAATCATATTTCTCTGTCTGAAGAATTTCTTCAACGCGATCATTTGCGTGGGTTTCATCTTGAAATTTTGAAACTCTTTTATCAGAGAAAATAACTTCGGGCGTAATTTTAGATTTCAAAACAATTCCTTCCAAAGTTCGGCACCGCGAAAGTGCTACATAAACCTGTCCGGAAGCGAAAGATTTCCCGGCATCAATAATGAGACGGTCGAAAGTTAGACCCTGCGATTTATGAATCGTAACCGCCCAAGCCAAACGAATAGGGAATTGTTTAAAACTTCCCAAAACTTCTTCCTGAATACTTTTATCATCGCCCAAGGAATATCGTTTTTGATCCCACGTTTCTTTTTTAAGGTGAAAAAGTTCATCTTCACCATCAATGATTACAGAGATTTCTTTCTCCCCAACTTCAATGACTTCAGCTAGTTTTCCATTAAAATATCTTTTCTCGCCACTTGCATCATTTCGCAGAAACATAATTTGACAACCCTGTTTCAATTCTAAAACTTCCTCGTTAGGATATTGATTTTCATTAAAGTTACCAGTGATCTCCGCTTTATAGAAATAAGATTTTCCCTTAAGTTCTTTTAATTTCTTCAGATTAATTTCGTCCGCCATTTTGTTGTGCGAAGTCAGATAAACATAAGGTTCATCGGTCGGTTCAAAATCTGGAATATGTCTTTCGTTCAGCGTTTCAAAATCAATATCTGAAACTGCACCGTCTCTGATTTCATTCAAGATCTCTAGAAATTTTTCATCTTTCTGGCGATAAACCGTCGTTAATTCTAAAGTGATCAAAGGCAATTCCTTTAAAGCATAACTGTCGAAAAAGAAAGGCGAATTGTAATATTGTTTGAGAACATATTCGTCACGAACAACTGGCGGTAACTGATATAAATCTCCGATAAATAACATTTGAACACCGCCGAATTTCTGCTGATTCCTTCTTACCGAACGCAAAGAAAAATCCATCATATCGAGAACATCGGCTCGAAGCATAGAAACTTCATCGATGATGATAATTTCGATTTCCCGAAGCAGTTTTAGTTTGTCTTTTCGGTATTTAAAATGATGCATCAAATCAGCTATATTATTCGCCGTATCGCTGTCAACTCTTTCTGTCGTTGGTAGAAAAGTTCTCAACGGAAGTCCAAACATCGAATGAATCGTAACGCCTCCCGCATTGATCGCCGCAATTCCGGTTGGTGCAACAACGATATGTTTCTTGTTGGTTTTGCTCACAAAATCATTCAGGAAAGTCGTTTTTCCAGTCCCGGCTTTTCCGGTAAGAAAAATACTGCGGTTCGTATGTTCGGCTAAATTGAAGAGAGATTCATTCATTGTTCAAATTTAGGGATTTTGGTTTGAATGAAAAGTGGGAAATTGTGCTCGGTTTAATTGATTTGGGAGATTTATTTTCAAGTAAGTTTTAGTATTTTTATCTGATGAAAAGTAAATTAAAAGAAATAGATGTGGATTTTATCGGTGACCGAAGACCGCTCACAAAGAAAGAAGAAGCTAAAATAAGTGCGTTTATTCGTGAACTAAAAGCAAAGGAAGCCATTTTAAAAAGCATAAATATATACAAAACCTTAATACTAATCTTGATTGTAGTTTTTACCTTGATTGTAATGTATGTTTTTAAATTTAATAATTAAATCTCAACCAGATAGTTGGGCTGACTTTGTAAGTTATTTTGAAGGTCTATTAAATCCGATATTGACAATAATTAATATTGTAATATTCATTAAATTAACTTTATCAATACAAAAAGCGAGTGAAAATAAATCATGGGTTGAAAAAACTGAAAGTTTAACCTTCGATTACATACATTCATTCTCTGATTTTGCTTCTGAAATTATGTTTGTTGCAGAAGAAATGGAACAGAAAATACTAAGTAATCAACAACAAGAACAATTAAATGCGGAATTAAATAAGAATAAGAGCGAAAAAAAGCGAGAAATTTTCAAAAAGCATTTCGCCTTAAGAATTTATGCTGAAAGTAATTTGTTCTCAACTTGCAGTTCGAGAAACAATTTCATAACTAAGAGTCATCATTTAATTAAATCAATGAATTCTTTTTTAAATTTACTTGATGGAGAAAGTGAAGTAAATAAAATGGATATAATTACTGAAAAATACAGAAATTTTGAAAATGAGTTAAAGGAATTTATAGAATTGGGGAAAAAATTCTCTGATGAAATCTACAAATTATAAATGCCCCAAGAACTTAATTTTAATGCAAAAATTAAGTTAAAAACCTAAAGATAACCCATATACAAAAACAAAAAAAACTCTACTTCATCACTTAGGAGTGGCTTTTTTTATAAGTGAACAATTCCTTTTCTTCAAAAAAGTATTTTCATGCAATAAAATATTACTCCGAACATATATTGTATCACTTTAATGAAGCAACGTATCATCCCAAACACTTATCGTATCATTTAGAACATCCATGATATTATTTCGAACAGGCAACGTATCATTCCGAACATATAACTTCAATGAATCTGTTGTAATAATATTGATCAATAAGGTGTTTTAACCCAATTTTTAGGCTTTTGATGAATATTTTAGACAATTACAATAATTTTGTTTCTCCATTAAAACACATTTTTCCATGAGAAAGCCAAAACTTGTTCGAAATAATAACCTTACCGATGCAGTACTGAAACAAAAAGCAGATGAATTGATCAATCTTCTGGATCGGGATTTTGTGAATTTTGCAGAACGCGGATATGATGCCGCAGCGAAAACTCAATTTGTAGAAAAACGGGATGCCGTGGATGTTTTTCTGTCCGACGAAATTTTGGAAGCCGAGAAAATGATTGCTACCGAAAAGAAAGAGGCGGCAAGAAGCGCACTGGAGAAAACCATGCGCACGATTCTGAATATGGCGGCGAACTATTTTGGGTCACAATCTGCACAATACCGCGCTTTTGGACCGAGCGATCTCACCCGACAGCGAGAGTCTGACTTGGCGCGGAATTACAAAATTATGGTTGTCGCAACTACGCGAAATTTGGCAGAGATGGTGGAAGAAGGTTTAAGCCAAACCTTGATCGACCGACTTATTTTGCAGGGTGAAACATTTGATAAGGGTATCGATGAAGTTACAGAAGCCATTATTAATCGGGATATTTCTACAGAAAAACGAATCGAAGCGCTGAATGCTTTGTACCGATTGGTTGCAAAATATGCCGGAATTGGGAAGGATATTTTCTATGATACGAACGAGGCAAAATACAATGATTACGTTATTTACGACACCCCAAGCGAAACGCCGGAGGAAATTACTGTCTGATTATCGATCATTTCTGCTTAATACAGTTCAGACCACATAAATTTACTGTTTACAATGTTCGAAGTTTCCTTTTTCAGGAATTCTAAATACGCAGCAGAAACTAAGGTTTGCTTTTTGCCTTTCAACCAAATTAAACTCCAGGTTGTTTTGATGGGCAATTCTTTGATTGGAATAATTTGTAATTCTTTGTTTTGCAATTCATTTTTAATCCCGATCAAAGGCATAATAGAATAACCCAAACCCGCTAATAGAGATTGTTTCACGGCTTCATTGGAAGAAAGTTCCATTCTTTTGAGCACGGAAATATTATTGTCAGCAAAAAATTTCTCCATCGTTTGTCGCGTTCCGGAACCTTTTTCCCGAAAGATAAGTGGAAGATTTTCGAAGATTTCTTTTGTGGAACTTCTTTTTTTAATGTCCAAATTGCTGCTTCCGACCAGGTATAATTTATTTTGAAGCAGATCTAACTTTTCAATATTTTGAGTCGTCGGTAAAATAGAAACGAGGGCAAAATCAACCGTATTATTTTCCAGACTTTCCAGAACCTGGTATTTATTGGTGACATCCATATTCAGTTCGACACCGGTGTGTTCTTTCATAAATTCCGACAGAAAATAAGGCATCACATATTTTCCAGTTGACACGACCGAAATTTTTAGTTTACCTGTTAACCGACCTTTATAAGCTAAAGTTTTGTAATTAATAGCATGAACTTGATTGATGATATTTTCTGCAGCTTCTGCAATTTCTTTTCCAAAATCGGTGATATAAATTTTTCTTCCAACAACTTCGGTCAAAGGAATATCAAACTGATCCTGAAAATTTTTCAGCTGTATGGAAACTGCAGGTTGTGTCAAATAAAGTTCTTCCGAAGCTTTGGTGACGCTTTCGGTTTGCACAACTTTTAAAAAAATCTTCAATTGATTTAAAGTGTAATTCATTAAATATATTTATGGATAGTATTACAAATATAAATAAAAATATATGAATTAGAAACTCCAAATTTGTCCCATCAAAAAAAATAAAATGACAAGAATTACAGTAGCAAAAGGAGACGGCATTGGACCAGAAATTATGGATGCCACTTTGAAAATTATCATGGCGGCAGGAGCTCAAATTGAAATCGATGAAATCGCCGTGGGTGAAAAAGTGTATTTAGCCGGAAATAACAATGGAATTGCCGCTGACTCATGGGACACCATCAGAACAAACAAAGTTTTTTTGAAAGCGCCGATCACTACTCCTCAAGGTGGTGGTTATAAAAGTTTGAATGTAACGACCCGAAAATTTCTGGGATTGTATTCTAACGTAAGACCTTGTATGAGCTTGTATCCTTTTGTTGAAACGAAACATCACGAAATGGATATTGTAATTATCCGCGAAAATGAAGAGGATCTTTATGGTGGAATTGAGCACCAACAAACCGATGAAGTAGTACAATGTTTAAAATTAATTAGCCGCCCTGGTTGTGAAAAAATCATTCGATATGCCTTTGAATATGCTAAAGTTTATGGCAGAAAAAAAGTGACCTGTTTCACCAAAGACAATATCATGAAACAAACCGATGGATTATTCCACAAGGTTTTTGATGAGATCGCTTTAGAATATCCGGAGATTGAAAACGAACACTGGATCATTGATATCGGTGCTGCAAAAATGGCAGATACGCCGGAAATTTTTGATGTAATCGTTACTTTAAATCTTTATGGAGATGTGATTTCAGATATTGCGGCACAAATCGCAGGTTCTGTTGGTTTAGCGGGTTCTGCAAATATCGGAGAAGAATGTGCGATGTTTGAAGCGATTCACGGTTCTGCACCAAGACGTGCGGGACAAAATATGGCGAATCCTTCAGGTTTATTGCAAGGAGCGATCATGATGTTAAACCATATCGGACAAACTGAAGTGGCAGAAAAAGTTCAGAATGCCTGGTTGAAAACGATCGAAGATGGAATTCATACTTATGATATTTTTAAAGAAGGAGTTAGTAAAGAAAAAGTTGGAACAAGTGAATTCGCAGATGCGGTCGTCAAAAATTTAGGTCATGAACCTTCTGTTTTGAAACCCGTGAAATTTGTGAAAGATGCGGTACTCAATTTACCAAAATATGTGAAGAAACCTGCAATGAATAAACAATTGGTTGGCGTTGATTTATTTGTAGACTGGAGAGGAACTGATCCGAATGAACTGGCAGAAAAATTACAGAGCATTAATACGGAGAATAAGCATTTAACCATGATCACCAATAGAGGAATTAAAGTTTGGCCCAATGGATTTTCGGAAACTTTCTGCACCGATCACTGGAGATGCAGATATGAACATAATGAAGGAAAAACACTCTACAAAAATAATATCATCACGCTTTTAGCCAAAGCTTTAGATGCGAAAATTGATGTGGTAAAAACTGAAAACCTCTATGAATTTGATGGTAAAGCAGCGTATTCATTAGGTCAAGGACAGTAATTTCAAGTTTTAAATAATTGAATATTAATAAAGTCCGATCGTGTATTGGACTTTATTTTTAAAACCTAAAACTGCTTTGTCTCCTCAAAAAAATCTTCAATTCAAAATTATCATTAATGGATCATCAAAATACTTTTACCTTAATTGAGGGTGAATTTTTAGCCAAAGAAAGCCGTGAAATATTGTTCAGTATTTACAAAAGCAAAATGCGTTTTCACCGGATGAAAAATTTCAGCTCCCAAGAACGTTTCGGAAAGGAAGATGAAGCGGCATTAAAAAGAATTGCACAATTAAAAGAAACTTTGGAGGCGATTTCAAAGGTGATTGACTTAGCAGAGAAAGAGGGTAAGATTTTAGAAATAAAGTCGAAAATATCTTTAAGTTTTGTTGAGGAAGATTAAAATTTAATTGAGATAAACTTTAATCATTAAATGTTGATGGTAAAATTAAATCTAAATAAAATGTTTTGTAATGTTAATTATAATTTTTACTTTCTAATCGCGTCTTTTCTAAAAGGTCTTATTTTTGCAGCTAAGTTTTAAAATAATTCAAAATGAGAACTGTTCTAACTCTTGTAATTGCCACTTTATCTTTGTTCGCCTGCAAATCAAAAAATACGGTAGAAAATGCCGAAAATCTCCCAAAAGATATTACTTTAAAACCTGAAAATAATTTGACACAACAGGCAGATCAGCAACAGTTAAGTTCGCTCATCAAAGAAATTGATTCGATGGCTCAAAGAGAAACTTGCGACGGTTCAGCCAACTTCGCTTTTGCCGCAATTGGAGCAAAACCTTGTGGCGGACCGAGCTCTTACATCGCTTATCCAAAAAAAATAGAATCAGAAATTTTACCTCAAATACAAAAATTCACCGCAATGCAGTCTGCGTTCAACAAAAAATATAATTTAATGTCGGATTGTGCAATCGTCCCTGAACCTACGGAAATAAAATGTGAAGGTGGAAAAGCGGTTTTGGTGAATGGTAATTCTTCAGTCGCTCAAGCGCAATAAATAAATATAATAACAATTTAATAATACTTTGTCGAGGATTTTACATTTCATAAAGTAAATTTACTATTCACCATTCATTTTATTTATACCAACTCGAATATTTCACATAATTATTGGCGATCCGATTCACTTCGCCTTCCAATAATTCAGAAGAAATATCTTTAATTTTACGAGCAGGTATTCCGGCCCAGACTTCTCCAGATTTAATGTGAGTTCCTTGAATTACAACTGATCCTGCACCAACAATTGAGTTGCTTTCTACCAAACAATCATCCATCACAATTGCACCCATCCCGATTAAAACATTATCGTGGATCGTGCAACCATGAACAATTGCATTGTGACCTATGGAAACATTGTCTCCTATGATTAGCGGAAATTTTTCAAAAGTACAGTGTAACATCGCATTGTCCTGCACATTTACTTTGTCGCCCATCGTGATATAATTCACATCTCCCCGAATTACAGCATTGTACCAAATGCTGCATTCTTTTCCCATCTTCACATCTCCAATAATTGTTGCCGTTTCCGCTAAAAAAGTATCTGCTCCGATTTGAGGAGTTTTTCCTAAAAGTTCTTTTATTAATGCCATGTTGATTGTTTTAAGTTGATAATTGATTCTCGAAAAATCAATTCTGTATATTTCTAAATTAATTTTGGATAAAGTTTTCAATTTGTACTAATATGACTCATTGATAAGGTCTAAAACGTCACTAATAAAATCTAAATTCTTATCCGTATTTTTGTACTCAAATTTAAGGAAATAAAATGAGACCAATTATTATAGAGCCTACCGAAAACCCAAAAGTGATGAAGTTTGTCGCAGATTACAACTTGATGCCGGGTTCTTTGGAAATAGACCGAACTTCTGATATTTCAGAAATTCCTTTGGCAAAAAAGCTTTTTGTTTATCCTTTTGTTGAAAGAATTTTTATCACGGCTAATTTTATTGCTGTTGCAAAACAAGATGGTGTCGATTGGGAAAATGTGGTTGAGCCTTTAAAAGGAATTATCGAAGAGGAATTAGAAGCGAATCCAAGAGTTTATATGCAGAAGAAAGCAGAAGTGGAGCAGATTTTTGCAGAAATGACTCCAAATCCAATGGTGATGAAATTTGTTTCAACCAAAGTATTGATGGATGGTTTTGTGGAAGTTAAAAGTAAAGAAGATGCAGAAGAAGTTCCTTTAGCAAAAGCGATTTTTGATCAATTTGATTTTACCAAAGAAGTATTTATTTCAGATAATTTCGTGGCGGTTACCAAAAATGTTTCGGTAGAATGGCATGAAGTAATGATTGCAATGCGAACTTTCATTACTGAATATTTACAAAATGGAGGTAAAATTTCTAATGCAACACCGCAGAAACATGAAAGTCCCGTTGAAAATTTAATCAACAGAGAATATACGGAAACCGAACAGAAAATTTCTGATATCTTAACCGAATATGTTGCACCGGCTGTAGAAGCTGATGGTGGAAAAATTTCATTAATGGAATACATTCCTGAAACCAAAACTGCAAAAATGTTATTGCAAGGCGCTTGCTCAGGTTGTCCCAGTTCGACGGCGACTTTAAAAGGGGGTATTGAAAATCTTTTGAAACAGTTCGTTCCAGAACTGGTTGAGAAAGTGGAAGCGGTGAATGGTTAATTAATTAACCACAAAAGTCACAAAAGGTAAATTTCTAAAGATCTTATAAAGCTTTTTAAAGTGCAAATAATGATAACGCAATCTTATCTAACCGATTTGACCTATAAAATTAATGGAGCTTGTATTGAAGTTCATAAAATTTTGGGACCTGGTTTGTTGGAAAAAGTTTATCATGAAGCCTTGAAGGAAGAATTTACTTTAAGGAAAATTAATTTTCAGTCGGAACTTAATGTAGAAATTTCTTATAAAGGCAAAAGATTAAATTGTGATTATAAATGTGACTTTTTAATTGAGGAAGCAATTGTTTTAGAAATAAAAGCTGTAAAAAGTTTTGACGATATTCATCGGGCAAAACTTTTGAATTATATGGGTATTTTAAAAATTCCGAAAGGAATCTTGATCAATTTTAATGTAAAAAACATCTACCACGAAGGACAGGAAACTCTTGTAAATCAATATTATAGTCAATTAATGTAATTATTTGAACTTTAAGCAGTATTGAATTCAACTTAAAACAAGCTGCTTTTGTGACTTTTGTGGTTTAAAAATATTATATGGCAAAGAAAGGAATTTTATTAGTGAACCTCGGTTCGCCACGATCGACGAAAGTAGCAGATGTAAAAGAATATCTGGATGAGTTTTTAATGGATGAAAAAGTTATCGATTTTCGATGGTTTTTCCGTGCTTTACTGGTGCGTGGAATTATTTTGAATACGCGTCCGAAAAAATCTGCTGCGGCTTACGAAACTGTTTGGACGGATGAAGGTTCACCTTTAATTTTCATCACCGAACGAATTAAGAAAAAGCTGCAGAAAATCGTTGATGTTCCTGTAGAAATTGGGATGCGTTATGCCGAACCAAGCATTGAAACCGGAATGCGAAAACTAAGGGAGCAAGGTGTTACCGAAATTGTTCTGTTTCCCCTTTATCCGCAATATGCGATGAGCACTACGGAAACGGTGATTGAAAAAGCCGACGAAGTTCGTAAAAAACATTTTCCTGATATTAAAGTCAATTATATTCAGCCTTTTTATAATCGTGAAATTTATATTGATTGTTTAGCAGAAAGTATTCGGGAGAAATTACCAGAAAATTTTGATGCCCTACAATTCTCTTATCACGGTGTTCCGGAAAGACATATCTACAAAACGGATCCTACAAATACCTGTAATCTAAACGATTGCTGTTCGAGAGATGAAAATCCAAGTCATCAGTTTTGTTACCGTCATCAGTGTTTCAAAGTGACCGAAAAAGTGATTGAAAAATTGGGGTTACCGAAAGAAAAAGTCATGGTTACTTTCCAGTCCAGGTTAGGAAGTGACAAATGGATGGAACCTTATACCGATGAGACTTTAGAAGGTTTAGGCAAAAAAGGAATTAAAAATCTGGCAATTGTTTGTCCTGCTTTTGTGTCTGACTGTTTAGAAACTTTAGAGGAAATCTCTGTGGAAGGTAAAGAGCAGTTCGAACATGGCGGCGGAGAAAACTTCCATTATATTCCTTGCTTGAATGATGAAGACCGTTGGATTGAAGTAGTTAAAACTTTGTGTGAAGAGAAGTTACACGAGTTTTATTTGGTTTAGAAAAATTCAGGAGATGGAATTCCGGTATGCGAGACACACCCAGAATATTGAAAGTGTAATTGATTTTTACACTTCTGTTCTAAGCTTTGATATTCTCGGTCGATTTAATGCTCATGATGGTTATGACGGCGTTTTTCTGGGATTTGAAGGAGAAAACTGGCATTTGGAATTCACGCAAAATAGCGAAAAACCTCAGTCTAAATTTGATGAAGATGACGCCTTAGTTTTTTACCCAGAAAATCAAAAAGACGTTGACGAAATTTTAGAGAATTTGAAAACACTTAAAATTCCTTTAATTGAAACAAAAAATCCTTACTGGAATAATAAAGCCTTTTGTTTTGAAGATTGCGACCACTATAAAGTTATTATTTCTACTGAAAAAATACAGAAATAATTTACCGGACCGGAGTTCTAAATTCTCCGTAACCAATTAAGCCATCGTAATTTCTACCGAATGGTTGGTAATATAAAAAAGCTTGGTATAAATTTTCTGTCTGCCAAAAACTTCCGTTAATTTCTCCAAAATTTAAAGTTCCATCGGTGTTTTTTGTGGCCAGAATATAATTGTAGAATCCCTGTTTCAAGTAAATTTTTGCGATAAATCTTTTTGATTTTTCATCATAAGTCATTTGGTTTTCTTTGCTTGGGATAAAGTCATTAAAACCGCCCAAAACATAAATTTCCTGACTGGTTTTTTCAGATTCTAAAGAGAAATAGACCCAGGAATAATCACCTTCTTTATCGGCAATACGCTCAATTCCTAAATCATTTCTTCTGAAATAAAAGGCTCCATTCACATCGGGCTGGAATTGATAATTTAACGGAAAAGCCCAAACCGGATACAGATACGTATAATTCACCCCGTCCGAAGTTTCTGCCTGTGCAACCATATCGAATGGTTGATTCATATTTTTATTATCGAAATAATAAAACTCATTATTTCCCGGAAAAGATAAATTCAGTTGTTGAAAAAGTAATTTGTTTCCTAGCGTTGAACTTGGTTTTTGGTTATTAACTGCAACATTCCAGTTATTATTTTGAACCACATTTAAACTGGTTGAATTTGCATTTTGGATCAACGAAGAATTATTTCCCACGACCTGCACTTCAACTCTCTGATTGATATTGGGATTTCTGGCGTCGGAAGTTCTGCTAATATTTAAAGCCACATTTGCAGCATCTTCAACCACACAAAATCTTTTCGTGAAAAGAGGTGTGCTCGGAGAATCCAGATAAACGACAATTTCAAAATTACCCGAAATCTTGGGTTGAATTTTACTATTTGGAAAAGTCAAAGTGTAATTGGTGTAAGCTTGCAAAGTGTTGAACGAATATTGATACTGGTCAATGAGTGCATTCAAACTTCCATTCGCAAACTCTGTAAAAAACAAACCGTCATCTTGCCAGTTCCGGTCAAAATGTTTCAACGTATAGCGATAAACGGTACTCGAGTTAGAGAGGTCATCAAATTTTAGAATAAGTTGCTCATTGAAACCGATCACCGCAGTTTCATCGTTTGTTTTTGGGTTAAAAAGCTGAATGCTTCGAATATCCTGACCGAATAAAATAGCGGTAAAAAACAGGAGTAAAAATTGTAAGTTTTTCATTGAGACGAAGATAATGAATTTTGATGTTGCTTGTTCTATTGATTTGAAAATACCAATTTAGTCTTCGTAACTTAATATGATTATCATTATTGCTTCCTTTAAATTTTTTAATTAAAAATTAGATTCTAAATTTGTAAAAAATTAGATGATGCTCCAAATCAAATCCTTCGCTTTCAACCCTTTTTCTGAAAATACTTACATCGTTTTTAATGATCATAAAAATGCATTTATTATTGATCCGGGAAATTTTAGTGATGAAGAAACAGAAATTTTAGAAAAATTTATTTCAGATAATGATCTGAAGGTTCAGAATATTCTTTTAACGCATGCTCACATCGATCATGTTTTGGGTTTGCAAAAAGCCTTTGACAAATACAAAGTTCCGGTTTTAATGCATGAACTCGAAAAAGAAATGCTCGACAGAAATCCGATGGATGCGAATAGATTCGGTTTTTTCTTTAAACCTTTTGAGGGCGACATTTCTTATTTAAAGGAAAATGAAATCATTAGTTTAGACGAAGATGAGTTTAAAATCCTGCACGTTCCGGGACATTCGCCGGGACATATTGCTGTTCACAATGAACCGCAAAAATTGATGATCTCCGGCGACGTTTTATTTGAAGGAAGCATCGGCAGAACCGATTTGTACAAAGGCAACTCTGAAGAACTTCTTAAAAGTATCAGAGAAAAACTATTTGTCTTAGATGATGAAACCAAAGTGTACAACGGCCATGGAAATCCGACGACAATTGGATTTGAGAAAAATCATAATCCTTTCTTTTAAAGAAAAAAAGAGCCCGGAATTAACCTGGCTCTTTTTACTTTTTACTTTGCTCTTATTTAAGCTTTCCACTTAATATTACAACCCATACTTGGTAACTGCATTTCTTCCTGCGGTTCACCTGCCAGTAAATTTTCGAAAGCGATAATCAGATCTTCTCCCGTAATTTCTTTAGTGTTTCCCGGTCTGGAATCATCCATTTGTCCACGATAAATTAGATCTAATTTTTCATCAAAGAAGAAGAAATCTGGCGTGCAGGCTGCATTATACGCTTTTGCGATCGCCTGACTTTCATCGTATAAATAAGGGAAATCGAATTTTTTTTCTACCTGAAATTCAGCCATTTTTGCTGGCGAATCTGCGGGATATTTTTCCGCGTCATTTGCATTGATGGCGATAAATTCGATACCGCTGTTCTGATAATCTTCGTACAATTCTGCCAGTTTATCGATGATATGAAGGACAAACGGACAATGATTGCACATGAAAATAACAAGCGTTCCTTTTTCGCCTTTTAAATCTTCCAAAGATTGCATTTCATTGCTTTGTGATGGATTTGGAAGTTCAAAGAAAGGTGCTTTTGTTCCAAGCTCGAGCATATTTGAAGGAGTATTTGCCATAATTTTTAAGGAGTTAATTTGATGAGGTGAAGATTTGATAATTATTGATGCAAATATAATGATAAACTAATTCATTGAAAAAAATCAAATTTTCGTATTTAAAAGTGATAGTGATTCTTCTACCGAATTTTCAAAATTTACCCAATTGATATTTTCTTCTTTCCGATACCATGTTAATTGTCGTTTTGCAAATCTGCGGGAGTTTTTTTTGATTTCTTCGATGGCAAAATCCAACGTCCATTCCTGATCAAAATATTTGAAAAGTTCGGAATAACCAACTGTTTGTAAGGCCAGATTATTTTTAAAGGGAATTAAAGATTCAGCTTCCTGAAGCAAACCATTTTCCAGCATCAAATCCACTCGCTGATTGATCCTGTTGTAAATAATTTCCCGCGGTGCCTGAATACCAATTCTGATCACTTCGAAATCACGTTTTTTTACCTGATCTTTAATGTTTTCGGTATAGGTTTTTCCAGTTTGCCAGATGATATCGATCGCGCGAAAAAGCCGTCGTGGATTGTCTTTATCAACGAATTCAAAATATTGCGGATCTAAATTCTGCAGGATTTTCTGTAAATTTTCGATGCCTTCTTCCTCAAAAATTCTTTCTAATTCTTTTTGGTTTTTTTCGTCGGCTTCGGGTAAATCATTGAGGCCTTCAAGAACTGCTTTTTCGTACATCATGCTTCCACCGACCATAACCACAATATCGTGAGTCTTGAAAAGTTCCTCAATTTTTTGGATGGCTTCTTTCTCGAACTGACCGATGGAATAATAATTTTCTACGGACAGCTGACCAATAAAATGATGTGGAACTGCAGCGAGTTCTGCAGAAGATGGAGTAGCAGTACCGATTTTCATTTCTTCGAAAAACTGTCGGGAATCACAGGAAATAATCTCGGTGTCGAAATGTTTCGCAATTTCGATGGCGAGTTTTGTTTTACCGATTCCGGTCGTTCCGATGATGGAGATGAGTTTTTTCACAGCGCAAATTTCCTCATTTTTTTTGAATTAATGGGAAGTGATTTAGTTTTTAGTTGTTATGCGGAATTCCGAGCTCTTGGAATGAATTTTTTTAATAATTATTGCAAAGTAAGTTTTGGCTAAAGGCGGCTTGGAATTTTTCTTTTTTAAACGGGCTAAAGCCCGTTCCTATTGATGGATATTTTTCGGGAAATTATATTTGAAATTGCATTTGAAATTATATGTAACACTAATGATCAAGGAGGAATTAATAGGATAAAATTTCCTTCGAAAAAAGTAAATATGGGTAATGTTTGTGTTTTGGAGAAACCTTGTCAAGGTTTGTAACCTTGACAAGGTTAATTGCAGTGAAATTTTCTGTAGCAGATTTGGGAGATAATGCAGATTAAAAATTCAATTTGGATGACAAAATACCTGAAATTCTAGCCCCGATTGCAATGAAAATCCTTTTACGGAACGATGTGGAGTAAAAGATTGTAGTGGAAAGCGGGAACAATCTTGTGATAAGCTAAAATCTCGTTGCTCCCAATAAAAAAACCACTCAATTTCTTGAATGGTTTTCTAATTTTTAAAGTTTATCCGACAATTTCGGCTTCTGTTACTCTCAGATCAGTTGATTTCATTGAAACTTCCCATTCTATGAATTTTTCTGCCTCTGCAATCAACATCGGCATTGCCAATGCGAGCAGCGCCAGATCGTCTAAAACGCCGATAACGGGGATCCAATCTGGAATGATGTCTAATGGCGAAATTAAATAAACCAGCACCAATGCGGGTAAAATTACGTTTTTGAATTCAGGTTTGTAACCGCCTTTTGCCATGGTAGATTTCACCATTCTGATGATTACGGGAATCTTCCTGATGAATCCTTTGTGTTTGAATGCTTCTTTCGCTAATGCTATTTTTGATACTTTCATTTTTGTGTAATGTTTAGATCATACAATTCGCAAATTCTATACCACGATTTCTTAAATGTAGTTAAATTATTTGGTGAAATTATCGATGAATTCGTGAACCGATTTGCTGTTCCAGTCTTTCGATGCATCTTCTTTTAATAAAATTCTGCCAGTTTTGTCTAAAAGAAAAGTCGTAGGAAATACTTTTGGAAGAACGTTATTTGAGATCGGACTTTGTGCAATATAAACGGGAACGGTGTATTGATTGTCTTTCATAAACTTCCGAACTTTGTCCTCCTCATCCTGCATTGCGATGAGTACAAAATCAACTTTATCTTTTTTAGTGTCGTATAATTTCTGAATTGTTGGCCATTCTTCGCGACAAGGAGGACACCAGGTTCCCCAAAAATTGAGAAAAATGAGTTTGTTTCCTTTTAAACTTTTCAGATTAATATCGGGAGCATTAATTCCTTTCAGCTGAATATCCATATCTGAATCTTGAAGCGTGATGGCGTTTTCGATTGCTGCAATTGGAAAAAACAGATCTTTTAATTTCAGTTTTACTTCCGGGAAAATAAAAAGTACCGCAATAAATGCGATGACGATCATGTTGAAAATGTTTTTTTTAAGAAAATTCATTTAGATTAAATTTATAATTTCTTCGATGGCATCTTTGCCTCGGTTTTTCGCATAATACACCTGCAAGTCGTTGTAAAATTCTTCTCTTGGATAGGCTTCTTCGTTTTCTTTGAATTTTTTCAGCAAGTCATTTCCGTATTGTGGTCTTGGTCCCCAAACATTTTTTACAGAAAGGTCTTCATTTAAAATAAGAACTCTCGGAATTGATTGGGTTCCGTTGGTTAAATATTGATCAATTAATGAGGTGTCGGAATCTCTCAAAAATATTTTGACTTCTTTTCCGGCTGCTTCAAAAAATTTAGAAACCGCAGGAACAGTCGCACTTGCATCGCCACACCAAGGTTCAGAAATGATTAAAATTTTTCCCTTAAAATTTTTTTCTTTTATTTTGGAAAGTTGTTCTGTATCAACTTTATAAGTTTTGATGGTGCGATTAAGTCTTTGCAATCCCAGTTCATAGTAATCTTGATGTTCATCGTTTTTGTCAGGATTGTTGTGAAAACGTTCGTCTGCAATTTTCATGTATTCCTCGAAAGTGATGGCTTTTTGCCAGTAATTTTTCATTCTTTTAAATTTTATACAAATTTCCGTAAAAACCTTTTATTATAAAGTGATTATGATCACATTCAATATTTTCTAATTTGATTAATTAAAAATAAATCTGCGAGTACAAAAGCTGCTAAATTTTCTACAATAGGAACAGCTCTTGGCAAAACGCAAGCATCGTGTCGTCCTTTTCCTTCAACGGTGATGGGATTTCTGTCTTTATCAAAACTTTCCTGCGGACGTAAAATCGTGGCAACTGGTTTGAATGCTACGCGGAAATAAATATCCATTCCATTAGAAATTCCACCTTGAATTCCGCCTGAAAGATTGGTTTTCGTGGTAAAATCCTCATTGAATAGATCGTTGTGATCTTTGCCCGTCATTTTTGCGCCACAAAATCCGCTTCCATATTCAAAACCTTTGCAGGCATTGATGTTGAGCATGGCTTTTCCTAATTCTGCCTGTAATTTCCCAAAGACTGGTTCCCCGATCCCAATGGGTAGATTCTTGATGACGCACGTAATCGTTCCACCGATGGTATTTCCTTCTTTCTTAATTTCTTTGATTTTTGAGATCATTTTCTCCGCAGTTTCAGCATCCGGACAACGAACATCATTGGAATCTATTTTCGAAAAATCTAAATGTTGATAAGGTTTCTCGCAGAAAATTTCGCCAACGGAAGAAACATACGCGTTGATTTCTACATTTTCCGGAAGGAGTTGTTTTGCCAAACTTCCCGCAACGACCCAATTGACTGTTTCGCGCGCAGAAGATTTTCCGCCTCCGCGATAATCCCGGATTCCGAATTTTTGATCGTAAGTAAAATCGGCGTGACTTGGTCGGTATTTTTGTGCGATATGATCGTAATCTTTTGATTTTTGATTTTCATTTTCGATAATGAAACCAATTGGTGTTCCGGTCGTTTGTCCTTCAAAAATTCCGGAAAGAAATTTTACAGTGTCGCTTTCTTTTCTTTGAGTAACAATTGCAGATTGCCCTGGTTTTCTGCGATCGAGTTGATGTTGAACTTTATCTAAATCGACATTTAGACCGGCCGGAAAATTGGTAATAATTCCACCGTAAGCGATTCCGTGGCTTTCGCCAAAAGTAGAAAGAGAGAGAAAATTTCCTAAATTGAACATGTTACAAAGTTAATGAGATAATTTGGTAATGTGGCGATTTGTTGTTGATATGATTGGTGTAGATAATGATTATTCTTTATTTAAAGTCCTTTAAAATAAATCGAAGATCTTCTTTTTCTTTTTCTGAAATTTTTCGCCAGATGAAGCCTTCTTTTAGGGTGTTTCCTTTCAATTGAGGGAAAATTCCGGCATTTAAATCTTCCTGAATAAATTGAGGTGAAATTGCAGGTAATGGCGTATCAAAGCTAAAGGGATATTTCTCCACGACATTAAATTTTAAGTTACCGATTTGATGGGTTTTGTATTTATATAATTCAAAGTGAGAAGGTTTGTAAAACTGATTTTCAGTAAAACCTGTCAGGAAATTTCCCAGTTTAAAACTTGGTAAAAGATCCTTCACCATTGAAGGGAATGATAAAAACCCAGCGAAAAATAAGGATAGAACTGAAAAAATTAGTATTGAAATTTTCTTGGTCAATAATTTATTAAACAAAACAAAGAAAATCACAAAAAACACATCCAAAAAAAATCGGTATTGGGCGGAAAATAGTAGAACCAAGATACTTTTAATCAAGATTGAAATGAAAAGAATCCAAATCAATTTCGAATTTTTCTTTAATGAATAGATAAAGAAAACCAAAAGGCTTAATACAAATAACAGGTGAATTTTACCTTTGATTCCAGAAAGGAAAAGCCAATTTTTAATATAATCGAAACCTGAAAACTTTTGAATCTCCGCAAATTGATACTGCATATCATAAGTTTTCATGATCGCAATTTCCGAGGAATTCTGTAATAATTGAGGATTTGGTTTCCAGGATAATCCTAAATCTAAAAATTGTACTGGGAAAACAGGAAATCCGAAAGTCCAGATGTTTTTAAATATGAACAAGATCAGTACGAAAATTCCTAGAAAAATGAATTTAAAATTGCTCTTTAAAACTAATAAACTGTAGGAAAAAGCGAAAATCGGTAACCACGTGATAGTGGGTTTTATCGCAAAAACGAACATGGAAAGTGCAAAAAGCAATGCGCAGTTTTTGTTGAAATTAATTATTTCATTGAGGATGATCAGGGAGAATGCGATCACCGGCAGATCGGGACTTGGCGATTGGGACAGCAAAAATAATACTGGCAGAAATAGTAAATGAATCCACGATTTTTTTTCTAAAATATAAATTAAATAAACGATTAAAACCAGCACATTAATCCTTAAAAAAGGATCAGCAAAATTTGAGAAACCCGCCTGTAAAATATGCCAAACCGACATTTGACCCAACAAGAGGTCGAGATTTGAAATTCCCTGCACCAAACCAACTTCAGAAATCCATTTCACCGTCGGAACGTAGTACCCAAAGTGATCTAATATAAAAGGGTAAAAGGAACCGAAAAAGATAATGATGAAAGAGAGTAGAGGGAAAAGCCTTTTGTTCTCGGCGATAAAACTCCAAAATTGGTTATAGATCTTAAAATAAAAAAAGAAAAATAATCCTAAAATAATAAAAGTACCTTCTACAAAGATATTGAGCGGAATGAAGAAAGCGAGAACTGAATAGACGATTGAGATGGAAAAAATACCCATGATTGAATTGATCGCAATTCCCTCTGATAAATTTCCAGATATTTTGCTGAAAAATTGACCAAACCCGCTGAAAACAGGAAGTAAAATCACGAGCATAAAGAAGATAGAGACCATAAAAAAAGATTGCTTAAAAATAAGCAATCTTTTTTTTATATTATTTGAGAATAATTAATTTCTTGGTTTAACCCGACCGTCTTTTCGATCGCCGGCTCTACCGATGGTATAACCTGTTGCGCCACCTACGACACCACCGATTACCGCACCTAGACCACGGTTGTTTTTGCTGATGATTGCACCTGCAGCGGCTCCACCTACCGTTCCAATAATGGTTCCTTTTGCAGCTTTACTCATTCCTCTGTTCTGCTGAGTAGTTCCTTGCGATGTTCCTCCAGAATTACCATTGTTTGAACCGGAGTTTGAATTATTTCGCGGAGTATTGTTTACATAAACTGTTCTCGTTTCTCTGATCACTTCAGGTTTTGAGGCGATTCTTGCTTTTTCTTTTTCTTCTGAAACTTTAGCAACGCTATCCGCTTTTTTCTGAGTTTCGTAAGCCATTTGCTCTTTCTCAATTGCTAATTTTTGTTTTTCAATCTCTAGTTGTCTGGATTGAAATTCTATTTTTTGCTGATCTAAAGATTTTTCAGCAACTGAATTATCTTTTGTACATGCAGTCAATAATAACATCGACATTGCACCTGAAAACAAGAAACCTTTGATAATTCTTGTCTTGTTCTGTATCGGTTTTAATTGATTGGATGATTTCATAATTTTAAATTTTAAAATATTATAGATTAACAATTATAAGTGCAACATGCCAAATACGAAACCAATGTACTGTTAAGGAAACGTTAAAAAACTTAAAATGTTTTAAAAAAAGAAGCAAGTGTCTGAAATTTAGACACTTGCTTGCTTGAGGTTCCTAGCGGATTCGAACCGCTGTAGATGGTGTTGCAGACCACTGCCTAACCACTCGGCCAAAGAACCATTTGGGTTTGCAAATATAGGAATTTTAATTTTTGGAGAAAAATTTATTTAAAGATTTTCTTTCACACCAATCAATTCCAGTTCATTTTCGAGGCTTTTTTCCTTTTCGAAACTTCTTATTCTTACAACAGCAGTGTCAGAGAAGTTGTCGTGCCATCCTTTACTTCCTATGAAAGACAGCTGGTCAAAGGGTACTGCTCTTATAAAATTTCTCTTTAGCAATTCGAGCATTGTAAGTTTGCTCCCATCAGTTTTTACCACTTTAGTTCCGGTGATCAATTTCCCTAAACTTCTGCCTTTCGTTGCAGTTTCTGCTAAAAACATAATAAATGCGTAGACTAAAAGAGTCACGATTCGATCTATTAATGGGTTCATATTTTCTAGTTCATCCGCTGATTCTTCTATATCTACTCCAAGAATAAATATTTGAGGACTCCTAAAACAGCTAATAAAACCACATGATGAGCAAAGAAAATGCAAAATCAACGAGATAATTAATAAAACGATAGATTTTTTCCGCCTTGTTGCGTTCTATAATCTGTAAAGTTCTTGCCATATTATTTATTTGATTGATCTTTTTTTTAGTACTAAATACCCTGGACAAAAAGCTTTAATTGCGCTTCTGTATCTATAATTGCTGTGATTCCGAAGGGATTAAGAAGGATTTTTGAAGGTGTCAGTTTAAAAACTCTTCCCTGCATTTTCAATCCCTTGTAATATTCTTTATTAAAGGTTTCTTCAATGCTTTTCTTTGAAGAATCTTCCAGTTCTGCAGTAGGAATTCCGTATTCGTCTTCAATCATTTTGACGATTTTTCTTTGAAACAAAAGCGTCGCCGTTTTATACAAAATATTCTTTGTTTTCAGTTTGAAATGGGTGTCGCTCAAAACAATTTTTCGTTTAAATGCATCATAGACAGGAATTCCCGAGATGTACGAAATTCCCTCAACTGTGCCTTCAGTCTTTGCTTCAATCATAATTTTTTCATTCTCGCTGGAAACCTTTATGGCTGTAATTTTAATCTTGGACTTTCCTTCCCGAAAATCAAATTCTTTGCCCAAAAATGTTTTCTCTGCAATGGCTGTAGCTTCCGTGAAAGGAATATTGGCGGTAGTTTGCAATAGAAATTTTGGTGGTAAATTTTGCAACGAATTAAAATTTGCAATCGTTTTTATTAAAGGAGAAGCGGACGGCTTTTCTCCCGAAAAGGTTTCAGAGAAAGTATCGATTCCAATTTGTGCTTCAATCTGATTTCCATAAAAAATTAATGGGGTGATGTTAATGCTTATTGGCGTAATTTTTAACCAGGTATTGTATTCTTCGGAAATGTTGAACGGCTGCGAAAACTGATTCCACGCCATAATTGCATACTTTTGAAAGTTCAATTGAGTAAGCATCATATCATCAATCGTTTTGCAAAAATCGTTTTGCTGTTTCTGCAAACTCGATTCTACGAGAGAAGTAATAGGAACTTTTATTTGACCAAAATCTAAAACAGGTTTCGTCACCCATCTAAAACCCATCGGAGTCGTTTTCGTCACCATCGTCCAGTTATTATTGAAGGTGAGTTGCGAATTAAAATACATCACGGTTTCAAACGTCGTATTTTGATAGGTGTAAAATCCAAAAGTTCCAATGCCTTTTTCTGCCCAGATTTTTAAAGGAACTTCGATAAGAAGATTTTGTTTTGTGCCGCCGACAAGTCTGATTGGACGCGTTTTCCAGACTTTCACTTTGAACTGGTCATTATTATTATCGGTAAAGGAATTGTCTTCAAAAATCAAATTTCCGACGGAGGCATTGATGATATTTCCAATTTCTGCCAAAGGAATTTTTACCGGCATCGAAATAGAAGATTTAATTTTCGGGAAATTATAGTCAGCTTCAGAAGTCATTGTTGCAGTTTGCTGAGCAAAAAGCTTCGAAATTAAAAGAAGGAGAATGAGTACTAAAAAATTTCGCATGATTATATTTTTCATTGAAACGCAAATTTGCATAAAATTTGGATAATAGATATCAATTATTTGCATCATATCTTTTTAAGGAGCTTTAAAATTTTTCGATCTTGCTTAAAGGCGTAATTTTGCATTATTAAATAACGATTTTCATATCTTACAACAATGAAAAATTTTGAAATTTCTGTGCTTGATTTAGCACCCGTCAAACAAAATAAAACAATTAACGATACTTTTAAGGACAGTTTAGAATTGGCTAAAACCGTTGAAAAACTGAATTATAAAAGATTCTGGCTTGCCGAACATCATAATATGGCAAGTATCGCAAGTTCTGCAACTTCAGTTCTGATCGGATATATCGCGAATGGAACCGAAAAAATTCGCGTGGGTTCGGGCGGAATTATGTTACCGAATCACAGTTCGCTGGTCATCGCGGAACAGTTTGGGACTTTAGAAAGTTTATTTCCGGGAAGAATTGATCTCGGAGTTGGAAGAGCGCCTGGAACAGATGGAATCACAGCGAAAGCTTTGGGAAGAAATCCGATGAATATTAACCAGCATTTCCCGCACCAAATTCAGGAATTGCAAAGATATTTCTCCGTAGAAAATGCTCGAAGTGCAGTCCGTGCAATTCCAGGTGAAGGTTGTGATATTCCGATTTATATTTTAGGTTCGAGTACTGACAGCGCCTGGCTCGCTGCGAAAATGGGTTTGCCTTATGCGTTCGCCGGACATTTTGCGCCAGATATGATGGCAACCGCTTTTGAAATTTACCGCAGTAATTATGAACCGAGTGAAAAGTTTCCGAAGCCTTATATTATTGCCTGTGTTAATGGTATTGCAGCTGAAACTGATGAGGAAGCTAAAAAATTATCCAATACGCTGTATCAAGCTTTTATTAATATTATTCGGGACGACAGAAAACCTTTTTCACCGCCGGTTGATGATATTGAGGCAGTTTGGAATCCTATGGAGAAAGCCCATGTTTTGAAAATGTTGCGCTATAGTTTTATTGGAGGTCCAACAACCATCAAAAGAAAACTGCAGGAATTTCAGGAATATTTTAATGTTGATGAATTCATGATTACTGCTCATATTTACGATCAGGCCGAGAAACTAAAATCTTATGAAATTTTTCGGAATGCTGTTGACGAACTGAATTTGGTGTCTGAAAACCAAAATATTGTTTAAATAAATAATCTTGCGTCCCGGCTTGAGTGAAGCTCTTTTTGCGCAACGAAGTGGAGGAAAAAAGCGGGAACGGAAGACGGATGAAGACGCCCAAATTAGAATTGTCGGTTGCGCTAAATCTCAGTATCTTTGCAAAAATCTAAAAGTAAAATGTCAGATATTCAACTTAATACGATTCCTGAAGCGATTGAGGATCTAAAAAACGGAAAAATAATCATCGTAGTTGATGATGAAAACCGGGAAAATGAGGGAGATTTTCTTTCTGCGGCCGAATTAACGACGCCGGAAATTATCAATTTTATGACGATTCACGGTCGTGGATTAATTTGTACGCCACTGCCAGAAAAACGTTGCGATGAGCTCGGTCTCGATATAATGGTGACACGAAGCAGTGATCCAAAAGAGACGGCCTTTACGGTTTCTGTGGATTTGTTGGGAGCCGGAGTTTCTACAGGAATTTCTGCGGGTGATAGAAGCAAAACGATTTTGGCTTTGATGGATAAAAATACGAAACCGACTGATTTTATGCGTCCCGGACATATATTTCCGTTGCGAGCAAAGAAAGGCGGCGTTCTAAAAAGAGCTGGACATACTGAAGCAGCGATCGATCTGACCAAATTAGCTGGTTTGAAAGAAGGCGGTGTTATTTGTGAAATTATGAATGATGACGGTTCAATGGCGAGACTTCCGGAGTTAGTTAAATTGGCAAGAAAACACGATCTGAAAATTGTTTCTATTGAAGATTTAATTCAGTATCAATTGCGAAAAGGCGATTTGATCGAACGTTTGGAAGAAAGAAAAGTGAAAACGCATTACGGTGAATTCGACTTTTTCGCTTTCAAGGAAACGAGTACTGATCAGATCCACTTTGCTTTAACGAAAGGAAAATGGGCGGAAAATGAACCGATTTTGGTGAGAGTTCAGGCGTCGAATTCTTATTTCGATGTTTTGAGCAGATTGACTGCAGGTGAAAAACCTTTGCTTGAAAAAGTGACGACGATGATCAATGAGGAAGGAAAAGGAGCGATTATTTTTATTAATAATGTTTCGAATTCTGAAAATACGATGCGCAAATTGCAGCAGTTTTTAGATTTCCAGGATGGTCAGGAAAAACGTCCGACTTTGGCTTCTAACTTTCATGATTATGGAATTGGAACGCAAATCTTGAAAAACTTAGGCATTAATAAATTTAGAGTGATCACTCAGAATACTGCTCAAAAACCGCTTGTTGGTGGTTATGATGTTGAGGTGACGGAAATGGTGGAATTGTAAAAGAGCCAAGTAAAAAGTTTAACGAGCCAAGTGAAAAGTGGCTTCGAATATAAAAGAAAATCCCGAATCATTAATTTGAATCGGGATTTTTTTGTTTTGAACAAGCCTTGAAATTTGAGTGATTATTTCGTCGCTTTCTTTCTATTTTGAAATTTCTTGATCCAGTTATAGAAAATTAGAAATCCAAATACAAAAATTGAAAATCTGCTTAATAAATCGCCTGCTTTGGTGTAAAAAGTAATTTTATCATAGAGATTAACTTTCGCGAAAAGGGTTGTTTTATCGCCATAAAAAGTATCTGCAACAACATCGCCTTTTGCATCAATATGTGCGGAAATTCCACTATTTGCTGCTCTTGCAATTTCACGATGGGTTTCAATCGCGCGCATTCTCGCATACGCCATCAATTGTTCGTGTCCCTGCGTTTCGCCCCACCAGGAATCGTTCGTCATAATTGCTAAGAAATTGGCGCCTTTTTTCACGTATTCGGTTACATATTCGCCGTAAATACTTTCGTAGCAAATAATCGGGGCAACTTTTCCATTATTAAAAGGGTTTGTGAAAACTTTTCTTTCTGGATCTGTTGCGAGAGAAGCCGTAGTTCCGCCCAAATTGATCATCGCATTTCCAAGAATTGGTCGAAGAATATTAATGTAAGGAAAGATTTCTACGCCCGGAACTAATTTCCCTTTGTGATACACTTCTACTTTTTGATTCGGAATAATTTGAACCGCCGAATTATAACTGTCCACAAAAATCCCCTGTGAAGTTTGATACGCCGTTTTTGATTTCTCGCTTTCAATCGGATAAAAACGGTGTGAAGAAATTCCTGTCGTAAAAACTGATTTCGGATGTTTAGATAGAAATTCTTTGATTTTATTTAAAAGCATATTCTGCTCAAAACCACTTTCCGAAATAGAACCGTAACCTGGGAGAGAAGTTTCAGGACCGATATAATAATCGATCTGCCCTTTTGAATTTTGTTCGGCTAAAGTCAATAAATCATTTAAAATAGTCAAGCTGTCTTTTGAATATTTTTCGTTGTAGGGATCTAAATCCGGTTGAAGCATTAAAACGTTAACAGAACCAATTGGTTTTTCATCGAAATTATTGTATTTCATTAAAGAGATCAGCATCGGTAAAAAAATCATTATCGCCAAAACAGAAGTGTTGATGATGAGCGATTTGCGTTTTCTACCGGCTTCCCAAATTCTTAAAGTATAAAAAATATAAACGTTAATAAGTAGGATCCAGAAACTTCCGCCGGTTGAGCCTAATGTATCGTACCACTGAATTACTTTTGGATAGTCTGCAAAAGCGTTCCCTAAATTCAACCAGGGCCAGGTAAATTCCCAACTCATGAGAAGTTTCTCAAAAACCATCCATATTGCGACGAAAAATACGAGTCCGAAATACGTTCCCTGCGCATTTTTATACCAGTGATAGCATTGAAAAATAAAGGAATATAAGAAAGCATTAAACAAAACCGGAAATACGACCGCCAGTAAAGCATGCGATCCATCTGGATTTCTCGCGCCATAAAGCCAACCGGTCGTTACAATATTCCAGATCAGAAAAGTGAGGAAAGTTAAGCCGTAAATGACTCTTCCTTTCTTTTTGATCTTTGAAAATTTAGAAATGTCGTGTTCCATGATTAGAAGAGGAACGAGGGCGAAAAATATAAAGAAGGGAATGCCGTAAGTGGGCCAGGAAATACTGAGTAAAACTGCTGAGAGTAAGGAAAGAATTATATATTTCATAGAATATTTGAACTATTGTTTAAGAGCCAAAGTTAAGCTTAATCAAATAAATGTTAGCAAATGGTGGGAATAATAAAACTGCAAATTAAAGTTTCTTCTTTTTTACCATTATGAAATTAAGATGTTCTTTCTTACAACATTCATTAAGAAAAATCAATAGATTTTTTTTCATTAGAAGGATTAAAATTTCTAGATAGATATTAAAAATTATTTTAAACACATAAGTCACATTAGTTTTAGGAAACATCTACTTTTAAAAGTACACATAAGTTACGAAAATCAAAGATTTTCAACTTTGTGTTCTAAATATTCTCAAAGAGAGAACTAATTCTAATGTGACTAATGTGTCTTACTGAACTTAAACAACATCTAAATTTCTTAAAGAACTTAATCTTAAAAAATTAAGATTGAAATTCAATTTCCACGCTTACACCGTCCATTTCGCCGGGCATTGGTGGATTTGTTTTGGTGATTCTTATTTTAATAAATGAAACTTTTGGAAATTTTAAGGATATCTTTTTTAAAATTCTTCCTGCCACGTGTTCCATTAGTTTTGACGGAATTTTCATTTCTTCATGAATGATATCGTTGATTTCTGCGTAATTGATGGTATCATTTAAATCATCGGTCCCGACCGCTTTCCAAAGATCAGCCTGAACTTCTACATTGAGAATATAGTACGTTCCGATGATTGTTTCTTCAGGAAGAACGCCATGATAAGCGTATATTTTTAGATTTTCGAGGAGTATTTTTGAGGTCATTTTTTAAAATTTGTGCTAATCATTTTTCCATTAGAATAATAAGATATACAAGAATCGCCTTTTTTATCAATGTTAAAAAGTTTTCCGTTAAGTTTCCCATTCAAGAAATTTTGACTGAAAACTACTTTTCCATCTTTTAAAAATTCATAAATTTTCTTCTTCCCGTTTTCATCAAATTCTGTTGTCGAATTTTTCTCTGCTGTCGAAAGAAATGTTTCTTCTTTTACCTTCAAATTGTTTGAATAGTATATTTTCTTGTATCGAATATCTTTATTCAGTTTTTTTTGAAAATTATAATAAAAAGATTCATTAGTAAGAAATCCATCTAGATATTCTGCTGAATAAGAAATATGACTTTTTTTAAAATCTTCCACCGTTCCTGAAAACAAATTATTATCAGAAATTTTATGTGCTAAGTTATTTTGAAAATAGATCTCATTACTACTCAATTTTTCTTGACAAAAAACTGAACAAGAAAAAATCAAATAAAAAATGATGAAAATCTTCTTCATAATTGGCGATGAATGCTCTATTTAACAGTCGTCGAAAGTTCCAGCATTGCTTCAATCGGTTTCAACGCTTCTAATCGCAATTCTTCGTCCATTAAAATTTCCGGTAATTCGTATTTCATGCAGAGATAGAGTTTTTCCAGCGTGTTTCTTTTCATATAAAAACATTCCGAGCAATTGCAGGATTCGTCGAAAACCAAAGCAGGAATCAACTTTTTATGCGGTGCGCGTTTTTGCATTTCGTGCAGAATTCCTTCTTCGGTTGCGACAATAAATTCCTGAGCATCATCTTTTTCTACAAAATTTAAAAGCGCAGAAGTAGAGCCAACAAATGCAGCCAAATCTAAAACTGATGATTCACTCTCCGGATGTGCGATGAGTTTTGCGTGCGGATTTTCTGCCAGCTGTTTTGCGATTCTTTCCATTGAAAAAGCTTCGTGAACAATACAGGTTCCATCCCAAAGAATCATGTCGCGACCTGTTTTCTTGGCTAAATATTTACCTAAATTTTTATCGGGAGCGAAAATAATCGGTCGGTCTTCTGGTAAAGCTTTAATGATGACTTCCGCGTTAGAACTCGTTACAATAATATCTGATTCAGCTTTTGTTTCTGCGTTACAGTTGATGTACGTTGCGATTAGAGCATTCGGATATTTCTCCCGCATTGCGCGCAAACCTTCGCCACTGCAGCCATCTGCTAGCGAACAACCCGCTTGAGTATCAGGAAGAACTACTTTTTTGGTCGGATTTAAAATCTTTGCTGCTTCTGCCATAAAATGAACGCCACAAAAAGCGATCATATCAGCATCGGTATCCTTTGCAGCTCTCGCCAATTGTAAAGAATCACCCAAATAATCGGCGATATCCTGAATTGCGGCAGGTTGATAATAATGCGCCAAGATCACCGCATTTTTTTCCTTTTTTAACTCCAGAATCGCTTTTACCAAATCGTCTCCCTGAGGAATGATGAGGTCATCAATTTTTAAAAATCCTCTTACTGGAAGATTGGCTTTTGCGTTATTTAAATTTTCTGTGCTCATAGCTTAAAAATATTTAGGATTCGGATGTATAAATGTATAATTAAAATCTTGAACGAAATGTGCGGAAGAAATAATTCTTTGTTTATTTTCTGTTGAAAGATCTGTGTTTTCTCCTGTTTTGATATTTAAAATTTCAGCTATCGATGGATGTTCCGGAGCGACGATATTGTAAATTTCAGATTTTATTTCGGAGTTGATAACGAGTTCTACCACCGCTAAAATATCTTCGTAATGAATATAATTGGCTTTCTTTTGAGGATTTTCCGGAATTCTGTTTTTGAACATCTTCGATAATGCCCGTTCATCGCCCATTAAACCGCCAAAGCGTAAAATAGTTGTTTGCGGAAATTTTTCTCTAACTAAATTTTCTGCGGTAAGAATATCACTTCTTAAATGGTCGGTATCTTTTTCTGTAAAAGTTCTATTTTCAGTTGGATAAATTCCGGTAGAACTGAAAAGAATGGTTTTTGGAAATTTAATTTCTAAATTTTTAAATCCTTCTAACCAACCGTCCCGGGAAATCGGCATGCTGAAAATGGCAACGTCAACATCATTTAAAAAATCGAAGTTTTCAGTCGTATTAAAATCGAGAACGTGAACTTCTGAAGCTACGTCTTTTAAAGAAGCAATTTTCTCCTCAGAAGTGGTCGTTGCAATGACTTCGTAATTTTTTTCCGTTAAATATTTGGCTAATCTTTTTCCGACCCAGCCGCAACCAATAATGGCAATTCTCATGATTTTAGGAAATTTTGAACAATTTTTGAAATGGCAAATTTTGCGTGATCCAAATCATTGTTGACCACAATTTCATCGAACTCATCTTTAAAAGCCATTTCATGAGCCGCTTTATGAACCCTTGTTTTAATGGTTTCTAAATCGTCAGTTCCGCGCGCTATCAAACGAAGTTCGAGCTCGGCAACAGAAGGAGGCATGATGAAAACCGAAAGCGCCTGATCACCGAAATATTTTTTAAGGGAAATTCCACCTTTTACATCGACGTCAAAAATTACGACTTTTCCACCTTTCCAAATGCGTTCGACTTCAGATTTCAAAGTGCCGTAATATTTATTATCATATACTTCTTCAAATTCTACAAAAGCATCTTCACCGATTTTTTCCCGAAATTTATCAGGCGAAATAAAATGATAATCAACGCCGTGAACTTCCGTTCCACGCAAATCTCTCGTGGTACAAGAAATTGAAAACTGCAACTGCGGAAAAGTATCCAGACAATATTTTACCAATGTTGTTTTTCCACTTCCAGAAGGTGCTGAGAAAATGATGACTTTGTTCATAGATCGTTGTTGGGTGTTGGATGATGGATTTTTGAAGATGGAAGAAAGATCTGGTTTTACAGTCTATTATCTATCCGTCTATTATCTTTTGATCTAATTTTATAATACATTCAACGTTTGTTCCTTAATTTTTTCCAGGTCATCTTTCATCATGACAACGAGTTTCTGAATTTCGGCGTGATTGGCTTTTGAGCCCAAAGTATTGATTTCCCGACCGATTTCCTGAGAAATAAATCCGAGTTTTTTACCATTAAAATCTTCATTGATTATGACTTCCTGATAATATTTCAAATGCTGCGTCAAACGAACTTTTTCTTCAGCAATATCTAATTTTTCAGTGTAATAAGCCATTTCTTGATAAAAACGCGTTTCATCGATCTGATCGAATTCGTTGAGTGATTTGCGGTATCTTTCCTTCACACTATCCATTCTTACTTCTTCGTAAGGTTCTACCTGAGAGAGATAGTTTTCAATTTTTTTTATGTTTCTTTCCAGTTCATCCTGTAGAATTTCGCCTTCCGTTCTGCGAAAGTTTTCAAATTTTGTGAGCGATTCATTCAAAACTTCAATTAAAAAAATCCACTCGTCTTCATTGAGTACATCCGCTTTCGAAGAAATAACATCAGGCATTCTGATGGCCATTTTCAAATATTCGAAATCTGGACCGTCGCCAGCAATTTTCTTTAATTCATTAATATAAGAAGTGACCAGATGGTGGTTGATGTTGACGTCGCTGGAATTATCTAAAGTTTCAATGTTAATGTAACAGTCTACTTTCCCGCGCAGAATTCGGTCGTTGAGCATTTTTCGGATCTCAAATTCCTTTTCTTTATATCGCAAAGGCATTTTGATGTTGAGGTCAAAAGATTTGCTGTTTAGTGATTTTACATCGATGGTCAATTTTTTACCTTCAAATACACCTTCGCTTCTTCCGAAGCCGGTCATGGATAGAATCATGGATTTTCTTTAAGCGACAAAGGTAAATATTTCAAAACTTTTAGCCTTAAAAATTTAAGATGAAAAATTTAAGCATGATTTCAGAAAAGATAATTTTATATATTTGCATTTATAATAAAGATTTAGAAATATGCTTAAATCGCTTTTCCATTGGAAAGTCTTGGTGAATGTCTTGGTTGCTGCTCTGGTTTTCACCGGGTTGGTTTGGTTAACTTTCCGTTGGTTAGAGATTCACACGAATCACGGCAAAGAGATCGCAGTACCAAATGTGATCAACAAATCGGTTCACGATGCCATTAAAATTCTGGACGATTCCGGTTTGGAATATGAAGTTGACAGTTTTAAATATGATCCCAGATATCGGCCATTCCAGGTTTTACAGATCTATCCTTCACCGGGTTCCCGTGTAAAAGACGGCCGGACCATTATTTTAAAAGTAAATCCAAAAACATACGCACAAGTTTCGGTACCAGACATTCTTGATCGGTACAAAGGATTGGCTTTCCGTCAGTTAGAACAGGTTGGACTAAAAGTAGGCGATACTATTTTTGAGCCGAGTATTCAAAGGGATGCAGTGATCAGAATGATGTATAACGGTACTGTAATTAAACCAGGTTCTCTTTTGTCGAGGTTTTCTACCATCGATTTAGTCATCGGTTCCGGACCGAAACGAAATATTGGTGTTCCGAGTTTAGTCGGTTTAACCGTACAACAAGCGAAAGCGATTATTGCTCAGAATTTATTTGAAGTAGGTTTGGTCGAATATGATGACCAAAAGAATGATGAATCCGATATTGTTTATTATCAGGATCCGGCACCATATGATGTTCGGGATCAGGGAATGCAGATCGATATTTGGGCGAGTAAGAAAACACCGGCCGAAATGGGAGCGAAAATTTCGCAGCTTAATTCTATTTACAGGATAAAAATTGATACTTCTTCAACTTACAGAAAATATGAAGAGACTGTTTACAGGGAACCAGCTCCTAGTAGAGTGGAACCATCCGTAGAAACGCCAGCTCCGGTTCCGCCTAAAAGAGAAACCGTTCAGCCTGAAGTCAAAAAGCAGGAAACTCCCAAAAAAGTGGAAGTCAAAACTAAAACCACAAATGCTGCGCCTTCAAAAACAACTCCAGCAAAACCAGTAGAAAAGCCAAAAGCCAAAAAGGTAATTGTTGAGTAGTTTTTTAATAATGATAAAATCTTAAAGCTTCAACCGAAATGTTGGAGCTTTATCTTTCAAAAAATAAAATGACCGAAGAAAGCGAAAATTTTGCCGACGAAGAATTAATTGATCAGGAATCCAATGATGCTGAATCAGAAGGGCTTTATGAGCATCTTTCGCTCAAAGTAGATCCGGGACAGGAAAAAATGAGGATTGATAAATTTCTGGTTAATTTTCGTCAGAATTCTTCCAGAAATAAAATCTCCCAAACCTGTCGCGCCGGAAATGTAGTCGTTAACGGACATCCCGTAAAGCAGAACTACCGCGTGAAACCAGGCGACGAAATTTCGGTCTTGCTGACGAAACCACCGCGGGAAAATATTATTATTCCACAAGATATTCCAATTAATATCGTTTATGAAGATGATGACGTGGTTGTTGTAGATAAAGCAGCCGGAATGGTTGTTCATCCCGGGCATGGGAATTATGATGGAACTTTGATCAACGCACTGGCTTTTCACTTCGAAAAAAACGGAATGAAATCTGACCTTGATCGCGTTGGTTTGGTTCATCGGATCGATAAAGATACTTCGGGATTATTAGTCATTGCCAAAAATGAATATGCCTTAAGTTTTCTGGCGAAACAATTTTTTGACCGAACAACGAAAAGATTATACTGGGCTTTTGTCTGGGGAAATATGGCAGACAATGAAGGAACGATCACCGGAAATATTGGGAGACATTTAAAAAACAGAATGCAGATGGCGGTTTTTCCGGAGGGCGATTTAGGGAAGCATGCAGTGACGCATTATAAAGTTCTGGAGCGTTTCCGATATATTACCTGGGTAGAATGTAAACTGGAAACGGGAAGAACGCACCAGATTCGGGCACACTTCAAACATATTGGTCACACCTTGTTTAATGATGAAAGATATGAAGGAAACCAAATTTTAAAAGGCGTAAATATGCCGAAATACAAACAGTTCATCAAAAATGTGTTCGAAGTTTTACCGCGTCATGCGCTTCACGCACATACTTTAGGATTTGTGCATCCCGTAACAAAAGAGGAAATGTATTTTGAAAGTCCAATGCCGAAAGATATGGACGAAGCTATAAATAAATGGAGAAATTATATAGAATCTTAATTCCAGTAAAAGTTTTTTTATATTTGCGGAAATTCACGCATCATTAATTATGAGAAAAATATATACGTTAATTTTCGTGGTTGTTTTTTTAGGAATCTACAAAAGCCAGGAAACACTGCCTTATTACCAACAATATTTGATTGAAGGCGACTTCCTTTTCAACCCTGCGCTTTATGGTAAAACCGACGATGTGGTGCTGAATATGAACTATCAGAAGCAGTTTTCGCAGTTTGACCAGTCTCCAAATGTGCAGTCTGTCGGAATGCATGCCAATGTTTTCGATCGGGTAGGAGCAGGTTTGTCTTTTTTCCGCGATCAAAATGGTCCTATTTCTTCCAACGGAATTTCTGCAGGAGCTTCTTATTTTATACCAATTGATGACGATGGCGAGCGAAAAAGTCAGTTTTCCTTTGGTACTAATGTGAGTTTTTACAATATGAATATCGATTTGGCGATGCTGAATCCAAAAGATCCGGGTGATCCAACGCTGGCTTCTGATACTAATTCTTTATTTTTGGTCTATGCCAATTTAGGATTGGCGATTACGTACCGAAACTTTTTTGCAGGAGTTTCTGTAAATGATATTGCCTTAACCAACGATATTCCTATTGTCAATGGAATTGAGCCAGAACCTACCAAATTTATCATCAATACCGGTTATGATTTTTATCTGAATGAGGATATATTTGTGACGCCTTCGGTATTAATGAATTTCAATACCAATTCTTCACGAATTATGGATTTAAATTTAATGGGAACTGTTTTGTCAGACAAAAATTCATTTTCCGCGGGCGCAAGTATGCGAACTTCCAGCAATCAGTTTGGCAGCCAAAACCTGGGGATTTCTCCTATCATCAAAGCTACGGTGAGTAATTTCTTTTTCGGTGCGAGTTACAATTTCGGACTTTCAGACATCCAACAATACGCCGGAAGCAGTTTCATGCTCAGTGTCGGTTACAAATTCGAAAACTTTATTAATACGAGAGGATACCGATATTAATTGCATGTTTTTGATTAGCGTGTTTTTTAATGATAAAATGATAAGTTATCGGTTGTGTTAAATATTAAAAAATTCGTCATTCACCATTCACCATTCATTTCCTTTGACTCTTTGACAAGTCGCGACTTGTCCCTACAATACTTGGCTCTTCTTAAAAATGATTTACCTCCATATTCCTTTCTGCAAGCAAAAATGCAGTTACTGTAATTTCCATTTTTCTACTTCTTTAAATTATAAGGAAGATATGATTGCTGCGATAAAAAAGGAAATTTTTCTTCGTAAAGAGGAGTTGGAAAACAAGAATTTAAAATCTCTTTATTTCGGTGGTGGAACGCCTTCTATTCTTAAAGTTGATGAACTTCAATCGATTGTTGATGAGGTTTTAAAATATTTTTCCTTTGATTCCAATATCGAAATTACGCTTGAAGCCAATCCCGATGATCTGGATAAAAACTTTTTGAAAGATTTATCACATACTCCCTTTAACCGTTTGTCAATCGGAACCCAAAGTTTCTTTGATGAAGATTTGAAAATGATGAACCGCGCCCATAATTCTGGTGAAGCAGAAAGTTCCATTAAAAGAGCTCAGGATTTTGGTTTTGAAAATATCAGCATCGATTTAATTTACGGTTCGTCAACTTCCAATTTTGAGATCTGGAAAAAAAATCTACGGAAAACAATAGAACTTCAAGTTCCGCACGTTTCGTCTTACGCTTTAACGGTGGAACCAAAAACAGCTTTAAATACCTGGATTTCGCAAGGAAAGATCGCAGCACCGAAAGAAGCTGAGCAACATCAGGAATTCTTTTACATGACGGATTTTTTGAAAGATCATGGTTTTGATCACTATGAGATCTCCAATTTTGGAAAGCCCGGTTTTCATTCCAAACATAATTCGGCTTATTGGAAATATGAGGAATACTTAGGAATCGGACCTTCCGCACATTCTTACAACGGTCGCAACGAAAGAAGCTGGAATATTGCGAATAACCAATTGTATATTAATTCTCTGAATCAAAATAAATTAGCAAACGAAACCGAAATTTTATCTGAAAAAGACCAGTTCAATGAAATGTTGATGATCGGTTTAAGAACAATTTGGGGCGTTAATTTGTTTTCATTAAAGGAAAAATTCAGCGCAGAACTTTTAGAATACTTCCAAAGTGAAATCAGAACCAAAGTCGAAGACGGATTGTTAAAAATCGAAAATGATCATCTGACGATTCCGGAAAAACACTGGTTTCTCGCGGATGGAATTGCTTCGGATTTGTTTATTGTTTAGAGAGATGCGAGATACGAGACGCGAGTTTCAAGTTTCGAGGTTAAAAATTCAACAGTAGGATTTTCGGTTAAGAAGTTAATGTTCCTAAGATTTCTTTTGAAAATTGTAGTTCAAACCAATTTTTTTAATTTTTTGCCTAACTTAAAAACATTCATCTTTTATGACTTTTGTAGTTAATTAGAAATCGCTTAAGAATCCAACATTAACTTTCTTTATTAAATAAAAGCAGTTTAAAATTCACCATTCACACTTATTGACCATTAACTTCACTTGGCTCTTTTTACTTTTTCCCTGGCTCTTCTTATTCTTGACTCTTAAATTTGTATTTTTGCATAAACTTCGTCACCTTGAAAACTAAAAAACAGGATTTCAGCCATCTTTCCGCAAAACAACCGATTGGAATTTTTGATTCCGGAGTGGGTGGATTAACCGTCGCCAAAGAAATCAAAAGATTGTTGCCAAACGAGGATCTCATCTATTTTGGGGACACCAAACATCTTCCTTATGGTGATAAATCGAGAGAAGCAATTGTCGGCTATTCCACGAAAATTACGGCTTTTCTTTTGGAAAAAAATTGTAAAGCCATCGTCATAGCGTGTAATTCTGCCACCGCAAATGCTTTAAAAGAAGTTTTAGAACTGGTGAATGAAAAAGTTCCGGTCATTGATGTGATCAATCCGGTTGCTGAAAAAGTATCCTACGAGATTCACAATAATGTCGGAGTCATTGCGACGAAAGCCACGGTAAATTCTGGACTTTATAAAAAATCCATTCGAAAACACAATAAGTTTATCAAGGTTGATGAACTCGCGACACCACTTTTAGTTCCTGCCATTGAGGAGGGTTTTAGAAACCATCCGATCACGCATTCTATAATTTATAATTATCTGAGCAACAATAAATTAAAGAATATAGAAACGCTTATTTTGGGCTGTACGCATTATCCACTTTTGATCAATGAAATCAAACAGTATTACGGAAACCGCGTTCGCGTCATTGATTCTCCAAGTATTGTGGCGAATCAGCTGAAAATGATTCTGGAAAAACACCATCTCTTAAATGAGAATAATCCAAAACCGAAATATCATTTTTATCTTTCAGACATCACTAAAAACTTCGAAAAAATCTCTAAGAAATTCTTTGGAAAAAGCATTGATTTAGAAATGAAGGTGCTCTAAAGTCTTTTAACCACAAAAGTCACAAAAGATAAAATTGATCAAAAGTTTAAGGTCAATCTTTAAAAAAGAACAAAAAACATTGGAAAATCTATAGATTTTCACTCTTGTACAAATTCCGTTTATAAGGTTGTCGAATCTTGTTCTTCTTCCGGATTGTTTGTTTCTGGTTGCTGTTCATTCGGTTTAAAGAAAGAAAAACTCACATTGCCATATTTTCGGGTGTCGATTAAATTGGAATGTTCCAATTTCGTGCGGCTTTGATGTTCTAAAATAAATACGCCATTTTCTTTTAGATAATTATTATTTAAAACCAAGGAAATCAATTCGTTGTACTTGATGATCTCTGTTTCGAAAGGAGGATCGGCAACGATGATTTCGTAAGATTTTCGCTTTCTATTTTTCTTTAAATACTCAAAAACATCAGCTCTCTGCACATTGATCTGCGATCCCATTTCCAATTCAGTTGCCGTAGAATTGATAAAAGCCGAATGTTTCGGATTCATTTCCACCGAAGTCACATCTTTACACTCTCTCGACGCAAACTCCAAAGAAATTGAACCAATTCCAGCAAACAAATCGAGCACGGAAATCGAACCGAAATCGAGTCGGTAACGGTTTTCAATAATACTGAACAAAGCTTCTTTTGCGAAATCAGTTGTTGGTCTCACATCGAAATTTTTCGGAGCGGAAATTCTTTTGGCTTTCCATTGGCCACTGATTATTCTGTACATGTTTTAGGTGCTGGATGTTAGGTGTTTGATGCTGGATGTTGGTGATTGATGCACGAGAAAGCAAATTTAATTTAATTTATTTCTAAAGGCGACGATATGATTGATAATTTTATATGATTCATTATACAGTTCTGTAAATGTTTCTTCTGTAATATATTTTCTGTATTTTGCTTTGTAAAGAAAGGTTACAACTTCTGCGATGGAACGAATTGAATATCCTAAAAATCTTCTAAACTCAGGATTACTTTGCAAAATGCTGCCTTCTGATATGTTTAAAGCGATAGAATCGGAAGCTCTTCTGATTTGTGAAATAAGATTAAAAACTTCATCTTTCGGAAATTTTGAGGAGCAATGGTAAATCTTTTCAGCGAAACTCATGGAGTCTTGCCAAATAATCAGCTTCTCAAATTTGAAACTCATCTTGTATTTTTATATAAAATTACAAAATCAAATTTAATACTCCGAAATTGTCACCCATCACCCATCACCCATCACCCAGCATTCAGCACAAAGTTCTTCCGCGGAATATTATCATAAACGATCTTCAGATTCTTCACAAACTTCTTTAATTCTGAAATAAAAGTTTCATTTTCTGTCGTTTCGCCATAGACAAAGAATTGGGTTTCGTCCGTTCCAAAACTGATTTTACTTAAGGTAAACATGATGAAATATAAAAAATCAACTTCCGAAGTCACGTCCAAATTGTTATAAAGAATCACTTTTCTCTGGTCAAAAGCGAAAAATTCACATTGATGGTGATAGAGGTTAATGTGGATCTCTTTTTTATTTTTTACAGAAATGTTATTCAGGAATTGTTCGCCTGAAAAATTAAACTTCGTCGGAATCGCCAGACTTTTAATTTGGTCATAGACAGATTTCGGAAAAGTATAATAAAACTGAACGCCAAATTTCTTATTGACGGATAGCATGAGCTCCTCTTTTTCCCGATCAACAGGTGCATTGAAAGCAATTAGATCGAATCCTAGATCATGCTGGGAAAAACCTTCCGGCATTAGCGTAAAATGATTCAGTGCAGAGATCACCGTAATTTCATTGAAATTTTTCTGCGCCAAAATTCCCTCCAGTTTTTCGGACAGGAAATTTTCAGGAGATTCTTCCTCTCTAAAAAAAGAATTTTCAGCGGAAACATTTTTGTTTCTTAAAATTTGGTTTTGAATACCGTCTTTTGTAAAAAGTAATTTGAGTTGTTCCATGCTTTACGAGCGCAAATTTATTAAAATTAATCGGCTTTTGAAATTTTCTCAATTTTAGATGCTTATGAGCAAAATCATTCCCTCTTTCAACAGGTAATTACTATCTTTACCAAGGACTAAAAGAAGTTGTTTTTTTAAATTATTACTAAAATTTATAGATTATGAAAAAAGTATTTTTTGTTTTTTTACTGATGTTTTCGGTAACCATTTTTGCTCAGAAAATCGAAAACCAAACTGTTGACGCGGCTTGCGGAATGTGTCAGTTCAAAGTGAAATCTGAAAAAGGTTGCGCAGTATTTGTAAAAATCGATGGCAATCTTTATCCTGTAGAAGGAATGGATAAAAAAGTTTTTGGTGATGCTCACGCTGATGACGGTTATTGCAAAATGATTAAAAAAGCAGTTGTAAGCGGAGAGATCAAAAAAGGAAAATTTTACGCAACCGCTTTTAAATTTGTGGAAAGTTAGAGGAGGGAAGAAGGGAGATGGGAGATGGAGGATTGAAGATCGTGAAATTGTCTGGTGAGAAGGGTTGCTTCGTCGTTTCTCCTCGCAATGACAGGTTTTTGCGACCCGAACCTCGGAATTCAACGAAAATAAACCAATACTGTACCTGATTGATGGTGCAGTATTTCTTTGTTATGAAACTCCAGATTGGTTTGGTTTTCTAAGACTTCATGGACCATTTGTTGCAATACGCCGTCACCAATTCCGTGGATGATTTCTAATTTTTTCAGGTTGTTTTTCCGGCAATAATCGATGGTTTGTATCAGTTTTTCTTTTTGGAGAAAAAGCCTTTCGAAAGAATCGTAATCAGCGTCCTTTTTTACGACATTTTCGAAATGGAGATCCAGAACGAACGGCTTTTTATCGTGTTTTTTAGAAATCGATTTTGAAACTTCTTTTTTCTGGATGGTTTTTATCTGGTCATAAATCGCTGCTTCCTGCAATACCAATTCCGATGAATGATATTCATATTCAAAACCATGTTCATCTTCGATGATCACTTTTTTTGCGTTTACCGCTACGATTTTTCCTTTCAATTGATCGTCAATAACGGAAACCAAATCTCCTATCTTCATGCTTAGCATTATTTCGCGAAAATAAGGAAAAAGCAAGATTTAAAACCACGAAAGTATTAAAACTTAATCCATATAAGAATTATTCACAGTGAAACAATCCTGGGGAATTTTCAGATCGCATTGATTAATTTTAAAAAACAACAGATCAAAATAATTGATCCAATCCTTGGTAATAGGTAATATTTGGTTGTAGCATCATCATCCATCATCCATCATCCATCATCCAACATCAACCATCCAACATCCATCATCCATCATCCAACATTTTCCGGCCTACTCCAAAATCTTCCCGAAAATTTCCATAAATTTGAATCTTCATTAAAGAAATTTAAAATAAAACATCAATTATACACTATGGATCCAATTTTTGACCTTATCGAACAGGAAAGACAAAGACAAACTCACGGCATCGAACTCATCGCCTCTGAAAATTTTGTTTCAGATAACGTGATGAAAGCAGTCGGAAGTGTGCTGACCAATAAATATGCAGAAGGATACCCGGGTAGAAGATATTACGGTGGTTGTGAAGTTGTAGATGAAGTGGAAACTTTGGCCATCGAAAGAGCAAAAGAACTGTTTGGTGTAGATTATGCCAATGTTCAGCCTCATTCCGGTTCTCAAGCCAATGCAGCGATCTACCTTTCCATATTGAAACCAGGTGATAAAATTTTAGGACTTGATCTGTCCATGGGAGGTCATTTAACTCACGGCTCATTTGTAAACTTTTCTGGAATTCAATACAGTGCAAATTTTTATGGTGTAGATCGCGAAAGTGGTTTGATAGACTACGATGCGATGCGTCAGAAAGCTTTAGAAGTAAAACCGAAAATGTTGATTGCAGGGTATTCTGCCTATTCCAGAGATTTAGATTTCAAAAAATTCCGTGAAGTTGCAGATGAAGTTGGAGCGACATTATGGGCAGATATTGCACATCCAGCCGGATTAATTGCTAAAGGATTATTGAGTTCACCCTTCGAACATTGCCACGTCGTAACGACTACGACTCACAAAACTTTGCGCGGACCAAGAGGTGGATTGATCATGATGGGCAAAGATTTCGAAAACACGTACGGACATAAAACTCCAAAAGGTGAAATTAAGATGATGAGTCAGGTTCTGGACAGTTCTGTATTCCCAGGAATTCAGGGTGGACCATTAGAACATGTCATTGCCGGAAAAGCGGTCGCATTTGCGGAAGCCATTGATCCGAAATTTGAAGTGTACGCGAAACAGGTTGTTGCCAATGCAAGAGCTTTAGCAAAAGCCATGATCACCAACGGATTTGATATTGTAAGTGGTGGAACTGATAATCACCTCATGTTGGTTGATCTTCGCAATAAAAATGTGAATGGTAAAGAAACTGAAAAAGCTCTGGTAAAAGCTGATATTACGTGTAACAAAAATATGGTACCGTTTGATGATAAATCAGCCTTCACCACATCCGGAATCCGTCTCGGAACTGCTGCTATCACGACAAGAGGTTTAAAAGAAGCCGATATGGAAATTCTTGCCGGCTTCATCAATGATGTCGTAATGAATATCAATGATGAGAACAAAATCGCTGAGGTTCGCAAAAAAGTAAATCAGATGATGGAAGGGAAAGCGTTGTTTAATTACTAGATTGAGGCGAGGTTGAGGTTAAGGTTGAGGTTGAGTGGGGAAGTTTTTTAAATTAAATTTTGGTTTAATTTACTTCAGCTGTTTTTTTTTGTGCATGATTATTAGATTTTTCAGTTTTCAACTCATTGTTTTATGTAAAAGTAGAGAGATTATCAATTGCTTTTGCAGGGGCTTCAAATATGGTATAAAGAATTGGGATTTGGAATTTTTATGTAATCCTTTAATTAAATAGGATTATTCTAAAATCTTATTAACCTTAACTTTATAACCTAAACCTAAACCTAAACCTAAACCTAAACCTAAACCTAAACCTCAACCTCAAATTATGTACACCGATTTTACTCAGATGCCGGTCTGGAAGAAAGGGATGGATATCGCTGTTGACGTTTTTTTTATTTCTAATTCGCTTCCGAGAAAAGAGGATTATGCCTTAACTTCCCAAATCAGAAGATCCGCGGAAAGTATTTCTGCCAATATTTCGGAAGGATTTGGCAGAGCTGAAACTAAGGATAAAACCATGTTCTATAAATTTTCCCGAGGTTACGAAACTAAAAATCACTTGATCTATGGGAATTTGGTAAGATATTTTGAGTTAGAGAAAACGCAAATTATTATCGCACAAATTGAGCGTTTAATACACGAACTTAATAAAATTATTAAAACCCTGGAAAGTAATCTCCCGCCCACTTCTCACCCTTAACCTCACCCTTAACCTTAACCTTAACCTCATCCTCAACCTTGGAAAAGAAATCCTACACTTTCCTGGAAATCAAACAGAAAATGGTCAACTACTGCGTTTACCAGGACCGTTGCCATCAGGAAGTGGAGCAGAAAATGTGGGATTTTCTACTGATCCCCGAAGCCAAGGAGGAAATTCTTCTCTATTTGATGAAGGAAAATTATTTGAATGAGGAACGTTTTACGCGAAGTTACATCCGAGGGAAATTTTATATCAAATCCTGGGGACGTAATAAAATTCGGAATCATCTTAAATTTAAAGGCGTTACGGAGAAATTAATTAACAGCTGTTTTGATGAAATTGAAGACGAGGATTACCATAAAACCGTGTCCAAACTCTATGATAATTATTATTCAAAAATAAAAGGGTTGCAACTCTATCAAAAAAAATCAAAAACGATCAAGTATTTGTTAGGTAAAGGATTTGAATATGAGGAGATCACGCAGATCATTAAGGAAAGAGAAGAGGAGTGAGGGGAGTTGGATGCTGGAAGATGGGTGTTGGAAGAGCCAAGGAAAAAGAGCCAAGGGAGGCAATGGTCAATGGTCAATAGTTGATAGATGTTGCATGTTGGGTGATGGGAGATGAAAGAGTCAAGGAAAAAGTAAAAAGAGCCAAGGGAGAAAAAAAAGTTGTGTTTTAGCAGCCCTGAAAGGGCGATGATCAAAAGCATAGGGCGCAGTCCTATGAGTCAATGATCCAGTAGTTAAGTAGCCCTGAAAGGGCGGAATCAAAAAAACACCCGTCTCCTTTTCCCCGATCTTAAACGTTAAGGTATTTAATTTTTTAGACGTGATTTATAAATTTTGTGTTGAAATGATTTTGGATTTATTTGAGCAAAGAAAAATCGAATTCCTTTTCCCCGACCCTAAAGGGAGGGAATTTTATTTTTTTTAGAAAAAAAAGTTGTGTTTTAGCAGCCCTGAAAGGGCGATGATCAAAAGCATAGGACGCAGTCCTATGAGTCAATGATCCAGTAGTTAAGTAGCCCTGAAAGGGCGGAATCAAAAAAACACCCGTCTCCTTTTCTCCGATCTTAAACGTTAAGGTATTTAATTTTTTAGACGTGATTTATAAATGATAGGGTTGAAATGATCTCGGAGTTATTTGCTTAAAGAAAAATCAAATTCCTTTTCCCCGGCCCTAAAGGGAGGGAATGTGATTTTTTTTTAGAAAAGAGGGGAGTTTCAGCAGCCCTGAAAGGGCGATGATCAACAGCATAGGATGAAGTCCTATGAATAAAAGAGTATCCTATAATTAGGAAGCCCTGAAAGGGCGGAATCAAAAAAACACCCGTCTCCTCCGATCTTAAACGTTAAGGTATTTAATTTTTTTTTAGAAAAAGAGGGGAGTTTCAGCAGCCCTGAAAGGGTGACGATCAACAGCATAGGATGAAGTCCTATGAATAAAATAGTATGCTAAATTGGGAAGCCCTGAAAGGGCGAAATCAAAAGAATAAATCTTGGAGATTTTCATATTAAGCCTATTAGTAAGTTTATAAAAAGGGTGAGAACGTTATTATTCCTAATGTTTTTAAATTAATTTTTAGAAAGGCTCTTCCATATTTAACCGGAGATTAAAAAAAATACCCCTTTAATTGAATAATTTTAATTAATTTGCACCGATATTTTATCCAACTAATAGCCATATCGATTAATCAATGAAGAAATTTAATATAATCATCGCCGTTTTCCTAATGATGATGGTAAGCGGACAGGAAACTTTCAAGTATGGAGTAACCGGTAATTTTCACAAGGGTTCTATTGTTGGCGTGCACGATGTTTCTAAGGGAGCTTATGGAGGCAGCTTAGGAATTTTTGCTCAATGGTCTCTCGTAGAAAATGATGTTTATGATTCTGCATGGCTTTATATTATGCCGCAGATCGAGTACAGCATGCAGGGCGAAATCGCAAAGGCTGAAGAAGACAAATTTGGAATTCAGGAATTTGATCACGATTATGTTGCTATGCAGGTTTATCTAAGGTATTTTTTCCACCAGGGAAATATGAAGAGGGATGTCTATCTTTTTGCCGGACCCCGAATTGAATACCTGGTCAGAGAGAAAAGAAAAGTAGATCCTGCCTACGATCTGGCTTACTTTAAATATAATTTAGATAACAAGTTAAATAAGTTTGGATACGGCGTATCTTTCGGTGTAGGCTTAAAACTGAGTCTGAAAATGGAAGCTTTTATCCGGTATGATCAAGGCTTTAGCAAGGTATATCCAAACAATAATAATAATTTCACCTACAACCGACTTTTAGCGGTGGGACTTAATTATTATCTGAATGAAAACTGGTGGTAGAAGTGAATTTGAGTTAAGATTACGCCCACCTAAATTATCTTTACTTTTGTAGTCTTAAAAATAAGAAATGAAAAAATACTTTCCAGTATTTACTGCTATAATTACAATCCTTCTCTTGTTCTCCTGTAAGCCGAAGAAAAATATCATTTACCTATCCAACAATAATTTTGAACAGGAGGTTTCTCAGGCCAAATATTCAGGACTTCATATTCAGGAAGGCGATAAGCTGCAGATTTTGGTATCAGCATTTGATGATATTGCAGTTCGTCCTTTTAATATGTCAACCGTTACTACCACTACAACCGCGGGAGCAGTTGGTAGTTCAGGGTCTTCTGGCACCAACGATTATATTGTCACTACAGATGGTACAATTATATTCCCGGTTTTAGGATCCATTTTTTGCAAAGGCATGACTAAACAGCAACTCAAAGCGGATTTAGAAAGCCGACTCAAAAGGTATCTGACTGATCCAATGGTTACCATCACCTTATCTAATTTTAACTTCAGCGTTTTAGGAGAAGTGGGAAGTCCGGGTCAGAAAACCAGTCCTTCCGAGAAACTTAATATTTTACAGGCTATGGCTTTATCGGGAGATATTAAATACGAAGGTAATAAAACCAATGTGAAACTGATTCGATATTCCGAGGAAGAAGCTAAAGATAAAGTGATCTCGCTTGATCTTTCAGAGGTCTCCATTGTAAACTCACCTTATTATTATCTTCAGCAAAACGACATTCTTTATGTAGAACCCGACCGCAACAAGCAGGTTTCTGTAAATACCAGTTCCAATGTTGATAACTGGATCAGGTATGGCGGTATCGGTTTAGGATTGCTCACTTTGATCTTTACATTAACCCGAAAATAAGAACTGATGGAACTGCTGGAAAATTCTGCCTCGCAGAAACGAACGAAGACGGTTAATATAAAAAAGGAAATTGGCAAGTATCTGAAGAAGTGGCCTTGGTTTCTTCTGAGTCTCGGGCTTTTTTATGGTGGGGCTAAAATCTATCTTAAATATACCCAGTCCCAATACAGTTCTAAAACCTCTCTCAAACTCCGCGAATCCAAAGGAAATGGGTCTGCTGCCCTCAGTGATCTGAAAAATCTGGGAATGGGCGTGAGTGGTGATAATGAATTGCAGGGTGAAACCACCATTATTGTTTCGAAACCGATTTTAGAAAACGTAGCACAAAACCTCAGTTTAGGCGTTAGTTTTTTCAGCCTGGGTAAGATCATAGAAGTGGAACTGTATAAAGACAGTCCCTTAACAGGTAAAATAATTAAAATTAATCAACCTGATCAGTTTGGTTCTGCGACTTATACCATTATCCCGGTAGGAAAAAATTCCTTTAAACTGGATGGTGCCAGTAGGCAATACCGTTTTGGAATGCCGGCTCAGTTTCCTTTTGGCACGGTGCAGATTGATGCAAAACCGGGTGTTAATTTAGCAGATCCTATTAAAGTGGTATTCAGAAGTTTGAAAAACGCCGTTGCGACTTTGGAAAACAGTATTTCTGTGAGCTTGCCAGAGAATAAAGGACTCCTCATGGACGTCACCATGGTAGGTCCTATCCCGAAAAAGTCTGAAGATATTTTAAATGAACTCGCGAAACAATACATCATCGATGGCGTGAATGATAAAAATCAGGAAGCGCAAAATACCCAAAATTTCATCAATGAACGATTAGAGGTGATTACGACTGATCTTTCCGGAATTGAGGGCGAAAAGGAAAGGTTTAAACAGACGAATCAGATCACCAATCTGGAAGCACAAGGTGGTTTAGCTTTGAGCAAAGCAGATGAAAGTACGAAACTCATTTTAACGCAGTCGATGCAGTTAGATTTGGTCAATTCGGTGCTCGCAGCAAGTGCAGGTGAACAACTTTTACCGTCTGGTATGGGATTATCAACGGGTGCAGAAAGCAGTATTGCAGAATATAATGCTCTTTTACTGACGCGCAACAGAGTCTTGAAACAGGCAACAGGCGAGAATCCGGCCGTTATCGAAATGAATAAACAGATCTCGGTGATCAAAAATTTACTTCGCAAGAATTTAGTCGAATCCCGCGAAAATTTACAGCTTCAAATCGCCCAGGCAAATGCGCAGCTCAATCTGGCCAAAGGAAATATCAGCAAATTTCCGACACAGGAAAAGATGTTCCGAAGCATTGACCGGCAGCAAACCCTAAAAGAGCAGCTTTATCTTTATCTATTACAGAAAAGAGAAGAAAACGCCATCACCTTAGCAGTGACTGCACCAAAAGCAAAAATCATCAATCCTGCCTATACGACAGGTATTGTAAAGCCGAATATCAAAAGGATCATGAATGGTTCGCTTACTGCAGGTTTTCTTTTGCCCCTCATCTTTTTCATCCTGTGGAATTCCTTAGATACGAAAGTGCATACGAAAGAACATATTTTAGCACTTATGCCTTCGTCCGCCGTGGTACTCGCAGAAGTTCCTGAAAAAAGTGAGGAAAATGAAGTCGTACATCCCAACGATTTCTCCACTTTTGCGGAATCGTTCCGAATTCTGAGTTCCAATCTCAAATACTTATTGAAAGCAAAAAAAACGGAGCAAGGTGATGTTGTTCTGGTCACTTCCTCTATTAAAGGGGAAGGGAAAACAACCATTTCTATTAATACTGCGCTGACTCTTGCTGGAAAGAATAAGGTGATCATCATCGGAGCGGATATCCGAAATCCGCAATTACACCGTTTTGTGAAAGGAAAAAATATCGGTTTAACCGATTATCTGGTCTCCGATAAAAATGTTCCGGATTCTTATATTATTAATTCCCGTGTGAATGAAAATCTGGATGTTCTGTTCAGTGGACAAATTGCGCCAAATCCAAATGATCTTTTAGACATGCCGAAATTTGCTGACATGATCACCTATTTGAAAACTAAATATGACTACATCGTTTTAGATTCCGCTCCCGTAATGCTGGTGAGTGATACTTTACAATTGGTTGATAAAGCTGATGTTTTAATCTACGTGGTCCGTTCTGAATTTACCGAAAAAGGAATGATCGATTTTGCAGCCGGATTTCAGATCGAAAATCAAATCGATAATATGGCCTTCGTGCTCAATAGTGTGAGACCCGAAAATACGAAATATGGCAAAAAATACGGCTACGGATATTATTCTTATACGCATGATGAAAAGCCGAAATGGTGGAAGAAATTTATTTGATGTGTTAATTTGATGATGTGCCGATGAAAATACGAAGTAGTAAATGGATAGCTAAGAAAACTAATGTGTTTAAAAATATTTAAACAGGCTTTAAATAGTGAACAATTATTTTTACAAGTTCACAACCACCATTCACTACCAATTTTTATATCAGTTATTGCGCAGAAAATGACCAGCGAAATGAGTAACTAGATATACAGCTAAGGGTGATTTCAGCTCTGCTCAACCACTATCAAAAGCAATTTTCCTTCACCGCCAAAAGTATTTCCCCGATAACTACTAACAGTTATTTCCCAATCAACACCAACAGTATTTCCTCTTCACCACCAAAAGTATTTAACAATCCACAATAAAGGATTTGAAAAATGCTGCCAAACGTCGTTCAGCAAAAAAATTAATACATAGAAATGCCGGAATAGAAAAAATAAAAACTATTAGGTTAACTTTCCTTACTTTTGCACAAAATAATAACTTTTAAGTATTGAGTGCTGTGACCTTCTAGAAAGTTGTTGAATTTGATTAACAAAGAGTAAACTAAGTCAGGCTTTCTAGCCTTTATAGAATGAAACAAAAAATCGCAATCATCGGTCTTGGTTATGTTGGCCTTCCTTTAGCCCGCTTATTCGCCACAAAATATCAGGTAGTTGGTTTCGATATCGACTCAAAACGGATCGCAGAGCTTAACAGCGGAACTGATAAAACCCTAGAGGTTGAAGACGAAATTTTGCAGGCGGTTCTGGTATCTGATTTTAAGGCTGCGGAAAAAGGTCTTATTTGCTCTTCTACGGTAGGAGATATTGCCGATTCTAATTTTTATATTATTACGGTCCCAACTCCTGTTGACAAAAATAACCGTCCCGATCTGACCCCTTTACAAAAAGCCTCACAGACCGTGGGAAAAGTTCTGAAAAAAGGCGACATCGTCATTTATGAATCTACCGTTTACCCCGGAGTTACAGAAGAAGAATGTGTACCTATTTTGGCAGAATGTTCGGGTTTAACCTTTAACATCGATTTTTTTGCCGGATATTCTCCGGAGCGGATCAATCCAGGTGATCGTGAAAAAACGGTGGAGAAAATTATGAAAGTTACTTCGGGATCCACTCCTGAAGTTGGCAAAATTGTAGATGATCTGTACCGATCCATTATTTTGGCAGGAACGCATTTGGCACCCACCATTAAAGTCGCTGAAGCTTCCAAAGTCATCGAAAATGCGCAACGCGATATCAATATAGCCTTTGTGAATGAGTTGGCGAAAATATTCTCCCTTATGGGTATTGATACCCATGAAGTCCTGAAAGCTGCGGGTACGAAATGGAATTTTCTTCCGTTTAAACCTGGCTTGGTCGGTGGACACTGCATTGGCGTAGATCCTTTTTATCTGGCCCAGAAAGCACAGGAAATCGGGTATTATTCTGAACTTATTTTAGCCGCGCGCCGTCTTAATGATTCCATGGGATCTTTTATTGCTTCCCGTGTGGTGAAACTCATGATCAAAAAAGGAATTCAGGTGAATGGTGCAAACGTTTTAATGCTCGGAATTACCTTTAAAGAAAACTGTCCCGACATTCGGAATACCAAGGTGGTCGATGTCATCCGCAGTTTAGAAGATTACGACATCAAGGTCACCATTTACGACCCATGGGCAAATCCTTCGGATATCAAACATGAATATGAACTTGAATGTCTCTCCGCTATTCCAGCCAATCAGTTTGATGCCATCGTTCTCGGTGTTGCCCATGACGAATTTCTGAAACTGGATGTGGAATCCCTAAAAAAAGAAAAAGCAGTTGTTTTTGATGTAAAAGGAATTCTTAAAAACGCAGATGCAAGACTTTAAATAAGTGAACGAGTAAGTAAGTGACCTTGTGAACAAGTCGTTTCTTTACAAAGTCTTAGCTTCACCCAATAAGAGAACAAGTGAACGGGTGAAAAAGTGAACTTGTGAACCAGTCGGAACTTTACAGCTTCACAAATCACAAAAAAGAAACCAAATCCTCTCCCATACTAATCCAAAAACGTAATCCAAAAACGAATTCCAAACCGGCCTAGGAGTTATTTGCGTAAAGAAAAGATGATATAAACTCAAATTCCTTTTCCCCAACCCTAAAGGGAGTGAATTTGAGTTTTTGTTACATTTGCATCAACGCAAACCATTGAAAAAGGTGTGCTGATTCAATTAGAATAATAAAAAGATGAAACAAAAGTAATTAAGAAAGAATAATTATTAAACGATAAGACTTACATAAACTAATTTCAAACCGACCCAGGAGTTATTTGCGTAAAGAAAAAATGAAATTTCTTCCATCTAAAATCTTCGATTAAAATAAAATAAAAATCCCCAGTGTTTGAGCGCGGAGAAATTTAAATTAGAATACCAACGTTTAATATCGCGCGAGTTTTGGGAATTTTCTCAGAAGAAATTTTATTTTTTTAGCTAATAAATCCAGTCTTGAAATCGAAGATTGGACGATTCAAATAAAAAGATAAAAATAAGGGAGTCAATTTTTGTTACTTTTGCATCAAGGCAAACCATTGAAAATGGTTCGCTGATTCAATTAAAATAATAGAAAGGATGAAGCAAAAGTAATTAAGAATGAAAAGAAGTAAAAATTTTTATTACAATGAGATTCTTCCTTCGTCATAATGACAAACCCCTTCAATATTTAAAAGCATTTCTAATCGACTTAGGAGATTTTTACGTTAAGAAAAAAGAAAAATTCTTCCAACAGTATTGATCAACTAACAAAAAATAAAAATCCCTTTTGTTTGAAGCGCGGCAATAAACTAAATACAAAAGCACAACTCTAGTATCCGCGCAAGTTGAGGGATTTTCTCAGAAGGAATTTACTTTTTTTAGTAAAAAGATCCAGGTCTTGATTTTTTGTTACTTTTGCATCAAGGCAAAAGTAAAAGAAAAAAAAAGAGATTAATTTTTATTAAATAGAGATTCTTCCTTCGTCAGAAATCGAAGATTCGGCGTAGCCAATGATAAATTCACCGCATGACAAACTCGGCGAAGCAAAAAAACCTTCCTTTAACTTTCCTTACTTTTACACCAAGCTAAAAGAGAAATAAGAAACTGAATTTCCTTACTTTTGCAACTCAGCAAAAAACTAATGTCAAAAGAAAACCACCCAACCTATTTCATCAACTCCAAACAATCCGTCTTTTCCCTCAATTTAAAAGAAGTTTGGGATTACCGCGATTTGCTGCTCATGCTGGTGAAGAAAGACTTCATCACCTTCTACAAACAAACGGTTCTCGGTCCGCTCTGGTTCATTGTACAGCCTTTGATGACCACGGTAATCTATATGATTCTTTTCGGAAGTATTGCCAAATTATCTACCGATGGCGTTCCTCAGGTTTTATTTTACCTCTCCGGAATTACGGTATGGAACTACTTCTCCGAAAGTCTCACCAAAACCTCTTCTGTCTTCACCGCCAATGCCGGAATGTTTGGCAAAGTCTATTTTCCGCGTTTGATCATGCCACTGTCTATCGTTGCCTCTTCTTTAATGAAATTTGCGGTGCAGTTTGCAATATTTGTTATTATCCTTTTATATTACGTGATTTTTACCAATACAGTGCATCCCAACTGGTGGATTCTTTTTACCCCTGTTTTAATTCTTTTGATGGCGATGTTTGCTTTAGGAATGGGAATGATCTTCTCTTCTTTAACCACCAAATACAAAGATTTAACTTTCCTCCTGACTTTCGGAATTCAGCTCTTTATGTATATTACACCGGTTGTGTATCCTGCGTCAGCATTACCCGATAAATTAAGATTTCTGGTTTTTTTAAATCCTTTATCCTCTATTTTTGAATGTTTCCGTTATGCTTTTTTAGGTTCCGGGAGTTTTGATCTCATGAATATTCTCTGGAGCAGTATTGTCATCACCGTACTTCTCATCGCAGGAACTGTAATTTTCAATAAAGTGGAGAAAAGTTTTATGGACACGGTGTAAAAGAGCCAGGTAAAAAGTAAAAAGAGCCACGTGGATGGAGTGCTTGGATTTTTGAGTATTTGGGTATTTGAGTAGAATTGGTACCGCAATTAATAAAATCAAATCCCTTTTCCCCGACCCTTACTTCGACAGGCTCAGCATAAAAAAGGGAGGTAATTTGATTTTTATAGAAAAGAGAGTGATTTTAACAGCCCTGAAAGGGTAGTCAGCAGCAGCATAGGATGCAGTCCTATGAATTAAAAATGATCCAGTAATTGCATAGCCCTGAAAGGGTGAAATTAAAAAGTTAAATTTCTTTTCCCCAACTCTTACTTCGACAGGCTCAGCATAAAAAAAGGAGGGAATTTGATTTTTATAGAAAAGAGAGTGATTTTAACAGCCCTGAAAGGGTAGTCAGCAGCAGCATAGGATGCAGTCCTATGAATTAAAAATGATCCAGTAATTGCATAGCCCTGAAAGGGTGAAATTAAAAAGTTAAATTTCTTTTCCCCAACTCTAAAAAGAGGGAATTTGATTTTTGTAGAATTGAAAGATTAGAATGATATTCAGTATTGAAAAGATAATGTGCGTTTCTAATTTTTCTGAAGGAAATCTTAATCATCTTACCACCTTAACCAAAAACCTAATGGTTAATCAAATTTGAATTTTTATCTTTGCGCTTAATTGTTCAAACCGCACCACTGAACCTCAACCTTAACCTTAACCCCACCTTGAACCCCAACACCGCTATCATCGCCGAAAACATTTCCAAACAATACCGTCTCGGTGAAGTCGGTACCGGAACAATTTCGCATGATTTAAATCGGTTTTGGGCAAAATTACGGGGCAAAGAAGATCCTTTTTTAAAAATTGGTGACAGTAATGATCGCAGTACTAAAGCAGAGAGCGATTATGTCTGGTCTTTAAAAGATATTAATTTTGAAATTGAAAAAGGCGATGCGGTGGGAATTATAGGCCGAAACGGGGCGGGAAAATCTACCCTTTTAAAATTATTGAGCCGGGTGACGAAACCTACGACGGGACATTTTGAAGTTCAGGGTCGTATTGCTTCTTTATTGGAAGTAGGAACGGGCTTTAATCCTGAAATGACAGGACGGGAAAACATCTATTTAAATGGAGCGATCTTAGGAATGCGCCGCCAGGAAATTAAAAGAAAATTTGATGAGATTGTAGATTTTGCTGGTGTAGAGAGATATATCGATACGCCTGTAAAACGTTATTCTTCGGGAATGTATGTTCGTCTGGCTTTTGCCGTTGCAGCGCATTTGGAATCTGAAATTCTTATTGTAGATGAGGTTCTTGCCGTAGGAGACGCCGAGTTTCAGAAAAAATGTCTGGGTAAAATGGGCGATGTTTCTAAAGGTGAAGGGAGAACGGTTTTATTTGTGAGTCATAATATGGCGGCGGTAAATGAACTTTGTAATACCGGAATTTTATTAGACGAAGGTTTGGTCACAATGCAGGGCGATATGAGTAAAATTATCGTTGAATATCAGAAAAAAAGTGGCAATATCTCTGATTATAATAATGCTGTAAATGATTTTAATATTGAAAATAAAAATATTACCGTTAATAAATATTCTGTTTCCCCAATTAATGGCGATGTTTTAAACATCAGTTCGGGAACTAAAATAGAAATTAATTTTACGAGCAGAATTAAAAATGAATCCCTTGATATTTCCTTCTATCTAAGAAATTCGCATGAAATTATCGTTCTAAGCACTGGATTTTTGGTGAGTGAAAAAGGAGAAATTGGTAACTATGATGTCTGCTTTGAAATCCCAGCAAATACTTTGAATGAAGACGGTTATTATTTCGATATGTTTTGGGGAGTTGACCGATCAAAAATTGCCTTTAAAACAGAGTTATTTGGTTTTGAAATTCATGGCGTAAGAAACCATAATGGTGCAGTTATTAAATCGCCCGGAGTAATTTTCCCTGAGATAAAATCTACAATTTCGAAAGTGTCTTAAAAGGTTAGACTACTAAACAAAATTTCACAAGATGCTTTTAAATATTATTTTTTCCTACAATCGTGTTCTTCAATTGGATTATTTATTGAAATCTGTAATAACGCGTCTTAAAATAGATTACAAAATAGTTATCCTCTACCACACAACAGGAGATCATAAAATCGGGTATGAATTACTAAAAGACAAATATTCGGATTTTAAAAACATATCATTTGTAGAAAGGAAGAAAGTGTTTTTCGATTGGGCGTTTATTCGGACTTTATACTCTCGAGAAAATATAGGTTTTTTCCGTACAAGGAATTTTTTTAAGCCAAAAGCAGATAATTTCAAATCTCTTTTACAAAATACGATAGCAAGAAGTGGTTGTGAGTTTGTAATGTTTAATACGGATGATGGATTTTTTTTTAAAGATGTAGTAATTGAGGATGAAATTTTTGAAATTATTAGAAATAATTCTGAAAATTCTTCATACAGATTGTATGTAGGTGAAAACTTAGAAGGTCAACCGAATTATGTTCACAAAAAAAACAATTATTATAAGTGGGACTATTACGCAGAGAAAAGTATTCATCATTGGACATTTCCTTTCTCTGTAGATGGTACAATCTACAATTCTTTTGGACTTCTAAAACATCTAAAAAGAATGGTCTACACTAATCCAGTAACTTTAGAAGAAAATGGTGTTCAATATATAATGCGAAATAAACTTTTTCGAATCGGTTTAAGTCCTATTGAATCACAATTAGTTTGCACCAAATTAAATAGAGTATCAGTAGATACTTTCAATCCGACAATCCACATTAAACCGAAATACTTAAACGAAAAATTTATTGAAGGGTATTCTTTAGAGTTAGTTATCCCTAAATATATTGACAATGCTAATATAGTTCCTACTAAAGTTTTCATTGTAAAAGGGAGTAAAAAAGAATTGATTTATACTTTAGACGATTATGGAAAAAAAGTTCAGGGTTTACTTGGTATTGAAGGAGCAAAAGAACAATTAGAATAAATCATGAAACCACACTTTATCTCCTTCAACAAAATAGGTGACCCAAGTTTGGGTTATATTTCCGTAGCAGAAATTTCAGATACTATTCCTTTTGAAATCAAAAGAGTTTATTGGACTTATTACACGCCGCAAGATGTTACGAGAGGCGGTCATGCTCATTACGACTTAGAACAAGTAATTGTGGCGGTTTCTGGAACAATTACTTTTACCACCGAAGATTTGGAGGGAAATAAAGATGAATTTATTTTAGACAGTCCAGACAAAGGATTATATCTGCCAAAATTGATTTGGCGGGATATCAAATTTTCACACAGTGCAGTGTTGCTTTGTTTGGCTTCTGAAAAATATATAGCTTCTGATTACATTCGTGAGTATAAAACTTTTTCAGCATTGTAAATATGGCAATCAATATTCATCAACTTGCAGAGGTTCAAACGGATCAAATTGGGGATCATACTTCTATTTGGCAATTCTGTGTGATTTTAAAGGGCGCCCAGATCGGTAATAATTGTAATATCAACTGCAATGTCTTTATTGAAAATCAAGTAGTAATTGGTAATAATGTCACCATAAAACCGGGTGTTCAAATATGGGATGGTATTACTTTGGAGGATGATGTTTTTATAGGACCAAACGTTACTTTTGCAAATGATCATTTTCCTAAATCACAAAACAAAGATTTTATATTGCGAAAAACACTTGTAAAAAAAGGGGCATCGATTGGTGCAAATGCTACAATTCTAGGAGGGATAACCATTGGTGAAAATTCGCTAATAGGAGCAGGAAGCGTGGTGACGAAAGATATCCCGGCAAATGAAATTTGGGTGGGGAACCCTGCTAAATTTTTAAGAAAACAACATGATTAAATTCCTAGACCTTCAAAAAATAAATCTTCAATATCAAGAAGAAATTGAAGCCAAACTTATAGATACCTTTCGCAGCGGTTGGTATCTTTTGGGGAATGAAGTGAAAAATTTTGAAACTAATCTTTCTAATTACATTGGTTCTCCAAATGCAATCGGTGTTGCAAACGGTTTAGATGCACTTCGTTTAATTTTTAAAGCCTATTTAGAATTGGGGCAATTGAAAGTTGGAGACGAAGTCATTGTTCCCGCAAATACTTATATCGCTTCACTTTTGGCGATTACAGACAACAGATTAAAACCTGTTTTTGCAGAACCCAGTATTGAAAACTACAATTTAGATATTTCCAAAATAGAAGCTTTAATTACACCGAAAACAAAAGCGATTATGGTGGTTCATCTTTACGGTCAAGTTTGTTGGTCAAAAGAGTTGGAAGCTTTAGCGAAGAAACACGATTTAAAAATAGTTGAAGATAATGCTCAAGCAATTGGGGCAGAATGGAATACTATTAAAACTGGTAATTTGGGTGATGCCGCTGGATTTAGTTTTTATCCCGGAAAAAATTTAGGTGCTTTAGGAGATGCAGGTGCTGTAACTTGTAAAGATGCACTTTTGGCAAAAACCATTATAACTTTAGCTAATTATGGTTCCGAAGAAAAGTACATCAATAAATATCAAGGAATTAACAGTCGCTTAGATGAAATGCAAGCTGGCGTTTTAGATGTGAAATTAAAGTATGTTGATGCTGATAATGAGAAGCGTCGAAAAATTGCGGAGAGATATTGTGCAGAAATCACCAATCCTAAAATTATTCTTCCTCAATTGCCAAAGAATTCTGAAGAACATGTTTGGCATTTATTCGTAATCAGAACGTCAAAAAGAGATCTGCTTCAAAAATACCTTCTGGAAAATGATATTCAGACTTTAATTCATTATCCAATCCCACCTCATAAACAGAAAGCTTACAAGTACTACAACCATCTATCTTTTCCAATTACAGAAAAAATTCATAAAGAAGTTCTAAGTTTGCCGATCAGTCCGGTGATGGAAGAGGGTGAAGTTCAAAAAGTAATTGAGGTGATTAATCAATTTTAGAAATGGAGCAACCATTAGTTACCGTTATTTGTGCTTGCTACAATCAAAGTAAGTTTTGCATAGAAAGTTTGGAAAGCGTTAAAAACCAAACTTATAAAAATCTGGAAATTATTATTTGGGATGATGCTTCAAAGGATAATTCAGTACAAATAATTGAAGATTGGATAAAGCAGAATTCCCACTTAAATATTCGCTTTATAAAGAATGAGGAAAATCAAGGAATTTGTAAATCATTAAACAAAGCATACAGTTTTGCAACAGGGAAGTATCTTCAAATTTTAGCACTGGACGATATTTTATTGTCTGATAAAGTAGAAAGACATGTCTCAATTTTAGAGAATAGTGGAGAAGAGGAAGCTTTAGTTTTTACAGACGCTTATTTGATGGATGATGAAAGTATTGCCTATCAAAATAAATTTATCGCACGTTACAAAAAATATCTAAGTTACAAATCTGGAAATTTTTTTGAGGAATTACTTATAGGAAATTTTATACCAGCAATGTCTGTACTTTATAAAACGACAGCTCTTGAAAAGGTTGGCTTATGGGACGAAAATTTAGTTTTTGAAGATTATGATATGATGTTGCGAATTGCGAGAGAATTTAATTTTATTTTTGATGAAAATTTATCGGCGAAGTATAGAGTTCACTCTAACAATACTCATAAAGTATTGTCTTCTGAAATAACAGATTCAATATTTAAGATGTATCTTAAATATATTGGTGCTAACGAAAGAATTAATAGTTTCTTAAAATACTATATTTTAGACAAATATAAAGTGAACCAGTTAAAAGGTGAGCAAATTTTATATTTTAAATACATTCCGCCGAAAAATTTCCGAGAAAGATGGATCATGAAAAATGAAAATATTAATCTTTACAAAATAGTCGATGTTTTTGTTAGAGCAAAAGATTTTCTAATCAAAAAATCTAATTTAAACAATTTCTAAAATATTTTTATTTTAAATTCATATTCAAAAAAATGCCAAATAAAATAAAGTTTCTCGCTTACTATCTTCCGCAGTTTCACGAAATTCCCGAAAATGATAGATGGTGGGGAAAAGGTTTTACAGAGTGGACCAACGTAAAAAAAGCGAAGCCTCTTTTTAAAGGTCATCAGCAACCAATTGAACCAGGTGAATTGGGATATTATGATTTACTTCATACACCAGATATCCAAAAAAATCAGGCGAAACTTGCGAAAGAATATGGTTTGCAAGGTTTTATCTATTACCAATACTGGTTTGGAAATGGAAAAATGCTCCTCGAAAAACCGGCAGAAAATATGCTGAAAGACAAAAGCATTGATATGCCATTTTGTTTTTGTTGGGCAAATGAAACTTGGAAAGGTATTTGGCACGGTTTGGATAATCCTGATACTTTAATTGAGCAAACTTATCCGGGTGAGAAAGACTATATTAATTATTTTAATTATTTATTGCCCTTTTTCAAAGATGAACGGTATATTAGAATTGATGAGAAACCCCTTTTTGTGATTTATGATTCAGTTGCACTTCCTGCCGGGTTTATTGAGCTATTTCAAAACTTAGCATTACGAAATAATTTAAAGGGAATTTATTTTATGGCAAGTAACAGAGGTCATAATAGTTATGATTATCAAGCAAAAGGCTTTGAGGCGAAAATCTCTGGTGATTATAATGTTTTACTTGATAAAGAATTATTTAAAATTAAAAACCCTGCTTTTATAAACAGAATTGTAAAAAAGCTTCGCAAAAATAGTAATCGACCAATGATATTGGATTATGAAAACTTTTTTAAAAAATTACATTATACAAATTCTAATGTAGAAACATTTCCAATGATTTTACCCAATTGGGATAATACACCAAGAAGTAAATATAAAGGATTTGTATTTGCGAATTCTTCACCTATTTTATTTAAAAAAGAAATACAAAAAGCGATCAAATTTGTTGCTGCACAAAGCTTTAAAGAAAAGTTTGTAGTCATAAAATCTTGGAATGAATGGGCAGAAGGGAATTATATTGAACCTGATGAAAAAGAAGGTAATGGTTTTTTAGAGGCTCTAAATATTTGAAAAATAAAAAATGAAACAAAATATTAAAGTAGGATATTTATGCTTTCAAAATCCTGAAAATAAAAGAATTTGGTCGGGAACGCATTATACTTTAATGATGGCCATAAAAAATGTTGGATTTGAAGTAGTAAATTTATCCCCGATCGAATTGCCCAGGAGTTATCATCGTTTATTGACCGTATATAATAAGATTCATCGCATTTTTTCAAAAAAACAAATTAACGAGGAGTATACTTTTCTACTTGCTTATTTTTCCTCACGTCACTTTCACAAAGTAATTGCGGCAAATAAGATAGATGTTTTGTTTTGTCCTGCAGCTACTGCTGCCATACCATTTTTAAAAACAAGAATTCCAATAATTTTTTTTAATGATACTACCTATGATCAATTAAAAAATTACTATTCAAATGAACCAAAATTCTCTAAATTTTCGGACTTTGAATCTTCTTTAGTGCAAAAACTTGCACTAAAAAAAGCTGATCGTGTATTGTTTTCATCAACTTGGGCTAAAAATTTTGCGGTAAGATTTTATAATTTACGAATTACTAAAGTTGATACAGCAATTCTAGGTTCTAATTTGCCAATTCCACCCATCATTATCAAAAAAGATTTTACAGAAGAAATTGTATTTCTTTTTGTTGGTGTGGTATGGGAAAGAAAGGGTGGTCAGATTGTTTTGTCCACATTAGAACACCTTTCAAATAAAGGCTACAATGTAAAAATGATCGTAGTTGGAGCTAAACCGCCGGTTGAATCACCATTAATTAAGTATGTTGGTTTTCTTGATAAAAACCTACCCGAAGACGAAAAAAAACTTTCAGAATATTTTAGAACATCTCATTTTTTATTTGTTCCAAGTAGAGCAGAATGTTATGGAATAGTTTTTAGTGAAGCATCTGCTTTTGGGCTTTTGGTGATCTCCACAGATACTGGCGGCATAAGTTCAATTATAAAAAATAAAAAAAATGGTTTTTTATTACCAATTAGTGCTGATTTTGTTGATTATTCACATTTAATTGAAAACCTTTTAACAAATCCGGTAGAATTACAAAAATTATCTTTGGAGTGCCGTGAAATTTATGACCAAAAATTAGATTGGCGAAATTTCGGAGCTACATTTACTACTTGCTGTCATGATATTTAATAAATGAAATGAAAAACTATCTTTACTTTATTTATTGGATTTTTAGAACCTGGCCTCTGCGCTGGAGTTTTCCTAAATATAAAATCCTGAATTTTGAGGAAACCATTGATGAAATTATTTTATCTAAAAAAAGCATCAGCCGTTTTGGGGACGGTGAGTTTCGTTTGCTTATAAAAGAACGAGGTATTTATTTTCAAAACCTAAGTAATACTTTAGCAGATCGTTTAAATGAAGTTTTAAATTCAAATTTGTCTAATCATTTAGTTTGCATTCCTTCAAGTTTTAGCCGACAGAAAAATTTAAAAAGGGAGGTCAAGATACATTGGTTGAATTTTATTAATCAAAAAGGGAATGCTATTAAAACAACGATAGAAAACCGTAATATATTTTTTGGAGATGCCCTGATTTCAAGATTCTATATGGATTATAAAAACAAACATAAAGTGCCATGGAAAGTTAATTTATTAAAGAAAATCTGGGAAAATCAAAACTTACTTATTATAGAGGGCGCAATGTCCAGATTAGGTATTGGCAATGATTTTTTCACTAATGCAAAATCAATCGAAAGAATTTTGTGCCCCTCCACAAATGCTTTTGAAAAATATGAAGAAATTCTAAGTGTATCAAAAAAGCATGGTAAAAATAAATTGATTATTATTGCATTGGGACCTGCGGCTACTATTTTAGCATACGATCTCGCAAAAGAAAATAAGTGGGCTTTGGATTTAGGTCATATTGATATTGAGTATTCCTGGTTTTTGCAAAAGGCAAAAACCAAAGTTCCAGTAAAAGGAAAGAAGTCTGCTGAGGTGAATGGCACTGAATCTTTTGAACTGAGTGATGTTGAAGAAAAAATATATAAGAAAAGCATTATTGCTGAAATTTTATGAAGCTTTCTATTATCATACCCGTTTACAATGCAGAAAAATATTTGCACAAATGTTTGCAAAGTGTCGTTCTACAAGATCTAGAGCAGAATTTTGAGGTCATTCTTATCAATGATGGTTCTACTGACAAGTCCTTGCAAATTGCGCAATCTTTTCAGGGTCAAATATCCAATTATCATATTTTCACACATAAAAATCAAGGTGAAGCTATTTCAAGAAATATAGCTCTACATATGGCAAAAGGTGAGTATGTCACATTTTTGGATTCGGATGATTATTATGAAGAGAGTTGCTTGGCAAAAGCGTTAGCAACTATTGAGCAAGATGATTTGGATATTTTATATTTACGACTGAAACAAGTAGATGAATCGGGCAATTTTTTACAACATTATGCAGACATGGGATTACCTGGAAAAGTACGATGCGGTCTGCGCCATGATAGAAGACCCTTTCCCGCTACTGTTTACAGAAAGACTTTGATAGGTACCACAACTTTTCCGCTAGGAATTATTGTGGGTCCGGATTCTGTTTTTAACGCAATTGTTCAATCTAAAGCACAACGTGTATCATTTACAAATAAATCAGTTTACAATTATACTTACAGAACAGATTCGTTAAGTAAGCAAGGGCAATCTGCAAAAGCTTTTGAAGGCTTTATGAGAGCAATTCGCGAAATTCACACGTACCAGCAGACCGATTGTAATGAAATACAAGACGCAAAAAACTATTTTGATAAAGTCTATGAGATATTTGTCACCAGAATTATTGAACTTAATATTATGCCTAATTGGAGTAAGGACAATTATCACCAGCTTCTAACTATCCTAAAAGAGCTTCATTTAATTTATATTTTAGATTTGTTTGCGTCAAAATACCCCTATGTTAATATTTCTTTTCTCTTCTTTAAAGGTTATCAAAAGTATCAAAAATTGAAGTCCATTATTTAAAATTAAATTTATAGTGCCTGAAGTTTCCATTATTATTCCCATCTACAATGCCTCCAAATATTTGCAGCAATGTCTGGAGAGTGTTATTGCACAAAATTTTCAGGATATTCAAATCATCTGCATTAATGATGGTTCCACCGATGTTTCTTTAGACATCTTAAAAGAATTTGGAAAGAGAGATGCTCGAGTTATCATTATCGATCAAAAAAACCAAGGGGTTTCCGCTGCAAGAAATGCCGGTTTGGAAATCGCCACTGGGAAATATATCGGTTTTGTAGACAGTGATGATACCATTACACCAGAATTTTTTCAAACACTTTATGAGATTTTAGTGGAGAATCAATGTGATGTGGTATTTTCCAGAAGTGTTTCTTCAGAAAGCATGCTTCAAAATAATAGAAAGTATTCCAGACAGGAAATAAGATCGCAAATCCTGCCGCTTTATTTTAAAGAAGACGGTTACAATGCAATCTGGAATAAACTTTATGCGGCATCTGTTATCAACACTAATAAAATTGTTTTTCCTATCGGAAAGACGCATGGCGAGGATGCAGAATTTAATATTAATTATTTGCTGTATGCTGAAAGCCTTTATAATTTAAATTATTCCGGCTATCATTATAGGGAGGAAGAAGGAAGTGTTACAAGAAATGTTGTAAAGTTTAATTATCTGCAAAATGCCGTAGAAACTTTTCAAAAAGATTGGTCGCATTTGACCCGTGAAGTGATTTCAGTTGAAAAAATGCATCATCTTAAAAAAGAGAGGTTTATTAATAATGTCATTTCCCAGATCTACATCCATGCAATTCCAAACAATGGACTTTCCATACGAAATAAACTGCGCAAACTTCATGAAATCATTAATAATGAAACCGCCAAAACGCTCTTTTCCGAAAATAATGAATTGTTAACCACTAATTTTTCAAAATATAAAAGCGAAGTTTACAAAGGAATAAAAACTAAATCGCTAATTAAACTATATTTGCTTTCCCTATACAGTTATTACCGAAATAAATGAGCGCAAAAAATTTAAAAATACTCCTCTTCTTTCATGGCGGAAGTGGCAATAGAGGTTGCGAAGCGATCATTCGTACTGCTGCAAAATTATTGAAAACCGACGACAGAATAATAAAAATAGGACTGGCAACTGGTGATCCCGATTCGGATCGTATGATTCCGAATATTGATGTTTTCCATTTGGATAAAAATTCTACTATTGATAAATTTTCACCCGCCGGAATCATCAGTGCGATAAAAGTGAAATTTTTTCATGATGAGCGTTTTGCCTTCCAAAAGATCCATGAAAGCATCATCAAACTCATTCCACAGTACGACCTGTTTCTTTCCATTGGGGGAGACAATTACTGTTATGGCGAACAGCCCGGTATTTATGAAATTGACAGACAGATTAAAAAAGCTGGTAAAAAACTCATCCTCTGGGGAGCATCTATTGGTAAAGAAGATCTTTCGGAACAGAAAATTAGGGATTTAAAATCTTTTGATTTAATCCTAGCCAGAGAAACCTTAACAGAAAAAAATTTAAAAGAAGCCGGTCTGAAAAATGTAGAATTAGTTGCAGATGGTGCTTTTTTAATGAAAACATCCGAACTGCCACTTCCGCCAAACTGGAAGGAAGGAAAAACGATTGGTTTTAATTTTTCTCCCTTGGTTTTCAAAAAAAATCCCGCGTCCAAAGCGGCTGCTTTTGCATTGATCCTGTATATTTTAGAAACTACCGATTATACCGTTTGTTTTTTGCCGCACGTCATTCTTTTTGGCAACGACGATTATGAAATTTTAAAAGAGTTTTACGAAAAATTTAAAGACAGCGAACGCGTGATTTTGCTTCCTAATAATTTAAACGCCACGGAATATAAAGGTTATATCGCCCGTATGAGATTTTTTATCGGTGCACGTACCCATGCAACCATTGCAGCGTATTCCAGTTGTGTTCCAACGATGGTTCTTGGTTACAGTGTGAAATCGAAAGGGATTTCGAAAGATATTTTCGGCGAAGAAAAACTCGTTCTCGATCTTTCGGAAATTTCAGATGCTGGAAAACTGATTGCAAAATTTGAAGAAATGATTAGTGAAGAGTTGACGTTAAGGGAAACGCTTCAATTGAGAATTCCTGAAATTAGAAAGAAGGCTGCAAAAGCGAGTGATTACGTTATGAATGTTGTATGAAGAAAAAAATCCTTTTTGTAATACCGAATCTCGCAGTTGGCGGAGCTGAGAAAAGTCTTGTAAATTTACTTAATGAATTAAATTATGCTCAATATGAAGTTCATTTATTCATGATGGCAAAAACCGGACTTTTTATTTCTCATTTACCAAAAGAGGTCATCATACTTCCTGAATCTTCAGCTTATCAAATATTTTCTAAGCGTTTTCCCATTGCATTGATGACGTTTTTATTACAAGGGAATTTTAAACTATTCTTGAATAAAATACGCTTTACTTTTTTTAACCGCACGATCAAAAACCCCATATTGGCAGAGCAGAAAAACTGGCAATTTTTGAGATATTTTTTTGATTCTTTCCCGCAAAAGTATGATGTTGCTATTGGTTATCTCGAGAAAAATGCTAATTATATTGTGGCCGATTGTGTACAAGCCGATAAAAAAATAGGATATATCCATACCGATTATAAAACCATGGGAATGTTTCCTATTTACGACCGCAGAGTCTTTAAAAAGTTAGACTTTGTCATTACCATTTCTGAGGGTTGTTTACAAACCTTAAAGAATATTTTCCCACCATTTGAAAACAAATTTCAATTAATACAAAATATCAGTTCGAAAAAGACCATTACGGAATTGGCTGCGGCTCCCATCAAAGAAAAATTAATACGGTTGTCCATTCTATCTGTTGGCAGACTCACTGCACTAAAAAATTTCGATTTGGCTATAGATACTGCAACTCTGTTGGTTGACAGAGGTTATGATTTTGAATGGAATATAATTGGTGAAGGAGATGAACGTCAGTATCTAGAAAAACATATTGCAAGCAAAAAATTGACAGGCATTGTGAAATTGTTAGGTCTGAAAGAAAATCCCTATCCTTATATAGCAAACTCGTTATTATATGTGCAACCGTCAAAATTTGAAGGAAAATCTATCGCCATTGACGAAGCTAAAATTTTACAGAAACCCATTGTTACTACCAATTTTCCAACCGTATTCGATCAGATTACACACGGCGAAACGGGTTTAATCAGTGAGATGAATCCTACCGCTTTAGCTGATGAAATCGAAAAATTATTCGTTGATGAAAATCTACGCAACAAATTCGCTGTCAATCTCTCCAAAGAAAATTGGGGAACAGAACTCGAAGTTGAAAAATTCTATCAATTAATAGAATCATAAAATTTCAATTTTCTTCGCATAATCTTCGGAAAATCGGTAAAAAAATTGCCCGATAGTGTTTGTATACTGCAAATTTTACTTCAGAAAAACATATTGATAACAAAAGATATTTACGACAAATACATGAAGATCCTTTTAATTTTTGGTGAAAATTTATACCATTATCAAAAGCAAGTTTTAATAGAGCTCCTGGAATTGAAAAATTTGGAGGTTTATCTATTATCCTGCAGTTATAGAATGAAAATTCCGACAGATTCCCACTTCATACGCGTAATCAACCAGAAGTTTCCGGTTCACAAAACAAACCCGTATTCATTTGAGCGAGCAGGTGATTTTATTAATGAAGCCATAGGGACAGAATTGTTTCATCCCCATATTCATTATGATTATGTGATCAACTTCTGCGATGAAACTGCTATTACAGATTTTGAAATTCAGTTTGGTTTTATTTTAAAACCTTCCATTGATGCAAAAAACTGGTATGGCGCAAGTATTAAACAAAATACTGATACCATCATCAATCTCCTGTTTTCCAGAGATAATAAAGATTTCATTCCTTTTAAATCAATGTCCTTTTCAACTGAATTGGGCACCTATAATAACAGAAACAAGGCTTTATACTATTTTTCTTATTTGATAAAAAGTGTATTTAACGCAAATGATTATGCGGTAACCAAATCAGATAAAAATGATTACTATTTTTTAAAGTACTGGTTATACTATTTTAAACTTTTAAAGATCATTTTTCTAAGAAAGTTTTCGAAAGTTCAATTTAACTGGAAGATCGCTGTTTTAGAAAATAATGTGCCGCGTATCATTACGCAGGAAGCCGGGGATTTTGAGGCAGATCCTTTTATTATCAAAGAGTTTAATAATAACTGGATATTTTTTGAGGATTTTGATCGTAAAACTAATTTAGGAAAAATTTCAGTGATCAATCTGCAGGAAAATAAGACCATAAAAAAGGAAACTGTTTTAGAAAAACCTTATCACTTATCTTTTCCAAATGTTTTTAAACTGGACAATCATTATTTTATGATGCCGGAAGAAAGTGAATCCGAAGAGCAGAATATTTATAAAGCGACCCAGTTTCCCTATCGATGGGAAAAACATAAGACGATTTTTAAAAATATCAAAATTGTTGATCCCGTTTTTATTTTTAGTGAGGGGAGATACTGGCTTTTTTTCAATAAAATTGAAAATTTTGAATACGAAAATAATGAGCGGTTATATTTGTATTCTTCCACTGATCTTTTTTCTGATGAATGGAAAAGTCACCCTCAGAATCCTGTGGTCATCGATAAAACGAGGGCAAGAAATGCTGGTAAAATACGAAAAGAAGACCAACACTTTATTAGAATCTCTCAAAATTGTAAAATCACTTATGGCAAAAATATTTGTAAGAATAAAATCACTTATCTTTCCCGTGACCGCTACACAGAAGAAAACCTAAGCTATGCTCCTAATTTTAACTCTTATTATGGGTTTCATACGCTGAATGTGGAGGATGATTTAGCGGTAATAGATTTGTTAATTAAAGAAACTGCCATAACTTAATTTAGAGTCTAAAAAAAATGATATACTTTTTACTGCTGATGACCATTGTAGGGATTTCAATTTTTTTAATTGATGCAATTCCCTTATTTACTGTTTGGCAAAGTCGGATAAAAATTGGGCGATTTGCAACTCCTGAAATGTGGCAAGAGAAGTTATTGGTCATTTCAAAAAAATGGCTGCAAAATATACCCACAGTTCCTCTTACTGATAACAGGAGGTTAATTGTGATTGATATGTTACAGGGTAATTACAAAAGAACAGCAATTCAGTCTTGGCAGGAAGCGGCCTTGATTTTGGGATTAACGGAATATATTAAAAGAACAGGGGATTCACAAACCCAAAAAGAAGTTGAAGACTTTTTATCCAGAAAAACAACCTCTTCCGGTACCTGGAAAGTGAAGCCTACTGAAAGCGATCAAGCTATGTTGGCGTATTCTTTTCTAAATATGGAATTGATAGATCACCAAAATTATAAACCTGCTTACGACGAAACCTATCAGATGATTCTTTCTTTAAAAGGCGAAGATGGTACAGTGGCTTATAAAAATCATGTGAAGGAATATCGCTTTGTTGATACTGTCGGTTTTATCTGTCCTTTTTTGGTGCTCTATGGTTTAAAATTCGGTGTGCAGGAAGCGATTGACCTTGCAGTAAAGCAGGTCACAGATTATCAAAAATATGGCATGATGCAAACGGCAAATATACCCTGTCATACTTATAATGTGCACACTAAAACTCCTACTGGCCTTTTTGGATGGGGGAGAGGTCTTGCTTGGTTTGCTATTGGATTGATCGATACGTGGAAATTATTGCCGACCAACCATCCCGATAAAAAAACACTACAGATAATCATTGCAGAAACTGCGAAATCAGCCACCAAATTTCAAAATAAAAACGGTAGTTTCTCCTGGTTGATTTTCGATCAAAAATCCCGTTCAGATTCCTCAGTGACTGCGACACTTTCCTGGTTTTTTAGCCTTGCCGCAGAAATCCCGGAAATAGCAGACAGCTGTAATACGGCGAAACAAAAATGCCTTCATTATCTGGAAACCGTTACACGTAGAGATGGTGCTATTGATTTTTCACAGGGTGACACCAAAGGAATTGGAGTATATTCGCAGAATTTTGATATATTGCCATTTACGCAGGGATATGCTTTGAGAACTCTTTTTTTTGTCAAATGAAGATATTATATTTAAAAATTCTGCTTACCAATATTTTTAATATTAAAGTAAGAAACTATTTTATTAATCAGATGATTAGTGGTGAAAGAAATGGAAATTCATTTATGGTTGCTTTCGGAAATTTCAAATATTTCACAAAAAGTAATTCTTTAATTAATATTGAAAATGGGGAATTGTGCTTTAATAAGATTTTCAGTAAACCTGATGTCGGAACAGGTATATTAAAGATGAATAAGAATTCTACGATCAATGTGAAAAATAGTTTTGATATTTTTTCAGGTCACCATATTATTCTCATGGAAAACGCTGTTTTAAATTTAGGAAGTGGTTATATCAATTATAATTTGAAAATTAGATGTTATCGTGAAATTAGTATTGGCGAAAATGTTGCTTTTTCAGAAAATTTAACCATTTGGGATTCTGATGTACATGAAATTTTAGGAAAAGAAACTCAAAAAACACAACCTGTACGAATAGGTAATCACGTTTGGATAGGAATAAACGTTACTATTTTGAAAGGAGTAACAATTGGAGATGGTGCCATTATAGCAGCTGGTGCAGTGGTGACAAATGATATTCCCGCAAAATGCCTGGCAGGAGGTGTGCCGGCAAAAGTAATTAAAGAAAATGTTGAATGGAAGTAAGGAATACTATATTAGATCAAAGAATCCCGAAAATCATCCACTATTGCTGGTTGAGTACCGATCCATTTCCGAAAGATATCGCTGCATTCGTAGCATCCTGGAAAAAACTTCTGCCCGATTATGAATTCATGTTGTGGGATTTAAAGCGTGATCACGTTGGTGAAAACAGGTGGGTGCGACAGTCATTTGAAGCAAAAAAGTATGCCTTCGCAGCTGATTATATCAGAATTTATGCATTGCACCAATATGGAGGTATTTATTTGGATACAGATGTAGAAGTACTTAAAAAATTTGATGATCTTCTCCATTTGCCCTATTTTGCGGGAACAGAAGGTGGTAAGTGGATTGAGGCAGCGATTTTGGGATCTATCAAAGATGCAGATTGGCTTAAAGATATTTTATTTTATTTTGATCAGCCTTTCGTGAATACCGACGGAAGTTTTGCAATGATCACTTTGCCACAGGTAATGAACCGGTATATTGAGAAAAAACGAAAAATTGTTGTGGCAGAGAAGGAGGAAATTTTGCAAAATATTAGCAGGAACTATAATTCCCACTTTTATATCTTTGAAAAAGATTTTTTCAGTCCAAAAGACATGGGAACCGGGGTTATTTCGAAAACAACTAATACGTACGCGATCCACCATTTTGCCATGAGTTGGATTCCTGCAACTGAAAAGTTTATTCCTAATCTTAAAAGAGCAATGATTAAATTATTTGGAGTGCATACGATTAATGCTATTATTAGATTAATAAAGAAATAGGTGTAATGAAAGTTCTTTATCTTACCGATCAAACATTTCTTCACGGGGGAGTAGAAAAAGTGCTTTCTCAAAAATCAAATTATCTGGCAAATATTTTAGGAGATGAGGTAACAATTGTTACGTACAGACAAAAAAATAAAAAACCGATCTACCATTTCAGTCCTAAAATAAAATTCATCGATCTGGATGTAAATTATGAAATCTCCGAAAGCTATTATCATCCTTATAATTTACAAAAAGTTCCTCATCATATTTTAGCTTTAAAGAAAGTTCTGAAGGGTTTAAAACCAGATGTGATCATTAGTTGCCATTTCGGCCCTGATTTTTATTTTATTCCATTTTTGGTGAGGCAAATTCCCAAAATAAAAGAGTTTCATTCTTCCCGCTATTTTTATGCAGCCGAGCCAAAAACCCTTAAAACAAAATTACTGCATCAATTGACTATATCAATTGAAAAGAAATACGATCAATTGGTAGTGCTTAACGAATCAGAACGTCAATTTTACAGAAGTGAAAACATCACCGTGATTCCTAACCCCGCAGAGATTTCCAGTATAAGAGCAGACCTCACTTCCAAAAAAATCATGGCAGCAGGGCGTATTTCGCCTGTCAAAAATTTTTGGGATCTTATAGAAGCTTTTGCCGGGGTGGCTAAAGATTTCCCCGGTTGGCAGTTGCATTTTTTTGGAGAGGATTATTCAGGAACGCAAGCCAAACTAGAGCAGAAGATTAGTGAATACGGTTTACAAAACCAAATTAAATTCATGGGTATTGCTCCAGATTTGAAAGTTGAAATGAAAGATTACAGCATTTATGCGATGACTTCTGAAAGTGAATGTTTTCCCATGGTTTTACTGGAAGCATTATCAGTAGGCTTACCGGTAATTTCGTACGATAGTCCTACAGGTCCCCAATATATTTTGAAAAATGAGGAAGATTCTTTTATTGTACCTTATAAAAATTTAGATATTTTTGTATCGAAATTAAAAGAGATGATGCAAAACGAAAATCTCCGCCACCAAATGAGTGCAAAAGGACGGGAAAACGTCCTGCGCTTCCGTATTGAAATCGTCATGCAGCATTGGACAAATTTATTCATTTCACTAATTAACAAAAAATAAGTTAACCTTAACCTACTTCCGTGTTTGACTGGATCCCCGCACAATCATATACCGCCATTTATTATAATGTATTGTTGATTATCGCATTACTCATATGCTTTCATGCCCTAATTTTTGATGTGAATGATGAACAGAGTATTAACTTCTTTTATTCTTTTGGATACGCAGTCGTATTAACTTTGATTTTGTATATGGGTTTACGACCTATAAATAACGATTATTTTGGAGATACTCAAAATTATGCGAGAGTCTACGATTTATTGCAAAAAGGTGTTGATGTCAAAATAAAAAGTGATTATTTATTTAATTATTTAATGAAATTCAGCAGTAATATCATGAGCATTAATAGTTTTTTTCTCATGGTAGATGTTATGTATGTAATTCCCTGCTTTCTTTTTTCCCGCAAATATTTTCCCCGTTATTGGTTCTTTGCAATGTTCATGATAATCAGTTCTTTTTCTTTTTGGTCTTACGGTACCAATGGATTGAGAAATGGATTGGCAACTTCTTTTTTTTTAATGGGCCTGTATTTTTACAATAAAAAATACTGGATGTACTTTTGGTTTGGTTTGGGTTTTTTCATGCACGCTTCTCTCGTTATTCCTATTGCAGCCTTTATCGTTTCGGGTATTTATAAAAATCCTAAAGTCTATATTTACATTTGGTTCTTAGCTATCCCTCTTTCTGTAGTAGGTGGGAGTTCTTGGTCTTCCCTGTTCGCAACATTAGGAATGGAAGACCGTACGAGCGGATATCTTAATAATGTGATCACCGCCGGAGACGAAGCTTCAGCCACAGGTTTTCGGTGGGATTTTCTGGTGTACAGTGGATCAGCAGTTTTTACGGGAGCTTATTTTATTTTCAAGAAAAAAATTACGGATCCCTTTTATGTCCATGTTTTTGGCATGTACTGTATCGCCAATGCGTTCTGGATTCTCGTGATCACGGCCGCATATAGTAACCGTTTTGCTTATCTTTCCTGGTTTCTTATGCCTGTTATATTTGCTTATCCTATGTTTCGTTATAAAATCTGGAAGGAGCAATACAAGATATTTGGTGCTATTTTATTCGTTTATTTTATGTTTACCTATTTTATGAATGTAATCAAATAAATGATGAGAAAATTAACCGTTTTTACACCCACTTTTAATCGGATTCATCTGCTTCCCCGATTGTACCAAAGTTTACAGGAGCAAACTGATAAAAATTTTATCTGGATGATCATTGACGATGGTTCCACCGACGCTACGGAAGATCTGGTGAAAATCTGGCAACAGGTGAATGCCATTGAGATCGTCTATTTGTATAAAAAGAACGAAGGCATGCATTCTGCCCATAATGTGGCCTATGAAAATATAACAACACCTTGGAATACCTGCATCGATTCTGATGATATGATGTCTGGGAATGCTATAGAAAGTATTTTAAATCATCTGGAGGACATTGAAAATGATGATGATTTCTATGCGGTAGTCGGTCTGGATGCAGATCAGAAAGGAAATCTCATCGGCACTCCCTTTCCGCAATATTTAAAAAAGATAAGGTTCAATGAAATTTATTTAAAATACCGCCTTACAGGCGATAAAAAAATTGTCTATAAAACAGAGATCATGAAAAAAGTTCCGCCATATCCTATTTATGAAGGTGAACGTTTAGTTCCCTTGGATTATAAATCTCTCTTGGCCGATCAATTTGCGTATATAAAACCAGTGAATGAAATTTGGTGCATCGTAGAATATCAGGAAGATGGTTCTACCCGAAATATGCTCAAACAATACCGCAGAAACCCACGTGGATTTGCCTTCTCCAGAATCTCCCGCATCGATTATGGACTTACTTTTAAAGAGCGATTTAAAAATGCAGTTCATTTGGTGTCCTCTAATTTATTTTCTAAAGACTTTGACTCTCTTTTTAAAACAAAACATACTCTCTTGGTTCTTTCAGCAATTCCACTCGGAATTTTACTTAACTTCTACATTCGTTTAAAAACGGAGAAAAATTGCTGATGAAAATCCTTCACATTATTAACAGTTTAGAAACCGGTGGTGCAGAAAAATTAGTCATCGAAACTTTACCACTGTATGAAGAGCATGGGATAACCGCAGATCTTCTATTATTAAATGGAACCAATCATCCTTTTTTGCAGGAACTCGTCGCTAAGAAATGTTGCCAAATTTTTACCCTAGGAACTTCCTCAGTCTATCATCCTAAAAATATTTTCGGCATTATTCCTTTCCTTAAAGAATACGACATTGTGCATGTCCATCTTTTTCCTGCACAACATTATGTCGCAATCGCTAAAATGCTTTCGGGTGCAAAATCTAAATTAATCTTTACAGAACATAGTACCTCTAACCGCAGATTTAAAAATAAGATATTTAAACCCTTCGATAAAATCATTTATAACCAATACCATAAAATCATTGCGATTACTCCAGCGGTAAAACAGAAGATTCTAGCCCATACTGACCTCAAAGAAGAAAAAATAATAGTTATTGAGAACGGGATCTCATTAGGTAAAATTCATGAAGCTTCTCCTTATCAACCAAATGAGATAGCATCTAACCTAAAACAATCAGATATTTTGATTTTACAGGTTTCCTCTTTTCAGGAGCCAAAAGACCAAGCGACGGTAATTAGAGCGTTGGTTGAACTTCCAGATCATTTTAAACTTGTATTTGTAGGAAACGGAATTTTAAGACAGAATGCTATAGATGTAGTCAATAGATTGAATCTGGGATTGCGAGTACTTTTCCTTGGTATAAGAAATGATGTACCTAGATTATTGAAAACCAGTGATATTATTGTCCTTTCCTCTAAATATGAAGGATTATCTTTATCCAGTATTGAAGGTATGGCTTCGGGAAAACCTTTTGTAGCGAGTGATGTTCCAGGTTTAAAGGAAGTGGTTTCCGGTGCAGGTATCCTTTTCCCTTTGGGAGATGAGAAACAGTTGGCAGAAGAAATTCTTCATTTGTCCAATGATGCAGACCATTATATTGCTACCGTGGAAAAATGTGTGGCCCGTGCAAAAGAATATGATATTTGCAAAATGGTGGCTGAACATATCAACTTATATGAAGAGATTCTCCGAACTAAGTAAGAACAATTTAACCAATACCTTCTTATGGTCGGCTGAACATTACTGCACGTAAATCTTTCAGCAAACACCTTCACCAGCGGAAGTAAGAAATACGCAGCAATGAAATGCAGTATATTCGGCTAAGCGAAATGGGTAGATTGCTTCATCACTCTTCCCCGTATTGATACGATTTCGATAACTTACTTGGATTCAGATTGCTTGCCTTTATTCCTTAGCCGAAACTCGTTATGCAAAAACAACCTCCGTTCAAAGAAATAATTTATCTTTGTTTTTGCTACTTTTACACTTAAGTTTACCCGCTGATCTATTTTACCCTTGAAAAAACTTTTTCGAATTTCCACCGTTCCCATTTCCCTTAATCTCTTACTGACAGGACAATTGCGGTATTTGAACCAGTTCTATGAAGTTACGGCTATTTCTGGAGAAGGAAGGGATTTGGAAGAGGTTGAGCAGAGAGAGAATGTTAAGGTTCATGCCCTCGAAATGGCCCGTGAAATATCACCATTTACTGATCTGGTTTCTTTGTATCGGTTGTACCGTTATTTCAGAAAAGAAAAGCCCGATATTGTCCATTCCATTACTCCAAAAGCGGGTCTGCTTTCTATGATTGCCGCACGGCTGGCGGGAGTTCCCGTAAGAATGCACACTTTTACGGGCTTAATTTTCCCTTCTAAAAAAGGTTTCTTTAAAATTGTTCTTATTTGGATGGACCGCTTATTGGCTGGATGTGCGACTAATGTTTACCCCGAAGGAATAGGGGTAAAGCAAGATTTATTACAGTACCATATCACAAGAAAACTGCTCAAAATAATAGCCAATGGCAACGTTAACGGAATTAATACTACCTATTTTAACTGCAATCAAATCTCAGAAAACCTGCAGAAAGACTTAAGAATTAGTCTTGGAATTTCGGAGAATGATTTCGTCTTTATTTTTGTAGGCAGACTCGTAAAAGACAAAGGCATTAATGAACTGGTCAGTGCCTTTAAAAACGTCGTTTCGACTCCGCTCAACGACCGCAGCCAACATTCAACATCCAACATCCAATATTCAACATCCAGCATTCAGCATTCCACAACTAAGCAATTACAACCTAAATTACTTCTTGTAGGCCCTTTAGAGCAACATCTCGATCCTCTCAATCCGGAAACTTTAAAAGAAATAGAGACCAATCCCCATATTCTTTCCGTGGGTTTTCAGCAAGAAGTTCGTCCTTATTTTGCAATAAGCGATGCTTTGGTTTTCCCAAGCTACCGCGAAGGTTTTCCGAATGTTGTACTACAAAGTTTAGCCATGAATATTCCCGCCATAGTGACGGATATCAATGGTTGCAATGAAATCGTCCAACACGAACGCAATGGTCTTATTGTGCCACCAAAAGATAGTCATTCCCTGCAGATCGCTATGGAAGAACTTCTCAATGATCCTGCTCTTTATCAAACTTTAAAAAGCAAAGCTCAGGAAAGTATTTTGCCTTACGAACAAAAGGCGGTTTGGGAGGCGATATTGGAGGAGTATCGGGAAGTGGAGAAGGAGCGTGTTTGAGAGGAGGAGTGACGCTTCGACTCTGCTCAGCGCAAGTGGGTGACGCTTCGACTTCGCTCAGCGACCGTTGCTGGTTAACGATGGTGGTACGATTTTAAAAGCGGTGGTATCGGTTTAAAATTCACAATATCATGATTGAGGATGGGCAGCAAAAAAGGTCTCCTTGTGGGAGACCCTTGTGGTAAGGATTACTTCATTTTTTTTCTGAGGTAATCGATGAGGTATTTCAGTCCGAGCGTGAAGACGTAACTGGCGGTACCTCCAATACCCGCCAACAGTACTGTTCTCACGATCTCTTCATTCTGTATCTGCACGAGAATAATGAGCACCATACCACAGGTGGTGCTGATGCGCTGTGCAGCATCAAACTGGATCACGGCTTTTCTTCTTTTATTACCGCCGTCTGACTCACTGCACTGGCGATACCACCGGCAAGGGCAGTATATCCGGCAATCGTGATGAGAACCGCGGGGAGGGGAATCACTGCAGTAGAAATTACTGCACTGATCCCTGTTAAAAGCAGACCGAAATTTCTGATTCGCCGAAAGAACCTTGGAGTGGGTTCCTGTAAACGACTGATGATCTTTTTCATTTCATCTTATTTTTTATGGTTAGCTGTAGTATTTGACCTTTATCCAGTATTGGATAGAGGCGATCTTTCATTCGTTCGAAGGCTATTCGAGAAGAAGTGCCTTTTCCTTCGCCGGTATGTTGCAAAACCGGAGCAATGCAGCCCTTGAGTTCGCGGGCGGCATCATTAGCGGGGTGCAGGAGTATCGCAGAGCGACCCGGAACGTTTGCCAATTCAAAATGCCATTTAAATTTCGGGCTGTACCTCTTACGCAAAACATATCTTCCTTCGGGTATGCAGGATATTCGTGGCATATTCTGTACCCAGGGCAGTTCGATGGTTTTGCATAATTCGCTACCATCCAGCAGCAGGACGCCATTGACGCCCTTGCTGTGGTAGGTTCTGAGCAGGCAGAGGTCCATCGCTATGGTGTTCCATCCACTTTTACGATCTGCAGGGCATTGTAAGCGCCATTTTTCAGCTCATAAAAGGTGCCGTTCACTTCCTGATAAAAGCTGATCCCGAAGACCAAAAACAAAGGATTGGTCGATGCCGTGGGCAGATTGTTATTCAACTGTAAGGGAGCCGTAAGTACTGAGCTTAAAGGAAGTACCGGTGTTTCATTTTTCTCGGAAGCAAAGGTTTCGCTTTCAAAATTAATGTCCATTGCTGCGGATACCATTTTGTAGTGGGTGCTTCCCGCGGGAGCAATTACGCTGTCGGTCGGAACATAGGCTTCAATATCGATGATCGCATCACCCGTCACCCTGTCCAAAGTTGCAGTAAAAGGCGCCACAATGGAGGTTCCCAGTTTTCCGCTGATATTGAATTCAAAACCCTGAAGCAACTCAGCTTCACCATCGATGACATTGCGCTGGCCGCGGGGATTGGTGGCATCCATCTGGATCACTTTCACCATTTCTTTGGTCAGTCTGCTCACCATTCTGGGGTCGGCAGCAGTGCGCAAGAGGCTCTGCATTGAATTTCGCAGTGTTTTGCCTGCCTTGCCTGCTCTTCCGAATTCTGCCATATTTTCCCGGGTGCGCTGAAACGCGGGATCGGTGCGCATTCTTTCTGCGGAGATTCCGCCTTTTTCCCGGGCCATGTAGCCATCTCTGGTACGATAGAAGGTGATATCACCCATCGTTCCTTTCAATTTAATAAGTCCTTTTTGTCGTGCCATTTTTTTGATTTTTATAAATTAAGAATCAGATGTTGAGGTACACCTGGTTAAACCTGTTGTGATCACTTGACAAAATTTGGCAATAAAATGATGTTATGCAAGTGTTCATGCCGGTTAGGGCTGTTTCTGCCGAAAGGGAATGTTTGTTCCGGATTCTGCGGGAAATGCCGGAAAATTGCCGAACTGCACCAGTATGCAGTTGGATTATGAGTAATTATTTCAGGACGGGTCAGATCGAAGACCTGACATCCGCTACCCCTCATTTACTTAACAGATGCTTCATAGATACTTCAAGGATACTTCATGGATAGTTCATGAAAAACATTTCCTTTTTTCTTAACGCAAATAGCTCCAAGGTCGGGCAAAATACTTTGAAGGTTGCTACTTTGAGAAGAAAGCTTCCACCCTTTTTTATGCTGAGTGCCATACTGAGCCTGCCGAAGTACCTGTCGAAGTAAGGGCTGGGGAAAAGAAGCTTTCTGATGGTCGGGATTGTTTGTATTCGTGGCGTTGAAGTAAGTAAATTCTTTTATTCTTCTTACTTTTTGTCTTGACACAAAAAGTAACAAAAAGGTCAAGACGGAATCTTTTTGCTAAAAAAAGAAAATTTCTTCTGAGAAAATACCCAAAACTCGGGCGGAAAGATGATGGCTTTTTGTGTATGGAATTTTTTGCCGCCACTCAAACAATGGGGATTTTTGTGTGGAGTTAGTTGAAGATTATTGATGGAAGAAATTTCCTTTTTTCTTTACGTAAAAATCTCCTGGGTCGGTTTGCAATACTTTTAAATTTATTCATATAGTTTCTTTTTTGACACAAAAAGTAACAGTCCCGAAGTTTTAGGGTAATATTGGATTTTTTTGCCTCATCATTTTGACGTTTTATTTGAATTGGCGAATCTCTTTGAGATTTCTTAACGCAAAAATCTCCGAGGTTGATATTGGTTAATTTACTAAAGGCCTACTAGTGGCTGAGCCTGTCGAAGCCACGTGATTTAGAAGTAATTTTAATATTAATTTCTTCTTACTTTTTGTCTTGACATAAAAAGTAACAAAAAGGTCAAGACGGAATCTTTTTGCTAAAAAAAGAAAATTTCTTCTGAAAAAATCCCTCAACTAGCGCGGATTGAGAAGTTTCGCTTCGGATTTGATCCTTCGCCGCGCGTCGGACAAAAGGGATTTTTATTTTTTGCTTGTTGAAAAGGTTTGTTGGAAGAAATTTCCTTTTTTCTTTAACGCAAATAGCTCCCAGGTCGGGCAAAATACTTTGAAGGTTGCTACTTTGCGAAGAAAGCTTCCACCCTTTTTTATGCTGAGTGCCATACTGAGCCTGCCGAAGTACCTGTCGAAGTAAGGGTTGGGGAAAAGAAGCTTTCTGATTGAGTTGTACGTTGGGGGAGCTGGTTAGTTGCGGATGAAGGGTTGCACTGATTCGTAGGATAAACCCATGTAGGTGCAGAATTCTTCGACGGTGAGGAACTGATGATCCGGCTTATGGAGAATGGTCTTGATTTTATGAATCAGATCACGACTGTACCTTTCGCTTTTTCCCGTGATGCACTGGATGTCTTTGGGGTAAATGCAGAGGCGGATCGGTCTTGGTTTCATCGTTTTCTGTGTTTGAAACACAAAGGTTGTAAAATACAAAATGTATTTTACATTAGGTTTTCGGTAGTACGAGAGAAAAAGTTATGAACATTTATTTGCGGGGTTCGAGAAGAAGGGAAGCAGGAAGATGGGGAGTGGGAAGATGGGAGTGTGATGACGGTGGGGAGAGGTTGGTTCGTCGTGCCTCCTTGCAATGACGGGGTTGCTTTGTCGCTGAGCTCCTTGTAATGAGGGTGTAGAAATTATTTATTCGTCAAAGCTTTCTAAATAATTGGTGAGGTTTTCGGTGAGAAGGTGGAGGAATTTTGCTTTATCGTTTTTCCTGCTTCTGATTTCGATCATGGTTTTGTGGTAATTGCCTAAGTCGATATCAAAACTGGTTTCGAACCATTTTACGGTTTCGGAAAGATCCTTATTTCCGCCATTTAAACAGCGGGTTTGGTGCAGTGCAACTACTAATTCGGTGAGGGCGACTTTTGAGGCCGACCATTGAATGGTGCTGTGGGATTTTTCTTCTTCGGTATGGTTATTTTTAATTTTGCTCAATTCTGCACGCAAGAATTTTTCATAACAATCATTGGCAAGAATTTGTGAAGCCAAATGATCATGGGAGGAGGAGAATCGGTCATCGTAGCTGTGGATATCAATTGACAATTTTACATCTAAATCATATTTGAACCGCAGGAAATATTTGCTGTCCAAATAGGTTGCATTTCTTCTGTAGTAGCTTATAAAGTCTTTGTTTTCCAAGGAAAAATACTGCAAATGTTCAAATTCGTTTTCATATACTTTTCTTTTTAATTTGTCACCTGAGGAAGGAAGCGCGGAGAGAAAGGAGACTAATCTGGAATAGTAAATAAAAGAACCAATAAATTTTGGCTTTATAATTTTAAAAAAGGTGATTTCATTTTCCCAAGACGAAAAATCGTGTATGATGACCCATGCTTTCACCGTACGAATCGCTTCATCGGTTTCCATGAGCGCATATTGGGCATATTCCAAAGGAGTGCTTTTCTCCACTTTGAGACGCTGAATTTTTTGTTGAAGAACCTCCCAGAGCTGGGTGGTCTGTTGAAGCAGGTGTTTGGAGTCCATAAGCAAGTTCAGTTAAGAGTATGAGATGTGGAATGCGTCAGGGCATGTTCAATTCTCTTTTCTTTTGTTCTATAAAATCTGAAGGTCTAATTTTATTGTATTGGTAGAATAGTTTGGAAAAGTGCTGACGATGTTTAATACCGCAGCTATCAGCCAAAATATCGGTTGTATATTTAAGATATTGCCGATCTGTATTCATGAGATTGGTGATGTAATGTATCCGCAAAGAAGCGATATAGTTATGGAAATTTGTTTTTCGGTGTTCATTGAGAACATAGGATAAATGATTTTTGTTGGTTTCGAATAATTTTGCCAATTTTTCGAGGGTAAGATCAGGATCAGTAAAGAGGGTTGTTTTTTCAAACTGATACAATTTTTCTAAAAGTTCAGTCACAATTTCATCCGCGTAGGTCATTTTTCGACCCTGATTGTGGGGTTGAGAAGAGGGAAGGGATGTTAGTTCGCCAGTCGCTAATTTTTTTTGAAGCGAGCGGTAATTTTTAGCTATTTTCCGATGCCGCATTATTAATAAAAACATAAAAATCAGACCCGCGGTGCCGCCTCCAAGGAGGAGGGTTTGAATGGTATTCAATTTTTTATTGCCCTTTTGTAATTTTTCTTTTTCGTTACGGAGATCCTGTACATCATATTCCAAATGTATTCTGGAAGAGAGATGGGGCATCTCGGTCTGAAGGATATGGTCTGCCTTGAGAAGCTGATCGATGTAAAAGTTGCGATCTTCCGAAGTGGAGGGAAAATTTCTGTTTTTCAGAAGGAGTTCGTAGGTCTTCAAGACTTCTGGAGAGACTGTTTCGTTTCCTGTAAATAAAGAATCGACCTTTTTTAAATAAATAAAAGCACGATCCCGCTCGTTCATATTCAGATAAGCATTACCAAGATAATAGTAGGTTACAGAAAGATGACCTTCTTCTTTGCGGAACTGCAACAATTTTTCAGCACGCAGAAGTTGCTCAATGGCCTGCGGAAAATTGCCGTGCTGAAAGTCGAGAATGCCGGACTCTTTTAGATTATACCCTTTTTCCTGGGTAAAATTCGGCTCATTCATATAAGGTTTCATCCGAAGCAACAAGTCCTGAGCCTGATCGTACCGCTGAAGATTTCGTTGGCAGATGCTCATCTGATGAAGCGTATTCAGATACCCACGCGTATTATTGTAGCGGAGGTTCGGATGTAGGTCTTTTTTAAGATTGGTTTCAAAAAAAAGAAGACTTTCCGTAAAACAGAGCATTGCATCTTCATAATAGCCTACATAGCTTTTTACCACACCGATCTGATATTTAATCTTAAATTTTAGATAATCATTATCGGTCTGTGCCGCATTTTTTGCGGCAAGAAGATACAAGTCAAGTGCCTGATCATATTTTCGAAAGTTGAAATAATAGACAATTCCTTTACCCAGATATGCCATACTGAGCAATGAGGGATCCTTCGTTTTTTGGGCGGTCAGTATGCAGCTGTCTGCATATTTCAATTTTTCCAGACGTTGGGGCGAGGAGAATGCGGCATCTTCATAGGCGTGAAGTAAATGCACAAAATCTTGTGATTTTTTTGCGGAGGCAATACTTCTGGTAATGAATTGGAGTGCACGTGTGTCATTTTCCGGAAAATTGCTGTATTCTTTTTTGAGATCATCATAGCCCACACTGCTTTTTTGCGCAGACCCGGTGATACTGCACAAGAAAACGGTACAAAAAAGCAGAATGTTTCTACGCATGCCCCCACTTTTTGAATTAAGATGAACCGTAAGAGCGCACTGTATTCGCTTTATAGCCTTTGGTTCTAATTCGATGTCCTAAGTTACACAAAAAGTAAATACCATGCCTGTTCTCCCGCTAAAAATGAAGGAGATAAGGATCTATTGCGACGTCTATATACATCCTTATCCCCTTCAAGTCCTTTTTTTTAACAGTGTGAGTTTCTAATTTCGGGTTAGAATTCTATCACAATCGACCGGCGCCGGATTAACTTTTTAAAGATTAAAAATTATGAAAAAGTCAATCGCAATTTTAAGTATCGTGGTAATCCTTTCATTTCAAACAAGTATGAAGGACCACGAATGCAGTCTTCCTAAAACTGGAAGCTTTTCTGCAACAAGTTTATTACCGGAGCACATTCCGGCTTTATCCTTTGCTTGTTTTAAAATGGACGGAGCAGAAAGTCCGCCATGGAAAGACCCATGGCAATGGTTCAAGATCTTTCGGAAATTCTGGGAATTTTGAAAATGAGCCGGTATGTATAAAAACACCGCATTCAATAGCCTGACTGCATCCAGCGGAGAACAGTGCCCCTGTAGTGGGGAGTGGGAAATCTTAGGCACGGTATGTACAAGTGCCGTTTTTTCGAAGGGAAAAGTGATGCCGGAGTATTATGGGAAAAAGGTAGTTTGGATGATGGTGAGGAGGGGGTGACGCTTCGACTTGGCTCAGCGCAAGTGGGTGAGGTTGCTTCGTCGCTTCGCTCCTTGCAGTTAATGGGTGACGCTTAGACTCCGCTCAGCGCAAGTTGGTGAATGGGTGAGGTTGCTTCGTCGCTTCGCTCCCTGCAGTGAAAGCGTGAATGAGCAACCGGTAATGAGGAATGATTGATAAGCAATTTGAAGACTTTAATGAATACTATCATTTATTATGAAATCAATTTTTAAATGGACGGTGACCGTGGTGGCGTATTTTTTTGTGGTGCTGTTTGTTTATGCTGCTGCAAGTAAAATTTTCGATTTTGAAAATTTTCAGGTGCAGTTGGCGCAGTCGCCACTGCTGAGTGCCTACGCGGGATTTATTTCCTACGCAGTGATTATTTTGGAACTGGGGATTGCTGGAATTCTCCTCTTCCCGAAAACCCGAAAGGTAGGTCTTAATGCATCATTCGGGCTCATGGTAGCTTTTACGGTGTATATTTATCTTATCCTGAATCATAGTGATTTTGTACCCTGCTCCTGCGGTGGAATCTTAGAAAAAATGGACTGGACACAACATTTGGTTTTCAATATTGCCTGTGTTTTGCTGGCCATAACCGCTATTGTTTTCATTGAGAAAGAAAGGGCGATTCATTTTCGCAGAACCGCTGCTATGAGCAGCCTTATCCTGGTGGTAAGTGGTGGCGGAATGGTCGCCCTCTTTCTTTCTTCGGAGCATATGATGAAAAAGGAGAATAATTTTACGAGGAGGTTTCCACATCATCCCATTCTGGAGGACCAATCGTTTGATCTGAAAGTCAACTCCTATTATTTTGTGGGGAGTCACGGCAATGATGTTTATCTCGGAAACCCAAGCGCTCCTTTCAGAATATTAAAAATAGATGGACCATTCCTGAAAACAGATACCATTGACTTGGTTCCCAGTACCGAACATCATTTCCAAAATCTTCGGTATCAGGTGCAAAATGATTATCTGTATGCCTATGACGGATCCGTACCTGTGATTTATGCCTCTCATCTGGATTCTCTAAAGTATCCCTTACGGGAAATCAGCAGCAAAGACGCTTTTTTTGATCAACTGGTTCCTGTTTCTCCAACCCAGTTCATGATGCGGGTAGAAGATAAACCCTCTCAAAAAACAGCTTTGGCAACCCTTACTTTAGGCAAACCACACCAGGTTCGCATCAACAGTTCAGTGTTGACGGAAAAAGCTGATGGAGGTTTTGATGCTGATGGGCAACTATTATATGATGCCGAACTGGGTGATTGTTTTTACCTGTTTTATTATAGAAATCAGATTCTTAAAATCAATAACTCTTTAAAGTTGGTTGGACGGATGAAAACCATCGATACGGTCACCACCGCTCACCTAAAGATAAAAATTTTAACGGACGGGCGGAAGAAAATGATTGCACCTCCCTTATTGGTGAATAGAAATATGACCATTCATCAAGGTTTAATTTTCAATGAATCCAATTTAGTTGGCAAACACGAATCACAAGAGATGTGGAAAAAAAACACTGTTGTAGATGTATATACAACAACACCTGCTGGTTACTGGGGCAGCATCTACGTTCAGAACCGCGGAAAGAACAAAATGTCCCAGATGTTAGTTACCGACACCTACTTCTATATGATGTCGGGTAATGAAATCATACGTTACCGTTGTGCACAAACGCTAACCGACCATTTCATGTATGGGAGAAGCCGAAAACCCATTTCAGAGTAGGCGAAATCTATTAATATTTTTTATTATGAAAAATTTAAAAACACTCCTTTTACCGGCTATAATGGTGCTGGCGGGAGCAGGAAGTGCGTATGCAACGCACCTTACCAAAGACGATTCCAAAGTGACGCGAACAGGCTATGCTTTTCATCCTGGTGAAACTCCAAAATGTGTACAGTCAAGTAAACTTTGTGATACAAACGGTTCTGTGATCTGTACCGGAAATGTGGGTATGGGTTCAGAAACGCTGTACGACATTAATGGTACTTCCTGTCCTAATGTACTCAAAGAACGGATTGTTAAATAATTAAAAAAAGGGATGCTCCAAAGAGCATCCTGTTTTTTTATCAGTACATTTCGTCGATCCATTCCTTTTTTACCCCTTTCAGATAATAGTCAAACCAATGCGAAATCCGCAGAAACAGATCTTCGCGGTTCGCTTTATTCCCAAAGCTGTGTCCTTCATCGCCATAGAAAAGCGCAATTACTTCTTTATGATTTCTTCTCAGACCTAAATAAAACTCCATCGTCTGCTCCCATAGAATATTCTGATCTTTAGTTCCTGTCCAGAGTAGAATTGGACGGCTTACCTTTTCCGCATAATAAATCGGGCTGTTGTCGATATATAGATTTTTATCTTCGGCGAATGATTTGAACATCCTGTATTGCTGCTCCTCAAATTGCCAGTAGAAAGGAGAAAAATAATCGTAATTAAAGGAATGGTAAGACCTTACCAGATCACTGTTTCCTGCTCCTCCTACATACGTGGCAAATTTGTTGCTCTGCGTTGCAATATAATTGGTTTCATAGCCTCCGTGAGAATGCCCCATGAGACCGACTTTTTCAAAGTCAATGGAAGTTATGGGTGCAAGCGCATTCATACCAGAATCTACACAGTCCAGCGCAGAACGCCCTGTTCCTCTTCCGTCATATACAATATCGGGCAAGTAAATAAAGTAACCCCGGTCTAGATAATAACGGATGTTCATTCCTTCAACCCTGCCCCACATTCCATCTCTTAAATACTGGTTGCTTTGGTTTCTCATTAATTCGTAAATACCTACCACCATCGGATATTTTTCAGATGTTTTGTAGTTCGAAGGATAGTATAACAAACCCGTAAGCGGTACCCCTTTCGAATTGGTATATGAAATTTTCTCCATCCTCACTTCACGCACGCCGTGATCCTTGGGATTGGTTTTGAAAAGCACCTGCTCTTTGAAATTTTTATTCATTACCAGCACGGGCGGTGCGTTATAATTTCTTTTCACGTACAGGTACTTTTTTTGCTGGGGAAATGATACGGACATGGTTATATATTCGGGACCCGTTTTACACAGTTGCTGAAATTTTCCCTTACTGTAAACTCCTACCGCCTGTTTCGAAGTAGCATTATTGGTTATTTTAATTGCCAGCGGTTCGGAAGGTTCATACGATGTTCGGTAGAATTTATTTTCAAAATTCAATACTTCGTTCGTTCCGCCTGCAATCTCAGCATCATATCCCGCCGGTATTTTTATTCGGACTATCTTTTTGGTTTTTAAGTCATAGGTAATCATCTTCTCGTGGTCTGGAAATAGAAGCTGATCCCCCTGTACACTGAAAAATGGAGTAAGATCACGGGCAGCCTTAATAGTGCTTTTTTCTCCAGTATCGATATTGTACAGCACCCAGTTCAAATTATCATGAGACAGCAGATACTTCCCTTCTTTGTCCGTGTACATATAAATACCGGTTAATCCCAGTTCCTCATACCGATCCAGTTCAGTATCGTACCGGTACACCCTCTGCTGAATTCTTTCGAAAGTGTAATCCTGATTTAGGGCAGGATCATAAGCCAGCAGGTAGCGCCCGTTCCCGGTATCCGTATGTTTCGGAAAACGGTGATGGTCGAGCGTAACTACTTTATGGTTTTGAGGAGTCCAAAGAATATAGGTGAATGTTTCATCATTATAAAATTTCTTCCCAAGATTATGATCATTGGGATACCATACATCCACTGAAGTATTTTTCGGCACTTTTGGGTTTTGAGTAGCAAAGGTTACAAGATAGCTGCCGTTCTTCAGTGCGGAAACGCCCACTGGAACTTGGGGAGGACCCTGACTGTTGCCCGGGAACGCCACCGTTATTCCCGTAGAATTATCAGCATAATACAGTTTTGAATTTCCATCAAGGTTTTCGTGAAAAAGGCATTTGGTTCCGGCTAAATAATCAATAAAAAAACTTCCCGCAGCTCCTTTGGCCAGAAGCAGGTTCCCTTTGGGGGTCCACTCTTTCAGCGAAAAGTTTTCGTCATTGCGCTGGGTATAAAATAAACGGTGCTCTTTTTCCTGCACCGAGACGACCTCTTTGATTTCTTCAAGTATTTCTCCTGCCGAATTAAGGATCTGCAGATTTTCTTTTTTTAGCAGTACAATAGTTTGGTACTGTTCCAGAAAGAAAGCCCTGTTGAGCTCTTCCCATACTTGCGGTTTCATCGTGATGAGGTTCACTAATTGGGCTGTTCGGGATCCACTCATAAAAACCGCTCCTCTTTTCGTGTATTTTACAGATATGGGATAAACATCTGGTGTCTGAAAAAGAATTTTATCGGGATGCTTCGTCGATACGAGCGCCAGCGTATCAGACGAATAATCGTATATTTTTTGGAACGTTATAAATTTCATGTCCGCAGAGGGTATAATCCAGTCAATATCATAGGTCTTTCCTTCAAAAGGACTGTTGGGGGTCAACTCGTCTTTTTGGGCAGAAACAGAAGCAAAAATCATGAGCGTAAAAAATAACCAGAAATTTATTTTAATAGCCATTGTTTTGGGGATTGAGGTTAGGATTGAGAATCAGTTCTGAAAAAGGAAGCGGCCATAACTGGTGATGCTGGTTCCACTGTGGCTTAGTAAGCGTAAGTTCATTGAGGCGGTTCGCTCTTTTAAGAGTGATAAACCTAATGCCACGCTCTGTAAAAAATTCTTTACGGTTTTCGTCGAGAATTTCCTGCAACAGCTCCTCTTTGGTAGCCGTGGGAGGGGCTTGCGCGATGCCTGCCTTTTGTTTCACCGCATTCAGGTAAGGCAGGGCTTCGCTGCGTTTATTTTGTTGCACGAGTGCTTCCGCCAATAACAGATAGACTTCTTCCAGACGGAAAACGATGGAGTATTCATCACTGTTCTCAACCATGTTCTTGTACTTATCGGCACGGTAATAATTTTGCTGCCCGATAGTGACTTCTTTCACCCATTGCTGCTTCCTAAGATCGTCTGGCGTAAAAGAGGCGACAAGCTCATCGGAAAGAGCATAGTTATTAGGAAGGGCACTTTCAAAATAATACAACAAAACTTCATTCGTGGCATCATTTGGATGCAGTGGCTTCAGTTGCCACAGGATATGGCTTCCTGATTTTTTGAATGTTTTAGTAACGTCAGGCTCCCATTGATAAAGCGGAAACTGCACCACACCCCGCAACAATTCCTCCGCTTCGGGATACTGATGACGCGTCATCAGCACGGTGGCCAGGATCATTTCAGCCGTTTTACGGTTCGGATAGATGCGCTCAGTATTGCGGTACTCATCACTCAGAAGACCCACCGCCTCCCGCACGTCATTCTCAATCTTCAGCAAAACCTCCTGCGAAGCGGTTTTGGCAATTGATTTATTCACCATATAATCTGTCGTAATGGGGTAAGGGATATCCCCAAACAGCTGGTTGAGGTAGAAATAGATCAGGGATCGTACTACAAGAGCCTCCCCTTTGATTCTTTTTTTGTCCACCTCCGGGATCGCCTGGCTTTTTTCAATCCCTTCGAGGAGGGCGTTGGCGGTGTAGATTTCGCTGTAGGCATTGGTCCACACGGCTTTTATGCTCCTATTCGATGACCCCTGTACATTGTGATAGAGATCCATATCACCATTTTGTGTATAAACATCATAACTGATTAATTCATCGGTATAAGTTCCCAGCAGGGCGCCTGCGCCCGCTGCCGAACCACTGAAGAGCGAGTAGGCTTGCACTTCGGTGTAAAGATGGCTCAGCGCAGCATCGGCGGTGCCCACCGATTCAAAAACCTGGCCCGTACCAATCTGATCAATGGGTGCGTCGACCTCTAAAAGGTTCTCACAGGACTGCAGGCTCAGTGCAAGAAGTGCCGCCATTGTTAGCGTATAGAAGACGTGGTATTGTATTTTCATGAGGAATGGTTTTAAAAGGTTAATTGAAATCCCAGAGAAAGGGTTTTTAATGGCGGTAAGAATCCTGATGTCACAAATTCTGGATCAAGACCGAAATACTTTGTCCACGTCCACAGGTTTTGACCCTGCAAATACACCGTAGCATCGTGTACCAGTGTATTGTGCATCGGGACGCGGTAATTCAACTGAATATTTTTCAGCCGTAGGAAGGAGGCGTCACTTACGGCTGCGGTACTGTTCATCAAATGTTCTGTCAGCGCATTCGTAACCGCATCGTTGCCCGGTGTGTAAGGCATGATGATGCCGCCGGTGTTGGAAGGTGACCATACATTCAGCAATTCTGCGGGCTGGTTTACCATCAGTCCTGGCGTAGACATCGTGTGGAAATAATTCCATCCTTCCTGCTTCACAAATTGCAGGAGAAAAGCCAGACTGAAGTTGTGGTAACTCAGGGTGTTCTGCAATCCTCCAAAATATTGGGGACCTAAGGTTCGTACCATCTGGGCATCATCGGGCGATACAATTTTTCCGTCGCCGTTAAAGTCCTTAAAGGTATAATGACCCGTGGCGTCAATACCCTGATAATCCAGAAGTTTCACTGCATAGATTGACTCTCCGATTACATACCGATTGGCATAGGTAGAACCTTCCAGTCCCGGAAAAGCCAAGAGCTTATTTTGCGGCAGGCTGATGTTAAAGGAGGCCGTCCATTTCCAGTCCTTGCTTTTCAGCGGCGTAGTATTCAGTTCAAATTCGAACCCTCGATTTTCTACTGTGGCACCTAAGTTGGCGAGGATGGATGTAAAACCTGTAGTGGCGGGCAGGGGAGTACCCACCAGCTGATTCGACGACCGGTTGCGGTACCAAGCCGCAGTCAAGTTGATGCGCTCTTTGAAAAGCGAAACTTCAAGTGCTGCTTCTGTCTTGTCGGTTTGCTCCCACGAGAAATCCGGATTATACAGTCGCGACGGATAAAGGCCGGGCATACCGTCGTAGGCATTATAGCCGATGCTGTACGTGTCGGTGAACTGAAAATCGCCGATGGCGTCGCTTCCCGTGCGCCCGTAACTGCCTCTCAACTTTGCGAACGATAGCCACGGCACTTCTTTCAGGAATTTTTCCTCTGAAAGAATCCAGGCAGCACCCAGCGCACCGAAATTGGCAAACCGGTGACTCGGCCCGAACCGGCTCGAGCCATCTCTTCGAGCCGTGAGGTTCGCAATATACCGGTTCTTGTACTGATAATTGATCCGCCCAAAAACCGCGGCATAACGGTACTGATTCTCCTTGGAAGGTGAAACAGTGACGGTGGTCGCAGACGCAACATTGTCGAGCAGGGCATTGCTTGCAAACCCATACCCGTTGATGGCGGAATTCTGCGTGATGCTTTGCTGGAAGGTGATTCCCGATAGCAAACTCCACTCGCTGCTGCCATATTTTTTCACCCACGTCACCTGCGGTTCAAGCAGGTAAGAAAATGCATCGCTGCTGGCTTGCGAGGAGGAGGAATAATCGGTTGTCAACCCGTAAGCAGGGTTATAAATCGTATTCGGAATCTGTGAACGTTCGTCCAGATGTTCCAGTGTAAAACCAGCGTTCAGTTTCACCGTGAAATCGTGACCTATCCTGTACGAAGAAGTCAGGTTCTGATTCAGGTGTTTTGTTCTGTTCATATACCGTGCATTCAGCTGCGCCAACGGATTATTGAACGTATTTTTTTCCCAGTTCAGGTGGCCGGTGTTATCGTACAGTGCCGGTGCAGTGGGCGACAGTCCCAGTGCTTTGTTGGTGAGATCTAAATTAAGCGTTGTATTTCCCGTCACCGTAAAGTTGTTGCTCAAGCCCAGGTTGAATCGCTGATCCGCAGAGCGGTGGTCGAAATGCGAAGAGAACGTATTGGTTTTATAATGCTGATCGCCCGGAAATACGGAAGTTTGGTCGGCATATCCTGCACTTACCGAAAAAGTGTTCTTTTCCGATCCTCCGGATACCGATGCGAGTACATTGGTGTTTACTGCCGTGCTACCTATAAGTTCCTGCTGCCAGTCGGTGTATCGCGTCTGGTCCCATGCACCGTTGAGGTCATACGCATTGGCAGGATAGGAAACTGTACCCACATTGGCATATGCCTGTTGGCGCATGGCTGTATATTCCGCACTGTTCATCATCTTCAGTTTACTGCCTACCTGACTGAAGCTTTGGTTGCTGTTCACGGTAAGCCTTACTGGTGAAGCCTTTCCTTTCTTGGTCGTCACCAGAATTACCCCATTGCCGCCCCGGCTTCCATAGATTGCCGTGGCATCAGCATCTTTCAGTACTTCAATGCTTGCAATATCATTTGGATTGATGCTGTTTAATGGGTTGATGCTCTGCAGGGGCAGTGCTCCCGCCGAAAGGGTCGAGCTTAGAGAGGTGGCGGCAGGTACGCCGTCGATAATGTACAGCGGAGCATTCCCGTCTGTCATACTGTTCAGCAGATTTCGTAAACTGTTCCTTCCTCTGATCTGAACATCGTATCCTCCTCCCGGCGTTCCGCTGTTCTGCGTTATACTCACTCCTGCTATTCTGCCCTGTATTGTAGAAAGCACATTGTTCACGGGCTGATTTTCAATATCCTTCGCCAACACTTTTGCGATGCTGCCCGTGCTTTCTTTGGCTTTTACATTGTAGTATCCAGCGTTCAGCACCACTTCTTCGATTGACTTCACTTTTTCGGTAAGAGCAATAGTGAAATTAGTTTTTGCATCCAGAAGGATTTTTTGCTCGTTGTATTCAGGATGCCTGATGATGAGTACGGGATTTTCTCCAATAATTTGAAGCGTGAATGCGCCAGATGATGAGGTGGTGGTCATTTGGGTAGTATCCTGCTGAGCGATTGTTGCTCCTGCAATGGGTTTTTCTCCATTGTTTACCTGTCCCGTGACTATGCGGGTTTGTGCCTTGACCTGCGCGTGTACGGCAGAAAATATCAGGCAACAGGAAACAAGTCCTATGGGTGATAGGATTTTTTTCATAGTTTTGTAATGGTTTTTAGTTAGACTTTAATTAAATACTGTGCTCTTTCCTGTGGGGTCTGCAAACTTTAGGGAGAGGGCTTTTTTGTTTTCGGGGTGCGGGTTACGGAATCCGAGTTTCGCGGTGTTCTAATGTAGATTTTATACCATTTGTTTTTTTATTAAAAAGTTGATTATTATTCCTTGTTTTAAAATCGGATTGTCTCAGGGGAAAGAGGGTAGAAACACCTTATGAAGTGGGGCACTTTCCCGCTGAAGACGAATCCTTTTTATTGATGGATGTTGGGTGATGCTTCGGCAAGCTCAGCACAAGTGGATGATGGATGTTTGAGTTATTTATACGTTATTGGTTCTGCTTTCTTTTTTATCAGACTTGCTTTAGAGGAAAGCGAGACTACACAAATGATGAAAAAAAGTGCTTTCCTGCTAAAGGCAAATCCGCTGAAAAAAAGTGATATGAAGTGCTTTTTTTGTACAATGTACAATGTCGGATGTATGATCTTACGGGTCGTTGAAGTGGAGGATGAATTTTTTCATGATTTGGAGCATGAAGGTTAGTTTATATGAGGGTTTTTGAAAGAACCCAATTTCCCGCGAAGCTGTGAAGCCGCAATGGTTTTGGAACCATTGTAAGTGTCGTTCAACTATGTGTTATAGAAAGCGGGCTTAGTAATTGAGAAATCTGAATACAAAACAGCGTGGGTCTCAACATATCCGCACTAGAGGTACTGGTATACCCACACACGTGATAAGTGAGCCCACGCCGAAGCGTGAGCTACTTTACTTATCATCTTGCGTGTTTAAAAATTACCAGTTTTCTAGTACAAGATTCTAAGCAATAGCTTCTAATATTCTTTGAAGTATCGCAAAATTACATCTTTAGATATAATCATAAGACAAATATAATAAAAATATTAGAAGTAAAGCATATGATTTACCATTTATTTTAAAATATTAGCAAAATTGCTAAATGCCAAAATTGAGTGAGGAAGATAAAGCTTTAAGAAAAAAGATTATCTTAAGGATAATTGAGTTACGCGGTAATAAAACAGATAAGCAAGTAGAATTTGCTCATGAGTTAGGTGTTGATAAACAGCAAATAAATAGTTGGGAAAGCCTCTCTAATAATAGAGGCATATCAATTTACAGTATAAATAAAATATGTAAAGGACTTGATAAAACTCTTAAAGAATTTTTTGATAGTCCAATTTTCATTGATGAGAATTAAATCCTAAGACGAGCTCTGTCTTTTTCTTTACTTTCCGATTGCTTTATAATATCTATCTGAGCCTTGTTGCAGAATTTCTTCAGTTTCTTTTAAATCTTTTTGAAGATTTACGACCCAAGCGCAAAGTACGATTATGATTATTACTGCGATGATGTTATAGATTTTAAGGGTTTTCATGGGATTGGTTTTTGCAAATATATCATTGAAAAACTTTGTATAGAAAGGGTGTAAAGACCCTTTTTTTGTGTTTTTTGGGAAAGCTTAAGGTACTTATATAGAATAATAATATATTTGGAAAGTAATACATATAACTTCACCCAAAACCAATAAATTACTTTAAATTATGGCACGATGTACAGCCCCCGCTGCCGCGCCCCCCCGCTGCCGCGCGAATCCTTTCGCGTGGTCCCCCGCTGCCGGAATCCCTCCCCCGCTGCCGCGCGAATCCTTTCCCCCGCTGCCGCGCGATTGCATCGCGTGGTACATTGTAACTATTATACCTTTGATAATTGCTGCAGCCATCGTTAGCCCCCGCTGCCGCGCGAATCCTTTCGCGTGGTCACCATAAATAAATTTCTGTATTTCAAATAATTTCTGTCTTTTAATGGGATAAACAGTATTTTTACTTAACCCCCGCTGCCGCGCGAATCCTTTCCGTGGTCACCATAAATAAATTTCTATACTTCAAATAATTTCTGTCTTTTAATGGGATAAACAGTATTTTTACTTAACAAAAACCAGCAATGAGTAGAAATTATAAATTCCATAATCCAGAAGGGCTTTATTTTATCAGCTTCGCAGTGGTGGGGTGGCTCGATATCTTTATAAGGAATGAGTATAAGGATCTGTTTCTGGAAAGTGTCAGGTTCTGCCAAAAAGAAAAAGGATTAGAAATCCACGCTTGGTGCATAATGAGCAGTCATGTTCATTTTGTTTTTAGAAGTGTAAAAGGTCAGAAACCCGAACTGCTGATCGGTGACTTGAAGCGATTTACCAGTAAAGCAATTGTAAAAGCGATTATAGAAAATCCTAAAGAAAGCCGAAAAGAATTCTTACTCGAATTTTTTAGAAAAGAAGGTGCGAAAAGTTCAAATGTCACTCAGTATCAGTTTTGGCGTCATGATAATAAACCGATTGAATTGTGGAGCAACAGCGTAATTAAACAAAAAATCGATTATGTTCATCAAAACCCTGTGGAAGCGGGCTTGGTTTTTAGGGCGGAGGATTACCGATACAGCAGTGCGATTGATTATGCCGATGAAAAGGGACTTTTAGAAAATATTGAAGTATTTAGATATTATGGGATTTAATAGAGAAGACCACACGAAAGGATTCGTGCGGCAGCGGGGGAAACCGTAATTGAGATTAGAATTTTCTGAGCAATGATTACTGTTTTTACAAAAACAGGCATAAAAATTTGCACATAATTATTTAATTAATTATATTTGCAATATAAATCCCCTGCATGCCTCTGATATAAGCACACTTTGCAGGGCTTATTTTTTTTATGAAGTACGCAAAAGAGCCATATGCTAACATTGAACATATTAAACTTCTTAGAGAAAGAGGGTTAATTATTGATGATGAGCACAGAGCTGAAAAGTATTTAGATTCCATTGGATATTATAGATTAACTGGATATATGTTTCATTTACAAGATAAAAATGATAATAATAAATTTGTTACCAATAGCAATTATGATGAAATTATAAATTTATATAAATTTGATAAAGCTTTAAGAGGTATAATCAGTGAATACATTGAAAGAATCGAAGTTTGTGTACGTGCAAAACTATCGAATAAATATTCTATTAAATATGGTTTTTACTGGTATCTAGACCAAAATCTATTTGCAGATCATAGATCGCATGAAATTATTATAAATGAAATATTTAATGCATTTAGTGATCCAAAAGAACGTTTTTTAATTTCATTTAAAAGAAAGTATTCAGGTGAAAAATATCCGCCTTCAAATATGGCGTTAGAAATATTATCATTTGGAAAACTTGCGAGACTTTATTCCGCTTTAAAAAATGAAGAAATAAAAAATGAGATTGCTAATGAATTTAAACAAGTCTCATCTATTTTATCTGGATATTTAATTTATATCAATAACGTAAGAAATATTTGTGCTTCAAGACTGTGGAATAAAAAAGTAACTGCCGACAGACCTGCTATTCCAAGTAGAAAAAAATATAATTTTAAAGGAAATATACCTGATGATTTCAATACAACTGTATATGGAATTGTATCCATCATACATAGACTTCTTGAACCATTTAATCCATCTAACAAGTTTACTCAAAGAATTGCAAAATTAATAAAGGAGTACAAAGTAAACCCTGAACTAATGGGCTTTCCAAGTGATTGGGAAAACGAAGCAACCTGGTTAAAGTAGTAAATAGCTGCTCTAAATCCTAACGATCGTTGGGATTTTGACTTGTCCTAAAATAGGTTTACACAAAAAAGTGTAAAAATGAATCAAGAAAGTATAGCCATTTTAGGACAGTGGCGTAACAACAAGCTGTATTTCACAGATCATGAGAAAAAGTTGATTATCGAAGATTATCTCTCTGGGAATGAGACCAAGCAAACAGTTTATAGCCGTTATACTGGGTATCCATCTGAAAATGGTAAAATAACGATGTGGATGCGTAAATTTGGTATTGATGATAAATTCGCAAAAAACACTAATTTTGAGATTATGCCAAAGCAAAACAAAGAAAAATCACAAATTTCTGATGATTTTGAGATGCTCAAACTCAAGAAACGAATATCAGAGTTGGAAAAACAGTTGCAAACAGCTGAAATGAAAGCCATTGCTTTTTCAACCATGGTAGATATTGCTGAAAAAGAGTTTAATATTCCTATCCGAAAAAAGTCCAATACCAAGCTATAGAAATAATGAAGGAAAACTTCAAGAGTATAAGTTTAGCCGACTTATGCTCATGGTTTGGTGTGACCAGACAGGCTTATTACCAAAGTAAAAATCGCGTTCAACAGGATTTAATCGAGCAAGAGATATTGCTGGGCAAAATCGGCGATATTCGTAAAAATCATAATCGTTTAGGCGGAAGAAAATTATTTTTTAAACTAGAGGATTTTATGGATGAACATCATATAAAAATGGGTAGGGATGCTTTTTTTGATTTACTTAGGGATCATAATCTACTCATAAAACAGCGAAAACGTTATCATGTAACCACTAACTCGAATCATTGGATGAAGAAGTATCCCAACTTGATTAGAGAGATAGAACCTCTTGGTCCTAATCATGTTTGGGTGAGTGATATCACTTACTGGAAAACAAAAGGTGGGCACTACTACATCAGCTTTATTACGGATGCTTATTCAAGAAAAATCGTTGGTTATCAAGTTGCTGATACAATGGAGGCTGTAGAAAGTGTAGCTGCTTTGAAAATGGCAATTAAAACACTGAAACCAGGTGCTGATGGACTCCTGCATCATTCCGATCGAGGTTCACAATATTGTAGTTCAGTTTATGTAAAAACGCTAAAGAAAAGCAATATCGCAATATCAATGACGCAGAATGGTGATCCACTAGAAAACGCTATTGCAGAGCGTATTAATGGAATAATAAAGGGTGAGTATTTATTTGATTATGAGATAACATCTCTTTCAAAAGCAAAAGAGGTCCTAAAATCAGTTGTCAAGCTATACAATGAAGATCGTCCTCACTCAAGCATTGGCTATGCGGCTCCATCTCAAGTACACAACAATAATACGGACTTGGAAATAAAACGATTATGGAAAAATTACTATCAAACACACCAAGCATGCGAAATCATACGGTAGGTTTTTTTAGGCATATCTTCAGAATAGGTATTAAAAAACTCAGAACCGAAATCCTGAGTTTACCTTATCTGATCAACCTATTCCTCATTAGTTGCTCCTCAGCAGAGCTAATTTCCGCTTCAGTTGATAACAACAAATGTAAAACTATTTTAGGACTAAAATTTAAATGTAAATTTGTACAAGGACTATCAATAAATAAAAGTTAAATCTGTAAACTTTTTTTAGGACGGGTCAAACATCCATCTTCCCTCCTCCAACATCCCAAATCCCTCTTCTCAAATATATTTCTCAGGAAAAACCTCAAATAAATTTTGATTATTTCAAAAAAACGCTATTTTTGCAAACCCAATTGAGACTTCAATTTCTCCGGAAATAAAGTTAGGCCCTATAACTCAGCTGGTTAGAGTAGCTGACTCATAATCAGCAAGTCCCTGGTTCGAGCCCAGGTGGGGCCACAACATTGGAATGGAAGCACTTACCGCGAGGTAGGTGTTTTTTTAATATTAAATCTCTACTTGGAAATTGATTTTTAATTGTTTGAACACATTAAAAATAAAAATTGGACTTTTATGTGATATTATTTTATAATCCAATTAAAATGAAAGAAAATAATTCTAAAAATAAACTAAATAGATTGAAAATAAATTCGAATACCATTATTATTCTAATAACTTATTGAATTGTTTATTTAAAAAACAGTTAATAAATTAGTTAATTTCATTTATATCTGTCATTTATATTTGTAAATTGTTACTAATTGTATATATTTGCTTTTGACATGAAATTTTAAATTATGGAAAAGAAAAAATTATCTTTAGCTGCTGCTTCTATCTTTGGAAGTGCTTTAGCTGCAATTATTGGAGTCACTGCGGACAATAGCGTCGAAAACACGTTAAGTAATGATGGGAATGTGAATATTATTTCAAATAAAACTAAAAAACCAATAACTGTACTTAAGTTAAATCCTAGCAATCCTGAGGCTAGTAGACTTATTGCTCAGCATGGTTCGCACTCATCACATAGTTCGCATTCATCACACTCATCGCATAGATCGAGTTCTTTTGTATAACATCTATGGATTATATTTTTAAAGAAAATACAATTCATCTGTACTTTAATAAAAGTTTATACACACTTGATGCACTTTTTAAGTGTATATACTGGTATGGTAATAATTGGAACATAGTTATAGATGAGCATCCTGAGAAAATTGAATATTACGCATTAAATATTAGTCCGAAATCTGAAGATCTATCTCTGGACCATAACAAGGTTAAACTTTTTGTATCTAAATTCATTAATGACATTAATGATTATCAGTTACGAGATATAATTACTAAAGAAACAAAGAATATTAGAGATCTATTAGTTGCAAAAGCATTTTCATCTGGTGAATTTGATGAAGAGCCTCCTGGTGAATTTGAAGATTTTTTAGGAACTGTACAATAAATTATGGAAGTATTAAGAGCAGATAGGAAGTTTAAGGATTTTAATTATTATAACCTTAAACAAGATAATTATTTTTTACTCCCCTTTAAATTTCACCGATTAAAAAACAATAAAGAAGTTATTGTGAATGAGGTAGGTGATTTTATCATAGTAGATCCAGGAACTGTAGAAAAAATTGTAAAAAGGCAAGTGTCAAAGGAAGATGATGAAGATTTATATGCTAACTTATTAGCAAATTTTTTTATATCAGAGGAAAGAATCAGCCCACTTATTGATGTTTTAGCTACCAGATACAGAACAAAAAAGCATTTTCTTAATTATTTTACTGGGTTACATATATTTGTAATTACTCTTCGATGTGAACATACTTGTTTTTATTGCCAAGTTTCTCGAGCAACAGAAAATAAGGATATGTTCGATATGAGTATTGAAAATATTGATAGAGGTATAGAGTACATGCTTAGATCACCAAACCCTCATGTGACCATGGAGTTTCAAGGAGGTGAAGCATTGTTAGCATTTGATAGAATAAAATATGCAGTTGAAAAAGCGGAAGTAGAAACTTCCAAAGTAGGTAAAGGATTAACTCTCGTTGTTTGCACAAATTTAGCTGTTGTTAATGAAGAAATTTTACAGTATTGTAAAGAACATAAAATACTTATATCAACATCATTAGATGGCCCAAAACATGTCCATGATCATAATAGGCATAAACCACGCGCAAGTAGTTATGAGTTCGCAACAAATGGAATTAACTTAGCTAGAGAAATTCTTGGGCATGATCAAGTTTCTGCACTAATGACTACCACAAAATATTCTCTTGACTATCCAATAGAAATCGTTGAAGAGTATTTCAATAGAGGTTTTTCAGGTATTTTTCTAAGAAATATCAGTCCTTATGGTTTTGCATTACGTACTGAGAAAACTAAATACGAAACTGCCAAATTCCTTGAATTTTACAAAGTTGCTCTAAACAAGGTTTTGGAGTTTAATCTAAATGGAACATATTTCACTGAAGATTTAGCTAAAATCTTCCTTCAAAAAATGATTACTCCATTTGGTGTAGGTTATGTTGATTTACAATCTCCTGCTGGACTAATTAATGGAGTGATAGTATATAATTATGATGGAAGTGTCTATTGTACTGATGAAAGTAGAATGCTAGCAGAGCAAGCTGATTTCACTTTTAAATTAGGAACACTTGAAAATTCCTATGAAGAACTTTATTTCGGAGATAAGGCAATGGAAATTTCAGAAGTATGGGCAAATGAAGCACTGACAGGATGCTCAGAATGTGCATTCCAACAGTATTGTGGTGCTGATCCAGTTCACAATCATGCCACTCAAGGTAATATGTATGGTTATAGACCAACAAGTGACTTCTGTGAAAAAAACATGAGTGTCATTGAATATTTATTAGAGCTAATGGATGAGAATCCTGAAATTAAAGAAATCTTCGAAGGATGGGTTGCGCCAAGGACGCACTAGTTAAAATTTTGAGGTACAATGAATTTAAGAACAAAAGGTAAGGCTGAAAATATAGAGGAAATTTTTATTGGTAAAGTAAGTTTCAAAAATTCCGAGGAAGAATTTATTGAGGTTCATTCTATTGATGGAGATATTGTCTTTGTAACTAAGGAGTATTTACCAAATAAATCAAAGCAAGTTTTTAATATAAAGAATATTTGTGATTTCAGTTTAGAAGATGTTGTTTCAATAAATGGAGCAGGCGGAATAAATATTCTCTACAGAAAAAATTCATTTCATAACACACTCCTATTTACAGAACGGTGTAATAGTAATTGCCTAATGTGCTCGCAACCTCCAAAAGATAAGGATGATACAAAGGTTTGGCATTACATCCACTCCAAAGCCATTCCTTTAATTCCCAAGGACTGTTTTGAATTGGGAGTATCAGGTGGTGAACCCACCATATTGGGTGATAATTTTTTTAATCTAATCCAACAAATATCACATGAACTACCAGATACAAGCATCCATGTATTGACAAATGGTAGAAATTTTGCAAAAAATCATTGGGCTGAAAGATTAGGTAAAATAAACAATCCTAATATGATGTTAGGAATACCATTATATTCTGATTTTTATCAACAACACGACTATATAGTACAAGCCAAAAACGCATTTTATCAAACTATTTTAGGATTACACAATTTAAATAGATACAATATAAGGTTAGAATTAAGAATTGTTTTACATAAACAAACAATCGGGAGACTAAAAAACCTTTCACAATATATTTATAAAAATTTACCATTCATTGAGCATGTAACCTTTATGGGCTTAGAAAATATAGGATATACCCCATTCAACATGGATAAATTGTGGGTTGATCCTTTTGATTACAAAGAAGAGCTAGAAGAGGCTGTTTTATTTTTGAATAAGAAAGGTATGAGGGTTTCAATCTATAATACCCAGTTATGTTTATTGAATGAAAAGTCACATGAATTTGCGAAAAAATCTATTTCTGATTGGAAAAATGAGTATTTGGAAGTCTGTGATCTTTGTAAAAAGAAAGAGGAATGTGCAGGTTTCTTTAGATGGAATTTGGATATGAAAGGGAAACATGTTACTCCATTCGTGTAATAATTTTTATAAATTATTAGGTTATGAAATTTGGATTTAGAACCCCCAGTTTAAAGAAAAGAATTTCAGCTCAAATATCTCCTAAAAGATATTTAAGAGACAATCTGGGATTTAAAGTTCCTAAAGGATACGGTTTATTTACAAATCCAAAGAAAGCTGTTTATAACAAACTTTATAATAAAACTTCTACCGGTTGCATTCTTTTAATTGCACAAATCAGCATATCGGTCTTTATAGTATTATTTTTTATTCGTCATTAATGTTCTAGAATATAAATATTATACTCATTAATTTCTTTAATTTTCTTTAGCCTAAAAGACTTTGGTATTTCATATGTGTGATCTTTGCCTAATAAAAAATAAATTCTCTTAAAATCGTCAATTTTTACGTTTTTTAAAGATCTTAAGTCCGCAACCATTGCATTTTCCTTCGCATAAATCTTTGCTACAATTGGGAATTCAGTTACAATTAAATCATTTTTTTCATGAATTCTAAGAACTTCTAAAACTGGCTCTATTCGCGAGTACTTCTCATCATTGGAAAAGTTTTTCCTAGTTTCGAAAGTTTGATAAATTAAAATTGGAATTATGAGAGCAGATGCTATAATAGTTTTATCAGAGTACTTTAAATAAATCAAATTTAAATAATAGCTAATAAATATTGCTATTAAAGGAAAGAAAGTTGTAGTATATCTTAAGGTTTCAAAGGGAGTAACTCTACCAGTCAAAAGATAATTATAATGTCGATAGTGAAGAAAAGTAACTAGGTAATAACTTCCAATAAATAATACTACTAAGTAGATAAATTTATTACTTTCTTTTTTAAAGAAAAAAAGAAAAATAGATATTATAAGCAAAACACCTGATATTCCCCAAAGTTCAAAAGACATCATTCCTTTAAAAAAAGCAACTGTATTATCAAATAGATATTTTAATGAAAAAGTACTACTTCCAATGTCACTGGAATATTCCATTTCCGTATCATATACTCCTAATATTAATGTTAATAGAAGTGAGGTCAGAGTGATTGCGATAATATTAAATGCAATGTGCAAATGATATTTCACTTTATAAAAAAGTAAAATTATTGCAAAGATTATGAATAATATAAAGTTCTCTCTGTTAGAAATACTTGCAATACTTGCACATAATAAAAAATAGTAGAAATATTTATTACTTCCTTTTTTAAAATATTGAGAAGTTAGAATTAAACAAAGAAACACAAAAAGTGAAGAAAATATTTCTGAATTTCCTGTAGTTGAAAATAAAGGATAGAATGGCGTTAAACTAAGAATTAATGTGAAAATTACTCTTTGACCTTTTTCTTTTTCAAAGGTATAAAATGCCATTAATATTCCGAATGTAATTATTAAATTAAGAAGGAAAATATTAATATAATCACTTCCAAATATTTTATTGAAATTGTACACTACGTAAGCAAAAGTTGTATAATGAGCACCATATGATAGGTACGATATACAATCTTTATAAGATCCAATATCACATGAAATGCACTGAAAAATATTTTCTTTGTTTAAGATATGATTTTCAAAATTCAATGCATTATCATAATAAATAAATGAGTCCTCATATTCTAATCCCCAAAAATTAAATTCCAGGAAAAGTAATCGACTCAAAAAAAATATGGCAATCGTAAAAACTAAGAAGTAAATTTTTTTCATTTAATGATTATGCGAATAAAAGTAGGAACTAATAGTAAGTGTAATGTATCTGTTTTAAAATGAATATATAATAATTGAATTTATAATTAATATATAATAATTGAATGTACAATTAATAATTTAAAATAAACTTAATATTTAACCCGTTTTAAAAGATATAATTAAACAGAACTTTTTTCACATAACTATTTAAAGATGTTGAATGTTTGGCTATAAAGAGTTAAATTCACCTAGTATTTAGGTGAAAAATTATTGCTGGTATCCTTTTGAGCCTGCTTGTACATATTCAATATTATCACTATAATTTAATTTCAAAATGAATCTCCCTTTTGCAAAAAATTTATCAACTTCCAATTTAGCTTCTGTTTTCAACAATACTTCTGCAACCTATAAATTCTATTGGTTATTAAGTATTGTTGAATTAGTCGAAGAAGGAATTATAGAAATTCCTAAAACAAAAATTTTCGCAAGAATGATCAGTAATTCGTGGTACACCATCAATTATTTTCATTTGTCTTTTGGAAAGCAGGATAAATTTCAAACAGCAGTAGAAGAAATATTGATTTCTGAAAATCTAACTATTGATGCGAAAAAAGATAATATAAATTCCACTCTGGAAAATTCTTCCATTAAATCTACAAGAAAAAATTTATTTCATTTTGATAAAAATGTTCCACATTGGTTTCTTTCTTCGTGGTTTCCGAGCAAGAACAGGAACGAGATTTATATTGCTTCACAATCTTTCGAAAACAATTGCATATATGCACTTCATTCTGATAAGATTGTAATTAATGCGGAATGGATTGAATACTTACAATTAAATTCAAAAATTATAAAAGATTTCTGCTACTGGAATTTAGCATTGTTTTTACAAAATAGAAATCCAAATGTTCCCGACATTCCTAATAAATTGATTAAGCCTCCGGTTAGAAATGGTCTGTCAAAACAAACTAATCAATACTGGAAAATAGTATTTGAGGATAAAGGTTTTATCGAATGTATTTTTACCGGAAACAAATTAACTTTAGAAGACAGAAATTTCGCATTGGATCATTTTGTTCCTCATGCTTTTGTTTCTCACGATTTGATATGGAATCTTGTTCCTATAGATAAATCTTTTAATTCTTCCAAAAGTGACAAACTTCCTTCCATTGAAAGGTATTTTGATAAGTTTTTCTATCTTCAAAAAATGGCATTTGAGATAGTGAAAGATAAAAACCCAAAGAATAAATTCATCGAAGAATATCTAACCATATTCCCAATATTAGAAAGTGTAGATGATTTTAATTATCTACGATATAAAGAAAGTGTTCAGCCACTGATTACCATTGCAAGTAATAATGGTTTTTTATTAATGTAAAATGAATAATCAAAATCCAAATACTCACCTAACCGCGATTGAGAGAACGTCACTTTCTTATCCAGCGCGAATTATCCAAAAGCAAAACAAATTAGTTGGAAAGATTCTTGACTTTGGTTGTGGTATTGGAAAAGATGTAGAAATTTTAAAAGAAAAAGGTTTTGACATTGTTGGTTATGATCCTTTTTATTTTCCAAATTTTCCGACCGAACAATTTGATACAATTTTATGTTTCTATGTTCTTAATGTCCTGCTTCCAGAAGAACAAGCAGAAGTTTTAATGAATGTTTCACATCTTCTAAAACCAAACGGGAAAGCCTACTTTGCAGTAAGAAGAGATATTCAGTACGAAGGTTTTAGAATTCATAAAGTGCATAAGAAAGAAACATTTCAATGTATTATCAAACTTCCATATGTCTCAATTTTTAAAAATGAAAATTGTGAAATCTATGAGTATCTACATTATACAACAGCAAATAGAGGAAATGAAACGTTGTCTCCATTTTTGATAGGAGAGGAAACCAGAGAATTAATAGTGGAAACAGCTACAGTTTTTTCTTTCTCTGATAAATTTCCAGTTTCAGCAGGACACGCTTTGATTGTTCCTAAAAGACTGGTTTCAAATTATTTCGAATTAACACTCAAGGAACAAACTGCTTGTTGGATCGTTGTAAATAAAGTTCAAAAAATTCTTCAAGAAAAATATAATCCAGCTGGTTTCAATATCGGAATCAATATAAATGGAGAAGCTGGACAAACGATTTGGCATTCGCACATTCACATTATTCCCAGATACAGTGGAGATGTTGTCAATCCGAGAGGTGGAATCAGAGGAGTTATTCCTCACAAAAAAGAGTATTAAAATTCTATTAAAGAACTTTCAAGTTCAGCTTTTTCCAACTCATTTTTCTAAATTTGCCTCTTCAATTTTAACAAACCCTACAAATGATCGACAAAAACTTCTATCTCGAAAACCTTTCCGCCTTTGATATCCTCATTCAGGATGATGACCATAAACAGGCGAAGGAAGTTATTTTTCGCGTGTATAGTATGTTGCAACGCGACAAAATCTGGCTTCGTGAGGTCGCGACAGAAGAGGAGATCTTTGAAGAAGACGCTGAGCTTTTGGAAGAGGTTGAGGAAGAACTCAAAGAACTCGATCTGAAATATGATTTTCGTTTCGATGATTTTTACAAATTGGTTCAACAGGAAATGCGGAAAATTCAATCACCATCAAATTTGAATCTTACATCTGATCAATTTGAAGTTGAGGATGATGAAGAAGATTTTAAGGAAGATGATGATTTCGATGAAGACGAGGAGGATTTTGACGAGGAAGATGATGATGAGGACGACGAGGATCAATTCAGCCATCTTTCTGATGAAGAACTGGATTCCGTTACCGATTATATTCTGGAAAGTGCAAAAACAAGATTCGATTATACAGCGCTTTTAACCGAATTTCCGCATACGGATGAATCTTTTTTAGATGACGAATTTATTTTGCCACTCATCGCCGCAAAAGCTTTTGGGGAAACCGATCAGGAGATTGCGGAGAAAATGCTGGAGAGTTTTGAAATGTCCGGTTACCAAATTGAGATGCAAGAACTCCTCAAAATGATTGAAAAGAAAGGAAAAGAACTGGGACTCGAGATTTTAGCTTTTAAGATCGCAGCCGACTCTTTGCAGCAAGGAGCGCATCCAACTGCGGTGGTTCATCAGATCTCCCAGTTATTAAGAGCTTAAGTAAGTTGAATAAAATTTCGGTAGCTTTCTGACAATTTTGAATTTATCTTTGTTCCTTTAGAAATCCTACAAAATTTCGTCTCATGTCTCAAAAAATTGAATCAAAACTTCTTCATAAAAATACAAAACCGACCAGCATGCGGATTTTGGTTTATGACTTTTTAAGCGTGCAGGAAGCGGCACTTTCGCTTTCTGAAATTGAAAATCATTTTGACAATGCCGATCGCACAACCATTTACAGAACTCTAAAAACTTTTGAAGAAAAAGGAATTGTCCACAGCATTCAGGAGAATTCTACGACGAGATATAAGTTGTGTCATGATGATTGCGACGAAAAAACGCACAAAGACTGGCATCTGCATTTCTACTGCAAGATCTGTAAACAAACGACCTGCAAAGAAGATATTTCCTTTCCAGAATCGGTGCAGGGAAATTTTAGAATTGATGAGATCCGGCTTTTTGCAAAAGGAATTTGCGAAAATTGCCTCGAAAGTTTGCAATAGCATTGCATTTGCTATACCGTTACCTTTGCAATAAAATTATTCAATATGGAGGAATGCTGTAGTACAGAATCTAAAAAACAACCCACTCATTCGGAACATGAAGGTCACGATCACGATCACGATCATTCTCACGAAACGGGAGATCAAACGACTTTCCAGCTTTTTCTTCCGGCCATCATCTCTTTTATCCTTTTACTTCTCGGAATTGTTTTCGATTACTGGCTAGAACCCAAATGGTTTTCCGGCTGGATCCGCCTCGTTTGGTATCTTATCGCTTATATTCCGGTCGGAATTCCGGTTTTAAAAGAAGCTTTTCAAAGTATCATTCAGGGTGATGTTTTTTCGGAGTTTTTCTTAATGGGAATCGCAACCGTGGGTGCTTTTTCGATCGGCGAATATCCGGAAGGTGTTGCAGTAATGCTTTTTTATTCCGTCGGAGAAATTTTTCAGATAATGGCAGTAACCAAAGCACGATCTAATATTAAAGCTTTGCTCGATCAAAGACCCGATGAGGTGACGGTCATCACTTCCGGCAAACCTCAAATTGTAAAAGCTGAAAAAGTAAATATTGATGAAATTATTCAACTCAAATCCGGGGAAAAATTAGGTCTTGATGGAGAATTACTTTCTGAAAAAGCCTCCTTTAATACCGCTGCATTAACGGGTGAAAGCAAACCCTCTACCAAAATAAAAGGGGAAAAAGTCTTAGCAGGAATGATCAATCTCAACACGGTAAGTCAGATCAAAGTAACCGCCGCTTACGAAGACAGCAAGTTGAGTAAGATCTTAGAAATGGTTCAGAATGCAACTTCTCAGAAAGCACCAACTGAATTATTCATCCGGAAATTCGCGAAAGTTTATACGCCGATCGTGGTTTTTCTCGCTCTCGGAATTACATTCTTACCTTACTTTATAGTAAATGATTACGTATTTCGGGACTGGCTTTACAGAGCGCTCGTTTTCCTTGTAATTTCCTGTCCTTGCGCTTTGGTGATCTCGATTCCGCTCGGTTATTTTGGAGGAATTGGTGCCGGAAGTCGGAACGGAATTTTAATTAAAGGCAGTAATTTTTTAGATCTTCTTGCTAATATCCAAAACGTGGTCATGGATAAAACCGGCACCATGACAGAAGGGGTTTTCAAAGTTCAGGAAGTTAATTTTCAACCTGGATTTAATAAAGAAGAAATTCTCCTCATGGTCAATGCTCTGGAAAGTCAAAGTACGCATCCGATCGCGACTGCTATTCATGAATTTGTGGGCGAGGTCGATCATTCTCTCGTTTTGGAAAATGTGGAAGAAATTGCTGGTCAAGGTTTAAAGGCGACCATTAAAGGAAAAGAATTGTTGGTTGGAAATTTCAAATTGCTGGATCAGTTCAACATTTTGTACGACTTAAATCACGCCAATATTGTGTATACCTTGATCGCAATTGCTTTTGATCAAAAATTTGTGGGCTACCTCACGATTGCAGATGTTATTAAGGAAGATGCTCAGTTAACCATACAAAAGTTAAAAGCTTTAGGCGTGAAAACGACCATGTTGAGTGGCGACAAAACGGCGGTGGTGAAATATGTCGCGGAACAGTTGGGGATTGCAAATGCTTTCGGAGACTTGCTTCCGGAAGATAAAGTGAATAAACTGAAAGAAATTAAAGCGCTGAATCAAAGTGTCGCTTTTGTGGGCGATGGCGTCAATGATGCGCCGGTTGTAGCCTTGAGCGATGTTGGAATTGCAATGGGCGGTCTCGGAAGTGATGCCACGATAGAAACTGCAGATATCGTTATTCAGGATGATAAACCGAGCAAAATCCCAATGGCGATCAATATTGGGAAGCAGACGAAAAAGATTGTGTGGCAGAATATCAGTTTGGCATTTGCAGTAAAAGCCGTCGTCTTAGTTCTCGGTGCAGGTGGTTTAGCAACCATGTGGGAAGCCGTTTTTGCAGATGTCGGAGTCGCAATGCTTGCAATTTTAAATGCAGTCCGAATTCAGAGAATGACTTTTTGATCTTCTAGAATTTTTCCTCTTTAATTATTGATGTATTCATTGTTGTGGATCGTTGGGTGAAGTTTAAGAATTCAATTCCCTAACTCGACTAATTTAAATGTTAAGAGAAGTTAACTTGAACTGATCCATGTTCAAATAATATCTTATTCTCTAAATTTGTAGGATCAAAAAAATAATTGAAATGAATTTAAAAGGAAAAAGCGCCATTGTTACTGGTGGTGGAAGAGGTCTTGGAAAAGCCGTGGCTTTGATCTTAGCGAAAGAAGGAGTTAATATAGGGATTACCGGAAGAAATGAGGAAAATTTAAAAACGACGGTTGAAGAATTGAAAGGTTTAGGCGTTCAGGCTTCTTATGCAATTTTCAGTATGGATGAAGAAACTTCAGTGCAAAAAGGAATCGCAGATCTAGCAAAAGATTTGGGTGGAGTAGATATTCTCATCAACAATGCCGGAATCGGTAACTTCGGAAGTATTGAAGAAATGCCGTCTGAAACTTGGGAGCAAGTCATAAAGACGAATTTGTTTGGCGTTTATTATGCAGCAAAAGCAGTTTATCCATTTTTGAAAGAAAGAGGAGCCGGAGATATTGTAAACGTGGCTTCAACTGCAGGTTTAAAAGGTGGACCAAATATGTCGGCATATGCAGCTTCAAAAGCAGCGGTCGTTTCGTTATCACAATCGATGATGGCAGAATGGAGAAAAGAAAACATCCGCGTCATTACTTTAACACCAAGTACGATCGCTTCTGATATGTCGATTCAGGGCGGACTTACAGACGGAAATCCAGACACCGTTTTACAACCAGAAGATTTCGCAGAATGGGTAAGAGATATTTTAAAAATGAACAGAAGAGTATTAATTGCGAATGGTTCTATTTTTTCAACGAATCCATAAATTTCATTCCTGTGAAATACTCAAATACAATAAATATTATTATAGTAGCAACAATAGCAAGTTTTGCCTGCTTTTGTTGTTTATCGTTTAAAACGTTCATGATGCAAGCAGAAACTCAAATAATCGCGCACCGAGGATATTGGCAAACGGAGCCTCCAACAGCAAAAAATTCGCTTCAAGCTTTAGAAAATGCTCAGAAATTAAATATTTATGGGACAGAGTTCGATGTTCGAATGTCAAAAGACGGCGTGCTGGTCATCAAGCACGATGAGAATCATGGCACCATGAAAATTTCGGAAACTAATTTTGATGATCTGGAAAAACAGAAATTAGAAAATGGCGAGAACATTCCAACTTTAAAAAACTATTTAGAAAAAGGGAAAAAGAATCCAACTTTAAAACTGATTATAGAGTTAAAGCCAATTAAGTCGGAAACAAAGGAAGATGATTTGGTTCGTAAAACAATTCAAACGGTCAAGGAACTGAAATTGGAATCACAAACCGAATTTATTTCCTTCAGTTTAAATATTTGTGAACAGATCAAAAAATTAGAGCCAACTTTTAAAGTACACTATCTGAAAGGAGATCTTTCTCCTTTAGAAATAAAAGAAAAAAAACTTGATGGTTTAGATTACGATTATTCTGTTTTTCTGAAACATCCTACTTGGATTTCACAGGCGAAAACTTTAGGATTAATAACCAATTCCTGGACAGTTAACGATGTTGAAATATTCGAAAAGCTAAAAAAACAAGGAATTGATTTTATCACCACTGATATTCCTGATCAATTGATGAATAGGTAAAAAGAATTTCATTCAATCAACCTCAACTTAATATTTTTCATAACGGATTTTAGTGAAATTTCTTTGCGACCGTAATTTTTCAGAAGTAAGATGATTTAAAACTTTGCGTCTTCGCGAGAAAATGCCCAAAATTACTTGTTACAAAATCATGCTCAACTGCACTCTTTTCCGCTCTTCATCAATCTCTACAACTCTTACCTGAACATCTTGATGCAGTTTCACCACTTCATTCACATCCGACACAAAACCTTCTTTCAGTTGGGAAATATGAACCAATCCGCTTTCTTTAATTCCGACATCTACGAAACAGCCAAACGCTGTGATGTTGTTTATAATTCCGGGAAGAATCATTCCGGTTTTTAAATTCTTAATGGATTTTACATTCGGATCGAATTCAAAAACTTTAGCTGCTTTTCTTGGATCTAAACCAGGTTTTTCCAGTTCTTTCAAAATATCCTTAATTCCTAAAATACCAACAGTTTCGGTAATATATTTTTCAGGATCGATCGTTTTAATCTGCTCTTTATTCGCGATGAGGTCGTTCGTTTTAATTCCTAAATCTTTCGCCATTTTTTCTACAATTGAATATGCTTCCGGATGAACGGCAGAATTATCCAAAGGATTTTTACCATTTGTAATTCTAATAAATGCTGCGGCTTGTTGATAAGCTTTTTCACCCAATCTTGGAACTTTCTTTAATTGTTTGCGGTCTTCAAAAGCGCCATTTTCGGTGCGGTAATTCACTATGTTTTCTGCCATCTTTTCTCCAATTCCCGAAACATAGCTAAGTAGTGATTTACTCGCTGTATTCAAATTAATTCCAACCGAATTTACACATTTCATCACCGTAGAATCGAGTTCGTTTTTCAATTGCGTTTGATCTACATCGTGTTGATATTGTCCGACACCAATAGATTTTGCATCAATCTTCACCAATTCAGCCAACGGATCGGAAAGTCTTCTTCCAATAGAAATCGCTCCACGAACCGTTACATCAAAAGTCGGGAATTCATCTCTCGCAATTTTACTCGCAGAATAAACCGATGCTCCAGCTTCTGAAACCACAAAAACTTGCGGCGGCTTATCGAAAGCAATTTTCTTAATAAAGAATTCAGTTTCGCGACTCGCCGTTCCGTTTCCAATCGAGATCGCTTCAATATTAAACGAGTTCACGAGCGACCGAATTTTTTTCATCGCCATTCCCGTTTCATTTTGCGGTGCGTGTGGATAAATGGTTTCGTTGTGCAGCAAATCACCTTTTTCATCCAGACAAACTATTTTACAACCGCTTTTAAATCCTGGATCGATGGCCAAAATCCGTTTTTCACCCAAAGGAGAATCGAGGAGGAGTTGGCGCAAATTTTCAGAAAATATTTCAATGGCTTTTTGATCGGCTTTTTCTTTCGCTTCCTGTAAAGCTTCATTGGAAATGGCAGGTTCCAGCAATCTTTTATAAGAATCTTTGATGGCCAAAGCAATTTGATCTGCACATTCATTATTCGATTTAATGAGGGCATTTTCTATAAATTCCAGAGTTTCTTCCTTATCAATTCCAATATTGGTTTTTACGAAACCTTCCGTTTCTGCGCGCAACATTGCCAATAATCGGTGCGACGGAATTCTGTTCAAACTTTCTTCCCATTCGAAATATTGCGAAAATTTTTGAGCAGCTTCTTCCTCTTTTTTAGCTTTTACAACTTTGGAAGTGATGATGGCTTTTCGCTGAAACAATCGCCGCAAAATTTTCCGGACGTACATATTTTCATTGATCCATTCTGCCATAATATCTCTCGCACCTTGCAAAGCTTCTTCCTCAGAGGAAACTTCATCGTTCAAATATTTTGAAGCTAAAGAATTTACATCATTAGAATTTTGACTCATAATCATTCTTGCCAAAGGTTCTAATCCTTTTTCTTTCGCAGCATCGGCTTTTGTTTTTCGTTTTTTCTTGAAAGGCAAATACAGATCTTCGAGTTCCTGAAGATCAAAACTTTCATTAATTCTCCTCTTCAAATCTGGACTTAAAGCATCCTGTTCTTCAATCGATTTTAAAATGCTTTCTTTCCTTTTGACGATTTCCACAAACTGTTTGTTGAGTTTGAAAATTCCTTCAATTTGAACTTCATCCAGATTTCCCGTCATGTCTTTTCGATATCTGGAGATAAATGGAATAGTACAATCTTCCGACAACAATTTCAATGTAGCTTTGATGCTGTTGTCAGATAATTGGAGGGATTTTTTAATATAATCAATGGAATTCATATTGCATTTTTAGATGCGCTAAAATAAGAAGTTTAAGAGGAATTGAAAGGATTGTTTCAAGAAATTAAAAGTCTTAATTTAAATCGCATAAACCTGAATTTCTTTAAAATAAATTTCAAAATAGTCACATAGATAAAATAAATGAACGTTCATTCTTTTTTATTGTACCTTTGTAGAGTTAAAAAAAAGAATAAGATGAAAGTAATATTTTGGGTGATCATAAGTATATTTTTAGCAGGTTTAATGATGGTTTCAGGAGTGTATCACTTGTTGAATCCTGAATTTTACGTTCCTATCGTACCTTCCTATTTTCATTTTCCGCTGGCAATCGTTTATCTTTCGGGAATTGTGGAGCTGCTTTTAGGCATCGTCACTTTATTCTTGAATCAAAAATATACGAAGTACGGCTTGTTCGGAATTTTCGTTCTGATGTTGATTTTCCTGCCGCTTCATATTTCAGATGCTTTAAAAGATCAACCCGCTATCGGAAGTCATACCGTTGCTAATGTTCGATTGTTTTTTCAATTTGTATTGATCTGGCTTTCCTGGAAATCCTACCAATTTACTTCACTGGCAAGAATCGAATCAAGATGAAGAAAGAAAAAATATCCGACAAGAGAACTGCGCTTTTGAACGCAACCTTGACTTTGGTGAATAATCATGGTTTTCACAATGCGCCGATGTCTAAAATTGCACAACTCGCAGGTGTCGCTCCAGCTACGATTTATCTATATTTCGAAAATAAACAGGATCTCGTCAACAAGTTGTATTTAGAGGTTAAGGAAGATTTTAGCAATTGTGCTTTCCAAGGTTACACCGAGGATTTATCAGTAAAAAAAGGTTTTGAACTCATCTGGTTTAACATCGCTAATTACAAACTCAATCAAATTAAAGAAGCCAACTTCTTATCGCAATGTGATAACAGTCCAATGATCGAAGAGGAGATTCGGGTAGAAGGATTGAAAAATTTACAGCCTTTATTAAATCTTTGGGAAAGAGGAAAAAAAGAAGGAATTATAAAACCTCTTTCCGACTTTGTTTTGTACGCTTTTACCGTTTATCCGCTCTCTTTTTTATTAGGAATGCAGGAAAGGGAAATTTTTACTTTAAGTGAAGAAGCAAAAGCGGAGACTTTTAAAGCAGCTTGGGACGCGATTAAAATGTAAATTATTTTTCAAAATATTAATTCTTTAAAAATTAAAAAATTCAACACAATGAATAAAACAATAGTACTAAACAGTCGTCCAGTTGGGAAACCTCAACTTTCTGATTTTAAATTGGTGGAGGAAGAAATGCCTGTCGTGAAAGAAAGTGAAGTTCTTTTGAAAACAAAATTTGTTTCCGTAGATCCTTATTTGAGGGGAAGAATGAGTGATGCAAAATCTTATGTTCCGCCTTTTGAACTTCAAAAAGCAATGAGTTCTGGAGTCTTAGCAGAAGTTACAGAATCGCAAAATGAAAAATTCAAAAAAGGAGATTTCGTATCTGGAATGTTGAACTGGAAAGAATTTCAAACTTCAAAAGGAGAAAACCTTTTGAAAATAGATGATCAAACTGCACCACTTTCTAACTATCTCGGTGTTTTGGGAATGACCGGATTAACGGCTTATTTCGGATTAACAGAAATTGGAAAACCTCAAAAAGGAGAAACGATTGTAGTTTCCGGAGCAGCTGGAGCGGTCGGAAGCATCGTTGGTCAGATCGGAAAAATATTAGGTTGCAGAGTTATTGGAATCGCCGGAACAGACGAAAAAGTAGAAATGCTAAAATCTAAATTTGGTTTTGATGAAGCCATCAATTATAAAACAACGACGGACATGACCAAAGCGATTGCAGAAGTTTGTCCGGATGGAGTTGATGTTTATTTTGACAATGTTGGTGGAACAATTTCCGACAGCGTTCATGCTAATATCAACAGAATGGGAAGAATTATTGTGTGTGGTGCGATTTCGGCTTACAACGATACTTCAGTTCCGCAAGGTCCAAGAGTTGAACATTTCTTAATTCGGAAATCTGCTTTGATGCAAGGTTTCATCGTAGGAAATTATGCGGAAAAGTTTCCGGAAGGAATGAAACATTTATCCCAATGGTTATCCGAAGGAAAATTGACTTATTCAGAAACCATCGTGGAAGGTTTTGAAAATATTCCACAAGCTTTCATGGACCTTTTTGAAGGGAAGAATGAAGGAAAAATGATCGTAAAAATATAAAACAGTAAAATAAATAATATGAACAATTTTAAATACAGAAATCCAACAAAAATATTGTTTGGTAAAGGTCAAATAGAAAATCTCTCCACCGAAATTCCGGCAAACTCCAAAATATTAATGCTTTACGGTGGTGGAAGCATTATGAAAAATGGAATTTACGATCAGGTGAAAAAAGCACTTTCAGGCTATGAAGTTGTAGAATTTGGTGGTATTCCTGCAAACCCGGAATACAGCGTTTTACTAAAAGCTTTAAAAGTAATAAAAGACGAAAAGATCACTTACCTTTTGGCAGTTGGTGGCGGTTCTGTAATCGACGGAACTAAATTTTTATCAGCTGCAGCTTTATACGAAGGCGAAACGCCGTGGGATTTATTGACCAATAAAAAACCCGTAACAGAAGGAATGCCTTTCGCAACGGTATTAACGCTTCCTGCAACCGGTTCCGAAATGAATTCTGGATCCGTAATTACGAGAGCAGAAACAAAAGAAAAATTAGCTTTTGGCGGACCGGGAATGTTCCCGCAATTTTCTGTCCTTGATCCGGAAGTAGTAAAATCGATTCCTCAACGTCAGTTGGCAAACGGAATTGCAGATGCTTTCACGCACGTGATGGAACAATATATGACGTATCCGATCGGTGCAAAATTACAGGATCGTTTCGCGGAAAGTATCATGCAGACTTTGGTTGAAACGGCTCCGGAAATTATGAAAGATCCTTCAGATTATGAAGCGGCGTCTGATTTTATGTGGAGTTGTACCATGGCTTTGAACGGATTAATTCAACAAGGAGTTCCGGGAGATTGGGCAGTTCATTCCATGGGACACGAATTGACCGCTCTTTATGGAATTGATCACGCCAGAACTTTGGCCATTTTAGCCGGAAATCATTACCGATATAATTTCGAAACCAAGAAAGAAAAATTAGCACAATACGCAGAAAGAGTTTGGAACATTACAGAAGGTACTTTAGAGGAAAAAGCCCACGCTGGAATTGACAAAACAGACGAATTCTTTAAATCTTTAGGAATTGATATTAAATTATCAGACTACACCAAAGACTATTCTGAAACCGGAAGTACCGTTGCAAAACGCTTTACCGAAAGAGGTTGGGAAGGATTGGGCGAACATAAATCTTTGAAACCTTCTGACGCTCAGAAAATTATCGAAATGAGTTATTAAGAAAGAGATAAGGCAAGTTTTAACTTAAAATTGACCAAAGCCTTTGCTAAGTTTAATCCTTTGCGGCCTTTCGAAAACAGCATCTTTGTTAGAAAATCTTCGCGCGCTTTGCGTTAAAAATTGAAATATGAAACAGAGAGCAGAATTTAAATTAACTATTAAAAAAAATATATTATGAAAATATTATTTGTCTTAACATCACACGATCAATTAGGAAACACTGGCGAAAAAACCGGATTCTGGATTGAAGAATTTGCGAGTCCTTATTATTATTTAGTAGATAAAGGAGTTGAGGTTACTTTAGCTTCTCCAGCAGGCGGTCAACCACCAATTGATCCCACAAGTGACAAACCGGAAAATCAAACTGAATCAACGAAAAGATTTAAAGCTGATAAAGATTTACAGGAAAAATTAAGCAAAACACACCAACTTTCTGAAGTTTCAGCAACAGATTACGATGCTGTATTTTATCCGGGAGGTCATGGACCACTTTGGGATTTGGCAGAAAGCGAAACTTCCGCAAAATTGATTGAAAGTTTTTACAACTCCAATAAACCTGTTTCTTTTGTTTGTCATGCTCCTGCAGCGTTGAAACATGTGAAAAACAAGGACGGAGAACCATTGGTAAAAGGAAAGAAAGTTACCGGATTTACAAATACGGAAGAAGCTTTGGTGAAATTAACCGATGTTGTTCCATTCTTGGTGGAAGATATGTTGAAGGAGAATGGTGGAATCTACAGCAAAGCAGGTGATTTCGAACCTTACGCTTTAGAAGATGGTTTATTGATCACGGGACAAAATCCAGCTTCCTCTGAAAAAGTAGCTGAAATGTTATTGGCTAAACTTCAAAAATAAAATAGACTTCGGTTCTATTGATTAATTAAAATGTTTCAAAGTGAGTTTTCGCTTTGGAGCATTTCTTTTTAATATTGATACTTGTTTTTTGTGGTGATTACGAAGAAACATTGCGTTCTTTGCTCAAAATCTATATCCCAAACTTTCGACGAGATGAAATAATCTTTTCCTACTTTAGTACCAACCTAAAAATAATTTTTTGTGAACTCCAAAATCCTTATCATCGACGACGAATTAAAACTTCTCAAACTCCTCGGAATGATTGTTTCCAATGAAGGCTACGAAGTTTTTCAGGCTTCAACCGCGCGTTCCGGAATGAATATGTTGTCGAACAATGATATCGATTTGGTTTTGTGTGATGTTAAACTTCCGGATGCTTTTGGAGTTGATTTGGTTCGGGAAATTAAAACCAAATATCCACACCTCGAAATTATTTTGATGACCGCTTACGGAAACATTCCCGATGGCGTCCAAGCCATGAGAAACGGCGCATATGATTACATTGTGAAAGGAGATGACAACGAAAAAATTATTCCGCTCGTTGCCAAAGCTTTGGAAAAAGTAAAAGATAATCGCAAAAATATTCAGCAGGAAAAAGTGAATTCAAAAAGCGATTTTTCAACGATTATCGGGAAATCTCAAAGTTTTTTGTATTCGAAAATGCTCGCAGAAAAAGTTTCAAATACGGATACAGCCGTACTTTTAACAGGAGAAACCGGAACTGGAAAAGAAGTTTTTGCCAACGCAATTCACCACGAAAGTTCGCGGAAAAAAGGAAATTTCATGGCGATCAACTGTTCGGCTTTCGGAAAAGATGTTTTGGAAAGTGAATTGTTCGGACATAAAAAAGGTGCATTTACGGGTGCTGTTTCCGACAAAAAAGGTTTGATTGAGGAAGCCCAAAATGGAACTTTATTCTTAGATGAAATCGGAGAAATGCCTTTAGAACTGCAATCGAAAATGTTACGCGTTTTAGAAAGTGGGGAGTTTATCAAAATGGGTGATACCAAAATCTCTAATTCTAATTTTCGTTTGATCGCAGCTACAAATCGGGATTTGAAAGAAGAAAGTCGTCTCGGGAATTTTCGGGAAGATCTTTATTTCCGTTTAAATGTTTTCGAAATTCATCTTCCGCCTTTGCGGGAAAGAAAAGCTGATATTCGGGAATTGACAAACTTCTACATCGCTCAATTTTCGACGAAGATGAACCTTAAAAATATCATCATTAATGAAAATTTCTATAATAAACTAGAAAATAATTCCTGGAAAGGAAATATCCGTGAGTTAAAAAACACGCTCGAAAGAAGTCTGATTTTAATTGAAAACAACCAACTTTCTGCCGAAAATTTACCCACTTCAGAAAGTGGAAATTCGTTCGCCATGTCTTCCGTAGAAAAAGATCATATCTTAAAAGTTTTGAATTACACGAAAGGAAATAAAGCCGAAGCAGCGCGCCTTCTCGACATCGGCATTGCAACTTTATACCGCAAACTCGAGGAATATCAAATGAAATAAATAGAAATCTTTTGTCATTCTGAACAAAACAATGTACAATGAAGGATCTCTTTTTGAGATGCTTCGTTCCTCTTATGATAATTTCCGTTTTAAATTCCGATTGCTTTCTTACTGCTGAAAAATTTTAAAAAGAAACTTTTCGCCGTTGCTAAGTGAAACGCCTTTGCGCCCTTAATTTCTTCACAATGTTTTCAGCAATTCAGAAAAACCTTTGTGTTCTTTGCGTTTAAAAATCCCGCGCAATTCCATCTCATATTCACCTAAATAACTTCTCAATTTGAGAATCAAGCCTATCAAAATGATAGGCTTTTTTCATGTTTCTAATTTCAAAAAATCACCAGAAACTCTTTGTAGTAAGTCCATGCAAGGCTTTTAAAAAGTTGCGGACTACCATTTGTAAATCTTCTGGCATATTAAAATATAAAGCAATGATCAATTGGAGATTAAAATATTATAGAAAACTAAGATCCTGGCATTTACTCGCCGCTTTCTTTGGTCTCATTATTTTTGTCGGAATCACTTACAGAATCTTTAATCCTTAAAAATTTATAACAATGTTGACCCTCATTTTACTGGCTCTCGGAATTGGAATCTTTTTCCTCCTCGCCAAATCTATTAACTTTTTTGATAAAATTTAAACCTATGTGGACCTTATTTATCCTTTCACTCGCAGCATTTGGCTACATCTGCTACGTGCTCATCAAACCCGAAAAATTTTAAATTAAAACGAAATGAATATAGAATTACTAGGACTTGTCCTCATGTTCGTTGTCACCTTGATTTTAGCAATACCACTCGGGAAATATATCGCTAAAGTTTACGGACACGAAAAAACATTTTTGGATTTTATTTTTGATCCAATAGAAAGATTATTTTTCCGTCTTTCAGGTTTGAATCCGCTGACTGGCTGGAACTGGAAACAAAATATGATGGCTTTATTGGCAATCAATTTTTTGTGGTTTTTACTTGGATTGTTTGTTTTCATGAACCAAAGTTGGTTGCCTTTGAATCCAGATAATAATCCAAGTATGACCGCCGATCTGGCTTTCAATACGACTATTTCCTTTTTAGTGAACTGTAATTTGCAGCATTACTCCGGGGAATCTGGCGTAAGTTATTTGGGTCAGTTGTATTTAATGTTTCTTCAGTTTACCACAGCTGCAACAGGAATGGCCGCAGTTGCCCACGTTTTTGTCGCCTTCAAGGAAAAAACAACTGAAAATTTGGGAAACTTCTTTGATTTCTTCGTAAGATCTATTACAAGAATTTTAATACCACTTTCAATAGTAGTTGGTTTTATTTTATTGGTGAACGGAACTCCGATGACTTTCAACGGTAAAGACAAAATTACCAATATGGAAGGGAAAAGTATCGATGTTTCAACCGGTCCGGTTGCGGCTTTTGTACCGATCAAACATTTAGGAACGAACGGTGGTGGATTTTTTGGAACCAACTCCGCACATCCTTTAGAAAATCCGACCTACATTACCAATTTTACGGAGATGGTTTCACAAATGTTGATTCCTTTCGCTTTGGTTTTTGCATTCGGATATTTTATTAAAAGACGAAAATTAAGCTGGACCATTTTTGCCGTCATGTCAATTGGATTTTTATCCTTAATGGCCATGAATGTCGCCTTTGAAAATGCCGGAAATCCTGCTGTGCAGGAAATGGGTGCTAATATTTCCTTAGGGAATATGGAAGGAAAGGAAATTCGGTTTGGTTCCTCTGCTTCGGCTTACTGGAGCGTTGCAACCACCGTTATTTCTACTGGTTCTGTGAATTCTATGCACGACAGTTATATGCCACTTTCTGGAATGAATATGTTGCTCGCAATGATGATCAACTGTTTTTACGGTGGAGTTGGAGTCGGAATTCTAAATTATCTCGTTTTCATTATTCTCGCGGTTTTTATCAGTGGATTAATGGTGGGAAGAACACCGGAATTTTTAGGAAAGAAGATTGAAGCCAAAGAAATGAAGATTGCCATGATGATCGCACTTCTACATCCGCTTTTAATTCTCGCAGGAACGGCTTTAACGGCTTATCAACCGCAATTTGGAACGGCGACTTTGAATAATCCGTCCTTCCATGGGTTCAGCGAAATGCTTTATGAATTTACTTCTTCCTCTGCGAATAACGGTTCCGGTTTCGAAGGATTAGGTGATAATACGCAATGGTGGAATATCGCAACAGGAATCGTTTTGATTCTCTCCAGATTTCTGCCCATTATCGGTCCGGTTGCGATCGCAGGATTACTGGCTCAGAAAAAATACATCCCGGAAAGTGCCGGAACTTTAAAAACAGATACGCCGACTTTTGGTTTAATGACTTTGGGCGTGATATTATTGATCGCAGCACTGGCTTTCTTCCCGGCTTTAACACTGGGACCGATCGCAGAATATTTGACTTCGATCACCAAATAATTTTTGATAATTAAATAATGAAAACAAATAATACACAAAATCTTTTTCAAAAAGATTTAGTAAATGAAGCGCTGAAACAGGCTTTGGTAAAACTGGATCCCCGCGTGATGATCAAAAACCCAATTATGTTTTTGGTAGAAGTGGGAACGGTTGTGATGCTCGTTGTTTCCATCTGGACGTTGATGGGAGAAAAAAGTCAGGGAAGTTTCGGTTATAATTTTACCATATTTATTACGCTCTTTCTAACGGTTTTATTCGCAAATTTTGCGGAAGCCATCGCGGAAGCCCGTGGAAAAGCACAAGCAGATACTTTAAGAAAAACCAGAGAAGAAACTCCGGCTAAATTAATTTTAGAAAATAAACGAGGATTTGAAGTTGAAACCGTTCAGAAAATGTCTGCACAAATGCAACTCGGTGATATTTTCCTTTGCGTTGCGGGAGATCAAATTCCGATGGATGGCGAAATTATTGAGGGCTTAGCGACCATTGACGAAAGTGCCATCACAGGAGAAAGTGCTCCGGTAATTCGGGAAGCAGGTGGAGATAAATCTTCAGTTACAGGTGGAACAAAAGTTCTTTCCGACCGAATTAAAGTAAAAGTTAACACCAAACCCGGGGAAAGTTTTTTAGATAAAATGATCGCTCTGGTTGAAGGAGCAAGTCGACAAAAAACGCCTAACGAAATTGCTTTAACAATTTTATTGGCCGGATTTACTTTGGTATTTATCATCGTAACGGTTACCTTAAAACCTTTCGCAGATTATTCTCAAACTCCGATTACAATTGCAGCTTTTATTTCTCTTTTTGTTTGTCTGATTCCAACCACAATTGGTGGGTTACTTTCAGCCATCGGAATTGCAGGAATGGACAGAGCTTTGCGTGCAAACGTGATCACAAAATCTGGAAAAGCCGTAGAAACTGCGGGTGACATTGATGTTTTACTTTTAGATAAAACGGGAACAATTACCATTGGAAATAGAAAAGCGACTAATTTTTATCCATCAAATGGAGTAGTGGAAACAGACTTCATTAGATCTGCAGCCTTAAGTTCTTTGGCAGATGAAACTCCGGAGGGAAAATCAATTCTGGAACTCGCTGCTTTACAACCCGAAAACCTCATTATTGAAAATGCAAGTTTTATCGAATTCACCGCGGAAACCAGAAGTTCCGGAGTTGATTTCGCCGACACGAGAATACGGAAAGGTGCTTATGATTCCATTAAAAATATGACGGAAAAAGCCGGCAATTCTTTTCCTCCTGAAACGAAAGAAGCCGTGGAAAAAATATCTAATAACGGCGGAACTCCATTGGTAGTATTGGAAAACGATAAAGTGATCGGCGTTATTGAACTTCAGGATATTATCAAAACCGGCATGAACGAACGTTTCCAGAGGTTGCGTAAAATGGGTGTAAAAACCGTGATGGTAACCGGAGATAATCCTTTAACTGCAAAATTTATCGCCGAAAAAGCTGGAGTTGATGATTTTATTGCCGAAGCCAAACCGGAAGATAAAATGAACTACATCAAACGCGAACAGGAAAGCGGAAAACTCGTCGCCATGATGGGTGATGGAACGAATGATGCACCGGCTTTGGCGCAAGCAGATGTTGGTGTCGCGATGAACAGTGGAACTCAGGCTGCAAAAGAAGCCGGAAATATGGTCGATTTAGATAATGATCCAACCAAATTAATTGAGATCGTAGAGATCGGGAAACAACTTTTAATGACGCGCGGAACTTTGACAACGTTCTCCATCGCCAATGATGTAGCGAAATATTTCGCCATTATTCCAGCCTTGTTTATCACCTTTATTCCGGCCCTGCAATTTTTAAATATCATGAATTTGCACAGTCCACAAAGCGCCATTTTATCAGCGGTCATCTTCAATGCGATCATTATTCCGTTCCTCATTCCACTGGCTTTGAAAGGCGTAGAATACAAACCGATCGGTGCAAGTGCGTTGTTACGAAGAAACCTTTTGATCTACGGTTTGGGCGGAATTATCGTTCCATTTATCGGAATAAAATTGATCGATTTGGTCGTGACGTTCTTTATGTAAAAGTTTTTTATGGCAGACATTTGACTTCGTCGAAAAGCCTAATTTAATTTTTTTGGGCAGCTTTTTCCGCCTTCCATTCCCGCTTTTTTGCTCCTCGTTCCTCGTCACACAAAGAGCTTCATTCAAGTCGGGCTGCAATAATCGCTTGTTTCAAAACCCAGCTTTTAATAAAAAAATCAGTCAATTAATATAATTTTAATCTTAAAATAATGAAAAAATATATCGTACCAGCTTTAGTACTTACTTTAGGAATGGTAGTAGTAATCGGTGTTTACACGTTTATCGTCTTCGGTTTCGGAAAAATAATTCCAAACAAAGGACTTGCGGATCAAATTACCGTGAAAGGTCAGAAACAATATGCCAACATTGGACAACAGTTTACGCTTCCGCAATATTTTCACGGTCGACCATCGGTGGTCAATTACAATGCTGCCGGAAGTGGCGCAAGCAATAAAGGACCGAACAATCCCGAATATCTGGAAATGGTTCAAAAAAGAATTGATACTTTAAAAATGCAGAATCCGACCATGACTGAAGTAAAGATCCCAGTAGATTTAATTACCGCAAGTGGAAGCGGATTAGATCCAAATATTTCTGTTCAGGCAGCAGAATTCCAAATCGATAGAGTAGCCAAAGCCAGAAAAATCACTGCGGATAAGGTGAAAGAGTTGATCGCACAAAACTCAGCAGATGAAAATATAATCTTCTTTGCGCCTCAAAAAGTAAATGTGCTGAAATTAAACGCCTCGCTGGATCAACTGAAATAACCAATTTCCAGAAATAAGATCTTCAAACCGCAAAAGTAGCAAAAGACCGGATGGAAAGTGATCTGCAGAAGCAAGCAACATTTTATAATTGTTAAGATTCCCATCGATATGCGAACTTTTGACAGCAAAACAAAATCGGCCTTTTCTATCTTTTGTGGTTAAAGATTTTTAGACAAAATCTTGAGTTTCAAAATGTAACTCTTTAAAAAAAACAATACAATTTCATACCCTTTTTCAACAATGAAAAAATTAATTATATCAGCTTCAATATTGGCTTTTGGAATTTTCAATGCGCAGGAACAAACAGAATCAGCCGCTCCAAAAGTCACTTTTTCCGGTTATGCCGAAATTTTTTACTCCTACGATTTTAATCAGCCCGATAAGCATATTCGCCAACCTTTTCTTTATACCTACAACCGTCACAACGAGTTCAATTTGAATTTAGGATTGGTAAAAGCGAATTACACGACAGAAAACATGCGCGCCAATTTAGCTTTGATGGCAGGAACCTATCCGCAAGATAATATGTCTGCAGAACAGGATTTATTGAAACATGTCAGTGAAGCAAATATCGGATTCAAGATTTCTAAAAAGAAAAACATCTGGATCGATGCCGGAATTATGCCTTCTCACATCGGATGGGAAAGTGCCATCGGAAAAGATAATTTGACATTAACAAGAAGTATTGCTGCGGAAAATTCGCCTTATTTTGAAACGGGTGCAAAAATTTCTTATACCTCCGATAATGGTAAATTTTTCCTGAGTGGCTTGGTTTTAAACGGTTGGCAAAGAATTGCTCGTCCGGAAGGAAATCAAACGCTGGCTTTCGGACATCAGATCAGTTACAAATTCTCGGATAATTTTAGTTTGAACAGCAGTTCATTTGTTGGAAATGATAAACCAACCGTTGATAAAAAAATGCGTTATTTCCACGATCTTTACGCAAATTTTAATCTTGGAACAAAATGGTCCGGAATTGCAGGTTTTGACGCTGGAGCAGAACAAAATGCAAAAGGAAGTGAGAAATATAATTTATGGTATTCTCCCAATCTATTGCTGAGATATGCGATCACAGATCACACGAAAATCGGCGGTCGTGTTGAATATTTTAATGACGAAAAAGGCGTAATCATCGGAACTACAACACCAAATGGATTCCAAACTTTTGGATATTCCCTGAACATCGATCATGAAATTCAGAAAAATATTTTATGGCGAACCGAAGCGCGCGGATTTTCTTCAAAAGATGCTATCTTTATAAAAGATAATTTGCCTGAAAGCACGAATTTCTTTATTACAACAAGTCTTTCTGCCTGGTTTTGAAACTGAAAAAACTGCAGCTCAAATATAACAGTAACCAATCAGCCATGTCTTCAGCAGAACATTTTCTCGAACTCATTCAACGCTCCAAACGCGGTAAATTCAAGATTTATATCGGAATGAGCGCCGGTGTGGGAAAAACCTACAGAATGTTGCAGGAAGCGCATTCTTTGCTGAAACATGGTATTGATATTAAAATCGGCTACATCGAGCCACATCTTCGCGCAGAGACGATTGCTTTGGTGGATGGAATTCCTGCCATTCCAAGAAAATCTATTTTCTATAAAGGAAAATATTTAGAGGAAATGGATGTTCAGGCGATCATCAATGATCATCCTGACATTGTAATTGTTGATGAACTGGCGCATACGAATGTAGAAGGAAGCTCCAATAAAAAAAGATGGCAGGATGTCCTTGAAATATTGGAAGCCGGAATTAATGTTATCAGCGCCGTCAACATTCAACACATCGAAAGTCTGAACGAAAGTGTAAAAAATATCATCGGAATTGAAGTCACAGAAAGAGTTCCGGATAAAATTCTGGCACTTGCAGATGAGGTTGTGAATATCGATCTAACCGCAGATGAACTCATTTCGCGGTTGAAAGAAGGGAAAATTTATCCGGCAGACAAAATTCAAACCTCGCTCAATAATTTTTTTAAAAGTGATCATATTCTACAACTTCGAGAATTGGCTTTGAAAGAAGTCGCGACGCATGTAGAGAAAAAGGTAGAAACTGAAGTCACGAAATCGGTTAATACGCGTCCGGAAAAATTTTTAGCCTGCATCAGTAGCAACGAAAAAACTGCAAAAGCCGTGATTCGAAAAACCGCGCGTTTGGCGAGTTATTACAACAGTCGATGGACCGTTTTGTATGTTCAGTTACCCAAAGAAAATCCGGATAAAATTGCTTTAGATAAACAGAGATATCTCATCCACAATTTAAATTTTGCGCAGGAAATGGGAGCTCAGGTGGTGAAAAAAAATGGAAATTATATTTCAGATACGATCTTAGAATATGTGCAGGAAAATAAAATCACCACCGTTTGTGTCGGGAAACCACATCTCAATTTCTTTCAGCAATTCTTTCGACTCAACTGGTTTCATAACTTTGTGAATAAAATGATGAACGAAAAAGTAGATATCATCATTCTGTCGTAATTTTGCGGGCGTGTTGATATCAGCGTTTTTAATAAATGACCTCTTTCAATTAATTTTTCTAAAATGAAAATTAAAACAAAACTGACCCTCGGTGTCGGACTTTTATTCCTGATGATCGTTTTGCTCTCCGTCATCAGTGCATTGAACATTTATAAGCAAAAATCTGACACAGAAAAAATTCTGATCGCCAATTATAACTCTTTGGAATATTCTAAAAATATGATGCTGGCTTTGGATAAGATCGAGACAGACAGCACGCAGACGTCGATCTTTAAAAATAATTTAGCTTTAGAAAGTAAGAATTTAACAGAACCCGGCGAGAACGATTCTTACCAGAGTTTACTAAGCCATTTCCAGAATTTTCAGCAATCTCCGAATCTGGAAAGTGAAAAACTCATCAGAAATGACTTGGTAGAAATTATGCGGCTGAATATGAGCGCCATTGTTCAGAAAAGTGATACCGCTATCGCAACGTCCCAAACCGCCATCACCTGGGTGATTTCTTTGGGAAGTGTCTGCTTTTTAATTGCTTTTACTTTACTTTTTAATTTGCCCGGAAATATCGCCCGTCCAATCCGTGAACTGACAGAAAGTATCAAACAAATTGCGAATAAAAATTACCACGAACGCGTTCATTTTGAAGGCAGCGCTGAGTTTGAGGATCTGGCAAACTCTTTTAATTCCATGGCGGAAAAACTGGAAGAGTATCAAAGCAGCAATCTATCCAAGCAACTATTAGACAAAAAACGGGTCGAAACTTTGATCGCGAATATGCATGATCCTGTGATCGGTTTAGACGAAAATAATTTTATCAATTTCATTAATGAAGAAGCGCTGAAAATTTCCGGGTTGGTTAAGGAGGATATTTTTCGAAAATCAGCCTCCGAAGTTGCGGTTAATAACGACTTGTTGCGGGAACTTTTGCGCAATGCTTCTATGAATGACAAAACTGATTTCCCGATCAAGATTTTCGCAGACAATAAAGAAAGTTATTTTGAGCAGGAAATTATTCCCATCAATATTATTCCTACAGGTGAAACTGAAAAAAAAGAAGCTGGGAAAGTTATTTTATTAAGAAATGTTACGGCTTACAAAGAACTTGATTTCGCGAAAACAAATTTTATCGCTACCGTTTCGCATGAATTAAAAACTCCGATCTCCTCCATGAAAATGGGAACGCAATTGTTGAAAAATGAAAAATTTGGAACTTTAAACGAGCAACAAAAAGAACTCTTGAAAAGTATCGAAGAGGATGGCGAAAGACTACTCAATATCACAGGAGAACTGCTCAATTTATCTCAGGCTGAAAGTGGAAATATCCGTCTGAACATTAGAGATTGCAACGTTGCCAACTTAGTGAAAAATGCTTTGTCAAATAACTTGGTCATCGCGGAAAATAAAGAGATCGAATTGATTTCAGACATTCAAACAGAAGAAGTTCAAAACGTACAAGCTGACTTTGACAAAACGGTTTGGGTTCTCAATAATTTTTTGACCAATGCCATCAAACATTCTGAGATCGGCCAAAAAATAATTCTTTCTACAAAATCCGAGAATGGTAAAGTCAAATTTTCTGTGCAGGATTTCGGGAAAGGAATCGACGAAAAGTATCTATCAAAAGTCTTTGACCGCTATTTTCAAGTTCCGGAAGAACACCAGAACGGAACCGGTTTGGGTTTAGCGATCAGCAAAAATTTCATCGAGAAACAAGGCGGCGAGATCGGTGTAGAAAGTACTTTGAATGAAGGAAGTACTTTCTGGATGATTTTGTAAAAGCTCCGAAAGATTTCTATTTCCGATTCTTTTTCATAAAATCAGTCGTTTCTTTAAATCGATCACTTCCAGACCAAAGATATTGCAACACCATCGGAATATGACCTTTATTCAGGATGATCGGTTTCACATCTGGCTGAAATTCATTTAGCTTTTTCAGGAAATGTTCATTAGCAGTCTTAATCGACTGATAAGTTTTCGTTCCCACATAAATTAAAAATGGCGGCGAATTTTTATCCAGAAAATTAATGGGAGAGGCTTGATACCAGTTTTTCGGGTCATTACTCCAGGTTGCCAAATAATCGTCTTGCGAAGTCGGCGAATTTCTTTCCAGATAATCCTTCATATCAATTCCGGCGCCGTCATTTAAAATAATTCCCGCGATTGATTGTTCATCAATACCAAACTTCGGATTTAAAACTGCAGAAGCTACGAGTTGCGCACCCGCAGAATGTCCCGTCACAAAGAGATTTTTTGCGTCTCCGTTGTATTTTGAAATATTATTTTGAACCCATTTTACAGCAGATGCAATTTCCGTCGTCATTTCATCAACATTTGCTTTCGGACTCAAAGTATAAGAAGGAATCACCGTGATCACGTCTTTTTTTGCAAAGTTTCGCCCGAAAAAACCATATTGATCTTTATTACCACTGTTCCAGTTTCCGCCATGAACGAATAGTAGAACTGGTAACTTTTTATTTTCAGAATTTTTCGGGACAAAAATATTGAGTTTTAAATCTTCTTTTTTTGCAGATTGCCCGTACACCACATCTTTGTATTTTCTAGATTGACAGCTCATAAAAAGTAGAGATCCAAGCATGATATAAATTAATTTTTGCATGTTTAAAAATACGAGATTTTGATGAATTGGGTTTTGATAATGTCAAAACTAATTTTTATTGTAAAAACGCTAAATTAGTTTTTTATTAAATGAACATCTGAGAATATAAATTTTAGAGAAAAAGATGTAAAAATTAATTTTGAAAACCAGTATGATTAAAAGTTTTAAAAATTTAAGTGTATTGTTCATATTATGTTTTTTCGCAGGTTGTAGTGATAATAATGAGCGAAAAGAAATAGGTGAAAATATTATTAATGACAATGCAGATTTGTTTGTTTCTAATTTATATACGATTTCTCCTGAAAATACTCAGATATTCCTCATTAAAAAAGTTAGTGGTGGTGATTTTATTGATGAACATTGTGATTCTATTGTAGAAATGGAAGGCTTAAATTTGGTTGAAAATTGTAAAAAAGAACTTTATGAATTTTTAAACAAAGAAGGTTTTGATATCAACGAAAATACCAAATATGTAAGCTTTGACCTTGAAAAATTTCCAAGCAAAAGAACGGTGAAATTAATAGTAGATGAACAAGAAATTAGAGAAAAAGAGTATATAGAAGTAAGTTTTTCAAATTTTTATATTGACAATAAATTAGAAAAGGGATTTGTAATTGTTCGTGAGTCAAATCTTAGTAACGGTAGATATGGCGGGAAGGTTGAGATCTACTTTTTTGAAAATAAAGGAAATCGCTGGAAACTCTATAAAAACGAAATGTTACTAACGGCGTAATTTATATCTTTTGCAAATAAAAAAAAGCTGCGAGAAATTCGCAGCTTTTAATTGATAAGATAAGTTTTCTTAATGTTCTTCCTGACCATCAACGCCATGAGCGTGACCATGATCTAGCTCTTCTGCCGTCGCTGGACGGGTTGACTCAACTTCCAGATCGAAATGTAAAGTTTTCCCTGCCATTGGATGGTTAAGATCGGCGATAACCGCTTCTGGAGTCACTTCTAAAACGATTGCGTTCAAGTGATTTCCTTCAGGATCCTGTAAAGGTAAAATCGCTCCAACTGGCGGAATTCCCGATTCTTCAAACATTGAGATCGGTAATTCTGTTTTTGCATTCTCATCTTTGTCGCCATATCCTTCTTCCGGAACGATGGTAAAAGATTTTTTGTCTCCTGCAACCATTCCTTGAAGATGTTCTTCAAATTTTGGCAACATCATTCCAACACCATATAAAAAAGTGAAAGGATTTTCAGCATCTGTTTTTTCGATGAACGTTTTTTCACCATTGTCTTCGATTGCGTGAAGCGTGTATTGTAAAGCTACAACGTGATTTTTGTCTATTTTCATGAGGTTAATGTTAGCGGGGATTTCTAAATCCCTTTATTAAAGATCTATTTTAAAGACTAACTTTCAGTTTAATCTTATTCAGGTGCAAAGGTAATAATTTTGATTAAATTGGATTTTAAAACCAGAAAAGTCACAAAAGTGGTTTATTCTAAAGTGTGATCGAAGTTCAAATAAGATTTACAGTATTTAATTTCCGCAGAAAATCTTAATAATCTTAACATCTTATTTAAATCTTAATGGTAAAATTTTACGATCTATTTTCAAATGATGTTTAAAATTTATCAAGAAGGGCCTCGTTTTAATCAGTTTTCAATTCTACAGTAAAATTATCAGTCAAACGCAAAATTCCTTCAGTTAAACTTTCTGGATGTTCTGTAAATCCTTTCAGTTTAGAAGATTTTCCCTTGATCATCAGATCCTGAATCTGTTTCTCAGTCAATTTTTTCCCAAACATTTGAAATGGGACTTTAAATCCGCAACCTTTAAAATTAGAACAACCGATGGCAGTTTTTCCTTTCATCAGCTTGCTTTCTTTACATTTCGGACATTGTTCTTCTTCCCAAATAATCGTCGTAATTTTTCTTGGGGTTGGCTCTTTCTTTTCTTTCGTTTGAATTTCTTCCTGAATGGAAATCACTTTCGCTTTTTCGTTGATGACATTTCGGGTTAAATTCGTCACCATCGTGATCAACTCTTCTTTAAATTGAGAAGCATCATATTCGCCACGCTCGATTTTTCTGAGTTTAAATTCCCATTCTCCCGTTAATTCAGGACTTTTTAGCAATTCATCCTGAATCGTATCAATCAATTGAACGCCGGTTGAAGTCGCCAAAATATTTTTTTTCTTACGCTCAATATAATTTCTTTTGAAAAGTGTTTCGATAATGTTTGCTCGTGTTGAAGGTCTTCCAATCCCGTTATTTTTCATCATCTCCCGCAATTCTTCATCATCGACTTGTTTACCTGCAGTTTCCATAGCGCGAAGTAAAGTTGCTTCCGTATACGGTTTTGGCGGACTGGTTTTCCCCTGATGAATTATAGGTTTGTGTGGACCTTTTTCGCCTGCTTTAAATTCGGGAATCGTCTGTTCCTCGTCTTTTTCCTTTTTTTCGGGCTCTTCTTTTTTGTCTTTTACATAAACTTCGCGCCATCCTAATTCTAAAATCTGACGTCCCGAAGTTTTAAAAGGAATCGTTCCAACCTGACCTTCTACCAAAGTATTAGAAATTTTACATTCCGGATAGAAAACGGCGATAAATCTTTTCGCGATAAGATCATAAATTAATTTCTCTTCTCGGCTTAAGCTTGAAGAAGGCGGAATTTCTGTCGGAATGATCGCGTGGTGATCGGTTACTTTCGCATCATCAAAAACCGTTTTAGATTTAGGAATGGGCTGAGACAGAAGTGGTGCAGTAAATTCCCGGTAAAAATTCATGCTTTGAAGAATTCCTGCGATTTTCGGATGCAAACTTTCGGAAAGATAAGTCGTATCAACTCTTGGATAAGTCGTGTGTTTTTTCTCGTATAAACTTTGAATGTATTTCAAAGTATTCTCTGCAGAATAACCATATTTTTTATTTGCTTCAACTTGTAAAGCCGTCAAATCAAAGAGTCTGGGATTTTTTTCTTTTCCTTCTTTAATTTCAAAGGAGACAATTTCGAAAAGGTTTTGTTTTAAATATTCCAGACCTTTTTCAGCTTTTTCCCTCGTTTTTAAACGGTCGATCGCCGCAGTGAAAAGAACATCGCGATAAGTGGTTTTCAGTTCCCAGTATTCTTCGGTGTCAAAAGCATCGATTTCTTTTTGTCGTTGAACGATCATCGCTAAAGTTGGCGTTTGAACGCGACCGATAGAAAGTACGGTTTTATTTCCGCCAAATTTTTTGGTGAATAAGCGCGTCGCATTAATTCCTAAAAGCCAGTCGCCAATTGCTCGAGCGTTTCCCGCGAGATAAAGATTTTGATAATCCTCTGCAGGTTTCAAATTGGCAAAACCTTCTTTAATAGCTTCTTCAGTCAAAGAAGAAATCCAAAGTCTTTTTGTAGGTCTTTTACATTTCGCTTTGTGCAAAACCCAACGTTGAATTACTTCTCCTTCTTGCCCGGCATCGCCACAATTAATGACTTCCTCGCAATCGGCAACTAATTTTTCTATAATTTTAAATTGCCTTTCAACACCAGGATTTGAAATGAGTTTAATCCCAAAAGGATCTGGAATAATGGGAAGAAAAATAAGGTTCCAGGATTTAAGATGCGGACTGTAATCATGCGGTTCTTTGAGTGTACAAAAATGTCCAAAAGTCCATGTTACCCAATAACCGTTACCTTCGAAATAGCCTTGTTTTGGCATGTCTGCGCCTAAAACTTTGGCAATATCTCGCGCAACACTTGGCTTTTCAGCGATACATAATTTCATAGTTCAAACTTCATTTTCTAGACGTGCTACAAATTTGAGTAAATTTTTTCACATAAGGCGAATCATTTTTTTATTGAATAAAATCCTTCAAAAAAATTAAAAGCATTTTGCTTTTAATTTCCGAAGGAAATCTTAATTCTCTTAAAGTCTTCATTTAATCTTAATGGTAAAAATTTTAACTCCTTTAAGTTTTCAACACAAAAAAACGCTCCTGAAAAAATTCAGAAGCGCGAATATTATAAAGTTATTTATTTAAATATTCATAAACAATTTCGGGTTCACCGGCGTATTATTTTTATGAACTTCATAGTGAAGATGAGGACCTGTTGAACGGCCTGTATTTCCTGATTTCGCGATGACTTGATTTACATTCACGAGATCATTTGCTTTCACTAAAATCTGCGATAAATGTCCATAAAGAGTCGCTAAACCATTTCCGTGAGAAATAATCACGCAGTTTCCGTAACCTCCTTTTACCCCAGCGAAAATGACAGTTCCTTTTGCTGCACCGCGAACATCCGATCCATAAGGAACGGCAATATCCAATCCTTTATGAAACTGAATTTGATCTGCTTCTGCCGGTGGATTGTTTTTTTCTGCAAGAGAATTTTCAGGAGAATTTGGTAAAACTTTTTTTACGACATTTCCCAGACTGTCTTTCACTTCAACGTTTTGTGGAGTTGCTTTTGCGACAGGCTTTGTATTACCAACCGAAGCGAGTAGAACATTTCTGAAAGGAATTGGATTAACTCTCTTCCCGAAATTAGAAGAAATATAACCATCTGTAGGAATTCCGAGCGGAACTTGCTGCAGCTTATTTTGTAGATCGACTAAATACTTGCTGTAACGATTGCTCTGTTTTGATAAGTACACTGCATCTGAAAGGCTGTCTTGAGCAAGTGTTGCAATCTTTTCATCCGAAATATTTTTAGAAGCCAGAAAAGAATTGAGTTCTCTAACCGTATGATCCACCAAAACAAGATCTTTGCGCATTTCAGAATAATCGATGCTGTCTTTTTGAGTGTTGATCTGTACTAAATTGACTTCGTAATTTTTATTGTTTTTCTCAGAGAAAAGCTTTCCTATATAAAGAGCTTGTCCGAAAACCAGCAGTAGTAAAGCTCCCAAAAGTAGGTTTGTGTTTTTCTTTTTGCTTAAAAAGTTCTTCATTCTTATCTTGTTGAATTACAAATTTTTATGAATTTTGGTTTGCAAAACTAATAAAAAATTATCTTTAAGTAATTAATTTTATAAAAACTTTAACGTAGGGCTTAATTAAACGATTTCTTTCATTTTTGTTCAAAAGTCGAATGGAATACTTTTATTTAATCTTCTTTCTATTAATGTTTTGTCTTTTATATCTTGGATTTCTACCTTGTTTAATATTGTATCTTGCAAAAAAAAATTATGAAGAAACAGCTACTTTTTGTCTTACTATTTATCTCAATTACAATTTTTTCCCAGGATGTTAAAATTAAAAAAGAACAGGTGCTTTTAAATAATGTTCCAGTAGCGATCGTGAAAAATCCTTATCGCGACCATTATGAATATTCAAAATTGAATGGTGAAAAAATTTTCCAGGTAGATTTTAAAGGAATTATGCAATCTACTTCTCCCGATCCACTGTATTATTTAATCGTGCAATCAGCAGACGGTACTAAAAAAGGCGAAATTCCCTATGAAGTTTTAGTGACTTCTTTAAATTCAGAACGTATTATAACGCATGGTTTAGCTGTAAAATACAATGTATTCACAAGCCAGGGAATTGATACCAATGCATTGGATAAGATCTATGAAAAAGGGACTGGAACATTTTCTGATATCGCTGTTCAAGCGAAAACAGATGCAGGAGAGATCAATTCAAAAATAAATGGAATCACTGCAAACTTTAACCCCAAAATAACCAATACGAACGAAATTATTGCGAGTACTTTTGGTAGTGCAGCAAAAATTATAGGTAGAATTAATATGATTCCATGTAGCGCGTTTGATAGTAAAAGCTGCGTTTCTATTTATGATTTAGACGGAACTTTGGTAGCATCGGTAAAAGAATCGAAAGACGGCCACCGTAAATATGAAGTGAATACTTATGATGGAAAAAAATTCTTTTATAATTCAAAGGAAATGTATACGCCATCCAACAAATTTTTTGCGCAGGAATTAGTGACTAGAGTAATGGCAGAAGGATATATGCTTGCTCACCAAGCAAAAAATGATAACGAAAAAGTAAGAGTAGCGAGAATTGATGATGCAAAACAGCGCTCAGTCAATTTATATGGAATTCCCGGATTTGTTATCGAAAAAAATGGTACAAAAACAGAAGGGAACGTAACGGTTTATTTCCAGCAGCTAGATGTAAACAATACAGGAGAGGTTTTGCCAACGGAAGTTGCCGATAAGTTCGGTCAAGTTGTCATCGTGAAATATCTTAATGAGAAAAATCAGCCAAGAAGCAAAACGATCAACGCTTCTACAGGAGCGCAGTTTTGTGTGAAAACAAATACAGGCGAAACTTGTTATTATGGTTTGGATGTGAAAGGAGAAGCCATGAAAAAACTTCAGAATTTAAACTCTCTAAGTTTTAATAATTCCTATTATTACGAATTGTTATATAAAGGCCGCGGAATATCTGTTTTCCAGGATCCTGTTGAAAAGGAAAAATTGGTCGTTAAAATAGAGAAGGATCCAAAAGCTCTTATGTTAGATCGAAATTCATCCGACAAAGACGGCGCAAGACTTGCTGAATATCTTAAAGACTGTAAATCAGTTGTTGCAGACATTAAAAATAATAGTTTTAATATTAGAGAAATTGATGACTTAATACAGATCGCAAAAGAATACGGAGAATGCCGTAACTAAAAGGAAAATTAAATGAGACACTCTGCAATGAGTGTCTTTTTATTTTCACTAAAAATGATTCTAATTTGTATCTTTGTATTTGAAGTAATTATTATGGCAAATAAAGATCAAATCGACGATAAAGTGGTTGGAGTAATAGGAAGCGGAAGTTTTGCAACAGCGATTGTGAAAATGCTCACCGAAAACTGCAAAGTCGTGCATTGGTGTGTTCGAAACGAATTTGTGAAAGGAGCCATCGAGCTTCGTCATCACAATCCAACTTATCTGACGGCGGTCAATTTTAATGTTAAAAATTTAGCAATAACTACAAATGTTAATGAACTGGTTTCGGCTTGTGATATTGTAGTTTTAGCAACACCTTCCATTTATTTATCGGAAAGTTTAGATAAGATGACTTGTGATTATTCGGGGAAAATGTTTGTTTCCGCCATCAAAGGGATCGTGCCGAAAGTGAATGATGTTGTTGCCAATTATTTGCATGATGAATTCAAAATAGATTTTAAAAATCAGGCAGTCATCGCAGGACCTTGTCACGCGGAAGAAGTTGCGATGGAAAGACTTTCTTATTTAACGATCGCTTCCACAGCAGAAAATCAGAAGATTTTGCATGATCTTTTTTCCTCGCATTTTATTAAAGTGAACTCCAGTTGTGATGTCATGGGGAACGAATACAGCGCAATCCTGAAAAATATTTATGCCATCGGAGCCGGTATTGCAAGCGGTCTAGGTTATGGCGATAACTTTACGGCGGTTTTTGTAACCAACGCAATCCGCGAAATGGAGGTTTTCTTAGAGGGAATCCACGAAACGCCAAGAGATGTTAATGAAAGTGCTTATCTCGGAGATTTACTCGTTACGGCGTATTCACTTTTTTCCCGGAACCGCAATTTGGGAAATTTAATAGGAAAAGGATATACCGTAAAATCTGCTATTCAGTCGATGAATATGATTGCTGAAGGATATTATGCTGCAGATTCGATTTACAAAACATCCAAAGATAAAAAATTAAAAACGCCGATTATCGACATCATTTACAGTATTTTGTATGAGGAAAAAAACGCAGAAAAGCAATACAAAAAATTAACAGGAATACTGAATTGATGAAAACTGAAAAACAATATATCGTTCATACCTATTCGGCTTTAGAAGAAAAGTTAAATGTTTGGTCACATTTCATCGGCTTGCTGATGAGTGTGGTGGCGATGGTTTTATTGATTTTTCGTGCAATCGATTTAGAAAATATTTGGGCAATGATCAGTTTTCCTGTTTTTGGTTTGAGTATGGTGGTATTATATTCAGCATCAACACTGTATCATTATTCAAAAAGTCCCAAAATACGATATCGGATGAACATTGTCGATCATGCCGCTATTTATGTTTTAATTGCAGGAAGTTATACCCCTTTTGTTTTGGTTTCTCTGAATGGAGCAGAAGGTTACACCATTTTTTCCATCGTTTGGAGCATCGCATTTGTGGGCATTATTTTTAAAATTTTCTTTACAGGCAGATTCAATATTTTATCGACTGTTCTTTATGTCGCAATGGGTTGGCTGATTATTTTCAGTTTTAAAAGTCTCCTGCAACAACTTGATTTTAACGGAATTATTTGGTTGATTTCTGGCGGAGTTGCTTATACTTTAGGTGCTATTTTATATAGTATTGATAAGCTGAAATTAAATCATGCGATATTCCATCTTTTTGTTTTGCTGGGAACTTTCTGCCATTTTATTTCTGTTTATTTTTATGTGGTTCCTCTTGCTGCGACGCATATTTAATACCTTTTATCGAAATTCGTAATTCTAAATTATCAATATGCCAGATATCCTCAGTAAAAGAACGCCAAAACCAAAATATGATGTTGTCCTCATTGGCGGCGGAATTATGAGTGCCACACTCGCAACACTTCTTCACGAATTTGATCCTAATCTTCAGATTGCCATTTTTGAACGTCTCGGAAGATTAGCCAGTGAAAGTTCTTCCGCCTGGAACAATGCTGGGACAGGTCATTCTGCTTTTTGCGAACTTAATTATACGGTAGAAAAAGAAGATGGAACCATCGATATTTCAAAAGCAGAAAATATTGCGGAACAGTTTGAAATTTCAAAACAATTTTGGTCTTATCTCATTCAGAAAAATTATATCGACGAACCCAAAAATTTCATTAATTCCTGTCCACACATGAGTTTGGTTTTTGGGAAAAGTGATTCTGAATTTTTACGAAAACGTCATGAGAAAATGATAAAGTCAAACCTCTTCGAAGGAATGAAATTTTCTACCGATCATGACCAGTTAAGAGAATGGATTCCGCTCATCATGAGCAAAAGAAAAGATAATGAAGTTCTTGCCGCAACGAAAATGGATTTAGGAACTGATGTGAATTTCGGAACATTAACCAGAAAGATGGGCAGATTTTTGGCGGATGGTTCCAATGTAGAAATTTTCCTGTACCATGAAGCAAAAGATTTAGATCTTCTGGCGGATGGAAGTTGGAATATAAAAATTAAAGACCGCCTTCATAATCATAAGCAAGACGTTCACGCAGATTTCGTATTTATTGGAGCAGGTGGTTACGCATTGCCGCTTCTCGACAGTTCAGATATTTCTGAAAGTGCAGGATACGGCGGTTTTCCAGTTTCTGGGGAATGGCTCGTTACCTATAATCCTGAGTTAATTGCGCAACATCATGCGAAAGTTTATACCCAGGCAACAGTTGATGCACCACCAATGAGCGTTCCACACTTAGATTTAAGAATTATTGATGGAAAAAAAGCCCTGCTTTTCGGTCCCTTTGCAGGTTTTTCTACCAAATTTTTGAAAGAAGGAAGTTACCTAGATCTTCCTGAAAGCATTAATTTTAAAAATATTCGCTCTCTGTTCGGAGCTTGGTGGCATAATTTACCTTTAACCCAATATTTGGTGAGACAAGTTGCGATGACGAAAGCGCAAAGAATTCAGCATTTAAGGGAGTTTGTAAAAGATGCGAAAGAAGAAGACTGGGATTTAAAAATTGCTGGGCAACGGGTCCAAATCATTAAGAAGGATGACAAATTGGGTGGAAAATTAGAATTTGGGACAGAAGTTGTTGTGAACAAAAATGGGACCATTGCTTCACTTTTGGGAGCTTCTCCAGGTGCTTCCACAGCAGTTTTTGCGATGATGCAGGTGATAGAAAAATATTTTCCACATCAGTTAGAAAATGAATGGAAAGAAAAACTCCTGGAAATAATTCCTTCTTATGGTCAGAAACTATCTGAAAATAAGGATCTTGCCGAAAAAGTTAGAAATTATACGAAAGAAAAACTAGAACTGGAATATTAAAAATAAGCAATAAGTAATAAGCGATCAGAAAAAGTTTATTACTCATTACGGATTACTCATTACTCATCAACAAATGGCAACAATCACCAAACCTGAAATCATCCAGGAAGTACTGCAATCTCTCCAACCAAAGGTGGAGGAAGAAAAGCAAGTAATTGTTCACTGCTGTTTTCCGGCAACTTTTTTTGAAGGTAGTTTGATCAGAATCTGGAAATCTACTTATTTAATCGATGACAGTTTAGATCATAAAAGTAGTTTGATTCATCACGAAAATATCTCGCTTTTTCCTTACTGGACAGAGGTTCCTCCTTTTAAGGATTTTTGGTTTACGCTTATTTTTAGCGGTTTACCAAAGGAATGTAAAACGTTTGATCTTCAGGAAGTGATTCCGGAAGAAGGAGGTTTTCTGGTAAAAAATATTAAAAGAAATGGTACTGATGTGTATCGGGTAAAACTAACTTAATTATGAAAAAAATTACTTGCTTCTTATCATATCGTTGTTTTTGGTGAATTGTAATTCTCGTAACAGTACGGTTTCGCTGAGTTCTATTAGTTCAGAAAGAAAACAGATCGCACAGAACTTTGCACAAACCTTTCTAAAAAAATGCAGTGATAAAGATCATTCTGAAATTAGAGGTTTTAATATTTCAAAGAGGTTTCAACTTAAACTTTCTTCCGATTCCATTAAAAAAACCTGCGAAAGAATCGACCGAATCAACGGAAAAGTGACGGTCGAAAAATTAGTTTCTGTTCATACTAATAATTCTCCGAAGGATTTTCTGGATGTTTTTAATTTTAAAATTAAACAGGAAAAAATTCAAACGCAGTATTATCTTCATCTTGGAATGTATCGGGATCAGAATTATGTTGAACTTCCTTTTTATATTTCTACAGATGAAAATTATTACGAAACAGTCCGAAAAAAATATTATAAAAAATGAAGCCTCGCCAAATTTTAGTTTTATTCACCCTTTTGATATTTTCTTTTTCACAAGCACAGAAGAAAGAAATATCTGAGATTAAAAAATTCCAGAAAGAGTTGAATGCTGAATATAAAAATCCGAAAGAAACGCCTTTAAGAGGAAGCAATTTCACCAATTTCAAAAGACATCCTTTCTTTCCTATAGATTTAAAATATCGTGTTAAAGCAATATTTACGAAGAGCGAAAATGCGATTGCTTTTAAACTTCCAACTTCTTCAGGACGAACTCAACCTTATATCGAATTTGGGAAAGCTACTTTTAACTTAGATGGAAAAACTTACACTTTATCTATTTATCAGAGTTTGAATTTAAGTAAAAAAGAAGGTTTCGAGGATTATCTCTTTCTTCCTTTCCGCGATGTAACCAACGGAAAAGAAACCTACGGTGGCGGAAAATATTTGGATTTAAGAATTCCGAAAGCCGGAGAAATAATCATCGACTTCAACCAATCTTACCAACCTTTCTGTGCGTATAATGCTTACGATTATAATTGTCCGATAGTTCCTAAGGAAAATTTTTTACTGATAAAAATAAAAGCAGGAGTAAAATATGAAGATACTTATCATCATTAATTTTTTTAATGGCACAAAAATAGCTCTTTCAAAAGCAACTTAAAAATTGCAAATCATGGAATCTTCAAAAAAAAATACACCGGGACCAGTTGTTATAGCTTCAATTTCAGTAATTGTATTGTTAATTATTTTCTATTTTATACTCATGTTGTATTTTCCTGAATTACTTGCTCAAATGAGTTTAGGGGAAAAAGTGCCTGTGAAATAAAAGCTAAATAATTTTTAAAAATAGAATTGATTAGATTTATGTTTAAAGATTACGATATCAATTATCAAAAATTTAAAGTTGATATTTCGCAGCTATATATTCAGAAAAAAACACCGCATTTTAGCGGTGTTTTTCATTATTGATGTTAAATTACTTCTTGATGATCTTCACGGTCTGAGTTTTGGAAGATTTATCTTGAATTTTCAAAATGTACATTCCAGCAGATAATTTGGAAAGATCAAGTTTTACCGATTTTTCGTTCAGTTTTTGTTGTATTTGCAATTGTCCTGTAACTGAATAGATCATCACATTATCAATTTCTTCCTTATTTGAAACGTTCAAAAAATCTGTTATAGGATTGGGATAGAATTGAGCATTCAAACCAGAGGAACCTTCATTCACAGCAAGAGTTGCATCAATTTTAGTAAAGAATTGAAAATTTCCTGCCGTAATTAGAGTGGAGATGCTTGTAGCAGGATTCAAACTATAAATTCCTGTTGAAGTGGAAACTAAATAATTACCATTGCCCGCCGCGATTACGCCCCGAACAGAACCTGTAGAAATAGGCCATTTATTTAGCAGAACTCCTGCTGGAGAAAACTCATATATACCTGGAAGATTATTTCCTAAGGAACTAAATACCGCGACAATAACATTCCCGGAACTATTAAAATTCATCTGTTCTGGATTACTAACAACTCCAGAAGCAACAAATGCCGTGGAAACAGTACCGTTGTAAGAAATTTTAGCAATTCCATTCGTTGAAAATGAACTTACCAAAGCGTTTCCGGAACCTAAGTCTAAAACATCAAAAGGCGAAGTTATGGTGGGATAAACTCCTAAGTTTACACCCGCTTTTGAAAACCGAACAATTGAATTTGCCGTTGCTCCATTTGCAGTGCCTTCATTGGTCACCCAAACTTCATTATTTACAATATTTAATCCCCGAAGATTATCTAAACCTCCACTAATGGTAGATTGATAGGTTCCATTGAAAGAATAAATATAAATTGCATCTGCAAGTTGATCTGAGATCCATATTTTATTGTCAACTTGGGTTATACCTTTGATAGTTTGCGCTGAAATAGAGGAAGCGTCTATAAACGAAGCATTAAGAACTGAGCCATCACTTGCATTTAATTGAATCACTTTTTTAGTACTGGAATTCATTGCCAGAATACTTTGCTGAGCAAGCACCGAAACTAAGCAGCCAAAAACTGCCAGGAGAGAAAGAATAAATTTTTTGGTCATAACTGTATTTTTATTGGTTAACTATATAAAGATACAAATATTTCCTAAAAAATATATCTAAGGATTAAACGCTCTCCAGAAAATGATCGAAACTTAAAATAACCGAAACCGTTCCATCATTTTCTATTTTATTAAGTTGTAGCAACTCAATTTGATTGACAGAATTGATATCGAAAGGTTTTTGAACCCGAACATAATTTTCTGTAAACCCGAACATCATTCCATTTTTGTTTTCGTGTTCCCACAGTACAGGAAGAGTTTTGCCAACTTGACTTTGATAGAAGGCCATTTTCTTTTTCTCCGATAGAATTCTGAGCATCTTGTTGCGGCGTTTTCTTTCCGGTATAGGAACGACTCCATTCATTTCCGCAGCTTCGGTATTTTCTCTTTCAGAATAGGTGAAAACGTGTAAATAACTGATGGGTAATTGATTCAGGAAATTGTAGGTTTCTAAAAATTTATTCTCTGTTTCTCCCGGGAATCCGACAATAACATCAACTCCGATGCAGCAATCGGGCATCACTTCATGAATTTTATTAATTCTGTTTTGATAGAGAGAAGTTAAATATCGGCGTTTCATGTTCTTCAACAAATCGTCGCTCCCACTTTGCAGAGGCATGTGAAAATGTGGAACAAAACTTTTGCTTTGAGCCACCAAATCGATGCTTTCGTCTTTTAAAAGATTGGGTTCAATGGAGGAAATTCGGATTCTTTCAATTCCTTCGACTTGATCCAGTTCCGAAATTAAATCCAGAAAAGTATGTTCATGTTTTTTATTTCCAAATTCACCTTTTCCATAATCACCGATATTTACGCCTGTTAAAACAATTTCTTTAATTCCTTTTGCTGCAATTTCTTTGGCATTTCTTACAACACTCTCGATGGTGTCAGAACGTGAAATTCCACGTGCTAAAGGAATCGTGCAATAAGTGCATTTATAATCGCAACCATCCTGAACTTTTAAAAATGCTCTGGTTCGGTCTCCAATAGAATAACTTCCAATAAAAAAATCGGCTTCATCAATTTCGCAGGAATGAATGATCCCGTGGTTTTCAGTTTTCTGCAAATCATCCAAATAACTCAGAATGTTAAATTTTTCCTTCGCTCCTAAAACCAGATCTACACCTTCAATCGCAGAAATTTCTTCTGGTTTCAATTGAGCATAACATCCTAAAATAACTACCAAACCTTCTGGATTAGCTTTCATAGCACGCTTCACGTGAAGTTTACATTCCCGGTCTGCATTTTCTGTGACCGAACAAGTGTTGATGACATAAACATTTGCTTTGTCATCGAAACTTACTTTTTCGTAACCTGCACCGGTTAATTGTCGGGCAATTGTTGAGGTTTCTGCAAAATTTAATTTACAGCCAAGGGTATGAAAAGCAGCAGTTTTTGGGTGAAGTGAATTCAATTTGATAAAAAATTTAAGAATGCAAAGATAAGGAATTCAAAATTTCAAAAGATAAACTCTGAACCTTCTTTTTAGTTCTTATTCTATTTTGTATTCATCCCGAACTTCATCACTTTTTGCATAACAAACGGGTGAAGAATTTTGTTGAATCTCTGAGGAACCTTGATCTTTCAAAAGTTCAGTTGTATATTCGTGAGACTTATTTCTGGCGATGGAAAGGGTCTTCCAGTCCTCATTTTTTAACATTTTTGCTACATAAATAATTTGTCCGATATGGTAAGGATAATGCGCTAACTGCCGCAAAAGCGCATCGAAAACTGAATGGTTCTCACCCCGAATAAAAATAGTGGAATTTATATTTTCTTCGTTAATTTGGCTCAAAGCATCAAATAAAATAGTCCAGCCTTTTTCCCAGATTTGAAGCATTTTATCTTTTGAATGGATGTCGTTTTCAAATTCTGCATCTCGATTTCGCCATTCTTTTTCGCCATCTTCCGTCAGAAAATTCGTCCAGCGGGAAATCATGTTACCAGAAATATGTTTCACTATTGTTGCAATAGAATTACTGTCTGCATTATGCTGCCATAAAACCTGATCATCATTGAGTTGCTCAAAGGTTTTGTCTCCCAGATCTTTGTAATATTGAAATCTTTTTAATATTAAATTTTTCATTTTTATTAAAAATTAAATCTAAAGTTAACCATTTCATCGTATATATGCGTATGGATTGTAAAGTAACATCATTTATGGAGGATTTGAACTCCTTGAAAGTAGAAAATCTACAGAAATGGTTCAATGAAGAAAGTAAAATATGGATTCCACCTGCGAAAGAAATTCAGGGAGGAGGACGTATTTTAGCTATGTTCCGGGCAATTTTTAGAAAATATGAAAGTATCAACTGGCGCGAATCTGAAATTTTTGATCTAGGTAAAGGAAAATATTTTTACGAAACAATTTCTATTGGTAACCTTAGAGGAAAAGGTATTTACACCAATAATATTTGTACGGTTATAAGTTTTACGGACTGTGGTAAGATTAAATCGTTATCTGACTACTTTAAAGATACTTCTTCATTTTCATAACTACTACTACTCGAACTTTTCTTGATTATCCTTGAATAGAAATTGCATAAATTTTTGAGTTGAGGGATTTCAAATTCAAATATATTTTTTTTTAAATTTGAATACGGTTTATATTATTCCGTATTCAAATTATTTTTTTTAAAAAATTCTGATAAAACAATATTCAATACATTTGCACCTTATTTTAAATAAGACAGAAAAATGGATTTTAAAAACTTTACGATGCCTTTCAGCATCAACCCAGAATATTCTAAAAAAGTTGCTTATTTTTCAATGGAATTTGCCATTGATCAAGCCTTAAAGATTTATTCCGGCGGATTGGGATTTTTGGCAGGTTCTCACATGAGAAGTGCTTTTAACCTAAAACAGGATTTGGTAGGAATTGGTATTTTGTGGAAATTTGGCTATTACGATCAAGCCAGAAATCACGATCAAACTTTGCAGCCAACATGGACTGTAAAAATGTACAGTTTCTTGGAAGACACTGGAATTAAATTTCAAATTGAAATACATTCTGCACAAGTTTGGGTGAAGGTTTATTACCTTGATCCTGAAATTTTCCACACTGCTCCAATGTTTTTTCTTTCTACCGATGTGCCGGAAAATGATCATATCTCAAAAACAATCTGTCATCGATTATATGATGCGAACGAATCCACAAAAATTGCACAATATGTCTTGCTTGGAAAAGGCGGGGCAAAATTATTGGATGTTATGAATTGTGAAAGAGACATTTACCACTTAAACGAAGCTCATGGATTGCCTGCTGCATTTTATTTATTGGAAAAATTTGGAGGCGATTTAGAAAAAGTGAAAGAAAAGTTGGTTTTCACAACACATACTCCGGAAGAAGCAGGAAACGAGAAACACAATATTAATTTATGTCATGACATGTCTTATTTTTCTGGTTTGTCACTCGATGAAGTGAAGACCATTGAAGGAGTAGAAGACGCCCGTTTTAATCATTCACTTTGTGCGCTTAGAATGGCGAGAATCGCAAACGGTGTTTCTCAGCTTCATGGTGAAGTTTCCCGCAAAATGTGGAGCAAATACTCTAGAATTTGTGAAATTAAAGCGATTACCAACGCTCAGGATTTTAAATATTGGGCAGATAAACCATTATTCGATGCAAAAGACGATAATGATTCAGTTCTTTTCGACTTCAGAAAAAAGCATTTGAAAAAAAGAATGTTCAGAATTGTGGCTGATCAAACCGGAAATCTTTTCAATCCGAATATTTTTACCATTGTTTGGGCGAGAAGATTTGCAGGTTACAAAAGAGCAGATCTCCTTCTCCATGACAAGGAAAGATTCGAAAGATTATTGAACAATCCAAAATATCCGGTACAGATTATTTGGGCGGGAAAACCTTATCCAATGGATTACTCGGCGATTTCTACTTTCAATACTTTGGTTGAAGAAAGCAAATATTACAAAAATATGGCGGTTCTTACCGGTTATGAACTGGCGTTGAGTAAATCGATGAAACAAGGTTCTGATCTGTGGCTCAATAATCCAAGAGTTCCCAGAGAAGCTTCCGGAACTTCAGGAATGTCGGCCGCAATGTGTGGGTCTGTCAATCTTTCTACGGATGATGGTTGGATTCCGGAATTTGCGAAAAATGGAGTTAATTCATTTGTAACGCCGCAAGCAGATTATGATAATATGAGTATTTATGACCAGGATAATTTTGATCTTGAAAATTTATACCAAGTTTTGGAGAATGAAATTCTCCCAACTTATTACGATAATCCCGACCAATGGAGAAAAATTCAGCAGAATGCGATGGATGATGTGAAAGTTGCTTTTAATTCTGACCGAATGGCAGATGAATATTACAAGCAAATTTATACTGTATAAATTCAAAGTATTTCAATATTTAAGATCCGTCTCGTTGTATAATGAGGCGGATTTTTCTTTACATTTACCTTCATTTTAAAATTTTCAACTTATGAAACCAAGCATTTGGGAACTCGAAACTTTTTACCGAAATCGCGATGTAATTATCATTGGTGCTGGTTTTACCGGATTGTGGTCAGCAATTTCTATTAAAGAAAAATTTCCTGAACAATCAATTTTAGTGGTAGAAAGAAGTTTCGTTCCGATGGGAGCTTCTACTAGAAATGCTGGTTTTGCATGCTTTGGAAGTTTGACAGAAATTATTGCAGATGTTGAAAAAATGGGTTGGCCAAAAACTTTAGATCTGATCAGAATGCGTTTTGAAGGTTTGCAGAAAATTCAAACATATTTTAAAGCAGAAGAAATTGATTTTGAAAATTGCGGTGGTTTTGAAATTCTAAATGATGAAATGCCTTTGCAGCGAATAGAGGAAATTAATGAAAAATTGAAAACGATTACAGGATTAGAAAAAACTTTCTTTTTAAGCCCGGAAAAAATTGCTCAATTTGGTTTGAAAAGTGCCGGATATTTAGTTGAAAATCCTTGTGAAGGTTCCTTGCATTCAGGAAAATTAATTCAGAAACTTTTGGAAAGATGTCAAAAATTAGGGATTGAATTTCTTTTTGGGACAGAAATTCTGGAGATCTCTGAAGATGAAAATTTGGTCAAAATTATTACTGAGAATTTTCAAATTCAGTCTGAGAAATTGGTCACTGCAACCAATGCTTTTGCGACAGATCTGATCTCAAATATTGATTTATTTCCAGTTCGTGGACAAATTTTACTCACCGAACCTATCGAAAATTTAAAACTCAAGGGAACTTTTCATTACGACGAAGGATTTATTTATTTCCGGAATCTGGGGAATAGAATTCTATTAGGCGGTGCAAGAAATCAGGATTTTGAAACAGAAAAAACCATTTCTTTAGAAACGACCGAATTTCTTCAAAATTATCTCGCTCAATTTTTAAAAGAAGTTATTTTACCCGATCAGGAATTTAAAATTTCCAGTCAGTGGAGCGGAATTATGGCAATGGGAACTGAGAAATCTCCAATTGTAGAGAAGATTTCCGACAGACAAATCGCAGCAGTTCGACTCTCTGGAATGGGCGTTGCTTTGGCGCCGAAAATTGGCGAAATGGTGGCGGAAATGATTTAGTTGAAAAACGATACTTCTACTGTTTTCGTGATTATTACTCCCTAAAAAAATGCAATCCCTTTCAAAATTCAATTTAGGTTGAGCGAAAATTTCCGTATTTTTGCGAAAGTATGATTAACAGCGACCAAATAAAAGATGTTCAAGCCAGAATTGGTGCATTGTATAAATATCTTCAAATTGAAAAGAAAAAAATAGAAATCTCAAATGAGGAAGAGAAAACTCTCTCGCCGGAATTTTGGGATCAGCCGAAAGAAGCCGAAATTTTCATGAAACAGCTTCGGTCCAAAAAGAAATGGGTCGATGATTACGAAGAAATTTTTTCCCGATTTGAAGACATTCAGGTCTTAATGGATTTTGCAAAGGAAGACCCTGATTCTGAAGAGGAACTGAACGAATCTTTTCCAATTCTTGTACAAAAAATTGAAGATCTGGAGTTCAAAAATATGTTGTCCAACGAGGGCGACGAACTTTCTGCTGTACTTCAGATTACCGCAGGAGCAGGCGGAACGGAATCTTGTGACTGGGCGCAAATGCTTATGAGAATGTACTCAATGTGGGCAGAAAAGCAAGGTTATAAGTTGCGTGAACTCAATTTTCAGGAAGGTGAAGTTGCGGGTGTGAAAACCGTGACTTTAGAAATCGATGGCGAATTTGCGTTCGGTTATTTACGTGGTGAGAATGGAGTTCATCGTTTGGTGAGAATTTCGCCTTTCGATTCGAACGCAAAAAGACATACAAGTTTTGTGTCGGTTTACGTTTATCCTTTGGTCGATGACACGATTGAAATTAATATTAATCCGGCAGATATTTCCTTTGAAACCATGCGTTCGAGTGGAGCAGGAGGACAAAATGTAAACAAAGTAGAAACCGCAGTTCGGCTTCGTCACGCTCCTTCCGGGATTATGATCGAAAATTCGGAGTCGCGTTCACAACTTCAAAATAAAGAGAAAGCAATGCAATTGCTAAAATCCCGTTTGTATGAAATGGAGCTTGCCGAAAGAATGAAAGCTAGAAACGAGATTGAAGCCGGAAAAATGAAAATCGAGTGGGGAAGTCAAATTCGGAATTATGTCATGCAGCCTTATAAATTGGTAAAAGATGTAAGATCGGGCCACGAAACTACTGATGTTGAAGGAGTTATGAATGGTGATTTGACCCCGTTTTTGAAAGCTTTCTTGATGGCAGATGGAACTTCCGTTACGGACGATGATTTTACTTTGTAAACTTCAAGAAATTTAACAATTTATTCATATTTAAAAACCTTTCTTTTATTATCTTTGCGAATATGGGACATTTTGAAAGTTGGAAGGATTTACTAAATCCTGAATTTTATATACAAATGGGCGGTTTCTGGCTCATTTTGTTTATTATTTTTGCGGAGACGGGTCTATTTGTTGGTTTTTTTCTACCAGGCGACAGTTTGCTGTTTGTGTCAGGAATTTACGCTGTAGATATTATCAAAGAAACCTTCGGTTCTACAGGAAGCGATTTTTTAGATACCACCATCTTAGCGAGTGCAGTTTCAGTTGCTGCGGTAATTGGAAATGAAATTGGGTATTGGTTTGGTGTGAAAGCTGGTCCTGCGCTTTACAAAAAAGAAGATTCATTTCTGTTCAAGAAGAAATACCTTTTTCAGGCACATGATTTTTTTGAGCAACACGGCGCATTGGCTGTGATCATGGCGAGGTTTTTACCCGTTGTAAGAACATTTACTCCAATTGTAGCTGGAATTGTAAAGATGGATAAAACCCGTTTTTTAATTGATAATGTGATTGGAGCATTTCTATGGTCATTCTCACTTATTTTTGCGGGACATTATTTAGATGCCTTATTTCAAAATCAATTTAATATCGATTTGAAATCCCATTTAGAAGTGATTATTATCATCATCGTATTGATCACAACTGTTCCTATTATTGCTAAATTTTTCTTTGGTAAAAAGAAAGAAGTTTTAGTTTCAAAAGATGAAAATAGTCCAGAATAAATTCAATTGATTAAATTTTACAACAGCATTTTTCGAAATGCTGTTTTTTTTTATAATTAATGTTGAAGGTTTTCAACTTAATAAATCTGTGGAGATTAAGATAATTAATTATTTTGCTCTTTAATAAAAGTTAAGATATTTGGAAAGATAAAGGCATCGCGTTTTCGTTTTACAAATCTCGGAACATGACCAGAATCCTTCATAAATATTAATTTATGAGGGATGTTTTTTGAAGTTAAGACAGAATCTAAAGCTAAACCTTGACTTTTATTGACAAGAAAATCGCGATCACCTTGGAAAATTAAGGTTGGAATATTAGACACATTTGCAACTGGACTCGCTTTCTTAAAAGCTTCTAAATTGGAATCAAATTTTTCACCAACTACTTTTTGAAAAACTCCTTTGCTTATTTTATAATATTTGCTCTTCTGGTACCTTTCCGAATATAAATCGGTCGGACTGCTCATCGAAATCAATTTCTTGATCTCCTGTGGATTTTGATAGCCATAAAGCAGTGCTAAATGTCCACCTGCACTTTCGCCCAATAAAATGTAATTACTGGGTTTCAAATTCCAGGATTCTGATAGTTCATTGCTTTTGGAAATAGCTTTAGAAATATCTTCGACCTGTTCTTGATAACGGATTTCTTTGGTCATTAATCGATAATCAATATTGATGCTCGGAATATTATTTTCGAACAAAAAATTCTGAATCATTTTCATGTGTTCTTTATAACCAAATTTCCAACCACCGCCGTGAACAATCATTACGACTGGAGTTTCTTTAGAATAATTCGCTGGAAGAAAAACATCCATACGCTGTTGCTGATGATCACCGTATTTTATATTGTAGATTTTTTTGGAACCATTTTCTTCGATAGTTTTAAATTTTGTAGAACAGGAAGTGAAAACCATTCCTAGAATTCCAATAACCCAAAAGTGATAATTTAAAATTAATTTCTTCATGTTTTTATTGCTAACAATTTAATGCCAAAAAAGATTGTAAAACCTTTAATCATTATGTGTCAAATAAAAAAGAGACTTTGAAAAGCCTCTTTATATTTATTAGTTGAATAAGTCCCGAACTTTATCGAAAAAAGTTTTTTCTTTTCCGGAAGGTTCTGCCATCATTTCACCATTTTTAATTTGATTTTCAAAAAATTCTTTTTGATCAGGAGAAAGTCTTTGTGGCGTCCAAACATTGATATGAACGAACATATCGCCTTTTCCGTAACTATCGATACTCGGTAAACCTTTCCCTGAAAGTCTCAGAATTTTACCCGATTGAGTTCCGGCATCTACTTTAATTTTTACTTTTCCACCAACGGTAGGGATTTCTTTTTGCGTTCCTAAAGCTGCTTCAGCAAAAGAAACATATAATTCCTGATGAAGATTATCGCCTTCACGTTTAATGGTTGTATCAATTTCTTCTTCTACAACGACTAACAAATCTCCAGGATTTCCACCGAATGGAGCGTCGTTTCCTTTTCCGCGAACGCTGAGTTGAATTCCTTCTCTAGCTCCTGCGGGAATATTGATGGTTACTTCTTCGTCTTCTTTAATTAAACCCTGCGCATTTGCACCTGCAGGAATTTTATCGGCAATTTTACCAATTCCCTGACAAGTTGAACAATGTGCCTGAGTTTGTATTTGTCCAAACATGGTATTCATTACTTTGATCTGAACACCACTTCCGTGACAGGTTGTACAAGTTTTTGCAGTAGCTCCGGGAGCCAGTTTCATTTTCTTGACTTTAATGGTTTTTGTAGTTCCATTTACGATTTCTTCCAGATTCAATTTAATTCTCACCCGAAGGTTAGAACCGCGCAATTGTTGTCTTTGAGAACCGCCACCGCCGCCACCGAAATGTCCGCCAAAAATATCTCCGAACTGACTGAATATATCATCCATATTCATTCCGCCACCGAAACCGCCACCACCATAACCTCCTGCAGCACCGCCCATTCCTGCGTGACCATATTGATCGTAACGGGCTTTTTTGTTACCATCGCTTAAAACTTCGTAAGCTTCGGCCGCTTCTTTAAATTTTTCTTCTGCAGCACTATCGCCCGGATTTTTATCTGGGTGAAATTTGATGGCCATTTTTCGGTAGGCTTTCTTTATTTCCTCTGGTGAGGCAGATTTAGATATTTCTAAAACTTCGTAATAATCTCTTTTTGACATCTTAATTATATGAGTAATAAGAAATGAGTAATAAATAATGAAACCAAAAAGTTGTTCATCGTTTATTACTCATTGCTAATAATTTTTATTTACCTGTAACCACTTTTGCGAAACGAATCACCTTATCATTTAAAGTATAACCTGATTCGATAACATCTACAATTTTACCTTTCAATGCTTCGGTAGGTGCAGGAATTTGAGTTATTGCTTCGTGGAAATCTACATTAAAATCTTCTCCAGCATTTACTTCCATTAGTTTCAATCCTTTTTCAGTCAATTTATTTCTCAATTTTTGGTAGATCAATTCTACGCCTTGTAAATCAGCTTCGTTGCCATTTTTTGCAATTTCTTTTAAGGCTCTTTCGAAATCATCAAGAACACCCAACATTGAAATCATCATATCTTGATTTGCGTATTGGAAAAACTCCATTTTTTCTTTGGAAGTTCTTTTTTTATAATTTTCAAATTCCGCAAAAAGACGGATGTAACGGTCTTTTTCCTCTGCCAAAACTTCTTCCGACGAAGGTGCTGCTGTCACATTTTCTACCGTTTCGTTTTCATTATTCTCAGTGAACTCTTCTGGAGAATTCATTTGATCGTCTTGCATATCTTGATTTTCTGACATAATTTTATATTTTTAATATTCATCAATTCGCAAAGATTTTGCCAAAGAGCATTTTAGGACAATTCGGCAGAAAATATTCCTTTCCCAACATTAATGATAGGAAATTTTAGCAGAAAAACTGCATTATGGTAAAGTTATCGGAGGGTGTTAAATTTAAAAATAACTAATATTTCTTCCTTTGATCAGATTTAATGCGAAGGAAAAAATGTTTCAATGAGAAGATATAGGTTGAGAATGAGGATAATTCCGGCAATGATCCAAACCAAAATCTTCATCCATAATTTGTTTACGAATTCACCCATTTTCAGTTTTGAACCGGTGAACATTACTAAAGGTATGACGGCAAAACTCAATTGCATGGAGAGAATCACCTGACTTAAAACCAATAGATCGGTGGTTCCTTTTTCGCCGTAAATAATGGTTACAATTAACGCAGGGATTACTGCGATTAGGCGTGTAATTAAACGTCGCAACCAAGGTTTCAAACGGATATTTAAAAAACCTTCCATCACAATTTGTCCGGCTAAAGTTCCTGTTAAAGTAGAATTTTGCCCAGAAGCAAGTAGTGCAACTGCGAAAAATATACTTGCGAAGGTAGTTCCTAAAATAGGAGTCAACATTTTGTGAGCATCATGAATATCTGCAACATCTTTATTTCCGGTGGTGTGAAAAGTAGCTGCTGCGACAATTAAGATCGCGGCATTAATAAAAAATGCGAGGAACAAAGAAACGCTGCTGTCGATTGTTGCAAATTTGATCGCTTCTCTTTTACCTGCAGGTGTTCGTTCATAATTTCTGGTCTGTACGATACTGCTGTGTAAATATAAATTATGTGGCATGACGGTCGCTCCCAAAATTCCGATGCCAATATAAAGCATTGTCGGATTGGTGATGACCTCTTTTTGAGGAACCATTCCCGCCAAAATAGGGAAAATGTCTGGTTTGCTGAGAATGATCTCGTAAGCAAAACACCCGAAAATTACAACGATCAAACCGGCGACAATACTTTCAATAACGCGGAAACCTTTGGCCTGTAAAAATAAAATTAAAAATACATCGACGATGGTAATTGCTACTCCCCAAGTTAATGGAATTCCGAAGAGTAAATTTAAGGCAATCGCAGATCCAATGACTTCTGCCAGATCACAAGCCGCGATGGCGATCTCACATAAAATCCACAAAATAAAATTGGTGGTTGGATTAAAATTATCCTTACAAGCTTGCGCCAGATCTCTTTCTGCAACAATTCCTAATTTCAATGATAAATGCTGCAAAACAATCGCAAAAAGATTTGAAATTAAGATAACGGAAAGTAAGGTATAGCCAAACTGTGCACCACCCGCGATATCTGTTGCCCAGTTTCCAGGGTCCATATAACCTACCGCAACCATTAAACCCGGCCCGGCAAAAGCCATGAGTTTCCGCCAAAAGCCTGCGTCTTTAGGGATATTGATACTGGAGAAAACCTCAGGTAAAGAATTTGAAGATCTTTCTTTTCTCCAACCTTGCTTGAGGAGTTTTGACGCCATAAAAATGTTAAATGTTAGATTAGACTAACAAATTTAAATAAATAAATCTAATGTACAAAATTTAAATAAAAAAAATCCCGACCGAAGTCAGGATTTACGTTATATATTCTAAAGATTATTTTGCAAATCTTACTGCCATTTTTCTGTCAATAGCACGTTCATCGTTTGAAGCTGTAGGAGCGACAGTTGCGAATTTACTTCCGTAACCTTCAGCAGTCATTACCTGTGCGCCAACTCCTTTTTCAGTTAACCACTTTTTAATATAGTCAGCTCTGGCTTGAGATAACTTCACGTTAGCTGCTTCGTCGCCAACTTTATCAGTATAACCACCAACTTTGATTTTAGCTTCTGGATAGGCTTTTAAAATTGCTAATAAATTATCCATCTGTCCTGCAGAACCTGCTTCTAAATCAGTTGCAGATCCCATTTTAAAGTTTACTTTATCAAAAGTGTACCATTTATCTTTCAAAGCAGCATCATCAGCAGCATTTTTGTATCCGCCAGATTTCAGAAAAGAAATCATCGAATCTTCCATACCTCCTTTATATCCTTTCAATGCAGTACCATTTAAATCGATATTTTCATCAGTTTTGGTAGTTGTCATTGTAGCTGAATCAGCAGGAACCATTACAGCAGAAGAGTCTTTCGCTACCATTGTAGAATCAGTTGTAGTCGCTGTTTCTGTTGCCGGTTTGTTGCATTGTTTCCATAAGAACCATGCGGCAAGAGCAAGAAGTAATAAAGGCAATAACCATTTCCAGATTGATCCACCTTCGTTGTTATCGTCTGCTTTATCTACATTGACGTGGGTATTTGTATTTCCACCTCTGTTGACTTCAATTTTTGGTTCATCAAAAGAAGTAACTTTTACTTTTTCTGCTTCATGACCACCAAACATGTTTCCAACTCCCAAAGAAGCTAAAGATAATCCAGCAGGAAGCAATGATGAAACAATCCCCTTTTGATCGTGTAACAAGCTTGTAATTCCAGACGCACCTAGATTATTATCTGCGGCGTATTTTCCTACAGAACCTAATGTCGCTCCAGTAACCATATTTAACAATGAACTAGAAGAAGAATTACTCACTCCAGAATAAGTAGCTATTGCATTGACAATACCTTCAATTTTATCACCAAAAATTGCGGTTAAAACTGTTGTAATTAAAGAATTGTTTGAAGATCCTCCTAATAAATTACCAAGCATTCCGCTTGAAGAAGCACCTGTAATAGCATCTAAAACTCCTGGTTTGTCGGCATTGTTTGCCATTCCACCAACAATAGCTGGAAGTAATCCACTAATTGCTTTAGAAATTCCAGATTCACTTTCTCCAAACTGTGAAGCAGCTTGAGAAACTAATGCAGGACCTAATTGTCCTTTGATAAGATCAATGATGTTTAATGCCATAATAGTTTATTTTTAAAGTTTAACGTTCCCTGAGATAAGCAAATATTAATCCATTAACTTAAATAGTTCTTAATTTTATATAAAAATTAACATTTAAAACGCAAGTAATTAGGTATTTTGTCATTAATACGCTTTCGCAAAAATTACGCGCTGTGTTGAAGGTTTACCGGTGATTAATGAAACGCCTTCTTCCATTTTATTATCTAAAGGAATACATCTAATTGTGGCTTTTGTTTCATTTTTGATCTGCTCCTCTTCTTCGTCTGTTCCATCCCAGTGCGCAGAAATAAATCCGCCTTTTTCGTCCAGCACTTTTTTGAACTCTTCGTAAGAATTCACTTCTGTGATATGCTCATCTCGATAGGTTAAAGCTTTTTTATAAATATCTTCCTGAATTGTTTTAAGAAGGTTTTCAATGTAAACCTCGATATTTTCTAAAAGTTGCGTTTCCTTTGTCAAATTGTCTCTTCTAGCTATTTCAACGGTTTGGTTTTCTAGATCTCTGGCGCCAATTGCGATTCTGATCGGAACTCCTTTTAATTCATATTCTGCAAATTTCCAACCTGGTTTATTTTCAGTTCTGTTATCATATTTGACAGATATTCCTTTCTCTTTCAATTTTCTTTGAATCTCAAAAGCAACTTCGCTCACTTGCTGCAACTGCTCTTCTCCTTTAAAGATAGGCACAATAACAACTTGTATCGGAGCAAGAGTCGGTGGCAAAACCAATCCTAGATCATCAGAATGCGTCATGATCAACGCACCAATTAATCGGGTAGAAGTTCCCCAGGAAGTTCCCCATGCATGCTCTATTTTACCTTCTCTGTTGGTAAATTTTACGTCAAATGCTTTACCGAAATTTTGTCCTAGAAAGTGAGAAGTTCCTGCCTGAAGCGCTTTTCCATCCTGCATCAATGCTTCAATACAATAGGTTTCATCAGCTCCTGCAAATCTTTCGGAAGCAGTTTTTATCCCTCGAATTACAGGAATCGCCATGAATTTTTCTGCAAAATTTGCATAGACATCGAGCATCGTCTCGGTTTCTACAATCGCTTCTTCTTTTGTTGCGTGAGCAGTATGGCCTTCCTGCCAAAGGAATTCCGCCGTTCTTAAAAATAATCGGGTTCTCATTTCCCAGCGAACCACATTTGCCCACTGATTAATTAAGATAGGCAAATCACGATAAGATTGAATCCAGTTTTTATAGGTATTCCAAATAATTGCTTCGGAAGTTGGTCGAACAATCAATTCCTCTTCTAATTTCGCATCTGGATCTACAATCAGCTTTTTTGGATTATCAGGATCTGTCTTTAAACGATAATGCGTAACAACTGCGCATTCTTTTGCAAAACCTTCTGCATTTTTTTCCTCTGCTTCAAACAAACTTTTAGGAATAAAAATTGGGAAGTAGGCATTTACGTGCCCTGTTTCCTTAAATTTCTTATCCATTTCATCCCGCATTTTTTCCCAAATTGCATACCCATAAGGTTTGATGATCATACAACCACGAACTCCGGAATTTTCTGCCAAATCTGCTTTAACTACCAGTTCATTATACCACTTGCTATAATCTTCTGCTCTTGAGGTCAATTTTGCCATTATAATATATTATTTTATCTATTGATTTAACTTATTGATGCGCTTTGAATCTAATCTAAAAAGCGTAGTTTTACTCAAAATTCATACTATTTAATTGGTATAGTTTTGGTATAAATTGCAAATATAAATTAAATTAAACTTTTCACCTTATCATGGAAAAAATTACTTATAAAAAATTAATCAATTTGCTGAAATCCAAAGGACTTTTGGCAGTTGCAGGTGGATTACTTTTGATGTCTTGTGGATCCCAAATGGGTTATAGTGAGACCGACGGAGTATATTACGACCCGAGCAGAGATACTTTACCGGAAGGAACCGTTATGAACAGCGGGAATAGAGTAGGAGAATATTATGATTATCAGGCGAATGATAGCGCAAATAAATATCTGAATACCGATAATCGTAATGAAAACTGGAAAGATGATCAAAATTCTGAATGGGGAAATTATAATGGTACAGATACGTATTACAACGATTCCTCTTGGGGATCTCCTTATGGTTTTTATTCCGGATTTGGTGTTGGAATGAGTTTCGGTTGGGGTTCATCTTTTGGATACGGGGGCATGTATGATCCATGGGGTTACAATCCGTGGTATGGTTATTATAGTCCTTATTATGGTGGTTACTATAATAATTATTATGGTTATAATCCTTATTATGGTTACAATCCTTACTATGGCTACAATCCTTACGGAAATTATGGTTACGGAAACGGATACTACAATAGTTACAATGGTGGGTTTACTAATAAAAGAAGTGGTAGCGATGGTTCCTTTAATAATATGCGAAATTCTAACAATGGTTTAAGAAATAATAATTCTAACAATTCAGGTTTTAGAAATAACTCTCCCAATACAGGTATTAGAAATAACAATTCAGGAGGTTTCAGAAATGATGCTCCAAGATATAATACTCCGAGAATGAATAATGGCAATCAAAATAACCCAAGATTCAACCAGCAAAATAATGCACAGCCAAGAATCAGAACGAATTCTCAACCCTACAATACACCGAGACAAAACAATTCGCCGAGACAAGATGCGCCAACTTACCAACAGCCAACAAGAAGCAATTCTAATGACGGTGGCGGTTTCAGATCAGGAAACTCAGGTGGTGGATTCAACGGTGGTAATAGCGGATCTTCAAACTCTGGTTCCACCAGATCTAGCGGAGGTGGTGGTTTCAGAAGATAATATTTAAGAATTTATTTTAACAATAATAAGAAAATGATCAAAAAATCCTTAACGGTTTTGAGTATATCTGTTGCGTATTTTGCAAGTGCTCAAGATGTTTCAACAATTAGAAATACAGTAGAAGTTTATTCAAATTCAGCTCTAAACGGATCTTCCAAATATAATGCGATGGCAGGTTCTATGGGAGCTTTAGGTGGAGATGTTTCGGTTCTCAATTCAAATCCTGCAGGAATTGCAGTAAGTATAGCGAGCGAAATTTCCGGAACTCTATTTATTGAAAACAATAAAAATACAACAACCTACGCCGGAAAAACTTTGAACTACAAAGTTAACAAGACGAATTTAGGAAATACTGGCGGAATTGCAGCTTTTCAACTCAACTCATCATCTCCCTGGAAATTTGTGAATGTTGCGGTGAATTATTCAAATCAGTCTCTGGAAGATTATTCCGAAACTCCCGGTAATAGTAATTTAGTTTATGACATTAAAGATATTAGTGGCGTTGTAATAGACAACCTTGCTTTCGCAGGACATGCTTACAACCGGTACGGAAATCTTTCTAAAATGTCTGTCGGAGTCGGTGGTAATTACGACAACAGAATTTATGTCGGAGCGGGATTGAATTTTCATAGTGCAGCATTTGATCAATATGATACAGCAGCATTTACTGATAAAACAAACAATACCGACGTTTACAATAAACAATACACTCCTTTTTCGGAAACTTCAAATGGTTTTTCAGCAACTGTCGGAATTATCGGAAAAATTAATCACCAATTTAGATTGGGTGCGGCTCTTGAAACGCCAACTTGGTGGAGTATAGAAAGAGTTTATAGTGAGTATGGAAATTCTACAACCGGTGATGGAACCTACAGAGAATCTCGTAATCTTTCTACGCCATTGAAAGCTACTTTGAGTGCAGCATTTGTGGCAAACAAAAATTTCGCGATTAATGTTGATTATTCATTAGGATTAACCAAAGCCAAATATAAAGTAGAAGGACCTGCAGAAACCGAGTTGAATCAATTGATTTCAAATAATACCAAGAATCTTTCAGAAGTTAAAGTTGGTGCGGAATACAGAATAAGCGATTTCAGATTAAGAGGAGGTTACGCATTTGCGTCGAGTCCGTTTGACACGATGAAGATTAATTCAGTTCCAGATAATGGTGGTTCAGCAAATGTGGGCTACGACAATTTATTTGTAGGAAAAAGAAATACGATTGGCGCCGGAATTGGGTACGATTTCAAGTCTTTTTATATTGATGCAGCTTACCAAAATGTAACTTCAGAATATAGCAGTCCTTTCATTCAAGGTTCATTCGCAAATAATACTGGTTATTTCTCTGATCAATATGTTGTGAATTCAGATGCTTCAATTGTATCAAATGTGAAAAATAAGAAAGATAATTTCTTTGTTACACTCGGCTGGAAATTTTAAATTTCAGAACGATTTTAATCAATAACTTAAGGCTTCGAAGAAATTCGAGGTCTTTTTTTGTTCCAAATTTTTAATGCTGATGAAAAAGATGACCAGTCATCGCAAGCAAAATTCCCAATGTTACAAAACCGATTTTTTGCCAGTCAACATTATGGTTTTTATTGCTTTCGAAAATAATAACGGAAGAAATATGTAGGAAAATTCCTCCGACCAATGCAAGAAAATACACTTCTAAATCAGGATTAAAATATTTACCTAAAAGCAACCCAAAAGGTGAAGCCAATGCGAAAATTGCAATAATTAGAAAAGAGGAAGCCGAAAACTTTTTATTTTTAACCAAAAAAGCACCGAGTATAAAGGAAATTGGAATGTTATGAACCAAAATTCCGGTGAGATATGGGCTCAAGATTACCTTTTCATTTGCCAGCGGAATACCCTCCAGAAAGGCATGAACGAAGAGTCCAACCATCAAAGCCAAAGGTAGAATGTTTTTGCCTTCTGTATGATGATGAAAGTGACCGTGTTCAAATCCCTTCGTTAAATTTTCGAGCAACATCTGGAGCAAAACGCCGCCAATTACCCATAATCCAATATTGTGATGTTCTCCTGAATAAACTTGCGGGAAAACCTCATTGAGGCAGATCGTAATTAAAAATCCCGCACTCACAACCAAAAGATTTTTAGCAAATTTCTCTCTTTCTCCGAAAAATTTTCCAAGAAAAACACCGATCAAAACGCTTAAAATTAATAATAAAATAATCATTTGTCAGATTTAATAATTTTGCTTTTTCTGGAAAACATTGATGCAGCGTGGTGAATTTTCCAGATCGAAATCGCCCAGCTGATAATTGCCGAAGGTTTTCACCTTTTCAAAACCGAATTCCGCGCCATAATTTTCAATTTCTTCTAAAGTGTGAAGTTTTACTTTTTCAAAGTAATCATATTTTTGTCCTGTGTCCGTAAAACTGATATCTTTAATAATATGTCGGTCTTGAATTTTCTTTTTAATCGTAAATTCAATTTCTCCCTTTGTTTTTTGATCTTCTTTAATTAAAGTTTTCTCCACCCATTTTGCATTCAGAAAATCTAAAACAAAATAACCATTGTGATTCACCGCATTTGCAATGGACTGAAAAACTTTTTTGTCATCTTCGTCATTTTCAAAATAACCGAAACTCGTAAAAAGATTGAAGACAGCATCTGCTTTTTCGCTCGAAATTTTCGGAAAAATCTCATTTCGCATATCATGAACTTCAAATTTTAACCCTAAATTTTCGAACTGTTTATTATATAGAATACTCTCTTTCGACAAATCTAATCCCAAAACTTTGTAACCTAATTGATTTAAAAAAACAGAATGTCGTCCTTTTCCACATGCCAGATCAATAATTTTCGAGTCTTTCTGTAATGCTAAGTATTTGATTAGTAGAGATATAAAATTTTCAGCTTCTGCGAAATCCCTGTCTTTATAAAGAATGTGATAATAAGGTGTATCAAACCAAGTTTCAAACCATGCCATTGTGCAAAAATAACTAAATTTGCCGAAATAACTGAGCAACTTCTTTAGAGCTTTTTTCTCAAAGCCAAAGCAGTAAAGCCAATAACGAATTATGGATACAGAAAATTTAAAAATACAGATCAAAACTTTTTTCGGCCTCGAAGAAATTTTAGCAGAAGAGATTAGAAAACTTGGCGGATCAAATGTCGAAGTTAAAAACCGCGCAGTTAATTGTGAAGGCGACCTTGGTTTTCTTTATAAAATAAATTATTCCGCGAGAACAGCGCTGAAAATTCTCGTTCCTTTGCTTACTTTCAAAGCTTGGGATGAAAATCGTTTTTATGATAAATTGTTCGATTTTCCTTGGGATGAGATAATGACGGTTGATCAAACTTTCGCTATTGACACTACGATTTATTCAGATCGATTTTCGCATTCGCAGTTCATGTCTCAAAAAATGAAAGATGCGATTGTCGACTTCTTCAAATTTAAATACAATAAAAGGCCAAGTGTTGATACGCAGCAACCTGAAATAAAATTACACCTCCATATCGACAGAGAATTGGTGACGATTTCTTTGGATTCTTCTGGAGATGCGTTATTTAAAAGAGGTTACAGAAAAGAACAGGGTGAAGCGCCAATCAATGAAGTTCTTGCTTCCGGAATGTTGCAATTGGCAGGTTGGGACGGAAAAGGGAATTTCCTGGATCCAATGTGTGGTTCCGGAACTTTACTCATCGAAGCTGCGATGATCGCGATGGATTTACCTGCACAAACTTTCCGCAGAAAATTCGGATTTCAAAACTGGTTAAATTATGACGAAGAATTATTCAAAACCATCAAAGAAGTTCGCCTGAATCGTGTTCGGGAATTCACTGGGAAAATTGTTGGTTACGACATCGATGCCAACATGTTGCATGCATCAAGAATTAATATTGAAGCAGCCGAAATGGAAGATGTTATCGAAGTAAAAGAACAGGATTTCTTTGAATCAAAGAAAGATCTATTTCCGTTGTTGATGGTTTTCAATCCACCTTATGATGAGAGAATTGTAATTAATGATGACGAGTTTTACGCTAAAATTGGCGACACTTTCAAGAAAAATTATCCCAATACTTTGGCCTGGTTAATTTCCTCCGATCTTGATTCTATGAAAAGAATTGGTCTGCGACCTTCCCGAAAAATCAAACTCTTCAACGGGAAATTAGAATGCCGTTTTATGCAGTTTGAAATGTATGAAGGAACGAAGAAAATTCACAAATTAGAAGGCAGAGAAGGAGATAGTTAATTTCCAGTAGCAAATTAGCAAATCAACTAATTACCAAATCAGCGCATTGAATACCATATCAATCATCATCGCCATCTACAACCGAAAAGACGAACTTTTCGAACTCCTCAATTCCTTATCGCATCAAACCGATAATGATTTTGAGATCATTATTGTGGATGATGGTTCCGTGATCAATTTACGTCCAACTGCTGAATTATTTCACGAAAGGTTAAAGATTGAATTTTTCCGAAAAGAAAATTCCGGTCCAGGATTATCACGAAATTACGGCGCAAAACGTACCAAAAATGACTGGCTCGTTTTCGTAGATTCCGATGTGATTGTTGAAAAAGATTATATCGAAAACATTAAAAAAAATCTTGCAGAAATTCCATGCGACGCATTTGGTGGCGCCGACAAAGCGCACAAAGGTTTTAATCTCATGCAAAAAGCGATTTCCTATTCCATGACTTCCGTTTTTACTACGGGCGGAATTCGCGGAAGTAAAAAAGCCGTCACTAAATTCCAGCCGCGAAGTTTTAATATGGGCGTTCGAAAATCGGCTTTCGAAAAAGTCGGTGGCTTTTCAGAAATGCGAATTGGCGAAGATCCGGATCTCTCGATGAAGCTTTGGGAAAATGCCTTCACAACGGCATTTTTCGATAACATTGGTGTTTATCATAAACGAAGAGTTGATTTCGGAAAATTCTCAAAACAGGTTTATCAGTTTGGTTGCGCACGACCGATTCTAAATCAGCGGCATCCGAAATATGTCAAGATTTCCTTCGCATTTCCCTCGTTTTTTCTCATCGGTTATATCCTCGGATTCATCGAGTATTTCTTTTTTCAGCAAGGTTTGATTTTAGGATTTTACGGACTTTACACTTTCCTGATTTTTTTCCACGCTTTGTACCAAACCAAAAACATCAGTATCGCTGCAATGGCAATCATTTCAACGTATATTCAAATGTTTTCCTATGGTTATGGTTTCCTCAAATCCTGGATTTTACTCAATATTTTCCGTCAAAAACCCGAAGACGCATTTCCTTCCCATTTTCATAAATTTTAGTTTCATACAGAACTTTTTGGGCGACAAATTCCGCCCTCCATTCCCGCTTTTTTGTTTCGCGTTGCTACACAAAAAGAGCTCCATTCAGGTCGGGTCGCAATTCCCGCACAAAAACCTTATTTTTGCACAAAAGATAAACATGAACAATTACTTGGAATTCAATTTTAAGATAGAGCCTTTACAACCCTGGAATGAAATTTTAATGGCAGAACTCATAGAAATCGGTTTCGACAGTTTTACTGAGGAACACGACGGAATTTTGGCCTATATACAAACAGAATTATTCAAAGAAGAAGAACTGAAGGAAGTTCATTTGCTTCAGAATCCTGATATCAATATTTCGTATACTTTCCAGGAAATGCCGAACATCAACTGGAACGAAGAGTGGGAAAAAAACTTTTCACCGATTAATATCGAAGACCAAGTTTCTATTCGCGCAGAATTTCATCCAGATCAAAACTTACCGCACGAAATTATTATTCAGCCCAAAATGTCTTTCGGAACAGGACATCACGCCACAACATACTTGATGATCCAACAAATGCTCGGCATGAATTTTGAAAATAAAACCGTTTTAGATATGGGTTGCGGAACTTCTGTTTTAGCAATTTTCGCCAAACAGCAAGGCGCCGGAAAAACCGTAGCAATTGATATCGACGAGTGGTCTGTAGAAAACTCCATAGAGAATGCTGCGAGAAATAGCGTAGAACTTGAAATCTCTCAGGGAACTGCTGTGAATTTAGGAAAAGAAAACTTCGACATTGTTCTAGCCAACATCAACAGAAATATTCTCATTTCGGATATTCCGACTTATGTTTCTGTACTAAATACTGGTGGACAACTTTTATTGTCTGGGCTTTGCTTTTTTGATGTAGATGATATTCTGGAAGTTTGTACGGAACAAAAACTGACTTTGAAAAAGAAATTACAACGGGAAGAGTGGGTTTCTTTATTATTAGAAAATCAAAAAACCCTGTAAAAACAGGGTTTTAGTGACCTCGACTGGATTCAAACCAGTAACCTCCTGAGCCGTAATCAGGTGCGCTATTCAGTTGCGCCACGAAGCCGTTTTTCGGTCTGCAAATATAACAATTTTTTATTCGTCTCAAAAATGAAAAACTACATTTTATTAATTTTCATCTTATTTCTCAATTTTTCCTGCAAAAAAGAATCCAAAAGTGTAGAAAGCGATTGGCAAAAAATTTCAGGAAATGTTCAGCTTAAAACTGAAGGAAATGTTTTAAAATTAAAATCCGGGAAATTTAATTATGATTTACCCGCTTCAAAACTCCCTTTCAAAAAAGTCATTTTACTCAATGCAAGTTTGGTTGGTTACTTTACCGAATTAGGTTTAGAAAATAAAATCATCGGGATCTCAAGTCCGGAGTACGTTTTTTCTAAAAAGATTCACCAATTATTAAGTGAAGGAAAAATTCAAAATATTGGGAACGAACAGAAATATGATATTGAAAAAATTATCGCTTTAAAACCCGATGTCATCTTCACAAATTACATCGCAAGCTTCGATAATACCTACGATCTCCTCAAAAAAAATGGTATCGAAATTATTTTTCTGGATGAATATTTAGAGCAGAACCCTTTGGAAAAATCGAAATATTTATTGGTTTTCGGAAAGCTCTTAGATAAAGAAAAAGAGTCGGTTTCAAAATTTGATCAAATTAAAAATTCGTACGATTCGTTGAAAATTTTAGCTCAAAAATCAAAAGTAAAACCTGTAGTTTTAGCCAATGAAATGTACGGAAATCAATGGTTTTTGCCCGGCGGAAAATCTAATTTAGCCCAGTTTATTTCAGACGCAAATGGAAATTATATTAATGCATCTAATACAGATTTTAAAGCGGTTCCAATGAGTTTTGAAGAAGTATATGCGAAATCGCAGAAAGCTGAGTACTGGATCAATATCGGGAACCATCAAACAAAAAAAGAATTGTTGCAGATCAATCCCAATTACACCAAAATGAATGTTTTCAACGCCGGAAAATTATATACTTTGACCGGAAAAGAAGTCGGAAAATCTAATGATTACTTCGAAAGTGGCGTGGTTCGTGCAGATCTGGTCTTGAAAGATTATATCAAAATTTTTCATCCCGAATTATTCCCGAATTATAATTTAACTTACATGAAGGAATTGAAGTGAAATATATTTCTATTTTTGCACCTACAAATATTGATTACTCACAGACTTATTAACTATGTGGAAGAAAATTAAAAAACTTATTTTTATTATTATACTGGCGAATATCCTCTTTATTTTTTGGGGAAAATTCTTCAATCCACCGATTACGCTGACTCAGATTGGTGGTTTAATTGAATACGGAAAATTAGACAGAGATTATATTTCTTATGATGAAATGGGTTCTAACGTGAAAAGAGCCGTAATTGCCTCTGAAGATCAAGCTTTCTTTGACCACAATGGTTTCGATTATAAAGCCATTCAAAAAGCCATGGTACACAACGAACAAGGAAAAAAATTGCGTGGTGGAAGTACAATTTCGCAACAAACCGCAAAAAATATATTTCTTTGGCAGGGTAGAAGTTATATTAGAAAAGGTTTTGAGGCTATTTACACCTTCATTATCGAGTTGGTTTGGGGAAAAGATGTTATTCTAGAAAGGTATTTAAATTCCATTGAAATGGGACGTGGAGTTTTTGGTGTAGAAGCGGCTTCTCAATATTATTTTAATAAAAAATCCATCAATCTTACCAAAAGTGAAGCAGCATGGATCGCCGCAATCTTGCCTAATCCCGCAAAGTACGATCCGAAAAATCCTTCTGCTTATCTCAACAAAAAGCATAACTGGATTTTGCGCCAAATGAATAATGTGACTTTGAAATAATTTATCTTTGTCGCGATTATGCCAATTTACAGTCGAAATAAAGTCAGTTTTAAAGCTTTGCTTGAGCAATATTTCAGTTTCCGAAATGAGACGAAATCATTGGAGCCACTTTCTGAATTAATTCGAAATCTTCGGGAAAGTGATTTCGAGGATATTTTAGGTTTTCTGCGCGTTAATCACGATATCACCAAAAATTTCGGTTATTATATTAGAAATATTTTCAAGGATAAACCATTTAATTTATCATTGACGGAAGCTAATATTTTATCAGAAAATGCATTTTATCCCGAATTTAAAAAAAGACTTCTCAATAAAATTTTACCTGCTGTTGAAAACGAAAATACCGTTTGGTTTTTAGTCGATAGCGTGTCGGTCAGACCTTTGCGAGACCTTCAATATTTCAGAGATTTAGAAGATGAGCAATTAACAGAATTTTTTAAATTATTAGAGATTGATGATTTCATTACGCATCCAAATGTGAAATTAGAACTTCTTTTCTCCATGAATATTTTAGCATGGCGTATTATTGGAAATGCCATGGATGTTGAGGTGGTGAACATGGCGCCAGAATACAGAAAGTTTGATAACCCTTTTGTCGCGCTACAAAATGAACTCGATATTCTGAATGAAAATTATAAACAGGATCCAGATTTTGATCTTTCTTCCAAAGATGAACATTACAAACAGATCAAAGTTTATTTACAGCAAGGATTAGATTTTGTCAGTCTGGCTTTCAAAAATTCCGCGAAGTACGGAATTTCTGGCAAAATTAACCAATCGCTTCTCAAAATAAGACAGCAACTCGACCGAATGGGTGAAATTCTGGCGGTAATGGTTATTGATGACAAAGAAGAAGCTGTATTGAAGTCTAAACAATTGTTTTTCAATATATTAGAGTATAAATCGCATAAAACGAATCTTAGAGATCTGGTTGCAGACAGCACGACTTTGATGTCTCATCTTATTACGAATCACACCGCGGAAACCGGTACTCATTACATTACTTCAAACCGTAGAGATTACGTAAAAATGTTTTTGAAAGCGAGTGGTGGTGGAATCATCGTTGGTTGCTTGGTCGTTTTGAAATTATTTTTTGGTTCACTTTCCGGAAGCGATTTTTCTCACGCGATTTTGTATTCTTTTAACTACGCGATGGGTTTCATCATGATTTATTTGATGAGTTTTACTTTAGCTACAAAACAGCCTGCAATGACGGCTGCGACGATGGCAAAAGTTCTTTCAGAAGGAGAAAATACGCAGAAGAATTATGTTGATTTTGCTCATTTGGTTTCCAAAGTTTTCCGGACCCAATTTATAGCATTTATGGGAAATGTATTGCTTTCTTTCCCTGTTGCATTAATTCTTATTTATGGCTTAGACGTTCTTTTTCAACAGAATTTTGCGGCTGAAAAAGCCACTAAATTATTGCAGGATCAAGATCCGTTTCATTCAAAGGCGATTTTCCACGCATGTATCGCGGGATTTTTTCTTTTTATTTCGGGTATTATTTCCGGGAATGTTGCAAACAGTTCTGTATTTTACCATATTCCGAAAAGAATCGCGAAGAATCCGTTCTTAAATTACTTTCTTGGGGAGAAAAGGGCAAAAAGTATTTCAGAATATTATTCCCGAAACTGGCCTGGAATTATGTCTAATCTCTGGTTCGGTATTTTCCTTGGAATAACGGGTCCGATTGGTTTATTTTTAGGTTTAGATCTAGATATTCGTCATATTACTTTCGCAGCCGGAAACGTGGCTTTGGGATTTTATGGGAAGGGTTTTAATGTAGATACTTATACCGTTCTTTTAACGATAACCACGGTTTTCATCATCGGATTTTTTAATTTTGCGGTTAGTTTTGGGTTGTCGATGGTTTTAGCATTTCGCTCCAGAAAAGTAAATTTTGGAGAAGTGAGAGAGATTTATCGGGAGATTTTCAGATACTTTATGAGAAATCCGCTGCGGTTTTTCTTACCTATAAAATCTGAAAAATTAGATATTCGGGCACAAGAAATGGTTGATAATACAGTTTCTACAAAATCTGAAGATCAGTAAAATCTGCTTCCGGAAACTGTTCATTAAATTTATTCAGAAAAAAAGTTTTCCGCATTCTGAAATCATTTTTCAGTAAAGGAGATTTAATTTTTATTTCCAAAATTTTCTTACTCAGATTCACCGATTGTATTTCGTTGAAAAGAGCATCATTTAAATAGTCGTGCAGGAAATCTTTCACTTCAAAAGCCAGCAATTTATCTTCAAAACCATAAATTCTCGCGAAAGATTTCACGAGTTCAGAAGATTGATATTCTCTCTTTTTTTTCATTACAATTCAAATATTTTACTTTCCTCATTAATCCTTTTCACTACATTTTCCGTTCTTTCTTTGTTCGTATCAGTAATAAATATTTGTCCGAAATGTTCCTGATTTACGAGTTCTATTAATTGTGAAACTCTGGAATCGTCTAGTTTATCAAAAATATCATCCAACAAAAGAATTGGCGTTTTTCCGGTCAGTTCCTTAATTCTGTTCATTTGAGAAAGTTTCAGCGCGATTAAAAAAGATTTTTGCTGACCTTGACTTCCGATTTTTTTCAATGAATTTCCGTTCATTTCGAAAAGCAGATCGTCTTTATGAATTCCTTTGGTAGTATAAGTTATCGCTCTGTCTTTTTCTAAATTTTTGAGGAGTAAATTTTTGAATTTCTGGTCAGCTTGAGAATAGTCAAAACCTTCCTGTAAATCTGACTGATAATTAACCGTAACTTTTTCTTTTCCTTTGGAGATCGTTTCGTAATAACTTTGAATTAGAGGTAAGATCGAATCGGTAAACTGTTGTCTTTTTATAAAAATTTTGGTACCGAATTTAATTAATGGTTGGTTGTAAATTTCCAGATTATCTGCATCGAAATATCTGTTTTTTGCAAAACTTTTGAGCAAAGCATTTCTCTGTTGAACCGTTTTTTGATATTGGATGAGATTAAAAAGATATTCAGAATCAGTCTGTGAAATCATCGCATCTAAAAATCTCCTTCGACTTTCCCCAGAATCAGAAATTAAGTTAGAATCATACGGCGAAATAGTTACGCTCGGTAGAAAACCAATATGATCTGCGATTCTATCATAAGATTTGTCATTTTTCTTAATAATTTTCTTGGCATCTTTTGGTTGCTGAACTTTGATGATATTTTCTTTTTCGCCATCGTCAATTGTTCCTTCAATGGTGAAAAAATTTTCGTCAGTTTTAATGTTATTTAAATCTGTATTTCCCAAAAAACTTTTCGCCATCGATAAATAATGAAGTGCATCCAGAATATTGGTTTTTCCAACACCGTTATCGCCAACAAAACAGTTAATTTGCGCGGAAAATGCAAAGTTCCTTTCCTGATGATTTTTGAAGTTGAGAATTTTTAAAGTGGTGATGATCATAATCCTAAAATATTTGGTAGTTTTTCAGGGTTTTGATGATTTTCCCAAAATGAAATGATATAAATGATTTCTCCGTGAACGAGATAAATTAGACTATAATTTTTTAAAGTTAAAATCCTAGTTTCATTATTAAATGTTTTCTTCCCAGAAAAAGGACAGGTTTTTAATTGCTCAGTTCTTTGTTTGATCTCAATTTTTAATTTTTTTGAATACGATGTGTTTTTATTTCTATTATTCCAAAATAACAAAATTTCATCTCTTTGTTGCTTTGCAAAATGGGTCCATTCGACCATTAATTTAGCCATTCTTCATCCATTTTCTCCATTTCATCTTCGGTGTAAACTCCTCTATTTTTTACATCGTTCATTCCCCGTTCAATCATTTTCAAAACTGCAGGAGGTAAAATAATTTCTTCTTCCCGAAAATAGTCTTCTACTTCTTCCTCCGTCATTGGTTTCTCAGATTCATAGTGGGATTGCGGTCCAGAAACGGAATTAGTATTTTCCATATTCATTAATTCCCAAAGTTTGAAAATCAAATTTTGGTCTGAACTTTTGCTGATTAAATGAATAAGACTATTTTTAAGATCTTCGAAATTTTCCATCTTTCTAAATTTCAGTAAAGATAAAAATTTCATTTCAGACTGCTCTCAAAAAAGACTTTTGAATTTAGTTATCAAAATTAACGAAATGAGGAATATCGGTTCCAAATGAGTTGAAAGGGATCATATCGTTGCGATATCTATTAAAATCATACACTGGCTTGTTATCAAAAGGAACGCTCGGATAATACACAAATGAAACCTGAATTTTGTTGAAAACTAGATAGGGATTATTGATCAAGATACCGATCCCGAATTTTGAGTTTGTTTTCGCACTGAATAATTTTTGGTTGTTTTGTGAAAGCCAGCCTAAAGCGACAATACTATAGGGACTAAAATGAAAATTTTTCCAGGTTTTATCGATGAAAAATTGCATCTGATAGCGTAAAATCAATTTTTTTGTACCGATGAAATCACCGCTATAAGTAGGAAACTCATTTTGATTAGAAATATTGATACGGTCTTTGTAGGTAGAATTATAAAGTTCGCTTCCCCATGCAAAAGTAGGAGAGAAAAAATGTCTCACTTTGCCAAATTTAAAATTGTGCAGCTTTGTGTAATAAGTGCCCTCCAAACGGAAGGAATCGCTGTTTTCTGTTGCTTCATTAAAAAATCTTCCATATCCGGCGTTAACCGTAAAATAGCCCCAGTTGATAAAACTTCCAAGTGCTGCAGAAATTCCAGCATACGGAGTTACTTTACTGCTTCTTTTGATTAATCCTGAGGTAACTCCAAACGATTTACCGTAGGGAATATCTTCGGGAAGATTATAATCGAAGATATTTCTTTTAACAGAAAATTTCCTTTCTATATAGGTTGCTGAAGCTAAAAAGCTGTTGTAAGTCGCAAAGAAGTCCTGTTGGTCTATAATTGGACGATCTCTGTACTGGTAATTCTGAAAACGCCCCAAAACCGCAATATTCCGGGAAATTTCAGTTCTATCTCCGAAAAAAACAGGAAACTGATAACCGCCCCATAAATCTTGATTGTAAACTTTGATCTGAACTTCAGGGAAAACATCTGTGTTTTCAACAGGCATCAAAACTTTCCTCATAAAATATTCGAACGTAAATCCTCCCGCCCATCTTGTCAAAGGAGAAAAGAAATCTCGCCGCGCACTGAAATTGATTCTTTCATTATCCAAGAAATCTTTTTCTGCAGAAATTCCGGCATTGATGAACGTTCCAAACATGTTGTATGCCGTATAACTTCCATAAATTTTATTCTGTTTATCTTTGAAATCATTGTCATAAAGAAAACTAACTTCGTGTCCTAAACCCATCAAGTTTTCTTCTGTGATCCCGGCTCCAATTCTACTTCCGGAGAAATTTAAGCTAGGTTTCAAACTCCAGGAATCCAGAACTTTCACCATAACATCAATGGAATCTTTGGTTGCAGAACTGTCGATAATACTGATGTTTACTCGGTTGACAAATTGCATATTTCGCAAAACACGTTCAGATTCATATAATTTCTGAGCATTATATTTTTCACCTTTTTTGAAAAGAAGATAATTATTGATGGTAGATTTTTTAGAATCAATATGAACGCGGTCTGCAAGACGGTCGTACCATTTACTATCTCCATTTTTATCTGAAGTTTTATATCCAAAAGGGTCGATGGTCTCAATTTTTATATTTCTAATGATTTTGCCATCATAACTAACCTGAGCATGTTCTTTAGTTCTTGATTCCACTGAAACAGAATCTGCTTCTCGCCGAAAGATTAAGCGATGAATAAATTTTGTGGATTTTCGTTTGTCAGAAAACTTTTCAATTTTGTAGTATATCGAATCCTTTTTCTCTTGTGCGGAGACAAAAGATATGCAGGATAGTAATAAAATTAGAGGAAAAATAAATTTAGATTGCAATTCGTTTATTTTTGGGAAAGTGAATATCAATTAATGAGCCAATGTAACAGCATAAATAATAAAGGCATTCCGCTGCAAGTCTCTATCCAAAAAGAAAAATAAGAATCTTTATTACCGTTTTCTGACAAATAAATGAGGATAAAAGTGATGATCGATGTCAAATAAAAGGCAAAAGAATATTCGGGTTTTAAATAAAAAATAGCAATCATTAAACTTACAAAAACAAGGAAGTAAGCAAAATATTTTGTGTTTTGTTCACCTATTAATCGCGGGAAAGTAACAACAGTATCAGATTTCATATCCCGAATGTCAAACGGTAAAACCAACGCCGTGATGAACAGTAAACTGATCCAAAAAATCTCTGGATGAAAAGTTGGTAAGATCAACCAGGAATTGATCAATGCCCAGGTTAAACCCACATAAAATACTTTAAAAAGTGGAATTTTTCGAATAAAATATTTCAGGAATTTACTGTCATATAAAAGTCCAATAATAATAATGATCACCCATTTTACCAATCGACCATCATTGTGATTGTAGATAATTAAAGCCGCAGAAATAAGTCCGGAAATAACATTTAAAATTAATACTTTATAAAATATTTTCCCACTGTCCTGGTATTTCGTGTATAAATATCCGCTGAAGTAGGTAATGAAAATAAGCGCAATGGTCGGAGTTCTGATAATATCCTGCTCAAACATAAAAAACACAGCAAATAAAGTTCCCATTAAAGAAACATAAATTTGACTGTCGATGATGTATTTTTTTAGTAAATTTAAGCGGTGCATATCCATAAACCTACAAGGTTTCCAATCAGAAAACAAATCTATGAAAAATAAAATTTTTACAATCCTCCTTTTGCTATTTAGTTTTGCTTATGTTTTCGGACAGAAACAATATGATGACCAATGGAAAAAAGTCGCTGAAAATTACAAAACGGGAAAGTTCAAATCGAATCTGCCTTTAATTTTAGAAATTCAAAACCAAGCTATGAAAGAAGACAACTCCATTCAACTCATTCGTTCTTTGAAAGCAGAATTTAGCATTCTCAATCAAACTTATGATGATACTCAAAATAATTCTTCAAGCAAATTTTTTAAAAAATTGAGCGGTTTAGATGAGAAATTGAAAGGCGATGAAAAATTATTATATCAGGTTTTATTGGGCGAGTTTTTCAGTGATTATTACAATGAAAATCAATGGCAAATTAATCAGCGAACCAATTTCAATAATCAGGATGTTTCGCAGATTGAAACTTGGTCGAAACTGGATTTTAAAAATTATCTGACCAAACATTTTACCAGTTTAGAAGGGAAGAAATTGGAGTTACAGAAAATTAAAATGTCTAAATACAAAGAGATTTTTGAGGAAACCGAAGACTTAGATTTCTTCCCAACTTTGTTTGACTGGAATGCGATGAACGAAATTAAATTCTATAGTAATTCGCAGCTCTTCACGCCAAATGAACTGAAGATCAATCAATCTAAAATTTCAGATCTACATTCAGCATTAATAAATAAAAATTCGAGAAATTCAAAACTCTACTTTCAGCATCAAAAATTGAATGATGATTGCGCGTTTTCAAAATGTAAAGACAAATCCCAGCAACTTCAAAATCTCGCAAACTCACCCATAGAAGGTGATTATAAAGTATTGATCATTGCAGAGATCATCGATCAGTTAACTTCTGACCAAAAATATGCTGAAGCACTCTCTTTAATTAAAAATACGAAGCAGAAATATCTAAAATCTAAATTTATAAACAGTATTCTGAATCGGGAAAATGGAATTTTACAACCAACTTTAACGATACATTACGAAACTCACACGCAAGCAAATTTGCCGATTCACCTGGTTGCCGAAGCTAAAAATGTTTCGAAGTTGTCATTAAATATTTATGAAGTTAAAGATGATCAGCAGAACTTTTTGAAATATGTAGCGAACTCGTATGATAAAACTCGTTTTCCGGCGGTGAAGAAAACTTTGATCAGAAAAGAAGCTTTTGACGTTCAAGATCTAAAAGATTATAAAAATCATAAAACTTCTTTAGAAATTAAAGCACTTCCGTCTGGGATTTATCTCGCGGAATATGTGGTGGAAAATGCGATTCAGGAGAATTTTTATTTCATTGCGACGAACTCCAGAATCATCTATAATAAAAAAGATGAACGTAAACCGATCGCTGACCAATTACAACTGGTGAATCGTGAAAATGGAAAATCCGTTTCTAATGAAAATCTGAAAATCTTTGAATTTACAAACGATAAAAAAGCCAATTCTTTTATGGTAAAAACTGACCAATCTGCGCTATTCAAATTTCCAATTTCTAAGAGTAATGACTATTACCGTCATTATCTGGTTCAGCAACCTTCTTCAAATGATTACAATTTGATGCAGGTTTATGGCAATCGAAATTATAATCAACCGCAGAAAGCTGGACAGGAAAATCTTGCTCAGATTTTTATAGATCGTGGAATTTATCGCCCGGGACAAATTGTTTATTTTAAAGTAATAAACACAAAATTGCTAATGGATAAAGAATCTGTTGCGTCGGGAGTTTCGCAGCAAATAACTTTGAAAGATGCAAATGGGGAAATGATTTCTTCTCAAAAATTCACCACGAATGATTTCGGTTCTTACCACGGCAGTTTCAATTTACCCAATGGAAAACTCAACGGACAATTTTCTCTGGAAGTGGATTCCGATGATTTAGATCGTGAAGCGTCCAAATATTTCCAGATTGAAGAATACAAACGTCCGAAATTTGAAGTGACGTTTGAACCGATTAAAGAAGAGTATAAATACGGACAAACCATTGAACTGAAAGGAAAAGCAATGATGTTTTCCGGCGTTGCTTTGAGTAATGCAACCGTAAATTATGAAATCAAAAAACAGAATATTCGCTGGAGATATTTTTGGTGGTATCCAAGAGGAAATGATAATGAAAATTCGATCCTTGGAGAAGTGAAAACCAATGATAAAGGAGAATTCACCATTAAATTAGATCTGAAAGAAGATGAAACTTTAGAAGGTATTCAAATAGACAATTATCAGATCAACGCGTCTGTTACGGACATTAATGGTGAAACGCAATCTTCTACAGAAAATGTAAAAGTTGCCTCCGTTTCACATTACATTAAAACCGATGATATTAAAGATACTTTCACAGACGAACCTTTAAAAATTAAAGTTGAAACCAAAAACTACAACGATCAAAATTTAAAGAAATCGTACCAAGTTAAGTTGTCTAAACTTCAACCGAAAGAGAGAGTTTACCGTTCTAATTTCGAAACTCAAATTCAGGATTTACCGAAATTTTCGAAAGCAGAATTCATTCAGAAATTTCCCCACGATTATTTTTCAAAAGAAGATCAGGAATGGAAAACACAATCTGTCATTCTGAATGGAGTGCAGCGAAATGAAGAATTTCTCGATTTAGGAAAACTCGCCGCTGGAAATTATAAACTCGAACTCTATAATATCGAAGGAAAAGATACCATTAAAACAGAAAAAACATTTGAAGTTTTCGACAAGCGATTTTTAACAGATTCCCAAAAACCATATTTAAAAGTACTTCAACCGAAAACCGAATTCAAGCGAACTGAAAAAGCGAAAATATTTGTGTATTCCTCAGTGCCAGATGCTTTGGTCAATGTTTATGTCCAAAACGGAAATGGCGAAACTTCAACCGAACAGAAGAAATTTAAAAATGGACTTTTAGAATATGAAGTTTCATTTCCGAAGGACGAAAGTATTGATCAAATCAATGTTCAGTTTCAGTTGGTCGCTTTTAACGATGTAATAACGGAATCTATTAATTTAAATATTGCTTCCGACAAAAAACCTTTGCGAATTGAAACCGTAACCTTCCGCGATAAATTACAACCCGGACAAAAAGAAAAGTGGACAGTAAAAGTTCTTGGTGATGATAAAGAGAAAGTCAACGCCGAAGTTTTGGCGAATATGTATGATAAATCTTTAGATCAGTTTGCGGGAAATTCTTATATGTGGCAGGAAATCTATCAGAAATATTTCATCATGAATTCTTATGGAATTAATGAAAATTTGGCGGAGGAAAGTTTTAGTAAAAGAGTTCCTTATTTAGAACAGAGGAATTTAAGTATTCCAGAATTTAATTGGTTTGATGGTGCTATTTATGGAAATGTGTTGTACAATATGGCTCCTTCTCCGATGAAATCTGCAAATATGGAAGTGATGGCAGATTCTCAAATGGAAGTTTCTGGAAAAGTAGCGGGAATGAAAATGAAAAGAGATACAATATCCAAAAATAAAGAAATTGAAGAAGTTATAAAGATAGGAGGCGTGAAGAAAAAAGAAAACCTCGACAAAATTTCAGTTCGTCAAAACCTGAACGAAACAGCCTTTTTCTATCCAAACTTAATGACCGACAAAGATGGAAATGTTACTTTTGAATTTACTTCTCCGGAAGCGTTAACACAATGGAAACTCATGTTTTTAGCGCATACCAAAGATGCCCGTTCAGCAACTTTAGAAAAATCAGTGATTACGCAGAAAGAGTTTTCAGTAACGCCGAATTATCCACGCTTTTTGCGAGAAGGTGATGAACTGAATCTGCAATCAAAACTTTCCAGTTTGGTTGATAAAAAACTAAGTGGAACTGCGCAGTTGCAAATTTTAGATGCGTTTACCTATGAAGATATTTCATCTAAATTTAATTTAAATGAAACTCAAAAATCCTTTGAATTAAAGGAAAATGGAAATGAAGTCGTGACCTGGAAAGTGAAGGTTCCAAATGATGTTTCTTCCATGATTATTAAAGTCGTGGCAAAAGCGGGAGATTTTTCAGATGGCGAACAAAAAGCGATCGCTGTTTTACCAAACAGAATTTTGGTTACAGATGCTGTTCCGATCTTCGTGAAAGAAGGTCAAACCAAAACTTTTACATTAGAAAATTTAGCAAAAAACACTTCAACAACGGCAACGAACTTTTCTAATACTTTGGAATTGACGACGAATCCGATTTGGGAGATCATGTTTGCTTTGCCAAGTTTAAAAAATGATCCGAACAATTCTGCGGATGTGGTTTTCAACAAATGGTTTGCTGATGTTTTGGCTTCTGAGATCTTTAAAGCCAATCCGAAATTAAAAACTGTTTTTGAAGAATATCAAAGCAAAGGCTTGTTGGTTTCGAATCTTGAAAAAAATCAGGAACTAAAACAATTATTGCTGGAAGAAACTCCATGGGTTTTAGAAAGCAAAAATGAAACCGAACAAATGGAAAAACTCGCAAGATTATTTGATGCGAATAATATGCGAAATTCCGTTAAAGAAGATTGGTCAGAATTGCAGAAATTGCAAAATCCAGATGGTGGCTTTTCCTGGTATCAAGGTTATCCGAGTTCCTATTACAACTCGCTTTACATCTTGAAAAATTTAGGGAAAATTAATGAATGGCTGAAAGGAAATACGGTTGATTATCAATCTTCAGAACAAAAAGAAATGGTTGCCAAACTTATTAATTATGTTGATTCTGAAGTTCATAAATATTGGGATGTGAAGAAAGAATATGTGTGGAATAATTATGTTTTGGACTATCTCGACACGCGTCATTACTGGGAAAAAGACTTTCCACTAAAAGGAAAAGGAGCACAATTGAAAACTTTGGTCATTAAAAAAGCACCAACAGCAAAAATTACCGATTTCACTTTCTTTGGTTTACATCGTGCGGCGTTACTTTTCAATGATTATAAACTTCCAATTTTATCTAAAAAATTACTGACTTATTTGAAAGAAACTTCGACTGATTCAGAAACGCAGGGAATTTACTGGAAACAAAATCTCAACGATTGGGGATGGTATTCTTCCAAAACTGTAAATCACGCCGGAGCTTTGGAAGCCTTCAATAAATTAACGCCAAATGATGTTAATTTTATTGAAGAAATGAAGATCTGGCTGATCACACAAAAAGAAGTTAATTCCTGGGGAAGTTCCCGTGGAACGGCAGAAGTTATTTTTACCATTTTGAATTCAGGTATATCCTGGACTTCGAATGAAAGTGATAAAGCCACGATTATTTGGGGCGGAAAAGAATTGACTAATCCAGATCCGAAAGCAACAGGTTATCTAAAATCAACTTTAAAAAGAGAAAATATCGACAAAAATTTGGGAACAGTTACGGTTACAAAACCAGGTCCTGGAATTGTTCAGGGTGGATTATTCTGGCAATATTATGAAGATTTAGATAAAATTAAATCTTCTGAATCGTATCTTTCAATTACGAAAGAATTGTACAAAAAAATAAAAACAGTGAACGGTGAAGAATTACAAAAAATCACAGTTGAAACTCCGCTGAAAGTTGGCGATAAAGTTACCGTAAGAATGATTTTAAATACCGATAGAAATATGGAATTCATTCATCTGAAAGACATGCGTGCGGCAGGATTTGAACCTTTAAATGTGATTTCCGGTTACGAATGGAAAAACGGTTTAGGTTACTATCAATCTACAAAAGATGCTTCCACTAATTTCTTCATAGAATATATGCCAAAAGGAAAATACGTTTTCGAGTATGATTATATTTGCAACGCATCCGGAACATTCAGCAATGGAATCACGACGCTTCAAAATTATTATGCGCCGCAAATGAATGCGCATACGAAAGGAACGAACATCACGATTACCGAATAATTTTCGCTCCTATTAATAACAAATCCGTTTCAATTTTGAAGCGGATTTTTTTGGGCCATCTCGTGGGAAAACATTTGCTTGCGACAGCAAGAAAATGTTTTCCCACGAGACCGCGCTTTCCATTTCAATCTTTTTTATTTTGCCTGCGCTTTTGCCTTTCAAAAAAATAAAAAAGGATTTCCATTACAATCGCTTGTCCGAAATTCGGCAGAAATCATTAAACTCATTTTCTATACGGACAAGTTGCAACTTTTCCTTATGATTTTATGTGATATATCACTTTTTGATAAATGTCAAAGGATTCTTACCACAATAGCTGCAACTTTGTACCATCAAACAAACAACAGACAAAATGAAAACCTTTAAAAATAATTTGAGCAAACTGCTGCTCTTTTTTCCAGTATTTATATTTGCGCAACAGGCACCAACTTTAAAGGAGTTAATTGATAATGCTTTAATAAATGACGGAGCTTTAAACCAACAAATACTCGAAAATAAATACACCAAACTCGATGATCAAAAACTGAAAGATGTCTTTCTTCCGAAAGTAGAAGTGTCGGGTAAAGCTGGTTACTTATATGCTTCAGCACATTTACAATCTCCCGAAATTAATATTCCTGCCCTTCCGCCAATTTTTCCGGGTGCGACAATTCCAGAAGGACAACTTTCCAATAATCTTAATATTTCAGGGATTTCAGTCATGACAAAAGCCGAAGCAAGTATTCTTCTTTATTCAGGTGGAAAAGTGAAATACCTGAAAGAAGCCAATAAAGAAAAAAATATTTCTGAGAATTTATTAATGCAGAAAAGCCGTGATGAAATTATTACTGAGATTTCAAAAGCGTATGATCAAATGGCTTTGGTTCAAGAATCTAGGAAAGTTTTAGACGAAGCCAAAAAACGTTTAGATATTAATAAAAAAACTGCAGATAAAGCATTAGGTTATGGATTAATTACGCCTTACGATCACAAAAAAATAGAATTAGCACAAGCAAATCTGGACTCCAAATTAGTGGAGTATGAAGGGAAAAAGGAATTACTGATCACTCAGATTTATTTGTTAACAGGAATTGAGCGTGAAAGAATTGCCCAAATTCAACCCCAACTTCAAACGATTTCGTACGAAGTTCTAGACCAAAATATTGAAAATAGAGTAGAAATTCAAGCTTTAGATCACGGCATTAAAGCAACCGATTACAAAATAAAAGCCGAAGGACGATGGTGGGTTCCAAAAGTTCAGGCACAAACATCGGTAAGTTATTTTGGATTGTTTAATAATAATATTTCCACTTCAAAAGAACTCTTACCAAACTCTGGAAAAAAATTAGATTTGAATCCCGCAAATTTAAATATTTTACCTTTAGTTCAAGCCGGAGTTGGTTTTAAATGGGATGTTTTTGATGGTAATGAAGGAAAGCACTTGGTTGAAAAAGCCAAAATTGAAAAAGAAATTTTAGAAAATAAAAAACGTGATGCTTCCAAAAAGTTAAATTTGAATTTAGCAAACAATCAAACCATTTACACGATTGCAAATGCTCAAATCAAGTTGAAAGAAAAATCCCGTGAAATTGCAAAACAAGGTCTAGAACAGGTTGAAAAAGAATTCAGATATGGTACCAAAACTTCATCAGCTTTAATCGATGCCGAAAATGATTTAGAAAATGCAGAACTAGATTTGCAAAATTCCATATTTAATCAAAGAAGAAGTGCCATCGAACTCATGAAATCTACACAGAATTTACAGATCGAAAAACTTTAAAAACTAAAAACCAACCATAACAAACAAACAAAATGAAAAATACTGTATTAAAATCTTTCGTATTACTGGGCATTATCGCCCTTTCTGGGTGTAAAGAATCAAAACCGGAACGAGCTATCGTCGGGAAAACCAAAAAAGAAGTCGTTTCTTTTTCTCCAAAATTGACGGGCAGAATTCTAAAAATTTATGTGGAAGAAGGTCAAACCGTAAAAGCAGGAGATACACTTGCAATATTAGATGTTCCTGAAGTTTCTGCAAAAATCGCACAGGCAAAAGGGGCAACTTCTGCAGCAAAAGCACAAGTTCAAATGGCAAAAAATGGAGCGACAGCCGATCAACTTCGTCAGTTAAAAGCCAAACAAAAAGGATTGCAGGAGCAGTTTCAATATGCGCAGAAATCTTTTAACAGAGCAAAAAATATGTACCATGACAGTTTGCTTTCGCCCCAAAATTATGATGAATATTTTGCAAAATACCAAGGAGCAAAAGCACAGTTAGATGCTGTAAATGCTGAACTCCACGATGTGGAAGCAGGAACGCGTTTTGAAAAAATTGAAATGGCACAAGGTCAGGAAAACCAAGCAATGGGCGCTTTGCAGGAAGCAAATGTTGCTTATTCCGAACGATATGTAATTGCGACAAATGATATGGAAATAGAAACCATCGCTTTAAACAAAGGAGAATTAGCAACTGCTGGTTATCCGCTTTTTACAGGTTATATTCCCGCAACTTCTTATTTCAGATTCACAATTCCGGAAAGTAAAATTGCAAAATACCAAAAAGGAATGAGTGTAAAAATGCTCGTGAATTATTCAAATAAAGAATTCTCCGGCAAAATTGTAGCAATCAAACAATTGGCAAAATACGCCGATATTACAACCGCTTTCCCAGATTACGAACCAGAAGAAGCGATCTACGAAATTAAAGTGGTTCCCGAAAACCAAAATGTTGCTAAAGATATTTTGGTGAATTCTAATGTTACCTTAAAATAGTTCCCAAAACCCAATAAAATGAAACAAATAAGATATTTATTGAAAAGGGAATTCCGACTATTCTTTACAAACAGAACCATGTTATCGGTCTTCTTTTTGGCGCCGGTTTTTTATGCCTTGCTCATTGGTTTTACATACCAATCGGGGAAAGTCGAAAATATTCCTGTGATTGTAGTGAACCACGATAATACTCCGTTATCGAATCAAGTGGTTGAAATGTTGCAGGATAGCAAAACACTCAGAATCCTTAATTATATTAATGAACCCGCAAATCTGAAAGATGAAACGATTAAGACGGAAGCGGCGGCTGTGATTGTAGTTCCGGAACGTTTTGAAGCCATGATGCTTCAGAAAAAATATCCGGAAGTCAATGTTTATGTGAATACTTCAAATGTTTTAACAGCTAATTTTGCTACGAAAGCAATTCAGTTAACCTTAGGAACATTTTCCGCTGGTGCTGAAATTAAAACTTTGCAGAAAAAAGGAATGAATGCTGAAATGGCGAAAACCCAGTTCGAACCTTTTAAAGCAAATTATATTACGCTCTTCAACACGACCAGTAATTACCTTATTTTTATGTGGCCTGCGATGATGGCAGTAGTTTTACAGCAGGTTATTTTGTTGGCAATGGCAGTAACTTTTTCTGAGGAATTTAAAAGAGAATCTTTCATCAAAGATTTTGCAGGAAAAGAAAAGTATGCAGTTTTTGTGATGACCATAAAATGTCTTCCGATCTGGATTTTCGCGAATTTTAATATCCTATTTTTCTATCTGTGCAGCCTCTATTTTAAAATTCCCGTGCCGGAAAATCTCTGGAATTTCTTTTTAATAACCGCAGTTTTCGTTGTCGCAGCAACAAATTTGGGAGTTCTCATCAGTATTTTAGTTCCAGATGCGTTGAAAGCCACGCAAATTTTAATGGTTATCGCATCTCCCGCATTTATCATCAGTGGATTTACCTGGCCTTCTTATGCAATGCCAGAATTTATTAAAAGTTTCACCGCAATCATTCCGTTAACGCCTTATTTAGAAGCTTTAAAGATTATGGTTGTTCAAAACGGATCTGATTTTTTGACCAAAAAATACCTTATTCATTTATTAATTTTAGGTTGGATTTATTTCATTTTAGGCTGGATTGCCCTGAAAATTAAAATCCATCTTCTCTTTAAAAAATATAAAATTTCTGAAAACTATCAGGAAGAAACCGCTGAAGAAGAAAATCCAAACTTAATCATTTAGATTCTCTGTTTTTAGTTTTAAAAAATAACAGTTTTCATACTGTTTGTTTGTTGGGAACGTCTGGAAAAAATTTTCCCGGACGTTCTTTTTATTAATGATTTTGACAAATGTCAAAAGAATATCGGATTAAAAGGCGGTACTTTGAAGTAGATTCAACATCGGAACAATTCTCGATTTTGGTAAAGACAATCTACCTTTCAAAACCATCATATTTTAAACACCTAAAAATTTAATACAATGAAAATAACAAACGTAACTATCGCAGGAAGCGGAGTTCTAGGCTCCCAAATTGCATTTCAGTCAGCTTTTCATGGCTATCACATTGTGATTTATGATATTAATGAGCAAGTTTTAGAAAAAGCAAAAAAAAATTTAGCAATACTTGCAGAAAATTTCAAGCGAGATTTAAATACGAGTGATGGTCAGATAGAATCGGCATTTAGAAGGATTTCATATTCAACAGATTTAAAAGATGCCGTGAAAAATGCTGATCTTATGATTGAAGCAATTCCCGAAAATCCGGCTATAAAAACTGAGTTTTACACAAAGTTGGCGCCTCTTGCACCAGAGAAAACTATTTTTGCAACCAACACATCCACATTATTACCAAGTACATTCGCGGCAGTAACAGGAAGACCAGAGAAATTTTTGTCTCTGCATTTCGCTAATGAAATCTGGAAGCACAACACGGCTGAAATTATGGGTCATGCTACAACTGATCCTGAGGTTTTTCAGAATGTAGTAGATTTTGCAAAACATATCGGGATGGTTGCTTTGCCACTTACCAAAGAACAACCCGGCTATATTGTGAATTCGCTCCTGGTCCCGCTTTTAGACGCAGCCACAAAATTATTGGTTAATGGAGTAGCGGATATTGAAACGGTTGACAAAGCTTGGATGGTCGCAACCGGTGCTCCTGTTGGTCCGTTTGGAATCTTGGATGTTGTCGGAATTACCACTGCGTACAATATCAATAAGATTAAATTTGATAAAACAAACGATGAAACAGCAGGGAAAGTAGTCGATTTTTTAAAGAAAAATTTTATAGATCAAAATAAACTTGGAGTTTCAACCAATGAAGGCTTTTATAAATATCCAAATCCAGTTTATAGAAAAGCAGACTTTTTGAAACCTTAAGCTTCAGATTTAATGTTCCTTTAATTTTTACGATCACAGAACGTTTCATTTTTTGGAACGTTCTTTTTTATTAAATTCGCAAAAATCATTGTATGGAACTTTTAGACGCTCTTCCCCAAAATCTGAAAACCAATCCCGATATTGAGAAATTTTTATCGGAAGATTTTCAAACCAAAAATTTCAAAAAGGGAGAATTAATAAGTAAACAGGAGCAATACAATCGAAATGTTTACTTTGTGGAGAGAGGTTTGGTTCGCTCTTTTTATTATGAAAACGGAAAAGAAGTTACAACCAAATTTTATATAGAGGGAAATTTGATGGCCAATACCGACACGCTTTTTCAAAATAATCCTACCAGATATAATTTTGCGGCAATAGAAGAAAGTACCCTTAAATTTTGCAACTACGCTAAATTGGAAGAATTATGTGCTGTTTCGTTGGAAAGTGCCAATTTTAGCCGTTTTGTTTTGGGAAATATTATTATTCAGATGACAGACCGTATTTCTTCATTACAGTTTCTTTCCGCCAAAGAAAAATACTTAAAATTAATTCAGGAGAATCCCAACATTATTCTTCGCGCTCCATTAGGAATGATTGCTACTTATCTGGGAATCTCTCAGGAAACATTGAGCCGTATTCGCAGCGAAATTTAAATTAAATATTAGCGTAAATAATTCTATTTTTGTGTAGTAAAAACTTAAATCATGCAAGACATTTTCAACGCAAAAGATTCTCAAAATTATATTGAAAGAATTAACAAACTTTCGCCGGAAACCAATAAAAATTGGGGAACAATGAGGGTTGACCAAATGTTGGCGCACTGCAACGTGACTTATGAAATGATTTTCGAACCGCAGAAACATAAAGCTCCAGGCGGAATTGCGAAGTTTATTTTAAAGAATTTTGTCAAGTCGAAAGTAGTAGGCGAAAAATCATATTCACAAAATTCTCCGACCGCGCCTCAATTTAAGATCAAAGAAGATCAAGATTTCGATGTTGAGAAAAAACGACTTATCGGCTTTATTCAAAAAACACAGCAATTAGGAAGAGAAGCTTTTGACGGAAAATCGTCACATTCATTCGGGAAATTAACCGCACAAGAATGGAACAATATGTTAGCAAAACATCTTAATCATCATCTGGAGCAATTTGGCGTTTAGATTTTCTCTTACTTTTTAAAAACACAAACTATGAAAACACTTTTATTGATTTTGCTTTTTTTTAGCAGTTTCATTTCCGCTCAAATGCCCAATATTTCGGAGGTCTGGCTCAATAATTCTAAGCCTTACGTCGGAACAATTGGCAATACAAAAGAAGAAATTAAGTTTAAAGTAAATGTTTCCGAACGCAATAAAAAGAATGACCAGGAATATTTTCTTTCCGGTTACTCTTTGGTTGATAAAAATTTTTCAAAATTTGAAGGAAAAGTTAAAATTACCAAATATAAAGATGCCAAAAAACGCAGTTCTGTTTATGGCGAATATGAATTTTCTGAAGAACCAGGCGGAAAACATTCGGGAACTTTTAAAGGAAAATTTGTTTACACTTTCTTCTGGAATAAAAAAACGGAGAAAATAGAAAAACAATACCTCGAATTCATCGGTGACTGGAAAAGTTACGACGGTAAATTATCATATAAAACCACCTGGAAAAATTAATATCTAAAAACATAAAAAAATGGCAACAATCAATCCGTATTTAACCTTCGATGGAAATTGCGAAGAAGCCTCTAATTTTTATAGATCCGTTTTCGGTGGTGCGTTTCCGATGGTCAGAAAATTTAGTGATATGCCACTGGAAGAAGGGATGTCGACGATTTCAGACGAAGCAAAAAGACGAATTATGCATATTACACTTCCGATTTCTGCAGAAACTATTTTGATGGGAAGTGACACGATTCCTGAAATGCACACGCATAAAATCGGAAATAATATAGCGCTCTCCATCAACACCGATTCCAGGGAAGAAGCCGACCGGATTTTCCACGGACTTTCTGCAGACGGAAACTTGACAATGCATCTGGAAGACACTTTTTGGGGTGCTTATTTTGGCATGTGGACCGACAAATTTGGCGTCAACTGGATGGTGAATTACGATGATCCTTCCAAAGTTCAGGCGCATTAATTTTTTTAGGAGCAACCCATTTTTCGCATCTTATAAAAACCCGTCCCGCTTTCCGCTATATCTTTTGCTACACTCCGTTTCGCAAAAGGATGCCGCTGCAATCGGGGCTAAAATAAAGTTTTCGTTTTCTTTTAAACGGTAATAAATGCAATAAGAAATTTCTGCGGTAAAATCTTTTCAGCCTTTAAAGATCTGAAAGGGTTCTAAAATAATCGTGAGAATATTTAAATATTTACATTTTCTAAAATCACTGCATAACCTTGTCCCACGCCGATACACATCGTTGCTAAAGCATATTTTTTTCCAGTTTTCTTCATTTCTAAAGCTGCAGAATACGTAATTCTTGTTCCACTCATTCCAAGCGGATGACCTAAAGAAATTGCGCCACCGTTTACATTAACTCTTGCATCATCATTCGCAATTCCAAGTTCTCTTAAACATGCGATACTTTGTGCGGCAAAAGCTTCGTTCAATTCGATGATATCGATCTGATCCAAAGTTAAGTTTGCTCTTTTCAAAGCCAGTTTCGTTGCTTCAACCGGACCGATTCCCATAATTCTGGGTTCCACTCCAACAACGGCAGAACTCAGGATTTTTGCCATTGGTTTTAAATTGTAATTCTTTACGGCGTCATCTGAAGCAATAATTACTGCAGCGGCTCCGTCATTTAGTCCGGATGCATTTCCTGCGGTTACCGTTCCAGTATCTTTTACAAAAGCTGCTCTTAATTTTCCTAATATTTCTAAAGTAGAACTTGGTTTGATAAATTCGTCTTTATTAATAACGATCGGATCACCTTTCCTTTGTGGAATTTTAATATCAGAAATTTCTTCGGCTAATCTGCCGCTTTCCTGCGCTTTTTTGGCTTTCATTTGAGAATTTAAGGCAAATTCATCTTGCTCTTCTCGTGAAATGTGATACAGTTCTGCCAGGTTTTCTGCTGTTTTACCCATCGCGTCGATCCCGTACAATTTTTCCATTGCGGGATTAATAAAACGCCATCCGAAACTGGAATCAAACATTTTTGAATCTGTTCCAAAAGCCGATTCCGACTTCGAAAGGACATACGGTGCTCTCGACATTCCTTCAACTCCGCCGGCAATAAATAAATCTCCTTCACCAGATCTTATCGCTCTCATCGCCTGAACGATAGAACTCATCCCCGAAGCACACAATCTATTTACCGTTTCACCCGGAACATTAACAGGAATTCCCGCTAAAAGAAGCGCCATTCTTGCAACATTACGGTTGTCTTCGCCGGCTTGATTAGCGCAACCAATAATCACATCATCGATTTTGTCTAAGGGTAAATCTGGATTTTTTTCAATGAGACTTTTCAATACTGAAGCCATTAAATCATCTGTTCTTACTGCTGCCAAACTTCCTTTGAAATTTCCGATTGCAGAACGGGTTCCGTCGATGATATATGCGTTTTTCATTCTTAATTTTTAGTAAGCGTAAATTTAGGAAAATTTATGGACTGCCTGTTTCAATTAATTTTCGATCACTTTTTACTGCTCTCTAGAAAAAAATTACAGCGCTGATTTTTTATAAAATATTTTTAGACAACTGCTTATAAAAAGCATTCCCGCAAAAGATAAGGCAATGAAATAAATTTCCTGACTTACTTCTTTATTCGCGATTGCAATTGCAATTAAAGCCCAAACTGCAACGAAAGCGAAAACCGGTGCGTTTTTTTTCCAGGTCATAAAAAGATGAATAAGGGAAGCAATAATTATTAAAATAATGGTCCAGTTTATTTCTGAAATTCCCAAACCGCTCCACTTAATTTTCGTCAACCAGGCAGCAACTGCAGCAATTAAGGCAACACTTACCCAACCTGTATAAATTTGAAACGGAATGTTGATAAACCATTTTTGAGCGACACCTGAATTGTATTTTAAGGCTTCCAACAGTATGATTAAAAGCGCAACAAGTGAGACTAATAAGACGATTACTGATATTCCGGTAAACCCATAAAGCCAAGTGACAATCCAGGCGCAATTTGCTAAACAGGAAATTACAAACCACCATCCGATTTTTTCTACAAAACCATCTGATTCATTTTTGGAAGGGTTGAACAAACTTCTGCCTGTATAAAAAACGAAACCTATTAACAGTAAATAAATGACGCCCCAAATCGAAAATGCGTAACCTGCAGGCGTAAATAAATTATGGTATTGATCAGAAACATTTGCGATGGTCTTGCCATTAAATATTCCTGTGTTGCTCAAATAGTTGAATATAATTGTAAACACGAGGAAAAAACCGTTCGCGATCTGTAATTTTTTTAACATTTTGTCAAGTTTAAATTGGTGAAATTAATTGAATTTGCAACTCTAAATTTAATAATTTAAAACTAAGTAATTACCTATTTTTCACAAATCGAATAAAATTTTACTATTGATCACCGATTTTCTTGATACAAATTCCACCATTTATCGTACAATTTTTGGTCATCTTCCCAATATACTTTTTCTCCAATTTTGGGAGTAATTAATCGCAGATTTTCACTTTCGTTCAGAACCGAAATTTTTTGCATTGGTTCCTCCCAATGATGCAATGCAAGTACAAATTTTGAATTATGAACCGGAATGATTCTCCTGGCTTTCAGATTTTTTGCGGCAATTAGAAATTCTTCGGGCATCATATGAATGTATCGCCAGTCTTTGTTATACTGGCCGTTTTCGAGAATTGCCAAATCGAAACCACCATATTTATTACCTATTTTTTCAAAGTGATCATCAAACCCGGAATCACCACCGATGTAGATTTTTTTGTCTGGTGTTTCGAAAACAAAGCTTGCCCAGATTGCCTGATTTCTTTTAAAAGTCCGTCCCGAAAAGTGTCTCGCTGTTTCTGCATAAATTTTAAATCCATTTCCTATATCGAAATTTTCGCCCCAATCTAATTCAATGATTTTTTTTGGATCGTAATTCCAGTATTCCAAATGCTCGCCGGTTCCCAATCCTGTAATAACCCATTTTACTTTGAGATTTAATTCTTTCACAGTTTTATAATCGAGATGATCCCAATGATCATGCGTGATAATCAAATAATCCAATTCTGGAATATCATCTGTAGAATATAGATCAGCGCCCGGAAAAGCTTTTGTTATAAAGGAAACGGGTGATGCATTTCCACTAAAAACGGGATCTACAAGAATTTTCTTACCGTCAATTTGAAGATAATAAGAAGAATGACCCATCCAGACATATACATTTTCATCGGGATTTAAATTCTTCAAATCGGTTTTCGAAAAATTAAATTGATGTTTTGGACTCAAATTTTTCTTTTTACCAAAAAGAAAACGAAGCATTATTTTTGGCATCGAAGCATCTTCTGCAAGCGGTGGCGTGAAATTAATATTATCGAATTTGTCTTTTTTATAATGTGGAGATTTTAGAATTCTTTCCAAACGTTTTCCCGACGGTGCTTTTCCAAATTTTGGATGTTGCATGAAAAGGATTGTCACTGCAAAAAATGCAATAATTATCGGGAGTAATATAATCATGTTTTTCTTTAAATTTATAACGCTGAAATTAAGTGACCACTTTACTAAAGACGAATTCGCTATTTGTTTACTTTAAAAAATTCAAACAAATTTGATTTAAAATTTAAACAGAATATTGTCTTAGAGTTTACGGTTAGCAACTTTAATGCAAAAGAATAAATAGAATAATGAATATTATTTAGATCGCGTCTTCCAATTTTCTTTGTTGCACTTTTTTGAAGGTATAAGCACTCATTAGAATACTGAATTCATACAATAAAAGAAGTGGTAAAGCTGCCATGATCATACTCAAAACATCCGCAGGAGTAATGATCGCCGCTACAACAAGAATTAATACAACTGCGTGACGACGGTAAGTTCTCATAAATTTCGGCGTTAATATTCCGATCATCGTTAAGAAATAAACAATCACCGGGAAAAGGAAAACTACGCCCATTCCTAATACGACCTGCATAAATAAAGTCGTATAATCGCTCAGATCAAATAGTTGTACGATCGAATCTGAAATTTTGAAAAGTAATCCAAAATTAATGGCGAAAGGTAAAATGAGAAAGTATCCACACAGAATTCCCAGCATAAAAAGGATCCATACGAAATTGATAACGAAAACAGAATTTTTTCTTTCTTTTGGATGAAGTGCAGGAGAAATAAAACGCCATAATTCCCAGATAATATAAGGAAAAGCCAGGACCATTCCGCCAAAAACGGAAACTGCCATCATCACATTGAATTGCTGAAATAGCTTTTTCTGCTGTACCGCAAAATGTCCGGGTAAAGTGATGCTGTCATGACCAAGAAGTTCGCGGGAATAATGATTAACTACTCGAAAAGTGAAAAAGTCATTTCTTGTTGGGCCGAAAAAAACATTGTCCATGATCCAGTTCACATTGAATCCGATTATAATTCCGCCAATAATAATCGCAATGACTGAGCGGGTTAAGTGACCTCTCAATTCCCCAATGTGTCCCCAAAAGGACATTTCTTTTGCCTCGCTCACGAATTTTATTTTTAAGTTTTGAAGATGCGAAATTACTTAATTATAAGTTTATAATGATAATGTCGCTCTGTTTTTATTGATATACGATGGGAAAGTTAGATGAGATTTTATTTTAGTTAATTCCTTCGTCTAGCAAACGGTGAATATCGATGATGCCGAAATATTTATCATTTTCGGTGACGATCAGCTGTCCGATATTTTTATCTTTTAAAATTGCCATCGCTTCTTTTGCCAAAGCATTTTTATCAACACTTTTGGGATTTTTGCTCATGATGTCTTTTGCAGAAATTTGAGAAACGTCTTGATCGCTCATCAACATTCTGCGCAGATCACCATCGGTTATCACGCCAATAATCTGGTCATTTTCCGTCACCACCGTAATTCCGTGGGAAGAACTGCTGATTGAAATAATAATTTCTCTGATGTTCGCATTTTCTGAAACCTGTGGTTTTTGAGAAGACAGGAACTGTTCTACTTTTGCAGTAAGGTTTTTTCCTAAACTTCCACCCGGATGAAATTTAGCAAAATCATTTTCTTTAAAATTATTCATTTCCATTAGACAAACTGCTAAAGCATCGCCTAAAGCCATTTGAACAGTGGTCGAACTCGTTGGTGCTAATTTGATGGGACACGCTTCTTTTTCCACAGAACTATCTAAAACAACCGATGAAAATTCCGCCAGTTTTGAATTTAAATTTCCCGTCATTCCAATTAATGCAGAAGAATAATCTTTTAGAAAAGGCAAAAGACTGACGATTTCTGGTGAATTTCCCGAATTAGAAATACAAAGCACTACATCTGTTTTCTGAATCACTCCCAAATCTCCGTGAAGGGCTTCTGAAGCATGCAGGAATTGCGATGGTGTACCGGTTGAATTCAACGTAGCAACAATTTTATTGCCTACATGAGCAGATTTCCCAATTCCGACAACGATCAGTTTTCCTTTAGCAGAATTAATGATTTCTACTGCTTTAAGAAAATTTTCGTCTAAACGGTTTTTGAGGTTTTCAAGTTCTGAAATTTCTATACTAATGGCTGTTTTAGCGATCTGAAGGATTTCGGGATGAGTCATTTTTGTGATTTACCGGTCAATAATTGGTTATAAAGTACAACACTCTTTTAAGTAAAGAGTTCAAAATTAAAAATCTATTTTCTTGTTTTCGATAATTATTCTTTAACTTTGGGTAAATGCAAATTTAACAAACAAATTTAGATGTTGCGCCAAAGACCAAAATAATTGTATTGCAATTTGGTTTTACCGGCGTTGAATCTGTAGATATAAAAGTGAAAATATCCAATGAATACAAAAAATGCCGATTTATCGAAAGAACTTAAAAAGTATTTCGGCTTCTCAACATTTAAAGGTCAACAGGAAGAAATTATAAAAAATTTACTTGAAGGTAAAGACATCTTTGTTCTCATGCCGACAGGTGGCGGAAAATCTTTGTGTTATCAACTTCCTGCGCTTATTTCTGAAGGAACTGCGATTGTAGTTTCACCTCTAATTGCACTAATGAAAAATCAGGTCGATGCCGTGAACGGGCTTTCCTCCAATGAAGGTGTTGCTCACGTCTTGAATTCTTCTCTTAACAAAACCCAGACAAAACAAGTTTTCGACGATATTAAAGCAGGTAAAACAAAATTACTCTATGTTGCCCCGGAATCTCTGATCAAAGAGGAATATATGGAGTTTCTTCGCGACGTTAAGATTTCTTTCGTCGCAATCGATGAAGCGCATTGTATCTCCGAATGGGGTCATGATTTTCGACCGGAATACCGAAATTTAAAAACTATTATCGATAAGATCGCAGATGTTGCGGTAATTGCTTTAACTGCGACTGCGACTCCAAAAGTTCAGGATGATATTCAGAAGACTTTGGGAATGAGCAATGCTTTGGTTTTTAAAGAAAGTTTCAACCGGCCAAATCTTTATTATGAAGTTCGACCGAAAGTAAATATCGATAAAGAAATCGTAAAATTTGTGAATGGGCATCATGGAAAATCAGGAATTGTATATTGTCTGAGTCGCCGGAAAGTGGAGGAGTTTGCACAACTCCTGCAAGTCAACGGAATTAATGCGCTGCCTTATCACGCAGGTTTAGACCAAAAAACCAGGGTTACGAATCAGGATCGATTTCTGATGGAAGATGCCGATATCATTGTCGCAACAATCGCATTCGGTATGGGAATCGATAAACCAGATGTTCGTTTTGTCATTCATTACGATATTCCGAAATCTTTGGAAAGTTACTATCAGGAAACTGGTCGCGCCGGAAGAGATGGTGGCGAAGGAATTTGTTTAGCATTTTACGATCCTAAAGATATTGAAAAGTTAGAAAAATTTTTAGCTCAAAAACCAGTCTCAGAACGCGAGATTGGACTTCAGTTATTAAATGAAGTCGTTGGATATGCCGAAACATCGATGAGTCGCCGACAGTATATTTTGAATTATTTCGGGGAACAGTTTGATCCGATCAATGGTGATGGTGCGATGATGTGCGACAATTCTGTAAATCCGCCCAAACTTAAAGATGCAACTAAAGAGCTAAAATTAGTGTTGACTTTGGTCAAAGAACTGGAAGAAAAATTCCGGACCAAAGATTTAATTTCTGTTTTGGTTGGGAAGGAAAATTCGGTGACCAAATCTTATAAATTAGAATCGACAAAGCATTTTGCGATCGGTAAAAATGAAAGCGAAAATTATTGGAAAACGATCATCAGACAGGCAACGGTTCAGAATTTTTTACAGAAAGATATTGAAACGTACGGCGTTTTAAAATTGACGGAAAAAGGGCTAAAAGTCATAATAGGAAAAGATAAAAGTCCGTTCCTGATCGCAGAAGACCGGGAATATGACTTGGCTCAGACTAAAGCTGATTCAGATCAGGTCCAGGTTCAACAAAGTGGCGGTTTAGATCAGATTTTATTTGGACATTTAAAAGAACTGAGAAAAACAGTTGCTAAGAAAAATGGAATCCCGCCATACACGGTTTTCATGGATCCAAGTTTAGAAGACATGACTGTTCAGTATCCGACGAGCATTGAAGAAATTGGAAAAATTTATGGAGTAGGAGAAGGTAAGGCTAAGAAATTTGGAAAAGATTTTGCAGATTTTATCAAGAAATATGTGGTAGAAAATGAGATCGAAAGAACTCAGGATATGGTTTTGAAACAGGTCGCCAATAAATCTTCGCACAAAGTATTTATCATTCAAAGTACCGATAAGAAAATTGATCTGGAAGATATTGCAAAAGCAAAAAATCTTTCCATGGATGATCTGTTGAAAGAAATGGAGCGGATCGTTTATCAGGGAACAAAATTAAATATCAATTACTACGTCGATGAAAATTTTGACGAAGATGTAGTTGAAGAGTTTATGGATTTTATGAAAGGAAGTGAAAGCGACAGTATGAAAGTTCTTTTGGGTGAATTCGGAGACGATTTGAGCGATGAAGAAGTAAGAATGCTCAGAATAAAATTTATCTCAGACGTTGCAAATTAAATAGTAAGTCATGGAAAATTCAATGATAGACATCAAAAATAATTTAATTGAATGGATTGAAAATACTTTTGATTTAGAAGTATTACAAAAAATAGTAGAACTTAAAAGTGGTATTGAATCACCGTCATTAATTTCAGATATCAATTCTGAAACCAGTATTCAAGATGATTTTGATGAACAGTTTGCTGCAGGAATGACCTCCGACGAACTCATGGAAAATATCACAGCTCATATAGAAACGATGGCGTCGGAAGAATCATCTTCGGTTGTTTCTGATACCCAATCCGAATATGCGGTTAAAGATGATTTTGATGAAAGGTTTGCTGAGGGGTTGAATTCTGAAAATGCAAGAAAACAGTCAAAAGAAAAAGTGAGAGAATGGTGGGGGAAATAATTTATTCACCGTTTTTTATTTCTGAATTAGATGATCTTGCAAAGGTTCTTTATCAACAAAAATATTTTAGTTTTGTAGAAGATGTCGATGTTTATATCGACAAAATTTATGAGTTCATAAAAGGTAATATAGAACATCCAATTTCTAGAAATTCCCCGAAAAATTCCTAAAAGACGGCAAGAAATTTCTTCGCTACAAAGCCAACAATCAAACTTCTTGGTATATCTTCTTTGAGCAAAAAGGCAATTGCAATTTAGTAAATCATATTTTAAATAACCATTCTCAGGACTTTCCCGAATTGTTGTAAATTCGCATTTAACCTTATCACGGTTTGGAACTTTGACAAGGTTTTCTTAAGAAAAGCATGAAAAAAATCTCTATTCTACTTATACTTCCCGATTTAGAAACTGGTGGCGCAGAAAGAATTGTCACCACGATTGCGAATCATTTGCCACGCGAAAAATTCGAACCTAAAATTCTTCTCTTAAGAAAAGAAGGTGGTTATCTGGAATTTTTAAAAGACGATATCGAGATTATTGATCTAAAAACTCCAAGAATTCGCCATTCATTATTGCCAATTTTAAAGGAAATCCGCAAAAGAGAACCCGATATTGTTTTCAGTGGTTTTGGAGAAGTAAATGCGTATTTGGCTTTGTTTATTAAGTTTTTTCCAAAAATAAAATTCATCGCGAGAGAAACAAATGTCGTTTCGCAACACGTTACCAGAAAGGAAATAAGATTTTTTTACAAGTTTTACAATAATTATGATAAGATTATTTGTCAGAGTGATGACATGCAAAATGATCTGATCGAGAATTTCAAAATTAAAAAAGAGAAATTGATCAAGATCAATAATCCGGTTGATTTTGATTTTATCGAAGAAAAATTAGCTTTCTCAGAAAAGCCGGAATCTTTCAAAAATAATTTTAATAATATTGTTGCCATTGGAAACCTTTCTTCCAGAAAAGGTTTTGATAATTTGTTAAAAGTTTTTAGTCATTTAAAAAATGAAAAAATCTTACTTCATATTTTAGGAGATGGACGAGATAGAGAATTGCTTCATAAAATGAAAAGCGATTTAGGTTTAGAAAATGTCATCTTCCACGGACAGCAAAAAAATCCTTATCAATTTTTGAAATTTGCTGATTTATTCATTCTTTCTTCCCGTTACGAAGGTTTTCCAAACGTTTTGTTGGAGGCAGGAGCGTGTGGAACTTATTCTTTGGCAAATAATTGTCTTGGCGGAATAACAGAAATTATTCAACCTGGAATAAATGGGGAGATTTCAAATATCGAAAACCATCAGGAATTTGCCGATAAAATATTTAGTATTCTTGAAGAAACTCATGATTCTGGAGCCATCAAAAATTCTATATCTTCTCGGTTTTCTAAAGAAATTATTCTGGATAAGTACGAAAATATCTTCAAAGAAATTGTGATTTAAATCATAAATAATTTTTGTTTTTTGTAAACTTTCATTACTGTTAATATATTTATTTAATTGATAATCAATATTTTAAATTAAATTATTTGTAAACTTTTTTTTATTGAAAGATACTTCTGTATATTTATTTCGTCAAAAAAAATAATTATGGAAGCAACTGCCTTTGCAAAAAAAATAAAAACTTATACTTACGATGAAGCAATTCAATCTTCTTTACAATATTTCGAAGGTGATGATTTGGCCGCCAAAGTTTGGGTGAGTAAATATGCCCTAAAAGATTCAGCGGGCAATATTTACGAGCAAAATCCTGATGATATGCATCACCGGATTGCGTCGGAAATTGCCAGAGTTGAAGCGAAATATCCGAACTCACTTTCGGAAGAAAAGGTTTTCGATCTCATTAAAAAATTTAAATATATTATTCCACAAGGAAGTCCGATGACGGGAATTGGCAATAATTTCCAGATTGCTTCTCTTTCAAATTGTTTTGTAATTGGCAGCGGAACACAAAGTGATTCTTACGGTAGCATCATGAAGATCGACGAAGAGCAAGTTCAATTGATGAAACGCCGTGGTGGAGTTGGTCACGATTTGTCCCATATTCGTCCGAAAGGTTCTGCGGTAAAGAACTCTGCTTTGACTTCGACTGGCTTGGTTCCGTTTATGGAAAGATATTCAAACTCGACGCGCGAAGTTGCGCAGGATGGAAGAAGAGGCGCTTTAATGCTTTCGGTTTCTGTGAATCATCCAGACTCTGAAGATTTTGTGGATGCAAAATTGGAGCAGGGAAAAATTACGGGTGCGAATATTTCTGTAAGAATCGATGATGAGTTTATGAAAGCGGTTGTTGGAAAAGAAAAGTATATTCAGAAATATCCGATTCACAGTCAAAACCCGAAGTTTCAAAAGGAAATAAAAGCGACTGATCTTTGGGATAAAATTATTCACAACGCTTGGAAATCTGCCGAACCGGGAATTCTTTTCTGGGATACCATTATTAATGAATCTTTGCCAGATTGTTATGCAGATCTCGGCTACGAAACGGTTTCCACAAATCCGTGTGGTGAAATTCCTTTGTGTCCGTATGATTCTTGTCGATTGTTGGCCGTGAATCTTTTCTCGTATGTCGAAAATCCGTTCACGAAAAAAGCGAAATTTAATTTTGAATTATTCAAGCAGCATGTTGGTTACGCCCAAAGAATGATGGATGATATTATCGATCTGGAAATTGAAAAAATTGATGCGATTCTAGCAAAGATAGAATCTGATCCAGAAGGAGATGAAATCAAAGCAACCGAGAAAAATCTCTGGACAAAAATTCGTCACAAAACAATTGAAGGTAGAAGAACCGGCGTTGGAATTACCGCAGAAGGCGATATGTTGGCTGCTTTAAATATTCAATATGGAAGTAAAGAAGGAAACGAATTTGCGACTTCTGTCCATAAAACTTTGGCTTTGGCTGCGTATCGTTCATCGGTGGAAATGGCGAAAGAAAGAGGAGCGTTTGCAATTTATGATGCTAAAAGAGAAGCGAAAAATCCTTTCATTTTAAGATTGAAAGAAGCGGATCCTAAATTGTATGAAGATTTGATAAAATACGGTAGAAGAAATATTGCTTTATTGACGATTGCTCCGACAGGAAGTACGTCTTTAATGTCGCAAACTTCGTCTGGAATTGAACCTGTCTTTATGCCCGTTTATAAAAGACGCAGAAAAGTAAATCCAAACGATCAGGATATTCGTGTGGATTTTGTAGATGAAGTTGGCGATTCCTGGGAAGAGTATTTGGTTTTTCACCACCGTTTTAAAGAATGGATGGAAGTCAATGGAATCGACACGGACAAAAATTATTCTCAAGAGGAATTGAATAAAATTATTGAGCAATCGCCTTATTACAAAGCGACTTCCAATGATGTGGATTGGTTGAGCAAAGTAGAAATGCAAGGTTCGATTCAGAAATGGGTAGATCATTCGATTTCGGTGACGATCAATGTTCCGAACGATGCGACGGAAGAATTAGTGAATCAACTCTACATCAAAGCGTGGGAAGTTGGTTGCAAAGGTGTGACCGTTTATCGCGACGGTTCGCGTTCTGGAGTTTTGATTTCCGCAGATGAGAAAAAAGACGAAAAACCTGAGATGATTACGTCGGTATTCCCAACGAAAAGACCGCATATTTTAGAAGCGGATGTTGTTCGTTTTCAAAATAATAAAGAAAAATGGATTGCATTTGTCGGATTAATTGAAGGCAAACCTTACGAAATTTTCACAGGTTTAGCCGAAGATGAGGAAGGGATTTCCGTTCCACGTTGGGTGAATGATGGCGTAATTATTAAAAACCAGGATGAAAATGGAAAATCCCGTTATGATTTCCAGTTTAAAAATCAGCGTGGTTATAAAACAACGATTGAGGGACTTTCGCACAAGTTCAAACCAGAATTCTGGAATTATGCAAAACTGATTTCCGGAACATTGAGACACGGAATGCCGATTGAAAATGCGGTGGAATTAATTAACCGTTTAGAACTCGATTCTGAATCCATCAACAACTGGAAAGCTGGAGTTGCACGTGCTTTGAAACGCTATATCGCCGATGGAACCGAAGCTGCTGGAAAATGTTCGAGTTGTGGTTCTGACCAGGTGGTTTATCAGGAAGGTTGCTTGACTTGCAAGAATTGTGGGAATAGTAAGTGTGGGTAGAATAGTAGAGCAAGAATCTTTATAAATTTAAAATCCGCCTCAATTTGATATTGTGGCGGATTTTTGAATCTTGACTATTTAAGAATGTGCTAAAGAATAGTAAGGAAAAATTTATATTTTATTACTAAAAAAAAATTATTGTCCCGATCGAATTTGCTTTAATTTTTTTCTGATGCTCAATATTTCCCGAACCAACATGAAACTTACGGTAAATGAAAATAAAAGAAACAGGATGAATAAGTACACAACATAACCATTCACGTAGGTATTTAATTCTGAAATTTCAACTGAAGCGATGTTAAAATACTGCTTAAAAATAAATGTTAAGTAGAGAAATGTAAAAAAAAGAACGCTTATTAAAAGCAGTTTTATGGGTTTTTTCATCGGGTCAGGTCAATCAATATTTGTTCTTTGATAAAATTTTTCTAATGCTGGAAAAGGTAGGATCACTCCAAAAAAGAGTGAAATTCTATATCTTATTACTAATGCCAAAAGTAAAGTAAATACGATAGTTCCGAAAGGTTTTACCTTATCGTTTTCAGTATAATGGTAAAGGCTTTTTGTCTTAAATTCTTTCTATGATGAGGTTTGGACGATGTTTGAAATGATTTAGGTCAGTTTTAGAAATAGATTTTAGACTTTTTCTGATGATGTTGTTTATCAGGAAGGTTGATTAATTTGTGAAAAATTAAAGACGCCTTTGATTGCGTCTTTTTTAGGTGTAAAAATTAATTTTTTTATGACTTATTTCTCCTGCTCACTTTTCCATTCGTGCTCAATATTGGTCATCAATAAAGCGTTATCAAAATTCACAGAACCTTTTGGAAAGATTTCTTCATTTTCGAAAAAGCTTGATTTCACATTTGAGACTTTAAGCGGTTTGACTTCCCAATTGTAGGCTTTCAATCGTAATCCATCAAACTTTTCGTTGTTGGGTGAATATCCAAGGTCGCTATTTTTAAAAAACTCAGAAGCGTTTTCTAAAGTCTCGAAGATTGAGTTCTCATTAAATGCTTTGGTTTCAGCTGCATCAATGGATGTTTCGGTTTCGTCTGAACTTTTAAAGTCGATGTGATAATTTCCGTTTACTTCTTGTACGTTGAATTTTGCTAAATAATGTTTGCCTGGAAATAGTCGACCGCCAACAAAGGCATTTAATTTTAGAGAAGTGTCTCTGCGTGGAATGTAAACGCCCGATTTTATTTCCCCATTTTCGTCCCATTCAACGGCAATTCTGTGGGCGCCGTTTTCAGAATTTACGCCGATGAAGTTTGGAAAACCTTTTGGTTTAATGTCTTTTAATCTGATCAAAAAAATTCCTACAATTGCTTTGCCTTTGTAAATTTTTGGTCGAAAAGGAAATGGAATTATTTTCTCCACCGATTTTAGATCAGCAGTGAAGTTGATTAAAATTCTTCTGTTAATATAACCGTGGATTGTGGGGATTTTCATTAATATTAAATATTCTTTATCACTCTGTTGAATTCGTGCGATTGATCTAAGGAATAAGGTTAAAATTTAATGTTGTTTGCCTACAACTTTTTCAATATTTTCAATACGTTTTTCAAGTTTTGAATTTTTTATTGTTAAAGCTGTTATCGCAATTATTAAAGATAGTATGGGAATCAGTATCTGTACAACGTTTTTTAAAAATTTTAATAAAATATTCTGGTTGCGTTTTAAGTATTTTTCTTCTGCAAAAGAAATATAACCATTAGAAGTTAAATATAATCCGTCAAATCCGATATTTTTAACCCCAACTTCATTAGTTTCATTTAAATATTGAAATACATTGAATGCTTCATTATCTTCTTCTTTAATAAGAAGTTGTAGGCGCTCATAGCTCAAACCAAAATTGTATTCAGGATTTGCCAAATTATCATTTTTCATTGCCACATAACTAATGGAAAGATGTTTTAAAATTTTGTGTTTTACACGATTATTATTCATAATAAATATACTTTTTAAAAATGAATGAGTTTATATTCATTCCAAAATTTCATGAATGATCGAAAATCTTTATTAATTATTTAGCAGTAGGTTTTAATTTTTATATAATTCCTCATTTCGTTTATCCCAATAATTTCCCAATTGCTGACGACTTGTGAAAATTAACTCAATAATTTCTTTTAGTGAGTCTTCGGAGAATTGTAAATATTCTTGTTCCATACCATTAGTTGAAATTCTTAGGTTTACATAAGTGTAACCGTCATCATCTGTGTTTTCCCAATCTGCGTGGACAACTAAATTGCGTAATCTCCCAGTTTCCTTAAGATTGGAAATTAAGTTTTCAAATTCCTCAATTTTATTTTCACAACAGAGATGGAACTCATCACTAAATCTTTTGAATAAATCTACCTTTGTCGAATAACTCATCTTGTGCAATACAATTAGTCCAGTTGCATCTGTTCTATCAGTGAACATTTGACAAATTATACTATCAAGCGATTTTTCAAGGCCATTAAAATACATAACAACTAATCCTATGAGAGGAAGAGAATTGTCTAAGTATTCTTCAGCCTTGTCTTCATCTTCAATTTCATGATAGAGGTGTTGTTCAAATATTTTCTTTTTTTGTTTCATTGGTTTCAATTTCTGCAAACAAGTAAATGTACAAAGATTTCTTTCAAATCCCAATCTCATAGCCCTGATTGCAGCGGCATCCTTTTTTGCATTGCTCGAAATTTTCTTTTTATAAATATGTTTTCGAGCAAAAAAGATATAGCGGAAAGCAGGTTCCCGGCTTCTAAAAAATATTAGCATTTTAGTTAACAGATTGCCACGTCATTCATTCCTCATTCCTCGCAATGACAGTCAGGAAATTATTCAACAGATTGTTTCGTTACTCGCAATGACGAAAAGTAGCATCCAAAGCGAAAATATTTCGTAAATTTGCCCTACTTTTAATTAAATCATAAAAAGATAAATATGAGTCAATTCGATGTTACCGTAATCGGTTCCGGTCCTGGTGGTTATGTTGCAGCAATTAGATGTGCGCAACTGGGTTTCAAAACAGCAATTATTGAGAAATATTCGGTTCTTGGCGGTACTTGCCTGAACGTAGGTTGTATTCCGAGTAAAGCGCTTTTGGACAGTTCGGAGCATTTTTATAACGCCAAACATGCTTTTGCTGATCACGGAATTATCATCAACGATCCTGTGGCAGATTTGTCTAGAATGATTGCGCGCAAAAGTGAAGTGGTAGATCAAACAACGAAAGGAATTCAGTTCCTGATGGATAAAAACAAGATCACTGTTTTCGAAGGAGTTGGAAGTTTCGAATCTGCAACTCAGATCAAAGTGACGAAAAACGATGGTTCTACGGAAACCATTGATTCAAAATATACAATTATCGCAACGGGTTCTAAACCGAGTACGCTTCCTTTTATTACTTTGGATAAGGAAAGAATTATTACTTCTACGGAAGCCCTGGAACTGAAAGAAATTCCGAAACACCTGATCGTTATCGGTGGTGGTGTGATTGGTTTGGAATTAGGTTCCGTTTACAAAAGATTAGGTTCTGAAGTAACGGTGGTAGAATTTATGGATAAAATTATTCCAACCATGGATGCGTCTTTATCGAAAGAATTGAATAAAGTTCTAAGAAAACAAGGAATGAAATTCAACCTTTCTACGGGAGTTCAGTCTGTGGAAAGAAATGGAGATACGGTAAAAGTGACCGCGAAAGATAAAAAAGGCGAAGAAGTAGTTTTCGAAGGTGATTACGTTTTGGTTGCTGTAGGTAGAAAACCTTACACTGAAGGTCTTGCTGTTGAAAAAGCAGGTGTTGATTTAAACGAAAGAGGAAGAGTAAAGGTGAACGAACATTTACAAACTAATGTTTCTAATATTTACGCAATCGGTGATGTTGTAGTTGGTGCAATGCTGGCGCATAAAGCGTCTGAAGAAGGAACGATGGTTGCTGAATTGATCGCTGGACAAAAACCGCATATCAATTATAATTTGATTCCGGGTGTTGTTTATACATGGCCAGAAGTTGCTGCTGTTGGTAAAACAGAAGAGCAATTGAAAGCGGAAGGTGTTGCCATTAAAGTGGGTAATTTCCCGATGCGTGCTTTGGGAAGAAGCCGTGCTTCAGGTGATGTTGATGGTTTTATTAAAGTGATCGCTGACGAAAAAACGGATGAAATTCTTGGAGTTCACATGATCGGAGCGAGAGCGGCAGATTTAATCGCAGAAGCGGTTGTTGCAATGGAATACAGAGCAAGTGCTGAAGATATTTCCAGAATGTCTCACGCACATCCAACGTATGCTGAAGCAATGAAAGAAGCGGCTTTGGATGCGACTGGGAAGAGAGCGATTCATTTTTAAGAGCCAAGCAAAAAGTTAAAAAAGCCAAGGTAAAATTTACAAATTTATTGTCGGTTCAGATTGTATGATAATATTAATGAGAAGTTTCGGCTTCTCTTTTTTTTGGAATTCTTTTAAGCCACGAATTCTAATTTTTTAATCACATCCTTTTATTTATTCTTTCAAGAAATTCATGCGTTCTTGTAAAAATAATTTGGAGTGTTGAAATTCGCTTTGATGAGGTTTTTTAAAGAAGGTTAAAGCAGTTTTGAGGGAATTAAAGTATAATTGAGTTATTTTCAATTATTCAAGGAAATAACGTGATAGTCGTACTTTTTGGCATCATAATAGAGTAGTGTTTAGTAATCTTTAAAATTTACAAAATGAAAACAATCTTTACTATTGGGGTCTTATTAATGAATCTTAGCGTTTTTGCGCAAGAGGCAGGAAAAGCCGGAGAACTTCTGAAAAATGAAGCGAAAACGAGTGAAATGCAAACGCAACGGAATGACGGATTTCGGGGAAACAACAACAACAACAACAACAACAACAAAGTTTTGGATCAACCCAACAACAGAATCGATCCAACTTTTAGAAATCCAAAACCGATTGCAAATAAGGATTATCGCTGGAATTATAATTATGGAAATTCAGAAGTGTTTTTAAGAATTCCACAGAACGGAAATTACGCGGTGGAAATCGGCGATCAGTTCATGAGTAATCCTACAGGAAAATTCAGATTTTTTGAATTAAGATCCGGAAATGTTCCGATCTCCATTTATGAAAATAATTATTTGATTTACAGAACGAAGGTCAACGTGAGAAACAGCACGCGTTTGGTGCTGGATTTCTTTCCAAATCAAGGATTATATCTTTTGGGAAATTATCCGGTTCAAAACCAATCTTACGGAATTAATGAATGGGACGATGTCTGGAATAATCCTTACGGAAACCAAAACGATAACTGGAATGGAAATAACGGGAACGGAAATAATTACGCAAACGTAATGAACAATCAGGAATTTGTTACTTTCCTTACGGCTCTTAAAAGAAATGCGAGTTTTGATAAAGATAAAATAACAATAATTTCCTCAATCGCTAGAAATACAAATTTCACTTCATCACAAGTACAGACTTTGATAAAAGCAATGTCTTTTGATGATAACCGATTAGAAGTCGCAAAGCAGTTGTATCAGAATTGCGTTGATCGCCGGAATTATTATATCGTTAATGAGGCATTTGATTTTGACAGCGGAAGAAGAAAACTCAACGAATATATTTCAAGATTTTAAGAAGAAAGAGAAGTGAAAGCTTCTCTTTTTTTGTATTTTAAAAGTAAAGGTCAGATTTTTTTATTTCCTATTTAAACGGTTTCGGGTTTCAATGGAGGCTTCGTAAATTTTCTTTCTGATTTGTTGAATTTTTCCGACGGGTTGTAGATTTTCAGCATTTTCAAAGGGATTGAAATTGAGGTTTTCAATTGTTGAACTCTTAGAGTCAAGCGCAGAATCCTGCAGTATAACAATTTTTCCTAAAAGATATTCGGGTGCGTTTTTCCAGGTTTTCATTAAATCATTGATGGGCTGATCTTCTAAATTTTCGCAAAGCTGCACCGTCAACAAAAAATGGGAATCCTGAAGGGAAATAAATTCATTGATAGAATCTCTCTGCAATTCATCTTTGCCAATTTCGGAAAGGTTTCTCACAGGTTTCAAGCCGATCTTCATCACATAATCACCAATTCGGTAAGATCCAATTCCATCAAAATGAAAGGAAAAGAAAAAATCCTTTCGTTTCGGAATGAATTTCAATATCTTCTTAACTAAATCTACCGAAAACATGGAACTGAAAAGAGATAAACTGTTTTTAATCAGGGAGGGCAGATCTAAAACTGAAACCAGAAAATTATCCTGTTTCGTGACTAAAAAAGTATTTACCGATCTGAAAAAATTTAGAAAAACTGAGGGAGAATTCGTCGGAAATAAAGGGAAATTAACCAAAGGAAAATTTGCGTCCTGACCTTTTACATTTTTAATTTTTAAAGAAAATCCATAGAGTGGGGAATCTCTGCCTTTTTTATTGATGACTAAATTTCCATTAGAGAATCTTGCTAAAAGGTCATATTCTTTTTGGTCGAAAATTTCAGTTAAAAAGTCCGGTAAACTTTCTGATATCGTTAAAAATCCTTTTGCCGTCGCATAAGTTTTGGCATGAGCATCTCGTGTTGCATGATCGACCTCACTTATTTTTGAAGAACTTTCTATAAATTTTTCAACTGATTTTACAGCTTTATCTAGATCTTTGGTTTCTTGTGAGGAAAGTTGGTCGAATTCGTGACGGTATTTTAGAAGCAGTTTCATGAATTTTTTCTTTTGAACAAGCAACAACCATTCCCGAAAATCAATAATTTGTTCGTAGGAAAACTGCTTAATTTTTAACGAACATTGGAAAAATAATAAATAAAAAAAAGCTGTTTCACTTAATTCTTAATTACTTTCGTAACAGAATTTCCCACTTTAAATAAATAAGATCCTGCAGGTAAATTAGTTGTATCAACAGAATTTTTAGAATTGTTATTTAATAATTTACTCATCATCAATTTCCCACTCATATCAAACACTTGAAGTTGATTAGAATCAGAATTTTTTAATTCTAAAAAAGCTTCATTTTGAACTGGATTTGGATAAATAGTATGATTTTTTTGATTTTTAAAATTTGTTGTGTTTAAAGTAGAATCACCAGTAATAACAAAATTAGCCCAAACCAGAGCTTCTCGATAATCGGTAATACTTTCAGACGGAACATATAAATAACATTCATTTTGGGTAACTCCTGCAAAAACATTAGAATTAATATCTACTGGAAAAATAACATTGCAATAAATGGATTTTAAACTTTCGCAGTTTTCAAAAGCTTGATCTCCAATTGATGTAACACTAGATGGAATCTTGATTGATTTTAAACTTGTACAGGAAAGAAATGACCCTTTTCCGATAGTAGTTAAAGAATTTGGAGTGTTTACAGAAATTAAATCATAACAATTTTTAAAAACATTTGCTTCGATTATGGTTACAGCATTTGGAATTATAATGGAGGTAATACGTGTACAATTTTCAAATGCACTTTCTTTAATTGTTGTAACAGAATTAGGAATGAGGAAAGAAGTTAAACCATTACAATTATAAAAAGCTGCATTTCCTATTGATTTTATGGTATTAGGAATAGTTAAGAGAACAAACGCTTGACATCCGTAAAAAGTTTCGTCTGCAATTGCTTGTAAAGTATCGGGAAGTTCAATTTCATTTAATGCATTACAAAATTTAAAAGCACCTTTTCCAATAGTAGTCACAGAATCAGGAATAACCATTGAACTTAATGAACTACAAGAAGTAAAAGCATATTCTCCAATAGAAGTTAAAGAATTTGATAAAGTAACCGAAGTTAGATTCATATTATTATCAAAAGCAAAATCACCTATTGAAGTTACCGAGTTTGGAATTGTGATGGAAGTAATTGTATTGCAATTTTTAAAAGCATCTGTACCAACCGAAGTTACAGCGTAAGCAATATTGTTATTCGTAACACTCGCCGGAATTATTAAATCACCTGAAAAACAATTATTTGGAGCGATTTTCACATTGGTTGTACCTTCTATAACACTATAAAATATACCATTAACTACAAAAGTAGAATCACTACTAATTGGATTAAAATTTTTCCAAACTAAAGCTGATTGATATGCAGAAACACTCCCAGAAGGAACGGTTAACTTACAAGAATTTTGTGTAATTCCCGCAAAAACATTTGCATTAATAACTAAAGGTGTTGCAATATCACAAGTAATAGAAGTTAAACTAGAGCAATTTTCAAAAGCTTGGTCTCCAATAACTGTCAAAGAATTTGGAAGAATAATTGATGTTAAGTTAGTACAATCTAAGAAAGTTTTTTTTCCAATAGAAGTTACAGAATTCGGAATAACGACAGATTGTATTTTGATACACCCTTGAAAAGCAGATTCATCAATAGAAGTCACAGAATTTGGAATGTTAACAGCTATTAAACTAGAACAATTATAAAAAGCAGATGGTCCTATAGAAATCACGGAATTCGGAATCGTAATTGAAGTTAATTTTATACAAGCTATGAACACATTTTTTTCCAAAGAAGTAAGGGAATTTGATAAGGTAACAGAGGTTAAAAATCTACAACTATTGAAAGCACCTTCTCCAAGAAAAGTAACAGAATTTGGAAGGATAAGCGAAGTTATTAATGCATCTCTGAAAGCATATTTTCCGATAAATGTTACCGAATTTGGAAAGTCAATTTGATCTACAGTTGATTTATCAAAAGCATAATCTTTAATGGTAGTTACGGTATTTGGAATAGATAAAAAATCTATGGATAAATTGCTAAAAGCATTTTCTGCAATTGAAGTAACACTGTAATTTTTTGTTCCATCAGAAACGTTTCCAGGAATAATTAAATCCCCTACATAATAATTATTTGGCGCAACTTCTACATTATTGGTTCCAGAAATCACGTTATAAAATATACCATCAACTTGAAAAGTTTGAGATTTTGCAAAAATAAGCGTGAAGAATAGTAGTAAAAAAGATAATTTTTTAATCATTGTGTTATTTATAAATTGTGTTTAGCGTGCAAATCTAAATAAAATATTTAGAATTTTCTTTACGTGGAAATTATTATGTTAAATATAAAATTATGAATATATCCCGTCACAAAGAAAAGCCGTTTCAAAAAATTGAAACGGCTTTTTAAATAAATTATAATTTATTTCTTAATTACTTTAGTCGTAGAATTTCCGACTTTAAATAAATAAATTCCCACAGGTAGATTACTTGTATCTATCGTATTCTTAGAATTATTATTTAATGATTTTTTTAGCACCAATTTTCCGTTGGTGTCATAAATTTCAAGTTTAGTATTAGCAGAATTATTTAAGTCTAAAAAAGTTTCATTTTGAATTGGATTTGGGTAAATAGTAATATTTTTTTGATTTTTAAAATTGGTCGCAGCTAAAGTTCCACTTCCTGTAATGGGATTAAAATTTTTCCAAACATCTGCGGCTTTATAGGCTATTACACCAGATGAAGGAACAGTTAAACTGCAAGCGTTCTGATTCACGCCGCCAAAAACTGATGAATCAATTACTGGTGGCATGGGATTGTTAATGATGATTGATGATAAATTAGTGCAATTTGAAAAAGCATCACTGTCAATATGACTAACTGATTTTGGAATTGTAATAGAAGTTAAACTTGTGCAATTAGTAAAAGCAAAGTTCCCAATGTTTGTCAATGAATTTGGGATGTTTATTGAGGTTAAATTTGAACAGTTTGCAAACGCACCACCGCCAATCCAAGTCACAGAATTTGGGATGTTTATTGAGATTAAATTTGAACAGTTTGCAAACGTACCATCGCCAATCCAAGTCACAGAATTTGGAATTGTAAACGTAGTTAAAGCAGTACAATTATCAAAAGCGTAATCTCCAATAGAAGTTACAGAATTTGGAATTGTAAACAAAATTAGAGAGGTACAAAATTGAAAAGCGTTGTCTCCAATTGTGATGAGAGAATCAGGAAGTATAACATTCGTCAAAAATACGCATTCTTCGAAAGATCTAACCCCAATTTTTGTTACTGTGTTTGGAATGGTTACAGACTGAAGTGTTTCAACAGTATTAAAAGCAAGATCACCAATGGCAGTTACCGTATACGTTTTATTATTGAAAGTTACAGTTGAAGGTATTACCAAGTTGCTTTCCACAAAATACGGCGAAAGAGATACTTCAACATCAGTTCCTGAAATAACCGTATAATTAACGTTATCTACTATGAAAATCTGTGCGGTAAGAAACGTTAATCCCGAAAATAAAAGAAGTAAGAAAGATAATTTTTTGATCATAGTTTTGATTTTTCAATTGTTTTATAACAAAAATACACCTAAGTTTTTTAGAGATGTTATCATATAAATTAAATTAGAAGGGAATTTCGAAAAATAAAGAGGTAAATTCAAAAAACTGAGAAAAGCTTTTATTTTCACGCAAGCTGCAATATTTTTCGCCACAAATTCTAAGATTATTAAATTGTTTTAAGTTTCGAATATTTAGTATTGCGTCAACTTTGCTTCTCATCAACTCATTAATAAAAGAAGATGGAACTTTTTTTCAATCAAAATCGTTCCCTTGCTTTGCGTGAATTCTTTTGTCTCGTCTATTGAATAAAATGAAAATTCATTGGCATCCTTTGAGAAAGAATTTCACTTAAATTTTTAAACTCATTTTTATTAAACTAAATTTGCATTTCTAATCTCAGAGATTAAAATTCATCATTAAAGTACCCAACATGAACATCGGAAAAACTCAATTATTAAAGATCGCAGAAAAAAATTATTCAGGTTTATTTCTGGAAGATGAAGATGGTGAAAGAGCTTTTCTACCTAAAATTTTTGCGTCTGAAGATGCAGAAATTGGTGATGAAATGGAAGTGTTCGTTTTTCAGGACGATGATAAATTAAAAGCGACGACCGAAAAACCCAATGCTGAAGTTGGCGAGTTTGCTATCATGACCTGTGTTCAAAGTTTGCCAACCGGCGCTTTTATGGATTGGGGAATTATCAAGGATTTATTTGTTCCCTATAAACAACAGAAAGCGAAAATTATCGAAGGAAAAAGATATTTGGTTTATGTTTATGTTGATGAATTTTTAGAATTGATAACAGGAACAACGAGGTATAAAAGAAATCCGCACTACGAAAATTTACCTTTGCAAAAAGGAGAAAAAGTACATTTAATTGTTGCAGGCGAAAGCGAATTGGGTTGGAATGTCATCATCAACAAAGAATATATCGGTTTGATTTATACTTCAGATGTTTATAAAAGACTCTTTCCTTTAAGCGAAGAAGTTGGCTTCATTAAAACCATTCGCGAAGACGGTAAAATTGATGTTTCTCTGCAACCGGAAGGTTATGAAAATATTGATGAATTTCAGAAAATCATCCTAGATAAACTCGAAATCAATTACGGTCTGCTTTATCTTTCCGACAAATCGACGCCGGAAGAAATTAAAGATGAACTCCAGATGAGCAAGAAGAATTTCAAAAAAGCCATCGGTGGTTTGTACAGAGATAAAAAAATTGAGATTTTAGAGGATAAAATCAAGTTGATCGACGAAGCTTAATTTGAACGACTTCATTTAAAATAAAAAAAGAAGCCGTCTCAATACTGAGGCGGTTTTTTTGTATTTTTTCCTGTATGTTTTTTGGTTGATTTATCAGATTTTATTATCTTTAAGTATTGATAATCAATGATATGAATATTAAGTTTAAAGATTATAATCAACAACAAAACTGGTTATTCCCACCCTCAATCGAAGAGTTGATTCCTGAAAGTCATCCAGTTCGGATTGTCAATGGAATCATTGAACAACTGGATCTGAGATTAGTCGTTGCCGAGTATAGTAAAGATGGTAAGCCGAGCTTTCATCCTAAGATGATGCTCAAAGTGATGGTTTACGCTTATATGGATAATACTTATTCCAGCAGGAAGATCGAAAAAGCGATGCGGGAAAATATCAATTTCATGTGGTTGTCGGCTCAACAGATTGCAGACCATAATACCATTGCACGTTTTCGAAGCAAGAAACTCAAGACTATTTTCAAAGATATTTTTAAACAGGTTGTCCTGTTATTAGCAGAGGAAGGACTGGTGAGTCTGAAGGAGGTTTTTACCGATGGGACCAAGATAGAGTCTATTGCCGGGAGATACACTTTTGTTTGGGGCAATGCCATTAAGACCAGAAAAGAGAAGATGGCAGAACAACTCGAGCAAATGTGGAGTTATGCGCAAAGTATTGCTGATGAAGAAGACACCGATCCTACACCACCAGAGTTTAAGACGATCGATAAAGAAAAGATAGAGAAGACCGCCCAGAAAATAGAAGAGATCATCAGCAAAAATCCGAAAGCTTCTACTAAAGCAAAGGCAAAATTAAGATATATCCAAAAGAATTTTTCTCAGAACCTGGACAAGTACGAGCAGCAGGAAGAAATTTTAAAAGGACGTGGAAGCTACAGCAAGACCGACCCAGATGCTACCTTTATGCGCATGAAAGATGATCATATGCAGAATGGGCAACTTAAACCCGCCTACAATGTGCAGGTAAGTTCAGAATCTCAGTTCGTCATTCATTACACTTTGCACCAAACCACCAACGATTTAAATACCCTTAAGCCACACCTCAATACTTTCAAAGATCTTTATGAGTTTTTGCCGGAAGAACTTACTGCTGACGCAGGTTATGGTAGTGAAGAAAACTATGATTTTCTGGAAGGCAAAGACATTAAAACCTATGTAAAATACAATACCTTCGATAAGGAACAAGGTATTTTAAAATCGAAAAGAAAGAAAATCAACGAAGACTTCCACCGCGATAAGCTTTATTATAACGAAGAAAAAGATCAGTATATCTGTCCGATGGGGCAACCGATGAACAAAATATCTTCTAAAAACCGAAAAACCAAAAGCGGTTATGCTCAGGCAAGTTCTTTGTACCAAGCTCAAAACTGTAATGGTTGCCCGCTGCGAGGGACTTGCCATAAATCGAAGGGAAACAGAATAATAGAACGG
>NZ_JSYL01000006.1 GCF_000812865.1 Kaistella jeonii | reverse complement strand
GGTTTAATCGGTTTAAAATAAAAATTTTCAATTGGTGTTAATTCTCTCAATTGATTTAAAATAAAATCGTAAATTGCTTCCAGGTTATTCATACTGTATTAGATTGGTAGTCAATACAATATACGATTTTTTATCGTATTATGAATAACCTTTTATAATGCACTACGGGTTAAGTTAATAACGATCTATTCTCAAATATTAAGCCAATTAGCGTACAGTGTGTTTTAACAAAATTTTAAAATAAATTAAGTATTTTTTAACATTGTATTGTTTTATTATCTAACTTTGATTCAATAAAGGACTAACCATCTTATTATAAATGACTTATAACTATAAAACGATCATATGAAACACAGTAACTTAAAGTTTCCCTGCCTGATTGCTGCATTATACTTCGGTATGAATGTAAGTGCGCAGGAAACTCCGAAAGACACCCTGAAAACACAGCAGATTGAGGAGGTGGTAATGATTGGTTACGGAACGCGGAAAAAAGTTGATAATACAACTGCCATAAGTTCCATCAATTCGGAAGAATTAATGAAGACCAAGGTGCTGAATGCAACCCAGGCAATACAGGGAAAAGCAGCCGGAGTGCAGGTTACTGCATCTGACTTACCTGGAGCGGCTCCAACCATTTTGATCAGAGGTTTAGGAACCGTCTTATCTGGACGAAACCCCTTATATGTAGTAGACGGTTTATTTGTAGATGGCATCGGCAATATCAATTCCAATGATATTTTGACTTATGATATTTTGAAGGATGCTTCTGCATTGGCAATTTATGGTAACCGAGGCGCAAACGGTGTTGTAATCATCACCACGAAATCCGGGAAAGGAAAAATTAGAGTAGAGTACGACGGATTTACAGGCGTCAGAGTTCCTCTCAAAAAAGTTAAAATGGCGGGAAGCAATCTATTTGCTAATTACAGCAATACCGCTTTGGGAAGTACAAAATATTCGCAGGATCAACCCGTAAATACAGATTGGTTCAAAACAATTACGCGAGTTGGAACTTATAATCAACACAATATTTCAATTTCGGGTTCCGGAGAAGGTGCAAAATATTTTTTGAGTTTAAGCAATTATGATGAAAAGTCGATCTTAAAAGGAAGCGATTACAACAGAACCACTGTTCGTACGAACAATGAGTTCAAAATTGCAAAGAAGATCACCTTAACACAGACATTAAGTGTGGCTTTTGTGAACAATACACCAAAACCTTTGGGAGCATTTACTACCGCTTATAAACAGTCACCAATTGTACCTGTATTTTTCCCGGATGGAACTTATGGAGTTTCTTTCGTGGGTGCAAATGGTTTCGCCAGTCAAACCGGGTCTAAGTTTAATAACGTTGGTAATCCACTTGCACAGCTAGAACTGAACAACGAGCGGTCAAAATCTCTTCAATTACAGGGCGGATTGAAATTAGATATGAACATTTTTAAAGATTTAAAATTCACTTCACAATTTTCAGGGGAGTTTTATGATTTTAAAGCCTATGCATATGATAATGGTGTTAGATTACTGGGAGAAAATCCTCCAGGTTTTACAAACAGATTATCAAATACCAAAGAAGATTATTACAACTGGTCATTGACTAATTATTTAACGTACAATAAAAAATTTGCTGAAATACATGATGTTGAGGCAACTGTTGGTACCGAAACTACCGTTAAAGATGGCACTAACAGATTGAGTCTTGTAAGAAATAATGTACTTGCGGTTCAAAATTACTGGGATGTCGCCGGAACCAATTACGCAAATCCGGATCTGGTTAATCTTGAAAGTGTAAACCAAAATGAAAACAGAACACTGTCTTATTTTGCAAGAGCGCAATATAAATTGATGAACCGATATTTACTGACAGCCACTTTTAGAAGAGATGGGTCGTCGCAATTCACAAACGGTAATAAATGGGGGAATTTCCCTTCATTTGGAGCAGGATGGGTTATTTCTGAAGAAAGTTTTTTAAAAGATATAAGTGTTTTGAATCTACTTAAATTAAGAGCCGGATGGGGAAGATTAGGAAATCAAAATGTTCCTTTAAACATCTTACCTTTTGCTTCGGGAACAGGTTATAATTATTCTTTTGGCGGCGGATCTAACTCAAACGGAAACACGATCAATAAAATAATCGACCCCAATTTAACCTGGGAAATTACGGAGGAAACCAGTGGTGGAATTGATTTTGAATTACTTAACAGACGACTTTCCGGATCTGTAGATTTATATGATAAAAAAACGAAGAATATTATCCTTGCTTTATTACCAAGCAGTCCGACAGGGATTTCTACGGAAGGTTTTGCCCAGTTAGGGCAAGTTTCTAACAAAGGGTATGAAATCTCATTAAACTGGAAAGATAAAATTGGGGAAAATTGGTCATACTCGCTGGGTGCAAATTATTCAAACAATAAAAATAATTTAGATGCAATTTCCGATGTTAATATCAGTCCGATTCGTGGTGGTGATTTAGGAAATGGGCAATTCACGAAATATTTTAGTTCAGAGAGTGTTGGTCAGCCTTTAGGAAGTTTTTACCTCTGGGAAGTTTCCGGTTATGATGCAAACGGTAATTTCACCTACACTGATACCAATGGAAACGGTCAAACCGGAAGCAATGACGAGAAAGACAGAAAATATTTTGGATCATACATTCCGACATCAACAATGGGCGTAAATATCGATCTCAATTATAAAAACATAGATTTTTCTGTAAGCGGTTACGGAGCATATGGTTTCAGTGTATACAATGGTAAAAAAGCGCAGCGTTTTGTTGACGAAAATATAGAATACAGTGTTGCAACAAATTATGCAGGTCCGGGAAATTTAAATGCAGGAAATCCAGCACCGTCAAATACAGTCCCGATCGCCTCTAATTATTATTTAGAGTCGGGTGATTTTTTCAGAATAAACAGCATTACTTTAGGATATTCACTATCAAAACCAGTTGAATATATTAGTTCGCTTCGGTTTTATGTGAGCTCCTTAAATCCTTTTATCACCCAAAAATTCACAGGATTTTCACCTGAATTAAATGGTGATGGAAATCCTTACCGTTCTCCCGGGATCGAACTTGATGCTTATCCAACGCTTCGGTCGTTTTTATTCGGTTTGAATATTAAATTTTAAAATTAAAAACAATCATTATGAAACGAAATATCATATTATTATCGGCGATAATGTCGCTCGCAGTTCTGAATCAGAGTTGTAGCGATGATTTCTTAGACGTAAAGCCCACAGAATTTGTTTCTACTACAGATCTTGCATTACTGAATAACAATGCGGGTGCAGAAAGCTTTGTAACTGCAACCTATGCAAAATTCTTAGATTTTAATATCAGTTCATTTCCCTGGATCGGCGTAAGCAGTATTACAAGTGATGATGCCGACAAAGGCTCTTCTCCAGGAGATACAGGTTTAGATAAAGATATATTAGATGCTTTGAACTTCACTGCGACAACACCTTCTTTCAGAGATGTTTTCGAAGGTAATTTTCAGGTAATCAACCGGGCAAATCAAGCTCTTGTTTACTTACCTCAACTAACAAATGCCGATCCTGCTTTGCGCGAAAGGCTTGCCGGAGAAGCTAAATTTTTGCGCGCTTTTTCCTACTTCACTTTAGTTCGTTCATTTGGCGGCGTTCCGGTTCTGGACCATGTTCCTGTTGCTGGTAATGATGCTGACCGAATTATGACTTTGACAAAAAAATCGAAGGAAGAAGTTTACACCTTTATTGAAAAAGATCTTAAGGATGCAATCATGGTTTTACCCGATAAATCTGCTTATTCTGGCGCTAATGCAGGACGCGCCTCAAAAGGAGCAGCTTATGCATTGCTTGCAAAAGTTTCACTTTACCAAAAAAAATGGCAACAGGTTGTCGATAACTGCAATTTGGTCGTTGGTTATTCTTTAACCCCAAATTTTCAGGATATTTATAAAATCTCAGGCGAAAATAATCAGGAATCAATTTTTGAAATTCAGGGAAAAGGAGGTTTTAATCAGCCGGGAATTCAACAGTATTCTCAAACTCAGGGCGCACGTGGCAACGGAGGTTGGGGTTGGGGGTTTAATACTCCTTCACAAAACCTGGTAGATGCTTACAATGCCGCTGGAGATACAGTAAGAAGAAATGCGACCATCATTTTTAGAAATTCTACTTTATATGATGGTAGAGTAGTTCCGAGCACGGTCGATAATCCTTACTACAATTACAAAGCATATTCTTCTGCATTTACAGGAGACGACGATTCTGATACGAATATCCGCTATTTGAGATATGCCGAAGTTTTATTAATGAATGCTGAAGCAATGAACGAACTGGGACAAACTGGTGCAGCAATACCGTTTTTAAATCAAGTGAGAACCAGAGCAGCATTAGCAGATACACCAGCAGTTTCACAGGCAGATGTAAGAGTAGCAATTTGGAAAGAAAGAAGATTAGAACTGGCCTTCGAACACGATCGTTGGTTTGACATCGTAAGAACCGGTCAAGCTGCTGCTGCCATGGCCGCAGATGGAAAAACATTTATAGTAGGTAAACATGAAGTATTTCCGTTGCCGAGTTCTTTTATTACTGAAGCCAAAGGTTTATCTGCACAAAATCCAGGATATTAATTTTCTAAAAAATGATCTACAATGAAAAATAGAAATTTATTTAAATATATTGGTGTAGCATTCCTCTTGGGTGCAGTTACACTGAGTTGTGAAGACAGTATCGATCGGGAAAATCTTCCAGTTCCTTACGCAGCGATTGGAGGGTATACAAATTCAGATGATATCGCTTCCGGTAATTTGATTACAAAATTAAGTTTCGAAGGAGACCTGCAGGATAAATTTAATAATATGACTTCTCCTGCACCCGTCATGGTTGCGTACACTCAAGGTGCAAAAGGTCAAGCCTATAACGGTTCAGATTCTCAAATGAGATATTCCGTTGAAAATGTTTCGCAGGCAATAACGAAATTAAATGCTTTCACGATATCTTTTTGGATGAACAGTGCAAACACAGTAGATCCTGCAATACCAGGACAGGGAAAAGGTGCACAGGGAATTTTTTCTATCGTGAGACCAACGGAATTTTGGGGTGGAATTAATATTTTTATTGAAAATCCAGACAATGCAAAACCTGATAGAATTCGCTTAAAACTTTCTGTAGAAAACGGCAGATCTGCAGTTCAATGGAAAGGTCAGAGTATCATGATGAATATCGATGGAAATAAAAATAAATGGATGCACATAACAATTTCTTACGATCCAGTGACGAGTCTTGTTAGTTGTTATTTAAATGGTGAGCCTGCATCGAACTTGACAGGTTTTGCTTATGCACCTGATGAAGGTGTAACCGGTTCTGCAAAATGGTTCGCCGATAATCCCGGTGGATTAAATAATCCTAATGGTGCTCCAGGTTATGGTGAAATTCAATTAACAGGAACCAATGGAAAAGCAGTTTTGGGCAATCATCAGTTTCAAACTATTCCTCCTTTGAATAATGGCTCTGCGCAAGATTGGGCCACGAGTTATGCGGGAATGCTCGATGAATTTAGAATTTATAATACGGCATTGAAAAGTTCAGATGTGATCGCCCTTTACAAACTCGAGAAAGACAACAGATAAACTCTTAATAAGAGCCATCGAAAGGTGGTTCTTTTCATATAAAGTCAAATGAAAAATTTAATCCAGTTATTGATCGTCGCAGTTTTGGTAGTTTCATGTTCCCGTGATTCTACACCAAAAAGCGGTGGAACTCCAATCGGAGGTGGCGGTACAGAACCACCCACAAATACTGTTTACACCGACGCCCAAATCATAGAAATGACTCAAAAAGACGTGACCAAATATTTTTGGGATTACGCCGAAATTAATTCAAAATTAGCGAGAGAGCGTTATCATACTGATAATCCCGGTCAGGATGCAAATGTTGTCACCACAGGAGGATCAGGTTTTGGATTAATGACGATACTTGTTGGAATCAAAAATGGTTATGTTCCTCGCGCAGAAGCCATTTCCAGATTAAATACGGCACTCAATTTTTTGCAAAATGCCAATCGTTTTCACGGAGCCTGGTCTCATTGGATCGATGGGACTAATGGAAATGTAATTCCTTTTGGGACTTTAGATAATGGAGGTGACTTAGTAGAAACTGCTTTTCTGGTTCAAGGCCTAATTTGTGTTCGCGAATATTTCAAATCTTCTGCAGATCCGCAGGAAATTGCTTTAAGTCAAAAAGCAGATGCATTGTGGAAAGGAGTCGAATGGAACTGGTACACCCAAGGTCAGAATGTTTTGTATTGGCATTGGTCTCCAAATTATAATTTCCAAATCAATCTCAAATTGCAGGGTTATGATGAAACTGTGTTGACTTATATCCTTGCGGCGGCATCACCAAATTATTCTATTGATAAAACAGTTTATCAACAAGGTTGGGCAAGAAATGGAGCCATAAAATCTTCTGGTTCTCAGTACGGAATTCCCTTGGTTGTCAACCATAACGGAGCTTCAGGAACAGTTGGTCCAATGTTTTTTTCGCACTATTCTTTCTTAGGTTTGGATCCTCGTGGACTTTCAGATGAATATGTAAATTACGGAGACGTAACCACCAATCACGCAAAAATAATGTACCAATACTGCGTCGCAAATCCAAAAGGCTGGAATGGCTATAGTGCAAAAAATTGGGGTTTAACGGCAAGTTATAGTAGAAATCCCGATGGAAGTACAGGCTATTCCGCACATCAGCCAAATAATGATCTTGGAGTAATTTCACCCACTGCTGCGATTTCAGATTATCCTTATACCCCTACAGAAAGTATGAACTATTTGCGGTTTTTATACAATGAAAATTATTCAAAATATATCGGTGTTGCAGGTCCTTATGATGCTTATTCGATGCAGTACAACTGGGTTACGCCAAGATATTTAGCCATTGATCAAGGTCCCATTTCTCCGATGATTGAAAATTACAAATCCGCTTTCCTCTGGAATTTATTTATGAATGCACCTGATGTTAAAGCAGGATTAATTAAATTAGGCTTTCATTCCACGCAATACGGATTTTAAATTTTTAAATTCAAATTACACTCAAATTTTTTTTCATGCTTAAATTTTTTAGCTTTTCAATATTATTTTCTTCTTTGTTGGTTTCTTGTACAACCAATTCGATCTCTGATTCAAAGTCTAAACAAATTTCAGTTTTGACGGATGAACAATTCATGGATAAAGTACAACAAGATGCTTTAAAATATTTCTGGGATTTTGCCGAACCTCATTCTATGTTGGGACGCGAAAGATACCATGAAGATAATATTTACCCTCAGAATGATAAAAATGTAATTACAACAGGCGGCTCCGGATTTGGCTTAATGACCATTTTAGCAGGAGTTGACAGAAATTTTATTCCCCGGAAAGAAGCCGTTAAAAGACTAACAACAATGGCAGATTTTCTCGCAAAAGCTGACCGTCATCACGGAGCGTGGTCCCATTGGATCAATGGCGAAACCGGAAAAACAGTTCCTTTCGGCAAAAAAGACAATGGCGGCGATCTGGTTGAAACAGCATTTTTAGTGCAGGGAATTCTTACCGTTCGCGAATATTTTAAGAATGGAACTCCCGATGAACAGATCCTAGCTAAAAAAATGGATGATCTGTGGAAAGGAGTAGAGTGGAACTGGTACACCAAAGGCGGCGAAAAAGTTCTATATTGGCATTGGTCCCCAACTTATGGCTGGGAAATGAATTTTCCTTTGAGAGGTTATGACGAAACTTTAATTACCTATATTTTAGCAGCGTCTTCGCCCACTTTCCCGATCGATGCCGAAACGTATTATAATGGTTTTACAAGGAATGGACAATATCTCACCGATAATAAAAAATACAATTTGCCACTTTATGTAAAACACAATGGTTCCGAAGAATATGGCGGTCCACTTTTTTGGGCGCAATATTCTTACCTGGGTTTGGATCCTACAGGTTTATCCGATAAAAATATTTCCAATTATTTCGACTTAAATAGAAATCACGTCCTTATTGATTATCAATATTGCGTCGAAAATCCTAAAAAATTCAAAGGTTACGGTCCAGATTATTGGGGACTTTCCGCTGGATACACTAAAAATGAAGACGGTTCCACTGGTTACACTGCACATTCACCCAAAAACGATAACGGCGTCATCAATCCAACCGCAGCTTTGAGCAGTTTTCCCTATACGCCAAAAGAATCAATGGATTTTTTAAGATTTATTTACACTCAAAAACCGCAATTTATCGGTTCCGCAGGTCCTTACGATGCCACTTCGATTAATTATGCAAACTGGTTTACGCCGAGATATTTAGCCATCGATCAGGGAACAATTTCTCCAATGATCGAAAATTACAGAACAGGATTACTCTGGAAATTATTTATGAATGCCCCCGAAATTAAGAATGGGTTAAAGAAGTTGGATTTCAGCTCAACGAAATATAAGTAGAATTTTTTGAAGCTGTTTCCCGCTCTCCACTATATCTTTTTCTTTTCCCACCGCTTTATCCACCGCTGAAAAAGAAAAAGGATGCCGTTGCGATCGGGGCTAGAAATGCATTATTATTAAGTAAATAACGAACATCAAATCAGAAAAGTAAACAAACAGATGGAGTTAATCAATTTTCCTAATTCATATTACTCCCGGTTTGATCCGTGATTATATGAAAGGATATTTTCGAAGATAAAATTTAGATAAAAAGTAAAAAGTAATAAAATGAAGAAACTGATGTTTATCGCAGCAGTGGCATTTTCAACCGCCATTTTTGCACAGGAAATCGTAACAAGATCTGTTCAGTCTTATCAAACAGATTCTTATAAAGCCAAGAAAAAAGTTTTTGTAGAGACCCTTCTCGCCAAGATGACTTTGATGGAAAAAATCGGCCAACTCAATCTTCCAAGTGCAGGAGATTTCACCACAGGACAAGCTCAAAGTTCTAACATCGGCAAAAAAATAGAAGATGGTTTAGTCGGCGGACTTTTTAATATCAAAGGCGCTGAAAAAATTCGGGCGGTACAAAAAGTCGCCGTAGAAAAAAGCCGTTTAAAAATCCCATTAATTTTCGGGATGGATGTTATTCACGGCTATGAAACAAATTTTCCAATTCCTTTAGGTTTAGCCGCATCTTGGGATATGAATCTCATTCAGCAATCTGCAAGAGTTGCTGCAAACGAAGCCGCTTCCGACGGAATTTCCTGGACATTTTCACCCATGACCGACATTTCCCGCGAACCAAGGTGGGGCAGAATTTCTGAAGGTTCCGGCGAAGATCCTTACCTCGGAAGTGAAATTGCAAAAGCTATGATTTACGGTTATCAGGGAAAAGATTTATCCGCGAAAAACACCATTTTAGCTTGTGTCAAACATTTTGCATTGTACGGAGCCGGTGAAGCGGGAAGAGATTATAATACCGTTGACATGAGTCGTCTGAGAATGTTTAATGAATATTTTCCACCTTACAAAGCCGCAGTTGATGCTGGTGTCGGAACGGTGATGGCTTCTTTTAATGAGGTCGATGGAATTCCTGCTACCGGAAATAAATGGCTTCAAACCGATGTTTTACGAAACATGTGGGGTTTCAAAGGATTCGTAGTTTCAGATTATACCGGAATCAATGAAATGATTAATCACGGAATGGGAGATTTGCAGCAGGTTTCCGCATTGGCATTGAATGCAGGTGTTGATATGGATATGGTTGGAGAAGGATTTTTGACCACTTTGAAAAAATCTTTAGAAGAGGGAAAAGTTTCACAAGCTGCGATCGATGAAGCAACCAGAAGAATTCTGGAAGCAAAGTATGATTTAGGACTTTTTGAAAACCCTTACCAATACGGAGATCCGAAATGGGCTGCAAAAGAAGTGTACAGTATGGAGAATCGAAATATTGCAAGAAATACTGCAGCACAATCTATGGTTTTATTAAAAAATGACAAACAGATTTTACCTTTGAAAGCAAGAGGAACTATCGCCGTGATCGGTCCTTTGGTTAACAATTCCCTCAATATGGCAGGAACTTGGAGTGTCGGTGCGAAACATGCTAATTCCGTTTCTTTGATGAAAGGTCTTCAGGATAATTTCGGTAAACAAGTTAAATTTATTTCGGCAAAAGGTGCCAATATTGATTACAGCGAAAAACTCGAAAATATTTATGCAGCCCACGGAAAATTAACAGATCGAGACAATCGTTCGAAAGAAGTTTTATTAAAAGAAGCAGTAGATATTGCCAACAAGGTCGATGTTATTATCCTCGCAATTGGCGAATCTGCCGAAATGAGTGGTGAATCTTCCTCCAGAACTCACATTGATATTCCCCAGTCTCAAGTTGACTTGTTAAATGAACTGAAGAAAACAGGGAAACCAATCACAATGGTTCTTTTCACGGGAAGACCTTTAGCTTTAACCAATGTTAAAGACGTTCCCGATGCGATTTTAAATGTATGGTTTTCTGGTACTGAAGCTGGAAATGCAATCTCCGACGTTCTTTTTGGGAAAATAAATCCTTCCGGAAAATTACCTGTGACTTTTCCGAGAAGTTTGGGCCAAGTTCCTCTTTATTACAACCATAAAAATACAGGAAGACCTTTAAGTCCGGAAAAAACGGAGAAATGTCAATACGAAAGATTTAAATCTAACTTTATGGATGAGTGCAACACTCCGCTTTATCCCTTCGGTTTTGGATTAAGTTATACGCAGTTTAAATACAACGATATGTCCGTTTCAAATAGTGATCTGAAAGGAAATCAAACGCTCCAAGCTTCAGTTACGGTTACTAATTCTGGTAATTTTGACGGAGCAGAGGTCGTTCAGTTGTATATTCGGGACCTAGTTGGAAGCATAACAAGACCCGTAAAAGAACTAAAAGGCTTTCAAAAAGTTTTTCTTAAAAAAGGAGAAAGTCAAAAAGTAACTTTTAATATTACTCCCGAAGATCTGAAATTCTATAACAATTCCTTAATTTATGATTGGGAATCAGGGGATTTTGAGGTCATGATCGGAACCAATTCAGATGAGGTGCAACGCACAGAAATTACGTGGAATAAATAAATGTAACAACTTGATCAAAGCCGTTTTCAATATTTGAAAGCGGTTTTTTTACTTGGTTTATTATTGCTAAATTTGGACGAAATCTATAAAAATTTTGTAATGAGAGACAAATTCATTCGTTGGGGTATTGTAATTTTAGTAGCGGTTTGGGCGGTTTCACTGCTCATTAGAGCCCACTATTGGATTCCAGTTTTATTGACCGCAATCTATGCTTTAGGAATTTATAATGTAACGCAATCTAAACACGCCATTCTCAGAAACTTTCCTGTAATTGGTTATTTCCGATATTTTTTTGAAGGCATTTCGCCGGAGATGCAGCAATATTTTATTGAAAGAGAAACTGATGGAAAACCTTTTCCGAGAAATCAGCGGTCTGCCGTTTACCGACGCGCAAAAAATATCAGTGATACTGTTCCATTTGGTACACAACTCGAAGTGAACCAAAGAAAATATGAAGGAATTAAACATTCCATTTATGCAAAATCACCGAACGAAGAATTACCGCGAGTTTGGGTAGGAGGTGAACAGTGTACCCAAAAATACCACGCTTCTTTATTTAATATTTCTGCAATGAGTTTTGGTTCTTTGAGTGACCGCGCTCAAATGTCTCTGAACAAAGGGGCGAAAAAGGGAAATTTTTATCACAATACCGGTGAAGGGGGAATTTCTCCGTATCACTTAGAAGGTGGTGATCTGTGTTGGCAAATTGGAACCGGATATTTTGGATGTAGAGATGAGGAAGGTAAATTTTCTCCAGAAATTTTCAAGAAAAATGCTGCGCTTCCAAGTGTTAAAATGATTGAGATTAAAATCTCTCAAGGTGCAAAACCTGGTCATGGTGGAGTTTTACCAGGTGCTAAAAATACGCTTGAGATTGCTAAAATTAGACATGTTCAACCCGGAATTACAATTATTTCGCCACCGTCGCATTCTTCTTTTTCTGATGCTCCTGGATTATTGAGATTTGTACAGCAACTACGTGAATTATCTGGTGGAAAACCCGTTGGTTTTAAATTATGTATTGGTGATACGAGAGAGTTTGAAGAGGTATGTGTACAGATGAATGTTATGAAAATTTATCCCGATTTCATTACCATTGATGGGGCCGAAGGAGGAACAGGAGCAGCACCGCCGGAATTTTCTGATGGAGTAGGAATGCCTTTGGAACCTGCCTTGATTTTTGTCAATAGAACTTTAAATATCTTTAATGTTCGCGATAAAGTAAAAATTATTGCAAGTGGAAAAGTCTTAACGTCTCTTGATATTTTAAGAGCCATCGCAATGGGTGCAGATATGTGCAATAATGCGAGAGGATTTATGTTCGCATTGGGCTGTATTCAGGCTTTAAGATGTAATACGAACAATTGTCCGACTGGAGTTGCAACGCAGGATAAAATGTTGATCAAAGGTTTAGACGTGACCGATAAAAGTGAAAGAGTTTATCACTTTCACAAAAATACGCTTCATACTTGTAATGAGTTGATCGGTGCTGCCGGAAAAAGCTCTTACGATGAAGTTGATGCAAGCATGTTTATGAGAGGTGATGAATTTGAACATCTATCTGATCTTTATTTCCCAGATATTTTAGGAAATGTAAAAGAACATACGGGTAAATATTAATTTTAGATCTAATAAAATCCCCTAGGCATTACTGAATTTCTAGGGGATTTTTATGTTAAAAGTTCTTTTCATTTTCGTCGTCCTCATTTTCTTTTTCTTTTTTCTTTTCATCTGCATTTTCCTCTTCAGTGCGTAACTCCTCTAAATAGGAAATCTTTAAATAATCATATAATGATCGTTTGCTCACCATCGAAGAGATCAGGGAAGAAACCATTCCTGCAAGCATTAGATGAAAGATTAATGAATGACGATCGGTCATCTCCAAAACAATAATTGCCGAAGTAAATGGAGCTCTTGTAACTCCTGTTAAAAATGCGACCATTCCGGTTAAGATCAAGACATTTGTTTCGTTCGGACTTAAGTGGATCCAACCAGAAATAACCGAACCGATACTCGCACCAACTGAAAGAGCGGGAGCGAAAATTCCGCCTGCACCACCAGAAGTGAAGGACAAAGCCGGACCAATCATTCTGAAAAATGGAATGTACCATTCTTCATGTTTATCATCAGTAAAAAGAGTTCTAACCATAATGCTTTTTCCCGAACCCAAAATTTCACGGTTTACAAAATATGCGAGAGAAGCAATAAGTAATGCACTACCAACAAGAAACAATATTTTTTCTCTGTCTTTTTTTAAAGACTTATTCCATGCGCTAATTTTTAGCATAATTACAGAAAGTTGACTTGCAAAAATTCCTGCAATGATAGAGACCAAAATCACAGGAAACATGATGGATAAAGTGACATCTGCAGTTTTCGGATAACCCAAATAAAGATAAGAACCCGCTAAAGTCTGCGAAGTTAAACCTGCAATAATAACAGCCGTGAAAAGTGCTGTTTTGAAATAGTTGATATGCGTTTTGGAAAGTTCCTCCACCGCAAAAACAATTCCACCCAAAGGAGTATTGAAGGCTGCAGAAAGTCCTGCCGCTGCACCGGTGAGAATCATATTTTTCTTAGAAATTTTTGGCCACCAGTCTGGAAGATATTCATTTACCTTTCGAAAAACTGAACCGGCAATTTGAATGGTCGGACCTTCTCGTCCAACTGCGCCACCTCCAATGATTAAAGCCAGACTCGATAAGACTTTGAAAACGATAATTTTTAAACTTAATAAATTCCGAATCTTGGTATGTTCTTTTGGGTTCGCCAGTTCTACTGCAGCCATTACTTGGGGAATTCCGCTTCCTTTGGCGTACGGTGCAAATTCTTTTACGAGCCACCAGGAAAGCACAAACCCGACGGGAGCAATAATGAAAATCATCCAGTCATGCCAATCGAAAATAAGATTCATCAAAGTTTCTCCCCAAACAAAAGCTTTTGCATAAAGCACTGCGAAAACTCCCGTAATCAGTGATCCAACCCAAAATGGAATAGCCTGTAAAAGGTTATTTTTCAGTCTTTCATTATGCAGATTGTCGAAAGATTGCTTGATTCTTTCCCTTAAGTATACTATGATTTTTAGCATGAATCAAAATTATTACTTTAATAAATTAAAAAAAAATTATTGTGCTATGAATTTAGAGCCAAAAAAATCCGATAAAATGAATTACCGGATTATTTTTTTATTTTCAAATTGCTTACGCTTCTTCAGCAGGAGTTTCTTCTACTTTTTTCGGAGCTGGAGTTGCTTTTGGAGCAGCTACAACTGGTGGAGCATCAGAAACAATATCGAATTCGAAATTATGTTCTACATTTCTGTGAAGTCTGATGATCGCAGTTACTTTACCAGTTCTCTTGATCGTATTCCCAGGAATTTTGATGTATTTTTTGTCAACCTGAACACCTGCTTTAGAAAGTTCTTCAGAAAGATTTGCGTTGTTGATCGATCCGAAAAGTTTATCGCCAGAACCTACTTTCGTAGCAATAGTAATGTTTGTTTTCTTCAATTGATCAACGATAGAGTTTGCCGTAGCAACCAATTTCGCTTCTTCTTCTTTTCTAGCTTCCAAAGTTGCTTCTAAAGCCGCTTTGTTTTTTGGTGTTGCAAGAAGTCCTAAACCCTTTGGTAATAAGAAGTTTCTCGCGTATCCGTTTTTTACATTTACCGTATCGAACTCAAGTCCTAAGTTTTCTACGTCTGTTTTTAATATGATTTGCATTGTTGTTGTCCGTTTTTAAATTTAAATAGAGTGAAGAATAAATTCCTCTGTCTTCTATCTAAAAATCGTTAGAATTAAATTATTATTCAGCAACTTTTTTGGCGTTATGCACTTTGCATAAAGCGTATTGCTAAGAGCAGTTTTTATTTTAAAAGATCCGCAACATAAGGCATCATTGCTAAATGTCTTGCTCTTTTAATCGCTGAAGAAACTTTTCTTTGGTATTTCAAAGATGTTCCTGTATATCTTCTTGGTAAAATTTTACCTTGTTCATTTACGAACTGAAGAAGGAAGTTTGCATCTTTATAATCTACGTGTTTGATTCCGTATTTTTTAAATCTACAGTATTTTTTATCAGTTTTTGTATTGATATCAAGTGGAGTTAAAAATCTAACTTCAGATTCACCTCCTGCAGAGGCTTGTTTTGCCATATCATCTATTGCCATAACTTTTCTTTTTTTTGAGGGTTAAAATTAAACTTTCGCAGTTTTTACTTTCGTTCTTCTTGTAACTGCATACTCGATCGCATGTTTATCAAGTTTTGTAGTAAGGTAACGAATTACTCTTTCGTCACGTTTGTAAGCAGTTTCTAAATCTGCAACTACAGTACCTTCACCTTTGAATTCGATCAAAGTGTAGAATCCATTCTTTTTTAATTGAATAGGATAAGCTAATTTCTTAAGTCCCCAATTTTCTTTGGCAACGATTTCGCAATTGTTTGCTTTAAGCAAATCTTCAAACTTTTTTACTGCTTCCTCCACCTGAGCATCAGATAGAACGGGAGTTAAAATGAAAACAGTTTCGTAATTGTTCATAATGTTAATTAATTTGTTAATTATTTCAAGGTGCAAAAATATAAATTTTTTCCCAAAGACGCAATGTTTCAGTCAAATAAATAAAAAAGGCCTGTATTTCTACAGACCTTTAGTTATTATTAGTTAAAATTTATTTTTTAATAATTTTTACTGTTTTGGTTTCATTGTCCATTACAACATTAACCATGTAAACTCCCGGTGCCAATTTAGAAAGATTAACCTGAGATTTTGCAGCATTTAACACTTGTGTAGAAACTGCTTTTCCTGACAAGTCAAAAACAGATATTGATTTCACGTTTGATGGTGCTTCAATATTTAAAACATCTACAACTGGATTAGGATAAACTCTAATCGCATTTTTAGCCATATCGTTTACTGCTAAAGCTGCTCCAACGTTGATCGTGTAATCTTCAGCTTGTCCAAATGATCCACCTAAACATGGGTTTGCATAATCTGTTGTGCCGAAAATCTTTTTAACTCTCATTCTGGTGTTTCCTAAGGTTGCACCCGCTGGAACTGCCAATGTTTGAACTGCTTGTACTGCATCTACTCCTGTGGAGTTTACAATAGTTTGCGTAATTAAATAAGTTTCACCGTTATCATCAAGAATTCCATTTTGATTCCAATCGATAAATACTGCAAATCTGTTCGTGTATGGTCCATCAGTATTTCCTTTTAATGTAATAGGATAAGAACCTCCTTGGTTAACATTCCCAACGATAGTTATGAAATTCTCATGACCAATTCCTCCTGCTGTTGCGGGGCTTGAAACATTATTAATTCCTGCAAAATTAACCAGAGTTATTGGTTCTTTAAAAGTGAATGCAAGCGGGCCGCAATATGGTGCGAAAGGATTTGCAGCGGTTGTAAATGAATATACAGTGCAACCTACAGAAGCTCCTGCTTCGTTTTTACCAAGAACTTTCCAGTAGTAAGTTGTTGAAGGTAATAGTCCTGGTGCTGTGGTACTCGTTCCAACTACATTCCCTAATAAAGTGGTAGGATTGGCATTGGTTCCTAAATAAACATCATAACTTGTCGCTCCTGTTGAAGCAGTCCAGGATAATGGTATTGGAGCGGTGTAATCAACGCTTGTCGCACCATTTGCCGGAGCCACAATAACTGGACAGTTCGGTGGCGATGTTGGAGCTTGATTAGTTTGGAAAGAAAATTCCGTACATCCTACTGAATCACCTGCTGTATTTTTAGCAATTACTTTCCAATAGTATGTTGTTCCTGCTAAAAGTCCTGGTGCAGTAGTACTTGTACCAGTAACATTTCCTAATAGAGTGGTAGGATTTGGGCTTGTTCCAAGATAAACATCATAACTTGACGCTCCTGTGGAAGCCGACCAAGATAAAGCAACTGGAGCATAATAATTAATACCAGTTGCACCATTAACCGGAGCTACAAGAGCAGGGCAGTTTGGTGGAGCTGTTGGTTGTAGATTTACAGAAATATTATCGACCAACAATACAAACATATCAGTAGAATTATTTACAAATGCAATACGAACATTAGTTCCTACATATGCATTAAGATTAACAGTTCTGGTCGTCCAAGCAGAATTTTCTGCAGGAATGGTAAATAACTGAACCGTAAAATCCGCAACAGTATTTCCACCGTTCGGAGATAACATTACTTTGTAACCATCTTTAAAGGTAAGATCCTGGGCTTTAGAATCCCACTGTAGGAAAGCATTTGCCGCTGGTAAAGTTATTTGCGGGGAGATAAGCCAATCGTTAGAAGTTCCGACCGGACTGTAATAAGAAGAGCTCATTGCAGCAAAGTCGTTATCCGGACCTCCGTAATTTGGAATTGGTCCGCCTCTGTTTTTTCGAATCCACGCACCTGCGTCAAAATCTGCTACAGCCGGATCATGCATAAGTCCATCAACATCAATAAGCGTCCAAGCTGCGAAACCCGGGCCGTTACCGTCAAAATTTTCTTGGAAGATTTGAGAATTTCCCAAAAAAGGAATCGCCAAGAAGGAGGCAATAAGTAGAATTTTTTTCATAATAAAATAATTTTATTTTGTTAAACTTCTTTCAAAATTAAATAAAATAAAAGTATTAGGCAATGAAAAGCGAATTTTTATTATTATTTAATTTCCCAATTCAACTTTCATTGCGAATTAAAAATAAATTCTACTTTTTACTTGTAGAAAGCTAAAATATAAAATCTTTCATTCGGGAAAAAGCTAAATTTTCATCATTAATCCATCGCAGAAAATTTTCCAGTTTATCATCCATTTTTCGTCCGGAATTATATTTTCTGTAAAACGGAATTTTAAAGTGGAACTTTCCAAAATTGGTGAATTGCCAAGAATTAATATACACCAATACAAAATCATCATTTTTCATGGTTTCCAGAACCATACTTTTGTAATATTGAAGAGGTAAAGCTTGAAAAACAAAATCGTTGTAAGGGATTTGAGAGTAGGGAGAAATGCTTTCAGGAATAATACTCAATCCACTTTTCTGCAAAATTTGGGTGCTCCGTTTTAGTCTTTTGAAAGGAAAAAGGATATCAGCATTTTCAATATTCGAAATGTAAGTGAATTCCAGTTTTTTAAGTTCTTCTATAGAAAGTGAAACTTCCTTCTGTCTGATTCCACGGATAATCTTATTTATATTTTCCTCAATACTGCCCTTTGCAGTTTCTATTTCCAACAAAGAGGAATTTTCATTGTAGAAAGCAATTTCATGACCTTTGCCAATTATTTTTTTTATTAAAGGTTTTAGTTTTTCAACTATAGAAACTTCTACAAAAAAAGTAGCAAGAACATTGTTATTTTCTAAAGTCCGCAGAATCGAAGACGTGTTTTGTTCTGTGATTTTTAGAATTTCTTCATCGGTAAGATCGTAATTCTTCTCAAAATCACTTCTGTTATTAGTAATGTTGAAAGTGAGTAGAATCATTAAAATTATTTTTTACTTAATTTTACCTTCAAATTCTTCAGCATATCTTTTGTCATTTCCGAAATATCGAAATCATACGTTAAGCCCCAATCTTTTTTTGCAATAGAATCGTCAATCGAAGCTGGCCAGGAATCAGCGATCGCCTGTCGGAAATCCGTGGTATAATCCATCGTAAATTCTGGGATTTCCTTCTTGATTTCTTCCCCTAATTGTTTTGGAGTAAAAGATAATCCACCCAAATTATAAGAAGTATGGATTGTTAATTTTTCTTTCGGAGCTTCCATTAATTTCAAAGTTGCATTGATTGCATCTTCCATATACAGCATCGGCATCGCTGTGTTTTCTGAAATATAACTCGTGTATTTTCCTTCTTCTACGGCTTCATAAAAAATTTCTACCGCATAATCTGTAGTTCCACCACCTGCAGGAGTTTTCCATGAAATTAATCCAGGATATCGAATACTTCTTACATCAACTCCAAATTTATCAAAATAATATTCGCACCATTTTTCACCCGCCATTTTAGAAATTCCATAAACAGTTGTTGGATTCAAAACTACATCCTGACCTACATTTTCCTTTGGAATTCCTTTCCCAAAAACAGCGATTGAACTTGGCCAGAATATCTTTTTTAGCAAACCTTCTTTCGCCAGTTCACAGAAATTCAGCAAAGGTTCCAGATTCAATTTCCACGCAAAAAGCGGTTGTTTTTCCGAAGTCCCGGAAAGTAATGAAGCCAAATGATAAACCGTCGTGATTTCATAATCTTTAATTACCTGACGCACCAGTTGGGTATTCGTCACATCCATTCTCTCATAAAACCCTGCGGAAGTAAGGTTTTTATCCCATCGGTCCAATCCGGAAGCCACTACATTTTCAGCGCCATGAATTTCAACCAGTCTGTTTGTAAGTTCAGTACCGATTTGTCCAAGCGCACCGGTGATAAGAATTTTTTCCGTGTAGGATTCCATATTTTGATTTTTGAGATGCACAAATTTAGAAAAATAGAAGGTTAAAAGAAATACTATTCCTAAAATAATTTTTTGGGCGACTTTTCCCGCCTTCCGTTCCATCCCGATTTTAAATCGGGATCCACTCAAGTCGGGTCGCAATAGCGTGTCAAATAAAATCGTGGCAAACCATCCAATTTCCCTATTTTTGATAAAATTTTTACGCATGAAAAAGTTTAGTCTACTCTTAGTTCTGATTTCTCAGTTCGCATTTTCCCAGTTTACCGACATTAATATTGTCAAAGAAATTCGCACCAAAGGCAAAGGTTTGGTCGTTTCTGCACATCCTTTGGCAAGTGAAGCCGGCGCAAAAATTATGAAAATGGGTGGGAATGCTTACGATGCTATAATCACGACTCAGCTCGCTTTAGCCGTTGTTTATCCTCAAGCAGGAAATATTGGTGGCGGCGGATTTTTAGTTGGTGTAAAAAATAATGGCGAAAAATTTACGATTGATTTCCGCGAAAAAGCTCCAGAAAAAGCCTCAAAAGATATGTATCTCGACAAAAAAGGAAATTCCAATACCGATCTTTCTCAAAACGGCAGATTAGCCGTTGGAGTTCCAGGTTCTGTTGCCGGATTTTTTGCTACTTTGAAATATGCAAAACTTCCGATGGAAAAACTGATTCAACCCGCAATTGATTTGGCAGAACAAGGATTTGCGATCACAAATAAAGAAGCCAGTTTGCTCAATAATCAAATGGAATATTTCAATCAACATAATAAGAGCAAAACCGTTTTTCAAAAGACGTCTCCTTGGAAACAAGGCGATATTCTCGTTCAGAAAGAATTGGCAGCAACTTTAAAATTGATTCAAAAAAATGGAGCTAAAGGTTTCTACGAAGGAAAAACGGCACAACTCATCACACAGGAAATGAAACGCGGCAACGGAATCATTACTTTAAATGATTTGAAAAATTACAAAGTGGTGGAAAGAAAACCACTCGCTTTTAATTATAAGAATAACGAAATCGTCGCTATGCCTTTGCCTTCAAGTGGTGGAATTCTTTTAGCGCAAATGTTGAAAATGGCAAGCTTCGAAAATTTAGATCAATATCAGCAGAATTCTACGCAAGCCGTTCAAATTATGGTAGAAGCGGAACGTCGTGCTTTTGCAGACCGCGCAGAATACATGGGAGATCCCGAATTTATTAAAGATCAAACTGCGATGTTAATCTCCGACGAATATTTAAAAAACAGATGGAAATCTTATAATAAAAAAGATGCAACACCAAGTTCAGAAGTTGGCAAAATTATCACGCAACCGAAAGAATCTACAGAAACTACGCATATTTCCATTGTTGATAAAGACGGAAATGCAGTTGCAGTTACAACAACATTAAATGGATTGTACGGAAGCAAAGTAGTAGTTTCCGGAGCAGGATTTTTTCTAAATAATGAAATGGATGATTTCTCCGTAAAACCTGGTGTTCCGAATATGTTTGGTGCTGTTGGTGGTGAAGCAAACTCCATTAAACCTGGGAAAAGAATGTTGAGTTCTATGACGCCAACAATTGTTTTGAAAAACGGAAAACCTTATATTATTGTCGGAACTCCGGGCGGAACTACGATCCCAACTTCGGTTTATCAATCTATTGTTGATATTTTAGATTTTAAATTGAGTCCGAATATGACTGTAAACTCCCCTAAATTTCATCATCAGTGGCTTCCTGAAACCGTAATGGTAGAAAAGAATTTTCCTGAATCTACCATTAGAGATTTAGAAAAGATGAATTATAAAATCGAAAGAGAATCTCAAATCGGCAGAACCGAAATGATCGTCATTGATGAAAAAGGAAATGCAGTTGCAGTTGCAGACGGACGCGGTGATGATTCTGTCGCAGTAGAATAATTTACTATGATAACAAATAAAGGAGATAAAGATTTTATCAGGCAAAAAGTACTTGCGTATAAACCCGATTTCGATTTAGAAATGTTAGAAATTGGTTTAGAGCAATTTCAAGTATTTGAGTGTAAAAGCGGCGATTTTATTTTGAAAGCAGGTGAAATATGTAAAGGAATTTTTGTGGCTGAAAATTCGATCACACGTTGCTATTTTGAGGATCGAGACGGCGAAGAAAAAACGATTTGGCTGGAGCAGGAAAGCACTCTTATTACAGAGTATGAAAGTTTTATTACGCAAACAGCAAGCAGATGTGATATTTGTTGCTACCAAGATTCTACCATATATACGATAAACAGGGATAAATTAATGATGCTTTATATTCAGCATCATGATTGGGCTCTGTTTGGACTTATAATCATGGAGGAACATTATGTGAAACTGATGAATTTTCGAAATATCATCAGCTTTAATACTGCAAGCGAAAATTATGATTTTATAGAAAGTTATTTTGCCCGATATTTAGATGTTGTACCGTTGAAACATCTCGCTTCCTGGCTCAATATTTCTCCTGTTCATTTATCTAGAATTCGTAAAGAAAGAATAAAAATAACTCCGAATTAACAAATGTTAAGTAGTATTTGTAAACTGTATAATATATTTGCAGTGATTCTAGAAAACATGATGAATAGAAGAATGAACAATCATTACTAATTTCTTGCCTTTGTTGTATTGGGTGCGGTTCAGTAAATATTTATTACTAAGCTGCTTAATTTTAATTAGATCTAAAAACTATACAACAAAGCGGCAAGTTTTTATGATTTAATAAGGATTATTTTCCTCCCAACTTTTTCAGCATTCCATTAAAAATTAAACCGTGAAAAGGCAGAACGGAATACCAATACAATCTGCCCGACAATCCTAGCGGACGAAAAGTTGCTTCCTGATGCAAAACGCCATCTTTAATTTTAAATTCTAACCAAGCTTCACCCGGAAGTTTCATTTCAGCGAAAAGTAAAAGTCGCTTTTTATCTTTGTCAGCGTACAAAACACGCCAAAAATCTACAGAATCTCCAGCTTCTAATTCAGTCATATTTCTACGGCCTCGTCTTAAACCGACACCACCAAAAAGTTTGTCTAAAAATCCACGGATTCTCCAGAGAAAATCTGCGTAATACCATCCGGTTGTACCACCAATACTGAAAATGCGGTTGATCGTCGCTTCTTCATCATCGACTTTTATATCTCTGATATCTTTGAAGCAGCCTTCATCCGGAACTTCTAAATATTGCCAAACCTGTCTGGTATGAAACTGATTGGTAAATGAATCGTACCAACTTGATAAAACATTGTTTTGCTTAATTTTATCGAAAGCCATTTGTATCGCTTCCTTATAAGAAAAAAGATGAATTCCCAATTTTTCTCCCAAATCATTTTTAGTTGCAACCACATCGATCTTCATGCTATCGACTAAATTTTTCGCAAGAAAATAACTTGTGGAAGTCACGAAGTAAAGCCAGTAAGAAGATAATTTCGGTGTCATAACAGGCACAATAAAGATGGTTCGTTTCAACCCTCGAATTTCAGCATACTGCAAAAGCATTTGTTTGTACGTCAAAATGTCATTTCCGGCGATGTCGTAATGTTTATTGTAGGTAAATTCTTTTCCTAAAACACCGATTAAATACTGAATAACATTGCGAATTGCAATCGGTTGACATTTCGTATTCAGCCATTTTGGTGTGATCATTACCGGTAGTTTTTCTACGATATCACGAATAATCTCAAAAGAGGCGCTTCCTGATCCCACAATAATTCCGGCTCGCAAGCACGTTAAGGCGTAAACCGAACTCTGCAATGCCTCTTCCACATTTTTTCTCGATTCTAAGTGTTTGGAAAGTTTATCTTCATTGATAATTCCCGTTAAAAATATGACCTGTTTTACGTGAGTTTTCTCTAAAACATCCCGAAAGTTTTCTGCAGAAGTTTTTTCTTTTTCAGAAAAATCGCCGTCGCTGGAGGACATGGAGTGAATCAGATAATAAGCGGCATCGATATCTTTAGGAATATCGTGTAAGGTATCCTTGTTCAAAAAATCATTCTCTATAACCTCAATTTGGTCTAAATTATTTTTGAAAAGATGTGCTCCAAAATGCTGACGGTCTCTTACAGAACATACGATGTGATGACATTCTTCCAAAAGTTGAATGAGAAGTCTTTTGCCGATATAACCCGTGACTCCTGTAAGAAGTATTTTCATGGTTTTAGGAATTTTTCTAAAATGGTATAGCGGCTTTCAAAAATAAATCTGACCTTATTTTTGACTAAAGTTCCGCCAAATAAATCGCCCAATATCCCGAAAGGCATTTTGAAATTGACGATGTCGGTCATCTTTACTTTTTCCGGACCAATTTCTTCAAAATGATGTTCGTGGTGCCACATTGCGTAAGGTCCGAAACGTTGCTCATCTACAAAAAACTGATGGTCTTCTAAATGAGTAATTTCCGTTACCCAATTGGCTTTGATCATCAGTAAAATACCGATTTTATAAGTAATGATCTGTCCTTTGTAAGTTTTCGCAGGCGGATTGTTGGTGATCTTGAAATCCATTTCCTTAGGGGTAATCTTATCTAAGTTCATGGGAACTGTAAAAAATTCCCAGGCTTTCTCCAGTGAAATGGGTAAAATCTGTTCTGATGTTAAGGTATAGATTCCTGATTGTTTGACGATGTTAATTTTCATGGTAGTTTTTAGAAGAAATTTTATTCTGCTGAGTATTACAAATTTTACTCAACTTTAATGTAAAGGAGATTATTATTGTAGTGACGTTAGATCAAATTCAAACCAAAAAGTTTATGGCTTAAACGCAATATTCCTTTGCCAAATATTATATGAGATGGCTTTAATTATTGGTCTTGAAAAGAGTTCAGCTCTAAAGGTTTGATCAACTACTTTTTAACGGTCGCTAATCGAGCTTCTTTAAAATATTTCAGCGGCACATACAACATTCCGAAACATTCACCTTCTTCTTTTCCTAGGTGTTTGTGGTGAATTTTGTGAGCTTTTCTCAAGCCTCTCAAATACCAGTTGTTCGTTTTTTCAAACCATTTGAATCTTCTGTGAATTAAAACATCGTGAATGGTGAAATAAGCAATTCCATATAAAAGAATTCCCAGTCCGACAAAAAACATCCAGTTCAATCCATTCCAGGTTCCGAAAAAGAAAAGCAACATGCTTGGAACTGCGAAAACTACAAAAAAAGCATCATTTTTTTCAAATACATGAGGATATCCCGGTTGATGATGATCTTCATGAAAATACCAACCCGCTGCACCGTGCATGATAAACTTGTGAGTAAGCCACGTGACGCCTTCCATGGTTACAAAGACGCAAAGTGTTAAAATAATATATCCTAAAATTTCCATTTTATAATTTTAAATATTCGACAATAAAAGTTTTTAAATCAGAATCGGTGGTCTTCTTATAATTTCTGTGTACAAAATTACGATCTTCCTCAATATGTTGATGATATCCTAAGATCCTCGGAATGTTTTCCTGTGCAATTAAACGCATTAATCTGATTTCCAAATTCGTAGGATCCCTTTCTACTGCTGATTCCAACATTTTTTTGCCGTGCGAAAAATAGGAAATTTTTTTTATTGGATTAAAAGCATGTTTGGCCATAAAAAAATCACCAACGGCTATAAATCCTAAAAAAATAGGTTCTTTGGTTGAATTATAAGCGCTTGTCGATTTCTCTATTAATTGTATTGAAGATTTTTCAGAATCTTTGCCAAGTTGAATTAAAGTTCTATACTCTTTCAAATTCTGTGTTAACATAAAGCTGGAAATTAATAAGAAAAACAATAGGACCAATTTTTTCATTAAAGCAAATTCAAATTTTTGTTTAAGATCATCTCTCCGAAAAGATACATTTTTCGAGCATTTGAAACTCTGATTCTTTTCGTTAGAAGCAATTCTGGTTTGGTTTTTTTAATTTTTTTCAACAGATTAAAGTAATATTTAAAAGCCATAAAAACTGCTAATTTACTGGAAATTGGTAACATTTTAATTCCAATTTTCGCATGTTCAAAATCTTTGGCAATATCTTGCTCGATTTCAATTTTTTCCCGAGCTGAAAAGTTTTTAAAATCAACTCCGGGAAAATAAGTACGGTTCAAATCGATAAAATCTGCGTTGATATCACGCAAAAAATTAATTTTCTGAAAAGCAGCACCTAGACTTTGAGCATAAGGTTTTAGTTTTTCATACTCTTCATCATTACCGTTCACAAAAACTTTCAGACACATCAAACCAACTACTTCTGCCGAACCGTAAATATACTCATTATACTTTTCGTCATTCAGATCTTTGATCTCGCCAAGATCCATTTTCATAGAATGTAAAAAGGCATCTACTAAATGTTGCGGAATATTTTTTTCACGCTGCGTCAGACAAAAAGAATGCAGGATCGGGTTTAGTGAAATCCCATTCTCCTTAGCCGAATGGTAATTTTGCTCAAATTCGCCCATCAATTTTACTTTGTCATAATCATGGAAAGTATCTACAATTTCGTCAGCTAATCTTACAAAACCATAAATATTATAGATGTGTTGGCGAATTTCTGGTTGAAAAAGCGACGATGCTTTGTAAAAGGACGTGCTGTATTTCTCGGTAACCATCTTAGAAGACTGGCCGCAAAATGAGTTGAAAATCTCTAAATTATTCATGATATTAGAATATTTTATTTTGATGTTGAATGATATAATCGGTTACTACTTTTCCAGAAATCAATGCTGGTGGAACGCCGGGTCCCGGAACAGTCAATTGACCAGTATAAAAAAGATTTTTAATTTTCTTGTTGCTGATACTTGGTCTTAAAATAGAAGTTTGTAATAAAGTGTTTGCTAAGCCATAAGCATTACCACGACAAGAATTGTACCGCTCTTTGAAATCCTGTACCCCAAAACTTTTCTTAAAAATTACTGAGTCGCGCAAATCGACTCCAATATTTTTTTCCACACGATCCATGATCAGTTCAAAATACCGGTCATGAATTTCCTGATTGTCCTCCAGATCCACTGCAACAGGAATCAGGAAGAAGCCGATTTCCTTTCCTTCCGGACATAAATCATGATCGGTTTTAGAAGAGAAATTTGCATAAAACAAAGGTTTCGTTGGTAGTTTTGGTTCGTCATAGATCTCTACGGCATGCAGCCCAAAATCAGTGTCAAAAAATAAATTATGATGTTGAAGTTCCGGAACTTTTTTGTCAAATGCAACATAATATAAAAAGGAGGAAGGTGCAAAAACTTTTTTCTTCCAGTACTCTTCGGGATAATTTTTTTGCTCCGGTTTTAATAATTTTTCGGTGTGCGCATAATCTGCGCCGGAAATTACGAGATCCGCTTCAAAAGTTTCAGTCTTTGTAATTACTTTGGTCGCCTTATTATTTAAAGTTTCAATATGAGTAACTTCCTGATCGACCAGAAATTGAACGCCTAATTCTTTCGCCAGTTTCACCATTCCTAAAGCAACGGCATTAAATCCACCTTTCGGATACCAAGTTCCCAAACCAAAATCGGCATGGTTCATAAAATTATAAAAAGCGGGTGTATTTTGTGGTTTTGCACCCAAAAATAATACAGGAAACTCTAAAATACTTTGAAGTTTTGGATTTTTAATATTCTTACGGACCGTTTGTGAAATATTCTGCACAAATAAATTTAATCTTGTCGCAGTTTCTAAACTCACCAGTTCTAATAACGATTTTCCGGGATTATAAACCAGATCTTTCATTGCGATCTGATAATTCTTCCGAGAATCTTCCATGAATTTTCTCAGGTGCTTTCCGCTTCCTGGCTCTACTTCTTCAAATTTTGCAATGATTTTTTCGGGTTCATCAGAAATATCAATGTAATCGTCTTTCCCAAAAACCACTCTGTAACCCGGAGAAAGTTTTTTCAATTCGTAATAATCGGAAACTTTTTTTCCAAAATCTGAAAAAAACCGCTCAAAAATATCCGGCATCCAATACCAACTTGGTCCCATGTCGAATTTAAATCCGTCAATTTCTAACATTGAAGCACGCCCTCCCAATTGTTCGTTTTTTTCTAAAACTTGCACAGAATAACCAGCTTTAGCCATATAACAGGCAGAAGCAATTGCGGAAAAACCAGATCCAATAATAACTACTTTTTTCATTTAAATAATAATAGAACAAAAATATACTTTTATTTCTTAATTAGAAAATATTTTTACTAAATTTGTCAATAAATATTTAACAAGATATGAAAAATATAGATGCTTCTCAGCAAAAAATACTCGACCTCTATTCTAATTATGCATTGAGAAATAATAAAAAGCCTTTGAATGTTTTTACCTTTTGTGAAGATAATCAGATCAGCGAAACAGACTTCTATTTTTACTATGCAAATTTCGTTCAGTTAGAAGGCGATTATTTAAGATTCTTCATGAATCAAGCTCTTGTTTTGATTTCTGAGGAAGAAAATTATCAGGCGCAAAGTGCCAAACACAAATTGCTCTCCTTTTACTACACCTTTTTTGAGCAGTTAACTATGAACCGAAGTTTAATCATTTATCTTTTAGATTCTGAGAAAAATGACCTTCAGAATATCAAAAAGATGTGGCCTTTGAAAAAAGAATTCCAAATATTTGTGAGGAGTTTAGAAATTTCAGAGCCGATGATGGACAATACTTCTGAAAGTATGGCGAAAATCGAACGATTTAAAAACAAAGGAATTGAGGAATTGTATTGGGGTCATTTTATGGCAACACTTAAATTCTGGCTCGATGATACGAGTTCAAATTTCGAAAAAACGGACATTTTTATTGAGAAATCAGTCGATACCAGTTTTGAACTTTTAGATGTAAAACCTTTGAAGAAATTGGTTGATCTGGGCAAATTTTTATTTAATGAAAAGGTAAAAAATAACGGATGAAAACATTAGATAGAATCCCTACAGGTAAAATTGAACGCGCAAGTAAGTTGATTTCGACAGGAGCAAAAATCGGAGTGAATTACCTTAAATACTACGGTGAAAAAATCACTAAAACAGAAGATGAAGCCAAAGGAAACCTCAATAAGAATAATGCTTCTGATATTTACGACGGTTTAAAAGAATTGAAAGGAAGTGCTTTGAAAGTCGCTCAGATGTTAAGCATGGAAAAAAATATTTTACCAGCTGCGTACGTTGAGAAGTTTTCACTTTCTCAATTTCAGGTTCCGCCACTTTCTGCGCCTTTAGTAGTCAAGATTTTTAAAAATTATTTTGGAAAAAAACCGACAGAATTGTTTGACCGTTTTAATGCAGAGTCTACAAACGCTGCAAGTATTGGTCAGGTTCACAAAGCTTCGAAAGATGGAAAAGAACTTGCGGTAAAAATTCAATATCCGGGTATTTCCGACAGTATTTCTTCCGATTTAGCCATGGTTAAACCGATTGCGATGAAGATGTTTAATATCAAAGGAAAGAATTCTGATCAATATTTCAAAGAAGTTGAAGATAAGCTCTTAGAAGAAACTGATTACGTATTGGAACTGCAACAAAGTTTAGAAATAAGAAAAAGTTGTGAAAACTTACCCAATCTGGCTTTTCCAAATTATTATCCGGAATTATCGAATGGTAAAATAATCACGATGGACTGGATGCACGGGAAGCATTTATCTACTTTTTGCGAGCAGAATAAAGATCCGGAAATGGCGCAAAAAGTTGGGCAGGCTTTGTGGGATTTTTATATGTTTCAAATTCATTACTTGAGAAAAGTTCACGCCGATCCGCATCCGGGAAATTTCCTGGTTTCAGAAGACGGAACTTTGATCGCTATCGATTTTGGATGTATGAAAGCGATTCCGGAAGAGTTTTATGTGCCTTATTTTGAATTATCGTTGAGAGAAAATCTAGATAATAAAGAATTTTTCGATCAGAAATTACTGGAACTGGAAATTATTAGAGAAGACGATTCGGCGGAAGAGAAAGAATTTTTCACTCAGATTTTTTACGAATTGCTCTATTTGTTCACGACGCCTTTTCAGGAAGAAAATTTTGATTTTTCAGACAATACTTTTTTTGAAGCTATTGCTGATTTAGGTCAAAAATATGCGAAGAATACCCAGATGAAAGGTCGAAATGCAAATCGGGGTTCCAAACATTTCATCTATATGAACAGAACATTTTTCGGTTTATACAGTTTGATGCATGACATTAATGCGAAAGATGTTAAGATTAATAATTACAAAAATTTTATAAAAAATTGATTTTAGACGACGCACAAATCGACCGGGTTATAGAGATGGCTTGGGAAGATCGGACTCCTTTTGAAGCCATCACTTACCAATTTGCTTTGGCAGAAAAAGACGTGATCGCTTTGATGAGAAAGGAACTGAAAAGAAGTTCTTTCAATTTGTGGCGGGCTCGTGTGAATTCGGGAGTAAGCCAAAAGCATTTGCACAAAAGAAATGCTGAAATCGATCGATTCCGGTGCAGCCGACAAAAATCAATCTCTGGAAATAAAATTAGTAAGAGATAAGATGAGCGATGCTGTAATTAGAATGACGAAAGAAATGATGTCGGAGAGTGAAAAATATTTCCGGATCAAACTGATCAACTCTTTAGCCGGAATTCGGCAGGTTGCTTTGATAGGAACGAAGTCGAAAGAGGGTCAGGAAAATGTTGCGATCTTCAATTCGGTGATCCATTTGGGAGCGAATCCGCCGTTATTTGGTTTTATTTCAAGACCCGATGTCGTGGAGCGCGATACTTTAGAAAATATTAGGGAAACTGGCTCTTACACGATTAATTTGATCGATAAAAAGTGGATAAAAGAGGCACATCAAACTTCGGCTCGTTATCCAAAAAATATTTCTGAGTTTGAAGCTGTAGGTTTTACACCAGAGTATTTACTTGAAATTTTTCCGCCTTTTGTGAAGGAAGCCGACATTAAAATTGAAATGAAATTTGAACAGATCTTAAATATTGAAATTAACAACACGATCATGGTTATCGGAAGTATTGAGTCGATTCAAATTCCCGAAAAACGTTTGTCTGAAGATGGTTTGGTTAATCCAGACAATCTTTTATTAAGTGGTGGTTTAGATGCGTATTATTCGAGTCAGTTTTTAGAACAATTGCCTTATGCGAAACCTAAATAATGTGTTTTCACTTTGAAAAATGTAAAGAAGGTAAATCTTCCTTTTAAAATTTGTCCCGTCTGTAAAAAAGAATTTTCCTGGCGAAAAAAGTGGGAGAAAAATTGGGATAATGTCATTTATTGCAGTGAAAAATGCAAAAGGAATAAATAAATAAAAAAAATAAAATTCAGCGATGAAAAATATATTAATAATTGGTGCAGGAAGAGGAATTGGACTGAAAACCGCGCAACTTTTAAAAGAGGAAAATCTCTACACCATTTCGCGAAACTTAACACCAGAACTTGAAAGTTTAGGTACTCAATTTTTTCAGTTTGATGTTGCGAAAGACGACTTGAGTGAATTATCTTTGCCCGACCAATTACATGGCGTAGTTTTTTGTCCGGGATCCATCAACCTGAAGCCTTTTAACCGATTAACGGAAGAAGATTTCCTAGCAGATTTTCATCAGAATTTTTTGGGAGCAGTTCGCGTTATTCAGAAATGTTTGCCGATTCTAAAAAAGTCGGGTGGCGCAAGTATTGTCTTGTTCAGTACCGTTGCGGCTAAAGTAGGAATGCCTTTTCATACGTCGATCGCGGCAAGTAAAGGTGCCATTGAAAGTTTTGCCCGAAGTTTAGCTTCAGAATTAGCCGCTGCAAAAATCCGGGTAAATGTGATCGCACCGTCGCTATCAGATACTTCTTTGGCGGCAATGCTACTTTCAACGGAGGAAAAAAGGGAGGCTTCGGCAAAACGTCATCCATTGCAGAGAATTGGATCAACAGAAGACAGCGCGCAACTCGTCGAGTTTCTACTTTCAGATAAGAGTTCCTGGATAACAGGACAAGTAATCGGAGTTGACGGCGGTTTAGGAAATATAAAATTATAACAAAAAATTATTAATATGGAATTAAATTTAATCATCGATATCTTATCAGAATTAGATACTTTTCAAAAAGTTCAACCTGGGAATCAAACCAGTTTGGAAGATTTCCGTCTTTATTTAAATCAGAAAGCTTACGAAAGCGAAACGCCAAGAAACCTTACCGAAAAGTTTGGTCTAGAGGTTTTCGATCTTGAAAATGAAATCGCTAAACAGGTAATTATGCTGGGTCGTTATTCTAAGCATTTGATAAAGAAATCGTTAGAGAATCATCCTGATTTGGTGAATGAAGATTTTACTTATCTTTTTAGATTAATGGATTATCCGTCCCTGACGAAAATGCAGTTGATTGAAAAAAATGCCCACGAAAAACAAACTGGCATCGAAATCATCAAAAGATTGGTGAGAAATGGTTTATTGGTCGAAAGTCCAGACGAAAATGACAAGAGAAGTACTCGAATTTCGGTGACGGAAAAAGGGAAAAAAGTTTTTTCAGAATCGATGAAAGATATTACCATGGTTTCAAAAATCATGTGTGGAAAATTGGATCATGAAGAGAAGGAACATTTACTCAATTCTTTGAAGAAATTAAACACTTTCCATCATACGGTTTACACGAATTTAAGAAATGAGGAAACAAAGAAAATTTTGAAAATGGTAGAAAATGCCTAATAGAATTAGTATTTTCTGGTTCCGGCGAGATTTAAGACTGTCCGATAATCATGGGCTTTTTAAAGCTTTGGAGTCTTCAGAAAATATTTTACCTATTTTTATTTTTGATGAAGAAATTCTTTCAAAATTAGATAATAAAGAAGATAAAAGGGTCGACTTTATTTTCCAAGCTTTAGAAACACTTAATATTTATTTAGCAAAATCTGGCAAAGCAATTAAGATTTTACATGGTAATCCTTTAAATATTTTTAAAGATTTAGTAAAAGATTCCAAAATTGAAAGCGTTTTCTGTAATGAAGATTATGAACCTTCTGCCATTCAAAGAGATAAGGAAATTGATCAGTTTTTAAAGGAAAACGATATTCATTTTTATACTTTTAAAGATCAGGTTCATTTCCATAAAGATGATATTTTAAAATCCGATGGAACGCCTTATACCATTTACACACCTTATTCAAAGCAATGGTTAATAAAATATAATAATGATGTTGAAACCAAGTCATATCCTAGTGAGAAACTCCCTCATCATTTTATTAACGTTGAAAAACAGAAAATTACTTTAGAAAAAATCGGTTTCAAAAAAACAGATTATGAATTTAAAATTCCAAAAATTAATCGTGATATTTTAAAAACCTATCACGAAACCCGAAATTTTCCTACGACAAAAACTTCGGAAATGAGTGTTCATCTTCGTTTCGGAACAATAAGCGTCAGGAAATTAGCGGCAGAAGCCAATCACCTCAACGAAACTTATTTGAAAGAATTGATTTGGCGGGAATTTTTTATGCAGATTTTATATCACTTTCCAAAAGTTATTCACGAATCTTTTAAAAGAAAGTACGACAAAATCGCCTGGCTTTATGATGATGAAAGTTTAAAAAAATGGCAAGAGGGAAAAACCGGTTATCCGATTGTTGATGCAGGAATGCGGGAATTAAATGAAACAGGTTTTATGCATAATCGCGTTCGTATGGTTTGTGCGAGTTTCTTCACGAAACATCTTTTAATGGACTGGAGAATCGGTGAAGCTTATTTTGCAGAAAAGTTACTGGATTACGATTTATCTGCGAACAATGGAAACTGGCAATGGAGTGCAGGAACAGGTTGCGATTCGGCTCCATATTTCAGAGTTTTCAATCCGGAAGAACAGCAAAAGAAATTCGATCCAGAATTTAAATATATCAAAAAGTGGGTCAAAGAATTTGGAACTAAAGAATATCCACAACCAATGATTGATCATAAATTTGCACGTTTGCGAGCTCTCGAAACCTATAAAAAAGGCTTGCAGGAATAATTTAAAAAGCTTTTTTCTCGAGGGTTTCTCAGACTAAAATTTTCAAACTTTTTGGTAAAACTTTAATGTGAATAGGAGAGGAGATCTCATTGTATTCCCCATCCAGATGCCAGTCTTTGGTATTCACACTAAACTCAATTTCCGGAACCGAAAGATAGGTTACATATTGATCTTCTTTTAAATTTTTTGAAAACATACGGACCGCGAAAAGTGCGCCGTACGTTAATGGAAATTTTTTCACTAAAACAATTTCTGCCAAACCATCGACTGTGCTTGCATGCGGTGCGATATATGCATTATTCCCGAATTGACGGGTATTTGCAACGTTTAGCATGAGATATTCACCGTCGTATTTTTTAAAAACTTCAGATTTGAATCGAACTTGTATTGGTTTGTAATTAAAGAATGTCCTGATAGAAACTTGAATATAATTTTTGAAACCTCGACTTGTTTTTTCGAATTCCTTTACGACTTTTCCGTCGAAACCAGTCCCCGAAACATTGATTGAAAGTTGATCATTAAGTTTAAAAGTGTCGATTTCCCGAAATTGACAGGCTTTTATTTTTGCTAAAAGTTCATCTAAATTTTTTGTAAAATTGGTTTCATTAGAAAAACCATTTCCCGAACCTGCAGGAAATATAGCAAGAATTTTCCCAGTATTGATGAGGCTTTTTGCAACGGAGGAAATTGTTCCGTCGCCACCAACTGCTACGAAAATATCAGTATTTTCGAAATTCTCTTTAATGAAATTTTCAGTGCCTGTGAGTGATTCTGAAATATAAAAATTTGGATTTTCGACGCCTTTTTTTAAGGAATCAACAAAAAGCTGATAATTTTTCTTTGCAGAAAAAGGATTGATGATAAAAGCTACATTTTTCATGGTTTACAAAAATAAAGAAAGCAAATCATTAAACTTACTTTCTTCAAAATTATTATAATCCTAATCGGGTTTTGAATTCACTTTTCAGTAGAGGTTTGATAGCTGAAAAAGGAACTTTAATCAAAACCGGACCTGCAGCATAAGCTGTAATTTCATATTGATTATAAAGGAAATAAAGATGATCCTTTCCTAAATAAAAATTTTCTGTTAATGGAATTTCTTTCACCAGGAGCATTTCAGCCTGACCTTTTCCTAAATCGTTTTTCAGGAAATTATCCATCAAAATTCTACTCCAGATTTTAGGATCTTGCTCCGTCAAAATATCTGACAGGTGCAGTGTTTTATTATTTTTAAGATCAAAAACTTTATAAAATTCGTAGTAATATCCATGAGCGCCGCCTGTAAATCCATCCCCGGAATATTTGACCGTTAACAAATCGTTCCTATTGGAATAAACCGTCATGTCAGAATTATTATTCCAGGTTGTTTTAAAATCGGGTTTCCAATCTTTCAAGCCATCCTTCGTTTCTTTATAAAATTTAGCTTTTTTAGCCTCTAATTCTTTAGTGAGATTGGCTTTAGAATAATTAGTTGAATGAATGTTTTCTCTTGCATAGACTGAATCCAGTAAAGCTGAATCTTTAATTTGATTGAAAACCAATAACTTAGATCTAAAAGCAATTGTCAGATTTTTATCTACTTTTAGAGAATCATCAACTTTTACAGAATCCACCTCAAATTTTTCAGGAACAATAATTGTTTTTTCCTTAACTTTCGAAGCGGCTTCGACCGTTTTTTTTTCTTTATTACAGCTAAATAGAAATAAGGATAAGGTGATTGAAATGACGAAGAAATTTTTCATTTTTAAATTTAATGAAAATTATTTATTTAAAAAAATTTTAAGAATAGATTTCTTAAACCAAAAAAGTAATAAGCCATACATTATTAATAATTTTATGATAAAAAAAACTGCTCAAGAATTTGAACAGTTTAATATAAATATTTTAAGAAATCTTAAACATCAATTTTTGCATAGATAGCATTTTTCTCGATGAATTCTCTTCTTGGTGGTACTTCATCGCCCATCAACATAGAGAATACGTTGTCAGCTTCTGCTAAACTTTCGATCGTAACTTGTTTTAAAATTCTATTTTCAGGATTCAATGTAGTATCCCAAAGTTGTTCTGGATTCATTTCCCCAAGACCTTTGTAACGTTGTACTTCAACGCCTTTCCCGTCTGGAGCCATTTCTAACGTTATTTGTTCACGTTCTTTTTCGTTGTAGGCATAAATCTTTTTACTTCCTTTTTTTAATAAATATAAAGGAGGTTGTGCAATATAAATATATCCATTTTCAATTAATTCCTTCATATATCTGAAGAAGAAAGTCATAATTAAAGTTGAAATGTGAGCACCATCAATATCGGCATCACACATGATAACTACTTTATGGTATCTTAATTTTGCAATATTTAGGGCTTTCGAATCTTCTTCAGTTCCTACAGAAACACCAAGTGCGGTATAAATATTTTTGATCTCTTCGTTGTCGTAAACTTTGTGAACCATTGCTTTCTCTACGTTCAAAATTTTACCTCTTAATGGTAGAATCGCTTGAAAATGGCGGTCACGACCTTGTTTTGCTGTTCCACCCGCAGAATCTCCCTCGACTAAGAATAACTCAGAAATTGCAGGATCTTTGGAAGAACAATCAGAAAGTTTTCCTGGTAATCCACTTCCTCCCATTGGCGATTTACGTTGAACGAGTTCTCTTGCTTTTTTTGCAGCTTGTCTCGCTTTTGCAGCTAAAACTACTTTCTGAACGATCAATTTTGCTTCATTTGGATTTTCCTCCAAAAAGTTGCTCAACATTTCGCCCACGATCTTATCAACTGCACCAGAAACTTCAGAGTTTCCTAATTTCGTTTTGGTTTGACCTTCAAACTGAGGCTCCATTACCTTTACAGAAATCACGGCAGTTAAACCTTCACGGAAATCGTCACCGGTAACTTCTACTTTTTCTTTTGCAGGAAGTCCTAATTCATCTGCAAATTTCTTCAAAGTTCTCGTTAAAGCTCTTCTGAAACCTGCGAGGTGAGTTCCACCTTCATGAGTATTGATATTATTAACGTAAGAGTGCAGATTTTCGGTGTAAGAAGTGTTGTATCTCATCGCAACTTCTACAGGAATATTATCTTTTTCACCTTCCATGAAAATGACACTATTCATAATACTTTCACGATTACCGTCGATGTATTCTACGAATTCTCTCAGACCACCTTCAGAATAAAACAGTTCGCTTTTAAATTCACCATTTTCTTCTGTTACGCGTTCATCTGTTAAGGTAATTTTTATCCCTTTATTTAGATAAGAAAGTTCTCGCATTCTACTTGCTAAAGTATCGTAATTAAAGACTAATTCCTGAAAAATAGTATCGTCAGGTTGAAAGAAAACTTCGGTTCCTCTTTCAGTAGTAATTCCAATTTCCGTAACATCTGCTAAGGCTTTTCCTTTAGAATATTTCTGCTCATAAACTTTGCTATCTCTCTTAACGGTTGCAATTAAGGAATTTGAAAGTGCATTTACCACCGAAACACCAACTCCGTGAAGACCACCGGAAACTTTGTAAGAATCTTTATCGAATTTTCCACCAGCTCCAATTTTGGTCATTACAACTTCCAAAGCTGACTTCTGTTCTTTCTCGTGTAAATCTACTGGAATTCCACGACCGTTATCTTTTACAGAGATACTTTCACCTTCATGAATGATTACTGATATGGTGTCGCAATGTCCCGCTAAAGCCTCATCAATGGAGTTGTCAACAACTTCGTAAACTAAATGATGTAAACCTCTTAAACCTACATCACCGATGTACATTGAAGGTCTCATTCTTACGTGTTCCATTCCTTCTAAAGCTTGGATGCTACTCGCTGTATATTCTTTTTGACTCATAATATTTTTATTAGTTGAAGTAATTTTACAACAACATTTTCAATGAATTTATATTAAATTTTAACTGAAATTTCCGTCTTTTTTATAATTTCAAAAGGCTCACAAATATACTGAATTTCGATATAACATCAAAGTTAAGAAAGTCATAAAATTAGAGGTCTTTTATATGAAAAAATCCTCAAATATTTTGAGGATTTAAAATCTAAGTTTTCTATGGTTATAAATAATTAATCTGTTTTTTGATCAATTTTTAATTGAATATTTGCATCTCCCAACTCATCAAATGTTCCAATCGCTTTTGTCACTTTTACCTTTGATCCAAAAGTATCTGAAGAACCAGTTTTACAATATCTGCACGAATGAGGTAAGATTAAAATGAATAAAAATAGTAAGTTTTTCATGGTATTTCTTTTTAAAATCGAGCCACTAAAGCTCTATTGTCACCGGTAAATCTCCTTATAGGCGTTCCAACTCTATCCATCAGAATTTTTGTTTCGCCATTTTTTTCAACGCTTATGAAGATTTTATCTACATCCCAATTATCTGCGCCGATACCTCCACCTCCTGTATGACGAACTTCCACTTCCTTAATGTCATTAAAATCCATGGCGGCAGAATTCATGATTTCCATAACACGACTTGTTTCCGTAAAATTGTTCCATTTTCTTTTGGCATTGATATTTCTCAGAACGTAAACCTGCGGGCTGTTTCGCATTCGAATCGTAATATTGACATTGTCATTATCGCCACCTTCCAAATTATCTCCGCCCGTACCGATGGTGAATGACAATTTAGCATTCGTTCTTGTCGATATAGAGGGAGTTGTTGTAGTAGCCGTATAAATATGAGGGAAAGTGTAATTGAAAGTGTTGCCGCAATAACTGCAGGGATTTCTGTTTTCATAGATAAAGCGGTAAAGTGGAATTCTGCCGACTCCCTTCAAATCTGCTAAAACATATCTTTTCATCATTCCATTTTCGGCAATATTTGCTACAACCGTTAATTTTCCCAAATTCCAGTTATCTGCCATTGCGCCATCTACATTATTCCAGGAGCCTGTTGCATTTCCCCGAATGACAGCGATGGTTTTGATGTCGGTTACCACAATATTTGCCGGTAATGGCGAAACGAATCTTCGCACTGAATTGTTTGGCCAGTTTTCGCCTTTATTTACATTCTCCAGAAACAAATCAGGTTTTCCGTTGAAAGTAATTCTTACATCTACATTTTTCTAAAAATCGCGGTGGTCAAGATTATCGTCTCCCGTTTTAAAGTCGATGGTAAGTGAGTTTTCAAGCACTAAAGCATTGACGTTTTTCCCGAACTTTTTCGAGATAGAACTACTTGTTATATTTCCAATTGCACTTGCAAAACAAAATAGATTGAGCATTAATAAAAGTGTAATTTTTTTCATGATTTTGAGTTTTTTAATTTGGTGTAGAATGTGTTTTGAAGAGGTTAATTTTACGTATGAAACTACCTGTAAGAAGATTTGATTTTTGAGATTATAAAAACTGAAAAGGAAATAAAATTGTAAAAAGGTAGATTTTTGTTTTAATGATGGGTAATTTCTCAGCTATCTTTTTAGAATGAATAATTGATTTATAAAATAGAATTTTTATTAATTTTTAGAAAAAAGTTATTTGGTGGAACTGGAAGAATTATGATTTTAAAATTGGTAATTGCTTAAAAAAGTTTACAATTATATTTGATAAAGTAAATATGCTTAAGTTTGTTCTAATAGAAAATAGTAGATATCTGTCATTTTAATGAAAAATTGAGAATATAAATGAATAAAGATTCTGAAATTAAACCAATCGACTACGAAACATTTTCCACGAGTTTGAAAGTGGAAAACAAAAAGAAAATGGATTTGGAGAAGATCTTTAGAAGAGATATCGAAAATATCTCCAAATATGCGATCGGTCCTTATTTTTGGTTCATTCCAGATAACTCCAATATGACCATCTTTCAAACCAGCGACAATATTCATGAATTAACAAACTATAAAAAGAATGAATGGAAAAAATATGAACCCGAATTTCTCAGTCCAATTATGCATCCTGAAGATTGGATCTATTTTTTGGGTGGCGTAAAATATATGCTGGGTTTTTTGCAAAATCTACCGGTCGCTGAGCGGAAAAATTACCGTTTCAATATTTACGCAAGAATTAAAAATGTGAAAGGGGAATACAGATGGATGGTAATCCAATTTCCAAAAATCATTTATAATGCAGAAGGAAATGGGCTGAGTTCTTTGATCGTGGTAAGTGATCTAAGCCATTTTTCGATTGTGAATCAACCTGTAATGACCTTGATCGATACTACAAATTCCAGAAAGCCATTTTACAAAGCGATTGTTGACAAAGATGAACCTTCTACCAGTATTAACAGAGCGAATATTACCAAAAGAGAACGGGAAATTCTTGCTTTAATGATCAACGGAAAAAATAGTCCCGAAATCGCGGAAGAACTTTTCATTTCTTATCACACCGTCGAAAATCACAAAAAGAACTTGCGTGTAAAAACGGGAAGTAAAACCTCCGTAGAATTGATTTATTACGTTTTACATCGCAATATTTTATAAAAAAAATCCTCAAAAATTTGAGGATTGATAAGTTAATAGTTAACTTTTCTTTGTTGTTAAACTAAAGTTGCTTCTACTCTAATTTCGGTATTGAGTAATTTAGAAATAGGGCAGTTCTTTTCTGCATCAGCAACTAATTCATCAAATTTTTCTTTAGAAATTCCTTGAACTGTTGCGACTAATGTCAACATTGATTCCGTTATTTTTCCTTCTTTGGCGTCCAAATTAATGACACATTTTGTTTCTAAGTTTTCTGCTTTAAAACCTGCTTCATCTATTTTGAAAGATAAAGCCATCGTGAAGCAACCTGCGTGTGCTGCTGCGATCAGTTCTTCAGGATTTGTTCCTACGCCTTCTTCAAAGCGCGAGCTGTAGGAATATTGCGTCTTGTTTAAGGTCGTGCTTTGAGTAGTCAAATTTCCTTTTCCATCTTTACCTGAACCTTGCCAAATGGCTGTTGCATTTCTTTTCATAATAGGATTGTTTAAGGTGTTTTATATTTTTTTCATCAAAACGACATCGTCGATCTTCTCTACTTTAACCAAGTTATATTTCGTTAAGTTTTTTGCCGCTTTGTCCCATTTCTTTCCAGAAAGGTTACTCTTCACTTTTACCAAGCCCAAAGTCATTGGTTCTTCAGAAGAACTCAAGATCTCTAAAACCAGTTTTTCGTCTTCATCCAGTTCGAAAGTTGGAGTAGCTTTTTCCGGCTTCATTTGTGGGAAAAATAATACTTCCTGAATCGATTGATTGTTGGTCATAAACATGATCAAACGATCCATACCAATTCCCATTCCCGAAGTGGGCGGCATACCGTATTCTAAAGCTCTCAAGAAATCTTCGTCTATAAATTGTCCTGCTTCATCATCTCCTTTTTCGGCTAATTTTAATTGATCTTCAAACCTTTCTCTTTGGTCGATTGGGTCATTTAATTCCGAATAAGCATTTGCGATTTCTTTACCACAAACCATTAATTCAAATCGCTCCGTTAAACCTTCCTGCGTTCTGTGTTTTTTTGTCAAAGGCGACATTTCGATAGGGTAGTCTGTTATGAAAGTCGGCTGTATAAAGTTACCTTCACATTTTTCCCCAAAAATTTCATCGATCAACTTTCCTTTACCCATAGTTTCATTCACGTCGATTCCGATTGCTTTTGCGAAATCAAAGAGTTCCTGTTCAGATTTCCCTGTGATATCAAACCCGGTATATTTAATGATCGCTTCCGTCATCGAAACCCGCGCGTAAGGTGCTTTGAAACTAATTTCCTGATCCCCAAATTTAGCATCGGTTGTGCCATTTACAGCAATTGCGCAATGTTCGATCATTTTTTCGGTGAAATCCATCATCCAGTAGTAGTCTTTGTAGGCTACATAAATTTCCATGACGGTAAACTCCGGATTATGAGTTCTGTCCATCCCTTCATTTCTGAAGTTTTTAGAAAATTCATAAACGCCATCAAAACCACCAACGATCAATCTTTTCAGATATAATTCATTTGCGATTCTCATATATAATGGAACATCCAAAGCATTATGATGCGTCATAAATGGTCTTGCTGCAGCACCGCCTGCTATTGCTTGTAAAACGGGCGTTTCTACTTCAATATAACCTGCGTCATTGAAAAACTGACGCATGGCATTGTACAATTTCGTTCTTTTTAAAAATGTCTCTTTTACGTGAGTGTTCACTATTAAATCTACATAACGCTGTCTGTACCGAAGTTCAGGATCATTAAATGCGTCGTAAGTCACTCCATTTTCATCCGTTCGGGGTTGTGGAAGCGGACGTAAAGATTTAGTTAAAATTTTAAAATTCGTAACCTTCACCGTCATTTCACCAACTTGGGTGTTGAATAGTTCACCTTCAATTCCGATGATATCACCAATGTCCAAGAGGTGTTTGTAAACTTCGTTATAGAGGGATTTATCTTCGCCAGTACAGATTTCATCTCTATTAAAGTAAACCTGAATTTTACCTTCCGAATCCTGGAGTTCCGCAAAACTTGCTTTTCCCTGAATTCTGCGGCTCATCAATCTACCCGCGATGGTCACTTTTTTACCTTCAACAAAATCTTGTTTGATGCTTTTCGTCGTTTCTGTAATTTTATATTCTTCGGCTGGAAAAGCGTTGATGCCCATTTTTTCCAGGGTTTGTAACTTTTCTCTCCTGATGATTTCCTGTTCTGATAACTGCATTTTTCTTGCTTTTTAAGTCTGCAAATTTAGTGATTTTTTTACGAAGAATAGAAGGCTAAAATTGAGTATAAATTTAAAGATAGTTAAGGATTTCGTCGTTTTTAAAGAGTGATAATTTTTATAACTAATTCAGTTACAATAGATGATTTTTATTTGGTTCCATTCCAAATTCATAAATTAGAGCATTGTATGGACTATTATTTGTAAATTTGTACTGTGAAAAAATGGCTGCTGTACTTTATGGTTTTTACTTATCTAACTTCTTTTTGTGAAGTTAGACAGGTGGCGAAACTTCCGAAGCTCGTTCAACATTATATTTCACACAAGATCGCTGATCATGATATCTCGGTATATGCATTTTTTAAGATGCATTATTTAGACGAACAAAAAAAGGATAAAGATTATTCGGAAGATATGAAACTGCCTTTTAAAACTCATGATTTTTCAGGTGCTTCTATCACTTTAAACATTCCACCTGAAAAGGCATTCATAAACATTCAGCATCGCTCAATTTACGTTGATTACTCAACTAACTTTTCTTATTCAGAAAAGCTTTATCCTTCCGTATTTCAAAAAATTTGGGAACCTCCTAAGATTTAATTTAAAAATTTTCTCGCATTCCACTTTATCAAACCTTTCGGTTTCGACTTATGGTATGCTAAACAAGAATTAAATTTTAAATCAAAAAAATGGACGAATTACATTTGCATCTGGTTGTAAATCATTTGCCGATCATATTTCCTATTGTAGGAATCATTATACTCCTTATCGGAATTTTCAGTAAATCAGAAGTTACTAAACGAAACGCGTACATCATCTTTATTCTCGGAGCCATAACTTCTATTGCAGCGATTGTTACTGGTGAAAACGCAGAAAATTCCGCCACACAGATTGCAGGCCTTTCTGAAAACCTTATTGAAAAACATGCGGATGTTTCTGAAATTTTTGCAGCCCTAACATACGTTTTAGGAGGAATTTCATTGGTTGCTCTTATTGCAAGTTTTAGGAATTCAGTCATATCGAAATATGCTCCCTATGCAGTGGGAATTCTCGCGATTGTTTGTCTCTTCTTTGCTCAAAAAGTAGGAACAACTGGTGGTGAAATTAAACACACTGAAATCAGAACTGGTAAAGACTTCGACTATCGAAATTTCGAGGGCAATGATCCAACTTCCAAAAGTGACAAACATGATGATTAACAATTTTATGTATAACCTACATTCTCTGACAATTTTTAAAGAAAAAAAATGCTTAATAAAATAATAGAATTTTCTATAAAAAATAAACTGATCATCATTTTGATGACGCTTGGTTTAATTATTTATGGACTGTTCGAACTCAGAAAACTTCCCATCGATGCGGTTCCTGATATCACCGATAATCAGGTTCAGATCATTACGGTTTCTCCCAGTTTGGGTGCGCCGGATGTGGAACGGTTTATTACTTTTCCTTTAGAACAAATAAATTATAATATCCAGGGGATCAAAGAAATGCGAAGTTTCTCGCGCTTTGGTTTATCGGTTATAACCATTGTATTTAAAGATGATATCGATTTACTGATGGCTCGTCAACAAGTTGCAGAACGACTTCAACAAGTTTCAAAAGATATCCCTACCAATTTAGGAGTTCCACAAATGGCGCCGATTTCCACAGGTTTGGGGGAAATTTATCAATATGTTGTCCGTCCGAAAAAAGGCTATGAACACCGTTATAATCCAATGGAATTACGAACAATTCAAGACTGGATTGTCCGCCGACAGTTACTCGGAACACCTGGAGTTGCTGATGTTGCCAGTTTTGGTGGCTATTTAAAACAATATGAAGTCGCCGTAAATCCAGCCATTTTAAAATCAATGGGCGTTACTATTACCGAAGTATTTAATGCACTGCAAAAAAACAATCAAAATACAGGTGGTGCTTATATTGAAAAAGGACCAAGCGTTTTGTTCATCAGAACGGAAGGTTTGATGAATCAAATTCCAGACATTGAAAATACCGTCGTTAAAAATTTGGCGGATGGAACACCAATTCTTATTAAAAATATAGGAACAGTGCAATACGGAAAAGCCATTCGTTACGGTGCGATGACTTATAATGGAGAAGGAGAAGTTGCGGGAGCAGTAGTAATGATGATGAAAGGCGCAAACTCTAATGAAGTTATTAAAGAGGTCAAAACCAGAATTGCCGAAATTCAAAAAACACTTCCGGAAGGAGTAAAAATAGACGCCTTTCTCGACCGTACTAAAATGGTGAATAATGCCATCAGTACAGTAAGCAAAAACTTGTTGGAAGGTGCTTTGATCGTAATATTCGTCTTGGTTTTATTTCTTGGAAATTTCCGCGCCGGACTTTTGGTTGCTTCGGTCATTCCTTTAGCAATGCTCTTTGCGATTATCATGATGAATATTTTCGGTGTATCTGGAAACTTAATGAGTTTGGGAGCGCTGGATTTTGGATTGATTGTCGATGGTGCGGTCATTATTGTCGAAGCCATTTTACATCGTTTTAAACATTTGACTAAGTTTCAGGATAAAAAGATTTCCCAGGAATTTATGGATCGCGAGGTTTATACTTCTTCGAGTACGATGATGAATTCAGCGGTTTTCGGACAGATTATTATTCTCATCGTTTACTTGCCTATTTTAACTTTGCAAGGCATTGAAGGAAAGATGTTTAAACCAATGGCACAAACGGTGATTTTCGCTTTGTTAGGGGCATTTATTCTTTCTCTCACCTATATTCCGATGATGAGTTCGCTATTCCTATCTAAAAAAATAGACCTCAAGAAAAACTTTTCCGACAAAATGATGGCTGGGTTAGAAGTCTTTTACCATCGAACTTTAAATTTCGTTCTGAAGATTCCAAATTTGGTTTTCTTTAGCGTTGTTGGATTATTTTTCGTGTCCTTATTTGTAATGTCGAGATTAGGCGGGGAATTTATCCCATCTCTCCCAGAAGGAGATTTTGCTGTTGATACCAGAGTTTTACCGGGAAGTAATTTAAAAACCTCTACTGACGCAGTGCAGAAATCATCAAAGATTTTAATGAAAAAATTCCCCGAAATTGAAAAAGTCGTGGGTAAAACAGGAAGCAGTGAAATCCCAACCGATCCGATGCCGATTGAAGCAAGTGATATGATGATTATTCTAAAACCTCGGAAAGAATGGACTTCTGCTAAAACCTATGATGAACTCGCCGAAAAAATGTCTGCAGAATTGAAGAAAAATTTAGTTGGTGTGACATTTTCCTTTCAATATCCAGTTGCCATGCGTTTTAACGAATTGATGACAGGTGCGAGACAAGATGTGGTTTGTAAAATTTATGGAGAAGATCTGGATAGTTTAAAAGTATATTCCGAAAAATTAGGGGAGATTGCAAAGAAAATAAAGGGTGCACAAAATATTTATGTCGAACCGATTTCTGGGATGCCACAAATTGTAATTTCCTATAAAAGAGATGCCCTTTCGCAATTCGGATTAAACGTAGAAGATGTGAATAACATTGTCAATACCGCTTTTGCAGGACAATCAACAGGTGCCGTTTTCGAAGGTGAGAAGAAATTCGATTTGGTGGTTCGTTTAGATGGCGAACAAAGAAAGAATGTCGATGACGTCAACAATCTATTAATTTCGACACCTTCAGGAACTGAAATTCCGTTGAGCACAGTTGCGACTGTTGAACTCAAGGAAAGTGTCAATCAAATTCAGCGTGAAAATGCGCAACGCAGAATTATCGTCGGCTTCAATGTCAGAAACCGCGATATTCAGTCAACAGTAGAGGATTTACAGAAAGTTGTTGAAAAAGATTTCAAACTCCCGACGGGTTATTCTATTTCTTATGGCGGAACTTTCGAAAACCTTCAACATGCAAAATCCCGTCTAATGATTGCTGTTCCTGTAAGTTTATTGCTGATTTTACTGATGCTCTATTTCGCCTTTAACTCCGTAAAATATGGGTTGCTTATTTTCTCCGCGATTCCACTTTCTATGATCGGCGGAATTCTTTCCCTTTGGATCCGCGGAATGAATTTTAGTATTTCCGCCGGGGTCGGTTTCATCGCACTTTTCGGGGTTGCAGTATTAAACGGAATCGTCTTGATCGCAGAATTTAATCGGCAAAAACTAAAACATTCTGATTTAAAAGACGTCGTAAAAATCGGTGGTAGAACGCGATTACGCCCAGTTTTAATGACTGCTTTGGTAGCATCACTTGGATTTTTACCAATGGCACTAAGTACCGGCGAAGGTGCAGAAGTACAAAGACCTTTAGCAACAGTCGTTATCGGTGGTTTACTTTTGGCAACTTTCCTCACACTCTATCTATTGCCCCTAATTTATATCTGGTTTGAGGAACATTTCCCGGACAGACGTAAAAAAATTCAGGAAATAAGTGAAGAAGAAGATGGTTACGATGAATAGTTTTTTTGGGGCAGACATTTCCGCCTTCCGCTCCCAATCTTTTTGTTCCGCTTCGCTGCACAAAAAGGATTTTCACTCAAGTCGGGCTGCAGATTTTCGCTAAAATTAAGTGACTTTAATTCAATTTAAAAAAATGAAACAACTTATAAAAATAATAATCGCATTTTCGGTTTTGATCGCAATTCAACTGAAAGCACAAACGCCGATTTCTCTCGAATCGGCCTACGAGAAAGCCTTTAAAAATAATCTGAATTTAAAAAACGGACAACTTCGAATCGATTACCAGGATAAGATCAAAAAATCTTATGCAGTCGTTGATCCGTTGAATGTCTCCGGAGAAATTGGGCAATTTGTTTCCGCTTACACCGATAATAAATTTTCAGTCAACCAAACTTTGAGATTACCCGGATTTTATAACAATCAAAAGCAAGTTCTCATCGAAGAATGGAAAAACTCAATGCTGACTTTAGATGTTCAAAAGTGGCAGTTAAAACGAGAGATCGCTTTGACTTACAACGACCTCAATTATCAAAATGAAAAGGAAAAACTGCTCTTGCGAGCCGATTCAATTTATACCAATTATTACAACCGAGCAGAACTTCGTTTGAAAAAGGGGGAAAGTAATATTCTCGAAAAAACGACAGCTGAAAACTACAGAAGTCAGGCCGAAATCCAATTGGCAAATCTGAAGAAAGATCGCGAAGTTTCCCTTTATCAATTCAATTATCTGATCAATGACGAAACGTTGTATTCCAATGAAAATTCAAATTTCTATGAAATGAATGGTCTGACTCAAGATTTAAATTACGCGGGAAATCCTGTTGTTTTAAAACAATTAGAACAGCAGAAGAACATCGAACTCGCCAAACTAAATGCAGAAAAATCGAAACTTCTACCGACTTTCAATATTGCCTATAACAATTCCAGCATGTATGGAACCGGAGCAGATGACAAGTTTTACGAAAGATCTGCACGTTTCCATTCAGGAATGATCGGCGTTGGAATTCCGCTTTTTAATGGAGCGCAAAAATCATTGATTGAAGGTCAGAAAATTAATCAATTGATTGCAGAAAATAATTATAAACTCGGTTCTAAAAATCTTAAAAATCAATATTCATCGTTGTTTGGTGAATTTGAAAAACTAAAGAGCGAAACTGATTATTATAAATCCAAAGGTTTGAAAAATGCAGAAACTATAATGAAAACTGCAAATCGTTTATATTACGAGGGAGAAATTAACTATCTTGAATGGTCCATTTTAATCAACCAAAGTTTAGACATTCAAAACAAACTCATCGACACTCAGAAAATGCTGAATGAGAAAACAATTCAATTAAACAATTTAACTCAACAATAATTTAATAATTATCAAAATGAAAACATACACCGCTCTACATCGCTTACTACACTGGACTTTCGCATTAGGAATGTTGGTTTTATTTACCACCGGATTTCTAAGAATGTACTGGATGAGCAAAACCGTAATTTCTGAAGCTGTGAATAAAAATTTAGAAATTCAGAATTTAAATCTCGATAAACAGAGTCTTCGCACAATTGTGCATTCCGTTCAAGACCCAATGTTTCAGTGGCATGTTTACGCCGCTTACATAATTACTTTTGCATTTATTGTAAGAATAATTTACATGATTGTGAAAGGAATTAAATTCCCAAATCTTTTTCTGAAAACAACGACAACTAAAGAAAAATTGCAAGGTTTAACTTATCTTGGATTTTATGTTTTAGTTGCCGTGCAAATAATTACAGGCAGTATTCTGAAATTTGAAATCGGCTCAGAATCTCTCGGTAATTTGGCAGAAACAGTTCATAAGCTCGCCATTTATTGGATGCCTATTTTCGTTCTTTTGCATTTCGCCGGAGTTGCCATTTCAGAAAATACGAATCGAAAAGGAATTACCTCAAAAATGATTGGCGGTGATTCAAAATAACAAAATTTTTACAATGAGAAAAGTACTTTTAATACTGATAAGTTTATCAATTTTATCCTGTTCCAAGGAAGAAACGAAGAAGGAAGAAATTCCCACCGTTACCGGAAATCAGGTGACTTTGACCGATCTTCAAATCAAAAATTCCGACATAGAAACCAATATTTTAAACAATCTGGATATTGCAAATAAGATCATTCTCACGGGACAAATTGATGTTCCGCCGCAAGGAATGGCAAGTGTTTCTGCACCAAGTGGCGGTTATGTGAGAGTCTCTAACTTTATGCCTGGAAATCATGTGACGAAAGGTCAGACTTTAGCAACTTTAGAAAATCCTGAACTCGTACAATTGCAACAGGATTATCTCTTGGCAAAGTCGAATCTTCAATATTCACAACAGGATTATGCCCGACAAAAAGATTTGAATGAGAACAAAGCCAGCTCCGATAAGGTTACTCAAAAAGCCTTTAACGAAGCCCAGAATCAAAATATTATGGTGAAGGGAATTGCACAAAAATTAGCGGCTTTGGGAATTAATCCAACTTCTTTAAATGCAAATAATATCCGCAGAGCTTTTGCTGTTGCTTCTCCTATTTCAGGATATATTTCTACGGTAAATGTGAATATTGGACAATATATTTCGCCGACAGATAAAATGTTTGATATCGTAAATACCAGTGATTTACATTTGGCTTTAAAGGTTTTTGAAAAGGATTTGAATAAGATTGCTATTGGACAAAAAGTCTTTGCTTACACCAATCAAAATCCCACCAAGAAATATGAAGCAAAAGTATTTATCATCGGAAAAGATTTTTCCGCAGACCGAAGTGTTTTGGTGCATTGCCATTTTGTCGATAATAGTTTGTCTTTACTTCCGGGAACTTTTATGAACGCAGAAATGGAAGCTGATTCTGAAGAAGGTACTGTAATTCCTGACGATGCGATTGTGACTTGGGAAGAAAAACAATATATTTTTGAGGAAATTAAACCTAAAACGTATAAAATGTTTCCTGTAACAATTGGAAATTCTGAAAATGGATTTACGGAACTTTTAAATTTTAAAGACGAAAATAGAAAGAAAAAATTTGTCACAAAGGGCGCTTATCAATTGTTGATGGCTCTGAAAAATGTAGAAGAATAATTTGTTTAAAAATTATTTGCAGATAAAAAAAACATTTATATATTTGTCCCAATGAAAACGAGAACAAACATTACTTGGTGGCATCATTCAAACTTTATTAGGGTCTGAAGCAAATCTTGTATTCTGTTTGTAATAACATATAAAAGACTTTGACGTGACCCGTTAAAGTCTTTTTTTTATCTAAATTTTAAAAAATCTCATGGAATTTAACCAAACTGTAAACATAAAAACAACTGTAAAATCAGTGATGAGCGATCTTTTCACGCCGGTCGGAATTTACCTTCGGCTTCGTGATAAATTTCGGGATACCATTTTGCTCGAAAGCGCAGGAAACCAAAATACAGATAACAACTTTTCGTTTATTGCCATCAATGCGGTTGCGGGAATTGAAATCCGGGATTTTGATGAAGCAGAAATTAAATTTCCACTTGGTAATCCTCAGAAAATTGCTTTAGATAAAGAGAAGTTGAGTGAATTGCTAAATGATTTTACCAAATGTTTTATTTGCGAAGAACCTTCCAAGCAAATCGGTAAATCGGCACAGGGATTTTTTGGATATACGAGTTACGATGCGATTCCGTTTTTTGAAAATATTAAATTTAAAGAACTTTCAGCGGAAAATAAAATTCCGTTGTTGCGTTATCGTTTGTATCAATATGTGATTGCGATTAACCATTACAATGATGAAATGTTCATTATCGAAAATAAAATCGATGGACTTAAATCAAATACAATTGAAATCGAAAATTTGATCAACCAGAAAAATGCTCCGATTTTTCCGTTCAAGATCACCGACTATGAAACTTCAAATTTAAAAGATGAAGAATATCGCGAATTGGTTGAAACAGCAAAAAAGCATTGTTTCCGTGGTGATGTTTTTCAATTGGTTTTGAGCAGAAGATTCGAGCAAAAATTTAACGGTGATGAATTCAATGTTTATCGTGCTTTGCGACATATTAATCCTTCGCCGTATTTATTTTATTTCGACTATGGAGATTTCAAATTAATGGGTTCTAGTCCAGAAAGTCAACTGATTATAAAAGACGGAAAAGCCATAATTCATCCAATTGCAGGGACTTTTAAAAGAACAGGTGAAGTTCAGAAAGATTTAGAAGCCGCGGAAGAATTGAAGAAAGATGCGAAAGAAAACGCAGAGCATACGATGCTTGTTGATTTAGCTCGAAATGATTTAAGCATTTGCGGAAAAAATACAACCGTAACAAAGTTGAAGGAAGTTCAGTTTTTTTCCCACGTCATCCATTTGGTAAGTGAAGTTACGGCAGAGGTGGAAAAAAATCAAAATCCTTACGAAATGATCGCAACTACTTTTCCACAGGGAACTTTGAGTGGTGCACCTAAATACAAAGCGATGGAACTGATCGATTCTTACGAGAAGACTTCCCGTTCTTTTTATGGTGGTTGTATCGGTTTTGTAGGGTTTGATGGAAGTTGCAATCAGGCAATTATGATCCGGACTTTTTTAAGTAAAAACAACACACTTTATTACCAAGCTGGTGCAGGAATCGTGGCAAAATCTACGGCTGAAAATGAATTGCAGGAAGTGAATAATAAACTGAATGCTTTAAAAATGGCTGTTAAAAAAGCAACCTCAATCTAAGAAAATACAATTATGAAAATATTAGTCTTCGATAATTACGACAGTTTTACGTATAATTTGGTTCAAATGATTGAGCAGATCAGTGGCGAAAAAGTAGATGTTTTCCGCAACGACAAAATCGCTTTGGAAGACATCGAAAATTATGATAAAATTATTCTTTCTCCCGGTCCGGGAATTCCAAGTGAAGCTGGAATTTTAATTGAATTGATTAAAAAATACGCGCCCACAAAATCCATTTTAGGAGTTTGTCTTGGTCAGCAAGCCATTGCAGAAGCTTTTGGAGGAAGTCTCATAAATCTTACAGAAATTTATCACGGCGTTGCAACCAATGCTCAAACAATCAAAAAAGACGCTCGACTTTTAAGAGATTTACCCGAAAATCTGGAAGTTGGCAGATATCACAGTTGGGCCGTTAATCCCGAAGATTTCCCGCAAGAACTAGAAATCACATCAGTTGATGAAAACGGAATGATCATGTCGCTTCAACACAAAAAATACGATGTTCAGGCAGTTCAGTATCATCCGGAAAGTATTTTAACGCCGCACGGGAAGAAGATTATCCAAAATTTTTTACAGAATTAATTGTTAAAAATTAAATTAAATGAAGATTTTAAGTTGGAATGTTGAAAGATTGAAAACACAGCAAAAAGAGAAAAGTAATTTTATAAAAGACTTAATTAATGCTGAAAATCCTGATATCATTTATTTAACAGAAACAAATCTTAATTTAGATTTCGGAGATGAGTATTTCAGTTTACATTCAACTGCATTATCTAATTTTCACGACAACCAAGATTATACAAATCAAGAAAATCGGACTAGTATTTTTTCAAAATATCCATTTATTCAAATCTTTCAAACTTATGATCATCATACTGCGATTTGTGGAAAAATATCAACTGAATTCGGTGACCTTTATTTATATGGAAGTATTATCAGGAGTTTCGGAGGGAAAGATATTTATTTTGAAAATGATTTGAAAAATCAAAAAGATGATCTAATGAAATTGAGTGGAACGATTTGTTATTCTGGCGACTTTAATATTTCTTTTTCAGGCTTTAAATATCCAAGTAAGAAAGTCATCGAAGAAACTAATCAATTTTTTAAAACTATGGAAATGAAAATTTTGACAGAAGAAAATGAGAACTGTGCAATTCATATCGTCCTTAATAAGAATTTTATCGAAGGCAAAAAAACATCTACAAGAATGATTGAAATACCTGGAAAAATTTCTGATCACAATGCTGTAATTTCTGAAATTATGGAAAACTTAGAACCAACAACTTATTAAAAAATGAAAGAGATATTACAATATTTGTTCGACCACCAAACTTTGAGCAAAGCTCAGGCAAAATCAATTCTGCTGGAGATTTCAAAGAATATTTTCAATGAAATTGAAGTGACATCTTTCGTTACCGTTTTCTTGATGCGAAGTATAACGTTGGCAGAATTGGAAGGTTTTACCGAAGCATTGCAGCAATTGGCGCCGAAGATTGATTTAGGAACAGACGATTTGGTTGACATTGTTGGAACCGGTGGCGACGGAAAAAATACGTTCAACATTTCAACTTTAGCGAGTTTAGTCGTGGCAGGAACAGGACAAAAAGTAGCGAAGCACGGAAATTACGCAGCCTCCACAATCAGCGGTGCTTCCAATGTTTTGGAGACTTTAGGTTATCGATTTAAAGAAACTGAAGAAGAATTGAAAAGCGATTTGGAGAAAGCAAATTTCTGTTATTTACACGCACCAATTTTTCATACTTCTTTGAAATCAATTGCACCAATGCGTAAAAATATTGGCTTGAAAACCTTCTTTAATTTGTTAGGACCTTTGATTAATCCAGCGCAACCAAAATATACCATGATTGGTGTTGCGAATTTAGAAATTGCGCGTATTTATCAATATTTATTGCAGAAGAAAAATGCAGATTTTTTGTTGGTAAATGCATTAGATGGTTATGACGAAATCAGTTTGACGAGCGATACAAAAATCATGGATAAAAATGGCGAGAAGATTTATTCAGCCGAAGAATTACAGTTTCGAAATATTGATCCTGAAACTATTTTCGGTGGTAACAGTATTGATGAAGCAGCGGAAATTTTTAAAACGATATTAGAAGGAAAAGGAACTTACGAACAAAATGCCGTTGTCTTGGCGAATGCGGCAATGGCCTTGAAAAACACGGAGAAATATGATGATTATGAAAACTGTTTGAAGATGGCGAAAGAAAGTTTGATGGAAGGAAAAGCCTTGAATTGTCTAAATATTTTAATCGATTAGAAATGAATATTCTCGATAAAATAATTGAACAAAAAAAGCAGGAAGTTGCTGAAGCGAAAAAGAAAATTTCTTTAACGCAATTAAAAGATGCAGCACTTTTTGACCGAAAAACTTTTTCCTTAAAAGAATCGGTGAAATCTGGTAGTGGAATCATTTCTGAATTTAAAAGACAGTCGCCCAGCAAAGGAATAATCAATGATAAAGCTGATGTTTTAGAAGTTGCAAGATCATACGAAAAATTCGGAGCGAGTGGAATTTCAATCTTGACAGACTCGGAATTTTTTGGTGGAACTCTTCGAGATCTATTAAAAGCAAGAAATGAAATTGCAATTCCGATTTTGAGGAAAGATTTTATGATTGATGAATATCAGTTTTATGAAGCGAAAGCGAATGGAGCGGATATTATTTTATTAATCGCTTCGTGTCTTTCTCCAAATCAAGTGCAGGAGTTTACACAATTATCTCACGAATTAGGATTAGAAGTTTTATTGGAAATTCATACCGAAGATGAATTGCAACATTTTAATAAAAATATCGATCTGGTCGGAATCAATAATAGAAATCTCAAAGATTTTAAAGTTGATCTGCAACATTCAGTCAACTTAAAAAACCTCTTGCCAAAAGAAGTTCTCGCAGTTGCAGAAAGCGGAATTTACTCCATCGAAGATTTTAAATTCTTAAAAGAAAAAGGATTTGATGGATTTTTAATGGGAGAATATTTTATGAAGAATGAAAATCCGGGAGTTGCGTTCGAAGCGTTCATAAACACAATTAATAGTTATCAATAGGAACGGGCTTTAGTCCGTTTAAAAAAGTAAAATCAACTGGCTTTAGCCAAAACATATTATGAAACTAAAAGTTTGCGGTCTCACAAAACTCAATCAAATTGAAGAATTAATTTCTTTGAACACCAATTTCTTAGGCTTCATTTTTTATGAAAAATCACCACGTTATGTTTTGAATTCCTTGACTTTAAAAGAAATAAAATCAGTCAAACATCATGGAAAAGTCGGAGTTTTTGTGAATGAAACTATAGAACAAATTCTAGAAATCTCTGCAAAGACAGAACTCAACTTCATTCAACTTCACGGCGACGAAAGCGACGAATTTATTTCTGAATTAAGAAAAAAACTAAGTCATGAAATTAAAATCATCAAAGTCTTTAGAATAGGAACAGAATTAGAAAATTTAAAATTTAAAATCCAAAATTTAAAATCAGAGGTTGACTATATACTTTTCGATACCGATTCAAAATCGTTCGGTGGAACAGGAAAATCTTTCGACTGGCAAATTTTAAATGATTTAGAAATCAACAAACCGTACTTTTTAAGTGGCGGAATTTCTGAAGAAAATATTGAAAACATAAAATTTTTAAATCAAAAACCTTTTGTCTTAGATATCAATTCAAAATTTGAAATTGACCCCGGAAATAAAGACTTGGAAAAAATAAAAAAATTTAAAAATCATCTCGTATGATTATTCAAGAATTGAAAAAAATATAAAATGAAAAATTATAGAAATCCCGATGAAAACGGATATTACGGTGAATTTGGTGGCGCTTTCGTTCCGGAAATGCTCTATCCAAACGTAGAAGAATTACAGGAAAAGTACATTGATATCATCAGCACGCCTGAATTTCAAAAAGAATTTAGAGATTTGCTGAAAGACTACGTAGGTCGAGCTACACCATTATATTTTGCTAAAAATTTGAGCGAGAAATATCAGACTCAAATTTATTTAAAGCGTGAAGATCTGAATCATACCGGAGCGCACAAAATCAATAATGCTTTAGGACAGGTTCTACTCGCTAAAAAATTAGGAAAAAAACGAATCATTGCAGAAACCGGTGCAGGTCAACATGGCGTTGCAACCGCGACTGCATGCGCATTGATGAATTTGGAATGCATTGTTTATATGGGCGAAGTTGATATCGCAAGACAGGCTCCGAATGTTGGGCGAATGAAAATGTTGGGTGCGACGGTAATTCCCGCAACTTCAGGTTCTAAAACATTGAAAGATGCCGTGAATGAAGCTTTACGAGACTGGATCAACAATGCTACAACAACGCATTATATCATTGGAAGTGTGGTCGGACCGCATCCTTTCCCGGATTTAGTTGCGAGGTTTCAAAGTGTGATCTCGGAAGAAATTAAATGGCAGTTGAACGAAAAGATCGGACGTGAAAATCCTGATTATGTTATCGCCTGTGTTGGTGGTGGAAGCAATGCTGCCGGAACTTTCTATCATTTTGTCAACGAAGAAAGCGTGAAACTGATTGCAGCTGAAGCAGGAGGTTGTGGACTTGATTCGGGGAAATCTGCGGCCACCACTTTCCTTGGAACTTTAGGAATTTTGCACGGAAGTAAAAGTATTGTCATGCAAACCGATGACGGACAAGTAATTGAGCCTCATTCGATTTCTGCAGGTTTAGATTATCCGGGAATTGGACCTTTCCATGCCAATTTATTTACAGAAAAGAGAACCGAATTTTTCAGCATTACAGATGATGAAGCTTTAAAATCTGCCTTCGAACTCACAAAAATTGAAGGCATTATTCCGGCTTTGGAAAGCGCGCATGCTTTGGCGGTTTTAGAAAAGAAAAAGTTTGCGAAAGACGATGTCGTCGTGATTTGTTTGAGTGGGCGAGGAGATAAAGATTTAGAAATGTATTTGCAGAATCTGTAATTTATTTTGGGCGACAATTTCCGCCCTCCATTCCCGCTTTTTTAATTGGTGGCTTCGACTTCGCTCAGCCACCATTACAAAGAGCTTCACTCAGGTCGGGTCGCAGATCGCGCTCCTCCAATTATTAATTTTAAAATAAAAAGAATTTTATCCAATTCTATTATCAATTTAGCGACAATAAATTATGAACAACGATAATAACATCCAGCATCCAGCAACCAACATCCAGCCTCAAAAGAAACTCAATATCTATTTCACTGCAGGAATTCCGAACTTAGAGGACACGACGGAAATTATGAAAACCATCCAGAATTCTGGAGCAGATTATATGGAAATCGGGATGCCCTATTCTGATCCAGTTGCAGATGGTGAAGTGATTCAGAAAGCGCACGAGATCGCGCTGAAAAACGGAATGACGATTGTTAAACTTTTCGAACAGTTGAAAACGGTGAAAGACGTAATAAAAATTCCCGTCGTTTTAATGGGTTATATTAATCCTGTTTTAAGTTTTGGTTTTGAAAATTTCTGTAAAGAATGTGCAGATTCCGGCGTTTCCGGTTTAATTATTCCAGATCTGCCGCCGATCGAATTTGAGAAGAATTACAGCGAAATTCTGAAGAAATACAATCTAAACTTTACATTCCTCGTAACGCCGGAAACTTCCGAGAAACGAATTAAATATTTAGATGAATTAAGTTCAGGATTTCTTTACGCCGTTTCAAGTTCTTCAACCACCGGAAACGAAAATAAAGAAGTGAAAAATGAAGATTACTTGACACATCTTTCAGAACTCGATTTAAAAAACCCTGTATTTATTGGCTTTGGTATTAAAGATAAAACAGATTTCGAGAACGTAACCGAAAAAGCAGAAGGTGGAATTATCGGAACGGCTTTTGTCAAAATTCTATTAGGAACTGAAGATTGGAAACAGAAAGGAAGAGACTTTATTCATAGCATAAAGAATTAAATTTTGTAAATTTGTCTTCTCTTAAAACGCAATCCCGCAATAGGGATCGACGTGGAAATCCCGGAACGGAGGCGCTCGCTTCGCTCGCGCCGAAATGAGGAATTGTAACAGAGAGCCCGACCCAAGCGTTGGCATTAGCGCAAGAAAAGGGGATTGCCCAAAATATCAAAATTTCAATGACGACGACACAAAATAGAACTTTGCAATTTCAGGAATTAGGTTTGATGGATTATCTTCCCGCCTTTGAATATCAGGAAAAACTGATGAAAGAAATCATTGCCTTAAAGTTGAAAAATCGCGACCGGACTGATGAAATTCAAGAGTTAACTCCTAATTATTTATTGTTTGTAGAACATCCGCATGTTTACACTTTGGGAAAATCGGGTCATGAAGAAAATATGCTCGCCAACTCTAAAAGGTTAGAAGAAATCAACGCGACTTACGTAAAAACCAATCGTGGCGGAGATATTACCTACCACGGTTTTGGACAATTGGTTGGTTATCCGATTTTAGATCTTGATAATTTTAAATCCGACATTCATCTGTATATGCGGAATCTGGAGGAGGTCATTATTCGCACCATCGCAGAATTTGGGTTGAAAGGGGAAAGATCTGAAGGGGAAACCGGGGTTTGGCTCGATGTCGGAAAACCTTACGCCCGGAAAATCTGTGCAATGGGTGTGAAAACTTCAAAATGGGTGACAATGCACGGTTTTGCTTTAAATGTGAATACCGATTTGCGCTATTTTGAATATATCATTCCGTGTGGAATTAAAGATAAAACGGTGACTTCTTTGAAACGGGAGTTGGAACGCGAATTTTCTGAAGAAGAAATTATTATTCTCAAAGAGAAAATTAAAAAACACTTCTGTGAAGTTTTTGAAGCAAAATTTATCAGCTCAACACCATTAAATAATAGAAATCACCTTTTTTAAAGGTGATTTTTTTATTGTAACTCTTTGTAAAATTCTACTTTCTCGAAATTTTTTAATTTTTGCTTTTTAATTTTATCCGAAATTAAAATTCCCGACAGATGATCGATTTCGTGCTGCATAATAACTGCGGTAAAACCTTCTACGATTTCAGTGTGTTGTTTTCCCTCCACATCGTAATATTCTATTTGAATGATCTGACTGCGGTAAAAATAATCTCGAAAAACTGCAATCGAAAGATCACCTTCCGGACCAAGATTTAAAATTTCGGAACGCCACAGAATTTTAGGATTGATCAAATATTCCAAAGGTTTATCAACTTTATCAACTCTTTTTACCCAAATAATATTTCGGTTGATCCCGACTTGCGGACCTGCAATTCCGACACCACTTTTTGTGGAAAGCAGTGCCAATTTCATTCGGTTCACCAAAATTTTGGTGGTTTTGTCTTTTGGATCAGCATCCAAAGATCTATCGAGCAAAACTTTGTGTTGTAACGAATCTACCGTTTGATAAATCGGAAGGGCCGTTTCAATATTTCCTTGATTAATAAGGGAAATTTCAGCTTTTGTATATTTTTGTCCAGAAGATAAAATATAAAATAAAACAAAAAGCAAGGAGGTCTTTTTCATCCTTAAAAGGTTTTAAATCCTTTATAAACTTCCGCAGACTTCTCTAACATTCTTACAGATTGAATTCTAAACTGCGTTAAATGGTCGGTTCCATTGTGTTGATGATGATGTTCAACACTTTCCCACACTTCCGTGATAAAGAACATTCCTTTATTTTCATTGTCTTCAACCAGATCATATTGTATACAACCTTCTTCTTTGCGGGTTTCAATAACCAGTTTTCTTAATAATTCTAAAGCGTCCATGATGTCGTTTTCTTTAAAATGAAAGAGCGCGACGATATATAAGTTCTTCATAATATTTTTAAAGTTTAAAGATATGAACTGAAAACGGAACTTTTGAAAAATCGATAAAAAAAGTTGACATAAAATCGTTTTTTCTTAATCGGTAAAAATTTTTATCTTTGTAAGAATCAATAAAAGAAAAATGGCAGAATATAAATTAATTCTTCCTTCGATGGGAGAAGGCGTGATGGAGGCGACGATCATCAGTTGGATGTACAATGAAGGAGACCTGGTAAAAGAAGACGATTCTGTTGTAGAAATCGCTACTGACAAAGTAGATTCCGATGTTCCGACACCAGTTTCAGGGAAAATTATAAAAATTCTGAAACTAAAAGATGAAATCGCTAAAATTGGTGAAGTCATTGCGATCCTGGAAGTTGCGGGAGAAGGAGAAACTATTTCGGAACAACCACAGGAACCAAAATCTGCGGAAGAAGTAAAAACTCAAATTCCAAATGTTGATTCAGAAGTTGTAAAAGGACTGGAAGAAGCCATGGAAAGTTCAAAAGCTGCAACCAGTTTTGCAGGTTCTGATTTATATTTATCACCGCTCGTAAAATCGATCTCTCAACAGGAAAATATTTCCGAAAGCGAATTGCAGTCGATTAAAGGAAGTGGGTTAGACAGCAGAATCACGAAAGAAGATATTTTATCTTTTGTTTCAACAAGAGGTCAAAAGCAAGCGGAAGTTCAAACTCCTGTTCAAGTACAATCAACTCCAGCTCCAAAAGCTGCAGCGCCAGTTTCAACACCAATGGTTGTTGGACAAGGCGACGAGATCATCCAAATGGACCGTGTAAGAAAAATCATCGCCGAGGCAATGGTGAAAAGCAAACATACCGCACCACACGTAACTTCTTTCATCGAAACCGATGTTACAAACGTTGTAAAATGGAGAACGAAACATAAAGATCTTTTCGAGAAAAGAGAAGGCGAGAAACTGACGTATATGCCAATTTTTGTAAAAGCAATTGTAAAGGCGATTCAAGATTTCCCAATGATCAACGTTTCTGTAGATGGCGATAAGATCATCAAAAAGAAAAACATCAATATTGGAATGGCAACCGCACTTCCAGACGGAAATTTAATTGTTCCCGTCATCAAAAATGCAGATCAACTTTCACTTTCAGGTTTGGCAAAAGCGATCAATGATCTGGCTTTCCGAGCAAGAAATAAAAAATTGCGACCTGAAGATACGCAAGGAGCAACCTACACGATTTCCAACGTTGGTGGATTTGGTAATTTGATGGGAACGCCGATTATTCCGCAACCTCAAGTTGCTATTTTGGCGGTCGGAGCGATCGTTAAGAAACCAGCAGTTTTGGAAACCAAAGACGGCGACGTCATTGCGATCCGTAACTTGATGTTCATGTCGCATTCTTACGATCACCGTGTTGTAGACGGTTCTCTGGGCGGAATGTTCCTGAAACATGTTCACGATTATTTACAGAACTGGGATTTAGATACAGAGATTTAAGATCTCAATAAATATAAAATTAAAACCTTCAGAATACGTTCTGGAGGTTTTTTTTAGGAGCTAAATCCCGCTTTCACTACTCGCTTTTTTTCGCCACCACATATTCCAACATCAAAAAAAGAGCTCAAACAGGCCGTTCAATCGGGGCTGGTTACGGTTGGATTTTTAAATAAAATTCTGGCAAAAACCTTAACTTTGATTTCTAAAATAAAAAGAAATGTTCACGATTAGAAAAGCCACCCCAGAAGATACACCAGTCATCTTTGATTTGATTAAAAAACTCGCCGTTTACGAAAAAATGGAAAATGAAGTCGTGACTTCCATAGAAGAACTTCGGGAAAATATATTTGAGAAAAACTTCGCGCACGTCATCATCGGCGAAGAAAATGGAATTCCGGCTGGATTTGCCCTTTATTTCTATAATTTTTCAACATTCTTAGGAAAACCTGGTTTGTACTTAGAAGACCTTTATGTCGAGCCGGAACACCGCGGAAAAGGGTATGGAAAAACATTGCTCATCGAACTGACTAAAATTGCAAAGGCAGAAAACTGTGGCAGAATGGAGTGGTCCGTTCTCAACTGGAATCAACCCGCAATCGACTTCTACGAATCACTTGACGCAAAACCAATGAATGAATGGACCGTTTATCGTTTGGATGGACAAGGAATCGCGGATTTAGCAAAATAACAAACGCTCATAAAAACAAAAAGTGTGGATTTCTAAAAACCCACACTTTTTTATTGTAATAAAATTTCAACTACATTATTTTCGCGATCTCGTCACACAACCATTCCAGCATTTCGCGGTCTTCCGCAGTAAATGGGTCTAACTCGTGAGAATCAATATCGATCTGACCGATGTTGTTGCCATCTTTGATAATCGGAACTACGATCTCTGCTTTCGTTGCGATAGAACAACTCAAATAATTTTCTTGAGCATGAACATCAGGAACAACAAAAGTTTCGTTAGAAACTGCAACCTGTCCACAAATTCCCTTACCAAAAGGAATTACGGTGTGATCGGTCTCTGCACCAACATAAGGTCCCAGAATTAATTCTTCTTTATGTCCGTTTCTAAAGTAAAATCCCGTCCAGTTGAAATAAGGAATTTCCTGATCGAGAAGATGACAGATTTTCTGAAGTTTAACTTCTGTATTGTGATTTGGACTTTCTAATATTGAAGAAAGACGTTTTTTTATTTCTGACATTTTTTTATTTTTTTAGGAAAACTGTTTTAGTTTTAATTCTTCTTTATAGCCAAACATTCCGCGTTCCTTGATCATATCGGCAACATCTGCAGGTACTTGTTTTTCCCAACCACTTTCGTGATTTGCAATTTTATTGAGAATTTCTCGGGAATAAATCTCGGAGAAATCAGGATTATAATTTTTGATATCTACGATCCTTTGATTGAGTTTGAAATATTTATACAACTCCTTTAAATTATCGCTCACCTTTAAATTGGTAGAGGTCAGTAATTCATGAGTTTCAGGATCTTTGTAAGGATAAAGATACACGGTCATTCCTTTTCTGAAAAATTTCCCGAAAGCTTCTAAAATTCCGCCGGAGAGACTTTTATAATAATTTTCATCAAATACATCTAAAAGATTGTTAACGCCCATTGCGACTCCTATTTCTCCACTCGTATAGTTTGCGAAATAATCAATCAAGCGAAAATATTCGGAGAAATTTGAAATGATAACAGTGTAGCCCAACTTCGCTAAAACATCAACTCTGTCCAGAAAATCGCGCTCATCAATATCACCGGCTGCTCTTAAATTTGAGATCGTAATTTCAAAAAGAACTTCTTTCTCATCAAAATTACACTCCGAATCTTTCATAAACATTTCAAGACCTTTCTCGAACATATCGATATTCACCAATGTTACTGGGCGAAAACTCCCACGAACTGCGAAAATATTTTTCTTATATAAAATATCTGCAGGTAGCATATTATTTCCCTGTGGATTAAAAATTACCGCATCAGTCATCCCATTTTTTACAAGTTGCAGACTCATCAGGCGATTATCTACATAAGTAAAAGCGGGTCCACTGAAATCAATCATATCAATTTCAACATTATCTGTAGAAATATCGTCATATAAAGATTCAATTAACCTTCTCGGATTATCGGAATAGTTGAAAGCTCCGTAAATTAAATTAACTCCAAGACCTCCCAAAGTTTCTTGTTGCAGAGTAGTGTCGTTTTCATTGAATTTTACATGAAACACAATTTCATTATAATCTTCTTTCTCATCGAGCTGAAATCTCAAACCAACCCAACCATGACCTTTCATGGTTTTGTCAAAATTGATCGTTGTCACGGTATTCGCGTAGGAAAAGAATTTTCTTCCGGGATTGTTTTCCCGACAAAGACGTTCCTCGATTAATGAAACTTCATAACGCAACATTTTTCGCAGACGGTTTTGGGTAACATATCTGTTTCTAGCTTCTTTTCCGTAGATCGCGTCACTAAAATCTTTGTCATAAGCCGACATTGCTTTTGCAATGGTTTGCGAAGCACCTCCTGCTCTAAAAAAATGACGCACCGTTTCTTGACCTGCACCAATCTCGGCAAAAGTCCCGTAAATATCGGCGTCTAAATTAATGGCTAAAGCTTTCTGTTTAGGAGTTAATTTCTGATTAATCACAAGCAATTCATATTTTTTGTAAATTTACCAATAATATACCAACCTCAAAAGAAATGGAGTTGAAATTTTTAGGAACTGGAACTTCCCAAGGAGTTCCTGTTATTGGTTGTCACTGCGAAGTTTGCAGTTCAACAGATCCAAAAGATAATCGGTTTCGATCGTCGGCTTTAGTCAGCACAGATTCTGGAAAAAAAATATTGATTGACTGTGGTCCGGATTTCCGCATTCAGATGCTCAATAATAAAGAAGACAATGTTGATGCGGTTTTACTTACCCACGAACACAATGATCACGTTATTGGGTTAGATGATTTGCGTCCCGTAATTTTTCGCAGTAAAAAAAATATGGATCTTTATTGTAATAAAAGAGTAGGAGTTGAAGTTAAGAATCGCTTTCCTTATGCTTTTGCAGATGTAAAATATCCTGGAGCGCCTTCTTTTGACCTGCATGAAATTGAGGGAAATTTTGATTTATTTGATACGGAAATAATTCCCATTGAAGTGATGCATTATAAAATTTCAGTTTTAGGATTTAGGTTTAAAAACCTTGCATACATCACAGATGCAAGTTTTATTTCAGAGACTGAAAAAGAAAAACTAAAAAATTTAGATTATTTAATCTTAAACTGTATTCGGAAAGAAGATCTTCATCCTGCGCACTTTATCTTACCTCAGGTTTTAGAACTTTTTGAAGAACTCCAGCCAAAGAAATTATATCTCACGCATATTTCACATCACTTAGGACTACATGCCGAAACTGAAAGCGAACTCCCAGAAAATGTACATCTTGCTTTTGATGGATTAGAACTGGAGTTTTGAAAATCAGTTACTTAAAGTTTTTTGTTTCAAGAAACGCCAGAAATGCTCAAAATTTTACAAAATAATTTTCCTTAGATAAAAAATAATTCTATATTTGCACACCAATTTAAAAAGCCCGGTTGGCGGAATTGGTAGACGCGCTAGACTCAAACTCTAGTATCGCAAGATGTGCCGGTTCGATTCCGGCACCGGGTACCAAAAACCTCTGTAATCATTGATTAACAGAGGTTTTTTATTTTTTAGCTATTCTGTATGTCCGCAATCTTTCCGAATTTTTGAAAAACATCAATTATTCGTCATGATATTTCATACTTTTTAAAAATTATATTTCATACTTCGTTTTAATGAATGTGGTTATTTATGACTTTTAGTTCACCGGAAAAAAAATATTTTAATCTTCCGAAATAACTAATTGATTCTAAGTTTCACTAAACAATCTACTAATTTTAAGAAAAAATATAATGATGAAATGAAAACATTAAAGTGAAAGTAAATCAAGCGACCGCCCTTTTAAATGAAACAAGAGCGGGAAATTTATGATCCAGCTTTTAAGACTAAAGAGGTTCAAATGAGTAACGAAAGAACCACTATTTCATAATTAGCCAGAGAATGGGTATTAAGGCCACGTTGTTTTAAAAATGGAGGATGGAATTCGAAGAGTTTGGAACAGAAAGCTTTCCCGGTAATGGGAAACTGAAACTGACGGTAGAACAGGAGAAAATTCATGAATTGGAGAAAAAACTTAAAGATGCAGAACTTGAAAGGGACATCTTAAAAAAAGCAATCAGCATTTTTTCCAAGAGCGGTCGCTGAAATATCAGTTTATTAAAACTCATGAATATTTTTTTCCGATTGAAAAAATGTGTAAGGTTCTAAAAGTAAGTTGCAGCCGTTATTTCAAATGGAAAAGCAGACCAATTTGCGATAGATTGCTTTTGAAAGAAAAAATATAAAGCAGAATCGCATTATTTCAAAAACCAAATTTCAAAACGACTTCCTTCTTTCAATGGTTTGTAATTAAGATACCCTTTGTGCGCTTCAATGATGCTTTTGCTTAGCGTAAGTCCAATTCCTGAACCGCTGATTCTCGTCGTAAAAAATGGAAGAAAGATCTTATCCTGAATTTCCTTTTGAATTCCTATTCCGCTGTCTTCTACACTTAAAATAATTCGTTTATTAAAGGTTTTTATTTCTGTTTTGATGGTCTTTTCTGACTCGTCGGCAACTGCATATATTGCATTTAGATAAAGATTGATCAAACATCGCTCGATCATTTTTTGGTCTGCAAAAACCGTTTGATCTTCCAATGAATTGACGATCGTAATTCCGTTTTTTTCAAATTCTGGTTTTAAGAAATTAAGCGCAGATTCTACAATATTGGTTAAAGAAATAGTTTTGAAAACCGGTTTCGGCAGTTCTGCAACTTGTCGGTAATCATCTACAAAATTCAGTAATTGTTTAGATTTTGAATTAATGATCATCAGACTTTCTTTCATTTCTTCCTGATCTTCTTTTTCTACAACATCTTGATTGGCAATATATTCTAAATTTTGAATAAGACTGTTTACCGGCGTTAAAGTATTTAGAAGTTCGTGAGAAATCACTTTCATCAAATTATTCCAGGCGAGCTTTTCTTTTTGCTCAATGATTTTCTGGACAGATTCTAAACTGATAATGCAGAAACGGTTTTTTATATTCTGCACTTTTTTTGTTCTCAAAGAAAACGATTGTTTCACATTTTCATTAATGGAAATATCGAAAAATTCCTGCGAGTTTTCGTAGTTCGTTTGTTGGATGATTTTATAGAAATCAGGCGTTTTATCTTCATACAAATTCCAGGAATTATATCTTGGTATTTGAAGGATTTCCAAAAAGGTTGGATTAACATAAAAAACTTCCCATTCCGCCTTTTTCTCCGTGAGAATCATTAGTCCAATTTCCAGTTGATTCAAAATTTCTTCATACAAAAGTTTATATGAGGAAAGCGAAAGATGTTCTTCTTTACTTTGATAATAGAGTTTTACAGCATTGTCAATCAGATTATTCTGTTCAGTTTTTGGGAAAAGTGAAAAATCTTTTTTCTGAATGGAAAGCAATATTTTTTCGCTTTTCTGAATGGAAGAGGTCGCGTGAATCTTCGCAAAAATGATAAAAATGATACTCATCAAAGCAAACAAGCTTAAATTGATCCATTTGTTCTGAATATAAAAATCAAAAGCAAATATTCCACAGACAATTGCCAGTAGAATAAAAATGAGCCATGTGTAGCGATTCAAATTCATAAATTGATTCCAAATTCACAAACTATCAACCGACAACTTTCAAATAACAACCACTTCATAATTCAAATTTTTCCATTCTTCGGTACAATGCTGCTCTGGATAATCCCAAATCTTCGGCCGCGAGAGAAATATTTCCTCTGTGTTTTTTCAGAGCTTTTTTAATGAGAATTTCTTCCATTGCCTCGATGTTCAGATTCGTAATTGTTTTGTCCGAATCTTCATCTTGAGGCATCAGTAATTTAATTGTATTTTCACTGGAAAGGATCACGCTTCTTTCAATACAGTGATCCAGTTCCCGAATATTTCCGGGCCAGGAATAAGAAATCAATTCTTCAGTCAGATTTTCATTAAGGTTTAAAAGAGGTTTTTGGTATTTCTGTTTGTACTTTTCCAGAAAATAATTTGCCAATGTCGAAATATCCTCCAACCGGTTTCTCAAATTCGGAATTTGCATTTCTACCGTATTTATTCGATAATAAAGATCTTTCCGAAAACGGTTTTCGGTAACGGCCTTTTTAAGGTTTTCATTGGTTGCAAAAATAAAACGCACGTCCAATAATCGTTCTTTGCTTTCTCCAAGACGAGATAATTTTCGATTTTGAATTAAACTTAGTAATTTGGTTTGAAGATGAAGTGGAAGATTTCCAATTTCATCCAGAAAAACTGTTCCATTTTCGGCATTTTCTATTTTTCCGGCGTAATCGTGTTGTGCATCTGTAAAAGCTCCTTTTTTGTATCCGAACAGTTCTGCCTCAAATAAACTCTCAGATAGACTTCCTAAATCGATGTGAACAAATGGTTGATTTTTTCTCTCAGATAACTCATGAAGTCGCTCTGCCAAAACGTATTTTCCTGTTCCGTTTTCTCCTAATAATAGAACGTTTGCGTCAGTTGGTGCTACTTTCGTGATTTGATCCATCACCTCCTGCATTTCAGAAGATTGGGTTTTCAACTGATATTGATTGGTTTTGACACTGACATTTTCCCACTGATTTAATTTCTTATTCTTCCTGGAAATATCAACCGCAAGATTTACAGAAGCATATAATTTTTCGTTATTCCAGGGCTTTAAAATGAAATCTGATGCGCCATTTTTAAGGGCTTCAACTGCTAATTCCACTTCACCATAAGCGGTCATTAAAATAATCGGAAGTTGCGGTTCCAGCATTTTTATTTCCTGCATCCAATACAAACCATCTTGTCCGCTTTCAAAACCTTTCCGGAAATTCATATCCAGAAGCACGGCATCTACTTGATGTTCTGTCAAAAATTTGATAATGTTTTTTGGCTGACTCAGACAGCTCACTTCTGAGAAAAACTTCTTGAGCCAGACTCTTGCCGAGAACAAAATATCTTCGTCGTCATCGACAATTAAAATATGGGCTTCTTTTTTTCGCATTGTTTATGTTGAGTTTTTATAGGGTACAATTTACCGCTTACTTTGCACATTGTAATTCAAAATGTCCGTTTCCGCACAATAAGTGTCCGATAATGAACAGTTTTAAAATTAATAAAATGATTTTTAATCACATTTCCAAGCAGTTATAAGATTATAAATCTCTGGCACTTGCATTGTGTATTGTTCTGTAAATAAATTAGTTATCTAAAATATGGATACGAAAATAGTAAAAAATAAATCGAAACTGAAATTAGTATTAATTGTCTTTGCTTCTGCTTTAGCTGTTTCACTCTTTGGATGGTATTTTCTTAATCAGAAAAAAACTTATAATGTGAAGTTAGATGACCTTACGATTGATGGAGTAACCAAAGGAAAGTTTGAAGATATGCTTATGGTAACTGCGCAAACACAATCTCTAAATTCGTCGATGGTGAATGTGGTGGAAGGTGGCGCTGTAAAAGAAATTTTTGCAGAAGATGGACAAATGGTAACGAAAGGACAACCGATTGCCAGAGTTTACAATCCGAATACAGAATTTAATTATCTGAATCAGGAAACAGGAATTATGCAGCAGATCAGTCAAATGAGAAGCTCCCTTTTAGAATTGAAGAATCAGGAATTTACTCAGGATAAAGAATTATTACAAGCTCAAAACGATTATAATACGGCTTTGCAATCCTTCAACCTTCAGAAAAGATTATATGAAGCAGAAATTGGTAAGAAAACAGATTATGATGTCACTCTTCAAAATCTAACTTACCAGAAACAGAGAAAACAAATTGTTGAAAAAGGTGCAAGTAGTGAAAGAACATCCCGAAATTCCCAGTTTTCAGCCATTAATAATTCCATCAATCAAATGGAGAAAAGTTTAAATATTTTACGTTCTAACAAAAATAATTTCCTCATTATGGCGCCCGTTTCCGGAAGATTATCTTCGTTTACTATTTCTTTGGGACAAAATCTGACGAGTGGTGAAAGCATCGGAAAAGTAGATTTAATGGGTGGTTACAAACTTATTGCAAAAGTAGATGAATATTACATCAACAAACTGCAGAACGGTATTAAAGGTAGTCTGGAAAATAATGCCAAACAATTCGAAGTGATTATTACCAAAATTCTGCCCGAAGTGAAAGAAGGTCAGTTTTCTATAGAACTCAATTTCATTGAAGCAAAGCCTGAAAATCTTAAAATAGGGATGACTTTCGGTGTTAAATTAAAACTTTCTGCAGACACTCAAAGTATGATGATCCCGAAAGGTAACTTCTACAAAGATACCAACGGAAAATGGATATATGTAGTGAAAAACAATAAAGCCGAAAAAAGAGAAATCATTCTTGGACGAGAAAATCCGATGTATTATGAAGTCGTTTCCGGACTGAAACCAGGCGAAAAGATCATCACATCTGATTATTCAGAAATCAAAAAATATGAAATCATTAACATTAATAAGTAGAAATATGAAAAACTTGATTCTTTTGGTGATGTGCTTCTTTTCCAGTGTCATCAATTCGCAAAGTCAGGAAAAGAAATCACCTGAATTAGAATGGATTATTTCCTTTAAAAATAATCACGTCGTTTTTGAATGTGCTAAAGGTTGCAATTATTCGTATCTAAGTTTTAATGCTGACAGAAAAGTAATCCTTAATGAAAATACAACGGTAAATCTGGAAAAAAATCCGGAAGAAAGAAATGATTCTAATTTTTTGGTTCAATATTCCAAAAGCGGAAACGTAATTCATCTGGAGGGAATAAAAGGAGTAGCATGGGAAAATATTACTTTACTCAAAGATTTAAATTTAAAATACTGCATTGACCAAACTGGTCTAATTAAAAAAATAACCACTTAAAAAAGAAATACAATGATCACCATAGAAAACCTTTCCAAAGTTTATAAAACCGAAGATGTACAAACCAACGCGCTTAACAAAGTCAATTTAAGCATAAAAGAAGGCGAATTTGTTGCCATTATGGGACCGTCTGGGTGTGGAAAATCTACCTTTCTTAATATTTTAGGATTGTTGGATAGCGCTTCTTCCGGTTCTTACAAATTCGGAGAAACTGAAACGCTTGGTCTTAATGAGCGAAAAAAATCGGAACTCAGAAAACAGAACATTGGATTTATCTTCCAGAATTTCAATCTCATTGATGAACTCACGGTTTTTGAAAATATTGAACTGCCTTTAATTTACAACGGCGTTTCTTCCGCGGAACGAAGACAAAGAGTAGAGGAGATCATGGAAAAAATCAACATTGGGCACCGTGCAAGACATTATCCACAACAACTTTCCGGGGGTCAACAACAAAGAGCTGCGGTTGCAAGAGCTTTGGTAACGAAACCAAAACTGATTCTTGCCGATGAACCAACAGGAAATCTAGACAGTTCTAACGGAAATGAGGTGATGAATCTTTTGGCAGAACTTCATAGAGAAGGTTCTACGATTGCGATGGTAACGCATTCCTCTTATGACGCAGGTTACGCCTCTAAAATAGTGACCATGAAAGATGGAGAAATCTTTAGCGAAGAACATTCTTCGCAAAGAAAAGATGTATTCGAAAAAGCAGATTCTAAGAATTTTGAGTAGTCAAATTCCATAAAAAAGAACATTCATTCAACTATTTTTTAATTGTTCTCAGGGATTCGGAAAAGTTCTGTTTCTCTGAGGTTTTTTTCAATCGTTTATCCATTATAAACTACCAACTATGCTCAACAACTGGCTCAAAATCGCTTTTATTAATTATAAAAAAAACTGGCTTTCTACCCTTATTAATCTTTTTGGATTAACGATCGGATTAACCGGATTTATGCTCATCTTAATGCATTGGAATGATGAAGAATCCTACGAAAAATGGAATCCGAAGAAAGATCAGATCTATGCTTTTCAATCCTATTTTAAACCAGACAATACGTACGGAAATAATATTTCTATTCCTGTAGTAAGACGCGCAAAAGAAGTAGTGCCAGAAGTTGAAGATTATGTTTTGTTTAATGGTTCCGGAATCGGTTTAAAAATGACAACCAAAAATAAAACAGTTTATCAGAAAGAAGGAATGACGGCTACTGAAAGTTTCTTTAATTTTTTTCCCTTTAAACTGGTTGCCGGGAGTTACAAAAATGCGTTGAAGGGTGAAGGTGTAATTGTTTTATCTACCACTGCAGCCAAAAATTTATTCGGCAAAACCAATGTTGCCGGAGAAAGTGTGAAATTTAATAATAAAAATTACGTCGTAACTGCGGTTTATGAATTACCTAATGAAAACAGCCAGATAAAACCAGATTTCATCATCAATCCGGTTGAGCAAATTAAAAATGACGAAAAAAACTGGGGGAACTTTAACTATGGTTGTTTTTTTATGCTTAAAAAAGGAACAGATCCCATCGTGATACAACAAAAATTAATGAAGGATATTTTTGAATACAGAGCAAAAATAGATGGTAAAGAATCGGGATTGAATGTACAGCAATATTTAGATCTTTATGGTCCAACAGACAGTTTGCTAACTCCATTAGACAAAATAAAACTACATGCGAAAGCTTCTTGGTTCGGAAACGGAGATTTCCAAACCATGATGATTTTGTTTATCCTTTCGGTTTTAATTGTGGTTTTATCGGCCATTAATTTCATCAACCTGAAAACCGCTCAAGCTTCCCAACGTGCGAAAGAAATTGGAGTACGAAAAGCCATTGGAAGCACTAAATTCAGTTTGGTTCTTCAATTTTTACTGGAAACCTTTATGATCTGTATCGCTTCTTATTTGTTATCGCTGGCTTTGGCGGAATTGCTTTTACCCAGTTTCAATAAATTCTATGACAAAGAAATAAAGATGAATGATTGGCATATTTATTTTTATTCTTTTGCGATGGTCATTCTGGTCACCTTAATTTCTGGATTAATTCCCGCCCTGTATCTTTCTAATTTTAAAGCAATCGAAACTTTGAAAGGAAATTTTGCCCGAAGCAAACATGGAGTTTGGCTCAGAAACGGAATTCTTACGCTGCAATTAATTATTTCATCCTTCTTCATCATTGGTGGTTTAATCGTGAATAGCCAGGTGAAATATATGATGAACAAAGATTTAGGGTATAGCGGAAAACAGGTGATGATGATTCTTTTTAATGAAGAAACTCCAAAACCATGGTTAAAATATGAACGTTTAAAAACTGAAATGAAAAAGATTCAGGGTGTTGCTGATGTTTCATATGGTGAAGCAGTACCAGGAAGCGGCAGATACAGCAGTTCTAATATGGATTATAAGGATAAAAGTATTCAGGGTCAGCATGGATCGATGGATTATAATTATCTACAGTTTATGAATGTGAAACTGAAACAGGGTCGGTGGTTAAATCCTAATCTCGCTTCAGATACAATTAACAACGCTTTAGTCAATGAAGCTTTCGTAAGAAAATTTGGATGGAAGGATAATGATGCAGTGGGGAAAAAGATCCGTCCTGGATTCGACACCAAAGATTATAATATTGTGGGTGTTATAAAGGATTTCAATATCTGGAATCCGAAAAGCGCTGTAGATCCTATCATATTTTTTCATTACAAAGAAACAGAGTGGAAACGTTTCAATGTTTATAACATTCAGGTAAAAATAAAACCAGATGATATTGAGGGAACTGTAAAGAGGATCAAAAACTATTGGCAAACTAACGTGGAGTCAGGATATCCTTTTGATTACTATTTTATCGATCAGAAATTTGCAAAAACATTTGAAAAGTATCAGAAACAGCAAATTTTATTTACAATCCTGAATGCCATGGTTTTAATTGTTGCTTTGCTCGGACTTTTCGCTTTGTCCTCTTTAATGATCGAGCAGAAACTAAGAGATGTTGCGATTAGAAAAACATTAGGAGCCTCCGACAAAACCTTGATTTTTGGCTTAACTAAACAGTTTTTGTGGATCACTTTAATTGCCGTTCTCCTCAGTTTTCCTCTCAGTTATTATCTGATGAATGAATGGCTGAAAGATTTCGCTTACCGAATAGATATGCCGGTTTGGCCTTATATTTTGAGTCTTTTTAGTTTGCTTTTTTTAACATTCGCGGTTGTTAGTATTAAAGCATATCAAGCTACCAAAGTAAATCTCATTAAATACCTAAAATACGAGTAAATTATGTTGATGGTTGTCAGTTTTTAGTTGTTAGAAATATCAAAAGCCCTCAACCAAAAACCTCAACATACAACGATCAACCAATACCTATCATGAAGAATCTCTTTTTTATATTGTTAATCAATTTTTTATCGGCTCAGCAAAGTTGGACGCTTCAAAAAAGTCTTGATTATGCGGCGACTCATCATCCGCTAGTCAAACAGGCGACGGTAAATATTCAGAAAAATGACCGGCAGATCTCTGCGGCAAAAGGAATGTTACTTCCCTCTGCAGAAGCGGGAGTCAATCATAATTACAATTTCGGATTAGGCATTAATCAAAGCAATAATCAGCGGGAAGCAGTTAATACACAGTACGATCAGGTTTTTGCACAAGCCAATTTGGAACTTCTGAACTGGCGCAATTACCTCAATATTTCTTTATCAAAAATTAATAGAGAAAGTTCAACTTTCAAATTGAAACAAGTCCAGAATGAAGTCAAACTAAACGTAATTAATCTTTTTTTCAACTACCAGAATAGTAAAAGCTGGCTGGACGTTCTGGAAACTCAGATCTCCGGAATCGAAGGTCAGATTAAACGTACCGAGAAAGAAGTGGAAATAGGGAACAGACCCAAAAGTGATGTTTATGACATCAAAGCAAATCTTGGGACTTTACAGGAGCAATGGGTTAGTGCAAAGAATACGCGTGATCTTTCTAAGATAAATTTGTTAAATGCACTTGCCATTACCAAAGACTCTTTAGAATTTCAGAAGAGTGAAGAAAACCTTACAGATGCCAATTTTAATGATCCCGATTTGGTAAAAAGTCTTTTAGAAAAAAATCCTGCTTACAAAACAGTGGATTCCGAAATAAATGCTGCAGAAAAGAACATCAGTCTCGCAAAATCGGCGTATCTACCCGTCATTGTCGGTTCTTATACATGGTCCAGTTTTTACAGCAAAACCTTAGGGGAAACTGCAGATCAATTATCGGATCAGTTTCAAAGAAATAAAAGTCAACAGGTTGGTTTTGGACTTTCTGTTCCGATTTTCAATAAACTGCAGGTTAAAAATACCGTAGAAATTGCAAAACTTAATGTAATTAATTACAATTATGAGAAATTACTCATCATTAATAATTTGACACAAAGCCTGAATTCCATCAAAGTACAGTTCCAAAATGCGGAAGAAAAATATACGTTACTCCAAGCCAATTTTGAAAACCAAAAATTATCTTTCCAAAAATCTGAAGAAAAATACAAGGAAGGATTAATGGATGCCTATACTTTTTTTATCGTTAGAAACAACTGGCTACAGGCGAATTACAATATCATCAACAGTAAAAATGAAGTTATGCAACAGACGGAATTATTAAAAGTTCTGAAGGCGGATTGATGATAAGCGAATTACGAAGAAGCGCGAGGTTAAGATTGTAATTTGTAAAATAAGTTTAAATGTAAAAACTTACCCATTATTATAGGAAGTTTAATTGATTTACTTATGTGCTACATGACTGCTAAGCATATATATGAAAAAGAATAATGTATTTAAAGAACAATTTTTACTATTTAATAATGAAAATAGTAAAAATTGACCTCTAAACTCTATTATTTATTATAGCTGTTTATAGAAATTAAGCATGTGAACTCAACATATTCTTAGGATCTAAGATCTCATCTAACTTTTCTTTGGTTAGAATATTTTGCTCCAAGACTAAATCATAGACGGTTTTTCCTGTTTCCATCGCTTCCTGAGCAATTTTTGTACTTGCTTTATACCCGATGTACGGATTAAGTGCAGTTACAATACCAATACTATTCATCACTAAATTTTTGCAAACTTCTCGATTTGCGGTGATTCCTTCAACACATTTACTTCGCAAAGTATCCATTGCTCTTTGTAAGTAAATCATTGATTCAACGATAGACGCACAAAGTACCGGTTCCATTACGTTTAATTGCAATTGACCTGCTTCTGCTGCGAAAGTTACGGTTAAATCATTGCCGATTACTTTATAACAAACCTGGTTAACTACTTCAGGAATAACAGGATTTACTTTACCCGGCATGATTGAAGATCCTGGTTGCATTTTCGGTAGATTGATCTCATTAAGACCCGCTCTTGGTCCGGAAGATAACAATCTTAAATCGTTACAGATTTTGGAAAGTTTAACTGCCAAACGTTTAAGTGCCGAAGAATAAATAACGTAAGAACCTGTATCTGGTGTAGCTTCTACAAGATTCGGAGCAGAGATGAATGCCTCGCCAGTAAGATTCGCCAGTGTTTCTGCGCAAAGTTTAGGATAACCTTTAGGTGCATTGATGCCAGTTCCAATTGCAGTACCGCCCATATTTATTTCTAAAAATAAATTAGAAATATTATTCAACAAGGTAATTTCTTCATCTAAAGTAGCAGCAAAAGCTTCAAATTCTTGACCTAAAGTCATTGGTACTGCATCTTGCAACTGAGTTCGACCCATTTTGATAACGTCACTGAACTCTTTTCCTTTTTTTCGAAAAGCATTATTTAGATCTGCTAAATGATCCACCAAAATATGATTCATCATGATAATGGTGAGTCTTACAGTGGTCGGATAAACATCGTTGGTTGACTGCGATAGATTCAAATGATCATTGGGATAACAATGTTGGTAATCGCCTTTTTCGAAGCCCATTATTTCTAAAGCTCGGTTTGCTAATACCTCATTCGCATTCATATTAACCGAAGTTCCTGCGCCACCCTGAATCATATCAACAGGGAACTGATCGTGGAACTTACCGTCAATAATTTCTTGACACGCCTGATAAATTGCTTCTGCCATTTTATCATCTAAAAGACCCATTTCATGATTGGTTTTTGCTGCTGCAAGTTTTACATAAGCAATCGCTTTAACAAACTCTGGGTATTCACCCATTTTATTTCCTGTGATGTAGAAATTATCTACAGCACGTTGTGTTTGTACTCCATAATAAGCATCGATAGGGACTTTCAATTCTCCGAGTAAATCGGATTCTATTCTATAATTTTTCATTGTAATATATTTTAAAGAAATCATTAATTTTAAAGAAGCGGAAAGAATTTAAGGTCATTCTTTCCTGCTTCTTAAAGGGTGTTTTAGCTTAATAAGCTTTTATTCTGTACATTAATCCAAGACTAACCCGGTTGGTATTATAATCCTTTAGAGAAGGAAGGGAATTTGAAAACTCATACTTTCTTCCGATATAGGCTAAGAAGACTTTTAGATCCTGATCTTTGAACGGCATATATTCTACACCGCCAAAATAACCGTAGGCTTTTCTAAAATTGTCATTATAATTCGGTACATTTTTCACAGAGGTAGTTTCGTACAAACCTTTGGCAAAAATATTCCACTTTGGTACTGGTTGATAATCCGCTTTTAAAATGAAAGTATTAGAAGTCACATTTTCAAAAATTTTCTGATCATGCAAAGCCAAGTAATCAGCGCCGTCTGTCGTGGCGTAACCCAATCGGTCAATATCTTCATCTGCTCTCATATAATCGAAAGCCAGTTGAAACTGATTGAGGTTGACTTTATTTCCCAACGTGATCATTTTAGAATATTTATTTTTTGCTTGAGTCTGTACTCCGTAAGCCCATCTTGTCTGGAACCGGTTGTTCAAGAAACTACCATTCCAGTTGAGGATATACGTTAACGGACTGGTGGAAGCCTCGATTCCCTGTGAAGATAAATCACCATATATATCTTCTAATTTTGAATTCCGGCTATCGGTAATCTGTAATTGTAGTTCCTGATCTTTGGTAGCTTGATAAATAAAGTTGGCTCCTAACATGAAGTTATCCATATTTTCTATAAAATCTGAATATTCATAGATGTTCATTGGATTGGTATCAAATTCAAAACCACCCCAAGCTTGACATTGTTTACCGGCTACGATGGTAAATTTATCTGTGGCTTTGTATCCTACATACATAATGTCTGTAGCTTTTGCAAGATTATCTAAAGTTTGTGCATTCGTTGCTTTGTTCAAACGGTGACGGAATCGGTAGAATATTTTGTCGCTAAGATTACCCTTAATTTCAAGACGCAACTGTCTTGCTTTAAAACCCAATTCGGTATCCTGACCTGTTGTCGCAACTGCATCAAAACTTGATTGAAAATTAAAGAATATATTAAGTTGTTCATTATGTTTCTCCAAGTACGAAATCTTAGCTTCAGCAGGAGTGGTGGTCGGATTTTGTTGCGCATAAATACCTAAAGAGAAAACGCAGGCAGCTAAGGTTGTGATATATTTTTTCATTACTAATAGATTTTGTTTAACTACGAATCTTTATCATTAATACTCATTGAAATACTGCTGAATTTGTTTCCAATCTTTAGTTTTTGTTAAAGAAAGCATCAATAGAATTCGAGCTTTTTGTGGATTAAGAGTTTGTGAGGCAACGAAATTATATTTTGCATCATCAATCTCAGCATCAAGAGTGGTGGCACCAGTAGGAACTCTGGAAGAACGAACGATCTGAATTCCGTTTTTCTGAGCTTCAATAGCTAAATCCAAAATAGTGTGATAGAAATTTCCATTACCAACTCCCGCATGTACGATCCCATCAAACTTTGCGTTCATGAAAGCTTTCATTGGTAAGTCAGAAACATTTGAGTAGCTGTATATGATACCAACTTTTGGTAATTCGTTCAATTTATCTACATTAAATACAGATTGGTAAGTATGTTTATTTCCTGGCGTTCTGTTGAAGAAGACTTTACCATTATGAATATATGCAAGCGAGCCAAAATTCCCTCCTTTAAAAGTTCCTACTTCCAAGGTATTTGTTTTTACTACATCTTTAGCATCTAGTACGATTTCATTCATGGCAACCATTACTCCTCTGCCTTTAGCTTCAGGACTTGCGGCAACTACTACGGCATTATACAAATTCAAAGGTCCATCTGCGCTCATTGCAGTTGCAGGACGCATTGAACCAACTAATACAACCGGTTTTTGGCTATGAACAGTTAAGTTTAGAAAGTAAGCAGTTTCTTCCATGGTGTCTGTACCATGAGTAATCACGACACCGTCGTAACCTTCTTCATTCAATAATACATTGATTCGTTTTGCGAGTTTCAACCAAACGTCGTCATTCATGTCCTGTGAACCAATTTTCACGAGTTGTTCTCCACTTACATTAGCTACCGTTTTTACTTCCGGAACCGCTTGTAAGAGTTGATAGATTCCTAATTCACCGGCTTTGTAATTAGATTCGGTTGCAGATTTGCTAACTCCAGCGATTGTACCGCCTGTAGCAATAATTCTGATCTTCGCATTTTGAGCGGAAATAGTCGCAGAAATAGTCATTAAGACTGCGAAAATTAAGTTTGTCATTGTTTTCATAATAATGAATTTTTAAAATTTATAAATTGTTTTTATTTTTAATTACATAAAACTGATAATGAGATAACCTACTCCAATCGCCACGATGGTTGAGACAAAACCGGGTATTTGAAAGGAGTGATTGATGACGTATTTTCCAATTCTAGTCGTTCCTGTTCTATCGAAGTTAATTGCCGCCACCACTGTTGGATAATTTGGGAGAAAGAAATAACCATTAACCGCTGGGAACATTGCTACTAAAGCCATCGGAGAAATTCCCAATGCTAAACCTAGAGGATAAAGCGTTCGCACTGTAGCAGCTTGACTAAACAGTAAGATGGACATTACAAATAAAGCAAGTGCAAATAGGAAAGGATAAGCAGTTACTAAAGTTTGAATATTGTCTTTGAAAAAAGCAAGATTTCCGTTGAAGAAAGTATCGCCCATCCAGGCAATTCCAAATATTGCAATTACTGCTTGCATGCCCGCAATAAAAATACTTCCGTTTACCGCTTTTGTGACGTCTGCTTTAGCAAAAATGAGAATTAATCCAGCGGTTGACATCATAATAATTTGTATGATTTGTGCCATCGTAACATTTACTATTGCGCCATCAACTAGGAATGAAGGTCGCAAAGAAGGTATAGAACCAAAAAGGACTACAGAAAAAACACCCATTAAAAAAAGAACAACAGCGATTAGCGGTCCGTGATTTCCTTTTTTAGCGGTGGTAACCGTCATCTCATCGTGGGTTATTAAACCTTCTTGTAGTCTTTTTAAATAAATAGGATCTTTTTCTAAATCGACTCCTATAAAATTAACAACGAATGCTGCACAGAGAACACCAATGATCGTGGCTGGAACGCAGACCATTAAAATATCAATCATTTCTACTCCTTGACCTCCTAAGAGACTTGTACTCAATAAAGCAGCAGTTGCAGCAGAAATCGGACTTGCCGTGATTGCTTGCTGAGAAGCAATAACTGAAACACTTAGTGGGCGTTCTGGACGAACTTTACTCTCTGTTGCGATCTCTGCAATGATTGGTAATAAAGAATAAGCAATATGTCCGGTTCCTGCCAGGAAGGTAAAAACATAACATACTATTGGAGCAAGAAAAGTAATTGATCCTGGGTTTTTTCTGAGGATTTTTTCAGCCACTTTTACCAGATATTCCAATCCACCGGCTGCTTGTAAGGAAGAAGCTGCAGTAATTACCGCAACAATCATTAACATCACTTCTATTGGTGCATTTCCGGGAGGCAACTTAAATATAAATACCAAAATAGACATTCCCAACATCCCAAATATTCCCAATCCGATACCTCCTACTTTCGCACCAACAAAGATTGCGGCCAAAACAACTAAGAGTTCTAAATATACTGCGTATTCCATGAGTCGAATTTTATGATGTAAAGGTCGACAGGAATCAAATTATTTTCTAATTTTTTGGTATGACGTATTTTGCAGTTGGTCGTTAATTTTATCACGATGAAATGTGAACAATTACTTAAATGATTTAATTCACCCTATTATTTTAAGAATAACTACCATATAATAAGTACATTGCTAAAAAGTAAATTCTATGACCATACCCGAAGATTATGTATACAATTCTTTTTTTACCAACTTAAGCGATCATGAAAGGGGCGTCCTTAATTCCAACGCTTCGCTGATGAAATTTGACCAGGAAGAGATGTTTATTAAAAACGAAAGCTTTTTGTTTTCTGTTTTTTACATTTATAAAGGACAGGTAAAAATAAAAGATCAGAAGAATCGGTTGTGTGACTTATATGGTGAAGGTGATTTTATTGGATTACGATTATTGTTCAAAGAAGAACCTATTTTTTTCTCTGCCTATGGGGTAAAAGGAACAGAGGTGATACAGTTTGAAAAAAATGTTTTTAAAAAGTTTGTATCCACAAATTCAACATTTCTTGTAGATGTTTATAATAAGTCAAGCGAAAATATAACTACCCTTGCAAGAAATCTCCTAAGTTATAAAATGCATAAAATAAATGGCGCACTCGCTGATTTTTTGTTGCATTATAACGAAAAAGACTGCTTAAATTTTTTGAAGCAAAAAGAAATTAGTGAAGTTTTAGGATATTCACGAGAGAATGTGTGTAAGTGCCTCAATGATTTTACACTTGCGGGATATATCGAATATAATGATGGTTGCATAAAATTGATCAATATTTCCGCATTACATAATTTAAAGCAGTTTGGATAAAATTTTGACGATCTTTATCGAAACGCGATGAATTATATTGCTACTTAAGTTACTTATACGAAGTAAGTAACGTAATTAGAGAGGTTCGAAAAAAAGCAATTAATATTTCTGTTAAAGCAAATATTTCTCCACCTATTTAAAATCATTTAAATTTAATAATTAAAAAGCTGTCAACTAATACAGCATAAAATATAAAATACCGGAAATTAATTTCCGGTATTTGTTCTTAAATAGTAGTAATTTTCTTTCTATTTTTTAATAAGTTTCGTACTCATTAATTTTTCATCGTTAACAACTGAATTCAAAATATATATTCCTTAACTCCAGTTTTTGTTTGGATTTTCAAATTTCCATTGCTGTTTTTTTGAAGAAGATTGGTCGTAAGAATAAACTTTTTTACTTTCCATAGAATACATCTCAAATTTAAATCTTTTGGCGCAGTGTTTATCTTTAGGTTTTTAGTTTTCTTAAAAGAATTTCCTAAAACCGTAGCTTACAACGCTGTTATTAGAAGTTATAATTCGAAGAATATAATTAACTAGTTTTCTTTTCCAAGATATTTTTCTATAATTTTTGAGGTGTCTCCTTTTTCTGCCAGTTCCAGTAAAGTACGGTTAATGTCGTATGTTAAAGGGCTTTCTTTTGGGAAAACAAATCCATAGCCTTGCTTATAATATTCAGCTTTGGCGATCTGCAGATCATCATCTTCATGATTCTGACTATAAAATAATAATTGCGGACGGTCATAAACAATTGCATCGACTTGTTTTTCATTGAGCATTTTGACCGCTTTATCTAAATTTTGTACTGGTTTTATGTTCACGTTATATTCCTTTAAAAAATCTACAGATGGCGAACCTGAAATCGTTGCTACTTTTTTTCCGTTCAACTGTTCAATATTTTTAATATCAATGGACTGAAAATTTGAAAAAGTTAAAACGCTCGCAATTCCTGCGACCATTGAAGTAGCAGAAATAATAGAAACGATCATCCACGTTCCGGCGATAATACGACCCGCTAAAGTTATCGGTGCTTTATCTCCATAACCCGTCGTACTCATCGTTACAATAGCTAACCACATTCCGGTTCCGATTCCTTTTACAGGTTGATCAGGGAATTGATCGGGCGACTCTTTGCGTTCTGCAAGCCAAAGCAATGTTCCTACAATAGTGAGAATAATGATAAAGATTCCGATCGCAATCAATAATTTAAAACTGAATAAAAGTTTGATCACATTCCAGAAGCTGAATTCTCCCTTTTTGTAAGCAATCGCTAAACTTGATTGGTAAAAAGGCTGTGAAAATTTAAAATTCTCTAATCTCTGAGAATTGATGGTTACCGGACCTACAACTATATCTACTTCGCCTTTTTTTAAAGCTTCTAATGCAAGATTAACTGTATTGTAATGTTGATAGGTGAATTTCCATTTCAAGTCACTTGCGATTTCTTTCCATAATGTGGCGGAAATACCTTGAGGTGTAGGATTTCCGGCTTCCATTATAACGAAAGGTGCGGTGCCAGAAATTCCAACTTTTAAATCGTCGGTTTTAAGCTGAACGGATTGTCCGTTTGCAAAAGAAGGAAACAGAATAGTGAAGTTGAAAAGTAAGAGTACAATAAATCTCATTATTATTTTTTGGTATTTACTAAAGAAATAATTAGATTTTAATAAATTTTCTTTTAAATGAAGAGATAAGCAATTTATCAATTTAAGGAAAATCTCTTTTGAAAAAATTAATTTTTGTAATGCTGGAAAATTCCAAAATCACTTGGGGTCCAGAACGCCGCTTTTTGTCCCGCCACAATTAAACCGTTATTTGTCCAGGTATTACAGGTATTCAGGAAACTGTAACTTCCTTTTGCATCATAAAAGGCATCGTTTTTTCCGTAAACAGCATCGGTTTTTATAAGAATTGGGTTTCCGTTTTTGTCGTGGTCAAATTTATTTTGAATAAAATCAATCAATGCCAAATATTGATCATGCGTCAACATGATTTTTTTACAGTCTTTTCCTTCTGTCATTTTATCGTAAAAAGTACAGTGCATCGCAGATTCATTCAGCCAAAAAGCTGCTTTAAATGCCGTAGAAACTTTCAAATCAGCCCAAGTTGGTGTATCAAGATAAAATCCTTTGTCGCCCCAACCGATAGATAAATAATTGAAATCTGTTCTTTTCGAAAGCGTGTTTTCAAAAGAAATTTCTTTGCTCCAGTCAATTTCTGCAGATTTAATAGGAACTACTAAATCGGTATGAACACCATTCGTCAAAATATAAGCGGTGATATTTTTGGGTTGTTGAACTTCTTTTGCAGGCACTTCAATATAAGGGATTAAAAAACCTAACAATACGTAAATTGCGATTAATCCGATGATGGCCCAAATTGTTTTAAGAATAACAAGGATAAATTTCTTCATTTTTCAAAAGTAATAAAATTTATTTACTCAAAAACTCAATATTTCTTTCTAATCCTGCAAACTTCGTTCTTTTTAAAGGGGATATTCGAAAGATTTCTGAGAATAATTCCTGTGTAAGTTCTTTCCAATCTTCTTTTTTGTAATTTTTTAGTATAGAATTGGGCTTAAATTTTTCCTGCTGATGAGGTGATGAAAACCGATTCCAGGGACAAACGTCCTGACAAATATCGCAACCAAACATCCAGTCTTCCATTTTGTCTGTAAAACCTGCGGGAATTTCATCTTTAAGTTCAATCGTTGCGTAGGAGATACATTTACTGCCATCAATAATTTTGTCAGACACAATGGCATCGGTCGGGCAAGCTTCAATACATTTTGTACAAGTTCCGCAATGATCAGTTGTTGCATGATCCTCCTGGAGATCGAGATCGCAAATGATTTCTGCCAAAAAATAAAAAGAGCCACTCTGTTTAGTGATGAGGTTTGCATTTTTTCCGACCCAGCCAATTCCAGATTTCCTGGCCCAGCTTCTTTCTAAAATCGGAGCTGAATCTGTAAAAACCCGACATTGAAAATCACCAATTTCATCCTTTAGTTCGGCAACCATTTCCTGCATGATCTCTTTAATGATTTCATGATAATCTTCCCCATAAGCATATTTAGAGATCTTAAAGGTATTGATAGTGGGCAGCTTTTCTTCCGGGAAATAATTATAAGAAAGTGAAATAACATATTTTGAACCTTCAACCAGAAGAGTAGGATCAAGTCTTTTATCAAAATGATTTTCCATGTAAGACATTTTTCCGTGGTAATCATTCTTCAGCCAATTTTCCAAAGCGACGGCGTCATTTTCTAAAAAACCTGCTTTAGAAATTCCACAATCTTGAAAACCAAACTTTTTTGCTTTGGCTTTAATAATTATTGAATATTTTTCTGCGTTTGAATTCATTTTTGATATTGCAAAACTAACATTATTTCATAAATTTGCTTCTAAGGATTTAGAATCTTAAAGTTTTACTTTCTAGAAATTTCCGGAATAAATAAATCTTAAAATAAAATAATTATGTCAATAGAAGAAGTACTAAAAGCAGGAAACTACCATTTGATAGATGTTCGCGAACCAATGGAACTTGAAATGGATGGCAGTATTGAGGAAGCACAAAATATTCCTTTAGGCGAAATTGAAGACAGAAAGCAGGAAGTGACCAATTTAGCAGGAAATAAAATTTTCTTTTGCAGAAGCGGAAACAGAAGCGGAAAAGCAGTTGAATATTTCAAATCGGAAGGAATGACCGATGTTTACAATGGAGGCGGTTATAATGACATGATGCAGCAGTTAGAAAATCTGTAATATCATTTCAACAATATTGAAGAGTCAAATTTTATAATTTGACTCTTTTTTTATGTTTTACTTAAAAAATAGAATACAAATTCGGTTAAACATTACATAAATATTTAAATGCTTGTTTAATTAATTGTGAAATTTATTTCGTTGATAACCAGATTGTTAACCGGTAAAAAGCTTTTTAAACGAAGCCTATTTTCGATTTTGGCACGATTTTGACAAGTAACCCTTCTGTAAAATTAAAAATTTAGATATTATGAAATCAATGAAGAAAACAATCCTTGCTTTAGGATTAATGACAGTAGGATTAGTAAGTGCTCAGAACTCTGACATGAGAAACATGCTAAAAGTTGGTATTAACGGAGGTTTAGCAGTTCCTGCAGAAAATGCTTCTGCAACTTTAGGTTTAGACCTTGCTTACCAGAACTTGGTAACTCCAGGTTTCGGTTTAGGGATTGCAACTGGTTATACTCATTTTTTTGGGAAAGATAACAATGGAATCAAAAATAATGATTTCGGTGTAGTTCCTGTAGCAGCCTTGATCAGAATTTATCCAAAACAAATGGGATTCTATTTAGGAACTGATATTGGTTACGGTTTTATCGTAGGTGATAAAAATGTTGCTTCTAACGATCTTGCAAATACACAAAGACCTGATGGTGGTTTTTATATCAAACCAGAAATAGGATACCACAACAAGGACTGGAATTTTGCAGTACAGTATCAAAAAACCTTCACAGGTGACAAAGGAGAGATTGGAAACCAAAAATACAGCGCAGGTTCTGTTGGTGTAGGTGTTGGTTACAATATTCCACTAGGAAAATAATTTCGTCAACAGCAATGTTTCGACGTCAATAACATAAAAACCTTCTTAAATATTTTAAGAAGGTTTTTTATTTTTTCCTATATTTTTTAAAAACAATTATTATCTTTGGTTATTAACATAAAAGAAATGGAGAACAGAAATAAATTCAAACTTTTTTTACCTGCGCTTTCGGCTGCCTGCAACGATAATATTTCGTTGATTTCGGCTGACATTCGCCGTGACCAGACTTTTGTGGCACTTTTTGTTACCCAAAATGGAAAAGTAGTTTCAAAAAGAGAGGATATTTACAAAACCCAAGAATTTAGCTCAATTTCAGAAATAATTAAACAGTTTGTCTCAGATAATTCACTTGCCAATATCAGCAAAATTGCAATAGCTGTTCCAGGTCCTGTTATTGGTGGTAGAAGTGAACCACCCCGTTTACCTTGGAAAGTTGATGCTGAAGAAATTAAAAGAAATACGCAAATTGAAAAGGTATATCTCATCAATGATTTGGAAGCTTCAGCGTATGGTTTAGGAAATGATGACGACAGTTATCTGACCCTTCATAATTCAGATGATTTTGCTGCGGGAAACGTAGCGCTTTTATCGCCAGGAGATGGTTTAGGTGAAGCCGGATTATTTTATGATGGCAATTCTCTACGCCCTTTCGCAACAGAAGGTGGTCACTGTGAATTTTCTCCCAGAACTACAGATGAGGTTGAGTTTTACCAGTTTCTTCAGAAAATTTATGGTATTGTAAGTTGGGAATCTGTTCTTTCAACTTCCGGATTATTCAATATTTACCGTTTTTTAAGAGACGTAAAGCAACAGAAACAACCCGATTGGCTAACTCAGGAAATTGAAGCAGGTAATTTTACGCAAGCTATTATTAATGGAGCTTTAGAACAAAGAGATCGTATCTGTAACATGACGATCGATACTTTCATTATCTTCCTCGCCAGAGAGGCAAACAGTTTGGTTTTGAAATTAAAAGCAACTGGTGGTTTGTTTTTAACGGGGGAAATACCAATTATGGTGGAGAAATTTTTGAATAATGACAAGTTCTATAAAAACTTTATCATCAGCGATAAAATGGATTCTTTATTAAAAGATATTCCCATTTATTTGGTTAAAGATAAGAATACGATCATCAATGGAGCGGCTGTTTACGCGGCTTTTTCAGAAGAGTAAAATCCTCAAATATAAATTTTAAACTTCAGCAATTGCTGGAGTTTTTTGGTTTAAATTTGCATGTTTTTAAAACGATTTTCAAAATGAAAAAATTACTTCCTTTTATTTTCCTCTTTTTTACTATCATACTTTTTGCACAGACTAAAAATGTGACTTCCTCAGAAATCCGCTGGAAAGGTTATAAAACGTTGAAAGCAGAAGCTCTGTCCCACAATGGCACCCTAAAACTGAAGTCGGGAAATCTCCTCGTGAAAGGCAGTGAAATCGCAGGCGGAAATTTTGTTATGGATATGACGTCTATGGATTCTGAAGATTTAAACGGTAATCCAAAACTGAAAAAGATGTTCGAGAATCATTTGAAAAGCGATGATTTTTTCGACGCTGCTAAATATCCGGTTTCCACCTATCAAATTAAATCGGTCAGAAAATTAAATGGAGGAGTTTTTAATTATCAAATTAATGGCGTTTTAACAATCAAAGGAATTTCTAAAAATGTGAATTTTCCCGCGAAAGTTTCTCAAATTAATGACGAAATAAAATTGACTTCTGCAAGATTTACATTTAACCGTAAAAGTTTTGGTTTAAATTATAATATTTTCGAAGATATGCTCATCAGTAATGATGTTGAAATGAATATTTCTATCGTCGCAAAGTAACTTCTTAACATACATCAATAGGTTCTTACTTTTATAAGTCTACTTTTGCTGCTAATTATTAAATGAAATTTAGCATGAAAAAATTAGTATTATTCGCTTTAGTAGCTGGAAATTTCGCATTCGGTCAAACCAAAAAAGTCGTAGGATCTCAAGTAAATTGGTGGGGTTATAAAATTGCAAAAACTGAAGCTTCTTCACATAATGGAACTGTAAATTTAAAATCTGGAAACATCGTGATGAAAGGAAATCAGGTTATTGGTGGAACATTCGTTTTAGATATGACTTCGCTTACTTCGACAGATTTGACGGGAGAATATCAAACAAAACTGAATAACCATTTGAAAACTGGTGATTTCTTCGAAGTTGAAAAACATCCAACCGCAAGTTATACGATCACTTCTTTGAAAAAAAATAACGACAAAGTATACAATTACATCGTTAACGGAAATCTTACGGTGAAAGGAAAAACAAATCCAGTTTCTTTCCCTGCAAAAATCGCGTACAGTAAAGGTGTCGTGAGTTTGGTTTCTAACAAATTTACTTTTGACAGACAAAAATTCGACATTGCTTATCGCTCACCGATGCAGGATGTTTTGGTAAAAGATGATATTGACATGTTGGTGAAAGTGACCGCAAAATAATTTTGAAATAGATGATCAAAAAGAGCAGTTTGTAATGCTCTTTTTTTATTTTTACAAAGTGAAATACTAGTAATTATTTAGTTTAGAAAAATTAAATTTTCACCGCTCTTGTTATGAATAACAAAATGAAATTATACGTCATAAGCGGACTTGGCGCCGACTTTACTGTTTTAGAAAGAATAAAGTTTCCCGAAAATTTAGAGGTTGTTTTTATTGACTGGCTGATTCCCACAAAAAAGGAAGATTTTTTTCATTATGTCGAAAGAATGGCTGAAAAGATCGATGTTTCTGAACCCTTTTCTTTACTTGGATATTCTTTTGGCGGAATTATTGTTCAGGAAATCGATAAGATAAAGCCAGCGGAAAAGATTGTTATTTTAGGAAGTATAAAATCTGACAAAGAGAAGTCTAGATTCATTAAATTAGGAGAGGTCACTAAAATTCCTAAATTTTTACCGGAAAGATTATTTAATTTGAATTCTTTAATGATGTATTCTGTTGCTCGAAAATTGGTTGATCCCAAAAATCCAAAATTGATGCAATATGTGAAAGTGACCGATCAATATTATTTAAAATGGTGTATCGATAAAGTATCTTCCTGGAAATTTGAAGAAAATCCGAAAGTCATTCAGATCTTGGGAAGTAAAGACATTGTTTTTCCGCCTAAATATTCGAAACCTGATTATATCGTGGAAGGTGGAACACATCTTTTTCCAGCGACAAAAGCTAAAGAAGTTTCCCGCATCTTAAAGGAGATTTTTGAGAAATAAATTTGCCTTTAGATCAGAATAATTTGAACTATTTTCCTTCTGAATGAAAAGTAATTGCGCTACTTTTACAATAATCGTAGTTTGATAGCATTCTTTTATTTATTTTAAAATTGATCATTAAAGCGATTTTTTTGGAACACTTAAAATTAAAGCCTAATTAAAATAGAATTATCTTTGCTTTTAATTATTTTAGGGATTAAACCCTATTTCTCATCAATTATCATGGAATCAATCAGTGTTTTTGAAATTATAAAAGTGGGAATCGGACCTTCAAGTTCTCATACAATGGGACCGTGGAATGCGGCAGAAAGTTTTATAAGGAAAATAAAAATAAATCATCAACTTCAAGATGTTAAAGAAGTTTTTGTGGAGTTTTTCGGCTCTCTCGCTAAAACAGGAATTGGTCACGGAACCGATATAGCCGGAATGCTCGGACTTTCGGGAGAAAATTTTAAATTAATAGATACCACAAAAATTGATGATAAAGTTGAAGCTATCAAATCTTCAAACCTTCTTAATCTGGGAGGTGAAAAAATAATTCCTTTCGTTTACGGCGAACATTTAATTTTAAATAAAAAGAAATCCTTAGACTTTCATCCAAATGGAATGATTTTCCGCGCTGTTTTCGAAAATGGTGAGGAACTTACACAGGATTATTACTCTTTAGGTGGCGGTTTTATTGCGACTCAAGAAGAAAATTCCTACGAAAACAACTGTATTCGAACACTTTACCCTTGTCACAGCGGCGCAGATGTCCGACGAAATATTGAAAGATTAGGTCTTGAAAAATTTTCAGATTTAATTTTCCTTAATGAAGAATCTTGGCGAACCAAAGAAGAGACTGAAAAAGAAGCACTTTACATTTGGACCCAAATAAAGGAGTGTATTTACAAAGGCGTTAATAAAGAAGGAATTCTTCCAGGAGGCTTAAACGTGACACGACGTGCTGCAGCTTGGAATACGAAACTTTTGGGAGACAAAATATATAAAAATATAGACGAGTGGTTTAAGCTTGTGGTAGATGCTGAAGAAAGTTTTACAACGATCAACAAATGGGTTTCCTGTTTCGCTCTTGCCGTGAATGAAGAAAACGCGAGTTTCGGTAGAATTATTACGGCACCGACAAATGGTGCAAGTGGCGTGATTCCGGCAGTTTTAATGTATGCGCAAGCTTTTACTGAGCATCAAAAGGATGAAGATATTATAAGATTCCTTTTGGTTGCAGGCGAAATTGGGACATTATTCAAAAAAAATGCAACCATTTCTGCTGCAATGGGTGGTTGTCAGGCAGAAATCGGCGTTTCCTCCGCAATGGCTGCAGCTGGCTTAACAGAAATTATGGGTGGAACTCCGGGACAGGTTCTCATGGCCGCAGAGATTGCAATGGAACATCATCTCGGAATGACTTGCGATCCAATCGGCGGTTTGGTTCAAATTCCGTGTATCGAAAGAAATTCTATGGGCGCCATCAAAGCCATTACTGCCGCAAATATTGCGATAGAATCTGATCCTAAAAAAGCAAAAGTATCGCTGGATCAAGTCATTCAAACCATGTGGGAAACTGCACAAGGCATGAGCGACCGTTTCAAAGAAACTTCAGAAGGTGGTTTAGCGATTGCCGTGAATGTTGCAGAATGTTAAATTAAATGCTCTAATAATGAGGAGCGAGAAGATTTTTGCGATTCCGAAAATGAGATCCGGCTCTCCACTATATCTTTTCATTTTTTTCGGAAAAAATAAAAAGGATGCCGTTTTGATCCGGGCTAAAATAAAGATTTTATAGAGATCGCTCTAAATTATATATATTTTCAATTAAGGAGTGCTTTTCTGCAAGAACATCATTATAATAAATTCCTGCGAACGTACCGGAGCTAACAACACACTTAAAATTACATTTCCCTCTTCAACATCTTTTAGTGTCATTGTTTTACCTAATCCACAATTTACAATATAGGAATCTGTTGGCGTCGCCCCAGGAAAAGCACCTTGATTAAAATAATTATGCAAATATATTTCTACCATATTGCTAATGTTTGCACAAACAGTTGCAGAGTCTCCATTCACAGCATATTCATTCAAATAAGCCTGAATATCGATCTGCACCGCACTAAAGAATCTTCTTGTAGGTATGTAACGCCACTCAGTATCGTTTCCATTTAAAGTTCTGCTTCCCCAAATTAAAATTCCCTGTTCCGAAAAATTTCGAACAGCGTTGATTGATTTTCCCGAAAGTGGATCAACATTTAAAAGTTCCTGATCTGCGGATGTTAAAGAGATCTCGGGTTTTATGATTTTATGCAGGGCAATATTTGCCGGAGCGTGCCAGATTCCTCTTAATTTATCACTTTGTAAAAAAGCACCAACTATCGCAGCACTTGGCGGTAAAGAGACATAAAATTGCCTCAAATAATCCTTATATTTTTTACAAAGTTCTGGATCACTATCTTTTAATGATGCTAAGAAATATTCTTGATTGTTTTTTTTAATTTTCAAAGCTTCGTCCTCGTAAGAATAAGCATTCGCCGTAACCAGATTTGGGAAAAATGCCGCACCGAACGAAAGCGAAGATGATTGCAGATTAACTCTGTAGCTTTCTATTGTTTTTATAAATTTTTTTGCAGAAGTTTTCGGAAGATCCAGAACGGTAAATGCTAAATTTTGTCTGCAGAAATCGAGGAGATTTTGTTGCAATAAATAAAAATGATCGTCCGCCAGATTTTGGTTTTCCGGAACAGCGATTAAAATGTTTCCCGAGTTGCTATTTAAAATTTCTAAACCAAGCAGAAAATCCTCCAAAACCAGAGATTCACCAAGATTTTTATAATTTCCTATTGAAATAATTTCACAACTTGATTTACCTTGGTCAAAAAATGATTGAATGGAGTAGTAGAGATTGTGCAGCGATTGTGAACCGTTAAAACGTACTGAAATTTTTTCTGAAACAGGTGTTGATTCATCGGTAATTTCAAGGTTGTTTTCTTTCTGTGGAAATCCAAAATAACTTTCGAATTCCTGAATTGAACTAACTTTTGTAGGAATATGAAAAAGATTTTCGTCTTTAAGATTTTGGTGTTTTTCAGTGTAACCAATAAAAACAGCAGTTATAGGAATGCTATTGATCGAATCGAGAAAAGGGCTCTCTTCCACGTAAATTCCCGGAGTTTTGTATTTAGCCATGCTTACTAATTTTAAGTAAAACTACTTATTTAAATTAAAGCGACCATCAAATAAAATTAATAGAATTTAAATTACATAAGAGAAATACTTACTTCTCTCCCAAAATTCCTCTAATTTTGTTTGCATTTCTGATGAGTTCTTCCAGCAATTCATCATTATCTTTTTCAAGGGCAGATTTGAATTTGCGGAGTTGCGAAATATGTTCATTCAAAACATCCAAAACGTTTTCTTTATTTTGTTTAAAGATAGGAACCCACATTTCGGGATGAGATTTCGCCAAACGAACCGTACTCGAAAAACCCGAACTTGCCAGTTGAAAAATAGTATCTTCTTCTCTTTCTTTTTCCAAAACTGTGTTTGCAAGCGCGTAAGAAGTGATATGCGAAATATGTGAAATGTAAGCAGTATGAACATCGTGATCAGCTGCTTTCATATAAATTAAATGCATGTCGAGAGCATCAGCAACTTTTTGTACGGTTTCTAAAGCATCATCTGCAGAGTTTTCACGATCGCAAATTACGCCAGCTCGTCCAGAAAAACTGTCAGAAATCGCAGATTTCGGTCCGGAATTTTCCGTTCCCCACATTGGGTGAAAAGCCACAAAACGGTTTCTGTGTGGATGATCTTCTATTGAATTTACAATTCCCTCTTTGGTAGAACCTGCATCCATAACGGTTTTCCTATCGTCAACCAAATCTAAGACGTTAGATAAAATTTTGCGGGTTGCATCTACAGGAATTGCAATGATGATAAGATCTGAATTTAAAACAGCATTTTCTAAAGTAGAAATTTCATCGATGATACCAAGACTTTTTGCCTCCTCTAAATGATTTTGGTTTTGATCTACACCATAAACATAGGAAGCAAGACCTTTAGCTTTCAGTTTTAAAGCCATTGAACCACCAATTAATCCGACACCAATTAGAGTAATTTTCATTTAAAGTAGAATATGAATTAGGAGTTGTGAAAAAGCGGAATTATCTCAATTTCTTTAAAGAACTGAAATTAACTTCTTCTTTGCATTTATCGAAGCGAATTTCATATCTCGGATTCTTTTTCGGATAGACCAAAACATATTCCGGACAAGGTTTCTGCTGAGCCTGACTGTGGTCAAAATCAATTTCGCCTTTCGTGATAATGCTGTCTTTTAAGAATTTTTCGTCGATTTTATTTTCTGCCATTTCTTGAGAAAAAGCAGGCGAATAAAGCATTTTTTTTGAAAGTGTTTCTGCAATTACCCGTGAATTCGGAAGGTAACCGCTGCAACTTACACCTTTTTTATTGAGAATGAAAAATACGAGAACTAATCCTGGAACAAGTCCAATCAAGAAAAATTTTATCTTCCTCATCTAAAAAATTAAAAGATTGATATCGTGGTAAGTAAGGTCAAAACGGTCGCAGATCACTTTTTTCGTGTGGCGACCTTTGTACATATAAAGCGTATGTTTCATTTCGTTTTTGCGAACCAACATATTGTCGAAACCACCTTCTTCATCGTAGTTTAAAAGATAGCTTAGGAAGAAATTAGAAATAGCTTTCGTAGTTGTTCTTGGCATTTTTGAAGTAAGGTTTGGTAAACCGCAATGAATTACGCCATGTTTAATGATATACGGATTATCCATACAGGTCAGTTCTGAAGTTTCGATGACTTTTCCGTTATCGATCGTCACATCAATGATGACGCTTCCTTTCTTCATTTTCGACACCATTTCTTCCGTCACAATTGGGGCCAAACTTATTTTTGAAAGCGCGCCGATCACGACATCTGCTCTTTTTAAACATTTTCCTAATTCTTTCGGATCGATGATTGAAGTTGGTACGCGTCCATCGACCATCATGTGAAGTCGGCGAAGTTTAGAAAGAGAATTGTCAAAAACTTTTACGCTTGCACCTAATCCGATAGCGGCCTTTGTAGCAAATTCCCCAACAATTCCGGCTCCTAAAACTACAACTTCGGTTGGACGAACTCCTGTGATTCCACCCAACATTAACCCGTTGGAAAGGGCTAAAAGTTCGGCTGCGTAAAGAACAGATATGTTACCAGCAATTTCGCCGATCAGTCTTACCAAAGAAAGCTGTTTGTATTCATCAACGATAAATTCAAAAGCGATAGCATTGACTTTTCTCTCCGATAATTTTTTGAAATATTCCTTGTCGCGTAAATTAATTTGAAGTGCAGAAACCAAATAAGTACAAGGTTTCAAGAATTCGATTTCATCAGTAGTTGGCGGGTTTATCTTGAGAACTAAATCCTGTGCAAATGCTTCTCTTGGATCGTAAGTTATTTTAGCACCCGATTCTGAATATTGCAGATCGGTATAAAAAGAACCTTCACCGGCGCCGGTTTCTACAATAACCTGGTGGCCATGAGAAACTAAAACCTGTACCGCATCTGGTGTTACGCACGTTCTCCGCTCGTTAAGACAAGTTTCTTTTGGAATTCCGATACTGAATTGCTTTCCTTTTTTAATGATTTCCAGCTTTTCTTCCTGCGGCATTAATTCCTGTTCAGAAAAAGGAGTAAATATATTGGTACTGCTCATTATTTAAAAATTATTTCCTGACATTTCAGGGATATCAATTGATTAAATTCGAATAAAATAAAGGTACAAAGATACAATCATTTCATTACTTAATAGTTTAAATTACCTGAAATTGATCACGCGCTCCTCTCCAACAGTTTCGATTTTCAATTCATGATGCGGAAAATCTACAAGTTCCTCTTCGTAAATTTCTGGCCACTCAATAATGCACAGGAAGCTGTTGTCGAGATATTCTTCAATACCGATGTCATAAACTTCATTGATGTTTTTCATGCGGTACAGATCGAAGTGAAAAACATTTCCTTTCGGGGTATCATATTCATTGACGATGGCATAAGTAGGCGAGGAAACTTCATCACTGCTGCCTAAATTTTTCAAAAGAAACTGCGTGAAAGTTGTTTTTCCGGCGCCCAGATTTCCTTTTAATAATAATATATTGTGTTGAAGCTCTGGTAAAATTGCATCGATGACGGTTTGCCATTCTTCGAGTTTACTGATCTTAAATTCCATGTTTTACTTATAAATTTCGATAAAAATTTCTCCGTTTTCGGTAATTGCGCCACGATACATTCCGGCGGTATTGAAAGGCATTGCAATATTTCCGTTTTGATCTAAAGCGATCAGACCGCCGTTTCCACCCATTTTTTCAATCTCGTCGATGGTTTCCTGAGCTGCAGTTTTAACGTCTTTATTTTGGTATTCCATTTTTGCGGCAAGCGTTCTGGCAGCAGTTGCGCGGATAAAATATTCGCCCCAACCTGTACCTGAAATTCCAACCTGGGAATTGGCATAAGTTCCGGCGCCGATAATCGGTGCATCGCCAATTCTGTTCCATTTTTTATTGGTCATTCCGCCTGTAGAAGTTCCTGCGGTGATGTTTCCGCTTTTATCTAGAGCTACTGCTCCAACTGTTCCGAATTTTTTATCGACCTCGTAAGAATCGGGCAATGTATTTTGAGATATTTTTTTTGTTGTTTTTAAATTTTCTTTCTGTTTCATTTTTTGAAGACTTTCCCAACGGTCTTTGGTCCAGAAATAAGAAGGATCTACGATTTCTAAACCCTGTTCTTTTGCAAACTGTTCTGCACCTTCTCCGCTTAACATGACATGTTCAGATTTTTGCATGACTGCAATGGCAGCTTTTATAGGATTTTTGATGGTGTGAACTCCGGCAATCGCTCCGGCTGATTTATCTTTTCCAACCATGATCGAAGCGTCCATTTCATTTTTTCCTTCGTTGGTGAAAACGGCGCCTTTTCCAGCATTGAAAAGTGGAGAGTTTTCCATCACAATAATGGAAGCGGCAACTGCATCGAGCGAAGAATTTCCTTTTTGAATTTCAGCGTAACCTGCTTTTAAAGCTTCGGTGAGTTTTTCTTTGTAGGCATTTTCTTTTTCATTGGTCATGCTCGATTTCAAAATCGTTCCGGCACCGCCGTGAATGACTAAAACGTATTTTTTCTGGGCAGAAAGCAGCACTGAAAAAGTTAGAATGGAAGTTAAGAGTAATTTTTTCATAGTCAAAAGGAAAAGTTTGTCAAATTTATTGAATTTTTTTGGAGGCGCGAGCGAAGCGAGCGCCGAAAGTCTTTTTTTAATTTTCTTTAAAATAAAAATTTTTGAAAGGCAGAGGTTATTTTCGAAATTCCAAAATCTAAAATTGATTTTCTTGCCTCTTTCCACTTTTTCCTTGGCTCTTCCTTTTTGGCTTCTCCCTCGCGTAAGGGATCGCAATGAAAAGCCCGGAATAGAATCTCGTCTTAAAAGACGAGATGGAATGAGGACTTGTAATGGAGAGCCCGACCCGAGCTGCGGGAAAATGGTACGAATGATTATAAGCTTTGGCGAGGGATACGCCCAAATAATTTAATGAAAAGAAAAACTTATTCCCTATTTTTACCAAATGATTTCGAAGCAAACCATTGACAAAATATTTTCCACAATTCGGGTGGAAGAAATCATCGGCGAGTATGTACAACTGAAAAGAGCGGGTTCTAATTTTAAAGGTTTGAGTCCTTTTCATGATGAAAAATCTCCGAGCTTTGTCGTATCGCCAAGCAAGCAGATCTGGAAAGATTTCTCCAGTGGAAAAGGCGGAACTGCGATTTCTTTTTTAATGGAAATAGAAAGTTTTACGTACCCGGAAGCGCTTCGACATGCCGCGAAAAAGTATGGAATTGAGATCGAAGAAGATCTTCGCGAGCAAACCGAAGAGCAGAAACAGTCGCAAACCGAAAAAGAATTGCTTTATAAAATTCATGAAATCGCGAATGATTTTTTCCAGGACCAAATGTTCGAAACGGAAGAAGGGAAAACGATTGCGTATTCTTATTTTAAAGAAAGAGAATTGCGCGACGAGATCATTCGCAAATTTCAGTTGGGTTACGCGCCGGAACAGAAAGACGCATTTACGGAATTTGCTTTAGAGAAAGGGTATTCGAAAGATATTTTGGAGAAATCGGGACTTTCTATTTTCCCCGAAAATGCGCCGAGAGGAATCGACCGCTTTCGGGAAAGAGTGATTTTTCCGATTCACAGTTTTTCGGGAAGGGTTTTAGGTTTTGGTGCCAGAATTCTGAGAAATAATGTAAAAACAGCGAAATATCTGAATTCTCCAGAAACGGAAATTTATCATAAATCACAAGTTCTTTATGGTTTAAATCAAGGAAAACAGGCGATTTCTAAAAATAATCTTTGTCTTTTGGTTGAAGGTTATATGGATGTGATCGCGCTTCACCAAAGTGGAATTGAAAATGTGGTTTCGAGTTCAGGGACGGCTTTGACAGTAGAGCAGATCAAACTCATCAAAAGGCTTACAGAAAATGTAACCATTCTTTTTGATGGAGATGCGCCGGGAATTAAAGCGAGTTTCCGAAGTATTGATATGCTGCTTTCGGAGTCCATGAACATTCGGATTTTGCTTTTTCCGGATGGCGATGATCCGGATTCTTTCTCCCGAAAACATCCACAGGAATATGTCGAGAATTTTATAAAAAATGAAGCCAAAGATTTCATAGATTTTAAAGCTGAAATCTTACTGAAAGACGCAGGAAGTGATCCGATCAGAAAAGCCGAAGCGATCCGCGATATTGTGAAATCGGTAGCTTTTGTTCAAAATGCGCTGAAACAGGAAGTTTATTTAAAAGAGGTTTCTAATAAATTCGGACTTTCAGAACAGTCGCTTTTTAATGAATTGAATGTTCAGAAACAACTGCAAAAACAGCATGTTTCTCCGCAACAAAGACAAGAAATACAGATTCAACCGAAACTTGAAAAAGTTACTGAATTTTCGCCAACGATTGATCCACTTTTAATTTTAGAGGAAAAACTGGTCGAATTGATGCTTAAATATGGCGATCTGATTCTGGAGAGGGAAGACGAAGAAAACAAAGAGTATAAAATTACAGTTATCGAGGAAATAATCGGTCATCTGCAGGAAGATGATTATGAAATTCAGTCCGAAATCAATAAAAAGATTATTGAAGAGATAAAGCAGGGCATCACGGAAAATGAACTTCGGTCGGGAAATTTTTTCATGACTTTGATGGATGAAAACATTTCGGGGAAAATTGCAGATGCATTACTTGATCCCTATGAAAACAGCGATTGGGGAAAACATCAAATATTTTTCAGTACGGAAGAAGAGGTGGTTCCGAAAATTGTGCAGGATGTTATCTTTCGGCACAAAAGAGAATATGTGATGAAGATCATCAACACCATGAAAAATAAACTCTCTGAAACTGAAAATAATGATGAAACATATAAAATGATCATCAATCTAAACCAGCTAAGAAAGGATCTGGACGAAAAACTGTTCCGGGTTTTGTGACAGATTGTCTAATTTTTGGTTGTGGAATATTGTTTGTGTAAATTTGAGTCAGGCAAGTAAAAAAGCAGATTATTATCTTTAAAAAAAATAGAATGGATATAAAAAAAGATTTCAGAGATTTCTCTGTAAAGCACTTAGGAAATAGCGGTTTGGTAACAGATCAATATATGGGAATGTACGGACCAACTAATCTTACACCCTATATTATGGAGGAAAGACGTTTGAATGTAACTCAAATGGATGTTTTTTCCCGATTAATGATGGATCGAATTATTTTCTTGGGAACAGGAATTGATGATCAAGTTGCAAATATTGTAACAGCACAATTGCTTTTCCTGGAAAGTTCTGATGCTTCGAAAGACATTCAAATCTACATTAATTCTCCAGGAGGAAGTGTTTATGCAGGTTTGGGAATCTACGACACGATGCAGATAATTAAACCAGATGTTGCTACCATCTGTACCGGAATTGCCGCTTCAATGGGCGCTGTTCTTTTGGTTGCAGGTGAAAAAGGAAAACGTTCGGCTTTAAAACATTCACGGGTAATGATCCATCAACCTTCCGGTGGCGCACAAGGTGTTGCTTCCGACATGGAGATCAACTTACGAGAAATGTTGAAACTGAAAAAAGAATTGTACGATATCATTTCAGAACATTCCGGACAAACTTACGAGTGGGTGGAGAAAGCGTCTGACAGAGATTACTGGATGACTTCTTCTGAAGCCAAAGATTTTGGAATGGTAGATGAAGTTTTGCAAAGAAAAAAAGAGGAGAAAAAAGGAGCGGAGAAATAATTTTTCGAAATAGTAGATAAAATGCGCCTTAGAAATAAGGCGCATTTTTTTGTTAAATCATTTTAAAAGTTCCTTTCCTATGGATAGGGATTTGGGGATAAGATTAAAAGCCCTCAATTATCTGGACGAAATCCGCCATTTTCAAAGCAGCACCTCCGATTAAACCACCGTCGATATCAGGTTGAGAGAAGATTTCTTTTGCATTGTCAGGTTTTACAGAACCACCGTATAAAATCGAAATTTCGTCAGCGACTTCTTTTCCGTATTTGTTTCCTATTAAATTTCTGATGTGTGCATGAATTTCCTGCGCCTGTTCTGGAGAAGCTGTTTCACCAGTACCTATCGCCCAAACTGGTTCGTAGGCGATGACCACTTTTTTAATTTCGTCTGCAGAAAGGGTAAATAAAGCTACTTCAGTTTGGTTTTTTACGACTTCCAAATGTTGTCCGGATTTTCTTTGCTCCAAAGTTTCACCATTACAGTAAATTGGAGTCAAACCTTTATCTAAAGCCAATTTTATTTTTCTGTTGCAGTGAGAATCGGTTTCACCATGATAAAGTCTTCTTTCGGAATGTCCGATCAATGAACCATTCACACCAATAGATTCCAGCATATCGGCCGAAGTTTCGCCCGTGTAAGCGCCACTTCCATGTTCGCTCATATCTTGGGAGAAAACACCGATTTCATTTTGCTCGTACAGATCTTTCGCCATCATCAAATATAAAGATGGCGGTGCGATCCACACTTCACAGTTTGGCGTGTGATTTCGTTTGTATTCTAATAACTGAAACATTAAGTCTTGAGCTTCAGTGACATTTTTGTTCATTTTCCAGTTTCCGGCTACGATATTTTTTCTCATAATTTCAGGTAAATATTAAAATTAATTCGTTTGAATTTTAATTAATTCAGATTCCATATTTTTTTTAAGATCATGTAATAATCGTGCTCCTGATCGCTTACTTTATCATCAGCTTTGATGAGTGATTTGGCGAATTTTATAAAATCTTTTCTTTCCTCTTCGGTAGAATCATCAAAGAAACATTTCGCGTGAAATTCAAAATGATCTTTCCATTGATCTGCATGCAATGTTGCGATCACATCTAATTCATCATCTAAATTGATTTTGAACGGAAATTCTTCTGCTAAATATTCCTGTAATTTTAATCCTTCTTCCGGCGCAAATTCTCCATCTACAGAAGAAAGTATCATTAAAAGGTGGTAACCTGCGATTGATTTATTTGATTTTTGCATTTCTATTTTATTTTATCTTTTTTAAATTGAATTAGGTCTTTTTTAATATTTTAAATAATCTTTAGCAGACCTTTTATCGATGATTTTTCCGTTCTGCAAAGTTAAGACAAACGGATTGCTTCTTGCAATAGTTTTAATGGCCGTTCCGTCCATCATTGCATTATTTATTGCTTTAAAAGTGTTTGCATTGGTGGAAATACCCAAAATAAGTGCACCTTTTATTGCTTTTACTTTCGCTTCTGTTCTAGCTAATAAAACAGGATCTATATTTTCCGGATGATAAGAAAAGATAAGAACTGCTTTTGGTGCTTTCAATATTTCCGCTGTTAGATCCATTCCTTCCGGACTTTCAGGTTTGAATTTCGAGATCTCTGATTCGTAACCTTGTTTTACGATTTTCGAACTTGTTTTTCCTTCCTCGATTTTCCAGGGCGATCCTTCTTCCCAATATTTTTTATCATTCACGTAATCGTCCTGATTCACTGCTAACACTTCATTAGTCTTCGCGTTTTTCAAAGAATAGAAGGTTTTATATTCAGACGGATCTTTTTCAATTTTAGCTTTCTCCGCATTCAAATCCGTCCCGATCTTATAGTCTCTGAAATCAATCACAGGTTCGTGCGTAATTCCCCAGTTAATAACAAAAACCATGGTCATAAAAGCAAATGCAGAAAAATATTTTTTGAATGCTGTTCTTTCATCGATGTCATTAAAATGATTTCGGTAAAGAATCCAGAGAATAATCAAGCCTATTAGTAAAATAATATCCTTCCAGAAACTTTGCCAAGGTGTAAATTTCAATGCATCACCAAAGCAACCACAATCGGTTACAACATTAAAATAAGCTGAGTAAAATGTGAGGAAAGCGAAGAAAACGCATAAAGCGATCAGAAGTGAAAGAGTCATTTTAAGACGGCTTTTTATCAATAATAAAAATCCTAAAACGAGCTCTAAAACAACCATGATAATTGCTAGAAATAGAGCTTGTTTTTCCATAAACGGAATATTAAAAACGGAAGGTGAAAAATATTCTTCCATTTTAAAGGAAAAGCCCACTACATCAACTGCTTTCACAAATCCGGAAGCGATGAAAATCAGGGCAATTACGATTCGGAGTACATGTTTAAACATAGTTTTTATTTTATATCAGTTTGAAATTTTATTTTTCTTCTGAAAATTTAATGAGACAAAAAACGGCGTAATTCAGCATATCAAAATAATTGGCATCAACTCCTTCGGAAACGAGTGTTGCACCAGAGTTATCTTCGATTTGTTTCGTCCGCAAAACTTTTTGGTAGATCAAATCAGTAATCGAAGAAATTCGCATATCGCGCCAAGCTTCGCCGTAATCGTGATTTTTTTTCATCATCAATTCTTTACCTTCATTTGCGAATTTATCGTAAAGTTCGAGCATTTCATTTTGATCCTGTTTGAAATCATCTGCAAAACCTTTCTCTAACTGAATTAATCCGATAATAGAGTAGTTTACAATTGCGATAAAATTTTCTTCTGCAGATTCGCCAACTTTAGAAGTATTAGTGATTTGAAAAGTTCTCAAACTCTTCACTTTAATTAGAATTTGATCGGTCAAAGAAGGCGTTCTCAAGACCCGAAAAGAGGCACCATAATCCTGGAGCTTTTTACTGAATAAATCCCGACAGACTTTGATAACTTCGTCGAATTGTTTCGCTGTTTTCTGCATATAATTTCTAAACTTTTCAAAGATAGGAATTTTGGAGGTAAGATGGAAGCAGGAAGTTTGAAGTTATCACCATACTATTCATTAAATTTGCGGTTATGAATGTTTCAACTTCTGATATTAAAGATCCTGGTTTTTCTCTGAACTGTCGAGGTAAATTGCTTGATTTATCGACTCCAATAATTATGGGAATCCTCAATTTGACGCCTGATTCTTTTTCTGATGGTGGAAAACATTTTGAGGAAAAATCTGCGCTCGATCAAGTGGCGAAAATGTTAAAAGAAGGTGCAACGATTATCGATATCGGAGCACAATCAACACGACCAAAAGCTGAATTTTTACAGCCGGAAACAGAAATTTCCAGATTAGGAAAATTAATTCCGATGATCAAGAAGGAATTTCCTGAAGTAACGCTTTCTCTTGATACTTTTTATTCGGAAGTCGTACAGTTTGGTTTTGATGAGGGAATTGATATTATCAACGATATTTCCGGTGGGAATTTTGATCCTAAAATGTTTGAAACTGTTGCGAAAACTGGACTTCCGTACATTTTGATGCATGTTAATGAGACCTACGATCTGATGCACAAAAAATTAATTGAAGAGGATCTGCTTTTAAAAATGAATCGATATTTCTCCGAAAAAATTAATGAGTTACAAAGTTTAGGCGTTAAAGACATCATTCTTGATCCAGGTTTTGGATTTGGAAAAACAGTGGAGCAGCAACATCAACTTCTGAATGAAACAGAATTCATTGACTTTGGAAAACATCCATTGTTAATAGGGATCTCCAGGAAATCTTTTATTTATAAACCTTTAGGGAAAAAACATTCTGAAATAGTAGAAGAAACTCAGAAATTTCATCAACAGGTTTTAGAAAAAGGAGCAAAAATTTTGCGTGTTCACGATGTTGCAGAAGCCAGCAAAACGGTTGATATATTTCTGAACCGTTAATTCAAGCCAGATAATTTATCAGAATACTCTTTTGAAAATTTTTCCCGGTCTCCATTCAATTGAGCTAAATTATTGGGCAAAATATAATTAAATAAGATCTTTTCCTCATCGTCTAGGAAAACAATCTCTTTTTCTTTTTCACCGAGCATTTGTGCGAAAATTTCCCACATCGACGTGTCTTTCATCTTTAATAATTCAAAGAATGAGGAGGCTTTAATCTGTATGATCTCCATTTTTAAAATCCTAAAAAGTTCAGTTTAAGTTGAATTGCAAAATTTTCTTTGAAAATAGGTGTTGCGTAATATCCAACTCTGTAGAAAAATCCGAGGTTGAAAGGGGAACCTAAAAAATTATTGCTTTCAAAACCAATTTCCTGATATAAGTGATCGAGTTTCTTATAATCAAACTGATGATATTGTGGGTTTTTTAAATCTCCTGTTACGCCGCGTAGCACCACATCGAAGCTGGAAACATTTTTGCCAAAAGTTTTAAAATACCAAGGAATTCGGTGCGTGAAATAAAATCCGACGAATTTGTCGTTATAATATTTCCCAGCTTCCATGGTCGCAAAACCGAGGTAAGAAGTTAAGTTGAAATTTAAATCACCTTTGTTACTTCCCAAACCGTTCATCCCGAAATTATGCCAGATCGGCGCATTCCCCGTTAGTAAACCTCCGTAAACGCGAACTCCTGTAACACCAATTTTTGTTTTGAAACTGTGTTGTCCCATCACATCGAATCGGCTGTAAGCTAAATCTCCGCCAAATGTCTTCAAACCCTGTTCATAATTTGCAAAAAATTCGGGATAATTTTCTTCATACGTGAATTTTCCTGAAGGCGTCATGATATTCTTCGAATTTGGCGCATATTTCAAGGTAATTTGGGTGGCAAAATTTTGAAATTTATTACCCAGATTCATAAAATTATAATCAAATTTAGATTCTTCGTTATCTTTTTTTGCAGATATATTGATAGTGAGAGCGTTTGTTATATCGTTTTGATATGATAATTTAAAACCTTCATTTTTGTAAAAACGGTTGTTGTACATATCGATGCCCGAATTCATGATCCTCTTTTTGAAATTCCAGAGAATCTCGTTGAACCGTCCGGCTGCAGCAACATCGTTGTAATATTCTGCCCGGAAAAATGATACTTTTTCTAAGGTCGTTTTTATACTAACTCCGGCGCCGTATTTCCAGGCTTTATCTTTAATTCCGTATGCAAAGTAAGCATCGGGAGAAATGTATTTATTAAATTTTTCATTAAGTTTTGCCGCAGCTCCCAGTCTTATCCCTTCATAGTCATTGTACTGAATAAATCTGATGCCATCGAAATCGACCATTCCTACACGCAGATCACCTTTTATAAGTCCTGTAAAAACGCTTAATTTTTGATCTAATTTGTACTTTTTCCCAACGCTGTCAATTTTTTCGTACGTCATTTTTTCCCGTGTTGTTAAAGAATCGGTGCGGAACTGATCAAGCGTGCTGCCATCAGAGTTTTTCACATCGATGGTGTAGCCGGAGAAGTCTTTTTTATTAACTTCAATAGGTGTTTTAAAATCAAAATAATCTGCAGTTATAAAAACGTAGTTTCCATATTTCTGTTTCTTTTGTTCGTCTTTATCTTTTGATTTTTTATCTGCTTTTTCGGTGTTAAAAGCATTGGCACCCATCTTGAATTTCAGATTTTCTTTACTCAGGAACCATTTGTTATCGATCGGTTTCCAGATGCTTGTAATGGAGCCTTCACTTTTTTTCTTGCTGTTGCTTTCGATCTTTTTCAGACCGTAAGTTTCGCTGTCTACATAGATGTATCCATTGAATCTTCTCTTTTTAACAGCCTGTTTATAATCAACCTGTCGAAAACGGATGACATAATTTTTTCGCCCTTCAATATCAATTGAATCGGTTAAAAAGTAGCGGTAGAGCGTTCGGTTTTCCTCCCGAATTTCTCTTGGAATTTGATTTCTGTTGGAGCGCAACGACATCATTTCATAAATCGGTTGCTTCAGTCCTGAAACACGGTTGTCAAGAATGTTTATTTTTTCGCCATATTTTTGAGAGAACAAATACTGCGAAGCTCTTTCCCAAAGAAAAAGCTTGCTCGAAGCCATTAATTTCTGAACATTCACACTTTCGATGGAATCTTTCTTTTTCTCCTTCGACTGTACTTTTTGCGGAAGTGTTTTCAGTGAATCGATTCTGTGATTGATGAACTGATCGTAATGCTTAATGCTGTCTTCATCAATGTCTAACGAGATTTTCTCGTAAGATTTGAAGGAATATGAATCTAAACTCTGCGGAGAATTATTTTTATAATTATTGTTTACTTTTCGCAAAATTGCTAGAGCCAATGGATCACTTTTATCGTCGATTATCACGCCTTGAATTGATTGTGTCTTTGGGTCTAATTTAGATAAAACTGTTTCCATCACTTTATCTACAACGGCTTCATCCGCAAAAAATCCGTTTGCTTTCACATCAACCTTTTCGCAGTTCGTACGAAACTGAAGGATCCCTTGAGAATTGGTTTTTCCTAAGAGTTTATTATTACAGGATATCGCTGCACCTTCAATTGGCAGGTGATTTCCAGCGCTAAAAACAGTTATTTTTGACTGGGCACAAATATTTAAAAATATAAAAGAAAAGACAATAAAAAGGAGTTTTTTCATACAAACAAATATATTCAAAATAATTAAAAATGTGCGCTATGAATCTAAGTTATTTGCTCTTTAATTTAAAAAATAAATTTGAATTTATTTTCATACAAATCTCCTATCCATTCATAAAAATTTGTATTTTTAGACTTATGAAAAAATTTTATACTCTTTCGTTTTTATTAATAAATATCCTTTTGTTCTGCCAAACAAAAGCTTTGACAGAGGATGGAAAAGACGTATTGTTGTTAGACAACGGTACATGGAGATACGTCAATTTGACAGATTCTTTGGCATTGCAAATGATCAAAACAAACCCCACGTTATTCGCGAAGAGTAAAGCATCAACTTTCCAGATTAAAAGTAAAAAATTAGATATCGGTCTTTATTTGAATACAAAAATATGGCGGATATCTACACAAACGAAAAGTCCTTTCACTGAATATGTTTTTAATGATGTTCATGATGAAAATGCTTTAGGGGCATTTATGATGACAGAAAAAGTGCAAATTCCTACCCTGAAAAATTTGAAAGACATTATTCTTACAGGAGTATAAAACAAAGTTGATTATTTTCGGTTAAAAGAATCTGAGTACCGCACCGTAAATGGTTTAAACGTAATTTACATCAGGTATATCGCCAATATTAAAGGTCTCGATTTTGAGTACGCCGGTTACTATTATATCGATAATTCTGGCTACTGCGGAGTCGTTGGTTTTTCTACACAACAAAATTTTGAATTAAATTTCCCCGTAATTTTAGATCTTCTCAACGGATTATCCCTGGCAATAAGACAGGTTGTAACTGAAGTCATCGAGTATTCGTCGCCACCACCGCCAATGAAATAGAAATGCTTTTTAGGAAATTCTTCCCCATTTATTTTTGCTTTTATATTGCTTGGTGTAATAATTTCTTAAATCTAAGTTTTCCGGATTTTGGAGATTTGGATCATTTTTAAGTAAAATTTCTACGGCTGTTTTTGCAGCTTTAATTATTTTACCGTCCGAAAGTAAATCGAGTTTTTTAAAATCGACAACGCCACTTTGCTGAGTTCCCAAAATATCTCCAGGACCGCGAAGTTGCATATCAACTTCTGATATTTTGAAACCGTCATTGGTTTCAGTCATGGTTTTTATTCGGGTACGGCTTTCTTTTGACAATTTATCCGAAGTCATCAAAATACAGTAACTCTGTTCACCGCCGCGACCAACTCTGCCCCGAAGTTGATGCAGCTGTGATAAACCAAACCGTTCTGCGCTCTCAATGATCATTACGGAAGCATTTGGAACATTTACACCAACTTCTATCACGGTTGTTGCGACCATAATTTCACATTTTCCGGAAGCAAAATAATTCATGGCAGCTTCTTTTTCTGCCGGTTTCATTCTCCCATGAAGCATGGTGACATTTTTACCTTCAAAAAAATCTAGAATATGATCGTAATTTTCGAGTAAATTTTTATAATCTAAAGTTTCAGATTCTTCAATTAATGGATAAACGAAGTAAACCTGTCTACCTTTTTCGATCTCATCTTTTGCAAAGCGAAAAACAGTCAATCGGTCTTTTTCGCGACGATGTGCTGTAATAATTGGTTTTCTTCCAACCGGCATTTCGTCAATCACAGAAACGTCTAAATCGCTGTAAAAACTCATCGCTAAAGTCCTGGGAATCGGTGTCGCCGTCATTACCAGAATATGAGGCGGAATTTTATTTTTTGCCCACAACCTCGCTCTTTGCGCCACACCAAATCGATGCTGTTCGTCGATAATTGCCAAACCGAGCTGTTTAAACTGTACAATATCTTCTAAAACAGCGTGTGTTCCGACCAAGATAGAAAGTTCACCATTGAGTAAAGCTTCGTGAATAATTTTTCTTTCTGAAGTTTTTGTAGAACCTGTGAGTAATTTAACTTTTACATCTGTTTCAGCTAGTAATTCTGAAATTCCGGCAAAATGCTGTTGCGCCAAAATTTCTGTCGGTGCCATAATGCAGCTTTGGAAACCATTGTCAAGTGCGATCAACATGGAAAGTAAGGCAACCATTGTTTTTCCCGAACCAACGTCACCTTGCAAAAGTCGATTCATTTGAACCGGTTTTTTCATGTCGGTACGAATTTCCTTTAATACTTTTTTCTGAGCGTTTGTCAGTTCAAAAGGTAGAACATGGTCGTAAAAATTTTTAAATTGACTGCCAATTTTTGGAAAAGGATTTCCAACAGCAGAAGCTTTATGATGCTGTTTTTTTAAACCATAACCTAATTGAAAAAAGTATGCTTCTTCAAATTTGAGTCTTCGGTTCGCATGTTCGAAATGATTAAGATCTTTGGGAAAATGAATGTGATAAAAAGCGTGCATTCTTCCAATTAAATTCAACTGAGTTCTTAAATTCTCTGGGAGATTTTCTTGAATTAGGGAATGCAAATTTTTCGTGATTTCTGTGAGAACGGTTTGGAAGAATTTATTATTGAGCCCTCTTTTCGCGAGTTTTTCACTTCCGGGATAGATCGGTAAAAGTGTTCCGGACAGGGCTTTTTTTTCATCGATCTCAATTTCAGGATGTGGCATTGAAAAATTCCCGTTGAAATGATTAATTTTCCCAAAAATAAAGATTTCCTGATTGAGCGGAAGTTGATCTTTCATCCATTTTGAATACCGAAACCAAACCAACTCCAAAGTTCCGGTTTCATCACGGAATTTGGCGGTCATTCTTTTCTGACTTTTCCCATAACCGACTTCCTGAATATCGGTGATTTTTCCTTTAAATTGAATTTCAACTTCAGGTTCTTCACTTAAATCACCAATTTTGTGAATCTTACTTTTGTCAATATAACGCAAAGGGTAGAAGGTGAGAAAATCTTCCACCGTCGTAAATCCCAAAACATTTTTAATGAATTTTGCTCGTTCAGGACCGATTCCTTTTAAGAATTCTATGGAAGTTTCTAAAGTCAATTTTTAATTTAAAACTAATTTTTTGTTAGAGGCGAATTTCGTTAAAATAAAAAAGACTTCCAAAATTTATTTGAAAGTCTTATGTTATATTATCTAGGTTTTAGCGATCAGTCTTTGATACTGGATTTAAATTTTTTCTGATAATTCTCCCACTTTTCCCGCGTATCAATTTTTTTATACGCATCGTTTGCAATAAACGGAATATAGGGTTCAAGTTCTTTTGCAGTCAGTGCACCCTGTAAAATGGTGATCGGATTGCTTTTTTCATCCAGGAAAACAATACTCGGAATGGCATTCACATTCATGTATTTGGTTAGATCGTGGAGCGAATTTTTATGTTTTCCCTCTTTGTATCCAGGGTTGCCAAACGTTCGACCAAATAAATTGATGTTTTCTTTTCCTTCTGCATTAAATTTTACAGGATAATAATCCTCATTCAGATATTTTGCGATCACCGGATTATTAAAGGTGTTTTTATCCATGATTTTACATGGTGCACACCAATCAGCATAAAAATCAATAATGATCTTTTTTGGAGTGATCTTTTGCGCTGCAACTGCCTGTTCCATAGTCATCCAGTTAACTTGTGCAAAAGCCAGAACTGTAATAAAAAGCGAAAATAAGAGGGTAATTTTTTTCATCTCGTGTTTGATGGCTAAATTCATACCAAATTATATATTATCTAACTTCGTGCATCAGTTTTTTAACTAATGGGGAAATTATAATTAAAAGGATCCCGGCAATCACCGCATATAAACCCAGATCTTTGTAACCTGAAGTATAAGCTGTTAATTTTTCAATGTTTGAAGCATCTGCTCGTGCTGTAGCCATGTTTGCGCCAATTAATCCTGCAACATACTGTCCGTAAGCTGAGGCTAAAAACCACATTCCCATCATCATTCCCTGTAATTTTTGGGTAGAAAGCTTCGTCATAATCGATAAACCAATAGGAGAGAGACACATTTCACCCAAAGTGATTATGAATAAGGCAACTGTAAATAAACTTAAAGAAGTTACCCCGGCAGCATTTGCGAAAAATTTAGTAGCGAAAATGGCATAAAATCCTAAACCTAAAAAGATAAATCCTAAACCAAATTTAATGATGGTATTGGGTTCTAATTTCTTTTTACTTAACCAGATCCATAGCAAACCTATTGGTATTGCAACTAATAGAATAAAAAATGCACCACCAGAATTATTAACGCCGTTTGGATCTAAACCAAGTAAATCATTATTCAGATTATGAGCCGCGAAAATACTAAGAGAACCGCCACTTTGTTCATAAATTCCCCAGAATACAATGGAAAACAGAATGAAAACAAGGGCTGCAGTCAATTTGTTTCTTTCAATTTTGCTCACTTTCGACATTTCATAAAATAAATAAATCAAAGTTAACGGACCTACAACGTACATAAAATAATCGGTGTATTCGGTTTTTGCAACCATGACCATGATCATCGGAATGAAAACTAAAGACAATACGTAAACACCGTATTCTTTCCATTTTTCCATGGAAACGAGTTCGCCGTTCGCTAATATTGTTTGAGGTTGTAGCCCGATGGGACCTAAACTTCTTTGCGTAAAAACAAAATTAATTAAGCTGATCACCATTACCACTGCAGCTAAACCAAAAGCAACATTCCAGTGCAATCCTTCGGGAATCAAATGTGGGAGTAATTCGCCTTTTCCAATGGCAATACACAGATAACCTCCAAGCAAAGCGCCTAAATTGATTCCTGCATAAAAGAGAGAAAAACCTGCATCTGTACGATTATCACCGGCTTTGTAAAGTTTTCCAACCATGGTTGAAATATTCGGTTTGAAAAATCCTGTACCAACGACCGTAAATGCAATTCCTAAAAAGAAAAACCGGTGTGGATCTGCAGCTAAAATTAAACTTCCGATGATCATCAAAGTTCCTCCCCAAAAAAGAGATTTCCGAAAACCTAAAATTTTATCTGCGAACAAACCTCCGACGAAAGTGAAGGCGTAAACAAAAGCTTGAGTAGCACCATATTGCAGGTTCGCTTCTTTCTCACCCAAATTCAGCTGAGAAATCATGAAGAAAACGAGCATTCCACGCATTCCGTAGAAACAGAAACGTTCCCACATTTCGGAGAAAAATAAAGACCAAATTTGTTTTGGGTATTTTCCTTTGAAATCTTGAATTTGATCGAGAGTTAGGTTCATAAGTATTGAGTAATTAGAAATTAATTTTTGATGATGAATATATTTTTGATATTTCCATCCCACGAATTTATAAAAAAACCTCTGATAAATCAGAGGTTTACATATTATTTTGAATAATGTTTTTAGTTTACACCGTGCATCATTTTTTTCAAAATTGGAGAGATCATTGCTAAAATTGCTCCTGCGATTCCACAAAGTATAACGAATACCATGAAGAACTCAAATAAATTGTGAATTTCAAATCCAACAAAACTATTATAAACTGTTGAGATCTGCTCTTTATTCATCAGTGATATTTGCTCAGCATTTAAGGTCACTTTTTTATCTAAAACATCTTGAAGATTAATTCCTATCTCCTTAGCTTTTAGGAATTTGTCTCCCGTTGCCGGCAAGATTGATCCTAAAATTCCGGATAAAGCGTATCCCGCAGCATTAGCAATAAAGAATACACCGAATAAAAGGGAAGCAAATCTTTTCGGAGCTAATTTTCCAACCAAAGATAAACCGATCGGTGATAAGCAAAGTTCTCCCATTGTCTGGATTAAATAAAGTAAGATCAACCATTTTACAGCAAGCAATCCTGTATTCCCTAAATCTTTTACGTTGTAAGCAATAATTAGATAACTTAAAGCGATTAGACCAAGTCCAATTGCTTGTTTTAAAGGCGAAACAGGCTCTTTCTTATTTGCTCTTAATTTGTCCCAAAGCATACTGAAAGGAACTGCTAAAACCACAATAAATAAACCATTAAAGATCTGCACCATTGATGGCGGCATATTCCAACCAAAAATATTTCTATCTGTTTGGTTATCAGCAATGAATGTTAACGATGAACCTGCCTGTTCGAATGCAGCCCAAAAGAAAATGATGAAAAAGGATACGATATAAATTACCCAGATTCGATCTCTTTCTACTTTATTTTCTGTAGCCGACATAATTAAATAAGCCAACGCAAGTCCCATCGAATAGATGAATGGGTAAATAACTGCTTTCACAAATTCGCCCATTCCAACAGAGCCAAATCCGATCTTATCAACGAATAAATATTGAAATCCGAAGAATGTTAATACAAAAATCGCTACTGCAATACCGATTGATTTTCCAGAGAAATTAGCGGTTTGAGTTTCACCTTCTTCAAAATCTTCTGCCGTGTTTTGACTTGGTAATCCACCAATTGGTCTTCCTTCTGGTGTTACAACATATTTATTTTTAAGTAAAATGAAAGTAAGTGTTCCGATCACCATTGCGATAGAAGCAGCTAAAAAGCCCCATTTGAAAGCGTGAATATCTCTGATTCCACCTGCATCTTTTACATCTCCTAAGAAAGGACAAATAAACTGACCTAAAAACGCTCCTAAGTTAATTCCCATGTAGAAAATGGTAAAAGCTGAATCTAATTTCGATTTTTCCTGTTTTGGATAGAGACTTCCTACCATCGAAGAAATATTTGGTTTAAAGAAACCATTCCCGAAAATAATCACTCCTAAAGCGATCCACATCAGCATTTGCGCTGAACTCAAATTGGAGTCGAATGTAGAAGCACTCATAAACATCAAAAATTGTCCAACTGCCATCAAAGCTCCGCCGACAATAATACAATATCTATTTCCTAAAAATCGGTCAGCGATAAAACCACCGAGCATTGGGGTAAGATAACAAAGCGCCAAAAAACCACCATAGATTATGGTTACATCGCCTTCTTTCATTAACAAAGCGTTTACCATAAAGAGCGTCAACAAAGCGCGCATACCGTAAAAGTTGAAACGCTCCCACATTTCTGTGCCAAAAAGCACCCACAAACCTTTCGGGTGTTTCGTTTTTGGTTCGTTTAAAAGTTCGTTACTTGAGTTCACTGCTTCTAGCTCGTCCATATTTGTAGCGTTAATTATTTGTTAAGATTAGCAAATATAGTTTTTTTTGTGTTTTTACAAAGACATTTAGCAACATTATACCAAAAAACCACAGAATTGAACTGTGGTTTAATTATTTAGATCAAAATATAAAATTTAGTGTCCTTTCTCCTTCATAATTCTGTTTAATCTTTTCAACATGGACAGTCCAAGTAAAGTTGCGAAGATCAATAGTGCGAAATTCACCAAAAAATAGTTGGTTTTATTTTCATAATCGTACCAGGTACTTGCCAAAATTCCCGATAATTTATTTCCTACAGAATTGGCTAAGAAGAATCCGCCCATCATTAAAGCAGTAATTCGTGCTGGTGAAAGTTTAGAAACGAAGGAAAGTCCCATCGGAGAAAGACAAAGTTCTCCTATTGTGATGACGCCATAACTCGCAAAAAGCCACCATGGTGAAACTTTTATGGCTCCATTTTGTCCGGCTTGAACTGCTAAAATCATGACCAAACAGGAAAGTGCGGAAATAAAAAGTCCTAAAACTATTTTTGAAGGAGTCGATGGTTCTTTTCCTTTACGCCTTAAAAACATCCAAACTCCCACAATTATAGGTGTTAAAGCAATTACCCAAAATGGATTGATGGATTGAAACAGTTCAGTATTGTAAAGAAAGGTCGTGTTTTCTTTCCCAGATTCTAAACGTTTTCGCTCTTCAGGACTGATATTTTTGAAATAAACATCTTTACCTTGAACTTTAATTGTTTTTTTATCGGCATCTTTTTGTGCCCGAAATTGTTCATCGTAAATAGGAACTTCTTTGTCTGCGTATTTCAAACCTTCTACCATATAAATAGATTCCAAAGGTTTTTCCAGCGTTGCAGGAACACTTCTGTCGGTGTAATAATTGGCCCATCTCGTCAAAGCGGTTCCATTTTGTTTAAAAACGGCCCAGAAAAACATCGATATTAGAAAGATAGAAAGTAGTGCTCCAATAGACGGTTTTTCTTCTGGTTTTGCCTTAAAATAAAGAGAAACATAGAAATAAATCACCGGAATTGTGGCAAAAATAAAGGCATCTGTAGAATCACTTCCAATTAGATTGCCTGGAATAAACCAACCGACCGCGCCTGCAATTAAAGCCGGAACAAATACCTTCAATAAAATTTCTGAAAGTTTCGTGTCGCCTTCTTCACTTGGTTTCATGACCGCGGCGTGTTTATAATGTTTCATACCGATGGTGAAAATGACTAAGCCAACTAACATTCCAACTCCTGCGGTGATGAATGCTTCACCCCAACCGAATTTATTCCGCATAAACGCCGCGATGATATTGCAAATGAAGGCACCAATATTAATTCCCATGTAGAAAATATTGTATCCCGAGTCTTTGTTCGCTTTGTAAGGTTCTTCTGAATAAAGGTTTCCCAAAAGCGTTGAAATCGTTGGTTTGAAAAATCCGTTTCCTATGATAATTAAAGCTAATGAACTGTAAAACCACGTCATATCTTTGAAAATTCCCATCCCAATATATCCTGCAGCCATTAAAATTCCGCCCAAATAAATAGATTTTATGTAGCCCAAAACGCGGTCAGCTAAAAATCCACCGATAAAAGGAGTTAGGTAAGTTAATGCGATATAAGTTCCGAAAATATCATCAGCATTTTTATCCGTAATTCCCAGACCACCACCAATTCCTTGAGGTTCAATCAAATAAAGTACAAAAATCCCAAGGATTAAATAATATCCAAATCTTTCCCACATTTCCGTGAAAAAGAGGTAGGGTAAACCTTTCGGGTGTTTGCTTTGCTGCTCCATATTTTTTATCAATTTTCTCAAAAATAGGATTTTTTATTTAAATGAAAATCCACTCAATTTTGAGTGGATTTAAAAAGATATTTTAAGAAATTACTATAAATTCTTTAAGATAAAATCAGTCATTTTCTGATATAGTTGTGGTCTTGTATTTCCACCAAAAATTCCGTGGTTTTTATCTGGATATGCCATGAATTCAAATTGCTTTTTGTTTTGAATCAAAGCTTCAGAAAACTCCATTGAGTTTTGGAAATGTACGTTATCATCGGCTGTACCGTGAATTAAAAGGAGTTTTCCTTTCAATAATTGCGCATAACTTGTTGGTGAATTATCGTCATAACCTTTCGGGTTTTCCTGCGGCGTTCTCATGAATCTTTCGGTATAAACTGAATCGTAATATCTCCAGTTCGTAACCGGTGCAACAGCGATTCCGGTTTTGAAAACTTCTGCTCCTTTTGTTAAAGCCAAACTTGTCATATAACCACCAAAACTCCAACCGAAAATACCTATTCTGTCTTTATTAATATAAGATTGTTTTCCGAACCATTTTGCTGCAGCAATTTGATCTTCGATTTCGTATTTTCCTAAGTTTAAATAGGTTACTTTTTTAAATTTGGTTCCTTTGAAACCTGTTCCGCGTCCGTCAACACAAGCAACGATATATCCTTTTTGAACTAAACTTTCAAACCAAATCGCATTTCCGCCATCCCAGGAATTTGAAACCTGCTGCGATCCCGGACCAGAATATTGAAACATAAACAATGGATATTTTTTATTTTTATCAAAGTTTTTTGGCTTCATGATCCAGGCGTTCATTTGATCACCTGCTTCATTTGGAACCGTGAAAAATTCCTTATCAACAAAATTATCAGCTTTCAATTTTGCCAATAGCTCGTTGTTATTTTGAAGTTCTTTCAAGGTTTTCCCGCTGTTATCTTTTAAAGTATACGTGTAAGGTTTTGCAGCAGAAGAAGAAGTTTCAATAAAATAATTGTAATTTCCACTGAAATTAGCGCTATTATTCCCTGAGTCATTAGAAAGTAATATCGATTTTCCAGAGTCGATATTTATTTTTGAAACGACTTTGTTAATGCTTCCTTTTTCGGTTGTCTGAATGTAAACTTCTTTAGTTTTAGGATTAAATCCGTAATAGTCAGTTACTTCCCAATCTCCTTTCGTGATTTGTTTTTTTAGTTTTCCATTTTGATCATACCAGTAAAGATGACGGTTTCCATCTCTTTCTGCACCCCAAATAAAAGAATTATCATCTAAAAACTCCAGAGTAACATTATCAGTATCGATCCATTTAGGATCACTTTCTGTGAATAATTTATTGATCGTTCCTGTTTTTGTATTCACTTTTAAAACGTCAGAAGCATTTTGCAATCTTTCGGAAGTGATCAAAATAATTTCGTCCCCTTTCGCAGTTTTATAAATATTTGGAATATAATAATTTTTAAAGTTTGCTAAATTTAAAGCCATCGTTTTGTTAGAATCCAAACGATATAAATGTGCTGAAACAACCGAGTTATTGGCACCTGCTTTTGGATATTTATACCGCATTTCAGAAGGGTAGAGCTGCTTCCCATAAATAGGAATAAACATTTCAGGAACTGCGGACTCATCGGATTTTACAAAGACAATCGCATCGGAATTTTTCGTCCATTCGTATTGTTTTGCATGTCCAAATTCTTCTTCGTAAACCCAGTCAGCAAGACCGTTTAAGATAGCATTTTTCTTTCCATCAGTAGTGATTTGCGTAATTTTCCCGGAAGATAATTCCTGGTAGAATAAATTATTATCAGCGATGAAAGCGACTTTGGAACCATCGGGTGAGAATGTTGGTTCCTGAACAAAATTTCCATTATTTAAATTGAGAACTTTTCCAGATTTCAAATCTTTCACATCGAATTTTCCTAAGAAAGAATGTCTGTAAATTGGTTCGCTATCCTTTAATAATAGTATTTTCGACTCATCATCATTAAATATATAGGACTGGAAATTTCCGTCCACAATATTTCCATCTTTTTTAGAGGTTTTATAGGAATATTTTGCAATTCCGTCTTTCTCGATGACTGCATAATTTTCGCCATTTTTGAGGGAGGCAATTCCTGAAATTCCTTTGCCACGATAGTAGCCGGAATAAATTTTATCTAAAGTAATTTCTTGTGCGAAATAAGACACAGAAACGAGGATTGAAACTGATAAAAAAAGCTTTTTCATTGTATGATTTTGATAAGAATTCAAAGATAGCAATTTTATTAAACCTGTAAACTTGTAAATTTTTAATTGTGATGGCAAAATAATTGATGAGTTTGCAACAGTAACTTTATGATACGAAAAAAGTTAAAATTTAATTTTAAATTCACAATCATGACAGAAAAAAAATATTCGAAAAAAGCAGAAGAAAAAATAGGTGAGGTGATGCAGGAATTTAAAGAAGGAAAATTGAAATCTTCTTCGGGAACTAACGTCACCGACAGAAAACAAGCGATCGCAATTGGAATTTCTGAAGCCAAAGAATCTCATATGAAAGTACCGAAAAAATCCAAGGAATAATCGCTGCTATAAAAGTTATTGATCGCGGCGACCTTCTGTCGGAAATTGTTTATTTCTTTTTCTCTTCATTATGAGCAAAACCGATAGTTTGTCGCGGAGCTTCAACTACCTTGTAATGTTCTAATTCTTTTTTCAGCTCTTCAATTCGAAGGGGAAAATCATCATCATTATTTTTTGAGACATCGGTAATAAACTGACTGACTTGATCCAGATATTCTTCGGTCAATTTTGCAGAAGCATCCCGCAGTGCAGAATTTAAGAGATTACTGTCAATTTTAATTTGATCAGAACTGTCTTTCAAATAAAGATTTCGAATCCGTTTTTTTAAACTTTGCGTAAAATCAATGATCATTGTATTCGAAAAAATATTCATTTTAGAGGAAATGTCTTTCCAAAAAGGAAGATGATTTGCATTATTTTTAAATAAAATTTTAATTAATAAGGAATCTTCAGATAAATTATCTGTGATATGATGAAGGATCATTTTTAACCTTTCTTCTGAATTTGGCGGAAATACGGGAATCATAACATCAAATCTTCCTGGCGCCAGAATCTCTTTATCGATATCCATAACTGAATTGGCAGAACCTACCATCAATAAATTTTCATTTTCGAAATGTCCAATATAGTGCAGAATAATTTCTTTGGTTTCCTCATTGCTGGAGGATACGGAGTTTTGCTCATTTCGTTGCGTCATGATCTTGTCAAAATCTTCCATAAAAAGAAGCACTTTGTCTTCCTTCATCCTTTCTAACAAAAAATCGTTGAAACTAGTTTTATTTCCATCTACGAAAGACGTCCCGTAATAATATCTTTTAACCTGCTCGAATCGGTAACCTGTTATTTCTGCAATTTTATTGGCCCAAAATATCTTTCCACTTCCGGGAGGACCGTAAAGAATAATGCCCGCAGTTTTATGAATTCCCCAATCGGTGAGGGGTGACTGATTCATAAAAGGCTCTAAAGTTCTTGAGATATAAAAGAACAGATCACGATAACCAATAAAATCACGTTGAATTAAACTCGATTTTTTCCCAAAATAATCATAGACAAACTGGTAGTTTCCCCCCATTTTATTACCGATGCCGAAACTGGAGATTGAAGATTTGTAAGTTCCATTATCAAAAAGATTACGTTTTTCTTTATTGATAACTTCTGAAACTTTAGTAGTCGGTTGATTGATATTTTCTGTAGATTTTTTATGCCCTAAATCTTCATCATATCTTTTTAGAAAAATAATATTTTCTCGCGCAAACTTTTCAAAATCTTTTTTAACCTCTAAGTTGGTGCTTAAACATTCAGATAATTCCAGATCGAAATCCTGAATAAATTTAATGAAGATCTTGGTGGAGATTTTTAGTTCTTTTGCTAGTTCTTCCAATTTCATAAAATAAAATTTTGGGTGCAATCAAAGCTACAAAATTTTAGGAAAAAGTGTAAGCGCTAAAAATTACAATTCATCATATTTTATAGAAATAAAAATTAATATGGATGAAATGAAATTTTCACCAAAATTAAGGTTCAAAACTTTCAAATTTTCCATTTTCGTAGAACCAAACAATTCTTTTTATTTTACCTTCTTGATTTTCAATTACTTGAGCTTCTAATTTTGGTTGTGGAATATCTAATCGTTGAGAATCTGATATTTCTTCCTTCTTTGGACTTTGTTCACGAATTTTAGATTCTCGCGGAATATCATTTGAAATTTTATCTTCAGATTCTGTGACTCCGAAATTTTCATCGTTAATTAAGGAGAATAAATCTGGTAGAGAAGAAGGTTTAGGTTTCTCCACAATTAATTCTTCTTCATTCTTTTTAACCATTTTACCAGATCCACTAATAAGCCAATCCCATTGTAATTCGGGAAAACGAGTTTTTATCTTAATAATAAAATCGAGGGATGGTTTATTCCTCCCAGAAGTGATGTGTGAAATATTTGATCGCTGCACATCGATTTCATCTGCAAACTCAGAAGCAGATAATTCTGAATATTCGATGATTTTTTTAATTCGCTCGTTTAAATTCATAATTACAAATGTAAATAAATATTTTACAAATATAAAATACAAAAGTAAACAATCAACAATAATACTTCTTTACAAAAGTAAAACCAACACTTAATGTATTGGTTTTTAATAGCTTATATAGTTTACAAATTTAATTAATACCGTAAGTGATCATCATTTTCAGGATTAAATTTTAATGCTCGTTCTTTTTTACGTTCTGGGAAAATTAAAGAAAAGAAGATACTTAAACCTAAAATTCCAACGATCACGAATAAAGAATGCGTTGTTGAAAATCCCCAGTCTTCCAGATAATGATGGAATAACATCTTCAAACCAATGAATATTAAAAGAATTGCTAAACCAATTTTAAGGAAGCGGAACTTATCGATAATTCCCGCTAGGATAAAGAACATGGAACGCAAACCGATGATGGCAAATATATTTGAAAAGAAGACGATATAAGGATCTTTAGTCACTGAAAAAATTGCGGGAATACTATCAACGGCGAAGATTAAATCCGTCGCTTCGATGATCAGTAAAACTAAAAATAGTGGCGTAATTTTCTTGACTCCTTCTATGGTTACAAAAAATTTATTTCCTACGAAATGATTGTGAACCTTAAAGAATCGATTGGCAAACTTTACGATGGGATGATTTTGGGTATCAATTTTCTCATCGCTGTCTTTATCAAGGAACATTTTAATCCCTGTAAACACTAGGAAAGCTCCAAATACATACATGATCCAAGCGAATTTGGCAATAAGTGCTGCACCTACAAATATGAAGCAGAACCTCATTACTATTGCGCCCAAAATTCCCCAGAACAAAACACGGTGATAATTTTTTTGCGCCACTCCAAATGCGGTGAAGATAAGCACCATCACAAAGATATTATCCACAGAAAGTGCATACTCTACAACATAACCAGTCAGATATTCTAATCCTAAATTCTGATTGTATAACTGAATGCTATGTTCGAGATCTCCTGGAATTATTTTTACGGGATGATGATGCGAAGAAATAACCTGTTGCAGTTTTTCCATACTGTCGATCCCGTGGAGTAGGTGACCGTACGTAATCAAAACCACATAAAAGCACATGGACAAAACAATGACGAAAAAGCTCATTAATCCTGCCTGTTTCATCGATACTGTCGAAGACTTCTTATTCAAAAGTCCTAAATCCAAAGCGAGGATGAAGAAGATAAAAACTAAGAATCCAAGTAAAAATAGCGTCTCGTTCGTCATAATAATAATATGTACAAATATACTGAAATATCACTTTTAAACGAATTTACATTTGTAATTAAAATAAATCTTCATAAGATGCTAACATTCATTTTGTTTATCTTTTTTACCTACAAATGGTGTTTCAACACTGTTTTTCTACTTAAAGCATAGTTATATTATTGCTTGATTTGAATATTTTAAATTATTGTTTTACAGTTGTTTATAATTTTTTAATGTTTATAATGCAATCCACAATTTAATCAACAGACAAACTGACATTTCGACGCGTTTAACTTATTTACAAAAGTTAATTTTATAATTCGGTTAAAAAAAATTAAATTTGAGAATTGTAAAATTTCAAAATATGTCTGAAAGATTGGAGTATCGAAAAAACCCTGATTTCCCAAAACGTTATATATCCCCGGAAAAATTATTTTTTTACCTACAGACGAATTACAGCGAGCATATTTTGAAAGTTGGAGAATCGTTTTTGGATAAACCTATTTTCAGAATGGCATTGGGAGATGGTAAAATCGAAGTTTTGGCGTGGTCTCAAATGCATGGAAATGAATCCAATGCGACGCATGCGATGCTTGATCTACTGGAAATCTTTAAACATCAACCAGATTTAAAAGAAGAACTTTTTTCCAAAATAAGTTTAGATTTCATCTTTATGCTTAATCCAGATGGTTCGGAGAAATGGTCGCGACGAAATGCTTTGGATATTGATATGAACAGAGATTTTCTGAAACTTTCGAGTAAAGAATTTCGTGTTTTAAAGAAGATGGCAGAAACAGGGAATTACGATTACGCTTTAAATCTTCATGAACAGCGCACTATTTTTACAACAGATGGCGAACATCCTGCGACGCTTTCATTTTTAGCTCCGGCTGAAGATTATGAAAGAACAATCACAGAAACCCGTAAAAAAGCAATGGCTATAATTTCCAGCATTTATGATAAGTTAAAACCAGAAATTCCTAATCAGATTGCGAGATATTCTGATGAATTTTATCCGACTTCTACCGGTGATAATCTTACGAAAATGGGTATTCCGACCATTCTATATGAAGGAGGTCATTTTCCAAATGATTATAAAAGAGAAGGAACAAGAAAATATTATACGATTGCTTTATATGAAGGTTTAAAAGCCATTTCAGAATTAAATGGATCGACAGAAAACTGGGAAACTTATAAACAGATTCCTGAAAATAAAGAAACCCATTTTGATGTTATTTATAGAAATGTAAAACTAAATACTGATTTTGAATGTATTTTGGATATTGCTGTGCAGTTTAAAGAAGAAATTTTAGACGGTGAAGAAGAGATTTCATTTCTCCCAATCGTCGTAGAAGTTGGCGATATAGGAAAAAAGAAAGGCTGGGAAGAAATTGATTGTACAGGAAAGACTTTTGTTTGCGACAAAAAATTCCCGAAGCTTGATGAAGAAATGAATTTTAAAATTATATAAAAAAAAGCGAAGTCCAAAAAACTTCGCTTATATTTTAATTGAAAAAGTAAGAAACTAATTCACTACTTTAATTCCGTTTGCTACAAATCTAATTTCCTCTTGCGGTTTTGTAATCGCATCAATTTCTGACTGTGGTTTTTTTGCGTCTTCTGCATAATGTTTTTGTTCATTAACAGAAATTACTTTCTTTTCAGCGGTTCCTTCTAAAACTACATTTTTACCTTTCAAAGCTGTTGGAACGAAGAAGGCGTAATCTTTCATTTTCACAAAAAATTTGTCGTTATTTTCGGTTTCTACTGTTAACCAACATCCTTTTTTATCGCAAACGTCTATCACTTTTCCTTTGATCGCAACGTTCTCAACTTTTTTAGATTTTTTTAATTTCTTCTGTAATTGAGCTGGAGAAACTGCCGATTTTTCTGCAACTGCAGACACTTTTCCACCGTAAACTTCACCTACTGTAGCGTTTTCTTCAGGTGGTCCCATTTTCTTTTCTGCTTCCTGCGAGAAAACTAGTGTGGAAAATGCTATCGTTAATAAAAGAACTAATTTTTTCATTTTTATAATTTTTACAAAAATAACAAATTTTATTGAGACTGAATTTCTGATAAATCAAATTTTACCTAATAATGATAGATATGTTTTACTTTAATATTAAAATCATTAGCGAAAATTTATATATTTACGTCTTTCAAAATTTAAAAGAAGAAAAAGTAATAATTAAATCTAAATTCTTCGAGATTAGATCTGAAACGAAATAAATTTTATGGACAAAAAACTCAAACTTTGGGATGCAACGATGCTCGTAATGGGCTCTATGATTGGTAGCGGAATATTTATCGTAAGTTCCGATATGATGCGGAATTTAGGCTCCGGTTATTGGCTGATCACAGTTTGGGTGATTACAGGAATCATGACGGTTGCCGCCGCGATTTCTTACGGCGAACTTTCCTCCATGTTTCCAAAAGCAGGTGGACAATACACTTATATCACCGAAATTTTTGGGAAAATGACGGGCTTTCTTTACGGATGGGGTTTATTTACGGTAATTCAAACAGGAACAATTGCTGCTGTAGCAATGGCTTTCGGGAAATTTACGGCTTATCTCGTTCCGGCGCTCAATGATTCTGCACCTCTGTTTCAAAGTGGTGGTTTCAAAATAACCTGGATTCAGATCTTAGCTATTTGTGTCATCATGTTGCTGACTTACATTAATACGAAAGGTTTGAAAAACGGAAAAATTCTTCAGGATCTTTTCACAACATCTAAAATTTTAGCATTAGTAGGAATTATCATTTTTGGATTTATCCTGGTGAAAAATTCAATGTGGAGTGAAAATATGAATTTCGGCTGGAACGCTTTTCAGGATTTCGGCAAAGAAGTAGGAAATGATTTAGTTCCAACCGGTTGGAAATCCATTGGAGGAATTACCCTTTTAGGCGGAATTGCCGCTGCAATGGTTGGTTCAGTTTTCAGTTCTGTGGCTTGGGAAAACGTAACTTTTGTTTCCGGCGAAATCGAAAATCCAAAGAAGAATGTTGTGAAATCGATGGTTTTAGGAACCATCGTCGTGATGGTTTTATACATGCTCGTCAATTTCGTTTATCTCCACGCTTTAGATCGAGACGGAATTGCATTTGCAGATAAGAATCGTCCTGCTGTTGCCGCTTCAGAAGTGATTTTCGGAAATATTGGAACCGTGATTATGGCAGTTTTAGTTATGATTTCAACTTTTGGTTGTATAAATGGATTGGTTCTCGCAGGTTCCCGCGTTTTTCAAACCATGGCAAAAGACGGTTTGTTTTTCAAATCAGCCATCGAAAATAATAAAAACAATGTCCCCGGAAAATCCTTATGGATGCAGGGAACTTGGGCATGTGTTCTCGCGCTCAGCGGACAATATGGCGATTTGCTCGACATGATCTCCTTCGTCATCGTCCTCTTTTACATGATCACCGTTTTCGGCGTTATTTATTTAAGAATCAAAAAACCAGACCTCGAAAGACCTTATAAAACATGGCTTTATCCAATCACTCCAATTTTATATTTGTTCATTGGGACCGCTTTCTGTGTATTACTGGTATTTTTCAAACCACAATATACTTGGCCCGGATTTATCCTGATTTTACTCGGTGTACCCGTCTATTTATTCATTAATAGAAACAAAAAAACAGATTAATTCCTCTCATTTTTTGAGAAGCAACAAGATTTGATTTTGTTCAAAGATTATACCCGTTTTCACTACTCGCTTCCCGATCAAATGCATCGGGAGAGCTCAAACAGGCCGTTCAACCGGGGCTAAAACTTCAGGTATTTCTTCGCCCCAAGTTGTTTGTGGCGTTCTATTTGATGCACCTGAAATAACTTTAAAAAAGAAAAAATGTCAGAATTAGTCGCCATTTTCCAGTCTTCTTATTTATACGAGATCGAAGTGGCCAAAACAAAACTCGCTTCCCGCGAAATTCCAAGTTACATCAAAAATGAATACGTAAATAATATCGCCGTTTTTCCGATGTCCCAAAACTATTATTTAATGGTCAGCGAAAGGGATTTCGAAAACGCCGATAAAGTTTTACAGGAAAACGACGAAGTTTCAGAAGACGGAACTATGATTTAGACAGAATTGGTAACTCAATAACTCAATCCCTCAACTACCTTTTTTTGAAAAAAAAATAAATCTACATTCTAGCCCCGATTGTAGAGTAAATCTTTTTCTTTAGGAGCGGC
>NZ_JSYL01000005.1 GCF_000812865.1 Kaistella jeonii | reverse complement strand
GCGATCAATTTAAAATCAGAAATAATTATGCAAAATCTTTTAATGGTTTTAAAACCAGAATATTAAGTAAAATAACAGCATTAACATTTATCCAACTTGTAAACGTATTTGTCTTTAAAAGAAATATGAACAATATTAAAATCTCAATAATTTAATAATGCACTACGGGTAAAATTATTATTAAAAAATGATTCCGTAAAATATTTTTAAAAATAAGCTAAAAGCAAGTTCAAGTAGGATCTTTATTAGGCGTAAAAGAAATTATGAGGAATAAAAGCAATTGATTTCAATATAATTTTCACCTCTTGAAAAAATGATTTTCCTTAGTTTGGAAAATTGAAATTACATTTTCACTCCAAAAAGATAACCCACAAATGCTGATAAACCCATTGCGATAGTTCCCCAAATTGTAATTCTAATAATAGCTTTCTGAATGCTTGAACCACCAGTTTTTGCGGCAAGAGCACCCAAAATCATCAGAGAAATAATCGTGAAACCATAAAGCCAATATTCCATTCCCTTCAGTGGCGCAAAAAGAACAACCAAAAGTGGTAAAACTCCTCCTGCGATAAAAGAACTTCCAGAAGCTAAAGCTGCCTGAATAGGATTTGCCTGACTGATTTCATTGATGCCCAATTCATCGCGAACATGTGCTCCTAAAACATCATGTTCCGTTAATTCTATGGCAACTTTCATTGCAGTTTCTTTTTTCAATCCTCGTTTTTCATAAATTTGTGCGAGCATTTTTAACTCTTCTTCGGGCATTTCTTCTAATTCCTTTTGTTCTCTTTCAATATCTGCTTTTTCTATATCCGTTTGTGAACTTACAGAAACATATTCTCCTGCAGCCATTGATAAAGCTCCTGCAACCAAAGCTGCAACTGTCGCTAAAATGATTGGTTCTGAAGTAGAACTTGCCGCAGCAACACCAATCGCAAGACTGGAAACTGAAATTATGCCATCATTAGCACCTAAAACTGCGGCTCTTAACCAATTGCTGCGGTGAATGTAGTGGGAATCGAGATAGGTATCGAGGTTTGCCATTGTTCTTATTTTTAAATAAATTTTAAAAGAATTAATTTTTCTACACGAATTTACGCTTTAAATAGCATTTATTAGAAATAGATACTTCAAAAGAGGACACTATTTTTAATATTGATATCAAACTAAAATTTTTGGTAAATACTCTAATTTTTAGGTTTAATGATATATAATCCTGCATTTTTGATGATCGGATTATATTCATTTGTTTCTGAATCGTCAAAGCCTCCGAGATCCAGACCGTAGTGCAAAAAAGCCACCCTCGATTTTTTTCTTAAATTTTTTGGGAGTTCATATAAAAAAAGTTCGTCCTTGATTATGGACTCGCCAAAATATTTCATAACTGTTTCTTTAAAATATAAATTTTCATTTTTATATTTTAGTTGAAAATATCCAGTATTCATAAAGGAAGGCTGCACCCAATGAGGCAAATCAAATACAGAACCGGAAGAATAATAGTCCTTTTTTGTGCGGGAGAGTAGCTTTATTTTGTCTGAAGTTTTATAAGTGAATTTTTTTTCTGTTAAAATCTGACTGGTATATTTACCTAAATAGCCATCATCTACAACTTCACCTTGTTGGGGAGAAGAATACCGTCCAGAACGCTCATCCTTCAGCACAATTAATTTTTTATTGCCCAACTTTGCCGGGAAATTTTCAAGATCGATCTGACCGATAATATCTTTACCGGAATACTCACTGTTTTGATGAGAAAATCTAAACTCATCCTGAGGCGCAAACAATAAATACCAATTTCCCTTGATATTAAAATACATAGGGAACGCATATTTTGCTTGCTCTACTTCCAAATCCTGACCGAAAATTGCGAAGTCAGCTTCTTTGTAATATTTTTCAATAAGAACTTTGAATTCTGAAGGAGTAAGAGAATTACCCGCATTTTGAATATTTGTGAAAGCACTGTATTTCAATTGATCACCGGAAAAGTCATAAACGCCTTTTTCTGAAAAGACTAACGGTGTAAAATTTGGAAAGTTATGAACAGAAGTGAATTTTTCCTTTTCAATTTCTTGAGAGAAAAGAATATTTCCCAATGAGTCATACTTTGTCAAACCCTGATTATTGGCAACATAAAATTCACTTCTGACGCTATCAAATAAAATTGGAAAATAAGCTTTTACGGGAACAATTTCATAATGTTCTGAAGTTGGTCTTTCTGTCAGACTTTTAAAATTTTGATAAGATTTCGGTTGGAAAATCGTTGACGTAGTTAAATTAATTGTGGTACACCGGTCGACAAACAGTAGGCTCAACAGAGTAAAGAGCAAAATTGCACCTACTCGAATTTTATTTTTTTTAGTCATCAGTAATTTTTAGATTCAGCGGCAATTTTTTAAATCTAAAACTTTTTCCACGATTTCTCCCAAGAAATAACGAAAATTTGAAGTAAAAGATCATTTTTAAATTCAATTATTAAAAGATTTAATGCACGCCTGATCAAAAAAAAAGTTCAATTTCAATAGATAAAGTAAACGTCTTTCTTCAATTTAATTTCGGTCGGTTTGTAAGAATCAAGGGTGATTTTTTTAAAGCGATAATCAAATTTTTTCACTGAGGTTCCTTTCTTTTTATAATCTACATCGTCACAATCTCCCTCGATATCTGTAATGATCACCTGATTTGTAGAAAAATTAATATCGCAACGGTGATCAAAATCGCAAGTATCCCAATATCTGTAAGTGGATCCGATCAAAAACCAATCGTTATTCTGGTACCGAAAGATGAGTTTATTACGTTCTGTTCTGCGACTGTTATTATAAGTATCATGAACGATAGTTAAAGTATTATTTTTGATCTCTATATTTGTTAAAGGCGTTTCCCCATCATTAAAACAAAATCCACAATCCTTTGTATCGTGTAAAACAGTCGAGTTTTCTTTCCATAAAATTAGATCTTTCCCGTTCTGCTTTAAGATGAAAAGTTTCCTCCCAAAGCTTTGTTTCAAATCGCTGGTTTGATCGATATTGCAAACCAAAACCGTTTCATCAATTCCATCTTTGTCGAGATCACCTTTGATTGTTTTAACGACGGTGCAGTTTTTTGGAAGCTGAAATCTTTGCGCATTTAAAAGTATTGAACAAACCAGGTATAGTAAAACAGAAATATTCTTCATCAATTTTATATCTTAATATTTTCACTTTTATCTCGACATTATTTCCACGTATTTCCCCAAACTGCCTTAAATGTATATCTACAAATTTTCTAAAACAATGATTCCGCCAATCAGAATTGAGATGCCAATCACAATGAGGTTTGTTTTAGCCAAAGTATTTTTCTTCTTAGAAAATAAAGTAAAACTCTCGATGAGTAAAAAAAGCAACAAAATTAATGTTAAGCCTGCGCTTATTATTATTGCTCCTAACATGACATAATCGTCATCAATAATGGCAGCAACACCGAAAAGAACCGCAAGAACACCAAAAAAAATCCCTAAGCGCTTTGTAAGATGTTTAAAAACATTCTCCTCTTCCACCAGTTTATTAACAGGATAATTCGAGTCTTTTAAATTGAAAAGTTCGTTAATTTCCATCTTTTTGTTTCTGATAAATTAATACAAAAAAGGGCAGTAACCCGAGATTCGATAATATTCCCAACGCGCTGAGAACCATGTAATACGGAAGTTGTAAAATATAGCAAATCGAAATAAGTACTTGTATTACAATTGCGAAGATTGCCAATAAAGTGGCTTGTTTTAAGGTCATATTCGTTTTTAATTTTGAGTTAATATTGCTTTTAAACAGTCTGATTTAAGGAACTAATATATACATTTAAAAAAGACTTTTTTTCATCAGCTGCTGAAAATATCTTTAAAACTGGTTTTTCAAGTCAATTTTTAAGGATTTCAAAATATCCTTACTGGTATCGTACGTAATTATTAATCTGTTATTTCTAACTTCCATTTTTGTGAATTGATTTTCCGGTATGGCGTAAACCAATTTTTCTCTGAAAGGAACTTTAATTATTTTTTGAGTGTCGATAAAATAGATGATAAGATGATCAGTTTCTGGCGATAAATAAACAACAAACGGAAATGAGTATGGATGAGCATTTTCTGTTGTAATATCCGTATCAATGCAAATCAACTGGTTAAATTCTTTCAATTTTTTACCCGTTTTTTTATCGATCAAAACATAAGAACAAGGTCCGGTTGCACCACAACCAGTTCTGAATAAAAGACTGTTTTTATATTCTTTGATGAAGTGAAATCCTAAACGGTAAGTGAGCCCAAAATCAGAAACATCCATTTGATCAATTTCTATTTTCTTCTTTTTGTTTTCTAAAGTGAGCCAAATTTTATTACAGTTAAATTGCCAGTACAATTTTGCGCCATTTTTCAGAACTTTCGTTTCACAGGAAGTTGTGGCGTTATTCATCTCTGGATTTTCTGCGCAGAAACACTGCTTTTTCTGACTGAAAAAAAACGTAGAAATGAACATTAATAGAATGCTAAAGAATTTATTCATCGCTTTTTGAAGAAAATTAATCTAAATCGATCTCAAAAAAACAAACATCTGCATTGTGATAATGTGCTTGCAATTCGGAAGAATTTTTCAACTTTTTCATTCCTAAAAACTGGAAACCACATTTTTTATAATGGTTGATGAGCCGATCGTTTTGTCCGCAGGTATCCATTCTGATGAATTTTTTATTTTCTTTTTTACCAAAATCCTTAGACCAATTGGCGATCATCTGAACAAAATTATTTCCTCTAAACTCCAGATTTGTAGCAATGCGGTGAATGTAGATCGCATCATTATTTTCCTTCTCTTCCCAAATACCTGCATCACTATAAGTAATCGCCCAAATACAGGCAATTTTATTGTCGATGACAATTTTGAACTGTCTGTTTTCGATTACTTCTGTAGCGATAAAATCATGGTCGAATTCTGGCCAAATATTTCCCGGAAACGCAATAGTTTGAAAATCAGTAGCGAGTTTGTAGAGTCGGAAAATTTCTGGAATATCATAGAGAGTACTGTTGGAAATGGTCATAGAAAGGAAATTTTGAAAATACTTTATTTCCCTAAAGATAATCAAATCTGACGAAAATTTCCTCATCAAATATTTTTTGAACTTCATAAATCTTCAAATAAAAAAAGCGACTTTCTCAAGTCGCTTTCCTAATTATATGGTCATCGAAAAAATCCGGGTTTCGGGTTTGTTTCGAAGCATTCTCAAATCAAAAGTCATGGCAACATTTCTGGTGAAAGCACGACCTTTTTCTGTGATTTTAATAGAGTTGTCAGAAATTTCTACCAAACCATCGGTTTTCATTTCTTCTAAAGTTTTCAAAGTATTTTCGATTTCGGGGAAACTGGTTTGTAAATCCCACGAAGTTTCTAAACGGCACATTAAATTAAGAATATGTTTGCGGATCACCAAATCTTCTTCATTCAAGACATGACCTTTAACAACAGGAATGATGCCTTCGTCTACAATCTTCTGATATTCTTCTACGCTTTTATTATTTTGCGCAAAAGCATACCACGAATCTGAGATCGCCGACATTCCCAAACCAACCATTAATTGTGTTTTGCTTGAAGAATAACCCATGAAATTACGGTGAATATCTCCCGAAACCATCGATTGATAAAGGTCGTCGTGCTCCAAAGCGAAATGATCCATTCCTACTTCAATGTATCCTAATTCTTCTAATAATTTTTTTCCGTTAGTGTAGAGTTTTCTTTTTTCTTCGCCACTTGGTAAATCATTTTCGTCGAAACCTCTTTGTCCGACGCCTTTAATCCAGGGAACATGAGCGTAGGAATAGAAAGCTAATCGATCCGGTTTCAGTTCTAAAGTTTTGCGGATCGAGAATTCCATTTTTTCCCAGGTATGGAAAGGTAATCCAAAAACCAAATCGTGCGAAACGCTTTTGTAACCAATTTCTCTTGCCCACTCCGTCACATTTTTCACATTTTCGAAGGGCTGAATTCTGTTGATTGCTTTCTGAACTTTCGGATCATAATCTTGAACGCCGAAACTGCATCTTCTGAAACCTAAATCATATAAAGTTTGCAAATGTTCTTTGGTGGTATTATTTGGATGTCCTTCAAAAGAAAATTCTGGATGTTCAGCGATTTCAGCTTTTGAGAAAATTCCTTCCAATAATATTTTTAAATTTTCGGGAGAGAAAAAAGTTGGTGTTCCGCCTCCCAAATGTAATTCCTTGATTTTTGGAGTTCTGCCGAATAATTCAACATATAAATCCCACTCTTTTAAAACAGATTCAAGATAGGGAGTTTCTACAGAATGTTGCTTTGTAATTCTCTTATGACACGCACAAAAAGTGCATAATTGCTCACAGAAAGGAAGGTGAATATAAACTGAGATCCCTTCGGCATCATTGGTTTCATTAAAAGTTTTAAGGACAGATTGTTGCCATAAATCACCACTAAAACTGGCATCATCCCAAAAAGGAACAGTTGGATAAGAAGTATAGCGAGGTCCTGGAATATTATATTTGTCGATTAAAGAATTCATTTTTGACTCAATTTTTACAATTATTTCTGAGATTCACATTTAAATTTCAAGTTGCAAAAATACGAAATAAGTTGAGAGTGCTGAAATGATTTTGGTCTGCAAAAACTTCCCTAACGTTAACTTTCTGCAAAGAAAATAAAGATATTATTGAAAATTTACTTTTACAAAAGAATAAATTCCATTGTTTTCTCAATATGAGCTTCTTCAATAATTCGTACTGCATATTTTTTATTGTGTTCCGTGGAAGTATATTTGGATAGATAAGCGTCATTAATTTTCTCCATCAAACCATTTTCATCCGCCGGAATTTCTGCCTTTATTTTAAAGATTTCATCACCACATTGTATTTCACCCACAGGATTTTTCACAAAAGTATTGTACCAGCTTCTCTCCGCGAAACCCCAGGAACGGGCGAAAATTCTGTCCTCAACAATTACCATCCAGATTTCCAGAAAAGTATCTCTTTCTGTACCGGCTTTTATTCCGATGTGATTATTAGATTCGATATATTTTAATGCGATCTCATTGTTCATCTTAATAGATTTTCATTTTAACAATTCGATTTTTTCCCGCAAAAACAATAGTATTTTCATCGATCCATTCGCAAACGTACAATCCTTTTTCTTCTGAAATGGTTTTCCAGGTTTTTCCGTAGTCAGAAGAGAATTCTATGTTTTGATCACCTACTGCGATGATGTCTTTTCCTTTGGATTTTGGGCGGAATTTCACGCAGGTTTTGTAGCCGCCGTTTTTTCCGGAAGCTTGAATTTGCCAGGTTTTTCCACCATCATTTGTGGTTGCAATGTTGTTGATATTTTCTGCTTGTTTCGTGTAATCTCCACCAACTGCAATCCCGAAATTTTTATCGTAGAAATCGATGGAATAAATTCCTTGTGAGGAAGTTCCCTGAATAAAAGGAGTTTCAAAAGTTTCCCAGGTGAAAGGATCGCTCCAGGAAAATTTAAAAATTCTGGCTTTCATTCCACCAGTTGCAATCCATCCTTTACCTTCTGTAGTTGCTATGTTTGTATTACTCGCTGCGAAATGAGCTTCACCAGGAAAATATTTAGGGAGACCTAATTTATTACCAGGTCTTCCTGAATAAAAAATCATAGGATTGGGATATCCAAATTTGTTTGGATCACTAATCGCTAAACCGCGATTGAATTTATCAAAAATAAAGGCATCAAAAAATGCGGTCTTTGCAGTATCTTTTTGCTGAATTCTAAAATTTAGTGTCTTTTTATTAATTGTAAACAGGAACGCAGGACTTGAAATATTAATAGCATAAAAATGTTTTGAATCTTGCGCCAAAGTCCGGAATTCTAATTTCTCTTTAGATAAACGCATTTGTTTTTTATCGGTTGAATCCTTTAAATTGACATACCCAAATTTAGAATCAGTTCCCGAATACCAAACCTTTCCATCGTAAATCTGTAAGGCACGAATCGAAATATTATCTTTCAACAGCGTTTGAAACTCAACTTTTTGCGCAAAAGAAAAATTCAAACAAAAAAGAAAAAGTAGAAATCTAAAAACATTTTTCATACAAAAATAATTTACTCAAAAATAGAAAATTTAAAAATGAAACTGAAAAAAAAATCCCACCAAAAAATTGGCGGGATCAATATAATTACTGTCGCTTAATTATCATTATTAAGCTTAGAATGTTTTTTACTGTAAACGAAGTAAACGACTAAACCAATAGCCAACCAAATCGCAAGTCGCTCCCAACTTTCTTTTGGTAAACCAGCCATCAAAGCCACACAAATAATGACTCCCAAAATAGGTAATAATGGTACAAATGGAACGCGGAAACCACGAACTGCATCCGGGTTTGTTTTTCTCATTACAATCACTCCGATACAAACTAAAGAGAAGGCAAATAAAGTTCCGATACTTACCATGTGTCCTAAATCTGAAACGGGTACAAATCCTGCAAATAAACTCACAAAGATCATGAATGCTACGTTGGTTTTCCAGGGAGTTTGACTTGTTTTGTGCAGATCGCTAAAGAACTTAGGCAACAATCCATCAACACTCATGCTGTAAAATACACGACTTTGACCCATCAACATCACCAACATTACGGAAGTGTAACCTGCAATAATTGCTATGGTCAAGGCTGAATTTAAAAAGGTATAACCCGTTTTCGCAAAGGCTGTTGTCACTGGACTTGCATCTCCTTTAAAGTTTACATAGTTTTCTAAACCTGTCAAAACGTAAGAAAATAATACATATAATATGGTACAGATAATCAAAGATCCGATGATTCCGATCGGCATTCCTTTTTGAGGATTTTTCGCTTCCTGTGCTGCAGTACTTACAGCATCAAAACCGATAAATGCAAAGAAAACAACTCCGGCTCCACGTAAAATTCCGCTCCAACCATAATGTCCGAAATAATCACTTTGGAAAAATTCAAAGAAACCCATTTTTCCTTGATCCATCAAGACTTCACCTTGATTGATAGGAATAAACGGAGTATGATTCGCTGGATTGATAAAACCCCATCCAAGTGCGATAAATACTAAAACTACGGTTACTTTTAGAATTACTAAAATATTGTTGATCAACGCTGATTCCTTAGTTCCTTTAATTAAAAGTAAAGAGAGCAAACAAATGATCAGGATCGCCGGCAAATTTAAAATTCCGGGTGTAGAAGAAACGCCGTTCGCATCTACGATCACGTCCCAAGGACCATGCAAAAGGGAAACGGGCAAAGTAACGCCGAAACTCAGCATAAATTTTGCGACATATTGTGACCAGGAAGCAGCAACTGTAGCCGCTCCAAGTGCATATTCCAGAACTAAATCCCAGCCGATAATCCAGGCCATAAATTCACCCATTGTTGCATACGAGTAAGTATAAGCACTCCCTGCAACTGGAATCATCGATGCGAATTCTGCATAACAAAGTCCGGCAAAAGCACATCCCAAAGCAGCTAATATAAAGGAATAAACAACGGCTGGTCCTGCATTATCTGCAGCAGCAATTCCGGTTAAAGAAAATAATCCTGCACCAATAATAGCTCCAATTCCCAAGGCGACCAATGATGCTGCGCTAAGAGTTCTTTTAAGTCCCTTTTCTGAATCTTCGGCGCTTGCCAGAAGTGAACTGAGGGATTTCGTTTTCCAAAGATTTGACATTTGTTATTTGTTTAAGATTCCCAAAAATATAAAAATTTAATAATTATTAACTATAATTCGATAAAATCTTTTTGCTAAACACTTTTGAAAGCGGTAAAAACCTGACATTCATACTAAAAATGTAAAAGTGAAAAAAACCATCAACTTTGAGCATTCAATTGTGCATTGTTTAATGATCCTATATTATTTGTACTTAAATTTTAGGAAAATATTATTGAGTAACTTTGAAGTATGATTTTAAAAGATATTTTCCAGTCCGATCTAGTGAAAGAAATTGAAGATTCCGGAAATCTGAAACATTTTGCCGCTGGTGAAATTATAGTGAACATGGATTCCTATATTAAAAATATTCCTGTCGTGGTTTCCGGAAGTATTAAAGTGATCAGAACTGAAGAAGATGGCCGCGAAATTCTACTCTACTACTTAACTCCAGGCGAAAGTTGCATTGTTTCTATTCTTGCGGGAATGAAAAATGAAACTTCTAAAATCAAAGCCATTGTGGAAGAAGATGCCGAAATCATGTTGATTCCTGCCGATAAAGCCAAAGAATGGGTGAGAAAATATCCCGATTGGACCGATTTCATCTTTAATCTTTATCAAAAGCGTTTCGAAGAATTACTCGACGTCGTAAATTCTGTGGCTTTTCAAAAAATAGATACGAGACTTTTACACCTCATCAAACAAAAAACTCAACTTTACAATTCCAAAGAAATTTCGGTTACCCATCAACAATTAGCCGATGAATTGGGAATTACACGTGAAGCAACGAGTCGTGTCCTCAAGCAAATGGAAAAAGAACATCTCGTTATTCTTTCCCGAAACAAAATTGAGCTTCTGTGATATAGATTACTGTATTCCCAATTTGTCTGACCTAAATTTGCCTCATTAAATTAATTAAAACGCAAACTTATGTTAGATACCATTAATAATCTTTTCGGATTTAAAAAAACAGATTACGCAGACCTTCTTAAAAAAGGCGCAATCATCTTGGATGTTCGCAGCAAAGCAGAATTCGCTGGTGGTCACATTAAAGGCTCCATTAATATTCCTGTGGATCAACTCCAGAATAATCTTTCCAGATTAAAAGACAAAAATAAACCCATAATTACGTGTTGCGCCTCTGGAATGAGAAGTGGCTCGGCGAAAACCATGCTTTTGAATAATGGCTATACCGAAGTGCACAACGGCGGCGGTTGGGGAAGTTTGAATGGTAAAATTTAAACACATCATTATATTCTGCAGATAAAACCTCGATTGATTTCGAGGTTTGTCTTTTTGCAGCATATCTTAATTATTATTTAGCGCACAGATTACACAGATGTACACGGATTATATTTTCAGTAAAATTCTTTTATTTAACAGTAACACCTTGATCTGTGCAAATCTGTGAAATCCGTGCGAAAATAAGAACCGGTTATTTCCAATGTTAAAAGATTCTGTGTAACATTTGTCACTGTGCAAGAGAATTTACTGCAATACTTTTGTCATCAAATTATTAAGACATGAAGAAAGTATTATTCCTATTATTTATATCAACCCAATTTTTCGGTCAGGATACGATTCAAATTTCTAAAAAAGATTTAGAAGCCAGAATTGAAGGCCAAAATTTATCCCTCAAATTAGCCAATGATGAAGTAAATATTGCAAAAGCAAGTTTATTGGAAAGTCGCGCCATGTATTTACCCAACGTAACTGCTTCTTACACGGGAATTTCTACCAATAATCCTTTGATGGCTTTTGGGTCAAAACTCAATCAGGAAAGAATTACGATGATGGATTTTGATCCTGCGAGATTAAACAGTCCGGACAATATATTCAATTTTGCGACAAAACTAGAATTTCAGCAACCCATATTTAATAAAGATGCGGTTTATCGAAAGAAAGCAGGCGAAGTAAAAGTAGATGTTTTAAAAATTAAAGAAGAAAGAACCAAGGAATATCTACAGTTTGATTTGAATAAAGCTTATCTCCAATTACAAATGGCTTATAAGGTCGTAAAAGTTTTGGAAGAAGCGAAAAACACGACTCTTGCGAATAAAAAAGTTATCGATAATTATTACAAAAACGGAATGATTCAGAAATCTGAAGTTTTGTATATGCAAGTTCGAGTTTCAGAAATTGAAAGTCAGATTCAATATGCCAAGTCGAATGTGAGAAATGCTTCTGATTATGTTTATTTTTTATTGAATGAAGATTCGGAAAATAAAGTGTTCAAACCACTGGACGAGTTTTCTTATGAGGAAAATATTTTAGAGCAAAACCCAACCTTAAATCGAAACCGAAAAGATTTACAAGCGTATGAAAAATCTTTGGAAGCGTACGACTGGATGATCAAATCCTCAAAAGCGAAATTTTTACCAAAATTAAATGCTTTTGGAAGTTTTGAAGTCTATGACAGCAAACCTTATCAATTTGACGCAAACGGTTATTTAGTCGGATTACAATTATCCTGGAATGTTTTCGATGGTCTAAAAGCGAAAAGCGAACAGGAAAAATACAAAGCAGATCTATCAAAAGCACAAACTGAAATTCAGCAATATCAAAAACAAAATCAATTAGAACTCAACAAATCGTATCGTCAAGTTTTGGATGCGGACAAAAAAGTTTCTTTAACCAAATTATCTTGGGAACAAAGCGCAGAAGCATACAGAATTCGTAAAAATAGATACGATCAGGGTTTGGAAAAATCTTCTGATCTACTTTCTGCAGAAACTCAAATGTCTCAAAAAGAACTGGAACATCAACAGGCGATTTTCGAATATAATTCGGCTTTGGAATACTTTAAATTTTTAAAATAAAAACCAATAAATACATCAACATGAAGATATTATTTTATTCCGTCCTACTCTTAGGATTTACCATGAGTTGCTCGGCAGACGAAAAAGATGCAACTCTTTCTCAAAAGCCGATCCAAGTAACGGTGAGTCAATCCGGTAATAATTCAGAAGGTGCTTATGCAAGTGCAAGTGGAAAATTAGTCGCAAAAAATTCCGTGAATGTAAGTACCAGAATGATGGGTTACATTACTGGAATGAAAGCCGAAGTTGGACAAAATGTAAGTGCAGGACAATTGTTGGTAAGCATCAACAGTACGGATATTCAAGCAAAAGGTGGACAAGCCAATGCACAGATTTCTCAAGCACAAGCGAATTATAATATTTCTAAAAAAGATTACGATCGCTTCTCCAATTTATTTAAAAACCAAAGTGCTTCTCAAAAAGAATTGGATGATATGAAAGCGCGTTACGAAATGGCAAAAGCCGGATTAGAAGCAGCTCAAGCTATGAAAAGTGAGGTAAATTCCCAATACCGTTATACGAATATTACGGCGCCAATTTCTGGAGTAATTACTGCGAAATATGCAGAACAAGGCGATATGGCAAGTCCGGGAATGCCTTTGTTAACTATAGAATCTCCTTCAGCTTTACAAGCGCAAGTTTTAGTTTCTGAACAAAATATTACGCAGATCACGCAAGGAATGGCGGTAAAAATTACTTTGAAATCCACCAACCAAGAAATTGCAGGAACCGTTTCAGAAATTAGTAAATCATCTGCAAACACCGGTGGTCAATATATGGTGAAAGTAAATGTTTCCAACAGTAAAAATTTATTGTCGGGAATGTTTGTGAACATCCAGTTTCCGTTTAAAAATGCGGGGAAAACCAATCAGGATTTCCAAGAAGGAGTGATGATTCCTAAATCTGCGTTGGTGGAAAAAGGTCAGTTAACCGGAGTTTACACCGTAAGTTCCAGCAATACTGCGATTCTTCGATGGGTGAAAACCGGGAAAGATTTTGGCGACCAAGTTGAGATTTTATCTGGGTTAAATTCGAAAGAACCTTATATCGTTTCGGCGCAAGGAAAACTCTATAACGGAGCCAAAGTAAAACAATAATTTTCTCAATTATTTAAATTAAAATTATGCAACAAGGAATAGCAGGAAGAATAGCCGAAATCTTCATCAATTCAAAACTCACCATTCTGTTGATGGTTGCGTTGATGATTATTGGCGCATACAGTTCCACCTTAATACCGAGAGAAGAGGAACCACAAATTATTGTTCCAATGGCCGACGTAATGGTGGGTTATCCCGGAGCAAATCCTACGGAAGTAGAAAGTCGCGTGGTAAAACCTCTGGAAAAACTCATCTCCAATATCAAAGGAGTTGAGCACGTTCACAGCATGGCGATGAACGGAAAAGCCATGATCATTGTGCAGTTTTTCGTGGGTGAAGACACGGAACGGTCCTACGTGAAACTCTACGATGAGATGATGAAAAACAAAAACATCTTTCCAAAAGGAGTTTATGAACCATTAATTAAAACGCGCTCCATCGACGATGTTCCGATGTTGGGATTAACACTTTGGAGTGAAAAATACAATGATTTTCAATTAAGACAAATTAGCGAAGAACTCTCTTCTGAAGTCAAAAAAATTAAAGATGTCTCTTTAACCAAAGTAATTGGGGGAAGAAGCCGACAGTTGAAAGTGATTGTTGACAAAGATAAAATGGCAGAATCTAATGTGGATCCATTGGGAATTATGCAAATGATTCAGGCCGGAAATGGAAGTTCACAATCCGGAAGTTTTGAGAGTAATGATGCGGAATATTTGGTAACAACAGGCGAATTTTTAAGCACCGCAGAAGATGTTGGAAATTTAGTGATCGGAACTTCTCAAAATATGCCTGTTTACTTAAAACAAGTCGCAAAAATCGAAGACGGACCGTCATCGACAACCAATTATGTAAACTTCGGTTATGGAAATGCTACGGAAAAAGGCAAGAGTTTTTTATCAGAATATCCTGCCGTAACGCTTTCTGTATCTAAAGTAAAAGGAGCAGATGCGATGCATATTTCCGAAGAAATTTTGGATAAAGTAGAAACTTTAAAGAAAACTTTAATTCCAAATGATGTTCATGTAGAAGTTACCCGAAATTACGGAGAAACGGCTTCTCACAAAGTTTCAGAACTAATGGGACATTTGGGAATTGCGATTGTTGCCGTTACACTTTTGGTGATGTTGGCGATGGGTTGGAGAGGCGGATTAGTCGTATTCTTTTCTGTACCATTAACCTTTGCATTGACACTTTTTGCTTATTATATGTTAGGTTATACGCTAAACAGGATTACACTTTTCGCCCTCGTTTTCGTAGTGGGAATCGTCGTCGATGACAGTATTATTATTGCTGAAAACATGCACCGGCATTTCCACATGAAGAAATTACCTTTCAAACAAGCCGCTATTTTCGCCATTAATGAAGTTGGAAATCCAACCATTTTAGCAACATTTACGGTAATTGCGGCGATTTTACCCATGGCATTTGTCTCCGGAATGATGGGACCTTACATGTCTCCGATGCCGATTGGTGCTTCGATTGCGATGTTGCTTTCCCTTTTTGTGGCTTTAACGATTACGCCTTATTTAGGATTCCATTTATTAAAAGTAAAAGACAGCGAGGAGCATAAAGAAGAGCAAGGATTAGAAACCGGTTTCATCTATAAAATTTATAAAAAAATTGAGCAACCATTATTGGATAATAGCAAGAAAAGATGGACCATGCTCGGAATTACGGGTGTATTATTAATGATCTCCATGTTTGCATTTGCGGCAAAATGGGTGGCTGTAAAAATGCTTCCATTCGATAATAAAAATGAAGTGCAAGTCGTAATTGATATGCCGGAAGGAACGACTTTGGAAAGAACTTCTGCCTTAACTCAGGATATTGCGCAATATTTGAAAACCGTTCCGGAAGTGGTGAATTATCAATCGTATGTTGGTTCCGCTTCACCGATCACCTTTAATGGATTGGTTCGTCATTATGATTTGCGTGGAAGCAGTAATTCGGCGGACATTCAAGTGAATCTTTTACATAAAGAAGATCGGAATAAACAAAGCCACGATGTCGCAAAAACCATCCGTCCGGAAATTCACAAGATTGCCAAAAAATACGGCGCGAATGTGAAAATTGTTGAAGTTCCACCTGGACCACCAGTTTTATCAACCATTGTTGCGGAAGTTTATGGTCCCGATTATGAAGAGCAAGTAAAAATTGCAGATCAAGTTCAGAAAATCCTCATCAATACCGATGATGTCGTAGATGTTGACTGGATGGTTGAAGCCCCCCAAACAGAATTCAAAATAGTTCCGGATAAAGAAAAAGCAATGTTGAATGGTGTTGCACCGCAACAAGTTGTCGGGAATCTGACTTATTTATTAGGAGAACATTCCATCGGGAATTTATTTGATCCAAAATCAAATGACGCCGTTGATATTGTAATGAAATTAAAAGATGGCGAAAAAACCAGTATTGCAGACCTTACCAATTTAAAAGTAAAAGGTGCAGCAGGAATGGTTCCCATAAGCGATATTGTAAAAGTTCAGCGGGAAACTTTGGAAAAATCTATTTACAGAAAAGACCAGAAACGCGTCGTTTATATTCTCGCAGATATGGCAGGAGGATTAGAAAGTCCGGCTTATGCGATTCTCGGAATGGATAAAAAATTGAAAAATGTAAAACTTCCGACAGGATATTCTTTGAATGAATTGTACATGAATACGCCAAAAGACGAATCAGATTACACCGTGAAATGGGATGGAGAATGGCAAGTTACACTGGAAGTTTTCCGGGATTTGGGAGCAGCATTTTTAGTGGTGATTATCATTATTTATATGTTGATTGTGGGTTGGTTCCAAAATTTCAAAACGCCAATTATGATGATGATCCCTATTCCACTTTCTTTGGTTGGAATTGTACTGGGACACTGGTTATTAGGCGCTTTTTTTACGGCAACATCTTTTATCGGAATGATTGCTTTAGCCGGAATTATGGTGAGGAACTCCATTCTATTGATTGATTTTATTGAAATTCGTTTGAAAGAAGGGGCACCAATAAAAAGAGCCATTATTGAAGCCGGAGCAGTGAGAACAACACCGATTTTATTGACAACTGGAGCAGTGGTCATTGGAGCAGTTGTGATTTTGTTCGACCCGATTTTCCAGGGATTGGCAATCTCATTGGTTTTTGGAGCAATCGTTTCAACTTTACTGACATTAATTGTAATTCCCTTGATTTATTATATGTCTGAAAAAAATAATTGGTTACAGAACGAACCTGCAGAATTGGTTGCCATTGAAGAAGATCTTCAGGAATAATTAACACATTTCGCTGCTGAAAGTTTTTAAGCAGAGAATTTTAAAACATTAACTATGAAATTATTACTCATCACCGCAATTAAGGAATTCGAAAGCGAGATTAAAAATATTCTCATCAAATCTGGTTCAAAATCTTTCACCTACAACTTCGTAAAAGGTTTTAAAAATGAAAGAGAAAGCAATAACACGAGCAATTGGTTCGCTTCTTCTTATGCAGAAACAGATTCGCTATTGTTCACGGTTTTTGTACCAGAAGAAAACACTTCTTTAATTCTAAAAAAAATTGAAGAATTCAATGCAGGACAGGAAACATTGTCCAAGGTTCATATCGCATTGATCAATTTAGAACAGCAATTTTAAATAATTCGTTTGTCATTCTGACGTAGGAAGAATCTCATAAAATTATCGATAAGAGATTCTTCATTTCGCTTTGCTCCTTTCAGAATGACAAAATTAAAATTATTTAATAAAATAAAAATTAAAAATAAATAATATGAAAAATAGAATAATACACGCATTTGCTGGAACCATGATTTTGGTAAGTATCTTTCTGTCGATTTATGTAAGCCAAAATTGGTTATGGCTCACTGGATTTGTAGGAATTAATTTACTGCAATCATCAATGACAAATTGGTGTTTGCTGGATAAGATTTTGGGAAAGTTGGGATACACTAATGAGGGCGGTTCTTGTGGAGCCTAAACTTGAATTTTAGAAATGATAAATCCCTGCAATTAGTTTTGTAGGGATTTTTTGATTGTTATCCCTAGATAATATATTGAGATTCTTCCTTCGTCAGAATGACTAAAAAATAAACCGCCGCACCATGCGACGGTCTATTTTAACAAATTAAAAATATGGAAATAAACTATTTAGTTTTAATACTGATCAATCCTCGAATTTCGTTTTCTTTGTAGCCTGTTGCTAAATCATTTGGATACAATTGAGCAATTTTCTCCGCTACTTTTGGCTGGATATTTTTACCAACTTCACCATGACATTGCAAACACATTGCATTCGTTATAAGCGGTTCATAATAGTGAGTTTCTGTTTGTACTGGTTTTAAAAGTTCACCTGCTAAAAGTTGTTTTTTATAATGTTCAATCAATTTCAACTCTTCAGAATTGGCCACGTTTTTAAGATTTCTCATTTTATCAGAAACTCTGGAAATAACCAAACCATGTTTATCCGACATTGATTTTGTTAAAGGCATTGCCTCGATATTACAATAATCTAAAGCTGATTCTACTCCACCTTTCTGGATTTGTTGACCTACATTTTTCATTAATAATTTCTTGGTTTGGGTCGCATAATTATTCAAAGAATCTGAGGATAATTCAGATTTATTATCCATTATTTCTTTCCCGGAAACTTCCTGATGAACCACTTTATTTCCGCAATGAATTGATAAGAATGCTAAACCACTTAATAATAAAACTTTTTTCATGACTTTTATTTATTCAAAGATAAGAAGTGTTTTCAAAAACTATTGTGACCAAAGTCACACATCTATTTTTTCCTTGAAATTCTTATCTTTGAACTCATGAATTTCTACGATCTTTTTTTAAAGCCTTACGAATCTTATGAAACCTATCAAATTGTTCTGGAAGCCATTGCTACAATTTTCGGTTTGTTAAGCGTTTTCTTTTCTATTAAAAAAAACATCTGGGTTTATCCGACAGGAATTATTTCCACCATACTTTACGTTTACATCCTTTTCAAATTCGGACTTTTAGGCGACATGATGATTAATTTTTATTACAGCGTTATGAGTATTTATGGCTGGATTTTGTGGTCGAAAAGTTCGAAAGATCACATTCATGTTGAAGTTTCCTGGGCAACAAAAAAAGAATGGATTCTCTCTGGAATTTTATTTTTCATCAGTTTAATTTTAGTCACCTTCGTTTATTATTACAAGCCATACATTGATAATCATTTTTCTATGACCGATGTGAAACTCGGATTATATCATTTGGATTGGGCGAACTGGTTAGATGTTTTCACCACCGCAATTTTCTTAGTTGGAATGTGGTTAATGGCGAAACGTAAAATTGAAAATTGGATTTTCTGGATCGTGGGTGACTTGATTTGTATTCCGATGATGATTTATAAAGGTTTAGGCATAACCTCTATTCAATTTTTTGTTTTCACAGCGATGGCAATCGTAGGTTATCTCGAATGGAAAAAAGACCATCAAACTAATCATAGCAAATGATTTAAACGATAAGGTTTTTTATGTGATGATAAACTTTTCAGTATCTTTGCACTCCCAAAAATATATGGGTAAAAACCGCTAAGTTTTATGCAAAATACCATAGAATTTTTTAAATATCAAGGAACGGGAAACGATTTCGTAATGATCGACAACCGTGATCTACAGTTTCCAAAAGAGACAGAAATAATAGAAAAAATCTGCGACCGCCGTTTTGGCATTGGTGGTGACGGATTAATTTTATTAGAAAATGATTTATCTGCAGATTTCAAAATGGTCTATTATAATTCCGACGGAAACGAAAGTACAATGTGCGGCAACGGCGGAAGATGTTTAGTAGCTTTTGCACATTTTCTAGACGTTTTTGAAGATCATACTACTTTCACCGCAATCGACGGTTTACATGAAGCTGAAATCAACAACGGAATCATCAAACTCAAGATGATTGACGTAGATTCCATTAAAAACATTGAAAACGATTTTGAACTCAATACCGGTTCTCCGCATTACGTGACTTTCGTTGAAATGTTAAAGAATTATAAAGTTTACGAAAATGGTAACAATATCAGAAATTCGCCGTCTTATTGCCAAGAAGGAATCAATGTAAATTTTGTAGAAGAAATTTCGGAAAATGAAATCTTCATACGAACTTACGAACGAGGTGTTGAAGATGAAACTTTCAGTTGTGGAACGGGAGCGACAGCTTCGGCCCTGGTTTTTTTGAAAGATAAAAATCAAACTTCTGTAAATGTAAAAGTTTTGGGTGGAAATCTAAAAGTTTACGCAGAACAGGAAGGAGAAAGTTTTAAAAATATTTGGTTAGAAGGTCCGGCAAAACAGGTTTTTAAAGGCAAAATTAATTTATAGCATATTTCAGATCATACCAATGAAAAAATCTTCGGGAATAATTTCGGTAATCATATTTCTATTTTTTGCAATCGGAAGTTTTTTTGGGTATAAATATTACAAAAAGTATTACGGCAATAATGTGGAAAAAGAAGGGTATGTCTTAATTCCACATTCTGCCAATTTCAACTCGATCATGGATTCGATTGCTCCTTATATCAAAAATAAAGAAACATTTTCAGCGGTCGCAAAAAGCAAAAATTTAACCAAATTTCTCAATGCTGGTCGATACCACATAAAATCAGGAACCAATAATACCGATTTGGTTAATATGATCAAATCTGGAAATCAAACCGAAAACACGTTCCGAATAGGAGATTTTTTCACGGTGTATCAAATGATCGGAAAAGTTGCCAAAAAAACAGAATTGGATTCTTTGAGATTTGCCAATGATTTAGATAAAATTGCGACAGAAAAAGGATTTAGTAATGCTGAAGATTTAAAAAAATATTTCTTCATTGATTCTTACAACTTCTTCTGGACCGTAACTCCAAAAGATTTCTTTAAAAAATTTGAAGGAGAATATAACAGTTTCTGGACTTCAGAAAGAAAAGCTAAAGAGCAGAATTCTGGTTTAACGAGAGATCAAATTTATGCTTTAGCATCTTTGGTTTATAAAGAAACCGGCGGAAAACCCGACGAAATGAAGACCGTCGCAGGTTTGTATTTGAATCGATATAGAAAAGGCATGAAATTACAAAGCGATCCTACCGTAATATACGCGGTAAGTAAAGCCAATAACTTTCAGGGGGAAACACTGAAAAGAGTTTTCTTCAAACATTTACGCGAACCTTCTCCTTATAATACTTATTTCACAGCGGGAATTCCACCCGGACCAATTTGTATGGTTGATAAGAACTCAGTTGATGCGGTTTTGAATGCTCAGAAAAGTGATTTTATTTATATGTGCGCTGATCCGAAAAGATTTGGTTTTCACAAATTTACAGCGAGTGCAGCGGAACATGAAGTCAACGCTAAAGCATATCAACAATGGCTGAACTCTAAAAACATCAAATAATTATAAAATTAAAAAAAGTAGATATCAGAAAATTCTGAGCCTTTTTTTGGAATTTAGTAATTATTAAACAAACATTTAATTTAACTTTTGTTAAAAAAAGTAATCAGTATAGTTAAACTAAGAATATGACGAATAGAATTGAGATTTCATCAATTATCAAAAAAAGAACATTAGGATTAGCTTTTGTTCTTGGTGCAGTAAGTTTGGCATTTGCGCAGCAAAAAGTAAGTGTGAATGGAAAAATCATGAGCAAGCAAAACATTGCCGTTCCTTACGCATCTGTAACATTTAGCAATAAGGCGAATAAATTGTACAGTGATGCCGTTTTGAGTGATGATAAAGGAATTTACAAATTAGATCTTACTCCTGGAAATTACGACATTACGATTGAAGCCATCGACTTCAAAAAGACGACTTTGAACAAACAAATTTCCGCAGCTGCAGATCTTGGAAATTTTACAGTAGAAGCTGAAAGTTCAGTTACCGGTACAAAAACTTCAGATATTCAAGGTGTTGTAATTACGGGTCAAGCGGTGAAAGCGTATCGCGTAGAAATCGATAAAAAAGTTTATGATCCTTCCTTAGATATCGTTGCAAAGGGTGGGAATCTTCAGGATGTGTTAGCAAATGTACCTTCCGTAGATGTAGATACAGACGGAACTGTTTCAATGCGTGGAAATACAAATGTAAGATTTTTGATTAATGGAAAACCTTCTTCAATGCTTGGAATTGATGACGGTGCAGATGCATTAAAATCAATTCCCGCAGACCAAATTGATAGAATTGAAGTCATTACCAATCCTTCTTCAAAATATGAAGCAAGTGGAACCGCTGGAATTCTAAATATTATTCTGAAAAAATCTAAGAAAATTGGTTTTAATGGTAGTATTGAAGGAACTTTAGGTTATTTACCAACTACCCGACTGAATACCAATCTAAGCTGGAGAAAAGGAGCATGGACGTATTATATCAATGGTGGTGGTGGTTACAACAGAAGTAAATCTACTAATAACTCTGAGTTTAATTCGTTCCTTAATCCACAAATTCTGAACGATGGTTTCTCTCTGAAATCGATTCAGGATGGAACCAATAAAAGTGAAAGTAAAAATTACAACGTTACGACCGGATTTTTGGTAGATGTTACTGATAAATCAACTTTGAATGCTTCTGTAATGTTCAGGAATTTCAATAATGAATCTACAGGTAACACGAATTATTTCGACAACGTAATTATAAAAGACAGTGCCGCGACCGGTTATCCGAATGTTCCTTTTACTTTAACGAATCAGTTTACAAACCGTCTGAATGTAGGAACAAATGTGAATAATTCTTTTCAGGCAGATTTAGGATATGACCAGAAAATTGGCGACAAAGGACAACTTATATCTCTTGCAACAAGTTATCAGAAAAGCAAAAGCGAAGGAACTTCTTTCATTACAGAAAATGGTTTCGATAATAAATTAGATATTCCTACTTTAACTTTAAATAATATTCTTACGAAAACTGAGAACAGTACTTTTTTAGCCAAAGCTGATTATGAGTTGCCAATTGGCACAGCTTCTAAAATTGAAGCAGGAGCGAGATTTGACTCCAATAAAAATGACTACGATTATTATGTGGATGAAAGCAAAAATAACGCTCCGACCACAATATTACCAAATTTTACGAGCAAAACTTTTTACAACGAAAATATTTTTGCAGGTTACGCTCAGTTCAAAAGTAAAATCAGCAATTTCGGTTATCAGTTAGGGTTGAGAGCCGAAAATACAGACATTAATGTTAATTTTAAAAGAATAAGTGATGCCGTACAAATTAATGTCAACAAAAATTATCTGAAATTTTTTCCAAGTGTTTTCTTAAGTTATGATCTGAATAAAAACAATCAATTATTACTAAATTACTCCAGAAGAATTAATCGACCGCGTTCGTTTTTCCTAATTCCGTTCATGTCTTACAATAATAATAGAAACTTATTCAGCGGAAATCCTGATTTGAATCCTACTTATGAAAACTCTTTTGAATTGGGTTATAATTTAACGAAAAGTAAAGTTACTTTTAACCCGACTTTATATTTGAAAAAATCGGAAGATGAAGTGAATTTTTACCAATATAGTGGATTAGATGAAAACAATAAAACAGTCATTTATACGATGCCAGTAAATGCAGGAAGTGAAACAAATTATGGTTTAGACGTGAATGCAACTTACGATCCTTTCAAATGGTGGAAAATTATGGGAAGTGCAGATTTGTACGGCTATAATAATAGTGGTAATTACCAAGGTTTTGATTTCTCCGGAAAAGGATTTTCGACAAGATTACGTTTAACAAATACTTTTAAGCCAACGAAAACGACAAGTTTCCAGATTCAAGGCTTTTATCGTGGTGCAGAAAACAATGTTTCCACGCAAAGAAAACCGATGTATGCTGTAAATCTGGGTGCAAGTCAAACCATTTGGAAAGGAAACGGAACTATATCTTTCAATATTCAGGATATTTTCAATACTCGTGCGAGAGAAAATTTCGTAACCACTCCCGCTTATTCACAGTACAGTTATATGCAATGGCAGCCGCGACAGTTTAGTATTTCTCTAAGTTACCGTTTTAAACAGGGCGATAAAATAGATCAGCCGAAAAAGAAAAAAGACATTAACTCCAACAGTCAGGGCGGCGATGACCAAGGTCCACCAATGTAGGACTTGAGAAAATGTAAATACAAAAAATCCTGAAATATAAGTTTCAGGATTTTTTTTGATCTTTATTTAAAGTTTTTAATTTCGGGTTTGCAAATATTTTTGCCATTCCCAAGTTGTTCTTAAAGCTTCTTCCAGAGAAGTACCGGCTTTCCAACCCAATTCTCTTTCTGCTTTATCGGCATTTGCATAAGCAATGGTAATATCTCCGGCTCTTCTTTCACATATCTGATACGGAACTTTTACATCGTTTGCAATTTCGAACGCTTCAACCACTTCTAAAACGGAGGAACCTTTTCCGGTCCCAAGATTGTAAATATCAATCAAGGTTTCGGAAGTTTCGTTCATTAATTTCTGCAATGCTTTCACGTGTGCTTTTGCGAGATCAACAACGTATATATAGTCGCGAACTGCTGTTCCATCTTCTGTCGGATAATCATTTCCCCAAATCGATAGTTTCTCTCTAATTCCGGAAGCGGTTTGAGTTACATAAGGAACCAAATTATTGGGAACACCAATTGGCAGTTCTCCCAACAAAGCAGTCGGATGCGAACCGATCGGATTAAAATACCGAAGTAAAGAAACTTTCTTTTGATAAGCAGTCGCAAAATCTTTCAGGATTTCCTCGCCCATTTGTTTGGTTTTTCCGTAAGAAGATTCCGGCATTTTGAGCGGTGTATTTTCATCGATCGGCTGTTCATCAGCTTGTCCGTAAACCGTGCAGGATGAACTGAAAATAAAGTTCGAAATATTTCTTGTTTTAAATTCCTGTAACACATTGATCAGAGAAAAGAGATTATTTTCGTAATAATCCAGAGGTTTTTCCTGGCTCTCTCCTACTGCTTTGTAAGCCGCAAAATGAATACACCCATCGATCTCGTAAGCATCGAAAACCTGGGAAAGCAGTTCTTTTCTTTTTAAATCAAATGGAAAAAAAACGGGCCTTTTACCTGCGATTTTTTCAATATTATTGAGAATAAATTTTTCAGAATTTGACATATCATCAACAATGATGACTTGAAAATTATTCTGTAAAAGTTCTACAACGGTGTGAGAACCGATATAACCGAGTCCGCCGGTAACGAGTATTGTCATGTGTTTTTAATTGGTGATTTAATTAGATTTTGTATTTATTCTAAAATTTTATCAGGATTTTGGTGTATACTGAAAATTCTTAGAATAATAATCATTTCGTTTTCAACTTGGTAGATTATCTTGAAACTCCATTTTGTAACGAAACGAATGTTTTCCCTATTATATACAGGTTCTTTGGGAAATTTGTAAGGCATATTCGACAATGATTCGGAAAGTTTTATCAACTTCTCTAAAACCATTTCAGCATTTTTTGGACTTTGCAATTTAATAAACGAAATAGCATTTTTTAAATCTGATAATGCTCTATCTTCCCAAACTATTTTCATTCATAACAATTTTCCGAACATTGTCAGTAGTGTGAAATTTAGCAGTTCCATTTTTTATATCCTCCTGCTGCTCATCCATTTCAGAAATAAATTCATCTTTTGTAATAGGTTTACCTTCAACAGTATAATAGATGACATCATCATCTGCTTTAAGTAAATTTTTTATTTTCTCTAAAAGTGGTAAATCGTTCAAAGATAAAATCCTTTGCGCTAAATTTATTTTTAAGGTTTCGGTATTCATAATGGTAAATTTAATGATAACTTTTAAAACTTACTAATCAGCTATTTTTCAATTTTGCTTTTGCCCAATTTCATTTATTTCGTCTGAATAAATTTTATGTTTATTATAATTCTATATTTATTAATCAGTACTAAAATAAATACATTAATTACAAAAATTATAAACCAGATAATTAAAAATTTAAACTGAATTTCGTTGAATATAAATGATTTATAAGTTGCTAAAATTATTAAAATACAAAATGAGACTATTCCAATATTTAAAGCTTTTATTGCAAATGATTTGAATTTCATCAACAGAAAAAATGAAACTATAAAAGACAGAAATGAAATAAAATTCAAAGGAAAATAAATCAAATCATCTTTAAAAAGACCAATTTCAGTAACAGTATTAATTTTTGAAACTACAATATATCCAAAAAGGCAAGACGTCAAAAAAGAAAACACAATCGCCAAATAATAAACGAATTTAAATTTAAACAATTGCATTTTTTTTCTTATACTTAATAACTTGTCGAAGATTTTAACTTTGACAAAGTAGTAGCAAATTATTTATTCATAAACTCCAAAACCGAGTCTGTAATATATTTCAATTGCTCTTCATCCAATTCTGTGTGCATCGGCAAAGAAATAACTTGCTCCAACAATTTGTCGGTATTTACAAAATCTGCATCATTGCTTTCCTGAAAATAAGCTTTCTGTTTTCTTAAAGCCACAGGATAATAAATCATTGCAGGAACTTCTTTTTCGGTCAAAAACTTCTGAAGTTCATTTCTTTTTCCATTCAAAATTCTCAAAGTATATTGATGAAAAACGTGCGTTGAATACTCAGCTCTTTTCGGTGTCAAAATATTAGGATTTCCGGCTAAAGCTTCGTCATAATAATCTGCAGCTTTTCTTCTTGCGTCATTATAACCATCTAAAAGTGGAAGTTTCTTTCTTAAAACTGTCGCCTGAATACTGTCTAAACGCGAGTTTACTCCAACCTCATCGTGGTAATATCTTTCGTACATTCCGTGATTTACGATACCTCTAATTTTGTGTGCGAGTTCATCATCATTGGTGAAAATTGCGCCACCGTCACCGTAACAACCTAAATTTTTAGAAGGAAAGAAAGAAGTTGTTCCAAGAATTCCCATCGTTCCAGATTTTTTCATCGTTCCATCTGTGAAGATAATATCGGAGCCGATTGCCTGTGCGTCGTCTTCAATAACAAAAAGATTGTGCTCTTTTGCTATTTTCAAAATCTCTTCCATATTCGCACACTGCCCAAAAATATGAACTGGAATAATCGCTTTTGTTTTCGGCGTAATTGCTGCTTTCAATTTATCGATATCGATGGTAAATGTATCATAATCTACATCAACTAAAACTGATTTTAATTTTAATAAATGAACCACTTCTACTGTAGCTGCAAAAGTAAAATCTGCCGTGATCACCTCATCGCCTTCTTTTAAATCGAGCGCCATTAAAGCAATTTGCAAAGCGTCGGTTCCATTTGCACAGGGAATTACGTGTTTTACATCTAAATACTGCTCCAATTCTGCCTGAAAAGATTTCACTTCAGGACCATTAATAAAGGCAGCAGAATCCATCACGTTTAAAACTGCATTATCTACATCAGCTTTTATCTTGTAGTATTGACTTTGCAGGTCAACCATCTGAATTTTTTTCATATGAAAATTTTATTGGATTTTATTGGTCATATTCAATCGCCTATCTTCATTAGTGTTTCTTTACAGAAACTATTAATGGCGATTTCATAAAAAAAATATTTGTTCAAATTTACTAAAATTAAGTTTTTTAAAAAATTAATTCCCTTTAATGTTTTTTTAATCTATCACAAAATCTGTTATTTTTTGATTTACAATTACTTATGGAATAATTTTAGATAAATTCTCAGCAATTAATTTAATAAATAAAATTATGAAAACGACTAAATTATTCTTGATATTATTCTTAATAACAGCTTTTGGAACATCAGAATTCTTTGCTCAAAGAGTTGATACAAGTGCACCAACAACCAAAACAAAAAGGAAGCACACCAAAAAAAGTGATGATTCACCCGAAACAGTGGTTACTGCAAATGGTCCCGTTACGTCAGTAACTAATGAAGTGAAACCAAAAAGAAAGTATACTAGAAAAACAGATCTTGCAGTGACGCCGACAATTTCAACGACAACTAATAACAGCATCATTAAACCAAAAAGAACGTATACCAGAAAAACAGCGGTCAATGCGGTAGCTCCAACTACCAGTATAGTTCAAACAACAACATCTTCCGTGCAACCAGCAACGAAATATACTCAAGCTGTGACGCCCGCAAAAACAGCTCTTGCACACAATACAGTAAAACAGGCTTACCATCCTTCAAACGGCGGAGATTATAATGGACATCAAGTTCTTGTAGGTCCAAAAGGTGGAAAATACTATATTAATAAAAACGGAAACAAAACCTATATTAAATAAGACTATTAAAATAATTCTAGGAAAAATGCTGAAAATATTCAGCATTTTTTTTACTTTTGTTTCAATCTAATAATTTAAAAATGAAGAAAATTTTATCCGTTTTCATTCTTGTACTTTTTAGTTTTGTAAGTGCCCAAACAGAACTTGTTTTTGTGATTTTCAAAGACAAACCAAACAAAGCTGCTTTTTACGCAAATCCTACAACAGAACTTACCCAGAAATCTCTGGATCGGCGAACCAGACTGGGAATTGCGCTTAATGATCAGGATGCTCCCATCGAACCTTCTTATATTCAGAATATCAGAAATCTTGGTTTCACAGTAACCGATTATTCCAAATGGATGAATGGTGTTGCGGTAAATGCAACTGCCGAGCAAATTATTCAGATCAAAGCGCAAAATTATGTTGATTCTGTAGAAAGCTTCATTAAGCACAGAAATCGTGGGACAAATGACATTAAAAAAGTAAACAAATTCGAAGACTTCAACAACAACGCTGGAAAAACCGATTTTAATTACGGACAAGGTTTAGCACAAATTAACCAGGTGAATTTACGACCACTTCATATCGCAGGTTTTACCGGAGCAGGAATGACTATAGCCGTAATAGACACTGGTTTCCCGACCGTAAATACAGGTTCAGCTTATGCACGAATCCGAAATAACGGACAGATCAAGGGTGGTTATAATTTCGTAAACAAAAGTGCAGACATCTATAATACCACGCTTAATAATCACGGTTCTTACTGTTTAGGAACGATTGCAGGATATGTTGCAAACAGTTTCGTTGGTACCGCTCCGGATGCAGATTTTTATTTATATGCAAGTGAAGATGCCGTAAATGAAATTCCCGAAGAACAAATTTACTGGACAGAAGCTGCGGAGGAAGCCGACAGAAAAGGAGTTGATGTGATCTCAACTTCACTAGGATACTATGATTTCGATGATCCAAGATACAGCTTGCTTTATTCGGACATGACGGGAACAACCTCGTTCATTGCAAGATCTGCTCAAATCGCGACTGAAAAAGGAATTTTTGTTTTGGCAGCTGCCGGAAATGAAGCCCAAAAACCATGGCATTACATTATAACTCCGTCTGATAACGAAAAAGTTTTCACGGTAGGAGCAGTAACTTCAACGGGTGCGAGCTCTTCTTTTTCCTCTTTCGGACCCAATTATGTAGGCGTTATAAAACCTGATGCAAGTGCAAGAGGAACTTCTACTTATATGGGTTACAATAATGGCGTAACTTCAGGCAGTGGAACTTCTTTTGCAACGCCACTTGCTGCAGGCGGAGTCGCTTGTTTGCTTCAGGCAATTCCCACTAAATCATTACCGGAAGTAAGAAATTTGCTTCGTCAGAATGCCTCTCTTTTCCCCAACTACACTGATCCAATGGGTTACGGAATTTTAAATTTTGGAAAAGTTTTAAATGTGACGTTAGCAACAAATGAAAACGCAACAAAATCCTCAATTTCAATTTACCCGAATCCTGTAAAATCGAATTTTACCATTACGACTTCAGAAAAAATCAACTCTGTGGAATTGTATGATGTTTTAGGAAGAAAAATAAAAACATTGACAAAAGAGAAAACAAATAATATTGAAAGTCTTGAAAAAGGCGTTTATTTCGTGAAAGTAAAAACCGAGAAAAACGAATACATCGAGAAAATTATTAAACAATAAACTTTAAAGATTAAAAAGAAATTAAGAAGTTTAAAAATGTGAAATAAAATTTAAGAATCACGCTTATAAAATCTTTAGATTTTTCTTGATCCTTTTTCATATCTTCATTAACTTAATGATTTAAACGAAATAATTCAATCCTTTAAAAATCAAAAACGCTTCTTTTTAGAAGCGTTTTTTTTAATTACAGAATTTAAATTTCCAAAAAAAATTTTTAAGCTGAATTCCGACTCGCATTAATATTTCCAAAAAGGGAACGCATGACCAATTTTTCATACGCTTCTTTATTGCCTTCTTTTTTCTGAATTTTTATTAAAGCATATTGCTGAATACTTAATAAGGGCAATACAATTTTTTCCCGAATCTGTACCGATTTTCTTGAGAGTGGTTCTTCTTCCATCAACATTTTAAAACTGGTCAATTCTAAAGTCATCGATTTTGAAAGTTTATATTCCTCAAAAATAACCGTCCAGAATTCGCCGAACTTCGGATTGTTTTTCATGTAATAGGTGAGTGGAAAATAGGATTTATTCATGCTCATCATCGAATTCAACACCAATGTTTTAAAGAAATCTGAGCCTTTGTACAAATCGATCACTTCATTGAAACGACCTTCTTTTTTCAAAGTATTCAACGCAAATCCAAAACCGAAAAAGCCCGGAACATTTTGTTTCAGCTGACTCCAGGAACCAACGAAAGGAATTGCGCGCAGATCTTCAAATTTAATCGCATTTCCGGCGCCTCTTTTCGTAGGCCGACTTCCGATATTGGTTTTTCCGTAATATTCGAGCGTACTCATTTCCTGAAGATACGGCACAAACATCGGATGCGCTTTGAGATCAGAATATTTTTTAAAACTTATTTCCGCCAATTCTTCAATGAGTTGCCGCTCTTTTTTGCTTAAATCTTTTTTTGAATTTTTGAAAACATCATTTTCAATTCCGGCAGTCAACAATTGTTCAAAATTATATTTCGCCTGATCTTTATTTCCAAAAACACTTGTTATCGTTTGACCTTGAATCGTGATTTCAATTTTATTATTTGCAATCGTTTTTCCCTGTGAAGCATAGAAATCGTGTGTTTTTCCGCCACCTCGTGCAGGAGGGCCGCCTCTTCCGTCAAAGAAAATAACTTTAATATCGTGATCTTCTGAAACTTTCGTGAGCTGTTCTTTGGTTTCATAAATTTCCCAGTTGGCTTTTAAATAACCGCCATCTTTAGTACCATCAGAAAACCCGAGCATAATGGTTTGCGCATTTCCGCGTCTATCCAAATGCTTTCTATAAACTGGAAGTTCATACAGTTGTCGCATTACTTTTTCACCGGCATCTAAACCTTCCATTGTTTCAAAAAGCGGAACAATATCCATGTTAATATCTTCTTCTTGATAACCGCATAATTTGAAGAGCGCAAAAACATTCAAAACATCTTTAATATGATCAGAGTTAGAAATAATATAGCGGCTCATTCCCTGTTCACCATTCCTTTTCTGAATGTATTTTATGTTATAAATGTTCTCTAAAGTGTCTTTGGTAATGCCATCAAAATCTTCCGGATCGAGAATAATATCAGTTTCGAGCAGCCATTTTAATTTTTCTTCAGTTGAAATACTTTCACTGTTTAAACCGGATTTTTTAGTCATAATATCATCGATGACTTCCTGATGAACGCGGCTGTCCTGCCGAATATCTAAAGTAGCGAAATGGGTTCCAAAAATTTTGATCCGATCTTTGAAATCCTGCAAAAGATTGAGAAAAAGTCCGTTATGCTGTTCCGTAATCACTTTTTCTGCTGCGTTGATGTGTTTTAAAATTTGGTCGGAAGTAATGCTTTGATCATCTTTAAAAATGGCATCATATAATTCATGACTCAGCGTTTCTAAAATCTCTGAAACTCCTCTAAAACTTAATCGTCTTCGTAAATCTTTCAAATGTTCGTAATACGATTTCAGAATTGAAAGACGAAGTTCTTCCGCCACTTTAAGGGTAATTTCTGCGGTGACAAAGGGGTTTCCGTCGCGATCTCCTCCCGGCCAGAAACCGAGCTGGATCATATCCTGATTCGGCACAAAAGAATCGGTCCCAAAAGAATTTTTCACTTTTTTGTACAGTTCACCGATCGTATCGTAATACACGTAACGTAGATAAAAAATAATGCTCATCGCTTCATCTAATGGCGTCGGTTTTTCTTTGTTGACGAAAGGAGTTTTGCCCAACTGCTGCAACAGCATATCGATTTCTGTGACCGAATATTTCATGATCGCAGTCCGCAGATCGTGAAGAATTCTTTGTACAGAATTCTGATAAAATTGCGTCGGATGCGCCGTGAAAACGACTTTAATCCCAAAATCTTTCATCTTTTGACGCGTCGCTTCCAGCTGATGTTCCTGAGAAGCGCGTTCATGAAGCTGCATCAAAGTTCCGGCATCACTTTCTGAATGCAATTCTGCGAAAGCCGCATCTTCAATACTGTCAAACAACACAACTTGTCGCTCGATATATTGTATGATCTTAAAGAGCAGTTCCGTTTTTTGTTCCTCAGTTTCCAGCTCCGTATGTTTGGTGAAAAACTCATCCATAATTTCTTCAGGATTTTTACCTTTCTCGTAACCTACTCTACTTTCTTCATACAAAAAAGGCAGCAACATGCCGATATTGCTCATTTTATCATAAGGCAAACTCATGAAAAGAGAATTATATATCTGGAATTTATTCTCCACCAGTTGGCGGAATTTTTCTATTTTTTCTTCGTATCGCATCTAACAAATTTAGGTAATTTAAAATTTCAAAGCTTTTATAATCGAAAAGATTAATACAAAATGTCAATCACTTTTTAGCGTTGCGATGTTTCAAAAGTTTGTATCTTCAATACATGAAATTTGTAAAAATAATATTTCTTCTTTTTTTTAGTTTTTCCTGGGGTCAAAATGAATTCAAAATCACGCATCACAAGAAAACAGTGATCCCTTTTCAATTGATCAACAATCTTATTTTTGTACCACTGAATATAAATGGAGTTGACCTTACTTTTTTACTTGATTCCGGCGTCAATGAGACGATTCTCTTTAGCTTAGAGGATAAACAAATCAACTTTAATGATATCGAAAAAATTAAATTTTCGGGTCTGGGTGAAAGTAAAAATATCGAAGGTTTGCGATCAGATAATAATGTGGTCAAAATTGGAAAGGATTTTCAGGATTTAAAACATACCGTTTTTATTATTTTAGACGAAAGCATTAACTTTTCTTCCCATGTTGGGATTCCCGTAAATGGCATTATCGGATATCAGTTTTTTAAAGATCACCCTGTACAAATTGATTTTGTCTCCAAAAAAATAACCGTATTCAACGATGATCAACTTCTTCAGAAAAGCAAAAAGAGATATACTGAATTTCCGATTTCTATTGAAGGAAATAAACCTTATTTAATGGCGGGTGTAGAAATGACTCATTCTAATATCGATTCAAAAATGCTCCTCGATCTTGGTAATAGCGATGCAATCTGGCTTTTCCCGAAGCTGATCGATGATTTTGTTTATAATCGACCGAATATTGAAGATTATTTAGGACAGGGATTTAATGGCGATATCTTTGGAAAAAGAAGCCGAATTCATCGCTTTTATATTGGTGATTTTGTTTTTGAAAAACCTTTAACTGCAATGCCTGATGAATATTCGATACAAAATGTAAGAATCGTTCCCGGCAGAAAAGGTTCCATCGGAAGCGATATTTTGCGTAGATTTTCAGTGATCTTCGACTATCCGAACCAGAAAATTTATTTGCGTAAAAATAAAAATTTCGATGATCCTTTTTTATTCAACAAGAGCGGTCTGGATATTCAACATGACGGAATGACGTGGGAAAAAGATCTGGTCACCATAGAAACTGCAAAACGCAGCAAAAACGATAACAGCGTACTTGCTTACGAATCCAAAGATACTTTTAAGTACAATTTTGTTTTAAAACCACTGTATTCAGTCGCCGGTTGTCGCATCAATTCTCCTTGTTACACGGCGGGAATAAGGAAAGATGATAAAATCATCAGTATTAATAAAAAGAAAGTGGGTGATTACACTTTACAGAAAATCAATAATCTGCTGAAAGATGAAGATGGTACAAGAATCACCTTTGAAATAGAGCGAAAAAATCAAAAAATGACTTTCGAAATAAAATTAATCGACCCAATTCCTTACCAAGATGCAAATTGAAGAAACCGTTTTAGACAGCATTCGTTCCCGACCGAGATTCAAAATTTTTACCGAAATAAGCCGGGAAAATTATACGGTTTTACTGCAGAAATTTTTGAGCGAGCATTCCGCTGAATATACCGGAAATGTGAATAATGAAGCGGCGATCATCAGTGTGAAAAGCGATCATGACCAATTCTGGAAACCATGTTTGGCATTAAGAACAGAAACTGACGAAGAAGAAAATAAAACCGTAATTCGTGGAGTTTTTGGCCCAACCAGCGCCGTATGGACTTTTTTTATGTTCCTGTATTTTATTCTTTCAATTGTGTGGATGGTTTTTATCACGCTTTGGTATGTAGAAAAACAAATTAAAAGCAACGATTTTCCCTGGGCACCTTCGGCTTCTTTTATCATGCTTTTTTTACTGATCGCAACTTATATTGCCGCAAGATTCGGACAAATAAAAGCGCGAAAAGAAATGCAAAAATTGCGGGAATTTGCCGAAGAATCGATCCGAAGTTTTGAAAATGTTTAAGCTGCAGGTTTTTGTTCAGTAGTATTCACCGTCAGTTGAGAATGAACTTCATCAGTTTTCTTCTGTTCCTGAAGAATTTTAGCAAGATCTGGTTGGATCAGGTCATTCAATTCTTTCACGGAAATATCGTTAGATTTTGCATCTTGAATTAAATTTTTCCAGGGCTTTTTTCCACCCCATTTGTAATCACCAAAAACGATGACCGGTGTTCCGTTGGCTTTAACGGTTGCGCCGCCTTTATTCAAAGTCCATTGATCGGTCCAGTTGTAAAGAAATTTTGCATCGTTCATCAATAATCTCAAGCAGGAATGCGACGCAGGATAACCCGGCAGATCATATTGATGCCAACCGATTCCCAATCTATTATGGATATTAAAATTGTAAGGCAGTTTCCATTCGCTTGATACAGACGAAATTGACAGTTCTTTTTTCCAGTTCGCAAATGTTAATCCACGTTCGGTCTGTGCTTTTTTAGCACCCATACTTGTTGGGCCCCATTTTACCAAATTTCCATTCGCATAAAGCGCGTACGCCTGAATTGGATAAGAAAATAAAACAATTTTATGAACGTCCTTTAATATCTCTAAATTATTGGGAAAGGGTGAATAAGCCATCAACGTAGAATCTATTTTATCGGGAACAGCAAGCGTATCGGCACGCCATTTATTCTTTAGATCTAAACGGTTTAAAGCCAGAATCGTATACTGTTCATCTTTCGAAAATTGTTTATTAAAAGCTGCCATCGCAGAATCTTTCTTCTTTTTCGGAAAAATAAAAGCGGTGTATTTAATTGCAGGTTTTTCAGCTTCAACTTTCTTTAAGGAATCTTTTTCAGATTGTGCAGTCGAATTATTTTGAGGCAAAGTTTTTTCTGTTACCACATCATCTTTTTTACAATGGATAAAAACTGAAACCGTGACTAAAGCAAAAAAGAGATTTAAAAAAGGAAATTTTTTCTTAATGGAGAACATGTTTAAATTATTTCGTGTAGCGTTTGCAAGAATAGTACCATGAGCAAAGATAATCAGCTTGTTTCAATAAATCTTTAAAAAATTAAAATTTGCTATTTACCACCGTCATTTTATTTTCCACAGAACCTTTTACTTTCTATTTTACACTTTGTCGGTATTACTAAAAAGTATAAATTTATACGACATTAAAAAAATATGTGGGAAATTTATCTTGTCTTCGTTGTACTTCTTTTGATTTTAACCGTATTGCCCAAAGTGCCAAGTTCTTACTGGATTTTCCGGGTGGCAGATTTTGGTAAAATTCAGATCAATCATTTCGCGATCATTACTTTTATAGTAGGATTTCTTTTCTACAAAAATAATTTCTGGTGGTATTCCCAAACGCTTTTACTGTTGATCATCATCTATCACAGCATTACACTTATTAAATACACGCGATATTATCCGGTCAAAAGAATCGAAACTTCTACTCAAAGTGCATCGAACACCTTAAAGATCATTTCAGCGAATATTTATCAATTCAACACCGAATTTCACCGTTTTGTTGACCTCATTAAAAAAAATGATCCTGATGTTTTTCTCACCATGGAAAGCAATAAAGACTGGGAAAAAGCACTTGTGGTTTTAGAAAATGAATACCCGCATCATCATAAAGTTGCCCTGGAAAACACGTACGGAATGCATTTCTATTCGAAGATCAGATTAGAAAACGCTAAAACTCATTTTTTTGTTGCTGATGATATTCCGAGTATTGAAGCGCATCTTCGGACGGAAGATGGTTTTGAATTTGTTTTTTTTGGAATTCATCCACCTCCACCGAGTCCGACCGAAGAAAAAACCTCGAAAGAAAGAGATGGCGACTTACTGAGCGTTGCAAAACGGATCAAGGAGATCAAAAAACCGGTAATTGTTGTGGGCGATTTTAATAATGTTGCGTGGTCAAAATCTTCGGTCCTATTCCGGAAAATCAGCCATTTAATCGATCCCCGCGTGGGAAAAGCTTTTATTTCTACTTTTCACGCAAAGTACCGTTTGCTACGATTTCCTATTGATCTGATGTTTCACAGCGAACATATTTTCATCAAAGAATTAAAAACTTTAGAAAAATTTGGGTCCGATCATCTACCTGTTTTCTGCGAGTTTTTTATCGATCATCTGAACGACCGGCAAAAAGAAAAAATCGAAAAAGCAGATTCTGAAGAAAAAGCCGAAGCTAATGAAATGATCGAGGAAGGAAAAAACGAAGAAGGTGAAAGAGATGCTGTTACCGAAGATTAAAAACCTTTCTTTAATTACTTCTTCACTCTAACAAGTTCAGGGATTAATTCCTTTTTTCTGGATGGTAAATTCATTAAAACAATGGCGAAAAGAATTAAAACAATTCCTACCCACTGAATTAAAATTACTTTCTCACCCAATAAAATAAAAGCCATCGTCACTGAAACCGGCAATTCTAATGAGGAAATAATACTTCCTAATCCTAAACCTGTTTTCGGAAAACCCAGGTTGAACAAAGTTGGTGGAATGATGGTTCCGAACAAGGCCAGAATAAATCCGTACGTATAAAAAATCGAAAATTCGAACGGCTTAATATGTTGCGTATTATCGGTGAAATTCAAATAAAATGATTTCAACACCTCAAAATGCAAAGGACCGATCTGTGCAAAAAAGAGAAATATAAAAACGATCACACCACCGCCGGAAAGCATGATCAAACTTTTTCTCAACACCGGAATATGCGTCGCCAATGTATTTGAAGTAAACATTGTCGCCGTAAAAGAAGCAGCCGCCATTAATCCCCAAAATACGCCGTGCCAATCTAATTTCACATCTAAATTGATAAGATTTGTAGCGAGAAAGGTTCCGGCCAAAACAATGATCGTAGCAATGACTTTCTTCGCATTGGGGAATTTTTTAGAAATAAAACTTTCAACAACAACACTAAACCAAACGGACTGCATCAATAATACGATCGCGATAGAAACATTGATATATTGCACACACAGATAGTAGAATAAACTCGTGCAACCTAAAGAAGTTCCTGCAAGCATTAAAATTCTGATCTCTTTTACAGTAGGTTTTCCCAGATTTTTCTTTGAAGTTTTGGTCTGAATTAGATTTAAAATTAATAATCCCAACAAACCTAAAACAAATTGCGCTGTTGTAACTTCTGAAGTTGTATAGCCATCTCCGTAAGATAATTTTACGAAAGTCGCCAACATTCCAAAAATACTTGCGCCCATCGCAACGTATAAAACCCCTTTAAAAATACTTTTCTTCTCCATTCTTTTTTTCAGCCTGCAAACTTACGGTTTTATAAGTTTCTGAGGTTATTAGATGAGAGAAAATTTATTTTGAATAATATTTCTAAATTTTAGAAGGAAAAATATCCAAAATTATTCGTCGTCGCTTAACTGTGTCGTGATTTTTTTTTCAATAATTTTCTGGTGTCTTTTGCGTTTTATCTTTCCTGACTGTCGGCTTTCATGGAAGTGTTGCTGAAGCGTATTGATAAAGAATAAAATTAAAAACACACTTAAAACCATGTAGAAAACATTGAATATTTTTCCCCAGTCAGATTTCGGATAAACTTCGGCATTTCCCGTAGTTACCATTATTGAAACTGCGTAATTAATGCAGTCGAGCCAACTCCAGCCTTCCAAAAAATGGTATCCGATAATTCCTAAAACTAGAACACCGATTGTACTGACGGTCAGTTGACGATATCTTTTTTCCCTCCAAAAAGTACTGAGCGTAGGTATTAACATCTAAATTTGATCAATAAATGGGTTAAATGAAATTTATCAAGAAGAATTTTAAAGGAGTAACTTATTTTCGATAAAGCTCTAGATACAATTGCGCCGAGTGATCCCAGGAAAAATCATAATTCATATTCGATCGCACCAAATTCTTCATCAGATCATGGTCGTGATAAATATGCATCGCTCTGTGCATCGCATTTACAGCATCTTCTGCAGTGGCGCTTCCAAAATTAATTCCACTTCCTCCTGTTGAAATATCTTCCACTGTATCACGCAAGCCGCCAATGTACCGCACAATGGGAATTGTCCCGTAACGCATTGCATACATTTGATTCAGTCCGCAAGGTTCTACGCGGGAAGGCATTAAAAGAAAATCTGAAGAAGCATAAATTTTGTGAGAGAGATATTCTTTGTATCCGAGGTCAAGCGCAAAATTGGAATAAGTTCCATTTAACTCCAGAAGTTGATTTTCTATCTTTTTTTCACCTGAACCTAAAATCATAATATTCAGTCTTCCTTCTGTCTGCTGAATGCTTTTCCATACAATTTCAGGTAGAAAATCTGCGCCTTTTTCTCCGGCGAATCTTCCGATAAAACTGAATAAAGGCAGATCGGGATTTAAACCGTATTCCTCACACAAGGCTTTTTTATTTTTCCATTTTCCTTCTAATGCATCTTTCTTACTAAAATTAAAATCCAGGAAAGCATCTGTTTCAGGATCCCAAACTTCGGTATCAATACCATTGATAATTCCGTAAGCTTTGCTACCTTCTTGCCGAACTAAACTTTCCAAACCGCGGAAACTCTGAAAAAGTTCCTGCATGTAACCGTCAGAAACTGCATTAAAGGCGTGACAACATTTAATCATCGACGCCAATGGATTGATGTAGCCATTCCAATCGAGAAATCCCCATTGTTCCCCATAAAACCACGGCATATAATTCGCCATATCCCATCGCATTTGTCCTTGATATTCTCCGTTGTGAATGGTGCCGATGGTTTTTACGCCTTTCAAAAAATTAAATTCGGGACAATTTTCAATCATGAACGGAATTAATCCGGTGTGATAATCGTGACAGTGCAAAATATCCGGTCGAATCTTCATCGCCGAAAGCCAGTGCAAAACGCCGTGCTGAAAAGCTAAAAACTGTTGACTTTCATCCCAATAACCATAAGGATTATCGCGGTCTAAAAGTCCGGGGATCTTGACCAAATATAAATCGAAACCTAAAGACTGACTTCTTTCCTTCATCACCTGAACCTGAAAAGTGTGCACACTTTGGTGAATCCATCCATCAAAAACAATTTCGAAATTGTGATCGTGAACAAAAGGTTTATTGTACCACGGCATGATTACGCTGGCTTCAACGCCTTCAATTTTATTCAGATATTTTGGCAAAGCTCCTACTACATCGGCGAGTCCACCGACTTTTGCAACAGGATAACATTCCATGGAAAGGTTAAAAATCTTCATATTTCAATTTTCTAAATTTCAAAATTCACGATTAGAAATGAGTGAATTTAAAATAATTCGAGCGTTCTATTTTTTCTTAGTAATCTTTTTTAATTCAGGTGCAGCTTCAGTGATCACTTTTTTAATCCTGGAAACTTTAACCGCAGGTTTAGATTTATTTGCCGTACTACTTTCAGTTTTCACTTCAGTTTCGCCTTTTTTATCTAACGCTTTACTTTTGACAACTTCTGGCGATTTTGTTTTGGGAACCACCGATTTTTTCGCTGTAGAGTCCATTTTCTTAGCTGTTTTCGAAACGGTACTCTTCTTCCTTTTAATCGATTTTTTCTGTTTCAAAACGACTCCAGAAAGTGGTGGTAAATTTAAAATAATTGCATTGGGACGGAACATCCATTCATCATCTTCTTCATCTACGATAACTGCTTTTACGCCACTTCCACCATATTTTTCGTCATCTGAATTTAAAATAACTTCCCAGTTTGTGCCTTCGTCAACGCCAATTTTGTAGTCGAAAACTCGAAGCGTTAAATTTAAAACGATCATCAAAACATCATCTTCGACCTTACCTTTCCTCAAATAAATAAAAATCGAATTATCACAATCATTGGCTTCAACCCACTCAAATCCTTCCGGTTTAAACTGATTTTCGTAAAGAGAAGTTTCAGTTCTGTAGAGAATATTTAAATCTCTAACAAAATCCTGCAAACCTTTATGAACAGGATATTTCAGCAAATGCCAATCGAGGGAAATCTTAAAATTCCATTCATTAGTTTGGCCGAATTCATCGCCCATAAAAAGAAGTTTTGCTCCCGGATGCGTAAACATATAAGTGTATAAAGCGCGAAGATTGGCGAATTTCTGCCATTCGTCTCCCGGCATTTTATAAATTAAACTCGATTTTCCATGCACAACTTCATCATGAGAAAGGGGCATCATATAATTTTCATTATAGACGTACATCGATGCAAATGTGATCTTATTATGCAAATATTTTCGGCCGGTTGGATCTTCTTTAAAATATTTTAAGGTATCGTGCATCCAGCCCATCATCCATTTCATACCGAAACCTATTCCGCCGTCGTGAACAGGTCTTGTGAGCATCGGAAAGTCAGAACTTTCTTCAGCAATCGTCATAATATCGGGGAACTCTTTGTAAACTGCAGTGTTGAATTCCTGCAAAAATAATTTTGCTTCCAAATTCACATTTCCACCTTCAACATTGGGCTCCCATTCGCCTTCATTCCTCGAATAATCTAAATGCAGCATCGAAGTTACCGCATCAACACGCAATCCATCGGCATGGTAACGGTCGAGCCAAAACATGGCATTTGAAATTAAAAAAGATTTTACTTCCGGTCTTCCATAATTAAAAATATAGGATTTCCAGTCGGGGTGAAAACCTTTTCGCGGATCTTCGTGTTCGTAGAGAAAAGTTCCATCAAAATAATGCAAACCGTTTGCATCGCCCGGAAAATGAGAAGGAACCCAATCGAGAATGACCCCAATATTATTCCTGTGAAGCTCATTAATTAAAAACATTAAATCCTGAGGCGAACCGAAACGGGAAGTTGCCGCGAAAAATCCGGTCACCTGATAACCCCAACTTGGATCATAAGGATATTCCATGACCGGCATAAATTCTACGTGGGTAAAATTCATCTCCATCAAATAAGGAACGAGCCGTTCTGCAATTTCGCGATAATTGAAAAATCTTGTCGGATCATCTAGTCCGCGCATCCAGGAACCGAGGTGCATTTCGTAAACGGAAATCGGAGCATTGAGAGCATTACTTTTCCAGCGTTCAGCCATCCAGTTTTCATCATTCCACTCGTACCAGGTTGTTGAAATGACAGAACTCGCCTGAACATTTTGTTCCCAACTCAGCGCAAAAGGATCACCTTTTTCGAGGAGAATATCTTTATTGGTTCGAATTCCGTATTTGTAAATATCGCCCCATTTTAAATTGGGAATAAAGCCTTCCCAAATACCGGAACTGTCCCATCGTGGTAATAAATTGTGCGTTTCAGAATGCCAGTCATTAAAATCACCGATGACGGAAACCTTCTTTGCAAAAGGTGCCCAAACTGCAAAATAAACGCCTTTTACACCATCGATTTCCGCATTATGAGAACCGAATTTATCGTATAATTTGTAGTGCTTTCCTTCGCGGAAAAGATAGATATCATGATCGGTAAATAAGGAATGAGGCAGGACTTTTTCCATAGTTTTAAGAATTAAAAAAGGTGAAAATTTTAGGTTATCCAGAAATCCGCCTTTTACACCTCAAATATATTTAAAATAAAAGTAAAAACAGTCGGAAAATGATTTATGATTAAATTACCGATTCTCAAATCATAACTTAAAATCATTAGTGTAAAGAAGAAAACGAATTGCATTTTCCAGAACAGAAACATTTACAAATTAAAATTCTTATTTTTAGACCTTCAAAAACAGCAGAACAAGAAATGAATTTCACGATAATATCTAATGAAGATGACGACAGACCCGTATTTATTACCGGGAATTTTAACAAATGGGATCCGAAAGATTTAACTTTTCAACTTAAACTTATCGATACAAATTCTTATACGATCGATATTGAAGATGAGAAACTTCCGGAAGCTATTGAATATAAATATACCCGTGGAGGTTGGGGAAATGTAGAGATCGACCGTTTCGGAAATATCACGCCGAACAGAAAAGCGAATAAATCTGACAGCGAAAAAGAAGATCATGTCGAAAGATGGCGTGTAAACTGGGGACCGTTCAAAAAAGAATTCTTCCCAATTGTTGAAATAATTTCTGAGAAATTTTTTATCCCACAGTTGAACCGCACGAGAAAAATCTGGGCACTTCTACCCTACAATTATCATAAAACCAAGAAAGATTATCCCGTTCTTTATCTGCATGATGCTCAGAATCTTTTTAATGAAGGTTCGGCTTTTGGAAACTGGGAAATAGACCAGAAAATGTCGATCCTCGCAGAATATGGACGAGGCGACGTCATCATCATTGCCATCGAAAATGGTAGTGAAGACCGGATCAAAGAATACGTTTTAGATAATAATTCGATCACTGAAAATGCAGAAGGAAAAAAATACATTCGTTTCCTTGCAGATACTTTGAAACCTTATGTTGATTCCGTTTACCGTACAAAACCAGAGCGGGAATTTACTGGAATTGGTGGCAGTTCTTTAGGAGCATTGATCAGTATTTACAGTGGATTTTTATATCCGGAAGTGTATTCGAAACTGATGATTTTCTCACCGTCGCTTTGGATCAATCCGGAAAATAATTTTCCACAAATGAACTTTAAAAATCCTTATGATATTAAAGTTTACCTCTACGGCGGTGAATTAGAAGGTTCACAAATGACGGAAAGAATTCAACTTTTCGAAAAAACAATGGAAGGTTGGGAAGATTCGCACTCCTTGCAGTTTGAATTTAAAATCAGCATTAATCACGAAGGAAAACACCAGGAATTTTTTTGGTCACAGGAATTTCCAAGAGCGGTAGAATGGCTGTTTTATGACACTCAAGACGATCCGAAAGAGTTGGCAGCAAAAGCGGAGATCATTAGAAATGAGACGACAGAAATTTAAATTTGAGATAAAGCATCAGATTTAAAACTTCACAATATATTGTTCTATAAAATTATTTCGGCGACAGTTGAAGAACCGTCGCCGAAATTTTTTTATTAGAAAAGAGAACTACGCCTCTTTTATATCATTATTTTCAATTCTTACCGCAAGCTCATATAAGTTTCCGCGCATCAAATATTTAATTCTTTCTCTCGTGGTAACTGTATTTACGTCGCCATTTTTGATGATGATAATTCGGTCTCCCTGTGCGATATTCTGATCAGAAATCCAGTCTTCAGGTGCGATATCATTTTCTTTTTCTTTCATATTCTCCAGAATAACTTCCGCCATTTCCTGAAATTTAGCATCATCGGAATATAAAACCTGATATTCAGGATCCAAACCTACCCGAAAGGTCTTCTTTAACTCTACTAAATGGCCGCTTGCGTTAGGTTCTGGATTATCATGACCATTGGTAAACCCAACTTCAACCAATTCACCGCCTTTCTCCGAGGCATAATCGACCGCATCATTATAGGTTTCAAAATTGGTGATAATGGTGTAATTTTCAAATTCATAATTCTGAAGTCTTTCCGTGTTTTCCATAAATTTATTTTATTATTTATTAATTTCTTCTTTCAGCTCCTTATCTTTTAGTTTGGCTTCGATTTTTTCCACTTTTAAACTTTGTCGCAAAAAAGCAAAGAGGCTCATATAAATATTTGCAATAAAAACCAACGCAAACAATGAAACGAGATAACCCCGCCAATCATCATACAGAAGTTTATATTTCGTAATGATCAAAAATACCGCTGTAATGTAATGACTGAAACAGTACTCGCAGGTGAAAAGGTAAAAGAACTTTCGCTCAACCAATTTCTTACATTCCTGCGACCTTTCTACGCAATATAATCTGGGTTCTTTGAAAATTTCTTCGTGCGTAACCGTCCACGCAATACATGCGATCGGAATTGCAAGAATGAAAAGCCAGGTAATTTGTACTGAAAGTTCCATGAATTAATTTAGTTAAAGTTACTCAAAAATTATACCTCATTAAGATATAAATTGATATTCGGATAAAATTAGATGCGGGTTGCAGAATTTAATGAATGATTTTTTTAAAATTTAAATCCAAAAATTTAATTTCATTGCTATATAAAAGAGTTCAATTTCTTAAAAAATAGTCCTTTCTTCGTTACCCAAAATTTTCCTATTTTTAGGGCAAATTTTTAAAATGAAAAGAAAGCATATTTTACTCTCAGCAGTATTATTTCCGGCGGTGATGGCATTCGCGCAACAGTACGGCGGAATGTGGATTCCCACGGAACTCAATGAAAAAGAAATGAAAGATTTAGGAATGAAGATTTCCGCAAAACAGATCTTCGATTCTTCAAAACCGAGTATTAAAGACGCTGTTGTTCAGTTTAATGGTGGTTGTACCGCAGAAATTATCTCTCCGCAGGGTTTGCTTCTAACGAATCACCATTGTGGTTACGGCCAAATTCAAAAACATTCGAGTGTTGAACATGATTATTTAAGCGATGGTTTCTGGGCGAAAGATATGAATGGTGAACTGCCAAATCCGGGCGTTACGGTTGATTTTATTTCAGACATTAAAGAAGTTACCGCACAAGTTTTAGCAGGAACTCAGAATTTAGATGCAAAAGCTTCTGAAGAGCTCATCAAAAAAAATATGGAATTCGTAAAAGCTGGTTTCAAATTAGAGCCTTGGCAAAAATTAATGATCCGCCCAATGTATTACGGTAATAAATATTACGCTTATCTCATCGAAACTTACAAGGATATTCGTTTGGTTGGAGCACCGCCGCAAAGTATAGGAAAATTTGGTTCAGATACCGATAACTGGGTTTGGCCAAGACATACTGGAGATTTCTCTATGTTTAGAATTTACGCGGATAAAGACAATAAACCGGCAGAATATTCGAAAGACAATGTGCCTTACAAACCGAAATATTTCTTACCCGTTTCCATTAAAGATAAGCAGGAAAATGATTTCACTTTCGTATTCGGATTTCCGGGAAAAACAACCGAATATTTACCGGCAATTGCGGTAGAAAAAATAATGACGGAAACTGATCCAACCATGATCGCGGTTCGTGAAGTTGCCCTGAAAACTTTAGATGAAAAAATGCGTTCTGACAATGCAACGAGAATTAAATATGCTTCGAAATACGCCTCTGTAGCCAATTACTGGAAAAAATGGATCGGCGAAGTCGAAGGTTTGAAAAAATCGGATGCGGTCGGAAAAAAGAAAGCGTATGAGCAGACTTTAATTGCGAAAAATCCACAGATCAAATCGACGATCGATGAGTTGAACCGACTTTATACGGAGCAATCCCCATACTCTTTGAATAAATCTTTTTATTCTGAGACGGTTCGAAATGCAGAAACCCTTTCTCTCGCCAATAACTTCTACAACTATATGCAGGCTGCAGAATCCGGTAAAACGGATGCGAAAGCTTTAGAAGGTTTTAAATCCAGATTATCAGGGATCTATGAGGATTATGATGGTGAATTGGATGCGAAAGTAACCGCAAAATTACTGGCGCTTTATGCAAACAGAACACAATCTAAATTTTTGCCTGCAGGTTTCGATCAATATAAAAATGAAGCAAAAAATCTTGCCGATATCGAAAAGCTCTCAAAAAACTCAGTAATTACAGGACGCGGCTCTATCAATGGCGCAACAACTTATACTGATATTAATAAAGTTTTCGCAGATCAAAATGCTTTAATTAAAAATTTAAAAAGTGATCCGTTGATGAAACTCTTCATGAATTTTAGAGAAACTTACATGAAAGGGACAGATTCTCAGTTCACGGATTATCAAAATCAAATCGATGTTCTGCAGAAAAAATACATGGCACAGCAAATGGAAACGGATAAAAACCGAACTTTCTTTCCAGACGCGAATTCTACACTTCGTGTAACTTATGGAAAGATCAAAGGTTCCAGTCCAAGAGATGCTGTAACTTACGGTTATCAAACGCATATTGCGGGAATTATGGAAAAATATGTTCCTGGAGATTATGAATTTGATGTTCCAAAAAAACTGATCCAACTTTATAATACGAAAGATTATGGAATCTATAAAGACAAAAGCGGCGACGTTCCTGTAAATTTCACCGCAACAAATCATACGACCGGCGGAAATTCGGGAAGTCCAACTTTGGATGCTTACGGAAATTTAATTGGTCTTAACTTCGACAGACAATGGGAAGGAACGATGAGCGACATCAATTTCGATCCCCGTTTTAGCCGAAACATCATGGTCGATACGAAATATATCCTATTCATCATCGACAAATATGCAGATGCAAAATGGTTGATCAATGAGATGAAAGTGGTGAAATAATCCGCCAACATTAGTAATAGTAATTCCCGTGAAAATTTTCACGGGATTTTTTTTAGTTTAAAGTAAAAATAATATTGATCTCAGAATTGTCTAGGGGAAAGGAAAAAATTTCCAACAAAAAAACTCCGGACTTACCTCCGGAGTTTTAGTTTTCATGGTTTCTAGTTTAAATTCTAATGAAAAAATGTAACTTTATTATGTTTTACATTGCAAATATCTACAATCCAGCGAGTCTAAACAAGAGTGTAATCACCCTTTATTTGAAAATCATGAATTTTCCCAGTTAAATTAATCGATTTTTAATCACAATTACAGTTTGCCCGTCGGTGTCTTTTCATTTCATTATCCCAAAAAGGATAGATTTTTAACGCAACATAGAAATCACCGGAATGCAGTTTTTTCTGATTAAAAAGTAAAGGTAAAACATTAGAACTGCCTAAAATTAAAGGTCCAAATCTCAAATATCCACCGAATTGAAGACTTCTATATTCATACAAAGACATTGAGGCACCATAACCTAAAACTGGCTTATGAACAGAATAGGAAGCTGAAAAAATATTGCTTCTCTTTAAAGAATTTTCGAAAACTGGGATCCGCTGAATCCAGTTTGCATTGACATACTGATGCTCGCCAATGTTTTTACTAGCGTTCAAATGAATGCTCGTCGGTAATCCCATCTGAAAATCGTTGCCACGAAAAGAGGCATTTTCATTGCCATAAACTTCTTTGCTTAAAAGCTGAAAATATTGATCAGGGCTTTTAAATTTGGTGTTATCAAGATTTGTATTGTTAACTACTTTGATGCTGTTCCCTGCAAAAAAATGTTTTTCACCTTCATAATTGACTTTTCCAAGGTCTAGAATATTTAAGCTGGCTTTAAAATTATAATCATCAGAATTTTCAATAGGATCAAGAACTGCAATTCCGAAATCTAAACCAAATCCTTTCCCTTTTTGCTTGTATTCATACCGTTTTTTGTCAAAATTATAATTGGTTGCGAGGTTAACTTCAATGTCATAATTCGACGCATAGATTGTTTTCGTATCGACTCCGTTTGTGATCTCCGAAGTCCTGTGCAGCTCGATCGGTGAATTACTGTTCATCTGCAAAGCATCAAAACCGATCTCATATTTAACATTTGCTCCTACGATCCACTGGTAATTAGAATAAGGAAATATTTCTGTAGCCACATTAAGACCAATTTCGCCCCAGTTCATGAAATTAATTTGCAGGGGTTTTAAAGAATAAAACTCCGGTTCTACAATCCCCTGATTGCCAAATTTTAAGTAATTATCAACGTTAATTGCAGAAGTTTGTGTTCGCAATCTTGAGAACAAACCGACTGTGAAGTATTTATCTTTAATGTGGATTTTTTTACTGAAAGAAGGTCCTAAAATATCGGAACTGAAATGATAATTACCGAAATCTTTATTGAAAAAATCTACGACATTTGCGGTATTTTCTCCATTGATATTTTTTATTTTATTGCGTGATCTCGTTGGCGTATTTCGAAGTCCCAAAAAGCTTTGCTGCGAAATATAAACGTAATCATTTTGCAAAAAGATATCTTCTGCAAATAAATTAATATCCCAGGGATTTGGATTAAGAAAAGTTTGTGTTGGCGAAACTAGTGCAGCATTTATTCCACTATATTGATCATTTGTAAAAGGTAAATTTTCCTGACCGAATATAATTACAGGAAGAGAAATTGCAAAAATTATTATAAGATATTTTGAAAACAAGGAATTATTTATTTAATAAACAAAATTAATCCATATTTATTTCTTAAACGGCACAAAATAAAAAAAGATGAAAGTAAGATTTCATCTTTTTATTATTATCGTTATTAATTTTGTTTTTAATATCCGAAAATTTCTTCCAGACTTAATTCTCTGAAATCACCCATCTTATTTAGAGCTTCAAAATCGAGATTCTCTTTTTTACCCATGATTGCTGTATTATATTTCAACGGTTTCATTTCACTATTATAAAAATCGGTTAAATCTGCTAAGGTCAGTTCTGCAATTTCGGAATTAATATCTTTTCTGATATCGTAATCAATTCCTAATTTCTTTAAATTTAAATGATTGAAAAAAATATTGGTTCGGTTCACTCTTGCCGCAGCAATTTGTTTTAAAGCCGAATTTCTAGCATTATTAAACTGAGCCGGAACTTGCGGTAGATCAGCCATTAATTCATCCATCGCAATGACTGCTTGTGATAATTTATTGGCCTGAGTTCCCACATAAGTGGTGATATAATCCGGATGATCGAGTTCACTGTTAGTGGCGTAAGAAACGTAGGCTGAATACGCCAAACTCTTACTCTCCCGAATTTCCTGGAAGACAATTGAAGATAATCCACGCCCAAAATATTCATTAAATAAATTTATTTTTCCAAAGTTTTTCAAGTTCACATTTCTTCCTTTTGCGACTTTGGTCATTTCAGTTTGAACCATATCGTAATTGGTAAAATAAACTTTTCCTTCAGTCGCCGGCTCTTGATATAATTTTTTTGGAGGAATTGCTATCATTTCTTCCTCAATAAAAGGCGTTATATATTTATGAAAACGATCAAATTCAGTTCCGTAAAAGAAGATTTGATAAGGCATTTGAAGCAAGTCTTTAATTTTGTGCATCATTTCCTCCGAATTTATTTCTTTCAATCTCTTTTCAGAAATGATATCTGTAAACCGAGATTCCCTGCCGAATTTCGCATAACTGGAAAGCGCCGCCATAATTCTGCCTTTGTCTTTTTTAGCGACTTCCCTACTTTCTAAAATAGTATTGATGTTTTGACGATAAACTTCTTCATCGGGTTTCGCATTTTGCATCCAGTCTTTCAACAATTCGATTCCTTTCGGTAAATTTTCCTCCAAACCACTTATTGAAATGATGAGCTGATCTGAAGTTGTTCGGAAATCGTTGGAAATCCCTAGTTTAAAAAATTCCTCGTTGAGTTCTTCTGCATTTAATTTATCGGTTCCTAAATATTGCAAAACCTGAGTTGCCAAACCGAGTTCTTTGTCATGATCGCTTCCGAAAGGGAAAATAAAATAAGCTTGTGCAATATCATTGTATTTATTTTCAACAAAACTTACTTTCTTACCTTCAATTTGAGCGGTTTTAATGGCTTTTGAATAATCAATAAAGTCAGGTTTAATGTCAGTGGATTTTTCCTTTAAAATTTCCTTTAAAAAAGAAGACTGTGACTCTTTATTTATTTTAATAGGCGTAATTCCGGGGTTTTCTACACGAACCAGCTTTTCATTAATCCCTTTTTCTTTTTTAACAACAACATAATTTTCTTTGAAAAAATCATTCGCAAATTTTACAATATCCGCTTTTGTAATCGTCTCGTATTCATTAATTTCATTCAGCTCTTCTTCCCAGGTTTGATCATTGATAAAAACGCCATAAAGTGTTGTTGCCAAACCATCTGCGGTTTCAAAGGCTTTCATTCTCTGGATCTTCATATCGTTAATTACCGCCTGAATAAGCCATTCTGGGAAATCACCTTTTTTCACCAACTCTATCTGATCGAGCAATAATTGTTTTGCTTCTTCTAAAGTTTGTTCATTTTTCGGTACAATAACCATTGAAAAAGTCCCATAATTCTTGAAAGGCGACGAGTAAGCCATTGCGCGCAAAGCTTTTTGACTTTGATTAATATACAAATCGATCAATCCCGATTCGCCTGAATTAGATAAAATATTGGCAACCATTTCGGCAAGTCTGGCTTCGTGTGTGCCGTAAGAATCAGTTCTCCAAGCCATTTGCAATCTCGGTGCAGATGGACTTTTTACAGTTCTTTCTACAATTTCGGTCATTGGTTCTTCAGAAATCTTCATCTTTTTTGGAAGTTCGCGGTATTCAAAAGTTCCGAAATAGTGATCGATCAATTCGATCGTTTTTTCGAAATCTAAATCTCCGACCAAAACCATTGCGTAATTATTGGGCACGTAATATTCATCAAAATATTTGTGAATCGCGACCATCGAAGGATTTTTCAGATGTTCCGATTTTCCCAAAGTAGTCTGTTGACCATTTGGATGGGTTGGAAAAAGCGCATCCATTAATTCATAATTCACCAAACGAGCATCGTTATCTTGGGCACGGTTAAATTCTTCGTAAACCGCTTCCAGTTCGGTATGGAACAATCTTAAAGTGAGTTCAGAAAATCTTTCTTTCTCAACTTTCAACCATTTTTCTAATTCGTTATTCGGAATATTATTTTTATAAACCGTTTCATCAAGCCAAGTATGCGCATTTGTTCCCGAAGCTCCAAGTGAAGAAATGGCTTTATCATATTCGTTGGCGATGGCAAATTTGCTGGCTTCCTGAGAAACTTCGTCGATCTTTTTGTAAAGCGCTTTCTTGTTCTCTGGATCCTGTTCCGCTTTATGTTCTTCATAAAGGTTGGAAATTTCCTCCAAAAGCGGTTTTTCCTTCTCCCAGTTCGCCGAAGCTAATTTAGACGTTCCTTTGAACATCATATGCTCCAGATAATGCGCCAAACCCGTATTATCGGAAGGATCATTATTGCTTCCAGTTTTTACGGGAATATAAGTCTGAATTTTTGGAGCATCGAAATTTTGGGCAAGATAAACTTTCAACCCATTTTTTAGGGTGTAAATTCGAACTCCATTTTTGTCATCGATTACCGATTCGTAAGAATATCCTGCTTTATCTGTGAATTTTTTTGTCTGAAATATGGCTGCACCTGTCATTTTTGTCGATCCTGTCATTGGTTAACTTGAATAATTTTATAATTGAAAATTTTAATATCAATTAAAACTGATGCGGTTTCAACATATTTTTAGGATCCAAAATTTCATCTAATTTCTCTTGAGAAAGAATTCCTTTCTCTAAAACTAAATTATATACACTGTTTCCTGTTGCTAAAGCTTCTTTCGCTATTTCTGTAGAATTTTTATATCCGATGTAAGGATTCAACGCTGTCACAATTCCGATGCTGTGTTTAACCATATTGAGGCAAATTTCTTTGTTGGCAGTAATTCCAACAATACATTTTTCTCTTAAAGTATCTAAGGCATTCCCAAGGAAATTCATACTTTCCATAATAGCATGCGACAAAACGGGCTCCATCACATTGAGTTGTAATTGCCCGGCTTCGGCGGCGAAAGTCACGGTTAAATCGTTTCCAAAAACTTTATAACAAACCTGATTCACCACTTCCGGAATTACAGGATTTACTTTACCGGGCATAATTGAAGATCCAGGTTGCATTGGCGGAAGATTGATCTCAAAAAAACCTGCTCTTGGTCCGGAAGAAAGCAATCTCAAATCATTACAAATTTTAGAAAGTTTCACCGCAAGTCTCTTCATTGCTGAAGAATAGATGACATACGAACCAGTGTCCGGAGTTGCTTCGACCAGATTTGGTGCGGAAACAACTGGATAACCAGAAATTTGAGCCAAGTTTTTCGCACACAATTTGGCATAACCAACCGGAGCGTTAATTCCTGTTCCGATCGCAGTTGCACCCATATTTATTTCAACAAAAAGGTGAGCATTGTTATTCAATTTTGAAATATCTTCTTCCAGAGTCGCTGCATACGCTTCAAATTCCTGACCCATTGTCATTGGAACGGCGTCCTGAAGCTGCGTTCTTCCCATTTTGATCACATCGTTGAATTCAACGCCTTTATGGCGAAAAGCTGCAATTGTTTTCTTTAGTTTCTCAACCAATTCTTTGTTCATCTGCAACAAAGCCATTTTAATCGCGGTTGGATATGCATCGTTTGTTGATTGCGAAAGATTGATATGATCGTTTGGCGAACAGAATTGGTAATCGCCTTTTTCTTTTCCTAATTTTTCTAAAACAATATTTGCAATTACTTCATTGGCATTCATATTCACAGAAGTTCCCGCTCCACCTTGAATCATATCAATAGGGAATTCTTTGTGAAATTTCCCTTCCATCAATTCATCGCAACTTTGTGCAATTTTTTGGTAGAGACTTTCTTCCAACAAACCTAATTCGTAATTTGTTTTAGCAGCTGCTTTTTTCACCATTGCCAAACCTCTGATAAAGTGTGGATAGGAAGAAAGATACTGACCGGAAATTTTAAAATTCTCAATCGCTCTCTGTGTTTGAACACCGTAATATGCGTTTGCAGGAACCTGTAAAGTTCCTAAAAGATCACTTTCATTTCTGAAATTTTCCATAAAAATAATTTGTTGAAAAGTTAAGATTTTTTTGTCGGATTTTAAAATGAGATTTCAATTTGCTCCTGTAAAAAACGGACGAATTGTGGTCGTCCGTTTTCGGTTTTCGCTGAAATTTCTTTAATTCAATTTGAATAATTCAATTGAAAATAAAGAACATTTATTTATTAGGATATTTTTGATTCAAAGCTTGCAAAATTGACCAAGTCTCAGCATCCATCAAACCATCATATTTTTCTGGTCGAAAATGATATTGAAAGGCTTCGATCGTTTTTTTGGTAGCATCATCGATCATTCCGGAAGGTTCTAAACCATATCCTAAAGTCTTTAAAGCAGTTTGGTATTTGAATACAGATTGGGCGGTGCTCATCTCTGCTACAAACGTTTCGGGGATTATCTGGTAAAAGAAATTCTGTTTTGTGGCTTCATCGTACCACATTCCGAGTTGATAGTCGTTGTATAATTTTTTCCAGGGAAATTTTGGACCTGGATCTTGTTTTCGTGTCGGCGCAATATCAGAATGTCCCAAAATATTTGTCGCCGGAATCATATATCTGTTCGCGATATCTTTAACTAAAGCTGCGATTTTAAGAACTTGCGCATCGTCATATTCCGGGAAAACCCGCAAACCAGTGGAATCTGTTTTGTACCCGCTGTTCACAATTTCTATTCCTATGGAAGTATCATTTAGCATCTTATCTGTTCTCCAGGCGCTAATTCCTGCGTGGTAAGCTCTTTTGTTCTCATCAACTAACTGGTAAATTTCTCTGTCACCCAAATTATTAACAAGATAATGCGCGCTCACCGACTGCTGGGTAAGAACTGCGACAGACTTATCGTCATCCAAAGCAGTATAATGCAAAATAATATATTTCTGTCTGAAATTTTGTCCAATAGAAGGATAATAAGTTTTTACAACCTTGTAACCGTTCGGATTCGCAGAAACAATAGAACCATAACTGATAGTATTATCATTTTTGCTACCATCTGCAATATTCTCTTTGTAAAAATCAACTCCACCTTCATGAAGAATTTTAGATTTCGCAATAGATACTGCTGGGTTTGCAGGCATATTTTTAGGTAAAGTTGGTTTTGTGACCACTTTTTGAATATTTTTTTGAGTTCCACAGGAAATAATAAGAAAACTTAAAGAAATGATATATAATGGCTTACGCATAATTGTAAAAAATTTGTTAAAAATAATGTCAAAAATACAAATATTTTTTAGGAATTTATTTTGGTTAATATGCAAAACTTTTCTATATTTGCACTCGCAATTACAGAACAGAAGCTCTTATAAATATTGCAATGGAGAGTTGCCTGAGTGGCCGAAAGGACTTGTTTGCTAAACAAGCGTATGGGAAACTGTACCAAGGGTTCGAATCCCTTACTCTCCGCAACTTCCACAAAAAAATTATTCGGGGCGTAGCGTAGTCCGGTCATCGCGCCTGGTTTGGGACCAGGAGGTCGCAGGTTCGAATCCTGCCGCCCCGACTTTATAGAAAACTCTTTCGAGAGTTTTCTTTTTTTAGAGACTTTATCTCCCAAAGATAAGTTCAAAAATCCCAATATTTTGGGTGCGTAGCTCAGCTGGATAGAGCATCTGCCTTCTAAGCAGACGGTCACAGGTTCGAATCCTGTCGCGCTCACTCAAACTTCACATTTATTTGTGGAGTTTTTTTTTGTTTTAAATAAGATGTTCAATTGCATAATCTTGCTGATCAACGCAAATTTACGATCGTATTGAGCTTAGTTAAAGGACTGAGATTTCGCAGTCTTTGTAAAAAATTTTTACTGACTATTATTATTCATCACAATAATTTCTACTTCATGTTGAATTTCCTAAATTTGCAGTCTTCAAAATAATTTCATGTCACTACAAATCATCAATCTTACAAAGAAATTCGGCGAACAAATCGCTTTGAATAATATTAATGTTGAAATCAACAACAACGAAATTATAGGTTTATTAGGTCCAAACGGTGCTGGAAAATCGACATTAATGAAATCTATTGTAGGTGCATTAAAAATTGATAAAGGTGAGATTTTATTTGATGGAACAGATGTTCGGGAAGATGAAATTGGGGTGAAGAAAAAGATGGGTTTTCTCCCGGAAAATAATCCTTTGTATAGTGAAATGTATGTAAAAGAATATTTAAATTTTGTCGCCGACCTTCATCAAATTTCAAAAGAGAGAATTGATGAAGTTATTGATTTGGTAGGAATTACGCCGGAAAAATCTAAGAAAATCTCCCAATTATCAAAAGGTTATCAGCAGAGAGTTGGTCTGGCTCAAGCAATCTTACATTCCCCTGATTTATTAATTTTAGATGAACCGACAAATGGCTTAGATCCCAATCAAATCATAGAAATTAGAAACGTAATTAAACAGATTGGAAAAGAAAAAACGATTATTCTTTCCACCCATATTATGCAGGAAGTAGAAGCGCTCTGTTCCCGCGTAATTTTGATTCATGAGGGAAACATTATCCAGGATTCGAATATTGAGGAATTCAAGGGCAAATACGGCAGTTTAGAAGAAGCATTCGCCGGCTACACCCAATAATAAAAATCCCCAAAATAATTTATTTTGGGGATTTTAACTTTTATAAATTAGTATTTAAATTTTTTCGATATTGTCGGTGAGCGAATTAATGAAATTTTGAAGTGGCTTTTCGACCATCATTTTAATGAATGGATTGAAATTACCTTCAAAAAGCAACTGGACTTCCGTTTGATTTTCACTAATTGCATTAAACATTCCTTTCAAAGAAAACTCTAAGCTTGAACTCGCAGATTTCAAAACCACTTGATTTTCGGTAACTTCTTCTATTTTCAACGCAATTTCCGGCATTCCTTTCAAGCTAAATTTAAAACCATTATCACGAACTTCAAAACTTTGCAATGAATCTGGCATTAATGTTTTATAATCTTCAGGATTTTTCAACAATTCCACCAATTCATTTACTGATTTATTTACAATAATCTTGCGTCCTTCTAAATTCATTTTTATATTTTTGTATTAATTAAAACGTTGCAAATGTATAAAGTTTTTGTGAATGAAAAAAAATTAACTTTAAGTAAGTATCCTGAAGACATTCAAAAGAATTTGCGTTTCGAAGGTTTTGCAACTTTAGAAATTGCAGTGGATCTTTTGGAAAACACGTCATGCCCGGAAATGAATGTTTACGGGGAAAATATTGATGAAATTTGGGAAGATTTCACACACATGTTCAAAGTCATTGAAGCTGCAGGTGGTCTTGTAAAAAACAAAAAAGACGAACTATTGTTTATCCGCCGAATGGGCAAATGGGATCTTCCAAAAGGGAAAATAGAAAAAGATGAATCCTTGGAGCAGGCGGCTCTGAGAGAAGTTGAAGAAGAAACGGGTTTAAAAGAGTTAATTCTTGAAGAATTTCTCAACAATACTTTTCACATTTACACCGAAAGAAATGGAGAAAAGATTTTAAAAACTACCTATTGGTTCAAAATGACTTACGTCGGAAATGAAAAACCTATTCCTCAAAAAGAAGAAGGAATCTCGGAAGTTACCTGGAAAAATGAAGAGATGATCAATAAAGAAGTTTTACCCATGACTTTTCAAAATATTAAACTCGTTCTGAATGATTACTGGAATACAAATTAATGAATAAATTCCAAAATTTGCTCTAAGGCGATTCCACGCGATCCTTTCAATAAAATGTTTTTTGAAGAAATTGAATGGTCTTTTAAATAAGTGGAAAGCTCTGCGGAATTTATAAAAGATCGGGAAATTTGATTGACCTTTCTAAAATGATTTCCAACAGTAATGATTTCATCAAAATGTAGCGTTTGAGCTAATTCCAGAATCGCGTGATGCTCCGTTTCTGAATCGGCACCCAATTCTAACATATCACCGATAATAATAGTTTTTGTCCCCTTAAATGTGCTGAAATTTTTCAACGATTCTGCCATAGAACTGGGATTTGCATTGTACGTATCGAGCACAAAAACCTTTCCGTCCTTCTCCAAAATCTGCGAACGCATATTGGTTGGAATATAATTTTCGATGGCTTTCTTGATGTCTTCAAAACCGACTTTAAAATGAAATCCTAAACTCGCTGCTGCACAAAGGTTGGTAAAATTATAATTGCCGGTTAAATGCGACTGAGCTTGATTTCCTTTAAATGATAATCCAACAAAATTTTGATCAGAAAATTCTTCAAATTGAAAGTCTGAACTTTCTTTCCCAAAAGTAATTTTGTCAACATAATTTTTCGTTTTTTCTACTTGAATAGGATCATTTTCATTCACTAAAAGTGTCTGTTTATTTTTTATTAAATACTCATACATTTCAGATTTCCCTTTGATAACTCCTTCAACTCCTCCAAAACCTTCGAGATGTGCTTTTCCGAAATTAGTGATGTATCCTAAATTCGGTTGTGCAATTTTACAAAGCATTTCTATTTCCTTCTGATGATTCGCACCCATTTCTACGACTGTAATTTCATGCTCAGGTTTTATAGAAAGTAAAGTTAGAGGAACGCCAATATGATTATTGAGATTTCCAGAAGTGTATTGAACGTTATATTTTTGTGATAAAACTGCGTGAATAATTTCTTTGGTGGTAGTTTTCCCGTTGCTTCCGGTTAAAGCAATGATCGGAATTTTGAGATGGCTTCTGTGCAAAACAGCTAATTCCTGCAAAAATTCTAAAGTAGAAGAAACGTAAAAAATATTACGCTCAGTGTTTTCAAATGATTTCTGTTCTACAATAACTGCTAAAGCTCCCTGATCGATGGCTTTTTCTGCCAAAGTTGCAGCATTAAAATTCTCTCCGGAAAAAGCAAAAAAGATATCATTTCTTTCAATTTTTCTATTATCGATGGTTACTTTTCCGGCTTGTAGAAAAATGGGATAAAAAGTGGCTGCATTCATTCTCCAAAAATAAAAAATCCTTCTGCAATTACAGAAGGATTATGAAAATATTTTAAATAAAATTATCTTTTTGTTCTACCTTTTCCAGTTGATTTGGCATCTTGAGATACTCGGAAACCAACCCATCCGTAAGATTTTCCTTCTTCACGGAATCTTCTTTGACCCGGATCTAACCAGTAAGCTCCATCTAACCAGGAACCTCCTTTAATTACACGCACCTCATTAGAAATTCTGGTGGTTCTGGATACTTTATCTTTTTGCATTACTACTCTACCTCTATCATCAACGATAAATCGTTTCTGTTTAGAGTTATACATATTGTAACCTGCTGTTGTGCTGTCTTCTTCTTTACCATAACCTGCATCAAGAGAAGACTGGAAATCTCCATCTCTAAAGTTTCTGTTATCAGCCACTGTTTCTCTCTCGTATTGTCCTGGTAAACCTTTGTAAACTAATCTTCCGTCGGAAAGTGTATCATATTTAGCTGCTTCAATTTTTTTGAAAGTGCCATCAGCATTTTTTACAACCTCTTTAGATACATTTCCTCTGTAATAATTGAAATCACTCGCTTCTTCATCGATAATTGGTCTGTAAACATCGGCAGTCCACTCAGAAACATTACCAAACATTCCAAAAATTCCCAAATTATTCGAAGGATATTGTTTCACATCAGCTGTTGTTGGGGAACCATCATTTTTCCATCCTGCAACACCAGAATAATCTCCTCTACCTTGTTTAAAGTTTTCGAGATACATTCCTCTGTTTTTACCTTTTTTACCTTTTAATTGCTCAATCTCAGGTTTTTTGCTCGTGTAAAGATTGTATTCTCTTTCTTTTTGCATTCCCAGTGCTGCAAATTCCCATTCTACTTCTGTCGGAAGTCGGAATTTTTCTACAACACCTGCAGTTGCGTTACGATTTGCGGCAAGAATTCTTTGATTAGAAGTTTTGATTCCTGATTTCTGCTGCAATCTTTGAGTATTGATATAAGCTTCCATTTCAGGATCATTTGCTTTAAATTTATCTAAATTAAAAGAATTTGCTCCTTGATTATTGGCATCATTCGTATAGAAATCCTTGGAAATAATTCCTTGCTCCATTAATGCTTTTTCATTTGCGCGATCGGTCAACCAATCACAATATCTTGAAGCCTGCAACCAGGAAACACCTACAACAGGATAATAATCATATTCAGGTCTGCGGAAATAGGTTTCTGCAAAATCGTTTCTAGACAATTTATTATTCCATACTAACGTATCGGGGAGTGCTCCTTTGTAAATTTCTTTAAAACTTGGGTCAGATGGTGGAAATACAAATTTCAACCAGGTCACATATTCTCTGTACTCGTAATTGGTAATTTCGGTTTCGCCGATAAAAAATGCACTTACCTGCATTCTTTTTGGGGTATTATTCCAATCGTGCATTACATCATCTTTAACCAATCCCATGGTGAAGGTTCCTCCTTCTACATAGACCATCCCGGGCCATCCTTTTTGTTTCTGTTGTTTTCCGGTGAAAAACCAACCCTTTTGATCATTTGGTTTCCAACCGGTTTTACTGGTAAAACGTTTTGTACCACCACCTTTTTTACCGCCGCCGCTTCCGCCGCAACTCATAAGTAAAATGGTAGAACTTAGCATTATTAATGAAAACAACTTTATTTTGCTCATAGTCTATATAGAATTTATCAAAGTACAAAGAAAAATGAAATAATCTAATAAATCAAATTAATATATTGATTTTTTTGGAAAACGTTAACAATTTAATTTTATTGTACCATATTATTATTTATTATTTTTCGTTTAATTTGTATCCGTGAAACTTTATACCACATGAAACGCATCTTAACTCTTGTCTTAACCAGCTTGTTTTTTTCTTTTACTGCTGCACAAACCATTAATATTCAATGGAATGGAAGCAAAGTAATCGATTTTGGAAGTTATCAAACGACCGTTCCTTTTTTCACCAATGAAGGCTTTGCTTATGAAGAAGGCTCTGTCTTTTTTCGTTCAAGTGAAAAATTTACGGGCGGGAATCAAAAAATAGCGAATTTGGTCTGGGAAAAAATTACCTCAAAAGAAATTTTTGAAGTAAGTCCTTCTAGTATTCCAACACAGGAAAAATCAGAAGTCGCCTATTATACCAATCCCTATACACAGGAAAAAACGACCAATATAAGAGTTTCTACTTTAAAATTAGAAAAAGACAATCTCTACAGATTAGTTTCTTTTAGTATAGTAAGTGGTGGAACAGTGAATCCGGCTTTATCTATGAGTGGAAAAATTGGATCTAATGATAATCCTTTAAAATCAGGAAATTTTTATAAAATTAAAATAGATAAATCGGGCGTTTTTAAAATTACAACGAAATTTTTGCGTGATAATGGTATTAATCCTTCCAACATCAATCCGAAAAATTTTAGGATTTATGGAAATGGTGGTTTAATGTTGCCTGAACATAATTTAGATACGCGATTTTCAGCTTTGCAGGAAGATGCGATCCAGGTAATTGGGGAAAATGACGGTACTTGGAACGACGATGATTATGCACTTTTTTATGCTCAAGGTCCGAATGGTTACAACATTTACAAATCTGACGGAAATTCTAATGGAAACGGTAATCGCAGAATAGACACCAGAACAGAGAAATCGAATAATTTCATCAATATATATGATGACTTTGCCTACTATTTTATCAATTTTGATTTAGGACCCGGAAAAAGAATTCAGGAAATGGATGAATCAGTCAATGCGAACATTATCAATCGTTATGACGACTACCAGTATATTAATGAAGAAAAATTTAATCTGATGAAAATTGGTAGAATTTGGACAGGTGATTCCTTTTCTGGAGGTAAAGCAGTTTCATTTACTACAAAATCGCCGATTCAATCCACAGATATAATCAAATACAGAACAAGAGTTATCGGTTATCAATCCAGTGGAAACACTATTACCACCAACATAAATAATACGAACCAGGCTATTTTCTCCATTCCTGCAGATGAAAAGAAGGAATTTATACCGAAAACATATGTAGGTATCATTACTAATTTACAAGGAAATACTTTAACCTTAAATTATCTCCCAAATGCTTCCAGCAATCCCAACGGAAAGTTTTATTTTGATTACGCAGAAGTTCAGTACAAAGAGGACTTAAAATTTAACAATTCCCAAATGAATTTCCGGAGTTACGGAATTGATGAAGGAAGCGGAACCACTTACACATTTAACGTTGCAGATGCAGCTTCAGTAGAGCAAATATGGCAAGTTTCGGATGTAACAAACGTAATTAAAAAAGTAAACAAATCGGGAAACACATCGAGTTTCGCTTTTGGTTATAATGCGAATAACAATATTTTCGTCAACGAATTTGTAGCATTTCAAAGCAGTGATGCATTTGCACCTTCTTTTGTAGGAAAGGTCGAAAACCAGGATCTTTCAGGATTACAAAATATTGATTACCTTATGATTACCGTGCCTCAAATGATGGGTCATGCACAACGACTTGCCAATTTCTATCAAAGCAAATATAACGTTGCAGTCGTTGACATTAATAAAATTTATAATGAATTCAGTAGTGGTAGCAAAGATATTACCGCGGTTCGAGATTTTGCGACAAAACTTAATACTCCGACCGGAAAACTAAAATATGTATTTATTCTTGGCGATACCTCTTATGATTACAAAGGAAAAAATAATCCTGGTTCAGATATTATCCCTTCTTACGAAAGCGAAGAGAGTGGAAATTATGCTGATTCTTTCGTGACTGATGATTATTATACAATGACTTCACCGCAAAGCCCTTCTTCTACGGCTTTATCTGCAACACTACCCGATTTACCAGTCGGTAGATTACCTGCCGCAAATCTCTCTGAAGCCAAACTGTTAATCGATAAAGCACTTGCTTATAACAATGCGCTTCCCGGTCAATCTACCCCTTTTGGTGAGTGGCGTATGAAACTGGATTTTGTGGTAGATGATGATGCAGATAATTTGGTTCCTTTCCATAATACGATGAATATTTCATTGGTAAATAATTTTGAAACAGGTATTTTAAGAAAAGAATATAATGTTCGGAAATTATATTTAGATGCCTTCACCGCTCAAGCTTCTGCAGGTGGACAAAGATATCCGCAGGTTAATCAGGCGATTTCAAATGATGTTGGGAACAGTCTTTATCTCTTTTATTTCGGACATGGTGGAATTAATGGCTGGGCGCAAGAAAGAGTTTTAACAATTGATCAAATTCAAAATTTTAATAATTACAATAATGTTTATACGCGTTTTCCTTTAGTTTCTACTATCACGTGTGAATTTACTTTGTGGGACGATCCTGCTACTTTTTCGGCAGGTGAACAGGTCATAAAATCAAAACAAGGTGGTGCTGCGATGATGCTGACTTCCAGTCGCGCTATCGGTGTTGGTTATGGTGAGCAATTTACGCAGATCTTTACCAAACATTTATTTGAACTGGTTAATGACGAATTCGTGAATTTTGGAGACGCATTTTTAAAAGCAAAAATAGAAAAAGGAGCATTTACAGACCATTTGAAAGTAAATTTATTAGGTGATCCTGCAACCAAGTTGAGCCGTCCTAAAAGATTACTCAATATTGATCAAATCGAATCTCCAGTTCTGGGCCAGTTGCGTGCTCTGGATTTTGTAACAGTAAAAGGACATATCAATAAATCTGATGGAACAATCGATACCTCATTTAATGGTAGAGTCGCGATTAATATTTTTGACAAGAGACTCAACAAAAAAACTTTGAATAACGATAATGAGCCGAAAATGACGCCCGTTCTTAATTATACAGAAGAAAACGGCCCTATCGTAAAATCTTCTGGCCAAGCTATAAATGGTGTTTTCTCCGTAGAATTTTATGTACCAAAGGATATCAATTACGAAATTGGAGACGGAAGAATTTTAGCCTACGCTGACAATAAAGTATTCGATGTTTTTAATAATCAAATTCAAAAAGTGGGTGGAATTAATCCAGATGGAATTAATGATACTACTCCACCAAAGGCTAAATTGTATATGAACAATACCAATTTTGCAGATGGCGGAATTACAGATCAAAACCCTCTACTTCTCGCCTGCGTAAATGATGATAAGGGAATTAACTCTACAGGTTCTGGGATCGGTCACGACATCACCGTAATTTTAGATGGTAAAATTGTAGATACCGTTGTACTCAATGATTTCTATTTTTCTGGGGACGGAAATGGCTGTACTGATGCTTCACTAAAAGATTATCAAAAAGGAAATGTGAGTTATCCTTTCCGTAACTTAGCACCGGGAGCTCATCAATTAAGTTTTAAAGTTTGGGACATCAACAATAATTCTACAACTGAAACGTTAAACTTTGTAGTTAAGGATGAAACCAACCAAAATTTAGTAGTTAATAAATTGTTAAATTGGCCAAATCCTTTTACGAACAAAACCTATGTTCAGTTTGAACATAACTGCGATGATATTTTAGATGTAAATGTGCAGATCTATACCATCACAGGGAAATTAGTAAAAACAATAAGCACCTCCGTGACGGCAGAACCTTTTTTCCAGGGGTTTAGAACACCGCGAACTGCGATCGAATGGGATGGAAATGATGATTTCGGTGACGCAGTTGGAAAAGGAACTTATATTTTTAAAATATTTGCAAAAAGTCAAAACCAAGACAAATGCAAGGGAACTGCAACTGCAGTTGAGAAAATGGTTTTATTAAAATAAAAAAAATAACGATAAAAAATTTACTTTATGACATTGACTAAAAAACTATTTTTAGGATTAGGATTAGGATTAAGTGTTGTGGCGTATTCGCAGATTCAGCCAGTTCTTACCGGCGCACCTTTTCTACGAATTTCTCCAGATGCAAGAGCAGGAGGAATGGGAGATCAGGGAGTTGCAACTACGACAGATGCTTTCTCTCAGTTTTGGAATGCCGCAAAATATCCGTTCAGCAAAACAACTTCTGCAATCGGAATCAATTATACACCATATATGGGTAAATTGACCAATGATGTATTTTTACTTTATGGCGCTTATCATCAATTTTTGGGAGATGAAGAGAGAGCTACAATCTCTGCGAGTATCTATTATTTCAATATGGGTTCTGTAGATCTTACAGATTATGTCGGAAATGAAGTGGTTCAGTTAGGTACTGCTAAACCAAACGAATTCTCTATTGATGTCGCTTATGGTTTAAAACTGACCGATAACTATTCAATGGCTGTTACCGGTAGATTTATCCGTTCAGATTTGTCGGGTGGTTTTAACTCTGATAACACTTTGAAGCCTGCAAATTCTTTCGCAGTAGATGTTTCCGGATATTATATGTCTCCTAAACATACAAGTATTAATGATTTTGAAGGTCGTGCAAGAGGTGGTTTTGCCATTCAAAACTTAGGACCAAGATTAGATTATACGGGTGACGATGAATCAAGATCTTACCTTCCAACAATGGCACGATTAGGTGCTGGTTACGATTTATTTGTTGATGATTTAAACCGTGTTGGATTAAATTTCGAAGCATCAAAAATTTTGGTTCCTGGACCGGACAATACTGGGAACGTTCCAAATGTTGGTGTACTTGATGGTATCGGAAAATCGTTTAGCAATCAAAAGAGTTTAATGTTTAGCGGAGCTGTAGAATATGAATATGACAATGCTTTTGCCATAAGAGGTGGTTATTTTCATGAAAGTGAAGAGCAAGGAGCAAGACAATATGCAACTGTTGGAGTTGGTCTTAAATACCAGTCTTTCGGTTTAGATATGTCTTATTTAATTAATACTTCCAAAGTAAACTCAGCTTTAGATAACACTTTGAGATTCGGATTAACTTGGAATATTGGGGAAGATTCTTCAAATTCACAAGACTATTAATTGTTCTCAATTTTAAAATAATAAAGTCTCAAGAAATTGAGACTTTTTTTATACTTTAAACTCCTAAATTTACAAAATGAATTACGCCACCGAATTTAAAAAATTTGCAACCAGCCAATACATCTTTTCGGCAGTGCGAATTACTTTGGCAATAGTAGTTCCCAGTATTATTTTCGTTTATTTTGGTTTGCTCAAAGAGTTCTTCCTCTTCCCTCTTGCCACAAGTTTTGTTGGATTAACCGATCAACCGGGACCTTTTGTCAGACGACGAAATTCTCTTATCCTCGCTATTGTCTGCTTTTTCTTCGTAGCACTTATTGCAAGTGTTATCAAAGATTATCCGCCACTTATTTATGTAGAAATTGTTGTCTTCGGTTTATTCTTTTCTATCATTGGTGTTTACGGACAAAGACTTGCCGCAGTTGGTTCCTTATCACTTGTTGTTTTGGCGATTTTTATTGATGGTCATTTGACTGGCGAAAATATTATTAAAAGTTCTTTCATTTTTTTAGCTGGATCAATTTGTTATCTGCTTATTTTCCTCGTAGTTTCCAGAATTCAACCCTACAAATTGGCGGGACAAATGATTGGCGAAAATTATTTATTACTCGCCGATTACCTTAAAATAAAATCTAAATTCTACCTAGACAAACCCGATTTTGCTAATTTATATTCTGAGGTTATTGCAGAACAGATCAAAATTAAAAATTTACAGGAAGAAACTCGCGAAACAGTTTTCAAAACACGAAAAATCGTTAATGAATCTACAACGACAAGCAGATTATTAATGCTGATGTTTCTCAACTCTATTGATCTTCATGAAAAGTTAATGACTTCAGACAGTGATTACAAAAAAGTTCAGGAGAGTTTCGGCGACACCGGTTTTTTAAAATCAATAAGTTTATACCTGGAAAAACTCTCGGAGGAATTAAGCAACATTGGAATTGCCTTGCAAAGTGGATCAAAAGCAAAACCTATTCTACAAATAGAGGGAGAACTTAATAAAATTTTTGACGAATATTTCGACTTACGCAATCAGAAATTAAAATCCGATAATCTGGAGAACTTTATGATCATGCGCTTAATTTTGGTTCGGATTACAGACATTACCGACGAAGTGAAAACCATTTACAAAGTTTTCGTACAGGATCAAAAATTAGCAAAAAGTTTATCAACTGGATTAGATCTAGAAAAATTTTTACCAAGCACTCAAAAATTAAATTTAAAGGTTTTATGGAATAACTTTTCCCTGAAATCATCGCAGTTTCGGCATTCGATCCGTATTGTTTTGGCTTTATTGATCGGTTACTTATTTTCTAAATTAGAATTTCTCGGCATCGGTCATTCTTACTGGATCTTAATTACGATTGTTGCCATTATGCGACCGGCTTATTCCACGACCAAACACCGAAATCTTTTGCGTTTGTACGGAACAGTTGCAGGTGCAGTCGTAGCTTACCTTATTTTATTTGGAATTTCGAGTAGCGCTTTTCTTTTTGCTTTATTGATGATCAATATGATTTTGTGTTTCAGTTTTTTGAAAGCCAATTATTTTTGGGCAGTTTTCTTCATGACGATCTATGTATTTTTAAGTTTTAACTTTCTGAAGCCTGGGAATGTAAACATGATTTTCAAAGACAGAATTCTCGATACAGCGATCGGCGGAATTGTTGCATTCGGCGTTTCCTATTTTATTTTCCCTGTTTGGGAACATACCCAGAATTTAGATTTGATGAAAAAAGCTGCGAAAAGTAATTTAAAATATTTCACTGCGGTTATGAATTTCTTTAATGATAAAAATACAGCAATTCAAGAATATAAATTAAAAAGAAAAGATGCCATCATCGATTTAGCAAATCTTTCCGACAATTTCCAACGGATGATTTCGGATCCTAAAAATCAACAGAAAAAACTCGAAAATATTCACCAGTTTGTCAATACGGCGCATTTGATAACAGCGTATATCGCATCGTTCTCTCAATATCCAAAATCTGCGAAAGATTATCCTGAAATTGATTTTGAAAGTTGGAAGCGTAAAATTTCTGCCGAATTATTGCGAACGAATTTAATTCTGGAGCAAAAAAAATTCCATGAAAATATTAGAGAAGAAAGCGCTCTGAAACCAGGAGATTCTGTAGAAAAATTAATGGAAATTCGAAAAAAGGAAATCACAGAAAACGAAATTTCCAATCTGCGTGATCCCAACCGAATTACGCATTTAACAGAATTGAAAAATTTACAGGAAATCCTGGAATTAATTTATGATGTAGCCAAAGAACAGAGAAAAGGGGCAGAAAAATTTGAACCTGAAATTCAGTCAACAATGGTAAAACAATAATTTTCAAAAAATTCTACTCTCGCATTAAATAGATCAGAAACCTTGTCATCATGAACTCTGCACTGAATATTGAAAGGAAAATCCAGGCTGAAAGGTTTAATTTCGTAATGTTTTTTAAGCGACCAATAATTAGAATGATGAATTTTGTATAAGCTTTCCTTCAAAGACCAGATCACTGTTAAATATGCCACTTCTTTTTCTTTTTCAATAAAATCTGCTTCATCTTCCTGCAAGAATTTGTGTTGAATTCTTTTAATTTTCGGATTAAAAGGTTCAATATCAATCCCAATTTTATTTTTAGAAATCGCCAAAGCTGCGTAAGGAAAAGAATGCGTTACAGAAATTTCAAAATCATTCGGAAATAAATAGGGAGTTCTGTCATGATAAAGAATTTTGTGATTGGGAAAAACAGATTTCAGAATTTTTCGAACCAAAAGAAGTTCTTTAAGTTTGGTCGGATGATAATCTTTTATCTTATCGTAATTTTCTTCCTCAACTAAAAATTGAGAATTCAATTCTTCCCTTTCATCGTATTTCCAAAGAAGAATTGTGGCGTTATCATCTGAAAAATCTCTGTAAAGTGGCATCAAAAAATATTATAACGTAAAAGTAAGCAATTTGAAAAAGATTACATATTAACTAATAGATTTAAGTAATAATAAGTATTTCTAAATCTCATTTGAGGGAAAGAAAGGGATTTCGTACATTTGCAAAAAGTTTATTTAAATAGATGGAAACTACAACACAATACGTTCCTTACAAAGTTAAGGACATTTCATTAGCAGAATTTGGCAGAAAAGAAATTAATTTAGCTGAAGCAGAAATGCCTGGTTTAATGGCGATCCGCGAAGAATACGGTCCGTCTCAACCTTTGAAAGGAGCAAGAATCGCCGGTTGTCTTCACATGACGATTCAAACTGCAGTTTTAATTGAAACTTTAGTTGCACTTGGAGCAGATGTTACCTGGTCTTCCTGTAATATTTTCTCAACTCAAGATCATGCGGCGGCGGCAATTGCAGCAGCAGGAATTCCTGTTTATGCTTGGAAAGGAATGACTGAGGAAGAATTCGAATGGTGTATCGAACAAACTGTATTTTTCGGAAAAGACAGACAACCTTTAAATTTGATCTTAGATGATGGTGGCGATTTAACCAACTTGGTTTTCGATAAATACCCAGAATTAACTGCTGGAATTAAAGGACTTTCTGAAGAAACTACAACTGGAGTTCACAGATTGTACGAAAGAATGGCAAATGGAACTTTGGTAATGCCTGCAATCAACGTAAATGATTCAGTTACAAAATCAAAATTCGATAACAAATACGGTTGTAGAGAATCTGCAGTTGATGCAGTGAGAAGAGCAACAGATTTAATGTTGGCTGGAAAAAGAGTCGTAGTTTGTGGTTACGGTGATGTTGGTAAAGGAACTGCAGCCTCTTTCAAAGGAGCTGGCTCGATCGTTACCGTTACAGAAATCGACCCGATCTGTGCATTGCAAGCTGCAATGGATGGTTTTGAAGTTAAAAAATTAAGTTCTGTAGTTGAAAATGCAGACATCATTATTACTACAACTGGTAACTTTAACATTGTTAAAGGTGAAGATTTCAAAAGAATGAAAGATAAAACTGTTGTTTGTAACATCGGTCACTTCGATAATGAACTCGATATGGCTTGGTTAAACGGAAACTATGGCGATACCAAATATGAAGTAAAACCACAGGTTGACGTTTATAACATCGACGGAAAAGAAATCATTATTTTAGCAGAAGGTCGTTTGGTAAACTTAGGTTGTGCAACAGGACACCCAAGTTTTGTAATGAGTAATTCATTTGCAAACCAGACTTTAGCTCAAATCGAATTATGGACTAATTCAGCAGCTTATGGAAATGAAGTGTATATGTTACCAAAACATCTAGATGAAAAAGTAGCATTTTTACACCTTAAAAAATTAGGAGTAGAATTAGAAACTTTATCAGCAGACCAGGCGAAATACATTGGCGTACCGGTTGAAGGTCCTTACAAACCAGAATATTACAGATATTAATAGAATTTATTACTGAATTTTATTTTTACTTATAATCTAAAACGCTCTGAAAATTTCAGAGCGTTTTTTTAGTTTTCTATGGCAATCATTTGAAACAAAAGATCATATTTATCGCCCAGTTTCCTCTTCAATCGTTGCTTGGATTTTTTCACAGCTTCAACAGTAATTCCCAACAATCCCGAAATTTCAGTATTCGTAAATCCTAATTTTTGAAGCAGGATGATTCGTAAATTTGAATCGGTGATCTCCGGGAAATTTTGTAGTAAATTATCGTAAAAATCTGGATGTTCGCGCTGAAATTCACTTTTAAAATTACGCCAGTTTTCTTCCGTCATTAAATGAGATTGGAGGAGATTGTCAAGTTTTCCATGATCTTGTTCAAAAGATGAATCCGTTTTTCTGAATTTTTCAATTTCCAAATGCAGTTTTTGAATCTGAATATTTTTTTCTTTTAAAAAATCGATTTGTGAATCAAGAGTCTTATGAGCATCTGCAAGTTTTTGTTCATTGCTCGCTTTCGTTTTTTCGTATTCTTCTATTTTATTATCATTTTGAGTCTTTCTAATCTTTTCCGTCTTTTTCGATTTAAAAATAATAAATAGCACGAATAAAATTAATAAACCCGATGCTATAAAGATTAGATTTTTCCAGAATAATTCCTTTGAAAGTTCTTGTTTGGTTGAAGCTATATTTTGTTGATAATTTCTTTTTTGCATCATCCAATTCGCCTGGTTCAGCGGCAAAATTCCGTCGGTTTTATTCAGCGAATCCTCCAAAATACCAATTCGTCTTCTGACTCCGAGTTCATCACGCCCTTTATTTTGTTTATAGATAATTTCTAACTTTAGTTTTAAAATTTCCAGCTCGTTAATTTTAAAATATGATTTCGATTTAGCAATTAGGTCGGCTTTTTTTAACACTATATCGGCTTCTAAAATCTGATCATTTGCAATAAGTAATCTTGCTAAGATGGTATACGCAAACATGACATTTTGTTCACATTTAAAGCGTTCAGAAATTTGAATATCTTCCCGTACTATTTTAATCGCATTAGGATAATCGTGCTCTTTCTCATAAATCAGTCCCAAATTACCTAGTGTTTTTGCATATCTAACACTATCTCCAACAGATTTTGCTACTTCAGAAGCTTTCTCAATATTTTTTCGTGCATTAATGACATCTCCCAATTGTAAATAATATAACCCCAAATTATCTGTGATTCTAGCAAATTCTGGTGTATTCGTATTGGTATATTTAATTGCTTTTTTTAAATAGTTAATCGCTTCATTATTATCTCCAATGGTTCCCATATAAAAACCAATTTTTGTGAAAGATTCCCCGGGAAATAAGATTTGCGAAGGATCAGTTTGATCTATTTTTTCGATTGCAGCAACAAAAAAAGGAAGGGATTTGGTTATTTCCCTATAATTATAAAAATATTCTGCGTTACAGAGCGTTGCCCAAATTTCAAGTGCTTTATCACCTGATTTTTGAGCACTTATAATTGATTTTGAGTAATATTGATTGCTTTTCTTATTAATTCGGTCGAAAGCTTTCGCATAACAATTTGCAAGCAAAACATTATATAAAACTTTATCAGATTCAGAATTACGGTCTTCAAGAGGTTGCAGAAAATTTTTAAGCGCAGTCGTATCACTCACCAAACTATTTTTCAGGGATAAAATTCTCTCCCATTCAGAAATACTATTTCTACCTGAATTCAACTGAATTTTCTGTGCTTGCAAGGAAAAAGTGGAAAGTATAAGAAATAAACTAAAAAAGTATTTTATTCGCATTAATCTTCTAAAACAAAATTATAGATGAATATATAACAAATTTTAAGAAATGCACATAATAACGCCATATTTTAATATGATTACAGCGAACTCAAACTATGCTCTGCATATTTCAAACAGGTTCAAATCATCACTAAAAGCAACACTTCCGATAATACTAAAAAAATAACTGAAAATACTGACTTTTGGAATACGCTGTTAATCAAGTAGTAATATTTAAAATAATAATAGAAAACACCTTATTATAGAGCATTCATAATTTTGTCCACCCTTTGTCCACCACAAAAATTTGATTTATTTCAAGCTATATTTTACATTTACAGAGAAAAAAAATAAGTGTCGAAACTTTTATAAAAAATAAAGGTTTCGACGAGTTCTAAAAACACAAATGATTTACTCCTTTAACTAAAAAAAGTTAGAGGAGTTTCTTTTATCAATTCTTTAACACGAATTCTTTTCTCAAATTCGTTAATTTATTAAAAAGAAAGATTATGTCAAACTTCGTATTTAAAAATGCATTAAAATAATTTTCTTGAAAGGTTAAATTACCGAACTTGCAAAAGAAATTCAGCAAGAATCAAAAAAATAATGCTTTTAAAATAAAATTATGAAAAGACACGAAGCTTTAATACAACTCAGCCGCGATCATCACTTTGGTTTATTGCTTTGCTGGAAACTAAAAGAAGGGTTAAAAAGAGAAATTCCCGTTGAGAGGATGGAAAAGTATATTGATCTTTTTTACCTTCAAAATCTTAAACCACATTTTGCTGAAGAAGAGGAAACGATTTTTAAAGTTTTAGGCGAAGAACACCCTTTAATTAAAGAGGCGATTTCGCAACACAGAACCTTTAAAAAAATGATTGAAAATGGTTTTAAAAGTCCAGAAGAAGTAGAAACTTTCCGGGCTTTGTTAGAACTTCATATTCGAACAGAAGAAAGGGAAATCTTTCCTGAAATAGAAAAGCAAGCGACTGATGAACAATTAGAAAATATTTTAAAACTGGATCATCCAGAATTGAAAGAACCTGAATACGAAGATATATTCTGGAAATAAAATTTCCTAAGACTTTAAAAAAATAATCCGGAAGTAAATTCCGGATTATTTTTATTTTTTTCTCTTAGCTTTCGATTTTGCTTTTTCTTGTGCTCGATTAGCTCCAATTTTTTTCGGAAGTTTTCTAGCGTGAGGACCACCCCAGTTTTCCTTCTTATTTTTATCTTTCTTCTCGTGAAATGCACCGCCACCTTCTTCCAGCTTGATGACATTGGCGTTTTTCATGACCACTTCATCTTTTTCAGAAGCAATTTTGACTCTGTTAATCTTAACTTCAGCAGGGAATTCTTTAATAGTTAATGACTTATCCATTAAAACCTCAATGTCTAACAATTGCGCTTCTTCCGTTCTTGTCACAAAAGAAACAGCGATCCCATTTTTGTCTGCTCTTCCCGTTCTCCCAATTCTGTGGATGTACTGTTCCGGCACTTCCGGGATCTCGAAATTGATTACGTGCGTAATATCTGAAATATCCAGACCTCTCGCCATAATATCGGTTGTTATCAAACCACGAACTTCCTGTTTCTCAAAACTTCGCATCGCATTCAAACGGTAATTCTGCGATTTGTTAGAGTGAATAACATCAAATTGATCAGGGAAAAGTTCCTCAATTTTAGTGTAGAGTAAATCGGCGTGTTTTTTATTATTACAGAAAATCAATACTTTAGAAAAGTCAGAATCTGTTTTCAATAAATATTCAAGCAAATTAATTTTGGTATTAAAGTTTTCAACTTTGTATCCAATCTGTTCGATTTTTTCTAATGGAGTTCCCGATTTTGCGAGAGAAATTTCCATTGGACCTGAAAAATATTCATACAATAATGCATCAACTGCTTCAGTCATGGTGGCTGAAAAAAGAATGTTCTGTCTTTTCTCTTTCATCATCTGGAAAATATGAGTCAACTGCGCTTTGAAACCCAAATTCAGCATTTCATCAAATTCATCGATGATCAATTTGCTGACTTCTTTCAGTGAAATTGCATTGTCTATCGCGAGATCCATTACTCTTCCGGGCGTACCTACTAAAATATCGCAACCATCATTGAAAAGTAATTTCTGCGTTTTAATATTTTTACCACCGTAAATCCCAATCACTCTTGCGGTAATATTTTGCGTTAAATTCTCCACAATTCCTGCAACCTGAACCACCAGTTCTCTTGTAGGAACGAGAATTAAAACAGTTGGATTTCCCGACTTGTTGTACTTCCAGTTTTTTAAAACGGGTAACAAATACGCCAACGTTTTTCCGGTTCCGGTCTGAGCAATTCCCATGACGTCGCGACCTGAAAGAATAGGTCCTAAACTTTTTTCCTGAATGGGAGTTGGTTCAAACAAATTTGAATCTGCTAAAACATCGAGAATTTTTTCCGGTAAATCAAAATCGGCAAAAGTGGTTTTTTCCATTTTGCAAAGATAGTTTTTTTGATAAGATTTAAATATTATGTATTTTGGATGAATGAAAAATTATACTTTTCTCATTCTTATTTTATTTTTTTCTTGTGAACAGAAGGTTAAGTCAGGCTCAAATGTAAATGCTGCGAAATCAAATTCAACAATTCCCCTTAAAATTCCAAAAGAGGAAGACTCCATATTAAACGCATGGTCTCACTATTATCAAAAAGAAAATCCAAATTTTAAACCTGAACTTTTCCTGTTAAAAGAAACTTCACCAATTTCATACAGAGAATCTTCTATATATATTCTACATCAAAAGGGTTTTAACGAAATCTACAAACCATTTTTAGTTTTTAGTAAAAGCAGAGATCACTATTTAGATTTCGACAGTTACAACTGGTTCATCGATCCCAATGGAAATGCTGGTTATGAAGCCGATCAACAAGTTGTTGTCGTAGATCTAAAAAAAAAATCTGCAAAACAGATCGCTTTCTTCGGACCGTCGTTCTGGGTGGAAGATGCATATTGGAAAGGTGATTCTGTGGCAGTACTACTGGGAAATTCCTACGAGAAAATCCCATTTAAAATGGAGTTTAACTTTAAAACAAATAAAGCAAAAAATTACATTTATCCAGATACCTTAAAATTTGAAACCCCTTATTCAAAAATAAGATTGAGAAGTAAAGGAATTAAAGTGGAATAATTTTAAATAATCATTAACAAAACGTCATTCAAGTAACTTTTAGATTTTAATGAACACTAATTCAGGATAAAAATAAAATTGGTGTAACGAAACGCTACTTTGCGTTGTCTATAAAGAATATAAACTATTGAATGAAATTTATCCTTATCACTTCCGCCGTGTTCTGCGCTACAATTTTTACCGCACAAACCAAACAAGACAGCATCAAACAAAAAAACATTCAGGAAGTTGTTGTGATCGCCAAAAAACCGACTGTTGAGAACAAGGTAGACCGAACCGTTTTTAATGTTGCAAACAGCTCGATTCTTTCCGGAAATACAACGTGGGATGTTCTTCGGATGACGCCGCTGATAAGTATCGATAATAATGACGTTATAAAAGCGGAAGGTGAAAGTGTGACGGTTTACATCAACGACCGGAAATCGGTGTTCACGGGAAAAGAACTGAAGGAATATTTAAGAACAATTCCTGCAGATAATCTCATGAAAATTGAGGTGATCACAAGTCCGTCTGCGAAATATGAAACTACGGGTGAAGTCATCAATATAGTTTTGAAAAAACTGGAAAATGAAGGTTTGAAAGGAAGCGCAACTTTCACCAACAGTCAAAGCACGAAGAATTCGCAATATTCTAATCTAAATCTTAATTATCACCGGAAAAACTTCACGCAAAATTTGACCGGAAGTTATAGCGATAATACAAGTGTAAGCAAGACCGATAACGAAAATATTTTATATGCAAATAATTCTTTAGGTCTTAATCACTCCGAAAACACTGATATAAACCGTACTCCATCCATCTCCACAACATCAGAGTTAGAGTTGAACGATAAAAATAATATCGGTTTCATCTTCGAATATTCTAAATCAAAAAGAAATCAAAATACAGATTCTTACGGAAGTAACTTTCTGAATGATCAGTTTCAAAATTCCTACACCAAAAATCAATATTTGACAGGGAGCTCGCAGAACCTTGGTAGTAACTTATTTTATAAATATTATGATAAGGTAAAAAATAAGATTTTAGATCTTAACATGGGAATTAATTATAGCGGTGTGAGTGATATTAATGATCACATAACCAATTTCAATACTACAATTATTCCATTAGGGACGAGAATTATTGCCAATAATCAGGAGCGCGAATATTATTTGAAAGCAGATTATTCTCAACCGATCGGTTCTGGCAGCAGTCAGCTGGAATTCGGTGGGAAAATTGATTTCAAAAACAATGTTATTCCTTACGATTATCTAAATCTTGCGGATAACCAATGGGTTTTTGACAATTCGAGAAGTAATGATTTTCACTATACGGATAATTTAAATTCTCTTTATGCCAATTTCAGCAAAACATTTTTTAAAAAATTGGAAACTAGAATTGGATTACGGTTTGAACATATTTCTTACACCATAAAGCAAGATGTTGGTTCTATCGAAAAAAGCAATTCCTACAGTACGCTACTTCCCGACTTGCTGGTAAAGTACTCGCTAACAGAAAATTATAATTTGAGCGCCACTTATAACCACAATGTTTGGCGGCCTTATTATTCAGAATTTAATCCGTTTTTATTGCCTGGAGACGATGGAACGTATTACCGCGGAAATATGGATCTGCAAGCCAATCCAAGTGATCGCTTTTCCCTGAAATTAGGATTGAAGAAAAAATATTTTGTTTCCTTATCTTACTTCTTTACCAATCATGATTACTGGACTTCTTATGTTGTTGAAGATGGAAAAACCATCAGTACACCTACGAATTTTGATGGTAAAGCAGAACGGTATTCTTTGAGTTTTAATACGAATCAAACTTTTTTGAAAAATAAGTTGAATATTAATGTGAACATCAACGCAAATTACGCGGACAATAGTGATTTCAATACGAGAAATAATTTAAATGCTAAAAATTACATTACCAATTTCACAGGTTCAACAAACATGTCTTACACCAATTTATTTGGAAAAGATATTAATTTAAACGGTTGGGTTGGAGTTTTCACTCAGAATAATGGAAATTCGCTTGGCAATAAAACAAATATTTTCCATACGATCTCGGCGACTAAAATATTTCCCAAACTGGAGATGGAAGCAACCTTAAGACTCAATAATATTTTCTCTAAACCATCTTTCGACAGCACTACATATGCACCGATAGGAACTTTTAGAACGGCATCGGTTTTTGACTGGTACGGCGTTTCTTTTTCTCTGGTCAAAAGATTTGGAAATCAAAAAGTAAAAGAAAACACGAAAACGAATGTGGAAAAAGACAGCGGTGGATCAAAATAGTTTGAACATTTTAATAAACCTTTCTCAGCATTTTTTGAAATTATCTTTTCATCAATCTAAGAAAAAGTACCAGTATCAGAGAAATGGAAAGTGTAAAACTGAGGATAATTAAAAGCGGAATTCCACTAATATTGTAAGCACTTTCTGAATTCCAGAGAATAGCGGTGGAAATAATATTCGCACACAAAATCATGGTTAAAATTAGATTCACGATGCTAGATTTAATCAGTTGATGTGTCTTATCAATGCTCTTAATTTCGCTTGTGACTGTAAATTTATTTTCATCTAATTTCTGAAGAAGCGAACGCAATTCTTTCGGGATCTCTTCAATATTATCCGCAAGTTCGAGGAGTTTTTGCGAGCCGGATTTCACTAATTTTTTGGGCGATATTTTATTGAAAATGATTTTTTTAGTGAAAGGCTGCAGACTTTTTACAATATCTAAATCTGGATTAATGCTTCTTCCAACGCCCTCGATCAGACTGATTCCTTTCAAAAGCAGATACAAATAATCTGGCATATTGATTCTGTTGTTCTTTAGAGTATTGCCCATTTTAGCGACCAGTTTCGGAACATCAATATTTTGGATCGAACCGCTGTGAACGAAATTGAGTACGTCTTCAACATCATTTTGAAAAGCTTTTTCATCCGGAATCTCATAACTCACCGCCATCTTCTTTAGATTTTTAACGATCTTCGGCGCATTTTTGGAGACAAAAGCCACGATGAGCTGCTCCAGAATTTCTTTATCATTTGGTTGAATTTTTCCAACCGCGCCAAAATCAATAAAAACGACTTTTCCATCTTTCTTCACCAAAATATTTCCGGCGTGCGGATCTGCGTGGAAAAAGCCGTAATCTAAAATCTGAGAAACAAACAAACGCAAACCAATTTCGGAGATTTTCACGGGATCGATTTCATTTTCCAAAAATCCTTCTTTATTGGTGATTTTTAAGCCATCGATAAATTCCATGCAAAGAATATTGTTGCTACAAAACTCTTCATACACTTTCGGAACGTAGGTTTCCTTATTATTTTTAAAGTTTAAAGCAAATTGCTGAATATTATTTTTTTCGTTGATCAAGGAAATTTCTTCCAGCAGAGATTTTTCGAAAGTGGAGATCGCCTGTTTCAAGTCGAGTTTCTCCCCAATTTCTGAATAGGTCGTAATGACTTTCACCAAATCATGCAGCAACAGCAAATCATCCTGAATATTTTCCTGAACGTTCGGTTTTTTGATTTTCAGAATCACTTCCGGACCATCATTCAAAACCGCTTTATAAACCTGTGCTATTGACGCCGTTGCCATTGGTTTTTTCTGAATGTCGCTAAAATAATCTTTCGGAGAAATATTGAATTCCTGCTCTAAAATTTCTTCCACATTCAGATCAACTTCTTCAACTTTGTCCTGAAGTTTCTGTAATTCTGTAATTAATTCCGGTGGCAATAAATCTTCGCGACTGGAAAAGGTTTGACCTAATTTTACAAACGTAGGTCCCAATTCCTCCAACGCCATTCTGATTCTTTCGTAAACAGAATTCGTAAAAACAACTTCATTTTCATCAACGGAAGGTTCGTTCTTCGCCAGATTCATTCGAGCCAAAATATCTTTGAAACCATATTTGCTAAAAATCGAGATCAATCTCGCTGACCGTTTTAATTTCCGTTGTTGTTTATTAAACATAAAGTAGTTTTACAGGGATTTGGCAAAAAGTATTCCCCAATTCTTTAAAAAAGGGGAATATTTATCATGTATTTTATATTGAGAAATCTAAATTATTCCCACTCAATGGTTGCAGGTGGTTTGCTCGAAATATCATAAGCGACACGGTTGATTCCTTTCACTTCATTAATAATTCGGTTAGAAATGGTATCTAAAAATTCGTACGGAAGTCTGCTCCAGGTTGCAGTCATAAAATCGGTCGTATTTGCGGAACGAACGACTGCGGTATATTCATACGTTCTTTCGTCGCCCATTACACCAACAGATTTCACGGGAAGTAAAACGACGAATGCTTGCGAAACTTTATCGTACAGATCATTTTTGTACAATTCTTCAATAAAAATATCGTCAGCTTCTTGTAGGATCTTAACTTTTTCTTCATCAACTTCTCCTAAAATTCTTATACCTAAACCTGGGCCGGGAAAAGGATGACGGTGAACCAAATGATGGGGAATCCCAAGTTCCTCTCCTACTTTACGAACCTCATCTTTGAAAAGTTCGCGCAAAGGTTCTAACAATTCAAAACCCATTTCTTCCGGTAATCCGCCAACATTGTGGTGCGATTTAATGACAGAAGAAGGTCCTTTTACAGATTGACTTTCGATAACATCTGGATAAATGGTTCCCTGTGCTAAAAATTTCGCGCCTTCAATCTTATGAGATTCTTCGTCGAAAACAGCAACGAATTCATTACCGATGGCTTTTCTTTTTTGCTCCGGATCTGAAATTCCCTTTAACTTAGAAAGAAATCTTTCGGAAGCATCGATCATTTTAATTTTCAAATTAAAATGTTCACCGTAGTTTTCCATTACTTTGTTTCCTTCATCTTTTCTCAAAAGTCCGGTGTCAACGAAGATACACTGCAACTGATCACCGATCGCGCGGTGAATTAAAACAGCAGCAACGGAAGAATCTACTCCACCAGAAAGTCCTAGGATCACTTTTTGATCGCCAACTTTTTCTTTAATGTCTGCTATTGTTTCATCGATGTAATTGGTGAGTTTCCAGCTTTTCGGTGCTTTACAAACATTGAAGATAAAATTTTCTAGCATTCTAGCTCCTTCTTCAGTGTGTGAAACTTCGGGATGAAACTGAACGCAATATATTTTTTTGGATTCATTGGAAATCGCAGAAATAACGTCGGTCATTCCATTGACATAAAATCCTTCGGGAACAGTTTCTACCTCGTCGAAATGACTCATCCAAACGGTAGAAAAGCGACTCACTCCGGAAAGTAAGCTGTTGGATTTTTGGATCTCGAGTTTTGCTTTTCCGTATTCTCCTTTTACGCCTTTCTTTACTGTTCCACCCAATAAATGAGTGATCAGCTGCATTCCGTAGCAAATTCCTAAAATTGGAATATTTTTTTCGAGAAGTGATTTTTCTATTAAATGTGCATTTTCAGCATTCACAGAACTTGGTCCGCCGGAAAGTATAATTCCTGAAGGATTTCTTGCTATGATTTCGTCAATCGGAGTATTGAAAGGAATGACTTCTGAATAAACGCCGTGCTCCCGAATTCTTCTGGCGATCAACTGATTATATTGAGAACCGAAATCTAAAATAATGATACCGTTGTTCATAAATCGAATTTATTTCTTTGGTTTATTTTCTGTAATGATAAAATATTCTGTTTTTATCATTTATTTTATTTTGAAACGAAGTCTTAACTAGCCCCGATTGCAACGGAAATCCTTTTTTGAAAAAAAAGATTGCAGTGGAAAGCGGGAAATAGCTCCTAAAAAAACTGAAAAAAAAAGACGTGAAAAATCACGCCCTTTGTTTTTTTAGAATTTACCTATGTCTTCTCTGTAAAATGCATAATCGAACTGAATTTTCAATGCATCCGCGTACACTGTTTTTCGAGCTTCTTCGTAAGTATCGCCCGTTGCCACAACGCTCAAAACCCGACCACCAGTTGTTATAATTTTGTCACCGGCATATCTTGCGCCTGCAAACATAACCTGGCTATTTTTTACTTTATCTGAATTTTTAATTTCAAATCCGGTATCAATTTTATTTGGGTAACCACCGGAACACATCACGAGACAAATTGCTTTTTCGTCTTTGAATTTAAGATCAATATCTTTTCCGTCAAGACAATCGGTTATGACGTCGAGAAGATTGTTTTCCATCAATGGCAAAATAACCTGAGTTTCTGGATCGCCCAGTCTTAAATTGTACTCCAGAAGATAAGTTCCGTCGTTGGTCACCATTAAACCAAAGAAAATAAATCCTTTGAAATGAATACCGGCGCCTTGAAGTCCCGCCAATGTAGGTGCTAAAATATTTTTCTCGAAATCTGCGTAATGCGCCTCTGTAAATTCAGGACTTGGTGCAACACTGCCCATTCCACCGGTGTTTGGACCTTTATCGCCTGTCCATGCTTTTTTATAATCTTTTACAGAAACACATGGGAACAATTTTTTACCGTTCGCAAATGCAATAATTGAAGCTTCAAAACCTCTCAAATATTCTTCGATAATCAATTGAATTCCGGCATCACCATAAATTCTTTCGATCATAAAACGATGAATCGTTAACTCAGCTTCTGCCAAATCAGTTGCAATCACAACTCCTTTTCCACCAGCAAGACCACTTGCTTTGATAACGATGGGGAATTTTTGAGTCTTCACATAATCCATTGCGTCTTGGTAGGCATCGAAAACTACCGCTTTTGCAGTTTTAATGTTATTGGTTTGCATGAATCTTTTAGAAAAAGCTTTACTACCTTCCAATTCGGCGGTTCTTTTTCGTGGGCCGAAAATTTTCAGGCCATGTTCTTTAAAATCATCAACAATACCTTCTACCAAAGGAGCTTCTGGACCAACAATGGTAAGATCGATTCTTTCATTAATGGCGAAATCCCGCAAAGCGACTACACTTTCTTCATATACGTTTTGACCAAGTTTAGCGGTGGTTGCATTGCCTTTTGCAAAATACATTTTAGAAATTCTACTGTCGCTGTGTAATTTCATAGCGATTGCAGATTCTCTTCCGCCGTTTCCTACGATTAATATTTTCATATTTAGTTTGCTTATTTAGAGTTTTACAAAATTACTGATTTGTAAATGGATTTCAAATTTAGTTTGAAGAAAAGTTTCTTAATTTTTAGTTAACACTGTGGATAAGATTGATAATCAGCATTTAATCAGTGGAAAAAATGACGCATCCCGGTAAACATCATTGGAATTCCATGTTCGTTTGCAGCTTCAATGCTTTCTTCGTCACGCATACTTCCACCAGGTTGAATAATTGCTTTGATACCTTCTTTTGCACAAAAATCAACAACATCCCGGAAAGGGAAAAATGCGTCTGAAGCTAAAACCAGATCTCCGGAGAATTTCTGTTTTGCTCTTTCTACGGCGTGTTCGGTTGCCCAAATTCTATTCACCTGTCCGCCGCCAATTCCTAAAGCCTGATAACCGTTGGAAACAACGATCGCATTTGATTTCACATATTTTACAACACGCTGCGCAAATAAAAGTGCTTTCTCCTGATCCGGAGTTGGTTGAAAAACGGTTACGGTTTCTATTTTTTCTGAAAATTGACTGTCATTATCCTGAACTAAAATTCCGCCATCTACTTTTACCCAGGTTTGAGCATCGGAAACAGGATTTTTAATTTTGATAATTCTTAAATTTTTCTTTTTTCTTAAAATTTCTAAAGCCTCTTCATCGAAATCTGGTGCCATCACAATTTCGAGAAAGGTTTTATTTAATTCTTCTGCAGTTGCTGCATCTACTTTGAAGTTCATACCAATAATTCCGCCAAAAATGGAAACTGGATCACATTCAAAAGTTTTCTTGTAAGTTTCTAAAGCAGAAGTTCCAACAGCAACGCCACATGGTGTAGAATGTTTCACGGCGCAACATGCCATTTCTTCTTTGAATTCGTTCACGACTTTCCAGCATAAATCCATATCACGGAGATTGTTGAAAGACAATTCTTTTCCACCCAAAATTTCGAAATCTTTCATCGCGCCATTATCCGTTGTTGAAACGTAATAAGCTGCAGTTTGATGTGGATTTTCGCCGTATCTTAAATCAGAAACTTTCTTATAAGAAGCATTTAAATATTGTGGATATTCTTCTTCCAGAAGCATTTTAGATATTGCGCCGTCGTACGCAGAAGTCAAGTTGAATACTTTTCCGGCGAGTTTTTTTCGTGTTTCTAAAGTCGTGTCGCCAGTTTCAGCAATTTCCTGCTGCACTTTTGCATAATCTTCAACATCGGTCAGAACTGTTACCGAATTATAATTTTTTGCACCGGAACGCAACATTGAAGGTCCGCCAATATCGATGAACTCGACTTTTTCATCTAAAGAAATATCGGAATTTGCATTTTCGAAAAATGGATATAAATTGACAATGACCATTTCAATTAATCCAATTTCGTGTTCCTGAACGGTTTTCATATGTTCTTCATTTGTACGAACAGCCAATAAACCGCCGTGAACTTTGGGATGTAACGTTTTTACACGACCATCTAACATTTCTGGGAAGTCGGTAACTTCATCAATTTGAATGGGATTTAAACCCGCTTCTTTCAAATGTTTGAATGTTCCGCCTGTGGAAACCAATTCGTAATTGTTTGCTTCTAAAAACTTTGCAAAATCTATGAGTCCAGACTTATCGGAAACGGAGATGAGCGCTCTTTTTTTTGACATTTTCTTTCTTTTTACTTTTTATTAGATCCCGTTCTTTCACCAACGGTTTTTGTTTTATTCATTCATTCATAGGGCTTCATCCTATGCTTTTGATTGCGTCATGTTGTGGCTTGGTTGTCAGTTTTTATTTAAAACCAAGTTGATTGCTTTTGGATAAATTTCAAATTCTGTATCGTGAATTTTCTGGGCTAAAGTTTCTACGGTTTCATTTTCACCTATTGGAAAAGATCTTTGGACAATAATTTCGCCTTCATCAATTCCGGAGGTTACATAATGAACTGTTGCGCCACTTTCGTTTTCGTTTGCTTCTAAAACTGCGTCGTGAACATGATTTCCCCACATTCCTTTTCCACCAAATTTTGGTAATAATGCAGGATGAATATTGATGATCTTTCCTTGAAAAGATTCACAGAACTCTTTATTTAAAATTGATAAAAATCCGGCGAGCACAATTAAATCTGTATCTCCAGGAATAACGGTTTTTAATTCTGAAGAAAATGTTTTTCCTCTGGGAATTAACTGCGTTGCAATTCCATGTTTTTTAGCACGTTCCAAACCGAAACATTCGCGATCAGCGATCACTGAAGAAATATGGGCATTTAGAATTTCTCCACTTTCGATGCAGTCGATAATTCTTTGAAGGTTTGTTCCGCCACCGGAAACCAGAACGACAATATTTTTCATTTATTTAATGTAACAGTTTACCAATTTATTAATGTGTTGAGATTGTTACACTGGTATATTTATATATTGGTACATTTATTAGATTAATTTTATCTTCTCCGCACCTTCATTGATTTCACCGATTTCGTAAGCATCCTCAATTAGATTCAGTACTTTCTCTGCATGTTCTTCATCGGTAACGACAACCATTCCAACTCCCATATTGAAAGTTCCGTACATTTCCATACGATCAATATTTCCTCGCTTTTCTAATTCCAACATTACAGATGGAATTTTAATTTTTGATACCTCAATCGTCGCACACAAATTTTCAGGGATAATTCTGGGAATATTTTCAATAATTCCGCCACCTGTGATATGAGCGATTCCACAAACATCAATTTCTTCTAAGATTTTGTGAATCGGTTGATAATATAATCTTGTAGGTTCAAGAAGTGTTTCGTACAAAGGTTTTCCTTCAAACTCTTCATTGAAATCAGGGAAAATTTTTCTTACCAATGAAAAACCATTGGAGTGAAATCCAGAACTTGGAAGTGCAATAATTTTACAACCTTTCTTAATATTTGAACCATCGATGATCTGATCTTTTTCTACAATTCCAACACAAAAACCTGCGACATCATAATCTCCAGGTTTGTACATTCCAGGCATTTCCGCAGTTTCTCCACCAATTAGTGCGCAGTTATTGTCTTTGCAAGCTTTTACCATTCCCATCACAATTTCGGCAGCGATTTCTGAATCTAATTTTCCGCACGCTAAATAATCGAGGAAAAAAAGAGGTTTCGCGCCATGACAAATAATATCATTTGCGCACATTGCAAAACAATCAACTCCTATCGAATCATATTTTTTTGAATCTAAAGCAACTTTCAGTTTAGTTCCTACTCCATCGGTTCCACTTACTAAAACAGGATTTTTGTAACCTGCGATTTCATAGAATGCACCGAAACTTCCGAGATTATTCAGCACATTTGCATTATGCGTTTCCGAAACTGCAGTTTTTATTTTATCTACGGTTTTGTAACCTTCTTCTTTATCGACTCCGGCGGATTTATAGGTATTGCTCATTTTGGTTTCTTTAATGGTATGATTCTAAATTTTTTATTTAAAATTTGAAGATCTGTTTTAACTACAATAAAAAAGCCGACAATCATTCTGATGGTCGGCTTTTTATTTATTTTTCAGCGTCGTTTACATTCCCAAATTCTTGGATTTCTTCTTTTGGTGAATGTATATGATGCGGTTTCACTTATAAAAATTTTGTTTTGCGAAAATAAGATTTTTTAACGAATTTAGAAAATGCTTCTTCATAAAATAATCCCAAAAATAAATCGAACTGAAATTGTCACCGAAATAAGTACTTTTGGAGACTCAAAAAAAATTTAATTATGGCTTCAGGCTTTTTTGCAATATTAGATGATATCGCAGCATTAATGGATGATGTTGCAGTCGCTTCAAAAATCGCAACCAAACAGACTGCAGGAATTCTGGGCGATGATTTGGCGGTGAATGCAGAAAAAGCCACCGGTTTTTTATCATCAAGGGAAATTCCGGTGCTGATGAAAATCATGAAAGGATCTTTTCTTAACAAACTCATCATTCTACCCATTGCTTTTCTGTTGCAATTTCTTTTTCCACCTGCGATTAAAGTAATTTTAGTTTTAGGAGGATTATATCTGGCTTTCGAAGGTGTTGAAAAAATTATCGAATATTTTTTCCATCAAAAAAAAGAGGGCGAAAAAGTAGTTGAAGAAATTGGCGATGCAGCGGAACTGGAAAATTCAAAAGTGAAATCTGCCGTGATGACCGATTTTATTTTATCTATTGAAATTGTTATCATTGCTTTAGGATCTGTTTTAGACAAAAGTTTACCAATTCAAATTGTTACCGTTTCTGTGGTCGCAGTTTTAGCGACTATTGGAGTTTACGGAATCGTTGCATTAATCGTGAGAATGGACGATGCAGGATATAAATTAATCAAAAAATCCAATAACAAAGGAATTCTAAACGCTCTCGGAAATTTTTTAGTAAAAGCTTTACCCATTATTATAAAAGCATTATCCGTCATCGGAACTATTGCTTTATTATTAGTTTCAGGTGGAATTTTCGACCATAATATTGAAGTTTTGCATCACTTTTGGCCCAACTTTCCAGAAATGGCGAAACAGCTTCTATATGGAATTATTGCTGGTTTGCTGATGGTTGTTTTATTCAATATTGGTAAGAAAATCTATTCTTTGGTTAAGAAATAAAAATTCCATTCATAATTTTTCAACAAAAATATTTTCCAGATTTTGATATTTGGAACCTCAATTTTATTGATTTCATTTGAAATTCGGCAGACTTAATTGAAACAGAAACTTTTTTTTCTTAAATTTATAAAAAGTCAAGATGGAAATTTTAGAAAAAAGAATCTACGAAAAGGCTGAAAAAGAAGATGGTTTCAGAATTCTTGTAGATCGACTTTGGCCAAGAGGAATGAAAAAAGAAGATGCGCATATTGACTTATGGGCAAAAGAAATCGCACCTTCAAACGAACTGCGGAAATCTTATCACGGAAAAGAAATTGATTTTGAGGAGTTCAATGCAAAATATTTGAAAGAACTCAATGAAAATCCAGAAACGGAAGCATTTTTAAATCAAATTAAAAAACATAAAACGATTACTTTGATGACCTGTGTAAAAGACATTACGATAAGTGAAGTTCCTGTTTTGAAGGTGTTTTTGATAAAAAAACTTTTATAATCAAAAACTTTTATAAATATAAAAAAAACGGATCACATTAACTGCAACCCGTTTTCTGATTTGATTATATTTAAATAAATAATTACATTTTAGGCAAATCCATCGGGACTTCCATTAATAAGATCTCGGAATCTTCTGTCGCTTCTAAAGTAAGCGCTTCAGTTTCCCAAACTCCGAATCCGTCTCTGGTTTCTAGATTTTGATCACCTACTTTTGCTGAACCTTTTAAAACAAATAAATAAACGCCATTTTTCGGATCGTGTAATTGATATTCTTTCGAAATTCCTTTTTCAAATTTTGCTAAGATAAACCAAGCATTTTGGTGAATCCAAACTCCTTCATCATCTGGATCTGGAGAAAGGATCTGTTGGAAATCATTTAATTTTTCACCTTCTTTAATACTGATCTGATCGTAACGAGGTTCTACATTCATTTTGTTTGGAATGATCCAAATCTGTAAGAACTTCACAAGTTCTTCTTTATTTTTATTGTATTCGCTGTGCTTAACGCCAGTTCCAGCACTCATCACCTGAATTTCTCCTTTTCTAATAACGGAAGCTGTGCCCATAGAATCTCTGTGTTCTAAATCACCCTCCAACGGAATCGAAATAATTTCCATATCGCGGTGCGGATGCGTGCCGAAACCCATTCCTGATGCGACCTGATCATCATTCAAAACACGCAAAACTCCAAAGTGCATTCTTTCAGGATTTTGATAATTTGCAAAACTAAAAGTGTGGTGAGATTTCAACCAACCGTGATCTGCGAAACCTCGTGAATCTGATTTGTGATAAACTGTTTTCATATCTTTTCTATTTTATTTAAAAAAATTTTTATGCTCTAATTATTTAACAAAAGTATCATCTTATCGCCTGAAAAGCATTGATTTAAGATAAGAAGGGTGCGAAGACTTTTCAGAAAAACTAAAGAGAAAAAAAGCCATCTCAATACTGAGACGGCCTGTTGAAATTTTCTTCATAAAAAATATTTCTTTCAGCAAATTTGGAGAGTTCATAACATTAAACTTCAAGCAAAATTTTCGATTAATGTTTTTAGAATTTAAAAATGAACCTGCTTAATTTCTTCTTCAAGTTCCTGCGGTGTTTCGTCTTTATCATTTTCGATTAAGAACATGGTTACTGCTGCAGCAATCAACATACAAACTCCACCGACAACGACATAATCCATCGCCATATTTCCGAAAAGATTTTGAACAATTGGTCCGCCGAAAATACCATTTATAATTTGCGGAATTACAATGAAGAAATTAAAAATCCCCATATAAACTCCCATTTTATGTTGTGGAATAGCATCGATCAACATTGCATAAGGCATCGCCAAAATACTTGCCCACGCAAAACCAAGTCCGACCATGGAGATCCAAAGCATATTACTGTCTTTAATAAAGAACATAGAAATCAATCCTAAACCTCCACAAAACAATGCTAATGCGTGAGTTTGTTTTTTACCAATAGCTTTTGCAATAGGTGTTAACAGAAATGCAAACGGAATGGCAAATAAATTATAGAGTCCGAATAAATGACCTGTTAAATCTCCGGCTTTGTTATATTGTAAAGATTTTGTGTCTTCAGGTGAAAGTCCAAAAGTATGAGTTGCCAAAGCACTTGTGGTAAAAACCCACATCGTAAATAAAGCAAACCAGGAGAAAAATTGTACGACTCCAAGCTTTTTCATTTTGGAAGGAATCTTCGAGAAATCCCTGAACATTTCAGAAAATTTAGAAGGTTCTGCCACACTTTCATCGCCTGCAAATTCCGCAAATTCTTTAGGCGAATATTCTCTTGTGGTTACGATCGTATAAAGGATCGAAATAATTAAAACCGCTGCACCAATATAAAAAGCATAGATCACATTATTGGCGACAAAACCTTCTGCGGCAACATTCGAAACTCCTAATTTTGTCAGCAAGTTTGGCATTTCAGAACCAATTACTGCACCAATACCAATTAAAATTGTTTGAACGCCAAATCCTATCGTTCCCTGATGTTTTGGCAGCATATCTCCTACTAAAGCACGAAAAGGTTCCATTGCAATATTGATGGAAAAGTCCATCATTGCTAAGAAAATTACCGCTAAAAGTAAAACACTCGCGCCTAACATTGTTGTTGCAGAAGCTGCATTTGGTAAGGCAACTAAACCGATTGCACATAAAGTAGCACCGATTAAAAAATAGGGTTTTCTTCTTCCGAGTGGACTCCAAGTGTTGTCGCCCATATGACCAATGATCGGTTGTACAATTAAACCTGTAATTGGCGCAACGAGCCAAAACCAAGACAGTTGTCCTACATCTGCACCGAAGTTGGCCAAAATTCTACTTGCATTTCCATTTTGAAGTCCAAACGCCATTTGAATTCCCAAAAATCCCATACTCATGTTGATGATCTGCGGAATAGAAAGATTTGGCTTTATTTTTTTTATCATTTTTTTAAATGTTGAATGTTAGATATTTAATAATGGATGCAAATATTATTTCTTTTTTAAATCAGAAATTATTTCGTCTTCAATCGGTGTTTTTATTTTGATAATATCTTTGTTGACCTCATTGGGAATGGTCATTGATAAAACATATTGTCTAATTTTCCACTGGTTTCCTATTTTTTCAAGAACGCCACTTCCGCGACAAAGCTTCATTTGAGTATCCAATAACTCGTTAAACCAGGCGTATTTTCCATCGGCGCTAAAAGTGATGTTTCTTTTTAAGGAAGTAAAACTCCAGGCTCTTCCTTTGTCGAAAGCAGATTTCGCGTAATCCATGAATTCTTTTTTGTTCCAAACTTCATTGGCATCAGTTCCGATGAAGGTAGATTCTTCTGCGTAGAGATTGAAGTAGTTTTTAAAATCTGCAGTTGCAGCATACAAATTCAGATCATCTAAAACTTTGCTCACATTCTTTTTCTGTACGTTTTCGTAAAAACCTTTTTTCTGCGAGAAAAGGGAATTGGAGAAAAGTAGTAGAAAGGTAATTAATGTAAATGTTATATTTTTTTTCATTCTTATTAAATTTTAAAGAGGCGACAAGTTCAGCATGACCCTGTGCATTTTTACCAGTTTATTTCTATTATTCAAGTTCTAAAATTAGTGAAGATTTTCCTGAAATTGTTAATTTATTTTCAATAGAAATTGGAATTTCTTTACCCGAAATAACATCTTTTCCTTTGGAAATTCCCTCCAAGGATTCAGCGAATCGTTTCAAGTCAAAAGTTTGTTCGTTTTCATTATTATTGATGATGACCATTACCTTGTCATTATTTGAATCGCCATTTTTACTGGACAAGTCGCGACTTTTCCCTGCATTATCATTATACCGGAAGTAAACATATACTTTTTCTTTTGGGATATAATGTTTGGTTTTCCCGGTGTGAATGACTTCTTTTCCTTTTCGCCAGTTCAGTAATTTTTGGGTATAATCGTAAAATTGTTTTTGTTCGGATGTTTGGGTTTCTGGATTGAATGCATTTTGAGCATCTCCTTTCCAGCCGCCGGGAAAATCTCGTCGAATATTAGCATCGCCCCCTTTGTTTTTATCGCCCAGCATTCCGATTTCTGAACCGTAATATAATTGCGGAATTCCACGAATGGTTGCGATTAAAGTCATCGCCATCTTGTAATATCGAACATCACCTTTAAAAATCTCATTAAATCTTTCGGTATCGTGATTTTCAAAAAAGACCAAAATATTATTGATGTTCGGATACAAAAAATCGTTGCTAAAAGAATCGTAGATTTTTGTCATTCCTTTATCCCAACTTTTTTCTTCTTTCAAAGCATCTGGTAAATCGGTGTATAAACTAAAATCCATCACCGAGGGAAGATTCGAATTATAATTTTCTATGGCTGCAATTTTAGAATCCTTTTGCCAATAGGAAATGTGCGCCGGACTCGACATCCAGGCTTCGCCGACAATATTGAAATTCGGATATTCGTCGGTGATCGCTTTTGCCCATTTTGCCATCGCAATTTTATCGTTGTAAGGATAAGTATCGACGCGCAATCCGCCAAGTTCGGCATATTCGATCCACCAGATTGCATTTTGAGTCAGGTATTTTAAAAGCAGAGGATTGCTTTGATTAAGATCAGGCATAGTCGTATCGAACCAACCATTTAATGCTTCTTCTTTATCGATTTCAGAAACATTGGTGTCAAACTGAGATGATATTCTGTAATTGGATCTTTTGAAACCATATTTTCCTTCACCATCTTTGAATTGATGGATCCAGTCTTTGGTTGGTAAATCCTGAATCATCCAGTGTGAAATTCCCCAGTGATTGGTGACGTAATCCTGAATGAGCATCATTCCACGTTTTTGAAGATTGCGGGAAAGTTCAAGATATTCTTCGTTGGTTCCGTAACGGCCATCAATTTTATACAAATCAGTTTGAGCATAACCGTGATAGGAAGTTTTCTTTTCGTTGTCTTCATTTACGGGAGTGAGCCAAAGAGAAGTTACGCCTAAATTTTGGAGATAATCTAAATGATTAATGACGCCACGCAAATCGCCGCCATGTCTTCCACTTGGTAAATTGCGGTTTGCTTTTTCGGTAAGGTTTGGTTGAGAATCGTTTGATGGATCACCATTTGCAAATCGATCAGGCATAATTAAATACATGACATCTTTTGATGAAAATGAATTTCTGTCTGCAGAACCTGGATTTCTTTTTTTGAGTTCGTAAGTGTAAGAATCGGCTGTTTTCTTTCCGTTTTTAAAATTAATTTTAAAAGAAGAATTTTTTACCTCATCGGTATTAATGGTGATGAAGATATAGTTTGGATTCTCGGTTTTGGTCAGATTTTTTATCTTAATGTTATCGGAAAGCTCGACATGATATTTTGAAATATCTTTTCCGTAAACCAAAATCTGGAGTTCGGGATTTTTCATTCCATGCCACCAGAAAGCGGGTTCTACTTTTTGGATCTGCGCGAAACTAAATAATGAAATGAATAGAAATAGGAATGATATTTTTTTCATGTTTTTTTAAGATGGCGCGAGCGAAGCGAGCGTCAGTTTTTTAATTTTCAGTAACGTTGGTCAAGTTGTTCGGAAACTTTGTCCAAGATTTTTAAACTTTGACAAAGTATTAATTGATCGCTAAAATCCTTAGCCCCGATCGCAGCGGCATCCTTTTGTGGAGCAAAGCGGAACAAAAGATATAGCGAAGAGCGGGATCAGCTCCTAAAAAAAATTTTATAATTTTTACTTTACAGGTTCTATAGAAATGGCGTAACCACCGCTTCTTGCTAACTTTATTGGAAGTTTTGATTTACTGGTGACGGTTTTCTTGTAAATTTTGTAAGACTGCGGATTGTTGATGTAATCGGCATCGTCGCCATCGGCATAAACGGTTGCTTCGTATTTTTTACCTTTTGGAAGGAAAGCAAAATCTACGGTATAAGTTCTGGCATTTTCATCGGTGATCCCACCCACAAACCATTCGTCTTTTCCTTTGGTTTTACGTGCGGTATGAATATAATCGCCGGGTTCTGCGGATAAAATAACGGTATCATCCCAATCTAATGCAACATCTTTAATGAACTGAAAAGCATCCATATGTTTGGCGTAATTTTCCGGTAAATCGGCCGCCATTTGAAGTGGAGAATACATAACCACATACAACGCCAACTGTTTTGCCAAAGTGGTTTTCACAAATCTCGTATCGCCAGGAAAATAATAATCGAATTTAGTCTGGAAAATTCCCGGCGTATAATCCATTGGTCCGCCCATAAAACGGGTGAAAGGTAAAATGGTTTGATGATCGGGATTGTTTCCGCCGAAAGCTTCGAACTCAGTTCCACGGGCAGCTTCTGCAGCGATCCAGTTTGGATAAGTTCTGCTTAAACCACTTGGACGAACCGATTCGTGGGAGTTGATCATGATCTTGTAATCGTTGGCTTTTTCAGCAATTCTTAAATAATGATTGATCATCCATTGTGAATAATGATGTTCACCGCGAGGAATAATATTTCCAACGTAACCAGTTTTCGCAGATTCGTAACCATATTTATTCATCAACTTAAAAGCGTCATCGGACCATCTTTCGTAGTTCGTTGCAGAACCTGACGTTTCGTGGTGCATCATCAATTTCAAATTTTTCGAATGCGCATAATCGTTCAACATTTTGATGTCAAAATCGGGATATGGCGTGATGAAATCGAAAACGAATTCTTTGCTGTGGCCGAACCAGTCTTCCCAACCGGTGTTCCAACCTTCGATGAGTAAAGCATCGAAACCGTTTGCTGAAGCAAAATCGATGTATTCTTTTACTTTGGTATTGTTGGCGGCGTGTTTTCCATTAGGAGTTAATTTAGAAAAGTCTGTAATTCCGATGTGTACATTATTCGCGGTCGAATAAGCCCACTGCGATTTTCCGATAATCATTTCCCACCACACTCCCATATATTTTGTAGGATGAATGTAAGAAGTATCTTTATATTGAGTGGGTTCATTAAGGTTAAAAAGCATTTTTGAAGCTAAGACTTCTTCGGCTTTCGGGGAGACGATAATGGTTCGCCATGGAGAAACTGATGGAGTTTGAATATAACCTTTCGCACCTTGAGCATCTGGAGTTAAATGGGTTTTAAATCTGAAATTTACAGCGTCCAATTCTAAATTTGAAGCCGGATAATTGATGACGGCAGCTTCTGCAATATTCATATACAACTGATCTTTGCCTTCTTTTTTCAACATTAAAGGAGTTTGTACTGCATTTTTAATTGGAGTTTGGGAGGCATTTCCATCATAAGAAGTGGGCCATTTTGCAGGGATTTCTGATAATTTGGTGGTTTGAGTTTGATATTCTTCGGTATCGTAATCGCCGGCAAGCCACCAAGCTTTCATATCGGTTGGAAGATCGATCTCGGAATCTTCTTCTTTAATGACGAAATAATTCAGATTTTTTTGCTCGGGAAATTCATACCTGAAACCTAAACCATCATTAAACAAACGGAATTTAACTACAATATGTCGGTCGTTTGCGGCTTGATCCAAAGTCACTGCCAGTTCGTTGTAGTGATTGATGTATGATTTTTTTTCACCCATGATCGGATCCCAAGTTTCGTTTTTGGAATCGAATTTCTCTGCAGTTTTGGTAAAGCCATTATCTAAATCTTTTCCTTTCTGATCTTTATTTTCAATTTCGGAGGCGAATTGAATATTGCCGTCTTTCAACAGTCTCAATCCTAATTTAGAATCTTCGACTACTGTTTTTCCATCGTATTTTAAATTATAGTATGGAACTCCTGTTTTCAACTGGAAATTCATTTCGAATTTTCCGTCGGGAGATTTTAAAGATTGTGCATTGAGCAGAAAATTTCCCAATAAAAGGAAAAGTACCGAAGTTTTTAGATTTTTCATAATGATTTTTTCCAATCAATAAATTTAGAGAAAATGGGAGTCATAACCAATTATTTGGAGCATCTTTATCCATAAAAAACCAAAAAAACTGCTGCAAAAAAGCAACAGTTTCAATGTTTATATTTAATAAGGCTCTTACAATTTTGTTTTAGTCCAAACTAAATTTTCTTCGTCGAAAGTAATTTTATAATTACCAGCTTCGGTAATTGGAATATTCGCTCCACTTGGCTCTAAACTTCCATTATTTCCATCATCTCCATAGTTGGTTCCCCAATCATTGTTTAATCTAAATTTGATTTCGCCAACAGAAAGTACAATATTATTAATTTCCCATTTCTGAGTGGTACTATTCCACAATAAATCGGTATCATTATCCCAACCTCCTGGAGTTGCGCTACCAATTATTCCCCACGAATATGCTTCTAAAGCGTAAGTTAGTGAATTGGTATCTACAGTTAATTTTTGGTAACCTATATTTGGAGCAACTAAATTGTTTCCGCCGTTGTAGGTAATATTATACCCACCTGTAGTTCCGTAGCTATTGTCCCAATTTCTGGCTGTGGTAATTTTAAATTCAGAATTTGGTGCAGTGTAATTAATGTAACCAATATAAATTCCATTGCTAGTTGCGGAACGCAAAGACTCAGCAGTAAGCGGATCCCAGTTTTGGTAAGCACCAGGAACATATAAAAATGACTCTAATTGATAAGGAGTCACTTTAAATGTAACAATATCAGAAACTTTAACGATTGTTCCACCAACCGAAGTGGAAGATGCAGTTACTTTAATATCGATATTGCTTGCAATATTTGCTATTGCTCCAGTTTTTAAAACAGCTTTATCAAATACCAAGTGAGAAACTTCCAGCATTTTTGCATTTTGAACAGTTCCTAAAGGAAAAAAGTTCGCGGAACCTGAAGCAGCAATTTCAACATTATATTTAACATCTCCGCCATAAGCATAATCATTCCATTTTATTGTCGCTGCAGTTACATTAGGATTTGCTCCATCTAAAACAATTGCTTGTCCAGAGGTTGGACTCGTAATTACAGGAATTGCAACCGGATAAGGTGTTATTCCTACTGAAATTACATTAGATAAATTAGTTCCCAAAATTACTCTAATGTAGAGCAAAGTCTGCGTATAAGGAGAATATCCTTGCTGTAAAATTGCAGTGTTTAATGCTCTAACCGTAGTTGTATAAGTGTTTTTTGTACTTGTAGCAAACGTTACCGGCGTCGCAAAATCTGCAGTTTTAGAAAACTGTATGGTGTAGTTCCCAGTTTCACCATTCATTCCGTCCCATGTCAAACGGAAACTGTTATCCGCCATTGTTGGATAAAGGGTATTGCTGCTCAAAGTTGTATTATACAATTTTATCGAAGCTTCTGGGTTAGTCCAGTTTTTATCTGCCTGATCTCTACAAGAGTTTAGCAGAAGTAATGGTAAAAATAATACCATTAAAATTTTAAATATATTTTTCATGTTAAATCTGCTTATTATTATTCAATAGTATAAGTTCCTGCTTTCAGGTTCAGTGTAATTTTATAAGAACCACCGTTTCCATTGAAGACGATGTTGGAATCATCGTTTTTTGGACCGATAAATCCAGAGTTCCCGTTGTTATCTTTCAAGATATTTCCCCATTCTAAATCTCCGAAAGATTTTTGTCCTAAGAATTTCATTTCAGAATTAGCACCTAAATTAGTGGTTAATTCATAAATTCCCTCTACATTTGGTTTCTTTGTCATCGGAAGTGCTGTAGCTGCATCCCATGAATTCAAAGTTCCTACAACATACAGATTCGGGTAATCAAAACCAAGTGCAGAAGCTGTCGCATTAATGGACTGAACTGCGCCGTCTGCATTGATTTCTATTTTATAAATTTTTGTTGGGTCAGTAAACTTCATATTTTCATGATCACCGAAAACTATGTTTGCAGAGGTTTGCTTAAAATATCTTTTGATCATATCTGTTCCAGGATTGTCAATACTGTAGTTGATAGGATCCCACGCTTGCTGACCTAAAAATCTAAAATTCTCTGGAGTCATGAAGGTGTAGATGTACGAAAAATTATTCTTTTTGTACAAAGCTTGTGCAACTCCAGAATTCCAGCCGACATAAGAAGCTGCTCCTACTAAATAAAAAGTAGGATATTCTAAGGCGTAAGGAGTAACATTTACGGAGGTAACATTAGAAACTGCTGTAATTTTATCGGCTCCTAATGCAGAAGTTACTCTTAAAAACATTTTTCCCTCCACATCTTTTGTCAACCCAATTGTTTGTGCAGCTGTATTTAGTTGACCTACTGTATAGGTTGCAGTTCTAATAGATTGTGCCACAATTCCTAAAACATAAGGAGTTTTGAAATCCTTATCCTTAGAAGCTTCAATTTTATAATTCACTTCTACGGGAACGGTGTAAGTTGCCTGACTCCAAGAAACATTAAGTGCAGGATTATCTGGATAGTTTTTGTCTAAAAAAATATGATCTGAAGATAAATCCATCACGATGGGTGCACCACTGTTGTCCGCTTTCACTAAATCCCGATCATCACATGACGTTAAGCCGACAATTAGGAGTAATGCATAAAATGCATTAATGATATATTTATTTTTCATTTTGTAATTATTCATTTATAGTTAAGATTAATAGCCCGCATTTTGAACCAAGTTCGGATTAGCGATAATATCTTTTGCCGGAATTGGATATAGATTTCTGTAATCTTCTACCGCTTGACCATCTTTAACACCCCCTTTCCACGGCCACAGATATGCTGCGGTTGTAAATTTAGAATAGCGGATAAGGTCTGTTCTTCTGGTCATCTCCCAACCTAATTCTCTACCTCTTTCGTCAAGAATAAAGTTTAAATTAATTGATGCTACCGGAAGCGCTCCTGCTCTTGTTCTTATTGAATTTACATAACCTAATGCAGTTCCAGCGTTTCCGCCACCTCCTCTGAGATTTGCTTCTGCATACATTAAATAAATATCTGCCAATCTAAACATAGGAATATCAGTATCTACAAAATTGCCGGAACCACGTGTTGGACCATCTTGTCCTTCTACTCCTGTACTGGTAACATTTTTAAATTTAACGAAGGCATAACCGTTGGAGAAATTTCCTAAATCATCAATCTCTAAAGTTTGTTTGTTGGTAAAGAAATTTCCACGTAAATCGCTTGTTCCAGCGCCACCAAACAAATTCACATAAGCTTTGGTAGTTCTCAAACCAGACCAACCACCGCCGATCCCAAATTCTTTAGCAGGCATTGTTCCTCCTACTGAAGCATGAACCAAGTAAGTAGACCCACCTGAAGTCTGTGCTTTCAAACCATCAAAAACAATTGGGAAAATAACTTCTGGATTATTTTTTTCATTATCTGCAAGAAATAAATCTGCATATTTAGTTTTCAAACCATAACCAGCACCAATTACTTTTTCGCTATAAGTGATACAATCCTTACTTCTATCTGTTCCGGTATAAACTTTAGCATTTAAATAAAGTCTAGCCAAAAGTGACCATGCTGCAGCTTGATCTGCTCTACCGTAAGCGGATCTTGGCGCTTTCAGTTCTGTAGAACAAGCCAGTAATTCCGTTTCAACATATTTGAATAAATCAGCCCGCAAAATTCTTGGCGGCGGTGTAGAAGATCCAATCGGCATATTTACTTCCGTGGGAAAAGGTATATTTCCGAATAAATCTAAAGCATGGTAGTAAGCTAACGCTCTTAAATATCTTGCTTCGGTTCTCATGTATTTCGCCTCGGCTAAATTAGTTCCTGTAATATTGTGGGCAGTTAATTTTTCATCGGTTGTATTACGAATAAAATCATTACAGAAAGCTATTTCCGTAAAAATTCTGTAATAAAATGCGCTTACAAATTCACTAGAAGAATCCCAGTTCATTTTGTGAATGGATTGTAAAGTACCATCATTCCAAGCAATTACTGCTTCATCTGTTGACAAAACCTGCATCGTAAAGAGCTGTCTTGTATATTGAGAAAAGTTGGCGTCAATTCCATTAATGTCGGGATTTCCACCACCACCTTCTTGACCACCGTGTGCAAAACCACCGTACAATTTAGCCAAAGCATTTGGGTAATTTGCAAAATTCCCGTAAACCACTTCTGCGGTATCATCTGATATTGAAGTTTGTTCTAAATCCCTCATACAAGATGTGGTAGCAAATAAAGCAACTACAGAAGCTGCTGCTAATATTGTTTTAATTCTTTTTGAATAAATTTTCATTTTCTTTTAATTAAAAATTAAAGTTAAGTCCTAATGAGTACACTCTTGGCATTTGATAATAACCATTATCAATCCCACCGAAAACCTCTGGATCTACACCAGTATATTTCGTTATTACTAATACATTCTGTGCCATCCCATAAACTCTTAGAGAAGAACCTGTGGCAAGTATATCACGGAAAGTATATCCTAGATTTACATTATCTATACGGAAGAAAGAAGCATTTTCAATAAAAATATCTGAGAAATACTGTGGTGTTGCAAACTGATTGCTTACCGCAGTTGAATATACATTCTGCAAATATTCATTGGTAGCAGCCGATTGCAGAGAACTGTTAGAAGCTGCGTTATTATACACATAATTTCCAATTACAGCTCTTGCGCTCAAACCCGCATCCCAGTTTTTGTGAGTGTATTTTGTACTGAAACCTAAAATCGCATCTGGCTGGGTAGATTTGTAATAATATTTATCTGAATTATTAATCTTTCCGTCGCCATTTCGATCTACAAAAACACCATCCATAGGTTTACCTGCATTGTCATAAACTTGTTGGAATACGTAGAATGCATAAGGTTGATAACCAACAGCATGTGCTTGAATGGTATTACCAACTCCACCAGTAATTCCTCCTACTGGTAAGAAAAAAGAATCATTTGCTCCTTGCGAAAGTTCTTTAATCTTAGAATCGTAGTGCGTTGCATTAAAGGAAAGTTCCAAAGTAGTATCTTCTGTTTTTATTGGAACTACGGTAATTGATCCTTCAATACCTTTAGAATCCATCACTCCAACATTTAAATTATTATTGTTAGATACATCTCCTGCAGCTATTGGAGCTCCTGAAACCAAAAGTTGATCGGCTACTTTTTGAAACAGGTCAATTGATCCAAAAATTCTGTTCTTCGCAAAACCATAATCTAAACCTATATTTTTAGTCGTTGTAGTTTCCCAAGTTAAGCGAGGATTAAAAATATTTGGACGATACATTTGATAAAAAGCATCACCTAAATAATATTGCGCTCCACCATTACTTAAGTTATAGGAACCAGAAGCTGCGTAATTATTATCTGAAAGTTCCTGATTACCGGTTTTCCCCCAACCAGCTCTCAATTTCAAAGTATTAATTCCTTTTCCTTTCAAGAAACTTTCTTCGTTAATCTTCCAACCAACAGAAACTCCCGGGAAATTTCCCCAAACATTATCTTTCGTACCATTGTAGAATCGAGAAGATCCATCTCTTCTAATAGAGGCAGAAATAATGTATTTATTTGCAATAGTAAAAATTCCACGCCCATAAAAGGATAGTAGCACATTTCTGGTTGCGAAATCTCGTCCAACTGGTGGTGCTACATTATTACCATTATAAGTCGGCGCATAAGGTTCTGCTCTATAAAAATTTTGGTAAGCATAACCTCCTACTAAATCTACATTTGTATTAATAGAAGAAATTGTTTTGGTATAACTTAAATAAGTTTCTAACAATCTATTTTCTTTTTCTTGAGAATAAGCTCTGGAACGACCTTTATCTGCAAAAGCTGTTTTATATAAACCGCTTTCTCTTTTTGAGCCATTCGATTTTGCATAATCGTAACCAGCGTTTACATTGAAATGTAATTCGGGTAAGAAATGGGACTTATAATCCAATTGAATATTCCCTAAACCTCTCCAAATTGAAGAAATATCTCTTGTTGCATCTAACTGAGCAAGTGGATTTGCATTTCCATTAACATTCAAATCTCCATTTAACAACCATTCATAGTAACCTCCATAATTTGCATTTCCTGAATAAACGGGTTGCGTAGGATCAAAATAAGTTGCGCTTCCAATAACACCACCTGCTGCAAATCTATTATCTGTAAAAGTTCCTTTTAAATTAACAGTTACTGCTAAGTGATTATCAAAAAATTTCGGTGTTAGGTTTAAACCTGCTGATGTTCTTTTGAAAGAGTTGGTTCTTACAATACCATTTTGCTCATTATATCCTAAAGACAAGCGATAAGGCAATCCTTTGATCCCACCAGACAACGCAATATTATTATCGCTTCCTGTTGCGGTCTGATAAATTAAATCTTGCCAATTGGTATTTGCAGTTCCTAATTTTGCCTGATAAGCAGATGAAGCATTAGCTTTCACAAAATCCCTGAATTCATCAGCAGACAATACATTTGTATTTTTCATTTTCGTAGAAACCGACGCTAAAGTAGAAAAATTCACTTTAAATTTCCCCGCAGAACCTCTTTTAGTAGTTACCAAAATAACCCCGTTTGAAGCTCTGTTACCATATATCGCAGTTGCAGATGCGTCTTTCAAAATATCGAAAGTTTCGATATCATTTGGATTAATTAAAGAGAGTGGATCCGCTGCACCCGTAATTCCGGTGAAATCTTGCGGTACACCATCGATTACAATAAGTGGTGCTTGAGAACCTCCCAATGAACCAATTCCTCTAATACGAATTGATGCTCCAGCTCCAGGAGCTCCATTGTTTCCTGTAATAGAAACTCCGGGAGTTTTTCCTTGAATTAACTGAGCGGGAGAATTTGCACCGCCGTTAAAGTCTTTAGAAGAAATTGAAGAAATAGATCCCGTAACATCGGCTTTCTTCTGTTTTCCGTAACCAATTAAAACAACCTGCTCGATATCCGCAGTTTTCAGAGAGTCTTTTGCCTGTGCGCGTAACATCGTTCCAGCAAATAATAAGAAAGCTGGCGCAATTTTCAAAACTGTAGTATAGTTTCTCACAAAAATAAAATTTAAGGATTAATATTCAATACATAACTGCTTCAATCAATAAAGCATTGCAATTTAGTCAAAAAATCAATTATTATTAAATTAATATTAAAATTGTTAATTTTATGTGATTAAAATCATATATTTAAAAGGCCATAAATATATAACTATTTAATAATCAGTTATTTAAAGCTTCAATATCTCAATTTGAGACTTTATGAATTTAACATTTAGTTAAACATTTGTTTAGCGAATTTACAATACAAACTACACATTATTTCATAAGAGCACAATTGTTATCTTCAAAATATTTCCTTTATCTCCTATTTTCTATTCAAAATCATAACGCTTATCTTTGCAAAAATTTAGATTAATAATATGTCAGATAGAAAGATGATTACGGCGGCTTTGCCTTATGCAAACGGTCCGGTTCACATTGGTCATTTAGCGGGAGTTTATATTCCAGCCGATGTTTATGCAAGATTCAACAGAAGATTAGGAAAAGACGTGGCTTTTATCTGTGGCTCCGATGAACACGGAATTCCAATTACCATTCGTGCCAAAAAAGAAGGCGTCACACCACAAGATATCGTCGATAAATACCACGGAATCATCAAAAAATCTTTCGAAGATTTAGGAATTTCTTTTGATGAATATTCTCGTACAACTTCTAAAAGACATCATGATGTTAGTCAGGATTTTTTCAAAACTCTATATAATAAAGGAAAGTTTATTGAAGAAGTTTCAGAACAATACTTCGATGAACAAGCCAATGAATTTCTTGCCGACCGTTATATCGTAGGAACTTGCCCGAATTGTGGCAACGAAAACGCTTACGGTGATCAGTGTGAAAAATGTGGTTCTACACTTTCTCCCTCAGAATTGATCAATCCAAAATCAATGTTAAGCGGGAATGTTCCGATTTTAAAGGAAACCAAAAACTGGTATCTTCCTTTAAATGAATACGAAGATTTCTTGAATGAATGGATCATTGAAGGTCATAAAGATGATTGGAAACCCAATGTTTACGGACAGGTTAAATCGTGGTTAACCGATGGTTTGAAACCAAGAGCAATGACCCGAGATCTGAATTGGGGCGTTCCGGTTCCACTTCCTAATGCAGAGGGAAAAGTGCTTTATGTTTGGTTTGATGCGCCGATCGGTTATATTTCTTTCACCCAGGAATGGGCAGAAAAAAATGGAAAAGACTGGAAAGATTATTGGCAGAATGAGAATACCGATTTAGTCCATTTCATAGGAAAAGACAATATCGTTTTCCACTGTATTATTTTCCCGGCGATGATGAAAGCGCATGGCGATTATATTATGCCGACCAATGTTCCGGCTTTTGAATTTTTAAATTTAGAAAACGATAAAATCTCAACTTCCCGAAACTGGGCAGTTTGGGCACACGAATATGTTCAGGAATTTCCGGGACAGCAAGATGTTTTACGTTATTCGCTACTTTCTTCCGCGCCGGAAACGAAAGACAATAATTTTACCTGGAAAGATTTCCAAACCAAAAATAATTCAGAATTGGTAGGAATTTTCGGAAACTTTATTAATAGAGTTGCCGTTCTGATTCATAAATATTACGACGGAGTTGTTCCAGCTGGAAATGAAAATGCTGAAGAATTAAACGAAATTACAAAAGCAGCAACCGAAGTTGAAAATTTCCTGGAACATTACGAATTCAGAAATGCTTTGACTGCAATGATGAATCTGGCTCGTTTCGGAAATCAATACCTTCAAATTGAAGAACCCTGGAAAACGATTAAAGACAATCCTGAAAAAGCAGCGGGTTCTTTATTTGTTGCAGCTCAAATTGCAGTTGGATTGGCTCAAATCTGCGAACCATTCCTTCCATTTAGTGCAGAGAAATTACAGAAAATGTTTAATGTTTCTCAATTAAGTTGGGAAGAGATTAAAAACGAAAAAGTATTAATTAAAACGGGACACTTAATAAATCCTGCCGAATTATTATTCTCGAAAATTGAAGATGAAACCATTGAATTTCAAATTCGAAAATTAGAGAACACCAAGGAATCCAATAAAAAAACCAATCCAAAAGCCAACGCGATGAAAGAAGAAATTCAATTTGATGATTTTACTAAAATAGATTTAAGAACTGCTACGATTTTAACTGCAGAAAAAGTGGAGAAAGCAGACAAACTTTTGAAATTCTCCGTAGATACAGGAGTTGACGTAAGAACAGTTGTTTCTGGTGTTGCAGAAAGTTTCACGCCTGAAGAATGTGTCGGAAAGCAAGTCATGATTTTATTAAATCTTGCGCCACGTAAAATTAGAGGAATTGAATCTCAAGGAATGTTGCTTTTAACAAATAATGCTGAAGGAAAATTAGTATTTGTAACTCCCGATGTACAAGTAGAAAACGGTGTTGAAATCGGATAATAATTCGTCAAAACACTTTATATAAAAAAAGACCTGAAAATTAATTCAGGTCTTTTTTCGTTAATCTTGCCAGATAAGAATCTTCTTCCTGCAGAATTCTTTCAATCTTAAATCCATTATTTTCCGCTACTCTTTGAAAAGTTTGATAATCCAGATAAAGCCATTTGATCGGTTTTTCGGTATCTAATTTATAGTGGATAAAATAATCAACTTCGCCATAATAATGATCTGCCGGAACCATTACTCCACCCTCTTCATCGCGGTCATACATGTACAAGATATCGGTGCCGTCAATTAAAATCTGTCCATCATCTTTCAATAAAGAAGATAATTTTTCCATATAAATATCAATTTTATCTAAACTGTCGAAAATTCCTGTTCCGTTCATCAAAAGCAAAATGGTGTCATAAGTTTCACCCGAAAAATCTAAGATATTTGAACATAGAACATTTTGAACGCCTCTCAATTGGCAAACTTCTATGGATTTGGGAGAATTATCTAAAGCGAGAACGTCTAATTTTCTTTCATTTTGAAGATATAAACTGTGTGAACCGGCTCCCGAACCAATATCTAAAGTTTTTCCTTTCGAAAGTTCCAAAGCTTTTTGTTCAATTAAATTCATGTCTTTAAAACCGCGGAAAAAATACTCTACAGGTAACTCATCAATTTCTGAAATGGAAGTTTCAGTCAGCAGATCTTCCGCGTTTTTGTCGTGATAAAAGTCCCAAATCGCTTTCCCCATTAAATCTTTCATTCTTAATAAATTTTTCCAAAAATAAGAAAATTCAAAATAATGTTTTCGCTTTGATTGATTATGCTTCAAGTCGAAAATTTACATCGCTTAAAATCAATTTAAAATAGAGTGTTGACTTGAGGCGAAAATTTGATAATTTAGACCCAATTATTACAACCAATGAGAAAAATTAATCAACTCTTTGCAGAATATGCCGAAAGTCACCAAAATCACACCAACAAAACCATTCATTGGATCTGTGTCCCTCTTATATTCTGGTCGATTTTAGGATTTATTTCGCTTATTCCTGCGCCGCATTTTTTTCTAAAATATTTTGGAGCCATAAGTATTGTTTCTATTATTGCTTTAATTTTAGTTACTATTTTTTACATCAGATTATCGTGGCGAATCGGTTTGATAATGATTTTTATAATGCTGCTCCTGGAGCATCTGGTCTATTTCGTTAATGTGAAATTGGAGCATCAATCCTGGATTATCTTTCTCGCAGTTTTCGTTTTATCTTGGATCGGACAATTTTATGGTCATAAGATCGAAGGCAAAAAACCGAGTTTTCTAAAGGATATGCAATTTCTTTTAATTGGACCGATTTGGTTATTGCATTTCCTACTGAAAAAAACTGGAATTAAATATTAAAAATTTTAAGAGAAATCACAAAAAAACCGTTTCCTCAAAAATGAAGAAACGGTTTAATATTTTTTAAAATAATTTCCTAAACGTTGAAGTGAGATTTTACTTCTTCTAAAAATTGCTCGCCGCTCATTTTTTGATCCGTACCAAGCGTCACTTTTAAATTTTTAAACTGGGGCGTTTCTGCAAGATGATTTTTAAACTGCTCTTGAATCGTTCCCGTACCTGTTAAATAAAGTTCTACAGTATTAGTAATCAAATGTTCCAAATCTTTAAAATACTTTGTAGTATTGGTTTGTTCCACGTTGTTTGCATTTTTTTCACTGGAATTCCCGTGTTGAACTTCACGTTTTACAGGATCGCAAAGAAAAAACATAAATGAACTTTCGATATCATGATTTTTTACCACGATTGCATTTTCCGAATCCATCCAGATTCCTGCTAATTTTTTTTCTGACATAATAATTTATTTCACCAGTATAATCAACTATGATGCAAAAGAGCTGTTAATGGTTGTTAAACTTTATTTTCCCAAAACAAAAACTGCCGGAATTTTATGTAGTTCCGGTTTGTTTTTCTGCCATTCTTTAATGGTCAAAGTCTTGATAAATTCATTCTCAGGATCATTGATATTCGCCGCAATACAAAGCTTTATATGTGGAGAAAGAAACTTACACAAATCTTCAAATAGTGGATTATTGCGATACGGAGTTTCCATAAAAATCTGAGAATATCCTGTAGAATTAATTTGATTTTCGAGTGCTGCAATTTTAGATCTTCTTTCCGAACGGTCAATTGGCAAATATCCATGGAACGTAAATTCCTGACCATTCAAACCGCTGGAGATCAGTGCTAAAATAATAGAAGAAGGTCCATTAACCGGAATTACTTTTACAGAATTTTCGTGACACCATTTCACCATTACATTTCCCGGATCAGCGATACACGGGAGTCCAGCTTCTGATAACAAGCCGAAATCCTGACCTTTGATCATCAACATCTGCGCTTCCTGTAAATCTTTTCTTTCCGAATATTTATCTAAAAGGAAAAGTTTCAGATCAGCTTGTTTTTTCTCGGGTGCGAAATATTTGATGACTTTTCGGGCCGTCTTTTCATTTTCCACAAAGAAATAATCGGTTTTTAAAATATATTCTTTAATCGAAGGGGCGAAATAATCAATGGGCGAGTTTTCAGATAAATAAGCGGGAATAAGGAATAGCATGATTTGTTAATTTGATGATGTGATGATTTGATGATGTGATGATTTGATGATTTGATGATCAGCATTTTGAAAAGAAATTTCTTTTAAAACGATTAATCAACTTGGCTCTTTTTACTTTTACCTGGCTCTTTTAAAACCGATTCTTTTAATTCTTCGGCAATCTTATCAGAAGCTTTATCGAGCATTTTATAGACCTTGTCGAAATCTTCTATTTCACTCCAGAAAGGATCCGGAACTTCCTGATCTCCTAAAATTAAGGAAACTTTTTGGCGTTCATCTTCATCGTTTGAAAAAGACAATACATTTTTCAAATTGCTTTTGTCCATTACATAGATGCGATCATATTTTTGAAAATCCTGTGCAACAAAGAGTCTGGATCGCTGATCAGAGATATCGATATTATATTTTTGGGCAGTCGAAACGGAGCGGTGATCTGGACTTTTTCCTGCATTATTTTCGAGCGTTCCCGCTGAATCTACTGTAAAATCATCGGGTAACTTTGATTTCAAAATTCCTTCTGCAAGCGGACTGCGACAGATATTACCGAGACAAACCATTAAAATTTTCATATAAAATATTTTTACAAAGTTCGGAAAATACAAATAAAAAAAGGAATTTAAAAAAATCCCTTTTTATTATTTTGATATTTAATGAGCAAATTATTGTCTAATTTTTTCGCCTAATTCTTTTACATATTTTTTCAGTTCCTTATCAATTTTTGAAACATCTTTGATCGTATCACAAGCGTACATTACGGTTGAGTGATCTTTTCCGCCCATTTCCTCACCGATTTTCGTAAAGGTAGCGTTGGTCAACTCTTTTGCAAAATACATCGCCAATTGTCGTGGAAGAGCAATTTCTCTTTTACGTGTTTTCGATAAAAGTTGCTCTCTTTCAATTCCAAAATACTCACAAACAACGTCTTGAATATAAGGAATATTGATCACTTTTTTCTGGTTCGCTGCGATCTTACTTATGGTTTCTTTCAGTAGTTCCAATGATAAATCTGACTTATATATTGTCGAATATGCAATCACTGAATTAATAACCCCGATCAATTCACGAACATTAGTTTTTACTTCCGAGGCAAGATAATCCAGCATATCTTCTGTTAAGACAATCCCGTCGCGGCTCAGTTTATCGATAATAATTCTTCTTCTCGTATCAAAATCAGGAGATTTTATTTCAGCAGACAGTCCCCATTTGAATCGGGAAACAATTCTTTCCTGAATATCTAATATATCAACAGGCGCTTTATCAGAAGTTAAGATGATCTGTTTTCCGTTTTGGTGCAGATAGTCGAAAATATGGAAGAAACTGTCCTGCGTCGATTTTTTTCCAGACAAAAACTGAATATCATCGATGATCAAAACATCAACCATTTGATAGAAATTCGCAAATTCTGTTTGTTTATGAGCTTTAGCAGCAGAAACGAATTGCTGAATAAATTTCTCGGAAGAAAGATAAAGAACCACTTTATCCGGATAAGAATTTTTAACTTCTAAACCGACTGCGTGACCCAAATGCGTTTTACCAACTCCATAACCACCATGTAAAAATAGCGGATTAAATGCGGTTGCGCCCGGTCTTTTTGCAATCGATTTCGCTACGGTCGCGGCAAATTTATTGCTTTCTCCTTCCACATAATTATCAAAAGAAAAATCAGCTTTCAGATTAGAATCGATGTTCACTTTTTTCATTCCCGGAACAACAAAAGGATTAATCAGATTTGCAGAAAATGACGGTGGCAAAGTTTCCTGAATTTTTGGCGTAGGAATACTTTTTCCCTTGAAGTTAACAGTAATGGGTTTTTCCTGACCACTTGGTCTGTTTTCCATCACAGAATACCAAAGTTTTACTCCCTTTCCAATATTTTTTTTCAGCGCTGCAGAAAGCAAAGACAAATAATTATCTTCAATGTATTCTTTGTAAAAATCACTCGGGACTAGAAGGGTAAGATTATTGCTTACCAAAGAAACTGGCTGCACGTTATCGAACAGCAAATCAAAAGAATTTTCTAGTTTTTTTAGATCAGTATTATCTTCAGCGGCATTGAGATTATCTCTCATGAACTGAAGACAATTTTCCCAAATGAGAGTTAAATTTTCATTCATTTTCCTTGTACAATTTTTCCTGAATTATTTAATTTTGGCAGGACAACAAATATCGAATTTTAAAATTTCTTAAAAAAATTTTTGTGCTATTGGTTATTTAAAAATATATTTGTATGATCAATTTTAAACTTCAATGATACACACAACCCACTCAATACGAGTACGTTACGCAGAAACAGATCCCATGAAATATGTGTACTACGGCATCTATGCTCAATACCTCGAAGTTGCGCGGGTTGAGCTTTTTCGCACATTAGGAATATCATACGATGAGATTGAAAATCAGGGAATTTGGTTGCCTGTTTCGGAGTACAGCATTAAGTATTTGAAGCCTGCTTTGTATGATGAAATTCTCGAAATTCATACCTTCATCAAAAAAATTCCCGGAGTTCGGGTCGAGTTTGAATATGAAATTTATAACAGTTCTAAACAGAAAATCACGGAAGCCAAAACAACGCTTTTCTTTTTGGATTCCAAAACAAATAAAGTGATAAAATGCCCATCGTTTTTAATGGAGTTTATCGATAAAAACTGGCAGGAATAATTTACAATTCACTTCCCGCTTCAATTTCGTATGGTTCTTTATTTTTTTCAAAAATTCTAGTGAGTTGATTTCCTTCAACCGTAATTTTATTTCCAACTTTGCGGATCCAGTTTCCTTCCCGAAGTCCGATTACTTTGGTGTCATTTTGAGTCAAAAACTCTTTGATCCGAGTTTCTCTTGTTTCACCATTATGTTTTAGATTCGGATTGGCATCTAAATAATGTGGGTTAATATTAAAAGGAACCAATCCCATCGTCTCAAAACTTGGCGGATAAACAATCGGCATATCATTCGTCGTTTTCATATTGAGACCACCAATATTCGATCCTGCACTGGAACCTAAATAAGGTTTTCCTTTTTCCACATTTTCTTTTAAAAGAGTCATTAAATTTTGTTCGTGCAAAGTTTTGACCAAAAGAAAAGTATTTCCGCCACCGGTGAAAAAACCTTGCGCCAAATTTATTGCTTCGATTTTATCCTCAAATTCATGAAGACCTTTCACCTTAATATTAAGTTTCGAAAAGAATATACTCGCTGTGTTTGTGTAATCTTCATGCGAAATTCCGCCCGGTCTTGCGAAAGGAATAAAAATGATCTCTTCGATTCCTGTGAAAAGTTCCTTTATTTCATGTTGCAGATATTCTAAATAATTTCCCCCGAAAAGCGTTGAAGTTGATGCTAAAATAATATTCATAATAGAATTTTTATATCAGACAAAGATATTTAATATTTTCCCTCAACACAGACTAGTTATCTTACTTTATTATGACCTAAAATAACCACTTCTTAAAATAGACAATATCAATTATTATATTCGTAAAAAAATACATGATTTTTATCAATTACGCATTAATTTCTTAAATATTAACTTTTTTGACGTAAAAGAGAAGTATCTTTGTACAGAAATTAAAAACAAAAAAATATCAAGATGAATTACACAGTAGTAGGTTTATTTCCAAACCAAAAATTTGCAAAAGAAATATCAGAAGGAATCGAAGAGTCAGGCATTAAAAATGAAGACTATATCATTTATAAAACCAATAAAAACAGTTCTAAGGAAGAAAAAAGAAACTTCTGGAAAAAACTTTTAGGTCTTAAAAACACTCAAGCAAGCGCTGAAGTTGAAAGTCTGATTACAAGTGTTGCAGTTCGTAATGAAGAAGAATTAAACAACATTAAAAAATCATTCGAAAAGAATGATGTTGTGAAAATATACGAATTTCAGGACATGACGATCGAAGAAGCAAAAAATTTAGATTACGTAAAAAAAATTGTTGAATTAAGAGCAAAATCTCAAATTTATTCAATGCCACAAATGACTATTTCCCGTGGAGCGATCAGCGAAGGAATCAATACCGAAGTGAGAGCATAAAAGAAAAATATTTTCTGAATAATAAAATCTGTACTATTTGTACAGATTTTTTTTGGCCAATATGTTATTCCTTAGCTACTAAATTTAAGTGATGATCTTTCGAAGTTCAGAACTTTTCAAATCAAAATAAATTAAAAAATTATCTTTAATAAAACTACTTTATCTCGAATGCCTTTTTTATTTTTGCTGAATGAAAATTGCTTTCCTCGGTCCACACGCAAGTTTCACGCAGTTGGCGTGTTCCCAAATATTTCCTGATAATGAACTTATTCCGCAGTCGAGTATTTTAGATTGTTTTAATGCGGTAAAAAATGGCGAGGTCGAAAAAGCAGTGGTTCCGCTCGAAAATTCTATTGAGGGAACCGTTTCTGTGACTTTGGATTATCTCTACCATTTCGAAGATATTTTTATCGAAACTGAAGCGGTGATGTCGATTGCGCATCATCTAATGATTAATCCTAATAATGAAGATTTCGAAAAAATTATTTCTCATCCGCAAGCTTTAGCGCAAACTTTTCATTTCCGAAATGACCATTTTAAGAATATGGAAACGCAGGATTTCAGTTCTACTTCTGCTTCGGCAAAATTAGTCGCAGAAAATCCTCAGGAAAAATGGGCCGCGATCGCAAATTCTTATGCCGCGAAATTGTATGGTTTAAAAATCATCAATTCTGATATTCAGGATTTTGAGCAGAATCATACCAAATTTATCGTCATCTCAAAAAAGAAAAATAATTTACAGTTAGATCTTCCTAAAACTTCTGAGAAAACTTCTTTAATTATAACCCTTCCCGAAGATCATGCGGGAGGATTGCATCAGGTTTTATCGGTTTTTGCGTGGCGAAAAATGAACTTGTCAAAAATTGAAAGCAGAACTTTGAAAACAGGATTAGGAAATTATTTTTTCTTTATTAATATTGCTAATGAATGGCATTCAATTTTATCAGAAAACGCTTTGGCAGAATTAAGATCTTTTGGCGCAAATGTAAAATTTCTCGGACATTATAATGAATATGTGCTGGAGGGTTAATTTAAAAACAGGTGAATTTCAAAGTCTAGTTTTTCGAAAATTTGATATTTTTCCCGTCAATTTTAATGAAATAAATACCAGAATTAAAAGTAGAAATATTAATAAAACTGGAAGGTTTATAATTTCCTTTTTTAATTAATTTACCATCCAACGAATAGATTTCGAAAGGTGAAACTTTTGAAATTCCTTTAAAGCTCAATTGATCTTTTACAGGATTTGGAAACAAAACTATGTCATCTTTTACATTAGAATCGGTTGCTAACGCAGCATCAAAAATCACGGTTGAGTTTTTTTCAATAATTTCATATTCTTTATTAAATTCTACGGTCGCAACTTCAAAATTTATTGCTTTTGAAAAAGACTGACTGTTTGAAGTATTGTCTAAAACGAGATCAGCGATTTCCCCATTTGTTCCCGTAACTCTTATCGGCAAAGGCAATTTGAAAAAACTAACCGACGGATCACTTTGCGTTTGAGAAACCAAAAATTTAATATCCTGAATTGCAACTGGTTGATTCCATTTAATGGTATAAGTGGGATAACCTTGACCATAAATCCAGTCATTAAAAAATTCTGTAAAATCTTTTCCTGTTGAAGTCAAAATCTGATTTTTGAAATCCTCTGTTTTTACATATTTATAGATAAATGCCGGATTTGAAGTATAATCTTTCAACATTTGGTAAAAGACATCATCACCCAAAATCCATTTGATCATGCGCAAAGTAAAACCGCCTTTTACATAAGTCAACCGTCCGCTGAAAACAGTAGCAACATTTCCCAGATCAGTGTCATTCACATAAATCTTTCCGTTTGGAAGGCTTGTAATCACATTAATTTGGTTGGATAAATGAGCCATAAATTCTGCGTGCGTCTTGATATTTTTCTCAAATATTACATGTTCTGCAAAAGTGGCAAAACCTTCATTCAACCAGGCTTCATTCCAGGAGCCACACGTGATTTTATCGCCAAACCATTGATGGGAAAGTTCATGTGCAATTTCTGTTTTCCCGAAAGAACTCATGGAGGACATTGTTTGATGCTCCATGCACGCTCCATTTACAGCAAATTCCATGTGACCGTATTTTTCATTAGAAAAAGGATAAGGTCCGAAATAATTTTCAAAAATCGTCATGCACTGCTTCGTCCATTCCAAATTATTTTGAATTGCAGAATTTGCACTCGTGTCAGGATATAAATAATTCACATATGGAAATGATGTATTTCCCATAACATCTGTGGTCTTCACAAATTCTCCGATGGAGAATGCAATTAAGTAAGCAGCGGTCGGATATTGGGTCCGCCAAAATGTAACTTTTTTGTTACCTGCAATTAAATTTTCAGACATTAATTTTCCGTTTGAGGCTACGCTGTAAAGTTCTGGCGTTGTAATTTTCATATCGAACCGATCAATTTTATCGTTCATACTTTGTTTCGTCGGGAACCAGTTTTGCGCGCCGTAAGGTTCAGACAATGTTGACATCACGGGACTTCCTGAATGGTTTCCCACATAAAAAGAAGTTCTGCCGGAATTATCGGGTACGCCTGAATATTTTACAGTCAAAGAATCCAACGTATTTGCGGGCAATGTCGTTGGGAAATCAATTTTTAATTCTTTCGTGGACAATTGCTGGAAATTTAAATTCGTTCCGTGATAAAGAATTTCAGATACCGGAATTTGATCGGTGAAGTCGAAATAAATACTCGACATTGCTGAATTTGGTAAAAAATGAGAAGTTACCGAACCCGAAATCTGCAAAATCGCCGGATCTAAGTTCACCTCCATCCTTTGGTATTTCAGATCATAATTTAAAGTGTTTGGATTCACATTAAAATTGATCATTTTTTCGTAATTCTTCACTTCATTATCAACCAAAGTTTTGTTTTCAACATATGCTTGAGAAAAAAGACTTACTGAAAAGAGGGTAGTTAATATAAGGAAATATAATTTTTTCATGATCTAAAATTTAAATTAAAGATAAAAAAAACACCTGACAATCAATCAGATGTTTCTTAAATTTTAAAAATCAGAACATTAATATTTGCCTTTCCACTTCTTTTTGAGTTCTTCAGCAATTTTATTTTCAGTGGTGTTTTTTCCAGGTTCGTAAAATTTAGTTCCTTTAATTTCATCCGGCAGAAATTCTAAATCAACAAAATTTCCTTCGTGTGAATGAGCATAGCCGTAATCTTTCCCGTAATCTAAATCTTTCATTAATTTTGTCGGAGCGTTTCTTAAATGTAACGGAACCGCCAGATTCCCCGTCTTTTTCACAAAAGACATTGCTTCATTTATCGCCATATACGTAGAATTACTTTTCGGGGAAACCGCCAAATAAACTGCAGTCTCGCTTAAAATAATTCTCGCCTCAGGATTTCCAATAATATTGATGGCCTGGAAACAATTATTCGCCATGATCAAAGCATTGGGATTGGCTAAACCGATATCTTCGGAAGCTAAAATCAACATTCTTCTCGCAATAAATTTAATATCTTCTCCACCGACCAACATTCGAGCTAACCAATAAACGGTGCCATTTGGATCTGAACCGCGCATCGATTTGATGAAGGCCGAAATAATATCGTAATGCTGTTCGCCATTTTTATCGTAAAGCGCCATCGTTTCCTGTAAAACATCGAGAACATCTTGATTGGCGATTTCTTTTTTATCAGAATTTTTAAATTGATTTAAAACATTTTCAACCGAGTTAATGAGTTTTCTCGCATCACCGCCAGAATATTGGATAAATGCTTCTTTGTCTTTTATTTTGAAGGTCGTATTTTCTAATTCGTTATATTTTTTTAATGTAATTTCTGCTAATTCTTCTAACTTTTCGAAAGTCAAAGATTTCAAAACATAAACCTGACTTCGCGATAAAAGAGCTGAAACAACTTCGAAGCTGGGATTTTCTGTAGTTGCTCCGATTAAAACGATCCAGCCTTTTTCTACAGCATGAAGTAAAGAGTCTTGCTGTGATTTATTAAAACGGTGAATTTCATCAATAAATAAAATGGGTGATTTCCCGGAAAATAAATTTTGTTTTTTGGCTTCATCGATCACTTCGCGAACATCTTTCACTCCTGAAGAAACTGCCGAAAGTTTAAAAAATTTCCGACCTGACTTTTCAGAAATAATTTCTGCCAAAGTTGTTTTTCCCGTTCCTGGCGGTCCCCAAAGAATTAAGGAATTCAAAACATCATTCTCCAACATTTTGCGAATGGTGCCGGTTTTCCCGGTTAAATGTTCCTGTCCCAAAACTTCATCTAAAGTTTTGGGACGCATTTTTTCGGCAAGCGGAGTATTAGAATTCAAGTTGAATAATTGAAAGTTTGATGATGAGAAATTCTGTCAAAATAAGTTTAACGAGAAACTTAGAACAAATTTAAACTATTTCGTTATTTTTGCAACTGCATGTTCAATAAAATCATCACTTTTCCTTTGGTTGTCCTGATAAAAATTTATCAGTGGTTTATCTCACCATTACTCCCAGATCATTGCCGTTATGAACCAACCTGCTCCAGTTATATGGTAGAAGCACTTCGTATTCATGGCCCATTCAAAGGTTTATGGTTAGGATCAAAGAGGATTTCAAGATGTCATCCGTGGGGAGGAGAAGGTTATGATCCAGTTCCGCCAAAAAATGATTAACAGAAAGTTTTTAATTTTAAATGATAGATTTTAAATTAAAGAATGATCATTTAAATATTGAACGTGCGACTTTGAATATTAAATTTTTGAATTAAATTATATGCTGACTTTCTTATACTCAACTTGGGATCCTTCCACCGGAATACATTTAGGTCCTGTGACGCTACATTATTACAGTTTGATGTTTATTTTCGCCTTTGGTTTAGGCTATATGATAATGACTAAAATTTATAAAATTGATAACGTCAACGTCAAATATGTAGAACCCCTTTTCACCTGGACTTTGATAGGAACTATTTTGGGAGCACGTTTAGGTCACGTTATTTTTTATCAGCCAGAACTTTTCAGAGAAGATTTTTGGTCGGTATTTTTACCTATCCGAACCAAACCACATTTAGAATTCACCGGATTTTCTGGATTGGCAAGTCATGGAGCGACGATCGCGTTAATTTTTACAACCCTTTATTATTCCTATAAAATAATTCGTAAAAATCCTTTCTGGGTTTATGACAGAATTGGGATTCCCGTTGCTTTGGGAGGTGCATTTGTAAGAATTGGGAACTTTTTCAATTCTGAAATCATTGGGAAAGCAGCACCTGAAAACTCTCCTTTTGCGGTTTTATTCCCACAACAAAGTTCGGAGTATGGTGCAATTGTTCCACGATATCCTACTCAATTATTTGAAGCGACCGGCTATTTTTTACTTTTCGTTTTATTGTGGATTTTATTCAGATACACGAAGAAAAAATATCAGCAAGGTTGGCTCTTCGGATTGTTCTTCATCATTTTATGGGCCGTGCGATTTTTCGTAGAATATTTAAAGGAACCACAAGGAGATGAATTTATTCATTTTGCAGGTCTGAATACGGGACAAATACTTTCTATACCCTTTATGTTAGCTGGATTTGTAATTATGTTTACATCGAAAAACCGCATGATCACAGAAGAAGAAAACGAAAAACCCGATTAATTTTAATCAAAATAAATACTAATCCTTTCAAATTTATTGAAAGGATTTTTTTATGCTAAGGATTTGAAGACATTTCCCAATTCATCGATCAAATCAGTAGGAAGCATGGCTTCTTTAGAAAATTTTTCTGCCGCGAGATCACCCGCTTTTCCATGGAGCCAAACTCCGAATATTGCAGCATCTTTTGGTGAATAATTCTGCGCTAATAGTGAAGTGATGATTCCCAAAAGAGCATCGCCACTTCCTCCTTTCGCCATTCCTGAATTCCCGGTAATATTGTAATAAACCTGATTTTCGGGCGTAATGATCTGGGTGTGATGATCTTTTAAAACAATATAAATTCCTAATTCCATCGCTTTCTCTCGCCCTAATTCCAATCTTTTAAAAGAATTATCTGTTTTCCCAAAAAGTCTTTCAAATTCTTTTGGATGTGGTGTAATGATTGAATTTGTTGGAATTTTTTTTAAAAATTGAGAATTTTTAGCAATAATATTTAGTGCATCTGCATCTAGAACCATTGGTTTATCACAACTTTTCAAAAAGTCCATAAAAGCAGATTCTGTTTCAGGAGCTGTTCCTAAGCTTGGACCGATACCTACTACAGAATCATTGTTAATATCGAAATGATAATTGCTATTCTCACCGCCATCTATATATTTCGCCTCAGGACAAGTAGTTTGCAAAATTCCATAACCACATTTTGGAGCAACAATGAAAGTTAATCCACTACCAGATTTTAGTGCAGATTTGGTTGCGAGAACAGCAGCTCCCATTTCACCAAAACTTCCTGCAATTATAGTAGTCTTACCATAAGTTCCTTTATGTGAAAACTCATTTCTTATTTTATAAATACCACGGATCAACTTTTTACCGATCACAAATTCATTTGTTGGTTCTTTGACAATAAATTCTTCGCTCAAAGAAATATCTAAAAGATGAACTTTACCACAGTAAATTCCCGTTTCAGGATGAAGAAATGTTTTTTTCCAAAACTGAAAACTTAATGTTTCATCAGCTTTAAAAATAACTGTATTGTCATTTATCATATGATCCGCCGATAATCCTGATGGCATATCTATAGCAACTTTTGAAAGCTTCACCCTATTTAGAAAATTAATCAGATCGACTTCTTTCTTGTTAGCTTTCCGATTTAGACCTGTCCCAAAAAGAGCATCAATGATAACTGCATTTTCTTTAAAATTAAAATTCTGAGTTTCATTGAAATCAAAAACATCAATACGAGCAATTTGTTTAACTTTCATGAGATTGCTCATCGCATCTTTCGAAAAATTTTCACTTTCATTTATAAAAACCGTGATATCAAAACCTTTGTGATACATTATTCTAGCCAACGCTAATCCACCGCCACCATTATTCCCGTTTCCACAAAAAATATAGAAAATTTCTTTATCCTTAAAGTTATTTGAAATCCAATTTACACAGGAATCAGCGACTCTCTGCATCAAATTTAAAGAATATACAGGTTCGTGTTTAATTGTGAAAGTATCACAATTCTTAATTTGTTGTGCGGAAAATATTTTCACTTGATATACCTTTTGTATTATATAAAATATATGAAAAAAATTAGTTGTGCTATTTAAAAAAAACAAATATCTAATTGATTATCAGTTAAATAAAAAATTACAATCAATTTTGGTTAAAAATACATAAATAATTTAAAATATTCGACAAAAACAAACTAAGAAAGGCGAAAATTGTAAGATAAAAATTATTCTATTTAATAATTTATTATCACGTAAATTTTTCATAATACACCTTCAGTAAATGTAAAATTATCGCCATCTTTAATTTGCTCAGCAGAAAAAATTTTCATTTGTATTATTTTTTGATGTTTAAATTTAATGAAATATTTCTTTAACTTTTTCTGTAACCATTAAATAATAGATGACAAATATTTTTGAAAAGTTTTCTTACTTTTGTTTATTAACATTAAAAATATAAAACTATGGGAATTGTACAGGATTTTAAAGCATTCGCCTTTAAAGGTAATGTGATCGATTTGGCAGTAGCAGTAATTATCGGAGCTGCATTTGGTAAGATTGTTTCTTCTTTGGTTGAGGATGTAATTACACCACTTTTACTGAATCCAACTCTTAAAGCGGCGGGTGCAGAAAATATCACAAAACTTTCCTGGAATGGAGTCATGTATGGCAATTTCCTTTCGGCTATCATTAGTTTTCTGTGTATCGCGATCGTATTATTTATGGTCATTAAAGCAGCAGCTAAAATGCAGAAACCACCTGAAGCTGCACCTGTAGCAGGACCAACTCAAGAACAACTCCTTGCAGAAATCAGAGATTTGTTGAAAAACAAATAATCAGATTCAATAAATAAACTTTAAACCCGAAAATATTTTCGGGTTTTTTACGTCGTAGAATAATCAAATTTCTTTATCGCTTTTTACAACTAACTAAAAAAAAGAACGAATCTCTCGACTCATTCTTACTATTTTTTAAATACAATTCTTTCTAATTAACTTGCAGAATACTACAAATTTGATCTGCTAAAGAAAGTCCGATTCTGTCCTGCGCTTCCATCGTTGAAGCTCCTGTATGTGGAGTCATAGAAATTTTTGGATGATTCAATATTTCTTTCGAAGGAGTTGGTTCGTTAAGAAATACATCTAATCCTCCGAAAGCAACTTTCCCCGAATTTAAGGCAGAAACCAACGCTTCTTCATCAATTACTCCACCTCTGGAACAGTTCACGATGGCAACACCATCTTTCATCATCGCGAATTCCTTTTCCCCGATCATATATCCCTCTTTCTGTGCGGGAACGTGAAGCGTAATAAAATCTGCATGTTTCAAAACTCCTTCAATTGATTCAGTTTCGATATCAACATTGATGAACTGATTATTGTAAAATTTTACTTTAATACTTGCTCTTCCAACATTGCTGTCGGCTGCAATAACCCGCATTCCTAAACCAAGCGCCATTCTTGCAACTTCCTGTCCGATTCTTCCCATCCCTATAATACCGATGGTTTTACCACGAAGTTCAATTCCTTTTTCATACGATTTTTTTAGTTTCGCAAATTCAGAATCGCCAACTACCGGCATTTTCCTGTTTGAATCCTGCAAGAATCTTGCACCAGTAAATAAGTGTGCGAAAACCAGTTCTGCCACTGATTCCGAAGAAGCTGAAGGCGTGTTGATGACATGAATATTTTTCAAACGAGCATAATCCACGTCGATATTATCCATTCCTACTCCACCTCTTCCGATGATTTCAATACTCGGACAAGCATCGATCATTTCTTTACGAACCTGAGTTGCGCTTCTTACCAGAATAGTTTTAATTTTATTTTCATTGATGTAATCAATTAAAAAATCCTGTGGAACTTTATTCGTAATTACTTCAAAACCTTTTTCAGTTAAGGCATCAATTCCTGATTGATCTAAACCGTCGTTTGCTAATACCTTCATCTGTTAATCTTCAAAAACTTCTATTGTTACCTTTTTTTCTACCATATTGGTAAATTTACCTTTGTATCGTGTCGCTTTTACAAGGTGATTATCAATCCAGTGATAATTGCCACCTCTCGGTTTTCCACAAAGAACACTGTGGTATTTAAAACCATGCTTATCGAGCCAATCGATCGTGATCTGCTTTAAATTTTCAGTTCGGGAAGTAAAATAGCAAATAATATGACCTTGATCGTACCATCTGTTAATGGTTTCCAGAGCATCGGGATAAGGAATACAATCCACCATTCTTTCCGGTTCCTCATTCGGAACATCGTCGGTAATCGTACCATCAATGTCAATCAAATAATTCTTGATATCACCCTTCAACATTGGACTCAGGTGGTCTTTATATTCTAATTCCATCACTTAAAAATTTAAGTTGCAAAATTACAACTTTTCATTGATTCACAGCTGATTATCTTTTATTTTTAGAAAATTTTGGGCAATCCCCTCTCCATCGCTAATTTCCCGCACCTCGGGTCGGGCTCTACGCTCCAATTCCTCGTCTCGTCTTTTCAGACAAGACTCCGGGATTTACACTTCGATCCCTATTGCAGGAATTGGATATCAAAAAATATTTAAAAAAAACAATCAAAAAAATTTTTTCTAAAAAGATTTTAAAAGCATAAATTTCTCTTAAAAATTTTACTGCGTAACTTATAAAACTTATTTTTGTGTGATATGGAAGAACAAGTAGTTTTAGTGAACGAAAATGATGAAATTCTAGGCTTGATGGAAAAGATGCAGGCTCACGAAAATGGGATTCTGCACCGCGCTTTTTCGGTTTTTTTGTTTAATGAAAAAGGCGAAATGCTTTTACAAAAAAGAGCTGCCCATAAATATCACTCTCCAAATCAATGGACGAACGCTGTTTGCTCGCATCCCCGAAATAACGAAACGTATCTGGAAGGCGCACAACGACGTATGAAAGAAGAACTTGGAATCGAAGCAGACCTGAGTCCAAAATTTCATTTTGTTTATAAAGCAGATGTTGGTCAAAACTTGTGGGAACATGAGCTGGATCACGTATTCACAGGAGATTTTAATGGTGAAGTTCATATAAATCCAGAAGAAGTTTCGGAAGTTCGGAACATCTCCATGGAAAATTTAGAAAAAGAAATGATCGAACATCCGGAGAATTTCACGGAATGGTTTAAGATCATTTTGAAGGAATATAAGGAACATTTGTAGATGAGCAATTGGTAATAAGTAATGAGTAATGAGTAATTGAAAAACTCAAACATTCAAATACTCAAATACTCAAATACTGAATTACTAAAAATCTTCGTAAAAAAAAACAAATATAATTCTAGCCCCGATTGCAACGGCATCCTTTTTTTTGGAAGGGCAAAAGCGGAGGCAAAAAAGATAGAGCGGAAAGCGGGTGAAGTCTTTGAAAAAAGCAAAATCTGAGTGCTCCTAATTAAAAAAAAATAAATTTAATAAAAATAAAAGATGAACAAGACGGCTTTGTACGATAAACACGTTTCTTTGGGTGCTAAAATGGTGCCTTTTGCAGGTTTCGATATGCCTGTTCAATATTCCGGCGTTACTGAAGAGCATTTTGCAGTTCGGGAAAAAGTAGGGATTTTTGATGTTTCCCACATGGGTCAGTTTTTTGTAGAAGGTCCTTCTGCAAAGGATTTGCTGCAATTTGTTGGAACAAATAATGTAGATGCTCTCGAAAATGGAAAAGCGCAGTATACGTGTTTGCCAAACGGAAACGGCGGAATTGTAGATGATCTGATCGTATATAAAATGACCGACGAAAAATATTTTGTGGTCGTAAATGCTTCTAACATTGAGAAAGACTGGAATCACATTTCAAAACACAACGAAAAATTTGGAGCGAAATTAACGAATGCTTCTGATGAAATGTCGTTGATCGCAATTCAAGGTCCGAAAGCGACGGAAACTTTGCAAAAACTGACGGATATTAATCTTTCTGAGATTCCATATTATCATTTTACAGAGGGCAAAATTGCAGGTTGTGAAGACGTGATCATTTCGAACACAGGTTATACCGGAAGTGGCGGTTTTGAAATTTATTTTAAAAACGAAAATGCTGTAAAAATCTGGGAAGCGATTACTGAAGCAGGTCAAGAATTTGGATTAATTCCTTGTGGATTGGCTTCCAGAGACACTTTGCGTTTGGAAAAAGGTTTTTGTTTGTATGGTAATGATATCGATGACACGACTTCTCCGCTTGAAGCAGGATTGGGTTGGATCACCAAATTCGATAAAGATTTTGTAGATAAAGAACGTTTCGCGAAAGAAAAAGAAGACGGAATTACAAGAAAATTAGTCGGTTTTGAAATGCAGGAAAAAGCGATTCCAAGACACGATTACCTGGTAGTTGATGCTGAAGGAAACGAAATTGGAAAAGTAACATCGGGAACAATGAGTCCCATGCGAAAAATCGGAATTGGTTTGGCATACGTTGCGAGACCACATTTTACCGTTGGTTCTGAGATTTTTATTCAGATCAGAAATAAAAATATTCCGGCGAAAGTGGTAAAAACTCCTTTTGTATAAAGCAAAACTTAAATATTTTAGGAAGCAGATGAAGATTTCATCTGCTTTTTTGTGTGGCACCATTTTCGCAGTCTTTGTATTAAACTTAAAATTTTACAATTATGTCTTTTATTAACAGAAGTATCGCAGGTTTAGCAGGTTCTTTGGCATTGACCGGAGTTCATCAATTATTTAAAAAATGCGTAAAAGGTTCGCCTAATCTTGATCAGGTTGGAGAAGTTGCGCTCGAAAAATCATTGGGAGAAGTTGATGTGAAATTGTCGGATGAAGAAGAAGTTTACGCTGCAGCAATGGGCGGAAATATAATATCTAACGCTCTTCTACTTTCAACTTTAGCAACAACCACCAATACAACCCAAATTATTACAAAAACATTAGGAACAGGATTATTGGGCGCTGCAGGAACAATTGGTTTGGCAGATCAAATTTTAGGAAATAATAAAGCCACCGACACGGACCAGAAAAAATGGATGACCACAGGTTATTATCTTATGGGAGCAATTGTCAGCATCAGCGTTTATAATTTATTAGAACGCCGAACTAAAAAATAAAAAGTAAATCCCGTCAACATTGGCGGGATTTATTTTTAGGGTAAATGCTGGAAACATAAATTGTTGCCGATGCTCGTAAAGTGTTTGCAACGCGTTCCTTTTTTAGTTATTCCATGACAGCGATTTTTCGTGCTTTCTCCCGATGTTTTTTTTGGTGATGCTACAATACCATAAGTCGATGTAAAGGGTGGCTTGCAAATTTTACAGGGAGCAAGTCCATCTCTCATCGCATTCTCAACAGTTGATTTTGAGGAGACATTCTTTACCATTCTACAATTCGAGAGATGGTATTTCTGTCCGGAGGGAGTTCTGTAAACCGTTTGTGCAGAAAGGTTTAGAGAAAGAAAGAATATAAAAATAAATTTTATCATTCGTTTCCGAAAAAGTGTTGCAAGTTCTCGATATTCTTCTTTTCATTTCCGACGAAAATTTCTTTATCAGTAAGGAAAACCGGACGTTTTAAAAAAGAATAATGTTCGAGCAGTAATCTTCTAAAATCATCTTCTTTCAAAGATTTCATGTCGATATTTTGCGCTTTTATTTGAGTTGATCTCCGGCTGAAAAGCGCTTCGTAGGAATTGGTCTTCGCATACATTGCATCAAGTTCTTCTTCCGTTATCGCTTTGCTTTTAATTTCCCGAAGTTCCCAGTCTGTCAGATTGAATTGGTTGAGAATTTTCGTACAGGTTCCGCAGGTTTTTAGATAGAAGACTTTTTTCATAATTCAAATTTACCAATTTATTCTAAAGATAAAACCATCTTGATTTATATAGAAGATAAATTTTATCATTTATTAGACCACAAAATTTACATAAGTTGAATTTTCTGAAGTAATTCAAAACACAAAAAAAACGTTGTTCGTATTTTTTGCCGACGCAAATCTTATACCCCTTAATTGATGTACTGCTTATTAATGGCTGTATTTCAAATGAGTTTTAGTTCAAAATAAAAGGAGAGAAATTTTTAGTAAAAAAAATAATAACAGATATTTGTCCTACTCAAACTTTAAATAATGCAAAACAAAACAGTTTTTCAGTTCATTTCTGAACCAAGCGACGTCAATTATGGGGGGAATGTTCATGGTGGAAGTGTAATGAAATGGATCGATCAGGCGGGTTATGCTTGCGGAAGTTCCTGGAGTTCCAGCTATTGCGTTACCGTTTATGTAGGTGGAATTCGGTTTTATTCGCCCATTAAAATTGGTCACATTGTAAAGGTTGAAGCGGAGGTCATCTACACGGGAAAAACGAGTATGCATATCGCCATCAATGTTTTTTCACGCAATATCAAACGAAAAGATTTCGAAAAGAAAACGCATTGTATTATTGTATTTGTCGCGGTTGATGACGAAGGTAATTCTGTAGAAGTTCCAAAATTTAGTCCGGTCACCGAACAGGAGAAACAAATGGAACACTATGCGATCAAACTCATGGATCTTCGGAAAAAAATAGAGGATGAAATGAAACCGTTCATGTAAAAAAATAGCATAATAATTTTTAATTCTAAATAAACTCTCAATGAAAAGAAAAATTCTATCAGTGGCCACTTTGGCGATCCTTTGTCAGGTAAATGCGCAAATCTTTAACAGTGGATTCGAAAACAATAACGGAACTCCAATTTCTTCCTATACAAAAATTAATGCTGACGGAAATATGGTTGCATCTTATGCCCCGGTTCAGGAATTTAATACCGAAGCTTGGATTCAGTTTTATGACGGTTTCGATAATAAAATTGCCTTTAGTACTTCTTCTTATGATCCCGCAGGAACTTCGAATGACTGGTTGATTACGCCTTCCATCGCTATTCCAGCGGTTGGTAGTCCTACGCTTTACTGGAAAGCCAAATCTTATGATTTCGATTTTACCGATTCTTACAGTATTAAAGTTTCTGAAACCGACAACCAAATGGCGAGTTTCACCACAACTTTACAACATGTAACAGGGGAACAAGCATACGATTTCAATGCAAGAAGCCTTGATTTGTCTGCTTACAAAGGGAAAACAATTCATTTGGCTTTTATAAATGATACAACAGATGGCTATTTTTTAGCATTAGATGATCTTTATATCAGCAATTCTGCAAACTGTATGATGCCCGATCTATCAGCTTTCACTTCCTCGAACTTAACCGAAAAAAGTTTCACTGCGAATTGGGGAGCAACTTCTGGAATTAGTTCTGTTGACACCGGACTCACCAATTTCGTAACTCCCGTTTCATCTACAGGAATTCAAACTTCAACGACCAAAAATTACAATAATTTACAGTCGGGAACACGTTATCAGTTTTTCCTTAAAAATGCTGATTGTGGATCAGGTTGGGCAGGTCCGAAATCTGTCTTTACTGCAGCGCTTCTTCCCTATTCTTATGATTTCGAATATACCGATGAAAACTATGGAGAGTACGATTCTGACGGTTGGACTTCTGGAACCTGGATCAATGGAAGTGGCACTTCTGCACAAACTGGATCCGGTTATGTTTTCAATAACACCAGCAAAACGTTTGCGAAAAATGACTGGATTTTTTCGTATCCCATAAAACTGCAGGCCAATGAAAAAGTAGAAATTAAATATTTTACGCAGATGGGAAGCGCAACTGCTTCTCCAGCAACTTTGAAATTGAGTGTTGCTACGGCACCAAATAAAGAATCGATTACTCAGGAACTAAGTTCGAGTTTAATCAGCGGAAACACCTACACCGAATATACCTCATCTTTTACAGCTCCTGCGGAAGGCGTGTATTATTTTGGATTTGGAAATGTGACTGCTCCGGTTGCAATCAATTCATCCTTGAGAATTGATAATATCCGTTTTAATAAGATCAACCTTGGTGTTTCCAATGTAGCTAAAAATCAAATTAAAGTTTATCCTAATCCGGTAAAAGATATTTTGCATCTGGAATCATCAGAAAATATTGACAAAACAGAAGTTTATGGCATTGACGGGAAATTAATTTCTACGACATTAAATAGTAATACGCTTAATTTTTCTAAAATTTCGAAAGGTATCTATCTTGTAAAAATTTATACAAAATCTGGAGTTCAGACTCAGAAAATTATTAAATAATATATTCTTTTTAATTTTAAAAATCCGTTTCAATATTGTTGAAACGGATTTTTTTATTGCGTAAAAGATCAGTAATACATCATTTTTAATTCCTTTAAATTCAACGAAATCTTTTAATCAGTTTATAAATTTCAAACCACATCACAGACAAGATCGCGGCAGAAGCAGCAGTTAAAATTTGTTCAATATTGAGAGAAGTCAGTTTGAAGAAATTTGAAACTGGCGCAACATAAAGCATTACACCCAAAATAAGTATTGTCAAAAAAGTGATGATAACCAAAAGAATATTTTTATTCCTGAAACTTTCAAACATCGAATAATAGAAGGAACGGTTGGCTAAACTGAGTAAAATATTTGCAAAAATTAAAGTGGTAAAAACCATTGTTCTCGTCAGTTCTTCATTTCCACCACTTCTGTAAGTCAGTTGGTAAATAAATAAAACTCCGGCAGTGATCATCAAACCCTGAATAATACTTAAAATTAATTCGCGCCAGGTGAGAAAAGTTTCTGTGATCGGCCGAGGTTTTTGCAACATCGTGTTTTTTTCCATCGGTTCGTTTTCATAGACGATTGAACACGTTGGACCCATTACCAATTCTAAAAATATGACATGAACCGGTGTAAAGATCTGCGGAAAAGCCCAACCTAAAAATAAGGGTAAAGAAACAGTCAGAATAATTGGAATATGAATGGAGATAATATATTGGACCGCTTTTTTAATATTGGTATAAATTCTTCGTCCGGCTGCAATGGCGATGACAAGTTTACCCAAATCGTCGTTCGTCAAAACAACCGATGCGGCAGCTTTTGCGATCTCAGTACCTTTTTCTCCCATCGCGACACCGATGTGTGCTGCTTTTAATGCAGGTCCATCATTTACGCCATCACCGATCATGGCAACAATTTCTCCGTTTTGTTTCAAAGCTTCAACGACGCGCAGTTTTGCTTCAGGGAACATTCTGGTAAACAGAACTTTTTCGTTCGCAATTTTCATTAATTCTGCTTCCGGAAGATTTGCAATTTCATCACCATTAACGGGATTTGAAACGTTCGGAATTCCAGCCTGAATGGCGATACTTTCTGTCGTTTGGGCATTATCACCCGTGATCACTTTAATTTTTATTCCGGCCAACTCTATTTTTCTGAAAACATTCTGGATATCTTTTTTCGGTGGATCATAGAAAACGACTAATCCTAAAAATTCAAAAGAAATTTCTTGTTGTCTTAAAGGAAAATCATCTCCTTTAAAATCAGATTTCGCCACGCCTAGAAGTCGGTATCCTTCTTTGCCAAAAATTTCCATCTCTTTTCGGATCGCGGATTTTTGAACTTCTGAAAGGTTGCAAACATTGATAATTGCTTCAGGTGCTCCTTTTGCAGCGACAATTCTTTCGCCTTCATTATTTTTAAAAAGATGCGTCATCATGGGTGGTTTCCCCTCTAATGGATATTCATGGAACATTTTATAATGAGATCGCAAATCCTCTTTTTGAGTTTCAGCATAAATCTGATGTAAAGTTTTTTCCATTGGATCAAAAGGAACGGGTTCACTACTCCACATCGCATATTGGATGACTTCTGCAACCGATTGATCATTGAATTCTTTGTCATTGAAAACACGTTCAGATTTAAAATCATAAACCGCTTTTAGATGCATTGAATTTTCCGTAATGGTTCCGGTTTTATCAGTACAGATAACGGTCGTGCTTCCAAGAGTTTCTACGATGCTGCTTTTTTTAATGATGATTCCTTCGCGCATGAGTTTCCAGGCTCCAAGTGCCATGAAAGTCGTAAAAGCGACCGGAATTTCTTCTGGCAAAATCGACATTGCTAAGGTCAATCCGTTCAGCAAAGAATCTACAATATTTCTGGTGTGATAGTAATTTACGGTACAAACTGAAAGAAAAACTGCAATTCCGATAATCGCCATGTATTTTATGAAACGTTCGATTTGAATTTGAAGCGGTGATTTTTCCTCCTTAATGTTGAGAATAGATTCTCCAATTTTTCCCAGCTTCGTTTCCTTTCCGATTTTTTGCACTTCAAAAACAGCCAAACCTGAAACGGTAGAAGTTCCGCTATAAATCTCTTTATCTTCAGATTTATTATCTTTGAATACAGAAAAACTTTCACCGGTCAAGGACGATTCATTGACTGAAAAGTCATTGCTGTGAACGATTACTCCATCGGCATTGATCATTTTACCTTCCTCCGTAAAACATAGATCACCAACTGCTATTTCATGCGTAGGAATTTCTAAAATCTTATTATTCCTAATAACTTTACTCAAAGGTTCGTTGAGTTTTTCTAAAGCTTCCAGCGCTTTTTTACTTCGGTTATCCTGGTAAAAGGAAATTCCGGATACCAAAACGATCGCCAGTAACATAAAAAGGGCTTCCCCATAATTCCCCACCACCAAATAAATTACCGCAATAATGATAAGTAGAATAAGCATAGGTTCCCGGAAAATATCGAACAACAGTTTTAGCCAACTGCTTTTCTCTGATACTTTCAGCTGATTATAGCCAAATTTCTCTTGCGAGCGCTTAACTTCGGCATCGGTAAGACCTTTTAAATGTTCGGGAATATTGAAATCCATAGACTATTGTTTCGTAAAATAAAGGTACTGAAAATGTGGTCGCACTCCTGATCTTTTTAAGAATATAATTGCAGTTTTTTATTTATATTTGTTAAGTTTTTTTTAAGAAAATTTTAAGATACTTTTAACACATCCGCTTTTACATAAAATATAATTAATGCAGAAATTCTACCTTTTACTTTTACTCTTCTTTTTTCAAAATATTTACTCCCAAACGAAGCCTTCCGATACTGCAAATTATCTGCGAAATGGCATGTTTGAAAATGCGTCAGGAAAAATAATTACCAGCAACAGCGAGAAAATAAAATTCACACAAGAAAGAAACCGCAAAATTGAACTGGAAAAGCACGGCATGCACAAAGCCACACAAACTGCTGTAGAAATGTGTACGAATGGTGGTTTTGAGCAAGTTGAAAGTATAAGTGGTTCTAATTATATTAAAAATTTCCTTTATAATATCGGTGATCCGCCTGGACCAACGCAGTGTAAATCGATTTCGAATACAGGCGACACTTCAATTCCACAATACAGTCCCACGAATACATCGGTGATGGCGACTTCGGTTCCGGCGAATCTGATCGATCGATTCATGGGCGACATCAAAGCATTTGACCAGTATGCATTAAAATTAAATTTTGAAAACTCAAGCACTTACGGATCTATAGCGCAGGGAAAAAGATTTAAAACCAATAACGAAAACTTCTTAAAATTCAACTACAAAGCCGTACTACAATCTGTTTATGATTCAAGTCACACTGATAATCAACCCTTTTTCAAAGCAAGGATCCTTAATAAAAATAATCAGGTTGTAAGCGAATTCTGTTTAGTTGGTGATGAGAAAAACTGTATTTTCACCAAAGTTCCGCAAGGTGGTTACGGTTATGTAACTCTATACACCGCCAACTGGCAATCGGGAATTTTGGATATTTCTTCAATTCCGAATAATGAAGAATTTACGGTAGAGTTCATGGCGTCGCGATGCGGTTTGGGCGGACATTTTGGTTATGCATATGTCGATGACATCTGTGTTCTGCACTCTAATGAGAGTTTTGTAGGATCAGTTACTTTGGATCCTTTGTATGCGGTTTGTCCTACTCTTCCGATCAGTGTTTGCGGAAATTATACCTTACCAAATTCTGGAGGGATTACAGCTACTTTAAAAAAATTGACCTTAAAAGTATACGGCGCAACCGGAAATGTTGTTTATACCACGACGACTCCTTCCTCTCTGGATACCGTGAATAATAAATTTTGTTTTTCACTTTTAGCGCAGAACTTCCCGGATATTTTGAGCGGAAATTATAATGTGGGTGTCACCGCAGATTTTGATGTTGCAGCAGGAACCGGCGGAGGTTGTGGAAGCAGCGGCAATACTTCGATATTTGCTTCAGCCAACGATCCTGATGCGAACGATGGTTGGGATATCAGTTTTCTAAACTGTTATTCAGGCTGTACTTTGAATGTGAATACTGCAAAAATTTCAAAATGTGATACGAACCATGATGGTTTCGAAGATTTTAATCTGACCAGTTTTGATGCGCAAATAGTGAGTTCGGTTTCAGGCCTTACTTTTACTTATTTCAAAGATTATAACAGCGCCTTTAATAATACCAATCCGATCTCTAATTTCACGAGTTATAATTCCGCGTCTGCTGTAGTTTATATCCGAGTTTGGAGAGATGCAGGTTGTTATAAGATCATTCCGGTTAATGTAGAAGTAAAAAACCCCACGGCGAACATTTCAGGAATATTAAATGTATGTTCCGGAAGTACCGATCTGAAAGCTTCTTCAGGAGCCACTTATTTATGGAGCACGGGAGAAACTACGCAAATAATTACGGTAACAAATATTGGAATCTATACGGTTACAGTTACCGATAGTTTTGGATGTTCCAGCCTTGCAACGGTCTCCATTGAACCAAGTCAGACTGCGGTGACGCCGACTTTGGAAATCACGCAGCCTTCTTGTTTTGTTTCTACAGGTACCATTAAAGTAATTTCTCCTGCGTCTGAATATAGTTTTAATAATGGCGTAACTTGGGTGACTAATCCTATAAAAACCGGACTTTATCCCGGAAACTATGAGGTATTGATCAAAACTGCGAAAGGATGTACTTCTTACGCTCAGTCGGTTACCATTGTCCCTGCTCTAACTGCTTATCCAAATTATAATGCGACACAACCGAAATTCTGTGGAGATACGGGAAGCATTACCATTATCACCAATTCGGCTTTTTACAGTTTCGACAATGGAATAACCTGGGTTACAAATTCCACTTTTGATCTTTTACAGCCAGGAACTTACACCATACGAACCAAAGATATTGCAGGATGTATTTCAAACCCAGCAGTAATTTTAATATCGAGTACAACATTAGGAAATCCTGATTTTACGGTGAAAAGTCCTGCTTGTACGGTTCCGGGAAGCATTACGATCAATACGCCCTCAGATTTTTATACTTTCAATGGCGGCCAAACCTGGGTTACTACAAACGTCCTATCGAATGTTTTATCAGGTAACTTTTCGGTCGGGATTAAAAATAACTTAGGATGTACGTCTTACTTTCAGAGTATTTATATACAACCTTTTCAGAACACCTCTCCTGATTATGAAGTCATACAGCCAACCTGTGGCGAAACGGGTACGATCTATATCAAAACAGAAGCTGATTTCTACAGTTTCGATAACGGTGCCACCTGGACAACAAGTAATACGAAGGATTTGTCTGCCGGGACTTATGGTATCAAATTGAAAAATGCAGCGGGTTGTCAATCGTTGTCTACAGCGGTTTATTTATATCCACCGAAGCTTGATTATCCTTTCACTTCGATCGTTCAGCCGACCTGCGGAAATAATGGCAGCATCACCATTAACACGGTCTCAGATTTTTACAGTTTTGATAATGGCGCAACTTGGGTAACCACGAATACCAAAAGTCTACCTGCCGGCAGTTATCAGATCATGATCAAAAACGCTTTAGGCTGCACCTCGAATGCGCAAAGTATTTATCTGTCTGAAACAAAACTTCCCCTTCCATCAGTAACTATCACTCAACCTACCTGTAGTACAAAAGGCACGATCACCATTAATACAGCTGCTAGTTTTTACAGTATTAATGGCGGTGTAAACTGGTATACCACAAATGTTTTTACCAATCTGGCAAGTTCTAGTTACAATGTGATGATCAAAAACAGTCAGAATTGCGTATCTGAAGCCAATTACGTCTATTTCAATCAGATCTACCTTGATGATCCTACGTACACTGCGGTCAATCCAAGTTGTGGGAATATTGGGAATATTACTTTCACTTCTGCTGCAGATGGATACAGTATTGATGGAGGATACACGTGGTCCACAAATCCAGTCTTTGATAATCTACCGGCGGGAAGTTATTACCTCGTCGTAAAAAATAATGCGAACTGTAAATCGAACAGCATTTCTGTTTACATGAATACGACGAATCTCGCCAGTCCCACAGTGAATATCGTCCAACCAGTCTGCGGCACAAAAGGAACCATAACAGTGACAAGCGTGGCAACTTCCTATAGTTTTGATGGTGGTTATACCTGGACAACCTCGCCAATTTTGAATAATGTTTCGCCGGGATATTACAGTGTTATGGTGAAATCTGGTACCTGTACTTCTAATACAACTTCTGTAAATATTGTAGCATTTTTACTTCCAAATCCTACTTATACCGTTACACAGCCAAGTTGCGGAGTTGGTGGAACGATTTCAATCACAACATCTGCGACTCAGTATAGTATAAATGGCGGACAAACCTGGAGTTCGTCACCTAATTTTACCAATCTTGCGGATGGATACTACAATCTCATGGTTCAAAATGCGCAGGGATGTAAATCTAACTCCTATGGCGTTTCTGTGGGTTTAACTAAATTCTATCTACCACAACCCAATGTTATGATCATTCAGCCAACTTGTGCTAATAAAGGAAGCATTAAAATCACAACACCGGCTACTTCTTATAGTTTTGATGGTGGGCAAACATGGAGTGCCGTTAATGAATTGACCAACCTAACATCAGGTTCATTCAGGATCGTCGTTAAAAATGCGCAGGGATGTACTTCCAATCCTTATGATATGAGTATTTATATCAACACCTTTTATTTACCGCGTCCTTTAATAAAAGTAATTCAGCCAACCTGTGGAAATTATGGAAGCATTACCGTTGTTTCACAAGCCGCCCAATATTCATTTGACAATGGCGCTACCTGGAGTACAAATCCGGTTCTGCTCAATCCGACACCCGGATATTTTACGGTCTTAATTAAAAATGCTGCGGGCTGTATTTCGCAGGGAACTTCGGCGTCCATAAGCAAATTTTATCTGAATCAACCGAGTGTAACTACTATTCAACCAACATGTACAAGTCCGAAAGGAAGCATTTTCATCAATACGATTGCAGATCTTTACAGTTTTGATAATGGCACAACATGGACGACAAATCCAGTAAAAAATAACGTGAATTCTGGCAACTACAACATTTTGATTAAGAATTCATTCGGTTGTATTTCACAAAGCGCTTACGCCTATATTTACGCAGCACCAGCAATTCCTGCAACACCTCTGGTCACTATAAAACAACCAACTGCATGTGACGCGACCGACGGAAGCATTACCATCACTACTTCTGCAGCGAGTTATACATTCAATGACGGCGCGACCTGGACAACAAATCCAGTGAAAAAAAATATTGGAGCAGGAACTTATATTGTAAGAATTAAAACGAATAGCGCAAGTTGTGAATCTGCGTCGGTTGCGGTCACTTTAAATTCGGGAATTAATATCGCAGCTCCTTCAGTTTCGATCGTACAACCAACCTGTAGCGTTTCTACAGGATCGATTACGGTAACAACAAGTGCAGCGACCTACAGTTTCGATGACGGATTGACCTTCGTTTATGCAGATACCAAAAGCGGATTAATTCCCGGAACTTATAAAATTAAAATTAAAAATGCCGCAGGTTGTATTTCAGATGCAATTGTTGCAACAGTTACTACTCCGGCTCCATTGCCTGCTCCGGCATTTTCTATTGTGCAGCCGAATTGTACTAATGCTTTGGGTTCCATACAGATCACAACTTCAGCTGCGGAATATAGTTTCGATAATGGAATTACCTACGTTCTGACAAGTATGAAATCGAATCTGGGACCTGGAACGTATAACTTAATGATCAAAGACAGCGCAGGATGTACCTCACTTGCAGGAATTGCGACCGTAGATGTGCAGCCAATCACACCAGGTGCTCCACAGATTTCTATAACGCAACCTTCCGGATGTACTGCTTCTTCGGGAAATGTAGCTGTAATTTCCGCTGCGGCTTTTTATAGTTTTGATGATGGTGCAACCTGGATCACTTCTGCGTCTTCAAATTTATCTCCCGGAACGTATAATATCCGAATTAAATTATCGATAAATGGTTGTTCGTCTCCTGCAACAATTGCAACGGTTGATGTACCGCCAAATGCGCCGCTACTTCCTGTGGTTGCTGTTATTCAACCTGCTTCATGTGTAAACCCATTTGGAAATATTACCATTACTTCTACGGAATATCAATACAGTTTTGACAATGGACTTACTTATTCATTTAATTCGACATCGGGGCAACTTGCTCCGGGAACTTATCAATTGAAAGTGAAGAACAGCGCGGGTTGCGAATCTGGTTCAGTATCAGTGACAATCAATGTTCCTGCAAATACGCCGAAAATTCCTACTGCGACTGTGCAGCAAATTGACTGTTCGCATCAGTCTGCAAATATTACCATTAATGAAAGTGCTTCACAGTACAGTATTGATAATGGATTGACCTGGCAAAACTCAAATACTTTCACTGGTTTATTGCCGAAAACTTACCTTGCGAAAATTAAAAATACGCTGGGTTGTGAGTCGATCGCTGCTTCAGTAGTCGTAAATACTTTTATCAATCCAACACCAAAACCTTTAGTCAATAATATTCAGGATTTCTGTATACAGCAAAATGCGACCATCACTAATATTTTGGCAACAGGAACCAATATTTTGTGGTACAATTCACCAGTTGGTGGAACTGCAATTCCGGCAACAACTTATTTGGTTAACGGAACTACTTATTTCGTGACTCAAACTATTAATGGTTGCGAGAGTGAGCGAACTCCGGTTACAGTTAACATCATCACTACTCCTCCACCGACCGGTAACTCTCCGCAAACTTTCTGTATCAGTCAAAACGCCGCTGTTTCAAACCTCGTCGTTGTAGGAAGTCAGATAAAATGGTACAGTAATAATTCCGGTTCTAGTGCGCTTCCAAACAATACGGTGCTTCAGAACGGCATCACTTATTATGCAACTCAAACTGTTCAAGGTTGCGAAAGTGTTCAGCGATTGCCTGTTGCAGTAATCTTAGTAACAACAAATATTCCCGCAAATGATTTCGCCGCACCTTCTTTATGTTCAGATGAAAATGGAACTAAGAAATTAAATTTAATGCATTATGAAACTGATCTGGTTGCGAACTCCACCAATTATTCTTACGTCTATTTTGACCAGAATAACCAACTCATTTCAGATGCAACCAATCATACTTTACAAACGGGACCAAATACATTTTTTGTAGAGATAAGTTCAAATTCAGGTTGTAAGGCAAAAGTAAAATTGACGCTTCAACTGAATGCTTCACCGGTTGTTAATGTGCCCTCAACAGCAGAGTTTTGTCCAAATGATTCTGTACAGTTAGACGCAGGAACTCACGCCGGAATCAAATCTTATTCCTGGACGTTTAACGGAAATCCTTTCAGTAATCAACAGATCATTAGTGTAAATCAAAGCGGAACGTATCAGATCACCGTTACGAATATTTCAGGCTGTAATACCGTTAAATCAGTCGTAGTAAAGAAAGTGGATCTACCAGTGATCACCGAAATTCAAATAGAAAACAGCACGGTGCGAATCATTGCAACGGGAATCGGAGTGCTTGAATATTCGATCGACGGATCGCAGTGGCAATCATCACCGACATTCTACAATGTGGAGAATGGAAACCATACTGCTTTTGTCAGAAGTGGTTCACAACCCTGCGCGATTGCAGAAAAAGATTTTATTCTTTTTAAGATCGTCAATATATTCACACCCAACAGCGACGGTATTAATGACGAATGGAAGATTGAAGGAATTGAAAAATATCCCGGCTCTAAAATAAGAGTGATCGACCGTTTTGGAACCATCGTTTTAGATAAAAGTGTGAACGGACCTTTCTCCTGGAATGGCGAATATCTCAGCAGAAAACTACCTACAGGAAATTACTGGTACCATATCGTGGTTTCCGATGGCAGAATTTTATCTGGTTATGTAATGATCAAAAATCGCAATTAAGAATAAGATTGAGAAAATTCAAATAAAGCGAAAATGGAAAAAGTAGATCTTAAAAAAGTCACGCTTGTCGACCTTGAGCAACTGCGAAAAATCAGCAGAAAGACTTTCTATGAAACATTTTCAAGCGGAAACACAGAAGAGAATATGAAGATATTTTTGGACGAAGCTTTTTCCACAGATAAGCTGACTTCCGAACTTCATGATACGAACAGCGAATTTTATTTTGCGACTCTTGATGAAATGGTGATCGGCTATTTGAAATTGAATTTTGGCCCATCACAGACTGAATTGCAAGACGACAAAGCTATAGAAATAGAACGGATTTATGTGATTCAGGAGTTTCTGGGGAAGAATGTCGGGCAATTACTTTATAACAAAGCCATCGAAATTGCGAAAGAAAAAAAGGCTGATTACATTTGGTTAGGAGTTTGGGAGGAAAATCCACGAGCGATCAGGTTTTACACTAAAAATGGTTTTGTAGAGTTCGACCAGCATATTTTTAAAGTTGGAGATGATGAGCAAACGGACATTATGATGAAACTAAATTTGAATAATTAAAGTTTCCTGAAAAAAACTCGCAAAAACAAAATTTGCTAAAAAACCTCTTTCGTTAAAATACCTAATTCAGAAAAATAAGAATTCAAACAGATTCCTTTTCCCACAAAAAAACTCCTTTCATCATTGAAAGGAGTTTTTTTTATTAATTATTTGCAATTTTTATCTCGCAATATTCACAGATCTCGTCTCGCGAATTACCGTAACCCGAACTTGTCCTGGATACGTTAATTCATTCTGAATTTTTTCTGAAATATCATAAGAAAGTTGCGCAGATTTGTCATCGCTTACTTTTCCACTTTCAACCATTACCCGAAGTTCTCTTCCTGCCTGAATTGCGTAAGCGCTGGAAACTCCGTCGAAACTTAAAGCAGCTGCTTCCAGATCTTTTAATCGTTGGATATAAGACTCCAAAACCTGTCTTCTTGCTCCTGGTCTTGCTCCTGAAATAGCATCTGCAACCTGAATAATTGGGGAAAGCAAACCTGTCATTTCTATTTCGTCGTGGTGAGCTCCAATTGCGTTGATCACTTCTGGACTTTCACCATATTTTTCCGCCCACTGCATTCCTAAAAGTGCGTGTGGAAGTTCAGATTCCTGCTCCGGAACTTTTCCAATATCGTGAAGTAAACCGGCTCTTTTTGCCAATTTTACGTTTAAACCTAATTCTGCAGCCATTGTCGCTGCGATATTTGCAACTTCTCTGGAGTGTTGCAATAAGTTTTGACCGTAAGAAGAACGGAATTTCATTCGTCCTACGATTTTTACCAATTCCGGGTGAAGTCCGTGAACACCTAGATCGATAACTGTTCTTTTACCAACTTCGGTAATCTCTTCTTCGATCTGTTTTTTGGTTTTTTCTACAACTTCTTCGATTCTTGCCGGGTGAATTCTACCATCGGTAACCAATCGGTGAAGCGAAAGTCTTGCGATCTCTCTTCTTACAGGATCAAAACATGAAAGCAAAATTGCTTCCGGGGTATCATCAACAATGATTTCTACGCCAGTTGCAGCTTCCAAAGCACGGATATTTCTACCTTCTCTACCAATAATTCTACCTTTAACTTCATCAGATTCAATATTAAAAACCGATACTGAATTTTCGATCGCTTGCTCCGTACCAATTCTCTGAATGGTTTGAATAACGATTTTTTTAGCTTCCTGTTTCGCATTTAACTGCGCTTCTGCCATAATATTCTGCACATGAGCTTGAGCTCTTGTTTTGGCTTCTGCTTTTAAAGCTTCTACCAATTCGTTTTTAGCATCTTCTGCGGAATATCCAGAAATTCGTTCTAACATTTCCACTTTTTGTGCGGTAACTGCATCTAATTCCTGTTGTTTTTTCTCTAAGATTTCATGTTTCTTACCATAATCTCCAATTTGGCGGTCTAGATCTTTTTCTAGTTTACCGGTTTTGCTAAGATCATCATTGAGTTTTTGCTCTTTGTCTTTGACTCTTTTTTCTGAATCCTGCATTTTTCTTTCTCTGCTCTGAATATCTGCATCATGTTGAGATTTCAGTTCCATGAATTTTTCTTTGGCTTGTAAATGCTTTTCCTTTTTGATGGATTCTGCCTGTACAGTTGCTTTTTCTAAAAGGTTGTCGGCATTTTTCTTCGCATCTTCTACAATGAATTTTGCTTTCGCATTCAAAGAGCTTTTAGAAAATATCATTCCGATCACTGCTCCTAGAACAAGGCAAACAACGCCTATTATAATTGCTGTTGGTGTCATATATGTTTAGTTTTATAGTTCATAATTTTATATTTAAAGTTGAATGTATGCAGTTCTAATTTCGCACACATAATGTTAATTCATTTATATTTTTTAAAAGTTAATTCGCCCTTAAAATCAATTTTTTACGCAAAAAAAAGCCCACAATAGTTCAAGATATAGAGTAAACTCCTTATCAACACGATTTGAACTTTTTTTTATTTTCTGTAATCCGAGCAAGTCGGCGCGCCATTAAATAAACATTCGTTCGGCAATTGTATAGCGTTGAGTTTACCTGTAATGTGTTAGAACTATTGTAGGCAGTTATTTTCCGGAAAAGAAAAATCTACTTTTCCAGCTCCTCCAGCATTTGATTAATCTGTATTAATCTTTCGTTGGAAGCTAATATATTTTTTTCGTTCGTGATCTGTGAAACTTCGGCATTGGTTCCTAATTTTAAGGCACACATTGCTAAAGCATCCTGTTTATCTCTCACGTCAAAATTCTGTTCAAAATCTTTAATCATCGCTTCAATACTTTTTCCCACTTTCCGAAGAGTTTCCTCTTCTGCGGCAGGAACATTCAGCGGGTAGTTTCTTCCGGCAATGTTGATGGTAATTCTTCTTACTTCCATTACAATCCGCTGTTTTGAAGTTCTGCAATACAATGATCCACTTCTTTTATTAACCTGTTGATATGGTTTTTCATCAATCGATTATGGTCTGGATTTCCTGATATTGCTGAATAAAGCTTTATTTTCTTTTGTTCTTCTGCTAAAACCTGATTGTTTTTTCTTTCCTCTTCGTATTTCTTCTTCAGTTCATCATGCTCTCGGGACAATTCTAAATACTCTTCGGTAAGGTTTTGATAGTTCTTTGTTACATTCAAAATCCTCTTTTCTAAAACCGAAAAACTATTATCTAAATCTTTGAGCATTTTCAGGCTTAATTAATTCTAACTATTTAGCAAAAATATAAAATTTTAATTTGAATTGATGGATTATTCAGGACTAATTTCCGAATATGTTGAAATAAAAAAAAGAGAAAGCGATGTTCGCCTCCTCTTTCGTAAATATTTTAGTTTTTTTATTCAAATTTAAGAACAAACATCAAAGCTCTGGTTTTCGCACTCGAGATTGCAGCCGACCAATAAGGTGGAGTTCCCGGATTATCGGCAACCATTTCGTCATTCATCATGAAGGTTCCACGAAAACCTGGCGTTAATTTAAATCTGCTGAAATAAAACTGGATCCCAATTTCTGCAGACCATGCAAAATTACTTGTTGTGGTCCGGAATAATCCTTGTGCATTATCATCTGGAGCGGTACTGTTTGACTGAAGATTCATCATCCAGTTCACTCCTGCGGCGGCGTAAGGACGAGAATTATACCATCGGTCACCATGAACTTCTATCAACAAAGGAAGATCTACATAAGTTGATTTTACCGTTCTTAATTTATCTGCGTCGGTCAATGGTCTTGGTGTAAAAGGTGCGTTTGCTGGAGTTCCGGCTTGAAACTGGTCGTTAGATTGAGTATCGAAAAATATTTCTCGTTCAACAAATTGTAGTCCTGGTTCAAATCTCAAATCGAAATTATCATTCAAACGAAATTTCCCGATCAGTCCTGCACCAAAACTGTAAGAAGATTTGGTTTGCACCAAACTTTTCTGACCATTCATTCCAAACCTGGGATCGAGAACTAATTTGTAATCAAAATTATTTCCGGCAAGATAAAAACCGTAACTGAATTTCTGATTATCAAATCCTTCCAGATTATCCATTCGGTCTTTGGTACGAAAAAGTTGAGCATTCGCAATTGTCGCAAAACAAATTGCTATAATGATATTAGTCTTCAATACTGTTTTCCACATATTATTTGGTTGCCTTATAAATCGTTGCGATGCCGAAACTCAATTTTTTATACTCTACGTTTTTAAAACCTGTGTTCAAAAGGATATTTTTCATTTTTTCTCCAAAAGGAAAAGCGTTTACCGAATCCGGAAGATAGGTATAAGCTCTGTTGTCTTTGGAAACTAATTTGCCTATTTGCGGCAAAATATTTTTAAAATAAAATTGATAGAAAGGACCTAAAAAACCTTCTACTTTTGAAAACTCAAGAATATAAACGCTTTTATTTTCCTTTACTACTCTTCTTAATTCTGCTAATCCTTTCTCCAGATTCTCGAAATTACGAACTCCAAATGCAACGCAAACCGAATCGAATTTATTGCTTTCGAAGCGCAAGTTTTCAGCGTCGCCTTTTTCCATGCTAATCTGGTCGTCTAATTTAAGTTTTTTAATTTTATCGATACCAACGTTTAACATCAACTGCGACAAATCAAGTCCTACGACTTTAGCACCGGTTTCTTTCTGTACCGCAATCGCCAAGTCGGCGGTTCCTGTGGCAACGTCGAGGACTTCTTTAGGTTCATCTTTATTCATCCATTTTACCAAAGTATTTCTCCAAAGAACATCAATTTTCATGGAAAGAACATGGTTCAACAGATCATATTTCGGAGCAATATTGTCGAACATTTCCTCGACTTCTTTCTTTTTTCCTGCTTCTGTATTATATGGGGTAACTTGATTCAAAATACTTTATTTAAAATTTATAATATTCTTTGTAGTAATTCAAAAAATCCTGTTTGCGGAAGATTTTGCTTCTAGATTCAACTTTCTGTACATTTTTTACTACTTTATCGTAATCTTCGTCTACATTATAATAAAAATCATCGGTGTACAGTTTATTAAATCGCTTCGGCGTATTCACGTAATTTTTACCATCGATCTCCGTAGCTTTTCTGGCAGCAATGAGAGAATCTTTATTTAAATTATAGCCGTAAAACTGTTCGTTGACATAATAATCCTGATGAGCAATATTGAGTAAGCCGCGAACTTTATTAACGACAAATGCAGAATCGTAAAGCAATTTTTTGTTTGCGTCGAAGACTTTGATCTGGTTTTTGCCTTTGTTAAGATCAACGGTTACGTTTTGTCCAGCGGCAATAATTGCTTCTTTGCCATCATTAATTTTAAAGTAAAAAGTATTTTCTGTAGGATTATCTACCAAAAAACTATTCTTTTTCGCCAAAAACAGAAAGTAAATTCCGAAAGCGGAAATTACGGTGAGAAGGGAAATGATCAAACCTTTCGTGGAAGCACTGATTTTCATAAAGTTGTTCTAAAAAAACTTTTGCAAATTTAATAATAATTTTGTTTTAAGACGATACAATATTAATTCTTAACTTTGCCTTAAATTTTTCAAGTTAAAATATGCCTAATACAATCATTATAGGTTCCGGGAGTTATCTTCCGACCAAAATCATCGGCAGAGAATATTTCAAAGACTCTGTTTTCTACACCGATGAAGGTGAAAAAATTAATAAACCTAATGAAGAAGTCATTCAGAAATTTGTAGAAATTACAGAAATTGAGAACAGACGCTATCTTGAAGATGACGAATTCAATTCAGATCTAGGTTTCCGCGCGGCAAAAGAAGCCATCGAAGATGCAAAAATCGATCAGGAAGATTTAGAATATATTATCTATGCCAGTAATTTCGGCGAAGTAAACAAAGATGGAATGACGAATTTCATGCCGTCGATGTCTGCAAGAGTGAAAAATAAACTCGGAATTAAGAACAGACGATGTGTAAATTATGATATGATCTTCGGTTGTCCAGGTTGGGTTGAAGCCATGATTTTGGCAGATACTTTAATAAAAGCAAAAAAAGCGAAATTAATACTGGTCGTTGGTTCTGAAACATTGAGTCGGGTTACCGATCCGTTTGACCGAAACAGAATGATTTTCGCAGATGGAGCCGGAGCTGTAGTAGTGAAAGCTACAGACGATGAAACGGTAGGAATTATTGCGGATTGCACTATTTGTGATAATGATTCCGAACTGAATTATCTGGAACACGCTCCTTCTCTAAAATTAGATGAGGACAGAAGACCGCTTTACATCAGAATGCATGGACGAAAAATTTATGAATATGCCTTGAAAAACGTTCCAGAGGCAATAAAAGAAACCATCGATAAAGCAGGATTAACATTAGATGATATCGATAAAATCCTTATCCATCAAGCTAATGCAAAAATGGATTATGCCATGATTTCCAGACTTCATAAACTGTATGGGAGATCAGATTACGACCACGCAATTTCACCAATGACCATACAGGAATTGGGAAATTCCTCTGTAGCAACTATTCCAACGATGTTTGACCTCATTATTAAAGGAAAATTAGAAGGTCACACTTTCAAAGAAAAAAGCAACATTGTCTTTACTTCTGTAGGTGCCGGTATGAACATTAACGCCATTGTTTATCGGTTTCCATAAAAACCTATCAATAAAATAGATAAAAGCGCAAAAAATAATTTTGTGCTTTTTTAATTTAACTCTATTTTTGACCTCTATAAAAACATCTTCAAAGGGTCTTCTCAAACTGCTATATGAACATACAAAGAAATTTTCTAATATTTACAGGACTCATTTTCCTTCTGGAATTTTACATTTATCAAGCCTTTAAAACCATCACTTCTAATACAGGATTACGAATCGGATATTGGGCCATTACCCTTTTGGTTTATGGTTTTTTCATTTATGAGCTTTTAACTTTTAAAAAATCAGATCGGGATCATCATCGTATTCAGATTATTACTTCAGTATTTTTAATTTTCATATTGCCAAAATTCTTCGTTTTATTTTTTTTACTAGCAGAAGATTTCCTTAGAGTTTTACGTTTTGGTTTATCCACTTTTACACCGGAAGCAAATCACTTTCCAGAGAGAAGAAAATTTTTGAGTCTGATCGGTTTAGGAAGTGCAGCAATCCTCGCAGGACTTTTTATTGATGGAATCATCTTTGGAAAATACCGTCACAGTGTCAGAAGAGTAAAACTTAAAATCGCAGGATTGCCCGCAAGTTTCAAAGGTTATAAAATTATTCAGATTTCTGATGTTCACAGCGGAAGTTTTTTTCATCCCGAAAAATTACAGAAAGCCATCAATTTGATCAATGAACAAAACGCCGATTTGATATTATTTACGGGTGATATGGTGAATAATTATGCAGAAGAATTCAAACCTTTTGTTCCATTATTTTCCACAATCAAATCGAAAGACGGAAAACTTTCTATCCTGGGAAATCATGATTATGGCGATTATGGAGAATGGAAATCTGCAGAAGAAAAAGCGCAGAACATTCCTAATTTAATAGCCCTCCAAAAAGAAGCTGGATTTGAAATGCTGCGAAATGAACATCGGATCATCGAAAAAAATGGCGAAAAACTCTATATTTTAGGCGTTGAAAATTGGGGTTTGAAACCATTCCCACAATATGGAGATTTAGAAAAAGCAAGTTTCGGAATTCCTGCAGAAGCTGCCAAAATATTGATGAGCCACGATCCTACGCATTTTGATGAGATTGTGAAAAAACATCCATCGAATGTGCAACTCACGCTTTCTGGACATACTCACGGAATGCAGTTTGGTTTAGATTTGAAAAATGTTCGTTGGTCACCTGTTCAGTTTCGTTATAAAAAATGGGCTGATTTATATGAAAGTGAAGGAAAAAACCTCTATGTAAATCGTGGATTTGGCGTAATTGCGTATCCTGGAAGAGTCGGAATAGAACCCGAAATTACTTTGATTGAATTAAGTTAATTTTAAATTAAATAGCATGACGTCATTTCAAAAAGCTACGGAAAAAGATATTCCGCTCATTCGCGAGTTGGCAGAAAAATCCTGGAATTCGGCGTACAAAAATATTCTTTCGACAAAGCAAATTGATTATATGTTGTCTGAAATGTATTCTTCAGCAGTCATTTCTACGCAAATAAAAAATAGCAATTATCATTATTATTTAATTATCAATGAAGATCAGATAGTTGGATTCATAGGTTTTGAACTTCATTACGAAGGAAAGACTACTAAACTTCACCGCATTTATTTATTGCCAGAAGCAAAAGGAAAAAATATCGGAAAAGAAGGCATGAACTTTTTAAAAGAAGAAGTTGCTTCAAATGCAGACAATCGAATTATCTTGAAAGTCAATAAAGATAATGCCGCTAAAAATTTTTACGAATCTCAGGGTTACAAAGTTTATGAAGAAGGTATTTTCGATATTGGAAACGGATTTGTAATGGATGATTATTTAATGGAATTTACAATATAATTGCGAATTTTTCCAAGAAAGCAATCTCTTCGTATCTATTTTGGTATGATTTTAGGTAAAAGTTATTTATAACATAAAAATTTAAAATCATGACTCGCACAAATTTACTTTCAAAAATTCAATTTTTTACAGTAGCCGTTATGGCAAATCTAGCAATAGTTTTAGTAAAAGCACAAGAGAAAGCTCCAGATTTAAAAGTGGATGTCGATGTGAATAAAGGTGGAAACATGATGGGTGGAGATTGGATGAGCAATCCATTAGTTTGGATAATTGGTGCGCTTGTTTTAATTCTCATCATTGCTCTGGTTGCAAGAGGTGGTAGAAAATAAATAAAAATTTCTTGATAAATATAAAATTCCCAGAAAGTTATTTTCCGGGAATTTTTTTGTTCTAAAAATAAGCGTTTTCTATAATTTTTAAAGAGAAAGTGCTTTCTGATATGCATTTTCGATTCCTGCTAAATTTTTTCCACCCGCAGTTGCAAATCCGGGATTTCCGCCGCCGCCGCCTTGGATTTCTTTTGCTAAATCTTTTACGATGTTTCCGGCGTGATATTGCGATTCTAAATCTGCAGAAACTCCAACGGTGATCATTGGTTTTTCGTCAGCATCAGAAATTATTACGATAACAGAATTGGGCATTTCTTTTTTCAGTTGAAATACGATGTCTTTTACACTTCCCGCATCCATAGAAACTTTTTTGACCAACAATTTTTTACCAGATTGTTCAATAAAATCATTTTTCCAATTTGCAGTTTCACCTTTTGCCTTTTCTTTTTTAAAGGATTCTAGTTCAGATTTTAAAGCAGTATTTTCCTCCATTAATTTCTGAACAGATTTTGCAAGATCTTTAGATTTTAATAAAGTTGAAATTTCTTTCATCTGGCTTTCCAAATTATTGAAGTACGCAGACGATTGATCTCCAGATATCGCTTCAATACGACGAATTCCGGCTGCGGTAGAACTTTCATTTTGAATTTTAAAGTGGCCGATCTCGCCGGTTGACTTCACGTGCGTTCCTCCACACAATTCTTTCGAAGAACCAAACTGGATCATTCGCACTTTATCGCCATATTTTTCTCCGAAAAGTGCCATCGCTCCTTTCTCGATCGCTTCAGTCATTGGAATATCACGAAATTCTTGAAGAGCAATATTTTCTTTGATTTTTTTATTGACTTTATCTTCTACCAATTTCAGATCCTCTTCATTAATTTTTGAAAAATGAGAGAAATCAAAACGTAAATATTCCGGACTTACAAAAGATCCTTTTTGCTCAACATGCGTTCCTAAAACTTCGCGCAAAGCTTCATGCAACAAATGCGTAACCGAGTGATTCGCCTGGGAATTTCTTCTTTCAGATGCGTTTACTTTTGCGTAAAATACAGCACCTGCATCTTTCGGCAAATCTTTAATTAAAGAAACGATCAGGTTATTTTCTTTTCTGGTTTCTAAAACTTCGATGATTTCCGTGCAATCTTTGATATCAGAAATCCTAGGTTTAGAAATATCAAAACCTTCCGCGTAACTTGGAATTAAAATTCCTTTATCACCGATTTGTCCACCACCTTCCGGATAGAAAGGAGATTTTGAAAGAACTATCTGGAAAAATTCGCCGTCTTTATTTTCAACTTTTCGGTATCTTGTAATGTAGGTTTCCGTTTCAATCTGGTCGTAACCAACAAAAGCTTCTGCCTTTTCTTCCAGAATAACCCAATCATAAACTTTCTGTGCGGATGATTTTTTGGAACGCTGTTTTTGCTTTTCCATTTCTTCATCAAAGCCTTTTTCATCAACTGTCAACTTCTTTTCTTCAGCAATAATTCGCGATAAATCTGCGGGAAATCCATAAGTATCATACAATTCAAAAACTGCAGCTCCGGGAAGCGTTTTTTCGTTTTTGGAAATGGTCTCGTTGATGATGAGATCGATTCTTTTCAAACCGTGCTCGATCGTTTTTAAGAATGATGTTTCCTCTTCTTTAATGACTTCAGTAACCAATTTTTGTTGCTTCACCAATTCCGGGAAAAAGTCGCCCATTTCATTTCTTAAAACTGCAACCAATTCAAAAAGGAAAGGTTCTTTAATTCCTAAAAAACGGTAAGAATAAGAAATCGCTCTTCTCAAAATTCTGCGAATCACATATCCTGCTCCGCCATTCGAAGGCAACTGTCCATCAGCGATTGCAAAAGAAACGGCACGAATATGATCCACTAAAACACGGATTGCAATATCTTTTTCGTCTTCTAAAATTCCAGTATATTTTTTTCCTGAAAGCTCTTCTACTTTTGCAATTAAAGGCGTGAAAACATCGGTATCATAATTGGAAGTCTTTCCTTGTAAAGCCATACAAAGACGCTCAAATCCCATTCCGGTATCAACGTGACGAGCAGGTAATTTCTCTAAGCTTCCATCAGCTTTTCTATTAAATTCCATGAAAACCAGATTCCAGACTTCTACCACTTGTGGATGATCGTTGTTGACCAATTCTAAACCGGAAACTTTGGCTTTTTCTTCCGCTGTTCTAATATCGATATGAATTTCTGAACAAGGTCCACAAGGTCCGCTTTCGCCCATTTCCCAGAAATTATCTTTTTTGTTTCCGTTGATAATTCGGTCTTCAGAAATATGAGCTTTCCAGAAATTGTAAGCATCATTATCACGATCCAAATTTTCAGATGCATCGCCTTCAAATATAGTTACGTATAAATTTTCTTTCGGAATTTTATAAACTTCGGTCAACAATTCCCACGCATAATCAATCGCTTCTTTTTTAAAATAATCGCCGAAAGACCAGTTTCCCAACATTTCAAACATGGTGTGGTGATACGTGTCACGACCAACATCGTCCAAATCATTGTGTTTGCCGGAAACTCTCAAACATTTTTGGGTGTCAGCAATTCTTGGAGATTTCGGTTCTTTATATCCTAAAAAATAGTCTTTAAACTGCGTCATTCCAGAGTTTGAGAACATCAAAGTTGGATCATCTTTCAACACAATTGGTGCGGAAGGAACGATGAGATGTCGTTTTTCTTTAAAAAAATCTAAAAACTGTTGTCTTATTTGTTGTGAAGTCATGATTGATTGGGCTTTTTAGCGATTAGCTTTGGCTTAATGATAAGTTGGCAAATTTAATGATTTTGAAACGATTATGAAATATTGATTTGGGCAATTATTAAATATTCTAATTTTAAAAAAAACAAACCTTGAATGAATATTCCTCGTATATCAAATCACAAGTATTTCTTGCTGAATATAACCAATGATGGCGATAGAAAATTACTTTTAGGTTATCTAAATTTCAGCTTGATATTTGCATTTAGAACAAAAATTAATTCAAAAATAATGATTAAAAATAATAAGAAAAAAATGAAAAATATTTTAACACTCTTGGCATTTATCTTTGGAGTTGGCGTTTTTGCAGCGACTACCTTTTCTTGCACCAAAGCTAAAGTAAAACCAGCCGAAGAAAACAATAAAACAGAAACAAATATGGAAGGTAAAAACATTAAAGAAATCTATTTCGCAGGCGGATGTTTTTGGGGAACCGAACATCTATTCCAATTAATAAGAGGCGTTGTCGCGACGGAAGTTGGATACGCAAACGGAAAAATTAAAAACCCTACTTATGAGCAGGTAATCAGTCATACTACTGGTTTTACAGAAACTGTAAAAGTAAAATACGACGCTGATCAAGTCAATTTACCACTTTTAATCAACATGTTTTTCAAATCGATTGATCCAACAACGATTGACAGACAGGGAAATGATACGGGAGATAATTACAGAAGCGGAATTTATTCTACCGATCCGGCTACTGAAGCCATTGTAAAAACTGAAGTTGCGAAATTGGCGAAAAATTATAATAAACCAGTTGTCGTAGAAACGATTCCTTTGAAAAATTTCTACAAAGCTGAAGATTATCATCAAGATTATTTAGATAAAAATCCAGGTGGATATTGCCACATTCCGCTCTCCGTATTTGAAGAAGCGAAAAATGCAAATCCGCTTCCGAAAGCGAAATAATAAAATTAAGGTTGTCGAAAGGCAACCTTTTTTTTATAGAAATTTTTTGATGTTTAAGATTAATTATCTAACCATAGAATTTGAAACAAAAAAATCCGTTCCAAAGAATGAAACGGATTTTCTAAATAAGAAGTAAATTTTTATTTTTTCTCTAAAGCTTTAATGGAGATTTGAAGATTTACCTCATCTTTGATCACTCCATTTTCAATAGGCATCTGGAATTTAACGCCGTAATCTTCACGCATAATATCTTTCGGTTCAGTAGAAATACTTATTTCGTCCTCTTTTACCGAAACATTCGCATTAAACTGAACAGGTTTTGTAATTCCTTTCAAGGTTAAATTTCCATCCAATAAAGTATTATAATCGCCTTGAGTGTTTGGAGTCACCTTTGTAATTTCGTAAGAAGCTGTTGGGAATTTATCAGTTTCGAAGAAATCGCCACTTTTTAAATGTCCGTTGAGTTTATTTAAATTTTCGGCATCATCTTTTAAATCAACAGACGTTAAAGTATTCATGTCTGCGACGAATTTGCCACTTTCCAATTTTCCGTCTTTTACAGTAACATCACCACTTTCGAATTTGATGGTTCCAAAATGACTTGAGTTTTCACTTTTCAATACCATGAAACCTTTCCACTCGATTCTACTGTTCAGAGTATCTAACTCGTAAACATTACCATCTTTCGTGACGCTCGTCTCGTTGCTTTGGCTCGTCAGAGGTTTATCTTTCCCACAAGAAACCAATAAAGTTGCGGCACAAAATGCAGATAAAACAGATAATTTCATTGCTTTTTTCATCAAAAATCTTAATTTTTATATTTGTGCTAAAATAATAAAAATATTCCTATTAAGGACAAATATGTTATTTTTGCAACATGCTATTAGAAATTAACAATTTATTCTTCTCTCACTCCCCGGAAAAAAGTCTTTTCCGCAATTTTAACCTGAAAGTTCATAAAGGAAAAACAATTGCATTGGCGGGAGAAAGTGGGTGCGGAAAATCTACTTTATTAAATTTGATCTACGGCTTACTCGACGGCGAGAATGGAGAAATTATTTTTGATAACAAACCGATCTTAGGACCGAAAAAAAATCTTGTACCCGGCGAAGACGACATGAAACTGGTCGCACAAAACTACGATCTGATGCCCTATTCCACTGTTGCGGAGAATGTAGGAAAATTTATTTCTAACATCAATTTAGAAGAAAAAAAAGAGAAAGTCCTTGAACTTCTCACCGTCGTTGGACTGGAAGATTACGCCTCTATTTTACCAAAATATTTAAGTGGCGGTCAACAACAACGGGTTTCGATTGCAAGGGCACTTTCGGTAATGCCAAAACTTCTTTTGCTTGATGAACCTTTCAGCAACATTGATTTTTCGCGAAAGATTGAACTTCGGGAAAGACTTTTTAGATATGTAAAAGAAAAAAATATTTCGCTGATCATCTCTACGCACGAAATTCAGGAAGTAATGCCGTGGTTGGATCAGATTATTGTGTTGCAGGAAGGAAGACTAATTCAAAACGATAACGCTGAAGAAACCTACAATAATCCTTATAATCAATATGTCGCAGCGCTTTTTGGGGAAGTAAATATTTTTTCTGAGGAGGAAAAAGCAAACTTGAATCTTACCAAAAAATTTTGGTATCCGCATGAAATCAAAATTTCTAACGATGGAAATGAAGCCCAGGTTTTGGAAAGCCGATTTGCCGGAAGTCATTACTGGAATAAAGTTTCTCTTAATGGTAAAAATCTAATTGTTTACACACCAGGAAAAATCACAAATCCTATCAAAATCAGCCTTTAAAAAAGAAAAAGTCAAGGCAAATAAGCAGTTGCGAATGTACACTTGACTTTTCTCATATTCCTTTTTTATTGCACAAATATTTCTTAGCTTTGATATACAAAACGTAAGGAAATTTTTGGTTAATTCTCTTTCTGCCCCTGAGACGAAATTAGTACAATTTATTTGTACAACTAGTCTTCGAAACGGAACCCTGTCCAAATTTTTCCTTTTTTTATGCCTTTTTCACAAATTCCGACTTCAAGGCCATAGCGCCGAATCCATCAATTTTGCAATCGATATTATGATCTGAACCCGGACGTAATCTGATGTTTTTTACTTTCGTTCCAGATTTTAAAGGTTTCGGCGCTCCTTTCACAGGCAGATCTTTTATTAAAACTACGGTATCACCATTTTGTAATTCATGTCCGTGTGCATCTAAAATTTTATCTTCGTCGGAAGTTTCTCCCGGCGTCCATTCGTGGAAACATTGGGAACACACCATTTTACCGTCTTGTTCGTAAGTAAATTCTGATTCGCATTTCGGACAAACTATTGTATCGCTCATAATTGTAATTTTTGCAAAGGTATTATTAAAATAAAGAGAGTACAAGTTGCGATTTCATCATGTGGAGTCATGAAATAGTTAAATAGTGCAAGTTTAAATTTTCGAACAACGCCAACACCTCTCTTTTGATTTTACGGAATTGTTTACAAATACAGAATCTGCGCCCCGGCTTGAGTGGAGCTCTTTTTGTGCAACGAAGTGGAGCAAAAAAGCGGGAACGGAAGACGGAAATGTGCGCCCAAATCGACAACCAAATTATTCGGTATAAAAACCTTATTTTTGCAAAAATTATATCCCGAAGATTCGAGGGTAAATTGAACTTTAAAACATCCGAAATGGAATTGATACACAGAAACCTTTTGATAGGTATTCACGACGCTTTACAGGAAACATTTTTCGAAGAAAGAAAATACGCAGATAAGGTTATAGAAAGGCTTTTAAAAGGTCACAAACAATGGGGCAGCGAAGACCGACGGGTTGTTGCACAAATTTTTTACGACATTATCCGCTGGAAAAAACGCCTCGAATATTACATGGGCGAAGGCGTAAAACCAAGCAATATTTATAAATTAATTTTGGCTTATTGCATCTGGACAAAAACACATTACAAAAAATTTGAAGAATTCGATGGTGTGAAAACTGCCGATATCATTAATAAGTTAAAGAAAAATACCGTTCCTACGAAAGCGGTTGAATATTCGATCCCTGATTGGTTGGCTGAAACTTTAGAAAAAGAATTGGGACCAAGCTGGGAAAAAGAAATGTACGCGCTGAATGAACAGGCGCCCACAATTCTTCGTGTCAATACTTTGAAAACAACAGCGAAAGAGTTGATCTCTGATCTGAAAGTGGAAGGTGTTGACAGTTTTCAGATCAAAAGTTATCCCGACGCTGTACAGTTAGACGTGAAGAAAAATGTGTTTTTAACGACCGCTTTCAAAGATGGTTTGTTCGAAGTTCAAGATGCTTCTTCCCAAAAGATCGGTCAGCTTCTCGACGTGAAAGAAGGAATGAGAGTCGTAGATGTTTGCGCCGGAGCAGGTGGAAAAACTTTGCATTTGGCAGCTTTGATGAAAAACAAAGGTCAGATTATCGCGCTTGACATTTACGAATGGAAACTGGCTGAATTGAAACGCCGCGCGAAAAGAGCCGGAGCGCATAACATCGAAACGCGCATGATCGACGACAATAAAGTCATCAAAAGACTGCACGAAACGGCAGATCGTTTGTTGATCGATTCCCCGTGTTCAGGTTTAGGAGTTTTGAAAAGAAACCCGGATTCTAAATGGAAAATTGACCAGGAATTCATCGACCGTATCAAAAAAGAGCAGGAAAAAATCCTGCAGGATTACTCTAAGATCTTGAAAAAAGGCGGGAAAATGATCTACGCAACCTGTTCAATTTTACCAAGTGAAAACAACGAACAAGTCGCAATTTTCCTTAAAAATAACGAAAATTACTCGTTGATCAAAGAAGAAAAAATAATGCCGAGCGAAGGATTCGACGGATTCTACATGGCTTTGATCGAAAGAAAAGCTTAAGATTTATTTTATACCTACAAAAAGCCATTTCATTATTTGAAGTGGCTTTTTTTTGGGAGCAAAAAGATTTTCACTTTGTCCGAAATCCTCACCCGCTCTCCACTATACCTATCTGCCGACAGGCAGGTCTTTTTTTCGTCTTTCCTCCTCAAAAAAGGATACCGTTGCGATCGGGGCTAAAATGAAGGGTGGTTTTTTTTACAGAAATTTGAAAGAAAATAGCGTTCCTCCGAAACGCATTTATTATTGATTCCATATTTAGCGGAAGATTTATTTTTTAAAATTCATTTGCAATCTGTTTAAATCACTATTTACAACGTATCACATATCTAATCATCGCCCGATTGAAGCCTTTAGTACGGTTCTTGTTTAGAATGAAAAATGAATCGGAAAGAATTTATACAAGCTACAAGTTTAGGAACCGCTGCCTTTTTCTTTTTAGGAATGGGTAGTTTTTTTGGAAAGTCTCCAAATCCTTTGGAAGAAGAATTGCGAAAACCTTTTGAAATGATCGATAAAAATGTTGTCATCATCGGTTCCGGTTATGGCGGTTCCGTTGCAGCATTGCGTTTATGCGAAAAAAATATTCCGGTAACGCTTTTGGAAATGGGTTTAGACTGGGAAAAATCCGGGCAGAAATTTTCTTCAATGATTAATCCCGGACATTCTGCGGCATGGTTGAAAACAAAAACCATCGCACCATTCTTCAATCTTTTCAGTTTAGAAAAATATACTGGCGCTCTTGACCGTTTAGATTTTGAACATATTAAAATCTGGCTCGGTCGCGGAGTTGGCGGTGGTTCTCTTGTCAATGGAGGAATGGCTGTAACGCCGAAAAAAGAATATTTTAAAGAGGTATTTCCGAATTTAGATGCAGAAAAGTTTTACTCCAAATATTTTCCTTTAGCCAATAAAGAATTGAAATCGAATGTCGCTTCCGAGGAATTCCTAAAAGATTGTTCTTTCTATAAATTCAACAGAGTTGGTGAAGAAGAAGCCAAAAAAGCAGGTTTCAAAACGGTTCGTGTTCCCAATGTCTATGATTTCAATTATATGGAAAAGGAATATAAAGAGGAAGTTCCACGTTCGGCTTTTGCAGGAGAAGTGATTTATGGAAATAATCATGGCAAAAATTCTTTAGACAAAACCTATCTCAAAAAAGCTTCTGCAACCGGGAAACTGGAAATCCTGGAACTTCATCAGGTAAATCACATTACTCAAAATCCTGATCAATCTTATTCAATTGATATATCGGTCATTAACACGAAAGGGGAAGAAATTCAACACAAGATCATTAACACGAAAAAATTAATTCTCTCCGCCGGAACGATGGGTTCCCTTGAATTACTTTTAAAATCGAAAGCTATGAAACAATTACCGATGGATGATAAAATCGGTAAAGACTGGGGAAATAATGGGAATTTCATGACGGGAAGAAACTGGGTGAAAGCTTTTTCTGGCGGAACAGGATTTCAGCAATCTACGATTCCGGTTGGTGGCATTGATCATTGGGAAGATAAAGACCGTCCGTTTTTTGTGGAAATTGCACCATTACCAATGGGATTGAATGTAGCGACTTCTTTATACTTGATGGTTAACAAACTGAAGAAATATGGTGAAGTTAATTATGATTCAGTGACCCAGAAATTACAGTTAAACTGGGATCAGTCGCATACTGCTCACATGAAAGACAACGCTAAGTATTTTCTCCGTACCATGAATAAAGCCAACGGCGGAACTCGTGCTCATCTCCTCTTTCACAATGGTTTTGGCGCCGATGTTTGTTACCATCCTTTGGGTGGAATTGTTTTGGGAAAAGCAACGGACAATTATGGTAGATTGAATGGTCATAAAAATCTATACGTTATCGACGGTTCTTTAATTCCGGGAACGATCGGCGTCAATCCTTTTGTAACGATCACGGCGATTGCGGAATATTGCATGGAAGAAATTATTGAAAAGGATTTTGCTTAATAAATATTTTAAACTACAAACCCTAAAATTTCCTTTTTCTCTTAAATTTTTCCTCTTTAAAAGTTTATTTCAGTATAAAATTAACTTATCTAAAATTTTTGTTTCGATTCATAAACATTTACAATACTTTTGCATCAGAATTTTAATCATTTATTAATAATCACTTATCAAACTATAAAAAATGTGTGGAATTGTATGCTTATTTGACGCTAAACAAAAGACAGAAATTTTAAGACCTCAGGTTTTAGAAATGTCTAAAAAGATCCGTCATCGTGGTCCGGACTGGAGTGGCGTTTTTCAAAATGAAAAGGTGATTTTTTCTCACGAAAGATTGGCGATCGTTGATCCAACTTCGGGGAAACAACCTTTGTTTTCAAAAGATAAAAAAATTGTTTTGGCTGTAAATGGGGAAATTTATAACCATAAAGAATTAAGAAAAGAATTCCCTGAATATGAGTTTCAAACAGAATCTGATTGCGAAGTCATTATTCCATTATTTCAAAAATATGGAAAAAATTTCGTCGATAAACTGAACGGAATTTTCGCTTTTGCCATTTACGACATCGAAAATGATATTTATTTCGTTGCTCGTGATCATATGGGAATTTGCCCGCTTTATCAAGGTTGGGACAAAAACGGAAGTTATTATGTTGCTTCTGAATTAAAAGCTTTGGAAGGAGTCTGCAAATCCATCGAAGTTTTTTTACCCGGACATTTTTTATTCAGTCCTGACGGTTACGAAATGCAGCAATGGTACAAGAGAGACTGGGAAGATTTTGAAAATGTAAAAGAAAATACCACCAACATTGCAGAACTTAGAAAAGCTCTGGAAGATGCAGTTCACCGACAATTGATGAGCGATGTTCCTTATGGAGTTTTACTTTCCGGCGGCTTAGATTCTTCTATCATTTCTGCAGTTACAGCAAAATATGCCCGAAATAGAATTGAAAGTGGCGACACTCAGGAAGCGTGGTATCCGCGTTTACACAGTTTCGCGGTTGGTCTGGAAGGAAGTCCGGATTTAATTGCTGCCCAAAAAGCTGCGGACCATATCGGCTCTATTCATCATGAAGTCCATTTCACCGTACAGGAAGGTTTAGACGCAGTTCGCGATGTGATTTACCATTTGGAAACTTACGATGTCACGACGGTTCGTGCTTCCACACCGCTGTATTTATTGGCGAGAGTCATTAAATCAATGGGAATAAAAATGGTGCTTTCCGGCGAAGGAGCAGATGAGATTTTTGGCGGATATCTTTATTTTCACAAAGCACCAAATGCAAAAGAATTTCACGAAGAAAACGTAAGAAAACTAAACAAGCTTCATCTTTACGATTGTTTGCGAGCCAACAAAGCTTTGATGAGTTGGGGAATTGAAGGCCGCGTTCCATTCCTGGATAAAAAATTTATGGATGTCGCGATGAGACTGAATCCGAAAGATAAAATGGTTACAGCACACGAACCGAAAATTGAAAAATGGATCTTGAGAAAGGCATTCGAAGATTTATTGCCGGAAAGTATTACATGGCGACAAAAAGAACAGTTTTCTGACGGCGTTGGTTATTCCTGGATCGATTCCTTAAAAGAAGTTGCGGAAAAAGAAGTGACCGATGAAATGATGAAAAATTCAAAATTCAGATTTGCCTTAAATACTCCTCAAAATAAGGAAGAATACCGATACCGAACGATCTTCGAAGAACATTTTCCAAGTGAAACTGCAGCTGCGACGGTGCCTTCTGTTCCTTCTGTAGCGTGTTCTACGCCGATTGCTTTGGAATGGGACGAAGCTTTTAAAAATGCAAACGATCCAAGTGGAAGAGCTGTTTTATCGGTGCACGAAGATTCCTATTAGAGGAGCCAGATAAAAAGTAAAAAGAACCATGTAGGAACAAGTCGGGACTTGTCCGACATTCAATTAAAAGAAATTATTTTTTCATATTTTAGAAAATTCTGCGATTCATTTCGTAGAATTTTTTTGTCTAAAGATTTCATCAATGAGAGGTTTTTATAAAGAATGAAATTTATGGCAATCCCTTTGCTTTGATTTTTTCTAAATTTGTAGTATGACATTAAATCAGGATAATCCTACCAAGAAATTTCTTCCTTTAATTCTCGCAACGTCCATTTTTATGCAGATGTTAGATTCTACGATTCTGAACACTTCTTTGCCATCAATTGCCAAAGATTTAATGGAATCACCTTTGAATATGCAGAATGCAATTGTTAGTTATGTTTTAACTTTGGCTTTGTTCATGCCGGTAAGTGGATTTTTGGCTGATAAATTTGGTACGAAGAAGATTTTCATATTGTCGCTGATTATTTTCATGTTGGGATCTCTATTTTGTGCACTTTCCCAAAATTTGACGCATCTGGTAATTTCACGAGTTATTCAAGGTGTTGGCGGAAGTTTAATGACGCCGGTTGGAAGATTGGCTTTAATTAAAACGTTCCCGAAAAATGAACTGATGAAAGCCATGAATTATGCGATCATTCCTGCTTTGATCGGACCGATCTTAGGACCTTTAGTTGGTGGATATCTGGTCGATTATCTTTCCTGGCATTGGATTTTTCTCATCAATATTCCAATTGGATTACTGGGACTTTTGCTCAGTTTTAAATATATGCCAGATTACAGATCAACACAAATCACATTCGATTTAAAGGGATTTTTGATCTTCGCTTCGGCTTCTCTCCTACTTTCCGTTTCGCTGGAAATGTTTGGAAGCACGCAACACACGACTTTAATTTTACTCATTTTTACGCTGGGATTTTTGATGATCTACTACTATTACATCCACGCAAAAAAAACAAAAGATCCTATTTTTCCTTTGAATTTATTTCAGGTTCGAACGTTCCGTGTCGGTATTTTAGGAAACTTAGCGACGAGATTAGGGATCAGTGCAATCCCACTTTTATTACCTTTAATGATCCAAGTTGCTTATGGCGAAAGTGCCGTAGTTTCTGGCTGGATCGTCGCACCCATGGCGTTAACTGCGATGCTCGGAAAATCTTCAGTCATTAAAATTCTTGATTATTTTGGCTATCGAAGAACCTTAATGACGAATACTTTTATCATCGGAATTTTAATCGCATGCCTCGGAATTCCGGGAATTAATACTTCCATTTACTGGTTCATTCCCATCATTGCAATTCTGGGATTTTTCAACTCGATTCAATTTACCTCTATGAACACGATTGCGATTGCAGATTTACGAATTTCGCACACGAGCAGCGGAAATTCTTTGCTTGCCGTAAATCAACAGCTTGCTGTCGGATTTGGGATTGCCTTTGGTTTAATTGCTTTAAAATTATTTGAAAATAACGCCACAATAACTGGTGGAAACACACATCTCGCATTTCGATACACCTTTTATATTGTTGGGTTTCTAACTGTTTTATCTGGATTTGTTTTTAGAAGATTGCATTCTACAGATGGGGAGAATATGAAATCTCAAGTTTAAGTCTTCATTTTTTCTTAAAAGTAAGATCTCGCATTTTTAAATAGATCTAGCTTCCTTACTTATCCTAAATCAACGTATTTGATGGTTTGCAGTTGTAGATTTGTATAGTAAAAACATACAAAATGTCAACAAAAAAAGTAGAAATAATTGCTCAGCCGCAACAACCACATTTCGTTGGTGACGGCTTTCGAGTTCATAATTTTATTCCGAGTAGTTTTGGGTTGGACATGAAAAGAATGGATCCTTTTATTATGCTGGATTATAATTCTAAATTTCATTTTTCCGGAACAGATACGCCAAGAGGAGTTGGCGTTCATCCTCATCGTGGATTTGAAACCGTGACAATCGCTTATCAGGGAAAAGTAGAACACAACGATTCTGCAGGTGGTGGTGGAATCATTGGCGAAGGTGACGTACAATGGATGACCGCAGCTTCGGGAGTTCTTCACAAAGAATTTCATGAAACAGACTGGGCAAAACAAGGCGGGATTTTTCAGATGGTTCAGTTGTGGGTAAATCTTCCTGCAAAAGATAAAATGAGTCCACCAAAATATCAGGCAATTTCAAATGCAGAAATAAAAAAAATTGATCTGGGAGAAAATGGAACTGTTGAAGTTATCGCAGGAGAATACAATGCCGTAAAAGGACCGGGAACAACTTTCAGTCCGGTTCATTTGATGAATGCCAAATTAAAAACAAGCGGAAAAGCTGAATTTAATTTTCCTCCAAATTTTAGTACCGCTGCTTTGGTCATTGAAGGAAATGTTATTGTTAATGGCGAAGAAAAAGTAGCAACCGATCATTTCGCACTTTTTGAAAAAGAAGGCGAAACCTTTACTATAGAAGCTACCGAAAACAGTGTCGTTTTAATTTTAAGCGGCGAACCTTTGAATGAACCTATTTTTTCACATCTACCTTTCGTGATGAATAGTCGGGAAGAGATCGTTCGAGCTTTTGATGATTACAACAACGGCAAATTTGGGTATCTGGAAGATTAAAAATTTCGACACAGATATAAATGAAACAGTCAATTTTTTCACTGTTTTTTAATTTTGCAAATAATCTGTTATTATTTTATGAAATTCGTGAAGATTTTGACTCTGACTCAAATCATATAACGGTTTTAGATAGAATAAATAATACTCCTCAATTTTAATTCCTAACTTTATTAAATCAAAATAAATAAAAATGGAAGATAAGAAAAAATTGACGCGACAAACAGGAGCACCGGTTCCTGATAATCAAAATACACAAACAGCAGGACCAAGAGGACCAATGTTGATGCAGGATTACTGGTTCTTAGAAAAAATGGCGAACTTCGACAGAGAAGTGATCCCCGAAAGAAGAATGCATGCAAAAGGTTCTGGAGCTTTCGGAACTTTTACCGTAACGCACGATATTTCACAATACACGAAAGCCCATATATTTAATGAAATCGGTAAACAGACCGAAATGTTTGCAAGATTTTCTACCGTTGCCGGAGAACGAGGCGCTGCAGACGCTGAAAGAGACATTCGTGGTTTTGCCCTGAAATTTTATACCGATGAAGGAATCTGGGATCTCGTAGGAAATAATACACCGGTTTTCTTTTTTAGAGATCCTATGAAATTTCCTGATTTGAATCACGCCGTAAAACGTGATCCTAAAACAAATATGAGAAGCGCCCAAAATAACTGGGATTTCTGGACTTTACTACCAGAAGCTTTACATCAGGTAACGATTATTATGAGTGATCGTGGACTTCCGAATGGTTTCCGACACATGCACGGTTTTGGAAGCCACACTTATAGTTTCATCAATAAAGATAATGTGCGTCATTGGGTTAAATTCCATTTTAGAACACAACAGGGAATCGATAATTTAACGGATGAAGAAGCTGGAAAATTAGTTGGAATGGACCGTGAATCTTCCCAACGCGATCTGTTTGACAATATTAAAGCAGGCAATTTCCCAAAATGGAAAATGTTCGTACAAATTATGACGGAAGAGGAAGCAAAAACCTATCGTTTCCATCCATTCGATTTGACAAAAGTTTGGTCTAAAAAAGATTTCCCTTTAATTGAAGTGGGAGAATTTGAATTGAACAAAAATGCAGAAAATTATTTTGCAGATGTAGAACAAGCCGCTTTTAATCCGACAAATATTGTTCCCGGAATCGGTTTCTCCCCGGATAAAATGCTACAGGGAAGATTGTTTTCTTACGGCGATGCGCAACGGTATCGATTGGGTGTAAATCATTATCAGATCCCAGTGAATAAACCAAGATGTCCGTATAACGCTTATCACCGCGACGGACAAATGCGAGTTGATGGGAATTATGGTGGCACCATCCATTATGAACCCAACAGTTATGGCGAATGGCAGGAACAACCTTCTGCAAAAGAACCACCCTTAGAATTATCGGGCGATGCTTACGCACACAATTTCCGTGATGACGATGAAGATTATTTCACCCAACCCGGAGATCTGTTCCGCATCATAAAAGCCGACGGAAAAGCAGATATTTTATTTAAAAATACCGCCGCAAATGTAGGTGGCGCTGAAAAGTTCGTGCAAGTTCGACACATTAAAAATTGTTACAAAGCCGATCCTGAATATGGAGAAGGTGTTGCAAATGCTTTAGAAATGACAATGGATGAAGTTAACAGTTTCGATATGACGCGCTACGATCAATTTGCGCCGACGAAATAATTTCAAATAAAAATAAATGATAAGAATGGAAAGTTTTTAAATAAACTTTCCATTTTATTTTATAAATTTATTTCCGGATAAAATATAAGCACGATGAAGAAAGGAAGATTAGAAGCTTTCAGCGATGGCGTTCTCGCAATTATTATTACGATCATGGTACTAGAATTCAAAATACCAGAAAATGGGACTTTTGAAGCCTTAAAACCTTTGATCCCAAAAATTATTTCTTACATTATCAGTTTTATTTACGTTGGAATTTATTGGAATAATCACCACCATCTTTTTCAGATCATCGAAAAAGTGAATGGCAAAATATTGTGGGCAAATTTAGTATTGCTGTTCTGGCTTTCTTTACTTCCGTTCGCAACAGGTTGGATGGGTGAGAATCATTTTGCACAAAATACAGTCGGAGTATATGGCTTTATTTTAGCGATGTGCGCAATTTCTTTTAATGTTGTTCAGAGAGTTGCTTTGAAGAGTGAAGGACCAAATTCGGCTTTGGCAAAAGTAATGCAGAATACAACGAAGGAAACAATATCAACGGTAAGTTACTTTGTTGCGATTGCAATTTCTTTTTTTTATCCATTAATTTCATTATTTTTATACTTTGTAGTCGCGATGATCTGGTTGATCCCAGACAAACGCATGGAAAAATTAATTAGTTAAAATTAAAAAATATGACAGACATTATTCAGAACAACGGGGAGAAATTCGGAGAGTTTTCTGCAACGCATGACGGCGAAAGAGCAGGAGTTTTGCAGTACGAATGGATCGATGATAATACCTTCAACATTGTACACACTGAGGTTGATGAGCATTTTGGTGGTAAAGGGATCGGCAAAAATTTGATTTCTGAAGCGATCGGTTTCGCACGGGAAAAAAATTTAAAGATCAAAGCCAGTTGCCCTTTCGCAAAATCAGTTTTAGAAAAAGACGATTCTACCCATGATGTTTTTGTGAATTAAATTTTTCACAGATCACTTTAAAAATAATAATATGAATTTTAGAAACACCGCAACCATCGCAGTTCTGTCTTTTTTAGCATTGCAATCCTGTAAGAAAGAAGTTGCAACAACTTCAATTTCAAATAATGACAGCATGAAAACTGACAGAATGGTCACCGATAGTTTGACAACCGTAAAACCTGAAATAAAATCAATGGACAGTGCAGCCGAAGTGCAAATGTTTTCTGCGCTGAAAAATAAAAAGATTTCTTTGGATAAAGATGCTGTGACTTTAACTTCAGTAAAAGAAGGCAGCCCGGAGAAAGCATATTTGATCTTCAATGATGATCAGTCTAAAGTAGAAGTTTTTTTGCCTGGAGAAAAGAAAGGAATTATTTATGACCGAAAAGGAACAGAAGGAAACTACACCTGGACCGACGGAAAAAATGAACTCATCCAGTGGAAAGGTTATGTTCTAAGAACACTAAAACAGGCGATCCCATTATTTAATGGTGATTCGATGTAAAATTTACAAACTTCATTTAAGGTCTTTCAATTTTATTGAAGGGCTTTTTTTTATCCATTATTTTGCAGAAGCGAAAATCTGCGCCCCGACTTAAACGGAGCTCTTTTTTGTGGAACGAAGTGGAGCAAAAAAAGCGGGAGTGGAAGGTGGATAAAGGCGCCCAAATCCTAACAAAAAAAAACTATATTTGTGAAAATTTAAAACGAAATTCTATGAATCCGATCGTGCTGCTGTTGATTATCATTGCGTATTTCGCACTTTTACTTTGGGTCGCTTATAAAACCGGAAAAGGCAGTAACAACGAAAGTTTTTTTATCGGAAACCGAAAAAGTAACTGGATGCTCGTGGCGTTTGGGATGATCGGGACCTCGCTTTCGGGCGTGACTTTCGTGTCGGTTCCGGGTGCTGTTGGTGCCGATAAATTTCACTATTTGCAGATCACGATTGGCTATTTGATCGGATATATTGTCATCGCTTATGTTCTTCTACCACTCTATTATCACTTGAAACTAACCTCGATTTATGGTTATCTGCAACAGAGAATGGGGCAACTTTCTTATAAATCTGGGGCCTGGATTTTCATCGTTTCGCGTTTGGTTGGTGCAACTGCAAGATTGTATCTCGTGGTGAATATTTTACAGATGACAATTCTGGATAGTTTAGGCGTTCCGTTTATCGTGACTACGCTGATTATTTTGATCATGATTATTCTTTACACCTATGAAGGTGGCGTGAAAACGATTGTGTGGACCGACACTTTGCAAACAACGTGTATGCTTTTGGGACTGATCATTTGCTCCGTTTATATGATGAATCATCTTGGACTAAATTTTACAGAAAGTATTTCACAAATGAATAAATTGGGTTACACGGAGGTTTTCAATACGGATGCAAATAGCAAAGCTTTCTTTTTTAAACAGATCTTAGCCGGAGCTTTTATCACGATCACGATGACGGGAATTGATCAGGAAATGATGCAAAAATCTTTATCGGTTACCAGACTGAAAGATTCGCAGAAAAATATGGTTGTTCTGGGTGTAATTTTAGTCGGTGTTATTTCCTTGTTTCTGTTTATGGGTGGACTTTTGCACCTTTACGGAAACACAGAACATGTTGCAACTTCAGGAGATCAATTATTTCCGGATATTGCTTTGAATCACATGCCGCCGTTTATTTCAATCATTTTTATTGTGGCTTTGATCTCGGCGCTTTTCCCAAGTGCAGACGGCGCAATGACGGCTTTAACTTCGTCTTTGTGTATTGATATTTTTGGGTTGAGAGAAAAACCGATTTCCCAAAAAGAGCAGGAAAAATTTCGAAAAAGAGTTCACCTGGTTGTCGCATTTGCGTTTTTAATCATGGTGATCATCTTTAAACTCATCAATGATAATTCAATGATCGGTTTGATTCTGAAAATGGCCGGATTTACCTACGGACCGCTACTTGGATTGTTTGCTTTTGGAATTTTCACCAAGTTCCAGGTGAAAGACAAATGGGTCCCATACGTTTGTATCGCCGCGCCGATCATTTCTTTTTTGATCGATAAATACCAGGAAAACTTTTTCGGTGATTTCAAAATTGGTTTGGAGTTATTGATCATTAATGGATTGATCACTTTCTTTGGATTGTGGTTGATTCGGAAGAAGTAAAATGATTGAAAGTGTATCCGTGATATTATTAGGTTTATCTTGGAATTAACCTTGTCAAGGTTTGAAACCTTGACAAGGTTCTCCAAAATTTTGCGGAGATTTAAAAATGTTTAACCCACTTTTAAAAAAGTAATAATGGATATCAGATTAACACCGATAGATTCAGATTGTTTCTACCACATTTATAATCGCGGTGTCAATGGTGAAATAATTTTCAGAAATGAGCGGAACTATAATTTTTTTCTAAATAAAATTAAAGAGAACCTTTTAAGCGTTTGTGATATTTATGCATATTGTCTTATGCCAAATCATTTTCATCTGTTGGTAAGGATTAAAAACGATAATGAATTAGCTGAAATTGCAAAAAATACTTTCACTGATAGTAAAACAGAAAAAGGATTACATTCATTCAATCATATTTTCTCAAAGCAATTTTCAAGAATATTTAATTCTTACTCACAGGCTTTTAATAAAGAAAACAATAGACATGGCGCTCTAATAGAATCACCGTTCAAAAGAAAGCAAATTTCTTCTGAGGATTATTTAAGGAAATGTATAATCTATATCCACCAAAATCCTATTAATGGATGTCTTGAAAATTATGCCTACTCATCTTATAAAACAATTTTAAGCGACTTACCCACATCTTTGAAAAGAGCGGAAGTTATTGAGTTATTTGAAGAAAGAGAAAATTTCGCTTTCTGTCACAAAAAAGAAGTTGATTACGAATTCTAAATTTATCAAAGAAGTTGAACTACTGCAATGGTGAAAGTAAGATCTAAATTTTTAGACAGTTAAAATTTATTAATCTGAAACAGCGTAACAATTCCAACTTTAAAATTGTCATTAAAATATAAACTTCCTGAATTTCATTTTAATTTAACGCCAATCTTTTTATGAAAAAACAGTTCCTCTTCTTTTCTATCATTACACTATTACTTGCCTTTTCGACTTTCATAAAAGCACAAACCTTTCACACGGAAGCTTTAGATGCGTACTGGAAAATGATCGAACCTTTGAAAAAAGGCGATTCTCTTTCGAAGGAAACTTGGAACAAATTTCTGGACCTTGAGCCGAATAAGATCTATGTTAAAAATCAAGGTTTTGACAAAAATTATCTGGAGCGTTTAAGAAAAAGTGTGGAAGTAGTTTATATGCCACAAAATGCCGAAATTTTAAAGAAAAGAGTCGAGGCCATTGAGAAAGATCCATCAACGTATTGGCTGACTTATAAAGTGTATGTCTACAAAAAATATGAAAAAGAGTTGAAGGAATTTCAGTCCACCGTCGGAACTCCGCAATATCTCGCCACAAGCTATAAAAATACTTTTGGGTGGCTTCCAAAAAGACTTCAGGTTAAGGAGCCAAAAATTAATATTTATTTATTAGGCATTGAAAATGATGCAATCGCCGGAAACAGTGGTTTGGTTTTAACTTTATGGAATCTTTATAACGCTGATAAACTTCAACCGGGCGGATTATTGGGTCATGAAATGCATCATTATTTAAGAAAACCTTTTGGTTATAAAAATGTTGCAAAAGAAGATGAAGGTATATTATATTTTTTAAATGTTGTGCTCAACGAAGGTTCTGCGGATCTGATTGAAAAACCAACTAATATCGCACACAACGATGAAATTCCTTATGGTTTGCAAATAAGAGATTTTCTTTTGCCGCAAGCCGACAGCATTGTGCAGGTCGCCAACCGAAATATTGAGGAAATGCAGGCTTCTGGCGGAAAAACCTTTAAGACAGAAAAAGATTACCGAAATTTGGTGAAATGGACGAGCGGACACAATCCGGGATATTTTATGGCAGATATCATCGTGAGAAATGGTTACCGAAATCAACTGCTCAAAAACATTCAAAACCCTTTTCAGTTTATCCAGCTTTACAACAAAGCTGCAAAAAAAGATTCTAAAAATCCTCCATTGTTCAGCGACCGGTCGATTGATTATATTCAGATGTTGGAAAAGAAATACTGGAAAAACCGCAGCTAAAAAAAATTGCCAGAGATCAAATATTCTTCTTTAGGACTGAGATGAAAATCTTATAAATATCTAGATGAAAATTTGGGTATTTTGTTATTTCTGCGTTTGGAATAGGTTATCAATACAAAAATAAATATGGAGTTGAAGTTAAATATTTCACCGAAAGAAATATTCTAGACAACTATACTTATTGGAATACCAAGTACCAAAACGTTTCTCTTATCCTCAGTTTATTCTACCCTCATTTCTCTAGACCACAATTAGCTGTTTCTTAATTGTTTTTTATGCTGCTGATTTATACTTTTCCAGTGGTTTTTTAAGCTGTATTCCTTGATGACTTCTGTTGTGATATCTCAATAACCATTTTTGTATTCCCAGATAAAGCTCTAATCCATCTTTCGCAGGATTTAAAAATATATGCTGATATTTTAATGTTCGCCAAAATCTTTCAATGAAAATATTGTCTAAACATCTGCCTTTCCCATCCATTGATATTTTTATTTCTTCTTTTTTTAAAAATGCTACATAGCTGTGACAAGAAAATTGAGTGCCCTGGTCGGAGTTTAATATATCCGGTTTACCATGAATATTTATCGCTTCCTGAACCACTTTTAAGGATTCTGAAGCTTCCAAAGAATTGCTAATTCCCCAACCAACAATATATCTACTGTAAACGTCTATCACTGCCGTCATGTACATAAATCCGTTTTTCATTGGTATATAGGTAATGTCTATTTGCCACACCTGATTAGGTTTGCTGATCTCCAAATGCCTTAATAAATACGGGTAAATATATTTATTTTCCCCTTTTTGCGTGAGCATCCTTCGAGGATAGATTGGTATGACAGAAGCCTTTCTCATCAAACGCCGAACTCTTTCGTAGCTCATATTAATTTCTTTTTCTTTCAACATACACTTCATTGTTATCACTCCCGCAGTGGGTTCCTGCATGATATGGTGATCCATAAGTCTCATCGCTTCCAGGTTTTCAGGATTTTCACCTTTAGCAATATATTAAAAACTGGATCTGTTAATCTCTAAAAGTTCACATTGTTCCCGAATGCTTATGTCAGAATCTTGTTCAATTAAAACTCTCAAATCTATCATAGACCGAAGCGTTTTAAGTTTTTTTTTAAAAATTCCTTCTCCATTTCCAGCTTACCAATCTTTGCATAAAGCTCTGAAATAAAAACTGGATCTGTTAATCTCTAAAAGTTCACATTGTTCCCGAATGCTTATGTCAGAATCTTGTTCAATTAAAACTCTCAAATCTATCATAGACCGAAGCGTTTTAAGTTTTTTTTTAAAAATTCCTTCTCCATTTCCAGCTTACCAATCTTTGCATAAAGCTCTGAAACATCCGTATCTGAAATCTCTTTTTGGACTTTATCCTCAAATATCAATGCAGAATTTTGTAAAAACTCTTGTTTCCAGATAGAGATCTGGTTGGGATGCAATTCAAACTTCAACGCCAATTGCTGCAGTGTTTCTCTTTCTTTTAAAGCCTCAATTACTACCTTGGCTTTAAAACTACCATCAAATTTCCTTCTAATTTTTCTCATGTTTTTTCCGACTATTTAAAGTTAATAATTTCAACTTAAATAGTGGTCTAGATTTTCAAGGGTATTATAGTTATAATCTATTGTAAAAAACTTAATGAGTCTTAAAAATAGTGTTTTCTATTGTAACCAAGTTGTTTCCTTATTCGGAAGCAGCTTTTTTATTTCTTTTTAATGACTTTCAATTTTGAAAATTTTTAGTTGAGGAAAGCTTAAATCTTATTCATTAACAATTTTAAAATATCTCACTTCTCTACAAAATTTTAAATATAATAACACCATAACGTTCGTATATTTACTTAGGATTTTAAACGAGATCTAATTTTTATTAAGAATCAAAATGACCAAATTCAAGAAACGCCCCTCAAAGTTAAAAAAGTTTTTAGGCTTATTAGGTCCCGGACTCGTAACCGGAGCAAGTGATGATGATCCTTCCGGGATTGCAACGTACTCGCAAGCAGGCGCGCAGTTTGGTCTTGCAACACTTTGGTTAGCTTTGCTTACATTTCCTTTAATGGCGGCGATTCAGGGCATGTGTGCGAGAATTGGTTTGGTGACTTCTCAGGGTTTAACGGTTACTTTAAAAAATCATTACTCCAAACCGCTACTCTATATCATGTTGCTCTTCAGTTTTCCCGCAATCACGCTCAACATTGGTGCAGATATACAGGGAATGGGCGCGGTTGCACACATGATCATTCCTGCAATACCAGTTTCAGTTTTTTGTGTCGCGTTTACGGCTATTTTAATGTTTATCATCATTAAATATCCCTACCAAAAAATCGCCAAAATCTTAAAATGGCTTTGTTTGTCATTATTGCTCTATATGATAGTTCCTTTCATGATCAAACAGGATTGGGTTTTGGTTGTGAAAAATACTTTCATTCCTACGATTCATTTCAATAAAGAATTTTTTTCAATCGTTGTTGCGATCCTGGGAACGACAATTTCTCCCTACCTTTTCTTCTGGCAAGCAACGATGGAAGTTGAAAATATGGCTCAAAGTAAAAGGAAGATCATCGTCAATAAACGAGTTCTTGGTGACATGAGAACCGATGTAAATACGGGAATGGTCTTATCAAACCTCGTCATGTTTTTTATTATTCTTACAACAGGAAGTGTTCTCTACAACTCCGGGATCAGACAAATCGATACGGTGGATCAAGCCGCAAAAGCCTTGGAACCGCTCACCGGTAAACTCACTTATTTAATTTTTGCAATTGGAGTTCTGGGTACAGGACTTTTAGCAATACCCGTTTTAGCAGGTTCGCAATCTTATATGCTCGCGGAGACTTTTGGTTGGGAAGCAGGACTTGACAAAAAATTTCCACAGGCAAAAGCTTTTTATATTTCGATAATAATCTCACTACTCGTTGGTTTATCACTTGATTTTTTAGGAATCAGCCCTATAAAAGCTTTACTTTTCACGGCAATAACTTACGGACTTACCGCACCCATTTTGATTGCGATCATTTTGCATATTGGAAATAATAAAGAAATAATGGGAGAAAACACAAACTCAAAATTTTCAAATGTGCTTGGCTTTATAACATTGTTTATCATGACTGTCGCCGCAGTTGCATTGATTTATTTTCTATTCAAGTGATAAAAAAATATTCGTGATAGCTCGATGAATCTTAATTCTCTTCTTTTTAAAGATATCTTTTCACAAAAAAAGTTGCTGCAAAAAATGCAACAACCTTTCCTTATCAATTCATTAAACTTTTAATAATCCTTTGGAAGTGTAAAGCTTTAATCATTAATGCAGTTTGCGACAACTGAAATCATTAATAATGAAGCATTAAGCCTTAAATTTTTCAATAGATTTCTATTAATATTTAAAATTAAGGTTTCCAGTAAGCCCAAGTTGTTCCGTTAAATACCGCTAATCTTTTTGCACCGGTTTTATTGATGTAAACCATCATTCCCGGCGAAGGACTCGGAATATTCTGAACATCGGCAACAGTAGGTAAAACCATTGCTTTGGTCGTAGATTCTAAAACTAAAACGCCATCTGCACCGGAACTTCTAGCACCAATGATCGATTTCGCGCCTGTTTCTACAACGCTCGATGGTTGAATCGTTAAAGCACTGGTAACATTTCCATCCTGACCACTCAGATCGATCCAACTCGTTCCGTTAGAAAATTTCATTCTTGCAGCAGTTGCTGTACTAGCATCCAATAAAATTGTTCCTGCTGTGATTGGAAGCGGCGCAGGAAGTGTTCTTACGTAGGGTACAATCAAACCTTTATTTCCCTTTGCAAATTCTAATAATACGGATGTTTTTGTTGTGGCAGTTCCCAACGCATCACCTATGATCACTTGTGCATTGAATGCTGTAATCGCACCTAATAATATAATTGTGAATATTCTTTTCATTGTCTTAATTTTTTTTAAATTTTTTTGAAAGAAAGAGGCTCGCAACAACATATGCAGTTGTGAGCGTTCTCTACTTTATTTGTTACGGACAAGTTGGGTTGTTGAAGCAGCTCCAACCACCAGTTGTGCCATCTGAATTAATTTTCAGACATTTTTCTACGGTATCAAAAACCATCATTCCTTCTTGGGGAGAAATTATGTTACCAATTTCGGTAGTTGTCATTCTTGTGATGACAAAACCTTTGGTATTGGATTCTAAAACGGTATGTGCAGATTTTCTAACCATTGGCCAATCGGTAGTTCTACCTCCTGCTCTTCGTAACAAAGTGATTCCGTGATTGGTTGCAACACCAGTTCCTGTAGCTGGTAAATCATAACATACACAGGGTATGATATTTAATCCATAACCACGACCCGTAATATTTGTCACACCCACTACATTTTGGGTTATCGTAATAACATTATTTGTTAGCGTGTTCCAAGTTATAGTATTCAACATAGCTCCATTAAATAATTCTAATGGAAACAACGGACCATTAGTTACTTTGCTTCCAAAAAGACTTAAAGCACCATTCGGACTGATCATCACTCGGATCATTGGAGCAGCAGCAGTACCTGTAAATGAATAAATATTTGGCGTTCCTACTTCATATAAAGTTCCATCTACAAAACGTACATTAATTCCCGGAGCAGGAGTTCCCGAAGATTGAAACTGTAATTCTGCAGTAGCTAACGGAGTTCCGTTAATGGTCATATTAAACGAATTATCCAACTTAAAAATATCAAACACAAAACCATAATTTGTAGGTGGTTGTGTAAATGTTTTGGTAGCACCACCTTCCGCAGTAAAAGTTTCGCCCAGAACCTGTTCGATACAGACAACCGCTACTGAAGCACTTGAAGTATTATTCGGAATATTCGGATCTGAGATGCCGCTTGTTGTGCTAATTACTGCTGTATTAGTGTAATTTCCGGTAGCATTTAATTTTGCATATACTTTTAAAGTACGCGTCGCGCCATTATTTAAGTTACCAATGGTCCAAACTCCGGTTCCGGGAACATAAGTCGTACCTGCAGGAGCCACATGCGAATCATAAGTAAAACCTGTAGGTAGTAAATCATCTACCTTAACATTTGTATTATTAGCAGCACCATTATTTTTAGCGATTATCGTAAAGGCTACATTACCTCCTATTGGTGCGCTTATTTTATCGACCGATTTTGTTACCTGTAAGTCAGACTCAATAAATGCAGAAACAGAAGCTGATGCACTATTATTAGCAGTATTAGATTCCGTTTCATCGCCTGTAATTCCTGCATTATTAGTAGCTGTTGAATTTACAGTGGCAGTAATTTTTAAAACTAATGAAGCACCATTTGCCATATTACCAATGGCCCAAACCCCCGTCCCAGAATTATAAGTAGTTCCAACCGGCGTTACAGAACTACTGACATAAGTAAAACCCGATGGCAATTTATCATTAACGTTAACATTTGTTGCAGCGATAGGTCCATTGTTGGTTGCTGTAATGGCAAAAACGACGTTTGACCCTACTGCAACACTCGCCTTGTCTGCCGTTTTAGTAATTGCCAAGTCGCCTGTAGGAATATTTGACGGTGGATTATTTGTTGGAGTTGTAGGACCTGTAAAAGTTCCGTTGGATCCTAGAGCGACAGCACCTTGTCTATTGGCAATTGCACCTGTAGCACCAATTTTAAAAGTGATCGATGTTTTAGGATTAAGGTACCGCGCATAAAAACTGGCAGTATTTTCAAAGACGATTCCATTTAAACTGCCTGGAATTCCACGAAACTGTGTTTCTGATCCTATATTTGAAATCACTAATTGTGATGCATTACTTACGGTGTAATTGCTGTATTCATTTAAAGGTAAAAGATATTTTTCCGTTAAAGCCGCACTATTCCCATCGATGTCTATCCCATTTAGGAAATAATTTCGAAGATAAACCGGGAAATTAGTACTGGTATCGAAAAACTCTAATTTATAGTGTACATATCCGGAAGCGGTTGTTGTAATAACCGGCTGAAATCTTACAGGCACCGTAGTGTCATCGTCAAAAGTAGAAAGAGAAGCATTAACCAATGCAACTATGGTGAGTTTACCGTAAAGTAAACGGCCTTCAACGGTACCAAGATTGGCTATTTTGTAAACAGAACCGGCCGCACTTTGCGTTCCGGAAAGGCGGGTTGTGTTAGCATTTGTAAAAGAAAAGTCGATGCCATTTGCATCCAGAGAATAAAATTGAGCATTTGCACTGAGCATACTTAAGAAAGCAAATAAGAAAATACTTTTCTGAAGTATATTTTGGTAGATGTAATTCATTTTTTAAGAATTATTTATTTTATTATAGTATTTTAAAATACATTTTGAATTTTGAAACTCTTCCATCCATTATTACAAGTTTTTATCAAATAAGTTTGGTTGAATAGAAGTTTTTGGAATATCAAGAGGAGGAATAAATAGGAAACTTTAAGAAAGCGGCAGAAGAGGCGGCGGTCGCACACTGAATGAACTAACAAATCTAGAAATTGAATTATTTTGTAAATAAAATTCTAAATTCAATTTTTCAGAGATTGAAAGAAAGAACTTAGCTTTCGAGTGAGATAACTCTACACTAACTAATTTTTTAAATGACGAATTCCAATTTGATAACAATGCAAAAACCTTAGAGGATGATTTACAAGAAAATCGACTGTCACTGTTCGGATCATCAAAAGTTTTTATAATTTCTTTCGCAATCGGAATTTCATTTTCAACCTTACTCTTAATTTTTGCTCTGGATGCGACCTTCTTTTTATTTTTTACTCTTAGAGGCTGATTAATTTTAGAGTGATCAAGATAAACCACTTCTGCGTTGGTATGATCGCCGAGATTTGAAACAATAGTTCCTTTTACAATAAAAATTTTAGAATTATTTATTACTGGTGTCGAAGTAACTTTTTTAATGCTACTGTAAACAATGCCATCTGCGATTATTACTGCGTCATTTTTTAAAGTAAATATATTTTCACCTTGTAAAATCAATTGCGCCGAAGATTGTAAAAAACTCAATAAAAAGACCAATACCAAAATACTCTTCAATAAAATTGAAAAGTCTCTGTGTGATTTTTGTTTCAAATTTTTAAAAGTGATGATGGTGATTTTTTTTCGGAAATAAAGGTGAAGTTTATCCTGTTGATAGAAAAGTAAATGACTTATCGTTTTCCTTATATTGAAAAGGCTTCTTTAAAAATTAATAGAATCAACATTGAATTTTATTTTATAAAAATTATAAATCGCATCATTTTGATTATTCATTTCATTTTAAAAAAGGAGAATTACCAGTTAAGATGCGGAGTAAAAAATACTCCGCATTCTAAAACTGTTTTTTTCATCAGATGGCCTCGAAAGGACAATTCTTTAATTCCTATTTTTTAAAATGGTGAAGTCAGGTTGTGTTTAATTAACAGTGCAAAAGTAGAGGGCGAATGCCGGGTACGAAAGGGTATGACTTACCGTTTTCATTACAACGGTAAACCTTGAATCTATAAAAATTTGATTATTAAAGCTTTAAGAATTAAGCATCTTCGTTTTCCTGCAGATATTTAATGAAAACGGAAGGTGAAATAGTAGTGACCTTCTTAAAAATAGTGGCAAATTTATTTTGGGACGAGAATCCCGCTTCCTCAGAGAGAACAGCAATTTTATATTTTCTGTACAAAGGAAAATTCTGCAGTTTTTTCACAATATAAGTAATGCGCAACTCATTAATATAATTATTAAAATCTTGCTTCTTGTAAGAATTGATGATGTAAGAAAGATACTTTGAATTCGACTCGCAATAGGTTGCAAGAGTTGCCAAGGAGACTGTATTCTCCGTAAACAATTCAGATTCTTCAAACTCTTTCAGCTTTAGCAAAATTTTCTGCTCTGTTTCAGCAGTCATGCTCACTGAAGATTCTGGTTTTTGAGACTGAATATCTTCCACTTTTGAATTTTCCTGATCAATTTCAGTCAGATCAAAGTTACGTTGTTTTGAAAGCGCTGCTTTTTCCTCGATATTTTTTAAGATCTCCCGGAAATGTTCCAGATTCCTCTTATGTTTTCTTCTGTAAATTAAAAAGTAAATCCCACCCAAAATAATGAATAAACCTCCTAAAGCTAATATTACATTTTTATTAGAACTCTTCTCTTCTACCCTTTTATTATCTTTTTGCATCGAAGTAAAAGACTGATCAATAAAGGCCGTAGATTCAGTCGCTAGTTTTTCTACGACAGAATCTTGCTGTTTTTTAACACTTACCAAATTTTCGAGATCATTCGTAGCAGCGTAATATCTCTGCGAAGTCGTATAAATTTCATTTTTAAGTTCTAAATAAGAAGATTTTTTTGAAATGTTTTCTGCCAGATCTAAATATTTTTTAGCGTTTTTCAAATCTTTTTCATCCAGATAGACTTCTGCAAAACCATTGTAAATAAGTCCTACCAAAAACCCTCCCGCATCATTTTTAGAAAAACTCAAAGCAGAATTATAATGTTTGAGTGCTTGTTTAGGATCTTTAAGATGATAATAACTCAGTCCCAGTAACTGCTCATTATTAGCGGTGAAAAAATCGAGATTTGCTCCAGATAATTTAAAAAATTCTTGGGATGTATTGATCTCAACAATAGCTTTTTTATAATTTTTCTTCTCAATTTCATAGTAGGCTCTTTCCTGCTGCATCAAGCCTTTTACATTGTTTGAAGATTTTGGATCTTCTATATTTTTGCTGACAGCAAAAGCTTTCTCCAGGTAAAGTTTAGAGCTGTCATATAATTTTAATCGTCTGTACTCTGTTGCTAAAAACCCATACACTTTTGCCTGCCAATTATAATTGTCGGTCTGCTGAATGATTTCACCCGCGCGCAACGCATAGTCAACCGATTTTTTGACTTCGCCAGATTGTTTGTACAGGGATGCAGACAACATGAGACTTCGAGCTTGCAGCAAAGGGGTTTCGGAGATCGCATATAAAGAATCTGCCACTTTTGTAGCCGCTTTAAAATCAGTTTGAGAAGTTTCTACGTAAGTTTTGTAGTAAATTTTGTTAAAAGCCTGCAGATCCTGCGAAAATGAAACGGCGTAAGAAAGAATAGCAAAAAAGAAAACAATTTTTTTCATAAAGACTTTTTAAAAGCTAAATAATCAGCAATCATTTTGTTCAAAATATTAATATAATGATTGAAAATAAAAATTTAATACTGCATAACGAATGAAAATAAACCATTACTATATAATAATTAAGTGCTTACAAAAACAATTTTTTTTGTCTAACCCTCAGAAGAAATACTTATTATTTTTCTAATTGAAAGTTGTAAAAACCCTTTATGGGATGGTAAAAATAGAGATTATAATCGGTAATAACTCTCTGGGATATAGTTATCGTGAAGAACATTACTGCTCCTTTGCGCCCATATTGCAAACTTAAGATAACTTAAAAATATAATTTTATGGCTCTCAACAAGTTAACATAATATTTAGCTAAAAATAAATTCCACTTTAATGTTTTAAACATTTTATCATTTTCGCGAAAATGGTACATTATAAAATTTGTAACGGTCTATTAGGTAATGATTAAACCGATTTATTTTTCGTTTTTAAAGAGTGATTTAATTTATTCGCATGAATAAGAAGCTAGAAGAAACGAATGAAAGATTTATCAAAAAATAATTTTGCGAAGAAATTTACAATCTGAGAGTTTTAGATGCCCGCAGAAATTTCCTATTTTAGCAATGAAAAACTAATCAACACAAAACAATTAGACCATGAAAAAACTATTATTCCTATTTTTTCTGACCTTCGGAATTACCTCTTCTTTTGCTCAGGAAAATTTTGATGTTTCCACCCTTCGAATCGGAGCTTTCACCATTCATATGAAAGCAAAAGAAGTAGAAAAAGTAAACAAATCCAAGTTGGTGGCATTTAACGGCCAAGATGATTATCAAAAAACCAATAAAGTCAATTATGCAGGAGAAACAATTGAGATCATCATTTCGCAAACTTCCGATGACAAAGGACAGTATGACGGCGGTTATCAGATATTTTCTTTGATGACGAAAAGCAAAAAATTCCGCACCAAAAGCGGAATGGGCGTTGGCAGCACCAAAGACCAGTTATTTGAAGCTTATAAAAATTACCCCAATTTCTCCGTGACCCAGATGTGGGACGAAAAAACCGAAAAATTTTCCACGACCAGAAGCAACTTTACACTTACAGATAATGACGCCGGAACACTCCTGTCTTTCACCTTGATTAACAATGTGGTTACAGAAATCAGTGTTTACCTCAACGAAGGCTGTTAACATTTCAATGTTTCCGCTCAGAGTAAAGATTGCAAAACTTTATTTTTTTCCGAGCTAAAATCTCAGTTTTTTCATTTCCCAAACCCATCAAAAATTCGTAAATTCGCGTCCAAATAAATCTATATAATGAGTAAATCGATTGAAGAGCTGAAATCTCTGACCACACAAATTAGAAGAGACATTTTGAGAATGGTTCACGCCGTGAATTCCGGGCATCCCGGCGGAAGTTTGGGTTGTACCGAATACTTCACAGCACTTTATGGGAAAGTAATGAACTACAAATTCCCGTTCACCATGGAAGGAAAAAACGAAGATCTATTCTTTCTTTCCAACGGACACATTTCACCCGTGTTCTACTCCACTTTAGCGAGATTCGATTTTTTCCCCGTTGCAGAACTAGCAACTTTCCGGAAATTGGGAACGAGATTGCAAGGACATCCAACCACGCACGATCATCTTCCAGGAATCAGAATCGCTTCAGGTTCTTTGGGTCAAGGTTTGTCAGTTGCGATTGGTGCGGCTTTAGGGAAGAAATTAGATGGTGATACCAGTTTAATTTATACTTTACAAGGTGATGGCGAATTGCAGGAAGGTCAAAACTGGGAAGCATTCATGTATGCTGCTGCTAAAAAAGTGGACAATATTATTGCAACCATCGACTACAACGGACGTCAGATTGATGGCGATACCGATGATGTTTTAGACCTTGGAGATTTACACGCAAAAATGGAAGCATTTGGCTGGATCGTCTTGAACGAGAAAAACGGAAACGATCTAGAAGCAGTAATTGCAATTCTGGAAAGAGCAAAAACCGAGACAGGCAAGGGAAAACCAGTTTGTATTCTTTTGCATACCGAAATGGGACATGGTGTAGATTTTATGATGGGAACTCACGCATGGCACGGAAAAGCGCCAAGCAACGAGCAACTCGATAACGCTTTCAAACAATTGTATTTAGAAGCTCCGGCTGATTACTAAACTCAATTGGGCAGACAATTCCGTCCTCCGTTCCCGCTTTTTTAATTACTGGCTTCGACAAGCTCAGCCACCAATTAAAAAGAGCTCCACTAGGCCGGGCTGCAGATCAGTTATAATTAGAAAATTCCTTTATTAAAATTAGAGAAATCAAAACATCAAAAAAATGAAATATACTTATACAGAACAAAAAGATACAAGAAGCGGATTCGGCGCTGGATTAGCAGAATTGGCAGATAAAAACCCAAATGTCGTAGCACTTTGTGCAGACCTTATCGGTTCTTTGAAAATGGAGAAATTCATTGAAAAAGCACCGGAACGTTTTTTCCAGATCGGAATCGCAGAAGCCAACATGATGGGAATCGCAGCCGGTTTAACCATTAACGGAAAAATTCCTTTTACAGGAACTTTCGCCAACTTCTCTACTTCAAGAGTTTATGACCAGATTCGTCAGTCAATCGCTTACTCCAATAAAAATGTAAAAATTTGTGCATCTCACGCTGGACTTACTTTGGGTGAAGATGGCGCAACGCACCAGGTTTTAGAAGACATCGGAATGATGAAAATGCTTCCCGGAATGACCGTAATCAACACTTGTGATTACAACCAAACCAAAGCAGCAACATTGGCCATCGCAGATTTCGAAGGTCCCGTTTATTTACGATTCGGACGACCGGTTGTTCCCGTATTTATTCCGGAAGATATGCCTTTCGTCATCGGAAAAGGAATCATGCTTCAGGAAGGAACCGATGTTACCATCGTAGCAACCGGACATTTAGTTTGGGAATCTTTATTGGCTGCAGATGCTTTAGAGAAAGAAGGAATTTCTTGTGAAGTGATTAATATTCACACGATCAAACCTTTAGACGAAGAGATCATCTTAAAGTCTATTGAAAAAACAGGAAGAATCGTCACTGCCGAAGAACACAACTACATCGGAGGTTTAGGAGAATCCGTTGCCGGAATGTTGTCCAGAAAAAGACCAACTATTCAGGAATTCGTAGCCGTAAATGACACTTTCGGAGAATCTGCAACACCAGCAGAATTAATGAAGAAATACGGAATTGATTCGGATGCGGTGATTGCAGCGGTGAAGAGAATTATGAAGAGATAATTTCTTTTGAAAATATATTTTATAAACACGTCTGAGGGCGTGTTTTTTTATACGGTACATTATAATACCCTTGAAAATCTAGACCACTATTTAAGTTGAAATTATTAACTTTAAATAGTGGTCTAGATTTTCAAGGGTATTATAGGGAGACGGCAAAGATTATAATTTTAGGATAAGAACTCCGAAAGGCAGACATTCTTATGCTTCAACCTTTTCAACAAACAATAATGGAGATTGGGAAACCATCACCATTCCATTTAAATCGATGCAGGCCACTTACAGAGGCGAAGAGGTAGATGTCCCGAATTACAATGGAGAAAATGTGGTTGAAATGCAGTTACTAATCGGTAATAAAAAAGAAGAAAACTTTGAAATTTTAGTGAAATCAATTGCGGTCAAATAAGTTTTAAATTACTCTTCAATTATTTTAATTCTTGATGGTGCGAGTACGGTTGTACGCATCATAATTAGAAAATCTAAATTGTAATATTTAAAAATTCTTGTTTTGTGTTTCAGTCAAAAGTTATGGATCACACTTCAGCGCCATGGAAAAACCCTTATCTTTATTACTTCAAAAAAACACAAATTACCATGAATACTCTTAAATTATTTGAAGAAAAAAAAATTCGTTCTCACTGGAATGAAGAAAATGAAACGTGGTATTTCTCTGTAATTGATGTGATTGAAATATTGACAGAAAGCAGCATTCCTAAACGTTATTGGACAGATTTAAAGAAAAAATTGACCAAAGAAGGAAGTCAGTTGTACGAAAATATCGTACAACTGAAATTAGAATCTTCTGATGAAATAAAATATACTACAGATTGCTTAGATCCACCAAATTTACTTCGCCTCATCCAATCCATTCCTTCCCCAAAAGCAGAACCATTCAAACAATGGCTAGCAAAAGTGGGCTACGAAAGAATGCAGGAAATTCAAAATCCGGAAATGGGTTTAGATCGCGCTCGGGAGAATTGGCAAAAATTGGGCAGAAGCGAAAAATGGATTCAGAAGAGAATGACCGGTCAGCATACCCGAAACAAACTCACTGATTATTGGAAAGAAAATAAAGTTTCAAAATCTACTGAAATGGAGCGAAGCGGAATTCTTGAGCTCCATTAAAAAATTATAAATCGGCGAAAACTTTGCTTTTTTAACGAACATCATTCATCAGGAGTGGACAGGATTGACCGTAAAAAATCACAAAAATCTGAAAGGATTGAAAACGCAAAATCTGCGGGATCACATGAGTGAAGCGGAATTAATTTTCACAGCATTAGCCGAACTTTCCACAAGACAGATCGCCGAAGCAGAAATGGCAAAAGGCGTGATAGAAAATGCAAAAGCGGGCAAAAAAGGTGGAACGGTTGCAAAAAATGCCAGAAAAGAATTAGAGTCAAAAACAGGAAAAAGTGTAATAACCGAAGAAAATTTTTTACCTCCTGCAAAAGATAAAAAGAAATTGAAATAGATTTTTTGAGAATTTTTAAAATAAAAAACATTAAAGCTCGCTATTTTAGTGCAGCAATTTCAACAATAACAGATTGAGATTTTCTATATTAAAGATGTATTAAAAAAATACCATTTTAGAATAATTAGTATGTAATTTTACCAAATGAGAAAACTAATTCTCAAAAAAATAATATTCAAAATGGACAACGAAACTAAAAAAGACATCGTAGCAATCGCATCATCAGATTGTAAAACACTCGCAGCAGCAGTAACAGCGGCAGGTTTAGTAGAAACTTTACAAGGCGACGGACCTTTCACCGTTTTCGCACCTACAGATGCTGCATTTGCAGACATTCAATCAAGTGTGGACACTTTACTAAAACCAGAAAATAAGGAAGAGCTTGCAAAAGTTTTGACTTATCATGTGGTTGCCGGAAAAGCGCACGCTGCTGATTTATCAGACGGACAAGAATTAACAACCGTACAAGGAGGAAAGCTAAAGGTAAGCATCCAAGATGGCAAAGTAAAAATCGGTGGTGCAACTGTTACAGCCGCTGATATTGAAGCATCAAACGGCGTAATCCACGTGATCGATACGGTATTGTTACCTTAAGATCAGGTTGTTTAAACTTTCAAACAAAGCCTCCCATTATTGTGAGGCTTTGTTTTTTTAGTCCTATTGACGCAGATCTATATTCGGTAAAGAATTATTTTAAGAGATGGTCTTTTTTAAGCATGAATTAGATTTAAGCTGGTTATCTAAATATTACGGAAAACTTCCCGTCACTAAATATGTAAAAAATTTAGTTGCAACACCAAAATTTTATAAATTGCACTTGCAATTCTCTCTTTTAAAACCGCTTTCATGAATCTTGGCATTCCTTTTAATTACAGCATCTGGATCTTTATCGCTTCCGTTGTTTTGCTTTGGCTTTTCAGCAACAAATTGTCTAAAGTCGTCAATTTTATTGATGATCAATTTAAGCTGGGAAGTTCCTTTGGCGGTACTATCATTTTATCAGTCGTCACCAATCTCCCCGAAATTGCAATCACCATCAGTGGCGCTATAAAAGGTAATATTGATATCGCAGTGGGAAATATTCTGGGCGGCATCGTGATTCAGTCTATGCTTCTGGTCCTTTTTGATTTTGCTTCCCGAAAAGAAAAAAAACCTTTAAGTACATTGGTGAGTAATAAAGCCAGCCTGATTCAGGGTTTATTTTTGATCATTATTTTGGTGATGGTCATTCTGGGAAAAGAACTCACCCCTTCAAGTTTGCTATTCCGAACAACTCCGCCGGAATTGCTGATCGCTTTTTCCTGGATCACCAGTATTATTATCCTTAAAAAAGTACAGGCGAAAAAAGAACCGTCCGTGAGCGATGCTTCTAAAAGCGATCAGACTAAAATGTCGCCCAAATCTGCAATTATCTGGTTAATTGGTATTTCGATGATCATCTTGATTTTCGGAGTTTTACTGGAAGACACGAGTAATACCATTGCGGGACATTTTAAAATCAACGGTTTGATCTTTGGCGCAACCGTTTTGGCATTCGTTACCTCACTTCCGGAGATTTCCAGTGGACTGGCTTTTGTGAAAGACAAAACTTATCAGCCAATAATCAGTGATATATTTGGTGGTAATGCATTTCTGCCGGTGTTGTTTTTAGCAGCCACACTCATCACCAATCAACCGATCCTGCCCAAAGCAAAAAACGTAGATGTCTATTTAACCGTCATTGCAATAATTATCACGGCCATCTATTTAATAGGCATGATTCTTAAAATGCCGAGCCGCAAGAAAGGAATGGGGATCGATTCCTGGATTGTTTTGGGATTTTATATTCTTTCAATTCTTGGGATGGTGTTTGCCTTGAAAACTTAAAAATAGTTGCTTCCTGTTCTAAGTTTTCAATGGTATTTTGACTGATACTTCATTTAACTTTATCAAGATTTAAACCCTTGACAAGGTTTTCGAGATATTTTAAATTCCCTTAACCACTCCTAAAAAACTAAATATTAAATTTCCGAATTGGTAATCTTTTAATTTAAGAGACAATACTTCCATTAAAAAACTTTAATTTTGAGAGGGAAAACAAACAATTCCAAACTTCCAAAATGATATTTAATTTCCCTGCCTTTATCCATTTAATATTCATCGGATTTATTGCATTATTCCCTGTTATTAATCCGCTCGGGAGTGCCTTTATTGTAAGTCCCTACTTTTCTGGTTTAAACCGGCAAGAAAGATTGAATGCGATCAAACGAATTTCATTATATGCCTTTTCCATCTGTCTGTTTACGTTGATCATTGGTCACTGGATTTTGCAATTATTTGGGATCACGATTCCAATTATTCAGTTAGCGGGTGGAATACTGATTTGTAAAACCGGCTGGGAATTTCTCTCCCCACAAAAACAAGATCCTACAGAAGTGATACCAACTGATGCTCAATATCTTAGTCACGAGCTGGAAAACAAACTGTTTTTTCCGATCACTTTTCCAATTACTACCGGAGCTGGAACGATCGCTGTTCTCTTTACATTAAGTGCACATGGTGCGAGTAAAAATATTTCCCAATATTTGATTAATAACAGCGCGATAATGATTGCTGTATCAGCATTGTGTGTCTTAGTTTTTATTTGTTATCTCAATGCAAACCGGCTTATTCAATATCTGGGATCACAAAGAGAGAAAATAATTAACAGCATTATGGCTTTTTTAATTTTTTGTGTGGGTTTACAAATTGCTGTTGAAGGCATTACCCAACTAATTTTGCAGATTATAAAAGCTTTGCATCAGGCAAACTAATTTCAGAATTAAATTTCAAAACCTTCTACTGATTCAGTAAACTTTACAAGGTTTCTAAAAACTGAGACTCTTAAATTAAAAAGTTAATCTTTTCATTTAAAATCTATAATTTTGATAAGATAAATGAAGATCTATATTTAATTTTTAAAATGGAAGCACCAGAAAAACACACCATTTACACTATTGGTCATTCCACCAGAACGATTATAGAATTTGTGGAGTTGCTACATTCATTTAATATTAAAGTCTTAGCAGACATCCGCAGACTTCCCGGTTCCAGAAAATATCCACAGTTCGACCAAGATGTTTTGAAAAAATCTTTAGAAGAAAACGGAATCGAATATGTGTATATTGAAGATCTCGGCGGAAGAAGACCCGCAAAAAAAGATTCCAAAAACACAACCTGGCGAAATAAATCTTTTCAAGGTTACGCCGATTATATGGAAACGGAAGCTTTCGAAAATGGCGTTAAAGAACTTGAAAAATTAGCTTTAGAGCAACCAACTGCAATGATGTGTTCGGAAGCAGTTTGGTGGCGGTGTCACCGTTCCATGGTTTCGGATTATCTGAAAGCAAAAGGTTGGGAAGTTTTGCATATTATGGCTTTGGAAAAAGCTACGGAACATCCATACACCGCTCCGGCGAGAGTTGTGGATGATAAGGTTTTCTACTCCGAATAAAGTCTTGCAATAGCCTTGTCAAGATTCTCAGAAATAAAATTTTAAAAGAAATTCAGTCATGGAAAAAAAATTTAAAGTCGGCGATAAAGTAAGTTGGGATTCCGAAGCAGGAAGAGTTTCGGGAACGATCATTAAAGTTCACACCAAAGATTTTGATTATAAAGGTTACACGCACCACGCGAAAGAAGACGATCCACAATACGAGATCAAAAGCAGTAAAACCGATCACATTGCTGCACACAAAGGTTCTGCCTTAACCAAAGAATAAATTTCATTATTCTACATTTGTACAATGTTCGATTACCGCCTGAAAGTTTTTTACACCGTTGCCAACCGTTTGAGTTTTACCAAAGCTGCAAACGAACTCAATATTTCGCAACCTGCGGTGACCAAACATATCAAGGAAATCGAAAATCAGTTGAATACCAAATTATTTGACCGAAAAGGAACGACAATTCAATTGACAGAAAGTGGAAAGATTCTTTTTATTTATGCTGAGAAAAGTCGACAACTCTTTCGGGATTTTGAATTTGCGATTTCACAACTTAACAAACAGGAAAAAGGAAAACTAAAAATCGGTGCAAGTACGACGATTGCACAATATATTCTACCTGAAATCCTGGCAAAATTTAATTCTTATTACAACGACATTAACATCGAACTGGTGACTCATAATTCAGAAGACATTTCTACTTTACTCAAAACCGGAAAGATCGATCTGGGAATTGTGGAAGGAGAATCGAAGTCTTCTTATTTTGATTATGAGATTTTTAAGCCGGATGAAATTGTATTAGTTTGCAAAGCGACTCATCCTTTGGTGAATAAAAATTTTAAGCTAAAAGATTTGGAAAACATCGATTTGATCGTAAGAGAGCAAGGTTCAGGAACACAGGAATTTATTCAAAATCAGTTGAAGAAAAATGGCGTCGATTTAAAACTGCTGAAAATCATCATGCAGTTAGGAAGTAGCGAAAGCATTAAAAATTATTTACTGTATTCCGACGCGATGGCTTTTTTGTCGATCAACACGATTTTGCAGGAATTAAAAAACAATCAACTCAGCGTGATTGATATTAAAAACTTTGGCATTGAAAGAGATTTTAATTTTATCACTTTAAAAGGAGAACAGTCCGAACTGATTCATCTTTTCATGAAATTCATTAGTTATAACTAACCGTTATAGTCAACAACAATATATGATGAAATTTTGAATGATAAATGAACGAAATTTGTCCTATCAAAATCGATTAAAATAATGCAGACTACTTTAGATAAAGACCTCTTACGAAAAATATTATTTTTCTTATTAGTTCTATTTTGTATTTCTCCTTTTGCTTCTTCGCCCATCGCATTAGCGTTAGGAATTGGCTTTACAATAATTATCGGAAATCCATACGAGCAAAAAGTTCATAAATATATTCATCTATTACTTCAAATATCGATTGTAGGATTGGGATTTGGATTACAGTTAAACGAAGCCCTAAAAGCAGGAAGAGAAGGAATTACTTTAACGATCATGAGTATTACAACCGTGATGACTCTTGGTTATTTTCTCGGAAAATTCCTTAAAATTGAAAGACCTCTATCTTACTTAATTTCCGTAGGAACCGCGATTTGTGGTGGAAGTGCAATTGCTGCCGTAACGCCAATCATTAAACCGACAACGAAACAAATGTCTTTGGCTTTGGCGATTATTTTCACCCTTAATTCTGTTGCTTTATTTATTTATCCGCCCATCGGACATTTACTCAATATGACGCAGGAACAGTTCGGATTATGGTGCGCAATTGGAATTCACGATACGAGTTCTGTTGTTGGTGCAGCAAATAAATATGGTGATGTTGCTTTGAAAGTGGCGACGACCGTAAAACTTTCCAGGGCTTTGTGGATTATCCCAATGTCGCTTTTAACGATGGTATTTTTCAAAACAAAAGGAGCCAAAGTAAAAATCCCCTGGTTTATCGGATATTTCGTAATTGCAATCTTACTTCACACGTACTTCCCTATTTTTGATGACTTCAGCAAAATTGCAACGACAGCAGCAAAATCTGGATTGAATTTAACGTTATTTTTTATCGGTTCTACGATTTCAATTCAAACTTTAAAAACAATTAGTTGGAAACCATTATTTCTGGCAGTCGTTCTTTGGGTGATTATAAGCATTGGAAGTTTACTGATGATTTTAAAATAGGACTGATTTTTGATTGCTTTTTCCAAAACAAAATTGCTCCATTTCAAATTATTTAAGTTTTATTAAATTTGCAGTGCGAAAATTTTGGTCGCAAAAGTTTTCATCTTCGAGAAAATTTTGATTACTAGAAATTATTCTCCTCTATATTCATCTTAAAGGAATCCCTTGGAAAGAAAAAAAATTGTTACCCAACATTATTTCCGACTCGTCGTTGCATCTATAATCGTCGGGTTGGGAAGTGCTTTGTTGGCATTTACATTAAAACACCTCACCGAATATTTTCAACACCATATTTTTAATTCCATTGTAGGGAAATATGCTCCACTTTTTATTATTTTACCTACAATTGGGATCACATCGATTTATTTTTTGAGAAAATATCTTTTTCGAAACAGAAAAAATAAAGGAATTACTGAAATTTATAAAACACTGGATCAGCGAAAAGATCATTTACCATTCTTTAAAATCCCTTCGCATTTTATTAATGGTTTTCTGACCGTTATTTTTGGCGGATCAACTGGTGTCGAAGTTTCTACGGTTGTTGCAACCGCCACGATCGGAAATTATGTCTACGAAAAAGAATTTTCTGCGCGCATGTACAAACGCGAATTGATTTGCGCCGGAGTTGTTGCCGGAGTTGCCATTTTATTTACGAGTCCACTTGCAGGATTTTTATTTGCTTTGGAAGTAATTGCACGAAAAATGCGGAAATCATTAGTTATTTCCTGTACTGCTTCAGCTTTGGTAAGTTGGGCTTTTATTGCACTTTTCGATTCTGAAACTATTTTGACTCATCCAGTAAAAGAATGGACTTATGCAGCGATACCTTTTTTTATCGTATTAAGTATTTTGGGTGGAATTCTCTCGGTTTATTTTACACTTTTGGTGACCCGGATGAAAAAACTTTTCGGCAATATTTCTAATAATTTTATCAGAGTAAATTTAGGAGCCATCGCAGTTGGAACTTTAATTTTCTTTTTTCCAAGTTTGTATGGCGACAGTTATCATGGTTTACACGAAATTTTAAATAAACCTTTGGAGTCAGCATCAACAATCCCAGTTTTATTTCTTCTCGCAGTGGCGCTTCTGAAACCTCTAGCTTCTGCTTTAACTTTAGGAGCAGGTGGAGATGGCGGAGTTTTTGCGCCAAGTATTGTTGCCGGAGCTTTTCTGGGTTTAATGGTGGCTTTTGTTGGAAATAATTATTTCGGAATGAATTTAACGCCAGTAAATTTTGCATTGATCGGTGCTGCAGCTACTTTGTCGGCTTCTCTATATGCACCTTTTACGTCGGTTGTTCTGATCTGTAATCTTCTTCCGGATGGTTATATTCTTTTTGTTCCAATTCTTATTTGCTGTTTTATTTCCTATGCAGTTTCAAAATTGATATTGCCCTATAATGTTTACACGCACAATTTCTATTTAGATTCTAAAACTTCGGCATAAAATAGAAATCCACCTCAAAAAATTTGAAGTGGGTTTCAGAAAAAAAACACAAAATATAGTCTAAAAAGTTTTTTCTAATTCTATCGCTTTCGGGAAAAGAATATTGTTTTCTAAGTGAATGTGTTTGTGAAGATCGTTTTCAAAATCTTCTAACATTTTATAAGTTACCTGATAAGTTCCACAAGCATCGTCTGGGAATTGGTAGTTATTGGTTAATTCAGCGATTTTTACAAATCGATCTCCTTCTATAGTATGCTCATGTTTCATCATTGCTACAGGACTTTCTACACTTCCAAAATGGGGTTTTTCAAAAGTTTCACCTTTTGCTTTTGCAGCTACCATTTTTTTGATGAAAGGGAAAAGAATGAGTTCTTCTTTTTTCATGTGTGCTCCTAAATCAGTCGCACTTTCTTTAAATAAATCATAGATTTCAAAAAGTTCCGGATGTCTATCGCCATGAACTTTGCATAATTTACTCAAATATTGAAGCAATACCGCAGTATTTTCTTCTACATATCTATGGTGCGTTTTTTCGACATAATCAGCCAAAAGATCTAGTGGCCAGGAATTAAAATCGATATCATTAGATTTTTCTTTCGAAATATTTTCTAAATCTTTATAAACGTCTTCAACATTGAATTTTTTATTTTCACAAGCTTCTTCGATAGTTCTGTTTCCTTTACAGCAAAAATCAATTTTGTATTTTCTAAATACTTCAGCTGCTTTGAAATCCTCTGCAACCATTTCTCCTATTGTTCTTTCTTTCGTTAACATATCTTATGTGATTTATAATTATAGTACAAAGGTAAACAATATATTTAATTCGGACAAATTTATCCGAATTAAAGTTATAAAAATTTTAACCTAAATTTTTCAGACCTAAAAAAAATATAAATCAATTGAATTTAATTGGAGGAACGACTTATTATTTGAGCCAAGCCAAACCATTTTCGGTTTTAACGGCTAAGTCGTAAAAAGAATATTTTTGAGTCATTGCGATCAAATTTTCTCTTACTATTTTGAAATCATCGTGAACTGGACAAGGATTATCACTGGAACACTTGTGTAGGCCTAATCCACAATTGGTAAAAATACTTTCACCATCAATAATACAAACGACGTCATAAATCTTCGTAATTCTCTGTTTCGTAACGTCAAAAGTAAAACCACCTTGTTTTCCGCGAATAGATTCAAGGATATTTTCGCGACAAAGTTGCTGCAATATTTTTGCTGTAAAAGCTTCAGGCGCATTTATAGATTTAGCCACTTCTTTTACATTCGTTCGCTTCTCCTGATGGCTTTGCTGAGCAATATAAATGGTGGCTTTGATGGCATATTCGCAGGCTTTTGAAAACATTCTTTATTATTTAAAAAATTTCCATTTCGGAATAAACGCGACCAAACCAATTGAGATAAACAAAAAGAGATTTGTTACATCGGTATATAAAAAGGTGTTCAGATAATAATTATGAAGCATGTAGTGCATGAAAACTGCTGCTGGAAAGAGATAAACTCCAATTTTTCGGTAAAAAAAGATGAGTACAACTCCTATAATCATGAGTAAATCTACACCGAAAATAAAAATAAAATAATTCCCCGGAATATTCAGTTCGACCCGTTGTAAAAACTCATCAGTATCAATACCGATTCCCATTAAGGAAAATAATAGTAAAGCACCTAATGACAAAATAAAACCCATATCTTTCTTGGGATCTTCGTTCTTAAAATTTTCGTCCATATTGGTAAAATTAAAAAAACTTTTGAAAGGAATTCAAAAGTTTTTTATAAAGTTGATATAAATCAGTATTTTAAATCGAAACTGCGTCGATCAATCTGTTTTTGTCAGAAATATATTCTTCCATAGAGATCATACTTTCAGTTCTCATGACATCCTGAATGTCATCGATCTGATAAATGATTCTTTTTGCATCTTCGGTATTTTTCGCTCTGATCTTACAGAAGATATTGTATTTCCCAGAAATTACACTTGCTTCGATTACATTTGGAATCGTTGTCAGTTCTTTCAAAACCTCTTGCGTGCGGTTTGATTTGGTTAAAAGAATACCGATGAAAGCAGTGAAATGGTAATCTAATTTCCCGTAATCAATGGTTAAAGAAGATCCTAAAATGATTCCTGCATCTTCCATTTTTTTCACTCTCACGTGAATTGTTCCTGCCGATACGTCCATTTGTTTTGCAATTTCTGTGAAAGGCATTCTGGTGTTTTCTACTAAAAAATCAAGGATTTTTTTATCTATTTCGTCTAATTGATAGTTCATTTTGAATTTTATAAAATTGATAATACTACGTCTATATTTTTGCAAATTTACAAAAAAATATTAAAATGAAAAATTTTAGGTTAATATTAACAATTTTTAACTTAAACAAATGCTTTTCTAATAAAATCCTTATTTTATTGTATCATTTTTAACAGAATCTCTTTTAATTATCGGTTTTTCAACTACATTTTTTTTATCTTTTTGCTTTCTTTTAAAGATGGTATTGAAACTTTTACTATAAACTACACCAACTCCGTAACTTTGATTAGAACTCGCATTACCTGCCGCAGTTCCGTTTAACCCAATATTGGTTGGTTTGGAATACGCTCTTAATAAACGGGTTCCATTATTTTTTTTGGACCAGTCGTATTCGACAATTCCTTCTCCTGACAGGTATTCAGCGTTTGTATTGTCTGATTTAGAAATTGGTATTCCTAATCCTGTCTTTACTTTAACTCTCGGAGAAAGCAGAAAACTCACACTTGCATTTGCGCGATTACCCGTATTGGAACCAGTGTCTCCGTTCAGATAATTAAGATCGACCTGAAACTCATTACTTATGTTATTTAAAACGGAACCCAATTGTTTGAAAAGCATATTGTAACCGGAACTTTCAGCAAAATTACCAAGATTAATGTCAAAGGCTGAGTTACCAACATTGAAACTGTTCATCACGAGTACAGAGCCAAACTGAATAATTTTTTCGTCTTCGTTGCTCATTTTTTCGGCAAGTGTTTCCTTTAAATTAGAAGAGACATCTTGTGCAGAAACGCCCAGTTCAATTTTCGGATTATTAAGTGTTTGCGTAATTTTTGTAGTAAGCAAGACATTGATCGGTTGCAAACTTCCCATGTTTAAATATTGACCAGCGTTCGTAACGGTTCTCAAGTAAGTGGCATCAATATTCAGATCAGGAGAAATCGGATCTCCATCCCAACGAATACTGCTTCCTTTAGAAATTTGGAAAGTTCTGTTCAGAATCGCTTTCGATACAAAAGTTCCGTTATCCACGAAATAATCTCCATTCATCGAAACCGCTCCAGATCTGCTCATTAAAAACCTCAACTTTTCTGAATTTCCACGCACAGTAATATCACCAATATCGTCGCCGACCAAAACATTTACGGTAGTTCCTTTATCTATAGAAAGTGTGAGATCTACATTTAGATTAGCGCTCGAACGTTTCTTTTCTTCCACACTCACAACTCCTGCTTCATCTCGTTTTAAGAACCTCAGCATTTTAAATTCTTCCACATTTGAGGTTGAATTTGAATTGAAAGTAAATACACTGTTGTTCAAAGCTTTCATTTCTGGCGTAGAAATATTCAGGGCAGAAACAGGTCCATCAACATAGAGCGTTCCGGTTCCATAAACTCTTCCCCAGAATAAATCGAGATCTTTTTGAGTGGTATTAAGCAGCATCAAATTATCAGCTCTCATTACTAAATTGACACCCATAGAAGACAAAGTTTCAAACTGAATCGCTCCGGAAATGGAACCTTTTGAATTTGATCTGCCGTCTTTTACACCAATATCATTGAGAATAGCCAAACCTTTCGACAGTGAAACCACGGTGTCATCAAAAGAATAATCAACGCCTGTGAAATTTAATTTTAAGCCTAAACCTTTCATCGCAATATCACCACTATAATCAATATCATTTAATTTTCCTGAAATTTTTAACTCTCCTGAAGCTTTCCCACGAAGATTACCGAAAACTCCTTTCACAAATTCCTGCGCGAACTGCAAATCGAAATCGTTCATATCTGCAACCAGATTTAATGTTGGTGACGCCGTATTGTTATTAATGGTTCCTTTCAATACAAGATCATTGTTACCGATGATTCCGGCCGAAATTACTTTCGCTTCTACATCGAAAACATTGGGAACAGCGCTTTTCTTCGCAGAAATCATCACATTCCCCATGTCTTTTCCGTTCATTAAAATATTGGTAATATGTAAATCGATGAGTGGTTCCAGATTATTTTGATCCTTTTTTATATCAAAAGTTCCGTTCGCAACTCCTTTAATATCCATTCCATTATCGCTTCCTGTTAAAGCCAATACTTTTGCAATCTGAAGATTTTTAAGTTCGCCTTTTGCAGAAAAATCTTTTGCCGATTTAAAAATGGATTCTTTCAGAAACAACTCGCTATCATCGGAGTAAATTCGCAAATTCTGTATTAAAAAATCACCTGTATTTTTCCGGTACGTAATCGAATGGTTCAACTCGGGATTTGTATCGACACTCCACGCGACATTTTTAAAGGTAACTGTTGTTGGCTCAAAACGGAAAACATAATCACCCGCAGAATTCGTGGATTGATTTAGGTTTATTGCATATTCTTTCAGCGTTTGTTTAATTTCATCTTCTGGAGACCCCAATTTAAAAGTAGTTGCAATATGCAGGATTTGATTATTTTCGTTCCTTCCGCTTAAAGTAATATCCTTTAAAATATTTTTGTTGTACTCTATTCTGTTGACCTTTGCGAAAATTTGCTTATCAACATCTGCAGTATTAATTCTGACCATCAAACTGTCGATCATTGCGCTGTCTCGCGTAATTTTGCTGCGTTCTGTAATTTTATAAGCAGGATTTGCTTTTGCTAAAGCTTGATCAGCATCTGTGATCTCCTCTTTTTTGGTCATAACATATTTCAAAGTCTGCGCATCTATATTCAAGATCAAATTATTCGAATTTCCGTCAAAGGAACCATTAACTGAAGCACCTTTTGGAATTTGTAGGTTAGGTTCAAAATAGCTTATCAATCCTTGCTTCACATCGAAGTTCATGGTGAAATTCTGTCCACGGTATAATTTTCTCGGCGGTGGACCAACAAGAATTTTCCCAATTCCGTTTTGGATCATTCCCGATAAATCCTCCAGATTAAAACGTCCTGAAATCTGTCCATTTACCGCTCCGGGAGCATCAACAGAAACAATTCGGTTTCCGTTTTCGAAAAATGCTTTTACTTTAGCATTTGGGATCAGAAATTTCTGGGAAGCATTCGTAAAGGTCACATTTTGTATATCCGCATCTAAGTTTAGATCATTCAGATTCGTCATCGCAATTTTTCCGTTAACCAAACCGCTTACGATCTGATTTCCCTTTCCACCAGTAAAATAATTGAGATTTAAATATTGAACGTCCGCAACAATATCTGCAGCTAGCTTTTTCGTACGGAAATCGATAAATCCATTCACGTTTGCTTTGGCTTGGTCATCATTTATATTTACAATTCCTTTGTACGTTTTATGATCGAGGAAACCATCGATATAAATATTATTAATTTCTTTGTTAAGAATTTCAATTTTTGAAATTTGAGATCGTGTTTTCAACCTCATCGTGTTCACATCGAAACTTTCGCCCTGTAAATTGAATTTTCCGGAGATTAAACCAACCTGCTTATTTTTCGTGATGACTGAAGTGTTCAAATCATTAACCTCTGCATAACCTCGATATTTAGGTAATGCAGTGCTGTAATCATCCAGATAAAAATTCGTGATTTTCGCCTGTCCGATCCCTGTAATTAAGTTTGCTTTAGGAACGAAAACTTCTTTCGGAGTTACTCTGACTGCACCCTTATATTTTAATCTTCCAAATTCATCAGCGAAATTTTTCATCTTCGAGGAAATGAAAGTCGGCATCATATCCTTTAAATCTACATAAGTAAGATCCGTGGAAAGAGAATTGGTTTCAATCTGGAAGTTGCCTTTTAAAATATTAGAAACCTTCATCGTTTCTGTGCGAATATTTACTTTTGAATTTTTGACGAGAAAATTATCCAGATAAAAACGGTTCAAAGGACCTGTCATCGTGCCCGAAATATTGATCGGTTTGTAATTGTCCCAGTTCGTCGCAAAATAACTGATGTCGTACCCGCTGATCTGACTTCCCGGCTTCATCATCATATCCCAACGAACACGGTCTGCAAAATTAGCCCAGGAACCATTATTTAAATTAAATTTGATATTTCCCTGCAGTAAAGAATGATCGGTATTCAAAGTTAAATCCTGTAAAGACAAATATTGATGAGTGAGTGCAAGATCTGCAGAAAAAGTATCAACAATGTGTTTTTTGCCCCATCTTTCCGTGATAAAGCGCAGGTTATTTATTTTCGCTGTTACATCAGAACCGACGACTTTTAATTCGGGTACAATTAAATTGACATGTGTTGCGGTCATCCATTTTCCAGCTTCACCTTCGGTATTTTGATTGATGATGCTTACTTTGGAATCGGTGATATAAACGCGGGATTTTAACTGAAAAGGTTCTTTTTTAACCGTTGGAGAAGGCGTATTGAAAAGATCGACGAAACGAATAAAATTAGAAATACTGTCTCCTTTATAAGTGATCACTTTTAAGTCAAGATTCTTTAAAGATAAGGACTGAAACTGCAAATTCCGCGAGTTGCTGATGATCGAAAACCAATTTGAATCTGCGTATAACTCCTTTGCTTTTAAAAACTGAAAATTCTTGTAATCTTTTACGGCAACATTATGAATATGAATATCTCCAAAATAACTCACCTCCACACTTTCGAAAGACATTTGGGACTTTAGATCTTTATTGAGTTTTTCAATCACCTTATGAGCAGCCCAGTTTTTGGTAGACGGTAAACTTACAAGGAGAAAAAAAGACCCGACGAGAAAAAGAACCAGCCAGAAAATAACAAGTAACAATTTTGCCCACCACTTGTAATTGGTAACATCTTTCGCTGCCTGTTCACCAAATTCTTTTGCGGTTTCTAAAGGATGATGAATGGTATCTGAGGCGAGTTGTGAAGCTTCTTTTACAGTTTCCTGCACTTTTTCGCTCACATTTTCCGCAGTATGCTGAATCTTATCGCCAATATTTTCTGGGACAGATTTTTTATTTTCGTTATCGTTATTATTCTCTAAATTTGCCATTGTTATGAGCGACTCAATAATTTTAGGGATAGAATCGTCCTGCGACGATACTTCAGCAGCAATCATTCAAGGAAATAAAATCCTTTCAAACATTGCAGCCAATCAGGAAATACACAACGAATATGGCGGTGTTGTTCCCGAACTGGCTTCTCGCGCACATCAGCAAAACATTATTCCAGTCGTGCAAAAATCCGTGAGCAAAGCAAATATACAACAAAAAGATATTTCTGCCATCGGCTTTACACGTGGTCCGGGACTTTTGGGTTCCTTACTGGTCGGAACTTCGTTCGCAAAATCGCTTGCAATGAGTTTAAATGTTCCTTTGATCGAAGTAAATCACCTTCAGGCACATATTTTAGCACACTTCATTGACGATGCAAATCCGACTCCTCCCAATTTTCCTTTTTTATGTTTAACGGTTTCCGGCGGACATACGATGATCGTTGTGGTAAAAGACTATTTTAATATGGAAATCATCGGAAAAACGATCGACGATGCAGCGGGAGAAGCATTTGATAAAATCGGAAAAATCTTCGGTTTAGATTATCCGGCGGGTCCAATTATCGACCGGTTGTCAAAACTTGGGAATAAAGATGCTTTCCAATTCAATAAACCACGCATCGATAATTACAACTATTCATTCAGCGGTATAAAAACTTCTGTGCTCTATTTCATTCAAAAAGAAGTAAAGAAAAATCCAGATTTCATTAAAGAAAACTTAAATGATCTGTGTGCTTCGGTTCAAAAGACACTCGTTGAAATTTTGATGAATAAACTGGAAAAAGCGGCAAAAGAATTAAATATTAATGAAGTCGCCATTGCAGGCGGCGTTTCAGCAAACTCCGGTTTGAGAGAAGCGATGCAGATCAATGCAGAAAAGTTCGGCTGGAAAATTTACATTCCAAAATTTGAATATACGACCGACAACGCAGCGATGATCGCCATGGTTGCAAAATTAAAATTTGACCGGGGCGAATTTGCAGAATTATCTGTTTCGGCTACTTCACGATATGATATTGAGGAGAGTTTTAAGAAAGATGTTCAAATAACAGACTAATCAATTACAAACCTCAGATGAAAATATTATTAGAAGAAAAAGTCCTGGTAAGTCACTCCAAAAAGAGCTCGAGATATTACTGGATCCTGGAAACCATTACTGGAAAAACGGTCGCATCAGCGGAAGAAGCGGAATTCCTGAATGAAAGTTCTGAAACCAGCTATCTTCAGGATATTAAAGAGGAGTTTCTGGAAAAAATAAACACTGAAAACGTTTTTAGTTTTCCTTTCACCCCAAAAGAAGGCGACTATTTATCTCTTAAAAATAATTTAAGAAAAACTGAATATTTAAATCTGATCTTCATTAATGATAAGTGGATCGAAGAAGTTTATCCCTGTAGTTACCGAGAATGTGATACCGATATCTACACGACCATCAAAACAGGTGTAGCATTTCTGAGTGAGAACAATTATCTAAAACCTTAGTACAGAATCGCATTCAATTAAAAATAGAAGAAGTTTTAAATGAAATTATTTTACGGAGAAATCAGCGGTGATCAAGTAATTATCGACAGCGAAGAACAAACGCATATTGTAAAAGTATTGCGTATGCGATCTGGCGAAGAAATTTTTATCACCGACGGAAAAGGAAATCTGGCAAAAGGAGATCTGGTTTTTGAAGGCAAGAAAGTTTCTCTTGAGGTGAAAGAAATTCAAAATGACCTTCCGAATTTTCGCGTGCAACTTCATATTGCAATTGCTCCGACAAAAAATATTGACCGCATTGAATTCTTTGCAGAAAAAGCCACAGAAATGGGTATTTCTGAAATTACTCTATTACAAACAGAAAAAACAGAACGCAAAAATCTGAATATTGAAAAGTTGAGAAAGCAATGCGTTTCTGCTTCAAAACAAAGTCTGCGTTTTCATTTTCCGATCGTTAATGAACTTACAAAATTTTCTGATTTTATTAAAAATATCAATCCCGAAAATACTTTTATTGCGCACTGCAATGAAAAGCTGGAAAGGATTGATTTGAAGATAATTAGACAAGCTCAGCATGACAACGCTACGAATAATTCGGGGAAAATAACTTTTTTGATTGGTCCGGAAGGAGATTTTTCTGATAGAGAAATTCAGATTTTGGCAGATAAAGGCGTGAAAGCGGTTTCTCTTGGAAGTCAGAGATTACGAACGGAAACGGCGGGAATTTTTGTTGCGGCCTGGAATTATTATGAAAATCTGATGTAGTGGCCGGTCGTACGGAGCCTTTTTATTTCATCATAAAATATTTTCTACAAAGAGTTGGCTTCTACGAAGCCCTGGATGTTAAAGTACTTATTTTTTCCTAGAATGTAAAAGCATAAGTACTGATAAAAACTTTTTATCTTACTTCCAAATATTGCTTATTTCTCATTATTCATTACCGATTATCATTTAGATACTTCGCTAAAATCTGTTCGCCACTTTGTAGAGAGTTTACTGCCCAGCGAACTTTCATTTCCCACAACTTTTCTTCGGATAATTTGTAATCGATAGCTGATCTTAAGAGCTTTTGTTTGAGTTCGTAAACACATATCGCGGCTGCGACAGAAACATTAAAACTTCCAGTAAATCCATACATCGGAATGGCTAAAGTTTCATCAGCGAAATCTAAGATCTCTTCGGTAACTCCGGCTGCTTCTGTTCCGAAAACCAAAGCTACAGGTTCTGTTATTTGAAAGTCGGGTAAAAGTGTTGCATTTTTTTCGGGAGAAACAGCAATGATTTTGTAACCGCGGTTTTTAATTTCGGTAATTGAATCAAGACTGTGTGGAAGTCTTTCAACCTCAACCCAAGTTTCTGCTCCTTTTGTGACGCGAAGGTTCGGATTGAATTCGTGCGCACTTTCCATGGCGATAATCTTATGAAATCCGCACGCTTCTACGGAGCGCACAATTGCGGCGGCGTTTCGAAACTGAAAGACATCTTCGATGACGGGCAGAACAAAATCTGAACTTTCGGGGGCGAAATGATTTATTTTCTGGAGTCGTTCTTCGGTGAGGAATTGCTGAAGATACTCGAAGATTTGTTGGTCTTTCATGAGGTCAAAAATAGGATTTTTTTTGGAGGTTCGAGTTTCGAGAGGCGGGTTTCGAGGGTTGCAATTCAAAATGAAATATTTTTTTCTCGCTTGGCGCTTTGTAAATAATTCTTGATACTTAGTTTTGAGTTTTGGTTTTTTTCAAAAATTTATTTAGAAGCGAGATCTACGCCCCGACTTGAACGGAAATCCTTTTTGTGGAGCAAAGCGGAACAAAAAGATTGGGAGTGGAAGGCGGAAAAAGACGCCCAAAATAATCTTACATTCTGCCAAATAACGTATTTTTGGATTTATGAAAAGAAAAGTGCTCCTGATTTATACCGGCGGAACGATCGGCATGGAAAAAGATTACGAAACGGGGAGTTTGCGGGCCTTCGATTTTGGGAATATTTTTAAAAAAATTCCGGAAATGAAAATGATCGAGTGCGAAGTGTCGGTTCATCCTTTTAAAAAACCGCTGGATTCTTCGGATATGGGTCCGGAAGAGTGGAAAATTATCGCGAATTACATCGGTAAAAATTACGACAATTACGACGGTTTCTTGATCCTGCACGGAACGGATACGATGTCTTATACCGCGTCAGCATTGAGTTTTATGCTGAAAAATTTGACAAAGCCGGTGATTTTAACTGGTTCACAATTGCCCATCGGTGATTTGCGAACGGACGCGAAAGAAAATCTGTTAACGAGTTTGTATTATGCCAGTTTGTACGAAAACGATGAAGCGGTGATTCAGGAAGTTGCGGTGTATTTTGAATATAAATTATTGCGTGGAAACCGTACTTTGAAATATTCTGCGGAATTTTTTGATGCTTATCAAACACCGAATTATCCGGTTTTAGGTCAGTCTGGAGTTCATTTAAATGTGAAGAAAGATTATTTGTGGCGCAACAAAACTTCGGACTCTTTTTGCGTTGACAATCATATTTCGCAGGATGTTCTCTTTTGGCGCATTTTTCCGGGAATGCATTTAAATCATTTTTCTGAAATCCCCAAAGTGAAAGTTTTGGTGCTGCAGGTTTTTGGTTCTGGTACCATTTTCAACACCCAAAAAACTTTGGAAACTCTACAAAAACTGAGAGATCAGGGAACTGAGATCGTGGTAATCTCGCAGTGTGTTTCGGGTGGAATTAGTTTTGGCAAATATTCAAACTCCAATATTTTTACAAAAATCGGGGCGATCAGTGGAAATGATATTACGGCAGAAAGCGCGATCACAAAAGCGATGCATCTTTTAGACAACTCTAATTATGAAGGCAGTTTCGCAGAAAATTTCGTGAAGAATTTGTGTGGGGAGGTTTCTGAAAATTAAAATTTTAATTTATCATCTTTCCATTTTTAGAATTCAATTAATTACCCTATTTTTGCAGTCTTCAATTCAGAGAGGTGTCCGAGTGGTTGAAGGAGCTAGCCTGGAAAGCTAGTGTACGGGCAACTGTACCGTGGGTTCGAATCCCATCCTCTCTACAATTTCAATTGATTATCAGTTACTTATGATAATTACAGCCAAAAATACAGCCAAAACTTGTTAAGTTTTGGCTGTTTGTTTTTTGTGAGATCTTGTGATATTTAAAGAAATCATTGATTAAGCGAAAAATATTTAATTAGTGAAATCAATGCAGTTTCTATGTCGGTTTATATGGCATTAACCTGAAATCTCCTCCGATTTCACCTTCATCGTTAAAATGAAATACACTGTTGATATTACCCTCATTAATTATAGACATTTCACCAATAACTTCTTTAGCTCCTAAAACTAACCAGATTATTTCTAAATCATTCTCTTTTAATTTTGATTGCAGATAATCCTTATCAATTAAAAGACAGTCATTCCCTTCTTTAAATTTTATTGCAGGATTAAAAACAATTAATTCATTTTCTGAATTAAAGAATTCATATTCATTTTCCTTTAGATGTAAGTTTGGAAAAAACGGTCAAATTGACCACCTGATTCGGAGTAAATTGACCACCTGATTCGGAGCAAAGTGACCACCAAGATTCGGAGCAAATTGACCACTTGGATTTTGGTTGATTTTTTCGGGTAAAAACGATTGATTTTTTCATGTTGTTAGCGTCATAAATTCGTATAAAAAATACGGATTATGGCCAATAAAACAACAGACATGAGTAAAATTA
>NZ_JSYL01000004.1 GCF_000812865.1 Kaistella jeonii | reverse complement strand
ATGATTTTGAGATGCTCAAACTCAAGAAACGAATATCAGAGTTGGAAAAACAGTTGCAAACAGCTGAAATGAAAGCCATTGCTTTTTCAACCATGGTAGATATTGCTGAAAAAGAGTTTAATATTCCTATCCGAAAAAAGTCCAATACCAAGCTATAGAAATAATGAAGGGAAACTTCAAGAGTATAAGTTTAGCCGACTTATGCTCATGGTTTGGTGTGACCAGACAGGCTTATTACCAAAGTAAAAATCCCCCGCTGCCGCGCGAATCCCTTCCCCGCTGCCGCGCGAATCCCTTCCCCGCTGCCGCGCGAATCCTTTCGCGTGGTCACCATGAAAAGTTCAAATGTCACTCAGTATCAGTTTTGGCGTCATGATAATAAACCGATTGAATTGTGGAGCAACAGCGTAATTAAACAAAAAATCGATTATGTTCATCAAAACCCGGTGGAAGCGGGCTTGGTTTTCAGGGCGGAGGATTACCGATACAGCAGTGCGATTGATTATGCCGATGAAAAGGGACTTTTAGAAAATATTGAAGTATTTAGATATTATGGGATTTAATAGAGAAGACCACACGAAAGGATTCGTGCGGTAGCGGGGAAAGGATTCGTGCGGTAGAGGGGAAATCCGAGCGATCTGGTAATTTAACTTTTAAATATTTATATATTGTTCACTTTTTTGTGAACAATTCTGTATATTTGCATTAGCGTTTCACCATCGATATGGAAATAAAATTTCAAAAAACCTATCTGGAAGAGATCTACGAAGGAAATACCAAGGTATATAAAGAGTATAAGTCTAACAAACAATTGGTGTCCCAGTATGTTAAAACCATTAATAAATTGAAATCTATAACCAAAATCGAACAATTGTACCAAATTAAATCGTTGCGATATGAAAAACTTACAGGTAATTTAAAAGGTTTGAGTTCTGTAGCGGTAAACATGCAGTACAGAATACTCTTTAAAGAATTAGCTTCCATTTCCAATGAATTAATAATCGATATTCTGGAAATTGAAGAGTTAAGCAAGCATTACGAATAGTTAGAAACAAAAAAACAAGTGAAAGAATGACAACAAAAACAATAATACCTGCTTTTGCGACACATCCTGGCGAAATACTTTTAGATGAAATTGAAGCAAATAATTTCTCACAAATAGATTTTGCAAAAATGATAGGGATCAGCAGAACCCAATTGAATGAAGTAATTAAAGGGAAACGAAACATTAATGCTGATTTTGCTTTATTAATAGAAAAAACTTTAGAGGTAGATGCAGAATACTGGTTGGAAGCACAAAAAAACTACGATCTGGATAAAGCACGAATTGAGGCAAGAAATAAGGAGCAGTTAGAAGCTATCGAAGTATGGAAGGTTGCAAAAGATTTTATTCCCGTAGCTTTTTTTAAAAAAGAAAAAATAATTAGTGGTAATCCTCTGGTAGATAATCAAATCATAAGAAACATTTACGGTGTTTCAAATTTAGATCAGTTGGCGGCTCTAAGAGTACAGCAGACCTATGCGCGTTTTAAAAAATCGACCAAACTGAAATATGATGTAGTCAATATCATGGGTTGGGTCAAGCTGGTGCAATTTAAAGCGAAAGAACTTTTGGTAGATGCATTCAATCATGAAAACAAAGAACAGCTAATTGAGGAACTTAATACCATTATATTAAAAAACAAAAATGTACTGAATAATGTACAATCAAAATTACAGGAGTATGGTATCAAAGTAATTTATCAAACTAAAGGAGAAAAAACACCAGTAGATGGAGTGTCCTTTTGGAGCGAGGGAAATCCAGCCATAGGAATGACTTTGAGACACCATCGGTTGGATAATTTTGCATTCACCCTATATCATGAATTAGGACATGTCTATGAACATTTGGTCAACAACAACGAAGCTGAATTTATTGATCTTGACAGCAAAAATGAAGAAGAAGAATATACACAATCAACAGAAGAAAAAGAAGCAAATGTGTTTGCGCAAAATAGTTTGATAGATCAAAAGGAATGGGTCGCGTTTAGTAAAGATTTAAAACTCATTAAAAATGACGAAAAAATAGAGGCTTTTGCAAAAAAAATAAAAACACATCCTTGTATTGTAAGAGGAAGAATTTGCCATACTTTGAATGATTTTAAATCATTCACTCAAATAAGCTACGATATTAACTAAAGAAAGTACCTTAATATGGTAAACGGAAGATTTTATTTTACGCAAACATAAAATGGTAACCTTTAGGATGAATATTCTAACAGTGGACATGACAGGAATTATAAGGAAAGTGCAAATGTAACATCCCCCGCTGCCGCGCGAATCCCTTCCCCGCTGCCGCGCGAATCCTTTCGCGTGGTCCCGCTCCCCCGCTGCCGCGCGAATCCTTTCGCGTGGTCCCGCTCAGCGAGCAATAAAGATTTGCTAAGGGACCGATTTCATTGCGTAATCCAGTTCTCCTACAAAACACTATCTTCGTTTAACAAACATTAATTACAGGTTATGAAAAAAATAGTATTTCTAGTTTTGACGGCTATGGTCTTGAACTCCTGCGTGGTTTCTACCGCAGCAAAAGCCGTAAAAGGGGTGGCGAAAGTAGGCTTCAAAGCCGTAAAAGGCACAGTAAAAGGAGTCAGCTGGGCGGTAGGAAAAGCCAAGGGGAAAATAGATGAAGACCGTATTGACGGCACCTGGAAAGTGGTTGGCGTTTATCATGGTTCTTTTGAAGATTTTGAAAAAGATCAAAATCCCGAAAGTACATTTACCAGTCAGTGTACGCAGGGTTTCGACCAAATTGTTTTCAATTCCAGAAAGTCTAAATTCAAACCCGTGCATTGCAGTTCTGACGAAGAAGAGTGGGTAAAGTATTCTTTTGATTTTGGCAAAAACCCTTTAAGTAAAGAAAGAGAGAATTACATCACTTATAATTCCAATACGTATATTTCGGTAATTGATGCTACTCATAAAACGATGGTTCTAGAAGGCAATCTGATGCCGAAGCTGAATTTTTCGCAGGCTACTTTATTTCTTTTGGAAAAGGTGAAATAAAGGCGACGCAGCTCCGCAGAATTTAAACACCGAGGCACGAATACGGTCATAAACACCACTTTAAAATTTAATGTTTTAGCTCAGAAGCATGGGGTTGCTTCGTCGCTGCACTGCGTTTCGGTCCTCGCAATGAAGGTATAAAAAAATCCGGAAGAGGTTACTCTTCCGGATTGTTATTAATAAGGTGATCTTATCGTATAAAACGAGGATCAGTTATTATTTTTTAATCACTTTTACACTGGTGCTTTCTGTATCAGAATTTACTTTGATGATGTAAGTTCCTTTAGCGAAAGTACTGATGTCGATTATTGAATTCTTAGCCGTTTTATCCAGATTGAAACTCTTAATTAACTGACCGGTTACAGAGTAAATCTGCGCATTGTTCAATTTCAATTGTTTGTTATTCTGGATAGTCAGTTTCCCTGAAGTTGGATTAGGGAAAACCTGCACTGCATTATTCATGGATAGATTTTCAACAGCCATTAATGGGTTATCACAGTTGTAAACGTAAATCTCGTCTAAATACCAACCGTCGATACCATTACAGCCATCAGTTCCTACCTCAAATCTGAACTTAATGTTAGATCCTGAGATTACACCGATTTTAGATAAATCAATCACACTTTGTCCCCAACTTCCACCTAGAGATCCGCCGTCGGTTCCGCTAAATGCAGCCTGTCCTTTTAATGGGTTATCATTTTGTGAAGTTCCATCCAGATTGGTGTTATACCCATTTTGAGAAAATGCTGATTTCGGAAGCACAGTCCAGGCACCGCCATTTAGGCTGTACTTAACGTTTCCACCATCCCATTTTGCTTCAGTGGCAACATAATGATTGAATGCCATCTGGTAAATTCCTGTCGTAAAAGTAGGGAAGGTAATCATTGGACTTTCTAAACGCAGAATACCATTTTGCATACTTGTCGTACAGTTTCCATTCACTGGATCTGCACCGAAGATTCCTTTTCCAGTTCTGCCTTTTGGTAGATTGGTTTTAATGACCCAATCTCTATTCTCCCAAGAGGAAGGATTTGTAGGTACATTATTAACCGTCCAGTTTCCTAAGCCATTTTCCCAGGTTTCACTAAACAAAGCTCCTGAAATGGCAGTTGCACATAAATCCGGAGTTGCTTTTAAGATAGGAACATAATTACACTGCGTGTTAGGAGAAGTTCTCAACTGTACAGAAAGGATGGCATTCTTAAGATTTTGAATATCGCTTGCTGCCCAGGATTGTCCACTTAATCCGGCAGGAATAAGGGTTGTTGAGATCCCCTGTAAATTAATTCCGATCAAATCTGTAGCTGAAGCCTCTAAAGCATCTGCAAAAACCGCAAAATCACTGGTTGGTGTTAAATAGTTTTTCTGCGCTCTCCACCATAAGTGGGCAGCTTTTACAAAACCAATACCATTAATGGTATATCCGTTAAAGGTACCACCATCTACAAGCAAAGCATATAAATGATTGGTCACTCCTGAATTCCGGTGTACACCTCCGGAATCTCCAGTACCGCAATAATATGAAGTATCGATAACACTTGCAGGATTGCTGTTGCATTTAGGATTCCACATATCGCGGATCGGAGCTCCAAAAGCGGTGGCTTTTTCTCCCATTTTCCAACGTTGACTTTCAGTGCAACTCGTTGTTGTACGAACAGCTAAATTTTCACCCTCATCGAAATATCCATTAAGTTGATCAATCGTTTCGCCCCAAACATCAGAATAGGATTCATTTAAAGCACCAGATTGATACTGGTAAATTAATCCGCTTGTATATTCTGTATAAGCGTGTCCCCATTCATGCGCTACAACGTCATCTGCTGCAACTCCGGTACAATAATTCGCCGTAACTCCGTTCCAGTTTGCGTTGGGACAAGAGATGCCTGGATCATTATTAACAGTAATCATCGTAGCGTCTAAACTATTATAAGAAACGTAATTGAAAGCGTTCTTGAAGAAATTATAAACATGTTCAGAAGTGACTACTTCACTCTGTTGCCATTGATCTAAAGCTCCGGGAAATACGTCGCCTTCTTTCCATTTCAGGTTAGCAGCACTCGTACTGGTTTCATATAATTTTCTGTCGATCGGATGGATGCCTGTAAACTGCTCTACCAATTCTCCGGTATGCGCATCGATGAATAAAAATTCTCTGACATCGCTTTTGTTGGTTACTTCGACCTCATACGCCAGATAGGAAATTATTTGTCCGCCCTGTACGAGATTTTTCGGAAATATTAAAAGATTATTCTTTCCAATTTCCAAAGGGCTTTTAGAGGTGGTAATGTTCTGATCCTTTACTAAATTTGTAGCAATTGCGCCTGCTTCTGCGGGAGAAATAGAGGCAACGGTACTTACTTTAATATTAGAAATTGTATTTCCGTTCAGTGATGCTAATTGTCCTTTTCCATTAAAATGAAATTTCAAAATACCGTCGTAAACTGGAATGCCGTTATAACTTTGTCTGTAAATAACATTCTGCAGACCATAATTGTCTGTTGTTTCTTCTACGAAAACCATGTCTTTATCAGATCTCAAATTGAAAGCTTTAAAGTTGGTTGCCAAGAATTCGCTCACTTTTGCTGTTGGGTTCGCTGCTTTTAGGTTAAGTCCTTCTGCATTATCGAATCTTATAAAATTCGGATTAGAAGTGCTGTTACTTATGGTAACCATAGCATTACTTTGCTGTTTTAGCTTTGTCAATTCTTTTGATTCTTGTGCAAAAACGCAAGCATAAGATAAGGCTAAAACAAAAATTAGTGTTCTTTTCATAAATATTTTTGATTTGTAGCAAATATAATGCATTGTTGGAGATCAGCTTTATGAAATAGAGAAAAAATTCTCAAAACTTGAAATAAAGCTTTAAGGCCTTATCAGTAAGCCATTTTAAAAAGGAGTTTTGTAAGATAAAGGCAATGTTTTGAGGTGAAAATAGAGCTATTCTTAATTTTCCTTCCTTAAATAATTACCAAAATCGCACTAATATTCAAATAATGGTATAAAAGTATTCTACAAATTCTCCAAAAAAGTCTTTAAGAATTAACTTGCTTCATTATTCATAACGCACCGCACTTTCATTGGACAAAACTTAGAATTCCAAATGTCGCAATTCACCTGGGTCTTTTAACTTTTACCCTGATTCTACCACGATTCGAAACCTCCTTTTCCCCAAACCCTAAAGGGTGGGATGTTTCTGGCTTTTGAATTTAAGTGAAAGTCTTTTCCTCCCTTTAGGGTCGGGGGCAAGAAAAGACTTTTTCGAGACTTTAAAGGGTGGGAGGTTTTTGGCTTCTGATTTAAGTGAAAGTCTTTTCCTCCCTTTAGGGTCGGGGGCAAGAAAAGACTTTTCCCCGGCCCTAAAGTGCAGGAGGTTTCTCGCTTCTGATTTAAGAAAAAGTCTTTTCCTCCCTTTAGGGTCAGGGGCAAGAAAAGACTTTTTCGAGACGCTAAAGGGTGGGAGGTTTCTACTTAAAATGTCATAGAACTTTGCGCATTCAGTCTGAATTATTAATTTTAAAAGATGAAAAAATACAGACCACTTCATCATGATGGTATGTCGAAAGGAGCACCGGCAGTAATTTTCGATAAAGCTCGTGAGTTGCGTTTGTGCAGTACCTCCGCGGAAATAGTGCTTTGGGAAAAGCTTAGAAACAATCAGTTAGATCAGCTTACGTTTAGGAGACAACATCCTGTTGGTGTTTATATTACTGATTTTTACTGTCATCGGCTTAAGCTTGTTATTGAAGTTGACGGCGGTTATCATCTTTCAGAAGAACAACAAAAAAAAGATAATGAAAGAACAGCTTATCTAGTTGCGAATGGACTGCAAGTCATTCGATTTACAAACCATGAAGTAGAGCATACAATCGATAAAGTCATTGCAGCAATAAGAGCTGCGGTATCTAAGATAAATCCCTCAAAATAGTAAACCCGTTAAATGTTATTTACATCTATCCGAAACCTCCTTTTCCCAAACCCTAAAGGGTGGGAGGTTTCTCGCTCTAAATTTAAGCGAAAGTCTTTTCCTCCCTTTAGGGACGGGGAAAGAAAAGACTTTTCCCCCGGCCCTAAAGTGCAGGAGGTTTCTGGCTCTGAATTTCAGCGAAAGTCTTTTCCTCCCTTTAGGGACGGGGCAAGAAAAGACTTTTCCGAGACCTAAAAGGTGGGAGGTTTCTCGCTCTGAATTTCAGCGAAAGTCTTTTCCTCCCTTTAGGGTCGGGGCAAGAAAAGACTTTTTCGAGACCCTAAAGAGTGGGAGGTTTCTCGCTCTGAATTTCAGCGAAAGTCTTTTCCTCCCTTTAGGGACGGGGGAAAGAAAAGACTTTTTCGAGAATCTAAAGGAAGGAGGTTTCTATTTAAACTAAACTGTTATAGCTTAAAATTGACCATTAAGGATGGATGAATTAAGATAGCTTCCAGTCATAAGTAGTTGAAAAATTATAATCGGACTAAATTTTGTGGTTTAAGATTGACCAATCACCATTTACGACCCCGATCCCTTGGCTCTTTTAACTTTTACCTTGCCTCTTCTTATACCTACTTAAACCCCTCCAAAACTTCTTCCGCCGTTACTTTTCCAAAAAAATCGGTGAGATCAGTGTGGGTAAACAGCTGGTGGAGATCTTCTGCATTATGTTTTTTTCCGACGAGCATTTCTTCCAGATCTTCGATGGGCATGGAGGCAAAAAAGTCTCCAAATATCTTGGCTTTTTCAATGATGCCATGAACTACATCAAGGTGTACTTCAATAAATCCGGCGGGAATTTTAATGGCTTTTTTAAAATTATAGTTGGGGGAGAATCCAAAATTCCAGTCCCAGGTTTCGTATTTCTCCTGCTGAAGTTTTTCGATGCCCAAAATATCTTCGGCACTGAGTTCATACTTTTCAGCGGTGGGATTGTTTTTGATAATTTCTGAGGTCAATAATTCCTTCAGCTTTTCGGTTGTGGTATCTTTTGGAAGATAATTGATGAGGTTGGTCACTCTGCCGCGGTTTGATTTCGTCGCTTTATCAATAAATTTGAGAGGATTCACTTTTAAAGCTTCTCCCAAAACTTCCATTTCGGAATCGAGTAGAATGGTGCCGTGCTGAATCATTTTCCCGTGTCGCGCCAGTTTAGCATTGCCACTGAATTTTTTACCATCCACTAACAAATCATTTCGGCCTTTCAATTCGGCGGGAACGCCTAAATCATTGAGCATGGTGAGAACCGGCTTTGTGAAAAAAGAAAAATCACCAAAGTCATTTTGCCCCAAAAGGGTGTGAAAAGAAAAATTGAGGTTTCCCAAATCGTGGTAAACTGTGCCACCACCAGACATACGGCGCACGACTTTAATGCCTTTATCTTTTACGTAATCCAGGTTAATTTCAGCTAAAGTATTCTGAAATTTACCAACGATGATCGACGGTGCGTTTACATAAAGCAGAAATATATCTTCGGTAGGAAAGCGGTGGAGTAGAAATTCTTCCGCAGCAATATTAAAATAAGCGTTATGAGAGGGGGAATCGATGAGGAGCATAGTTTATCTTTTTTACAAAAATAAGTAATTTTATAAGGTTTAAGATACTGGTTTTAGGATAGGAGTTCTTCACACCAAGAAGCGCAGTTTTTCGCGAAAAAAGCAAATAAGTTGCTGAATGGGAGATGCGAGTTTTTAAATTTTATGTTTCAAGTCAAGAATACCAATTTTTCTATCAAAAATATATAATTCAACCGTTCACCATTCACCATTACCTATTTATTTATATATTTTTTTCGACCTTTCTTCGGAAAAGACATCTTTTTATCGAAAGAGCCTCGAAGAAGCCTTGAACACCTATCGAAGGAGTGCAAAGCAAATGGGCACTTCCTGTCAAAAGCGGTCAAAACCTGTCAACTTTTTTCAAATGAAAGAAAAAGAGTGGAATTAAAGGAAACAGACTCGACTTGCAGCAGATCGTTTCGTAGTTATACCTTCTCTATAATGCGCTTTTATAGTGCCAGAATGTTTTTATTAATTTTCAATTTAGAATTCAAAGAAGAAATACTCAACTTTAATAAAACAGAAATTGGGTAATCCTAATTACCCGTAGTGGGTCAAAAAATCTGGTAACAGCAATAAAAACTAAAACTTACGCAATTATTTTCACCCATGTTACTAAGACTTAATATATTGGAAGCGAAATTGTTGTAGATTTACAGCCACAAATTTAAATGATGAAAATACCTCTACGCTCTCGTATGCTTTTTGGTGCGCAATGTCCTGCCCAAAATTCTTTCTCTAAACCCTTTCAAAAATATGTACTGGCGGCTTTTTTAATACTGAGCTCGGTGGGAATTTTTGGGCAGACTAATTCTTATCTTGGATTAAACGGAGGTTTTGAGGGAGCAGCCACTATTGTAAATGGTACAACTAATTCAACCCCAGTTGCAACAAATTGGACAAAATCAACAACTACCGCAACAATTGCCAATGAAACAGGAACCGTTCGAAGCGGGAATAATTCGATGAAAGTAACTTCTACGAGTGGGACATTGTGTAGAGTATTTTCTCCCACTATGACGATTTCCGCTAGTACTACAGCTTGGCAGGTTCAATATTACCGAAGAGCTATTAGTACCACAAACACTATTCAAAATCAGTCAGGTAATTATAGAGGAGGTACAGAAAATTCAAGCGGCAGTTATACTGCTGTTACGGCGGCAAACAATTGGCAAAAAGTTACATTTTCGCCGACTTCGACTACTTCTGCTACTTCAACAGCGGCTCATATGTTAGTGAAACAATTAGGAACTGGTGGAGATACATTTTACGATGATTTCGTTTTATATGAAAGCGCTACTGTTGATGTTACGGCACCAAATTCACCTGGTACTGTCACAGTCAACAATGCAACTACTTCTTCATTAGATGTGAGTTGGGGTGCAGCTTCGGGCGGTGTAGATGGTGGTGGTTACATAGTAGTAAGATATGCATCTTCTCCCAATGCTGATAACGACCCTAATCAAAATGGTATTTATGCAGTTGGTAATAATACAACAAATGGAACAGGTTCGTTAGTAGGAACGGTAAGTTATATAGGTGCAGGTACTAGTTTTACAGATAGTGTTGGATTAAGTTCAGGAACACAATATTGGTATAAAGTTTATACGATAGATAAAGCTTTTAACTATTCTTCGGAAACCCAACAAAGTGGTACAACAACTCCAAGTGGAAGTCCAACTTTATCAGCAGGAACATTAACCGCTTTTGGTAGTCAATGCATAAGCAACACTTATGGTCCTAATTCTTTTACCATTACCGGAACTACAATTACTGCTGCTGATGTAACAGTTGCAGCACTTGCGGGATATACTTTCAGCACTACATCGGGTGGTAGTTACTCTTCTACACTGCGTTTAACACAACCCGGAGGTGCTTATTCTCAAGATATTTTTGTAAAATTTAGTCCTGTTACAGCCACAGCTTATAATGGCAATATTGTCGTCGGTGGTGGCGGTGCAAGTGACATTAATGTAGCGGCAAGTGGTACAGGAATCAATACAGCTAATACAATTACAACCCCGACTTCTGTTGCTGTTACAATTAATACCGCTACGCTTGGGGGTAATATTGCGAACATTGGATGTAGTAATGCTTCTACGAGAGGCGTAGAGTGGAGTACAACCAATAATTTTACGAATGGTACTGGTACGCAAGTTTCTGCTTCGGGTTCTTTTGGAACAGGAGTTTTTACTCAAGCGGTTGGGGGTTTACCATCAGGAACAACTATTTATTTTAAAGCGTATTCTACTAATAGCGGTGGAACTTCTTATTCCGCACAATCTTCTTTTGCCACTCTTAAAACAGAACCAACTAATCAACCCACAGTTTTTTCTTTTGGATCAACGACCACTACAACTATTCCGCTTACGTGGACAGATGCAACAGGAGCTTCTATTCCAGATGGTTATTTGATAAAATGGGGTTCTTCTTATGGTGCAATTACACCACCTGTAGATGGAACTGCAGAATCTAATGGAGCAACTACACAAAATGTGGTAGGTGTTTCATATACTGCCACAGGTTTAACTTCTGGTACTGCTTATTATTTTAAAATATGGTCTTATACCAATAGTGGAACTTCCATTGATTATAAATTAGGTTCAGAGCCACAGACTACTTGCACGACACTTTCTGCACCATGGGAAGATTTTGAAATAGGTACAAAAGGCCCTTATGCGACTGGAAATGTAACATGTACAGCGGGAAGTTGGAATATGAGTGACGCATTAATTGGTAATATTCCTAATGACAAAAAAAATGGCAACTCATCAGTTCGAATGCAAAACGCGGGTGTTATCTCAATGAATTTTGATTTAACAAATGGTTTAGGAACTGTAAATATTTTGCATGCAGTATTTGGTTCAGATTTCAGTTCTACATGGCGATTAGAAGCATCTACTGATGGAGGAGTTACCTGGACAGATTATGTTAGTTCTACTATTACAACATCTTCTACAACACTCACTAATCAAAGTTTCACAGTTAACTTATCTGGAAATGTACGTTTTAGAATTGTAAAAATAAGTGGAATCAATAAAATTAATATTGATGACATCTATGTAACACCATTTGCAGCATGTACACCAGCAGCTAATCCAGTTGGTACCATTACAGGAACTACACCTGCTTGTACTTCTACGGTTTTATCTTATACCGGTGCAGATTCTGGAAATGCATATTGGCAAACTACACCAACGGGTAAGAGTACTGCAGAACCAGCAAATTCAACAAAAACAGTTTCAACTTCGGGGACGTACTATGTAAGAATTTATAATGGTAATTGTTGGTCTACGGGAACAGTAAATAATGCAGTTGTCGTTAATGCACCAATTACTATTACAACACAACCTGCAAACGCATCTGTTGTTGCAGGGAGTAATACAAGTTTTAAGGCAGTTGCAACGAATGTGGCAAGTTATCAGTGGCAAGTAGATGCCGGTAGTGGATTTACTAATTTATCAAATGGAGCTCCATATTCTACGGTAACCACCTCAACATTAAATATAACTAACTCAAATTTTGTAATGAACGGTTATAAATACCGATGCGTTTTAACGGCAAATATACCTTGCACAGATACAAACACTGATGGGACTGCGACACTAACAGTTACCAATGCCGCACCAAATAATGCTTTAAATCTAGTGTCATGCCTTGCTAATAATCAAGTGACTTTAAAATGGGATGCTGCGTCCGGATCAACAACAGGTTATATTGTTTTTGTACAACCCAATTCTACTATACCGCAAATGGTGGCAGCATCTGCTGGAAATGCTTCTGGTTATATTGCAAATACAAATTATTCGTTGGCTAATTCTTACACGACATTAGGTAAAGCGGTGTTCAAAGGTAATGCGCTTACTGCAACAATTACTGGTTTAAGTAACTTATCAAAATATACCTTCAAGGTAGTTGCTTATGTAGGGGAAACAGGAACAGGTTGGGCAGCAGGAATTAATGCATCTGGATCTTGGAACCAGACCTACACGATAGATGTTCCAGAAATCACCAATTTGACAGCTGCAATCAATCCTACAACTTCTACCGTTTCCTGGAATGTGGTTCCCAATTCTCCATTGTGCTATGAATATATGGTCGTTGCAAATAACGGTGCCGTTACTTTAACACCAACAGGAGACGGTTTTACTTATACTGCAAATGCTAATTATGCTGGTACAAATTCTGTAGTTTTTAGAAATACAGGAAATAGTATTAAAGTGACTGGTTTAACAGAGGGTGTAAATTATTGCTACAAAGTTTTTGTAAGAGAATTAAACAGCGGCAATCAATGGAGTGATGGCTTATCGGTATGCCAAACAACTGGAGTTAGTTATTGTGCTTCTTCTGGTAGTACAACAGATGCAACTGGGATTACCAAAGTTGAGTTTAATACGATTAATCAAACTTCAACTGGCGCAAATGCTTACACCGATTTTACCTCAGTTTCTACTTCTGTTGCATTAGGGGAAACTATTCCTTTAACTGTTCGGGTGAATACGGCAGGAAATTTTACTGTTTACACAATAGCTTGGATAGACTGGAACCACGATGGAGATTTTAATGACAGTGGTGAAGAATTTGACCTTGGAACTGCTTTTAATAAAACAGATGGTACAACTTCTCTTTCTCCGCTGGATATTACGGTACCAACTGGCGCTTACTTGGGAGATGTTAGAATGAGAATAAGTGCAAAATTTAATTCTGCTGCTACATCTTGTATTACTGATTTTGATGGCGAAGTAGAGGATTACACAATTACGATTGCACAACCTGTAAACGCAGAAATCAATGTAAGAGGACTTGGCAATTCAATTCCAAATGGTGCGGATACTCCTTACGGATTCAACAATACGCAATTTGCACTAACGAACCTTGGTTCTGCAACTGCGCCCAAATCTTTCACTATCGAAAATATTGGTTTAGCCAACTTGAATTTAACAGGATCACCAATTATTAAAATTGAAGGGGCTAACCCTTCTGATTTTATTGTAACGCAACAGGCAGCAACGCCTGTTGTGAATGGTAGTCCAGTAATTTTTAATATTAAATTTCAGCCAACCGTTGCAGGATTGCGAACAGCAAATGTTAGAATTGAGAATAATGATTCTGATGAAAATCCGTATATATTTGCAATAGAAGGAACGGGTAATTGTACTACGGTACCCACTGTCAATGTTTTTCCTACTTCGGGTCCAGTAAATACCTTGGTTACTTTTTCTTCTTCAACCAGTAATCTTTTAGGCGCTACAGTTACTTATAATAATGTTGTGATACCTATCGCCTTTAATACTACAGATACAATAGAAGTTTTAGTACCGAATAATGCCAATGATGGTAATTTTATCATTCAATTGGCAACAGGTTGCAGTAAAACACAATCATTTGATGTGTTCGATACTGATTTTTCTGCCTGCGAATCTTCTGGTGGAGGTAGTCCTGCCTCAGATTTAATGATTTATGAAGTCTATGACGAAAATGGCGGATCTGGCGGTGTTATTACCCTTTATAACCGAACTGGAGCTTCGGTAAATCTCAGTTCCTATTCTATTCAGAGAGCTAAAGATTATGGTGGCAGCTACTCAACTTATGCTAATCTTACGGGAACAATTGCAGCTGGTTCTGTTACAGTTATTGGAGTAACTGGTTCTCCAGGTTCTCTTTGTACCTATCCTACATTTAATGACAATTTTAGAGGAGGATTTAATGCTAATGATGGTTTCAAGTTGATGAAAGGAGCAACTTTGATTGATGATGTAAAAGCACCCAATTATGTAGGATATTATTTAAAAAGAAAAAACACCAATTTATACCCAAATACACCTTTTAATCCTTCATTTTGGACTACTCAAAATATTTCTCCAGGTCAGTGTTTAGCAGGAGTTGGAATTGCGCCAGATATTAGAACGCCACCTACTCTTATTACCAGTCCACAGTATGTTATAAACTGTGGGATAACAGGAGCTATATTAACTTCTGGTGGAACTGAAGGAGTTCCGGGTGGTCCATCAATTGTTTATCAATGGTATGTATTAGGAACCTCTGGAAATTGGAACGCGATAACAAATGGTGGAGTATACTCCGGAGCCAATTCTCAAACTTTAAGTATTTCTGATCTTACTGGTTTAGATGACTATCAATTCTACTGTCAGATCAGAGAAAATAATGCAACTTGTTATTCTGCAACCAATTCAACACAGATTCGAATTGCTGAAAAAACATGGGATGGTTCAAACTGGCTTGGGCGAAATAATATTAATACAAGTGCACCAACAATAACTGATAAAATTAAGTTGAATGCTAATTACAATACAGGAACAAATGGTAACCTCAATGCATGCAGTCTTAAAAACATGAGTCCTTATCAATTGACAATAGCACCAAATTCGTACGCTAATATAGAAGCAAATATCACCAACGATGGTTCTATGCTTATTGAAAGTGATGGAAATCTCTTACAGAAAAATGATTTGGCCACATTTACTGGTTCATCCATTACAGCGAAAAGAGATATTGTCGTTTCCACCTTGCGACAACAATTTAATTACTTGATTTCCCCTGTGATTGGTCAAAGTTTGAAAACCGTTTATTCTCCCGAACCTGTGGTTCAGTATCACAGTGAAAGCAATAATCGTTTCTATAATTCCACTGGTGCCTATATTGAAGGTCGTGGTTTGGCGGTGAAAGAACCAGCAAGTGGTGGTGCAACGACCGCAACATTTGTCGGTGCGCCAAAAAATGGCATTATTAATTTTAACATCGTTAAAGGTGGTGGTGATCTTCTCGATCCGAAAAGAGGCTACAATTTAGTAGGAAATCCATATCCTTCCAATATTGATTTGGTTCAGTTATACAGCCAAAATGGCGGGACAAACGGAAACTTAGACTCAACGGTTTATTTCTGGGACAATAAAGCAAATTCTCAAACAGAACAAGCCGGAAGTAATTATGGAGGTCAAGCTTATGCTACTTTCAATATGTTTAGTTTAGGGCAAACTAATGCGTCCGGAGATCCATTATTGACGGGTACAAAATTACCAACTCGATATGTAAAAACCGGGCAAGGTTTTATGGTGAAATCCAAAGTAGCAACTGCTTCTTTGTTATTTAATAATGCGATTCGTACTACAGAAAATGGTGCTACAAAATTCTTTGGAAATAGCGCAAAAGGATTAGAGGAAATTAGAGATAAGTTCTGGATTAATATGATTTCGCCGACCAACATTGCATCAAATATTAACATTGTTTATTTCCCTGAAGGTAATAATGGGTTCACCCAAGATGACAGTCGCTCCCTAGGAGGTTCCGACGCAATTTACAGCTTCGTAGAAAACGAAAAAGTTTCTATCAATGGGTGCAGTAGTTTTGTCGATACCGATGTCATTCCACTGGGAAGTCAGCATTTTGCAGCCGGAAATTATAAAATTGAACTGGCAGGAAAAGAAGGCATCTTCGACAATGGACAAAACATCTACTTAAAAGACATGCATACCGGCATCATCACCAATTTGAGTGAAGGCAACTACACTTTTGCAGCCAATGCGGGTGAAAGCTCCGGTAGGTTTGAAATTATTTACAAACCAGAAACGGTTTTGACCACAGAGGGGAAAGTGAAAGAAAATGTTTTTGTTTATAGAGATGGAAATGACTTTGTGGTAAAAGCAATGCATAAAAAAATCACTACGCTCGAAATTTATGATCCAAGTGGTCGATTGCTTCAGACTCTGAATTCAAACAAAAAAGAGATCGGAATTTCTGGTAATGAATTGCCGAACGGAATGTATGTACTCAAAATCCTGCAGGAAAAAACAACCACCGTTTTAAAAATTAGAAAATAACAGCACAATTTTTTAGAGAGAAAAGCCGAAATAGTTTATTTCGGCTTTTTTTAATTGAGAAATCCAAAGACCCACACTCCGTAAAAATATTATTGCCTTAAAATAAGACAATAAAACAAATTGCGGAAAATAATTCACCTTTGGTCAAGGTGCACTTACAAATTACAAAATCACCTACTCGGACGGTCATTAAATTTTACCATTCTCAGGTAAGGAAAATGGCCAGATATCTAGTCCGTATTATTCAAATGGTCTATTATCTTTTAATAAACAATTACCTATATAAATAATGCTTTTCGATAAATATGTAATTATGTATTTCATATTATAGATATTAATGCATATATGTTATGATATTCGTAATATTAATAATTTAAATAAAGGCAATAATTTTAATAAAATATTTATTAAAGCATTGAATATTAGTATGTGTAGCTTGATTCAACAGGTCAAAGCGCCGTCTGTATTTCATTATAAAATAGTAGCTTTGCCAACTGTATTTTTAAGAATGTGAATTTGCACTCAATAGACTTCTTAGAAATTGCATTACCGATTAAAATATCTAATCAATAAGGTTAGATTTTAAATACTTGTTCTTATTAGATTTTAAAAAACATAAAACACACGATGAAAAAAAAATACTTTATTTTTAGAAAAAGCTGGATTGTATTGCTGCTTTTAATTTCTGCCTTTGCATTTGCGCAAACAAATACATGGGATGGAAGTAAAAGTAATAATTGGGATGATTATAGAAACTGGTCTTTAAATTTAGTGCCAAATTCTGCGCATGATGTCGTTATACCTAATAATTATACTGTAACAGTAAATACGGCAGCAGTTTGCAAAACACTTGTTATAAATTCAGGTAATAATTCAAATGCAATTACAATTAATACAGGAAAATCATTAAATGTTTCAGGACTTGTAACAATTGGTGCTGGTACAGGTAGTGGTGATAATAAGCTTATTAATGTAGGTGCAAATATATTTTCTTGTGGCTCAATTAATATAACTGCTACCGGTAGTAATAATAGGAATTCAGGTATTACACTTTCGACAGGAACAGTAACTGTTGCAGGAAATGTAGCCATGGGTGATGTTAATGATTTTGTAAAGTTCACTGGTGCAGGTCTACTGAGAGTTGGTGGGGATATGAGTAGTGGAACTTTAATTCCATCAACTGGTACAGTCGAATACAACGGAAATAGTGAACAAGCTTTAGAATCTTATACTTATTATAATCTTTTGATAAGCGAGATTGGCAATAAAAATAGTACAGGAACAGCTTTTTCAGTTGCCAACGATTTAACCATTAGTAAAGGGAATTTAATTTTAACAGCTACTGATGCCAATTATAACATTGGGAATAATCTTGCAGTAGCAAATACAGGAACATTAACGCATAACGTTAACTGGGATAGTGCAGGTAAATTATTACTTGTAGGTGGTAATTTAACAATAGATGGAGCTTTTTCATATAGTGGGGTGGCAAGATCTCATCTACAGATGAATACTGGTGGTAAAACCATAAAAACTGGGACGGCTGCACTAAGTATTTTAACAATGAACAACACTACCGGTATTATATCAGCAGTTGGACCGGTGGTTATTAATGATAATTTTTGGCCCTCTTTTAATGTTTCTGGCGGAACATTTGCAACAGGAAGCAATACCGTAACTGCAAATGGTGGTGTGCTTGTAGCGGGTGGGACTTTATTGGTAAACGGAGGAACATTAAATGTGACAGGTGGTTTAAATGTTGGTTATGATTTGGCAGCATCAGGAACTCTGAATCTTGATTCAGGAATTATTAATACCGACGCTTTAAATATTGGAAACGGAACAAGAACAGGAATTTTCAATCACAAAGGTGGTATTGCAAACATCGGGAATCTAACTATTAATGCTACGGGAGCAAATGCTTATACCTGTAGTACTACCGGACCACAAACTATAAATATCAGTGGCAACTGGATCAATAGTAAAACTTTTACCGCAGGAACAAGTTCTACCGTAAATTTTGTGGGTAATTCTCTTCAAACTATAACTGGAACTTTATCTGGACCAGGAGGAAAATTTTACAATTTAACCTTTAATGGAGTAGGTGGAAGCTGGACGAATAGTGCACCAATTGATGTGGCGAATACACTTACCATGTCGAACGGTATTTTAAATACAACTCCAATAAATTTTCTAAATATTACAAATAAGTCCAATACTGGTGCTTCTAATGGAACCGCAACTTCTTTTGTAAGTGGTCCCATTAAATGGGCAACTACTTCAAATGTTTCTTATGCGTTTCCCGTGGGAAAAGGAAGCACTTATTTACCTTTTGTTTTAAATACAAAGGGTACAACAGGAACCACTGCACAAGTAGAAGCTTTCGATTCTAATTGTGGTGGAGCGGCAAATTATACTAATGTTGGTGGTCTAAGTAATACAGAATATTGGTCACTTACAACTACCGGGACTTTTACGAATAGTTTGGTTTCATTATCAAGACCTACTTCAATTTCTCCATTCGATGTCATTGCAAGCAGTACAGTTGCTAATGGAACTTATGCTTCTTTAGATGGAACAGTTGGCGCGAATGGAATAACAAATTCTCTAGCAATTGGAACCAACATGTTTTTTACTTTTGGTAGAAAAAATGGGATTCGTACAGGTGCAATATCGGGTTCCCCATTTTGTGCAGGCACAAGTGTTTCAGTACCTTATACAATAATTGGAACTTATGTCGCTGCAAATACTTTTGCAGCGCAATTGTCTGATGCTTTCGGAAGTTTTTCCACACCAATAAATATTGGTAATATTACCTCACCTCTTGCAGGAACGATATCAGCTACTATTCCAAGTGGAAGTGCTGCCGGAACAAAATACAGGATTCGGGTGATAAGCAATACTTCTCCAAATAATGTGATTGGCGAAATGAATAGTGGTGATCTAACAATAACCGCAATCAATTCCGCTACTTTAACCTCCGGACCTGGTACCAATAGTCAAGCTTTATGTATAGGCACATCTTTAATCAATATCACTTTCAGTACTACCGGAGCAACCGGAATTGGTGCAGCGACTGGTTTGCCCGCAGGAGTTTCATCAAATTTTTCCAGCGGTGTCATTACTTTAAGCGGAACCCCAACAGCTTCGGGAACTTTTAACTATAGCATTCCATTAAGTGGAGGATGCGGCAGCGTTAATGCTACTGGAACAATTAAAATTAATGCTCCAACAACTTATACGAGTGGAATATGGAGTGACGGTGTACCAGATATTAATAAAAAAGCAATTTTTGCAACTGATTACACTACGACGAGTGGTCAAAATATCAATGCATGCAGCTGTGAGGTAAAAAATGGAGCGGTTTTAAGAATAAGTATCAATTCCACTTTGACGGTACAAAATGAGATTACCAATCTGGGATCCGGAAGTAACTTCATTGTTGAAAGCGATGGTAATTTAATTCAAGTCAATGATCTTCCAACTAATTCCGGCAGTATCACTTCCGAACGCGAATTTACAATAGGTGCTGCGCGGGAACAGTATAATTATTTGGGAACACCGGTCGCTTTTGAAGCAGGACAGAGTTACAAAACAATTTTCCCCGGGTCGACTAATACTGCGGTACTTTATCATAATCAGGCAACAAATACTTTTTCTACTTCGTCTGGCGCCAATGTGCCGGGAAGGGGTTCTGCCGTAAAAGAACCGTTGCCAACTACTACACTTGTTGGGGGAAAAACAACTGTCCAATTTAGAGGGGTTCCACAAAATGGTCAAATCACTTTGGGAATCGCAAACAGCAATACCGGTCTTACAACTTTAGGTTACAATTTAGTAGGAAATCCATACGCATCTAATATTGATTTAAGAAAACTCTATGATATCAACGGCGGGAAAACTGATCCTACTCAAATAACTTCCCTGGATATTAGTCCGACCTTCTATTTCTGGGATAATAGCGGTAATAAGCAATTCCAACAACAGGGAAGTGGATATAATGGTCAATCTTACGCGGTTTTCAATGTCCTTACTGGTGGAAACGGAACTGGAACGGCAGCTGGTTCTCTCAGTGGGTCCATAACTGGAACGAAAAAACCTACAAAAATTGTGAGCGTTGGGCAGGGTTTTATGACAAGATCTTTAAAAACGAATTATAATTTTATATTCAATAACAGCGTGAGAACTAACGAAACTGCAACACCTAATTTTCTTGGCAGGGGTGACTCTGTTATTCAAGATGATCGGTATTGGTTAAAAATGACCGCACCGTCTGGAATAATTTCAACGATTACGGTGGTTCACTATCCTGGCGGAAATAACTTCTTCGGAGCAGAAGATTCCAGATCAATGGGTGGTTCAGATGCTATTTACAGTTTGGTCGAGAATGAAAAAGTAGCCATCAATGGAAGAACCAGTTTAGTAAATACCGATGTTATTCCATTAGGATCACAATTTTTCACAAATGGCAATTATAATATAGGTATTGATACCGCCGAAGGCATCTTCGCAAACGGTCAGAATATCTACTTGAAAGATAATCAAACCGGAATTATTACGAACCTCAGTGCCGGAAATTATACCTTCGGCGCAAACGCAGGGGAAAGTACAGGTAGGTTTGAAATTATTTACAAACCAGAAACGGTTTTGGCCACAGAGGGGAAAGTGAAAGATCAGCTAATTGTTTACAAAGACGGGAGTGATTTTGTCGTAAAATCTAAAACCAAAAAAATAACGGATATAGAAGTTTACGATACGGCAGGAAGGTTGATCTGTAAAACACTAGCAAATAGAAATACAGTTTTTATTTCTGCTGAGAAATTCGCTAATGGTGTTTACATCTTGAAAATTAACCAGGAGGGGCTAGTTACTTCTAAGAAAGTTATCAAATAAAATTTAATTTTAGACCGTGAAAATTATAAAAAGCCAGACGTTTGTCTGGCTTTTATTTTTTATGACATCGTAGATTTTATTTTAAAAAACGGAGCATTCTTCTCCTTTTTTGTTGGCGTCCGACGTAGTTTCAGACAAAGCTAATTCTTTGGACTACTCCTATCATTTACATCAAACTTATTTTAATAATTTTTTTTATAGAATATCTTCCAGTGAATTATCGAAGGGTTGATACAGGGCTGTGACATAAGGACTTCTTTAATCAAATGCGGTAAGCGTTGAGAGGTAGCTGCGGTGTAACTTTTTCGATAATCATTATTGAGGGTTCGGAGAGTATATTTTACTTATAAAAACGTCTTTTTTGATTTATAACTATTAAAATCACATCTATTTTCGAAGATATTATTTTTGACTTGCGAGGCATTGACTTAAAAATAAGAATTCTGTAGTATTTAGTCCTAATAGGAAGCTATCCTCTGAAAGTATCAATGAGTCTGTGAAAACTTGAGCATTGCGAGTTGCACTGTCAATCAGGTCGATCTATATGGTAGATCATGTAAAAATATAAGATGATGAATATTTATTATGCAGGATGACTTATTTTAATATTACCACAATAATTCTCAAATTACTGATATACTACGCTTTGCATAGTTTCGTAAATATATTACTAAAAATAATTTGTAAATTTAACCATAATGCAATATTTCTTATGTTAACATAATTTATTTTCACTACCTTTGTATAATTAATAACATAATGTGATTATGTTGATAATATATTAAAATTGAATAAAAGGAGATAATTAGGTTCATCAACCTGTTCTTTTATGATTTTTGAATAACGTTTGAAAATAAATTACCCAACTTATGAGACAATATAAACTACTCTTTTTAGCATTATTGTGCAGTACTTTTTCTTTTGCGCAAATCGGAATCAATACCACCACCATTGACGCTTCCGCTGCACTGGATATTCAATATGGTACAGTACCGAAAGGTCTATTAACCCCCAGAATGACAACTGTTCAGCGAACTGCAATTACCGCTCCCGCAGATGGGTTAATTGTTTATGATACTGATTTAAAATCTTTTTATCATTACAAAACCGGTTCCCCTGGAGTTTGGGTGAGAATGAATAGCGAAGCCACTGGAAGAACAAATTTTAAAAGAATAAAATCTACAGATGTATTAGCGACTGTATTGGCAGCAGAACTTGTAGCTGGTGGAAACAATAAATATTTGTTGAATACCAACACGCTTTATGAAATTAATGGTACAGTAAATTTTGATAAACCAATAGATTTAAATAATGCTTACCTACAAGGTATTGATTCTGGCGATGATAAAATTATGAAAGCAACCGGAAATATATTTGAAGGTGCAACTGGCGGTACTATTAAAGGTTTAACCATTACCGCAACAGCAGGTAATGTATTTAATTTATCTGGTAACGCTGCACAAAATTTAATATTTAGAGATTGTATTGTGGCGAATTCTGCCAGTGTTGGGACAATAAATGGTTTTGGATTAGTTTTTTTAAGCATAGTTCAATTTGCTGGTAATACTACAGGAATTACATACTCTACTATAAGTCAGTTATTATTAAGTAATTTGGGGTGGTTTGGAAATAATACAGGAACTTTTGAAAAATTAGTAGGTACATTTGGATTGGTTGAAAAACAAGGTGGATTTAGTGCTGTAAATGGTACAGCAGTTGGATTTGACGTGTCTTCCAATCCAACCATAACTGGAGATGCAGTGTTAGAATCAGTCGTGTTTACTGGTGCAAATACTACAGGATATATTAAATCTTATACTATAGATACTTACATTGGGTATAATTTTAATAATAAGTGGAATATTCGTAGTGCCGGTATTCCTGTAGAAACCGACGCTGTTGCGGTAGGCGGTGTCAATTTAGATTCACCTTATGGGACAGGAGTTCAGACTACTCTTACCACTTCAACTGCGGTTAAAATCGCGGGTGCAACTGTTTCAAATGATTTTTTTAGAGCTTCAAGTGGAGGTGTAGACAATCGCTTAAAATACCTAGGAAATAAGAAAAGATTTTTTACAGTAAATGCGGCAACGTCCTTTAGAGGTACTGCTGCGACTAACACAATATACGTTTTTTATATTGCCTTAAATGGAAGTCCTGTTCAACGTTCTAAAACATATATATTTACAAATAATGCATTAGATGTAGTTGCAGTTCCTATACAATCGATATTAGAATTATCTCCAAACGATTATGTAGAGGTTTTTGCTCAGAGATATAGCGGGACTAGTGATATGCTAACAGTATCTTTAAGTCTCTTTATGAGATAAAACATGACTCTAAATTAAAAGCTGGAATAAATAAGGACTTATACTAAAACATCAGATATTAATTTCTTACGATTGGTCCTTTAAAAAGTTCCTTTGTTTGCATCTTTCACATTTTTTTTAATTACAGATTCTTGATCCTCTTTTTATAATTCAACAATCTCATAATTCTGCTCGCCCTGGAAAACGTATTGACTCAATTAAAGAAATTACAATGAAAAAACAATTACCCATTCTTTGTGCAGTCTTCTTAGCTATAATGACCTATTCTCAAAAACAGGTTGTTATTGAAAAAGCAGCCGCTGAATCTTCGGTGGTTTCTGATAAAAGCGATCTGCTTCCTGGTGAAGACGGAACCCTTAAAATTGAAGGGACTGGCTCCATCAAAGTTTTTACAACTGCATTAATTACTGTAAAGGATAAAATCACAAACCTGGGAGATGGGACGAACTTTATTATAGAATCCGATGCTAATCTTATCCAGATCAATGATGCAAATACCAATTCCGGAAACCTTATTTCCGAACGGGTTTTTACCATCGACGCAGAAAGGAAACAATATAATTATCTGGGTTCCCCTGTTGCTTTCGCTGCAGGACAGAGCTACAAAACAATTTTCCCCAATTCTACAAACACCACGGTGCTTTATCACAATCAGGCAACAAATACTTTTCTACCATCCTCTGGTGCTAATATTGCAGGTCGGGGATCTGCCGTAAAAGAACCACCAGTCAGCACCATACTCACCGGAGGGAAAACAACCGCCCAATATAAAGGCGTTCCCCAAAGTGGCGAAATTATTTTACCAATTGCCAACAGCAATACCTCTCTTACCATATTAGGTTACAATTTAGTAGGAAATCCTTACGCATCCAATATTGACCTGCTAAAATTGTACGAGATCAATGGTGGAAAAACAGGCCTTGCTGAGTCCCAGATAGTTTCTCCAAATATATCGGCTACCTTTTATTTTTGGAATAATAACGGGAATAAACAATTTCAACAGCAGGGAAGTAGTTATGAAGGTCAGGCTTATGCACTCTTCAACGTTCTCACGGGTCCAGCCGGCACGGGAACTCAATCAACCCTCTCCTCCAAAATCCCATCCAATATTGTAAAAGTAGGTCAGGGTTTTATGACGAGATCTTTACTTGCCGGTTACAATTTTAAATTTAACAACAGTATTAGAACTAATGAGACTTCGACTACTGATTTTCTGGGAAAAGGCGCCTCTGCTATTCAGGACGATCGGTACTGGCTGAAAATGACAGCACCCTCCGGAATTACTTCAACAATTGCAATTGTTCACTATCCGGGTGGAAACAACTTATTCGGACCGGAAGACTCCCGCTCAATGGGCGGTTCAGATGCTCTCTACAGCATGGTAGAAAATGAAAAATTAGCCATCGACGGAAGAAGCAGTATGGCAATTACGGATATTATTCTCCTAGGAACACAGCATTTTGTGAGTGATACCTATATCATAGGTCTTGAAACAACCGAAGGTATTTTCGCCAATGGTCAAAACATTTACTTGAAAGACAAGCAAACGGGTATCTTCACCAATCTGAGTGAAGAAAATTATCGCTTTGAAGTCAACGCGGGAGAAAGTTCTGGCAGGTTTGAGATTGTTTATCAACCTGAAACGATCTTGTCGACGACGAATTCACATAAAGACGAGATCATCGTTTATCGAGATGGCACCAATTTTACCGTAAGATCTGAAAGTAAGAAAATCGATGAGGTTGAAATGTTCGATGCCGTGGGTAAATTAATAAAAATAGTAAAACCCAATCGCAAACAGGCTGTTTTAGATGCTTCTACCTTACCCAATGGCGTGTATATTTTGAAAATTACCCTTGATGGAAAAGTGATGATAAAAAAGATCATCAGATAAATACAACTGTACAGAAATCCTTTAAAAAGCCAGACAATAGTCTGGCTTTTTTCTTTTGAGGATTAACCGATTGCAGATTATGTTGCTATAATTTTATGAAAGGGTGTTTTCACCCTATATTATTTTCTACGCTTATCGTAATTTTATATCCACACAAATACACTTACGATGAAAATTACTTACTACAATTTCTTTGCAGAATTTGGGAGAAAATTCCTTTATATGGGATTACTTATTTCCATGATTTCTCAAGCTCAAACTACATTGGCCACTTATGATTTTACCGATAATTTAAATCCGAATGCAGGAGCCATCGGAGCTCCTTCACTAAAATACTACAATTCGTCCGGAATGCAAACTGTTCCTTCTTACACGAATGGAACAAATGGAAGTAGAGTGTTAAATACAACTGATGAAGGGGCTTACGTGGAACTTACTATTGATACTTCAGGATATGGTGGAATTAATGTCTCATGGTATGGAGAGGTTAATTATGGCTTTTTAAATCAAGGAGATTGGGATTTATACGCAAACACAGGTTCTGGTTATGGAACATCATTGCTAACGATGGATCTTTTTAATTTTATTGTCTTCTTCTCAGATGCAAGAACAGAGAATTTCACTTTAGATAGTGCCGCAGACAATAATTCTACTGTAAAAATCAAAATTAAATGTGATAATATCAATTCTAATATCAGACTTGATAAATTGGTGATTACAAGTCGGAGTCCAAAAATTAATGTCTTTGGTTATAATACCACCAATGTTTTAACTCAGATTCCCGTAAATTCTCCAGCAGCCACCATCTATGGCACTGATTTCGGTATGGTGATCACTTCCTCTATAACTCCCACAGGATATTCCGATCGTGTTTTCAGAATACAAAACAATGGAGCTGCGGTTCTAAACATTTCCGCTATTAATTTTACGGGGCTAAATGCTGCAGATTTTTCAATCTTTGGAGCCTTACCAACCACTGTGAATAGTCTAGGAGGTACTAAAGATTTTACGGTGCGCTTTAATCCATCTTCTGATGGTAAAAGTTCGGCTTTACTCAACATTTTCTCAAATGCCGATCCTTCCCCGTATAGTTATTATTTAGAGGGAAGAGGCGCAAGTTGCAGATCAGAAGATCTTCCTTTCAAGAATAATACAATGGAATCGGGAATACAGAGTTTATCTTCAATTGCAGATGGGACAAGCACGTTCAATAAAGTTTCAGGCTATAGTAGAAATAGTACTGCTTCCAACTCAAACAATTTAGGCGGAGGTGGTACAAGACTCTATGGACCTGGTGGCGATAATGCCAATTATAATTTATTTACAAGTAGCAATTCCTCCTGGTACATTAGAGGAGAAACTTCTACTGTTAATTTTGGACCGGTTGATGTAACCAATGAAAAAGGGGTATCTATAAGCTTTAATTTGGCTGCATTTTCTTCAAGTAGCGGTACCACTTTTAATAATAATGATGTAGTTAAACTGGAGGTTCTTGATCCAATTACTAATTCTTGGTCAACCGAAGTTGAAATTAGAGGAAATAATAATGGTACAGCCAAAAACTCACGTTTCTCATTTAACTCAGGGTCATATTTAGAAGGAACTTACGATGGCAATAATTTACCTATTGGAGGACCAGTAAAAAATTCGGCTGTAAAACTTAAACTTCTCAGTAGTAGTAATTTTACTAACCTCGCTTTTAGGATTACTGCAGCAAGTAATACTACTGCAAAAGTTTGGCTTATCGATGATGTAATCGTTTCTACCGCCAACGCAATTTTTAAAACTTATACTGGAACAGGATTGACTGGTTGGAAGAATTCAGCGAATAATGATACTCCTGCACCTATAATTGAAGAAAAAGCTATCATTAATGCAGATTTTACAGGTGATTTGACCGCTTGCGAATGTGAAGTTCTTCCAACCAAGTCAGTGGTAATTAATCCAGGTAATGTAGTGCGATTAGAAAATAAACTCAACAATAATGGTTCCTTTATTATCGAAAGTGATGGTAACTTGATACAAAATGATAATACTGCGATAAATTCAGGAGATATTATTTCAAAAAGAGATATCAAAATTAGCACTTTACGCAACCAATACAATTACTTGGGCACCCCGGTAGCATTTCAAACGGGCGAAAGTTATAAAACAATTTTCCCGGGTTCTACAACAACGGTGCTTTATCATAATCAGGCAACAAATACTTTCTTAAATTCCTCCGGAGCTAATATTCCGGGCAGAGGATCTGCAGTAAAGGAACCCGTGGTTTCTATAACAATACCTTTTACCGCACTTGCAACAACTGCTCAATATAAAGGCATTCCTCAAAATGGAGAAATTCTTTTAGGGGTTATCAACAGCAATACCGCAGTTGCAACATTCGGATATAACTTAGTGAGTAATCCGTATGCTTCCAACATTGATTTAAGAAAACTCTACGATATCAATGGTGGAAAAACGGATTCGACGAAGGTATTTTCTCCAAATATCGGTGCAACCTTTTATTTTTGGGATAATAACGGAAATACGCAATTCGAACAACAGGGAAGTGGATACAACGGTCAATCTTATGCCTTGTTTAATGTACTTACCGGCAGCAACGGAACAGGAACTATTGCAGCCTCTGGAACCAAAATGCCTACTAAGATCGTAAAAGTAGGGCAGGGTTTTATGACAAAATCTTTGATTGCCAATTATAATTTTAAATTTAATAACAGTATTAGAACAAATGATACTTCCCCTACTGATTTTCTTGGCAAGAGCGCCTCCACGGTACAAGACGATCGATACTGGCTGAGAATGACTGCTCCATCTGGTATAACTTCAACCATTGCGATTGTGCATTATCCAGGGGGAAACAATCTTTTCGGCGTGGAAGACTCCCGCTCAATGGGTGGCTCAGATATCATTTACAGTATGGCGGAAGATGAAAAAGTATCCATCAATGGAAGAAGCAGTTTAGTGAATACGGATATTATTCCTTTAGGAAGTAAACATTTTGTAAATGGTAATTATGTTATTGCGATCGACACTGCGGAAGGCATCTTTGCTAACGGACAAAATATCTACTTAAAAGATAAACAAACCGGCATTATTACCAATTTAAGTCAGGGCACTTATACCTTCTCTGCGATTGCGGGGGAAAGTACCGGCAGATTTGAAATCAGTTATCAACCGGAAACTGTTTTGGCAACTGATTCTAAAGTTAAAGAAACCTTCGTTGTTTACAGAAATGGAAATGAATTTGTAGCACAAAGTTCTGGACAGAATATCACAGATCTGCAACTTTTTGACGCCGGTGGCAGATTAATTCTTCAGAGAAAAGGTTCTCAAAAAGAGTTGCGATTCCCTGCCGATCGATTATTAGAAGGAATGTTTGTTGTAAAAGTAACCTTGAAATCGGGAGAAATAATGACCCGCAAAATTCGAAAATAGACAATTTATAAATCTAAAAAGAGAAGCGCCTTATTGTAGGGCGCTTTTTTTATGTATTGAGTTGTTTTAGAGAGTTGTAAAATACCAATAAGAGGGAATAAAATATAAAATCTATCAATATTGATAGGTTCACAAGACAACTTTGTTAAAAATAAGAAGTCATATTTTTGGTAATAACGTAAAAGTAACTAATTATGATGTATATAAGTTACTGTAATAAAGCGGGATAACAAAAAAGAATGAAATATTTTAACATTATTGCTGAAAAAAATCTATTTTTGTTAATTATTGTTAAATCACATTTAGTATGAAAACATCTTTACAGTCTTTGAAAATATTGCTTGCAGTATTTTTTGGTTTTTTAGCTACAAATGCTTTTGGGCAAGCAGCTACCGCAACTTGGTTACTTAACGCTGCAAATACTACAACTTCGGCAGTTACAGGAAATGTTACTGCAACTGCATCAACAACAACTGGAGTTACTACTTCACCAACACCATTTAATACTAGAGGGTGGGGTAAGAATGGTTGGGATGTGGATAATACCTTGAATACCGGAACGTATTATGAATTTACAGTTTCGCCAACTAGTGGAAATAGTTTAAGCGTTACTGGATTTACCTATGATGGATCATATAATGGTTCAATTTCAATTAAAGGAGATGTTTATTATTCAACAGATAATTTTGGAACCTATACTCAAATTGGAACAACTTCTTTATTTACTTCTACAACTCCAGTTCCTATTAATACAACCGGATTAACTATTCCAGTTGCAGCTACTGGAACTATTAAATTTAGAATATATTTTTATTACTCTGATACAGGGGGTAGTACACGTATTAAAAATGTAAAAGTTACTGGTACAACAACTGCAACAGCTTGTTCAGGAACGCCTGCACCAGGAAGTACAGTTGCTTCTGTAAATCCAGTTCCTGGCGGAAGTTCAACAACATTGTCTTTACAAAATTTAACAGCAGGCTCTGGTGTTACCTATCAGTGGAAATCATCAACAGCATTTGGTGGTCCTTATAATAATATTTCAGGAGCTAACTCGAGTACTTATGTTGCAAGTCCAACTGCTGCAACTTATTATCAGTGTGTTGTTACTTGTGGTGGAAGTTCAGGGACTTCAACGCCTTTGCTTGTAAATATAGCATATTGCACCGCAACATCAACTAATAATACCCGTTATATCGTAGATTTCAGTACTACGGGAGGAGTAGCAAATATTACGAATATTGGTACTTCAGGGGGAATTACCACTACAGGATATAGCGATTATACTACAAAATTTGTTTCGCAAGTACAAGGTGGTGTCATAAATATATCAACTGATTTTTCTGGAACTACCGATACTTTCGGGTTTGGACTTTGGGTAGATTGGAATGATAATGGCGATTTTTTAGATCCAGGAGAATATTTGCTTAATAGTGGTGGTGTTCCTATAACAGGAGGAGCGGGATCTTTTACCGTCCCAATCGGCGCAGCAGTAGGAAACCACAGAATGAGAATTAGAAATGATTCGGACTTAGCAAATGCTACTTCATGTGGTAATATTGCTTATGGTGAAGCAGAAGATTATACGGTAACAGTTTTAGCTGCATCTCTCTGCACCGGAACACCAACCGCGGGAACAACCGTTCTTACTCCTTCTACAGGCATACCTTCCAGTGCATTTGTAGCAACAATTACAGGAAGTTCTGGAGGGACTGGTTTATCTTACCAATGGCAAATTGCAAATGCACTTGCTGGTAATTACACCGATATTTCTGGTCAAACAGGTGCCTCGGCTAATTTAAATGCCGTTCCCCTGCCAGGAACTACAAAATATTACCGCAGAAAAATTACCTGCAGTGGCAGTGGATTTTTTAGTTTTTCTGTAGGAGTTCCGTTTACAACCACAACTCCGACTTACTGTACACCGACAACCTCATCTCCTACTAAAACTTACATCAAAAGTTTTAAATTTGTAGGAACTTTAAATGATCCACCTTTGTCTGCAAACGTGACAGGAGCAAGTGGGTATGCTAATTATACTGCACTTACTCCTATTGCTCAACAACCAGATGGGAAAGTAATGAATATAGAGGCAATCTCATTTGGTACGATAATATCTGGTTCTAGTTATGGTAATGGTAATTGGAAAGCCTACGTAGATTGGAATGGTGACGGTGACTTTGCAGATAGTGGAGAACAAGTTTATAGTTTGACCACATTTGTCACGAATGCATTAACTTTTGGTTTTGTAATTCCTCCGGGTCAGGCTGCAGGCAAATATCGCTTCCGCATCATTGTTAATAATGATGGCACTGATACTTTTGATTCTTGTTCCTCATTTATCAATGGAGAAGTTGAAGATTACAGTTTTGAAGTAGTGTATAATTGTCCAGCCTCAGTAGATGCTATTAATATCGTTGCTGCCGATGGTCACCGTTGTGGCACCGGAACGGTAAATCTTTCTGCAAGCGGAACAGGCACAAATTATAAATGGTATACTACACTTACTGGTGGGTCTGCAATTTTTACAGGTAGCAATTATACTACCGCATCTCTTAATGCGACTACGGTTTATTACGTAACTGCTATCAACGGCAGTTGTGAGTCTGCATATCGTATTCCAGTTACTGCGAGAATTGATCCGGAACCAGTAGTAAATATTACAACACCCGCTCCAATTTGCGGCACTGGGTTCTCTGGGGTTCAATTAACAAGTTCGGGTGATCAATATGTAGATATTATTGTGGACGAAAAATTTAACTCGGGTCTTGGTGTATTCTCTTCATCAACTTTAGGAGCTTATACTGATGTAAGTGGAACTTGGCAAAACAGACCGAGTCCTTATATCCCTTCAGTGCCCCCTTATGCAGGACTTGCTCCTGCACTATCGTCTGGGTATTTTGGTGGGAATTATGCAGCCATTATTACCGATATTGATAGAGGTACTTCTATTTTAAATGAGTTAAAACTCACTTCTAATGGCAATTTAACTAATTTTCAAGATCTTAGACTCGATTTTGATTTGTATTATTTTTCAATCACCAATTTAGCAACGGAAGGTTATTTGAAAGTAGAATATTCGTTAGATGGGGGTGGAAACTGGATTACTTTATCCACAATTACATCAATCCAGGGAAATCCCAATACTTGGAATAAATTTTCTATTCCAATTCCTGGTCCGTATGTTTCTACGCAGTTTAAAGTTCGGTTTTTGTTATTTGCTTATGCTGACAATTTAATTGGAAATAGTTGGAAAGAAAGTATTGCGACCGTTGACAATGTTAAAGTTTATGGTAACAAACCAATTACAACCGGATTTGTATGGTCTGGGGCGGCTTCTATTTTATATGAATCGACTTGTACAACGTTAATAGGTTCTACTCCTACTAACTCAATTTGTATTAAACCCAGTGCAACTCAAATCGAAAATGATGCAAACTGGAGTATAACCGCTACCGCTAATTTTACAAATGGGTGTCCAGCAACGAAAACTATTGTCGTTCAAAATGATACGAAAACATGGGACAACCCAATAGCTACTAATAATTGGAGCACCAATAATTGGAAACCAGGAGGTACCGGTCTTCCGCCTTCAGATACTAAATGCGTTATTGTAAAAACACCGCTTATTATTCAAACAGGCATTAATGGTCTAGCGAAAAATATTACCATTGAAACTGGAGGTAAGCTTAATATCTTTGGTTCTCTTAAGGTAACCAATGAAATTATTAGCAATGTTACAGCTACTGATGTTGTGGTAGAATCTGACGGTAATCTAATCCAGGTAAATGAAGGAATCAATATTAACACCGGAACCATCACCGCCAAGCGAACGCTTAATTTATCTGCCGGAAGAGAACAGTATAATTATCTAATCTCACCTTTGGAAGGTCAAAGTTTATCAGGTATTTACAATAATGCAGGCGCTACGGCTCCTTCTGTTTTGTATCATAATGAAGCTACCAATAAATTCTATCCTTCATCTGGTGCTTATATTAAAGGACGCGGTTTGGCAGTAAAAGAACCGGTAAAAGCATTTGCTCCAACTACTTTGGGTGCAACTTTCACTGGAAAACCTACCAACGGTACATTCTCTTATACGATCGTAAACTCTAATAATGGAGATACCAATAGAGGGTATAATCTTATTGGAAATCCATACCCCTCAAATATTGATCTAGTCACCTTCTACACTTTGAACGGAGGCGAAACTGGGAACGTTTATTCTACCGCTTACTTTTGGGATAACAGAGCCAATAATAAAACGACCCAGCAAGGCGATTTATATGGCGGACAATCCTATGGGCAACTCAATATGACGAGTGGGACAGGAACGGCTGGGAATGGAGATGCAACCATAAAAACGAAAATCCCAACCCAGTTTGTAAAAACGGGACAAGGTTTCATGGTTAAAACAAAGGTTAACAACACATCCATAACCTTCAACAATACCATAAGAACGAAGGAGTCTGGACCAAGTTTCTTCGGAAAAACTACCGGCAATACTGAAGCTTCAATGGATCGTTACTGGTTGAACATGATTTCCCCTGCGAATATTGCCTCCAATATCGCGGTCGTTTATTTCCCCGAAGGTAATAATGCCTTTACTCAAGATGACAGTCGCACCATGGGAGGTTCAGATGCAATTTACAGCATGGTAGAAAACGAAAAAGTATCCATCAATGGTCGCAGCAATTTTTTGAATACGGATATCATTCCTTTAGGAAGTCAACATTTCGCGGCCGGAAATTACACCATCACATTGGGGGATAAAGAAGGCATCTTCGCTGAAGATCAAAATATTTACTTAAAAGACAAGCAAACCGGTATCATAACAAACCTAAATGCCGGCGACTATACTTTCTCTGCCAATGCAGGGGAAAGTACTGGAAGATTCGACATCGTTTATGTGCCAGAAACAGTTCTTGCCACGGATGCTGCAGTAAAAGAAAAACTCATCGTTTACAGAGACGGAAATGATTTTGTAGTGAAAGCACAAAGCAAAAAAATTACCAGCTTAGAAGTATTCGACACTGCGGGAAGATTGATCCTTGCTTTGAATCCGAACAGCATTAAAGCAATCGTTCCATCAGAAAAAATTGTAACTGGTGTTTATGTGTTGAAAATCAATCAGAACGGACAGATCACGTCTAAGAAAATCATCAGATAAAAAACAGATGATAAACCACCAAACAGCCAAATAGAGGTTTTGGCTTTTGTTGATGGTGCAGAAATTTTGTACCTTTGCACCGGTCTTTGATTTGTAATTTTAATAATGGATGATGTATTTTGAACATTCATCAAGTCGAAGAGTTGAACCCAGAGAAAATAATAAATAAAGTTTAAAAAATAGAGGGGTCTCATCTCGAATTAATATATTTGCGCAAATAAGGTAATGAAAAAAACACTATATTTCTTCTTCATTTTAATCAGTTTCGTCAGTTATGCACAGAACGGACCCAATCCTTTTGCAGAAAAGGAGTCTGATAATGCGTTTAACAGAACAAACGCAACCAAAGATAATGAAACACAGGCAAATCACGATACTGCCTTTGACCCCGGTGGTGGAAATCCTGGTAGCTCGGTCCCAATCGATAATTATATTCCTTTACTCGTTATTACGGCAGTTGGAATCATTGTCTATAATACGCATCAAAAAAAGAAAATGCTGGCTAAGAATTCATCTAAATAAAAACTTTTTGAATGTGCCGCTTTTTTAAAAGAAATAGCAATAAATCATGTACTCAAAATATTTAAAGCCTTCCCTGGATTTTTCTTTAGCAGGTTTCTCCCTGTTGCTGATCAGTCCCCTGTTTCTTCTGATCACTGTTATGCTCGTGATCAATAATAGAGGAAGCGCTTTTTTCATTCAGAAAAGACCGGGAAAAAATGGTAAGATCTTTCATATCATCAAATTCAAAACGATGAATGATAAGAAGTGCAAAAACGGGATCTTGCTTTCAGATTACCACCGCTTAACTTTAGTCGGAAAAGCCGTAAGAAAAACTTCATTAGATGAAATTCCGCAGTTGATCAACGTATTGAAAGGAGAAATGAGTTTGGTTGGTCCAAGACCTTTATTGCCTGAATATCTTCAGTTTTATAACGAAGAACAAAGTAAAAGACATATCGTAAAACCCGGCATTACCGGTTGGGCGCAAGTAAATGGTAGAAATGCCCTCTCTTGGGAAGAGAAATTTAAATTTGACGTTGAATATGTGCAGACCTTCTCCCCGCGGCTTGATGCAAAAATATTACTGATCACGATACAGAAAGTGGTTCACCGACACGGCGTGAATGCGAACAATTACATGACGATGGAAGCATTTAAAGGAGACGCAGCATGATCTTATATGGCGCCCGAGGTCAGGCGAAAGTCATTTATGATCTCATTCTTTCTAATAATCATCTTCTGGAATATTTGGTAGATGATAATCCACCGGATCATTTTCCTCATAATCTGAACGTTTATCGGCCTACTCCAGAATTATTGAAGGATCAAAGACTCATCATCGCGATCGGTGATAATCTGCTGAGAGAGAAAATATACCATGAAATCAAACATTTATGTGAGTTTGAAACCATGCAGCATTACAGTGCTTATGTTTCGCGTTTTACAGAAGTGGGCGAAGGAACGGTAATCATGCCTCAAGTCTGTATCAATGCAGAGGTAAAAATTGGCAAACACTGTATCATCAACACCTCCGCGATCATTGAACATGAGTGTATTATTGAAGATTTCGTACACATTTCCCCCACTGCAGCTTTAGCTGGTAATATTTTGGTTAAGAAAGGAGCACATATCGGTTTGGGAGCGAATCTCATACAGGGAATTACTATTGGAGAAAATGCGCTCATCGGTGCAGGATCTGTGGTGTTGAAGGATGTGCCTGCAAACGCTGTCGTTGTAGGGAATCCCGGTAGAATTATTAAAATGAATGGAGTAGAAAATGGACAATAAAATATGGCTTTCTTCTCCCCACATGGGAGGTACAGAAATGAAATATATTCAGGATGCTTTTGACGAAAACTGGATCGCTCCTTTGGGTCCTAACGTGAACGGACTCGAAAAAGATCTGGAAATGTATCTGGGAAAAGACGTGCATGTAGCTGCTTTGAGTTCGGGTACTGCTGCTTTGCATCTTGCCCTCATTCTTTTAGACATTAAACCCGGTGATTTTGTAATTTGTCAAAGTCTCACCTTCTCAGCCTCCGCAAATCCTATTATTTATGTTGGTGCAGTTCCTATTTTTGTAGACAGCGAAAAAGATACATGGAATCTCTGTCCAAACGCGGTAGAAGATGCCATCAAATTTGGAATATCAAAAGGCAAAAAGCCCAAAGCAATTATCACGGTAAGTCTATACGGAATGCCTCATAAAGTGGACGAAATTGCAGAGATTTCTGCACGCTACGAAATTCCGATCATCGAAGACAGCGCCGAAGCGTTGGGAAGCACTTATAAAAATCAGAAATGCGGAACTTTTGGCGATCTTTCTGTCATCAGTTTCAATGGAAATAAAATTATTACTACTTCAGGTGGAGGTGCTTTAGTCGTAAAGAATCAGGAATTTAAAAATAAAGCTGTGTTTCTCTCTACACAGGCGAAAGATGATGCTCCTCATTACGAGCATACCAATATAGGTTACAATTACCGCATGAGTAATATTTGTGCCGGAATTGGGAGAGGCCAAATGGAAGTCCTGGAATTGAGGGTGCAGCAGCGAAGACAAAATCATCTTTTTTACAAGGAACTCTTAAAAGATGATCCGCGGTTTATTTTGCATACAGAGCCTAATTCAGATTATTTTTCTAATCACTGGCTCAATTTAATTTATATAGAACCCGGCCAGGATTACAACCGTGAAACGATCAGACAAAAATTTCTAGTCAATAATATCGAAACCAGACCTATCTGGAAACCGATGCACCTGCAACCTATTTTTAAGGGATCCTATTACTTTGGAGCAGATCTGGCGGAGAAACTTTTTCAAAACGGTTTATGTCTTCCTTCCGGTTCCAACATGACAGAAAATGATTTTTACAGAATCTCCTCGACTTATAAGGAACTCGACTATTTAAGGTAATAACAAACCATTACCGCTATTTTTTTTTGTAAATTTGCAGAATATTGAAAATACAAAAATGCCATGCAAAAAGTTGATTTTAACTTCAACGGTCAATTAATCTTCCCTTTATAATGGGTTATCGCAAAAGCTTAAATAGCGTAATTTACGGTGGGGATAATATGGTAAATCTTTCCGATGTAAGATATCTGCCAAGGTGGATTATTTTAATGATCGATATTTTACTCATTTTTAGTGCTACTTTTTTTTCCTGTTATATTATAGAAAAATTAAATTATAATACGAAAGTTTTTTATAATAATGTACACATGTACACTCTGATTATGGGAGTAAATGTAGCGTTCATGTACATTTTTAAAACCTATGCGGGAATCATCCGTCACTCTACATTTATTGATTTATTCAAATTATTGCTTTCTACCTTTTGCAGCACATTTACCGTTGCAGTAATTAGTTACAGTTATTTTTTAATTTCGGGTTTTAAGTTGATCAGCGCGCACGTACCGTTTTTAACGATTTTCTTTGCCTCATCCTTCATGATCTTATTCATGTTCCGACTTTTTGTAAAGGAGTTTTTTCATATTATAAGAGAGTTTAGAAGAAGTACGCTGAAAAAAAGAATTTATGTATTAGGAATTGATGAAACTTCTATTGCAGTAGCAAGAGCGGTTTTAGATAATCCAAATTTACCCTATCAGATTGTGGGTTTTCTTACCCAGAGAAATGACTCTCGCAGAGCTCAACTTTTGGGAAAACCAATTTTCAGTAAAGAAAAGGTTGAAAATAATACAAAAGAGAATTTAGCCTTAGATGGAGTTTTGATCATCAAAGAAATGATGTCGAAAGAAGAAATGAATTGCTGGGTGAACCTTTTTCTGGAAAAAGACCTTCAAATATTTAAATCGCCTTCCGTACAGAAACTTCGGGACAGTGATTTGGTTGGATCCATTAAAAATCTACAGATCGAAGATTTGCTCAACCGCAAGCCTATTAAAATAGAAAGCGTGGAAGTGAGCAGCAGACATCACGGTAAATCAATTTTGATCACGGGTGGAGCGGGCTCTATCGGAAGCGAAATTGTGCGGCAGGTTTCACAGTTCAACCCAGAATTGATTGTGATTTTGGATCAGGCTGAAACGCCACTTTATGAAATAGAAAATGAAATGCGTGATAAATATCCGCATATCAATTTTAAATTTGTTCTTGGTGATATTTCTAACCGCCACCGGATTGAGCCTTTATTTCAGAAATACCAGTTTTCAATGGTTTATCATGCTGCGGCGTACAAACATGTCCCGTTGATTGAAGAAAACCCGCATGAAGCGGTTTTGGTGAATATTCTCGGAAGCAAAAATCTCTCGACATTAGCAAGTAAATATAAAGTGAACCGGTTTGTGATGATCTCGACGGATAAAGCCGTGAAACCGACCAATGTGATGGGGGCTTCTAAAAGAGCTGCGGAGCTTTTCGTACAGGCACTCCAGAATTCGGAAAATAATGTGACCAAATTTATCACCACAAGATTTGGGAATGTGCTTGGTTCGAATGGTTCTGTAATTCCACATTTCAAAAAACAGATCGAAAATGGTGGTCCGGTTACCATTACGCATCCCGATATTGTAAGATATTTTATGACCATTCCAGAAGCCTGCGAACTCGTACTCCATGCAGGAACCATGGGGAATGGTGGTGAAATCTTTGTGTTCGATATGGGGGAACCGGTAAAAATTCTGGATCTTGCTAAAAGGATGATCAAGCTGTCGGGATTTGACTCTGCGACTGATATTAAAATAATATACACAGGTCTTCGTCCCGGGGAGAAACTCTATGAAGAACTTCTAAGCGATGATGCTAAAACACTACCAACTCACAACGAAAAAATAATGATCTCTAAAGATGCTAATATGGAATTTAAGGATATCGAGAAATTTACGAATCATATCATAAGAGCTGCTATAAAAGGAGAGAAAATAGAAGTAGTACAAATTCTAAAAAATATCGTCCCAGAATTCAAAAGCAACAATTCAATTTACGAAATTTTGGATAAGTAATATAGAATTGTATATTTGCAAACTTCTTTTTCTAAATGATTACAATGAATAAAAACATATTCCTCCTAATTCTTGGTGTTCTCTTTTTTTTAAGTTCGTGTAAGACGAAAGAAAAAACGAGCGAACTCAATTATATGCAGAACGTAGAGCAAATTGCTTACGAAGCATCTATCAATAATTCAGTTTCTACGATCCAAAAAGGAGATCAATTGCTTATTTTTGTTTCCGCAAAAGATATGGATGTGGTAAAACCTTTCAATCAAACCTATTATTCTTCGCAAAATAGTATTACCAATTCTGCATCTACACCTTCTTCTGCAGAAAAAACTTATATTGTAAATCCCGAAGGTACTATCGATTTTCCAATTTTAGGGGTTATTCAAATTAGTGGGAAAACATTGGAAATGGTGAAAAGTGAACTTACAGAAAGGGTTTCTGCTTACGTTAAAAAGCCTACAGTGACCGTAAAATTGTCTAATTTCCGAATTACAGTTTTGGGAGAAGTTGATAAACCTGGACAGTATTATGTTTCTGAAGGACAAGGAACACTATTGAATGCATTAGGTTTAGCAGGTGATCTTACTATTTATGGAAAAAGAGATGATATTTTGGTCATTAGAAATGAAAATGGTAAAATCATGAAAGAGCATGTGAACTTAAAGGATGCTAATTTCATTAATTCTCCATTTTATGAACTAAAACAAGGTGATGTAATATATGTTTCTGCAAATAGAACCCAAGATAAAGCATCCCGTTTAGATCCAAGTATGCCGATTTACATCTCAGTTGCAGGTATTGTTGTAACAATATTAGCGTTAGTATTCAAAAAGTAATAAATTTTAAATGAATAATTCTTCTTCAACACCTGAATCGAAGCAATCTGAAATTAGTCTTAATGAAACCATCAAGCCCTATCTACAAAGATGGTTATGGTTCATATTATCTTTGTTTTTGGCAATAGCAGTAGCATTTTTTTATATAAAAAAGTCCACTTCAGTTTACAGTATAAAATCTACCATTTTAATCAAAGATGCAAAGAAATCTGGTGGTGAATTTGCAGTGCTATCTGATCTTTCTGGGCTTAATTCTATGGGGACAAACAGCATAGAAAATGAGATCGAGGTCTTAAAGTCTAAAAAAATGATGCGGGACGTTGTTACAAGACTAGGATTGCAAACAAGTATTTCAGCAAAAGATGGCTTGAAACAAAAAGAATTGTACAAAGAAACCTCGCCCATTATAATTCAGCTTGTAAACGAAAAAAAATATGATGATACCATATTTCCCGTTGAGATTGTAATTAATAATGACAAAATTACGCTCAGTTCAAATAATTTCAAATCTGTGTTGACTTCTTCATTTAACAGAACAATTAATTTACCGTACGCTAATATTATTATTCAAAAGAATCTTAATTATATTCCTTCAAAAAAAGAAGAACTCGAAGATCTTTCTTTCGCTTATAATTCTACCGAAGCCACAGTAAGCAGTTTTCAAAAGATTACAAATATTAAGCTGGTTAATAAGGATGCAACAGTTATTGAATTATCAATGAATTATCCAAATAGGGTAAAAGCGAAAGACGTCATTAACAAACTTGTACAAGTTTACAATGATGATGCAATTAATGATAAAAATTCAGAATCAATGAAAACGAAAAATTTCATTGATGACAGAATTTCTATTATTGCTAATGAATTAGGAGAAGTTGAAGGGCAAAAAGAACGCTTTAAAGTTGCGAATAAAATTACAGACCTCTCTGCGGAAGCTTCTATAAACCTAAGTAATTCAGCCAGCGCAAGAGCTCAACTTTTGGAAATAGAAACACAATTGCAACTTTCAAGTGATCTCGCTTCCTATCTTTCAAAGCAAGGAACAGGTCAAACGTTGCCTTCAAATATTGGACTGAGTAATCAAACTGCAGGATCAAATATAATTACGTACAATCAACTCGTTTTAGAGAGAAATAGACTGTTAGAGAATGCTACAACTCAAAATCCACTTGTAGAAGATTTGACGAAGCAGATTAGTGTTTTAAGAAAATCAATTTCCGATGGGCTTACGAAAAGCAGAGATGCACTTATATTAACGAGAAATCAAATACAAGATCAGCAAAATATCGTTAATGCTAAAATTACGAAAATCCCAACGCAAGAAAAATTGTTCAGAAGTATCGAAAGACAGCAGCAGATTAAAGAAAGTCTTTATCTATTGCTGCTCCAAAAAAGAGAAGAAACTGCAATTGCTTTAGCGGTTACGGCTCCGAAAGCAAAAATTGTAGATTATGCTTTTAGTTCTGATAGTCCGGTATCTCCAAAGAAATTAATGACCTTACTTGTAGCGATGTTTTTCGGTTTAGCCCTTCCTTTTGCCTATATTTATGTTAAAGAATTATTAAGTAATAGAATACGTTCGAAGAAAGATATTGAAAAACTCTCTAATATTTCGATTATCGGTGAGCTACCGAAAATTGGAAGAGGGGATGCAGAATTGGTGGGTAAGAATGATATTTCCTCTATGTCTGAAGCGTTTAGAATATTAATTACCAATATGAATTACATGTTGCCTAAAAAGGACACCAGTAAAATAATTTTCGTAACCTCAACTGTTAAAGGGGAGGGTAAAACTTTTGCTTCCGTTAATTTAGCGCTTACTTTAGCAAATGCCTCTCGAAAAGTAGTAGTAATTGGCTCGGATATTAGAAACCCACAATTGCAGCGGTATGATCCTAGCAAGAAAAGATCAATAGGACTTTCAGAATTTTTGTATGACGACAGTATTAAGTTAGAAGATATTTTGCATTTATCATTTTTTAATGATCACTGTGATGTTATTTATTCGGGAAGTATCCCTCCCAATCCGACAGATCTGCTTATGAACGGAAGATATGAAAAATTGATTGATCAGTTAAAGTTAGATTACGATTATATTATTTTAGATACGGCACCATTGATGTTGGTAACAGACACTTTCCTTATCTCTCAAATGGCAGATGCCACGTTGTATGTAGTGAGATCTGAATTTACAGAAAAGACATTGATTGATTTTGCCAACAAACAAGTTGACGCCAAGAAAATTAAAAATGTAGGATTTGTTTTGAATGATGTAAGTAAAAACAATTTCGGATATGGTAACAAATATGGTTATGGTTATGCTGCCACTGAAAAAAGTTTTTTTCAAAAATTAAAAGATAGGTTTTAATTAATAGTATGAATATTCTTAATCTAATTGGAAGAACAAAAGGCTTATTTGATGAAGATATCCTTACCCACGAAAAGGAAATTAAAGAAATTGTATCCTCCTCTTCCTTCCTTGTTATTGGTGGAGCAGGTTCCATTGGCATGGCAGTAACTAAGGAAATTTTTAAAAGAAATCCAAAGAAGCTTCATGTAATAGATATCAGCGAAAATAATCTTGTTGAGCTGGTACGGGATATAAGAAGTTCCAAAGGATATATTGATGGTGATTTTCGAACGTTTGCCCTGGATATTGGATCAGATCTTTACGACGCCTTTATCAAAAGTGACGGTAAATATGATTATGTTCTCAATTTATCTGCTCTAAAACATGTTCGTTCTGAAAAGGATCCATTTACCTTGATGAGAATGATTGATGTAAATATCTTTAACACCGATAAAACTCTACAGCAATCTATCGAAAACGGGACTAAAAAATACTTTTGTGTTTCTACAGATAAAGCCGCAAATCCCGTAAATATGATGGGAGCTTCAAAAAGAATAATGGAAATGTTCTTGATGAGAAAAAGTTCAGAAATTACAATTTCTACGGCCAGATTTGCAAATGTGGCATTTTCTGATGGTTCTTTACTTCATGGCTTTAACCAGAGAATACAGAAAAGACAACCAATTGTAGCTCCAAATGATATTAAAAGATATTTCGTAACTCCAGAAGAATCTGGTCAGCTTTGTTTAATGTCAACTTTATTTGGGGAAAACAGGGATGTCTTCTTTCCAAAACTAAGTGAGAATTTGCATCTCATTACCTTTGCCGAAATTGCTGAAAAATATTTAGAACAAATAGGGTACAAACCTTATATTTGTGAATCTGAAGACCAAGCCAGAGAAATGGTTGAGGAATTAGCAAAACAAAAAAAGTGGCCGTGTCTTTTTGCGAAAAGTGATACAACAGGAGAAAAAGATTTTGAGGAATTTTTCACAGACACTGAAGTTTTAGATATGGATCGATTTCCTAATTTAGGAATTATAAAAAATGAATTAAATATCGAAACCAATCAAATTCTGTCTTTTGAATCCAAAATCGCCGCAATGCGTTATCAAGGAACATGGGAAAAAGAAGAGATTGTAGAATTATTTAATAAAATGATTCCTAATTTCAGCCACAAAGAAACAGGGAAATATTTAGACTCAAAAATGTAAAATAATGGATATCATTGACAAAACTATTTCGTTTATCCAAAATGTTTTCCAAACCAAAGATTTTATTCCCCTTCATGCCCCTTATTTTGGCGGTAATGAAAAAAAGTATCTGAATGAAACTATTGATTCAACTTTCGTTTCTTCAGTAGGTGCATTTGTAAATAAATTTGAAGAAGATTTTGCCAAATATACTGGCGCCAAATTTGCCATTGCTTGTGTCAATGGAACCAATACGCTTCATATTGCCTTAATCTTGGCTGGAGTAAAATCTGAAGACGAAGTTTTATCCCAAGCGCTTACTTTTATCGCTACTGCAAATGCGATTAGTTACATCGGTGCAAAGTCTGTATTTATTGATGTTGATAAAGATACCATGGGAATGTCTCCGCAATCTTTAAGAATATTTCTCGAAAATTTCGGTGAAAAAAGAGAAGATGGTTTTACGTATAATAAATCTACCGAAAAAAAAATAGCAGCTTGCGTCCCAATGCACACCTTCGGATTTCCGCTCCGAATTGTAGAATTAGCAGAGATTTGTAAAGAGTGGAATATCTTTTTAGTAGAAGATGCCGCAGAATCTTTAGGAAGTTACTACAAAGGGCAACATACCGGAACTTTCGGAAAAATAGGTATTTTTAGTTTCAATGGTAACAAAACCATTACTTGCGGTGGAGGTGGAGCTCTAATCACTGATAATGAAGAGCTTGCAAAAAAAGCAAAACATTTAACCACACAGGCAAAAGTTCCCCATCCCTGGAAATTTACTCATGACGAGATTGGCTATAATTACAGAATGCCCAATCTTAACGCTGCTTTAGCTTGTGCACAATTGGAGCAGCTAGACCAAATTTTAATAAATAAAAGGGAACTGGCCGAGAAATATAAGTCCTTTTTTTCAGGCACTTCTTATCATTTTGTTACAGAACTTACAGATACTAAAGCAAACTATTGGTTAAATGCACTTATCTTACCCAATGAAACGGAAAGAGATGAGTTTTTGACAAGAACCAATGCAAATGGTGTCATGACAAGACCAATTTGGGATCTTATGTCTAGTTTGGCCATGTTTGAAAATTGCCAGAATGACGGACTTGAAAATAGCAAATGGCTTGAAGATAGAGTAGTTAATATTCCAAGTAGCTTCAGACCTTCTAATGAATAAAATCAGAAAAAATATCGTTCTTATTGGTGGTGGAGGTCATTGCAAATCTTGCATTGAGGTCATAGAATCTACTGAAGCTTATAATATTATCGGTATTTTAGATCTTCCTGCAGAATTCGGGAAAAAAGTATTGGATTATCAAGTAATTGGAAATGATGATGACTACGAAAAATTTCATTTAGCGGGTTGCTGTTTTCTGATCACAACAGGACAGATAAAATCTGCTGAAGTAAGAAAGCGAATTTTCAGTCAATTAAATATACTTCATGCAGAAATCGAAACGGTAATTGCTTCCACGGCCACAGTATCTAAATACTCAATAATTGGTAAGGGAACCATTGTAATGCACCATTGTTTTATAAATGCAGGGGCACAAATCGATGAAAACTGTATTATCAATACCGCTTCCGTGATAGAACATGATGTGGTGATAAAAAGTCACTGTCATATTTCTACAAAAACAATTATTAATGGTGATTGTAAAATCGGTTCCGAAACATTTATCGGGAGTAGCAGTTGCGTTTCAAATGGAGTTAATATTACCAATAATGTTATAATAGGAGCAGGAAGCTTGGTCTTAAATAAAATTGAGAAATCAGGCACCTATTTTGGAAACCCTGTTGAAAAAAAATAAAAATGAGCAAAGTTCTGATTATTGCTGAAGCCGGAGTCAACCATAACGGAAGTATCGAAAATGCTTTTAAATTAGTAGATGCAGCAGTGGAAGCTGGTGTAGATTTTGTTAAATTTCAAACATTCAAGGCGGAAAATCTTGTTTCTAAATCTGCTAAAAAAGCAGATTATCAAATTGAGAATACAAAAAATGCAGAAGAATCGCAGTTCGAGATGCTGAAAAAATTAGAATTAAGCCACGAACAACATGAAGAATTGATTCGGTACTGTAATCGTAAAAATATAAATTTTTTTTCAACAGCTTTTGATTTAGAATCTTTACAATATCTTAAAGACATTGGTCTTGAAATCGTTAAAATACCTTCCGGAGAAATTACGAATTTACCTTATTTAAGGAAAGCTGCGAAACTTTTTAAAGAGGTGATCATTTCCACAGGGATGTCAACTTTAAAAGAAGTTGCAGAAGCAGTAGATGTTTTTAAAATAGCAGGAACTTCAGTTAATAATATTACGATTCTGCATTGTAATACTGAATATCCGACGCCTTTTAAAGATGTAAATTTATTGGCAATGCTGCAACTAAAAAAAGAATTTAAGACTGAGGTCGGCTATTCTGATCACACTTTAGGCATCGAGATTCCCATTGCCGCAGTAGCACTTGGAGCCACCATTATTGAAAAGCATTTTACGCTTGATAAAACGATGAAAGGTCCAGATCATGCTGCATCTTTGGAGCCTGCTGAACTTAAAAATATGGTTACAGCCATCAGAAATATAGAATTGGCTATTTCCGGAAATGGATTAAAAGAACCTTCCGCCTCCGAAATCAAAAATATAAATATTGCACGCAAGAGTATTACTACGAAAACAAATATTAAAAAGGGAGATTTATTTACCGAAGATAACATCACGGTGAAAAGACCAGGCCACGGCATTTCACCCATGAGATGGGATGACGTTTTAGGAACAGTTGCAGTACGTGATTTTGAGGAAGATGTTTTAGTAGAATTAGAATGAAAATTACAATAGCAACAGGTACCCGTGCTGAATATGGTTTGCTAAAACCCTTATTGACAGCGATAAAAAAAGAACCAAACTGGCTTCTGCAGATTTTGGTAACAGGGGCCCATCTTTCCCCAGAATTTGGTTTAACCTATAATGAAATTGAGAAAGATGGGTTTGTTATTGACAAAAAAGTAGAAATGCTACTTTCCGCAGATACTCCGGCTTCTGTTGTAAAATCAATGGGACTTGGAATGATCGGTTTTGCAGATGCTTTACAGGATTTAAAACCAGATCTTCTTATTATTTTGGGAGATCGTTATGAAATGCTTTCTCTTGCCTCGGCTGCCCTTATTTTTAATATTCCGATTGTTCATCTTCACGGGGGCGAAATTACAGAAGGTGCGTATGACGACGCAATCCGGCATTCTATTACGAAAATGAGCCATCTGCATTTTGCTTCTACTGATGATTATCAAAACAGAATTATTCAGTTGGGAGAAAATCCTCAAAATGTGTACAATGTTGGAGCAATAGGATTAGACAGTGTTAAAAATTTAGAACTACTGTCTCGGGAATCTCTGGAAAAAGATCTAGATATTCAATTTAAAAAATACAATTATCAAATCACTTTTCATCCTTCAACTTTAGATATTGAAACGCCGGAAAAGCAGTTTGAGATCCTATTAAAAGCGATCGATCAGCAACAAGATAGTTTCTTTATTTTTACAAAGAGTAACGCAGATTCCGGCGGAAGAATTATAAATCAGATGATCGATTCCTATGTCGCAAAAAATAAAGATAAAGCGAAAGCTTTTAGTTCATTAGGGAATTTAAGGTTTTTATCGGTAGTTAAAATGTGTGATGCTATTGTAGGAAATAGTTCTAGTGGAATACTCGAAGCACCTTCGTTACAAACTCCCACCATTAATATTGGCGACAGACAAAAAGGAAGAATTCAGGCGAAAAGTGTTATTAATGTAAAAGTAGACGGAAGCGAAATACTGGAAGCCTTTAAAAAAGTGAGATTGAAAGATTTGAACAGTGAAACAATTCGTTTTTTCAATCCTTACGGCGACGGAAATACTACTGAAAAAATAATAAAAATACTTCGATCGGTTGATTTAAAAAACTTTAGGACTAAACAGTTTCATGATTTGAAAAATTAAATATGGAGTCATTTACAGAATATATAATTTTACACAATCAAAGTGTTAGAGATGCTTTGATTAAGTTAGATAAACTGTCATCGGATGCAATTTTATTTGTAGTAGATGACGAAAACAAACTTATCGGCTCCTTGACGGACGGCGATCTTCGAAGAGGATTTATTCGAGGTCTCGATTTCGAAAATTCCATCACTGATTTCATTCAGCCTAATCCAAGATTTATTTATGAAAATGAATTTAATCAGGAAAAACTAAATGATTTCAAAGAGAATTTATTCAAAATCATACCTATTCTCAACCAGAAAAATCAAATTGTTGATGTTCTGAATTTCAGGTTCAGAACTACTTTACTTCCTTTAGATGCTGTATTAATGGCAGGTGGACAAGGGAAAAGATTGAGGCCTTTAACCGAAAATATACCAAAACCACTGTTAAAAGTAGGTGATAAACCCATTATTGAATACAATATTGATCGCCTTGCAAAAGTAGGAATTGAAAATATTTTTTTAAGTATCAATTATCTTGGTGAACAATTAGAAGACTTTTTTGGAAATGGCGAATCTAAAAAGCTAAAAATAAAATATCTCAAAGAAAACAAACCTCTTGGTACAATTGGGTCGGTTTTGTTGGTAAATGATTTTGAACATGACAATATTTTGGTGATGAATAGCGATTTATTAACTAATATCGATTTTGCAGATTTTTACAAAACTTTTATTGATTCCAATGCAGATATGGCAGTTGCTGCAACATCTTATCACGTAGATGTTCCGTACGCAGTTTTAGAATCCGACGAAAATCAAAAAGTGCAAACCTTAAAAGAAAAACCGCGATATACCTATTTTTCCAATGCAGGAATTTATATTATCCGGAAAAAATTGTTATCCATGATCCCCAAAGATCAGTTTTACGACATCACAGATTTAATGGAAAAGGTCATCGAAATGGATTATCATCTAATTACCTATCCTATTAATGGATATTGGCTGGATATTGGGACCCATGCAGATTTCAAAAAAGCACAAGAAGACATTAAGCATATTAAAATTTAAAAATGGCAGATATTTTAATTACGATTTGTGCAAGAGGAGGCTCAAAGGGTATTCCTGGAAAAAATATAAAAATGCTCAATAATAAGCCATTAATCTATTATTCATTACAGGTAGCGCAGCAGTTTGCGAATAAAAAGGGAAATACTCAAATTGTACTTTCTACCGATGATGCAGAAATTAAAAACGTGGTGAAGGAACTTTCTGCGACAACAGATATAGAATATTCACGACCGGAAATTTTAGCTAATGATACCGCCGGAAAATTAGATGCGATCACCGATGCGAAAAATTATGCAGAAGAGAAGTATCAGAAAAAATATGATTACGTCATTGATTTAGATGTAACCTCACCGCTGCGAAACTTGCAAGACCTGGAAAATGCGCTCCAGTTATTAGAGAGGAATTCTGAGGCTTATAATATCTTTTCTGTAAGTCCCGCCAATCGGAATCCTTATTTTAATATGGTTGAAGAAAATGATAATGGGTATTATTCGCTCTGCAAAAAAGGACTTTTTTTAACCAGACAATCTGCTCCAAAAGTCTTTGATATGAATGCGTCTTTTTATATTTTCAAAAACAATTTTTTCAGTACAGGAAATAAAACAGTCATTACAGAGAAAAGTTTGGTTTATGAAGTTCCTCATATTTGTTTCGATTTAGATCATCCCATCGATTTCGAAATCATGTCTTTTCTAATTGAAAATTCTAAACTGAATTTTGATTTTATACAAGAATGAAAATTTTAATCGTCGGTTTAGGTTCCATCGCAAAAAAGCATATTTCTGCAATCAGAAAGTTGACAGAGAATGTAGAACTTTACGCTTTGAGATTCTCCAAAAACTCACCAGTTTTCGAGGATATTACCAATTTATTTACGCAGGATCAAATCGCTGAACATGCATTTGACTTTGCGATTATCTCCAATCCGACCAGTGAACACAAAAATGCTATTTCTAGATTGTTATCGTTAAAAATTCCTTTGTTTATTGAGAAACCTTTGTTTGAAAAAGTGGGATCAGAAGAAACTGAAATTTTGAACCAAATAAAATTATTGCAGATCCCTACTTATGTTGCCTGTAATTTGAGATTTTTAGATAGCATTCAATTTATTAAAAAGAGAATCCAAGATAGCAGGATCAATGAACTAAATATTTATTGTGGTACTTATCTACCCGATTGGCGTCCTGGCGAAGATTTCAGAAAAAATTATAGTGCAAATAAAGAAATGGGAGGTGGTGTTCACATCGATTTGATTCATGAGTTAGATTATACATTCTGGCTTTTTGGTGTTCCTTTGAATACCGATTCTATATTCACTAATTCATCTTCATTGAAAATATCAGCCTTTGATTATGCCAATTACAGATGGCAATATGAAGGATTTACTGCAAGTGTCATCTTAAATTATTACAGAAAAGATGCAAAAAGAACAATGGAAATTGTTTGTGATGAAGGAACCTATGTTGTTGATCTGCTAAAAAATGAAGTGCGCTTCAACGGAGAAGTTGTATTTATATCAGAACAAAAGATTGCAGATACTTACGATAATCAAATGGATTTTTTCCTGAAGAATATGGGATCCAAAAATAATTTACATTTCAATACGGCTTCTGAAGCATACCAAATATTAAATTTATGTTTACATCAATCTTAAAAAATAAAGTAATCATCGTAACTGGTGGAACTGGGTTAATTGGAAAGCATATTGTAGAAAGTGCGGAAGCTTCTGGTGCAATAGTGATCAATGTTGATATAAGCAATCATCACGATATAGAAAGTGGAAAACTTAATTTAGATATTACAACCGAATTTGGGATTCAGGACTTGTTAGATGCCGTAATTTTAAAATATGGTAGAATCGACGGATTGGTAAACAATGCTTATCCACGAACTGCAGATTGGGGTAATAAAGTTGAGGATATCAAGTTCAACTCTTGGCAGAAAAATATAGATTTGCAAATGAATAGTGTATTTCTACTTTGCCAAAAAACGCTGGAAATTATGAAAGAACAAAATTCCGGGTCTATTGTAAACATCGCTTCAATTTATGGAGTAGTTGGTAATGATTTTACATTGTATGAAGAATATGGTGGTACTTCTCCAGCTGCTTATGCTGCAATTAAAGGTGGTATTGTCAATTTAACAAGATATTTGGCGTCTTATTTCGGCAAGTATAATATAAGAGTTAACTGCGTTTCTCCAGGAGGCGTTTTAGATGCAAAACAACAGCATCCTTCTTTTATCGAGAATTATTCCAAAAAATCACCCCTGAAAAGATTAGCAAATCCGGAAGAAATAGCGCCATCGGTGATTTTTTTACTTTCAGATTTAGCTTCTTACATTACGGGACACAATTTAATGGTTGATGGTGGTTGGACTGCAATTTAGATAACAATAGAATAACAAAGCATATCGTTATATTATAAGTTTGTGCCTCTATTTATTTAATTTTTGAAATAAATATGTTGATATTAAAATTAACTGATAATAATGAAAAATGTCGATTTATTTCCCGAATATTGTCGCTTGTAATTTTAAGATGTAAATCTTTTATAAACTAGAAATAGAATCAAAGTAGTTGAATTTAATACTAAATAAAATTTTTAAAATATGAAATATTGTACCAAATGTGTAATGCCCGATACAAGACCAGGTATTACTTTCGATGATAAAGGAGTTTGTTCAGCTTGTCAATCTTTCGAAAGAAGAAAAAGCACCAATTATGATGCAAGATTCGAGGAGCTAAAAAAATTATGTGATCAGCATCGTGGTAGAAACGGCGAGAATGGGTACGATTGTATGATTGCTGTAAGTGGAGGAAAGGATAGCCATTTTCAGGTTCACATGTTTAAAGAAGTTTTAGGAATGAATCCTTTATTGGTGACTGTGGAAGATAACTTTCCCATGACTGATGCCGGAAATCATAATATCAAAAACATTTCTGAAGCATTCGGTTGCGATATTATCAGCATGAAACCAAATATCAAAGCGCAGAAGTTAGCAATGAATTACACTTTTGCTAAATATGGTAAACCTACTTACTTTGTGGACCGGTATATTTATACGTATCCGCTGCACATGGCAGTAAAATTCAATACCCCTTTACTTGTTTACGGAGAAAATGTAGGCTATGAATATGGTGGAGATAATGCAGTTGAAACTTTTTCTGCGAAAGATCAGATCAATAATGGAGTAGGAACAGGAATTCCGACCGAAGAATTGTTAGCAAACGGAATCAGCATGAAAGATCTTAACTTTTTTGAACCACCTTCCGCAGAAGATATTTCTAAATTAGAACCTATTTATTTAAGCTATTTCGTGGAATGGAACAGTTTCAAAAATTATGAAATTGCCAAAACAAAAGGATTCCACGATTTAACACATGAATGGATCAGAACGCATCACGTTGAAAATTTTGATCAAATTGATACCAGAGCTTATCTTGTGCATTCTTGGATGAAATATCCAAAATTTGGACATGCTTCTGCCACAGATTATGCAGCAAGAATGGTAAGATATGGTTTGATTACCAGAGAAGAAGCTTTTGAACTTGTGAAAAAACATGACCACGCTTTAGATCCATTGGCGGTTAGAGACTTTTGTGATTTTATGAATTATTCCGAAGTAGATTTCTGGAACATCATCGAAAAATCATATAACCACGACTTGTTTGTAAAAAACAAAATGAGTCAGTGGGTTTTGAAAAATTAATTTATGAGGGCATTGCCAGGAAAAGTTAAACATACTTTTATTACTTATAAGACTCCAATTGTCTATGCTTCAAGTTCCATAATTAAAGCATTTGCTACTTTGGTAGCAGGCTTTTTTATCGCGAAATTTATTTCTCCGGAAGATCTTGGATTATGGACTACACTATCGTTATTTATTACCTACGCTTTGTTTTTACAAGGCGGTGTAATCAACGGTTTGAATCTGGAATTGCCCTTGTCTTTTGGGGAAGGAAAAAATAAGAGAGGAAGATTAATGGTAAGTGTAGCGCAAACATTTACACTCTACCTTTCCGTTGCTTTTTTTTTAGTTGGAATCTTACTGTACTTATTCTTTCCATTTGAAAGTGACAAAGTTAAATACGGTGTTTTAGCAGTCTCTTTCATCATTGTATTTACCTTTTATCAGAATCATTTGCTTTCAACATTTCGTTCCAATAATTCATTTTTAAAGTTATCGTATTTACAGATTGTTGATGCTGTTGTAAATTTAATTACAATACTTTTAGTATTTTACTTCTCTTATTATGGGATGTTGCTTAAGGCAGTGATCGTTATCATCCTGTTTGTTATCCTTTTACATATTAACAGACCCATTAAGGTTATTATGAAATGGGATAAAAAAATTTTTTTAAAACTATTTAAAGTTGGATTTCCGATATTTATTTTAGCATATGCAGAATCTTTAGCATTAACTTTTGATAAATTGATGCTTATAAGATTTACAGATCTGAAAAATTTAGGATTTTATTCTTTCGCCCTCTATGCCCTTGTTTTTTCTACTCTATTTTCCAATTCTATTGCGAGTTATATCTATCCCAAAATGTCTTTTCAATACGGAAAGGACAAAAATAAATTGATACTTTGGCAATATGTAAAAAAAATAACAGCCTTATTGCTAATCATTCAAATCCCGCTATTCTTGGTGGGCTATTTTGTAATCCCGAAAGTAGTGACTGATTTTTTTCCTAATTATATTGAAAGTATTGTCCCCATGCAAATTTTATTATTTGCCGGAATTATGAAAGGTTCTGTAATAGGGGTCAATGTGATTTGGAGTATGAAAAAATGGAAGTATATGATTATTTATCAGGCCTCTTATTCGGTGTTGGTCGTGGGATTTATTTATCTGTTTATCCATCTGTACTCCAATAAAATTATAGGTGTTTCTTTCGGTTTAATGTATGCAAATATTGCAAATCTAATAATGGGTGTTTTTCTCTCTTACAAAGCAACACACACCAATTAAAAATACAGAGAACAGTGCATTTCAATCAATTAACCTACCCTGAAATAACTAAAAAATTTTTAAAATTTGAGGAGAAATATAATCTTCTGTTTTTAAAAGTGGACGGCGTATTTCCTTGGCAAATTGCAAGAATTCCTATTTTTTTACACATTGTTGATCAATTGATTCCCGGCAGTACTGCACCAATCAACAAATCGAAAAAGAAACAACTAAAGGATTTGCTACACCGTTTGTTTATTAATGTTCTTTTTTTTAACCCATTTCTGGACTTCAAGCATAAAAAAGTTATCGTTATTGAAAGTGGTAGAAAATATAGAGATGAAGGTTCCTATATCGATATCTATACGGAATATTTATGTCAGCAGTTAGATAAAGATCATGTTACGTACACGCGTTATGAAAATAATTATAACATTGACGATGCTCTTATCAAAAGGAAATTAAATATTAAGCATCTAGACTTTATACTACTTTTTTCTAAGTTAAAGACCAAATTTATAAAATCCAGTTGGAGTGAAATCGATGTTCAGAAAATCCAGGAAATCACTCACGCTCTTGAATCTGAGTTTGGTTTAAAAATAGATCTTCCTCAAATTTTTGACGATGAAATTAGGAGATTTAAAGCGGAAGTAAATCTTTACAGCAAACTTTTCCGTTTAAAAAAAGCGGAAGAGATCTACATCACTAATTCCAGCGAAAAAGCATCCGTCATTGAAGCTGCAAAAAATAATGGAATGCTTGTTAAAGAGTTGCAGCATGGTTTAATGAGTGATAAAGATGTAATCTCTAATTATCCATATACCAATTCTGGAACTTTACGTTATTTCCCGCATCAGTTCTATATTTGGGATAATGTGGATATGTTTTTTGGTAAATTGCCGCTCGAAGAAAAAAATATAATTCCTTTTAGAAATCGACACATTGAAAGATATGTTCAAAAAACAGCAAACATTTTAAAGGAAGACAAGACCATATTAGTGATCTCTCAACCTTATGGATCCGCTGAAATCCAAGAATTTATTAAAAGCAACCACATAATTCTTTCGGAATATTCAATCATTTATAAAATGCATCCTTCAGAAAATGAACAGCTTTTTTCCACCTTCAAAAATGAATTTAGTAAGGTTCCTAATATCCGGTTTGTTAATAATGAAGAGTCGATGTATGTTCTTCTAAAAAAGGCAAAATATGCTTTGGGAATATATTCTTCTTCACTTTTTGAAGCGAAGGCTTTTGATTGCAAAGTTATTCTGCTAAATTTGCCGGGCGTAGAAATGTCTTTCCCCTTGTTAAGAAATAGAGAAAATAAATTAATTGACATTAACCAAAAAGTTTCAGATATACTGATCTAGAAAAATTATATAAATGACATTAATTCTTATTATTTTTTCCGTATTATTTTTATTATTGTTAAAAAACAAATCGTTAGCGGTGCTTTTGATTGTTGTTCAATTAGTATCAATTATCGGAACCTATTTTTTGGGTCGGGAAATGAAGGTTGAGACAGGAAGTGATTATGGCTGGCTTTTTTTAATGCTCTTGCTTCTCTTATTGATTATACTACCGTGGAAATATTACTACAAAACCAAAGATATTGTTGATATTGATCCCAAAAAATTAAAAATAATAACCTACTTTTTAATTGGAATTAATTCAATAGTCTTCGTTGTTTTTTTAATTGCCGCAATCACTGTGCAAACAACGGTTGAAGACATAAATGAGTTCAAATATGCAGAGGGTGTTTCGGTCGATTTTTACTATAACAAACTTCCTTTCCCGCCAGTTTTTTTTAATTTTGCAATTATTTTTTATTATTTCTCCTATTTTATCCTCCCATTGCATTTTTATTATTTGTACAAAAAGAAAGTCTGGCTTTCGGTGATTTGTTTTCTTCTCTCCTTCAATATTGTTTTATATGGACTTACGTTTTTTTCCAGAGCGGTGGTAGTTCAATATGCATTGTTATACATTTCTTTTTTATTTTTATTATATGGAACTTTAGCTCCACGATTTAAAAGAATTTTAAAGTTTTCACTCATTTTTCTAGGGCTCATCGCAACAGCTTATTTCATCAATATTTCCCAACAGCGGTTTGAGCAGGATGTTAAATCATCGAAAACTTATTCGAAAGGTATTCCTGTTGAAGCCATCACGCAAGATCCTGTAGTTTATGGCTATCTAGATTACACTTCTCAAGGGTTTTTCAATGGTTATGAAGTACTTCAGTTATATGAAGGAGAAGGTTTTGGAGGTACATTGACTTTTGAAAGCATTCTTGGCTTTGTTTCTACCCCAATGCAAACTTATGAACGAAATAAATACAGGGCAAAATTATGGCCGCGACATTATTCTTATAGTTTTAATGGGTTTCCCGCATATACTGTTTATGATTATGGGATTATAGGCAGTATCATTTTTTGCCTACTTTATTTCGTTGTGGTTAAAAGAATGAGACCAAAAGAAAATGGAATCAAGTTAAAAAATCTTTTTTTAATCGTGTTGCTGATACAAATTCCATTAATGTCTATTTTTTATAGTCAGGTAGGTGGTTTGTTGATATCATTTATATTGTGGATTCCGCTTTGGATTTATCTTAACTTAAAAATAAAGCGATGAAAATTTTAGTTGTCGGGATATTCCTAGAGAGCGGTTTAATCGAAAAATATAATCAAATATCGGATGAAAATGCTAAGATTTCAGTGGCTGCAGTTAAATACTCTAAAATGATTAAAGCAGGTTTTGAAGAAAATTTGGGCCCAGATATTGACCATGTTTTTTTAGCTCCGATCGGAATGTATCCTCGATGTAAAACCTTGAGATGGAACCGACGAAATATTGATGGAATTCAATATTTAAAGTTTATTAATATCTTTTTCTTAAAACAGTTGACCATCGCATTTGATCTAGTATTAATGATGATAAACTGGAATCGAGAAAATAAAAATCAAAAGAAAATTGTAGTCTTTACATCGATCTATTTGCCATTTCTATTTGCGATCATTCCTTTTAAAATTTTTAGTAATATTAAATTTGTTTCGTTCGTTCCAGATCTTCCTGCTCACAGTTTTTCATATACGACAGACGGGAGTTTTCTGAAACGGAAATTAATACCCGCCTATATTTATTTAGCAAATAAATTAAATGCTTTAGTTGATTATTACGTATTTATCACCAAGTATATGAGTGATATTTATCCTAATAAACCTTTTACAATTATAGAGGGATTCGTTGACGTAAAAAAAAAGACAGTTGAATTACCTCACAAATCTTTTCCAAAAGCCGTCTTATACTCTGGTTCACTTTTTGAGAAATTTGGTATCAAAAATCTACTGACTGCTTTCACGCAAATTGAGGGAGATTATGAATTATGGCTCTTCGGAGGAGGTGATATGACTGCTGACATCATTGATTATGCGACGAAAGACAAACGGATAAAATATTTCGGGAACCGACCCAATACTGAAATTTTAAATTATCAGAAAAAAGCGACATTACTTATTAATCCGCGTTTTAGTCACGAAGAATTTACGAAATATTCTTTCCCTTCTAAATTAATGGAATATTTATCTTCTGGTACAGCAATTCTTACGACAAGACTTTTGGGGATTCCAGATGACTACCAAGATAAATTTTATTTTATAGAGGATGAATCTGTCAGTGGATTTAAACAATCAATAGAAAATTGTTTGAAAAAAAATACAGACGAATTAGAAACATTTGGTAACAATGGAAAGAATTTTGTAATGAACAATAAGAATTATATTTCGCAAATCAAGAAATTAATAATTGATCTTAAAGACTTTTTTAAAATAAATGATTAAATATATTTTTATTTCGTTTTTTGTGGTGTTTTCAAGCTTCGTAGTTTTTAATTGTATGGGAAATAATCTTCCTAAATTAAATACTGAATCTGATACTTCGCACAATAAAATTATTAATATTGAGCAATTTCAAGTTTTTCCTATCAAAGGATCTTCAGAAACCGATGAAGTTAAATATGAGCGCTGGCTTAATATTAAAAAAGCTTTCGAATATTGTATTGAAAATAAATATGATCTTTATTTCCCCAAAGGAACTTATGATGTAGGGGTTAGAAACTTTCCATTTCGACAAGAAGAAGGTAAAGGAAACCAAATGAAGGATTGTAAATCAATAACTATTTTTGGCGACGGGCGAGGAACTATTTTAAAAACGGCTTCAGTATTTGGAGCAGATGTTCTACAACTCAATATGGTGAAGAATCTAACAATCAAAAATTTTGATATTACTGCGAAATTGTCTTCAACAAAAAAAGCTGGTTCCAATGGCATTTCGATCACCAATGGTTTTGATAATATTGTGTTAGATAATATTTACATTTATAATCTTCCTGGAATCGACAAGGGGAATTATATCGACGGTGGAAAAGGATTGACTTTGCAATTCGATCCGAATATTGATAGCGTCAAAGGAAGTTTACTCGCTACCAACATCAAAGTGAAAAATTGTGCTTATGGATTTAGGTTTGATGCAGTTTCTGTGAGTGATATACTAAAAGGAAATATCAACATAAAACTTCAAATGGAAGCAGATCGAACATTCCAAGGCTTTTCAATGAGTTTTGGCGTTCCCACAGAAAATGTGAAACCAGGCTCTAAGTTAGTAATGGATGTAGATGCAGTATTAACAAATTCGCAGCAATACGTTTCTTTCTCTAGAGTTATTGGGGGTAATTACCGTTTTACTTTAGATAAAACAATTGATAATAAATATATCAATAAAGATCAGAACAATAAAGTTTGGTACAAAGCAGATCCGTTGTTTTTTGCATTTCTATCCAACTATTCCAAAGATACCAATACTACTATTAGAGGAAATGTTGGTGCGGTAGATACTAAAATTTGGATGGGTGCCGTGGGAAGTGTTGTAGAACCTTTAAACTTAAAAAATAGAACAGAGAACAATATTTTTAATTTTGATATTGCGGGTATTTCTTCTGATGAAGATTTTAAGCTAATAGAATATCAGGGTAACTCAATTAATAATTCGAAAATTAATTTTACTCCGCGAACATTAAAAAAGAAATTAACTTTTGAAAAAATAAAAAAGAACAATTCAATTATTATAAAATAATAATTCAATTGTTCTAGGACACTGGACAGATTTAACGGTAAATAGAACTTACTCAATATTATCCTTAACTTTCTTCAAATCAAATGTTTAGTTATAGAATATGAATTTTGTAAAAAATAATTTATAAATGCCAGCAGAGATAAGGTGCTCCTCGAATTTTTAGCTGATAGCATAGAAAAAGAGAATATCAATTGCTAATATTTATTTTAGGAAACACCATCCAAGGGTGATTTTTATTTTATTCCAGGTGATAGGTAAAAATTCCTTACGGCATTACTATTCAATAGACATCGTTTGTAATATATAATAAATTAAAATTTGCAGTGCTTTTAATCACTTATTTTCACAATCGTTTATTTTTAGATAATTCGAAAACAGTTTCCCTTTTCAACAATATGAAGATTGAGGTTATTAGCGGTTATCTTCGAAATATTTTAAAATCAAAACATTGTTGATTATTTTAACTTAAAGGGCTTGAAGATTTATCAGGTCATTTGAAATAAACAAAAAACAAATAATATATAGTATTTTTGCATTTTTAAATTTTTGATTTTCTTAATCTTTAAGATTTAATGAAATCTATAAATATTAAGAAAATCTGTAGGCAAACACAATAATATGTTAAAATTAGTTTATAGTGATAATAATCTTATTAAATTGAATTTTAATATGAAGGTTAACTTGCTTTTTTTTAATATTGCATAACTTAATTTAGTAATGAGAAATGAACTACTTATTGATGCAATGTACATCAATAACAGCGGCGGAAAAATACTATTAGATTACCTTTTGGTTGAGTTAGAAGCTTCTGGAAAAAAATGCTTTTACCTCCTTGATAAAAGAGTTGAAAACACCGTTCCCTATCTGAAAAATACAAAAAATGAAGTCCTTTTTTTAGAAGCTTCATTGGTAAAGCGTCATCAATTCTATACCAAATATCAGGATCGCTTTACTTCAGTTCTTTGTTTCGGAGACTTACCTCCCAATATTAGATTAAAAGCAAAAGTTTATACCTATTTTCATCAACAACTTTATATCAGTGTCCCACAAGATATGCATGTTGTTCACAAATTTTTGTTTTCTTTAAAAAGGAGTGTCTTAAAAATTCTTTTTAAAAATTCTGATTTTTGGATCTTGCAGACGGAAGTGATTAAGAAAAACTTTCAAAATAAATTTAAGGTAGATGATGACCAAATCCTGATTCTTCCTTACTATCCAGAAATAATAAATAACGCACAAGTCAAAAGGGAAAAAAATTCTTTTGTATATATAAGTAATGCGACTCCGCATAAAAATCATAAAAGACTGATTAATGCCTTTTGTAAATTTTATGATGAAAACAAGTGCGGAAAACTTATTATCACTGTAAATACGGATTTTGAAGAATTATGTAAATTCATTGAAGAGAAAAAACAATTAAATTATCCTATAGAAAATATCGGTTTTGTTGATCGTGATTCTTTGGGAGCAATTTACCAGTCGTGCGAATATTTAATTTATCCGTCTTTAGCAGAAAGTTTCGGATTGGGTATTGTAGAGGCAATTGAAAACGGCTGTAAAGTTATTGGCGCTGATTTACCTTATTTATATGCAGTTTGTGAACCAAGTTTAATTTTTGATCCTCTCGACGAAAAAGCCATAGAGAGTGCTTTTCAGGAAGCAATTACTACTGAAACAGCCGCCTCGAAATCATTGGTAAAAAATAACATAGATGAATTGTTAAATATTTTGTAGCCGTTATGATTATTTTAAACTTATTCAAAAAAAATGTAGCAGAAAATATAATTAATATGAAACGAGATTTTGAATATTATCATTTATTTCGAGAAAAAAAGACAATTCTTTAAATCTGGTTTTACACCGATAATAAAAATATTTTTAATGACCATTATTTTCTACATTCTTATTATTTCCATTGTCATCATTCAGAAGATTTTCTTGCGGTTTCAGATTACGGAATTGAATTCGCTTCCGCTGTTCATCATCAAAATAAATTTGGCGTTCAGTTTCATCCGGAGAAAAGTCACCATTTCGGGGAGATTTTATTGCATAATTTTGCAAAATTGTAAATTACATGCTTAGACCCAGAATAATTCCCGCCCCTTTAATTCAAGATAAAGGTTTGGTGAAAACCGTCCAGTTTAGCAATCCGAAATATGTAGGAGATTCAATTAACGGAGTGAAAATTTTCAATGAAAAAGAAGTTGATGAACTCGTAATTTTTGATATTGACGCTACCAAAAAAGGTTTGGAACCAGATTATAATTTATTAGAAGAATTGCAAATCAGTCCAGAATGCCGTTATGGAGGAGGCGTGAAAACAGTGGAACAGGCGCAAAATATTTTCGGTTTAGGAATAGAGAAAATTGCCTTAAGTTCTGCAGTTTTGCAAAATCCCAATTTAATTACCGAAATTGCAGAAAGAGTAGGTTCCCAAAGTGTCATTGTGGTTTTAGATGTCAAAAAAAATTATTTGGAGGTTATGAAGTTTTCACACACAACGGGAAAAAATCAACCGGCATCGATCCTATAGATTTTGTTGTTCAAGCTCAGAATTTGGGAGCCGGTGAAATCATTATTAATTCAATCAACCAAGATGGAATGATGAGGGGATTTGATATGAATTTAATTGATAAAATAAGAGAGAAAATTTCGCTGCCATTGACGGTTTTGGGTGGTGCAGGTTCTCTGGAAGATATAGAAAAAGTAATAAAAAGACACGGAATTATCGGAGTTGCAGCGGGTAGTTTTTTCGTATTTAAAGGAATTTATAAAGCGGTATTAAATAGTTATCCGTCAAAATTAGCAAAAAAAAATATTATTAAATGAGTATAGAAATTAACGGCAAAATCCTCCTAATTACTGGAGGTACTGGTTCATTTGGAACTGCGGTTCTTAATAGATTTTTAAAAACAGACCATTTCAAAGAAATCAGAATTTTTTCCCGTGATGAGAAAAAACAAGATGACATGAGAAATCTCTACAAAGACAGCAAAATAAAGTATTATATTGGTGATGTCCGAGATTATGCAAGTGTAGAAACTGCAACCCGTGGAGTGGATTATATTTTTCATGCCGCAGCTTTGAAACAAGTTCCATCTTGCGAATTTTTCCCTATGCAAGCGGTAAAAACTAATGTTGAAGGAACTCAAAATGTAATTCGTGCAGCTGGTTACAATAAAGTTAAAAAAGTAATTTGTTTGAGTACGGACAAAGCGGCGTATCCTATCAACGCAATGGGAATTTCTAAAGCGATGATGGAAAAAGTTGCCGTTGCAGAATCCAGAAATTTGAGCGATACTACTGTTTGTTTAACAAGATATGGAAATGTGATGGCGTCGCGTGGTTCTGTAATTCCTTTATTTTTAAATCAAATTCAGAAAGGAGAAGAAATTACGATTACCGATCCTAATATGTCTCGATTTTTTATGTCTCTGGAAGATGCAGTAGATTTGGTTTTATTTGCTTTTGAAAACGGAAATGCCGGTGATCTTTTTGTAAATAAAGCTCCTGCAGGAACAATTGGTGATCTGGCAAAAGCTTTAGTGGAACTTTCTGGCAAGGAAACTCCAGTGAGAATCATCGGAACGCGACATGGTGAGAAACTGTATGAAACACTATGTACCCGAGAAGAAATGATGAAAGCAGAAGATATGGGCGATTTTTACAGAGTTCCAGCAGATAATAGAGATTTGAATTATGCCAAATATTTCTCGGAGGGAGAAAAAGATATTGCAGTAATTGAAGATTACCATTCCCACAATGCTAATCAGCAAGGAGTAGAAGGATTGAAAGCACTAATTTCTACATTACCACTCATCCGAAAAGAGATTTTCGGCGAAGATGTTCAGCAATATCCGTATTAAAAATAGTTATGAAAGCAAAAATCATTAGTGGCAATCGACATCAAGACGATAGGGGAACAATTTGTTTCAATAATGATTTCAATGCATTAGGAATCAAAAGAGTTTATACCATACAAAACGTGGACAGCAATTTTATCCGAGGTTGGCAAGGTCACCAAATAGAACAACGCTGGTTTTCAGCTGTTTCGGGCTCTTTCAAAATTAAATTAATAGAAATTGATTCTTGGGAAAATCCTTCTAAAGATTTAAGGGTTTTAGAATTTATCCTGTCTGCAGAGAATTTAGATGTTTTGCATATTCCACAGGGTTTTGTGACATCTATTCAAGCCATTGACGACCAGTCGAAATTATTAGTTTTTGCAGATTATGAATTGGGAGAAGTACAAGATGAATTTAGATTTCCAGCAGATTATTTTAATTAAAAAAATTGATTCATGAAAAAGATAGGAATTACAGGTCAAAACGGTTTTGTTGGATCTCATTTATATAATACCTTAGGTTTAAAACCTGAGGAATTTGAACGAATAGATTTTCAAAAAGAATATTTTGAGCAACCTGATCAATTAGATAATTTTGTAAAACAGTGCGATGTGATTGTACATCTCGCTGCCATGAACCGGCATCCTGATCCCGAAGTTATTTATCACCAAAACGTAGAATTGGTTAATCAACTGGTTTTGTCTTTAGAAAGAACTGGTTCAAAAGCACACCTTCTATTTTCGTCTTCATCTCAGGAGGAACGTGATAATTTGTACGGAAAATCCAAAAAATTAGGCCGATCTCTACTGGCAAATTGGGCAAAACTTAATGGCGGTAAATTTACCGGAATGATTATTCCCAATGTTTTCGGACCTTTCGGGAAACCTAATTACAACTCGTTTATTGCTACATTTTGCTATAAATTAACGCATGGTGAAAATCCGACCATCGATGTTGATGGTGAAGTGCGATTAATTTATGTTGGAGAATTGGTGCAGGAAATCATTAATCAAATTCAAAGTGGCGAAACAAAAGAACAATATGTTGTGCCATTTACCACCGCTATAAAAGTTTCTGAAGTTTTAGATAAACTAGAGAACTATAAAAAATTATATTTTGATGCGGGAGAAATTCCAAAGTTGATCACTGGTTTTGATTATCAGCTCTTCAATACTTTCCGCTGCTATTTTGATATTGCGACTCATTACCCAGTAAAATTCACTCAAAATATTGATCCAAGAGGAGCTTTTGTGGAAGTCATCAGATTAGGAATTGGTGGACAATGTTCTTTTTCAACCACCGTTCCCGGAATTACTCGTGGAAATCATTTCCATACCAGAAAAATAGAAAGATTTGCTGTTATCAAAGGAAAAGCACTTATTCAGTTAAGAAAAATTGATTCCGATGAGGTTTTAGATTTTTATTTAGATGGTACTGAACCAGCTTATGTAGATATGCCGATCTGGTACACGCACAACATCAAAAATATTGGCGAGGAAGAATTACTGACCATTTTTTGGATCAATGAACCTTACAATGCAGAAGATGCAGATACTTATTTCGTGGAAGTTTAAAATTAAAATGTATAGAAATTCTATTATCTAATCTTATAATTTGGTTTAAAAATCAAGCAAATGCCTCTTTTAGTTAATGAAAAATCTTATTTTTGCAAATATTAAAAAATATGAAGAAACTAAAGGTCATGACAGTCGTCGGAACCCGTCCCGAAATTATAAGATTATCGAGGGTTCTTATTGCATTAGATAATTCTGAAGCCATTGAACATACCATTGTTCATACTGGTCAAAACTATGATTATGAGCTGAATCAGATTTTTTTTGAAGACCTTGGTTTGCGAAAACCAGATTATTTTTTAGAGGCAGCCGGAATCACCGCAACCGAAACAATAGGTAATATTCTCATTAAAATTGATCCACTTTTAGAAGAATTACAACCTGAAGCTTTTTTAGTTTTAGGAGATACCAATTCTTGTCTTTGTGCAATTCCTGCGAAGAAAAGACAAATCCCAATTTTCCACATGGAAGCTGGAAACCGTTGTTTCGACCAACGCGTTCCAGAAGAAACCAATCGAAAAATTGTAGATCATACTTCCGATGTGAACTTAACCTACAGCGATATTGCTCGTGAATATTTGTTAAGAGAAGGCCTTCCTGCAGACAGAATCATTAAAACCGGTTCACCAATGTTCGAAGTTTTAAATCATTACCTCCCGGAAATCAAAAAATCTGATGTTTTATCGAGACTCAATTTAGAAGAGGGGGAATATTTCGTAGTAAGTTCTCACCGTGAAGAAAATATCAATTCTGAGAAAAATTTCAATGGTTTAATTGAAAGTTTAAATCTCATCGCTGAAAAATTTGGCTATCCAATTATCGTTTCTACGCATCCGCGAACCAGAAATATGATTGATAAAATGAAAGTAGTCGTTCGTCCCGAGATTCAGTTTTTAAAACCTTTAGGTTTCCACGATTACAACGCTTTGCAAATGCGCAGTTATGCAGTTTTATCCGATTCAGGAACTATTTCTGAAGAATCTTCTATCTTGAATTTCCGAGCTTTAAATATTAGAGATGCTCACGAAAGACCGGAAGCAATGGAAGAAGCCAGCGTAATGATGGTTGGAATGAATCCAGAAAGAATTATGCAGGGTTTAACGCAATTGCAGCAACAAAATATAGGTACAGAAAGAAATTACCGTCGTGTTTCCGATTATTCGATGCCGAATGTTTCTGAAAAAGTAGTACGAATTATTTTAAGTTATACCGATTATGTGAACAGAGTGGTTTGGAGTAAAGCATGAAAATTTTAATTGTTACTCAATATTACTTCCCCGAAAATTTTAAAAGCAACGACCTTTCTTTCGAACTTCAAAAAAGAGGGCACGAGGTCACTGTACTAACTGGATTACCCAATTATCCGGAAGGTAAAATGTACGATGGGTACGGAATTTTCAAAAATAGAAGACAGGAAATTAATGGCGTTAAAATTATTCGCTCACTTCTACTTCTGCGCGGAAAAGGTGGTGGAATTAGACTTTTTCTGAATTATTTTAGTTTTGCTTTCTTCGCATCTATTAAATCATTTTTCCTAAATTTTAATAATAAATATGATGCGGTAATCGTACACGAACCTTCGCCGATCACGCAGTTTTATCCGGCACTTTTATTAAAAAAATTACAGAACGTTCCCGTTTATTTTTGGGTGATGGATCTTTGGCCAGAAAGTTTAGAAATTGCGGGCGGAGTTAAAAATAAATCAGTTCTTGGTTTCTTTGAAAAGATGGTCATCAACTTTTATAAAAATTCAGAAAAAATATTAATTACTTCCAAAGGTTTTAAAAAATCAATTTTAGAAAAAGGAGATTTTGAAAGTAAATTAGAATATTTTCCGAATTGGGCAGAAGATTCGATTTCGCAAGGTGATCAAAATTTTCCTGTTCCCGAATTACCAGACGGTTTCAAAGTGATGTTTGCTGGGAATGTTGGTGAAGCACAAGATTTAGAAGCAATAATTAATGCCGCTTTAGAGCTTAAAAATAATCCGGAAATTAAGTTAGTTATCGTGGGCGATGGTCGAAAAATGTCTTACGTTCAGGAATTTATCGAGAAGAATAGTTTACAAAAAACAGTTTTCACCGTTGGTCGATTTCCCGTAGAAGCAATGGCGAGTTTTTTTGCAAAAGCGGATGTCATGTTGGTGAGTTTAAAAGATGATAAAATTTTTAATCTTACCGTTCCTGCGAAAGTTCAGGCGTACATGAGTGCATCGAAACCTATAGTAGCAATGCTTAATGGCGAAGGTGCAGAAATTATAGAAGAAGCGAAATGTGGTGTGGTTGTTTCTGCTGGAGATTCAAAAAAATTAGCGGAAACAATTTTGAAAATGGCAACTTTATCCAATTTGGAATTAAAGCAAATGGGTGAGAATAGCAGAAATTTCTTTCTTGAAAATTATCAACTTTCCAGCTGTATCGATAATTTGGAAAGGATTTTAAAATTAAAAACTGTTCCAGAAAAAAAATAGGACTATTAAATATCGGATTAATTAAATTTTAAACCGGTCAAAACAAAAACAAATGAATATTACCATCACAGGAATATCGGGTTTCGTTGGTCAAAATCTATCAAAATATTTGAGAGATCACGGAAACATTGTCGATGGTTTATCTCTCCGACATGAAAATTGGAGTCTGGATAAAAATGCAGAAGCGATTATTCATTTGGCCGGAAAAGCACATGATACAAGTAATTCTTCCGATCCTGAATCTTATTTTAAAATAAATAGAGATCTAACAATCACTCTTTTTAAACAATTCTTAACTTCCGATAGCAAAGATTTTTTTTATTTCAGTTCAGTAAAAGCGGTCGCAGATACCGTTGATGGTATTCTTGAAGAAAATTTCACTGCCAATCCTCAAACTCCTTACGGTCAATCAAAACTGGAAGCTGAAAACTATTTGCTCAGTCAAAATTTGCCTTCTGGAAAAAGATTGTTTATCATTCGACCTTGTATGATTCATGGTCCTGGGAACAAAGGGAACCTGAATTTATTATACAAAGTTGTTGAAAAAGGAATTCCGTGGCCTTTAGCAGCTTTTGAAAATCAGCGTTCTTTTCTAAGTATTGACAATTTAAATTTTTTAATTTTAAAGATGCTTCAGAATGAAAAGATGGTCTCAGGAATTTACAATTTTGCAGATGATAATGCTTTGTCAACTAATGAACTGGTGAAAATTATTGCGAATATTTCTGGTAAAAAAGAGAAGTTATGGAAATTGAATGCTAATTTGATTTCAGGTTTTGCAAAAGTTGGCGATTTAATAAAACTGCCGCTTAATTCAGAACGGTTAAAAAAGTTGACAGAAAGTTACGTCGTTTCTAATGCTAAAATAAAAGACTCTTTACGAATACTATCGCTTCCTATTTCCGCAAAAGAAGGTCTGGAAATAACCATCAAAAGCTTTAAGAAATAATGATATATATCATCATAACCGTCGCTTTTTTTCTACTGATACTGGTTTATTTTAAAATAGCCGACAAGTATAATATTATCGATAAACCTAATCATAGAAGCGCTCACACAGAAATAACGCTTCGAGGTGGCGGAATAATTTTCCCGATCGCGTATGTTTTTTTCATGGGATTTGAAATGTTTATTAAAAATGATGGTTTTAGTGAGTCAATATCTCCAAATTACTGGATTTTTGGTTTAGGTTTATTGCTCATTTGTGGTATCAGTTTTATAGATGATATGATGGATTTATCCAGCAAAATTCGCTTGGTGTTCCATTTTGCAGCAGTGACACTTTTGCTTTATTTTATAAATGCTTTTCAGCTTTTACCTTTTTGGGCGATTCCAATTTGTTATATTTTGATTATTGGAATTTTGAATGCCTATAATTTTATGGATGGAATTAATGGAATGTCGGGAATTTATAGTTTGGTAGTATTAAGTTCATTGTGGTACGTTAATCAGTATCTGGTTGAATTTGTTACTGCAGATTTCATTATTTATCCGATGATCGCTGCGTTGGTTTTCCTCTTTTTTAATTTCCGAAAAAAAGCAAAATGTTTCCTCGGAGATATTGGTAGCATGGGAATCGCATTCTGGATTATTGCGCTATTGGCTTTATTAATGCTAAAAACAGAAGACTACAAGTGGTTTCTTTTTTTAGCAGTTTATGGTGTAGAAACAATTTTAACCATCATGGAAAGATTGAAATTAAAAGAAAATATTTTCGATGCGCACCGTCGTCATTTATATCAGCTTTTTGCAAATGACAAGAAAGTGTCTCATCTCGTGATAAGTTCGGTTTATGCTTTGATCCAGCTTTTGATGAACGTTGTTGTGATCTTTTCACATTGGTCTGACTGGGTAATTTTTTCAGTGATTTTACTTCCATCGATTTTTTGTTACTTGATCCTAAAATCTAAATTGAAAAGACAAATTTTAATTACTAAATAATTCAATTGATGAAAATTAAAGAAACACCTCTCAAAGACTGCTATATCATAGAAACTACAATTTTCGAAGACGAGCGTGGCTACTTTTACGAAAAATTCAATGAAAAAAAATTTGAAGAACTAACGAGTTTGAACGGTCATTTCGTTCAGGATAATATCTCTAAATCATCATATGGTGTTTTGAGAGGTCTTCATTTGCAGAAAGGCGAACACGCTCAAGCGAAATTAGTTTCTTGTTTAGAAGGTAAAGTTTGGGATGTCGCGGTAGATTTAAGAAAAGGCTCCCCAACATTTGGAAAGTGGTTTGGATTAGAATTAACTCCCGAAAATAAATTACAACTATACGTTCCGAGAGGTTTCGGACATGGTTTTTCAGTTTTAAGTGAAACTGCGATCTTCGCGTACAAGTGTGATAATTTTTATGATAAAGGTTCGGAAGGTAGCGTTATTTACAACGACAAAGATTTGAATATCGACTGGAAATTACCTTTCGATAAAATCATCCTCTCCGAAAAAGATGCTGCATTACCTGCTTTTAAAGAACATAATTTTTAAAGAAGTCTTATGAAAAATATTATCATCACCGGTGGAGCTGGATTTATAGGTTCGCACGTTGTTCGGGAATTTGTGAAAAATCATCCAGACAGTAAAATCATCAACCTAGATGCTCTAACCTACGCCGGAAATTTAGAGAATTTAAAAGATATCGAAAACGAACCTAACTACGTTTTTGAAAAAGCAGATATTACTAATGTTGACGAACTCCGAAAAGTTTTTGACAAATATAATCCAGATGCGATCGTACATTTAGCAGCAGAAAGTCATGTGGACAGAAGCATTGAAGATCCAAGTGCATTCATCAATACAAATGTAAATGGAACGGCGAATCTATTGAATTTGGCAAGAGAATTCTGGACTTTGAACCCAGATCATCAACATGGAAATTTCCCCGATGAAACGCGAAAAAATTTATTCTATCACGTTTCTACTGATGAGGTTTACGGAAGTTTAGGTGAAACTGGTTATTTTACGGAAGAAACTTCTTATGACCCAAAATCTCCTTATTCCGCGAGTAAAGCTGCCTCCGATCATTTGGTTCGAGCATACGGAAATACCTATGGAATGCCATTTATTATTTCTAACTGTTCCAATAATTACGGTCCCAATCATTTCCCGGAGAAATTAATTCCGTTATGTATTTCTAATATTTTGAATGGAAAACCGCTTCCAATTTATGGAGACGGAAAATATACGAGAGACTGGTTGTATGTGATCGATCATGCAAAAGCAATTCATCAGATATTTTTTGAAGCAAAAACCGGCGAAACTTACAATATTGGTGGTTTTAATGAATGGAAAAACATTGATCTCGTAAAAGAACTCATCAAACAAATGGATGAAAAACTCGGAAATCCAGAAGGTCATTCTGAAAAGTTAATTACCTACGTTAAAGATAGACCAGGTCACGATTTACGTTATGCCATCGATGCTTCAAAACTCAATAAAGAATTAGGTTGGAAACCATCAGTAACTTTCGAAGAAGGTCTCGGAAAAACAATCGATTGGTTCCTTGAGAACAAAGAATGGCTGGATCACGTTACAAGCGGTGATTACCAAAAATATTACGACAAACAGTATAATTAGTAATTGAGTTCTTGGATCATTGAGTTTTTGAGTTTTGAACTGTAAAAATTTTGATTATGACTTTTGTGAAATTCCATAAAGATTTAATTGTTTATCAGAAAGCATTTTCTGCGGCAATGGAGATTTATGCAATTTCTAAAAAATTCCCTTCAGAAGAAAGATACTCATTAACTGATCAAATAAGAAGATCATCTCGTTCTGTTAATGCGAACATCACTGAAGCCTGGAGAAAAAGAAGATATGAAAAATCGTTCATCAGCAAACTCAATGACGCAGATGGTGAAGCTGCCGAAACTCAAAATTGGTTAGATTTTGCATTTGCTTGCGGATATATTGACAAAGAAATTTACGTAGATTTATATAAAAAATACGATGAAATTCTGGGTATGATTGTATCAATGACTATCAATTCTAAAAAATGGACATTTACTGAACCCAAAATCTCGAAACCACAATAACTCAATAACTCAAACACTCAATCACTCAAAAATGAAAGGAATAATACTCGCCGGCGGTTCCGGAACCAGACTTTATCCATTAACAATCGCTGTAAGCAAGCAACTCATGCCTGTTTACGACAAACCGATGATATATTATCCGCTATCAACATTACTTTTGGCGGGGATTAAAGAGATTCTTTTAATTTCTACACCGCATGATATTGATGGTTTCAAGAAATTATTAGGTGACGGTTCATCAATCGGTTGCAACATTCAGTATAAAATTCAGCCTTCACCAGATGGTTTGGCGCAGGCTTTTATTTTGGGTGAAGAATTTATTGGCGATGATTCAGTAGCTTTAGTTTTGGGAGATAATATTTTTTACGGAGCAGGTTTACCACAACTTTTGTCGAGTAAAACCAATGTAAAAGGTGGCTGCGTTTTCGCTTATCAAGTTTCTGATCCCGAAAGATATGGTGTTGTAGAATTTGATGAGAATCAAAAAGCCATTTCGATTGAAGAAAAACCGACAGAACCAAAATCAAATTTTGCAGTTCCAGGATTGTATTTTTACGATAATTCAGTGGTAGAATATGCTAAAAATCTGAAACCTTCCCCAAGAGGAGAATTAGAAATTACAGATATCAATAAAATTTACCTAGAAAAAGGAAACTTAGAAGTTGGCGTTATGAGTCGCGGAACAGCTTGGTTAGACACCGGAACTTTCGATTCGCTACATGAAGCTTCTGAATTTGTGAAGGTTTTGGAGAAAAGACAAGGTTTCAAAATTTCCTGTATCGAAGAAATTGCTTACAAGAAAGGATTCATCAATGAAGAACAACTCCTGAAATCTGCCGAAAAATATGGCAAGAGTGGTTATGGTGAATATTTGAAAAATTTAATAAAATAAATTACCGCAATATATAATAAGGAGAGTCAAAAAAAGACTCTCTTTTTTTTCTTCAAAAATTAAAAATTGTTTTTTAGTACTTCAGTTTTTAATGCAATCAACAATTTTGAACGACTTTCAAAAAAGGTTTAAAATCGATTTTATATTTTTTTTATATATTTACTTTATGGCTGAAATGTTTATTATTGGGATTTGTGTGATTTTATTGGTCTCTTATATTTTTGATATAACTTCAAAATTTACCAAAGTTCCCTCTGTAATTTTCTTACTTGCAACAGGTTGGCTTTTGAACCAAGTTGGTGGACTTTTCAATATTATTATCCCAAATCTTAATGTCGTACTTCCGGTTTTGGGAACAATAGGATTAATTTTAATTGTTTTGGAAGGCTCGCTGGAATTGGAACTCAATCGATCAAATCAAAGCGTAATAAAAAAATCTGCATTAATTGCATTGTTGCCACTGGTAATAATCGCCATCGGATTTTCTCTTTTTTTATATTATGAATGGGAAGTACCTTTCAAACAAAGCTTGATCAATATTATTCCTTTTTGCATTATAAGCAGTTCCATCGCCATTCCAAGTGCCATTAATTTAACCAAAGATAAGCGCCAGTTTATAACTTACGAAAGCAGTTTGTCAGATATTATTGGAGTTGTTTTCTTTAATTTTGCCACTTTCGGCACCGCAATCACTTTGAGTGGTGCATTTCATTTTGTAGGTCAGTTTATGTTAATGCTTGTGATTTCCCTTGTCGCATCACTTGTCCTCGCTTTTCTTCTGGCTAAAATTGATCATCACATAAAATATGGGCCGATTATTATTTTGAATATTTTAATTTACGAAATTTCCAAAATTTACCACCTTCCAGCTTTGATCTTTATTTTATTCTTCGGTTTGATATTGGGGAATATTGATGAATTAAAACATCTGAAATTCCTTAGAAATGTACGTTTCACAAAACTTAATTCGGAGGTTAAGCATTTTAAAGATGTTGTCGTAGAAGCAACTTTTATCGTACGAACACTTTTCTTTATTGTTTTTGGCTTCGTCTTGAAAACTGAAGATATTATTAACACCGATTCTTTGGTGTGGTCTGTTTCGATCGTAATTGCAATTTATCTCTTACGAGCAATTTTCTTAAAATTAGGGAAAATGGATATGCAGCCGCTTTTTTACATCGCTCCGAGAGGTTTAATTACCGTTCTTTTATTTCTAAGCATTACGCCTGAAGATCGTTTTCCGTACTTGAATGAATCCGTTGTAATCCAGGTTATTTTATTGACCACTTTTATCATGATGATTGGACTTGTTTTCGAGAAAAAAGTGAAACCTGAAATGTTGCGATTTCCTAATTTTAAAAAAGACAGACACCCAGAAGAATAATTTTTAGTTTTTATATCTTACCTTTGCGCCCAATTAATTTTATAATGCGCACAAAATCAGTAGGAAAAAAGAAAATCAATATCGTCACTTTGGGTTGTTCTAAAAATGTGTACGATTCTGAAGTCTTGATGGGGCAGTTATTAGCCAACGGGAAAGAAGTAGTACACGAAGATAAAGGAGATATTGTGGTTATCAATACTTGTGGATTTATTGATAATGCAAAAGAAGAGTCTATCAATACGATCTTAGAATATGTTGAAGCTAAAAATCGCGGCGAAGTAGAGAAAGTTTTTGTAACAGGATGTCTTTCTGAAAGATACAAACCAGACTTGTTGCGTGAAATTCCCGATGTTGATCAATATTTCGGTACGCGTGATCTTCCTTTGTTATTGAAACATTTAGGAGCTGATTACAAACACGAATTGGTAGGAGAAAGATTACTTACCACGCCAAAACATTACGCTTATTTAAAAATCTCAGAAGGTTGCGACCGACCTTGTTCATTCTGCGCAATTCCCTTAATGAGAGGTGGAAATATTTCTACACCAATTGAAAATTTGGTCATTGAAGCTGAAAAATTAGCTAAAAAAGGCGTCAAAGAATTAATTCTTATCGCACAGGATTTAACCTATTACGGATTAGATCTTTATAAAAAACGCGCTTTAGGAGATTTACTTTTACGTTTGGTGAAAGTGGAAGGAATCGAATGGATTCGTTTACATTACGCCTTTCCAACAGGATTTCCGGAAGATGTTTTAGAAATTATTAAGAACGAACCAAAGGTTTGTAATTATATCGATATTCCATTGCAACACATCAATTCTGATTTGTTGAAAGCCATGAAACGTGGAACTTCCCATGAAAAAATAGATGCTCTTTTAGCGAAATTCCGGGAGAAAGTTCCAGATATGGCGATCAGAACGACTTTGATCGTAGGTTTTCCAGGGGAAACAGAAGAGAAATTTCAGGAAATGAAAGAGTGGGTTCGTGAACAAAGATTCGACCGATTAGGTTGTTTCACATATTCTCACGAAGAAAATACGACTGCTTACGTTTTAGAGGACGATGTTCCACAAGAAGTAAAAGAAGCAAGGGTAGAAGAGATCATGGAATTGCAGTCTCAGATTTCCTGGGAGAAAAACCAGGCGAAGATCGGACAAACCTTCCGTTGTATTTTCGACCGAAAAGAAGGAAACTATTTTGTCGGACGTACAGAATTCGATTCGCCGGATGTTGACAATACCGTTTTGGTTCCTGCCGAAAATATTTATTTATCGATCGGTGAATTCGCAGATATCAAAATAACTTCTGCAGAAGAATTTGATCTGATTGGCGAACTCGTTTAGTAAAAACTTAAAAAAATCGTTGATTTTTGATTATAAATCAATAGAATTTAATACAAAAAACTTCCATCTAATATGGAAGTTTTTTTATGCTCTAATGATTGATTATCAGCATGTTTTAGCTTAATTTAACAAGATGGTATGCATTGGTTTGTTAATAAAATTAACATTTGGGAGGTAATTTTAACACGTTTTAAGAACCTTTGTGAACTCCTATGATTAGTGAATGTACAGTTAATCTTAACAAAACCTTAACAATTCGTTAAGACAGTTTAACACAGTGAGTGTTGCAAGTGATGATTATGGAATAAATTTGCAGAGTCAAAACCAATAAAAATAATTCAAAATGATGAAAAGAGGAATACTCCTAATCATAATGATGATTTCAACACTCGGTCTATATTCATTTAACAAATATAATGCCGATGATGCGAAGACAAGTATTGCATCATTTTACCACGATAAGTTCAACGGTAGAAAAACAGCAAGCGGTGAAATTTTCAGTAATGCAAAAATGACCGCAGCAAACAGAACGCTTCCTTTCGGCACCATGCTAAAGGTAACCAATTTGAGATCAGGAAAAAGTGTAATAGTAGAAGTTAATGACCGTGGTCCTTTTCATTCTTCCAGAGCCATTGATCTTTCCAAAGCAGCGTACAAATCAATAGGGGACACCAAAAAAGGTACAATGCCCGTTGAATATGAAATTATCGATATCGACAACGATTAACATTACGTTTAAAAAACAGAAAAGCCGATTCATTTGAGTCGGCTTTTTTTATGATTTTTTTTGGGCGAACATTTCCGCCTTCCGTTCCCGCTTTTTTGTTCCACTATGTTCCACAAAAAGAGCTCCACTCAAGTCGGGTCGCACGAAGTTTTTAAAAACAAAAACTATATTTAAATAAGAATACTAAAAACTAAAATTCACGTGTTCAAAAACCTTGCACCGCTTGCTAAGTGAAACGCCTTTGCGTTCGTACATTTATTAACTAAAAGAAAAATCTTTGCGTTCCTTGCGTTAAAATTAAATAACCTCTACGAAAGCTCAACAAGAACAGGACAATGATCCGAATGCACCGCTTCCTTTATAATCACGGCTCTCGAAAACCTTTCCTTTAAAGCATAAGACACGAAATTATAATCCAGTCTCCAACCTTTATTATTGGCTCTGGAATTTTGTCGATAACTCCACCAAGAATAATGATCTGGTTGAGAATTGAAATACCGGAAACTGTCGATCAATTGACATTCCTCTATAAATTTCGTCATCCATTCTCTTTCCATCGGAAGAAAGCCAGAAGTGGTAGCTAAACCTTTCGGATTGTGAATATCAATTGCTTCGTGACAAATATTAAAATCACCGCAAATAACCAAGTTAGGAATCGTTTTCTTCAGGTCTTTAACATAATCCAGGAAATCATAACAGAATTTCATTTTAAAATCAAGTCTACCAATATTAGAAGCGGATGGAACATACACCGAAATCACCGATAAATCTTCAAAATCAGCGCGCATAATTCGTCCTTCGCTATCGTAGTTTTCAATTCCACAACCGTATTCTATGTGTTTTGGTTTTACTTTTGACGCAATCCCCACGCCGGAATATCCTTTCTTCTGCGCAGAATGCCAGGAACTGTGATAACCACTTTTTTCCAGACTTTCGATGTCGATCTGGTCGTTTCCAGCCTTGCTTTCCTGGATGCAAATGACGTCGGGATCAGCAACTTTTAACCAACCCAAAAAATCTTTTGTAAATGCGGCTCTAATTCCGTTGACGTTATAAGAAATAATTTTCATTAAAGTTAATTTTCTCAAAAATACGAATTTATAAGAAGCTTAAAAAGATGAATAATCCAGATTTATAAAATAAATGGAGAGACAATGAATAAGATTTAGAAATAAAATTCCTGTAAGGTAAATTCAAATAGAAAAGGCGGGAAAAATCAAAGATCTTTCCCGCCTGATAGAGCCCAAAAAAAATAAACTATGAAAACAAACTATTTGGGTTCTAATATGCAAATCGGTATGATGACCTCTTCCAAAGAAATCCCACCATGTTGATAAGTTTCTTTGTAATAATTTACAAAATGATTATAATTTTTTGGATACGCCAAAAAGATATTATTCTTCGCGAATATATATTTTGAACTTAAATTCCCTTTCGGTAAAAACAATTTTTCGGGGTTAGAAACCGCCCAAACATCGCTTTTTTCGTAGGTTAAACTTCGTCCTGTTTTGTAGCGAATATTAGTTGAAGTTTCTCTGTCACCAACAACTTTGCTCGGTTTCTTCACGTAAATTGTTCCGTGATCGGTCGTTAATACGAGTTTAAAACCGTTTTCAGCCGCTTGTTTAATGATCTTTAATAAAGATGAGTTTTCAAACCAGTTGTAAGTTAAAGATCTGAAGGTCTTATCATCTCTGATCAATTGATTTACAATAACATTATCGGTTTTTGCATGAGACAGAATATCGATGAAATTATAAACAATCACCAGTAGATCATTGTTTTTATGTTGATTGAAATCATCTAAAATTTTTCGCTCAAAGTCTGAATTCAAAATTTTCAGATATTTCATGCTTTTGCCTGACAATCCGAGACGCTTCATTTGATCTTCTAAAAAATCACGTTCATGTTCATTTTTATTTCCTTCTTCATTATCATTGATCCAATAATCGGGGAATCTTTTTTCAATTTCTGACGGCATTAATCCCGCAAAAAAAGCATTTCTTGCATATTGCGTTGCCGTTGGCAAAATACTATAGTAATAATCTTCGGAAGTTTTATTGTAAAACCTTGTGAAAAGAGGTTCGATGACTTTCCATTGATCGTATCGAAGATTATCGATCATCAACAATAAAACTTTTTCTTTCTCAACTTCTGGCTTTACTTTTTCCTTAAATAGAGTGTGACTCATCAGTGGTTTATCACTGGAATTCAGCCAGTCTTCATAGTTGTTTTCAATAAATTTAGAAAACTGAATGTTCGCTTCTTCTTTTTGAGACTGCAACAATTCTGAAAATTCGCTGTCGAAAACCTTGTCAAATTTTATTTCCCAGTTCAGGATTTTCTTATAATATTCTGCCCAATCTTGGTACGTTCTCAAGTAAGAAAGTTCCATAGAAAGATTTCGGAATTCCTGTTGATATTGCAAAATCGTTTTTTGCTCTACCAAAGTTTCTTCCTGCAAGTTTTTCTTTAACGACAGTAAAACCTGGTTAGGATTTACCGGTTTCAATATGTAATCTGCGATCTGAGAGCCAATCGCTTCTTCCATAATTCGCTCTTCTTCATTCTTCGTTACCATCACAATTTTGATGGCTGAATCTATGTTTTTGATCATAGGAATTGCTTCCAGACCAGAAATTCCGGGCATATTTTCATCGAGCAAAGCCAATACGAAATTTTCTTTTTCTATCATTTCAAGGGCTTCGTTCACGTTATTTACAGAAGAAACTTGGTAGCCTTTGTTTTCTAAAAATACAATATGAGGTTTTAGTAAATCTACTTCATCATCAATCCAAATCAATTTTGTCATACAAAAAATTCAATATTTAAAATTAAAGTTCAATGTTTTTGAACTTTGTTTAATGCATCAAAAATACAACCAAATGTTCTTAAATTTTGCCCAAAACTTTCCTCAATAAAGTTAAACTTGAGTTAATGAACTGTTGATAAATCTCGAAATTTCTGAATATTTTAAATAAATTCTCTGCTTTTTCGATCGTTTCTTATTTTGTAAGATGATTAACTTAAATTGAATTTTCCGCAATACTTTTTTTAATTGATAAGATTGGTAAGAACTTTGTTTTATTATAATTAATTTTGTGCTTCCTCAAACATTTAGTTTCAAAAAATGACCAATAAGCTTAAAATTATCAACGATCCGGTTCACGGTTTTATCAAGATCCCTTCAGAAATTATTTTTGATGTCATCGAACATCCTTATTTTCAGAGATTGCGCAGGATTTCCCAGACGGGGTTACTCAATTTAATTTTTCCGGGCGCAACTCATACCAGATTTCATCATGCTTTAGGTGCTATGCATTTGATGTTTACAGCTTTGGAAACTTTAAAATTAAAAGGAATTGAAATTTCGAAAGAAGAGGAAAAATCTGCTTTACTGGCAATTTTGCTGCACGATGTTGGTCACGGTCCTTTTTCACATGCCTTAGAAAATATGTTGATGGATGATTGGCATCACGAAAAGTTGTCGCTTTTGTTCATGAATAAGATGAATGTTGAATTTAATGGAGAACTTTCAATGGCAATCGAAATGTTTCAGGGAAAATACCATCGAAAGTTTTTTAATCAGTTGATCTCCTCCCAGCTCGATGTCGATCGTTTGGATTATTTAAAAAGAGATAGTTTTTATACCGGTGTTTCTGAAGGGAATGTAAATACACAGCGAATTATTTCGATGATGAACGTTTCTGAAGATGAACTCGTCATTGATGCAAAAGGAATTTATTCGATTGAAAATTTTCTCACGGCCCGAATGTTTATGTATTGGCAGGTTTATTATCATAAAACTTCGGTTTTGGCTGAACATCTTTTAATCAAAATTTTGGAACGTGCTAAATTTTTAATTTCAGAAGGAAAAGATTTGCCTGCATCTGAGAATTTAAAATATTTTCTTCATAAAAATCATTTTGAAAGTGCGACCGAAGAAGACATCCAAAGGTTTACAGATCTTGATGACAATGATCTCATCCAGGCAATGAAATTTTGGTCAAAAAATGAAGACCTCATTCTTTCTTATCTCTGTAAGTGCGTGATCAGGCGCGAATTTCCGAAAACCATCATCTCTTCACAACCTTTTGATCCTGAATTTATTAAAGATAAAATCAATAAAACCAATCTGAAATTTAACATTAAAAATGGTGCTGAATTGGTTGATGAGATCTCCAGAAGTTTGCTGCCTTATAATAAGGACATACAGCCCATTTACTTGCTCCAGAAAAATGGCAAAAAAATCACGCTTGAGAACTCTGAAAATCAGATCCTTTCTTCTTATATCAATCAGCTGAATACCAAGTATATTTTATCCTTTCCAAGGGAAATCGAGTAGAATATTTTTCACTGAAAAGGAATTGACATAATTGGGAATTTCTTATATTTGCAAGATATGGAATTTACAGCATCTCAGATTGCAAGTTTTATTAACGGAAAAATCATAGGCGATGAAACTGCGACGATCAGTGGAGTTTCACCTATTGAAAGTGGCGAAAAAGGCCACCTTTCTTTCGTTGCACAAGAAAGATTTGCAGATCATATCGAGACTTCAAAATGCTCAGTTCTCATCGTTTCAGAAAAATTATTAACAAAAGACTCTTATCCTACAACCGTTATTGCCGTAGAAGATGCCTATCTTTCTTTTCAGATTTTAATGAATCTTTATAAAGAAATGCAGGGCAGAAAATCTGGTATTGAGGACGGTGCAGTATTTCACAAAACTGCAGAAGTGGGTGAAAATGTATATGTTGGAGCTTTTACATGTGTTTCTGAAAAAGTGAAAATTGGCGATGAAAGTCAAATTTACCCTCAGGTTTTTATAGGGAAAAACGTGAAAATTGGAAAAAACTGCGTTATTTATAGCGGCGTAAGAATCTATGATTACTGCGTGATTGGCGATAATTGCATCGTACATTCTAATACGGTAATTGGTTCAGACGGTTTTGGTTTTCAACCCACCAAAGATGGCTATCAGAAAATCCCGCAACTCGGAAACGTAATATTAGAAGATGACGTAGAAGTTGGTGCAAATTGTACGATTGATCGCGGAACTATTGGTTCGACGGTCATTGGCAAAGGAACCAAAATCGATAATTTAATTCAAATTGCGCACAACGTAAAGATCGGTCAGAACAATGTAATTGCTGCACAAACAGGAATTGCAGGTTCTACTGTAATTGGGGACTGGAATCAAATTGGTGGTCAAGTTGGGATTGTGGGTCATATTACCATAGGAAGTCAGGTGAGGATTCAAGCCCAAAGCGGTGTGAATTCAAGCGCGAAGGATAGCGAGATTCTTTATGGTTCACCGGCGATTAATGCCGGAGAATACAGAAGAAATTATGTTCATTTTAGAAATTTTAGCCAGATCGTGAAAAGAATCAATGACCTAGAAAATAACTCAAAAGATAAAACTAATGAGTGATAAGCAAAAAACTCTATCTGAAGAGATTTCTCTCTCAGGAATAGGACTTCATACCGGAAAGGAAGTAAAATTAACAATTAAACCAGGGAAGGAAAACTCAGGTTTTATATTTGTAAGAACTGATCTTGAAGGTCATCCTCACATCGAAGCTGATGTGAATTATGTTACCACTACAGAACGAGGAACAACACTTGAGAAATTGGGTGTAAGAATTCATACTTGCGAACATCTACTTGCCGCATTGGTAGGTTGTGATATCGACAATGCAATTTTGGAAATGAACAGCGCTGAACCACCTATTTTAGATGGATCATCAAAGTTTTTCGTAGAAGCAATTGAGAAAGCCGGTATCAAAGAACAATCCGCTGTCAGAGAATATTTGGTGGTTAAAGAAGTTCTTAGTTATGTAGATGCTGCGACCGGTTCTGAGCTTACCATTATTCCTTCAGATAATTATGAAGTGACGACCATGGTAGATTTTGGGACCAAAGTTTTAGGAACTCAAAATGCTACTTTAAAGGATATCGCAGATTTTAAAAATGAAATATCCTCCGCAAGAACCTTCAGTTTTCTTCACGAATTAGAAATGCTTTTAGACGCAGGTCTTATCAAAGGCGGTGATATTTCGAATGCGATTGTTTACGTCGATAAAGAATTAACTCCGGAAACTGCAGAAAAGTTGAAGAAAGCTTTCGGTAAAGATGATATTTCAATCAGACCGAACGGAATTTTAGATAATCTGACCTTAAATTACCCAAATGAAGCGGCACGTCACAAATTGCTTGATGTGATCGGTGATTTAGCTTTGGTCGGCGTAAAAATTAAAGGAAAAGTAATTGCCAACAAACCGGGACATTTTGTGAACACACAGTTTGCAAAAAAACTGAACCGACAGTGGAAATTACAAAGAAGAAAAAATGTTCCGGATTTTGATCTATCCAAAGAGCCGGTTTTCGATATTAATGGGATCATGAGGTTATTGCCACACAGACCGCCATTTTTATTGATCGATAAAATATTAGAATTGTCAGACAGTCATGTCGTTGGATTGAAGAATGTTTCGATGAACGAGCCATTCTTTGTAGGTCACTTTCCGCTGGAGCCAGTTATGCCGGGCGTTTTGCAGATAGAAGCAATGGCACAGGCAGCTGGAATTTTAGTTTTGGCAAGTGTTCCTGACCCCGAAAATTATTCTACCTATTTTATTAAAATTGATAAAGTAAAATTCAAGAAGAAAGTAGTTCCTGGCGATACTTTATTATTTAAAATCGATTTGCTGGAACCGATCAGAAGAGGAATTGTTCACATGCAGGGTTATGGCTATGTACGCGACAGTGTTGTAGTAGAAGCAGAATTGATGGCACAGGTAGCAAAAAGAAAAGTAACGGAATGATACATCAATTAGCTGCAGTAGATAAACGTGCGAGCATTCATAAAAATGTAATAGTAGAACCTTTTACAACAATTGCAGGTGATGTAGAAATTGGTGAAGGAACCTGGATCGGATCTAATGTAACCATTATGGATGGTGCAAGAATCGGTAAAGATTGCCGTATTTTTCCTGGGACGGTCATCTCTGCAGTTCCACAGGATCTGAAATTTGACGGTGAAGATACTCAGGTCATTATTGGTGACGGAACAACTTTGAGAGAATGTGTTACTGTAAATCGCGGTACAAAAGCACTCGGTTTTACCAAAATTGGGAAAGACTGTTTAATTATGGCGACTTCTCATATTGCGCATGATTGTATTCTTGGTCACAACGTAATTATTGCAAATGGTTGCGGAATCGCCGGACATGTAGAAATTGGTGATTATGTTGTAATGGGCGGACTTTCTGCCATTCAGCAATTCGGTAAGATCGGAAAACATGCTATGATTTCTGGCGGATCACTTATCAGAAAAGACGTTCCACCTTATGTAAAAGTAGGTAGAGATCCTATTTCTTACGCCGGAATTAATTCTGTAGGCTTAAGAAGAAGAGGATTTACGAACGATAAAATTTTCGAAATACAAAAAATTTACCGCGCTATTTTTCAAATGAAAATGAATGTTTCACAAGCATCAAGTTATATTGAAAAGGAAATGCTTCCAACGGCAGAAAGAGATGAAATTTTAGAATTCATCAAAAATTCTCCAAGCGGAATTGTGAAAGGGTACGGAACCGGAAAAGATTAAATAAATTTAAAAAATAACGAGTAGAAATTAATTTTTCAACTATCAACTATCAAAATAAATGGCAACAAGCAACGATATAAAAAAAGGAATGTGTATCGAATTCAGCAACGATATTTTCAAGATCATTGAATTCATGCACGTTAAACCTGGAAAAGGTCCAGCTTTCGTAAGAACAAAAATGAAATCTGTAACCAACGGAAAAGTCTTAGATAATACTTTTTCTGCAGGTCACAAAATTGATGAAGTTAAAGTAATTACCAGAAAATTCCAGTATTTATATGAAGATGACAACGGATTTCACTTTATGAATAATGACGATTTTTCTCAAATATATATTGATAAAAATATGATCGAAAACGCTCAGTTTATGAAAGCGGGCGAAGAAGTGACGATCATTTTGAAAGACAGCGATGAGTCTCCACTTTCTGCGGAAATTCCACCAACTGTTTATTTGGAGGTTATCGAAGCTGATCCAGGAGTAAAAGGAAATACAGCGACAAATGCTTTGAAAAATTCAATCGTTGAGACAGGAGCAAGAGTAATGGTTCCTTTGTTCATCGAAGCTGGAGATAAAATTAAAGTCAACACCGAAGACGGAAGTTATCTGGAAAGAGTAAAATAAATCGAGTTAGATATTTCTTGCTGCAAGTTTTTAATAATTTGAAACTAGAAATTTTTAATCGAAAATCTAATATTTATGAACTTTACAAAACCACAGACGCTAAAAACCATTTCAGAGATTATCGGAGCCAAAATGATTGGTGACGAAAATTTTCCTGTTCTGGGAACCAATGAAATTCATCGGGTGAAAAGTGGCGAAATTGTATTTGTGAATCATCCAAAATATTACGATAAAGCCCTGAATTCTGCTGCAACCATTATCTTAATTGATAAAGAAGTTGACTGTCCGGAAGGAAAAGCGCTTTTGGTTTCCGATGATCCTTTTCGGGATTTCAATAAGATCAATACGCATTTCAGAAGAATTTACAGTTTCACCGAAGAACTTCATGATCTTGAAGTGGGCGACGGAACAAAAATTCATCCTTCGGCAGTGATCGGTAATGAGGTGAAAATTGGTAAGAACTGTTTGATATTTCCAAATGTGGTGATTGGTGACGGAACCATTATTGGCGATAATGTCATCATTCAAAGCGGAACTGTTTTAGGCGGCGATGCTTTTTATTACAGAAAACTCGATGGGAATTTCGACCGGTTGATTTCTGTCGGAAATGTCATCATTGGGAATAATGTAGAAATTGGTAATAATTGCACGATCGATCGTGGTGTTACCGATTCAACCATCATTGGTGAAGGTTCAGTTTTAGATAATCAAATTCAAATTGGTCATGATACCATTATCGGAAAGAGATGCATGATCGCTTCTTTGGTCGGAATTGCAGGTTGCTGTATTCTGGAAGATGAAGTCACCGTTTGGGGACAGGTCGGAATGGCATCCGGAGTTCGTGTGGCGAGTGGAACCGTGCTTTTAGGAAAAACGGGCGTAAATAAAGATCTGAAAAAAGGAACTTATTTTGGACCTTTAGCAGAAAATTTCAAAGATTATTTGAAAAAAGAAATTAAAATTAAAAATCTTAAATAGATTTTGATCAAATAAAGAAGCAAATATTATTAAGTAATTTTGTATTCAGAAAAATATTTAAATAAATTTAAAAAATAAAAGATGTCAGTATTAGTAAACAAAGATTCTAAAGTAATTGTACAGGGATTTACCGGAAACGAAGGAACTTTCCACGCAGGACAAATGATTGAATACGGAACCAACGTTGTTGGCGGTGTAACTCCTGGAAAAGGTGGTTCAGAACATTTGGGTAAACCAGTTTTCAATACCGTTGCAGAATCTGTTGAAAAAGCAGGTGCAAATGTTTCTATTATTTTCGTTCCGCCAGCATTTGCTGCAGATGCGATCATGGAAGCTGCTGAAGCGGGAATCAAAGTAATTGTTTGTATTACAGAAGGAATTCCGGTTGAAGATATGGTAAAAGTGAAAGCTTATATCGCTGACAGAGATTGCAGATTGATCGGGCCAAACTGCCCGGGAATTATTACTTCTGACGAAGCGAAAATTGGTATCATGCCAGGTTTTGTTTTCAAAAAAGGAAGAGTAGGAATCGTTTCTAAATCAGGAACTTTAACATATGAAGCTGCAGATCAAGTTGTAAAAGCAGGTTATGGAGTTTCTACCGCGATCGGAATCGGGGGTGATCCAATCATCGGAACAACTACAAAAGAGGCTTTGGAACTTTTCATTAATGATCCAGAAACTGATGCGGTTGTAATGATCGGTGAGATCGGTGGTAACTTAGAAGCTGAAGCTGCAAGATGGTACAAAGCAAGTGGTTCTAAAAAACCAGTTGTAGGATTTATCGCAGGACAAACTGCACCAAAAGGACGAACAATGGGTCATGCCGGAGCTATTGTTGGTGGTGATGAAGATACTGCTCAAGCTAAAATGGCGATCATGAGAGAAAATGGCATCAACGTAGTAGATTCTCCAGCGGAGATCGGCGCTACGGTTGCCAAGGTATTAGGATAAAAACACAACACAATATGAAAAAGATTTTAATCAGTACAGCACTTTGCGCAGCTACATTTTTATCTGCGCAGATTGATTTGAGCAGTACCCGATACGGAGTAACTGCAGGTGGAACTTACTCCCGGGTAAGCAACGCGCATAATCCGTCGGGTCCGTTATATTCTTTTTATGGTGGTTTCCTGGCGATGATCCCGATTGGTCAAAACAACCAGTTTTTTATTCAGCCCGAAGTTGAATATTTAGGAGCCGGTGAATCGGGGAAAGACAAAGATGCAAAAGGAGCAGTTGGATATGATGCGGTTTATGGCAACAATTACATCAGTATCCCTCTTTATTTTAAAGGGTATTTCTCTGAAGCAGAATCTGAATTCTTCGCAATGGCAGGTCCGAAATTTAATTTTCTGATCAATCAAAATGTAAAAGATGCACCTTTAAGATATACGGTAGAAGGAGATCCTGTAACTGGTGTAAACGGTAAAGCAGCCACTTTTAATTTTGCAGTTGGTCTTGGTGTAGGTTATTCTTACAAAAGACAGCTCGAACTTACTGCGCGTTATGATTTAGGTCTCAGTAATACTTACCCCGGTTTAGAGAACGAAAAGGGAAGTGATTCTAATATTCAAAAGAAAAAATCTGAACAGGTTTTTAGCGTAGGTTTAAGTTATGTTTTCCAATAAAATAGAACTTTTCATTTATACAAATCCCATCAATTTTATTTGATGGGATTTTTTTTAGTTTAAATTTTCTGAGTTCGTGGCAGATTATTTTTCCTGGATGTCAGATAATTCTCTTTGCGGGTGGTAGTATTCTCTTTGCGGGTGGTAGTATTCTCTTTGCGGGTGGTAGTATTCTCTTTGCGGGTGGTAGTATTCTCTTTGCGGGTGGTAGTATTTACTTTGCGGGTGGTAATATTCTCTTTGCAGGTGGCAGTTCCCCTTTAATAGTAATACTTTGTTACCAGGAGTTTTTTTAGTAATTTTCTTCTCGAATTTCTAAATTATTTTTTTCAATGAAATTATATCCAATGTCGTAGATTTTAGTTCCATATTTAAAGAATCTCCCATTAGTTTTGATAACGATATCCTTGTCTTCATCTCCAAAAATCGTTAAATTGAAATTCTCTTTAAAATTTAATTCTACTTGTTTTGCATTAAGAATTTCATTTAAAAGTAGAAACCTTTCTGAATCTGCGAGGAATAAAGTTTTTTTTCTTTTATCAATGCGAAACATTGTTGAAAGTGGAAAGTCTTTTTCGGTTTTGAATTGTGATAATTTCAGATTTTGATATTTGTATAATGCCTTTCTGTAAGCCATCACTAGTTCAGAGGGCGCTTGACTTCCATAATCAGAGATCGTCTTTATTATTTTATTGTTTTTTACAAATGTTATAGTTATCGTGTTCAAGTCTGTCACGCGAGCGTAATAATTATTTTTAAGTTTGTTAATATTGGCTTTTTTAAAAGAATTTTCAATTTTATTGTATTCAATATTTGAAATTGTAGATTTATAAAATCCATTGATAGTATTGTATTTTTCTCCATAATAAAATACTTTTCCACTTCTATCGAATTCAATACTGTTAATCGCACAAGTTCCATAACATCCAGAAGATGAAATAATTATTTTGTCAAAAGTTTCATCTGCATTTAATTCATATTTAGGTTTAAAATATTTTAAATAATAGCCATCATGCTTTTGGAGTTTTAGAGTATCTTTTGTAATAGATATAATTTTATAATTACTCCAAGAATTTTTTATTGGGTCAAGAATTTTTAAACTGTCATTATCAAGTTTATAATCTGTCGAATCTCCTTTGTATGTTATTTTTCTTTCTTCTCTTGATTTTCCTTCATTGAAATCAAAAAAACCTATTTTATCAATTACGGTTCCGTTATCTTTAAAAATAAAGCCTCCTAAATTTGCAAAAAAAGGTGAAGGAGGTTCTTCAATTATTTGACTGTCGTCCACATGTTTTTTATATTCTACCTGTTTATCGTAGTTCCATTCTCCAACAATATCTTTTTCAAATTGTTTTTGTTTTTCAGATTTACACGAAACTAAAATTATAAACAACAATGATATTTGGAAAACTGACTTCATAGAATTACGGCTAAGGTTGGCTATTTCTGCAGGCGGGATCAAAATACGAAAACTTTCTACTTGCTTAAAACTTAATTAATCTCTAAAATCCTCGATGAAAACTTCAGACCCACTTGTATAAATAACGTGTTAGCAGAAGTTTTTATTTGTAGTTTATTTTGTGATTTAATTCAATTGGATTATTTTCTTGTAAAATATTATTTTGCATTTCTTTATTCTTTATAGAAATATCCACTGTATTACCTTTCGGGTCGGTAAATGTAGCGTTTTTCCACCCTTTTGAATTTATATCAAATGGATCATTAAAATATGATTTTGCAAGTGTTTCATATTTTTTCCAATCAATTTTTAGTGCTTTTGTACGTGCGTCAAAAATATTCCCGCCTTTTTTGACTTCTATCAAATTAAATGAATATTCATTGTTTGAATCTTGAATAGAAACAATCAACCCAGGTAAACCATTGAAAATATATGGACCATCACTGAAAGGTAATTCTGTTGTAAACCAAGCAATCCAGTTTCTTCCTCCATATGTAGTTACTGCTTTTTGAGATTTATATTTTCCAATCATTTTTTGTTCGGAAGTTATTTTCCAATTTAAGATTTCCTCAATTGGAAGAAGATAATCTGTTCCCAAATAATTTATTACTTTTTCAATTCTTTTTTGAGCGAGATTCTTTTTGACATAGAATTTGTTTTCAACACCCATATTATACCTTCCGTTTCCATTATTCAACTTTATTGAATCATTTTTTTTGTCTAGTGAATCTCTAAAAATTGAAATATTATTTTTTAAATCCAAAATCATATTCTCGGAATAGACATCATCTTCTTTTTCTGAATTCAGTTTGTATTTTGTTTCGTAAATAAAATTAAATTTTTGCGAGAAGCAAAAGGTAGAAATTCCAAGAAAAAATATAATAAATTTCATTAGTGAAGATTGTTTGTTTAAAATTTCTGCTAACGGTTGGGTATTTATGCAGGCGGGATAAAAATACAAAAACTTTCTACTTGCTAAAAACTTAATTAATCGCTAAAATCTTCGATGAAAACTTCAGACCCGTTAGTGTAAATACCACGTCAGCAGGATTTTTTTTAGTCGGTAAATTTGAAGTCAGATAATATAATTGAGTCGATAGGATCTTGCCATTGTTCAACAGAAAAAACGTGAGGCGCTTTTTGAACAATTGATGTTTCTACATATTCATTATTTCCTTTTATTCTAATTTTTGCTTTGAAAATAATTGGTTTAGTGAAATTTTGTACTGTCGTTAAAATTACCAATTTTGAACCCATAAAATCTGCTTGCGAAAATTTAAAATCTATATCGTCGGAAACAATTTCTTTTTTTTCAATTTTTTCCAGAGTCGACATCATATCGATTGGGTTTGTAATTTTTGATTCACTAATAATTTTAAAATTTGAAAACTTTCCGTTGTTTTCTTTTACGTTTAGTTTTAATTCAGTGCCTATTGGAATTGTTATTTCATTATTTTTTGCAACTGATTTTTCATTTTGTGCTTGAATTTTAAAACTCAATAATAATGTAAAGAATATATAAAAAGAATATTTCATAATTAATTGATTTGATTACGGGTTTGTTTAAAATTACTTCTAACCGTTTGCGGCTTTGCGATGGTGCGGCTTAAAATGCCAAATCATTCTATTATAAACTAATCTTCGGAAAATGTAAAATCTTTAAACTTGGCGAAATCCCGCACTATTGCAAAACCGCTGTTAGCAGAAGTTTTTTTTAACTCAAGAATATTGAAAGAATAAGTATAACTAGTAAAAATATTATAAAAATATAACTTGTTCCTCCTTTTTTAGCGATATATTCTTTCTGTTTTTCAATTTCAGAATATTTTACTTCAGCATTTTTTAATGTTCTTTTCGCTTTTTTGATATATAAATTATTTCCAACAATTCCTAAAGTCATTAAAAGAATAATTGTAACAGAAAAATTCACAACTTTTGTTTGCTCAATTCCAATAAAATTTGTTAAAACTACATTTTCAAAAATTGTTTCCAAATAATAAAAAATGAAAATGATAAAAAATTCCAGATACATTTTTCTATATAGAAACCAAAAAACACCAAATATTACAGCAGAATAATTAAATCTCCATTTTTTTCCTTGTTCGTAGTATTTTAGTTGTTCATGATAATAAGAATTACTTTTTTGAAAGAAAATTTCGTAAAGTTGTATTTTGTCCATGTACTTATTTAGTGATTTTTCGTTAAATTTTATCTGGTTTCGATTTAATGCGAATGTTTGTTTAAAATTTCAGCTAACTTGCTTATATATCACTCTATGATGTAAATACAACCAAATCTGTAGAGATAGGTATCATTAGTGTGATACTTTATTTAATCGCTAAAATAACAAAAATTCCTTTCAAATCATCGAAAGGAATTTTTATGGGTATTTTTTAAGTAAAGATCCTACCATCAATTAACTAAGACCTGATCCATTTCCAAAGTTCTTTTGCAGTCGCTTTATTTCCGTACATTAAAATTCCAACTCTGTAAATTTTCGCCGCCAGATAGATCATGAGCAGCGTAGAAGCGATTAATAAAAACATCGACAATGCAATTTGCCACGCCGGAACTCCAAACGGAATTCTAGCAATCATCGCAACGGGCGAAGTAAATGGGATCATCGAAAGCCAGAAACCAAGCGGACCTTCCGGATTATTCATGATGGTGAAACTTCCGTACATTCCTAACATCAAAGGAATTATTGCAAACAAAGTAAATTGCTGCGTTTCCGTTTCGTTATCAACTGCAGAACCGATTGCTGCGTACATCGAACTGTAAAAAATATAGCCGAGTAAAAAAAAGACAATAAATACGAAAATAATGAGCGGAAAATTCAAGTCTAAAAGAATGTGGGAAACTTCCGTCGCAGTCTGTTTGAAATCAAATTTCTGCATCATTTCCGCCGACTGTTCACCACCCGGAATCTGTTTCTGCATGGCTGAAAATCCTGTATTCAAAAATAATGCGCCAATGACCGACATGGTGATCCAGATGCTGAACTGGGTTACTGCAACCAAAGTAACGCCCAAGATTTTTCCCATCATTAATTCAAAAGGTTTCACCGAGGAAATGATGATTTCTACAACACGATTGTTTTTTTCTTCCAAAACGCTTCGCATCACACGAACACCATAAATGATTATGAACATGAAAACGGCGTACATGAGAACCATGCTCAAACCCGATTTTACGCCAAAATCCAGATCAGAATCGCCTTTGTTATTATCGACAATATTTTGGGTGTTGAGGTCGAAATTTTTATCCAAATTACTCAATTGATCTTGAGAAATACCGAGTGTTTTTATTTTTTCTTTCTTGATGATTTTTGAGAGATCTGCTACAACACTTGATTTGGTGTCGAACCCAATTTTTTTATTAATGAGCAATTGAGAATTTTTTTCCAGGTTATCGAAATTATTATTTTCCAATTTTGGAATGATCAATAATCCTTCAATTCCGGTCATATCTTTCAAAGTTGCGGTTAGGGCCCGTTCGTTTTCCTGAGGAACAAAAACATATTTGATGGCTTTTGTACTTTTCAAATTTCCTACGAAAAGTCCGCTTTTATCAACTACATTAAAGGTGCTTGAACTTTCATTGGCTTTAAACATGAAGGCAATTAAAAGTCCGAAACCGATCATCAGAATCGGCGCTAAAAGCGTAAGAATGACAAAAGATTTTTTCTTTACCTGCGTGAGATATTCTCTTTTGGTGATGAGAAATATATTTTTCATAAGTTATAGTTGATTGTTGATCACTGATAATTGATAGATGATGTTATTAACTAAACAAGCCATCAATGATCATTTATTGTTGTACGGCGTTGATAAAGACTTCGTTCATGCTCGGGATTTTCTCGTCAAACGATCTTATTTTCCCGATTTTCATGAGTTCATTTAATAGTAAATTCTGGTCGTTATCATTTTTTAGATTAAAGGAAACCAGCTGATTTTCGGTCGAATAATCATTAATTTGAAACTGATTTTTAAAGAGTTCAAATTTCTCCTCATTCACTTCGGCAAGCGTAATTCCAAAAATATTCTTCTTGAATTTTTCGCGAACATCAAATACTTTTCCGTCTAGAACTTTCTTTGCATTGTCGATCAGTGCTACGTAATCGCACATTTCTTCCACGCTTTCCATTCGGTGAGTCGAGAGAATAATGGTCGTTCCGTTATTTTTTAATTTCAGGATCTGGTCTTTAATTAAGTTCGCATTTACCGGATCGAAACCTGAAAAAGGTTCGTCTAAAATCAACAACTTCGGTCGGTGCAAAACGGTGACTACAAACTGAATTTTTTGCGCCATTCCTTTGGAAAGTTCGCTCAGTTTTTTCTTCCACCACTGATCGATCTGTAATTGTTCGAACCAATATTTGGCTTGCGACAGTGCATCGCTTTTACTCATTCCTTTTAGCTCCCCAAAATAAAGGATCTGGTCGCCAACAGACATGTTTTTGTATAAACCACGTTCTTCCGGCATATAACCGATCTGTTTGATGTGTTCGGGATTCAGCTTTTGATTATTGATATAAACTTCGCCAGAATCTGCCTGCGTAATTTGATTGATGATTCGAATGAAAGTCGTTTTTCCGGCGCCATTCGGACCTAATAATCCGTAAATACTGGCTTCAGGAACATCGATAGAGAAATTTTCGAGCGCCAGCTTTTTCCCGGCGTTATAAGTCTTTGTTACATTTTCTGCTTTAAGCATCCAATTAATTTTATAGATTAGTCTTTAAATAACACTGAAAGTTACGGAAATAATGATAAATATTAGAAAACTTCATTTAGGTTTTTCCCAGATTCAGCGGTCTTGATTTTACCCTTTTAAAAATTTAAGATGCTTTCAAATAACAACTCAAATTGATGGAAAGTTTTATAATTGTATTTGAAAATTCTTCCTGCTCGTGCTAACTAATGTTTGTGTACATTTATTGAAATGAATTTCGAATAAAAAATTTGATCTGTATGAAAAAAATATTTTTACTATTTTCAGTTTTATTTTTCACTAATGCTTTTGCTCAGAAAGCAGATCTCATTAATCCAAAAGGAAAATGGTATTTGGGTGCAGAAACGGGCGTCAATATCATCAATGAATATGCTGTAGATCAAAAAGATGTTTCACTTCAAGGAGGAGTTTTGGCAGAATATTACATTGGAAAACAGTGGAGTTTGTCGGCAAGATTAAAATATTTTAAAACTGGACTCGCTTTTTACAGACCAGATACGCACAGTGGAAGTTGGCTTGATCTGGGAAGTGATGAATCTTTTGGCACTTTTCGGGGAGCTGTAATTTCAATGCCGGTCGATATAAAGTGGGAATTTAGATTATATAAAAATCTTCGCGCTAATTTAAAATTGGGAGTTGCTTATAATATTGAAACCAAAAGTGAATATAATTATTCGGAAAATCTAAGTACTGATTATGCAAAGCAATTCGCAAGTTTAAATTCGGGAATAGGATTAAACTACTTCGTTGATGAAAAACTGGCAATTTATGCTGATTACGAATATTATTTATTGGGCGGTTACAAAGGTTCTACCCATTTTATTATTTTAAATGGAGGTTATTATCCACAGAATGCGCTGCTTAATTTTGGTGTAAAATATAATTTTAAAAAGTGATTTTTGAAGAACTAGATCAGTAAATCTCGACTGAGCTTTTCAACCCTATTGATAAATATTTAAAAAGCTTTAAACACTCAAAAACTCAATAACCAAGATTCAAACCTGGCTCTTTTTACTTTTTACATAGCTCTTTTTCTAACTGGAAAATTCAAAATCCTTGTAAAAGGCGTCAGCTTCTGCGATCACAACATCCATTTCCTCCAGAGTAAAGACTTCTAAAAATTTACGTCGGAAATCTTTAAAATGAGGGATCCCACGGAAATAATTGCCGTAATGTTGACGCATTTCGATGAGTCCTAATCTTTCACCTTTCCATTCCATACTCCATTCTGCGTGTTGACGAACAGCTTCTAATCTCTGGGTAAGGGTAGGTTCGGGTAGAATTTCTCCCGTTTTGAAAAAATGTTTGACTTCATTGAAGATCCAGGGATAACCAATTGCGCCGCGACCGATCATAATGCCGTCGCAGTCGTATCTATTTTTGTAATCCCAGGCTTTTTGAGGAGAATCTACATCGCCATTCCCGAAGATCGGAATATTAATTCTGGGATTGTTTTTTACTTTTGAAATGTAGTTCCAGTCCGCTTCACCTTTGTACATTTGAGCGCGGGTTCGGGCGTGAATCGTTAAGGCTTTTACGCCAACATCCTGAAGTCTTTCAGCAACTTCCATGATATTAATGGTTTCTGTATCCCAACCTAAACGGGTTTTTACGGTCACCGGCAGATCGGTAGAATTTACAACGGCTTTTGTAAGGCGGATCATGAGATCAATATCTTTTAAAACTCCAGCACCGGCTCCTTTGCAAACCACTTTTTTTACGGGACATCCAAAATTAATATCAACAATATCCGGGTTTACTGCGGCTACGATCTTGGCAGAAAGCGCCATTGCTTCTTCATCACCACCGAAAATCTGAATTCCAACCGGTCTTTCGTAATCGAAAATATCGAGTTTTTTCATGCTTTTCATCGCATCCCGAATAAGACCTTCTGAAGAAATAAACTCAGAATACATCATGTCTGCACCATGCATTTTGCACAATCTGCGAAATGGCGGATCTGAAACATCTTCCATGGGAGCGAGCAACAAAGGAAATTCTGGCAGTTCGATATTACCGATTTTTATCATGGTGCAAAGGTAATTTTTTTGTGCGAAATGACGAAAAGTGAATTTCAGATAAAATTTTCTATCAAAAAAACAGACTTCAATGAAATCTGTTTTAATATATTTTTAGAAAGAAAATTTAATCAAAATCGTGATGGGTATCATCTTTTGAATTCCGGTGAACAAACCACATTCCGATCGTTAAACCAACAACACCTGCAACAGCTGTCATCAAAGCAGTTTCTATTTTATCGGCATTATTGTTACCGATGTAATTCATTAAAAATAAAATGATGAAAGTGATCATTGCGATCACCAGAAATTTAGTGCTTTTAATATCCATTATCTTAATTTATAAGAAATCATGATTCCTCCTTTGTACGGAAGAAATTCTCCGCTTTTATTCCAGTCGCGTCCGTCGTCATCGTACCGAACATCCAGACCGTGAACATGACCTTTGTAAAAACTTTGTATTGTCCCCGCTCCAAAAAACAGATCCATATTCCATTTTTCGCTAAGTTGAAACTGATATCCGACAATTGCACCAAGCATTATTGCATATCCGTCCTGATAAACATCCGCTCTGTTGTAAATAGGAGATGTCGGTGTATACTGATAAATACCATCTCCCCAATAATTATATTTTTGAATTATAAATCGCGCTGCAGAAAGATTTGCGCCTACATACCAATGTTTGAATGCTTCCTTAAAATAATATCTGCCATCAACACCAATCATGTAAACCTGTGCATCTTTTCCAGCAAATGATTTCCAGGGAGAAATAAAAATTTCACCTTGAATCGTCATTTTTTTATTGAGTTGGTATTCAAGTCCGGCATTCAAAATTCCGACCGGAAGAAAAAGTGCGTTTGCTTTGATGTATAATTTTTTTGGAGCGACAGTAACAGTATCCTGAATTTGACCACTCACGAAAGATGCAAGGGAAATGGATAAGGCCAGAATTAATTTTTTCAAAATAGAATTGTTATTTTAAAGTTTCTAATAGTTTAGTGGCCAAAGTCGCATCTTTTCCCTGTGTTACAGCAAGATTTTTCGCAATTTCGGCATACATTTTTGCATTGTCTTTATTCCCGGTTTCGGCATATAATTTTGCAAGGATGTAGGTGTTTTCAGCAGTTTCACTTTTCATGACCGCTTTTTCTGCCCATTCTTCTGCTTTTTTAAGAGAAATGCGGTTCGAAACATGCTCACTGAAGATCCAGGCTGCTTTGATCAATTCTTCCGTATCAAAACTGTCGGAATTTTTGTAATACTCCAAAGCTGCTTTTTCGTAGCCGGTGTAATTTGAAACAGTGGGGTAGAATAATACTTTCATTCTGTTCAACGCAGTTTCCGCGTCGTCTTTGCCAATTAATGGGATTGCATTTTTGTAGAAATATGCATCATTAATGACACCTGTTTTCTGGTCTAAAGAAGTTTCCAGAATTTTAGAAATTTTAATATTCGCATCAAACTGTTTGTAAATATCTTCTGACATTAACGTAATGATCTCTGCTTTTTTACTTACAAAAACTTTATAATTAGGATCATTCGGAGATTTTAGAAAATAAAGCAACATGCCTAAATCATCTTTGGTTAGCGGATCATTTTTTTTAACTTCGAAATATCTCTCGGACACTTTTTTAGCCAGATCATAATCATTGTCAGCATATAAGCGCATCATGTTCAATAAAAACTCAGGATCCTTTTCTCCTTTTTCGAAAAGTTCTTTGTTAGAGGAAGTCGCATATTTAGGATTGTTGGCTTCTTTAGCAATGGTCAAAAAATCATCTTCGCCCATGTAACCCATATTTTTTAAGACCACTTCACCATCACCATTCAGAAAAAGAAAACTTGGATAGGATCGAATTCCATATTTCATGGCTAATTGTGGACCTTCGCCTTTTTCCATGTCAAATCTTGCATTGATAAAATTGGTATTGTAATAATCTGAAACTGATTTTAGAGGAAAAACATTTTTTTCCATCAGTTTACAAGGACCACACCACGACGCATAAGCATCTATGAAAACAATTTTTTTCTCTGCTTTTGCTTTGGCGAGAATTTCTTTGAAACTTGTTTGCTGAAAGTTGATCCCTTCCTGCGAAAAAATCAAAATAGAAATACATAATATAAGGAGTGAAAATATTTTTTTCATTTTGATTAAAAATTTGATGCGAAGATAAATATAAAAAAATAACAGAACTATTTTTTTGAAGTGGTTGTTTAAATCTTGTTTGAAGTTTAATGAAGTTTCAATACACTTTCGAAGATTAATATTTTCTCAAAACAGAATTTTAAAACTATTGTGATCATTTATTCCTTGCCTTTTAGAAAAGAAAAACTCCGGAAATAATCCGAAGTTTTCAATTATTAGTAAAGGTTTCTAATCAATTTTAAAAGAATCTTTCAATGTAACCGTTCTGTTAAAAACCAGATTTTCCGTGGTAGAATCTCTGTCTTTCGTAAAATAACCAATTCTTTGAAACTGATAAGGATGTCCTATTTCTGCGTTTTTAAGACTCGGTTCTGCAAATCCTTTTACGGTTTTTAAACTCTCTGGATTAATGAATTGCATGAAATCGTTTTCTTTTTCAGCATCTGGTTGTGGCGTGGTAAAAAGTCGGTCGTAAATTCTAATATCCACAGGAATCGCGTGTTTTGCAGAAACCCAGTGCAACGTTCCTTTTACTTTTCGCAAACTTTCTTCTGTTCCGCTTCCTGATTTGCTTTTCTCATCGTAAGTTGCGTAAATGGTTGTGATCTCCCCATTTTCGTCTTTGTCTACGCTTTCTGCTTTGATGATATAGGCTGATTTCAAACGAACTTCCCCACCTAGTTTTAAGCGGAAAAATTTTTTATTGGCTTCTTCCTGAAAGTCTTCTCTTTCGATATAAAGTTCTCTTGAAAAAGGAATTTCCCGAGTTCCGGCATTTTCCTCTTCCGGATTATTTTCGGTTTCTAACCATTCCTCTTCACTTTCCGGATAGTTCGTGATCACCAGTTTTACAGGATCTACAACCGTCATCACTCTTGTTGCAATTTTATTTAGATCTTCGCGCACGAAAAATTCAAGCAACTGAATATCTATTAAATTTTCTCTTTTCGCAACACCCACTCTTTCGATAAAGTTTTTAATTGAAGTTGGCGTAAAACCTAATCTTCGCATTCCGGAAATCGTCGGCATTCTCGGATCATCCCAACCTGTCACTGCATTTTCTGCAACCAGACGCTGTAATTTTCTTTTGGAAGTGATCATGTAAGAAACATTCATTCTTGCGAATTCGCGCTGTTTATTTCTTACCGAATTTTCTTTATAAACCTGATCTAAATACCAATCATAAAGTGGACGGTGATTTTCGAATTCCAGGGAACATAATGAGTGCGAAATTTGTTCAATGTAATCTGATTCTCCGTGTGCCCAATCGTACATTGGATAAATTTTCCACTGATCGCCGGTTCTGTGATGAGGTCTTTTCAAAATTCTGTACATCACCGGATCGCGCATATTCATATTCGGTGATTTCATATCGATTTTTGCACGAAGCGACATCGAACCTTCTTCAAACTCGCCGTTTTTCATTTTCTCAAAAAGTGCTAAACTTTCTACTACAGGGCGGTTTCTAAAAGGCGAATCAACACCTTCTTCGAACGGATTTTTTCTTTGTTCTGAAATTATTTCTGAAGATTGCTCATCTACGTAAGCTTTTCCATCATTGATCATTTGAACTGCCCAATCATATAATTGGTCGAAATAATCAGACGCATACAATTCTTGATCGTATTTGAAACCTAACCAGTCGATATCTGCTTTGATAGAATCTACAAATTCCTGTTCTTCTTTTTCAGGATTCGTATCATCAAAACGAAGATTTACGGGTGCTCCGTATTTTTCGCCCAACCCAAAATTAATGCAGATCGCTTTGGTGTGACCAATATGCAAATAACCATTCGGTTCTGGCGGAAAACGAAAACGCAATTTCTCTTTTGGGAAACCTGCCGAAATATCTTCTTCTATTATATGCTCAATAAAATTGAGGGATTTTTTGTCTTCTTCCATTGTTTTTCTTGTAGTGGGCAAATTTACAGATTATTGAGGAAATGAAAAACTTGCAATCCTAATTTTTTCAAAACGTGGAGATTCAATTACGTATAATTGATGAATTATGGATAATTTCGACTAATTCTTTTCAATTTTAAATGTGATTACTAAAAAATAGTATTAATTTTATCCGATAAGTAAAAATAGACTGGCCTTACTGAAAATATTTTTTTAAACAAATGACATTATTGGAAGTATAGAAACGCCTAATTGTAGTTAAAAATGTAATCTTTAAAAAAAAGAATTTATGAAATTGTAAATTTATGTTTGTTGCTGCCATACCAATTATTTATATTGTCCTTCTTTATCTGTGTTTACTGATTTCTTTTTTTCGCAGAAAAAGAGATGAGTCTTATATTTTTGTATATTTTGTCATTGTAGCAGTTATTGAAACGGTGACCCATTTTTTCACAGTAGAAATAAATCATATTTATACGGCCGGTTCTTTTTTCTACATTGGGTACTTTACTTATTATTATGCAAAACAAATTGAGCAGCGAAGGAAATTGATCTATAGTTTGGGAGTATTGGCTGCTGTTATTAGTGTCATATTTATACTTTTTTCTAAATATTCTTTTTCTGTTGCCCTTGGAGTAACTGTTGCAGTATTTTATATTACACTCGCGCTTTTTTGGCTTTTCGATCAAATACAGAATGTGCAGAAAGTTTACATTTTAAAGAAGCAGGCTTTTTGGGTAAGTACAGCACTGATTTTCTGGAGCATTATCTTTTTATTTAGAATTACGCTCATGCATTGGCTTGAAGCAAATGACTACGCTTTTTTAGTTGTTCTGGATCATATTTTTAAAGTATCAGTCGTCTTAACCTATGTTTTTTTTCTTATTGCAGTTACCCGTAAATATTAAAATCAAATGAGAGCTTTGCCGGTCGAAATTAAATTTTCCATAATTATTGCTATTCTTTTGATGGTAATAATAGTGGTGTTTTTAATTTTTATCATCGTTCTGTATTACCGCCGACAAATGATCTTCAGCAAAGAAGAAAGGTTGAAAGAAATGGAATATCGAACTCAGCTTTTACAGCAGGAAATAGATTACCGAAAAAAAATGCAAAGTGAGCATGACCGCGTTTCCCATGATTTACATGATGATCTTGGATCAGGAATCACAGCTCTAAAACTTCAAACCCAATTTATTAAACAGAAAACGACCGATTCAAAAATAGGCGAAAATATCGATGAGTTGCTACAAACTTGCGATGAATTAAATGTTTCTATGCGCCAGATTCTGTGGAATTTGAAAGTTGGAGATGATAATTTGGAAAATTTCACCCAGCGAATAAGCCATTACGCCCAAAACTTTTTTGCAAAAACAGATATTAAAGTACATATTTTTAAAGAGGAAGTCGGATATGACCAGATATCCGCAGATACGCGGAGAAACTTATATCTGTGCATAAAAGAAGCGCTCAATAATGTTTATAAGCATAGCAATTCCCAGAATGTAGAAGTTCATTTCACTAAAGATGGAAAGACTTTCACGGTTGATATAAAGGATGATGGAGTAGGAATTCTGCCAGATGTAGCTTACGGCGATGGCATTGAAAATATGAAATCCAGATTGGATGCGTTGTGTGGTGATTTCATTTTTGTTCCTTCAGAAAAAGGCCTACATGTAAGATTAAAATTAAATCTGCTACATAATCAAGATAATATCAAAATGACGAAGAGTTTTGATTAAAATATGAAGTTAAGCTCTTCGTACTCCTTCTTAAAATATTGCCATAAATACAGGTTTTTTTATTTGAAAATTTGATCTCTAAATCTTTAATCATAAAATCACCAGGATTATTTTATATTGTGAAAAATAATACTACTTTTGACTCGAATTAATATTATGTTAAATCGACGTTTCTATTTATAGAAATTATTGTACTGTTAAAAAGCTCAAATAGAATCTGATACTTTTATAAAGTAACTGGTTTTCTAAGAGTAATTTAGTTCATTATCTTCATTGATATCCCGCCCAAACACAAATTTTGAAAGGTAACAACAAAAAATAACTGTAATATGCAGACAAAACTATTTTTTTTTATTTGTACCTTTTTATTAAACTGCTGTCCTTTGCTAAGTCAGCAATTTTGTGCAGGTGCGAACATTACAGATGCTTTGGGAAATGAAAATCCTGTCATTAACTGTAGCTATCCTCTCAATGGAAAATGTTTACAATTGAAAACCGAGATCCCGGTATTTAATAAAACTGATTCTTACACCGTTTCCTCAGAAACCTTTACGCCTTACGGTGATTTTAACGCTGGAACGTCACTTCATGCTGAAGGAGATGATTTATTTTTTAGTAAAATAGAGATACCTTTTAATTTTTGTTTTTTTGGAAATAACTACAATTCAGTCATAATAGGAACCAATGGCGTTATATCATTTGACGTTTCTCAACTTGGAAACATTAATTATCCCAATGTACAGGATTCAAACCCGAATACCTCTCTCCATAAGAGCAGTATTTTTGGTGCTTTCAGTGATCTGGTGTTTTCTCCTAATGATGATTCCGAGATTTATTACAGTATTACTGGTATGGCGCCATGTCGTAAACTTATCATAAATTTTTATAAAGGTAGAATTGTTGGCTGCAATGAGACTTCTACCTCTCAAATTGTCTTATCTGAAGGATCTAATAGTATTGAAGTTTTTGTGAAAAGCAAACCGCTTCCATGTCCTTCTGCAAAATTTAAAAATTCTTTACTAGGAATTATCAGTGAAGACAGAACGGTTGGATATTCTCCGGCGGGAAGAAATACAGGTATTTGGAAAGCTGAGAATGAAGCATGGAAATTTACACCTTCAGGTTCTGCGATCACGCCGCAAATTTTGTGGTTTAATTCAAAAAATGAATCAATTGGTGCAGGTAATATGGTTAATGTATGTCCCGAAAAAAATGAAGTTTATACGGTAAAAGTCAAATATCCGATGTGCGGAGATTTTGATTATACTTTAGAAGCCAGCACAAATGTCACTTTCGCGCCAGATTACCCATTGACGAAGGATTTTACAGCTGTTCTGTGTGGTACTAATTCATTAAACATCAATTTAGAAGAATATAAGAGCGATCTCACTCCTCAAAATGCAAACAATTTTATTTTTACGTATCATAATTCTTTAGGAGAGGCGCAAAATGGAGATAATCCGCAACCTACAACTTTCGTGCTTTCCGGTAACAAAACTTTTTTTGTACGTGTTCAAAATCTTTCTGATCCTTCCTGTTTCCGGATTGCGGTCTTAAATTTAAAATTACTTTCAAACAGTTTGCTTACCAATACATTAGCGATTTGTGATATTAATAATGATGGCGTAGAGAACAGTTACCAGCTTTCGTCGCTAAATTCGAAATTATTTTCTGCTCCTATCACTGGTACGATCCATTATTTTTTATCTGCACAAGACGCTGCCAATAATGTTGATGAAGTAACAACGGCGAATATTGTGAATGATATCGAATTATATGTAAAATATGAAACGGCGACTTGTAGCCAGGTTTTCGGTCCTGTAAAAATCACTTTTATAGCCAGTCCGGTGGTAAATACTCCAATAACTTTTACTTATACTACTTGTGATTTTAAGTATGATTCTGTTGAACTTTTTGATTACCTGGATATCATAGGACCATTAGTTACCTCAGAACAAAATGTAATTTTAAGTTTTTACAGGTCGTATCAGGAAGCTTATTCCGGGACTGGTAGCAGTATAAAAGATATTATCAAAGGGAAATATTCCGTTTTTGTAAGAGTACAGTTTACCGGCGGATGTTTCAGTATTGCCACTGTAAATATGGATGTTACTTTTACCTATGTCGAGGCAAAAGACGATTCTGTTTACAGGTGTTTTGATGGTACTCAGGATATTACGGTTGATTTAAAGGATTATTCGCCCGAAATGCTTTTGCAATCACCGGTTGGTATAAGTGTTTCTTACTTCAAAACGTCTTTAGATGCAGAAAATGATCAGAATCCTATATCTAATTTACAGACTATAACTACAGACGGAAGTTTAGTGAGAACCAGTTTCTACGTGAGATTCGAAGATTCAACTGGCTGTTATGCGGTTAAGGAAATTGAGATTAATTTAGTTCATGTTATTATTCATCAAACCCAATTTGAAATATGTGATTTTGAAAATGATGGACAAGAAAATACTAGGCTCTCCAGTTTTAATAAAATGATTGTCGGATCGCAAAATGCTACCGTTTCTTATTTTATTAGTCAGACTGATGCGGACAATAACAACAATCCTTTAACGACCTATAATATTCAAAACGGAACCAAATTATTTGTAAAAATAGTATCTTACGTTTGCTCCAATGTTTTTGAAATTAATTTAATGTTGGTTCCAACACCGACTGTAAAAACGGTAGTTGAGGTGGTTAAAAATTCGGTTTGCGATAATAATAATGATGGTCAGGAACCTTTTGATCTCACGGGTTTGCAAAGTGAAATTTACGCAGATACTGCGCCGGTTTCGTTTCAATATTATCAAACTTACGATGCTGCGAGCAATTCTTTATCCGGATTAATAGCAAATCCCACCACATTCAGCTCCCAGCATAAAAGTACCGTTTACGCGAAAGTTTCTAATGGAAATGGCGGTTGTTATTCTGTCAGTACCATCAATATTACTTTAAATTTTTTGCCGGTCATTGTCATCAAACCTGCAGTGCTTCAGAAATGTGATTTTGATTTTAATCTGAATGAATCATTTACGCTCAGCGACGCGATCCCGGACTTGTTTTCTCAAGCTCAAAATTCAATCCTGCTTGGAAATATAAATATTACGTATTATAAAACGGAGCTGGAAGCAAACAATGGCATTCCTTCTACGCAGATCACTTCGCCCGTTATTACGGCTCATTCAAGATTTAAAGTTTGGGTAAGATTTACGTCAAAAACTACATTTTGTTTTTCTGTTACTTCGATCGAATTGCAAACTTATATTCCTCCCAAAGCTTTAAACTCTAAAATATCAGGGATTTGTGATGATAATTTAGATGGTTTATACGATGTTGATCTGACTAAATTTACATCAGGTATGATCTACACGCAAAGTGCTGATAATCATTTTACATTTTTTTATACTAAAGCAGAAGCTGATCAAAATGTTAATCCTATTTTAAATCCTGACAAATTTACTTTTAATGCTTCAGTGACGAGGATTTGGGTGCGTGTGCAAAATATTCCGGGGTGTTTTGATACTGCTTCGGTAGATTTAAATTTAGGCCAGAAAGTAAAATTGATTAATAATGGACCTTTCACTATTACCAATACTTGTGATGTAGGAAATGATGGGACAGAAAATATTGATTTAACACAATTTGAAAGTTCTTTGTATAGTCCTGCAACTTTCGAATATTACCCCAGTTTACTCGATCTCAATAATAATACTCATATAATAAACTCGCCTAAAGCTTTTCTTTACAATGAGAATTCTGGAACACAAAAGGTATTTGTTAAAATTAAGTCTCCCGGATTTTGTCCTGAGAAAGCCGAAATAAATTTAAGCTTGAAAAAGACGCCCATGTTCACTTTACCTGACTATAATTACTGTCCGGAAAGCTTCGTAGATATTAAACCCGATTTTTCAAATTTGAATATTGTGACGTTTGAATGGCTGGATCCTACCGGAAAAGTTATTTCTAAAACCAAAGAACTTTTAGGCGTAAAAACGGCGGGGCTTTATAAAATAAATGTGACCGCTGCAAATGGATGTACATTTTCGACCACGTTTAATGTTAAGGTATTTGAAATTCCTGTAATCACAGATTTGATCGCAAATGGAAACACAATTACCGTTATTGCAACTGGAAGTCGTAAAATTCTGTACTCAAAAGATGGGATCAATTTTGTGGAAAATAATGTTTTCACCAATCTTCCTTTTGGCATCACCACATTTTACGTGAAATTTGAGGGATCAGACTGTCTTCCAAATTCCAAGGAAGGCGTTATTTTGAATATCAGAAATGCTTTTACTCCAAATGCAGATGGTTACAATGATACCTGGATCATCGATGATTTAAATGTTTTTAACGGAAAATCTGCAAATTTGAAAGTGTTTAACCGATTCCTGGTCAAAGTTTTTGAACAGGACAGTTCAAGTCGTTTTGTGTGGAACGGAACATTTAATTCACGATTGGTGAATACCGGATCATATTGGTATCAGATCACTTTACCTGATGGCAGAACGTACACCGGCTGGGTTTTAGTGAAAAACAGGAACTAGAATTTTGTAGATTAAATGATAATAATTGTCTCAAACCTTTATTGAAAGTTGATCGCCATTCAAATATAGACGTGTTTCCAAATTATTCGTAAATAATCCACCGGTTCCTAAACCTTGCGGCATTGCAGGGTTTTTGGTAAAAGTATATTGTGCAATGGCATTTAAACCCATATTACTTTCCAGAGCGGAGGTGATCCACCAACCGATTCCCAGATTTTCTGCCAAAGAGATCCACTCATCACTGCCGGAGAATCCGCCAATGAGAGAAGGTTTGAGAATAGTATATTGAGGTCTGATCTCTTCTAACAACTTTTTCTTTTTTTCTAAATCAACAATTCCAATTAATTCTTCATCCAAGGCAATCGGTGTTGAAGTTTCTTTGCAGAGGATCTTCATCTCCATGAGATTTCCTGCTTTTATGGGTTGTTCGATGGAATGAATTCCTAAGTCTGAAAGTTCCTGTAAGACGATTTTAGCTTCTTCAAAACTAAATCCACCATTTGCGTCAACTCTTAATTCCAGTTGTTCTTTTGGAAATTTTTGTCGCAATTGTTTTATGATCTCTTTTTCAGAATTCCAGTTGACACCGATCTTTAATTTGATGCAGTCAAAGCCTTGGTCTAATTTTTCTTCGATCTGTTGCTGCATGAAATCTGCATTTCCCATCCAGATCAAACCGTTGATTTTTATGGAAGAATTTCCGGCTGTAAAATCACTCGGGAAATATAAATCGTCCCCATTTTCTAAATTTAAGATCGCCTGTTCGTAACCGAACCAAATGGAGGGAAAATGAAGCAATTCTTTTTGAAGAACTTCTTTATTTTCATTAATATTTTCACAAAGCCATTGTAATTTTTCCTCGTATTCAGGAACATCATCGCAACTTAAACCTCGGAAAAGTCCGCATTCGCCGATGCCTTTTTTACCATTTTCTGAAATTTCCAGAAAGAACGTTTCTTTGGTATTGAGAACTCCGCGGGAAGTTCCGCTGGGATTTTTGAAATTGAGAATGTAATTTTTAAAAGTTGCTTTTTTCATGGAGAAATATTTGAAAAAAATTCAGGTAAGATCTAATTTCATTTTCGGTAGAAAACGGCCTTTGATTACAGATTCGCGATGATCATAAGTGGAAAAGCCAAATTTCTTGTAGAAATTTTCTGCGTTGGGTTCAGCTTCCAGAATAATATTAGAAATATTTAAACTTTTCGCTCGTTTCAAAAAATTCTGCATTAATAATTTGCCGAAACCTTTTCCAATAACCTTTTGAAATAAAAATAAATTATCCAGCAGAAGCGTGTTTTCGTCTATTTTAAGAAAGGAATAATAACCAACTATTGACGAATCTAAGACTAAATTGTAGGTTTCGTTTTCTGCAATATATTCGGGCGTAATTGTTAATTCATTTTTCCATTTAGATAATTCTTCTTTTGAAAAACCCCAAAATGCTTTGCCGTCAACGGTTATTTCTGTCAACGTTAAATGATCTTTTTCGGTCGCTTTTTCAATCTTAAAATTTGGCACCAAGATTTGTTAATAAAATTTGCATTCTAAAGTAGCCCCGACTGCAACGGCATCCTTTTTCTTTTTTTTAGGAAAAAAGGAAAAGATATAGTGGAAAGCGGGTTAAAGCTCCTGAAAAAATGATTTAAAGAAAGAATTATTTATATTTCTGCATGAATTCCTCAACTTTTTCTACCATTTCTGTTGTTCCGCAGAAAAATGGAACTCTTTGGTGTAATTCTGTTGGTTCTATTTCGAGAATTCTTCTAAATCCGTCGGTACATTTTCCGCCGGCTTGTTCTGCCAGTAAAGCCATTGGATTACATTCGTACAATAATCTCAGTTTTCCGTTCGGTGACTGCGAAGTTGAAGGGTAAATATAAATTCCGCCTTTGATCATATTTCGGTGGAAATCGGAAACCAAACTACCGATGTAGCGGGACGTGTAAGGACGGTCGTTTTCTTCTTCCTGACAATATTTGATATAATCTTTTACGCCTTGTGGGAATTTGGCGTAGTTTCCCTCGTTAATAGAGTAAATTTTTCCTATTTCCGGGAATTTCATGGCTGGATGAGAAAGATAATAGGTGCCCAAACTTGGATCGAGGGTAAAACCATTCACGCCATTTCCAGTCGTATAAACGATCATTGTGGATGAACCATAAACCACGTAACCTGCAGCGGCCTGATTGACTCCTTTTTGTAAGAAATCTTCGATTCCAACGGGAGTTCCCGGTTCTGTAACTCTTCTGTAAATAGAGAAAATTGTTCCTACAGAAACGTTTACATCGATGTTTGAAGAACCATCTAAAGGATCGATCAAGACTACATATTTGCTTAAATGTGCGTTCGGACCGGTTTTAACTTCTATATAATCATCATTTTCTTCCGACGCGATCCCGCACACAACTTCTCTTTGTGACAAAGCTTCTATAAAAATTTCGTTTGCCAGAACATCTAATTTTTGCTGTTCTTCTCCTTGAATATTTTCACTGCCCACTTTTCCGATGATATTGGCGATTCCGGCTTTATTTACCTGGCGGTTAACCATTTTCGAAGCGAGTCGAATTGCACTTAAGAGGCGGGAAAGTTCACCTGTGGAATACAGAAAATCTTCCTGCTTATCAATAATAAATTCACCGAGCGTCTGAAAATTTTGTTCTGACATTTTTTTGCTTTTTGGATAATTACAAATTTCGGAAATATCTTTGAATCTTTCGGCTTTTCTTTTCAGAAAAATCAAGGAAAACAGGTTTATTTGGAGTCAATGCTTAAATAATTGTGCGTTTCTGGCGAACTTATTTGCAACCTTACTTTTTTTATTAATAATGTTCATTTTTTTATTTCGCCTTAAAATGATATTTTTGAATTTTATTACCATTCTTAAAAAGGAGGTTTTGGAATTGTAAACTATTAATAATTAAATGTTTAATGAAAGTTTTTAAGTTTGGTGGCGCATCGGTGAAAGATGCGGAAGGGGTGAAAAATGTATCCCTTGTTTTAGAATCGGAAGGTTTTGAAAATTGTGTCCTTGTTGTTTCGGCGATGGGAAAAACAACAAATGCTTTAGAAAAGGCGGTTCAAAATTATTTTGATAAAATCGACTATCAAACTGAAATTGAAAAAGTGAAGCAAAACCATCTAGAAATTTCGAAAGGTTTGTTTCAGGAACATCACCCGGTTTTCTCGGAGATTTCTTTATTTTTTGATGATATTGAATCTTTTTTGCGACGGAACAAATCACCCAACTATAATTTTGTTTACGATCAGGTCGTAAGTTGTGGGGAAATGATCTCCTCTAAAATCTTGAGTGAATATTTAAACGATATCCAGTTCAAAAATCACTGGCTCGATGCGCGTGATTACATTAAAACTGACAGCAATTACCGCGAAGGAAATATCAACTGGGAAGAAACGCAACGAAAAATTTCGGAATTAGATTGCGATTCGTGTTTTGTTACGCAGGGATTTATAGGTTCAGAAGCGAATAATTTCACAGTGACTTTGGGGCGGGAAGGTTCTGATTATTCGGCGGCGATTTTTGCCTATTGTTTAAATGCTGAAGCGATGACGATCTGGAAAGATGTTCCCGGCGTAATGACAGGCGATCCCAGAAAATTCGAAAATGTAAATCTTTTATCCAATATTTCTTACGAAGAAGCGATAGAAATGGCATATTACGGCGCGTCGGTAATTCATCCAAAAACTTTGCAACCTTTAAAACAGAAAAATATTCCTTTTTATGTGAAGTCTTTTCTGGAGCCCAAAAAACCTGGAACTAAGGTAGGATCTTCGGAGCAAACCGAAAATCAGGAAACCTATATTTTAAAAGAAAATCAAAATTTGATGCGTATTTCTACGCGGGATTTTGCTTTTATTGCAGAGGAACATTTGAGTCAGATCTTCGCACTTTTGGCAAAACATAAAATCACGATTTCCCTTATGCAGACGTCGGCGATCTCCTTCGTTTTGTGTGTGGAAGATAAATACGATCATATCGATGATCTCAATCAGGAGCTTCAGATCAACTTTAATTCAGAGGTCGTGAAAAACGTGTCGCTCTTTACCGTAAGAAATGCTAAATTAGAGGACTTAAATAAGTTCTATGAAAACAAAAATATTTTATTAGAGCAGATTTCCAAAAAAACAATACAAGTTGTAACTAACTAATAACCAATGAGTCTTATTTCTAAAAGTGATTTAATAAAAGCGTCTGGTCTGGATAAAATAGGATTCTTAAAAAATCCTGTCGCGTCGGCGATGATGAGTTTAACCAAGATCAATGAAGTCAACAGACTTTACGATTCCCTGAAGGATAAAGTTGGAAAAGACTTTTTTGATTCTTTCGTACGACAACGGAATTTAAAATATATTGTCTTTACGGAGGATCTGGCTAAAATACCGAAAACAGGTCCTTTTATTTTGGTTTCCAATCATCCTCTGGGTGGAATTGATGGAATCTTGATGACGAAAATCCTTACCGAAATTCGGCCTGATTTTAAAATTATGGGAAATTTTCTTTTAGAGAAGATCGAGCCTATGAAACCTTTCGTCATTCCTGTAAACCCATTTGAAAATCGAAAAGAGGTCAGAAACAGTTCGGTCGGAATGCGGGAAACTTTAAAACATCTGGAAACTGGGGGTTGCGTCGGGATTTTTCCGGCAGGAGAAGTTTCAAACCGAAATAATAAATTCAACGAAATTCAAGATAAACCCTGGGAAAAAGCCGCTTTGAAATTAATTAAAATGGCAAAAGTACCGGTTGTTCCCATGTATTTTCATGCAAAAAACAGCCATATTTTTTATCAGCTTGCCAAAATTCATCCCGATTTGCAGACTTTGATGTTGCCGACCGAAATGATGCGCGACCGGGAAAAGCCAATTCGAATCAGAATCGGAAAGCCGGTATCCTTAAAAGTGCTGGAAGACTATGATACCATTGAAGAAATGGGCGATTTTCTGCAGAAGAAAATTTATATGCTCAAATCCTACTATGAAAAAAGAAGGTCGATTGCTGATCAATTGAAACTGCCTAATTTAAAACTCAATTTTCCGTTGACGAAAGAGGAAAATGTGGTGCACAATATTATCGATGAAACGCCACAGGCAGATTTAATTAAGGATATTGAGGATTTATACAAGAAAGAAAAAATGCTTTTCAGAAATGGAAATTATGAAGTCTTTTTCGCCTCTTATTCTGAAATTCCTTCCATTATGCGCGAGATCGGTCGACAGCGGGAACTCACCTTCAGAAAGATCGGAGAAGGCAGTAATCTTCCTTTCGATTTAGATAAATACGACGAATATTATCATCATCTTTTTCTTTGGGACAATAAAGCCCAGAAATTAGCCGGCGCATATCGAATGGCATTAGGAAGCGAAGTGATGAAAAATCACGGGATTGATGGGTTTTACACGAGTTCACTTTTTGAATTTGATCCGGAACTGCAACCTTTTTTTCGCAAGGTCATCGAAATGGGAAGAGCTTATATTTCTACCGAATATCAACAAAAACCTTTGCCGCTTTTTCTTTTGTGGCGCGGAATTGTACATGTTTGTTTGCGAAATCCGGAACATAAATTTTTGATGGGCGGAGTAAGTATTTCTGATAAATTCTCGGAGTTTTCAAAATCTTTGATGATTGAATTTATGCGTTCCAATTACTATGATTCGGCAGTTGCACAATATATTCATCCGAAAAAGGAATTCAAAGTAATGCTGAAAGAGCGTGACAAACATTTGTTTTTTGACGGCGTAGAATCTGATCTCAACAAACTTGATAAAATAATTGATGATCTGGAACCTCAAATGCGATTACCGGTTTTGATCAAAAAATATATCAAACAAAATGCAAAAGTAATCTCATTTAACGTAGATCCTAATTTCAATGATGCAATTGATGGGTTGATGTACATTAGAATTAGTGAACTTCCGGAGAGTACAATCAAGCCAGTTTTGGAAGAAATGAGTGAGCAAATTCAAAAAGAAGAAAATAATGACGTTGATAATCAATAATATTAGGGTTTTCCGAAGAAAACTTTAACAAATGATTTGTGAGATAAGGATAAAGTTCCTATTTTTGCACCACTCAATTAACGAAAGGTCTCTTAGCTCAGTTGGTAGAGCAATGGATTGAAAATCCATGTGTCCCTGGTTCGATTCCTGGAGAGACCACTTTTTTAAATCGATAAAGCGTTTAGTTTCACAACTAGACGCTTTTTTTTGTTCTGTTTTTTAAATTTTTATGAATTTAAAATCGTGTGAAAAACTCGTTATCTGACATCAATTTAAATCCGTTCGAGTTCATCGCCAGAAATCTGCGTTTTAAAAGTACCGTAATTCACAGAGACTTTGCCGTTCTTTTCAATTTTTTCAATCGTACCAACACTTGTGGAACCCGGAATTCGTACTCGCTGACCGATCTTCATCCAGACAGCGCGTTCTTTTTGGCGCTTGTCTTCTAATTTCTCGTGGGTTTCTACGATTTTTTCCTGTACATCTACTTTTCTGAGTTGCTGTGTAATTTTGCGCTTTACGATAAGCAGTTTTTTATTTTCATCTTTATCAGCACCGACTCTTCTGAATTTTTCCTGCTCCAGTATTTTTACAAAATCTCCAACTACTAATTTGCGGGATTTCCCTTTGACATAGGCCTCGATGAAGGTTTCTACTTTATTTCCAAATTGCAATTTGCGGTGCTCGTCTTCGTAAAGCTTCTGAAAGTTAAAGAGTTTCTGCTGCAATTGTTCATTCAACTTCTCCAGATTTTCTTTTCTCTCTTGCGTAGAATCTCGTTTTTCTGCTAAATCGGTTTTTATTTTTTCGACCTCAAATTTTTCCTGCTGCAGTTTTACAATGGTTTTATCCAGGTTTAGAATATCGTGTTCCACTTTCTTTTTAGCACTTCTAATAATAAAAGCGGGGATTTTATTTTTCTCCGCAACTTCAAATGTAAAAGAACTTCCAGCTTGTCCGACCTCTAATTTGTAGAGTGGTTCAAGTGAATTTTCATCAAAAAGCATCGCTGCATTTTGCGCATTCGGAAGTTGTTCGATAACGAGTTTAATGTTCGTATAATGCGTTGTAATGATCGCAAAACTTTTTTTATCGTAGAAAAATTCCAGAAAAGCTTCTGCCAAAGCGCCACCCAATTCCGGATCAGAACCTGTTCCAAATTCATCAATCAATAAAAGCGTGTTTGCATCGGCTTCTTTAATGATTTTCGACATTTTCTTCAAACGGGAAGAATAAGTAGAAAGCTGATTTTCAATGGATTGATTATCTCCAATATCGGTCATTAAATGATCAAAGAAAAACATCTCAGATTTTGGATGAACGGGAACCAAAATTCCAGATTGAATCATCAGTTGCAGTAATCCAACCGTTTTTAAAGTGATGGATTTTCCACCCGCATTCGGTCCAGAAATACAAATAATTCTGTTATGTTCTGTAAATGTCAAACTCTGAGAGAAAATTTTCTTTTTCTCTGCCTGATTTCTCAACCAAAGCAAAGGATGGAAAGCCTGAACCAAACGCATTGTTTTGTGGCGATTGATTTTCGGCAGAACACCATTGATTCTTTGTGCAAATTTTGCTTTGGCTCTGGTTAAATCTAAATCGAAAATATAAGTTTGATACTCTGAAAGTTGAGGTTGAAATTCTGCGATTTCTGTAGTCAATTTTCGTAAAATTTTATCGACTTCCTTTTTTTCCTCTTCAATATCTTCTCTAAATTTAAACTGATGTTTTACTACCGATTCCGGCTGGATGTAGGTGATTGAACCTGTTTTTGAAAGTCCTAAAACTCGCCCCGGAACTCGTTTTTTATAGGCTGATTTTACGGCTAAAACCCTTTGATCATCGATAATACTTTCCCTAATATCATCCAGATAATCCGTGTTTATAAGTCCGGTTAAACTTCGGTTGAAATTTTCCTGAATGGCTTTTCTGGCATGCGAAATGTCGCTTCGTAAAGTTCTCAAAATCGGCGACGCTTCACTTTTAACTTCACCAAATCGGTTCAGAACTTTATCAATCCGGTCGATAATTTCCTTTCGATATTCTAAATCTTTAACGTCACTATTCAGATTCAGAAATAGATCCTCATAAACTGGGTAAAACTTTTGAAGTTTAGAAATTTGCTCTGTTAAACTTTTTATTTTGAGAAAAGAACTGTTATCCAAACGGAAATTTTCAATCACCATCAATTTCAATTCCTCTTCAATATCCTCATATTCATTGAAAGGAATGGCGTTATCACTTTCAAAACTTGAAAGGTATTCGGCTACTTTTTTTAAGGAAAGTTCGGCTTCTTCAATCGGAACAGGACGAAGCTGTGAAATTTTTTCTACGGTTTTTTTGGAGAAAGCAAAAGGGGAAATTTCCGCGAGTAATTCCGGAAATTCGAGTTCGTCTAAATCATCTTTTTGTATATGCACACGCAAATTTAATTATTTTAAACCAACACTTACAAAAGTTTTAATCTATTGCAATGATGAACTTTGCAAGCTTGACTTAATTTCTGAAGTTTGTTTGAAGTTTTTACAGATATCAAATATGTTTATTGGGAAATAAAAACGTTTATGAAATTTGAAAATTCTATCTTTGAGGCATGAGATTTTCGACCGAGCGCTTAATTTTAAGACCAATAAATGAAAACGATGCTGTTGAGATTTTAGGCATCAGAAGCAATGAACACATCAATAAATTTCTTCACAGAGTACCTCCGCAAAATTCCTTTGAAGCATTAGAATTTATTCTCAATATTAAAAGGAAATCGGCAAATAACGACATTGTTTTTCTGGCAATATCTGTTCAGAATAATCCCAAATTACTAGGAACGATCTGTCTCTGGAAATTTTCTGAAGATCGAAAAACTGCAGAATTGGGTTATGAATTATTACCCGAATATCACGGAAAAGGAATCATGTCAGAAGCGGTCAACTTTATTTTAAATTATGGGTTCAATGATTTAAATTTAAATAAAATCGAAGCTTTTACCAATAAAAATAATTTGAATTCAATAAAATTACTTCAAAAATCAAAATTTGTTTTAAATGAAAATCGGAGAGACAAAAAGTTTCCTGAAAATCTTATTTTTGAACTCACTTCAATTTAATTAATCATCGCATTAACACATTCACAAATCATCACATCAACAAATGACCTGGACTGAAATTCTTGCCCCAATAAAAGAAACCGAATATTTTCAAAATCTTTGGCAAAAGGTGAAAGAAGAATATGCTTCTGGAAAATGTTTCCCACCAAAAAAGCAGATTTTTCGTGCTTTAGAATTAACGCCTTTTGATCAAATAAAAGTTGTGATTATCGGTCAGGATCCTTATCATAATGATTTTCAGGCAAATGGGTTATGTTTCTCTGTTTCTGAAAATGTTGCAACTCCGCCTTCACTTAAAAATATTTTTAAAGAATTGCAAGACGATTTAGGCATTGACAGAACCAAAAAAGAATTGGATGATTGGGCTGAACAAGGCATTCTGCTTTTAAATGCGACGTTAACCGTAAAAGCTCATTCTCCAAATTCTCACAAAGATCTGGGTTGGGAGAAATTTACCGATTTCATCATCAAAGAAATTTCCGACAAAAAAGAAGATGTTGTTTTTGTTTTATGGGGCGCATTTGCACAAAAAAAAGAGGAACTAATTAGTTCCTCTACACATTTTATTGTAAAATCTGCCCATCCATCACCTTTTTCTGTATATCGTGGATTTTATGATAGCAAACCTTTTTCGCAGATCAATGACTATTTAAAATCTAAAAATATAGAACCTATTTCGTGGTAGGACTATTCGGGGAAGTTTGTCCTGGTGCGAGTTTTTTAATTTTAATACCTATTTTGTATTTTCCCTGCAATGCTTTGAAACCTCGGTCAGAAGTAGTGTTTGGAGAAACGTCGGATAAAGTAATTTGATAACCGTTAAAATCCTGTGAATCTGCATAACCTCTGCTTGAATCATCCATCGTACTTATTTTTATAATCGTTGGTCGCGTCGCCAAACCCATTACTTCCACTTCTGCGGTCGCAACTCCGGCCCAAATACAATTTACGCCTTCTGGACAACGGCTGTCTTCCAACATCTTTTTGAAAGTAACATTCATTTCATATTCTTTCAAAAATTTATTTTCGCCTTCTTTCAAATAAATTACGCCGCTTTGGGAAACTTTCGCACTGGCTTCCTTTTCAGCTTGTTTTACCGCAGCTTTATCTGGTGGCATTCCGGTAGACATTTCTGGTTCACTGTTATTTGTAGTTTTCACAGGAGTGGATTTGGGAGTTGATACAGTAGTTTTTGTTGCGATCTCAGTTTTTTCTGAGGTATTTGAATTTTGGGAAAAAGTTTGGTTTTTACAAGTTGCCAAAGCTAAAAATCCAAAAGTGGAAATAATTATTCGATGTATCATAATTTAATTATTAAAGATATCTATTAAAACAACCAAAAACATTGCCAAACCAACAATGAAGTTAAAGCCTGTTCCATAAAGAAAGCCAATAAAAGCACCTTTTGTTGAATTCCATGCTTTTTTCTTGTCATTTGCGTCATGCAATAATTCGCCAACAAAAACACCCAAAAACATTCCTATCAAAAAACCAAAAGGAATAGGAATAAAAAACATTCCTACCAGAGTTCCAACTACAGAACCAACACTTCCCCAACGTGTTCCGCCGTATTTTCGGGTTGTTCGTGCAGGAATTACATAATTAAGAACCACTGAAATGGCGGTGAGAAAAACAAAGATCCAAATATAAACCATTGATAATGGCGTGTCTGTTCCGAATTTATAAATCAACAAACCGCACAAACTAAGCAACAATCCTGGAAGAACGGGAAGAAAAGTCCCCACAATTCCCAGAACGAGTAAAATAATACTTACTAAAGCAATCAAGGTATGATCCATTCGTGATAAATTTTGTTAAAAGTAGGTATAAATCGGGGAAAGACAAACAGAATTCTTATTTTTGCGTAGATGAACAACGAACTGAAAGATACCAAAGATTTTCTGCAGACCATAAGTGATTATATTCACTTTTTTGTGCGGGATAATATTCCTGATAACTGGGTTTTACTATTGCAGATTCTCCTTAAGTTTGCTTTTTTCGTGGGGATTATTTATTTAATCGATTTTCTTTTTAAATTGTTGATTAATACCATCTTCAAACTCTTTTATTCTAAGGATAAATATCCGGTTCTGAAATCGATTTACCAATCACGAATTACGAATTCTTTTTCGCATTTAATGGCTTTGTTATTCGGAAGTTATGCGTTATTTTCTATTTTTTACCGACATCCTAAAAGTTTTATTTTTCTGGAAAGAATGATTTATTTGGCGATTGTTTTTATCGTTGCCGGAATGCTTTATCGAGGTTTAAGTGCTTTCCGAAATTATTTTATCATCAAACAGGACTACTATAAAATCATTGCTTTAAATGCAGTATCGCAAACGGTGAAAATTTTTGGAATTTTTGTTGCTGGAGTAATTGCAATTTGTGTGATTTTCGGAATCAGCGGTTCTGCGATTGTTGGAAGTTTGGGAGCAATTACTGCGGTAATGGTTTTGGTTTTTCGGGATACCATTCTCGGTTTTGTAACTGGAATTCATGTAGCAACTTCAAAAAATTTAAAAGTAGGTGACTGGATCGGAATTCCGAAGTATAATCTGGAAGGAACAATTGAAGATCTAAATCTTCTGACCACGAAAATTCAAAATTTTGATAAAACGATTTCTACAATTCCGACTTATGATTTATTGACTACAGAAATCAAAAATCTGCAAGTCATGTCAGAAAGCAATACGCGACGAATCAAACGATCTATTATTTTTAATATCAATTCCTTTAAATTTTTAAATCTTGAAGAAGTGAATCGTTTGTCGAAGATTAATTTGATCAAAGATTATCTGGACAAAAAGAAAGAAGAAATTATTAAAGAAAGAGAATCGATAGAAAATTCAGAGCTCCTGATCAACGGACGCCAATTAACAAACATTGGAGTTTTCAGGGAATATGTCTTTAATTATTTGAAAAATAGCGAACATATTGACCAAAAAGAAACGTTGATGGTTCGACAATTAGAAAATACACCACAAGGAATGCCATTGGAAATATATTGTTTTACCAATGATTCGGAGTGGGGTAAATTTGAAGTAATTCTTGCCGATATTTTTGATCATCTTTTGGTCGCTTCCAAAGAGTTTGATTTAGAAATAATGCAGTTTAATAAAATGTAAAAAATGACAAAACTGAGCGTAAATATTAATAAAATTGCAACCATTAGAAATGCAAGAGGTGGTGAACTTCCCAGTGTTACAGAAGCCGCAATTAAATTGCAGGAATTTGGTGCACAAGGAATTACCATTCATCCAAGACCTGATGAAAGACATATTACAAGAAAAGATGTTTACAATTTGAAACCTTTGGTTTATACCGAATTTAATATTGAAGGAAATCCGCACCGTCCGTTTATCGACATGGTTTTAGAAGTAAAACCAGAGCAGGTGACTTTGGTTCCGGATGGTGAAGATGCCATTACTTCGAATGCTGGTTGGGATTGCGAGAAAAATTTAGGATTTTTAAAAAATGTAATCTCTGAATTTAAAGATGCCGGAATTCGAACTTCAATTTTCTTGGATCCAAATCCTGAAATGGTAAAATTTGCGAAAGAAACTGGTGCTGACCGAATTGAATTATATACTGAAGCTTACGCAACCAATTATTCTAAAAATAAAGAAGAAGCCATCAAACCTTACATAGAAACCGCTTTAGAAGCTCAGAAATATGGTCTTGGAATTAATGCTGGTCACGATTTAAGTTTAGAAAATTTAAAATATTTCGCAGATAATATTCCGAATTTATTGGAGGTTTCGATCGGTCATGCTTTGATTTCTGAAGCGTTGTATATGGGTATGGAAAATACCGTGCAAGCTTATTTGAAGCGGTTGGCAAAGTGGTAAAATAAATTAGACAATCTAATATTAATAGGCTTTCGCCGAAAATTACATTAATTTTGAACTTTAATTTTTATTGATGCAAATTCTACACTCAAAAATATTCGGAGAAAATCGATCAGGAACACCACTTTTAGTATTTCACGGCTTGTTCGGAATGCTCGATAACTGGGGAAGTTTTGGTAAAGAAATGGGTGAATTTTTTCCCGTGCATTTGATCGATTTAAGGAATCATGGCAAAAGTTTTCATTCCGAAGAAATGAGTCATGATGACATAGCCCACGATATTTTGCATTATATGGAATTTCATGAAATTGATCAATGCAATTTGTTAGGACATTCTCTCGGTGGAAAAGCAGTGATGCAATTTGCTATTAAGTATCCTTTGAAAGTTGAGAAATTAATTATCGTTGATATTTCCCCAAAAGCTTACCCTCCGCATCACCAGGGAATTTTAAAAGCTTTAGAAAGTGTTGATTTTACTAAAGTAACGACGAGACAGGAAGCAGAAGAGGTTTTGCACCAGTATATTCCCGAGAAATCGGTGATACAATTTCTTACCAAAAATCTTTATTGGACGGAAGATAAAAAACTCGCGTGGCGATTTAATTTGAAAACCCTTTCTGAAAAGTATGCTGAATTTGTTTCAAATGCTATAAAATATGGTGTATTTACGGGAAAAACTTTATTCATTTCTGGTGCGAAGTCTAATTATATTTTACCTCAGGATGAATTTCAGATTAAGCAGCAATTTCCCAATTCATCCATCGTGACTATAAAAAATGCCGGACATTGGGTTCAGGCAGAAAATCCGAAAGATTTCAATGAACTTGTAAAAGATTTTCTTTCTCAAACAGATATTGACTAAAAATAATTTTATAAAATTAAGGTGAAAAATTCACCGTTCATCGTTCACTTTTCACCACTCAGAAAATTATGATTTTAGTTACGGGCGCAACAGGAATTCTCGGAAGAGTCATTGTTTTAGAATTACTGAAACAAGGTAAAAAAGTGCGCGCAACAAAAAGAAAATCGAGTGATATTGAGGATGTCAAACATTCCTTTCAATTTTACACCGAAAATCCTGAAGAGTTTTTTAATCAAATAGAATGGATCGACGTCGATTTTGATGATATCGATTCTTTGAAAATCGCTTTAATTAATGTTGAAGAAGTTTACCACTGTGCAGCAAAAGTAAGTTTTCATCCGGATGACCGTAAAGAAATGTACCGTTCGAATATCGTTGGAACACGAAATCTTCTTTACGCGTGTGAAAATTCCAATGTTAAAAAGTTCTGTTTTGTAAGTTCGGTTGCTGTTTTAGATGGAACTGATGAAAACGGGAAAGTGACGGAGGATTCGAATTTTAATCCGAAACTTCATCATTCAAAATACTCAAAATCCAAACATTTTTCCGAAATGGAAGTTTGGCGTGCTTCAGCTGAAGGTTTAAAAACGGTTATCGTCAATCCCGGAGTTATTATCGGCAGCGGAAACTGGAAATCGAGTAGTGGAGAGATTTTCGGCACCTTCGAGAAGTTTCCTTACGCCATGAGCGGAAGTTCAAATTACGTGGATGTTCGAGATGTTGCCAATATTGCGCTTACTTTAATGAATAAAGAAATATTTGACGAAAGATTTATACTCATTTCAGAAAATAAAAAATTAGTAGATGTTGCCAATCTGATTCGCGATAAATTTGGTAAGAGCAAAGCGAAAGTAATTCCAAAATTTATTTTAAATTTTGGTCACGTTTTGAATCTATTATTAGGCTGGCTTATTCCGCCTTTAAGATTGCTCAATAGAATTAATATTCAAGCGGTAACTTCGCATCATATTCTTTCCAATCAAAAAATTAAGGAAAAATTGAATTATCACTTTATTCCAGTTTCAGAAAGCATCGACTTTCATTTAAAAAATTATATTTCAGACCACCAGAATTCCCCAAAATAATATGAATACTGCAGAATTTTTAAATACAAATGCCGAAAAATTTCCACGGAAAGCCGCGATAGGTTTTAAGAAGAGAGACAGCTGGAAAGAAATTCATTGGGGAGATTTCCAGAGAATGGTTTTCAAAACCGCCAATGCTTTAAGAAAGGCCGGGATTTTAGAAAATGATAAAGTCGCGATTTATGCCGATAATTCTGCAGAATGGATCGTTTTTGATCTGGCTATTTTGTCGTTAGGCGCTGTAACAGTACCAATTTATTCTACCAATAATCAGGAGCAAGCTGCCTATATTTTAAATGAATCTGAATGTAAAATAATTCTCGTTGGTAATCAGGAACAGTATGATGCTTCTTACCGGATTTTAGAAAATAGTCTTTATCTAACTGAAATTATTGCTGCAAAAAGATTGATCAGAATTCAGAAAGATCACAGTCAGCATTACCAGAATTTCATTAAATCTGCCGCCGAAAATTTCGATATTGTACCTAAAGAAGATGATGATTTGGCAACCATTATTTATACTTCAGGAACAACGGGTGTTCCAAAAGGAGTCATGTTAACGCACGGAAATTTCCATAAATCAGTGGAGGCACATTTTGAATTTTTTAAATTTAAAAACTTTGAGAATGAAACTTCCCTCGCTTTTTTACCTTTAACGCATGTTTTCGAACGCAGCTGGACTTTGCTCGCTTTACACGGTGGTGCGAAAGTTTATTTCTTAGAGAATACCAAATTGATCGCAAATGCTTTGGTAGAGATCAAACCAACGATCATGTGTGCGGTTCCGAGGTTTTACCAGAAAATTTATGCGGGCGTTCATGAGATGGCGCAGAACAGTTCAGATAGTAAAAAGAAAATTTTCAATTGGGCGATCGAGATAGGAAGTCAAGTTGCAGACCTGCGACGTTTAGATAAAAATATACCCATTTCATTAGAGCTAAAAAATACCATTGCAAATGCTTTGGTATTTAATAAAATTAAGAAAAAAATGGGTGGAAGACTTTGGTTCATGCCATGTGGAGGCGCTTCTGTTTCCGCTGAAGTGACAAGGTTTTTTGAGGCTTTGGGAATTCATATCACGGTTGGTTATGGTTTGACAGAAACAACTGCAACCTTAACTTGTTTCCCGTTTCATCAGTTCGAACATGGTTCTGCCGGAATTCCAATTGGAGATACAGAGATTAAGATTGGGGAAAACGACGAAATTTTGGCCAAAGGAAGCGGAATTATGAAAGGTTATTATAAAAAGACCACTGAAACCGCTGAAGTTTTTACAGAAGATGGTTGGTTCAAAACTGGCGATGCCGGAAAATTTGATGAGAAAGGAAATCTTTTTATCACAGACAGGATCAAAGATTTAATGAAAACGTCGAACGGAAAATACGTTGCGCCGCAACCGATCGAAAATATGCTTTCCGATAATAATTTTATCAATCAGGTGATGATCATTGCAGAAGGAAAACCTTACGTTACTGCGGTTATTATTCCTAATTTTGAAGCTTTGACGGATCAGTTAACGAAGATGAATATTCCTTTCACAACCTGGGAAGAAATTGTAAATTTAGATAAAGTAAAAGAATTTTACAGGGAAAAAATCGAGGAAATTCAGAAAGGACTTTCGGGATTCGAAAAGGTGAAGAAATTTATTTTGATGCCTTCAGAATTTGAAGTTAACAGCGGAGAAATTACACCAACTTTGAAAGTGAAAAGAAATGTAGTTTTAAATAAATATGCAGATTTAATTGATAAAATGTATTCTCATTAAATCTAAATTGGTAAGTATAAAACAGGCGATTAAGTCGCAAAATATTGGCAACAAAGAAATATTATTTATGGAAGAATTTTTTGGATCAGATCATTATAAAATTATAAACGCGAAGGTTTCAGAATCTTGTCCTTCAAATATTGCCTTAATTAAATATTGGGGTAAATATGAAAATCAAATTCCTGCAAATCCCAGCATTAGTTATACTTTGAGTCAATGTAAAACCAATACAGAAATAGAATTTTTTGCTGAAAAGAAATTTTCTGTTCAAACTTTTTTAGCTGGAAAAGAAGAAGTAAAATTTGGTGAGAAAATTGAAAAATATTTTAAAAATATCGAACAATATTTACCCTGGATTTTAAAAGGAAAATACATCATTAAAACTGAAAATACTTTTCCTCACAGTTCTGGTATTGCAAGTTCAGCTTCCGGATTTGGTGCGATTGCAAAATGTTTAATGGATTTTGATGATTTTTTTAGTGGAAAGTCTGACGATGATTCTAAATTGAAGAAAGCTAGTTTTCTTGCAAGGCTAGGAAGTGGAAGTGCGTGCCGAAGTTTGTACGACGGTTTGGTTGTCTGGGGCGAAACTAAAGAAGTTGCGGATAGTTCTGATCTTTTTGCAGTTCCATATTCAACAAAAGAAATTCACTCAATATTCAAAAATTTCAACGATTGGGTTTTGCTTATTCACGAAGGTGAAAAGTCAGTGAGTTCTACGGTTGGTCATGGTTTGATGAATACAAATCCGTATGCTGAAAGAAGATTTCGGGAAGCGCACGAAAATTTTTCTTTGTTGAAAGATATTCTGAAATCGGGCGATATGAAAAGTTTCATTCAATTGGTAGAACACGAAGCTTTGACTTTGCATGCAATGATGATGATGAGCGAACCTGCGTTTATTTTGATGAAAACAGGAACTTTAGCCGTGATCAACAAAATTTGGGAATTCCGGAAAGAAACCAATCTGCCGCTATTCTTTACTTTAGATGCCGGTGCAAATGTTCACTTGCTTTTTCCGAGCAATAAGGATGAAGATAAAATTAAATCATTCATCATCAAAGAACTGGTGCAACATACCCAAAATAATGACTTTGTAAAAGATGTGATGAGATTTTAGAATGAAAATTCAAAATTTAGCGTTAAAGAAAAGTTTTCTACATCATCATAGACTTTTATTCTCTGTCTGTGAAATACCGATCGAAAAGAGATATATTGAATCTAAAACTAATTCATTTATAATTTTGATCGCAACATCAGTTTTGGTTGGAATTATTCTTTACGCTACAGATTACAGTGAAAATATAGTAAAAATTGGAATTTTCGCCTTGCTATTTAATCTCTATAAAATTTACCAAGTTTATTTTTTGCCACTTTTAATATTAAATGAAAAAGGTGTTGAACTTAGAGCAGTTAGAGTTACTTGGAAGAATATTAAAAGAATAGAAATAAGTTGGAAACAGGGCACTTTACATTTACAAATTAATTTACTGAATGGTAAAGTTGTAAATGAAAAGGTAGAAAAGTTTCGACTTATGGATTATATTTATCTCCATCCTACCTTACGAGCTTTCAAAAGAAAGTATAGAAATACATAAACTATCAAAAATAAAGTAGAATTAGTACTTTAAATTTTTGAAATCAAAGATGTTGAAATAAATGTAATATTTAGAAAAGTTTATTTCTTAACCACCGCAAGTCTGCTCATCGTGTTCAATACTAAAACCACGATTATTCCTAAAACAGCAGCAGAACCGGAAAAGATAAATTTAGCATTTTCTTCATTCCAAAATCCTAAATCCCATTCAATTACATAGAGATTAAATCCGATGAAAATCACAAAAAGAGCTAAGAATATTTTATAAAACAATTGCATTTTTTTTAATTTTAAAATTTAACATATGTTGAGAAAAGTTGCGCAAAATTAGCGGTAAACAGTTTAATAGAAATCGCCAATAAGATAATTCCGAAAACTTTTTGCAAAACCTGCAGTGTTCCGTCGCCTAATTTACGCTCCAACCAGTTTGAAGATCGAAGCACCAAATATACGAAAATAGTATTGAGAATAATGCCACAAATGATATTGATATCATGATATTCCGCACGTAATGAAAGCGTGGTCGTCAATGTTCCAGCTCCTGCAATAAGCGGAAAAGCAATGGGAACGATGGATGCTGATTTCGATTCTGTATTTTTCTGTATTTCTATTCCCAGAATCATTTCCAAGGCGATAATGAAGATTACAAAAGCTCCTGCAATGGCAAATGAGTAAGCATCAACACCAATTAATTTCAGGATTTTATTTCCAATGAAAAGAAATGAAATCATCAAAACCCCAGCAACAATCGAGGCACGTTCGGCTTCAATTTTCCCGAACTTTTTCTTTAATCCAACAATGATAGGTATCGATCCTACAATGTCGATTACAGCGAACAAAACCATTGTCGCAGTCAGGGTTTCTTTTAAAGAGAAAGCTTCAAACATAAGATGAAATTATTAATTTCGCAAAAATATAAAAAATATTTGGTTATTTTACAATATCGCTGTATAAAGAAATAATTGCTTCCAAAATCGAATCAATATGTTCTTCAGTATGAAAAGGAGCAAATTTTTCGATCTGAATTTTTTCCGAAAGTGCTCTGTACTGCTCAGCAATTTGAGCACCTTTGTTTTGTTCCAGATATTTTCTGAACTCAGATTCATTTCCGACAGAAAAGAAATTCTTGGTTTCGATATTTAATTCCTGATAAGCTGCAAAAAAAGTTTCGAAATCTTTATTTTCTTTTAATTTTTTTAGGTATTCAATATTTTCATCAAATTGGTGACTCAATTTTTTTCTTATGATCTCTTCAGTTTCTGCGATGGATGCTGAGCTTCTGATAATTGGTTCGGTTTTTATTTTTCTCTTGTCTGTTTTCTTTTTCAATACTAAAAAGAGGGAAAAAACGGCAACCATTAAACCTAAATTACCAAAAACAATTTTCCAGTTGATTTTGTCTATATTTTTTACTTTTAAATTATGCGTTTGCAATACTGGAGTATTTACCGTCTCCAAAACAATGTTAGTATAATCATTTACTCTTTCGATGGTGCTTTTTGCATCTGCGATTTCTGCAGGAGTTTTTACATTTAAAACAATCGATTTCGGGCCTAAATCAACATATTGTTTCTCTTCAGGATTAAAAAAGCTGAAATTTTCAAAATTGATAGAAATAGGACCAGATTTTTTTGGAATCACCACATAATCTGCGACCATATCTCCACTAAGGCCGTCTCGTTGTGGAACGGTTTTAATGGAAATTTGCGGGGTAAAGAAAATGTAGTCAGGAGAATTAATTATTTGAGGAAGATGAAAAGTTCCAAAATTTCCTGAACCTGAAACTCTAATAGTAATATTCACAGGTTTCTCAACTTCCGGTATTTCATTTGAATTAGTATGATTAATTGCTACATCGAATTTACCAACCGCATTTTGGAAATTTGGAGGCATTCCTGCAGGAAGTTTTTTTACACTGAGCCTAACTCTATTAGAAGAAATTTTATTGGGTTTGGAAGCATTTGAAACTAAGGCAGAAACCGAATTAATTTCGATATCACCGCTTTCATTAGGAAAGATCATAAATGTTCCAATCACCTGAGAAGCCATTCCAGAGTTGGTCTCAATCTCAGATTTTGTAAAGTTAATGGGTTTTATACTCGCGTTTTTTTGTTGTGAAAAATTGATATTATTAACCTTTCGGAAATTACTGTAATCCTTACTGTATGCGCGAAGAACAGCAACAGCTGGCTCATTTTTGTAAACAACTTTATCCTTAAGCTCCAAGTTTAGAAAAACATCATTATTCGTACTTAGATTTTCAGCTACCGATGATTTTTTTTCGTTGTCTTTTACGTTAATTTCAAAAGGTTCAGTTTTATAGATTTTACCATTTACTGTTACCAAAACTGACCCAAATTTAATTTTCCCTGATTCTTTTGGCGTCAAAACCCATTGATAGACCATTTGATTTAGGACGTCTCCTTTTTTTGCGTCTAAAACAATCGTGTTTTGATCTGATGCAGAACCTACGATCTCAAATTTCGATAAATCTGGCATTCTTAGCGGTGTTTCCTGTTCCATATTTTCCCCGCTGATCTCCAGGATCACTGTCAAATTAAAACGCTGATTAACTCTTGGGTTTTTCACTTCAGAAACCGCTAAAGTAACCTGACCATAACTAAATATGGCAGAGAAAAGAAATAATATGTATGCAATTTTCTGTTTCATTACCAATCCTTCTCGTTGCTTTGCGGCGTAGAGTAGGAGTTTTTATTGAGGATTCGTTTTGCGGTCTCCCGTTCTTTATTTTCTACCCGGTTAAGAATGGAGTTTTCTAAATCTTTCGGCATTTTGCCCTCATCGTCACCCTTGTTTTTATTGGGATCATCACCCTCACCTTCACCTTTGTTTTTTTGTCCACTACCAGCTTGTTCTTGTGGGGTATTTCCTTTTTCCTGGCCTTTATTCTGATCCTTTTCCTGACCGTCTCCACCACCACCACCAGATTTTCCTTTCTGCTTTTTCTGGTTTTCCTTTTCCTTTTCTTTCAGCATTGCAATCTCGTAATTTTTTCGAATGGCTTCGTTGTAAGGATCCTGCTTCAAAGCCTGCTTGTAAAGTTCTGCTGCTTTTTTAGTATCATCTTTTTCAAAATTGCTGTTTCCCAGATTATAAAGCGCTGCAGCTTTGTCGGGAAGAGACGTTGCATATAATTCGGCTTTTTCGTACTCTGCTTTTGCTTCGTCGTACATTTTTCTTTTGTAAAAAGAATTGCCTAAATTATAGTGAGCCGTAAAATCATTTTCCTTCACTTTCACAGCTTCCAAGTATTTTGAGGAAGATGATTCGTAATTTTTTTTATTAAATTCTTGATTACCTTTATATAAAAGTGTATTGTAATTTTCCTGGGCCGAAAAAAAAGTAGTGCAAAAAATTGCTGATAAAATAGAAAAAAGTACTCTTAGATTCATTACTGCAAAATTATCCCTTTAAATGTTAAGATTCTTATGCGAAATTGTTAAATTTCGGTTAAAGTCTTTAGAAATCATTGATTATGAACTAAATATTGAATTCTTTTTTGGGATTGAAGAGAAAAATTATTAAAAATAGAAGCAACGAAACCGCTAAGAAATATTGATAATAATGAATTGCATTTTGAGATTTTACGACACTTTCAGAAGTAGTTGAAGTTTTACTGAGACCATCGATAATTTGTGAAGTGGCATTTTCCAGATTATTTCCATCTACATAAGTTCCACCAGTATCAGAAGCAATATTTTTCAACGCGTTATCCTGTCTTTTTGAAATGACGGTTTGACCGTTCTGATCTGTTTTATAGCCCATCAATTGACCAAAAACATATTCTGGAATTGGAGCGCCTTCTTCAGAACCAATACCGACCGTAATTGCGGTGATGCCTTCTTTGTTTGCCAGTTTAATGGCCGGTTTCTCATTGCCTTCATTATCTTCTCCGTCGCTCAAAATAACAACTTTTCGGGAACCTTTTGGGATGTCCTTGAATTTTTCTGCGACAGTATTTATTCCGGTCAGAAAATCAGTTCCCTGCTTTTTTACAATATTGGGTTCAACACCGCCAATGTAAGTTTCAACTGCAGAAAAATCGGTGGTTAAAGGCATAATTGAACTCGCTTCACCCGCAAAAACTACGATCCCAACTTTATCATTCCGCATTTTGCTCATGGTGTTGATGATGATGTTTTTTGCTTCATCGAGGCGGTTTGGTTCCACATCCTGTGCATTCATCGAGTTGGAAACATCGAGCAGGAAAATGACGTTGTTCATTTTCTGTTTTGTTTTTACTTCTTCACTTCCACTTAAGATATCGACGATGGAAAGGATAAGAAATAAAGTTGCCAACAAATAAAGCAGCGGTAAAATCTTTGAAAATCCAGATTTTTTCTCAAAAAGATCAGGTTGAAACCGGGCTTCAGCAAATGCATTTTTTTTGCGGTTTTTCCACTTGAGATATGCGACCATAATAATCCCAAGCAACGGCAAAAGCAGCAGCAAAAGTAAATACCAGTAATTTCCTAAATACCAATTCATTTTTATGATTTTGCGGGTTTAAATTATTCCCGCTTTTTTATTTTTTCTAAAGACAAAATCTCCAAGATTCTAGCCCCGATCGCAGTGGTATCCTTTTTCTTCCCGATTTTGATCGGGAGGAAAAGATATAACGGAGAGCGGGTATTAACTTGTAAGAAGCTAAAATGGTTTTGCTCCTAAAAGTTATCATTTCGTTAACTCAAAAACTTATATAAAACCCAGCGCAAGAGCGCATCGAACAACAAAGTGCCTAAAGCGATCCAAAGAAAAATGCGGAAATATTCCTGGTAATTATACAATTTGGTCGTCTTAAGCTCGGACTTTTCGAGTTGATTTATTTCGTCGTAGACCTGTTCTAAACTTTCGTTGGATGTGGCTCTAAAATATTTTCCACCCGTAGTTTGCGCAATTTCCCGCAATATGGGTTCGTCAATTTTCACTTCCGCTTCTGAGAAGACCAGATCGCCAAAAATATCTGTTGAAGTGGGCATCAACGCATAACCGTTGGTCCCGATTCCTATGGAATACACTTTGATCCCGTTGGTTTTTGCAAGTTGTGCGCCAACTTGAGTCGGCATCGCGTTTTCGATCGTATTAACGCCGTCGGTCATTAAAATAATGATCTTTGATTTTGCTTTGCTGTGTCGCAAATGACTTACAGCAACGGAAAGTCCTTCGCCGATCGCTGTTCCGGGTTGTAATTCGAGCGGGTTCAAATGATCCAGTTCATCAATGACAACGGCGTGATCGGATGTGACGGGAACTTTGGTAAAAGCTTCGCCGGAATAGGTGACCAAACCAATGCGATCTCCGGGTCTTTTTTCCACAAATCTTTTTGCAATATTTTTCAGCGCAGTGAGGCGGTCGGGCTCCAGATCTTTTGCTAACATGCTTAGGGAAACATCCACGGAGAGCATGATGTCGATTCCTTTGCTGTCATCCTGATCCTGAGAAATGGTGAAAGTTCTCGGTCGCGCCATTGCAATAATTAAGCACGTGAGTAGGATATATTTTGAAATTTTCAACAGAAAAAGAACGAATAAAATGCCTTTATTTTCCTGCATGTTTTTCGTCGTGGGAACTTTTATTCCGGCGCGTTTTTTCTTTCGAAGATCGAGAATAAAGAGCGGAATAAATGCCAGAAAAAGCAGTAAAAACCACGGACTGTAAAATTCAAAATTGAAAAAATTAAATGCCTTCATTTTCTGTTAAACTCCTGTTCGTAATTGTTCCATTTCCAGATCCTTTGAAGACCGTTTCACAAAGGTTTTCATATCTTCAAAATCTTTTTCCATCATTGTCTGATCGGGAAATGTTTTTGCAAATTTCACCAGATCTCCTCGCAGGAAAATGTCTTCTACAATGGTTTCATTTTGCGGGGAAATAGCGTTGTTAAGCTTCATCACATCGATCAGATCATCCGTTAATAAAACATCTGCCGGTATTTGATATTGTTTCGTAATAAAGTTTCGGGAAATGTCGATCAGTTCTACATAAAAAGAACGGTAATCTCCATTTTCGATAAATTTTTTCTTTCTTAAAATTTCCAGATCTTTTAGTGTTTGGTTCGTCATAACTACTGGCGAACTTTTTCTGCGTTTTCCGTATTTTACGATCTGATAAATGGCGAAGATCAAAGCCAGCAAGATCAGAACTCCTAAAATATAAAATTTATATAGCTGCCAATAGTCTTTTACATCAAGAGTGACCTCTTTGTTTTTCATGATGTCGTTGATCTGATCACCTTTCTGCGCAGTATTTACGACTTCAATTTCATACGGAATAGTGTGGAAAATTTTTCCGCCAATTGTGAAATCTAAAGCCGGGATGGTATATTTTCCTTCTTCGAAAACGGCAAATTCAATGATCCGGTCGTACCGATCTGCCTGCTTGTTAATGCTGTCTTTTATTTCTTCAAAATGAAAAGGAAGCAATTCGTTTTTTGGTGCAGAAACTACATCTTTCCCCTGAAGATTAGAAATGTTTATGCGGAAAACTCCGGCTTCACCTAGAGCCAGGGTCTTTTTGTCGAGTGTAGATCCCAAAGTTTGCGAAAACGCGAAGACATTGAGAACGGAAAAAATGATAAAAAATATTTTTTTCAAAACTAGATTTCTTTTTTTGAATGCTGATTGCATTTATAATAAGGAAGGGTTTTTTAAATTTTACCGCTTCCGAAAATATTGATAGAGGAATTTCGAATAATCTTCTCCGGTATTGATGTTCATCAACTTCGCGGAGGAGTTTTCGAAATCTTCTTCTAAATTCTTTACTTTTTGTTTTTGTTTTTCTGCAAATTCGTATCGCCATCTTGCGCTCGAAGTGTTTGCCCAGATTTGTTTGCCGGTTTCTGCATCCTGGAAAAGTGTGTAACCTACGTCCGGAATTTCGACATCTTTATCATCGAAGATCCGCATTCCTAATAACTGGTGTTTTCTGGATGCAACTCTCAACATTTTCACATCGTATTCATCTTCAAAATCGGAGAACATAAAAAGCATCGATCTTTTTTTGAAAACGCTCATCATATATTCCAGAGCCATGTCTATTTTCGATTCTGCAGGAACATAATCTGCGGTGAGAATGGTGCTTATGATTGCCAGAATGTGCTTCCTTCCTTTTTTTGGCGGAATGACCTTGTAAACTTTATCAGCAAATAAGATCAATCCCACTTTATCGTTATTTCCGGCGGCGGAAAATCCTAAACTTGCAGCGATCTCAGCAACGAATTCTCTTTTCAATTGAGTTTTCGTTCCATAATCCATCGAAGCAGAAATGTCTACCAAAAGCATCATCGTCAATTCGCGTTCTTCTTCCATTACTTTGACGAAAGGTTCGCGAAAACGTGCGGTTTTATTCCAGTCAATTCTGCGGATCTCATCGCCAAATTGGTAAGGGCGAACTTCAGAAAAAGTCATTCCCTGACCTTTGAAAGCACTGTGATATTGACCCATCAAAGTAGCTTCGGACTTTTTCTTCGTCCGAATTTCGATCTGTTTTACTTTTTTGATGATGTCTTTTATTTCCACTGCGAATTCTTTATTTTAGATTTTGAATTATAGATTTTAAATGAATTTTGCTAGTCATTTAAAATTTATAATCTTCAATTTATAATTTTTAAGGAGCCTGAACTTTTCCTAAAATTTTGTCCACAATATCGTCTGCTGTAATTTCCTCCGCTTCTGCTTCGAAACTCAAGCCAATTCTGTGACGCAAAATATCTTTCGCGATTTCTTTTATATCTTCCGGAATGACAAAGGCTCTGTTTTTCAAGAATGCCATTGCTCGTCCGGCGATTGCTAAATTGATTGAAGCTCTTGGTGAGGCTCCAAAACTGATCAGACTTTTTAATTCTGACAATCCGTATTTTTCCGGGGAACGGGTGGCGAAAACCATATCCAGAATATATTTTTCTATTTTTTCGTCCAGATAGATTTGATTGATGAGCTCTTTCGCTTCGACAATATTTCGGAGGGAAATAACGGGTTTAATTTCCGGTTGATGCGAAGTTGCCACCATTTTCATGATCTTTCTTTCATCCTCAAAATCCGGATACGTGATCGTACATTTCATCATAAAACGGTCACTTTGCGCTTCCGGTAAAAGATAAGTTCCTTCCTGATCAATTGGATTCTGCGTTGCCAAAACTAAAAACGGTTTCGGTAATGGCATTGTTTCATCACCGATCGTTACTTGCTTTTCCTGCATGGCTTCCAAAAGAGCCGACTGTACTTTCGAGGGCGCTCTATTGATCTCATCTGCCAAAACAAAATTTGCGAAGATCGGACCTCTTTTAATGGAGAAATCATTGTCTTTAATATTATAGATCATCGTTCCAACAACATCTGCAGGCAATAAATCGGGCGTAAACTGTATTCTCGAAAACTGACCTTCAACAGCATCAGCTAAAGTTTTGATCGCCAAAGTTTTGGCTAATCCCGGAACCCCTTCCAACAAAACGTGACCATTTCCCAGAAGACCGATGAGTAATCGATCTACCATGTATTCCTGTCCGATAATTGCTTTGTTGATTTCTTGTTTTAGGAGGGTGAAAAAATAATTTTGTTCTCTTACTTTTTCCGTGAGCTGTCTGATATCTTCCGCTTGATGTAGTTCTGACATAGTGTTTCTAAAATTTAAAGTGTAAATTTCTAATAAATACCCACACCAATCAACACAATTAATGCCAATGTAAAGTTAAAGTTTGTTAAAAGAAAAGCAGTAGTATAAAAGGTATTCAATATTTTCTGAAGTTTGGTGACTACGTTTTTCCGCTAAATTTTTAGAAGCTGATCCCGCTTTCCGCTATATCTTTTTCTTTGCCATCCCACTTCCCAGCCGCCAAAAAGAAAAAGGATGCCGCTGCAATCGGGGCTGGTTACGATTTAGTCTTTTGTTGACAGTTCAATTTTAATCAAGTAAAAATTCTTGAGTATTATTATAAATGCGCATCCTGCAATTTTGTCTTTTTCAGTTAATTAACCTATTTTTGGGGCATTAAAAATAGTAAAATGAATTATCATTTTCAGGCACACCGCCAGGTTCGAAGAAATCTACTGGAAATTCTGCAAAATACTTCTCAAAAAGATTTAATGCTGATTCCCGATGGTTTCAACAACAATCTCTACTGGAATATTGCACATACCGTTGCGACACAGCAACTTTTGTGTTATTATTTGAGTGGAAATCCTTTTAGAATTGATAAATACTGGATCGAGACTTACAAAAAAGGAACGCTTCCAAATCTCAATGTGCAGCAATCTGAAGTCGACGATCTTGCATTTTTGCTGACCGAAACTTCAAAAATTTTGATGAAAGATTATGATGCAGACTTTTTTGCAGATTACACGCCTTATACCACCAGTTTTGGTTTGGATCTTAAAAATATTCAGGATGCGATCATTTTTAATAACATGCACGAAAGTCTGCATTTAGGATATGCAATGGCTCAGAAGCGCGCGATTTTAGGAGAAGGCTTTTAAAAGAGGAAAGTAAAAAGAGCTAGGTAAAAAGAACAAGGAATAAGAACTTAGGAAGCGACAAATTTGACTTGCTAAAAAAATAAAAATTAAGACATTGAAAGAGAAAGACGACTTTATATTTGGTTTAAGACCCGTGATAGAAGCTTTGGAAGCTGGGAAAACCATCGACAAGATATTTGTGCAAAATGCCCTTCAAGGTGATATTTACCAGGATCTGAAAAACCTTTTGGCGAAACATAAGATCCGTCCGAACTTTGTTCCTGTGGAGAAGTTGAACCGTTTCACCAGAAAAAATCATCAGGGAGTTGTGGCTTTTATTTCCGATGTTCCCTTTGAAAGAATTGAAGATGTTTTGCCGCAACTTTTTGAAGCTGGAAAAACGCCTTTTCTTTTAATTCTAGACCGATTGACTGATGTTAGAAATTTCGGAGCAATCTGTCGTACTGCAGAATGTGTAGGAATTCACGCCGTTATTCTTCCGGAAAAAGGAGCAGCCCCAATTAATTCAGATGCAATAAAAACTTCAGCCGGCGCTATTTATAACTTGAAGATCTGTAAAGAAAAAAATCTGGCACATGCTGTAGATTTCCTTCAGCAATCCGGAGTTCAGGTTTTTTCAGCCACAGAAAAAGCGCAGAAATTATACTACGATGTTGATTACACACAACCTTGTGCGATCGTTATGGGTAACGAAGAAACCGGAATTTCAAAAGAAGTATTGCATCATTCAGATGAGAAGATAAAACTTCCCATCGAAGGTAAAACCGAATCTTTAAATGTATCTGTTGCGTGCGGTGCAATTCTGTACGAAGCGATGCGTCAGAAAATCAAAGAGGTTTTATAATCCTGATTTCAAATCACCACCATTTAAAAACTAGATAACGCAATTCAAAAATATTTTTTACATTTATTAAAAAATTGACGTTTATGCTGAATAAGACAGTTTCAAAATCTGATGTACGGGATTACGTAAAGGAAACCATACTTGCAAAGATCGAGAAACTCAAAAATTTCTTAGAATTCACACTTGAAGCCAGTCGTGAAATTAAGAAAGCACCTAAATATGATTCGATGCGCGAAGAAATGCAGGAGGAAATTTACCAAATGCAAAAACAATTGGCTTCTCTCCACGATCTGCGACAAAAATTAAATAAGGTTTTAAATAACCCTTCGGAACGGGTAAATATTGGGTCGCTTGTTTTTACGAATAAAGCCAGATTTTATATTTCAGTTTCTTTGGGGGAATTCTTTTTTGAAGGCGATCGTTTTTATGCGATCTCTGAGGAAAGTCCGATGGCTAAAATCATGTTTGGTAAAAAACCGGGCGATTCTTTTATCCTGAACAATATTCATCAGGAGATTATGGAGATCATGTAGATTCTTTTGAAAACTATAAATTAAACTTCCAATTTTTTTTTCATATTAAATGTCGACGTTATGAAATTTGACCAGTTGCGGAGAAGTAAATTGAATAACTGGACCATTGTTCATCTGCGATATTTGGTGGGACTCGCTTTTTTTCCGTCGGGAATGACGAAATTAATTGGTCACCGTTTCACCAGCATTTCAACCGACAATCCAATCGGATATTTTTTCGAAGCTTTATACCAATCGGGATTTTACTGGAATTTTCTGGGTGTGGCGCAAATTACTGCGGGAATTTTATTGATGACGCAGCGATTCGCGCTTCTTGGAACGTTGATTTTTTTCGCAATTATTACCAATATCTGGATCATAACGCTCAGTTTATCTTTCACCGGAACTTGGGTAATTACTTCACTGATGATGATCGCTGTTATCATCATATTAATTTGGGATCATCATAAATTGATTCCGCTCGTAAGTAATAAAAAAGATCTTGTTATTAAACATTTTCCACCCGTCGATAAAATCTGGATCATTGCAGGAATTAGCTATACCATCTGTTTTACTTTTCTTTCCTTATTTAATCCGATGATGGAAGAAACATCAGGTTTACTAACTGCTATTTTATTGGGATTAATTTTCCTGACTTTTATGGTGAGCAATTATATCTACTTTAAGAATCGAAAAAAAATTCTTTAAACCCGACATTAAACTAGCTTTAAAATTTATTTACAATTTGTAATTTTGCCGGATGAACGAAGCATCAGTTTTAAAAGCAATTATAGAAAAGAGAAGAAGTGTTTTCCCGAAAAATTATTCCGATTTACCAATTAAAGAAGAGATTTTAGCCGAAATTTTAAACTCCGCCAACTTTGCGCCAAATCATAAAAAGACAAAACCTTGGCGATTGAAAGTTTTCCGCAATGAAGAGAAAAATCAGTTAGGTCAAAAATTAGCTGAGATCTACAAAGCTACCGTTGCTCCTCAAAATTTCTTAGAAAAAAAATACCTGGATATTTCTAATAAAATTTCAATGTCAGATACGATTGTTACGATTTCTGTGAACTTCAGTGGTTTGCTTCCGGAATGGGAAGAGATCGCTGCGACTGCAATGGCTGTTCAAAATATGTATTTGACTTCCACCGCGAATGAAATCGGCTGTTACTGGAGTTCACCCGGAATGATTCAACATCTGAATGAATTTCTTGAATTAGAAGAAAATCAACGGTGTTATGGTTTATTCTACCTAGGAAACGTGGCAACGATGTAACTTTTTAAATTTCCTGCCGACTACTTTTATAACTAATAATTTAAAAAAGTAAAACATGGAAACTTACGGTTATAACAAAGGACCTTCGCAAAATCAAAATTTTAGCAACACGAATTATCGTTCGGAAAAAAAATTGGCGGCAGGACTTTTAGGAATTCTTGCAGGACTTTTCGGTGCGAATAAATTTTATCTCGGCTATATCAATCAGGGAATTATTCAGATTGTTTTGAATATTTGTACGTGTGGAATGGCAACTGTAATTCCTTTTATTGAAGGAATTGTTTATCTGACGATGAGCGATGAGCAATTCGATCAAACTTATATTCAGAATAAAAAAGCCTGGTTTTAAAAATGAAAAGAGCGTCTAATTATAGAAGCTCTTTTTTTGTCTTTAATTTTACTTAGTTGTTTAAAAGAATCGCAGCTTCCTTCGCAGCATACGTGAAGATCATATCTGCGCCGGCTCTTTTAATGCACGTTAAACTTTCTATAATGGCTTTGTCGTTGTCTAACCAACCGTTTTGCGCCGCGGCTTTTAACATCGCATATTCGCCGCTGACATTATAAACTGCAATTGGAAGATCGATAATGTCGCGAACTTTTGCCACAATATCCAGATAAGGCATTCCTGGTTTGATCATAATAATGTCGGCACCTTCCGCAACATCTTTCAAAACTTCGTCGATCGCTTCTCTTGAATTATGAAAATCCATTTGATAGGTTTTTTTATCTTTTGGAATATCCTGATTATCGACGGGAGCAGAATCTAAAGCACTTCGGAAAGGTCCATAAAAAGAACTTGCATATTTTGCGGAATAACTTAAAATTCCAACATCGGTAAAACCACTTTCTTCTAAACCTGTTCTAATTGCGGCAACTCGGCCATCCATCATATCACTTGGCGCGACAATATCAGCACCTGCTTCGGCGTGTGAAACAGACATTTTGACCAATGCGTCATTTGTTGCATCATTGTCGATTTTTCCGTTCGTGATAATTCCGTCGTGACCATAGATCGAGTAGGGATCTAAAGCAACATCGGGCATGATGATCATTTCTGGAACGGCATCTTTTATCGCTTTAATGGTATTTTGCATCAAACCATTCTTATTCCAGGATTCGGTTCCGCGATTATCTTTCAAATCCTCAGAAACTTTCATATAAAGATTAACGGCTTTTACACCCAGAGAAAATAATTCCTGACATTCCTTTACCGTAAGATCTAATGTCCGCCTAAAAATTCCCGGCATTGAGGCAATTGCTTCCTGCTTATTTTCGCCTTCCATTACAAATATGGGCATCACAAAATCATTGGTTGTAAGAACTGTTTCCTGTACTAAAGCCCGCATGGAAGCACTTGTACGTAATCTTCGGTTTCTAGAATAGATAATCATTATTGGAATAGTATTTGATTTAACTGGTGCAAATTTAATTATAGTTTTATTAAAAAACTATTGTGTACTTAGACTTAATTCTTACATTTGTAAGGATATTACAAAATTTAAAGCGTTATAAGGTGAAAAAATTATTATTTTCTTTGATATTTATTGGCAGTTTAACAGTTTTATCGGGGTCGATCTCCGCGCAATCTGTTAGTAGAGAGTCAATTACATCAGCACAAAAATCCGATGATGGAGTTCTGATGGCTTTTCCAAATCCTGCGAAAGATTTTATAATAGTAAAATCAAAAGACAGCAATTTAAAAGTTAAATCGGTTACCTTTTATTCTATATTAGGAATGCAGGTTGCAGAATATGTCGTTAATATGAATTCTGGTGAAATTCGATTGGATAAATTGAGACCAGGAAAATATCTCATGAAATATACCTTGAGCGACAATACGCAGAAAGTCACGCAGATCATTAAACAATAAAAAATCAAATCCTTTTCACGAAGGATTTTTTTATTTAAACTTTGTCCCGTCCTGAAATAGCGATACACAAAAAAGAATCGTTATGAAAGAATTATCACAAAGCGCATATGTAAAGCGCACCCAAAAAGATTACAGTTTGAGTTTTAAACTCCAGATTGTAAAAGAAATTGAAGCAGGCAGATTAGAGATTAAAGAATGTACCAAGAAATATGGTATTCAATCTCACTCAACGGTTTTAATTTGGCTCAGAAAATATGGTAGCTTTGATTGGGATAATCAAATACCTAATTCTATGCAAAAAACTCCTGAACAACGAATTATGGAACTGGAGGCCGAAGTAAAGTTGCTTGAAAAACAAAAAGCATTACTTGAAAGAGAAGCTTACATTGCCGATAAGAAGGTTATTTTCTTCGATATGATGATTAATATCGCAGAGAGTGAATACCAGATTGATATACGAAAAAACTCCGCAGCCGTACAATCAATAACTTCCGCAGAACAGAAAAAGAAACTTTAGTTTTTATCTGTGGATTGTTCGGTATCGATAGACAAGTCTATTATCGAAGTGAGAAACGTAGCATAGGGCGCACCAATAAAGCAGAACAAGTGGTTAAACTCGTAGAAGATTTACGGTTAATTCAACCTCATTTGGGCGGCAGAAAATTGCATTTTATGTTAAAAGTGCCCTTGAAATCACTGAAAGTAGGAAGAGATAAGTTCTTTGATATTCTGCGTGCAAATCATTTATTAATTATTCCAACGAGAAGTTACCATATCACAACCAACTCTCATCATCGATTTAGAAAACATAAAAATCTAATACTGGATTATCAAATTAGTAAACCTAATCAAGTCTGGGTTGCAGACATTACTTACATCGGAAACAGAGCAAATCCGAGTTATTTAAGTCTAGTAACAGATGCTTATTCCAAGAAAATAGTCGGTCACCACGTTGCTGATAATCTAAATACGGAAAGTAGTTTAATGGCTTTAAAGAATGCTTTGAAAAACAAAAAAGTCAATTTAGAATCATTAATACACCACTCAGATCGTGGTCTTCAGTATTGTTCGAATGAATATCAAAAACTCCTCGAAAATAATAACATCAAATGCAGCATGACTCAAAACTCAGATCCCTATGAAAACGCTGTCGCAGAAAGAATTAACGGAATTTTAAAACAGGAATTTGATATCGATAAATATGATATAGAAACTAAATTGAGAAGAAAGATCGTAGATGAATCAATTGAAATTTATAATGAAATACGTCCTCATTTTTCTAATCATTATCTAACACCTAATCAAATGCACGGCCAGGAAATATTGAAAATGAAAACCTATAAAAACAAAAACCAAAGCAAAAACGTTTTTGCTTTGGTTAATTAATTATTTTTGTCCTATAATCTGTATCATTTTTTCAGGACTAGTCACTACATATCGATCCACGCTTTTGAACTGTAAAAAATTCCCTAATTTTGTATTATGGAAACAAGGGAGAAAATTGTGATTATTGGTGGAGGCTTTGCTGGACTTCAATTAGCAAAAGCTCTAAATAAAAAACGGAAAAAAGTATTTGTTATTGATAAGGTGAATCACCACATGTTTCAGCCATTGTTTTATCAGGTTGCATGCGGAAGGATTGAACCCAGTAATATTTCTTTCCCTTTCCGGAAAATTTTTCAGCGCTCCCGAAACATACAGTACCGTATGATCGAAGTTCAGAAAATCGTTCCTGAACAGAATAAGATTATTACTTCTGAAGCAGAATTCACTTACGATAAACTCGTCATCGCAACTGGATGTAGAACCAATTTCTTTGGTAATGAAAAAATGGCTCATCTCACTTATGGGATGAAGAATACGCAGGAAGCCATTTCCATTAGAAATAATATTCTCTTAACCTTCGAGAAATTAATTATTGAGAAAAGCAGATCAGATGACGGAAACTGGAATATCGTCATTGTTGGAAGCGGACCCACCGGTGTTGAATTAGCCGGAGCATTTGCCGAGATGAAAAAAGATATTCTACCACGAGATTATCCGCACATGAATTTTGATGATCTGAAAATTATATTGATTAGTTCTACAGAAATGCCTTTGAGTGTAATGAGTAAAGAAGCTCAGGATAAATCAGAACAATATTTAAAAGAACTCGGTGTACAATTTATGAGTGATGAGTTTGTAACCGACTATGACGGAGACAGAGTAACAATGAAAAGCGGGAAAAGTATTCCCTCTAATAATGTAATCTGGGCCGCAGGAGTTACCGGCAATGTAATCGAAGGTCTAAATCCCGAAATCGTCATCAGAAACCGCTACAAAACCGATCGTTTCAATCGCGTTAATGGTTATGAAAATATTTTTGCAATTGGTGATATTGCGCATATGGAAACTCCAAAATATCCAGACGCTCATCCACAAGTGGCAAATGTGGCAATTCATCAGGGAACTAATTTAGCTTCAAATCTCCTTAAAAATTCTGTAAAAGATTGGGTGGAGTACGAATATAAAGATATGGGAAGCATGGCAACGATCGGAAAACACCGGGCAGTTGTTGATTTGCCTGGATTTAAATTTCAAGGTTTTCTTGCCTGGTATTTTTGGATGTTCCTCCATTTAATGCTCATTCTGTCCGTAAGAAACAAGCTTGCCATTTTCTTTAACTGGATGTGGAGTTATATCAATAGAGATTCCTCATTGCGTCTAATCATTATTCCGACAAGAAAAAACAATACTGAACAATGAGAATTGACATCATAAGTGTTTTGCCGGAACTAATGGAGAGTCCTTTCAAAGCATCAATTTTGAAAAGAGCCGTGGATAAAGGAGTAGTAGAAGTTTATTTTCACCAGTTGCGAGATTTTGGCTTAGGAAAACACCGGCAAGTCGACGATGAACCTTACGGTGGTTCAGCCGGAATGGTCATGATGATTGAACCTTTGGATAATTGTATTTCTGAATTGAAAGCGCAACGTGATTACGATGAGGTCATCTATTTAACACCCGACGGAGAAACTTTAAATCAAAAGATTGCAAATACACTTTCCCTAAAAAATAATTTAATTTTTCTTTGCGGACATTATAAAGGAATCGATCAAAGAGTTCGGGAGATGCATATTACCAAAGAAATTTCTATCGGTGACTATGTTTTAACGGGCGGTGAATTGGCTGCCTGCGTTTTGGCTGATTCCATTATTCGTCTAGTTCCCGGAGTTTTAAACGATGAGCAAAGTGCCTTAACCGATAGTTTTCAAGATAATCTCCTTTCTCCACCTATTTATACAAGACCTTTCGAATACAAAGGATTGAAAGTTCCTGAAATTTTATTGAGCGGAAATTCCCGGAAAATTGAAGACTGGCTTCATGAACAAGCCGTGAAAATAACGGAAGAAAAGAGACCCGATATTTTAAGATAATTCAGTCATAATGAATTATTTTTTTTATATTTGACAAATACGTGTTTAATTTTAATGGAAAATAATGAAAGGAAAGAGCTAATTGCTTTTTATAATGTAGAAAATTTATTTTCTCCGGATCCCATACCAGTTCATAGATTAGACCCTACAATTTCTGGACTAAGAAATTGGGACGAAAGAAAATATAAAAACAAACTTTTTAAAATTGCACATGTTTTTGAGCTCATTCGGGAAACTGAAGAAGTTCTTCCAATGCTGATCGGTTTGTCAGAAATTCAGGGACAAGCACCTCTGGATGAATTGATTACGATGCCGCCCTTTAATTCTGAGTATGGTGTCATTCATTACGATTCTATGGATGAAAGAGGAGTTGATGTCGCTTTGCTCTACGAAAAAAAAAAGATTGAAATTCTTTCTTCCGAACCTATCACCTATTTTTTCGAAATCGAAGATAATAATCCTGCGAATTACGATACGACAAGAGATATTTTACATTGTAAAATCAAATATGCAGAAGAAATCATCAATGTTTTCGTTTTACATCTTCCTTCAAAGCGGGAAAAAGATATCAATAAACCTAAGCGTCAGTTTATCTTAAACGATGTGCGCGGAAAAGTAATCAACATCATTTCAAAAACACAAGAAGCTGTTCTTATTTGTGGAGATTTCAATGAAAACCCCGATGATGAAAATATAAAAAATCTACTTTATGATGGTGATTTAAATAAAATACTCACCAATCCGTCGCTCGAATTGTTCGAAAATAAAAATTTTTCCACATTTTACTATAAAGATGGCTTGCTTTTTGACCAAATTCTGCTGTCAAATAATTTTTTTGATAGAAACTCCGCTTTACAATTTAAAGAAGCAAAAGTTTTCAATCATCCAAAATTAGCGAACTGGGAAGGTAATTTTAAAGGAAAACCTTTTCGAACTTTTGCAGGCACTAGATACCTTGGTGGTTACAGTGACCATTTTCCTGTATTAGTAGAATTTTTGTAAACAAGTTAAAATATTTAAAATAAGTGAAAAACGCAACAAACACCGGTTATCATTTAGATACAGTCGATAAACAAATCATTTATATGTTGATGGATAATGCCAAAACCTCTTTGGCTCATATTTCCAAAAACGTTGGGATTTCTACAACTGCAGTTCATCAAAGAATTAAAAAACTAGAACAGGCCGGAGTAATTGAAAACTCTATCTCTTTTCTTAATCCACGAAAAATTGGTTTTAAAGTAGTCTCATTCATAGGAATGTTTTTGGAGGAACCAAGCCATTATCAAGATACGATCAAAGCATTAAATGATGTAAACGAAGTGGTAGAAGCTCATTACACCACAGGCAATTACACCATTTTCTTGAAAGTTCTTTGTCGGGATAATGATCATTTGATGGAAATTTTGAACAAACTTCAGAAAATGAAAGGAGTAACCAGAACGGAAACTTTTATTTCTCTGGAACAAAGTATAAACCGTCAGTTAAAAGTTTGATGTCATTAAACTTCTCATAAATAATAAAATACATTCTTTAGGAGTGTATTTTTTTGGATGAGGTGGAAGCAACAATTTTCAAAACCAATTGCAGTAAATTGCTCAGAATTGGTTAAATTTACCATCCTAATTTTTATTAAAATTTTTGATTGATGACTAAAGTAATGGAAAAAAATCATACGCAACCAGTTCAAATGCATACTGAAGAAAGAAACCCCGGTTTACCTTTCAATACCAAATATTTCGACGCGATCAATATTAACCGAAGTGCGATCGAAAGACGGGTTTCAACTTTAGGTGGAAGACGAAGTGTTAAAAAAGAATTTCAGGCAGCTTGGTTATTGAAAGCAATTTCCATGATCGATTTGACCACTCTTGCAGGAGACGATACCCGCGGAAACGTAATGCGTTTGTGCGAAAAAGCCAAAAATCCCGTACGTGCAGATATTATACTAAGTTTAGGAATGCAGGATGCAAATCTGACAACAGGCGCAGTTTGTGTGTATCACAATTTGATTCCGTTTGCGAAAGATGCTTTGAAAGGAACTTCTATACCAATTGCCGCAGTTTCTACAGGATTTCCTGCCGGAAAAATTTCCCTCGAAGATAAAATTACAGAAATAAAAAAATCAGTTGCAGCGGGAGCTAAAGAAATTGATATCGTGATTTCCCGTGATTTGGTTTTAGAATCAAAATGGAAAGAACTCTACGACGAAATCAAATTATGTCGCGCCGCTTGTGGCGATGCACACATGAAAACCATTCTTGCAACAGGTGAAATTCCGACTTATACCAAAGTAGCAAAAGCTTCTTGGGTCGCAATGATGGCAGGTTCAGATTTTATCAAAACTTCCACAGGAAAAGAATCAGTAAATGCAACTTTAGCAGTGAGCTTGGTCATGATTCGTTGCATCCGCGATTATTACGAATTAACCGGCGTGAAAGTCGGCTACAAACCAGCCGGCGGAATTCAAAAAGCCAAACAAGCCCTTGATTATTTAATTTTATTGAAAGAAGAATTAGGCAATGACTGGCTCACTCCAGAATTATTTAGATTTGGCGCAAGTTCTTTATTGGGCGACATTGAGCGACAATTAGAACATTTTGTAACCGGGCGATACAGTGCAGGATTCAGACATCCGATGGCATAATTATTTGGACGCCTATTTCCGTCTTCCACTCCCGCTTTTTTGTTTCACTTCGCTACACAAAAAGAGCTCCGTTCAAGCCGGGGCGCATCGGGAACTAAATATGAAGAAAGGTTATACTAATAAATACTAAGATTTTTAACAGCGAAAATTCGAAAAACTTTTTTGCTCTTTAGAAAAACTTAAAAAAATAAAAACTTTGTGACTTTTGTGGTTGAAATTTCCGCAACATCACATCAACACATCATCAAAATGGAAATTAAAGAAATATACGACACCATGGTTTACGGTCCCGCTCCAGAAAGTGCAGCTGCTGCTGTGGAATTTTTAGAAAATCATAACCGAAGTTTTGACTTGTTCATTGGCGGGGAATGGGTAAAACCGAACGCTAAGAAATACTTGGATTCTAACAATCCTTCCAACAAAGAATTTTTAGCAAAAATTGCAGAAGCCGACGAAACCGATGTTGACAAAGCCGTGAAAGCTGCCAACAAAGCATTGCCAGAATGGGTTACAATCGGTGGATTCGAGCGTGCAAAATATTTGTACGCGATCGCAAGACAAATTCAAAAAAACTCCAGACTTTTTGCAGTCCTTGAAACATTAGACAACGGAAAACCAATTCGCGAAACTCGTGATATTGATATTCCAATTGTTGCGAGACATTTCTACCACCACGCTGGTTGGGCAAAATTGATGGATACGGAATTCAGAGATTATCAGGAAGTTGGTGTTGTAGGGCAAATCATTCCCTGGAACTTTCCATTAATGATGCTTTCCTGGAAAGTGGCTCCAGCTTTAGCAATGGGAAACACCATCGTTTTGAAACCGGCCGAATACACTTCTTTAACAGCGTTACTTTTTGCAGAGATCTGTGAAAAAGTTGGACTTCCAAAAGGAGTTGTAAATATCGTAACCGGAAAAGGAACCGTTGCCGGAAATGCTTTGGTTAATCATAAAGACATTCAGAAAATCGCTTTCACTGGCTCAACTAAAGTTGGGAAGATCCTCAGAACAAATATTGCTGGAACCGGTAAAAAAATATCCTTAGAATTAGGCGGAAAATCACCATTCATCGTTTTTGAAGATGCAGATTTAGATTCAGCAGTAGAAGGAATTGTAGATGCGATCTGGTTCAATCAAGGACAGGTTTGTTGTGCAGGTTCTAGATTGTTAATTCAGGAATCTGTTTCTGAGGTTTTCTACAAAAAACTTCGCGCAAGAATGGAAACGCTTCGCATCGGCGATCCGATGGATAAGGCGGTCGATATGGGTTCTATCGTAGATCCGATTCAGTTGAAAACCATCAAAGATATGGTGCAAATTGGAATCGAGGAAGGTTGTACGATTTACCAACCCAAAAATGGCGTTCCAGAAAATGGCTGGTTTTATCCACCAACATTATTTACCGATGTTCCTACGAGTGCTGTAATTGCTCAGGAAGAAATCTTCGGACCAGTTTTAGTGGCGATGACTTTCCGTTCGCATTCAGAAGCGGTGGCTTTGGCGAATAATACGAGATACGGTTTGGCTTCAAGTGTCTGGACAGAAAATATTAATTTGGCGTTGGATATTGCACCGAAAATCAAAGCAGGAAGCGTTTGGATCAACTGTACGAATCAGTTTGATGCTGCTGCCGGATTTGGTGGTTACAGAGAATCAGGCTTTGGAAGAGAAGGTGGAAAAGAAGGTTTGTATGAATATATGAAACCGAAAGTGGAAGCTGAATTTACTTCAAAACCTATTTTGCCAAAAACTGAAAAACCCCACGATGCTAAAACAGCAAAAAATACTTTAGCAGAAATCGACCGTACAACGAAAATGTACGTTGGTGGAAAACAAGCTCGTCCAGATGGAGGTTACAGCACAGAAATTAAAAACGCGTTTGGTGAATATATCGGAGAAGTTTCAGAAGGAAATAGAAAGGATATCAGAAACGCCGTTGAAGCAGCACACGCAGAAAAATCCTGGGGTGGAATGACAGGTCATTCAAGAGCTCAAGTTTTGTATTATATTGCAGAAAACCTAGCAATTCGTTCAGAAGAATTTGCCGAAAGAATTGTTGAAATGACCAATCAATCTTTAGAATCTGCACAAGATGAGGTTGAAAAATCAATTGAAAGAATTTATACGTATGCCGCTTACGCCGATAAATATGATGGCGCAGCACATTCTACCGTTCAAAGAATGGTAACTTTAGCAATGCCTGAAGCAATTGGAGTAATAGCAATTATTTGCCCAGATGAAAATCCTTTACTAGGATTTATTTCTACGGTAATTCCAGCGATTGCGATGGGAAATAGAGTTGTGGTCATTCCATCTGAAAAACATCCTTTCTCAGCGACCGATTTCTATCAGATTTTAGAAACTTCAGATGTTCCTGCTGGAACCGTAAATATCGTTACTGGTCCAAAAGAAGAATTAGCCAGCGAACTCGCCAAACATTATAATGTAGAAGGAATTTGGTATTTCGGAACAGCAGAAGGAAGTAAAAGTATCGAGTTATTATCAACCGATTCTATGAAACGTTCTTGGGTGAATTTCGGTAAATATAGAAACTGGTTGAATCCAAAACATGGTGAAGGTCAGGAGTTTTTAAGACACGCTACTGAAATTAAAAATATCTGGATTCCGTACGGAGCTTAGTAATTTATTTTGAATAGTTAAAAAGCCACGAATATTTTCGTGGCTTTTTTTCCAGAATTTTAATCACAAATTATTTCGTTTCTTTTTTTACGTAATCTTTGGTGTCTTCATAACCTTCTTTTACTGCTTTTCCGCCTTTTTTAGCGGTTTTCCCGGTCCACTTTGCGGCTCTTTTTACTCCTTTCTTAGTTGCTTTCGCACCTTTTTTCGCAGTTTTTCCAGTCCATTTAACTCCGTCTTTTGCGGTTTCACCTGTCCATTCTGCACCATCTTTGACCGCTGTTCCGACTGCCTTTGAATCTTTTTTCACCTCTTGTTTTAAAGTAGGTTGCGATTCCTGTGCAGAAACAGTTACTGCAAATAAAAGTATGGTTGCAAATGATAATAATTTCGTTTTCATCTTGATCAATTTTATTGTTAATTACCAGCTTAGTTTCACATATCAAGCCAATCATCATCTAAAAACATTTTTAACTATAAATTAACGCTTTCATTTTTAAATTAATATTTTTGCAAACCGATGGCCAAGAGAACAGTTAAAAGAAAAACAACCCGAAAAATTCATAAAAAGCGTAAAAGACATTTTCTTCTGCGCCGCGAAATTCTATTACTGTTTTTGGCGATTGCTTTACTGGTAACTGGATTTTATTTAAAGCAGAGAATTACCTTTTATTACGCCATGTATTTCAATAAATTCGAACATAAGAAATTGTCGAATTCTGAAACTGAGGAAAACAGGATCAACCGAATTATCGGTGATTATGCCGATAAAACTTTCGGTATGGATGTCTCTCATTACCAAAAAAAAGAAGATATTACCTGGGACAGTTTAAGTATCGGAAATCGAACTATTCCTATAAAATTCGTGGTTCTTCGCGCCACAATGGGCAACAGATCTGCCGACAAACATTTCGATGAATTCTGGCAACTGTCAAAAAAACATGAACTCATTCGAGGTGCATATCATTTTTACAGAGCCGATGAAGATCCAGTAATGCAAGCTAATAATTTTCTAGCCAACGTAAAATTAGAAGCTGGAGATTTACCACCAATTTTAGATATTGAGAAAATACCAAGACGGAAATCTACCAAAAAACTCATTGAAGATCTTAAAATCTGGTGTCGAATTGTTGAGGAAACTTACGGCGTGAAACCCATCATTTATACTTATTATCATTATTACAAAGATTTTCTTCAAGGCGAATTCGATGATTATCCAATTTGGTTAGCCAATTATAACGATGTTCCACAACCTTCTCCCGACGCTGACTGGAAAATCTGGCAGTTCACAGAGAAGGGAATCGTCTATGGAATCAATACTAAAGTTGATCTGAATGTTTATAATGGAAATCTCTGGTCATTAAAAAGAATGACATTAGATTAACAAAAAAAGGATGCTTTTCAGCATCCTCTTCTATAATTAATGAATTGTTTTTTTATTTAACCTTGTCAAATAAAGCCTGAGTTTCTGCGTATTCCTCACCTTCTTTCTTCGCTAATTCAATTGCTTTGGCTGCCCACGTTTTTACGTTAGCTTTGTCGCCTATTTTGAAATAGAGATTTGCAACAGTGTCAGTATTGGCATAACTTTCAGACAGTTTTACTGATTGTTTTGCCCACAAAACGGCTTTTTCCAATGCAACTTTATCGGTGGTGTTTTCAAAAAAGTTCCACGCCACAGTATTCAATTCGTCTGAAGTGAAAGTTGGTGATGCTCCGTCTTTGTAATATTCTAAAGCCAGTTTTTCATAATCCGCGTTGTTTTTTGTACCCGCAGCAATCCGCATTTTTGTTTTCAGTACCAATGTTTTTACCTGTTCTTCCGACATGGTTTTTCTGGCTTCTGAAACGTATTTTTTCTCATCGAAAACTTTTGTCGTCTTATCGTAAGACGAATTAAATAAAGCGTTCAGTTTAAAGTTTTCAAGCGTTTTATTATAACTTTCTTCCGGCATCACTTTTATCAATTCTGCTTTACGGGAAATAAATTCCGGATAAAGTGGTGAAGTACTGTCTTTCGTTAATGAGAATAAATAAGAGAAATCTTCTTGTGTTAAAGGTTCTGCTTTTTTACCTGCAAAATATTTTGCTGCTGCCTTTGTCGCTAAATCGGCATCTGAAAAAGCAAAAACCTTAATGACACTTTTCAAAAATTCTGGGTCTTTATCTCCAGCTTCAAATTTCTTTTTTAGCGCTCCCATTTGTTTGGAAGGATCTACCGCATCTTTTCCTACATTGATAAATTCTTCAGGCGGGAAATAAGAAGTCACTCTATGAATTAATTCTCCGTCTCCATTAATAAAAAGATAAGTTGGATAAGCTCTCACATTATATCTTTTTGCCAGATCGATTCCTTCGCCTTTTTCCATATCAATTTTAGAATTGATGAAATTGGCATTGTAAAATTCACCGACAGTCGGTTGTGGGAAAACATTTTTTGCCATCAGTTTGCAAGGTCCACACCAAGTAGTAAATGCATCTACAAAAAGTAATTTATTTTCTTTTTTTGCTATTGCGAGAAGATCTTTGAAGGATTTGTTTTCCTCAAATTTCATTCCCTGACCGAAAGTGATGATACTGAAAAGGACAAGTAACAGTAATGATGTTTTCTTCATTTTTTTTAAATTTATTAGGATGCTAAAATAACGCATTCTTTATAAATGGTGATTAAAACTGATATTTATTTAAGAAACTTTACATCGATAATTTCTCTTAGCAACAAAAACTGTTTTGTTGGCGAAAATCTCCGCCCCGACCTGAATGGAGCTCATTTCTATTTTTTCTGGAAAAATAAAAATAGCGGGAATGGAGGGCGGAAATAGGCGCCCAAAAAATAGAAGAAAATAGAGCCATTTAATTTCCGTACTTTTGCACCTTTCAAAAATCATCCATTCCTATATATAATGAATTACATTTCAGCCGAAAATCTTACGAAATCTTACGGAGTAAAGACACTTTTCCGAGATATTACTTTCCATATTAACGAAGGTGATAAAATTGCGATCGTTGCCAAAAATGGTTCCGGTAAATCGACTTTGCTCAAAATTTTGATGGGTAAAGAAATTGCAGATTCGGGAACCGTTGTTATTAATAAAGATATTCAGGTCGTTTTGTTCGATCAGGAAATCGATTTTGAAGGCGAGTTGAATGTTGAAGAATTTATGATGACTTTAGATTCTGCACCGATCATGGCGTTGAAAAATTACCATCATGCGTTGGTTTCAGAAAATCCGGATGATATGGATAAAGCGCTGAATGAAATGGAAATTCACGAAGCCTGGGATTTGGAAAATGAGATGAGTCAGATTTTGAGTCAGTTGAAAATCACTGATTTGACGTCGAAAATGAAAACACTTTCGGGAGGTCAGATTAAAAGAGTTGCGTTGGCAAAACTTTTGGTAGAAACGCGTGCGCAACACCGTCATACTTTGATTATTATGGATGAACCGACCAATCACCTTGATGTTGATATGGTGGAATGGTTAGAAAATTATCTTCAGAAAGCGATGGTGACTTTGCTTTTGGTAACGCATGACAGGTATTTCCTGGATGCAGTTTGTGATATCATCTGGGAAATTGAAGATTTTAATATGTACGTTCATAACGGAAGTTATGGAACATATTTAGAAAATAAGATTATTCGTGAAGACAATATGAATTCCACGATTGACAAAGCGCAAAACCTTTATAGAAAAGAGTTAGAGTGGATGCGTCGTCAACCAAAAGCAAGAACGACAAAATCTAAATCACGTCAAAGCGATTTCTACGAAACTGAAAAAGTTGCAAAAACTGACACCAGAAAAGAAAAACTGGAGCTTGATTTTGAGATGAAACGTCTCGGAACTAAGATTTTAGAATTACAGGATATCAGCAAAAGTTTCGGCCAGAAATTATTGTTAAAAGATTTTTCTTATCAGTTTCAGCGTGGTGAAAAAGTCGGAATTGTTGGGAAAAATGGTGCTGGAAAATCAACGCTTCTCAATATTATTCAGGGTTTTGAACCTTATGATTCTGGTTCCATTGAAACTGGAGAAACTATTAAATTTGGTTACTTCGCGCAGAAAGGTTTAATCTATAAAGAAGATCAAAGAGTGATCGACTTTATCAAAGATATCTCAGAGAATTTCCCATTGGCAAACGGACGAACGATTTCTGCTTCTCAGTTTTTGCGTTTATTCTTATTTGATGATCAAACGCAATATGCGCCGATCTCGAAATTGTCGGGTGGTGAAAAACGTCGATTGCATTTGATGCATGTTTTGTATCAGAATCCAAATTTCTTGATTTTCGATGAGCCGACAAATGATCTGGATCTGCCAACTTTGACGGTTTTAGAAAATTTTCTACTTCAATTCCAGGGAAGTTTAATTATTGTTTCACACGATAGATATTTCATGGATCGTATCGTTGATCACGTTTTAGCGTTTGAAGGTGACGGAATTATTAAAGATTTCGTGGGTAATTTTACCGAGTATCGAGAAAAGAAATCGCAGGAGAAAACTGAAAAAGTTGCTGCTCCGATTATCGAAACTCCGAAGAAAGTTGAAGCCATTCAAACTGCAACACCAAATGTTTCTGCGAAAAAATTAACTTTCAAAGAGCAACAGGAATTAAAAGACATCGACAAAGAAATGCCGAAGTTGGAAAAAGAGAGAGCAGGAATTCTGGAAAAGTTGAACAATGAAAGTGATTACGGTAAGATCGCAGATTTTTCTAAAAACCTAGAAACCATTGCCGACAAACTTCAGGAACTGGAAATGCGCTGGTTAGAACTTCAGGATTAATTATTCAATTGAAATAAATTTAAAAATATAGGAACGGGTTTTTTGCCCGTTCTTTTTTATTTTTATTAAAAGCCACGAATTCACGATTTTCGTTTTTAATTAGTTGTTATTTTAATATCTAAAAAGCTTTCGCTTTCTTTGTATCAAACAATTCTTTTAAAATCCCATTACTTTATTTAACGATGAGCAACGACCAAAAACTAGAGGCCAAATACGGATTATTCACAGCCATTTCTATGGTTATCGGACAAGTAATTGGATCCGGGATTTTCTTCAAAGTTGATGATGTTTTACTGGCGACACAGGGAAATATTCTAGCAGGACTTTTAGGTTTTTTGATCGTTGGGATCAGTGTTGTTTTTGCGGGGATTTCTATGGCGAATTACGCTGAAATCTTACCAAAAGATGGCGGAATTTTAAGTTACGTTAATTACAGATTCGGCGAAACGGCAAGTTATTTTGTAGGCTGGATGTACATGAGTTTGTTTTATCCGGCGCTTACCGCCGTTCTTTTCACGGTTTCCGGGATTTATATTGCGCATCTGCTCGCAGAATTTATGAATTTCGAACCGACGTTTTTACATTTTGCTTTAATTGGTTTTGTTAATCTGATCATCTTCTTTTTTATTAATATTTTCCGCCCAAGAAGCAGTGGAATTTTTCAGCAGATGACAACGGTTTTGAAAGTTTTACCTTTAATATTGATCGCTTCTCTGGGAATATTAAGTTTATTTAAAGGAGATGTCAATCAGGTAAATACTTTATCTCAAGTTGGGAATGGGTTGCAAAATCAATCCTTTATTCTTTTGGTTGCGGCGAGTTTCATCCCGATTTCATTTGCATTTGATGGTTGGTATATTGCGACGCAGATTTCCGGAGAGATCAAAAATTCAAGTAAAAACCTGCCGAAAGCTTTAATTATAGGAACTATTTCGGTGATGGTGATTTATATCGCGTATTATTTAGGGATCGTTTTCCGAATGAGCGGTACTGAAATCATTCAACTGAAGGATACTTACATCACAGAGTTTGCAAGAAAGATCGCTTCGAATTCCGGCGCTTTAATTATGCAGCTTTTCATTATTATTTCTGTTTTGGGAACTTCAAATGGTTTGCTTTTGGCAACGATTCGGGTTCCTTATCAATTCGCCAATTTAGAAAAGTCGAAGAAATTTCTGAACTTAGATAAAGTCAATGAGAAAACGAAAATGCCTGTAAATAGTGCAGTTTTCGGAGCATTGATTATTGTTTTTTATATTCTTGTTTATTACTTTACCAGTACACATCCTTTTTTTACGGAGAGGAATTTTGATATTTCTGCGATTCCTATCGTTTTTATTTATTTGGTAAATGGCGCTTTGTTTTTAGGATTATTTCAACTTTTAAAGAAGAATATTTTTCCCGGAAACCGGTTTTTCAAAGCGACAATGGCTACGATTGCCGTTTTAGGAAACTTGGTTGTTCTCTTCGGAACTGCGACTGCACCGAATGGAATTATTTATTTTGTGATCAATATTCTTTTTATCCTGGTTGGATTTCTACTGATGAAAAAAAACTGATAAAAATCAGTTTATATCAATTAATCTCATTATCAGCAATTTAGATATTTGTCACTAATTTTATTTAGAATAATTCAAAATAGGCTTGTCTGTTTGTAAAGTCTTTTTTACTTTTGCGCTGTTATTTTAATTCAGTCTAAATAAAAACGTCCTATGAAAAAACAGATCATTTCCCTTGGAACCTTATTAATCGTCTCGACAATTGGTGCACAGATGAAGTTTGAGCAGATAAGTGATACGCTTCGCGTGCAGCAAATTGAGGATATCAATATGCATAAAACAGGAAATCCCAATACAGCAAGACCACTTTCCTCAAAGTCGAATTTATCGATAATGGAAAATCCACAACCGATTGCAATTGTTACTCATGAGATTATTGAGCAGCAACAGGCAAAACAATTGAGTGATGTTTTACAAAATGTAAACGGACTTTATATCACTTCTTCCCGCGGAAATTCTCAAGACAGTTTTGGTGCAAGAGGATTTAATTTTGGGAATGATAATATTTTTAAAAACGGTGCAAGGGTAAATAGTGGTGTTTTCCCCGAAGTTTCCGGATTAGAGAGAGTAGAAGTTTTAAAAGGTGGAAACGCAATGTTATACGGAAATGTCTCTGCAGGTGGCGTTGTAAATTTAATTACAAAAAAACCCAGATTTAATTTCGGTGGAAGTGTAGGATTCAGCGCCGGAAGTTGGGATTCTTATAAACCAACGGTAGATTTTTACGGACCACTTTCGAAAAGTGTCGCTTTCCGGGTAAATGGTGCTTTTGAAACTGCTGACAGTTTTCGGGATGTTGTAAAATCTCAGAAATATTATTTCAACCCTTCCTTTATCTTTAATATTGGGGAACATTCTCAACTAATTGTTGAGGCAGATTACTTGAAAAATGATTTCACACCTGACTTTGGGATTGGATCGATCACCAATAATGATCAATCTTACAGTTTAAATAAATTCTTACCAAGAAACGCATTTGTAGGTACAGATTGGCAATATCAAAATGTGCAGCAAGCGACGACTGGTATAACTTTCAATCATCAGTTTAATGATTTCTGGACTTTGAATGCAGTCGCTTCTTATCAAAATTATACCAAAGATTATTTTTCTACAGAAAGAGTACAATGGAGTTACGACGCGGCAAACAGACTAAACTGGAAACGACCGCTCAATAAAACCTATGCAGAACAAAATTACACCTCTTTACAAATTAATGTAAACGGCGAATTTAAAACCGGAAATGTAAATCATAAAATTCTGATCGGAACCGATGGCGATTATGCGACCGATGCCTCTTTCACTTATTTTAATCCCACGAATAATAAAGCATTTGGCACTTCTTATTTTTATGGAACCAATGGCGCATCGAATGGCACTATATATTTACATGATGATTCTACTTGGGCTTCAGGGGCAATACCGGAATCATCGACGAGAAGTATTCTTCGAATTCCGACTCAAAGATTTGGAATTTATGCGCAGGATTTTATTGAACTTACAGACAAATTTAAAGTCTTGGCTGGCCTAAGATGGTCTTATATTGAAAATGTTGCAGCAGAGGGACAAATTTTCACAAATGATAAAGCTCCTTCTTCTGCAGGAACTTCTGATCAGGCACTTTCCCCAAAAGCAGGTTTGGTTTATATGCCGAATGATAATTTATCTATTTTCGGAACTTACACCAACTCTTTCTCTGCAAATACAGGAAGAGACGTTAACAATAATGCATTGAAACCTTCAGTAATCGATCAGTTTGAAGTAGGCTTAAAACATAATTTCTGGAATAAAGCAGTAGCTCTGAATTTATCAGTATATCAAATTGAAAATAGAAATTTTTATCAAACTGCAGATTTTAAAGCAGATGGAAGTGTAAATTCAGATTCTACCATCAAAGATTTCGCCGGTAAAATGCGAAGTCGGGGCGTAGAATTAGACATCACCGGAAATCCTTACCCGAACTTGTCGATCATTGCAGGAGCTTCTTATAATCATTCTGTTTATTTAGAGACTCCCGATAATTTTGGGTATGTCGAAAATCAAAGATTGGTGAGAACTCCCGCAACTACTGCAAATGCATCTGTTTTTTATACGTTCAATCAATATGTGAAAGGTTTGCAGTTGGGAGCAAGTATATATTATGTAGGCGACAGACTCGCTGGTTGGAATGATACCAAAGCAACTTTAAATACAAGAAATGGCGTTTCAAGATTTTTAGAAGTTGATGATTATTTTACGACAAGTTTATCTGCGGGATATGATTGGGAGAAATTCTCTGTCATGGCGAAAGTGGGGAACTTATTTGATACCGTTAATTATACCTACCACGAAAATTACTCTGTAAACCCTATTACACCGCGAAATTATTATTTGACATTAACCTACAAACTTTAACGGGACCCTTCATCATATTATTTAAATTCAGTTCAAAAAACAGTGGAAATTTCGGTTTCCGCTGTTCTTATTTAAAAAAAGAAAAAAACAGAAACTATGGCAGCAATTAAGGATACCAAATCATTCATGCGAATCACTCACCGATATTTAGGTTATTTCGCAGCAGGAATTATGGCAGTGTATGCAATCAGCGGCGTTTTGCTCATTTATCGCGATACCAATCTTTTAAAGAAAGAAAATAAAACCGAGATCGTTCTAAAACCCAATATGACCGAGAAGGAACTGGCGAAAGAAATCAAAATGCGGAATGTAGAATTTAAAGAAGGTGAAGGTGATCTGAAAACCTTTGAAAACGGAACCTACAACGTAAAAACAGGGGAAGCGAAATATTCTAAAATGAAATTGCCTTTTGTCCTGGAAAAATTTAATGAATTGCATAAATCCACATCAACTCATCGATATGCTTCACTAAATACCATTTTCGGAGTGGTTTTGTTTTTCTTCGTGATCTCTTCTTTCTGGATGTTTAATTTCAGATCAAAAGCCTTTCGTCGGGGAATGATTTACGCCGGAATTGGATTTATTTTGGCTGTGATCATGGTGTTTTTCCAATAATTAAATTGCAATTTTTTACCACAAAACTCACAATTTTTTTTAACATAAGTTGAGCTTGAAATTTTTGCGTGTAAAGTTCACATAAGTTAAAACGCGGTGTAATTTCCAAAGGAAATCTTAATAACTTCACAAACCTTAATGTTAAAATGTAAAATCTAGAATTTAAAATCTAGAATTAGTTACGAAGCGTGATTTTTAGCCCTGATCAAAACGGCATCCTTTTATGGAACTTCAGTGGAATAAAAGATAGAGTGGAGAGCAGGTTCCCGGCTCCTAAAAAATTAATAAAGTCAAACGATAAATTACGTTTCTATCGATTGCCAAACTGGAAAAATTTTATATCTTTGCACCCTTATAAATAATCGGGACGAGTTCCCACAAAATCAAACATTTATGTCAGTAAAAATTAGATTACAAAGACACGGTAAAAAAGGAAAACCTTTTTTCCACATCGTAGTTGCCGATGCAAGAGCAAGTAGAGATGGTAAATTCATCGAAAAAATTGGTACTTACAATCCTGTAGTTAACCCAGCTGTTATCGAACTTAACGTAGATGCTGCTGTAAAATGGTTAGACAATGGAGCACAACCAACCGACACCGCTCGTGCAATTCTTTCTTACAAAGGAGTTCTTTACAAAAGACACTTACAAGGTGGAGTAGCGAAAGGTGCTTTCGATCAAGAAGCAGCTGATAGCAAATTTGCAGCTTGGTTAGAAGGAAAAGAACAACAAGTTGTTGGTAAAAAAGACGGTTTGAGCAAAGCAAAAGATGATGCTAAAAAAGCAGCATTCGATGCTGAAACTAAAGTAAACCAAGCAAGATTAGATGCTGCTGCAAAAGTAGAAGCTGATGCGAAAGCAGAAGCAGATGCACAAAAAGCAGAAGCTAAAGCTGCTGCAGATGCAAAAGCCGCTGAAGCTGCTGAGGCAAAAGCTGCTGAAGAAGCTGCAAACGCACCTGTTGCTGAAGTTACTGAAGAGCCAAAAGAAGAAAAATCAACTGTTGAAGCAGTTGCTGAAAAAGTAGGTGAAGCTGCTGCTGCTGTTGAAGGAGCTGTAGATTCTGTAAAAGAAACAGTAGCAAACGTTACTGAGAAATTAACAGGAAAAGAAGAAGCTGCTACAGAAGAAGGAACTGACGAAGCTAAAGCTTAATCAAACTTCTTATTAGATAAAAGTTATAGAGACGTCATTTTTGGCGTCTCTATTATTTTAAAACAACTTATATTTGCATCATGAAAAAAGAAGATTGCTATTTTTTAGGCAAAATCACTCGTACTCACGGATTACACGGAAATGTATTCCTGAAACTCGATACCGATCAACCTGAAATGTACAATAAATTAGACACTATATTCGTTGACGTTAACGGATTATTGGTTCCTTTTTTTATTGCAAGACAATCCTGGAGCAAAGGCGAAACGCTGATTGTTTCTTTCAAAAATTCCTCTGAAGCGCTTGTCAATCAAGCCGTCGGGAAAGATGTTTATCTTCCGCTTTCTACGTTGCCTGTTCTTACCGGAAACAAATTCTATTATCACGATGTTATCGGCTACGAGATCCGGGAAGAAGACGGCAAATCTTGTGGAATTATCGAGACGATTAATGATCAAACTGGTCAGCATTATTTTGTGCTTACTTTGGCGGGCAAACAGATCGTTATTCCGATCATTAAAGACTGGATCATCGAACTGAACCGTGAAGAAAAATTTATTAGAATGTCTTTACCAGAAGGTTTAATGGATGTTTTCTTGATTCCTTCCAAGAAAGACGAGTAATTTTCTAATTTTTTTTTTGGCGACAATTTCCGTCTTCCATTCCCGCTTTTTTATTCCACTTCGTTTCATAAAAAGAGCTCCATTCAAGCCGGGTCGCAGATCTTCTTATATTGCGATAACTCCAATAATTTATACCGAATTCTTTTCTAAAATTTTTTTTCCCTGCATCAAAAATTACGCCAATTTTTAGTAAGTTTGCATCTATTGATTATGGAAAAATTTTGACCATAATTCTACATTTTACATTAAAAAAAGCACTGTCAGGAAATGAGAACAACCATTAAAGAATTACTTTCAGATTATAAAAAAATACTTCATCACGACATTACCGTTCAAGGTTGGGTTAGAGCATTTCGTTCCAATCGTTTTATCGCTTTGAATGACGGCTCAACCATCAATAATTTACAAATCGTGGTCGATTTTGAACAATTTGATGAAAATATTATTAAGAATATCAGCAATGCGGCCTCTCTGAAAATAGTAGGTGAAGTTGTAGAAAGTCAGGGAGCTGGACAAAGCATCGAAATTATTGCGAAAAAAATAATCATCTTAGGAGATAACTTTACGGAAGAAAGAGACAAAACGATCCTTCAACCAAAGAAACATTCCTTGGAACTTTTACGCGAACAGGCGCATTTGCGTTTCCGTACGAATTTATTTAGTGCTGTTTTTAGAGTGCGAAGTTCTGTGAGTTTTGCGATTCACCAGTTCTTTAATCAAAACCAATTCTTCTACATGAATACGCCGATAATTACCGGTGCAGATGCAGAAGGAGCCGGAGAAATGTTTGGCGTGACAAACTTCGATCTCAATAATATTCCGCGTGATGAAAACGGGGACATCGATTTTGAGCAGGATTTTTTTGGTAAGAAAACCAACTTAACTGTTTCCGGACAGCTCAACGTAGAAACTGCAATGATGGGATTGGGAAGAGTTTATACTTTCGGACCAACTTTCCGTGCAGAAAATTCGAATACAACACGTCACCTCGCAGAATTCTGGATGGTAGAACCTGAAGTTGCCTTCAATAATTTAGAAGACAATATCGATCTGGCCGAAGATTTCTTAAAATACGTCATCAATTATGTTTTAGAAAACTGCAAAGATGATCTGGACTTTCTGGACAAAAGATTTGCAGAAGAACAAAAACAAAAACCTGAAAAAGACAGAGCTTCTGAAGGTTTGATAGAGAAATTACAGAATGTTCTCGAGAAAAGATTCAAAAGAGTTTCTTACACGGAAGCGATTGATATCTTGAAAAATTCAAAAGAAAATAAAAAAGGAAAATTCCAGTTTCCAATCGAAGAATGGGGTGCAGATCTGCAAAGTGAGCACGAACGTTTCTTGGTAGAAAAGCATTTTGAATGTCCGGTTGTTCTTTTTGATTATCCAAAAGAGATCAAAGCTTTTTATATGAAACTGAATGAAGATGGTAAAACGGTTGCCGCAATGGATGTTTTATTCCCGGGAATCGGTGAGATCATCGGTGGTTCACAAAGAGAAGATAAGTTTGATGTTCTTACTGCCAAAATGAAAGCGATGAATGTTGATGAACACGAGCTTTGGTGGTATTTAGATACGCGAAAATTTGGTTCAGTTCCTCATGCTGGTTTCGGTCTCGGTTTAGAAAGATTGGTGCTTTTTGTAACAGGAATGACGAATATTCGAGATGTAATTCCTTTCCCAAGAACGCCTCATACTGCGGAGTTTTAATAAAAATTCAGTACTTTTAGATTTTAGAAACAATATTTTTTCCATTAAAAATAGAGATAGCATCAAAATATGTTAAAACAAAACCTTCAAATGCGACTCGGCCAGAAATTGGCACCGCAACAAATTCAGTTGATGAAGTTGATCCAGCTTCACACCTTAGAATTTGAGGAAGAATTAGAACGCGAATTAGAAGAAAATCCGGCCTTGGAAAAAGCGGAAGAATCAAAAGAAGAAGAATATTCCTCTCTTGATGAAACGTATGAAGATGAAGGTACAGACAGCATCAACACAGATTTCGATGTAAATGAATATATTTTTGATGATGAACCGGCTTATAAAACCAGTTCTAACAATTATTCGGCAGACGATGAAGAATTTGACAATCAGTCGCTCTTAACAGAAGGACAATCGCTCTACGATTACCTTTTGGAGCAGATCCGTTTGATCAATATTGATGGTGATGATCTGAAAATTGCAGAATATATCATCGGAAACCTTGATAACGACGGATATCTTCGAAGAGAAGTGAAACAGATCGTTGACGATTTGGCGTTTTCTCTGGGAGTTTACACCACGAAAGAAAAAGCGGAAGATATATTGGAGAATTACGTTCAAAAACTGGATCCTTCAGGAGTTGGCGCAAGAGGTTTACAGGAATGTCTTCTGTTGCAAATAGAGAAAAAAGTAAGTGCTGATAAAGCCGTTATTTTAGCTGCAAATATCCTCAGAAATCAATTCGATGCATTGACAAATAAGCATTACAATAAAATCATCCAGAAATACGATATCGAGGAAGAAGATCTGAAAGATGCTTTGGAAGTGATTTCAAAACTATCCCCAAAAGTTGGTGGAAATTTCGATACTCAGACGATCACCATTAACCAGGAAATCATACCGGATTTTGTAATTCATGTAAAAGATAATGGTGAAAAAGGAGTAGATGTTCATCCAACTTTGAATAGCAAAAACGCACCGTCTTTGCGTGTTTCAGATGAGTACAAAGATATCTTGACCACTTATTCTCACGATAAAAAATCTGCAGAACATAAACAGGCAGCGCTTTTCATCAAGCAAAAATTAGATGCTGCAAAATGGTATATCGATGCGATTAACCAAAGACAGAATACTTTGCTTCAAACGATTTCTGCCATCGTGAAACTACAGAAAAATTATTTCATTACAGGTGATGAAAAATCGCTAAAACCAATGATTTTAAAGGATGTTGCCGATATTACGGGTTTTGATATCTCTACAATTTCTCGAGTAGTAAAAAGCAAATATGCAGATACTCCAAATGGGATCGTTTATTTAAAAAATCTCTTCTCAGATTCATTGACCAATGATGATGGTGAAGAAGTTTCTACGAAAGAAATTAAGAATCATTTGATGGATATCATCAATGCAGAAAATAAGAGAAAGCCTTTAACAGATGACGCTTTGGTTGTTTTGTTGAAAGAAAAAGGATATAACATTGCAAGACGAACCATTGCAAAATATCGGGAACAGCTCAGTATTCCGGTTGCAAGATTACGAAAAGAACTCTAACGAAAAAGGTCACCGAAAAGTGACCTTTTTTTATGCTTGTTCGATTTCTATTTTCTGCAGTTCTTCCAAGTTTTTACCTAATTTTTTAAGAATTATTCCGTACACAATTCTGTAGTAAATCCAGATCAACACTACACTCAAAACCATCATCAGAAGAAGACCAACATAGAATCCGATCAAGGTTGGATGAGTAAGTTCAATATTTTGGTTTGATAATGCCCAGGATGTAAAGATTCCCAGAACAATGGTGTACAAAACGATCAAAAATACGTTCGCAAGAATAAAATAGTTGACCGTGTTTTTGAATTTAATGATCTGAAGAATCAATTTTGTCAGGTTCGATTCAATTTTGATATGCTTATAATTTTGATAAAATTTAATAACGAAAAATGCCGTCAAAGCCAGACTGATCACCTTTAACCCAAAATAAAGATGGGACAAATTAGCAACCAGATTCTCATTGTTTTTCACACCGAGTTTTTCTAAAATATTCAGGTAACTGTTGGTGTCATCGCCCAGAAAAAGATAGTAAAAATTCATACCCAAAATGACCAAAAATTCGGCAATACTTATGGCCAGAATATATTTCACATAATTTCGTGAAGATTTATTCAGCATCGACCGTATTTCATCGCTGTTGTATTTTGGCTGAATTTCGTGTTCCTGCCAGGTTTTTTTGAAATTATCGATATCAAATTTAGGCATGCTTTTCCATTAGTTCTTTTAGTGTTTTTTTTAGCCGGTTCATTTTCACCCGCGCATTTACTTCTGTAATCCCTAAATTTTCTGAAATATCGCGGTAAGGCAGATCATCTAAATACATCATTACAATTGCTCTTTCTACGTTCGGTAGCATTTTCACCACTTTATAGAGTAAGGAAATCTGCAACTGCTTTTCATCGTCATCTTCTATAAAATCCGCATAATGAAAATCCATCAATTCATCAGTTTGCGGTGATTTGGTTTTTTTTCGGAAAAGGGTAATGGCAGTATTTAATGCAACTCTGTACATCCACGTTGAGATCTTGGAGTTTCCTTTGAATGTGTCGTAAGAACGCCAAAGTTGTAACACGATTTCCTGAAATAAATCCTGCTCATCTTCCAGCGAATTTGTATAAAGCCGGGAAACCTTGATAATCAGACCTTGATTATCTTTAATAAGTTGTGAAAAAACTTTTTCTTTAAGGCTCAAAATTGATAGAAATTTACAGAAGCGAAGATAAGATTTTTTGTGGGAAATGACCTATCGAAAGAATGGAACAGCTTTGGATAAGACATCATCAATCAATCGAACTTTCGAACAAAAATGATATATTTGCCACATGATTCTACGCGGAGAAAATTTAATTAAAGAGTACGGACCGAAAAAAGTTGTAAAAGGCGTGACAATCGAAGTCAGACAAGGAGAAATCGTAGGACTTCTGGGTCCAAACGGTGCCGGAAAAACTACTTGTTTCTACATGATTGTTGGCTTGGTAAAACCAACTTCTGGTAAAATTTTTCTCGATGACAAAGAGATTACAAACGATGCAATGTATCGTCGTGCGCAGAAAGGAATCGGTTATCTGGCGCAGGAAGCATCAGTTTTTCGCAAGCTTTCGGTAGAAGATAATATTTTGGGCGTTCTACAATTGACTAAGCTTACCAAACATGAACAGGAAAGAAAGCGAGATGAACTTATCGAAGAATTTTCTTTGGAGCATGTTCGTAAAAATCGTGGAGATTTACTTTCTGGTGGGGAAAGGAGAAGAACTGAGATCGCACGTTGTCTCGCTACAAGTCCGAATTTTATTTTGTTAGATGAGCCTTTTGCGGGAGTAGATCCAATCGCAGTAGAAGATATTCAGAAAATTGTAAGAAGTTTGGTCGATAAGAATATTGGGATTTTAATTACCGATCACAATGTTCAGCAAACTTTGGCAATCACTCATAAAACTTATATCATGTTCGAAGGAAGAATTCTAAAAGAGGGACTTCCACATGATCTGGCAAATGATCCACAGGTTCGTGACGCCTATTTGGGAGAAAATTTTGTGTATCAGGATATTTTAAATAAACCTAAAAAGAAATCTTTAGTCTATAATATCTGGGCCGGAAATTTTGATTCTAAACTTCAGTTTCAGGATTATGTAGACCGCAATTTTGCAGGCGTTGACAATTTGAGACTTCTTTATGGTTTCGAAGATATCAGTTTTGCCTCCTTATCAAATTCAGAAATTGAACATATCTTCAGAGAAGTGGTTGATAAAACAGCCAATAATTCTTTTCTGTTTCAAAAACAGGAGTTGGGAGAATATTATAGTAAAGGCACCGCTGAATCTGAGGCAAATATGCGAAACAGTTCAGACCTTCGTTATCTGACCACGTTCCCTTTTGAGGGATCAATTTAATTGAAATTTACAGGGTTTTGAACCTTGATCGATCGATAAAATATGCCAAAACCATTTAACAGAACCATCACGCTTTATCATATTTATCAGCAGTTGATACCGTTTATAAAGCCGTATCGCGTGATGATTTATGGGACTTTGTTTCTGACATTTATTGGGGCTTTATTGGCGCAGGTGAATCCGCTGGTTTTAAAATATACGGTAGATGAAGTAACCAAATTAACGCAGTTGCCAGATCCTATGGCAGAAGGAATTCATGTTCTGATTCTTATTTCTGCGATTTTACTGGGGAAAGAATTGCTTAATATTTTCATTCAGTTTGGTCAGAAATTTTATGGCGAAAAAATTCGGATCAATACGAGTTCAGTTTTAGCACAATCAGCCATTGATAAAATTCTGACGTACAGAGTTGCCTATTTTAATGATGAAAACCACGAATCAGGCAAACTTCAGATTAGAATTGATCGTGGAATTGAAAGCCTGACAAAATTGGTTCAGAATTTCTTTATCGATATTTTACCATTGTTCTCCAATGCTTTTATCGCGTTGATTATCATGTATATGCAGAATGTATATGTGGGTTTGGTTTCTACCATTGTTGTTCCTATTTATTTTGTGATCAGTTCTCTGCAAGCCAAAAAATTATCTGGAGTTCGCCGAACTTTAAGAAATCAAAGAGAGCAAAAAACTTCGGGACTTTTAAATTTGATCAACTCAATCATGGTGATTAAAAGTTTTGTACGTGAAAAATTTGAAGGCAAAAAACAGTACGATTTGCAGATGCAATTGATGGACAGCCAAATGTTCACGCGAAGAACCAACTTTATTTATGATGGTTTGAAAACCTTTATTGAGCAGTTTGGTGTCGTGATGATTATTTTGCTAACCGTTTATCTGGTGCTTGATCAGAAAATGACGATCGGTGCGATCATGCTTCACATTCTTTTATTTAATAATGTTTCCTCGCCAATTCGGCAGTTGCACCGGATATATGACGATATGAATGATGCCATGATCTATGCAGAAGGATATTTCGATATTTTAAATGCAGACGAAGAAACCGAACCAAACGGAACTTTCATTGAAAAAAATATCAAAGGGAAATTTGAACTTAAAAATGTAAATTTCACTTATCCGAATGGTACAAAAGCTTTGAACAATGTTTCAATGACCATTGAGAACGGGAAAACCACAGCTTTGGTTGGATTAAGCGGCGCTGGAAAATCCACAGTTATTAATCTTTTATGTAAATTTTATCTGCCAGATTCAGGAGAAATTCTTTTGGATAATGTTGAACTAAATAATTTTGATAACACTTCACTTCGAAGCGATATTGGTTTGGTTTTACAAAAAAATCACATTTTCCAGGGAAGTATTGAAGATAATATTCGCTACGGAAATATGAGTGCGACTTTTGAAGAAATAGAAGTTGCCGCGAAGAAAGCTTATCTTCACGATCAGATCGTCGATTTGCCGCAACAATATAAACATGATGCTACGCAACTTTCCGGTGGTCAACAGCAGCGAATTGCAATTGCAAGATTATTTCTGAAGGATCCACCCATTATTTTTCTGGATGAACCGACTGCAAGTTTAGATGCGATCGCGACTGAACAAATCAAAAACTCTCTCGATGCCATAAAAGCAGGAAGAACAGTTGTCATCATTTCGCATTCTCTTTCGCAGATTTTAGATTCTGACATCATTTATGTTATGAAAAAAGGAGAAGTTGTAGAAAGCGGAACCCACGATCATCTCGTCAGTTTACAAGGAACTTATCGCGAAATTTTCGATGCTTCTGCAAGAAGTTTGAATTTAGATAAACTAATGAGTTCTTACCGCGAAAATTAATTTTAATATAAAATACCTTCAATAAAAATTTTAAAAATGAAAAATTTAATCATACTTTCCTTTATTGCCGTTGCCGTAATTTCTTGCGATAAAATAGAAGAAAAAATATCTTCCGTTGTTACTGAAACTACTGAAAAAGCGCAACAAAAAGCCAAAGAAACCATCCAGGAATCAGTAACGGAACAAATAGGTAAAATTGTCAACTCTGAAAATATTCAGTTTGATCAAATTTTTCCGCATCAAAATAATTTATCACTTGAAAATATTGTTGGTAAAAAAGTAGCTTTCCCAAATGGAACTCCATTTTATGTTTTTAAATATAAAGCTGCTGATAAAAATTTGTTGCTGAGTACTTTGGTAGAGCAACATACATCCAATGAAGCGCAATCGAAGAAAGAATTTCAAAAAGTTGATGGTACGTCGATTATTGAAAAAATTACTTTTTTTGAAAAATTTCTTCCACCAAATTCTATCGATTTGAGTTTTTTAGATGACATTAAAAATGATAAAAACATCGAGTATTACAAAGTAAAACGTTTCCCGAATGCAAGTACGATCATTTATAATCCGAAAAATGAAATGGTGTATCAGTTTGTAGAAGTGAAGAAATAATCTGTTAGATGCTTGATGATGGGTATTTGATGGCATTTTATAAAAATAAATAATGATTTTTTTATGACCGAAAATTTAATTCAAGATACAGTTGATTTCGTAAAAGAAAAATTGGAAGGTGCAGAAGCTGGACATGATTGGTTTCATATCGAGAGGGTTTGGAAGCTTTCAAAAAAAATCGCTGCAACGGAAAATGGCAATCTTGAAGTGATAGAACTTTCTGCATTGCTTCATGATATTGCAGATCCCAAATTTCATGATGGCGACGAAACTTTAGCTTTAAAAATATCGAAGGAATTTCTGCAAAGTCAACATGTTTCTACTGAAATAATCGAGCAGGTTTTATTTATCATCAAAAACATTTCCTTTAAAAATAGGGGAGAAGTTCCTCAGAATTTACCCATCGAACTTCAAATTGTGCAGGATGCAGATCGTCTCGATGCCATTGGAGCCATAGGTATTGCGAGAACTTTTAATTTCGGCGGTTTCAAAAATAATTTAATGTATCATCCGGACATTCAGCCAAAGTTGGATATGACGAAAGAGGAATACAAAAAAAGTCAGGGTACGACGATCAATCATTTTTACGAAAAACTGCTGCTCCTAAAAGATATGATGAACACAGAAAAAGGAAAAGAGATCGCGTTGGAAAGACATCAATTTATGCTTCAGTTTTTAGAGGAATTCGACAAAGAATGGAATGTGAATTAGGGATTTTAACATTATTGGAAAAGTCTTTTTTCAGCTTAAGTATTTTTCAGTACTAAGAATACAAAATCCAACACCCAACATTTAAGTCGTTCTCTCCAATATTATTTTATCTTTACACCATGTTTTACCTGTTTTTTCTCCTTTTTCTATTCCTCTGCTTTGGTCTTTTTATTTCCATTTTTAAAAACGGAAAATTAAAGATCTGGGTAAAAATGATCCGAATTGCGATTGTGACTTTTGGAGTTGCCCTTTTTACGTATTATTTTGTAACCAAAAGTTTGACTCAATTTCGTGCTGATTCTTTAACAGTGCAGGTCATTAATAATTTACCGCTTCCTTTAGATTTTTATCTTGTCAAAGTAAACACTGATAAACAGGCAGATGTAAAATACGAAACGCGCCATGTTGGAACGATCAGAACCAATTTTTTTCGGATTGATCATTTAGATATGAAATTTTCTGATGAGTTCTGGATCGCAGGTTTTATGGGTAAAAAAAATATGGTTTATTTCTCCCAGCATTCCGTTCCTAACAAGAATGAAGACCAGATCATTGAAATTCACAACTACATCAATCAAAGCGTAAAACTCTCAGAAATCTCGAAAACGCTGGTCGCAGATCTAAAATTTGAAAATATGAAAACTGCGATCTGGATCACTCTAGATCTGCTATTGCTTTTTCTTAATGTGACTTTGCTCTTTAAGAAATTTAAATAAAAAATCCCGAAAAATTTCGGGATGATCTATATTGTAAAGCGTGATAATTTCTTATTTGCCTTTCTTTTCCTTCAAAGCTTCTTTATCTTTATCAGACGGATTCCAGACTTTCACTTCAGAATCTTTCGTGATTCCGGAAAGGATCTGAACGTTAATACCATCAGAAGCTCCTAATTTCACATACGTTTTTTTGAAACTTCCATCGGGTTGTTTCACTTCTACGAAAGGTTTGTCTTCTCCTTTTACTTTTTCATACTGAATCAAAGCTTCATCCAAAAGAAGCGCATTTTTCTGAGAACTCAAGATGATTTCTCCATTTGCAGAAAATCCTGCTCTGATATATTCATGAGTTTCATTGAAAACATCTCCTTCAATCGGGAATTTAATTGTTCCACTTTCATCTTTTCCTTTCGGCGCGATCATGGTAACACGTCCGCGGAAACTTTTGTTTTGCAAAGCTCCGATGACCACGTTCATATCCATTCCTTCTTTCAGTTTTCCCGCTTGAGCTTCGTCAATAGTCCCTTGAAAAATTAAAGAATTTAGATCTGCGATGGAGCAAATGGTGGTTCCTGCATTAAAGGAGTTGGCTTCAATAACCTGGCTTCCAACTTTTACAGGAACTTCTAAAACGGTTCCTGTCGCTTTCGAACGAATCTGAGTCGTTGCCAAACTTGCCAGTTCTGGTGTTGTTCCAGTTTTTGCAATTTGAAGATTTTTTTGAGCGGTTTGCAATTGTTGCGTGGAGTTTCTCAAAACCTGCTGCGTCGATTGCAAAGATTGTTGTGCAGAAATATATTCCTGTTTAGAAATCACACCTTGCGTATATAAACGCTGTTGCATCGCGAATTGCTTCTGTTGCGTATCAACGTTTATTTTTGAATTGCTGATTTGCAAATTAGCATTGTTAATGTCCTGTTGTGCAGCGTTGATATTTTGAACAGTTGGTACAATTCTAATGGTCGCCACAAGTTGTCCTGCAGTAACATGATCCCCTTCTTTTACCAAAATTTTATCGATGATCCCAGAGATATTGGGTTTGATCTCGATTTCTTCCCGCGGTACAATTTTTCCGGTCGCCAGAACTTTATCGTCCATATTTTGAACAACGCCTTTTTTCGTCAGAAACAGGTCGCTTTTCTTGGAATTTGAATTGATGAGATATCTAACTCCCATCACTAGTCCTACTAAAAAGACGAGTCCTAAGATGATATAAATAACTTTTTTTACGGTGAATTTCTTTTTCATAATTAGTTTTTAATCTTTTTGATGCTTTTATGTTATCGCCAATCTTCATCTCAGTTTCCTGTCGAGATTTTTGAAATGCGATTTCATATCAATTTTTTCTATCGTTTTTTTCTAAATTTATTCTGTTCTCAAAGCTTCGATCGGTCGAATGGATACGGCTCTTTGTGCGGGAATCATTCCAATTAAGAGGCCCAAGAAAACCATCACGCCCATCGCGGCAAATACTTCTCCGTAATTCACGGTCGGGTTATAAAATGGAAATGCATCTTGCCCTTCCGTTAAAGCATTCAAAATCATGAGCAGAAAGATCCCAAAAATAAATCCGAGAAGTCCTGATGTTATCGTGATGACGACGCTTTCTAATAAGATCTGATTGCGGACTTCTGCAGGTTTCGCACCTAAAGCCCGTCGAATTCCTATTTCATTTGTCCGCTCTTTTACGGTGATCAGGAGGATATTTGAGATGGCAATAACTCCGGCCAAAATGGTTAATGTTCCAACGACAATCGTTAAAAGTTGCATGCCGGTCAAAAAGCCGGTGAGTTTGCCAAACAGTTTTCCTAAGTTGAAGCTTCCAAAAGCATTGGTATCATCTGGAGAAACGTTGTATTTTGCTTTGAGTTCGGTCTTTACCGTATTTTCCAGAACATTTAAATCTACATCATTTTTACCAACAATTGCAAAAAATCCAACCTTGTCGCCGTCGTTGTACATTTTGGTAAAAGTGCTGAACGGAATATACGCTGAGTTATCGCTTCCCATATTTCCACCTTGCTGCTGAACGCGGAAAACACCAATAACATTGAAAAACAGACCTTTTACAGTTACCGATTTTCCAAGAGGATTTTCATTTTTCTTTGCATCGAAAAAGTTTTTATAAATTTCTTCACCGATGACGATCACATTTTTATTCCCACTGATGTCTGCATCGTTAATGTACCTTCCGAAAATTAATTTTTTTTCTGAGATTTTATTTCCTACAGGAAAATCTCCATTTAAAGTGTAAGTTTCATTTTTGCCGTTTCGAGAAAAAAGTTCGCCCGGACTTCCAAAATTTCCACGCGTAGATTGAGGAGAAATGTAATCTATTTGAGGTATTTTTTTCTGTAAAACCTGAATGTCGGGTAAATGTAAAGCCATCTTTCTTCCTTTCGGAAAACCATCATAAGGAATCGTAGTATTTTGTGCCCAAAGGAAAATAGAATTCGTCGCAAAACCTGCAAACGCTTTATCAAAACCGTTTTCCATTCCTTTTGCTGCACCAAGAAGTGCTACAAAAAGAAACATGCCCCATCCAACACCGATCATGGTGAGAAAAGTTCGAAGTTTATTATTCTGTAAAGAATGATAAATTTCTTGCCAGGTATCGAGTTTGAATATAATGTTCATAATTTTTTAAGTCAATTTTTTCAAGTCAAGTCGGCTACGCCGGTTAATTTCTTCGAGTCAATTTTGCTTTGCTGGTTAATTTCTTTTTGTGGATTATTCACTATTCACTATTCCTTATAGTTTTCCCGCATTAATCAACTTTGATAATAATATAAATGTCGTTTTTAATGGTTTTCCAACTTGCTCTAATTCCTCCATAGTGAGCCAGTTTTCTTCAAAAATAATATCTAAGCACGAAACAATTTCAATAATTGAACCTCTGGAAATTTCATAATAACGATTTCGTTCAAATTGCGATTTTCTTGAGGATCCTTCAGATAAATTTAATAAAACTGAAGTTGAAGCTCTTCTTATCTGATCAATCAAATTATACTTTTCGCTCGCCGGAAGTTTCAGAATTAATTGATAACAAGCTTTCCAAAATTTCTTTGCTTCTTTATAAACTTCTAAATTGTAATGATTAAGATTTAAAAACATATTTCATTATTTTAAAATTCACCATTCACCATTCACCATTCACCATTCACCATTCACCAATCACCAATCACTCATTCACTATTCAAACTTGACTAGTCGCTTCTCAATGCTTCAATCGGTTTTATTTTACTGGCTCTGTACGCAGGGACAAATCCGGAAATTAATCCGGCAATGACCAAACATACAAAAGCGACAGCGATTAGACCCCAACCAACTGATGGAGCCATTATAAAATATTTTTCTAAACTATCTCCTATTAATGTCAAAGTTAGAACTCCCAATGCGACACCGATAATTCCGGAAATAACTGTAATAACAACACTTTCCTGAATAATTAAGGCTACGATCGCGTTGGGTTTTGCACCAATTGCTTTTCTAACGCCGATTTCTCGCGTTCTTTCTTTCACAATGTAAACCATGATATTGCTGATCCCAATGATCCCGGCTAATAAAGTTCCCAAACCAATGAAACCAACAATCAGTGTAATGATGAGCAGAAACTGAAAAGTCTTTTCCATGTTTTTCGCATTATTATTTACACGAACTGCATTTTCATCATCCGGAGAAACCTGAAGATTTTTTTTTAGATCTTTTTCTAATTTGTCACTGTATTTAATTGCTTCAGCTGGAGTTAAATTCTGGTTGTAGGTGATGAAAATTCTACTTAGTGTATCAGAACCTTTTTTTAACTGCTGCAACGTAGAAATAGGCACGCTTATCATTCTTTCATCCTGATCGCCGCCATCATCAGAAAAAACACCGATCACTTTAAACATTGTTCCATTCAGGTCTAAGTCTTTTCCGACCGCACTTCCGTTTTTGATGAGATCGCGTTGAACCATTCTACCAATTACTGCAACATTTTGCTTCTTGTCGATATCTGCATTATTGATATATCGACCATCTAAAACAGTTCTGCTTTCAATGTAAGGTTCGGCAGGATCTGCGCCATTTACCTGATAAGATCCACTTTCCTTACCGTATTTTACGAGCATATTTGAAGTATATCTGCCGGAAGAATATTCTATTTTGTCGGGATCTTCTTTTTTTATGTTGTCAAAATCTTTATTCTGTAAGGTAACTTTTCGGTCGGTTTGCAATCCATTAAATGCGATGGTCGTTTTCCCGGTAGAAATGGAGATTAAATTGGAGGCATCTCTCGCAAAACCTTCTGTAAATGCATTTTTTAACCCATTTCCAATGCCAAATAAAACTATAAAAATGTAAAGACCTAAAGCCACAGTGAAACCCGAAAGCACTGTTCGCAATATATTACTGCGAATAGACTCAAAAATTTCTCTCCAACGGTCAAGATCAAACATATTTTTTTATTGATTTCTAATTCTTATTAAAGGCCTTTTAAGCTAAAATTCTTTGGGTGATAAATTCATCACTTTCTATAATTCCATCTTTTAAAATGACATTTCTTTTGGTTTCTGCAGCGACATCAGGTTCATGAGTTACAACGATGATCGTTTTTCCGTTGTTATTAATTTCCTGCAGCAATTTCATAATATCGTACGTTGTTTTTGAATCTAACGCTCCGGTCGGCTCATCGGCAAGAATAACTTTCGGATCTGTAATTAATGCTCTCGCAATCGCAACTCTTTGTTTTTGTCCACCTGAAAGTTCATTCGGCATGTGGGTCGCCCAATCTGCAAGTCCAACTTTGTCAAGATATTCCATTGCTCTTTTGTTCCGTTCTTTTCGGGGAACATCCTGGTAATAAAGTGGAAGTGCAACATTTTCCAAAGCATTTTTGTAGCCGATCAAATTAAATGACTGAAAAATAAATCCTAAAAATTTACTTCTGTATTCTGCAGCTTTGATTTCTGATAAATGCTCGATCGGAATCCCATCAAGATCGTAAACTCCGGAATCTTTTTCATCTAAAATACCAATGATATTCAGCAATGTAGATTTCCCAGAACCCGAACTTCCCATGATGGAAACAAACTCACCTTCGCCAATAGTAAGGTTTATTCCTTTCAGAACATGAAGCTTGCTTTTTCCGGTGTCGTATGATTTATTAAGGTCCTTAATTACTAACATGCAGTGGTAGAATTGATTTAAAATATAAGTATCAAAATAACGGTGTTTGTTACAATCTGCTTTTTCTTTTTCAGTAAACTTTTGTTTAACTGTTGAGCCTAATAATAGAAAGGTTTTTTTGAGATTTGTTTAAGAGAAATTGGCGTAAACAACACTGTTTGCATTTTTGTACTTGGCAAATGTAGTAACAGAGCAAGGTGTGTGTCTTTGTGGAAAACTTTTGAGGTTCAAAGTCAGACTTTTAGTATTTAGCCCTTTCTTTATAGACATCAATTTTCTATTTTTGTGATTCACACGTCTGAAGAAATCTTCAGAAAATTGTGGATAAAAAATTATTTTAAAATTCAGAAAATCAGCGTTTTAACCAATTCGTTAATTTTGTCCACAAAGATCACTAACATCTAATTTGTAAACCAATCGAGCATGGGAATTTTTGACAAAAGAGTAAGCTATAAACCTTTCGAATATCCGGAAATTCTACAGTTCGTAGAAGCCATCAACAAATCATTTTGGGTACATTCCGAGGTTGATTTCACCGCAGACGTTCAGGATTTTCAGTCTCAACTGGAACCTCACGAAAAAAATGCGATTAAAAATGCTCTTTTAGCCATTGCTCAGATCGAAGTTTCTGTAAAAACTTTTTGGGGTAATTTATACAATCACATGCCGAAACCGGAATTGAATGGTTTAGGTTCAACTTTCGCGGAGTGTGAATTTCGTCATTCCGAAGCATATTCAAGATTGTTGGAGGTTTTAGGATATAACGATTCTTTTAATCAGGTTGTAGAAATTCCGGCGATCAAGAAAAGAATTGATTTCCTTTCCAATGTTTTGAAACACGCGAATTCGACAACGCCGAAAGAATATGTTTCTTCCCTTTTGCTGTTCAGTATTCTGATTGAAAACGTTTCCTTATTTTCTCAGTTTGCGATTATTTTGTCATTTACAAGATTCAAAGGTTACATGAAAAATGTTTCCAATATTATCGCCTGGACTTCCGTTGATGAGCAGATTCACGCCAACGCAGGAATGTATCTGATCAACAAGATCCGCGAAGAGCAACCAGATCTGTTAACCGATTCTGACATTCAAGATATTTATACTTTGGTTGATCATTCTATCGAATTGGAAGAAGAAATTCTGGACTGGATCTTCGAAATGGGAGAAATTGACAATGTTAGTAAAGATGATTTGTTGAACTTCATGAAATATCGAGTTGATGATAGCTTGAAAAATATTGGTATGAAAAAGCGTTACAATATTTCCCCGGAACAATATCGACCAATGGTTTGGTTTGAAGAAGAAGTTTTCGCCAATTCAATGGATGATTTCTTTGCAAAAAGACCGGTTGATTATACGAAACACGATAAGAGTATTACGGAGAACGATTTGTTCTAGTTTTATTTGGGCGCCTTTTCCACCTTCCACTCCCAATCTTTTTGTCACGCGTTGCTCCACTAAAAGGATTTCCGTTCAAGTCGGGGCGCAGTTGGCATTATAGAATAAAAGTGGCGCGAGCGAAGCGAGCGTCGATAAGTTTTAAAGTAAAAAAGAATTTGTGAATTGAAATTTGGGTCATCTAAATTGAAAGAATCTTACTAAAACTAAAATCGTAACTTATCGGTTAGTAGAGAATAATTCTCTAAATTAATTCACAAAAATTATTATTATGAAAACAGCCTCCACAAGCCAGATCGATCAATTAGAAATTTTAAATAAAAAAATTCAATTATCAAAAGATAGTGCTGCGATAAGCGAAATGTTACTTCAGATCGAAGATCTTCTGAAGGATATTGACTTTATGAGTCCTTTCTATACTAATTTTGCTAATGATATGAGAATTTATAAATCACAAAAAGTAACGACTGTCCAAAGTTCTTTATTGAAAATCCTGGATGACGCCATTAAATCTTATAAACAAAAATAGTTGGTAATTTAGTCTGCAGAGTTGAAAGTCTATGATAGACTTAACGAAAAATAAGAAACTTGTACAAGTCGCCGCAGAGCGGCGAACCCTTTGTAGATTAAAAAAGACCATTTTAATTGAGCCGCATCGCGGCGACCTCTTTGTGGAATTAGAAATCTTCGAAAGAAAAAAGACAGAAATTTATAGCCCCGATTGAAACGGCATCCTTTTTTGTTATTGCGATTGCAAAAATCTCCTTAGGGATTGCTTCACTTTTTTCGCAATGACAAAAAAGATACAGTGAAAAGCGGGTACAATTTAAATAAAAAGCAAGCATTTAATGCTTCAAAAAAAATAAAAAACACAATGTATCTCGATGCATTTTAGAGAAAAAAACTATGGAAGAACAATCGAAAATCTGGTGGCTGAACGAAGAATCGGAGCAAATGCTGAACCGTGGCTATTTATTGAAAGGCGAAACTGTAGATGGTGCGATCCTGAGAATTACGTCAGCCGCTGCGAAAAGATTATATAAACCCGAATTGCAACCGGCTTTCGAAGAGATGATCAGAAAAGGGTGGATCAGTTTTTCTTCTCCAGTTTGGGCAAATATGGGAACAGAGAGAGGACTTCCGATTTCATGCTTCAATGTTCACGTTCCGGATAATATTGAAGGAATTACGCACAAATTGGGCGAGGTTATTATGCAGACAAAAATCGGTGGTGGAACTTCGGGTTATTTTGGAGAATTGAGGAATCGTGGAACAGCGGTGACCGACAACGGAAAATCTTCGGGTGCAGTTTCGTTCATGAAATTATATGATACCGCAATGGATGTGGTTTCGCAAGGTGGCGTTCGTCGTGGTGCTTTTGCCGCGTATCTGGATGTTGACCACGGTGATATTGAAGAATTTTTATCGATTAAGGATATTGGAAGTCCGATTCAGAATTTGTTCACAGGAATTTGCGTTCCCGATTACTGGATGCAGGATATGATCGATGGCGATATGGACAAACGTAAGATCTGGGCGCGAGTTTTAGAGAGTCGTCAACAGAAAGGTTTGCCGTATATTTTGTTTACCGATAACGTGAACAGAAATAAACCACAGGTTTACAAAGATCTTGGAATGACGATCAACGCAAGTAATTTGTGTTCCGAAATTATGTTGCCTTCGAGCGCCGAAGAATCGTTTATCTGCTGTTTATCTTCCATGAATTTAGAATTGTATGATGAATGGAAAGATACTGATGCAGTGAAACTGGCGATCTATTTCTTAGACGCCGTTTTGTCTGAATTTATTGAAAAAACGAATGGTAATTATTATTTAACTGGTGCGAGAAACTTTGCTTTGCGTCACAGAGCGCTTGGTTTAGGGGTTTTGGGTTATCATTCTTATTTGCAGAAAAACATGATCCCGTTTGAAAGTTTTGAGGCGACTCAATTTAATGCAAAAGCTTTCCGTCAGATCAAGGAACAATCAATCCAAGCTTCACAAGAACTGGCAAATATTTACGGTGAACCGGAATTATTAAAAGGCTACGGAATGCGAAATACGACGACAATGGCGATTGCTCCGACCACTTCGAGTTCTGCAATCTTAGGACAGACTTCTCCTGGAATTGAACCGTTTGCTTCGAATTATTATAAAGCAGGTTTGGCGAAAGGAAACTTTATGCGAAAGAACAAATACCTCGCAACATTGCTTCAGGAAAAAGGTTTGGACAATGAAGATACGTGGAGAACGATCATGTTGAATCACGGTTCTGTACAAAATCTGAAAGAATTGAGTGAAGAGGAAAAAGCTGTTTTCAAAACGTTTAGAGAAATTTCTCCCATGGAAATTATTTCTCAGGCTGCACAAAGACAACAGTATATTGATCAAGCCCAATCATTAAATTTACAGATTCCTTCGACGATGCCGGTAAAAGATGTGAATTACCTTTATATCGAAGCCTGGAAGAAAGGAGTTAAAACTTTGTATTACCAAAGAAGTTCTTCTGTTTCGAAAGAAATGATGGTGAATTTTGTGAGCTGTTCAAGTTGTGAAGCTTAGACTTTACGATTCTTAAGATATTTAAAAACCACGGATTAATTTCTGTGGTTTTTCGTTTCATAAAGTTTAGTATATTTAATTAAAATAAGGCAATGAAAAATATTATTTTAGTTTATATCAGTTTTTTCTTGATATCCTGCAGCAGCAGGAGTGAAGATGTAATTAAAACGCTTGATGTTAATAAAACTGAGGTGACAGGAAAAGTATATGATTTCCAAAGAAATGTACCTGTTCCTAACTATTTGGTCAGTGTGAAAAGGGAATACCGCGATTACTGCGGTTACGCGAGTTGCATAAAAACAGAGCAGGTTGCAAGTGTTCGAAGTGATCAGAACGGGTTTTACCGCATTTCATTTGATTATGTTAAAGATCCTAACAAACAAGATCTAGTCTATTTTATTAAAGTTGAAAACAGCGATGGATATATCGCGGAACGGATCAACAATTCTATAATTGATCCTTTGAAAAATAATGTTCAGGACATTAATGCCTGGAAACCTATAACTGCAAAATTTAATTTAAAGGTAAGTAATAATGCTAATCCACCGCTTTATGTAGCAACACTTTTAACTCCTGAGAGCGGAACTTTTAATAGTGGTGATGTTGCAGGTAATGGCAATGTTTCAGTTGAATTATTAGCAAAACCATCGTCATTAATGTATGTGAATTCTATTACTTTATTGGTGGAAATTACAGTGTAATTCACAGCTTTACAAAACAGATAACAACTTCAAATGATGAGGTTCAAAATTTTAATTTTGATATTGACTGTGCAACGTTTTAAAATTGGGTCAAAAAAATCGGTCTCAAAAAATTTGAAACCGATATAAATATTGAAAAGTATAAAACTACATAGGAAATCCGTTGAAATAGGTGATGCCATAATAAGCACTCCAACCGGCGATCAAAATAATTAAAACCCACATCCAGACAGGAACGGTTTGTGGCGTTTCGCTTCCTTCGATGACAAAGCTTTTTAGATTTCCCTTGTCGTAAGCATTGATCATTAAGGGAAAAGTCCCTTCAACAATGTCATCATCCTGTAATCCTTCAATACTAATTGCAGGTCCATTCTTTACAATGAAATTTAATTTACGAATGCCTTCTCTGCCAGAAGGTGATCTGCTAACTATTTTCAAGGTATGGTCTCCATCGGTCAGTTTCGAAGTATCAAAGTCGAAAACAATCGGAGTCTCAAGATCAGCAATCGGTTGTTGATCTTCATCGATGAAAAGCAGGACGGTGGTTTTATCTTTGGTCATCTTTTTAAATTTAATTTAAAATAGAATTTTTGATGTGATCTCTATTTTTCTCGCCTGGTTTTACTAAATATTTTACAGAATAAAACAAAGTGTAAATCGTAATGATTGCGATCACTGCGACAATCATCCAGTCCCATTTACTGTCCGGTCCGCTTCCATGGGTGAAACTTTGGGTAATTTTTGGTTGCTGCAATTTGCACGCTTCACAAGCGAATGCAAAGTTTGCGGTAAGGATCAATATAAATGAAATGATTTTTTTATAATTTTTCATAATTCTATTTTAAAAGATTATTTGATCTCGTCATATATTTTTTTAACTTCTTCTAAAGTCACTGGTTTTGCGGCATTGCCCCAACTTGATCTTTCGTGATTCATCAAAGCGGTTACCATTTCTGGAGTGAAATTAGCAGTGGTACCTACAGGTGGCATTACGCCATATCCTGGTCTTCCATTATAGCCTTTCATAATAATGGTTACATATACCTTTAAATCGTCACCCAAAACTACAGGACTACCTTTTAATGGAGGGAACGCTCCTGGTAAACCTTCGCCAGTAGCTTGGTGACAAGCAACACAGTTACCATTATACAATTCTCCGCCATCTGGTAAAGCTCCTGCCGCCACTGTTGCTGCTGCTTTTTCTGTTTGTTTGTACAAGAATTCCGGCGCTAAAATACCATCTGGTAATTTGGTCTGTTTCAAAGATAACAGGTAAGCAACTAATTGAAGCGCTTCTTTTTTAGCCACAATTTTTTTGGATTTGTGAGAAAGAAATTTTTCGGGGACTTTTACTTCTACATCACCTTTCGCTAAATATTCTTTCTCCTCAAAAAGCCACTGAAAAGCCGGCATTATCGATTGAGCGACTACCGCTCTTGGTTGATAAAGGTGTAGCAATTGCCAGTCAATACTTGGTTGTCTTTCTCCAATATTTGTTAAATCCGGTCCTGTTCTTTCAGATCCTAATAAATTCGCGGTATTTCTCCATACATCAGTTCTTTGATTTCTGGCATAATCTGCAGGAATATTTGGTCTGCTACCGAATACTTTATCCATCTCAACACTTCTGACCTGTTGGGTGTGACAAGCGATACAGCCGTTTGCAACATACAGGGCTTTTCCTGCCAATTCATCTTTAGTTAATGGTTTTGAATTGGGCAAAGGTTTATAGACCTGCTGATTTTGGATCGCAGGCAAAATAGCAATATTTAAAGTCAAAAATAGGAAAAATACAATTGCAGACCCAAATAGCAGTTTATGATTACTATAAAAATTCATGTGTAATTATTTAATTGGGATAAATTCAGTGTTTTGAAGTTTTTTCTTTGCTGCCAAAACTTCAGCTGGTGTAGTCGGAATTTTAATTTCATCTCTTCCATTCACCATTTTATAAAAATTATAAGCAAAAATAAAGTGAGAGATCCACATCATGGTTCCGCCAATTGCTCGCCACAACCAGAACGGCGCCATTAATACTACACTTTCTATAAAAGGTTTCTTCGCCATCCAAAGCAATCCTTTTTCGGTAGATCCTATCATTAAAGAAATAATGTAAAACATTAAGCCGATCAAAGCGAGCCAAAAGTGGATTCCGACCCAGATTTTTGGTGGTTCTTTCCCTGTTAATCTTGGAACGAGCGTGTAGATAAATGCCCACAACATAAAGGTAATAATTCCGTACATCGTCATGTGTGAATGCGCAACGGTAAAATCGGTAAAGTGCCAAACCAGATTGGTATATCGAAATGCCTCAACAGTTCCCTGCATTGAGCCGGTAAAATAGAAAATAATTCCGATAAGATAAAAAGGAAGCGTATAACTTGATTTCAGTTGATACCAGTTTCCTTTGAAGGTTAACAGAAAATTCGTAGTTCCTGCAACAACCGGAATTACCATTCCAACACTTGCTACAATAGCTACAGTTTGCATCCACCAAGGAATAGCACTGAAAATAAAGTGGTGGCTACCTATTAAAGTATAGAATAAAATCTGTGTCCAGAATGCTAGAATTCCTAAACTGTAGGAGTAAATAGGTCTGTTCAGTTGTTGTGGAAGGAAATAGTACATCAAACCTAGTGTCAGAAACATAAACCACATCCCAACTCCTTGGTGCATATAATATCCTTGGATAATTGTTTCGCCGAGTCCATGCTGCCAAAAAGGTAAATAAGCAACGACTAAAATCACCACGACATACATCATCGCAGCAACAATATACCAGTTAGAAACATAAATTTCTTCAGTTTTTCGCCGCGCGATCGTCATTAAATAATTGTAAAGTGACAGTATAATTCCCGCTGCAAATAATCCCATGATCGGCCAAATATATTCGCGGTATTCACCACCGGCATTATTCATTCCCGCCATTAAAGCAATTGATCCTGAAATCACGGCTATATTCATTAGTATTAAAGAGTAATAGCCAAATTTCAAGTTGAAAATTTCGACATTACTTACTCGTGGAATAACATAATAGGATAAACCGACCATTGCAAAGGAGGACCAACCCCAAAAAACCAGGTTGGTGTGAACCGGACGAAGTCGCCCAAAACTTAGCCAGCTTTGATGATCAACGTCGGGAGCAACAAATTTAATCCCAAGATATTCGCCGACAGATGTTCCTACTAAAAGCCAAAGGACAGAAAATCCCAGAAAATATAGAATTAATTTTGAAAGTTCGGGTGAGATATAATTTTGAGCAAGCGGACTTCTTTTGTGAGGAATTACCCGTATCTCATCAATTTTGTTAATATTATTGATAATTCCCTTTGCATCTGAAGCGGCAAGGTTTCCTGATAATTCGTTCTGCGGAAGTTGATATTCGAGTTCTTTTCTTCTCTGCTCATATTGATCAATTTCCTCCGGAGACATCGTTGCCATTTTCTTTTCAAATTCGTGCAGCTTCCTTCTGCCAATCAAATTTTTATAAGTTCCGTAGGTTTTTACAATCGCAATTACCAAACCCGCGAGAATTGGAACCAAAACAAGCAAGATGGTCATCTGTACTCCCGATTCTCCAAATATTGAATTATTCATAAAAAATAAAGTTAGAAGACAAATCTGTCTTTTATTATGAGAAAAAATTTTTACCTCTTCAAAAATGAAATTCCGTCAGAAACTTCCTCTGCTAAAAAACGAAGCGATGTGCCTTCTAGAGTTTCTCTGATTTCTGCTCTGATTTTAACAAAACTATTATGCAAAGGGCACGGTTTGAAAGTATTACATTTCCGAAGTCCCAACATACAATCCTCTAGTAATCCATCACCATCTATTGCAACAATAACATCCCACAACTTAACATCATCCAAATCTTTTTGATCTAAAAAAAAACCACCATTTGGTCCTTTATTCGAGCGTAAAACATTTGTTTTCGTCAGCTTCTGCAAAATTTTAGCAGTAAATGCTACCGGCGATGCAATTGCATTGGCAATTTCCATTTGGCTTACTTTCCGCTCTTTTAAAGATTGTTTAGCAATATAAATAGAAGCTCGTATTCCGTACTCGCATGATTTTGAAAACATTATTTCGCTAATTTAGTACAGAAAAAAATAATAAAAGACAAATGTATCTTTTATTTTATCTATTTAATTTATTTATAAAACAAATAATTAAAACTTCGTCTTAATATCTGCCATTTCAGGAATATGAATTTCAGTTCCAAATTCCTTGTTGAGGTTTTCAATAAAGTAAGAAGAGAGTAGTGGAGAGGCTTTTTCGATATTTTGATGCACAAAAAAATAGAGTTTTTCTAAACCTTCATTTTTCCAGATTTTAATTCTTTCCAACCAGTCATCTAATCTCGTATAATCGCTTTCGGCATTCGCACCGACATACCGTATAAAAGCAACAGAAGTTGTGAGTCGCATGTGAAGCATATCTCTTCTTCCAGCGGTATCTACAAGGATATTGGTGATTTTGAATTTCTCGAAAAGTTCACAGGTTTTGTTAAAGATTTCCTCATCAGAAAACCATTCTTCGTTGCGAAGTTCTACTGCAAGAGGAACTTCTTTCGGCCAATCCTGAATAAATTTTTCTAATCTTTCAAAATCTTTCGGTTTGAAGTTATCATGAAGCTGAAGAAAAACCATTCCTAGTTTCTCATCAAATTTGAGAACCGCTGTTGCAAATTTGGTCACAACATCTGTAATATTTAGGAGACGGCGAAAATGCGAAACAGTATTGGTAATTTTCGGAAAAAATTTAAAATCTGCGGGTGTTTTATCTTTCCATATTTCCACCTGCTCTTCACTCGGCATGCCGTAAAAAGTAGCATTTAACTCGATGGAATTAAATTGAGTTGCGTAATAGGTCAGTTCGTCTTTCGTTCCTTTTGGATAAAATCCTTTTAAATCGGTTTTATTCCATTTTGCACAGCCGATGCACATTTCGAGGTTTCTTGCTTTCGATTTTTTTAGAATTTTGGCAGTGCTCTTGTGATCTTTTGGTAAGGTAAAGTCAACTTGCGACGGGTCTTCAACTTGTCCGAATTTCATTTTATAAGTAAATTAAAAAATAAAGATAATGAAATTTTGAAAAATCATTATCTTTATTTTAAATAAAATCGGGGATTTCGAAAATTAAATTTTAAGCTAGAAATTCAATTTCTTTGTCTTTTAATTTATTTTTATCAACCAGTTTCAACATCACTTTCAGCATTTTTTTTCGAAGTTTGGAGATTCTTCGGATGTTTTTATCTTCACTGTAATCGAAAATATTATCTTCAAAAGAGAAGGTGTCTCCTTTTTTAAAGGTTATATTATTTTCTTTCAATTCCTTTAATAACATTAAATTAGTCATCGTTTCGAGCAATACATTTTCTGAAATTGAAAGCTCTTTTAATGATTTTAGGATCTGTTTTTTATATTTTTTCTTTGGATTCATTCTGTATGATTTTATAACTATGCAATAGTAAGGAATTTAAATTAATTTTAAAATGAAGTGTAGCTAAATATGTTTATTTTCTAAATGTTGATCTCCGCTTTAAATTTGGTTATATTTGTTTTCGCAATGAAAAATACAGATCTTATAACGCTTATTTCACTCGCTAAGAATAAAAATCAAAAGGCTCAAACGCAACTGATCAATCTTTTTTGGGTTGATGTTTTCAGTTTTGTGATGAAGAAAGTGCAGAACGATAATGTAGCGGATGAAATTACGGTTTCTGTTTTTTCTAAAGTTTTAGCAAAACTCGATCTCTACGATCCAAATTTTCAGTTTAAAACCTGGATTCTAACCATTGCACAAAATTCAGTTATCGATTACTGGCGAAAGAAAAGTCGCGAAAACGAAGATTCTACCGATAACTTCGATGATTTTAAAAACCATTTTGCTTTATCTCCGGAAGAACTCTTAATTTCAGCTGAAGATCAGAAACAAATTGTGACCATAATTGAAAGTTTAGACTCTAAATATCAGGATATTCTTCGGTTGCGTTTTTTTGAAGAGAAAAGCATCAAAGAAATCGCGGAAGAACTTAATATTACCGTTGCCAATACGAAGGTGAGAATCATGCGCGCCAAAAAAGTCCTCTCAGAATTATTGAAAACAAAGGAGTTCGAAGATTGATGAAAACAATTCCAAATTCCCTAAATTTGTAACTTACTTTTAAAGATGAACGAAACGCTTCTCGATACACCACTTCAAAAACCAAAATGGATCCGCGTAAAACTTCCGACAGGAAAAAATTACCGTGAACTTCGAACTTTGGTCGATAAATATAAACTCAACACGATTTGCCAAAGCGGAAGTTGTCCGAATATGGGTGAATGTTGGGGTGAAGGAACAGCAACTTTTATGATCCTCGGAAATATCTGCACCAGAAGTTGCGGATTTTGTGGCGTGAAAACCGGAAAACCTTTGGATGTAAACTGGGACGAACCTGAAAAAGTAGCGCGGTCTATTAAACTCATGAAAATAAAACATGCGGTTTTAACTTCTGTCGATCGTGATGATTTAAAAGATATGGGTTCCATTTTATGGACAGAAACTATAAATGCCGTTCGTAGGATTTCACCTGGAACGACCATGGAAACATTAATTCCAGACTTTCAGGGAATTACAAAACATATCGACCGATTAATTTCTGTAAACCCCGAAGTTATTTCCCACAACATTGAAACTGTAAAACGTTTAACCCGAGAAGTACGGATTCAGGCAAAATACGAAAGAAGTTTAGAAGTTCTCCGATACTTAAAAGAAGCCGGGCAAAATCGTACAAAAACAGGATTAATGCTTGGTTTGGGCGAGACAAAAGACGAAGTGATGCAAACCATTGAAGATATTAGAAATGCAAATGTTGATGTGATTACAATCGGACAATATTTGCAACCCAGCAAAAAACATTTGCCCGTAAAACGTTTCGTTGATCTTGAAGAATTTGAAGAGTACAGAATCTTCGCAAAAGATTTAGGTTTCCGACATGTTGAAAGTTCGCCTTTGGTCAGAAGCTCTTATCACGCAGAAAAACATATTCATTAAAGAATTGAAAATACAGAATCGGAAAAATCGTTATCAAGTTTGATAGCGATTTTTTCGTTACTTTTAATAAATCAAAATCTATAACAATGAATATTCTGAAAATTTCTAAACTGTTTCTCTTTTTTCTGGCAGTTTCCTGTAAAGAGAAATCAACTTCAAATGATATGACAACATCATCCTCAAATAAATTGAAAACAGAAGATATTTCCTACAACGTCGACGGGAAAAATTATAAATCCTTTGTCGCATACAAAGAAGGTTCGAATGAAGCAAAACCTGTCGTGATGATCTTGCCAGAATGGTGGGGTTTAAGGGATTACGCAAAAGACCGCGCGAAACAATTGGCTGAGTTAGGCTATTTTGCAATGGCGGTAGATTTGTACGGCGATGCAAAAGTAGTCGATAATCCGACCGATGCTCAAAAATTGACCGAACCTTTTTATAAAATTCCAGTGAATGCAAAAATGATTTTTGATGGTGCAAAAGCGAGAATTCTAAAATTTGATAACGCCGATTATAATAAAATTGCCGTCATTGGATACTGTTTTGGTGGCGCACAAGCTTTGAATATGGCAAGACAAGAAAGTGATTTGAAAGGAGTTGTAAGTTTTCACGGTAATTTAATGACAGGCATCAAACCAAAAAATAATAAAGTCCCGATTTTGGTTTGCAATGGTGCGGCAGATTCTTTTGTTTCGCCAGAAGAAATTGCGGCTTTTAAAAAACAAATGGACTCTTCTCACGTAAAATATACCTTCATCGATTATCCGAATGCGGTTCATTCTTTCACCAATCCTGCTTCAACAGAAATAGGTAAAAAATTTAATCTAAAGGTTGCTTATAATAAAGAAGCCGATGAAAAATCCTGGAATGATATGAAAGTTTTCCTGAAAGATATTTTTAAATAAAAACAAAATTTAATCTAACAAAAAAGTCCCTCTTCTTAGGAGAGGGATTTAAGTTGAGGACTTTAAAAACAGAGATTTTATTTTTTCGCAGATTAAGATTCCTTGAAATATTTTCTCAGTTTCCAAGCCATTTTTTCGTGTTCCTGCATCAAACCATTTAAGAAGTCTGAAGTTCCCGCATCGCCATATTTATCTTCAACGACATCTAAATTTTTACGCAGCGATTTTACGATCGTTTCGTGATCGCCAACTAATTCGCGCAACATTTCCTGAACCATCGGTATTTTTCCCGGTTTTTCTTTAAGCAGAGACATTTTTGCAAATTCAGAAGTCGTTCCAATTGCAACTCCGCCCAAAGTGCTGATTCTTTCCGCAACTTCGTCAATCGCTTCTGCAACCGCAGTATATTGATCTTCAAAAAGAAGGTGAAGTTCCATGAAATTATCTCCCGAAAGATTCCAGTGAAATTTTCTTAGTTTAATATAAAGTACATTTCCATCGGCTAAAACATTGTTAAGTACGCCATTTACTGATTCTAAATTCTTCGCTGTAATTCCTAAGTTTGGTTTCATAATAATTTATTATTTGATTTAAGTTAAATATTGAATTGTTTATTAATGAATTCTTTAATCATTCACTTCGTTCCCGTTTGCACACCAGAAAACTGCATTCTCTAAATCGTCTGTTGGAAAAAATTCAACTTCTCCCGGCATGATCACACTGAAAATTGCCGTGAAATTCTGAACACTATTATTATCCGTTACGATCGCTGCACGGTTCCATTTGGTTATGTTTTTCAGACCCAAAAGAGCGTCCTGAAACCATGCTCCTGCAGTAAACTGATCCAAATCTGTATCCAAAAAAAACAGATAATTGAGTTCGTCAAAAGTATTTACTTTCGCTTGTACGTGAGGGAAAACAAGGTTTTCAAAATCTTCTTTTGAAACTTCTCCGGTCGCTTTAAATGCAGCAACATTATCGGGCACATCAGGAATAACTGTAATCATATTTTAAGTTTTTAATTTTTATTTAGGAGCATGAAGATTAATTTGTTGTAAAAAAGATTAACCCGCTTTCACTACTCGCTTCCCATTGCATCGGGAGAGCTCAAACATGCCGTTCAATCGGGGCTAAAATTTAATCTACTTCTTCTCCCGAAAGATTTTCCCTCTATTATTAACAAGAATTGAACCATCTTCAGATTAATCATTTTGAAAAAACAAGATTTATGAAATCTATCATGAACAAGGCAAAATAACTTTCAAATACATAAAATCCCTTTCCTAAATTCCGTAATTTTATCATCTTAAATTTAAAAATGAAAGCAGTTCTCATCACCATCGGCGACGAAATTTTATCTGGAAATACCGTTGATACGAATTCTAACTTTATTGCAAATCACCTCAAAGATATTGGAATTCCGGTTGTGCAGATTTTTACCATTTCCGATACGCTCGATACGATTAAAAAAACATTACAAACCGCTTTTGAAATCGGCGACATCATTATAACAACCGGTGGTTTAGGACCAACGAAAGATGACAAGACTAAAATTGCTTTTGCTGAGTTTTTTAATGATGAACTGGTGTTAGATGACGGAACTTTTGACCACTTGAGAAAACTTTTCATCAAAAGAAATCGCGAACATTTACTGGAGATCAATAGAAATCAAGCGGTTGTTTTATCAAAAGCCATAATTTTTCAGAACGAAAATGGTTCTGCACCTTGTCAGATGATTGAAGAGAATGGCAAAGTTACCATTTGTCTTCCCGGAGTTCCGTACGAAGTAAAACCTTTGATAAAAGATAAAATAATTCCTTTTCTGAAAAATAAATTCTCTTTGAATCATATTGAATCTCAAATTATTTCTGTCGTTAATTTTCCTGAAAGTTTATTGGCGTTAACCATTGAAGACTGGGAATTGGCGTTACCGAATAATATTTCTCTTTCTTATTTGCCCATCGGAAATCGCGTAAAACTTAGGTTAACTGCAACCGGTAATGATTTAAAGGAATTAAAAAATCAACTCCAACAAGAATCTGAAAAACTGAAACCATTAATAGGAGAAAAAGTAATTTCCTGGAATGGCAACGAAATTCAGGAGATTCTGAAAGAACTGCTGATCGAAAAAAAACTCACGCTTTCCACCGCAGAAAGCTGCACCGGCGGAGAATTAACCCGATTGATCACTTCGGTTTCCGGAAGTTCCAGCTATTTTCTGGGCGGAATAATTCCGTACGATTACCATAAAAAAATAGAAATTTTAGGTGTTTCAGAAAAAACCATTTCAGAAAAAACTGCGGTTTCAGCGGAAGTTGCTCAGGAAATGAGTTTAGGTTCTCTGAAATTATTTCACACCGACATTTCTCTTTCTACGACAGGAGTTTCAGGACCCAATTCTGATGAATTTAATAATGAGATCGGAACCGTTTTTTATTCCATTCGTGTGAAAGATTTCGAGAAAACAAACCGACTGTTTCTTCCGCATTTGGAAAGAAATGATTTTGCCAATTTTGTTTCTCAAAGAGTTTTGCAGGATCTCATCGAGATTTTAATCCAGGAAAAATTCTAATTTGAACTTTAAACAACTTCAACAAAAATTAAAAGATCTCAAGCAGGAAAGTATCACGATTTACTATGCGTTGCGGGATAAAAGAACGCCTTTGATCGCTAAAATCTTTGCGGGAATTACGATTGCTTATTTGTTAAGCCCGATTGATTTGATTCCAGATTTTATTCCTGTGTTGGGAATTTTGGATGATTTAATTTTAGTTCCGATCCTTATCAAAATCACGGTCTCTTTAATACCAGATGATCTTTATGCAGAAATTAAAGAAAACGTAAATGCAGATGAAAAGCTTCAAAAGCGATGGTATCTGGCAATTCTTGTAATTGCGATCTATGTTGCTCTTCTCATTTTTCTCTATTTAAAATTTTTTAAAAAATGAAACTCAAATATATTTTATTGATTTTGACATTGGTTGCCGCAGTATTTTCTTTTGTTGGAGCAAAGGAAAATTTCACCTGGTGGCTCGAAGCTTTTCCCGTAATTCTGGGAATTTTAGCATTAATTATTTTCCGCAAATTTCAGTTTACCAATTTAGTTTACACCGTAATTTTCATCCATTTTTTAGTTTTGCTTTTGGGAGCACATTACACTTATGCCGAAGTTCCCGGTTTTAAGTGGATGAATGATCTATTTGGCGGAACAAGAAATAACTATGATAAGATCGGTCATTTTATTCAGGGATTTTCTCCAGCTTTAATTGCGAGGGAAATTTTAATTAGAAAAGATGTTCTTCATAAAAAATCCTGGCTTTTTTTTATTGTGATTTCTATTGTTCTGGCAATCAGTGCTTTTTATGAAATGATAGAATGGTGGGTTTCTTTGTTTTCCGGAGAATCAGGCGACAGTTTTTTAGGGACGCAAGGTTATATTTGGGATACTCAAACCGATATGTTCATGGCACTTATAGGTGGAATTTTTGCATTGTTGCTCTTTTCTAAAATTCACGACAAAAAAATTCAGGAATTGCAGTAAATTAATTGCTATTGACTTTAGTAAAAATGTTTTTACCTAAATTCTATAAGACCAATTAATTAAAATTCTTTGTAGAAAAAGTGCAAATCTTTTTTTTAAATTTGAAATAATTGAGCATTGAAAACGTTTATAAACTATAAATCAATTTAAATATGAACAAATTTTTCGGAAGTTTTTTAATCGTCGCTTCTCAATTTTATTTCGCACAATCGACCCGAAATGTAGGCGATTTTTCCTCTTTGAAAGTCTACGATAAAATCACAGTCGTACTCATTCATGCCGACGAAAACAAAGTCGAAACAGCAGGCGACAACGCCGATCTGGAAACAGTGAACAAAAATGGAGAACTTAAAATTCGAATGGCGCCCACCAAAATCATGCAGGGAGATCAAGTTTCTGTAAAAGTTTTCTACAAAAATCTAAATGATATTCAGGCAAGTCAGGGTTCAATGATCTCTTCTAAAGATGAAGTAGAAGGGACAATGCTTTCGCTCACCTCTAACGAAGGTTCTAAAGTAAATTTAGCAGTGAATGCAAAAACACTGAACGCGAAAATGAATTCTGGGGGTGAAATTACAGTTTCCGGGAATGCAGATCATCAGGATATTTTGGTGAATTCCGGTGCAAAATATTTAGGTAAAAATTTAGAATCTCAAAGTGCTTCCGTAACCACAAACGCGGGAGGAATTGCAGAAGTTAATGTTTCTGATTCCGTAAATGCAACAACCAGAGCAGGCGGAGTTATCGATGTTTACGGTGATCCAAATGACAGACAAGTGAAAAATGTCATCGGTGGAAAAATAAACTTTAAATAAATTACAACAAAGTCATTCGGAAAGAATGACTTTTTTATTTGCTATGCTGTAACAAATAAAAAATATTATAGACTAAACTATAAATAGCTTTTTTAATGAAAAATATAAATATAGGTATTTTGGCTTTTGCTGGAATAATCGCCCTTAATTCATGTGCTACAAAAGCGGTAGCGACACCAGAAACTCCTTCTACGCCAATGGAAACACCTAAAGAAGTGGTAAAAGAAACTCCAGAAAAAGGTTTAGATTTTACAACCTTTGATAAATCGGTTCGTCCGCAAGATGATTTCTATGATTTCGTGAACGGAAGCTGGATGAAAACTGCAAAAATTCCTTCAGATAAATCATCTTGGGGAAGTTTTAATAAACTGGCAGAAGATACGGACAACAATTCCATGAAAATTCTTAACACGCTGTTGAACGATAAGTTTGCAGACGGAAGTGAAGGTAAGAAAATCCAGGATTTGTACGGAACGTATATGAATTTGCAGAAGAGAAATGCTGATGGCATCGCTCCGATCAAAGGTGATTTAGCGAAAATTGACGCTATAAAAAATGTTTCTGATTTACAGAAATATTTGATCGAAGCGACCAGAAATGGTGAAAACCCTTTCTACGGTTGGAATGTTGATGCTGACATGAAAAACTCTCAAATGAACGCGGTTTATTTAAGCGATGCCTCGCTTGGAATGGGACGTGATTATTACCAGAAAGTAAATGCGAAAAATACGGAAGCTTTAGCAGAATATGCGAAATATATCGCTTCAATGCTCGATGTTCTAGGTTATAAAAATTCTTCAGTTGCTGCGAATAATATCGTTGCTTTTGAGAAAAGTATCGCGCAGTCTTATTTAACCAATGAGCAAATTCGTGATGCAACTTTACAGTACAATCCAGAAACGATGGCGCAACTTTCGGCAATGGTTAAAAATGTAAATCTGCCAAAATATTTAGCTGCTGTTGGCGTAAACACCGACAAAGTAATCGTTGGAGAATTAGAATATTACAAGAATTTAGATAAATTCATCAATGCTAAAAATATTCCTTTGATCAAAGATTATATGAAATTTCATATGATTTCGGGGAATGCAAGTCATCTTTCTGCAGATCTTGATCAGAAGAAATTCGAGTTTTATGGTAAATATTTAAGAGGACAACAGGAGCAAAGAGCACAAAACAAACGTGGTTTCGAAATGATCAATGGCGTTTTGGGTGAAGCTTTTGGTAAATTATATGTAGAGAAATATTTCCCTGCTGCAGCGAAAACTCAAATGATCGAATTGATCGATTATCTGAAAAAAAGTTTTGCTTCCCATATCACCAATTTAGCTTGGATGTCGCCTGTAACGAAAGAAAAAGCCTTAAAGAAACTGAACAAGTTTACCGTAAAAGTAGCGTATCCTGATAAATGGAAAGATTATTCGAAACTCACCATTAATTCAGAAAAAAATGGCGGGACTTTATACAAGAATCTTCAAAATGTTACCGCTTGGCAATATCAAAAAGATTTAGACAAGATCGGTAAACCGGTTGACCGTACAGAATGGGGAATGTCGCCACAAACCGTGAACGCCTATTACAATCCTTTGAACAACGAAATCGTTTTCCCGGCTGCGATTTTACAGCCGCCGTTCTTTAATCCAGATGCAGATGCAGCCATTAATTTTGGTGGAATTGGTGCCGTAATTGGTCACGAAATGACACATGGTTTCGATGATGCAGGCGCACAGTTTGATGCCGATGGAAATTTAGTTGACTGGTGGACTGCAGAAGATAAAGCCAACTTCGAAAAAGCGACGAAAGCTCTCGCAGCGCAGTACAGTACTTACGAACCTGTGAAAGGAACCTTCGTCAATGGTACTTTTACCAACGGTGAAAATATTGCAGATTTAGGTGGAGTTAATATTTCTTACGATGCTCTTCAAATGTATTTAAAAGACCACGGAAACCCAGGAATGATAAGTGGTTACACGCAGGATCAAAGATTCTTTATGAGTTGGGCAACCGTTTGGAGAACTCTTCAAAAAGAAGCTGCCGTCTTAAATCAAGTGAAAACCGATGAGCATTCACCCGGTTTATACAGAGCATTTGGTCCCTTAGTTAACACAGATGCATTCTACAAAGCGTTCGATGTAAAAGATGGTGACAAACTTTATAAAAAACCAGAGGAAAGAATTAAAATCTGGTAATCATTTAAGATTAAATATTTAGAAAGTCACTTCATTAATTTGGAGTGATTTTTTTAGAGCGTAACCCTCGCCAAAGCTTTCCCGACACTCGGGTCGCGCTTTCCGCTAAATCTTTTTTATACCGTTCTTTGAACGGCACAAAAAAGGATACCGCTGCAATCGCTTACGCAAGAAAAAAGCCATTAATAAAAGCTATTTTAAAACGATAAAATAATTACTATCTTTGAAATATATCAAAAAATCATTTACGATCTTATGAAAAAAATCACAATTACTGTACTTGCTTTTTCAGGTATTATAGCCCTGAATTCGTGTTCAACCACAAAGACCGCAAAAACTGAAACTCAACAAATGTCGGTAGAAACAAAGGTAATTCCCGAAGAAGGTCTCAATCTTTCTTATATGGACACTTCTGTTCGTCCACAAGATGACTTCTTTAATTATGTCAACGGAAACTGGATGAAAACTGCCGAGATTCCTGCTGACAAAACAAGTTGGGGAAGTTTCAACGCGTTGAGAGAAGATGTTGATAATTCATCTTTAGAGATCCTTAATAAAATCCTTACCGATAAATTCTCCGCCAATTCTGAAGGAGAGAAAATCCAGAATTTATACGGAACTTACATGGATTGGAATAAAAGAAATGCAGATGGAATCAATCCCATCAAAAATGATCTGAATAAAATCGATGCTATTAAATCTGTTGCAGATCTGCAAAAATATTTAACCGATGCAACCAAAACTGGCGACAATCCTTTTTACGCTTGGAGAGTAAGTGCAGACATGAAAAATTCTGTAATGAATGCAGTTTATTTCGGTGGCGCTTCACTTGGTTTAGGCCGTGATTATTATCAAAAAGATAACGAGGCAAATACTAAAACTTTAGCAGAATATAAAAATTATCTGGCGCAGCTTTTCGGCGTTCTTGGAAATAAAAATGCGGATCAAACTGCGCAAAGAGTTGTTGCTTTTGAAAAACAACTGGCTGGAGATTTATTGACTAACGAGCAAAATCGCGACGCTAATCTTCGTTACAATCCAAAAACATTACCTGAACTTTCTAAATTGGTAACCCATATCGATTTACCGAAATATTTGAGCGATGCCGGAGTTAAAACCGATAAAGTAATCGTAAGTGAATTGAAATATTATCAAAATATGGATTCATGGATGAACGAAAGAACACTTCCGTTGATCAAAGATTACATGAAAGCAAGATTGGTTTCTTCCAACGCTGGAAATTTAGACAAGCAGTTAGACGATATTAATTTCAACTTTTATTCTAAATTTTTGCAGGGACAACAGGAACAGCGAGCAATGAATAAAAGAGGTTTGGGCGTTATTAATGGTGTTTTAGGAGAAGCATTTGGTAAATTGTATGTAGAAAAATATTTTCCTGCAGGCGCAAAAGAACAAATGGAAACTTATATTGGTTACATCAAAAAATCTTTCCAGCAGCATATCGCAGATAACGACTGGATGTCTCCGGAAACTAAAGTGAAAGCGCAGGAAAAATTAGCGAAATTTGCTGTGAAAATTGCATATCCAGACACCTGGAAAGATTATTCAAGATTACAATTAGAAGGACCACAAGATGGCGGAACTTATTACAAAAATCTTCAAAATATCACCGCTTGGCAATATGCGAAGAATTTAGCTAAAGTTGGAAAACCGGTAGATAAAACCGAATGGGGAATGTCGCCGCAAACTGTAAATGCGTATTACAGCGGTTCTAACAACGAGATCGTTTTCCCGGCTGCAATTCTTCAACCGCCGTTCTATAATTTCAAAGCAGATCCTGCAGTGAATTTTGGTGGAATTGGTGCCGTGATCGGTCACGAAATCTCGCACGGTTTCGATGATTCAGGTTCTAGGTTCGACGGTGATGGAAACCTTAATAATTGGTGGACTGATGCCGACCGAAAAAATTTCGATGCGAAGGTAGGCGAACTGGCAAATCAGTATAATGGTTACGAACCAGTGAAAGGAAGTTTCGTCAACGGAAAATTCACCAGTGGAGAAAACATCGGTGATTTAGGTGGAGTAGCAGTTGCTTACACTGCGCTTCAAATGTATTTGAAGGATCACGGAAATCCAGGGTTAATTAGTAACATGACGCAAGATCAAAGATTCTTCATGAGTTGGGCAACCGTTTGGAGAACCAAGTCAACAGAGAAATATATGGTGAATCAGGTGAAAACAGATCCACATTCCCCAGGATTTTTCCGGGCATTTGGACCATTAGTGAATCAAGATTCATTTTACCAGGCATTCGATGTAAAGCCAGGCGATAAATTATACAAAGCACCGGCAGAAAGAATAAAAATCTGGTAAAATAATAAGTTTTTATTAATCACAACCCTTTCAGCCTTTCAAAGGCTGAAAGGGTTTTTTATTTTCAAAATGATCAATATTTTCGGGAAAGTAGCGCATAATTAATCTTAAAATCAAGCACAAAATCCTATATTTGTAAAAAACCACCATGTTAGATTTTCTTGAGGGAATGGATCAGCTCCAAAAAATATTTTGGTATATCGCATTGATTACAAGTCTTATTTTTTTGGTTCAAACTGTTCTCACTTTTACTGGCAGTCATTCCGCAGATGTAGCAAACACCGATTTTGATGGAGATCTAAATCATGCAGATGCGCCATTCCAATTATTTTCATTAAGGAATCTGATCAACTTTCTACTCGGATTTGGTTGGACAGGAGTTGCGTTCTTCGAAACGATCCCAAACAAAATGATTTTGGTCGCACTTGCTTTTGCTGTCGGAGTTGCTTTCGTTTTTATCTTTTTTATTCTCATCGTGCAGATCATGAAACTCACCGAAGATAATACGTTCAACATCCAAAATTTGGCTGGTAAAAGTGGCGAAGTCTATCTGAATATTCCCGCAGAAATGTCCGGAAGAGGAAAAGTTTTAATCTCCGTGAAAGGTTCTAATCACGAACTTCAAGCGATGACTCGGTCCGAAATTTCCTTGCTTTCCAGTCGATTGGTGAAAGTGGTCGAGATTTTAGACGGTGTTTTAATAGTATCTCCAGTATAAATTCAAATTAAATAAATTATGTATATGTCCGGAACAATTATTCTTATTTTAGTAGCGGTATTCGTATTCTTCGTTACTTTTTTAGCACTTATTTCGCGTTATAAAAGATGTCCATCCGACAAGATCTTGGTAATTTATGGTAGAACAGGAGGAACTTCTGCAAAATGTATTCATGGTGGTGGAGCTTTTGTTTGGCCGGTAATTCAGGATTACGCTTATCTTGATTTAAAACCGATTTCCATCGACACCAATTTAACAAATGCCCTTTCAAAACAAAACATTAGAATTGATGTTCCGTGTCGTTTTACAATTGCCATTTCTACAGAACCTGATACCATGGGAAATGCAGCAGAAAGATTGCTGGGTTTAGCGCCGGAACAGATTCAGGAATTGTCGAAAGATATTTTATTCGGACAGTTGCGTTTGGTGATTGCGACCATGACCATTGAAGAAATTAATACCGATCGTGATAAATTTTTAGATAACATTTCTAAGAACGTCGATACTGAATTGAAGAAAATCGGACTGAAACTTATCAATGTAAACGTTACCGATATTAGAGATGAATCAGGTTATATCGAGGCTTTAGGAAAAGAAGCTGCTGCAAAAGCGATCAACGAAGCGAAAATTTCTGTTGCAGAACAGGAAAAGATCGGGGAAACCGGAAAAGCTTCCGCAGACCGTTCGAAAGATATTGAGATTGCTGAAACAAATCGTGACCGTGATGTTCGAATTGCGGTAACTCAAAAAGACAGAGAAGTAAGTATTGCTGCTGCAGAAAAAGATGAATCCATCGGAAAAGCTGAAGCGATGCGGGAATCCAGAATTGCAACTTCTCTTGCGAATTCAATTGCAGTTGAAGGAGAAAATCACGCAAAAATCACCATTGCAAATTCTGATGCACAAAGAAGAGAAAAAGAAGCAGAAGCTTTAAAACTGGCGATGACGGCTGAAAAAGTTCAGGCTGCTGAAGCTTTAGAAGAATCTTATTTAGCAGAACAAAAAGCAGAAACAGCAAGAGCTGAAAGAGAACGATCCACCCAATTGGCAAACGTCGTAGTTCCTGCTCAAATTTCAAAACAGAAAATAATTATCGACGCAGAAGCTGATGCAGAAAGAATTCGTTTGAATGCAAAAGGAGAAGCAGATGCCATTTTCTTAAAAATGGAAGCTGAAGCGAAAGGTCTTTATGAAATTTTGACGAAGCAGGCAGAAGGTTACGATCGAGTTGTAAAAGCTGCAGGTGGTGATGCTAAAAATGCCTTCCAGTTGTTATTAATCGAGAAACTTCCGGAATTGGTGAGAACTCAGGTTGAAGCAGTGAAAAATATTAAAATTGATAAAATCACCGTTTGGGACAGTGGAAATAATGCAGACGGAAATGGTTCTACAGCAAACTTTGTATCAGGAATGATGAAAACGGTACCTCCTTTAAACGATCTTTTCAATATGGCCGGATTGAATCTTCCGGATTATTTGAAAGGAAAATCTGAAGCAGAAACGAAGCACGAAATTTCAAAAACTGTAGAAAAAGTGAAGAAAGAAATCAGACCTGAAGTTAAACCGGAAATAAAACCTGATTTGCCAGAAAACGATACGAATCCGACTTAAATTAAAATATTATGAGTAATACAATTACTACTCAGAAAAATATCATAATCAAAAATCCCGAAACCCGGGATTTTTTGGCAGATGCATTTTATCCTGAAAACGGAACAAATTTACCGCTCGTAATTTTTGCCCACGGTTACAAAGGGTACAAAGATTGGGGCGCCTGGAATTTAATGGCCGAAGAATTTGCAAAAGTGGGTTTCTTTTTTGTGAAATTTAATTTTTCCCATAATGGAACAACGGTAGAACAACCTAATAATTTCGCCGATTTAGAAGCTTTTGGAAATAACAATTTCTCCAAAGAAATGTCTGATTACGATGAGGTTTTGAATTATTTTCAGGAAGATCCTCACGTGGACAAAGAAAAGATCGCCATTATCGGTCACAGTCGAGGAGGCGGAATTACGGTCATCAAAGGTTTTGAAGACGAGCGCGTAAAACTAATCGTTTCTTTAGCGGGAGTCAGCAATTTTAAATACCGTTTTCCAAATCAGCAACGCTTCGGAGACTGGAAAACTTCCGGCGTCATGTATTCGGAAAATAAAAGAACGCATCAAGAAATGCCTCATTATTTTCAGTTTTTTGAGGATTTTGAAAGGAACGAAGAGCGATTTGATATTCAGTACGCCGCGCAACATTTGGTAAAACCGCTCTTGATCATTCAGGGAACGAATGATGACGCGGTTAAAGACAAGGAAGCTTTTCTTTTAAATGAATGGTGCAAAACTTCTGAATTGGTTCTTCTTGAAAATGCAAATCATACTTTTGGAGCGAAAGAACCCTGGATGGAAAAGCAACTTTCGGAGGATTTAGAGAAAGCAACTTCTGCGATGATCAGGTTTATTAAGGAGCATTTTTAAGGCGCAATATTAATAAAACTTAATATTTAAGTCTTGTAAAATTTTGGTAGTTTTATCGGCCAAAATTTAAATTAAAATGTTTCTATCCATTCTTGAATTTCCAGATTTTGCGCAACCGCAGATTTGGATCAGCTTACTCACACTTACTTTTCTGGAGATTATTCTGGGGGTTGATAATATTATTTTCATTTCCATCATTTCAGATAAATTACCCAAAGAAAAACAGAAATTCGCCCGAAATTTGGGATTGACTTTTGCGATGGTTTTCCGGATAGTTTTACTCTTAATGATCAGCTGGATCATCGGCTTGAAAGAACCTGTTATAACGCTGCCATTTATCGAAGAACCGGGAAGTGATCTACCTTTAGCTTTAAGCTGGAAAGACTTGATCCTTTTTGTCGGTGGATTATTTTTGATCCTTAAAAGTACCTTCGAAATTCACGGAAAAATGCAGGGACACGATGAAAATCACAAACCAAAATCTACAGGATCTTCTTTAATGACGATGGTTATTATTCAGATTATTTTGGTCGATATGGTTTTCTCCCTTGATTCAATTCTTACCGCGATCGGTTTGGTTGATAATGTAGTTTTGATGATCATTGCGGTCGTAATTTCAATTGGAATGATGATGGCTTTTGCGGGACCAATTTCCAGTATCATTAATAAATATCCGAGTTTACAGATGCTTGCACTGTCTTTCCTCGTTGTGATCGGGGTCATGTTAGTTGCTGAAGGAATTCACCAGCATGTGAGTAAAAATATCATTTATTCTTGTCTTGCTTTCAGTCTTTTAGTTGAGGTTTTGAACATTAAATTCAGAAATAATCAACAGAAAAAATATTTGAAATTAAACCCTGATCTGAATAAAGATTTAAGCATCAAAGAAGATAACGATTAAAATAAAAGAGTGAATTTTTTCACTCTTTTTTCTGCTTTTTTGTTGAAATTGTTGTTGCAATTAAATTTGATTTTCTAATCTTCCTGCCGATATAGGCCATCGCGAAAGGAATTATAAATAAGATCATGCGACCAATTCCGGGATCTAAAAGACAAACCAGTAAAGAAATCAGAAAAATGACCGGCGTAACGAGAGATCGTATTTTTCCATATTTAATGTAATTTTCCGGAACGAATTCGGTGATTTTATTTTTAGGATTAGTGATATATGTCAATAGAATATAATTCATAATTCCCGTGAAGCAGATATTAAAAACATAAATCGCGTAAGGTGAGATTAATTTCAAATGTCCTTCCGTCACCGAATACTCGCTATAAATTGCGGTCGTAAAAGGCATTATAACAATCGTAAAAAGAAAAACCAAGTTGATCCAAAGAAGTTTTTTGGTGTAATTTATCACGTAACCAAACATGTTGTGATGAGCAGTCCAGTAAACTCCGATCAGGAAGAAACTTAGAACAAAACCTATAACTTGTGGAATCTGTTTCGCGAATTCATTTAAGAAATCCTTTTCAGTGGCATTTTCCGGAACGATAGGAACTTTCAGTTCGATCACTAAAATCGTGATGGCGATCGCAAAAACTGCATCACTAAAAAATATTAAACGTTCGACCTGAAAGTCTAGTTTATGAGGGTGATGTTGCAGTTGATTCATCGGTAAATTTTTATAAATTTAATACAAAAACCTGTTCTATTAATTTTTAAGAACATTTATTTTTCGCGTAAACTTTCTTTCATTGTCTATATTATAAAGCAAATCAAAAATTTTAACACAGATCTTTTTGGATGGGAAAGGCTTAGCTTAATTTAGGTTGCTCAAATTTGTTTCATTATATTTGGGTACATAAAAAAAATTATAATTATGAAGAAAAATCTACTTTTTGGTATTTCTCTGCTTTTAGGATCTTTTCTAATGGCTCAGAATACGCACAGCAATCGTGCAAGTTCAAGTGTAAATCTTCCGTATTCGTATGGTTTTGAAACTGCAGATTTAGATGAATGGATCGTTACGAACGAAGGTCAGGGTAATATTTGGACTCGTGCACAAGCTTCATCTATAACTCCAGACCCGTCGGAAGGAACTTTTTACATGCTCTATGAATACAATGATACTTTTGCGGCGAATACTTATCTGTATTCCCGTGGTCTCAATTTAAAAGCTGGGAAAAACCTCACTTTAAAATTTGATTATCAGGGAATCAATCCTATTTTTACGGAAAAGATGGAGGTAAAAATTGGAACTTCAAAATCGGTGGCGGGACAGACGACGCAGTTGTGGATCAATGAGGCGATCAATAATTATCCTTATCAAACGGCGACTGTTAATTTTACCGTTCCAGCTGACGGTATTTATTATATTTCATTCCGGGCTTTTTCTGATCCGGATGAGTTTTATTTGGCATTAGATAATGTAAAGGTTTTTGAAACTGACTTGGCTACTGAAAATGTAAGTACTTCAACCTTAAAATTTTATCCTAATCCAGTAGTTGATGTATTAACGATCTCAGATTCGAAAGATCTTGCAGTAATAGAGATTTACGATCTATCCGGGAAGAAGGTAATGTCACAAGAATCTAAATCTTCCAAAGTAGAATTAAATGTATCTCATTTACAACCTGGAATGTATATTGGTAAAGCAAATTCTGACGGAAAATTGAAAACTTTTAAATTTATTAAGAAATAAAATTTTTTTAAAATATACTGAAATATCCCGATTTTTAGTCGGGATATTTTTGTTTAAAAAGTGATGTTAAATTTTATTTTCGTAAAATTTTCCAGGCTTCTGCAATATTGTTTTCTGAAAGATGCTTTTGCGCTTCCAGATGTTTGCTCTCGTCGTCGTGGAAACTCCCGCTTGGGAGATCCTCTGTATTGGCAAGCATTCCTAAGTCATTACCTGTGAGGATTTTACTTAGTTTAACTTCCTCGGGTAATAAGTCAAAGCCAATTCCTTTTGTTACTAATGGTTTTGGAACCTCAAATAAATTATGTTCATTATTCCGGGAATACCAGTTTCCACCTAATCTTGCAACAAGATCTAGTTTTTTCTGGTCTAAATTTCCGTCCTCATTTAAATATTCTTCGCGAACATGAATTTTAATGATTTCACAAATAACTAAATTTCCGGCGCCACCTTCAGTTCCCAAATGTTTTACTTCTAAAACTTTACATTCTAAATTGACTGGGCAATCTTCGATCAGTTTCGGTTGAACCAAATCAGCATCTTTCATGGTTAAACCAGATTTTACAAACTCGTTGATTTCCTTCTCATATTCCGTAGAAGCCAAAGAAATCTGTTGTACAATTTTGTAATTTACAATTCCGATCACGACTTCGGGAACTTCTAAAACATTTTCTAAAGTATGTTTCGTCGTATTGTCGCGAACTCTTCTGGCTGGAGAAAAAATCACAACAGGCGGATTAGAACTGAACATATTGAAAAAACTGAAGGGACTTAAATTCACATTTCCATTTTTATCAATCGTTGAAGCCAAAGCGATCGGTCGTGGTGCAATTGCAGTCTGCAAAAGAGTTTGCAACTGGAAATTATTTAGATCTTGAGGAGAAATTGTTTTCATATCGTTCGAAAATAGTGTCGTTTTTAACACATTAGTCACATTAGTATTTAAATTAATTCGCCGGCAAAATTTTACCCGAAACCTCACCAAAACCAACTCTAATTCCGTCTTTTTCAGCAAAACCTTTCATGATCACCGTATCATTATCATCGATAAATTTGCGTTCTTCTCCGTCTTTTAATTTTAAAGGATTCGTTCCTCTCCAGGTTAATTCGAGCATCGACCCAAAAGAGTTTGGATTTTCCCCGGAAATAGTTCCCGATGCATATAGGTCGCCAACTTCAACATTACAGCCATTGATGGTATGATGCGCCAACTGTTGCGTCATATTCCAGTACATGAATTTATAGTTGCTTTCTGAAATTAAATTTTCAGTACCATTTTCAGGTTTGATATAAACTTCAAGATTAATGTCAAAATTTTTGTCGCCTTCAAATTTTAAATAATCTAAAACTTCAGGTTCTTGTTTTGGCGATTCTGTTCTGAAAGGCATTAAAGCTTCCAAAGTTACAACCCAAGGTGAAATTGAACTTCCAAAGTTTTTCCCTAAAAATGGTCCAAGGGGAACATATTCCCAGCTTTGAATATCTCGAGCCGACCAGTCATTAAAAATCACCATTCCGAAAATTGCATCTTCAGCTTCTGCAGTAGAAATACTTTCACCCATTTCGGTGTTTTTATTGACGATGAAAGCCATTTCCAGTTCGAAATCGAGTTGCTTACAAGGTCCAAAAATAGGCGATTCAACATCCGCAGGTTTCGTTTGACCTTTCGGACGAATAATATCGGTTCCTGAAACGACGATCGAAGAAGCACGGCCATGATAACCTACCGGAAGATGTTTCCAGTTTGGAAGCAAAGCATTTGCAGGATCACGAAACATTTTGCCAACGTTGGTCGCATGTTCGATGCTGCTGTAAAAATCGGTATAATTTGGAATATGAACTGGCATCATCAGTCGGACTTGATTCGCGTTAAAGAAACATTCTTCAATCGTTTTTTCGTCATTTGCCAATTTAGAATTTTCCTCTAAAAGTTCCTGAATTTTTAGCCGAACAGCATTGGTAACAGGTTTTTCTAATTCTATAAATTCATTTAAGGTATAAGCTTCGAAAACATTTTCGTTGATACCTTCGATTTCATCGAAAAATCCGTAATCGTAAAGCGTTGCTAAATCTATTACCATATCACCGATTCTGGTGCAGCATGCAATATATTCGTTTGAAAAAACACCGACACCAAATGGAATATTATGAATAGAAAAATCTGAATTTTGATCGTAGTTTATAAAAGATTTTATCATTTTTTAGAATTTAAAGTAAAGGTTCAAAGTGTAAATGGGATTTAAACTTTGAACCTTTTTATTATTTATTGAGATCTATTTTTTATTGATCGCACCTTCTTCAATCCAGCGTTCTCTGGTATTGATATCAACGAGATAAAGGATATTTTTTTGTTTCGTCATGAGAAAAGTTTTTGCGACAGGTATCGCAATTTTTGTTCCTTCCAGTTTATCAGCTCTTACCGATACGACATTGTGATTTGTTCTCACCACATCTCCTGAAAAAACATTGGAAGAAGTTTCGCCATTTTTTTTATCATCAAACATTTCTACGTAGGTTGCCAATTTACCTTTGATGATGATAAAACTTCTTTCGGTATGATCATCAAAATCTTTGATCAAAACAAATTTGGTGTCATCAATATTGACGTCTTTTAGGTTTTGATTAATTCCTCTTTTCTCCTCTAATCGCTCTAAAATTGCGTTGAGAGAACCATATTGAGCCTTCATCACCATCGAACCCACTACAAGTAAGACGAAAGAAAATATTTTTGTCATTTTGAACTGATGATTTTGTTAAAGAAAATTTTGCACGGTCTTAGAGCGTTCGATTTTGAAAACTTTATTTTAAAGATTTCCTCTTTTTTCCTGCTCTTTTTCTAAGGCTTCGAATAATGCTTTGAAATTTCCTGCTCCAAAACTTTGTGCGCCGTGTCTTTCAATGATTTCGAAGAAAAGAGTAGGGCGGTCTTCCACAGGTCTTGTGAAAATTTGCAAAAGATAACCTTCTTCATCACAATCAATTAAGATTCCTAAGTCAGAAAGTTTTCTAAGGTCTTCGTCGATCGTTCCAACACGTTCGGGAACCATCTCGTAATAAGTATTCGGAGGAGCCGGTAAAAATTCAATTCCTCTCGCTTTTAATTCTGTAACTGTTTTAATGATGTCTCTTGTTGCAACTGCGATGTGCTGAACACCTTCACCTTCGTAAAAATCTAAATATTCTTCTACCTGAGATTTTCTTTTTCCTTCCGCAGGTTCATTGATCGGGAATTTTGCGAAACCATTACCGTTACTCATCACTTTAGACATCAAAGCGGAATATTCAGTGTTGATCTGTTTATCGTCGAAACTTAAAATATTGACAAATCCCATCACGTCTTCATACCACTTCACAACAGGGATCATTCTGTTCCAATCTACGTTTCCTACGCAGTGATCAACATATAAAAGTCCGACATCACTTGGATTATAAACGCTTTCCCACTTCTGATAACCTGGCATAAAATCACCTTTGTAATTTTTTCTTTCAATAAACATATGAATCGTTTCGCCATATGTATAAATTCCAGACATACGAACTTCACCGTTCTCATCGGTTAAAGTTGTTGGTTCTAAATAAGGTTTTGCACCTCTTTTCGTCGTTTCTTCAAAAGCCGAATAAGCATCATCAACCCAAAGTGCTAAAATTTTTACACCGTCGCCATGTTTTTTTTGATGTTCACAAATCGGAGAATCAGAATTTAATCCAGATGTTAAAACCAATCGGATTTTTCCCTGCTGAACGACGTAAGATGATCGATCACGAACTCCAGTTTCGGGTCCCGCATAAGCAATGGACTGGAAACCGAAAGCAGTTTTGTAGAAATGGGCTGCTTGCTTCGCATTTCCCACATAAAATTCAATATAATCTGTTCCGTTAATGGGTAAAAAATTCTCTGCCTGTGCTATTTTTTCCGCAAATGTAAGTGTTGACATTTTTCTTTTATTTAGTAATGCCAAATTACGATAATTTTAGGTTTTACGAAAATGCATCCTTCAAATTAGAAAACGAAGGTAAGTGCTTATAAGTATTTTTAAGTATTTTTAAGTTTGAAGGGAGGATGTTACTTCTTTTATATTTGCAGCATAGAAATATTTAGATATTCTAGAAACACAAATGATGTAAACTAAGCCCTATTTTGTGGCTTAGTTTATTTTTAGGATCTGTCCGTAATCGGGATTAAAATTATCCCAGATCTTCCATTCTTCTCCGAATTTTTTTATAAAATAAAACTGAGTATTGAGGTGATTCGCAATGTATGTATTCTGATCACCATCCATAAATAACAAATTCCAAAATTCTTGGGTCTTAATGACTTTAAGTTTTCCATCATCGCTGATCTTAGTCATTCCAAATATTTCATAATTAGATCGGTTATTCTCGGTAATAATAACTAAATTATTTTTTCTTTTTTCCTCCATTGCAACCCGGATTCTTTCAGTTAATGGAGATTCTACGTAAACAAATCTTGAAATCTTGTTTATACTAATTTTGGGTAAATCCATTAACGCGTCAAACTGTGATTTACAAAAATTAATAATCAAATCTTTTTCAATAGATTCAACTTTTAGGTCATTATGGGTTTCTATTTCTTCTGTCAGATTGACTCGGTCGTGGATATAATTGTTCAGATCATGCTTTCCTAAAAATAGGCAGAGTTTATCTAAAGTCTTTATAAAGCGCAGATCGTTATGGGTTTTTACCTGATAATCATTTTCAAAAAAACGCTGTAAAGTAATGGCTGAAATTGTAACTCCAAGATTAAGTTTTCGGTCACTTGTCAATAATACACAAGTTGATAAATATTCGGAAATAATATCAGATAAAATAACAAACTGACTTCTTTTCCATTCCCGAACCTGACCCAAAATCGATAATGTAACATTTGGATGAGATTTAATATCATTTTTTATGGCATTGTAAATATTTTCCAAATTTTTATCTTTTTTTCAGAACAAAGATAACATTTCTTTAAAAGTTAAATAATAAAATGTGTAACAAAAGATAAATTCCCAATTTTCACTGGGAATTTAGTCGAATTCTTTTATTTTAAATATAATTTGAATCGCTCAAAAGTTGCTTGATCCAACATTTCCCGATCATCTGGATGAGAAATTTCAATGAGTGCTTTTGCTCTTTGTTTCAAACTTTTCCCATAAAGATAAGCAGTTCCGTATTCGGTCACAACGTAATGAATATGTCCTCTCGTCGTAACAACTCCAGCTCCCTGTTTCAAATAGGGAACAATTCTCGGAACGCCTTTTTTTGTTCTGGAGGAAATGGCAATAATAGGTTTTCCACCCTCAGAAAGTGCAGCACCACGCATAAAATCCATTTGTCCACCAATTCCACTGAACTGATAGGTCCCGATGGAATCTGCACAAACCTGACCTGTTAAATCAATTTCAATCGCAGAATTAATCGCCACCATTTTTTTGTTTTTCATAATGTTGATGGGATAATTCACGTGTTCAACATCCATAAAAGCGAACGAAGGATTGTCATGAATATAATCGTATAATTTTCGGGTACCAAAAGCAAAACTTGTAATGGTCCGATTCAAATGTGTTCCTTTAAATTTATTATTGACGATATCATTCTTTATCAGATCTACAATTCCGTCGCTGATCATTTCGGTATGAACTCCAAGATCTTTGTGATTGTGAAGACACTTTAAAACCGCATCTGGAATGGTTCCGATTCCCATCTGCAATGTTGATTTGTCATCAATTAATTCTGCGACATTTTTACCGATCAACAGTTCGCAATCCGTCACTTTTGCGCCGTAATCTACTGTTAAAAGTTCCTCTTCATTCCACACCATTTTATCAATTTTGGAAACATGAATCATTCCGTCACCATGAGTTCTGGGCATTCTTGGATTTACCTGTGCAATAATAATTTTTGCGTGATCCACGGCACTTCTCGCGACATCAACGGAAGTTCCCAAAGTGCAATAACCGTGTTTATCGGGAGGAGTTATGGTAACAATTGCAACATCGAGTGGCAATATTCCATTTTTGAAAAGCAAAGGAATTTCACTTAGAAATATAGGAACAAAATCGCCACGTTCTGAATTTACAGCCTCACGAACGGGTGTAGAAACAAATAGAGAATTAATGTAAAAACTGTCTTTGTACTGAGGTTTTGCGATTTCGACATTTCCTTGTTGCGTGATCGAAACAAACTCTACGTCTCGAAGTCGGGAAGATTGTCTCGCCAATTCATCAATCAAAAAATTTGGCGTACAAGCGCTTCCGTGTGAAAAAATTCGATCACCGCTTTTGATTAATGATACCGCTTCTTCGGCACTTACATATTGACTCATGCTTTTTTATTTTCGTTTAATTTTATTTCTAATTTCTTTTTCAAATTTACTTATTTCGATTCATATTTAGAATGAATAAAATCAGTTTTATAGAAATGTCTTAATTTCTCCGGATTAAATTTTATTAATAATAATATCTCGCAGATGTAGCACATTATTTACCATCAAAAGTTTCATATTCAAAAAAATCTAGTGAAAGATTGAGTCATTAGAGTTAAAAATAAGAATTTAGACCCCTTCTTAATGCAGTAAAAATTAGTAGATTCCTCAAATTAATTCAAGGTTTTGTATTAATAATTAACGCAAAACCCCATTGTCCTCTAGAAATAAGGGGTATTTTCATCCGAAAAGTTGTCGCACCCTTGTAACAGTCTTTCGGACTCTCCCGAAAAGTTGTCGCACCCTAGAAACGACCTTTCGGGTTCTGCGGAAAAGTAGTCGCACCCTTGAAACAAACTTTCCGGGTCTTCCGAAAGCTTGTCGCACCCCTGAAAGTGACTTTCGGAAAAAAAAAAGAGACCACAACCTAAACATCATTTCAAAATTGCCGAAATTTTGCGCTACAGCAGATTGGGTGATGTTTGCAAAGCTGCGTATTTACCTGAGTTATTTCTAAATTTTATCAAGAAAATATGGTTTCGTAATCATAAAAAAAGCGGACTCTATTGAATCAGCTCTTTTATATTAAAAATTATTCCTGCGACCGGTCTTTTAAAGTATGATCTTCGCTTTCTAACCAGGAAGTTTTGTAAGTCGGATCTTCTACTTTCATAGCTTCTTCCGTAATTTTAAACGGCCGGAAAGGATCGACCATCACTGCAAACTCTTCTGTAAATTTTTTACCGATCGATCTTTCCATCGCTCCAGGATGAGGGCCATGAACGATTCCACCAGGATGAAGCGTGAAATCCATTAAATCGATATGATTTCGGCTCATAAAATCTCCTTCTGTGTAAAATAAAACCTCGTCTGAATCGATATTCGAGTGGTTGTAAGGCGCCGGAATTGCTTGCGGATGATAATCATACATTCTCGCAACAAAAGAACAAACCACGAAATTATGCGCTTCGAAAGTTTGATGAATTGGTGGCGGTTGATGAATTCTTCCCGTAATCGGTTCAAAATTTTTGATATTGAATTTGAAAGGGTAAAAATATCCGTCCCAACCCACAACATCAAAAGGATGAGTTGCGTAAACGAAATCCCAGATCTGGTTTTCCTTTTTAACTTTGATTAGAAAATCACCTTTTTGATCAATTGGTTCTACGTAAGTCGGGGTGATAATATCTCTTTCACAAAATGGGGAGTGTTCCAGAAGTTGACCGAACTCATTTCGATATCGCTTCGGAGTGTAAATTGGCGAATGACTTTCTACAATTAAGAATACATTTTCTTCTGTATTAAATTCCATTTGATAGATCGTACCGCGGGGAACAATTAAATAATCACCTACAGAAAATTCCAGATTTCCTACGAATGTTTTCATGGTTCCGCTTCCTTCATGCACGAAAAGAAGTTCATCACATTCTGCATTTTTATAGAAATATTCGGTTGATTTTCGCGGCTTTGCCAAGCCCATTTTGAGGTCATTGTTGAGCATCAAAATTTTTCGACTATCCAGAAAATCGTCTTCTGGGGTAACATTCACTCCTTTAAACATTCTTGGAGTTACGTTTTTATCTACTGCAATTTTTGGCGTGACATCTTTCGGTTCGCTGATCGATTTTATTTGTGTTGGGCGGTGAATGTGATAAAGTAAGGAGGAAATTCCATGGAAACCTTCCGTCCCGAAAAGTTGCTCATAATAAAATTTATCGTCTTCTGATTTGAAAACAGTGTGTCTTTTTTGAGGAATTTTCCCGGAATGATGGTATCTCATTTTTTTACTTTTTGGAGTTATGTAAAATTAATGAAATTTTCAGACTTTCAAAAAATGATTTTTTTAGAGGAAAATCAGAAATTAATTTTATAAGTAAATGCTATTCAAAGCTCATCATGGGTTCATAGAATTCTTCTTCCATAACGCCAAATTGCTGGCAAAGTAATTTAATTCCTTCTAAATTTTTTATCAAATGTTCATCCCTTGAAATCACTGGAATCGGACCCATTTCTGTACTAAGAACGAATTGATCAGTATTTTTTTGAAAGACAGAAGATTGAAAAGGAAGTTTTCTGAAATAATGTGGGCATTCTTCAACGATCGTTTCCAATTCACTTGGATAAATTAAAATCCCACCCGGAGTAATATTTCTTAAAGCTGGATCTATATTTTCGCTGTTAATTTCCTTTGAAATAAAGAATATAGTAGGTTTAAACTGAGAAGCTTTTTCTATATCAGAAGTTTCAAAAATAACAAAATCATTGTCATCATTTTTAGTCAAACCATCTTCAAGAAAAAAGTCAAATTCCTTACAGGAAAAATTCAAAACTTCTACAACTAATTTCGCAATCGAAGGATTTGAAGTGTAGATCAGAACGCGGGTTTTCTCTTTAGAATAATCGAGTAGAGCAGGAAAAGAAATCATTAAAGGAAATTATTTTTTAGAATCGACGGCTTTCGTATTCGAGGAAATGATTTGCTGAAAGACATTTGTTACTGCTTCCCAACGTTTGTTATCTTTCTTCATGATAGATGCAGCATTAGATTTTCTTCCGGAATTTGCACCATTTGTTACATTAATGGAGGTTGAAATGTGGTCATAGATCTTTTTATAATCTTCCTGAATGCTTCGGAAATTATTTTGGGTAAGAACCGATTCGATATTTTTCAACTCTTCATTTGAAATTTGAAAATCTTTTTTTACTTTTTTTTCCTGTGCTTCAAAAGAATAATGAGCGTTGTTTCCTTTGATCAAAAGATTTTCATAAATCGGTGAGAAACCGCCGCTTCTTGAATAACTGTAATCAAAATCCGAATATTTATTTTGGGTTTTGCAACCGGCTAATATCAATAATAAGAATACAAAAATGAGGTTTTTCATTAATCAATATTTGTCTGTTAATTCTCTGTCTCTGTTTTTTGAGCTTTTAATTCTTTGTCGTATTCGTGTAAAACGTTGAACTCTTCAGATTGTTCGATGGCAACCATAATTTTATCCATAATAACTTGTGCATTGTCTTTGTCATAATCGATGTCGATTGGTTTTTTGAATTCCATCGTAGGTTTTACACCGGTAACTTTTACACGCAGACCTTTTTTATCGAAAGCTCTTCGAAAACCATTTATTTTTATAGGGATTACAATCGGTCTTTGATTTTTTACCAATTTTGCTGTTCCTTTTCTTCCTTGTGCAAAAGCAGATGTCGTTCCTTGTGGAAAAGTAATCACCCAACCATTATCGAGTGCTTTCATAATGTTTTCAACTTCCGACAGATCCACCATTCTGTTCACGTTGTGCCCTTCAGCACGCCAAGTTCTTTTTACAGTGACTGCTCCTGCAAGTTTGAAAATTTTGGTCATGAAACCTTTGTTCATCGTTTCTTCCGCAGCAACATAATAAAAATCTACTTTCGGATTCAGTAAATAGATCGGATTTTTGATAGAGTTCAGATAGCCATTATTAACCGCACAAAATGCGTGATACATCGCCGCAACATCTGCAAAGTAAGTTTGATGATTAGATACAAATAAAACGTTGGAATCAGGTAAATCAACCAGATTTTCAGTACCGCTGATTTTAAGTTTGTTAAAACCGTTGAACCTCCTGTAAGATACCATTCCCAGAATAAAAATAATGAGTCTTTTCAGGAAATAGAGGTTACCGAATGCATCGGTAAAAATATTTTTCTTCGCCATTGTCAAATTTACATAATCCGCGAATTTACAAATTTTTCAGCAAGTGGCTAAATTCACTTAAAATCATAGAAGTTGCTCCCCAAATAATATAATTATTGAAATTAATCACCGGAACTTCCACGCCGCGGGAACTTGGTAAAATCATCATTTCAGGTTTTTCTGAAAGGCTTAAAAGCGTAGTTACAGGAAATTCAATTAACTCTACCGCTTCGGTTTTTTGCAATATAAATTGAGGATTTTTTTTGGTGTAGGAAACGAAGGCTCTCACGTAAAAATTACTCGGTGGAATGTAAATCGGCGACATTTCTCTGATGATTCTGTTATAATGAATGTCAATTCCCATTTCTTCGGAAGTTTCTCTTTTTGCAGTTTGCGCAAAATCCTCGTCGTATTCTTCTTTTTTTCCGCCGGGAAGAGAAATTTGTCCGCTGTGACGATCTCTTTCGTTGGTTGTTCTCACCATAAGCGGAAAATACCATTCATTGTCTTTCAGATAAAGGAGAATATTTACGGCCGCGAATTTTGGATCTTTAGTTAGAATCTCTTCATAAGAAAATAGCGGTCTGTAAGGTGGAGAATAAATTTGATGCGCATTTTCACCTTCTAACTGTGCGTTTTGTATTTGCTTGAGTAAATCTCTACCGAAAATTTCCATATCACAAATTTAGGGAAAGAGTTTATAAATCTGTTTTAAGGAAAGGTTAAAATTGAGAATGTTCTTGAAAAAAAACTTGCTAATTGAAGTAGCTTTTTAAATCAAAAAAGCTCCCGAATTTTCGGGAGTTATAATTTTTATTAAAAAGATCATTTATTTTTAATGGCTCTTTTTAAATTTACCTTGATTCTTAATTGGAATAACTCATCAATTCTTCTTTTTTAGAATTGATCAGTTTATACTCCAAATATTTGAACGAATCTCTTGGAATAATGGTTACCCATTTTTTGTACTTCAAAAACCATTTAACCTGAATACTCATAAAACCTTTCGTTAAATAAGCTTCTACAAAAGGATGAACATGTAAAAATATCTTGCCTTTTTCGATTTGAATAATGTTTCGAATCACTTCTTCCATTCTTTCAACTACGACAATTGGTGCAAGAATTTCACCGTCAATATTCGGATTTTCTTCTTTTGTTTCTATTTGATTTTCAGGCCGCGTTCTTTGTCGCGTCATCTGGATGAGACCAAATTTGCTCGGTGGTAAAATTTTGTGCCGTGCTTTATCACGTGCCATTTCTTCTTTCAAATGTTCAAACAGATCTCTGCGGTGGTCCGCACTGATCATATCGATGAAATCTACAACAATAATTCCGCCCATATCTCGAAGTCTGAGTTGACGTGCAATTTCGGTAGCCGCCATTTTGTTCACACTCAGAGCATGTTCGTTTTTTGCTGCATTTCCAGAGGAAATATTATTTCCGGAGTTGACATCAACTACGTGAAGTGCTTCTGTATGTTCAATGACAAGATAAGCTCCTTTAGAACTTGGGATATTGACGTGTTTTCCGAAACTTTGTTTCAGTTGTTTTTCGACGTTATAATATTCCATCAAAGGAATAGGTTTGTCGTAGAACTGTACAATATTCTTTCTTTCCGGCGCAATCACTTCAATATAATTCCGCATTTCATCTACCATTTGCTCATCATCACAGATAATCGAAACGAAATCTGCATTGAAATTATCGCGTAAAATAGAAGATGCTTTGTCCTGTTCACTTAGAACTTTGCTCGGAACCTTATTTTTCTGAAGATTTTTGAACGTATTCTCCCATTTTTGAATCAGTTGATTCATGTCGTTATGAAGTTCAGCTACTTTTTTTCCTTCAGCAACTGTCCTTATAATAACACCAAAACCTTCTGGTTTAATGCTTTCAATTAATGTTCGTAAACGCTCTCTTTCTTCAGCATTGCCAATCTTTTTGGAGATCGAAACACTTTTGTCAAAGGGAATCAATACCAGAAATCTTCCTGTTAAAGAGATTTGTGTAGAAATTCTTGGACCTTTAGTAGAAATGGGTTCTTTTGTAATCTGCAAAATAACGCTGTCGTCTTTTGCGAGAACTTTTTCGATATTTCCGTTTTTGTCGATTTCTTTTTGAACCTCAAAACTTTTCAGAGAAGAGTTTTGTTGCTTTTTAGAAATAGTGTCTTGCAGAAATTTTTTGTACGTGAGAAATTGCGGACCCAAATCCTGGTAATGCAAGAATGCATCTTTTTCATAACCGATGCTTACAAACGCAGCATTAAGATTGGGTGCCAGTTTTTTTACCTTTCCGATAAATAGATCACCAACAACGAAATCGCTTTTGTCCTCCTGTTCGTGGAGTTCAAAAAGACGTCCGTCTTCGAGCAGCGCAATTTTAGAATGCGCAGCTTCATGTGAAATTATCAGTTCTTTCTTCATTATAATAATAGGAAATTAAAAGATTTAAAGCTCGAATAAAGTAGAAATAAATTCTAGAACTCAAGTTCAAAAATTTTAATTAGTCTTTTTTAGAGGTGTTTAACTTAAAAAAATCAGAAGAAAAAATGATCATTTTGATCTAATTTTCTGTTTCTGACTTTGGGGTAAAACAAAAATATAGTCGGTGAGATTTTAATCATATAAAAACACCAACTATATTGTTATATTGTAAATCGCGAATGGATTATTTTTTCTTGTGTCTATTCGCTCTTCTTCTTTTCTTTCTTTTGTGAGTTGCAACCTTGTGTCTCTTTCTTTTCTTTCCGCTTGGCATAATTTAAATTTTTTTGTTTGTAACGTATATTTTCTTTAGTTAATTATTTTACTAAAACTTTGGTTTTTACTTTCTCTACAAATGTTTTCGAAGGTTTGAAAGCTGGGATATTGTGAGCTGGGATCTCAATTGCTGTGTTTTTAGAAATATTTCTTCCCGTTTTTGCCGCTCTAGTCTTGATTATAAATGAACCGAAGCCTCTTAAATAAACATTCTCACCGCCGTACATTGAAGTTCTGATTTCCTGCATGAATGCTTCCACAACTTTCTGAGTTTCATTCTTTTCAGTTCCCAATTTGTTTGAGATAGTATTTACCAATTCTGCCTTTGTCATTTCCTTTTTTTATTTATATTTTTGGTGTGCAAATATAATAAGAATTTTTGAAAACAAAAAAACAAAATGCTGATTTTCTTCATGTTGGTAGGAAATTGCTCGATTGGTACGAAATCAACGGCCGAGATTTACCCTTTCGCAAAACCAGCGATCCATATAAAATTTGGATCTGCGAAATCATTTTTCAGCAAACAAGAATTGAACAGGGCTTAAATCATTACCGAAATTTTATAGAAAGATTTCCCGATGTTCAAACTTTAGCCACGGCAGAAACTGATGAAGTTTTACTCTATTGGAAAGGTTTGGGATATTATTCCCGCGCTCTGAATCTGCATAAAGCGGCATTGCAGATCATGAATGATTTTAATGGAACTTTTCCTTCTGATCATGTTGATATTTTACAGTTAAAAGGAGTCGGTAAATATACCGCTGCAGCAATTTCGAGCATTTGCTTCGGTAAAAAAATCGCGGCAGTTGACGGTAATTTCTACCGCGTGTTATCCAGGGTTTTTGCCGATGATTTCGATATTTCTCATTCAAAAGCTTTTGATTATTTCTCTGAACTGGCTCTAAAGATGATGCCGGAAAATGAAGCCGGTCATTTCAATGAAGCGATGATGGATCTGGGTTCAGAAATATGTAAACCGAAAAATCCAGTCTGTTTATATTGTCCTTTAAACGAAGATTGTGTCGCTTTTAATTTGGGTATAATTCCATTGTTTCCGGTAAAGACTAAGAAAGTAAAACCCACTGATCTTGAACTCACCTACTATTTTGTAGAGTTTAAAGATCAATTCCTGATCAAACAGCGAAAAGAAGATTTTATCTGGAAAAAACTCTACGAATTTCCGATTCAAATTCCGGAAAGTTTTGAGAAGTTTATCACTGGACAAAAGAAAGTTTTGCATAAACTCACGCATAAAAATCTCACCATTCATATTTTTAAAGTGACTTTAACTTCAAAAAAAATATTCGATCAATTTTCTTTTGATGAAGGGTTTTCTGCAATTACCTTTGAAGATTCTCATCAGAAATCTTTTCCCAAACCTTTGGAAAATTACCTTTCTTCCCGGTTTAAAGGCGAATAATTGAGATTGATTCCATTAAACAAGTCTCAATAATGAAAAATTTGAAATCTAAAACTAATTCGTATTTTTGCAAAATGTTTAAAAAACTCCTGTTCACTTTTTTAGGGTTTGCTTTGATTTCCTGTGCGAAAGAAACGCAGCCGAAACCATCGGGTGAACTGCGGTTAGAATATCCGGAGGCGAAATATCAAAAATTCACTTCGCCCTGTAATTTCGATTTTGAATATTCAAGTTTCGCGAAGATCGAAAATGCTAAAAATCCTTGCTGGTATTATATCGATTACCCGAAAATGAAGGCTAAAGTCTTTATTACTTATTTTCCGGTAAAAAATGATCTGGATGTTCACGTGAAAGAATCTGAGAAGATGGTTTATGAACATACGATCAAAGCAAGTTCTATTGATACCAAATCCTTTAATTATCCGGAACGTCGTGTTTTTGGTAATTTCTATGAATTAAAAGGACCAACTGCTTCTAATCTGCAATTTTTTGTCACCGATTCTACAAGACATTATGTGACGGCGAATCTCTACTTCAACACGAGACCAAAACCCGATTCTTTGGCTCCCGCAATCGATTATATCAAAAAAGATCTGCTCCATTTAATAGACACTTTTAATTGGAAATAATTCGAATATTAAATAAAAAATTTACTCAATAACACTTTAAATTAAATTATAAATGAAATTATTAGTCGTTGGTTCAGTCGCTTTTGACGCCATAGAAACTCCGTTCGGAAAAACAGATAAGATCTTAGGTGGCGCGGCAACTTACATTACTTTGGCTTCTTCGGTTCTTAAAGTGGAATCAGGAATTGTATCAATTGTAGGTGGCGATTTCCCACAATCTGATCTGGATATGCTTTCTAACAGAGGCGTAAATATTGAAGGAATCGAAATTGTAAAAGACGGTAAAACTTTTTTCTGGAGTGGTAAATATCACAACGATTTGAATTCCAGAGATACTTTGGTCACTGAAGTGAATGTTTTGGAACATTTCGATCCAAAAATCCCGGAATCGATGCAAGATGCAGAGATTTTATTATTGGGAAATCTTCATCCAGGCGTACAACTTTCTGTTTTAGAGAAAATGAATAACCGTCCGAAACTGGTGATTCTCGATACCATGAATTTCTGGATGGATTCTGCGATGGATATTTTATTGCAAATGATCGCAAAAACAGATGTTATCAGTATTAATGACGAAGAAGCAAGACAACTTTCCGGCGAATATTCTTTGGTAAAAGCTGCGAAAAAAATCCATGAAATGGGTCCTAAATTTGTCATCATTAAAAAAGGAGAACACGGCGCATTGCTTTTCCACGACGGAAAAATATTTGCAATTCCTGCTCTTCCTTTAGAAGATGTTTTCGATCCAACCGGAGCGGGTGATACTTTCGCAGGTGGTTTTGCAGCGTACTTGGCAAAAAAAGAAAATTTTAGTTTTGAAACTATGAAATCGGCATTGATCGTTGGTTCAGCAATGGCATCTTTTACTGTAGAGAAATTCGGAACCGAAAAATTACAGGAAGTTACAGAAGCTGAAATTATCGCAAGAATTAAAAACTTCAAAGATTTAACCACTTTTGAAGTGGAAGTTTAACTTTTATACTTTGCTACAATCTCACTATTTCAACTTTAAAAATTAATCTTCATCTGAAGAAGACTGAATTATGAAAAAATTATTTGTTATCATCTTGATGGCTGGTTTAGGCGGTAAAATGGCTGCGCAATATATGATCATCGGTAAAGACAGCATTTCTCTTGCAGATTTTAAAAAGGAATATCAGTACGGTTTGCAGAACACCGGTGTTGATAAAACGATCAGCACAACACAGGATTTTATTTTGCTGCAACAGTTTGCACAGCAGAAAAAAGCAGATACCACCGCTGCATTCCGGGAAAAAATGAGCGAAAAAGAAGATGGTTTACGTGCTAAATATTTTTATCCTGCCAATGTCATCGATCCGGTTTTGAATGCTTACATGAAAGACAATCAAACGGAAAAAGAGGTGCAGATCTTTATGGTTCAGAAATCAGCAGAGGATAAAAATGATTATCAGCAGATCTATAATGACGTGAAATCCGGGAAGATCACCATGGATGAAGCGATTACCAAATATACAAAAGGAAGCGCGAAAGCGGTTTACGTAAAACCTGGTAGTGTAGATAATGACTTGTATTCGGAGCTTAAAGTATTACCAAATAATTCGTACACAAAATTCTTCAATAATTCGGGATTTGTTGCTTTTGGAAAAGTTTTAAACTCTCGTCCGACTTTGGGATATGTGATTTTTGGAACCATTTCTTATCCGAAAGATGCGAATTCAGAAGCGATGAAAACCAAAATTTATGCAGATCTAAAAGCTGGAAAAAGTTTTCAGGATGTCGCAAAATTATACGGCGCCAATGATCACGAAAAACAGAATGGTGGAGTAGTAATGGGTTCTCCCACACTTCCTGATGAAGTTTATGAACTGTTTAAAGGAAAAAAAGCAGCTTATTTCACGCCAGAACCTTTGCTTTTCGGGGAAAGTTATTTTGTATTTAATATTTATAATGCAGAACCTTATGCTTTGACGGATAAGAATCGCGATTTTTTCCTGCGCGAAATGAACAGCTCTTTATATGCAGAAACGCTTCAGGATAAAATGATCGCTTATTTGAAAGCTGATCCATCCTATAAAGAATTCCCGGAATTTGCGAACGTAAAAAAATCGTATTTAAATTTTAATGCTGCCAAAGATAATTCGGTGCTATATCAATATAAAAACCATAAAACTACGGTTGGAGATCTTAAGAAAATCATTGGTGACAAAAAGGAAGAAGCTGAGAAATTAAGTCCAGCGCTTTGGAGTGATGCGATATCCGGCGTGAATACTCAAGATCTCTTGAAATTTTACAGCCAGGATTTTACAGATCAACCCAACATTAAAAAAGATTTAGCCGAATTCAAAAAAGGGCTTTATTCAGATTATATTTTCTCCAAATATCTCACGGAAGAAGTTGCAAAACATCCGGAATGGGCGACCGAATATTACAATAAAAACAAATCGAAATTTTTCTGGGGAAACAGAGCCGATGGAAGAGTTGCAATTATCGCTGACGACAAATTGAACAGCGAGATCGAAAAAGCCATTAAAGATCCTAAAAACTGGGAAACTTTGAAAGCCAAATATTACGGTAAACTGAACGATAAAAAACAGATCCTCATCAATTTCGAGAAAGGAGAAATGTCGGAAGATGCTGATGTGTTCACGAAATACAAAGTACCTTTCAAAACCGGTGTTCATCAAACCAAAATGAAACAGCGTTCTTTGGTTATTGCAATTGACCAGATTTTGCCTCCAGCACAAATGACGCAAGCTGAAGCTGCAGACCTTTTGAAAGATGCAGTAACTGAGCAAAAACTTCAGGAGATCATCGATGAGCAAAAAGCAAAAACTAAAATCGTGGTTCAGCCCGAATTTAAGAAAGATCTTGACAAGAATTTTAAGAAATAATTATAATAAATAATGCATGTTATATCACTGAGAATGATAATTTTGCAAATCGTTAAAAAATGAATATGAATAAGAATATAAAATTTGCCTTAGTTTTTACTTTTCTTTTAGCTTTTTTTGGAGTTAAAATGAATGCACAGCTGAAATCAGGAGATTTGATCGATGGAATTGCAGTTGTAGTAGGAAACGAAATTATCCTGGAATCAGATATCGAGGATCAGGCGAATTATTCGAAACAGCAGGGTGCAAATGTGGCCAATAAATGCGAGTTTGTAGAAGGGATCATCAGTAACAAGCTTTTGATCTATGAAGCTAAGAGAGATACGCTGATTGAAAACCGTTCTGCGGTGCTCAAAGAAAACGCCAATCAAAAATATACACAGATTCTTGGTCAGTTTCCTGATGAGAAAACAATGCTTACAACGTACAAATTCCGTACTTCGTTTGAGATGAAAAACGCCATCGAAAAAATTGACTCCGATAATTATTACGGACAGATGAAATATGGCAGAATCACCGATAAAGCCGATGTAACTCCAAATGAAGTGACCGATTTCTTCACGACATACCAATTTCAACTTCCGGAAGTAAAGGATGAAGTAAGCTTATCGCAGATCTCCATGTTCCCGAAATTAACGGATGCGCACAAGGATGAAATTATCGCGCGACTCAACAAAATAAAACAGGCAATTCTTGGCGGCGAAACTTTCGAAAGTCAGGCAAGAATTTATTCCGAAGATCCAGGCTCCGCTTCAAATGGTGGATTGTACAAAGCGATTTCTAAAGGGAAAATGGTAAAACCCTTCGAAGCTGCAGCCCTTAATTTGCAGGAAGGCGAAATGTCAGATCCTGTAGAATCAGACTTTGGATATCACTTGATTCAACTCGTGAAAAAAAGCGGTAAAAACTACGACGCAAGACATATTCTTTTAAAAGCCGAACCAAACGCGGCTGAAATTGCAACTGCAAAAAAAGAACTCGACAGCATCAGAACTTTAATTCACGATGGCAAGATGACTTTTAAAGACGCAGCTTTCAGATTTTCAGACGATAAGAAAAGCAAATTCAATGCAGGCGTTTTAACGTCAGAAGATGGAAGTGACAAACTAGAAAAACTCAATCTTTCTCCCACGATTGCCTATCAAATTGCAGGTTTAAACAAAGGAGACATGACCGAAGTTTTTCAGGACAAAGTTCAACAGGATCGCAAAATCGTAACTTTAATCAAAATTAATGATGTTATTGCAGCACATAAATTAGACATTGCGACCGATTACGACCGCATCAAGCAAATGGCACTGACCAAAAAGAAAAATGAAATGGTAGAAAAATGGGTCAAAGAAAAACTACCCAATATATTTATCTCCATCAATGACCGCTACAAAGACTGTACTTTCAAAACCGACTGGCGAAAAAATACCGAAAAGAAATAAATGAAGATCTCTGCTAATTTGCAGAGATTTTTTTTTGCCCTTCATCGCGAGGTAAAAAGCAATCCTTAAGATAATTAGACTTTCTTTTAGGAGCAACAAGATTTCCGCTTCTCCAAAAATATTAACCTGCTTTCCGCTCTATCTTTTTCTCGTCGTTCCTCCTCAAAAAAGGATGCCGCTTCAATCAGGGCTATAATATAAAGATTGTTTCTTTCAGAAGGAAAAATTAAAGTTTTGAAGCAACAAATTTTTTATATATTTAACCTTTAACCATCACGTCAAAATTAAAAACCACGATATTGAGAATATTGCAACTCTTTTTACTTACCATCTTTTTATCCTGTGCAAAACCGGCTGAAAAAACACCAGTTTCCTCAGAAAAAAAACTAAAAACGGTTGTAATTCTCGAAAAAAAAGAAAAGTTGAACATACAGAAGGATACTTTGAATTTTGTAGACTACAATGATGATGGAGATTATATGTTGTTGAACGCTAAAAAAGATCAGTCAGACTTCTCTTTTATCAATGATAAAAATGAAGACCGAACTTTGCTCAAAGGTGACCTCATCGAAATCACCTGGAAAAAAGATACCATTTACATTTCCGGTGATGGCGAAACTCCTGAACTTGCGGAGTGGGTCATTTCTGTTGAAAAGCTGAAAGACGGTAAAGTTTCTGTCTTCCGAAAAAATTATCAAAAGAAACTCAAATACAACTGGTCAAGTGAAGAAAGCTTCAGTAAAGATTATTTAGATAAACTGTATTTGATCGTGGAATATTACATTGCAAACACCAAAAATGTAATGATAAAAGATGCCGTTTCAAAGAAAGAACAATTAGAATATTCCATCGAAGAACAAACCAGAGACGGTAAAAAATATACGGTAGTTGGGATCTCGATTGTTTTTGAACATCGAGTAAATACCTTGAAATGGTTATATTTAGACCAAGATAATGGAAACAAACTATACGGATATGATTTGCCGAATGACCAACTGGTTAATTTTGAATAAAAAAGATTGGGAAAAACTTACATTATTTTAGGTCTGATTTTGTGAAATTAAACTTGGACAAACATTATATTAATGTCATCATGAAAAATCCTGTAAAAATATTTTTAATTTTTGGACTCGCTCTTCTAAGCATTATTTCCTGTTCCGAAAAAAAGGAAGTCTTTAAACTCGCACCTGCAAAAGAAATAACAAAATCTTTTTCTCCAAAAAAAACAGCCTCAAAAGAAATAGTAGAAGCAGTTAAAAAGGATCATATAAATCTTGTTCGGAAATTGCTTGAAGGTGGCGAAGACGCAAATGGGATTACTTCGGGATATTTTAGGGGTGGTAGAGAAAAAAGTGCTTCTGATCGTTCAAATGAAGACTGGACTTTGCTGATGCACGCTGCTTTTCAACATAATATAAAAATGGTAAAGCTTCTTTTAAGTAAAAAAGCAGATATCAATGCTGTAAATGCTGCGGGACATTCCGCCCTGTTTTTAGCCTGTGCAAACCGAAGTGAAGAGATGGCGAAATTTTTACTGCAAAATAATGCGGATGTTAAAAACGCAGGACTTGATGAAAGTGGAACATCGGCATTACAGTGGGCTTTAACTTACGGTTGGAATGAAGTAGCTGCGAAAATGATACAGTTGGGCGCTGATTTAAATACGCGATCTTCTGAAACGGGAACAACCGTTTTGCTGGAGGCGATGGATGAAGAGAGCATAAAACCGGAAACAATTCATTTACTCATCGATTCCGGCGCAGATGTAAGCATCGTGAATTCTAAATATAAAACTTCACCATTAATGATTTCCGCGCAGCGAAATGATCTCATCAGTGTTAAAAAAATAATTGCGAAGAAGGTCAACATTAACCAGGAAGATGAAAATGGAAATACCGCTTTATGTTATGCTTCAGGAAATGATGCGGATGATACCGAAATTCTGAAACTTCTAATTAACGCAGGTGCGAAAGTAAATATAAAAAATGGTTATGGCAGAAATGCATTGATAGAAGCAGTAAGCAGCAAAAGCTTAAATAAAGTAAATTTCCTCCTGAAAAATGGTGCTTTGATCAACAGAAGAAGCGAAGGTTTTGGCGGAGTCAGTCCGATCAGTGTTGCGGCTTTCGATGTAAATTTGGAAATGGTTCAGCTCCTGATCGACAATGGCGCCGATGTCTCAATTACAGATTCTACCGGAGATACCGTGCTTTTGAAAGCGATATTGTCTGAAAAAAGTTATGATATTGTTAAACTGCTCATTAAAAATGGAGCAGACGTAAACAAAGCAAATAATGATAAAGGCACACCGCTTATGAAAGCTGCTCAATATAATTTACCCGAAATCGTGAAGCTTCTTTTAGATTCAGGCGCTAAAAATGAAGGCCGTGATTTTTTTGGTAAAACCGCCCTTAATTATGCCGAAGAAACCGCAGAAAGAACGGGCGATAAGCAAGCTTTAAATTTGCTTCGAAATTAAAATAACATCTGCAAAAGTAAAAATACATCCAAAAAATGGAACAAATCAACGATCTTGAAACAACGCTTTTAAACGGTTTAATCGAAAAATATCCTACTTTGAAATCACATCTACCATTTTTGAAAGTGAAAAACAGAGAAATCACTAAAGTCGGAATGACGGTGAATTTTGAATACACAAATACCGAAGAAGAACTTAATTTTGAAGATATCAACGCCTTATTTAGCGGCGGCGAAAATATCGAGATCAAAGGTTTAAAAGAAGGTTTAGGTTATGTAATTGACGTTACTGACGGTCAAATTCTATACATCGAATTCACAACTTATGGTGAAAACTGGAACGGAAAATTCGGTGATTACAAAATTGTTAAAGAATAATTTTTCTTAAGGATCTAAAAAATTTTACACAGAATGTTCGTTGCAAACTGCCTTTAATTCTAAAATTTCACCGGAACATTTTTTCTTTGTCCTCGAAATAATTAAATTTACCCCATGAGTAATTTTATAGATTTCGGCGCTGCGAAAAAATTAAAGGAGATGAATGAGAACCAGAACAGGATCACGCAATTATTTCAGATCAAATATCCCATCATACAGGGTGGAATGATCTGGCATTCCGGGTGGCGATTAGCTTCTGCCGTGTCCAATAACGGTGGTTTAGGTTTGATCGGTTCTGCAAGTATGTATCCTGATGTTTTGCGGGAAAATATACAGAAATGCAAAGCCGCCACCGATAAACCTTTCGGCGTAAATATCGCTTTGCTTTATCCAAACTTAGAAGAGATCATCAATATTATTCTCGAAGAAAAAGTGAAAATTGTTTTCACTTCTGCAGGAAGTCCTAAAGCCTACACCGAAACTCTACAAAAGGGAGGAATAAAAGTCGCTCACGTCGTTTCTTCTACCAAATTTGCCATGAAATGTGAAGATGCCGGAGTTGATGCCATTGTCGCCGAAGGTTTTGAAGCTGGCGGTCATAACGGACGCGATGAAACGACCACTTTTTGTTTAATTCCAAATGTAAAACAACATATCTCAAAACCTTTGATCGCCGCTGGTGGAATCGCTTTAGGTTCGCAGATGAAAGCTGCCATGATTCTTGGTGCAGACGGCGTTCAGATCGGTTCCCGCTTTGCCGCAACGGGCGAAGCAAGCTCGCACGAGAACTGGAAAAATAAACTCATCAGTCTCAATGAAGGCGACACGCATTTAACGTTGAAAGAATTAGCACCCGTTCGTATGGTGAAAAATAAATTCTTCCACGATCTGGAAAAACTGTACGATCAAGGCAGAGATGCCGAAGTTTTAAAAGAAACCCTCGGAAGAGCCAGAGCAAAACGCGGAATGTTCGAAGGCGATCTGGAAGAAGGCGAGCTCGAGATCGGGCAGGTTTCCGCTTTAATTCACGAAATATTGCCCGTCGAGAAAGTCTTTGAAAATTTATTAAAAGAGTTTCGGGACGCTTCAGTAAGGGAATTATAAAGAATAGTCAGCATCCTCAGAATCTACAAAGAGAAACGTGTTTCTCAAACTCTAAAGATTCCCCAGATTAATATTTTAAAAATATAAAAATTAAATTTCCAAAAGAATTAAAATATCAATAGGAACGGGCTTTAGCTCGTTTTTTCATTAAGTTGATCGCATTGGCTTTAGCCAAAACCTAAAAAATCTACGCAATCCGCGTAATCTCGGGAAATATAAACTCAAACAAAACTCCCTCCTCATTTTAACCATTTGCAAATCTTTACATCAAAGGTGCAAATATCTCCATGAGCGTTTCCCAACTTCAGAAAAATAAACACCTGCTTTTACGCGCAGGTTTTGGTTTTAACCTTTCTCAAACCAAAGATTTAGAACAGCTTCCTCTCACCGATATCTGGAAGAAATTATCGGCGACCTATACTTTTCAACCTCTTGCATTAAAAGAAGTTCCGGAGAATCTAGACTATCAGAAAGTTTCAAAATTAGATGCAGATGGCAAGAAAGAAATCCAGAAAAGAAACCGTAGAGAAAATATTGAGATCAATCTCAAATTTCTAAACTTCATGGTTCAGTCCGAAGATCAGCTGCGGGAAAAGATGGCTTTTTTCTGGAATGGTCATTTCGCCACCAGAGTCGTAAGTTCTAAATTTAATTTGCAACTTTTAAATACCATTCGCGAAAAATCACTGGGTAATTTTGGAGATTTATTAAAGGCGGTTTCGCAAAGTCCTTCGATGTTGCAGTTCCTCAATAATCAACAGAATAAAAAAGACCATCCTAACGAAAATTTTGCGCGCGAAGTCATGGAACTTTTTACTTTGGGACGTAGAAATTACACCGAAAAAGATATCAAAGAAGGTGCTCGAGCTTTTACAGGCTGGAGTTTTCAAGCCGATGGAAGTTTTTTTGAAAGACCAAAACAACATGATTTTGGTACCAAAACTTTCCTTGGTAAAACAGGTAATTTTGATGGAAATGATATTCTAAATATAATTTTAGATCAGAAAGCAACTTCAAAATTCATCGTCACAAAAATTTACAGATTCTTTGTGAATGAAAAAGCAAATCCAAGTATTATTGAGCATTTGAGCGATCAGTTTTATGAGTCGAAATACGATATTAAAAAATTAATGACGGAGATTTTCACTGCGAAATGGTTTTATAGCGAAGAAAATATTGGAGCTAAAATAAAATCTCCTGTAGAACTGATGGCGGGAATAATGCGTATTCTACCCATGGAAATTGCGAAACCTGAAAACTTAATTGTTTATCAAAAGTTACTTGGACAAATGCTGCTTTATCCGCCAAATGTGGCTGGTTGGCCTTCAGGAAATTCCTGGATCGACAGTTCCACTTTGATGTTGCGTTTGCAAATTCCACAGATCTGGTCCGGTTTAAGACCTTTGGAATTGAAACCAAAATCAGATGATGATATTGAAATGGGATTGAAAAATTCTCAAAATACGTACGCCAGTTTTAAAAATCCAACGATTACCATCGACTGGAATTTGGTTGAAGAAGCTTTTAAAAATAAAAATATAAGTGATTATCTGCTTCAAAATAAATCCTCCCTTGATGAAAAAACGGTACAGCAATTCTCAGAATCGTCGGTCAAACAAAGAATCGTCAACACGATGTCAACGCCGGAATTTCAACTTTGTTAATTGCTCCTCACTAATTACTCACTGCTAATTTTAAAAATATGTTAATCAAAAGACGTGAATTTCTAACGATATCTTCTTTAGCAACTGCTTCGTTGATGGTTCCAAATTTCCTTAAATCGATGACTTTCCCCGAAGCATTAGATAAAGAAAACAGAATTTTGGTAGTTCTCCAACTCAGTGGTGGAAACGATGGACTCAACACGATTATTCCGACTCGAAATGATATTTATTTTCGGGAGAGAGAAATGATTTCCATCAAAGATGCTTTAAAATTAGCCGATGAAGCAGGGATCAATCCTAGTTTGAGTTATTTTAAAGAACTCTTTGATAATGGAGAATTGGCGGTTTTAAATAATGTGGGATATCCAAATCCCGACAAATCGCATTTCCGAAGCATGGATATTTGGCAGTCTGCGAGTAAAAGCGATGAGTTTTTATATACAGGTTGGGTCGGAAGATATTTAGATGAAGCCTGCTATAACTGCGATCATCCAACTCAAGCGCTGGAAATTGATGATATGTTGAGTTTGGCTTTAAAGGGGAAAGAGAAGAAAGCTTTTGCCTTCAAAGATCCTAAAAGACTGAATCAGACTTCGCAGGAAAAATATTTTAAATCGCTCTATGAAAACCATCATCACGAAGATGAAACCGTAGAATATTTGTATCAAACGATGGGTTCAACCATTAATAATGCGGGTTATATTTTCGAGAAAAGCAAAGCAAAAGCGAGCACTGCAGTTTATCCAAATACCGCGCTGGGAAAGGATTTTAAAAATATTGCCTCGCTTATTAATTCAGATATCAATACGAAAGTTTATTATCTTTCAGTGGGAAGTTTTGATACGCATGTGAATCAAAATCAAAGACAGGCGCAACTTTTTACCGAAATTAATGACGCGGTGAAAGCTTTTGTGGAAGATCTAAAATCCTCCGGAAGATACAAAGATACTTTGTTGATGACTTTTTCCGAATTCGGAAGACGGGTTTCTCAAAATGCAAGCAAAGGAACAGACCACGGAACGGCGAATCAAATGTTTTTTGTTTCCGGTGGCTTAAAAAAGAAGGGAATTCTTAATCAATTGCCCGATCTGGAAAAACTCAACGATGGCGATTTAATTTACACCGAAGATTTCCGGAAAGTCTATGCAACCGTTTTGAAAAACTGGCTTAATGCAGACTCCTCAAAAATCCTCGGCTGGAAAAACGGAATTTATGACTTTGTTTAAAATAAAAAAACCTCATTTTAAGATGAGGTTTTGTGTTTTAAGCTTTTCTTGTTGGAAGAGTAGCCTGTTTTTTACTTTGCAATTTTTTCATTACATAACCGATTGCAAGTGGCGCAACCCAGATCAGGATTTTTTTAAATAGGGAAGATCTCATATTGTTTATTTTTATTTGAAAATTTATTTGCAATAATTTTGCCAAAGCGGATTCGTGTAATTTTCTTAATAATAAAATTTATTTGGGCAGACTTTTCCGCCTTCCACTCCCGCTTTTTTGTTTCTCTTCGTTCCACAAAAAGAGCTCCGTTCAAGTCGGGCTGCAAAGTGGATTGTCAAATTAAAACTATATTTTAACCAGCGCTTGTCCTTCAAACGAAATTCCTTCCCACCCAAATTCCATAAAGTTTCGGATATTCTGATGATCATTTCCCTCAGGATTTCCCAGAACATCTTCTCTGTAAAAAGCTCCAAAAAGAAATAAAGTTTCCTCTTTTGATAAATGATTCAACTTCGCAAAACTGAAAATTTTACAGGAACCATTATTTTCGTTCGCTTCATTTACAATATTCCCGTTTTTAAATTTTGTTGGGATGAAATCGAAGTGTTCATCGATGTAAGCAATGACTTCTTTGAAATCAATATCTTCTAGTTTGTTTCTTAACTGTTCTAAGATCATCCTAATTTCTTTACTATTTTTTGTATTTCCGAATCTAAATTCAGCCAGCAATTCTGACTCCAGATCCGCACATATTTAAAGCCGGAATTCTGCAGGATTTTTGCCTTGTGAAGATCTTCCAGGTAACCGAGCTCGCCATCATATTTTTCCTTACTCATGCATTCCACAATAATTGATGGGTGATCAGGTTTTTCAATAAGCAGATCTAAAACATAGCCGCCAAAGTGATGGTTTTTAGCAATTTTCAGGTCAGGAAATTTCTCCTTTAAATGTTCCTCAATCTGATTGATGAATGAAGTGGTTTCCGCATCTTTTTCCGTTGAAGCTTTATGTCCGTAAACATCCAGAACATTTAAAACTTCAGTTCTTTGAATTTCATTTTGGTCACTTACCGCTTTGCAATACGCCAGATACGAATAGAAAACTGCCTTTCTATTATTGGCGCCTTCCTGTTCGATCGCATCTTTATAGTTCATAAAAAATTCTTCGGGAATGGAATTGCAGATGTAAATTTTCTCTTTCGCTCTCGTAATGATCACATTCAATAATTTATAACCTTTGGAATGATTCACGGGACCAAAACTTTGCACAAATTTACCGCTTGGTTTCCGTCCGTAGGTGGTAGAAATAATGATGATGTCTCTTTCATCTCCCTGAATATTTTCCAGATTTTTAATGAAAAGTCCGGCTTCTTCCAAACCTTGAATTTTCTCTTTAAATAGTTCATTTTCCGGCAGATTAATTTGATGAACAATTTTTCGTTTGATGTAATTCCGCTGCGTAATATTAAAAGTGGCAATTCCGACGGAGGGATATTTTCCCTCTTTATCAGGTTCAATCTTTGCCAAAATTTCAAGCACTTTATCTGCCTCTTCTGTGTTGATATGATCATTGAAAATACCATCAACCTGGAAAAATTCAATCGGTTTATTTTCAGTTTGCGCCGGAAGCGGTTTTAATCTTGAATTGTAAAAAGCATGGTTAGAAAAATCAATGAGATAAGGATGTCTGGAGCGGTAATGGAAATCGAGATGGTTTTTTTCAAAATTATTTTCCATGGCGAAATCCAGCAAAGACTCGATATTGAGCATGGCGTTTTTGTAGGTGATGACTTCGTTCTCACCTTCCAATTCATATTCATCATCGGTGGAACCGTCAAAAACTTTACTGAAATAATTCGACGGTGGCATTTGATGTTCGTCTCCCGCGATGATGATGTTTTTTCCTTTCAACAAAGCCGGCAGATTATCTTCCAGTTTCAGCTGACTCGCTTCATCAAAAACAACGTAATCGAAGTATAGATTTTTATTCTGAAAAAGATTGCTGCAAACATCCGGCGTCGTCAAAATGATAGGGAAAAAAGTCGTGAAAAGATCGGTGTCTTTTTGGGCAATTTGTCGCAATGTTAATCGGGTGTGATTGATGCTGCTTCGTTTGTTGTAAAGATTCGCGACCGTAATATCTTTATTGTCTTTCTCGAAATTTTTCACGGCTTCCTGTTGCGCAGTATTCCAGAATTGTTCAATGAAACTTTTCTGTGTGAAACCGAATACTTTTAATTTTTTAATGATTTCTGCATATTGCTGCTCATTGAAATTGAGTTTCTCATCACTGTGATATTTTAGCAAAAGAGAAAAATAAGCCGAAAGAAAAGAAGATTTCCAGTTTTGAAGTGGATATAATTTCTCCAGCAAACCTTTCTGGAAAACCGACAAATTTTGATGAAATGAAAACCAATTGTATTCAGCCAATAAAGGATTCGACGAATCATTGCGAAGTCCTGAATACTTTGAAAAGACAGCGTTTAACCGTTCTTTAGTTTGCAGATAGGTATTTCCGAAATCAGTATTGTTGGTCCAGCGGTCATTCAAAATGGACTTTTTCAAATTCTGAATTTTTTGTGAAATCGTTTCCGTTTCTCGTCCCGAAATAGCTGGATCGAAAAGGTTCAGGAAATCCAGCGACTCGTAATTAACTTCGATATTGGAAGAGAATTCCGTTTGCGCCGATTCCGTTTTTTGCCTATAATTGAGGATCTCATTTTTATTATTCCAAAGATTCCCGGAAATCTCAATCGTAGGAAAAAGTGGATTCAAGCTGATCTCTTTAATGGAAGAAGAAATGGCGGTTAATCTTTTCTGATTCTGAATTTTCCTTTTTTTCGTGGAGGAAAATAAAGCGCCCAATTTGTAAAAGAAACCTTCCGTGACTTCCGGTAAAAACTCCTCAGAATTAGAGTTCAAGGTCGAAGTCATAATTTCTGTTTCATTAATTAAAGACGTCAGTTTCTGCAAATTTTGCCCAAATTCCTGCTTTTTCTTTTCAATATAAATGGGTTCAAAATCGCGAATCAAGTTTTGGATTTCCTCCCAGGATTTTTGATAGCCGTGAAACGTTTGATCTAAATTTTGCAAACTGCTGAGAAAGTTTTCCTGGACTAATTTCTCCGTGTTCAGAAAAGAGGATTCAATGAAAGGTTCGTATTCTCTATAAATCGATTCTCCTGCATTCCGCAAAGTTTCAATCTCAGTAAACTCTTCTTTCGAAAATGAAAAAATAGAATCTTGCAGATCAAGTGTTTCCTTCGACTCTTTAAATTCCAGAAGATTTCCCACAATTTCTGACCAGTTTTTCTCCGGCAACAATTCTGTATTGAGTAAATGATGAACCGTGTTTACGTTGTTTTGATGACCTGTTATTTCCGTAATCTGATCACTTAAAGATTGTGCAGAATAAAGTTGCATGGGTTTTTTAAAATCTGCGGGATCGATGAGATTTCGCACAGAATTTACAATGAGTTTACGATCGGAGATACTGTCTTTGATCATCGTGCAATATCGAGCATAACCCATTTTATGAAGCGCGTTGTAGAGAACTTCCAGAGCAGTTTGTTTCTCGCAAACCACGATCGTCTTTTGTTTGTTTTCTAAAGCATTCACCAAAACCGCCGTCAAAGTCTGACTTTTCCCGGTTCCGGGCGGACCTTGGATCAGAATTTTGTTTTGAGATTTCAACGCTTGCAGAATTCCCTGTTGCGAAGGATCGGTTTCGATGGAAGTGATGGATTGAAAAGGAAGTTTTGCAGAATCTTCCAAAGGTTTAAAGCTGCTTTTTAAAACCTCATAATCATTAATAATATTTTGTTTCTGAACTTCAAAAATGGAAAAGATGCCGGATTTTATAATGAAAGCGTCGCCTTTCTTCGGCAGCAAAGTTTCGTAAACCGCTTTCGTTTTAATGGCCGCGATTTCAGCATAATTATTCATGATGAAATCCAGATTCTGCTTGACTTTCAGCTGACTTAAAATAGTTTCGCAAATATTGAACAGTTCGGGTTTATCGATCTTTCCGTCCGACAGCATTTCTTCTGAAAGCTGATCTAAAATAACGCCGGAATCACTTTGCAAATGGTTGATGAGAACTTCATTCAGATAAATGGGATCATCTTCCGCACGACTGATTTCCCAAGTATTCATTTCGTTCGTCGGCTTGATGTTGATTGACCAGATCAAAAGGGGAGACGCCGAAATCTGTCCATCGGAAACATCTTTCCGGATCAATATTGGAAAACCAAATCCCAAGGAATTCACGCCTTTTTCGGAGTAAATGACTTCATTCTGAAAAATCAGATTTTCTAAACTTCGAGAAAGTTTTTCCTTGTTCTTGTCCTTTGTTTCGTCTTTTGAAAGTGCAGCCGATGCAGGATTTTCTTCATTTTCAATTGCTTCCGTTTCCTCCTTATCTTCTTCAAAAGAAAGCGTCCTGCGTGATGAAGCAGCGGAATCTTCCTCCACAATTTGATCATGGATCGAAAATTTAAAAGAAACATTTTTCTGCGTTAAAAGATCCACAATAAAATGTTCGGGCAAGCTTTTATGAATTTCCGAAAGCTGTGCGAGATCCAGTTTATACCGAGAATTCCCGGGAATGGCATTGAGATGAACGCCGCGACGGTTTCCGGTTTTCAGTTTATTTTGAAAAGCTTCGAAGATTTCTGGGGAGAGGTTGAGCATTGTATTTTGTAGGAAAATTGTTGTGGATTAAAAGTAGGAAATTTTAGCTGGAATGCAATGAAATTAATAGTATGCAGCAAGCTTTATTTTAGTGCACTTCCTTCGTCACTTTTTTTTTCATCAATTTAATTACCCACAGAATTCGAAATGATTGTTCCTCTCAATTCTACCGGTCGCAAGGTTATTAAGGCGATGGTTTTCATTTCTTTCGTCTCCAGTTCTAGGTGGTATTTTTTATAGAACAATCGTAAAAATAAAATCATTTCCATGTAGGCAAAATGTTCGCCGATACAGTGTCTCGCGCCACTTCCGAATGGAAAATAAGGTTTACTTTTGATGTCACTTTCGTTAAATCTCTCGGGAAGAAAAGAATTGGGTTGCTCCCAAAAAACAGGATTTCTGTGCATATCATAAAGCAAAAATTCTACGATCGTGCCTTTTCCCCAGGAAAAGTCTTTAAAAGTATCATCTTCCAAAGCCACTCTGTCGATGATCCACGCGGGTGGATACAGTCGCAAAGATTCTTTAATGATGGTCATTGTTTTAGAATTCCCGAAAAGTGTTTTTAAAGATAAAAAATCTTCGCCCAGATCGTTGATTTCCTTTACTAATAATTGTTTTTCACTGTCATTGTTTTCAATTAAAAACAAGGTAAAAGCCAGCGCATTGGCAGAAGTTTCGTGTCCGGCAACGAAGAGGATGATGATTTCGTCGATCAACTGATCCATTGTCATGGGTTCGCCGGTGTCTTCATATCTGGACTCCAGTAGATTTTGCAGAATATCGTTATAGTCTCCCGTTTCACTTTGTCTTTTCAGAATAATTTCCCGGAAAACGTCACGCATTTCATCCGACAGTTGAAGGTGTTTTTTCAATTGTCCGGAGACTTTATACCACCACATCAAATAGGGTTTCCGCACTTCTTTGATGAACATTTTTTGAATCTCCGTAATAGAACCCGAAATTCTCAGGATTTGATTATAGTCGATTGAGGTACCGAACAAAGTTTTCGCGATGATATTAAAAGTGAGCGTATTGGTCATCTTATAAAGATCGATCGTTTCATTTTTGATTTGATCTTCGATCACGGCGTTTATTTCATCCACCATCGTTTGATGCAGCAGTTCTATATTTTTATTGCTGAAATTGGGTTGAATGAGCCGGCGTTGTTTCAGCCAATCTTTTCCTGTATTCGTTAGTAAACCTTTACCCAAATATTTGCCCAAAACATGCGTTTGAATCGCAGATTTCTCATAATTTTTTTGATTTTTTCGCAACACATAATCAAAAAGTTCGGGATCGCGGCTAAAGACAAACCGCTTTTTCACTAAAAAAGAACTTAAGGTGTAGGTATTTCCCAGTTCCTGAAAATTTTGAGAAATAATGGCAATTGGATCGCTGTTCAACTTCAGTAAAGTTTTCCAGATACTTTTTTCGCTGACTTTTGGTGGGTAATTGTACACAGTTTTGTTTTGTATTTGTAGCGAAATTACGGGAAAAGTTTTTGGGAGAATGGGTATCGAAATTTATTGTAAATGGACCTTTGACTTTAATAAGGTTTTATTAATTGGAGGTTTTCACTTTATTTTCAAAAGCTTGGAATAGGTAGAGGGGGTTAAGTTCATGGTTAAATTTTATTAGGAGATTATTCGAGAAAATTAAAAATTTTAGGAACGTGTTAATAAAATATAGTTAAACAAAATAAATATTTTTATTAAAATCTAGAATAATTAAAGGATTAGAAAAATCTAAAGTTAAATAAAAGTCATATTTTTGATTAGGCCTAAGATAGGTTTTTAAATACATAAATGATGAAAAATAATCTCGTAAACAAAAAAATAAAAAAATCTGTTAAAATTGATAAACCTGATGAGATATTACATTTAGAAAAAATATTTGAAACTACTATTAATGAAGTTGATGAACATTACTTTAATACTGATGCAAACTTAGATTTAAGTAATTATTTTTTAGTAGATGTAAATAATGAAATTACTGCCTTAAGTATTGTTAACAGAGGTCATTCCGAAAAGATTTTTGATTTTAGTTCTATTAGTAAATTTGATAAATTAAATAGTCTTAATCTTACAAATAACGGTATCGAGGATATCTCAGTAATATTTCCAAAACCAGAATTAAAATATTTATATATCGGAGGAAATAAATTAAAAGATATTAGTTCATTAGCACAATGTCCACTATTAGAAATATTGACAATTTGGGAAAATCCAATTAAAAATTTAGATCAATTACAATTCCTAAATAATCTTACCTCAATTTATTGTCAAGACACTTTAATTGAAGATATGAATTTCATTCTTCCGCTGAAAAACTTGAATTATTTAAATGCAACTGGTTGCAGAATTACAAACTTAGATATATTATTAAAAAGTGACAGTTTAAATATAATTAATTTAAGCTCAAATAAGATTAAAAAAGTTCCAGTAGAAGTTGCTAAAAAATTTAATTGGTTCGATAGGAACTTAGGCATAATAGAACCTTCAAGAAGGCAGAGAAAAACGTTGAGTATTCGTAACAATCCCTTAGAATATCCTCCAAATTCTGTTATTGAGTTAGGCAAAGAAACTACAAGAAATTACTATGAAACGGCTGAAAAATTCGGTTACGAACCGCTTTCAGAAGGCAGGATAATTTTTATTGGTGATGGAAGTGCTGGCAAATCAAGTTTAATTGAAAGAATCTTAAATGACACCTTTGAACAAGGAAAATGTCAAACAAACGGGATTTTTATTGATCATTGGGAATTATTAAATGAAGATCAGAGAAAGCTAACATTTCATATTTGGGATTTTGGTGGTCAAGAAATACAACACGCTGTGCATAAGTTTTTCTTTACAGAAGGTTGTTTGTATGTTTTGGTCCTAGATAATCGTAAAGAAGAAGAACCTGAATATTGGTTGCAACAAATAGAAAGTCTTGGTGGTAATGCCTCTGTTTTGGTAGTTTTTAATAAACAAGATGATAATGTTACAGAGATTGCTGATAGAAAATTTTTAAAAGAAAAGTATCCTAATATTGTTGGATTTTATAATACAAGTTGTAAAACTGGTTTAGGAATAGAAGACTTTAAAAGAGATTTAGAAGAAAATGCAATGAAATTACTAACAGTAGATGAATTGTTTCCAAATAACTGGTTTGATATAAAAAAAAATATCGAAGAATGTACATCTGGAGAACAACATTATTTAGATTATAAAAGATTTAGTGAGATATGTAGAAATAACAATGCTGGTAATGAAAAAACTCAAAAATTACTATTGAAGTATTTTACTACAATTGGTGCTGTAACTTGGTTTGGAGATACATATTTAAATTTTCTTCATGTGTTAAGTCCGAAATGGATTTCACAAGGTGTCTACAAGATTATTACATCAAAAAAAACTGCAAAACTCTTCGGAATTATTAATATTAAGGATTTTAATGAATTATTAAAACCATTAAATGACAAAGATTATACGTACGATGAAACTCATTATGGATATATATTGAGCATGATGAAAAAATTTGATCTTTGCTACACTCCAGATGATAAAAACTTACTAATCCCTTCAGCATTTGGGAAAGTACCAAAAGTTGAGTACAGTGAATTCCGTGGTGAACATGTTCGAACTTATATTTTACAATTTAAAGATTATATGCCTTTGGCGTTGATCCATCGATTTACAGCAAAGAAGTTATCTGATGCATACGATAATAATTATTGGTATTCAGGTATAGTTATTTTAGATAAAAAAAGTGATAGTCTTGCTATGGTTCACGCAGATAAAGAAGCTAAACGTATTTATGTCCGTATAAAAGGAGAAGGGAAATTAGGTATGTGGGAACATATTCGAAGAGAGTTTCAAGATATCACATCTAGTTATGCACAAATTTCTTATACTGAATTAATGTCATTGGATGATAAATCTGAAAACACTGTTGGTTATGAAGATTTAATAAGCCACATTAAAGCAGGAAAAGCAACGTACTTTCATTCTAAGTTAAGTAGAGATTTTAATGTAGGTTATTTAATTGGAATGTTTGAAGATAGAGAAAGTACACTTGAAAGATTTAAAAGAGTAGAATTGTTTGAGGGAAAACTTGATCTTCAAAAGCAAACAGTACCACAAATAGTTTTGAATATATTAAATACTAACAGTCCTACTGTAAATACACAAATAAACAATTCTATTACTATTGATATTGATATAAAAGTTGTTAATAATATAAGCAGTAATTTAAAGGGTGAGGCAGATTATTTAATACAGGAACTTGGAGCATCAAATAAAGAAGTAACGGATGCACTAAGAAAAGTGCAAGAATTTGCAAGTGATGCAAAAGTTGCGCAGAACAGCGGAGATGTAATTGAAAAAGGTTGGGGTAGAAAATTGAAATCTATATTAAAAACCTTGAGCAGTGCTGGTGAACAAATCAAAAAAGTTAATGATGGTGGAGAAGCCTTAAAGTCTGTTTTTAAAGGAATTAGTGGTTTAGCACATCAATTTAACTTACAAGATATCAAAAATATGGTTGAACAGTTTTTGTAAAGTATAGATTACCAATCATTCCATAAAAAAAACCTACATTCGGAAAAAAAAATTAGAATTCCTTCTTTCGATGGCGCGGATTTAAAATTCCTTCCTTTTCAACCTTATCAAAAAAACCACGCTCCAAAGTCTCCCCACTTTGGAGTTTTTCTTTTCAATCACTAAACAAAAAAATTACCCTCCCTTTTCAATAGGCGCGCCTACCGAAAACATTGGCGCGCGTACCAAAAAATTGGCGCACTTACCTAAAACATACGTGTGCCTACCAAAATCATACGCGAGCCTACCAAAATGATAGGCGTACTTACGAAAAATACAGGCCTGCCTTCTAAAAAAGAAGGCGCGCCACTCGTAAAGATTGGCGCGCCTTTGTTGAAAATAGCAGTAGTAATAATTAGGTAGTTGGTGGGGCAGGTTTTTCATTTTTATTTGCAAACCGTTGGTTCCAGCCATCTACATCCTGCATCGCAAGATCCAGAGATCCCTCGTTGGTGCGGGAAATTTGCAGGTTTGCCGTATAGCGGTCTACCATTGTCATAATATCTGCGGCGGCTCCCAGTTGTATTTCCTGTATGCTTTCTAGTGATTGCAGCAAAGCCAGTTTGTTCGCCTCCAGACGCGTATTGTACTCCAATAATGCGGTCAGTTCTGCCGGATCATCGGCGCGGCTAAGCGAGTTGGGAAATTGTGTGGCGATGCGGGAAATAAGACGTGCATAACCTTCACGTCCTTCCGCCATGGTGCGCAAACCCAATTTTTCCTCATCGGTAAGATTTAAAATGTAGGGTTGCAATGGCACAAGTGCCGCATTTACATCTGTTGTGAATGTTTCATTGATTAATGAAGCGGGAATGTTTGTAATAAATTTTCTCATGGTAAGTGTTTTTAAATTAATATTTTAATTAACCATAACAAATATAATGAATTATGCAAATTAAGAGAAAAAATTTTTAGGATTTTATTGGTATCCAATTTTAACCGATAAAAATAATAAATACCCTGAATTGGGTAGATTACGTGGGTGATTTTCTTATAATTTTACCAAAAATAACCCACATGAAAAAAATAACGCTCGCTGCTTCGATTTTGTTATTCGGAGTAATCGCTATCAAGGCGCAATACGGTGATGCCTACCACAAACCCAATCAAGAGGAGATCCGTAAAGCCACTCAGCAAAGGCAACAGGCACAAAGTGATCAGCATTTTAAGAATATTGCTCCCTCAACCACTAAGTCGTCCAACACTACGGTCTTACCAACCTCATCATCTAATTACAGCCCTTACGCTGCGGAGCATCAGGCTAAAATGGAAGCTTATGATCGCAAAGAGAAAGCGAGGTCTGATGCCTGGGAGGAAAAAGAAAGAAAGTTTGCAGCTCTAAGTGCAAACGTGCCGAAGAATGAGGAAAATTACCGGAAACTTGTTGCACTTGCAGAGGAGGCCGGATTCGATTATAGTTATGCATTACGCATGAATAGTGCATATAAACCAAAAGAGGACTCGAAGTCAGCCCTGACTGAAAAAGAAAAATATAATGAATTGCACAAACGGTTGATGGAGCTTAATAAGTAACATTTTATTTTATAAAAAAAACCACCTCAAATCGAGGTGGTTTCTATTTTTATCCGTTATTTTCAGGATTCTGACCTTCGTTATTTTGAGGTCGGTCTTCTCTATTTTCTTGACGGTCGTTTCCGTGCTGTGGACGATCATCTCTTCTCTGAGGTCTGTCGCCTTGTGGACGATCTTCTCTCGGTCTGTCATTGTTATATTGAGGACGATCACCTTGCGGTCTTTCTTCACGAGCTGGTCTGTCTAAAAGAACTTTACGCGAAAGCTTCATTTTCTTACGATCATCGTAACCCATGAATTTCACTTCTACCATATCGCCTTCGTTGTAAGGAACTTTGTCCAAACGCGCCCATTCGATTTCTGAGATGTGAAGTAAACCTTCAACGCCTTTTCCAATCGCTACGAACGCTCCGAAATCCATTACTTTTACAACTTTACCATTATAAACTTCGCCTACAGTTGGTACGAAACAGATTTCGTTAATCGCTGCAATCGTTGCGTTAATGTTTTCTCTAGAAATTCCAGAAATTTCGATTCTTCCGATATTGCCAATTTCTTCAATCGCGATAACCGTTTCGAAATCTTTCTGCATTTGCTGAATGATTTTTCCACCAGGTCCGATGATCGCTCCGATGAAGTCTTTGGAGATCTCCAATACTTCCATTTTCGGTGCGTGAGGTTTCACGTCTGTTCTTGGTGCATCCAAAGTTTTCATCATTTCTCCAAGAATATGCAATCTTCCTTCTTTTGATTGAAGTAAAGCTGATTCCATAATATCCATGGTTAAACCTTCTACTTTAATGTCCATTTGACAAGCAGTGATTCCTCTTTCAGTTCCTGTTACTTTGAAATCCATATCACCTAAGTGATCTTCGTCTCCTAAGATATCAGAAAGAACGGTGAATTTACCGGATTTTGGATCGGTAATTAATCCCATTGCAATCCCTGAAACCGGTCTTGTAATTTGAACTCCTGCATCCATCAAAGCTAAGGTTCCGGCGCAAACCGTTGCCATAGAAGATGAACCGTTTGATTCTAAAATATCAGAAACGATACGGATCGTGTAAGGATTTTCTGTTGGGATCATATTTGCCAAAGCTCTTTGCGCTAAGTTTCCGTGACCAACTTCTCTTCTTGAAGTTCCTCTCAAAGGTCTTGCTTCACCTGTAGAGAATGGTGGGAAATTATAGTGTAAAAAGAATTTTTGATCGTAATTGATTGCAACGGTATCGACCATGTTTGCATCTTTTACAGAACCTAAAGTTACTGCGGTCAACGATTGAGTTTCCCCTCTTGTAAACACTGCAGAACCGTGAGCTCCCGGAAGATAATCAACTTCTGACCAGATCGGACGGATCGTAGAAGGAGTTCTTCCATCTAAACGTACGCCTTCATTTAAAACCATTTGACGCATTGCTTCTTTCTCTACATCATGGTAGTAAACTTTTGCAAAAGGTTTTACTGTTTCTAATTCTTCTTCAGAATATTGTGCTAAAAAGTCAACCAGAACGGCTTTGAAGTTTTCGCTTCTTTCTTCTTTTGCAGAAGGCGAAGTTGCTACTGCATATACTTTATCATAAGTTTCTTCCCAAACTTTCTTACGAATATCTTCGTCGTGATTTTCGTGGGAGTATTCTCTTTTAATTTTGCTGGCTTCAATTCTTGCTGCTAAGCGTTCCTGAGCTTCAACCTGAACTTTAATTTCTTCGTGCGCATATTTAATGGCTTCGATCATTTCCTGCTCAGAAATTTCTTTCATCTCGCCTTCTACCATTACGATAGAATCTTTTGTTCCTCCAACCATCATGTCAAGATCAGCTTTCCCTGCATTTTCCATGCTTGGATTGGTAGATAATTGTCCGTCGATTCTTACGACTCTTACTTCCGACATTGGTCCGTTAAAAGGAATATCTGAAATTGCGATCGCTGCAGATGCTGCTAAACCTGCAAGAGTTTCCGGCATTACTTCTTTATCATAAGAGATCAAAGAAATCATTACCTGAACTTCTGCGTGGAAATCTGAAGGGAAAAGTGGACGCAAAACGCGGTCAACCAATCTCATTGTTAAGATCTCTTCATCTGAAGGTCTTGCTTCTCTTCTAAAAAAGTTTCCAGGGATTTTTCCACCTGCGTAGAATTTTTCTCTGTAATCTACCGTTAAGGGTAAAAAATCTACACCTTCTTTGGCTTCTTTGCTGGCTACAACGGTTGCTAAAAGCATTGTTCCGCCACATGTTACTACTACAGAACCATCGGCTTGTTTCGCTAATTTCCCTGTTTCAAGCGTGATTTCACGCCCGTCTTTTAATTGAAATTTTTCAATAATTGCTTGTGGAGCATTCATAAAATTTGTTCGTCTTTGGCACTCCGTATTGAGTGCGTTATTATTTAATTTATTTAAATTTTCGTGTGCAAAGATACGGAATTTTTCAAGAGTACGATTGGCCTAAAATAGGGGAGTTGCTTCATTTAAAGCACGGTATTTTAAGTTTAACGATTTAAATGATAAGACTCAAATGAACTTGGATCAAATTCCAATACCAAAAAATATTTAAACATTATTCAATCAGTAATTACGGAATCTGCGAAAAATTGCATTGGCAGAAAATTTTATGATTTTTTATCATAATTTTGACAATTTCGGCACAAATTTGGATAATATTGTAAACGTAACAAAATTATAAACATTAAAAATTTAACATTATGGGAATTTTATGGACACTTATTATTGGTGCAATTGCAGGATGGTTAGGATCACAAATCTTTAAAGGCGGAAGTCTTGGATTAATCGGAAATATCGTAGTTGGTATTGTCGGTGGTTTTATCGGATATTGGTTATTAGGAGGCAGACTGGGCGAAGGTGTAGTCGGTGAAATTTTAACCGGAACGATTGGTGCGATTGTATTATTAGCAATTGTAAACCTATTTACGAGAGGAAGGGTATAACCTAAAATTTATCCTCTAATCAAAAAAAAAGCAACTTATTTCTAAGTTGCTCTTTTTTTGTTATTGCGAAAAAGATTATTTTCTTAATCCTAATTCAGCAATAATAGCTCTGTATCGAAGTACATCTTTTTTCTTAAGATAATCCAAAAGGGCTTTTCTTTTTCCTACCAAAAGTACCAATGATCTCTCAGTTGCGTAATCTTTGTGGTTTTTTTTCAGGTGACCTGAAAGGTGATTAATTCTGAAAGTAAAAAGGGCTACTTGTCCTTCTGCGCTTCCTGTGTCTGCGTCAGACTTTCCGTGTTTTGCGAAGATCTCTTTCTTCGTGTCAGTTGTTAGGTACATTCCAATATTATTTTAATGATTATTATGTAATGGGTGCAAAAGTACAACTATTTTCTGAATCTCTAAAACGTTATGCAGACTTTGAATTAAAAGGAAATTTATAAGTGTTAAAAATTTCTTAAAATTCTTGTTATTAATCCATCAAATGGCAGTATTTTTGCAACAACACCATGTAATGAAAAATCTTTATTTCTTAACCTTTTCTGTATTGACTTTTATTTCTTTAACTTCCTGTAAATCATTGAATTCTCCAAGTATTATTTCAGGTAAAGAATCGAAAAGTCAAAATATTTTATATTTCAATCCGGAGGTTTTTCCTGATCTGGAAGAAATTAAAGAACCTACATATTCAGCCTTCTACGCTGCAGTTTCTGGTAAGATAAATGATTATCGTAATTACAAAATGCTTCGGGTAGATTCGCACATTCCTTTTGATTCCGTAGATGTAGAATCGATTAAAGAATTTTGTCGAAATAATAATGCGCAGTTCGCCATTATACCCAAAGTCAAATATTTTAAAGTCGGTCTTGGAAAATATGTTTTTTCAAACCAGGTGATTGTGAGTATGAAATTGTACGACGCTACCGGAAAGTTTTTGACAGAAGCAGATTATGATACTTACAAAAAAAATGCAAGAATCCTCGGTTCTGCAGAAAATTCTATAAAAATTGGTACAGAAGGTGCAATGAACTTTATTGCAAAAGATCTCACCAAAAATAAGAAAGCATTATAAAAGAATTTTAAAAACAAGATTAATTTTAATTTAAAATTAATACGTTTATTCGTTCCTCTTAACTATTTGGGCTAATTTTGCAATTCTTAAAATCGAGGCAGTGAACATCAATCAACTTGTTTTTAATCCCGCAGATATTGCAGAAACGCTTAGTGAACTTCACGCTGATGAGCGGCTTTTAGCATTTTTGAAAGTTCCGAAAGAGTACAAAGCTGATGTTTTCTCCCATCTTGACCCCGATTTTCAGGAAGAAACAATTAGAAGTATCGCAAGCGAAGACGTTGCTGAAATTCTAAATGCAATGACTCCGGATGATAGAACTGCGCTATTTGAGGATTTCCCCGATGAGCTCATAAAATCTTCCATCAATCTTCTAAATCCGCAGGAACGGCGAATCGCTCTAAAACTTTTGGGGTATGATTCCGATTCGATTGCGCGTTTGATGACTCCTTATTACATCCAGATTCGAAAAGAATGGACGGTAAAGAAATGTCTGCAACAGATTAAAAAAGTCGGAAAAAAGATGGAGACGATGAACCATCTTTATGTGGTCGATGAAAGAAATAAACTCATCGATGATATTGCGCTTGGTTCTTTGCTATTAGCCGAAGAAGATACCTTGATCTCCGAGATCACCGATAATCATTTTGTGGCGATTACAACGACTACATCCAAGGAAGATGCAGTGCAGTATTTTGAAAAATATGACAGAACTGCAATTCCAATTGTTACAGAGTCCGGTGTTTTAGTCGGTATCGTAACGATTGATGATATTTTGGATCAGATTGAAGCACAAAATACTGAAGATATTCAAAAATTCGGTGGTTTGGATGCACTAGATTTACCTTATATTCAAACTTCCTGGACGGAAATGATTAAAAAGCGCGCGACATGGCTCGTTATTTTATTCTTTTCTGAGATGTTGACGGCTTCTGCAATGGGTTATTTCGAACATGAAATTGAAAAAGCAGTAGTTCTGGCATTATTCGTTCCCTTAATTATTTCCAGTGGAGGAAATTCTGGTTCTCAGGCAGCTACATTGATCATTCGTGCGATGGCATTGCAGGAAATTACACTCAAAGACTGGTGGTATGTGATGCGAAAAGAAATTGTTTCCGGAATTTGTCTGGGTGGAATTTTAGGTGCAATCGGCTTTATCAGAATTATGATCTGGCAAAAAACAGGATTGTTTAATTACGGTGAATACTGGGTTTATGTAGCGTTGAGTATCTCATTTTCTTTAGTGTTAATAGTGCTTTGGGGAACACTTTCAGGTTCAATGATCCCGTTTGTACTGAAACGTTTAAAACTGGATCCTGCAACTTCGTCAGCACCGTTCGTTGCGACGTTGGTCGATGTTACAGGTTTGATCATTTACTTCACGATTGCAGGCTTTTTCCTGAGTGGAAAGATGCTTTAATTTGAAGTTTCTTCCTTAATGATTTTTGAAAAATAACAGCAGATCGTGAAAATTATTTCTCTCGTTCCCAGTATTACAGAAGCGCTTTTTGATTTTGGTTTGACGGATCAAGAAGTTATTGGGAGGACAAAATTCTGTATCCATCCAAAAAAATTAGTGAAAAATGTGGAAGTTATTGGTGGTACAAAAAACCTTAATATTTCTAAAATTAAATCGCTTAAACCTGATTTAATTATTGCCAACAAAGAAGAGAACGATAAAGTTCAAGTGGAGGAGTTGATGAATGATTTTAAAGTTTGGGTAACAGATATTGAAACTTTAGAATACAACAAAAATTTCCTTAATCAGCTTGGAACCCTTTTAAATAAAGAAAATATTGCTGAAAGTTTCAACCAAAAGATCACTTCAGTATTCAACTTAAAAAAAGCATCAGAATCTAAAAAAGTAGCCTATCTAATCTGGAAAAATCCCTACATGACGGTAGGTTCAGATACTTTTATTCATGAAATTATAGAGAGTTTAGGTTTTGAAAATTTATTTAAAGATCAAAATAGATATCCAGAAATTTCTATAGATCAAATGAAAGAAGCAGAAATTATCTTTTTATCAACCGAACCTTTTCCTTTTCAACAAAAACATATTGAGGAATTTCAAAAAGAACTTCCACATCAAAAAATAATTTTAGTTGACGGTGAAGCTTTTTCCTGGTACGGAACGCATCTCGCAAAATGTTCTGACTATTTTCAGACTTTAATTTCTGAAAATCTTTAATAAAAAAAGACTCTCTTTCGAAAGCCTTTGATATAAATAGGTGTTGAGTGAAAATCAGATTTTTTTCATCTCTGCTTTAATTTTATCCTGTAAACCTGAACTTGCAGCTACTAAAGGCAAACGTAAGTAATTTTTCAAAATTCCTTTTTCAGCCAAAATCGTTTTAATTCCGGCCGGATTTCCTTCTGCGAAAATCATTCTCGTGATCTCAACTAATTTATTGTGAATTTCGTAGGCTTCTTTTACCTTTCCGTCAAAAGCCAATTGTACCATGGTAGAAAATTCTTTCGGATAACCTTGTCCGATCACCGAAATAACGCCATCTCCACCCGCTAAAGTTACGGGAAGTGTATATTCATCATCACCAGAAACCAAACTAAAGTTAGCGGGTTTTTGTCTTAAAATATCGAAATATTGTGCGATGTTTGGTCCTGCTTCTTTGATCATGATCAGGTTCGGGAAATCATTTGCCAATCTTAAAGTCGTTGCAGCTTCCACATTTTGCCCGGTTCGGGAAGGAACATTGTAAATTATAATTTTTTTGCCTGTTCCTGCTAAGACTTTATAATGTTGGTAAAGCCCTTCCTGATTGGGTCTGTTGTAATAAGGCGATACAGAAAGTATAGCTTCGAAAGCAGAAAGATCAGCTTCTTCTAGTTGTTTTTTCACTTCCATCGTGTCATTTCCACCAATTCCTAAAACCAAAGGAAGACGCCCGTTATTTGCCTTTATGATATGATTGATGACTTGCGATTTTTCCTCTTTTGAAAGGGTTGCAGCTTCTGCGGTAGTTCCCAAAACCACCAAATAATTAGTGCCGTTTTGGATATTGTAATCTACGAGTTTCGTCAATGAATCAAAATCTACAGATAAATCTTCATTAAACGGCGTTACCAAAGCAACACCAAGTCCTTTTAAATTGCTCATTCTTATAAAATTAATATTTCAAAATTACAAATTTAATGTAAGAATTTATGAAAAATAAACCTAAGTTTATATTCATATCTTTATATTTGCAACACTAGATTTTACCTCTATGAAAATTAAATTTCTATTATTCGGTTTCACAGCTTTAGCTTTAACGTCGTGTAAGACGCCTCTGAATGTTGCGAAGATCCATACCGAAAAAAACATTTCTATTTCGAAAGATCTACCTGATGATCAAACTTTCAATACGATCATAGCACCGTATAAACATGAACTGGAAGGGAAAATGAACAAGAAAATTTCCTACACGTCCGTTGACTTAAATAAATCGGGCGATAACAGCAATTTAGGAAATCTCCTGGCAGATTATACTTTCGATGGTGCCGATGAATGGGCGAAAAAAAATGGCATTCCGGGTGGAGTTGATTGCGCTTTGATTAATGTCGGAGGCATTCGTTCAACCATTGGAGCGGGCGATATTTTGACGAAAAGTATTTATGAAGTGATGCCTTTTGAAAATGAAGTGCTGATCGTAAAAATGAAAGGTTCTGATTTGAAGGGACTTTTTGATTATTATTTAACGACACAAAAAAATAATCCTGTTTCGCATTTATACATCGAAACCGATAATGGAATGACGATCAAAGAATTAGTGAACGGCAAAGAAGTAGAGCCTAATAAAGATTATTATATTGCGACTTCGGATTATTTGGCAATGGGAGGTGACAACATGACTTTTTTCGGAAAAGGAAAGATGATTTCTACAGGCATTAAATTGCGGGATCTGTTTCTAGAAAAATTCCAGGCAAATCCGCAGATTGTAGCACCGACCGATATTCGTTTAAATTTTAAAAATAAAAAAAATAAAACCAATGAATAGAATACAATTTCTAAAAACAATTGGTGGTGGGACTTTAGCAATGACTTTAGCTCCCAATTTACTCCTTGCAGAGAATTTTAAATTTCTAAATTCCAATTCTGAATATAAATTAACGATTCTTCATACCAACGATCAACACAGTAGAATTGAACCTTTCGAAGAAAGTTATACCCGAAATCCGAATCAGGGCGGTTTTGCGAGAAGAGCTGCTTTAATTGAAAAAATTAGAAAAGAAAACAGCAATGTTCTGTTGCTCGATTCTGGTGACACTTTTCAGGGAACACCTTACTTTAATTTTTTTGGAGGTGAACTCGAATTTAAACTAATGTCGATGATGGGTTATGATGCTTCTACAATGGGGAATCATGATTTTGATAATGGTTTAGCAGGATTCAAAAAAGTGCAGCCGAATGCGAAATTTCCGTTCATCTGTTCCAATTATGATTTTAAAAATACCATTCTTGATGGACAAACAATTCCGTACAAAGTTTTTGATAAAAATGGAATAAAAGTAGGGATTTTTGCAGTTGGAATTGAATTGGCCGGTTTAGTTGGGAAGAAAGAATATGGCGAAACACTTTACCAGGATCCGGTAGAAGTCGCTCAACATTATTCTGAATTTTTGAGAATAGAAAAAAAATGTGATCTTGTCATTTGCCTTTCTCATATTGGTTATGATTACAAAGATAATCCGGATAAAATTTCAGATAAAATTTTGGCAGCAAAAACGGATGGTATCGATTTAATTCTGGGAGGTCACACGCATACTTTTTTACCGGAGCCACAATCATTTATGAACAGAAAAGGGAAGAATGTTTTGGTCAATCAAGTTGGTTGGGCTGGATTACTTTTGGGTAAACTCGACTTTTATTTCGATAAAAATAAAATGGTGAAAAATATTTCATGGAACAATCAAGTTATAGATGATACAATTCTAGTTTAAAATGATGAAAAAACTACTACCGCTTTTATTTCTTTTATTTTCCGGAAGCATTTTTTCGCAGGTCATTTCCTCGAGTAAATGGACCGATTTATTTTCTTATAATAACGTTTTGGCCGTTCGTGAGGACAATGGTAAACTCATTGCAGCAACCGAGAACGGAATCTTTTTTTATACACCAGCTTCGGGAGAAATTACCAAACTTTCTAAAGCAAACGGCTTGCATGAAGTGAAAATTTCTGCCTTCGATTACAATCCTATGACCAAAATTGGTTTAGTCGGCTACAAAAATGGGTCGATGGATGTTATTACTCCAGACGGAATTACTTACGTTGTAGATATTCCGATCGCATCAGGTTTTAACGGTGACAAAAAAATAAATCATATTTCGATTACAGGAAATTTAGCGGTGATTTCTGTAGGTTATGGGGTTTCTATTTTTAAGTTAGACAGAAAGGAATTTGGAGATTCTTCCTTTTTTACCAATGCAGGAACTTTTGAAGCTGCAAAAGAAGCGGTCATCAAAGATAATTTTGTCTATGTAGTAACCGCGACAGGTCTGAAATCGCACCAAATGAATGTTACATTTCCTATTTACTCAAGTTGGAATACAATTGCAGGCGGAAATTTTAATCAAATTGCAGGCAATGATGTAATAGCTTATGCCAATGCTAATACTGTGAAATACGGTAATGGAACCACGTTTTCTACCATTCCGCAGAGTTTTTCGAATATTCAGGATGTCACAGTAACTAACCAAAATATTGTAGTAACTGATACGAATTCAGTTTCGGTTTTCAGTACTACAGGTGCTTTTGTGAAATCTTATGATGCAAGTGAGCAACTTAATACAGGTTATTATTCTGCCTCAAAAATTTATGCCGGAACAAAAGTTTCAGGAATTAAAAACGAAACAGGAGATATTTTAAAACCTGATGGGCCATACAGCAATATTTCTTATAAAATTAACATTGTCGGTCAACAAATTGTGATTTCTTCAGGTAGCAGAGATGCGTTTCTAACACCCAGCGAAGTATCATCTAATTTAGGGTATTATCATTTCGACGGTTCTAAATGGAATCACCCAGATCTTTTTAAAAATACTACAACAAAGTATAATGTAATGGATGCAGTTATAAATCCATTAAAATCCACAGAAATTTTCTTTACATCATACTACGACCCTGAAGGTTTAAAAGCACTTTACAAAATGGATCATGATATTTTAGTTAAGAATTATGGGGAGGGATCTTCAATAGTAGGTTATGTCAATGGTTTGACCTATGACGAAAATAATCAATTATTTGTTGCAACATCTCATTTAACAGGTAATAAAATAGGCTTTTATTATTATAATCCGTCCTCAGATAATTTTAATTTAGTAAGTGTCGTAAATGCCGGGGGTGTTCAGAAACCATTTTCGAAATCTGGAATACTATATATTCCGGCTCCGTTTTTTACAGGAGGCGGATTATTAATTTACGACTATAACAATACACCAGCTTCTACGGGGGATGACCGATTTACTATATTGCGTAAAATTAATAATTTGCCCTCAGATGGAGTAGTTTCTGCTACCATCGACAAGAATGATGATATATGGATAGGAACTCGAATAGGTTTAAGAATTATCAGCAATCCCTCTTCAATTATTACCGAAGATAATCCCCAAACTCAACCGGTCATTATTGAAGAAAACGGATTAGGTGAAGAACTTTTCCGAGATAGTAATGTTTTGCAGATTGAAGTAGATGCAGGTAACCAAAAATGGATCTCGATTGATGATGGTGGAGTTTTTTATTTAAGTTCGACTGGCGAGAAAACCATTAAACATTTCACTACAGAAAATTCACCTTTGCCGAGCAATAGTGTCACCGATATCAAAGTAGACAATAAAAGCGGAAAAGTATACTTTGTAACTTTAGATGGAGTTATGGTTTATCAAGGAGATGTGCTGGATGTTACCTCAAATTTTGGTGATGTTCTGGTTTATCCGAATCCTGTGGTATATTCTAAATTTAAAGGGAATGTGAGTATTCGTGGTTTAGCGGAGAAAACAAATATCCGTATCACCGATGCGGCGGGAAATCTAGTTCATCAAGCCGTTTCCAGAGGAGGTTACTATGAATGGAATCTCAACAATCACCGCGGTGTTCGGGTTGCATCTGGAATTTATTTTGTTTTGATGACCAATGCTGATGGAACAGATACAGCAACCGCTAAAATCGCAGTTGTGAATTGATGCAGAATCAAACTTGCTTTCTTCTTTCCTACAACAAATATGGCGATAATGATGCTTTTCTGCACTGTTTTTCTGCCGAAGAAGGATATCAAAGTTTTTTTGCTAAAGGCATTTATTCTTCCCGAAATAAAAAGAAACCTTATTTGTTCCCACTGAATTTATTGAATATTTCGGTGATTAGCAGAGGGAATAGTAAACCAGTTTCTACAGTTTCGAAGTTAGAATTGGCTGGTGAATTCTATGATTTTAATGATGTTAAGATCAATTCGATCTTATTTTTTGTTGCAGAATTTTTGCATCAGATCTTGAGAAATGAAGATCAAAACAAATTTTCATTCGCTGCGATACATGATTTTCGGGAAAAAATTAAAGTTACCAATTATGATTCTCATATTGAATTACTCTTTCGATTTTTAGAAATTTCCGGTATTGCGCCACTTTCAAACGAAAAAAAGTATCTCGATCCGGAATCGGGGACTTTTAATGATGAAATTTCAAACGCTGTTTTTAATGAAGAAATGTCTGATATCTGGAAAAGTTTTTTAACGACTGACGACGCAGAGATCCATTTAAAAAGGAGTCAAAGAAATGCTGTTGTAGATTCATTAATGATTTATTACCACTATCATTTCACGGGTTTCTATACCCCTAATTCTTTAGCAATATTAAGACAGATTTTCGAATAAAATAATGAAAAGTCTTTCCATTAAAAACAAAAAAAGTTCCTTTTAACGGGAACTTTTCATTTATAGTAAAGTCGTAATTCAATTTTATCTTGCTGTAGTTTTATATACTTGAAAATTAAATACGAAACTTCTGTTCCTGTAAGAAATATTAGAATAATTAAAGTAAGGATCTCTAGCGAAAGCCGCTCTGGAAGGGACAATAATCACTCCCTGAAGATTATAATTGCTCTCATCTGGAATGTCAAAAGATTTAAAAAGTTGAAGTGCTTCTCCGAAACCTTCGATTTCATAATAACTTCTTTGTTTTGCTTCTGGCGTAGTAGCATTAGTTAAAGTTTCATCCTTAACATGAAAATAAGTGGGATCTACTTCTGGAACACCAGTGCCATTAACCGTATTTCTTAAAGGATATCCAGAGACAAATGAAGTTTTTCCGTCTGCATTTATTGCTATATAACTGTTGGTAATACTCATGAGTCTGATGATGTCTGTTGCACCAATCGTTTTTCCTGGATCTGGTTGAGCACCTTGTCTTTTAATATAGATCACACCTGATGGTAAAGTTACAGGAGCCGGGATAAGATCAGCTAATTTCTTATTGATAGTATCTGTTGCTACATAATTTTTTATGTTCCCTTTAGTATCCAAATAATGGGTTTGCAAAAAGTTCAGAGCTGCCTGATCATCATAACTATTTTGGGTTTCTATACTTACTTCTGGCTCTACTACTGGTTGATCTGTTCTACAAGAAGACAACGCAATAGAAGCTAGAGCAAGGAACAAAAATGCTTTTTTCATATTTAATAATATCTGTAAATTGCTAAAATTTTTTAATCCTGCAAAAGTATAAATAAAATATGAGAATAGATAAGTTTTTATGGTGTGTTCGATTTTATAAAACCAGAAGCATTGCAACCGATGAAATTAAGAAGAACCGAGTTTCACTTGGACAAAATCCTGTAAAAAGTTCCAAAGAGATAAAAGAGGGCGATCTTATAAAAATTAGAAAGAATCAAATTGATTACATCATAAAAATTTTGCAAGTTCCAAAAAGTAGAGTAGGTGCTAAACTGGTTCCTCTGCATATTGAAGACAAAACTGACAAGGAGCAACATGAAATTTTGAAACAAAGAAAACTGGCGCAAGATTATTACCGCATAAAGGGAGAAGGACGACCTACGAAAAAAGACCGGCGGGAACTTGATGATTACATTGAAAGCGAACCCTCTTCAGAAATGGAAAACGGAGAATGGGATTTATTTTTCAGCGATGTCGACGAATAAGCAGATGATTAAAAGAGTTTTTTAATTTCACGTACAATTTCCTCAACTTCTTTACCATCTGTATCAACGGTATATTTCGCTTTGGAATAAAACACATTCCTTTCAAATAAATGTTTTGCGATAAATTCGGGCAGATCTTCATCATTAATTTTTGCGATCAAAGGTCTTTTTTGTTTCTGCTTTAAAAGTCGTTCTGCGAGATTTTTTACAGATGTTCGTAGGAAGATATTTTCGGTATGCTGATTGATGAGATCCATGTTATTGTAGTAAGCAGGTGTTCCGCCACCAACGCTTAAAATAATATTTTCCTCGGTTGCCAAAATTTCTTCCAAAATCTCTCTTTCTTGTTTTCGAAAGAAGATTTCACCTCTTTTTTCGAAGATTTCGGCAATAGTCATTTTATTTTTCAAAGAAATTTGATGATCCAGATCAATTAATTTTAGGGGCAATTCTTGACTCAAAACTTTGGAAATGTGAGATTTGCCACTTCCCATATAACCGACTAGTGAAATTATCATGTTTTTATTTTTCACAAAGTACCAAAAAAATTTTGAGATTTTAAAAAAAGACTTATCTTTGCACCACTTTAAAACGAGAACATAATTCTGCAGATTTAATGGTGACCGACTCGGTAGCTCAGCTGGTAGAGCAATACACTTTTAATGTATGGGTCCTGGGTTCGAATCCCAGCCGGGTCACAAGTAAAAAATTTCCGTCTCGTTCTTTTACGACGAGACGGATTTTTTTTGCCTGCGTGGTGAAATTGGTAGACACGCCATCTTGAGGGGGTGGTTTCCTATGGATGTGCTGGTTCGAGTCCAGTCGCAGGCACAACAACGCATAAGCAGTGAGTAATAGTTTGTAAGTAGTTTTAGATTACTAATTACCCATAACTTATTTTAAAAAGACCGACTCGGTAGCTCAGCTGGTAGAGCAATACACTTTTAATGTATGGGTCCTGGGTTCGAATCCCAGCCGGGTCACTAAATTACTTCTTCGGAAGTAATTTTTTTTTTCATATTAATATTTTGTGATTTGGTTTTCAAAAGTCTTCCCACTAGGAAGACTTTTGATGTTTTGTGGATAATTGTATGTTTTATTTGAAAACAGATTTTCATTTTAGAAAATCGCTGTAAGCCAAGGATTAGGTTCTAAGTATTTTTAAAGAAATAGAACATTATTTCTTTAAAATATTTGAATTTACTCCAAATGCATATTATCAATCAACCGCACCTCATTTACAAAAACAACTATAAACGCACGATAATTATGTCCTTTGTAAAAGAAATCGGTTTCTTTCAAGGTTTGTTCGTCGGAGATTTCAAAATATTCCAAAACCATTCCTCTCTGGTCTTCGAAAATATCTTTTACCCGTTGGTTGATTTCTGGAACAGTGATAATTCGAAACCAGTCATTTACTTTTAATAAAGTTTCGTAGATGATTTTAGAAGCTTCCCGCTGTTCTGCGCTTAGTCTTTCATTGCGGGAACTCATCGCCAATCCGTTTTTCTCCCGATAAATCGCAACACCATGAATTTTTACAGGCAGTTTTAATTTTTCTACTAATTTTTCTATAATCACCAGTTGCTGAAAATCTTTTTCACCGAAATATGCATTGTCGGGTTGTACCTGCAGCAACAATTCTTCAACCACCGTTCCGACGCCATCAAAATGTCCCGGACGAAATTTTCCCTCCATTTCATTTTCCAAACCATCGAAATCATAAGATTTGCTTTTTAATCCATCCGGATATAAATCGGAAACTTCTGGAATATAAACAGCATCTACATAATCTGAATTTTCTAAGATTTTAAGGTCATTTTCAATATTTCGGGGATATTTTTCTAAATCTGCAGCATTATTAAATTGAGTAGGATTTACAAAAATGGAGGAGAAGACCAAGTCATTTTCTTTGCTCGCAGCTTCATATAGAGAAATATGTCCTTGGTGAAGCGCACCCATTGTAGGAGCAAAACCAATTTTCTTACCCATTTCCCGTTGTCTTTCAATATAATCGTGGAAGGTCTTCTTCGATTTAAAAATTTTCATAGTGTTATAATATCAATGTAAAAATAGGAATTTCTGCTAAAAAATTACTTAAATAAAATAAAATATTTTGCAGAAAAACCAAGTGGCTGAAATTATAATTATTAAAATATATTAATTAAAAAATATTCGTTTAAAATTTCGTAATTTTGCGCTGTAGAATATTCTGCTTAATCATAAGAAGAACGATAGAATTTATGCCGAACCAAAAAGTATTATACGTCACCACAGAACTGTATCCTTATCAGGAAGACAGTAACATAGCAACAATGGTGAGTAAAATGGCACTCAAAATGCACCAAGGAGGGAATGACGTTAGAGTTTTCATGCCAAGATTTGGCCAAATTAGCGAACGCAAGTTTCAGCTTCACGAAGTAATTCGCCTTTCGGGGATGAATATTATTATTAATGATCTCGATCAACCCTTAATCATTAAAGTAGCTTCTCTTCCGGGAGAAAGACTTCAGGTTTATTTCATAGACAATGAAGAGTATTTCAAAAGAAAACAATTTTATATCGATGATGAGGGAAAACCTTTTGACGATAATGATGAGCGAGCTATTTTCTTTGCAAGAGGAGTTATAGAAACTATTAAAAAGCTTAACTGGGTTCCAGATGTTATTCATTTAAATGGTTGGATGTCCTCTTTTATTCCAGTTTATCTAAAAACTTTTTACAAAAACGATTCTTATTTTAAAGATTCAAAAATTGTTCTATCTGTTTATAATGAGGAAGATTTAGCCCTTCCTGCAACGATAGAAGAAAAAATGAAATTTGACAATATTACTGCACTAAAAGCGTTTAAAAAACCGAGTTTTCAACAATTCGTTATCGACAGTATGGATTTGGTAGATGTAGTTTTAAAAGGCGATGAGTTCTTACAAGATGAACTCAAAGAAGCTTTTGACAAAACCGAGACTACAAAATCTGAGTACATCGACGCTGCTTCCATCAATAATTTATACTAAACAATTTTTTTTTAATGATAAATAATATTCAAAAATTATTCAAAATTACCGCAACATTGGTGATTGGGAGTTTAATTTTGTGGAATTGTGAACCTGATCCAGATCAACTTGGTTCACAATTTTTTCAGAACGGTGCACAAGGAACAGAAACTTTGTATCCTGTTATTGCTTATAATGCAAAGAACGGTGATACGATCCGAACTGATGCTGTTCGTCTTAATAGTGCTACTCTTGGTGCTTTTAGCGAATCACAGTTTGGGTTGCAGAAATCAGCTTTTGTTACGCAGGTTCGTTTAAGTTCTTATGCACCAAATTTTGGGGTAAATCCGATTATAGATTCTGCAGTTTTGGTCATAAAACCATTATATGCAGCAGATTCAATAACGACAACCACTGATGAAACCTATATTTATCCAATAGGAGCGGTTGAGGCAAAAAAAGTGGTCAATAATTATCCGGTAACCAAATACGGTAAAGCTAAGCTTGGTGGTACTAAAACTACTTTTAATATAAAAGTGCGTGAAGTAACAGATTTTCTTGGCGGGAATACTGATCAAATTAGATCAAACAAAATCGTTGGTACAGGTAGTGTTATTGGTTCCAAGGTTTTCAAAGGAGATGTTAATTCGATAGTAATTACAAAAAAAACAGATAACAGTGTTCTTTTTCAAAGAGATGCCACAATAAGAATCCCAATGGATTCTGCATTTTTTCAGAATAAAATCATTACTAAAGGTACTGCGCCAGAACTTACTGATGCAGCTTCATTTATAAGATATTTTAAAGGTTTGAAAATTTCTGTTGATGAAAACGATGGGTATATTTTCAATTTCGACCCCAATTCAATGGTCATTAATCTGTACTACAAAAAGGATAAAGTTGATGGTACAACAACAACTCGTGAGCAGATGGTTTATCCGATGGATGTAGGTTCATCGAATACTCATTTTAGTCAAATCGATTTCGTAAGAGCGGGAACGCCTTCTGAAACTGCTTTGGCTTCATCGAATGAAGTGACTGGAGATTCAAGAATTTACGCACAGGGAATGGGTGGTCCAGGAATAGGTCTTCGAGTTCCTCTTGCAACTGTAGATGCGATCAAAGCGATGTATAAAAACGATAAGATTGGAATTATTTCAGCAAAAATCAGGATTTATACGGATGCAGTTAATTGGAACAACTCTTACAGAAAACCGATTACTTTCGTTGTGAGACAGCGAGATTTAAGTCTTACTGGGGAAGCTCAGTACCTTAAAGATTTCCTTACAGACATTAGCGCTTTGGCATATACTGGAAATTATAATCTGGTTAAAGCTTATGACTTAGACAAAAATCCTGCGTATTATGACATAGGAATTACACAAACGTTCAAGAATATTATTGAAACCGAATCGAAGAATAATGACCTTATCTTAAATGTTGGTAATTATACGACAGATGCAAACGGTAATTTGTTAGGAATACAGTATAAATCATTAGGTCAGCAGAATTTTAATTCAAGATCTTTTACCCCATTTAGAGCAGTGTTTATAGGAACAGAAGCCAATAACGTTCAAAGTCCTAAGTTGATTTTGACCTACGGTAAAAAGTAATAGTAATAATTAAAGAATAAAATTTATGTGTGGTATTGTAGGATATACTGGATTTCAGGATGCATATGAAGTAGTTATAAACGGACTTCGGAGATTAGAATATAGAGGTTATGACAGTGCAGGTATAGTTTTAGAACAAGGATCAAACTTTGACGTAGCGAAAACCAAGGGAAAAGTTGAAGATTTAGTAGCGATATCAAAAAATCTTATAGGCAAATCGCATGTTGGAATGGGTCATACAAGATGGGCAACTCATGGCGTTCCCAGCGATCGAAATTCTCACCCACATCTTTCAAACAATGGTAAAATTGCCATAGTTCACAACGGGATTATCGAAAATTACGATACGATTAAAATTATGCTTACTGAGAAAGGTTTCGTTTTTCATTCAGAAACCGATACCGAAGTTTTGGTAAATCTTATTCAGTATTTTATGGACATTAATACCGATATTGATTTCCCTACTGCAGTGAGATATGCTTTAAATGAAGTATATGGAGCTTACGCGATTACGGTAATGCACGAAGATTTTCCGGGCGTATTAGTGGTTGCGAGATTAGGTTCTCCATTGGCAATTGGTTTAGGAAATAGCGAATATTTTATTGCTTCAGATGCTTCTCCTTTTGTAGAGTTTACTAAGGAAGCTGTTTATTTAGAAGAAGGTCACATGGCGACTATTTCCCTGAAAAATGGCGTTGATATTCGAAATATTAAAGACAATGTGAAGATTACTCCAGAAGTTCAGCAATTAAAACTGAGTTTGGAGCAAATTGAAAAAGGAGGTTACGAACATTTTATGCTGAAAGAAATTTTCGAACAGCCAAAATCGATTCATGATACTTTAAGAGGAAGATTACTGGTAGAGGAAGGCATCATCAAAATGGCCGGAATCTGGGATCACCTCGAAAGATTAAATCAGGCACAGAAAATTACGATAATTGCTTGTGGAACTTCCTGGCATGCCGGTTTAATCGGCGAATATTTAATCGAAGAATTTGCGAGAATTCCTGTTGAGGTTGAATATGCTTCAGAATTCCGTTACAGAAACCCGATTATTACTGATAAGGACATTGTAATTGCAATTTCCCAGTCTGGAGAAACTGCAGATACAATGGCTGCAATAAAAATGGCCAAAGAAAAAGGTGCATTTGTTTATGGGATTTGTAACGTTGTAGATTCTTCAATTTCTCGAATTACAGATGCAGGTTCTTATACCCATGCAGGACCGGAGATCGGCGTAGCTTCTACAAAAGCATTTACTTCCCAGTTGACTGTCCTTTCTTTAATTGCATTAAAATTAGGAAAGCACAACGGTCATTTGAGCAATCAGGAATTCATGAAATTGATTACTGAGCTTGATGCCCTTCCGAAAAAAGTGGAAGAAGTATTAGAAAGTACTCACGAACATGTTAAAGAAATTGCAAAACATTTTATTGGCGCTCAAAATTTCCTTTATTTAGGAAGAGGTTATAATTTCCCTGCAGCTTTGGAAGGTGCTCTTAAATTAAAAGAGATCTCATACATCCACGCAGAAGGATATCCTGCAGCAGAAATGAAGCATGGTCCAATTGCGTTGATCGACGAAAATATGCCAATTGTAATCATTGCACCGAAGCAGGGTCACTATGATAAAATCGTGAGCAATGTGCAGGAAATTAAGGCTAGAAAAGGAAGAATTATCGCATTGGTGAACAAGGGTGATACACAAGTAGCATCTGTTGCAGATTTTGTGATTGAGTTCCCAGAAACTTCAGAATGTTTTTCTCCAATTATTGCTTCTATACCGTTGCAGTTATTGGCTTATTACATTGCAGTTTACAGAGGTGCAAATGTGGATCAACCTAGAAATCTCGCAAAATCTGTTACCGTAGAATAAAAATAATGTTAATTTTTATAAAATAATTCAAACATTTTTTCGTTTTGGAAAAAAAATCATAATTGTTTTTCCAAAAAATTATATATTTACCGCTTAATTTCAATAAATAGAATGAAAAGAATATTTCTTATATTACTATCCGCATCTTTTATCATCTCTTGTTCCAAAGGTGGCAAGTCTACCGCTGGAAAACCAGGTATTAAAGGAGAATTAGTGCCAAGAAGCAAATCAAAATCTTTTGTTGCAGAACGTCCGTACGGAATGGTCGCAATTCCTGCCGGATCTTATGTAATGGGTCTTGCTGATCAGGATTTCACCAACCAGGCAGAAAAAGCCAGCCTTAAAACGGTAACTGTTTCTTCCTTCTTTATGGATGAAACTGAGATTACCAATGCAGAATACCGCGTTTTTATCAATTATGTTCGTGACTCTATAGTACGTTCTTTGCTAGCGGAAGCTGCCGGTGATGGTGGATCAGCTGGAGACGGAGGTTCTATTGGAGATTTTGCCTATTTATCAAAAAAAGCTGGAGAAAATAAAACCCCTTACCAAGAATTTATGGAGGGTCAAGGTGGAAGAGATGGTTATAACGAATCTAAAAAATTGGATTGGAGTGTTCCATTACGTTGGAAAACTTCAGAATATCCCGATGCTCAATATGCTGAAATTTTAGAATCAGTTTATATTCCACCTGCGGAAAGAATTAATAATGAAAGAATTATTGACGCTAGAAAATTGAAATATGCTTACAATTGGGAAGATATAGAATCTGCCATTAAAGATAAATCAAGAGGTGCAAAATATTTAAAAAAAGAAAGTATCGCTGTTTATCCTGATACCACGGTTTGGATCAAAGATTTTAACTATGCGTATAACGAACCTCTTTACGATGGTTATTTTTGGCACAGTGCTTATAAAAACTATCCTGTTGTTGGCGTAACTTGGGATCAAGCGAGAGCATATTGTAATTTTAAATCAAAATTGAAATCAGATTATAACGACTCTCTTAAAAAGAAGAAACAAAAAGCGATGGCTTTCCGTCTTCCAACGGAAGCTGAGTGGGAATATGCTGCACGTGGTGGAAAAGAAAATGCAACTTATCCTTGGGGTGGACCATATTTAATGGATGATAGAGGCTGTTATTTAGCCAACTTCAAACCAAAAAGAGGTAATTACATCGAAGACGAAAAAAAAGGAACTTATACATATACTGCTCCAGTGAAACAGTTTGGGAAAAACGGTTTCGGATTATTTGATATGGCAGGAAATGTAGCAGAGTGGACAGAATCTCCTTATAATAATTCTACTTACGAATTTGCTTCTACATTAAATCCATATCTATCAAACCAAGCTTACAGAGAAGTAAGAAAAACGGTAAGAGGTGGTTCTTGGAAAGATGTAGGATATTTATTAATGAACGGAGCTAGAGATTACGAAAGAAAAGATTCTGCCAGAAGTTATATCGGTTTCAGAACCGTACAAGACATTCCTGAAGGAACAGCGAAATTCAAAAAAAGAACAAACTAGAAAGCATTTAAAAACAAATAATAATTATTAACTAAAACAAATTTATAACACATGTTTAAAACTAAAGAAGGAGTTTACAACTTTATCTACTCAATTGGAGCTGCAATCGTAATTTTAGGAGCCCTATTCAAAATGACTCACTGGCATTTAGGTCCTCTTACTGGAAATGTAACCTTAGCAATAGGTTTGATTACGGAGGCGATCATTTTCACCATCTTCGCATTCGATGCACCAAAATCGGAAGAATCTTATGCTTGGGAAAATGTTTACCCAGAATTGTTAGATTCTCATGCAGCAAGTACTAAGCATTCTACAGTAGGCTTTCAATCAGCAGAAGTTAAAGAATTGGAAAATTCTTTGTCTGATAAATTAGATAAAATGTTGGCAGATGCTAAACTAGATGTAAGCCTTTTTGATAGATTAAGAACAGGAATTGATAAATTTTCAACTTCAGTTGATCAGATTAACCAAACTGTAGATGTTACAGGTTCCACTCAAAAATATAACGACCAGTTAATGCTCGCTGCAAGTCATCTTGAAAGTATGAATGCATTATATGCACTTCAATTAGAGCATGGTAAAACACAAACTGAATACAGCAAGAAGTATGTAGAAGATATGCAGAAATCTGCTGCTCATTCAGAAAAATTCAACGATGAATTATCTGGATTAACTTCTAACCTTAACAGTCTTAATAGAGTTTACGGCGGAATGCTTAGCGCGATGAAATCATAGTTTTCTAACCATTTATATTTAAAATTTAATTATTAACAAAATTTACTAAAGAAATGGCACAAGGAAAACAGACGCCTCGTCAGAAGATGATCAACTTGATGTATCTGGTTTTCATTGCAATGCTTGCAATGCAGATTGACCAAGAAATCATCAGGTCTTACAAAGATACCACCGGTTCTTTGGAAGAAACAAGAGCACTAACAGAGAATAATAATTCAATATTCAAGCAGACTTTAATAGCAAAAGCGGCGAATACTCCCGATAGTTTTGCGGCTCCTTTAAATAATTATAAAGGTTTAGAAGCAAAAGCTGATGATTTGGTTCAAAGTATAGAAACTTTGAAAACTGAGTTGAGTAAAGGCGCTGAATACGACAAAAATCAGCAAGATATTCAGGAAAGTTTCGCAGCATTAAATAATACAGAACCTTCTACCAACGTTTTTTTTATATCGGGTGACGAAAATAAACCTTCGAAAAAAACTGCAGATTTAAAAACGAAAATCGAAGCTTTTAAAAGTTATATCAACCAGACTTTTGGTTCGAATAATTTGATGAAAGCGATGGTTGCAAGAACTAACAAACAAATGGTTACCGAATACAAGCAATTGCGAAATGGTAAAAATTGGGTGCAATATAAGTTCTATAATCAGCCGTTAATTGCTGCATTGTCTAATTTAGAAGTAATTCAATCTTCTGCCAGAGGAATTCAAGGTGATGCATTATCAATAATGCTTCAGGAAAAAATTGATGCAGACATCAAATTTGATGCTTATCAAGCAATTGTTTCTGCGCCAACAATCGTAATTCAAGGTGAAGCTGCGCAAGGTAAAGTTGCAATTGGAAATTATTCCAGCAACGTACCTGGTTTAACAATGCCTGGTTTAACAGTTGAAAATGGTCAGGGAAGCCGTAATTTAGATACAGGTTCTTTGGGTGATAAAACCTTTGCAGGAACTATTTCTTTCAAGGATGTCAACGGAAAAGAAATTCCTTTAACATATAATCATACCTACAAAGTAATTGCAGGAGCACAGGAATTGAAAGCTCAAAAAGGAGCGATCGTAACTGCTGATAAAATGAATGTTTTATACCGAGGTTTACCAAATCCAATTTCAGGATCTATTTTAGGAGCAGATATGTCAGGAATTTCCTTATCAGCAGCAGGAGCTTCTGTTAGTGGAAGTGGAGGAAAATGGACCGTAACTCCAGGAGCAGGTTCTACGGTAAAATTAACGATTTCTGGAAAAGATCCAAAAGGAGGTACAATTTCACAAGCATTTGATTTCAGAATCAAAAACGTTCCACCACCTGTTGGTCAAATTCAGGGAAGTTTTGTGGTTTCGATGCCTGCAAGTTCAATTCCAAACCAAAAGGTTTCGGTTGTAATGCCAGATTTCGATTTCCCGGTAAGCTTCACAGTAAACAGTTTTATGTTTAAAGTTCCAGGAAAAGCTGGAATGTTAATCAACGGAAATTCATTAAATTCAGTTGGTAATTTAACAAAAGGATTGCGTAACGGTGATATTGCTTATGTATTTAATATTAATGCAACAGCAACTGGTTTAGGTAATCAAGCATTAAAACAAATTCCGCCTGTTGTAATAAACGTACAATAATTACGTTTAAAAATCATATATATAATTTTCCAGAAAGATGAGAAAGATACTATTTCTGTTATTAGCTTTAAGTTTTCTAGGGTTAAATGCCCAAAAGAAAAAGAAGACGGTTAAGAAAAAGAAAGCAAGAACGACAAAGACTGTTGCGGCAAAACCTGATGCAGGACAAAATATGGGTAACATTGATTCGTTAGTTAACGCTTACGCAACTCCCGCTATTCCTGAGGTACCAGAAGAGCCTATTAATTCGATGTCTATTTTAAATGCGAAATCTCCGGAGTCTTTCAGAAAATTCAGAGAACTCGGTATGATAAAGCAAGGTGATTCTATGGTTTCTACCAAAGTTACGCCGCTTAAATATGGTTTTATCGAAGATAAAGACATCTTAAAAAGTATGGTGGTTTGGGAAATTATTGATATGAACGATAAAATCAATCAGCCGTATTACCATAATGAAGATGGAATTGTTTCGCAGAATAAATCGCTTTATCAAATTTTATTTGATGCCATTAATAATGGTAAAATTAAAGAAGTGTATGATGACGAGCTTTTCACTGTAAGATTAAGTCCGGAAGCGATTCAGGCTAGAATCAAGAATGAAGTGATGAGTAATGCCGGAACTGATGCCATGAATGCTAATAACGGAGTGTTGACGGAGGAACAAAAGAAAGAATTCATCAACGTATACGAAACCAAAACCGAAACTGTAAAAGTTTTGAAGATTAAAGGAATGTGGTACATCGATCGCAGAGACAGTCAGATGAAATACAGATTGTTAGGAATAGCTGCAATGGGTCCAGATCCATCTACTATGGGTCAATTTGGGCCAGACGGAAGACCTTTGGCTTCAAAAGATGAATTGATCGATTTGTTCTGGGTTTATTATCCGGATGCGAGAGAAGTCTTAGCAAATTCGATTGCTTTCAATAATAAAAATCTTTCTTCAGATATTTCTTTTGATGATTTATTGAACGCCAGACGATTTTCTACCATTATTTATAAATCAGACAATGGTTTAGGAAACGGTGTTATCAAGGATTATATTCCGAAAGATGCCGATGGTCAATTAGAGGAAAGTGAAGCGATCAAAGCACAGATTCTTCAAATGGAAAATGACATGTGGAATTACTAAATTTCACTTGAAAATATCACAAAACCTGAGTATTTTTACTCAGGTTTTTTTGTCTTAAATTTTAGAATAATGAAAATGAAAAATGTTGATTATATAATTGTTGGTGGTGGTTACGCAGGAATCTTTTTTGCGCATCAGTTGATTGCTCATAACAAATCTTTTGTTCTATTTTCCGGAGATCGAAAAGGAGCTTCCAAAGTTTCCGCAGGAGTTATAAATCCTGTGGTTTTAAAAAAGTTTACTACTTTTTGGCTCGCTGAAGAGCAGATTGATTTTCTCGCAAAAACAATGTCGGAAATTGAAACTTATACAAGAAAAAATTATTTGATCAATGAAAATATTCATCGTATTTTTCATGATGAAAAGGAAAAAGAGTTATGGTTGAGCAAAACCGAAACTGATGAATTAGGGCCATTTCTAAATTCTTATTTTGAAACTTTAGAAACTATAAAAAATCCGTTCGGAACTGGTTCTGTAAAAAAATCGGCGCGTTTAGATGTAGATGCTTTTTTTAAGGATTTTTTCGATTACTTTAAAGTGAATAATCAGCTCATTCAAGAACAATTTGATTATTCACAGCTTTCTGAAAATACCTACAAAGATTTTACTTTTAAAAATCTTGTTTTCTGCGAAGGAATGGGAGTGAGAGCGAATCCTTATTTTAATGATATTCAGGTAATTCCAAACAAGGGACATCATTTAAAAGTAAGACTTTCTGTGAAATTAGATCATCAATATACTTTAAAGAAAAAACATTTTCTGTTTCCTTTAAATGAAGACGTTTATTATTATGGCGGAACTTATGATCCTAACGAAAGAGAAGATGAGATTGATGAATTCAAACGGGAAGAACTCATTGTTGGATTACAGGAATTTTATCCTCACGATTTCGAGGTTGAAGAAATCAATTATGGTTTTCGACCAACGGTGAAAGATCGTCGTCCGATTTTAGGAAATCATCCAGAACACGAAAATTATTTTATTTACAACGGTTTAGGAGCACGCGGAATTTTGAATGGATGTTATTTTTCCCGAGAACTTTACGAGCATATTGAAAATGGAAAAAAATTGATACCAGAAGTAGATTTAAAACGATTTATTAAAAAATAGCACTTCCCGCCTATTTGAAAATGAGCATATTATATGAAATGGCAGTAAACTAAGCAGAAATGCGTTCTTCAATTAAAAAAATTTATCATCATTTGTGTTAATAAAATAATTTTTTTTAATTCAACAAGCAAGGCTTAATTTGTGTGTTTTTAGAACCTATAAAATATGAAATATATAAACTTTGTTTGGAGAAGAAGTGGTAAATAATCCAAATTTTATCTGTGCAAAAGTCGATATGAATTTAGTAGTACACAATACGTAAAACTACGTATTTTTTCAAAAATTTATTTTTCTGGTAAGATGTTTTGCGCTAAAACTTTACTGATAATCATTATATAATTTAGTGATTTATTTAAGTTTAATTTAGTGATTTATTGCTTTTTTTTCTTTAAAGTTTAACATAATTTTATCGTTAAACTTTATTATTTTTTTTTTCTTCGTTGTACCTTACATATTCAAATTCAATGAAATGAGAGTTCCCGTAACACGAAAAAAATTACATTTTCTACCTGATTCCAGCAGGGTAATTGCACGCTATTTTATGAATGGTGAAGCCGAAACTAAAGATACGATAGCATTGGTTTTTGCGATGAGCGAAAATGAAGTTCATGTCGCTTTAAACCAGACATTACGGGAGTTTGCTTATCGTCATCGTCATATTACTCGCCTTTTTATGAATCATTATCATAACGCCAAAGGAATTATTGATCAAATGCAGATCAATGTTGATGGAATATCAGAAGAGCGTAAACTGCTTATCGGCTCTTATCTTACCATGGAATATTCTCTTGAATCAACGGCTTTTTTTAATCCTTCAATCATTCCAGATGTTGATCAAACTTATTTGGAGGAAGGAGAAATGCGCGTAATTATTTCATTTAGAGCCACAGGTGAAGGACATATTTCATCTATTGTGTTTAGAAGAGCGATACTCGATAAAAACAATGATCTTCACATGATGAGTATTGGAAAATCAATGGATATTGCTGAAGTATTGCAAAAAACATCTTACCACAAAGGAAGATTTATAAAAAAAATGCAGGAGATGAATATTTCCGATAAGTATTTCGGTGCTATTGTAGAAAATCTCCCAGATCATTTTGAATATTTAGTTTTAAAGGAGGCTGTAGATAATACCTTGAAAGATCCTAGTATCAGTACTGACAGAAGAATTGCTTTCGAAGAAATTGCCTGGTTATTAGAGTCTTACTACGATATTGAGTTTCATAAAGATTCAGACATCAGTGAACGCGTAATTTTCCCCATTTCAGAATCAGAAAGTAATGGAATAGAAGATGCCCGTTTTGTTCGCTTTACCGACGATGATGGCACCGTGAAGTTTTATGCAACCTATACTGCTTATAACGGTCATACGATTTTACCAAAGTTTCTTTCGACGGAAGATTTTTGCACATTCCGAATTATGCCTTTGAGAGGAAAAGGTGCAATGGGTAAAAATCTGGCATTTTTCCCTAAAAAAATTAAAGGTCAATATGCCATGCTTTCTAGAATAGATGGAGTTAATAACTATATCATGTTCTCTGATAGAAATACCCTTTGGGATAATCCTATTCTTCTTCAGAAACCAAAATATCCTTGGGAATTTTCGAAAATAGGAAATTGTGGATCGCCGATATGGACCGAAGAAGGATGGTTGATCATCACACACGGAGTAGGTCCGATGCGACGTTATTGCATTGGTGCATCGCTATTGGATCTGGATGATCCGACCAAAGTAATTGGGCGATTAAAAGAACCGCTTCTCATGCCTTTAGAAAATGAGAGGGAAGGATATGTTCCAAATGTAGTGTATTCCTGTGGTTCCATTATTCACAACAACCATCTGATTTTGCCTTATGCGGTTTCTGATTATTCTACCACTTATGCAGTAGTGGAGATGGCGGCACTATTTGAAGGTTTGAAGAATAATTAAATAGCCACAAAAATACTTTAGATAATTAACTGGGTCTTCATCAATTATTTTGTGATGATCTCCACTTCAATTTATATTAACACGTTTTGTCGCTTAAATCGCTTAATTTATTTAGATTGCGGAAATGGTAAGATTCTTCGTAAGCACATAATACCGTGAGATGCGAAATAAGGTAAGCCAAAGAACTTTCAGCTCCTTGATTTCGATTGATGCCATAATCTTCAAAACCGTCGCAGCACCCTTTAGTTTCGAAATCATATAAACTTAAACGAAGATCATTTTCGCCCAAAAACCACATGTAGGAAGTGAAAAGTTTTTCTAAATATTCTCTTTTTGCTGTGAGTACAAAAGCTTGGTGGTACATCAGCACCATTGCCATTGCATCAATCGGCTGTTGAGCATAAATAGATCTTTCTTGATCTTTTACGAACCACTGTTTGTTTCCGATTACCGACAAGTATCCATCTTTCAGAGTATGTGAAGTTAAAAAATTCATCGATTCGATTGCAATATCTTCTACTTTCTTATTTTCTAAAATGTGGGAAGCGTGAAGCAAAGCCAATGGTAAAATACCATTGTCATAAGCTAAAAGTGATTCAAACCAATCCCAGTTCTCTGATTTGTTTTGCTCGAAATGTAAAACGAGAATTTCCGTCATTCTTTGTAAAATCATTTTTACATCTAGATCATCAGGATTTATTTTAAGATAATAGCTTATCCCAATCATTGTATTGGCAATACCTCTGATTGATTTCATTTTTTCAAAATTGGGTAAAGCCTCAAAAAAAACCAATCTTGCCATTTGGTAATATGCATCGTTTGGAGCGTTTTGCATCAAATAACCAAGACTCCAGATGGTTCTTCCAAAAGAATCTTCAGAGCCAACCTCATCGAGAAAATTGCGGTTGAAACTCAGAAAATTCCGGAAAGTCCCATCCTTATTTTGCATATAATGAATGTAACTCAGGTAAACAGGCATTAACTCTAAAGCAACTGCATTTTTTTTCTGTTTATAAGCCATAGAAACCATAAGCAGTGCTCTTGCATTATCATCCAAACAATACCCTTCTTTTAAATTAGGAATTCCAAATTTTGCGTGCTGAATAATTCCGGTATCATCAGTCAATCTTTTAATATGCGTCAATGAAAACGGGGGCAACAACAAAGGGTCGATATCGGTTTCCTTTTTAGGTTCTGGTTTTGCAGGAGCAGATACGAGTTTTTCAGCAAGTTCTAAGTATCTCTCCCCAATCTTTGGCCAGATAATATCTTGACCATATTCCTCCGCTTTTTGCTGAATAGTCTTCATCAAATCCGGATGATCAAATAATTCATTTAGGACTTTTGCCAATCCATTTTCATCTTTAAAATCAAACAGGCATCCTCTATTTTCTGTGAGTAATTCTGCTGCATGCCAATATGGAGTGGAAACGACAACACAACCAGAACCCATCGCATAAGTTAGAGTTCCGCTTGTAATTTGAGCTTCATTGATGTAGGGTGTAATATAAATATCAGACGCGGAAAGGTATTTAAAAAGTTCTCTTTCTTCCACAAATTCATTGAGGAGAAGAACGTGATCGTTTAATTTTAATTTTTTGATAAGAACTTGAAGATAATTTCGGTATTCTTCTCCCGCTGATCTAAGCACATTTGGATGCGTTTTTCCTGCAACCACATAAAAAACATCAGGATGCTTTTCTATAATTTGAGGTAAGGCTTTGATCACCGTTTCAATTCCTTTGTTGCGACCAACGAAGCCAAAGGTTAAAAGCAGTTTTTTATCACCGAATTTTAATTCAGTTCTCGACTGCTCTTTATCAAAATGAATATCGGGAACTCCATGTTCTATGCGAACAATTTTTTCTGGCGGAACATCGTAGATATTTTCAAGAAATTGAACTGCTTTGTTACTCATCACGACCAATTTATCAGACAATGCAGCTATCTTTTTCAGAACAGCTTTTTCGGTATAAGAGGGGTTTTCGAGAATGGTGTGCAAAGTTGTAATCAAAGGAATATGCAACCGATGCAAAAGTGGCAAAATATATACACCACTGTGTCCGCCGAAAATTCCAAATTCGTGTTCGACAATACAGATATCGGCGCCGCTTCTATTAATAAAATCCGCAGCTTTCAGATAATCAGTTTGTCGCTCCTGATGGATTGTTAATTTTACTTCAGGGGGAAATGCATAGGTTTCCTGGTCGTCATGCATTGCGATAACAATGATTTCATTATCTTCATTACCATTTTTCTCCATGGCTTGAGCAAGACTATGCGTAAAAGTACCAATTCCGCATTCTCTTGGTGGATAAGTAGCTACAAAAGCGATTTTCATTTTTTAATTTCTTTATTATGTTTTGTAGCATTTATTTATGCACCAAAAAACGATTAAAGTTATGCAAAATTTGAAAGAAAATATTGAATAGAAATACCTTATAATTACAGATTTCACAGATTCTTCTTAATATCGTTCATAGCATATCTACCATGATTATTCCGAAACAAAATCATTAAAAAAGTCATCTAATTTTTTGAAAATAAGTTGCGATGCCAATTAAATGAGCATTAATAATCTAATTAGTCATTCACTTAATCCATCTTTGATCTTTTACTAATAGGAACAAGTCCCGCCATTTCTCCAATAATATTAACCAGTTTACTACCGGTCGGAACTACGATCTTGGCGTTTGATTGCAGTGCATTTTCCACGGCTTCCAGTTTTCTGAGAGTTTGAGCGTTGCCCACAAAATATTTGTCCGCAGATTCATTGACCAACTTTATTGCCTCTGCTTCACCTTCAGCATGTAATATTTTGGCTTGTTTCACTCCTTCCGCCTCTTTTATCTTTGCTCGTTTTACACCATCTGCAACCGTTTCTGCAGCGGTCGCATAATCGATCGCTGCAATTTTTTCATTTTCGGCTTTCACGACTTTGTTCATGGTTTCCTGAACATCTTTTGGAGGATCAATTTCCTTTAACTCTGTTCTCACCACCTCAATTCCCCACTTCCTCGTTTCTGTAAGTAATGTTCTGTAGAGTTCTGCATTTATTTTACCACGTTCGCTGTTGGCAGATTTTAAGGTTAATGTACCGATAATATTTCTCAGGGTTGTTCGTGCCAAATTTACAATCTGATATTTATAATCGTTTATATTATAAATTGAACTCTTCACACTTTCTTCGTCGTTTTTAATTTCAAAATAAACCTGTGCATCAACTCTGGCGTTGTAATATTGAATTTTTTTTTAATTATTAATGTTTTTTAATAGTGTCATTCATAACCACTCTTAATGATGGTAGAAATCATTTTAAATCGCTCATTTGCTTTAATAGAATTTTTTGGAATGAGCCGGAATAATAATAGATTGACCGCTTTTCACCATGTATGGGTGATCGTCAATCATAATATCTGCCTGTTCTTCGATGATCTGAATAAAGGTATCAAAAGGTGAAATTAAATTTGATAAGATTTCACCCGCATCAACGGAAATAGCGGTCACACTACCCGTCGTTTTCTTTATGATTGTTTTTGCAACCACTGCATTGGGAATATAGTCTATAATCTCTGCGATAAAAAAAGCTTTTGATTTTTCAACTTCTATATTTTTCATCGTTAATTTTTTTAGAATTAAATGATAGATATAATACCCTTGAAAATCTAGACCACTATTTAAGTTGAAATTATTAACTTTAAATAGTCGGAAAAAACATGAGAAAAATTAGAAGGAAATTTGATGGTAGTTTTAAAGCCAAGGTAGTAATTGAGGCTTTAAAAGAAAGAGAAACACTGCAGCAA
>NZ_JSYL01000003.1 GCF_000812865.1 Kaistella jeonii | reverse complement strand
AAAGTGATCAATGTTCCTTCTTCATGAGATTTATTAAAGGTAATTTCACCTGTTGTTGGCTTGTATTTACCGTTCAATAAACTTTCTAGTACGTGAGCATCTTCTGTCGCCTCGATGGTAATTTTAATTAATGCATTTGAAGGATCAGATGCAACCCGTCCTGAAACGTCAGTTGATCTTGATACACTGTAGTTCAATTTTAACACTTTTTGTTCTGCTCCTCCATTGAATTTTAAAACACCTCTTGAATTGTTTGCTGCCATGATTTCTAAATTTTAAATTGTTAAATTATTTTTGAATTTTTTACTGTCTTTTCGCCGTCCGGAAACGTCTGTCGATCTTGATACACTGTAATTAAGTTTTAACACTTTTTGTTCTGCGCCTCCATTAAATTTTAAAACGCCTCTTGAATTGTTAGCTGCCATGATTTCTAAATTTTAAATTGTTAAATTATTTTTGAATTATTTTACTGTCTTTTCGTTTTTGATAATTCAAAGATAGACCCACTTTTTAATATTCTTTGTAGTAATTCTACTACAATTTTGAAATTTATTTTAGATAGTTGGATGATCTGGAAACTTTACTCAAAATGTTTGAATGAAAAAACATGCGCTGAAGCCACGCTTTGATTTATCAAAGCGTTTTTTTTATTTCAATTACATTTTAAGAATTTTTCGAATTTAATCAACCAAAAATTTGAAAACTTAACTATCAAAAAAAAAACCGCCACCCAAAAATCTATTTTTTGAGCGGCGGTTTTTAAAATTGTCTAAAAATTTAAACTCCATTAATCTCTCGTAAATTCAAATTTTTTGCCACCCTGGTTGAGTGTGAAACCTTTTCGGTCTTTAGAAAACTGAAATTCAATTCCTGCTACAGAAAAGCCGAATTTATCTGCTCCTTCATAGTCTAAAGGAATTTTCGGTTGTCCCGTTGCCTGTAACATTAATTGATTGTTTTCAACTGTTGTAACAATTTTTAAAGGAATTTCCTTGCTGGAGAAATTTCCTATGAATTGTTTTAAATCTACTTTTTCCGCTACTGAATTCCCGTCTACTTTAAAAGTATTATCAGAAACATTAGCGTCGGGTAAACTGCCTTTTGGATCTAACTGAACGGAGGTAATCTCTTTAGTAGTAGGTACTTCAAACGTCCACTCTGAATTTCTCTTCCAGATTTCTACCGGTAATTTTACATTCTGAGTAGTTCCGTCTTTAAACTTAATCTCCAAATTTACCGGCATCGGCAACTGACCAATATTTTCTAATTTGATAACAGCTCCTTTCGTAAAATCTCCACTTTTATAGGAAACATTTTTTACGGCCTGATCAATTTTCCATTTGTTTAAGAACCAGCCTCTCCAGAACCAGTTCAGTTCTTCACCAGAAGAATTCTCCATGGTACGGAAAAAATCTTCCGGAGTTGGATGTTTGAACGCCCATCTCTTGATATATTCCCGGAAAGCTTTATCAAATTTTTCTTCACCTAAAATATTTTCCCGCAACATTTGCAATCCTGCACTTGGTTTATAATAAGCTAAAAAGCCCAGATTTCTTTCTTTTAAATTGTCCGGCGCCGTCATTATAGGTTCCATTTGATCGCTGTTAAAGGCAAATGCCATACTTTGAAGCGGTTTTGGAGTGTAATATTCCCCTTTGTTGAAATCCTGCTCAGAAATACTGTTGATGAAAGTATTGAAACCCTCATCCATCCACGCAAACATTCTTTCGTTAGAGCCCACGATCATTGGAAACCAGTTATGTCCAAATTCGTGATCGGTAACACCCCATAAATCAGCACCCTTAGAACTCATACCGCAGAAAACAATTCCCGGATATTCCATTCCACCAGGATTTCCGGCAACATTTACCGCATTTGGATACGTATATTCATACCATCTTTTTGAGTAATGCTCGATCGAACTTTTCGTGTATTCTGTTGATCTTCCCCAAGCAGCATTCCCATCACTTTCTACCGGATAAGCAGATACCGCTAATGATTTTTTACCGCTTGGCAAATTAATTTTCGCCGCATCTAAAATAAAAGCAGATGAAGAAGCCCACGCAAAATCACGGGTGTTCTCAATTTTAAATTTCCAGGTTTTGGTAGCGGTGGAATTTTTTTCTGCAGCGTTTGCTTCAGCAGCGGATCGAATAATTACCGTTTTCTCGCTATTTCTTGCAGCGTCCCATTTTTTATTTTGGTCAGAAGAATAGACCTCTTTTGGATTTAACAGTTCGCCGGAAGCAACGACATACTGATTGGCAGGAACCGTAAGATTCGCTGTGATATTGCCATACTCCAGGAAAAACTCACCTGCTCCTAAGTAAGGCAAAGTGTTCCAACCTGTAATGTCATCATAAACACACATTCTTGGGAACCATTGTGCGATGGTAAAAATTTTTCCGTTTTTTGTTGGCTCAACTCCCATTCTGTCTGAACCGTAATCTGGAGAAACAAATGAATAGTTGATGATCAATTTCACAACTCCACCTTTTGATTTTAAATCCTGCGGAAGATCGATCTGCATTCTGGTATCAGAAATCGTATATTTTGGATTGATTTTTAAATTTTTTCCATTTGCAGAAAGAATTTCTACCGATTTTATGGTATATCCTCCGTCAAAATCCTGTCCATGAGCACCATTTCTACTACCACCCATTGGCACTACAGCGTTTCCGCGGGAATCTTTTTTAAATAAATTCTGATCCAACTGAAGCCAGAGAAAACTTAAATTATCAAAACTGTTATTGGTATAAGTAATTTCTGCAGAGCCTGAAATTTCGTTTTTAACATCATTCAAAGAAGCATTCAGAACGTAATCTGCACTGTTTTGCCAATAATTATGACCTGGTTGTCCGCTTGCAGAACGAGTTTCGGTAGCATTGTTCATATAGAAAAATGGTTTGAAAGCTTCGGTATAACTGTATTTCGGCGCATCATTTTGCGCTGCTAAATTCAGCGAAACTGCAACCGCCAAAGTAAATAACGGTTTGAAAAGTTTAAGATTCATGTGAGTGATTTTGGTAATAAGTATAAAAAAAACCCAACATTGTTACAAATACTGGGTTTAACTATAAAATTTTTTGTGATTAATTCGATTTCTTCGCCTTGATCATCGATTCCAGCATATCCCACATTTCCTGTGGAATTTCTTCGAGCATATTAAATTCGCCGGCTCCCTGCAACCATTCACCACCATCGATGGTAACAACTTCTCCATTCATGTAAGCTGAATAATCTGAAACTAGATAAGCGGCAAGATTCGCCAATTCCTGATGTTCTCCTACTCTTCTTAAAGGAACTTTTTTACGCATATCGAATTTTTCTGCTAAATCTCCGGGTAACAATCTTTCCCAAGCGCCTTTTGTAGGAAATGGTCCTGGTGCGATTGCGTTGAATCGAATTCCATATTTTGCCCATTCCACGGCTAAACTTCTGGTCATGGCTAAAACTCCGGCTTTTGCACAAGCAGATGGAACAACATATGCAGAACCAGTCCAGGCGTAAGTGGTAACAATATTTAAAACCGTTCCGGGAACTTTATTATCGATCCAGTATTTCCCGATGGAAAGCGTACAGTTTTTGGTGCCTTTTAAAACGATATCTAAAATAGAATCAAAAGCGGAATGCGTTAATCTTTCGGTAGGTGAAATAAAATTTCCTGCTGCGTTATTTAAGAGAATATCAATTTGTCCGAATTCTTTGATTGCCGCATCTTTCATTGCTTCAACCTCATCCCAATTACGAACATCACACGCAACGCACAAAACTTTTCCACCTGTTTCTTCTTCTAATTCTTTCGCGGTGGCTTGAAGTTTTTCTAAGTTTCGCGAAGTGATCACGACTTTAGCGCCGAGTTGCAGAAAATACTTCGTCATGGCTTTTCCAAGTCCGCTTCCACCACCGGTTACGACGGCTACTTTATCTTTTAATGCTCCTTCTTTGAGCATTGGTTGGGTATACAAATTCATATTTTAATTTTGATTTAAATTTAAGATTAATTTATCGTCTTAAGAAATTTTATAAAATGTAATGAATACTAAGTTGGAAAGAGGAGATTCTTCCTTCGTCAGAATGACAAATTCGAAAGAGCCAATGACAAATTCGGCGGAGCCAATGACAGAAACTTTTTGCCACGAATGCACGAATTTTAAAATTACTATTCGTGCATTCGTGGCAGCTATTTCTTATAAAAAAAACCGCTCAATCAGGCGGTTTTTCTATTTTACTAAGGCAATACAAGATTTTCCGGCGGCATCACCTCTTGCCGGTGTACCAACAATACATTGTACTGATCTGTTAATGCATTGAGTTGGTTAATCACCGTGGTATAAGGCGATGGCGGCGTTTCTACCAAAATATGCAGCGCATCGATACGGTTCCGAAGCGCGTAGTAAGTCACATTCGTTTCCTCTCTTTTAGATTTAATGGTATCCGGATTGGCGTCCCCATATTCCTGCGTTCGGGAAAGATATTCCGTATTAAATTGCGTATTGGCATCCGTCAACTCGTCGAGCCAGGGTTGCAAAGTGAAAGCCGTCACCGCCGCTGCCAAGTCGGGTTTGTCTTCAAAATCGCGGATCATGTTGTTGAGTGTTGCAGTTTCTGCCTGATAATTTTGGCGCGAAATACCGCTCCCGTAGATGGCGATGTTGGCCAATAATTTTTGGGCGTTTTGTTTTTTGCTTTCCTCAAAATGATAGGAATAGCCTTGCAGAAAAAAAGTAATCCCGTTGATGGCATCATCTCTCCTCTCATCCAGCGCCAGGATCACTTTTGTACGGTCGTTGGCAAGGGCTTTTTTGAAAAGCTCTTCCAGCTCTGCATTTTTTGCGTTAAAGGCGGCAAGTTTGGCGTCGATCTGCAAAGTTGCAGGATCATTGAGATTGATGATGCCTGCAAAATCTTTCATGTACTGCAGGTATTCTGCGTTGCGGAGTTTCGGTAAATCAATAGCATTCATGGGTTTTGTTTTTAAGTTAAAAGTATTTATTTATTGAAAAAATAGTTCTTTTAAAGATTACCACCCGAAACTACCAAACGCGGGTGCGGCGACCTTTCGGAAGTTCCCGAAAGTCTCTTGCGAGGGTGCAACAACCTATCGGACATTCATGAAAGCACCAAACGCGGGTGTAACGACTTTTCGGGAAGCTCCGAAAACTTAAAGCGAGGGTGTGACAAACTTTCGGGAAATTTGGTAGCACCACCACGATAAACCCTTAAAAACAAGCAACATTGTGATCTCTTCTTCTCTTTTTGCGTTACTCAAAATTAGACAATATATTGCTGAATTGGTAAAATTTTAAATAAAAGTTTCGATTCTTTTTAAATATTTTCTGTGGAAGGGGTGTATTTCGTAAAATAGGAGGGTTGAGATGGTTGGTTGGGGAGGGATTTTTTGTTATTTTAGCGGCTGGACAATTAAGCTTTAAGATCCTAAATCGATATATTTGAGTGGCAACTATAATATCATTTCAAAATCAATTCCTTTAAATTAATAATTAAATAATAACAATATGACAAAAAAAATTGCAATGTTTAACCACAAAGGTGGTGTTAGCAAAACAACAACAACTTTTAATTTAGGTTGGAAACTATCTGAATTAGGATATAAAGTATTAATTATAGATACAGATCCTCAATGTAATTTAACGGGATTGTGCCTGAGTTTAACAAATGATGCCAATTTTGAAGAATTTTATGAGAGAAGTGGCGTATCTAATTTGAAAGAAGCTTTAGATCCAGTTTTTAGTGGAACACTACAACCACTACAACCAGCAAACTGTTATGAATTTCCAAATAGGAATGGATTATTTTTACTTCCAGGACATATTGATGTATCTGAATTTGACGTCACAATTAGTATTGCGCAAGAGTTAACCGGAAGTTTGAAATTAGTTCAAAACGTTCCAGGAGCTATTAATCAGTTAATAAATTTAACAGCTGAAAAATATGATTTTGATTACGTACTTATAGACATGAGTCCAAGTGTCAGCGCTACAAATGCTAATCTTTTAATGCTTAGCGATTACTTTATAATTCCTTGTAGTCCAGATTTTTTTTGTAACATGGCGATTAGCTCATTAACATCTGTTTTGCCAAATTGGTTTGCCACATATAATACTATTAAGACTCATCCTGCATTTAAAGATGCTATATATAAATTTCCAACAACAACTCCAAAATTTATTGGAACTATTCAACAAAGGTATAGACCACGAAATGGAGAACCAGCTAGGTCTTTTCAGGCTTGGATAGATGTTATTAATAAGAATGTTAATGATAGGCTAGTTCCTGCTCTAAGACAAAACGATATGATTATCGACGAAGAAATATTTAGAGAAGTTGCTGAACCAGAGGAGCCATATAATTTGATTAATATTGCAGATTTCAATAGCTTAATTGCCCAAAGTCAAGTTCATAATACCCCAATTTTCAATTTGACAGATTTGCAAATTGGTCAAGTGGGTCAAGTATTGGACAACATGATTATATCGCGAGACAAATTTAATGAAACATTTACCGAATTTGCGAATACGGTAGTGAGATTAACAAATTAAAGGATAAAGATATGCAATAGGTCATTTTATTGTTATCTACAACAGAGAATCTACCGGATGAGTCTTTCATGATGACTGAGCGGAGTCGAAGCCACCAACAAAAAAAGTGGGAACGGAGGATGGAAGTTGGCGCCCAAATAATTCTTAAAAGAAAAAAAAACTGCTCCAATTACGGAGCAGTTTTCTGTATCAATTATTTTTAAAGTTTAGTAACCGAAAAGTTCTTCCAGAGAAATCTTCTTCACCTCACCCAGTTTTTCCAGATCTTTCATCGGAACTCTTTTTTCTGAGGCTACGATCGCGTAGGTGTAAGGTTTTCCGGAGAAATTAGTATCGTGAAAGGTTTTCAGATCTTCCATTTTGATATTATCTACAGAACTGTAAATATTTTTCCGTGGATCTTCATTCAAGCCTAATTCTTTCGCTGCCAGATAATTGAAAATGATATTATCCTGCGTGATTCTTTCAGTTTGAATGTCTTTTTTAACCTGTGTTTTTGCCAGATTTAAATTTCCTGCTAAATCGGGCATTTTGGTTAAAAGTTCTGTCATCGCCGTAGTTGCGTCGTTAAATTTATCAGCCTGACTTCCCACATAACTCATCATGTAATATTCCTGATCTTTTTTCTGTGGCTGCACGTAAACGCCGTAAGTAGAATACGCCAAAGCCTTACTTTCACGGATGGTTTGGAAGACGATGGAACCCATTCCGCCCCCGAAATAATTGTTGAAAACTTTTACAACAGTATTCTTTTTAGCGTCGTACTGATCTGTATTTCTGATCCAACGGGTTTCCGCTTGAACCATGTCATAATCGGTGAATAAAACTTTATTTTTAACCTGTTTCGTCTGTTTGAAAACTTTCTCCGGAGTTGCAACCGCAAAATTCGCGGGAACCTGATGCATTATTTTCAATTTGCTGTCCAGATCTTTCAGCGAAGCGGGACCGTAATAAATCACAGTCTGTTCGTAGTTGTTGAGGTTTTTAATTCGATCAACCAATTCTTTGGAAGTTGTAGCTTCCATTTCTGAATTGCTTAGAACATTATTGAATTTATTTTTTTCGCCGTACAAAGCATAGCTTGTTAAGCCTTGAAGAATTGCACCTTTGTTGGCTTTTACATCTTTTCTTGCTTTAGCTAATCTTTCTTTCAAACTTTTCAAAGCAACGTCATCTGCTTTTACATTTTGAATAAGATCTTCGTATAATTTTACAGCAGCATCGAAATTTTCCTGTAAACCTTCGATGGAAACGGTCGTGTATTCTTCACCGGACGCAATGGTGAAATTGCAGGCGATCTTATAAAATGCTTTCGAAATATCTTCTGCCGACATTTTATCTGTTCCTAAAAACTGCAGATATTGAGATGCTAAAGGTTGTTTCAAATCATTTAAAGAACCGATTTTATAACGGTATTTCAAACGGAAAATCTGATTGTCGGTGTTTGGAACATAAAGCACTTCTGCTTTCCCGAGCATTGATTTCTGAATATCTTTGTTATAATCTAAAAATACTGGAGTTGAAGGATTATTTGGCATTTCATTGACCATTTTCACAAAGGCAGATTGCTTATCTGCATTGGTTTCAACCGGAGTGATTTGTGGTTTTTCAATTTTTTGAGATGCCGGAGATTCTCCTTTTCTTTTTAAGATCGCAACATAATTTTCGCCCAGATATTTATTGGCAAAAGCAACGATGTCGGCTTTAGAGATCTTGGATAAATCATTCACGTAAGCAACCTGATCTCTCCAGTTTAATTCAGAAGTAAACGCATCCATCAAAGAACTTGCGCGATCATCATACTTTTCGGATTCGTAGATCTTATTTTTCTTGATGTTGTTGATAATGGAAGTAATCAATTCCTGATCGAAATTTCCTTTTTTCAAATTATCAATTTCTCCAAGAACCAAACTTTTTACCTCTTCTAAACTCTGACCGTTTGTTGGAGCTGCACTGATGTACAAAACGCCGTAATCGATCAAAGTAAAAGTTTGCGCTGATGCGCGTAGTAATTTTTGTTTTTTCACCAAGTTCAAGTCCATTAAACCTGCTTTTCCATTTGTCAAAACTTGTCCAACAAGATCTGCGATCAAAACATCTTTGTCTTTATTTCCAGGCAATCTGTAACCGATGGTTAGATTTTCTGCGTCTGGACCGGTGATTTCTTTAATAACTGGTGAAGTAATTGCAACTTCTGGTGTGAACGTATATTTTGCAACAGGCTTATTTTGCATGTAAGAAAAAGCTTTGTCAACCTGCGCAATCACAACATCAGGATCGAAATCTCCGGATAAAATCACTCCCATATTGTTGGGCACATAATAGTTGTGGAAATATTTTCGGATTTCTATGAGCGAAGGGTTTTTCAAATCCTGCACGGTTCCGATCGTGGTTTGCTGTCCGTAATTGTGATTTTTGAACAGTTGTGCAAATAAAGTTTCAAAAACTTTGCTTCCATCGCTGTCTAAACTTCTGTTCTTTTCTTCATAAACTGCTTCTAATTCCGTGTGAAAAATTCTTAAAATTGGATTACGGAATCTTTCTCCCTGAACGGCTAAATATTTATTCAAAGAACTGCTCGGAACATCATCGGTATAAACCGTTTGCTCAAAACTCGTGAAAGCATTTGTTCCCTGAGCTCCCATTGAAGCCATCATCTTGTCATATTCGTTCGCAATTGCAAACTTACTTGCAACACCTGAAACGGAATCTATTTTTTTGTAGATCGCCTTTCTTTGTGCGTCGTCTTTTGTTTTATTGTACTGCTCATAAAGTGCGTCGATCTTATCTAATTCCGGTTTTTCTTTCGCCCAGTCCAGAGAACCATATTTATCGGTGCCTTTGAAAACCATGTGTTCCAGATAATGCGCCAAACCCGTATTTGTGCGCGGATCAGTTTTGCTTCCGGCTTTCACCGCCACATAAGCCTGAATTCTGGGATCTTTTTTGGTTGGACTTAAAATGACCGTTAAACCATTTTTCAAAGTGTAAAATCTGGCATTCATCGGATCGTTTGTTACATATTTGTAGGTGTAACCATTTCCGGAGGCTTCTTTCCACTCGTATTTTTTTTGTGCAAAAGTTTGCAGCGAAAAGAGCAACATGAAAATTGCTAAAGAGAGTTTTTTGAACATAAATTATTTATTTTAAAGGATTAGACGAAAATTTTTGGGAATTGTTTCAAATCTTTACTAATTTTTAGATGAAAGCATTCCTTTCACCAAAAACCATTGCGCAAAAACGTAGGTTATCATTACGAACAAATTGAGGATCATCAAGGGTTGGAAAAAAAGATTTATTGAAAGCAACGTATCTGAAATCAGAAATAAAAGCGCACCAATGATCAAATTTCTATTGTGCGTTTTAAGAGCGGTATACATCATCACAGAAATTACAATCGCATAAATAATGACCGGAACTTTCATTTCTTTTAAATAGGGAAAAAGGAAAACGAGTAAGGTGGTTGCAAAGAGACCAAGAATAATCGGCCAAAATTTCCAGATACTATATTGAGTTTTTTTCCTGAAAGAAATAATATAGAAAACATGAGCCAGTAAAAAACTTCCTAATCCAGGCAGAAAACCCCATTTAAAAAGAAGAAACAGATCGCCGAAAAAACTAAGGACCAATCCCGCCAAAAACAATTTATCCAATTGAATTTTTTCTGATTTCAAACTTGTGATATACATTAAAATCAAAATCGGAAGTAAAAGTGGTTTGGTGAAAAACCGAAGTTCCGGTTGATTATCTAAAATAAAAAACAAATCAATTGTAAAAAAGATGACTAATGAAACTTGTAAAATTTTTGATCTCATAAAAAAATTATTTACGGTCAAAAAGTAATCTTTCGCCATGTTTTTCTTCGGAAATTTTTCCATTCTCAAAAGCTGGAAAACCGTTCACGAAAGTATGGGTGATTTTTGAATGAAATTCAGTTCCTTCAAAAGGACTCCAACCACATTTTGCCAAAATATTATCTTTGGAAACGGTGTATTTTTCATTCAGATCAACTAAAACCAAATCTGCTTTGAAGCCTTCTTTAATGAAACCGCGCTTTTCAATTTGGAATAGAATGGCAGGATTGTGACACATTTTCTCCACGATTTTTTCTAAAGAGATCTTTTCATTTTTAAAGTTTTCGAGCATTACATTCAAAGCATGCTGAACTAAAGGTCCGCCGGAAGGTGCTTGTAAATATTTTTGAGATTTTTCCTCTAAAGTATGAGGCGCATGATCAGTGGCAATAACATCAATCCGATCATCCAGCAAAGCTGCCCATAATCCGTCTTTATCTTTTTGCGTTTTTATTGAGGGATTCCATTTGATGAAATTCCCTTTGGTTTTGTAATCCTCGTTGGTGAACGTTAAATGATGAAGGCAAACTTCAGCGGTGATCATTTTCTCTTTTAAAGGAATATCATTTCGGAAAAGCTCCATTTCCTTTGCTGTTGATAAATGGAAAACGTGTAATCTTGCGCCGGTTTTTTTCGCCAACTCAATTGCTTTCGAAGACGAAATATAGCAAGCTTCTTCGCTCCGAATCAAATGATGACATTCAACAGGAATGTCGTCGCCATATTTTTCTTTAAAGATCTCTGTATTTCTTCTAATGGTCGCTTCATCTTCGCAATGCACGGCGATCAACATTTTCACATTATTAAAAATTTTTTCTAAAGTTTCTGGATCATCAACAAGCATATTTCCAGTGGAAGAACCAAGAAACAATTTAATTCCGGCTACATTTCGCGGATTTGTTTTTAAAAGTTCTTCCAAATTATCATTCGTTCCACCCATTAAAAAGGAATAATTGGCAAAAGATTTTTCGGCAGCAATTTGATATTTTTCTTCTAATAATTCTTGCGTAACTGCATTTGGAACCGTGTTTGGTTGTTCCATAAAACTGGTAATTCCACCCGCAATTGCAGCTCGCGATTCGCTTTCGATGTCCCCTTTCCAGGTTAAACCCGGTTCCCGAAAATGCACTTGATCATCGATAATGCCCGGAAGAAGATATTTTCCGTTTGCCTCGATAATTTGATCGGCGTTTTCTTCTGAGATATTATTTTCAATTTTTGAAATTAAATCATTTTCAATAAGAAGATCACTTTCGAAAATTTGATTTTCATTTACGATTTTAGCGTTTTTTATAAGAATTTTCATTTTATTCATAACCTTTCCAATTAATTTTTTTGGCAATTTCTTCAAAAGTAAATCGACCAAACATTATCACTTTTCCTTTTTTATTAATAAATCCATATTTTTCACATTGGGTCGAATAATGTTGACAATCTCGATCTGTTGCATGTTCCAACCAAGGGATTTTTTTACACTTTTTGCCAATAATTGCTTTTCCCTTATAAAAAGTAGAAACTTGCTCAAATTGTGGTTTGATGATGATTTTTCCTTTATCATTTGCAAAACCAATCTTATCCTCATGATCTACAATTCTAATTTTGTTTTCAAATAAATCGTCGGGACTTGGCGTACCATCTTCAGTGTTTAAAACTTTGAAAAGTCGATTTTCATTAATGTCAATCGCCGTCCAACCTTCTTCGTCTTTAATTGAAAAAATTGAAAAATAACCCAGTGTTTCAGGTTGGTAATTTAATCCATAGATCGATGGATCCAGCTTTTTAATTATATTTCCATCTTGATCGGCAATTATTGAGGTAAAATAATCTTCATTTTGATAAATTATTTTAAACTTTTGCTGAGAAAATAAATATTGAAACGTTAATAGTAACAGGATTGAAATTACTCTCTTCATTATAAAAACTATTTTAAGGATGTAAATAAATTTTTACAATTCGTAAATTTAAAAAAAAACAAAGAATAGAACTGCTTTGTCAACCAAGAATTTTTCGCTCATTAGGTCAAATCTTTTTTAGATTTTAATTAAAACAATACATTTGTAAAAATTTAGAAATTTTGTATAAAAAATTATTGGGGCAAACTGCGATTTATGGCTTGAGCACCGTTATTATTCGCCTTTTTCCATTTGTCATCAGTCCTTTTGTTACGCATGCTTTTGGACCCGCTTCTTTGGCGCCTTTCATCGATTTTTATTCAGTTGCAGGAATTATCATTGTCTTGCTTTCTCACGGGATGGAAACTACTTTCTTTCGATTTGCAGAAAAAGAAAATGATACCACTAAATTAATTTCTACCGCAACGATAAGTGTGATTAGTGCCTCTTTTTTGTTTATGCTTTTCGCTTTTATTTTCCGGCAGGATTTAGCGATTGCCTTTAAAACTCCCGACCAGATCAATCTTCTAACCATGATGCTTTTTGTTTTGGGTTTAGATGGACTTTCAACAATGCCTTTTGTGATTTTAAGAAAAACAGGTCGGCCGAAAAAATTCGCAGTAATAAAAATAATTAATGGCGTTATCAATTTTTTACTGGTCGTTTTCTTTATTGTGATTTTACCAAAACTCGGGAGCAAAGGATTTTTTGGTTTCACTTATGATAAAAATTTTGGGATTGGCTATGTTTTCGTCGCGAATCTGGTTGCAAGTGCAGTGACTTTTTTACTGCTTTTCCCGGAAATAAAATCAGTAAGACTGGATGCTTTCAACTGGAATCTCTGGAAAAAAATGATGGCGTATTCCTGGCCAATTACGATTGCAGGTTTAGCAGGAGTTATCAACGAAACCATGGATCGGCAGTTTCTGAAATATTTATTACCCGACGGAACGAATACCGAACAAATGGCGATTTACGGTGCAGTTTGTAAAATCGTTACCTTCTTAACTTTATTTCGTCAAGCTTATCTTTTGGGAATTGAACCTTTCTTTTTCTCTCACGCAAAAAACGAAAACTCAGGTAAATCTTACGCGAAGTTGATGGATATGTTTGTGATCGTCAACTGCATTATTTTAGTGGCCTTATGTGTTAATTTAAATTGGCTGGCAAAACTTTATCTTTCTAATCCGGCTTATAATGAAGGAATTCCGATTGTTCCGATTGTTTTGATCGCCGCAGTTTTTCTTGGAATTTATTTGAATATGTCGGTATGGTATAAACTTTCTGATAAAACGATATTTGGAGCTTATATATCGGTATTAGGTGCTGTTGTCACTATTATCGTAAACGTTTATTTCATTCCATCTTACGGATATTGGGCTTCAACTTGGGGAACTTTTTTAAGTTATTTTTCAATGATGACGGTTTCTTACTTTTTGGGGCAATATTTTTATCCGGTTCCATATCACATGAAGAAAATTTTGGGATATTTGAGTATAAGTATATTGTTCTCTGTTGTTTCTTTTTATGTACTTGAAGGAAATTTAATAATAGGAAACTTATTATTATTAGTATTTTTAGCAATTGTTTTTTACTTTGAAAAAGAGACAATAAGAAAATTTAGAAAAAGCTGATATGGAAATTAAGATCATCAATAAATCCTCAAACCCTTTACCAAAATACCAGACTGAGCTCTCTGCGGGAATGGATTTATATGCGAATCTGGCGGAAATTATTACTTTGAAATCTTTAGAAAGAAAATTAATTCCGACGGGATTATTTTTAGAACTTCCTGCCGGTTTTGAAGCACAGATTCGACCGAGAAGCGGTTTAGCTATAAAAACCGGCATCACTGTTCTAAATTCACCCGGAACCATCGATGCAGATTACCGCGGCGAAGTCGGTGTTATTTTAGTAAATTTGTCAACAGACGACTTTCAAATAAATAATGGCGACCGAATCGCACAAATGGTCATCGCCAAACATGAAAACCCAAGTTGGATCGAAGTTGAAAATTTAAACGAAACAGCTAGAGGTGAAGGTGGTTTCGGAAGCACAAAAAAATAAAGTTTTTATACCGAAAATTTAAAAACAAATAATAAAATAATCATTACTCAACATTTAAAAATTGAGTTGAAAAATATTAAATATGAAGATAATTGTTCCTATGGCAGGACGAGGTTCCAGATTAAGACCTCATACTTTAACCGTTCCTAAGCCTTTAATCCCAATTGCAGGTAAACCGATTGTACAACGTCTGGTTGAAGATATCACGAAAGTTGCGGGCGAAAAAATTGATGAAATTGCCTTTATTATCGGTGATTTCGGACCTGAAGTTGAAGCATCTTTAATTAAGATTGCTGAAAAACTGGGTGCAAAAGGAACTGTTTACACGCAAGATGAGCCGCTTGGAACTGCTCATGCAATCAAATGTGCCGAAGCTTCTATGCAAGGCGATGTTGTTGTTGCTTTCGCAGATACTTTATTTAAAGCAGATTTTGTTTTAGATAAAAATTCTGATGGCGTTATCTGGGTGAAAAAAGTAGACGATCCTTCTGCTTTTGGCGTTGTGAAATTAGACGATTACGGCTTCATTACCGATTTCGTGGAGAAACCTTCAACTTTTGTTTCGGATCTTGCGATTATTGGGATTTACTATTTCAATTCTGCAGAAAAGCTGATGTCGGAAATTAATTATATTATGGACAACGACATCAAAGTTGGCGGTGAATATCAGTTGACTACGGCTTTAGAAAATCTTCGGCAAAAAGGAGCAAAATTCTCCCTTGGAAAAGTTGATGACTGGATGGATTGCGGAAATAAAAACTCTACGGTAGAAACCAATGGAAAAGTTTTGGAGTATGAAAGAGAGAATGTCGCAAAATTTCCTGCATCGGCCAAAATTGAAAACTGCATGATCATCGCGCCATGTTTTATTGGGGAAAATGTCGAAATTTATAACTCCAAAATTGGACCCGGAGTTTCTATCGGAAATAATACGAAAGTAATCAATTCAAACATTGATAATTCATTAATTCAGGAAAATACCGTGATTGATCATGGTAATTTAAGTAATTCTATGATTGGAAACTCTGCGCAATATTACGGTGTCGCCCGAGAAATTTCATTGGGTGATTTCTCTGTTTTAGACTTTGTTTCCAATACAAGCAATCATTAAAAAATTAAGAACAACCATAACATCATCAAACCACACAAAATCTTTTGTGTGGTTTGGCGTTAATATTGTGAAGTTTGTTTCCTAACAAAGAAAAAACGAATGAAAAAATATATCCTTTTGCTGATGGCGTCGGCCTTACTGTTTTCCTGTAAAACAAAAACTGTAACCAATGTTCCGATTGGGACCGCAAATGAAATCGCTGCAAATGCTGTGTTCTTTAGTAAAATTAAAGAAAAATCAAATTTTGAACAACTTAAAATAAATTCAAGAGTAAATATTGAAAATGGAAATTTCATCCCTACTTTAGATGCAACCATTTATATTGAAAACGGGCAAAAAGTGTGGATGAATATGATTGCTATTTTTCTAAATGTTGGAAGAGGAATTGCAACGCCGGAAGGAATTAAGGGCTACGAAAAATGGAACAAAACTTATATTGAATCCGATTTTTCTTACCTGAATAAATTATTGAATGTTAATTTTATCGATTATAATTCTTTGCAAAATTTACTTCTCGGAAAAACTTTTGTTCCAATCAACGAGAAAGATTTTATTTTGACCAAAAATGCACAGGGCTATCGCCTGACTTCCTCAAAAAATTTGAAATTTGAAAACAATGGTCAAACCTCAGAATATAGGGTGATTATGGATTATTCGCCTGATTTTGATTTGAATCAAGTTCAATTAGAAGATAAAAATAAAACCAATCAACTTGAAATCTCGTATTTTAATTGGACAGGCTTCGATAACATGAAATTGCCAAAAAATGTTAAAATAATTATAAAAGGTACAAAAACTAGCCAAATTTTCTTGGAAAACACGAGATTTGAGAGTTCGAAAATGGATACACCGTACTCCGTTCCCAATAATTATACGAAAACTGAGATTAGATGATTAAGAAATTAGGAATTTTTGTAGGAATTTTTCTGTGCGGATTTTTATTCTCTCAAAAGAAAGAAGAACTTCAGAAACAAAATGTAGAACTTAAAAAACAAATTGCATCTATTAACACAAATCTCGCAAAAACGCAACAGGACTCAAAATTATCTGTCGCTTATTTGAATGAAGTGAATAAAAAGATTCAGCTTAGAGAAAAGGTTTATACCAATACTCAAAAAGAAAAAAGATTAATTGAAGATGATATTTACCTTCGTCAGTTAGAAATTAACCGTCAGAATAAAGAGCTTGCGGTATTAAGAAAGAATTACGCCGAAGTTTTGGTTAAAGCGTACAAGAATAAAGGAGTTCAGAATAAGGTGACCTTTATTTTATCGTCGAAAAATTTGGGAGAAGCATTAAGAAGAGTTCAGTATCTGAAAGATTATTCAGATTATCAGGATAAAAAAGCAGCAGAGATTTCCGATGCAGCACGTAAACTTCTACAAAATGTAGCTTTAAAGCAGAGATCTGTAAAAGACAAAGTGACAATTCTTTCTAATCAGGAAAAAGATCTGGTCACCATAGAAGCGGAAAAGAAACAGAAAGAAAATCTGTTGCAGGACTTCAAGAAAAATGAAGTACAACTTACTGCAGAACTTAAGCAGAAGCAAACAGAGTCGAAACAGTTAGAAGGTCAAATTCGTTCGATCATTGCGGAAGAAATTAAAATTGCAAAGGCGAAAGAGGAAGCCAACAGAAAGGCCGAAGCTGAAAAAGTACGTTTGGCAAAAATAGCTGCAGAAAGAGAAAAAGCGAAGATAGAATCTGAAAATAAAGCAAGAATGGAAGCGCTTGCATTAGAAAAAAGAAGAGCCGACGAAGAGGCTAAAAGATTAAAAGATATTTCAGATAAAAAAGCTGCTGAAGAAGTGGACCGCGCAAAAATTGCAGCTTTAGCAGATTCGAAAAAAACAGAAGATACGAAACGGGCAGCAGATGCTGAAAAAACGGAAGCGAGAAGAGCTGCAGCGGCAAATGACGCAAGAATTGCAGCAGCGAATGCAAAAAATGCAGCAGACAAAGCAGCAACCGCAAGAGCAGCAGAAGCAGACCTGGTGAAAAAAACAAATGATGAAAAGAAAGCTGCTGAAAACAAAGCAATGACAAATTATGGGGTTTCAAGTGTTGTCGGAAATAATTTTGCAGCCAATCGTGGCAAGATGGGAATGCCGGCTTACGGAACAATTACCCACCGATTTGGAAGACAGCCGCACCCCGTTTTCAAAAATATTGTAGAAGAGAATAACGGAATAAAAATTTCAGTAAAGAAAGGAACAGTTGCAAAATGCGTTGCTCCGGGAACAGTTTCCCGAGTAGTTGCATCCGGAGATGGAAGTAAAATGGTCATGGTGAAACACGGAGATTATTTTACAGTTTATGCAAACCTTTCAAACACGATGGTTTCTGCGAATCAGCAGGTTTCGGCAGGAACGTCAATAGGAACTATTGGCGAGGATTTTGACGGAACTTATACTCTGGATTTCCAGATTTGGAATGACAGAAGCCCAGTAGACCCTTTAGGTTGGATCAATTAAAAAAATATAAATTAACTTTGTAAAAATTTCATAATGCAAACACTTACGATATTAGCACTTTCCTGGCAACACTTATTAATTGTTGCAATTATTTTACTCATTCTTTTCGGTGGAAAAAAGATTCCAGAAATGATGCGAGGTTTAGGATCTGGGATCAAAGAGTTTAAAGATGCTGTTAAGGAGGAGGACAAAAAAGCTCCGGAAGATCCAACTAACACTACCACCACACCTCCGAACAACAACTCAACACCGACGAACTAAATTCTGCACTTTATGAGTATTACAGATACCGCCTGGGAAATTTTTAATCAGTCGATCAACAATTATCATGTAAAAGATAATGTAGACGAACCTGTAAATAACCCATTTTCAAGCGGGACTTTGGAACGAATTTTGTATGCGAAGAACTGGATTGATACCGTTCAATGGCATTTGGAAGATATTATTCGGGATACCAATATAGAGCCCATCGAAGCTCTGAAAATTAAAAGAAGAATTGACGCATCCAATCAGGAAAGAACTGATATGGTTGAGTTTTTAGACAGTTGGTTTCTACAGAAATACGAAAACATAACACCAAATACTGATGCTAAACTAAATAGTGAGACGCCTGCATGGGCTTTTGATCGCTTTTCGATTTTAGCATTAAAAATTTATCACATGTCACTTGAAGCTCACAGAGAGTCGGCAAGCGAAGAGCACAGAAATAATTGTTCAAAAAAACTGAATGTTTTATTAGAGCAAAAGAAAGATCTTTCTGAAGCAATCAAGCAATTACTTGATGATATAGAGAACGGTAAAATTAAGATGAAAAGTTATAAACAGATGAAAATGTATAATGATGAAAGTCTTAATCCGATCCTTTATCAAAATGTGAAAAATGATCAAACTAAAATTTAGGTATATTTTATTGTTGCTTTTAACTTTATCTTGTTCTACAGAAAAAATTAATCTTTCCCCAGTTTCAGACAGTATGTCTAAAAATAGCGGGAAAACATTCAATTATACTTTAGAGCAACGAAAAAATCTTATTTTTTATTCCTCAGAAATTACAAATTTGATTGCTTCTTTTCCGAAATTTGGTAATGAGGCGGTAAATAAAGAGGTCCTTAATTTGAAATATCATTTAAAGGATTATATTGGTGCAATGGAAGAATCTAATCTCAACAATTTAGCCAATTCTCAAAGGAAATTTGAGAAATCTTACAAAAAACTTCAACATTTGCGCAAATTTCTCAAAAAACAAGATGATGAAGTCTTGAACAGATATTTGGTAAGAATAAAAATAAATATGTCGTTTTTAAATAGTAATATTTCACCTAAACAACAATCAGCCAGTTAAAAAATCTTTTTTTATATGTTGAAAATTCAAGCGGAAGCTAACGTTCCTACTGAACATGGTAATTTCCGGATGATAGCCTTCTCTGAAGACGAAAGTGACTGGATGCCACACATGGCAATTATTGCCGAAAATACTGATTTTTTCCGTCCCATAAATGTGCGATTTCATTCTGAATGTATTACTGGAGAAGTTTTTCATTCAAAAAAATGTGAATGCGGTCAACAACTAGATGCTGCCATGAAATATATGCATGAAAATGGAGGATTGATTGTATATCTTCGACAGGAAGGGCGAAATATTGGCATCATCAATAAGTTGAAAGCCTATTCTTTACAGGAAAAAGGTTTTGATACGGTAGAAGCTAATTTAGAACTAGGACTTCCTGCAGATGACAGAAACTTTGCAGTTGCTATTGATATTTTAAATATTCTAGGAGTGAAAGACATCAATCTTTTGACCAATAATCCGGAAAAAATTAAGATTGTAAAAAACAGTAACATTCATTTAAACAAACGGATTCCTATACAAATTCATTCTACGCGAGAAAGTGCAGGATATCTGCAAGTAAAAAAAGATTATTTCGGTCATCTTTTAGAAAAAGAAGAAGAAAAAGAATAACGCTAAGATGACCTCGAAGCGTTATTTTTTTACGGTTAAATCGCTCCTTTTAAAACTTCAAAGTAGTTTCTAAAGCTAATTCAATCATTGTTTTCAAAGCTTTTTCTCTTTGATCTGCAGATATTTCCTCGCGTGTCGGAATAATATCTGAAACCGTAAGAATGGTCGCTGCATTTTTTCCTAAATATTTTGCGTTGGCAAACAAAGCAAAAGCTTCCATCTCTACAGCCGAACAATTATATTTCTTTGCAAGTGCAGGTAAACCTTCTTCTTTTCGATAAAAAATATCACTCGTATGAATATGCGTCGCCTTAATCGCTAAATCCATATTCTTTGCAGTTTCATTAATTAAACCGAATGCATTTCCTTGATGTGAAATTAAATCATCTTCAATTCCCCACGCAAATTTGGCGTAAGTTGATTCACTTGCTGAAAATTCTACATTCAGCAAATCAAAAAGTTTCAAATCTGTTGTATAAGCACCACAAGTACCGATTCTGATGATCGTATCGACATCGAATTCTGTAAAAAGTTCGAAAGAATAAATTCCAATACTTGGGATTCCCATTCCACTCGCTCCCACCGAGATTTCTTTACCTTTATATTTTCCTGTGAAATAGTAAATATTTCTGGTCTGACTTACCAATTTTACTTCTTCCAAAAAATGATCAGCAATATATTTTGCCCGCAGTGGATCTCCAGGTTGTAAAACAGTTTTTGCAATTTCTCCTTTTTTTGCAGCGATGTGAACACTCATAATTGTAATTTAAATTGAATTTTAAATGTAAGCAATTCTGAACAGAAGTAAAATAAATAGAATATGATTTTTAACAAAAAACAGAAAGAAGCCCAATTGAAATCATCAGGCTTTATCTTTGTATTACGGTTAATTTCGAATTGAAATTATTTTCGATCAGGAATATTATAATATTTTATCACGCTATTGTAATCTTTATAATCAAGATTAGCATTTTTACCTTGTGAAGCAGGAACTAAAACAACTCTAAACGTTTGATTATTAACGTATGAAGCCATTTCGGAAGGTGTCGTCGTAGCAGGATCAAAATCTGCATAAATTTCTACGTTATTAGTATCAAATAAAAAGCTGTAATCAATTCTACCAGTTGTTAAATATTCTGTGGCAGGCAGGAGTTGCCAAACTGGCGAACCCGTAGAATTTGAATTATAGTTTCGATAAACCAATACTACATCGGTACTATTAATTGTTATTCCCTGAGTGATAGTGTAACTATTTGCACTTGTAAAACTCGATTTCACATCGAGCATTTTAGAGTAAGTATCAGGAGGAACAACGTCATTATCTCTATTGTTACAACTTAGTGCAACAATTCCAAAAATCGCTAAAAGCATGAATGTAAAATATTTTTTCATTTTTAAAAGTATTTATAGATTAATTGTATTCTAAAGATTTCAAGATGTATGCCAATAAATTTAAAATCTAAAAATTAAAAATTGTATTTTTGTTTTCTCTCATATTTTAGATAATGAAAAACGTAAAAAGTCAAATCTCTTTCTTAATAATTATTTTATTTTCTTTAAAAATCTCAGCACAGTATCAACCAAAAAATCTAAGCAAACAGGATTTAAAAAAAGCCAGCGATTGGGTCGATAAAACATACAGTTCTCTTTCACAAGATCAAAAACTCGGTCAATTATTTATTATTGCACTTTACACTAATAAAGGAGAAGACTTCATAAATAATGTAAGAAACATTGTAGTTAACGAACAAATTGGCGGCTTAATTTTGATGCAGGATGATGCCGCCAGAGAAATTAATTTAGTTAATGAATTTCAAACAAAATCAAAAGTTCCTTTAATAATAGGAATGGACGCTGAATGGGGCGTTTTTCAAAGAATCGCGACGGCACATAAGTTTCCCTGGGCAATGACTTTAGGTGCGATTCAGGACAAGAATTTAATTACTGCAATGTCTGCTAAAATTTCAGAGGATTGTAAAAGAATGGGCATCAACTGGGATTTCGCACCTGTTGTAGATGTCAACACCAATCCTGATAATCCTATTATTGGGAACAGAAGTTTCGGTTCAGAAGTTTCAAATGTGGTAAGTTCTGGACTTGCTTATTCGAACGGATTACAGAATAATAATATTTTAGCAGCCATCAAACATTTTCCTGGACATGGTGACACCAATACTGATTCTCACTTGGATCTGCCCGTAGTTTCTCACAATTTAAAACGACTTACCGAAATTGAATTAGCACCGTTTAAAGCATTAATGGATAAAGGAATTGGTGGCGTTATGGTCGCTCATTTATATGTTCCCGCTTTAGAAAGTGAAAAAGGAGTTCCAGCTTCAGTTTCTAAAAATATTGTCACTGGAATTTTAAAAGATAAATACGGCTACAAAGGCTTGATCATCACCGATGCTTTAAATATGGGTGCCGTTGCAAAACGGTACAAACCGGGAGAATTAGATGCGTTGGCTTTCAAAGCTGGAAATGACATTATGCTTTTTTCCGACGGTGTAAAAGAAGGAAAAAGACTGATTCAACTAGCAATTGATAATAAAGAAATTTCTCAAAACCGAGTTGAAGAAAGTGTAAAAAAAATTCTTCTGACCAAATACTTTTTAGGTTTGACTCAATATCAACCGCGAAATCCTGAAAACATTAACGAAGATCTCAACAATGATTCGCACAAAATTTTAGTTCAAAACTTATACAGCAACGCTTTGACTTTATTAAAAGATGATAAAAAACTTTTGCCTTTAGACTGCAAGAAAACTTACTATTATGTACCTTTAGAAGAAGCGCCTTATCAAAATTTCTTGGATCAATTGAATTTAAATACAACCGTCATCGTAAAGAAAGCTTTAGAAATCTCCAGTATTCCAGCAAATTCAACCGTGATTGTTGGCTTTCACAAAGACAATTCTACTGCTTATAAACCATACAAAATTTCAGAAGAAAGCAAAAAAGTGTTGGCTGATTTGAGTAAAAATCAAAACGTTATTTTGAATGTTTTTGGCTCGGCTTATGCTTTAAAAGATATTGACATTTCTAAAATTCCTACCGTTTTAGTTTCTTACGAAAACAATGATGATTCGATGACTGCAACTGCGATGGCCTTGAATGGAGCGACAAAAATTTCAGGAAAACTTCCAGTTTTAGTCAATGAAAATTTGAAAGCCGGAAAAGGAATCGATTTGAATGCATCTTCTAAAATTAATTTAAAAGACAACACAAAAACTGTAATTGAGTAATTTCAATTTAAAAATATTTAAACCTATGAAAATCGGAATTCTCTGTTACCCAACTTATGGTGGAAGTGGCATCGTTGCTACAGAACTTGGTATGGCACTTGCCGATAAAGGCTACGAAGTGCATTTTATAAGTTCAGCTCTGCCCGCAAGATTAGATATTACCAATCCGAATATTTTTTTCCATAAAGTAAACGTTCAAACGTATCCGCTTTTTCAATATCAACCTTATGATATTGCGCTTTCATCAATGATTTATCGGGTTGTAAATTTGTACAAATTAGATTTGCTTCACGCTCATTATGCTATTCCTTATGCGTACGCGGCGTTTACTGCGAAACAAATGTTGAAGGAAGAAGGCAAAGATATTCCTTTGGTAACCACGCTTCACGGAACCGATATTACTTTGGTTGGTCAACATCCAAGTTACAAACATGCGGTCGAATTCTCTATCAATCAATCCGATACGATTACTTCAGTTTCTGAAAGTTTAAAAAAAGATACGCTTCAATTCTTCAATATTAAAAAAGAAATCGAAGTCATCACTAATTTTATCGATAATTCAGAATTTATCAACAAGTCAGCATGTCAAAGAGATCAATTTGCAACGCCAGATGAAAAAATTCTGATTCACGTCTCTAATCTTCGTCCCGTAAAAAGAGTGGAAGAAGTTCTGGAAATTTTTAAAAATGTTCAGAAAAAAATCAACTGCAAACTTATTATTATTGGCGAAGGACCCGACATGGAAGTCATCAATCAGTTTTTGGAGGAGCATCCTGATCTAATCAATAGAGTTCGTTTATTAGGAAAAGTCAACGATTTATACAAAATTCTACAGCTTTCCGACGTTTTCCTTTTACCTTCCGAGCAGGAAAGTTTTGGTTTAGCGGCGCTGGAAGCAATGGCTGCGTCAACTCCTGTCATCAGCTCAAACGCTGGTGGAATTCCCGAAGTTAATATTCAGGGAGAAACCGGATTTTTAGCCGAAATTGGTAATGTTGAAGCCATGAGTAATTATACCATCAAATTACTAAGCGACGAAAATCTGTTGGCTCAAATGAAGAAAAACGCGAAAGAACAGGCACTCAGATTCGATCTTAGAAACATTTTACCAGTGTATGAAAAGATGTACGAAAAGACTTTAGCCAACTTCAAAAAATAGTGTTTACACGGTCATAATCTCATGATTGCTTCGTTACTTTGCATGAAGTATCATTTATTATGAACGAAAAGCTTCTTCAATATCTTTGGAATTTCAAGATTTTTAAAAGTTTTGATTTTAAAGATGTGCGAGGAAATGATCTGGAAATTCTTGATTTTGGTAAATGGAATTTCGATTCCGGACCGGATTTTTTATTTGGAAAGGTCAAAACCAACAATGTCGTTTTAGCAGGAAACATTGAGCTTCACGTAAAATCCTCCGATTATATCTTTCATCAGCATTCAGGCAATCCCGAATTTGAAAATCTAATCTTGCACGCTGTTTTTATTCAGGATGTTGAAGTTGAAGAATTGAATAACAAAGGAATTCCGACCCTTGAATTGAAAGATTATATCGATGAAACTTTACTTTGGAAATACGAATCTTTATTAAACGAAAATCAATTTATTCCGTGCTCTAATTTATTTGATGCTAAAAAAATTCCATTTTATTTTTGGGAAGAAACGCTATTGAAAAAATTAGATGAAAAATCCCTAGAAATTGAAGCCGCGTTAGTTCTCAACAAAAATAATTACGAAGCAGTGCTCTTTCAAAATTTAGCCTATTCTTTTGGCTTAAAGGTTAATTCACAAATTTTCCAGCAAATAGCGGAAAGTTTAGATTTTTCTATGGTGAATAAAATCAGGCAAAATCAGACGCAGTTAGAAGCTTTATTTTATGGAATGAGCAATTGGCTTGAAAATCCACAAGAAGAGCAAACCAAAATCTGGAAACGCGAATTTGATTTCCTAAAAGTAAAATATAATATTAATGAAGTTCGCTTTAATCCCAAATTTTCGAAACTTCGGCCGCCGAATTTCCCTACGGTTCGTCTTTCACAATTTGCTTCTTTGTATCATTTAAATCAAAATCTATTTTCAAAATTGATCTCAGCAAGAAATATTGGAGAGATCTATAAGATTTTTGAAAACGTAAAAGCAAGTGAATATTGGAATAATCGTTTTAATTTCGGAAAAATATCGCCTGTTGAAGGCGAAAAATTATTAACTAAAGATTTCGTTGACCTCATTTTAATCAATGCAATTCTTCCAGTGAAATATACCTATCACAAAAATTCTGAAGAAAATATCGCAGACGAAATATTAAATTTTTATCGAAACAATTCACCGGAAAAAAACATAATTATTGAAGGTTGGAAAGACTTAAAAGTAAAAGTTGAAAATGCCCTTGAAACTCAAGCATTACTTTATCATCACAAAAATTTCTGTGAGAAGAAGAAGTGTTTAGATTGCGGAATTGGATTTCAGTTGCTGAGAAATCGTTGACAAAATACCATTTAATCAATTCTGACAAACTTCATCACTATTTCCTCTCTTTTAGCCGTTATTAAAGCTAATTTTGTTGAAAATTAATAAAAATGTTTGATTGGTTAAAAGTTCTTCTTCTTCCAGTAGAAAATCCTACCGTTACGAATTCAATTGTCGCCATCATGCTGGCAATTTCGACCGGTATTTTTTTCGGAAGACTCAAGTTGGGCAAAATTACATTTGGTGTTTCTGCGGTGATGTTTACAGGATTAATTTTAGGACATTTCGGGTACCGAATTCAGCCAGGAATTTTAGACTTCATTAGAGATTTTGGTTTGATCCTTTTCGTTTATGGGATCGGTTTACAAGTTGGTCCATCTTTCTTTTCCTCCTTCAAAAATGATGGCTTGAAATTTAATATTTTAGCTGTTTCCACAGTACTTTTTGGGGGATTAGTTACTCTGATCCTTTTTAAGGTTACTGGTCTCAAAATTGAAGATCTAGTAGGAATAATGAGTGGTTCCGTAACGAACACTCCAGGTTTGGGAGCCGCAAAAAATACCATTGAAGAAATAAAAAACTCTTTCCCTGAGAAGACATTCGATGATCCAACAATTGGTTACGCAATTACTTATCCGCTCGGAGTTTTCGGGATTATTGGCACTATTATTCTCTCTAAAATTTTATTAAAAATCGATCCGGATGAAGAGATGAAAAAATTCCGGAAATCAAAAATCGACAGTGAATTGCCTTTAGTTCACAAAAAAATGCGCGTTACGAATGCAGAATTTTTCGGGAAAACACTGCATCAGATCCTGAAAGAATTTGGTCGTGAAATTGTAATCTCCCGACTAAAACATAGTGGAAGTGTTGTAGTGAAATCACCGACTTTAGATCACGAATTGCGAGACCGCGATGTCTTGATGATTGTTGGCTTAGAAAAAGATTTGGATGAGTTTATCAGCATACTGGGTAGAGAATCAAAAGATCTTTTCATTGAATCTGATACTGACCTTCACAAAAAAAACATTTTCGTTACCAAATCTTCGGTACTTCATAAAACACTTTCGCAACTCGATCTCTTTAATACTTATGATCTGAAAGTTACCCGCGTATTTCGTGCAGGAAGAGAAATTTTACCACGACCATCTTTAGAATTATTTTATGGTGATAAATTGAGAGTCATCGGTTCGAAGGAAGCGATTGAAGAAGTAGAAAAAATCATCGGAAACTCCGAGAAAAAATTATTAGAACCAGATTTCCTTTCTCTGTTCGGAGGTTTACTTTTAGGCGTAATTTTAGGATCAATTCCTATCATGATCCCAAGTTTACCGGTTCCGATAAAACTGGGATTCGCAGCTGGACCTTTGATCGTGGCACTTCTAATTTCGAGATATGGCGGAATATCATTTATCCATTCCTACATTAATAACGGCGCAATTTACTTTATGAAAGATTTTGGGATTTGCCTCTTTTTTGCGGCCGTTGGAATTCACGCAGGTGACGGTTTCTACGAAAACTTTGTAAAATATAATGGCTGGAACTGGTTGCTTTTCGGTTCCGCAATAACCTTTATTCCTTTAATAACCATGGTGATTGTAGGACGATTTATAATGAAAATAAATTATCTGCAGTTGGTTGGAATTATGAGCGGAAGTTATACCGATCCTGCTGCATTATCGTTCAGTACGAACTATCTAGATTCCGATATTCCGATTCAAAGTTATGCGCAGGTTTATCCTTTGGTAACGATCTTCAGGATCTTTGTTGCGAGTTTGTTAATTTTAATTTTTAGCTAAAAAAAGCAACCGTAATTGGTTGCTTTTAAAATATATCCTAAAAAAATATTATTTTTTATCGTCAGTAGCTGCATCTGGAAATCTCTGCTGTGTGAAATCTCTGGAGATGGCTGCTTTTTCGAATTTCAACTTTCCGGAAAGGGTTTCAATGATGATCCCATCTTCTAGAATTTGAGCGATTCTTCCGTGCATTCCAGAAGTGGTTACTATTCTGCTACCCACTTTTAATTCAGACTGGAAGTTTTTTTCCTGCTTCGATTTTTTCATTTGTGGGCGGATCATCAGAAAATAAAATCCAACGAACATTAAGCCCATCATCAGCATTGTCGGCATCAAAGAGCTTTCCGGCGCTGCTGCTTGTAAAAATATTGCTATCATTATTATTGTTTAAATTATTTAGGTTGAATATCTGCTGAAAATGTAATTACCATCGGCGATTTTTCTACGTTTGCGAAAACTTCAGCTTGCTTTTGAACCAATCCGTCGAAATTAGAAGAGTCAAATTTCAAAGTGATTTTTCCTTTTTTTCCTGGCATAATAGGATCTTTCGTGTAATCAGGAACAGTACAACCACAACCTGGCTTTACCTGAGAAATGATCAAAGGATTTTTTCCGGTATTGGTGATTTCGTAAGTATGTTCTTTGTGATCTCCTTTTTTGATCTTTCCGAATTCAAAACTTGATTCTGAAAGCGCAACGGATGTTAAAGGTTTAGACGATGCTTCTTTAGCTTGATCATTTGCAGTAACAAGTGTCGCATCTGAAGTTGGAGCTGCGGTTGCGGTCGCTGTTGCAGTTGAATCAGGCGCTGTCACTGTAGTTTCTTCGTTCACAACCAACTGATCTGCAGACTGGTCTTTTTTACAAGCCACTAAACTTAAAGCAGCAACTAACGGCACTATTTTAATTAAATTTTTCATAAATTCTGTATTAATTTCTGTTTATATCTTTCGTGTATTTATCTAAGATCCCATTGATAAAAATATTGGAACGGTCGGTAGAAAAAACTTTTGAAATCTCAATGTATTCATTAATAATAACTCTTCCCGGTGTTAAAGGGAAATACTCGATTTCTGAAATCGCTGCGATCAAGATAATTTTATCGAGCAGTGATATACGGTCCAGATCCCAGTTATCCAGCATTGATCCGATCTTTTTTTCAGTTTCTTCAAAATGGTTTAAAGACTCTTTTAATAATCGGCGTGCAAATTCACGATCGTCTTCATCTTTGATCATTCTAATTAAAGTGTGACTTGGTTCATCTTCTTTCAGGAAACCAATCGTTTTTTGCATCATCGAATTGGCGATGTGAAAATCATCGGCCCAACTCATTTCTTTTTCTTCCAGATGATCATGAAAATCATCGTTCTCAGCAATATATCTTAAAAATAATTTCCCGATAAATTTTTGATCTTCTACAAAAGAATAGCCTTCTTCTTTCATAAAATCCTGATACCTTTTTCCGGCAGTCATTCTCTGGAAAGTCTTTACCAGTAATTCATCGTTAATATCCCATTTCAATTCCTGATGTTTTGAAGTAAAAGAAAGACGTTCTGTATTTTCTTCTAATTTCAACAGGATTTGATTATTGATAAACTTTTGATTTGGATTTACATTCTCCTCGGTTTTGATGTATTTATTCTTACCGATTTCCATTTGTTTTTCTGCTAAAGCTTTCAAAGCCACGAGAAAATTAAGTTGGTAAATGTAAAGATGATAGATTTTTTCGATTTCAGAGAACATATTTTTCTCTATAATATCGAATTTAATGGGGTTTTGACAGTAAGAATACAACGATTCTACTACCTTTTCGCGGATTTGTCTTCTTCCTAACATTTCAAAGAACTTTTTGTGGGTGCAAAGATAGCTTTTTTTTAGAAATGAGTTCTGTTTTGAGTATTCTGAATCGATAAAAAAAACCAAATCAAATTTCAATTTATTACTTTTGCATCTTATTAATGCAGGACGAAATAAGCTGAAAACCGTAAGAAAATTATGAACTCACTAAAAACGCTGAATTCCTATTTTTGGAAACATAGAATTTTATTATTTTATGGATTCTTCTTTATTATAGCCAGTAATTTTTTCAATATTTTTAAGGTTCAATTTGTAGGGAAATCAGTCGATGAAATTTCCAGAACAACCAGTCTGGGCTTTAATAAACAGGTTTTAATTTATGTTGGAATCATTGTTGGTTCCTCTTTGCTAACAGGTTTTTTCACCTTTATGATGCGACAAACCATCATCGTCGCTTCCCGCAGAATCGAATACGAATTAAAAAACAAAATTTACAGCCATTACCAGGATCTATCGCTAACCGATTTCAAAAAAACGACGATCGGAGATTTGATGAACCGTTTGAGTGAAGACGTTGTTGCAGTAAGAATGTATCTCGGTCCCGGTGTTATGTACGTTGCAAATCTTATAATATTACTCATAATTACCTGTGTTTATATGTTGAGGACCGATGTTACGATGACGGTTTGGTCACTTTTACCTTTACCCATACTTTCCTTTGGAATTTATAAGGTGAGTTCGATCATCAATAAGAAATCGAAAATAATGCAGAAAAGCCAGTCTGCAATTTCCACTTTTGTACAGGACAGTTTTTCAGGAATTCGTGTGGTCAAATTTTTTGCGAAAGAAAAATATATCGAAAATAATTACGGCACCAAAGTAAAAGATTATCAGGATAAAGCTTTGGATCTGGCGAAAACTGAAGCTTACTTCTTTACCATTATTTTATTTGTTATCGGAATGCTGAACGTTGTTATTCTGCTGATTGGTGGACAAAAATACATGAGTAACGAACTTTCGGTAGGGAAAATCGCTGATTTCTTTCTCTATATTAATATTCTAATTTTTCCTTTTTCCATGCTCGGTTGGGTAACTTCAGTAAATCAAAGAGCCGCTGCATCGATGTCGAGAATAAATGAGTTTTTGGATATGAAAACTGATATCATTAATACGAATCACGAAAATTATAAAATCAAAGGAGATATTGAATTTCGGAATGTTTCCTATGTTTATCCGAACACTGGAATTAAAGCATTGGATAATCTCAGTTTTAAGATCGAAGCCGGCAAATCTCTCGCAATCATGGGGAAAACCGGAAGTGGGAAATCGACCATCGCGCTTTTGCTTTGTCGGTTAATTGATCCAACAGAAGGTGAAATCCTAATCGATGGTAAAAATTTGAAAGAACACAATTTGGTCAACTACCGAAAATTCATAGGATATATTCCGCAGGAAAGTTTCCTTTTTTCGGATACGATTGAAAATAACATTGGTTTTGCGATTGATAAACCTTCGCTAAAACTGGTTGAGGAATTTGCTAGAAAAGCAGACGTTCATAAAAATATTGTAGAATTCAAAGACCGGTATAAAACCATGGTTGGAGAAAGAGGCGTGATGCTTTCGGGTGGTCAGAAACAGAGAATTTGTATAGCAAGAGCTTTAATTAAAGAACCGAAAATTCTTATTTTCGATGATTCACTCTCCGCTTTGGATACAGAAACGGAAGAAAATATCCTTCAAAACATAGAAAACGAAATTCAGAAAAGCAGTTCAATCATCATTACGCACCGGGAAAGTAGTGCAAAACGCGCGGATAAAATATTGAATCTCACTAAAATAGAAAATTCTGAATCTTAATAAATGCACATTTATTATCGATAATTCAATTTTATTAGCCAAAACGTAAAAATAAATTTTGCAATTAAAAGAAATCTTTTATATTTGTTAAACAAGATTTCAAAAAATAGTAAAAATGAGTGATTACAAGGAGCGCAACGAAAATGAAATTTTCACGAAGGTGTTAAAGGCAGGAAGAAGGACTTATTTCTTTGACGTGCGCGAAACAAAAGCAGGAGATTACTATCTAACCATTACCGAAAGTAAAAAACACTTTGGTGATAATGGAGAAGCCAGTTTCGAAAAACATAAGATCTATCTGTATAAAGAAGATTTCAAAAGTTTTGAAGAAATGTTTAAAGAATCGACCGATTTTATACTCAACGAAAAAGGCGAAGATGTAATTTCTGAAAAACACGATAAAGATTATAAATCGAAATCTTTCACAATAGAGTCTGACGACGAAGTATAAAGAAAATATAAAGCACTCAATTGGGTGCTTTTTTTTATTGAATATTTCGCAGTTATTAATGATAAAAAATTTGCTAACTTTGAAAATGCAAAGAATAAAGTAATGGAAACCACACTCGATATTAAAAAAAGAATCCACACGTTTATTGACCATGCAGATGAGCGGATGCTTCGTATTATCAACGCAATTATCACAAATGAGGAATTTGAAGAGGAAGGAAAATCTATAGTACCAGAATCTTTTTATGACGAAATAGATGAACGCAAGATGCGTCATTTAAGGGGCGAGTCTAAATCTTATGATTGGGAAGAGGTTAAAGACAGAACAAGAGGCGCTATAAAATGATTTACGAATTAGAAATTAAAGAAGAAACTGATGAAGAAATTATTGATGCTTATCTTTATTACGAAAGGAAACAAGTCGGACTAGGAGAAAAATTCTTACTACAATTGGAAATCTATTTTAAAAAAATTTGAAGTAATCCTAAACATTTTGAAGTTAAGACCAAGAATTATCGAGAAGCTTATCTTATAAATTTCCTTATTTGATTATTTTTGAAATCGAAGAAATGAAAATCATTGTTTACTCAGTTTTCAACACTTCAAAAAATCCAATAAAAAAGCCACGATAAAAACTTTGATAATTACGACGTCATTATCTTTTAAAAAATCTCTAAATAACTCCTGGACATAAAAAAAACGCATTGAAAATCAATACGTTTTAATTTTGGGTGGATGATGGGTCTCGAACCCACGACCTTCGGTACCACAAACCGACGTTCTAACCAACTGAACTACAACCACCGTTTTCAGAAGTGCAAATATAAGATTTTCTCTAAAATTAACAAACTATTCCGTCGAAATTTTTGAATGCCAGCAATTTTTCTGTCGTAAAGCCTTCTGCAAAATCTACTCCTGAGAGTCTGCCCAAATCCTGAGCTCTGTAAGTCAGGCTTTCCAGGAAATCTTTGGTCGCGATCGGCGTTATTGGTTCTTTCGAATTGGGATCGTAAAATTGAGTTTTATAGGCAAGACACGCTTCAATTTTTTTCTCCATAAAATCGGAGATATCGAAAACAAAATCGGGAGTGATGTTTTTCCATTGAATGTAATGGAAAACCTGTTTCGCCCGCCAAGTTTTCTGGTTTTGTCCCTCGGAAACCGTTTCTATTTTTACTAATCCTGACAGGAAACACGCATCTGAAACTAATTTTGCAGCTTTTGCATGATCCGGATGTCGATCATCAATTGCATTGGCGAAAATAATTTCAGGTTGATATTTGCGGATCATTTTTACGATCTGCATTTGATGTTCTTCAGTGTTCAGAAGGAAACCATCTTTCATTTTGAGATTTTCACGTGCAGAAATTCCTAATATTTTGGAGGCCTCTGCAGCTTCTTCTGCTCTGGTAAAATTTGTTCCGCGTGTTCCGAGTTCACCTTGTGTAAGATCGACTACGGCAACGGTTTTTCCTTCGCTGATCAGTTTGGCGATTGTGCCGCCACAACCGAGTTCTATATCATCGGGATGAGCACCGATTGCTAAAATATCTACTTTCATAATTCAAAGATACGAAATTGAGTGTTTTATATTGGTTTTTGGCGCGAGCGAAGCGAGCGCGAAAAAGTCTTTTTATGATTTTTGTTACGGATACAAATTCTCTTCTTGTCAAACAAGTATATTGTCACCGAAATAATCTTTGGAAGAAGAGGAAATCTCGATTCTAGCCCCGATTGGAGCATTTGTTTGAGCTCTTTTTGGAATTGCCAATTATTTGGCGATCCCAAAAAAGCGAGTGCGGAAAGCGGGAAATAAATTGGAAATAGAAAATACTCTTTTTGCTCCTACATCAATTACTTAAATTCTTCATAGATCGTGGTAAGAAACTGACCATAAGACTGTTCTAACCGAGTGATATCACCAGATTTCACATTAACTCCCGCAGTTCCGTAAGGATTTGAATTTACAGAGAAGGCAGAAAACTGGAAATATTGTATCGGTTGATTTTCCTGACCTGCAAGTTTGATGGTCGAACCTAAAAGTTTCTTCGTAGAAATAGTGATGATCTCGCCTGCAGACAACGTTTTTTTGATATAAGTTCGGGGCTGAAAAACGATATTATCTTTATTGACAGCGATCGACTGTTTTTTATAAGGAGACGCGATGAGATAAATAATATTGTCTTCTTTGGGGAAAGTATTTGCCGGAACATAATAAAGATTGAGGCGATAATGCGCATAATCGAATTTCTGAATCGAGCCGTCAACGGTTTCAAAAGGTTGGTAAGAAAAAGCATTTGCACCGATTTCTTTGGCTTTTTTGTAGATCATCCCAAATACTTTCACATCATCATCGGAAAAACCCTGAACTTCGAGTTCACCTAAATATTCGGAAGTTACTTTCTCGGGATCTATTTTATAAAGAATCTTATCAGAGTTGGTGTTTGATTTCAGGACTTTGTTTAGAATTACCGTTTGCCCAAAAAACATTTGAGCAAAAAATAAGATGGATAGATAGATTAATTTCTTCATGCTTTCTGTAAAATTTCGATACATTCTTCAAGGGAATTTTCCCAGTATTTTGGTTCTATTTTGTAAACTTCTTCTATTTTATCTAAAGACATTGTGCTTCGTTTCGGGCGTTTTGCAGGTGTCGGAAATTCCTCAGTTGTAATGGCTTTCAGTTTAATTTCTGAGCCTGAAAATTCTGCAATTTTTTGGGCGAAACCAAACCAGGTTGTTTCCGGATAATTTGAAAAATGGAAGATCCCGTAGGTTTTGGATTCTTTTTCAATAATGGTCATCACTGCTTCTGCCAGATCATTCGCATTGGTTGGCTGACCAAATTGATCGGCTACAATTCCCATTTCTTCTTTCACAGAAAATAAGTGCAGCATGGTTTTCACAAAATTCTTATTGAATTCTGAATACAGCCAGGAAGTTCGCAGAATAATTGTTTTTGGTTGAAGGTCGAGTGCTAACTCTTCACCTTTTCTTTTAGACGCTCCATAAACTCCTTGCGGATTGGTAAAATCGTCTTCTGAATAAGAAATGTTCGTTTCTCCATCAAAAACATAATCGGTCGAAATATGAATGAAAATGGTGTTGTGCTCTGCACAGGCTTCTGCAAGATTTGCAACTCCTTCTGCGTTTACAGCATAAGATTTTTCAGGTTCAGTTTCTGCTAAATCAACTGCTGTATAAGCAGAAGCGTTAATACAAAAATCTGGTTTGAAGTCGTAAAAATAATCTGAAACCTGATCTCTGTTGGTAATATCTAGAGTGTCTGAATCTGTAAATTCAAATTCAAAACGATCATCATGATCGGTTGCCAATTTTCTGAAACAATTACCGAGTTGACCGTTCCCGCCAATGATTAGTATTTTCTTCATAATTTCTGTGCTGCTTTGTTTTGTTTTCTAAAGTAAGAAACCCTGCTTTGAAAATCTTTCTCTTCTAAATTAATCAAAAACTTTCGGAAGAGCTCTTTGGTTTCTTCTGGTTGTGAAACAGATGCGCGCGTTTTCATATCAAAATAAATCACGGTGAGCCACAGAATACTGTGAATCACTTTTCCATCTTCACTTTTCATCAGAATTTCTACTTTTGACAGTCGGTCTCCAAGGTCTATTGTTTTGCTGGAAATGAGGACTTTAGCATTATAACGCACCTCTTTTAAGTAGGCGATCTCATTTTGTACCGTAATCCAAGTACAGCCGGTTCTGCGCGTATATTCTTCGTAGGTGAAACCATAACCGCTTTCTACATGATCTTCTCTTGCATTGAGCATATACTCAAGATATTTCACATTATTGAGATGACCGATTGGGTCGCAGTCGCTGAATCTTACTTTTACTTCGCTTGATATTTCTTGTTCCATTTTACAAAATTAAAAAAACCATCCCGAATAGTCGAGATGGTTTTGTTTATTAAAATTATATCTTAAAGACCTAATTCTTTTTTCACTAATGGAGTTGCATCTGGACCGCTTTTGTAAATCAAAGCAGTTGAATCAATAATGAATTCAAATCCGCTTGCTTTAGCAACTTTGTTCACAGCACCATTTAATTTTTCGATGATCGGTTTAACCGCAGCATCTCTTCTTTGTGCTAAATCTGCTTGAGCAGTTTGCTGAAGTGCTTGTAAATTTTGTTGTTTTTTCTGCAATTCACCTTCTTTCGCTTGTCTTTGAGCTTCTGTCATTTTAGCTCCATCTGCTTGATATTGTTGAACTTCTTTTTGAAAAGCTTCTGCTTGTTTGTTCAGTTCATCACCTTTGGATTTGCTAAAAGTATCTAGATCAGATGTCATTTTTTTGGTTTCCGGCATTGAAGCTAAAATTGCTTCATAATCGATAGAGGCAACTTTTTGAGCATTTGCAACACCTACGGTTACAAACATCATTACTGCTGCAAATAATACACTTAATTTTTTCATAACTAGGGATAAATAATTTATTGTTTTTAAATTTTATTTTACTTTTCTTGCTTCTGTATTCTGCAATTTTGCAGCACCATCTTCACTCTTCATCTTCGCTTTTATTTCTCTTGCTTCTTCAGAGACTTTACTAGATCTGTTCGGTGATTCTGTCTTTTTACTTCCAGAATTTTTCAGCAGCAAATCTAATACTTTATCTGTATAATCATATCTTTTTTCGAGAAAAATTACACTGATGTTATTGCTTTTATCAAGAATGATGCCTAAGGTGTTTTTCTCTGATACGGTCTTGATTGCGTTCCAGATTTGATCCTGAAATGGTTTGGTCAAATTTGATCTTGCATTATTAATTTCACCCATTGATCCGAAACGATTGTTGATCATGGTTTTAATTTTTTTATCTAGATCATCAACTTCTTTTTGTCTTTGTTTTAGCTGATCACCAACCAAAAGAACTCTTTCATTTTCCAACAGCAATTTTTTCTTATCAAACTCCGATTGAAGGGTTTGAATTTCTGTTTGCCAGTTAGCAATCTGAGAATTCAGACGGTCTTCTGCATCTTTATACTGCGGAAGTTTGCTTAAAATATAATTGGTATCTACAACTCCAATCTTTTGGGCACTTAATAAACCCGCAAACAGAATGAAGAGCGCTGAAAATAATTTAAACTTTTTCATTGTTATTATATTTATAATGACTGATTCATCAAGAAGTGTGTCTTCCAACCTGAAGGATCGTTACCCATCAATGTTTTATCGAATCCGTAAGCGAAATCAAATCCAATTAATCCGAAAGCTCCCATATAAACTCTAATTCCGACTCCGGCAGAACGTTTCAACTGGAATGGGTTATACGTTCCGAAAGAATTCCACGCGTTTCCTCCTTCTAAGAAAGTAAGCGCATAAATTTTTGCCGTTTGATTCATGGAGATTGGATATCTTAATTCCAAAGCAAATCGGTTATAAACGGTAGCACCTCCATAAGGCGTTACATCAGCAGCTTCACCACCTGTGGATGAAGAATTCTCATAACCTCTCAAAGGAACCAATTCCCGTCCGTCATATCTTCCACCAATAAGTCCTGTTCCTCCTACATAAAATCGCTCGAAAGGTGGCGCACCTAGTTCTTTGTTATAGCCATCAAGAAAGCCCATTTCAGCGGTGCTTCTAAGAACCATCTTGCCAACAACCGTATTGTAAATATCGGCTTTTAATTTAACTTTATAAAACTCTAACAATTTGTATTTTTCTACCGGTGTGATGGTTGAATAATCCTTTTTGTTAAAGAGAGAATAAGGCGGCGTAAATTTTACAGAAGCTTCAATGTTTGAACCTTGCGTTGGGAAAATAGGATCTAATCCTGCAGAATTTCTGCTTAAACCTACATTGAAACTAAAATTTTTCGCAGAACCATTATATTCTGTCGTATTTCCGAACTGGAAAGGATAATTGTTGAAGTCATAGCTTTGGTACTGAATCCCTGTGTAAAGAGAGAAATAATCATCGGGCCATCTCAACAATCTGTTTAAACCTGCACTCGCAGAGAAAATATTTAATTTTTGAGTTGCCCCAAATTGATCCGAATATCTTACTAATGATTGGTTTAAACTTACAGATAGTGCGGTTGGTTTTTTCCCAAACAACCACGGCTCTGTAAATGAAATCCCATAATTCTGAAAATATTGCCCTGCTTGAGCCTGAACGGAAAGCGTTTGACCATCACCTTGTGGTACTGGTTTGAAATCTTTCAGTTTCAAGAAATTTCTAAGGGAAAAGTTATTGAAAGTCAGTCCTAAAGTTCCAATGAATGAACCACCACCGTAACCTGCCTGAAGCTGAACCTGCGACGATCCTTTTTCAACCAAAGTCCAGTGTACATCTACCGTATTATCTTGTGGGTTTGGCGTAATCTGTTGTCCAACCTGTTGTGGGTCAAAAAACTGCATTCCGGCCAGATCAAAATAAGTTCTTTTGATATCGCTTTTTGCAAATAAACTTCCAGGTTTTGTTCTTAAAGAACGCAGGATAACGTGGTCATGAGTAGTAGTATTTCCACTCCATGTTACTCTGTTCCAGGTTGCTTTTTCGCCTTCATTAATTCTAATTTCTACATTAATGGAGTCTCCTTTCACCGATTTTTCAATTGGTGTTACACTAGAGAAAAGATATCCATTATTCATATAAATGGATTTCAAATCGGAATCATCTTCTTTACCACCGTCTTCTCCAACTTTTTTGTTGAATCCTACTGCATCGTAAATATCACCCGTTTTGTAGCCAAGAATTTTTTGTAAATAATCTGTAGAGAAAGCAGTGTTTCCTAAGAAATTAATGTCACCGATATAATATTTTTTTCCCTCGCTTAATTTTACGTTGATTTCATAATCATTTTTAGGATTTCTCCAAACAGAATCTGAAACGATCTTAGCATCACGGAAACCCAATGAACGGTAATAATTAACGAGGTTTACTTTGTCATCATCATATTTATCTTCAATAAATTTCGATGGTTTTAAAATTCCCTGAATTCCAAATCTCCTTTGTTTTGTGTCTTTGAAGGCTTTTTTTCGAAGTTTTGAATCAGAAACACTTGTATTTCCTTCAAATTCGATGTGGCTGATTTTTACTTTTTTACCTTTCTCAACATTAATGGTCCAGTCTACCAAATTAGGATCCTGTGCATTCACTTTATCCTGAATGGTAACTTTGGCATCGGCAAAACCTTTCTTCACATATTCTTTCGGAATATTAGTTTTCAGGGTAGAAATTAGATTCTGGGTAATTTTTGTGCCTGGTTTTAAGCCGTTGTCTTTAGCAAGCTTTTCGCTTTTAGATTTTCCGATCCCTTTTCCGGTAAATTTCACGACACCCAGATCTTTCAGATCCTGAAGATTAAAACGCAAAATGATCTGATCACCTTCAATACTTTGAATGTACACTTCAACTTCTGAGAAAGACTGTGTTTCCCAAAGTTTTTTGATGGCGTTGCTTATTTTTTGTCCCGGGATTTCTACGCTTTCATTTTTATTAAGACCTGTAAATCTTAAGATCTGAGCGGGGGTGTATTTTTTTACACCATCTACAACAATGTCTTTTAGAATATAAGTTCCAGCTTCGTTTTGAGCATGAACAGGATTTTTTTCCGGGGTATTCTGTTCCGGGGTAATCTGACCATAGAAATGTGCCGAAGCCACAAACATGATGATGGGTAAGAATTTAAACTTCATTTTTTATCTTGCTAACTTTCTTTTTATATATTTTCGTCGAGCTGTTCACTTGTTTTGCCGAATCTTCTTTCTTTGTTCTGATAATCATAAATACACTTAAAAAAATCTTCTTTACCGAAGTCTGGCCACAGAATTTCTAGAAACTGTAATTCTGCATAGGCGATCTGCCACAACAGAAAATTACTTATTCTTACTTCGCCACTTGTTCTGATGAGCAGATCTACTGGTGGAAAATCTTTGGTATATAGATGGTTTTCGAAAACTTTCTCGGTGATTTCTTCTTCGGTTAGTTCACCAGATTTCACTTTTGCGCTAATTTGTTTTACGGCATTTAAAATTTCATTTTGAGAGCCATAACTCAATGCTAGAATCAAATTCCCGCGCTTATTATCTTTGGTAATTTCTACGAGACGCAACATTTGGTCTCTTACCAATTCGGGTAATTTATCTATATCTCCGATGACATGCATTCTTAACCCTTTAGAAAAAATTTCTTCTGCTTCTAAAAGTAAAGTTTCAGAAATAAGACTCATCAAAGTGCTTACTTCGTCATTCGGACGGTTCCAGTTTTCTGAGGAAAAGGTGTAAAGAGTGAGGTAAGGAATACTAATTTCATTACAGGCATTTACAACTTCCCGCACTGCTTTGATGGCGTTTTTGTGGCCAAAAGTGCGTTCTTCACCACGGGATTTTGCCCATCTTCCATTTCCATCCATGATGATGGCAACATGTTGTGGAAGCTGATCCAAATTTAATTTATCTTTTATCGACTGCATTTTACTGTTCACAATAACAAGGTGGTCTTCCGAATGAGTAAGTAAGTCCTATAGAAACTGTATTTACCCAATCTTTCGAATTGATATTTCCGATCTGGCGATTTTTTAAAAATGCTTCAGCTCTTGCATCTGCAATTTCTTTATAAGGACTTTCCTGTAAAAGTGATTTTGAAGTTCCAACTACCACTATATCTTTATTATAAGTTTGTTTTACACTTTTTTCATCGATAACGCTATAGTCGATAGAGTCTGAAAAAGTGGGTCTAAACATAAATTCCCCAAAAAGTGCCCAATTGTAATTAAATTTATATTTTAATCCAACTCCAAATGGGATCGCCATTGTAAATTGCTGTCCCGAAGTATAAGTAGGAGTTGTTGAAAAATCATCATTGGTCACTGGTCTTATCGCGTTACCACCGGGATCTCTTTTAAAATCATTTTCCAGCGTAACCTTCGTGTCATTCGCAAGCAAAGCTCCAACTCCTCCAAAAATGTACGGACTCAAAAGGCTTTTCTGCTCATTATTTACGGGAAAGAAATTGTATTCAAAAATCAAATCTGCTTCATAAATCGAATTAGTTCCCGAAAGTTTACGGTATCGCCGGTAATTTTCTTTAGCCAGGGCATCTATAAACTGCACATTGCTATACCCAATATTCAAACGCACCGTTTGGTAAGGGTTGAAATTCATTCGGTATAAAACTCCGGCATATAACGGAACTCCATAATCTGAAATTTTATTGAGCACAGGTTGCTGTAGAATATAATTGGTTCTCCCAATATCGCCTACCAAATTGCTCATCCCCAACTGCACCCCTACTTCGTGGCGTTGTCCTTTGTAGGAAACCGAAATAAAAAGGATCGCGATAATGGAATAAATAATTTTCTTTTGCATGGATGACTTGACGACTATTTTCATAAATAATTTTGCAAATATAAAACAATTTTAGTTTAAGGAAATTCTTAATTTTTAGTTAAATACCCTCAAAAAAGCATAATTTTTTGAATTAAAAACGATAATTAAATGTTTTTATGATTTCACTAAAATAAAACCCTCCGTTGTGAGGGTTTTAATCTTAAGTATTACCAAAAAGTTTTCTTAATTTATTTCTAATTTTAATGAGGGTTGGTTCCCGATAATTTTTATCTTCATCAAAATAACCGTAACCATATCCATAACCATATCCGTAACCATATCCGTATCCTTGCTGAGACTGGTAATCATTATAAACCAGCCCAAGATTCTGTACTTCATGTTTATGATATTTTTCGGTAATCATCTTCAACATATATTTTTCGGTATATTCATGTCTTACCACATAAATACTGGCATCTGCATACTTCATCAATTCAAATGAATCAGCAACCAAACCGACAGGTGGCGAATCGATAATAATAAAATCATAATGATTTTTCAATTCTTCAATAAATTCAATATTACGTTGGCTCATCAAAAGTTCTGAAGGATTCGGCGGAATCGGACCAGAGGTTGCAACGTCAAGATCATCAATGCGGGTTTTATTAATGATTTCTTCCATCTTTACCTCACCGGTAAGATAATTTGAAATTCCGTATTTATTGTCAATTTTAAAATCCCCGAAAATTTTAGGTTTTCTTAAATCCATTCCGAGTAAGATGGTTTTTTTACCACTTAATCCAAGAACTGAAGCAATGTTGATCGACACGTAAGTTTTACCTTCACCACCAACAGAAGAAGTCACGAGGATCACTTTTGATTTATCATTCTCTTTGTGTAAAAACCTCAGATTGGCACGAATTCCCCTGAAAGCTTCAGAAATTGAAGATCGAGGTTGATCCAGAACAGTGAGATTATTTTCATGCGTGTTTTTCCCCACAACACCAAGAAGCGGAATTTTGGTCGCCTGAAGCAATTCTTTAATATTCCGAACTCTATTATCCATAGCTTCCGAAAGACCTAAAATTAAGAGCGGTAAAAGTAATAAACCACCAATAATAGTGTATTTCGTTTTTTTCACATCCGGAGCGATTGGACCTTGCCCAAGATTTTTTGCGTTATCGATAACGGTAATATCTGATTTGTTGGTTGCTACCCGAATCTGTGTTTCATTCTGTTTGGTGAGTAAGCTGTTATAAGTAGCTTCGATCATGTTGTAACCACGCTCTACATCCAGATATCGCCGTTCTTTTTCGGGGTAAGTTACTAAGTCCGCACTTTCCCCTGCGATCTGATGATCAATTTTGGAAAGTTCATTTAAATAGTTGGTATAATAATTTTTGAGTGAACCTGTTGAATTTCCTCTTGCTTCATTAATTAACCTGTTGATTTCGCGCATCGGCTCCGAATTCGGCGTATAAATTAGCGCAAGTTCTCTTCGTTTCAAATATAAAGCCTTTAACTCAGAAACTGTTGCATTGAAAGAGCCATCTTCGATTCCCGCAGCATTCATACTGATCATGCGGTCTAAATTCTGAGAAGCTAACGTGTTTTTTATATTATTTAAAGAATTAATTTTAGTGATGATCACCGCTTTTTTGGTTTCGAGATCTTTAATTCTTTGCAAGGATTTTTCGTCTCGGTCTTTGATGTCATATAAACCTTCTGTAATTTTCATGTGATTAAGAAGAGTCGCGCTAGAATCTAACTTTTTACGGATTTTTGCAAGATTATCAAAGAGGTAATTTTCAGTGTTTTTATCAACGGTATTTCTGTCAATCAATCTCTTTTTTTGTAATTCATCAACCGACGTATTTAGAAAATTCACCGTTCCATTAAGGTTAAAACCACTTTTTGTAATGATCATGATCGTATTAATTTCTTTATCGAAATCAACGCCAATTGTGGATACTAAACTGTTTACGGTTTGATTTACAGTAGAAAGTGAGAAAATAATATTATCAAATTTGATTTGGCTTGGTTGCGGATTTTTTACCAACTTAAATTTAAGATTAGGCGAAACATACCATTCATTAACAGAAATTACTTTATTTGCTGGTCTGGCGTAATGGGAGACATTGCTGAAATTTTCTGTAACAAAAGAATAGAGCGATGTCGTTTCACCCTCGTCTGGCAGAACAACTTCATAGCGATCACCACCTCGCGGAATAAGCGTTATGGAATAATTAACCTGCTGCAGATGAGATCTATCAATTTCTAAAAAAATAGGAGAATCGTATTTATCCAGGTATGTTTGCTTAATGAGACCTTTGGTTGTGTAATTAACATACAGATCGAGCTGTTTCACCAAATATTCATTGTGTGAACGCGACAAGAGCATTTTTTTTAGATAAATTCCATCTTGATTGCCATTTTGACCCCAAATGAAATTAATCGACTGATTTGGTGTGAAATAACTCGCTGTATTATTAGAAATACTCAGCGATAAGTTGGAAGCGTAAATTCGCTGTGCGTAGTATTTACTATAAACCCAAGAAATGCCGTATCCCAACATTGCCATCAAGACGAACCAATACCAGTTTTTTACGACTCTTCTTAAAAAGTGTTCGAAATCGAAAAGCGCAAATGCACCTTCCTTTTCAGTTTGGGTGCTGCCTGATCTTTCTAAATTTTCTTTTCCCGGAATCATCTTAGAGTCTTGTTAAAATTAAGTAAATTGAGATGGCGGTAGTAATTACCGAAACTCCGGTTGTTAGAGTCTGTATCGGATCTTTCCCTAATCCATTTAAGTTTTTGGATCGTGTATTCAGAAAAATTTCGTCGCCATTTTGCACCCAGTAATAAGGAGAGTTCATCACATCTTCGCGGGTAAGATCAATTTTTGCGATTTTTATTCCTTCTGGTAATTTTCTGTGAATGACGACATTGGTACGATCTACTGTTCTGTTTAATCCGCCGTTACTTGCAATTGCTTCTGTGATCGTCAAGGTATTCTTATGTGCTTTCTTTTCACCGCTTATCTCTACGGTTTCTACATCTCCTAAAATATAATACGTGATCCCATCGGTATTAAGGCGAACTTCAGATTTTCCTTCAACAAAATTTTCATTAACCCGGGTCTGAATTTCCTGTGTGATATCTTCAATGGTTCTTCCTTCTGCCTTTACAAAACCAATTCCCATGATATTGACGTCGCCTTTAGAATCGACTTTTAATCCACTAAAATAAAAATTAGAGTTTCCGCTTTGCGAGCCAGCTCCACCTGTTGATGCGCCACCCGCCATAGTATTTGCACCAACTGAGGAAGAAGCATTGAGTGCGGAATAAAATTGCGCCGCATCACCTTTTGGAGTTGTAACAATATTGAGATTCAACATATCATTTTTGGTCACCCGATAGGTTGGGATATTGTAAGGAACCAAACCCTCTTCGTTGATCACAAGATTTTCATTGGGTTGCATATATCTTACATCTTTGGTAGTGGTGCAAGAGTAGAGCAAAAATGGTAAAATAAAAAGAAGTAGTGGTTTATAAATTTTCATCAGTTATAGGGTGTAGTTTGCAAAAATAATAATAATTAATTAGTTGTTTTTCTAGTTGCCAAAATAAATCGAGGAATATAAGCGCCGATAAATCCTAAAACCATAATGATAAATAGCAAAAGATTCACATTGAGATGTCTAAAGTAATAGGCAACCGTAACAATGAAAAGATAATATAAAATAATATAAAAGGTAGAACGTCTGTGAGTTAAGCCCAAATTCAATAATGAATGATGAATATGATTTTTATCTGCAACAAACGGAGATTTACCCGTGGAAAGCCTTATAATAAATACATGAAGCGTATCAACAAGTGGAAGTATAAGAATTGCCATTGCGATTGCGGGAGCCGACTGTAGATAATATCTTGGAACCTCCGGAAGTTTTTTATCAATGAAAATATCAATAAAACAAATGGCCGTAAATGCTAGCAGAAAACCCAGAATCATGGATCCTGTATCGCCCATAAAAATTTTATTTGCGCGGTAATTCGATAGATTATAATATAAAAACCCAACAACAGAGCCAATAATTACTCCAGAAAGGATAACTAAAGGATAGTTATACGGCCCAAGTCGAAAGTAGCTGATGCCAAATAAAGCACTGCAGATAATTGAATATCCTCCTGCTAAACCATCAATCCCATCAATTAAATTAAAAGCATTAATTAAAACAATAAAGGTAAAAATACTAATGACAACACTAAAAAAATAAGAAAGTTCATAGATAGCGAAGAGACCAAAGAAATTCCTGATGCGCACATCGGAACCGATCACCATCAAAGCGGTGACAATAATTTGGGCAAACAATTTTTTGTAAGCACGCATCACCACGATATCATCCATCACGCCGATATAAAGCAAAATAACTAAAGAAGCGAACAAAAATTTATAGAGATCGAACAATTCAAAAGCGAAAATAGAAGCACAAACAGACAACGAATAAAATATTGCGATACCCCCTAAATTAGGTATTTTTCGAAGGTGCGAACTTCGGGAACCAGGTTCATCCATCAAGTTTTTCCGTCGCGAAATTTTCACAATGGTTGGAATGGATAAAAAAGTCAGTAAAAAGGAACACAGCATACCTAATCCCAATTTCAGATAAAACTGCGGGATTCCTATACCGGTAATAATCTCTTTTATTTCATTCATTTGTTGCTACCAAAGTGCATTATTATATCTCTCGGAGGTAAAACTGCCACGGTGACCATTGCCGCTACCAAAGTAAAAAAACATGGCGATAAAATAAGTCATAAAACCAAGATAGAGAATCTGCCGTGTTCGATCCTTCACTGCATATACTAAATTGCTCATACAGAACATGGTTACAAAAAACATATAAGCTCCCGGAAGCCGAACTGCAAAAATCTCATTCGACCGAAAGATATAAAATAAAGCCAAGCCGAAAACCGAGAGATTTCTCATGTATTCATACCACCAAACCTCTTCGCAGCCTTTCTTATCATATTTAATTAAAATGACGATGAAAAATAATTTCACAATATCATTCAACCCTGTTTCAACCTGTGTCCCATAATATCGATCATCTAAATAACCTGTATATGCTCCGGAAACATCTTCGGGAGAAATCGTGCTAAAAAAGCTGCCTCCTAAACGATACAACTCGAACGGAGAAGTCAATAATGCAACCACCAAAATCCAAAAAATTCTTTTACTGTTTAGAGGAATTTTCACAATCCAATAAGCAGGTAAGAATACGATTGCCGTTTTATGAAAGCCCAACGCAATGTAGATACACAGCAAAAACATAAATAAGTTACGCTCCTTAATAAATTTAAAAGACGCAACACAAACCGCAATTCCCAAACCTTGCCGCATCTGTCCCGAATCTTCAAAAAACATAATTGGCATGAAGTAGAACAGTAATGCCAATGTAGGATAGGCAACATTTTTGTAGATCGTCGTAAATTTCAAAGATACAGTAATGAGAGCCATTATAAATGTCACAATGTAAAATGGAAATCCGAAATCAAAAATAATTTTATTTATAAGCACAAAAATCCATTCGATTTCTTCGGTATTTGGGCGGAATAGTGCTTTATCAACAACATCGCCATAACTTGTATAAATTGCAAAACCAGAGAAAAGCATTTTATATACAGGATAATCTGCACCTGCATTGACGCGGAAACCTACTGCAATGATCACCAATATCGCCGCAACCCACACAAATATGCTTTGTTTTTTTTCTAATTTGAAAATTTCCCAATAACTCGCAACCGCAAGAAAGAGAAAAATCAAAATAAAAATTGGGTGGAGAATCGGCATCGGCAGAATTGTGTTTTAAACTAATTTTCGCAACAGTTTCTCCTGCTTGCAAAAGTACAGTAGATAATAAATTTTTTTTCGTAGCGGCAAAGATAATAGATAATTCTTTCCGAAGCGCTGATAAGAAAAGATTTCTAAGGTTGAAATATTATTTTTCTTAACGAATTTTTTTAACTCTTCCGACATTTTAAAGTAAAGTTCATCCTCTTTTACAAAGGCAAGATAGGCGAGAAAAGTATAAACCCCTTCTAAAATCTGAAAATTTTCCCATTCCGAAATTTTATTGCAATAAACAGAGCTTCTAAACGCAACTTCCACATCTTCAACTGCTTTTAAAATATCAAGACCTTTTTCAGTATGTGTTTTGCTGATAGAATCGCTGCGTTCCAAATATTGATAATGATATGCTTGCGTTTGAGCAATAGTCTTACTTTCTAAAACAAGTTGAGGAATTAACTGAATATCTTCAAAATGAATCCCCTTTTTAAATCTTTTATTTTGAAATAATTCTTTTTTGAAAATCTTATTGCAAGCGAAATAACTGATATCCGCGAAGAGAGAGAAATTTTCTTCTAAATTAATTTTCTCAGGCATATTCTGAATTTGAGTCAGTTTTTGAGTGACCTTTCCGTTTTCATCTACTTTTTGCAAATTGCAGATCACCATTTCTGCAGAATGTTTTTGGGCTAGATCATACATTTCTTCGAACATATTTTCAGAAACCTCATCATCACTATCAACAAAGCCAATAAATTCGCTATTTGTATGTTCTAAACCAAAATTTCGGGCATCACTTAAACCTCCATTTTCTTTATTAAAAGATTTTATTTTTAAAGAAAATTTTTCCTGAAACTCTTCGATTATTTTCCCAGATCCGTCTGTACTTCCGTCGTTAATTACTAAAATTTCAATTTCCAGCAAAGTTTGATTCACCAGAGAATTTAAACATTTTCTGAGGTATTTTTCAACATTATAAACTGGAACGATTATCGAAACTTTATTCATCATAAAAATTATTTATTTCACCATTTTATAAAGAAAATAATCTTTTCCGATCGGTCTTATTTTATAAATCCATTTTAGAATTGAAGGCGCATTATCGTGAATCTTTGCAATAGGATAAACTTTCACCAATTTATAATCGGCATCGAATTCAGCCGTATCTTCAGGTTTAATGGCGTATCGACTGTTTGGTTCGCCAGGTTTTTTGGCAATAGTTAAAATATAATTTGGTTTGAATCTTTTCACCGAATTGATCCACCAAAAATTTTCATCTTTCAGCATTTCATCATTAATCCTTTTATCCACCAAACCGACCTCATCATAAGTGTAAAGATTCGTGTAAAAGGGAATAATTCCAGCAGGTTCCAAAAGGATCGATTCCTTCATATTCACATTATCATCTTTAATATCAGCTGCAATCTGCATTCTTTGACGCTCTTCCATATAACCAATCGTGTAGGATTGAAGAAGCTGAAAACTGTATAAACAAAAAGTGATAAAAAAAGTAACTGGAATTAAAATTTTCTTTTTTAAAGGTAAAAAATGAAGAAGGTAATATAAAATCACCACAAACATAAAAACTCGCGGAAGCCAATAATACCAATCGAAATAGGCTTTAAAATAAGAAAAAATCGTGATTTTTAATAATGCAAAAACAATCACCGCAATTAAAATAACTTTTGTTTGAAATAGAATTCGTGATTGATCTTTAATGATTTTAAAAACACAATAACCCAGCAAAATTAGAAATGCGATAAATGCGAGAAAGGTGTATATAGAATATTTTTTGATCAAACCACCATAATAAGCCCATTGATAAAGGAAATAGGTAAAACTGTTATTTTGGATGAGGTTTTTATAAGCTACTTTTTTAGCGGTAATGGTGTGATTTACCAATTCTCCAAAGTATAAATAATTAAAATAAACCACACTTACAAGTCCCAGAATTCCACCTAAAATAAAGAGGTAATTGATTTTCTTTCTGATGATTAAATCTGCCAAAAAAAATACTCCGAGAAAAATTACTGTATCAATTCTCGTCCAAAGCAGTAAAATTGGAAAGAGCAAATAAGCCCATTTTTTACTTTTGAAAATACCGAAATAAATAAGTGCATTGTAGAGGAAAAATAAAATTCCGTATTCCATTCCCAAACCTGAAGCGGTGAGTGCAGGAGGAAGCATATTTAGAAAAACCACGAAAAATCCACGTTTTAAAATATCATCTGGAAAAAGAATTTTTGCAAGCCACAATGAACCAATTGCAAAAAGAATTCCGCTGAAAATGAGCAGTGGGAAAATAAAATATTCCCCGAAAATGAGCTGAAAAAAAGCAGTAATTAAAACGTACAAATGAGTCGTAGAAGCAGAAATTCTCTCTTCACCATTGAAACCCATGACGCCATAATTGATCAGATTTCTGGCAACACGCCATGTTATAAAAGAATCTTCCTGTATGTTTCTGGTTAATAACAGCGGCAATTTTATGATAGCCGTAATAATTATCAGCAAAAAAGAATTATTGAAAATTTTAAATAAAGCTCTTTTCATGCAGGTGTTTATGGCGTAAAAATAAGTATTTTAATTCAGTGACCTAATTTGAAGAAAAAATTTAGTTTTTTAGCAACCGAGCATTTAGAAAACCTCGTTTAGCCTCTTCATATTCAAATCTGGAACACGGAATCAAATTCGCCACCTTTTCATCTTCGCCAAAGTACCATAAATTAGTAAAAGTATCTCTTTTAAAAGCAAATTGACCGTCATCGATCAAGACCCAAAAAGTTTCATACGACCTTTCCACAGGATGTGATTTTTGAATGTTGATACCTTCAATCAAATGCCAAATGATCTGCGCTAAAAGTTGGTGATTCAAAAACTCTTCAGAATTTGCATTAAAGTTAAAGATCCCAACAGATTTCAGGTTTTCACTTAAACCTATTTCTTTCATGTATGCGCAAATTTCCCGATTGTTTAAACCATTTACCTGCGGATTTACGGAGAAACCATCACCTCGACTTTCTATTGCATCACAATTCAAAGTGACAAGATCTGCTCGTCGGAAAAAAGGCTCAGTTCGTTCAGTAGAATTCATCATTTCTGCTAATCGAATGACGTCGAACTCTACTTCCTTCATCAATTTTACCGAATCAACTTCGTTCAGATGTTTTTGATAACCCAAATGATGATAATTTTTGAGGCTGAATTCTTTAGAACTAAAAATTTTGGAAAGGAAATTCTTTTCGTTGATTTCTTCGCTGTCATTCAACAAAGAAATAATATTTGAAACTTGAGTGTAATTGATATTTTTCTGATGAAAATTTAAAGCAGAAAACAAGGAAAAAGCCAGATCATTACTTCCGCCAACAATGACAGGAATCGAGTTTTTGTAATGACACATCGATAAGACTTCCTGCAAAATATAATGCGTATCCTGATGAGATTTTCCTGAAATTAAATCTCCTAGATCACAGATTGGTAAATCAAAATCGAGTTTCGAAAGTTGATACAATTCTTTTCGAACTTTTTTATGATCAAGAATTTCGGCATTGCCATTTTTCAAACCGCGATAATCTGAACAAAAAACCAGCACGATTCCGTTTTCCGGGATTTCATTAGAAATGATATTTCCAAGTTGCCATTTTTCGGTTTTAATTGCTCTGGGCGGAAGGAGAATGTCTTCGATATTCATTGATAATTATTGTTCTGTTAAAGGGAAACGATATTTAACAAAAGTAACAAAAAAAGCACAACCAAAACGATTGTGCTTTCTCTTCACTGAAAAAACAACTTATTGTTTGATCAATTTTTTGGTCACTGATGAACCGTCTTTCATTTTAATTTTTAACAGGTAAATTCCGTTTAGAATCTGAGTAGCATTTACTCTCGAATTCTGTACATTTCCTTTCAGAACCAGTTTTCCACTGAAATCATATATTTCATAATTGATCGCATTAGGATTACTTATCGAAAATTCATCTCTAAAAGGATTTGGATAAATTTTTAATTCATTATTTTCCGGTTGAGCAACCAGCTTTTCTGCATTCGGCTGAACTAAAACGGGCGGCTTATTTTTAGAAACTGGAGTTCCTAAAAGTCGATTTTCGTCTTTCGCGCAACGTACGCTCATTCCCGCCTGCGGATAAACTCCGGTACCGGTTTGCATTTTATTTCCCTGAAATTGTAGCGCTAATGCAAAACCTGTATGGTAATCTGCTAAAGAAGCAGTCCAAACGCCAGATCTCACCGCCTCACTATCTCTTCCACCCAATTCTCCTCGAATCCCATCTCGTGGAAAAGTTCCGATATTAAAGTTGGCGCCTTCAAATTTCCAGCCTTTACTTCCACTTGATATTACTGTTCCTCCGTAGAAAGAGGCCACATCATGCCACTGATCCTGAATGACACCAGATTTTCCGTATGCATCATTTTGATATCCATTATACCACGGCGAACTACCTTTAGATCCTGTATAAAGATTGGTGAAAGAAACGTCAGGAACTCTCCAACCTTCCGGACATGGATCAAATGCCGATTTTTTATCGGCGTGTCCCCATCGGTCATCAGCTTCTCCTCTTTTTTCAGAAACCCAGTCTTTTATTTGGGTTAAATCGTTTGCGTAATGATTTCCACCATCATATAAAGAACCAGTACTGTTCTGGTACAAAAAGCGAAGTGGGTTATTGATGGAATAAATAATATTTTCCTGAACTTTCTTATGTGACAACTCATTCGTTGATCCATACATTTCGTAAGGATCTGTGAATTGGTAAAGGTATTGCTCGTCTGTGATCTCAATATTATCAAGACCTTTCATAAATATTGGCCCATTTGGCATACTAGGTTGATCATCATTATAAACGTAAATATATTCGAAATTTTTATTTACAAAATTAGGGATCGGATCTTTTCTACCCCATTGATAATGAAGACCACTTGCAAAACTGGACTCCAATGAGCTGCTTTGTGCACCCAGATTACGATCCATAAAAACAGTTTGCAACGCGGGCAACTTGCTGTTGGAAGCATTTACAAAATTATAAGAAACAGGAAGTGGTGTTTCAGTCGTGTAAGATATTGCGTTGGTTGTCGGGTCATCTTCTGGAGCCCAAATATGCCAACTCCAAAGTGCAGGACTGCTTAAATCACCATCATGAAGAGAAATTACCGCATTGCCTTTTTGAGCAGGATTTAATTCTACATCTATAAAAGATAATCTACCATCTTTAGGATGCGCATTAAGAGTAATTGAAGTAACTAATCCGCGATTTGAAGTCCACAAAAGTTTCACCATTAAATTTTCATAAGGCAACATCTCCTGATCAGAAAGCAATTGATTATATACAGAGAATGCTTTGCTAACAGGAATCTGCAGATGGCTTTGGTTTACTACGATATAAGAATTTGGATTTTCTAATCCTTCTACGAAATTTTCTTTCTCGCTCGTGAAATATTGGGTTGCAAAATCTCCTATTTTTAATAGATTAGGATCTCTCATACATTTTACTGCATTACCAGATCTAGTCGGATTGGTTTGATTATTATAAATCGCATGAAGGCCAACCGTTGTATTGGTTCGAAAAGGATCAGAGATCATAGAAAATAATCGTGCACCATCATAAGCGAAAGTCGCACTCCAAAGACCACCATTGGCAGAATTATCTTGAAATGTTACACCAACTGGAGCAGTAGGTGCTGCCGAATTTGGATAATAAACATATCCCCCAGAAATTGGCATCATACCAAGATTTCTTCCGCCACCTTGTGCATTTGTAAAATCCATTCCTAAACCAGGATAAACTTTAATACCATTTAAACTCGGATTCACAGAAGTTGGGAAAAGCTGTCTGTTTGCAACCACGATATCATCATTATTCCAGTCGTTCTTACCAAAAAAAGCTAAGTTATTATTTTGGGTCTCTCTGCCTTTGTAAGAAGGAATTCGCCATCCGTTTGGACAAGGATCCAGTTCTGATTTTAATTCATAAGAACGGCTTTCGTTTTTCAAAGTGGTACTTGAGCTGTTTGCATTACTATTCCCTCCTTTTGCATTATCTGACCATAAATCCCAGGTAATGTAATTCGGACTTGCTCCTGCAACTTTATACCTACTGCTTGAAAACCAGTTTCCACCGGAATCGGTATTAATAATATAAGTAATAGGATTTTTAACTGAATATTGAATATTTTTTTCAATTTCATTAAAAGGTCTTATCTCAACAGGAATTGTGTTTATGGGATCTATCTGTTTATGTTTGAGCACACCCACTTCACCAGAAATTTCGTAGAAGTTAGAATCTTTGTAAACAAGTGGTGGAAAAGGATCTTTTCTCCCCCATTCGTACATTAAACCACCTGATTTTTGCCATTGATCATCTAGAAAACTGTTGCTTGTAGCACCTAGATTTCGATCCATGTATTGAATATTGATGAGATTCAGGTCGATATCTGCTTCCATACCATAATTGTAGAAAACTCCATTTTCAGGATTATCGGTTACCCAAATATGCCAACTCCAGTAAATTGTTCCATCAACTTTGAAAGCTACCACTGCATTTCCCTTTCCTCTTCCTTTATTTATTTCTACTAAAATTTTTGAACTGGCTGGATCTGTCCCGTTTTCAATACTTACATTTTCAACGAGACCGGGAACATCTTCCCAGTAAATTGATGCAGACTGAACTCCAGCAGGAATCGGATTGGCAACACCATTCGATTTCAAATACTCGTATTTTGACCACATTTCGTAGGCCTTTTTTACGGGGATTTTAATCCCACCATAATTGTTGGAATTTGCAAGCCCGATATCGTAGATATAACTATTGGGAGCTTTGGCTTCAATTGGAGCCTGAGAATAGAAAAAATTAGCTAAAAAACATAAAACTAACAGTTGATACTTAATCATCATTAAAAAAAATTATATAAATTATTATTAAATTCTTTTTAACATCTTTTGTGTGTGTGTGTTCTAAATCAAGTGTGTTGTGTGTGTTTTTTTCCTTTTTTGTGTGAGTTCAAATGTAAAAAGATATTTTACATAAAACACCTTTTTTTAAAAAAATTTACTGTTTAAATTTAATTATCCGTTACAATTTCTACCATTTCTATCGTAAAGTTTAGTAAAACAGCATTATGTGTCCGAATTACATTTTCAAAAACTATGTATAAAATAAGTATAAATTTTTCTGTTTAATTAATTACCCTCACAAACCTAATTTTTAAGTTGAAATGATCGCAAAAAATACAATTTTACATTGCCAGAAAACCTGGAAAAATTCTTGAAATCAATTTTAAAAAAAATCTTCAAATGACAAAGCATTTGAAGATTCAAAATTTTAGAAGTAATTACTATTCTATTTCTTTTTAGCAACTGCTTTTTTTACCGGTACTTTTTTAGCAGCAGGTTTCTTTGCAGCAGCTTTTTTTGGTTTTTCTTTAAAGGCATTCTTATCTTGCGCCGTAATCCATTTTTTTACCTCATCCAAAGAAACATCTGCCAATTCTTCCGGCGTATATTTTTCCTCTTTCAGATTTTTTGGAATTTTAAAAATATTCTTTCCATGTTTTACAATCGGACCCCATCTTGCGTTTTCAATAGAAATTTTTTCAGTTTCCCAATGCTGGATATAGCGATTCGCCTCTTTTTCTAACTTCGCTTCGATCAATTCATTAATGTCGTTTTGGGAAAGATTTTCAAAATCATATCGTTTTGGAACATTGATAAAAATAGACTGATATTTAATAAACGGCCCAAATCTCCCAGTTCCTTTTGTTACAGGTTCGCCTTTAAAACTAGCAATTGGTGCGTCTGCAACTTTCTTTTCCTTGATGATTTCTTCGGCTCTTTCCTGGGTAATAGAAAGTGGATCTTCACCTCTCGGAATACTGATGAAAGCTTCTCCCCATTTCACATAAGGCCCAAACCTTCCAACTCCGATCGTTACCGTCTGATCTTCAAAATTCTTTAAATCAAAAGGAATTTTAAACAATTCCAAAGCTTCTTCTAAAGTAATGGTTGCAATATTTTGGGAAGCCATTAAACTGGCGAAGATTGGTTTTTCTTCATCATCCTGTTCTCCGATCTGAACCATCGGTCCAAATCTTCCGATTCTTACCAAAATATTTTTACCACTTTTCGGATCAACTCCTAAAATTCTCTCTCCATTTGCACGGTCCGCATTTTCTTCTACATCAGCAATCCTTGGGTGGAAATCTTTATAAAATCCCTGCAAAACTTCTTTCCATTTTTCCTCACCGTTTGCGATGTGGTCAAAATCCTGCTCTACTTTTGCTGTAAATCCATAATCCAGGATCTCAGCGAAATTTTGCGTTAAGAAATCATTTACAACTTCACCAATATCGGTCGGAACAAATTTATTTTTATCGCCGCCGAACTTATCAATGAGAATTTCTTTTTTAATTTCGCTTTTTCCAAGCGTCATCTTCATGATCTCTCTTTCCTGCGGAATAATTTCTTTCTTATCAACATACTCGCGATTCTGAATCGTTTGAATAGTTGGTGCATAAGTTGAAGGTCTTCCAATACCGAGCTCTTCCAGTTTTTTTACCAAACCAGCTTCTGTATATCTTGCAGATGGTCGCGTGAATTTCTGGGTTGCTTCTATTTTTTTGTAGTCTAAATTTTCTCCAACAGAAACTTTCGGCAATAATTTTTCGTCGTTTTCTTCATCGTCATCTTCTGCTTTTACAATTCCATAAACCTTTAAGAAACCATCAAAAACTATAACTTCACCTTGCGCTTCAAAATGTTGTGGAAGTTTTGCGCTACCAATTTCGATAACGGTCTTTTCAATTTTAGCATTCGTCATTTGAGAAGCTAAGGTTCTTTTATAAATTAATTGATATAATTTATTCAGTTGCTCATCACCAATTCTTTTTACAGAAAAATCTGTGGGACGGATCGCTTCGTGAGCTTCCTGCGCAGATGCAGATTTAGTCTTATAATTTCGTGGATTAGAATAATCTTCTCCAAATTCTGAAATGATCTGTTCTTTTGCACCATTAATTGCATCTTGAGAAAGATTCACGGAGTCGGTTCTCATATAAGTAATGAAACCTTCTTCATATAAGCGTTGCGCAACTCTCATCGTTCCGGTTACGCCGTAACCCAATCTATTACTCGCTTCCTGCTGTAAAGTTGAAGTTGTAAACGGTGCCGAAGCAGTTCTCGTTCCAGGTTTTGTTTCTACATTTAAAACTTTGAATTCGGTATCTTTGGAAAGTTTCAAAAACTCTTCAGCTTCCGATTCTTTTACAAAATCTTTTTTGAGTTTTGCTGCGATTTCCTGATCACCATTATTTAAGAAAATACCTTCTACTTTATAAGAAGATTTTGGCTGAAAACCTCTGATTTCTAATTCTCTTTCTACGACCAATCGCACTGCCACAGATTGAACTCTACCTGCAGAAAGACCTGTTTTTACTTTTTTCCAGAGAACGGGCGACATTTCGAAACCTACAATTCTATCAAGAATTCTTCTTGCCTGTTGCGCATTTACCAGATTTTGATCAATCTTCCTTGGATTTTCAATTGCTTTTAAAATCGCAGTTTTGGTGATCTCGTGGAAAACAATTCGTTTGGTATTGTCATCGGTCAATTTTAATTCCTGGGATAAATGCCAAGCAATTGCTTCACCTTCGCGATCCTCATCAGAGGCCAACCAGATCATATCTGCTTTTTTTACTGCAGCTTTTAAATCGGCTACAAGTTTCTTTTTATCGGCAGAAACTTCATAATCTGGAGTGAACGTTTCCAAATCGATTCCCATTCCTTTTTTGGGCAAATCGCGGATATGTCCGAAACTGGATTTCACTTCGAAATCCTTTCCCAAATACTTCTGAATAGTTTTTGCTTTTGCAGGCGATTCTACGATCACTAAATTTTTTGACATCCTCGAAATTTTTGCAAAAGTAGAAGTTTTTTTTTAATAGTGGCTTTTTTCTGAATTTTACACTTTAATCTGTTACAACTTTTAAAATCTGAAAACTCTTACCTTTGACAAAAAGAAGGATCTTCTTGAAAAATTTTATTAAAAATACCGTCCAAAGTCAGAAAGTATTCTACCGTTATTTTCGCAAAAAAGGTTTCAAAAGATTCCTGAAAGAAAATATTTTGGAAAGTGAAGGCAGCAATGAGGTAAAAGCGAAATCCGTTGCATTGGGAGTTTTTATAGGATTAACTCCACTTTGGGGATTTCATATGGTGATTGTTCTATTCTTAGCCTCGTTTTTTAAACTCAATAAAGTTTTGTCTTATATGAGTACTCATGTGAGTTTTCCACTTTTTATTCCGTTCATTATTTTTCTATCGATGATCGTTGGAGCACCTTTTGTAGGCGAAACCAATAGTTTTGAATATCAGAATATAGATTTTGAATTTGCAAAATCTCATCTTTTACAATACGTGGTTGGAAGTTTTATTTTGGCAATTGTTTCCAGTTTCATCCTTGGGTTTTCTACCTATTTTATTCTGCAGACATTTAAACGGAAACGCGAAGAATAACCTTCATTTCAATTCAAAAAATTTCCCGAAAATTCCTTATATTCGCAAACTTAATTAAATAGGGTAATTCCTGTTAAACTGATTGAAAATGAAGAAGTTTACCGAATATAAAAATCTCGACTTAGCGGCGGTTGCCGAAAATATCACGCAGTTTTGGAATCAAAACGAAACTTTTAAAAAATCTGTAGAAATTCGTAACGGACAACCCGAATATGTATTCTATGAAGGTCCGCCTTCTGCGAACGGAATGCCCGGAATTCACCACGTCATGGCGAGAGCTTTGAAAGATATTTTTTGTCGCTACCAAACACAGCAAGGAAAACAGGTTTTCAGAAAAGCAGGTTGGGACACGCACGGATTACCAATAGAATTGGGAGTTGAGAAAGAATTAGGAATTACAAAAGAAGATATCGGTAAGAAAATTTCTGTTGAAGATTACAACCAAGCTTGTCGTAATGCCGTAATGCGTTACACTGATGTTTGGAATGATCTGACAGAAAAAATTGGTTATTGGGTAGATCTGGAAGATCCGTATATTACGTACGAACCGAAATATATGGAAACGGTTTGGTGGCTTTTGAAACAATTGTACACCAAAGATTTATTGTACAAAGGGTACACAATTCAACCGTATTCGCCTGCAGCAGGAACTGGTTTGTCTTCTCACGAATTGAATCAGCCCGGAACTTATCGTGATGTTTCTGACACGACAGTTGTTGCGCAGTTTAAATTAAAACAAGCTCCTGAAAATGCGAGTGAGACCCGGAAAAAATTATCAGCGATCGCTTATCCTGTTTCCAAAATTGACAGTTCTGAAATTGCAGAAAATACTTGTGGCGGCGCATTGCATTGGGAAGAATTTGACACTAAGCAATCTCAAGCTGATGTTTATTTCCTAGCCTGGACGACAACACCCTGGACTTTGCCCTCAAATACGGCTTTAGCAGTTGGAAGAGATATCGAATATGTTTTGGTGAAAACTTTTAACAAATATACATTCGAACCGATCAATGTTATTTTGGCAAAAGTTCTTCTGGAGAGAAATTTCGGTAAAAAGTATTTTCTAGGAACTGAGGAAGATTTTGGAAATTATAAAGCCGACGAAAAAAATATTCCTTATCAAATTTTATATGAATTTACAGGCGCAGATCTAGCCGGAACCGAATACGAACAATTAATTCCTTGGTTTTTGCCTGCTGAAAATGCAGAAAAAGCATTTCGTGTGATCATCGGAGATTTTGTTACCACAGAAGACGGAACAGGAATCGTGCATATCGCGCCGACTTTTGGTGCAGATGATGCGCGTGTTGGAAAAGAAAATGGAATTCCGCCCATGTTGATCAGAGACGAAAACGAAAACCTCGTTCCTTTGGTTGATTTGCAGGGAAAATTTTTGAAAGGAGAAAATGTACCGGAACTTTTTGCCGGAAAATATATTAAAAACGAATATTACGACGAAGGAACTGCACCTGAGAAATCTTGGGATGTCGATTTGGCGATTCTTTTAAAAACAGAAAATAAAGCCTTTAAAGTAGAGAAATATGTTCACAGTTACCCGCATTGTTGGAGAACCGATAAACCAGTTTTATATTATCCATTGGATTCGTGGTTTGTGAAAATGACTGCGGTAAAAGATCGTTTGGTAGAATTGAACGAAACCATCAACTGGAAACCAAAATCCACAGGTGAAGGTCGATTTGCAAACTGGCTCGTTAACGTAAACGACTGGAATCTTTCCCGCTCCAGATATTGGGGAATTCCTTTGCCAATTTGGCGTACAGAAGATTTAAAAGAAGAAATAATCATTGGTTCTGTAGAAGAATTGATGAACGAAATTCAGAAATCGATGGATGCAGGTTTTATGACCGAAAATCCTTTCGCTGAATTTGAATCCGGAAATATGTCGAAAGAAAATTATGCGAAAATAGATTTGCATAAAAATATTGTGGATGAAATTATTTTGGTTTCCGCTTCAGGAAAACCGATGAACAGAGAATCAGATCTGATCGATGTTTGGTTTGATTCGGGTTCGATGCCTTATGCGCAACTCCATTATCCATTCGAAAACAAGGAAATGATCGACGAAAGAAAAGCGTTCCCGGCAGATTTTATTGCGGAAGGTGTTGATCAAACTCGAGGTTGGTTTTACACGCTTCATGCGATTGGAACTGCAGTTTTCGATTCTGTGGCTTACAAAAATGTAATGTCGAACGGTTTAGTTTTGGATAAAAACGGCCAGAAAATGTCCAAACGTCTAGGAAACGCAGTTGATCCTTTCACGACTTTAGATAAATATGGTCCCGATGCGACGCGTTGGTATATGATCTCCAACGCAAATCCGTGGGAGAATTTAAAATTTGACTTAGAAGGAATTGATGAAGTACGCCGGAAATTCTTCGGAACGCTTTATAACACGTATTCTTTCTTCGTGCTTTATGCTAATGTTGATGGATTTAATTATTCAGAAAAAGATATCGAAAACCGGCCGGAAATTGACCGTTGGGTTTTATCTGAACTGAATTTATTAGTGAAAGAAGTGACCGAATTTTATAACGATTACGAACCTACGAAAGTTGCAAGAGCCATTAATAACTTCGTAAATGACAATTTAAGCAACTGGTATGTAAGACTTTGCAGACGAAGATTCTGGAAAGGCGATTACTCAGATGACAAGATTTCTGCTTACCAAACTTTATATACGTGTTTAGAAACGATTGCAAAAATTGCAGCTCCGATCGCGCCATTCTTTATGGATCAATTATATCAGGATCTGAATAAAATTACAGGTAAAAATACCGCAGAATCTGTTCACTTGACGGATTTCCCGAAAGCAGACGAAAGTTTGATCGATCAGGATCTAGTAGAAAAAACGCATTTGGCGCAACAAATCACTTCAATGGTATTTTCTTTGAGAAAAAAGGAAAATATCCGGGTGCGTCAACCTTTGCAAAAAGTGATGATTCCAGTGATGGATTCGAAAACTCAAAATCAAATATTAGCAGTTTCTGACTTGATCAAACAGGAAGTTAATGTAAAGGAACTTCAGTTGATTAATGCAGACGAAGCTTCTCACCTCATCGTGAAACAGATCAAACCGAACTTTAAAACTTTAGGAGTTCGACTTGGAAAAGATATGAAAATGGTTGCAGGTGAAATCATCAATTTTACCGCGGAACAGATCTCCACTTTAGAAAAAGAAGGAAAAATGCAACTTCAGGGTCATGAAATTTCTTTGGAAGATGTTGAAATTTTCACGAAAGATATTCCAGGCTGGACGGTTGCAAATGAAGGAAAAATGACTGTGGCACTCGATTTGACATTGACCGACGAATTAAAAGCAGAAGGAATTGCGAGAGAATTTATCAATAGAATTCAGAATTTAAGAAAGGATAAAGATTTTGAGCTAACTGACAGAATTTCAATTCAATTGGAAGAAAATTCACCCTTCGAAAAAGAAATTCTGAACAACAGTACATATATTTCAGAAGAAGTATTGTCGAATCAAATAGAAATTGTAATTTCACTTTCGAATTTTGAGGAAATCGAAATCGAAGAGAAAAAATTCAAAGTATACATTAATAAATTAGCAACATCTGGAAATTAGACCTATTCATAATTTCTTTTTAACAGATTATAACTAATTACTAAAAAAATAAAAAACTATGTCAGAAGAAAGACAACGATACAGCGACGCCGATCTGGTTGAATTTAAAGAACTCATACAGGCGAAAATAGTAAAAGCAGAAAGAGATCTGTTTCTGGTTAGAGAGAGCTTTATCAACGATCAAAATAACGGTACAGATGATACTTCACCTACTTTCAAAGCTTTTGAAGAAGGCGCAGAAACATTGAGCAAAGAGCAGAACGCAATTTTGGCCGGAAGACAGGAGAAATTCTTGCGCGAGTTGAAAAATGCGTTGATCCGCATCGAAAATAAAACGTACGGAATTTGCAGATCAACAGGAAAACTCATTGGTAAAGACCGATTGAGAGCTGTTCCTCACGCAACATTAAGCATCGAAGCGAAGAATATGCAACGGTAATCTACCTTCTTAAAATGAAATAATGTGCAAAGTATAAAGTATATTTCTATACCCTATACTTTGTGCATTTATATTTTAAATTCATGAATACAGTCCTTATTTTACTCGCAGTCGCAGTTGTTTTCGCCTATTTTTTTCGAAAGGATATCAAAGAAAAGATCATTCCCAATAAAGAAAAAAATTACACGATGGACGATCAGTATAATTCTGACAAGAAAGACCGCGAAAACGAAATTGACAAAATCCTCAGCAAAATGGGGAAAAACGGAGTGAACGATCTTTCCAGAGAAGATCAAAAACGACTCGACGAACTCTCAAAAAAATAATTTAAATGGAAGCATTAATTGTACATCCCAAAAATCAAATGGAACTGAACGCATTAAAAGATGTGATGAAAGACATGGGAATCAGATATGAAAAATTTCACACCAGAAATACCAAAACGCAACCTTTTTTAACAAAAACTGCGGTAAAAAAAGATAAACCGGTAAGAAATTTCAAAGACAAACCAAAGAGCGGCGAATAATGAAGAAAATAGCATTAATTACTTTTATCATTTTATTTATCGATCAAGCTTCGAAATTTTATATTAAAACCCATTTCAATCTTGGCGAAAGCACTCCAGTTTTTCCGGGATTTAAATTGACTTTTGTTGAAAATCCAGGCATGGCTTATGGATTTCATTTCGGCGGTCTGCTTGGAAAATATTTTCTGGTGATCGTACGAATCGCGCTCATCGGTTTTATGATCTATCTTTTTAGAAAATGGCTCAAAGAAGGGCAATCGAATTATCTCATGATTCCAATGGCGATTATTTTCGCCGGAGCAATCGGTAATCTGATCGATGGAATGTTCTACGGAATGATCTTCGACAGCGGAACCGTTTACGACGAAAGTATTGAAAGATGGATCGACTACGGCGGAGTTTCCAAAGTGGTTGCATTCGGAAGCGGTTATTCTACTTTTATGAAAGGTTGCGTTGTCGACATGCTTCATTTCCCTTTGGTAGACTGGAATGTTCCTGAAAGCTGGCCAGTAATTGGCGGAAAACACATCGAATTCTTTAAATATATTTTTAATGTTGCCGATTCTGCGATTACCGTTGGAGCAGCTTTATTGATCATCTTTAGAAAGAAAGCATTTCCAAACGGATTTGATTTTTAAGATTTATTTGGGCAGCTTTTTCCACCCTCCGTTCCCGCTTTTTTTATCGGTGCATTCGACTTCGCTCAGTTACCAATAAAAAAGAGCTCCACTCAGGTTGGGCTGCAGATTATCGCTTCGAAATCAAATTTTGTTTACGAATTACCATTCATGAAAAAAATAAAAATCTTTGTATTGGTCGCCTTTTTTGTGTTCCTAATTGTAGGGATTTTTACTTACTGGTGCAATTTCACCATCGATAGTGAAACCGAAGATCAGGTAACTTCCAATCTCGGCAACTTACCAAAAGAAAAAACCGGACTTTTATTAGGAACAAGCAAAACTCTGGCAAGTGGAAAGCCAAATGCCTACTTTTTCAATAGAATTACTGCGGCAGTTGAACTTTATAAAGCAGGGAAAATTAAAAATATCATTGTGAGCGGAGACAATTCCCAAAAAAACTACAATGAGCCGGAAGACATGAAGATAGAACTCATCAAACAGGGAATTCCAGCCGAGAAAATCTTTGAAGATTTTGCCGGATTTAGAACTTTGGATTCTGTCGTTCGGGCAAAAGAGATTTTCGGGCAACAATCATTTATTATTATTTCTCAGCGTTTCCATAACGAACGAGCGGTCTATCTGGCTCAAAAAAACGGTATCGAAGCTTTTGGTTACAACGCAGAAGACGTGAATCAATATGCTGGTTTAAAAACCAATCTTCGCGAATATCTGGCGCGCGTAAAAGTTTTCTGGGATTTTTTGTTTGGCGTAGAACCCAAATTTGGCGGCGAGAAGATCACCATTCCTTAAAAATCTAATTATATATATAAAAAAATATCCGCCAAACTTAATTGGCGGATATTTTTTTGTGATATTATCGACTGCTTATTTTTTAAGCAATTTAATCGTTTCAGACTGCGTTTCTGTTTTTACTTTCAAAAGATAAGCACCTTTTGTCAATTTAGAAACATCTAAACCATCTTTCGAAACTTTATCAGCAGAAAGAATTTTCTGTCCGACCATATTATAAATTTCTACACCCGACACTTTATCAGCCTTTGTTAAATGTAAAATATTCTGTACCGGATTTGGATAAACTGCAACTTTGGTAGTATTTACGGCACTTGTTCCAAGAGCAGTAGGAAGTTTGATCACGAAGCCTCTTGCTTCATCATTTGCAACACCAATTCCAACAATATATTTACCGTTTGGTGAAATTCCTAAGGGAAGAGAAAAATTCATTCCCATATCATCTAAACCTAAACTTGCAACATAATCATTGAGGTTAACGCGGCCCGTTTCTTTGGTGTAAATAAAACCTTCACCCAAAAGTGCAGGACCAAATGGTCTGAAATATCCGATTACGGTTTTACCATCATCGGTAATACCTGATGCTCCACCACTGTAATCAGGATTTGGATGCGTTATTTTTGTATATCCATCAGTAACATTCCAAACAAAAGGATTGTCAAGCGTAAAGCCAGCAATGGTATTACCATCTGGTGTCACGACAACAGCTTCTCCTGTAGGAAGGTTATTTTCATCTTTTAAAGCGATTTGAACGCCATTTTTCCAGTAAACACCTTCTCTGTCGCCGTACTCATTATCCTGCCATCCAACAACAACAGTTCCATCTGAATTAATAGAATTCGCTCGTGAACTTCTGCTTGTCACCGTACTTCCCAGATCAACTATTCCTGTAGATTGAGACCACTTAATTGCATGTCCTACAGAAACACTTACATAACCTAAACCAACTACGGCTGAACCATCATCTGACATTCCCCAAGCTGTACTTAATGTGGGAGATGACACGGCATTAAGACCACCGAGAAAAGTCCATGTATTAGTAAGAACATTGAAACGACCCATTTCATCTAATCCATTTGCTGGATTGGTCATGGTTCCCGAAATATATTTTCCGTCTGAAGAAACATTCGTCCAACCAGAAATAAAATCCCCACTCGTTAATTCCCCGATATTGACAGAACCTTCACCTTCAGTCCATTTTACCTGATAAGCATTATACACATTTCCTACAGCAACACCTGTATTTGAAACATCAGTCATCTGTGCATATTCTCCAGTGTCATAAACTTGTGCTTGCGCAACATTCAACCCTACAAAGAAAAGAGCTGCAACGTAAAAATTTTTCATAATATCTTTTTTATTTTTGATTATTTCAAATTTAAAACAAAATTACTCCCACTTATAAAAATGCTGTTGCATAATTCATGAATTTCAAAAATATTGAGTTTTATAAATATTGATAATCAAAACGTTATCGAATCAGCGTACTGCTAATTTTCAGAGCCAACAATTAGAATGCACGTAATTTTCGATGATTAAATGCTTTTTAATTAGACCAAAAATCATTTACAAACGCTGTATTAAAAATTAATTTAAGTTCAAAATTGAGTATTTTTGCGTGATGCGTAATTTCTGGACAATATTCTTTATCGTTCTTTCAAGTTCGGGTATTCTGTGGGCACAAAGTTCATCAGATCTGAAATTGCGCGTGCAAAACAGTTTTATCAAATTATACGAAAATCCAGATGTTGCCATTCGTGCTGCTAAAGAAATTCGGGACGAAGGAGATCAAACCATCATCAAAGATATTTTGACGAAAGCTTATCTGTTGAAAGGCGATTATCTGGAATCTGTTCGCAGCGCTTTTGAAAAATCAGATCTGCGCAATTCTCATCAGAACTTACTCAGAAGTTTGGTGATCTCGCGGGAATTTTATCATTTAAATCTTTATGAACAAACCTCTAAAATAATTTCACCCTTAGTTTCTGGAAAAAGTAAATCTAAAAATCCGGAAAAAGACGATGTTTTATTTGCGCAGCTTTTTCAGTTACAAGCTAAAAATTTCATTGCACTCCAAGAATTAGACAAAGCACAGAAAAGCTTAAATCAAAGTTCAGAATTTGCTAAAAATATTGGGATTACCTTCGACTTAATTTTAAAGGAAAATGAATTACTTACTGCACGAATTTTATCAGAAAAAGGCCAAATAAAAGAAGCTTGGAAGGTCGCAGATGAACTACTGAAAAGTTTAGATAAATTTCCACGAGCAGTTTATCTTCGCTCTTTAACCCAGCAATTTCGGGCCAGCTTGTATTTTGAAGATCAAAAATATGAGGAAGCCGCTGCATGTTTACAGGATGCTTTATTGCCCATCGAGCAAATTGGTTACGAGCCTTTAAAAAATAGTATTTACGCAGATTTAACCAAAAATTATCTCGTCATCAAAAAAAATGACGAGTATGGAATTTATAAGAAAAAGCTGAGTGAAAGCAGTAAATTTTTAGAAGCTCAAAAAAAGGAAGCACGACGGGATCTCATCCAACTCAGCACCGAACTAAATTCTGATAATAATAAGTTAATAAAACAGAAAAAGACCACACAACTACTCTATTTCGTTGGAATCTCGCTCATGATTCTCGCCGTTTTTATTTACCTCTACGTAAGAGAAATTCAAAAAGACAAAACACTTGCGAGACAGATTAAATTTTTCGAATCGCTTAATATTCCGAGCGAAATCATTGTAGAAAAAATCAAGGAAAAAGATCCGTCGAAAAAGCAACTGCTTATTCCAAAGCAAACCGAAAACGAAATTCTGGAAGGTTTGCAACAGTTTGAAGAATCTAAAAAATATCTGGATAACAAGATGTCACTGGCAATTTTATCGGCTCATCTGGAAACCAACACGAAATATGTTTCAGAGATCATCAATAAATATAAAGACAAAAACTTTAATACTTATATCAATGAGCTGCGTATAAAACACGTGATTCAATTATTATCTGAAGACCGCTCTTACCTGCAATATAAAATAAGCTACATCGCCGAAATTGGTGGATTTACTTCTCACAGTGCTTTTACCAATATTTTTAAATCAGTTACGGGAATGTCGCCGCAAGAATACATGCAAACTTTACGAAAAGACTAAACATGAGATTATTTAAAATTTCTTTTCTGTTTTTTCTATTCTGGTCTGTAAATTTTACAGCTCAAAAAAATAATGATTCCTTGAGAAAAAGGGCGTATTCGGTTATTTATGAACAACCTGATGAAACCATTTCAATCGCATTGAAGTTGCTTAAAGAAGAAAAGAAAGTTGATGAAGTTGCACATCTTTACATGTTGCTTTCTAATGCTTACATCGCGAAAAGAAATAATGACAGTTCTCTCTTTTATATATTAAAGGCTGCAGATCTTATTAACAAAGAAGCTTTACCGACGACGAAAATTAAAATTCTGAATTCAGTTGCTGTTCAATACCAACAAATGGAACTGTATGGCAAAGCGCTGGAAACCTTGGATCAGTCGCTTCAATTGACTGAACAATTAGAGGCGAATGATAAAGACCGCCTTTTCAATGCGGGATTTAATTATGCGGTTCGAGGCATGATTTACCGCAATCAGTCGAATCCTGATCTGGCTTTGGAGAAATTTAAAATGGCGGCAGTCAATTTTCAAAAACTCAGTTTAGACCGAAAATCTGCTGCAAACTTAAGCATCATTTACTACAATATTGGTTACTGTTACATCGACTTATCTCAGTTGAAACAAGCTTCAGAAAATTTTGACAAGTCGGAGGATTACGCAAAAATTGCAAAGGCAAAAAGTCTGGAAGCTTACTCATTAAAGGGAAAAGGTGAAACTTTATTTTTGACGCAGGATTATTCTTCTTCGCTCCAGACGCTTTATCTGGCAGAAGAAATGGCTTTGCCAGTGGGAGATCTGGTTCTAAACGAAGGACTTTATAAACTGATCGCCGATAATAACTTGGTTCTCAATAATTTTGAGAAATTTCAGAATTATAATAATAAATATCTCGCAGTTCAAAAAACTTTGGAGCAGAACGAACTGAAATCTCTCAATAGATATCTGGACACCCAGAGTTTGGAGGAGCAAAATACTAATACTTTGACCAACAAACAGTTTAGACTGTACCAAATCATTACTGCTTTAGTAAGTTTGCTTTTAGTTGCTTTTATCACTAAGAAAATTTATTCCCTCAAGAAAAGGAATCGTCGCCAAAGAAAAATGATAGAAACACTGACCAAAGTTAAAAAAGTTCTTTAAAGAAAGTGAACTTGGTTGGCAAAGAAGCATTTGTTTCGTATTTTTGCGCCAAATCAGATTACAAAATGTCCAGAATACTTACGGGAATCCAAGCAACAGGAACTCCACATTTAGGAAATTTACTTGGTGCGATCATCCCTGCCATCGAACTTTCGAAAAAAGCAGAAAACGAATCATTTTTGTTTATCGCAAATTTGCACTCTTTAACCTTGATTAAAGATGCCAAAGTTCTTAAACAAAACACTTATGAAACTGCTGCAGCATGGATTGCTTGCGGTTTAGATACTGAGAAAACTTTTTTTTACAGACAAAGTGATATTGCAGAAGTTTGCGAACTATCCTGGTATTTGTCGTGTTTCTTTCCTTATCAAAGATTAACCTTAGCGCATTCATTTAAAGATAAAGCAGATCGTTTAGACGATGTAAACGCAGGATTATTTACGTATCCGGTTTTGATGGCTGCAGATATTTTACTGTATAATGCAGAAGTAGTTCCTGTTGGGAAAGATCAGTTGCAGCATTTAGAAATGGCGCGAGATATTGGTGCGAGATTTAATCATCAAATGGGTGAAGTTTTCGTGCTGCCAAAAGCAGAGTTGCAGGAAGACACAAAATATGTTCCCGGAACTGATGGGCAGAAAATGTCGAAATCAAGAGGAAATATCATTAATATTTTCTTAACGGAAAAAGAACTGAAAAAGCAAGTTATGGGAATCGAAACGGATTCTAAATCTTTGGAAGAAGCGAAAGATCCTGCAACCGACAAAGTTTTTGCATTATATGAATTGATTGGAACTCCGGAACAAACCGCAGTTTTAAGAGAAAAATATTTAGGTGGGAATTTTGGGTACGGTCACGCTAAAACGGAATTGTTGAATTTAATTTTGACTCGATTCTCAAAAGAAAGAGAACTCTTCAATTATTACATGAATAATTTACCAGAATTAGAGGAGAAATTGAATGAAGGCGCAGTAAAAACGAAAGCTATCGCAGCGCAAACTCTGGCCAAGGTTCGGGAAAGTCTGGGTGTTTGATCCCAATTTTTCTTCAGGATTAGAGCTAATTTTCTAATAAAAGTAAAGTTATTTTCGTGAAAAATTTATAAAATTAAGTTCACATTTTCCTTAAACCCTCATGAATAAATCACTTATATTTTTTATCTTTTTTTTTGGAATTTTAAATTCGCAGCATTTAAATCTAAAAGAAATTGAAAAGGAAGTTCAGCAAAACAACAGAGTCGGCAAACATTTAACCTCCCAGAAACAGCTAATGAAACTGTTGGAGGAGGAAAATTGCACTATGGAGGAACAGGCAAAAATAAATTTGTTGTTGGCAACTACTTTTAGAAGCATCGATGATTATGGTAGTTCCATCAACTACTTGAAAAAATCCCAGAAAGCAGCGGAAAATCTAAGCACTAATGATTCTTTGAAGATGAATATTGCTGCGGAAATGGCTTTTACGTACTTCGATAATCGTGATTATGATTCAGCCGAAAAAATCATCAAAAATATTACCGAAAAAAAATATGTCAATTTAAAATTGACCGATAAAGCATATATAATCATGCAAATCGGTTATATTAATTATTTGAAAAAAAATTATCGTGTCGCGGAATTACAATATTTAGAAGCTCTGGGAATTTTGAAAAAAAATTCAACCTGCAATCAACCTGTTGTAATGGTAAAGCAAATGCAACTTTACGCCAAACTAAAAATTTTCGACAAAGTTGATCAAGTATATGAAGATGTCATGACACTTGCCGACTCCTGCAAAATCATTAAATATAAAATTTACGCCACAGAGGAGATTAAGAATATTTATGTAGGTAAAAATAACCAGCAGAAGGTATTTTTATATGGCGCAAGATTAGACTCTTTGAATTTGAAGTATAACCGAGATCACAACCTCTCGGAAATGCATTTGAAAAACCAGACTTCTTTGGAAGAAGAAAATGAATCGGAAAAAAGTTCTCGTTTCCTATTTATACTTTTAGCTTTTTTCCTGGGTTTATTATTGATGATCTTAGGAATCTACTATTTTCGCAGATCGAAATTGCATAAGAAAGAAACGATTGTTTTTGAAGATGAAATAAAAAGAATCAAGGAAGAATTAAAACTTTATTCTACCATGCAATTTTCCCAAAATCAGATGGAAAATGATATTTTAAATTCTTCCCAACTCAATAGGCGACAAAAAGAACTTTTGCAAATGGTTTCGGAAGGATTATCGAACAAAGAAATTGCGGAAAAACTTTCGATCACAGAGGCGACGGTGAAGTATCACCTGAGAAACATCTATGCAATTTTAGATATTAAAAACCGAAAAGATATATTGGCAAAACTGTCAAAAAAATAAATTTTTTCCTCCATTTTTAAATACTTGTATTTTTCTCTTTTTAAAGAAAAAATCCCAAAATAAATATGAAAATAGATTCATATTTTTATTTACAAGTCAATAATATTGATTTTCAATTAATTACATAATTATAATTATTGTCTTTACAAAAAGACTAACCTTAAGGTTAGCGCTTTCCGCGAACCATTTTCTCATATTTGCCTATCATTAAAACTTATAATTATTATAAGGAAATTATTATCCGTAGCAAGTTGCATTTCCAATATTAGCATTTGCCCAAAGATATTAAAGAGGTAGATAATGCAATTAGAACTGAAATATCTGATCAGATTCCAAACCAAAATAGTAATTATGGAAATTACAGGAGGTTTTATGAAAATACTGGAACGCTGTAAACTTTAAAATTCAGTAAATAATTTTCCAAATAAACACAAAAGATGGAAAAAGGAAGACGGTGCCGAAAGGTGCCGTTTTTTTTTATAAAAAGTCTTTAAGCTCTTTTAATTTTTTGATGACTTTCACGTCTTCTGCTTCGAAATTATCATTAAAAACATCAAAGAAAACTACTTTTAAACCAAAAGATTTTCCGCCTTCAACATCAGCGATCCAGTCGTCGCCAATCATCATTGATTCTTCAATTTTTGCCTCAGCTTTTTTTAAAGCGTAATCATAAACTTCGGGTTGTGGTTTGCGGATGTTAATTTCATCGGCACTTGTGATGGTTTGAAAATAATTCTTGATTCCCGAAAGTTCACATTTTTTAAAAGTAACTTCCTTAAAACCATTCGAAAGAATATGGAGTTTATATTTTTTCTCGGAAAGATATTCTAAGATTTCAAAGGCACCTTCTACCAAATCATTATAATTCAGAATCTCATCGAGGAATTGAGTTTCGAAGGTTTGAGAAAGTTCAAAATCATCAATTCCGAAAAAGACGAAAGTATCGTAAAAACGATGTTCACGCAGATATTCCTTATCGATTTCTCCATCACGAATTTGCTCCCAAAGCCTTTCGTTGATTGTAAAATATTCGGTGTGGAATTCTTCAAAATCAAGATTGTATCTTTCCGATACCTGTTCTTTCTTAAAGATTTCTTTCAAAGTGAGATAGGCATTTCTGCGGTGATCCCATAAAGTATTGTCGAGGTCAAAAAAAATGTGCTGAATTTTCATACAGCACAAATTTAAATAAATTAAGGTTAATTTTGGGAAACAATCTGATTTTTAGTTCTGGTTTTCAAAACTGCAATACTTTTGGAATAACTCAAGAGAAAATCGATTGTTTGTCTTTTTGGTTTCAAAAGGTTTTCGTTTAAAGTGTCATTTTTTTTCATAGGCGAAACTTTTATTTCCCTAAAAACGAAACTTTAATTTAATTATTATGAACGAGTTAAAATAATCTTATGTTCTTCCATTATTTTTCGCAAATTGATCAAGGCATAACGAACTCTTCCCAATGTTGTATTGATACTTGTATCGGTTTGATCTGCAATTTCTTTGAAACTTAAACCATCAAAAAAGCGTAATTTGATCACTTCTTGTTGATTTTCAGGTAAATAAACCAGCATCTTCATGAGATCTTCCTGAATTTGCTGACTAATTAATCGCTCCTCAATGTTTTCTTCTTTTTCTGAAATTAAATCGAATATTGAAAACTCATCATTTTCATAAGTCGTTTCAGAAACTTTCACATGTTTAGATTTCAACCGGAAATGGTCAATAATTAGATTATATGCAATTCTTTTTGCCCAAAGGATAAATTTACCTTCTTCATTATATCGCCCCTCTTTCAAAGTGACAATAATTTTCATAAAAGTATCCTGGAAAATATCGTTGGCCAGATCTTCATCCATCAACTTAAAGAATATAAAGGAAAAAAGATCTTTTTGATGTCTCTTGATCAAAATAGGAAGTGTTCGTTCGTTTCCGTTCCTAAATTCAGAGATTAACCAGCTATCTGTTTGTGTCGTCATAACTCACTTCTGTTTTTTACCCCGAGTATTACACCAAATATTTTATTCGGGCTTTTGATTTCGGTTTCTTTTAAAGAAGTATAGTTTTAATCGATAGAACTGTTTTTGTTGGAGTGGTAAAAGTAGTAAAAAAGTTAATACTCTGTTAAAATATTTTAAATATTTACAAAAAATTTACTTTTTCGTTAAATCACGCAATAAAACAAGCGGTATGTTGAGAGTAAAATTAATATTCAAACCCTTTAATTCTTTCCCATTTATTCCCTTTTTATCAATTGGGAAAGCGTAACCTGCGGTTAAATCAATAAGTCCAAAAAGCGTGACGCCAATTTTTGGAGCGGCGTATTTGGTAGTAACTTCTGCTCCTGCTAAAAAATAATAGGAATGATATAAATCGACGTTTCTTTCAAAATTAATTAAAATATCTCCTTGAAATTTCGGCATAATGGCAAACTCACTGTTCGCAACTCCCATCAAAGCAGAAGCACCGATTCTGTAAATAACATCATCTGTTTTCAGGAAAAGCAAACGACCGCCTACCTCACCAAAACTCTGATTTTGATAGGCGTAACCGACATGAATCATTTTGTGCATGGTATATTGTGCCTTGACAAAACTCGTGGAAAACATCATTAGAAAAAGGGAGAAAAAAAGAATTTTCTTCATAGGGGAAATTTATTCTGTGCGTAAAGTTAAAAAAAAACTGCTTTATCGTTTTGGATAAAGCAGTTTAATTATTTTAAGAAAATTAAAGTCCAAATTCTTTTTTAATTTCATCGACTTTATCTAGTTTTTCCCAGGTGAAAAATTCTAAATCTTTTATAACCAGATCTTCTCCATTTGCTTTTCTGAAAGTTTTATCAGCAATATAAGGTTCTCTTCCCATGTGTCCATAAGAAGCAGTTTCCTGATAAATAGGATTTCTCAATTTCAGATTTTGCTCAATTGCGTATGGTCTCAAATCGAAAATCTTCTTAATTCTTTCAGAAAGTTCACCGTCATTGATATCCAGTTTTGAAGTTCCGTAAGTATTGATATACAAACCACAAGGTTCAGCAACACCGATCGCGTAAGAAACCTGAACCAAAATTTCGTCTGCAACTCCTGCAGCAACCAGGTTTTTGGCAATATGACGAACTGCATAAGCTGCACTTCTATCAACTTTAGAAGGATCTTTTCCAGAGAAAGCTCCACCACCGTGTGCACCTTTTCCACCGTAGGTATCTACGATAATTTTACGACCTGTTAAACCTGTATCTCCGTGTGGACCACCGATCACAAATTTCCCGGTTGGATTAATGTGGTATTTGATCTTATCGTTGAAAAGATCTTGAATATCTTTCTTTTGATTCGCTTTTACTTTTGGAATCAAAATTTCGATCATGTCTTTTTCGATTTTTGCTGACATTGCTTCATCGCTTCCAAACTCATCATGTTGAGTAGAAACTACGATAGAATCGATTCTTACGGGTTTATGATCATCAGAATATTCGATGGTAACCTGAGATTTCGCGTCTGGACGAAGATATTTGATCGCATCATTTTCTCTTCTTAAAATCGCCAATTCTTTAAGAATAGTATGAGCAAGATCCAATGCTAATGGCATATAATTATCGGTTTCGTTGGTTGCGTAACCAAACATCATTCCCTGATCTCCTGCTCCCTGACTGTTTGCTTTAGTTTCAAAATCATCAGTTGCTGAATTCCGGTCAACACCTTGATTAATATCGGAAGACTGCTCATGGATACAAGAAATTACCCCACAAGAATCACCATTAAACATGTATTCTCCTTTGGTATAACCAATTCCGTTGATCACTTTTCTGGCAATATCCTGTACATCAAGATAAGCAGTAGATTTTACTTCTCCCGCCAAAACTACTTGTCCGGTTGTAACTAATGTTTCACACGCAACTTTTGAATTGGGATCATTTGCAAGAAAATTATCGATGAGCGCATCAGATATTTGATCCGCGATTTTATCAGGATGTCCTTCTGATACAGATTCAGACGTAAATAAATATGACATATTTCTTTTGTTTTTTAAAAAATTAATTTTAAAGAAAAACGAAGTGATTACAAAAGAAACTAAAATAGAAATTCTGTTTTAGCAATTTTTTATGGAGGTTGCAATCAGTTCAAATTTTTCCTCGTGAAGTATTCGAGTGCAAAACTATAAAAAGGAAATGGAATCTAAAAACATTTTGAAGTATATTTAAATTCCATTTCTATAATTGTAAAAAGCTAAGTGTTTGTGTAGGTTTCAGTAAAACTAATTTTTCATAAATCGCACTGTTTTCGTCCGACCTTCTATATTAAGGATTAAAACATAAATCCCGTTAGAAAGATTTCTAACATCAACCTGATTTCAATTAGTAACAGATTTTGAAATCATTCTTTCTGAAGCATCAATAATTGAGTATTCTATATTTTTCCCAGTATATCCTTTAAAATAAAGGAAATCTGAACTCGGATTCGGATAAAAAATAAATTCTAAGGTCGAAACATTTGGAATATTTAAATTACTGGATAAAGCCAGCCAAATTACAGCGTTGAGTAATAAAGGTTTGTGACTTCCATTCGCTTCTCCTGTATAACCGTTATAAAAGTGTATTTCCTGAATTTCCGCTTCCATCATCGGGAATCGAACTGTCACCAAGAGCGACAACTTTTCCCGCTCCATAATTTGCCATTGAAACAAGTGTATTCGTGTTGCCAGAAGTTTCTGTAGTAAACATTCAACCTTTTACCGAAGAATTTTTCGTAGGATCAAAAGTCATCGTAGTTCCATTGGAAAGTTGAATCTGCGAAGGATTTCCAGCAGTCCCGTGCAGAAGAGGATTTGCTGGTTGGTTTGCAAGGTTTGTATAAGTTCCCGATATATTTTTAAGGTCAAAAGTAATTCCGAAAGGATTTGACATCACCGTATTATTTGTCATTAAATCATTCCATATTGCAGGAGAATCCCATCCATCTCTATTTCTATCAATCATTGTATGATCAATGATCATGAAAGTCAACCTCCATTTTTCACAAAATTTACAATCGCATTACTTTCTGCAACTGTAAATTTGGTATTGGGTTCATCTACGACATAAACTTTATAATTTTGATAAATCCTGAGCATTGGTTCCATCACCATAAGTGATTTTCCCAGTTGTAGGAAACGTTTCTAAAATAGAATTTGCATTGGTCTTAACAAGATCAATCCCCATGCACTTAACGCACCTTTCTAATAAGTTTCAGGCGTTGAAGAAGTGATATTGCTTTGTGCCGGAGTTGGATTTTTTTGTGCAGTTCCCCACCATCGGAATCAATGATCCAGTCTGCATTTTCGATCATTTCAGCCTTAGTGTTATCAAATAAAATCTTTTGGGAATTGAATAAATTTAAACAGAATAATAAAATAAGTACAGTGTACTTTCTCATGATTTTTTAAAAATCAAGAATGCAAATGTAAATTAATTCTTTACTCCCATTCTGAGTTTTTAAAAAATTTTAATCCAATTTTAATTTTACTTAACGATTTGAGGCTTAACGTTGGCAAACGATTCCGGATCCTTATTAAAATTCAGTTTTTCTTGAAGAGCCTGTTTTACAAAAAGTACAAATTCATCAATGATTTTCTGTTTATAGGTTGGCTTATAATAAATGATGCTTATTTCCCGGTAAGGAAATGGTTTTCTAAATCTGGCGACTTTGTTCTTCTGCTCTTCAGATAATTGAATCATGCCTAATTCAGGTAGAATGCTGATTCCACCCACTTGATCAACCATTTGAATTAAAGTATTAATATTTGAAGCCGAAAATTCCAGATTACTCGGTTTCATAGAATTCTCTTTCAAATGGCAAATGTTTTCAAACTGTGTTCTCAAACAGTTCCCTTCCTCTAAAAGCCAAACTTTATCAACATTAATTTCTTCCGGAATCACAAAAGTATCTTCCTTCTTATTCAAAGAGGTTTCACTAGAATACAACATCAATTCTTCATTGAAAAGATGATCATGATAAAATTCGTTCGCCGCATCATAAGGAGTAGAAATAATTCCCGCATCTAATTCACCCGCTTTCAGAGCTTTTATAATGTTTTCGGTCGTCATTTCCTTTACGTTGAACTCAATCTTAGGATTTTTGCGTAGGAAATCGAAAATTTCGGAAGGCAAAATAAAACTGGAAACGGTTGGAATAATTCCTAAATTAACTTTCCCTGCCAAAACATTGTTCAGCAGACTCGCTTTATTGCGAAGTTCATTTACAGAATCTATAACTCTTTTCGCTTCCGTAATAATTTGAATACCAACATCAGTCGTACGAATCGGATGTGTAGTTCGATCAAAAATTTTCACATCGAGCTCATCCTCAAATTTTTGTATCATCGCGCTCAAAGTTGGTTGCGTAATAAAACACGCTTGAGCTGCCTTACCAAAATGTTTATATTTATCAACCGCGATAAGATACTCTAGTTGCTGAATGTTCATATAATTAATTTTATCTATTACAAATATACGACGTTATCCTGATTTATTAAATAAATACAGCGATTTCAGAATCGAAATTCTTAAATTTGTCTTTGAAATATACATCAATGGCTACTAAGAAACTCACTTCCGGTTCCGGAGCACCTTATTTTGAACATCAGGATTCTCAAACTGTTGGTCCAAGAGGTCCCGTTTTGTTACAGGATTTTATTTTACAGGAAAATTTAGCACATTTTGTGAGAGAGAGAATCCCGGAAAGAATCGTTCACGCAAAAGGCAGTGGCGCTTATGGGAAATTTACGGTGACTCATGATATTTCAAATTATACGAAAGCAAAATTGTTTTCGAAAGTTGGTAATGAGTGCAGAATGTTTGCAAGATTTTCTACAGTAGGCGGAGAAAAAGGTAGTGCAGATACAGAAAGAGATCCTCGAGGATTTGCTTTAAAGTTTTATACCGAAGACGGAAACTGGGATTTGGTCGGAAATAATACACCCGTTTTCTTTATTAAAGACGCCAAGAAATTTCCAGATTTTATACATACTCAAAAAAGAGTTCCAAAAACAAATCTGAAAAGCGCAACCATGAAGTGGGATTTTTGGAGTTTCAATCCAGAATCGCTTCATCAGGTTTTAATTTTGATGTCTGATCGCGGAACACCTTACGGTCACCGACACATGCACGGATTTGGTTCTCATACTTTCTCTATGATAAATGATGCAAACGAAAGAGTTTGGGTTAAATTTCATTTTAAATCACAGCAGGGAATCAAAAATTTTACAACGGAAGATGCGCAACAAATGAAAGGTGAAAATCCCGACTTCGCACAAGAAGATTTGGTCGATGCCATAGAAAACGGAGATTTTCCCAAATGGACGCTTTTTATTCAAGTAATGACCGAAGAACAGGCACAGGAATTCCGATGGAATCCTTTTGATGTGACAAAAGTTTGGTTTCATGACGAATTTCCTTTAATTGAAGTAGGAGAAATGGAACTGAACGAAATTCCGAACAATTTCTTCGCACACGTAGAACAATCTACATTTTCACCCAGCAATTTAGTTTCGGGTATCAGTTTTTCTCCTGATAAAATGTTACAGGGAAGACTATTTTCGTATCCAGATGCACACCGATATAGAGTTGGAGCCAATTCACATCTGTTGGAGGTAAATCGCTGTCCTTTCGGTTTTAATAGTTATCAAAGAGATGGCACAATGGCAGATTCATCAAATTATAAAGATGCGCCTAATTATTATCCCAATAGTTTTGATGGAATAGAACCTGATTCTGACTACAAAAATTTAGAATACGATTTAGACAGCACAAGTGTCGCTCATTTTAACCGCAATGAAAATGATGATGATCATTATACCCAACCGGGTTTACTTTATACCAAAGCGATGACCAAAGAAGCTCGCGAGCATTTGGTGAAAAATATTATCGACTCCATGAATGATATTTCAGGTCCGAAAAAAGATGAAATTATCAACCGCCAACTTTGTCATTTCTTTCGTGCAAATATAGATTTGGGAATGAAGATCGCCTTAGGATTACAGGTAAATATTGATGCTGATATGATCACCCATTCCAAAAGCAATGATTAAAAAATGTCAAAATTATTATTTAGGGTGTTAACACGCCCTTTTCTTTAGAAAAATTTCTTAATTTGCACCTTATTAATAACAATTCTACAACATAAATGAATTACGATAATATCATTCTCGAGATTGAAGATAAAACGGCTGTCATTACGATTAATCGGCCTGAAAGTTTGAACGCCTTAAATTCTAAAACAATTCAGGAATTAAGCACCGCTTTCGGAGAATTAGATCAAAATAAAGAAATCAGAGTCATTATCTTAACTGGAAGTGGCGAGAAATCTTTTGTTGCAGGAGCTGATATCAAAGAATTCTCAGATTTTGGAGCCAAAGCTGCAGAAGAATTATCCAGAAACGGACAAAAGATTTTATTTGATAAAATAGAGAATCTTAGTAAACCAGTAATCGCTGCGGTAAACGGATTTTCTCTTGGTGGCGGTTTAGAATTAGCAATGGCATGCCATATTCGGTATGCTTCTGAAAACGCAAAATTGGGTCTTCCGGAAGTTACCTTAGGATTAATTCCTGGTTACGGCGGAACTCAAAGATTACCAAAATTGGTTGGAAAAGGTTTAGCAAACGAAATGATTTTCTCAGCAAAAATGATTTCAGCACAAAGAGCGAAAGAAATTGGTTTGGTCAATGAGGTTTTTAGTTTAGAAGAACTTTTGCCAAAAACAAAAGAATTGGCCACGACAATTTCCAGAAACTCACCCATGGGAATTTCAAAAGCAATTATCGCTGTAAACCAATCGGACAAAGAAACCGGTTTCGAAACCGAGATGAAAGCTTTTGGCGAATTGTTTGAAATGGATGATAAAAAAGAAGGCGTTCAGGCGTTTTTAGAAAAAAGAAAACCCTCTTTCTAAGTATAGAATTATTTAGATTTAATTATAGACTCATAAAAAAAATATTTTTGGAACCAACTAAATTTGATAAAGCGTATTTGAAAATGGCCATAGAATGGTCGAACTTATCGTATTGCAAAAGAAAAAAAGTTGGTGCCTTAATCGTAAAAGACCGCATGATCATTTCCGATGGTTACAACGGCACCCCTTCAGGATTCGAAAATTGCTGCGAAGATGACGCCGGAAAAACCCAGTGGTTTGTCTTACACGCAGAAGCCAACGCTATTTTGAAATTAGCCGGATCTACACAATCGGCCAAAGATGCGACATTATATCTCACTTTGTCGCCATGTAAAGAATGCAGCAAACTTATTTTACAGGCGGGAATTAAGAAATTAGTTTATGTAGATCATTATTCGGACAGCGAAGGAATTGAATTTCTAAAAAATCACGGAATTGAAATTTTACAAGTACCACATGATGACTTAAAATAACACACACAAACACAACACAAACACACACAATGATGACTTGGAATGAAAAAATTAGCGACTTTGAAAATTTCTTAAAATTTGAAAGAAATTTTTCCGACAACACACTGGATGCCTATTTAAGAGACATCAGAAAACTGAGAGACTATGCCGAATTTGAACTTGAAAATACCGGACCGTTTGAAATAACGTACGAAAATATTCAGGAATATCTTTTTCAGCTTTCAAAGAAAAAATTCAGTGAGCGATCACAGGCAAGATGGATTTCTTCCATTAAATCTTTTTTTAAATATTTGGTAGAAGACGAAGTTCGCGCCGATAATCCGACAACTCTTCTGGAGGGACCAAAACTTGGACTGTACCTTCCCGATACCTTAAGTTTTGAGGATGTTAACCGCATCATTAAGGTAATTAATACGGATACCGATCTGGGACGCAGAAATCATTGTATGATAGAAGTTCTGTACGGTTGCGGTTTGCGCGTCTCCGAATTGATCGATCTAAAGATTTCTAACATTAATTTTAAAGAATCTTATTTAAAGGTTGAAGGAAAAGGTGACAAATCTCGGTTCGTTCCGATGGCCACTTTCACCTCAACATTGATCAAAGATTATATTCGAGAGATCAGATCAAAGTACAAAATCAACAAAAGATGTGAGGATATACTATTTTTAAACAGCCGTGGTTCTGCGATGTCCCGCGTTATCGTCTTTATTATTATCAAAGAATTGACGGAAAAAGCGGGTATCAACAAGAAAATTTCTCCACACACTTTCAGACATTCTTTTGCCACGCATCTTTTACAGAATGGTGCAGATCTACGGTATATTCAGGAAATGTTGGGGCATTCCAGCATTACGACAACCGAAATTTATACGCATTTGAAAAACGAAGAATTGCGCGATGTGATCTTAAACTATCATCCAAGGAATAAAGTAGAATGAGCGATTTAAAATTCTGCCCAAAATGTGGACATGAAACCTTAATCTGGGATGGCGAAAAAAAATGGAGCTGTTCCAATTGCAATTATGTTTTGTTTCATAATGTTGCAGGAGCAGTGGCGGTTTTAATTAAATTTAAAGATGAAATTCTTTTTACCAAAAGAAATGAGGAACCGAAAAAAGGTAAATTAGATTTAGCGGGAGGATTTGTTGATCCTAAAGAAAGTGCAGAAGAAACCTGTGTTCGCGAGCTTTTTGAGGAGATGAAAATGAAAGTTGACATTTCTCGATTAAAGTATCTTGCCAGTTTACCGAATACTTACGAATACAAAAATATTCTTTACAACACGATTGATCTCTTTTATGAGTACGAAGTTGAAGAAAAGTTTGGGGTAGAAATAGAAATTTCGGAGATTTCTGAAACAGTTTGGCTTAAAAAAGATGCGATTAATTTAAAAGAAATTGCTTTTGATTCGCAAAGATCATTCTTGAAAAAATATTTAAATTTTTAACTGAAATCCTATTAATAAGACTTAGAATTACATGGAAAATTTTTAGTGAAAATTAACGCATAAATAAAGTAGCAGATTTTCACCTTCTACGTCAGTTCCTATCTTAAAGATTTTTGCTAATATCTCATTTTGATTATTTACCAATACCTTTTATAAAAAGTGCCCTCCAACTGAAATACCTAACTAATACTAAACCTTGCCGCACCATTAGAGATTTAATCATCTAAACATTGTAAAATGAAAACCTAAAAAAGATATTTCTGTTAACTTAATAAATTATGGTTACAACCGAAAATATTATCATAAAAATAGCAAACTCAAATGATTTAAAAGGAATCGCTAAACTTCAAGCTGAAAATCAAAAATCACAAGGAGGAACATTGTCAGGAGAATTGGATGTAAATGAAATTGAAGAAATGATGACAGATATGCCTCAAATTGTCGCTCTTGTAAATGATGAAATTGTAGGTTTTCTTTTGGCAACATCGCAAGCGGTTCATAAAAAAAGGAATGTTCCCATTGTTGATGCTATGTTAACATCGTACGCAGGGAATATGGATTCATACATTTATGGTCCCGTTTGTGTCAGTAAAACACAACGGGGTAAAGGTTTAGCGCAACTTATGTTTCAAGAACTTTTGCTTCAAGAACCAAATCGGGAAGGAATTCTCTTCATTCAAAATGACAATAAAGCTTCGTTAAGAGCTCACGAAAAAATGGGGATTAAAAAAGTAGGCAATTTTAACTTTAATCATAAAGACTTTAATGTATACGCATATCTTTTTTCATCGAGTAAACGTAAAAAAGCTAGCACCTAATGTAGCATTTCTAAAAGTGAAATGAATTTTTTATCGAGGTTTTTAGCCTTCAAATTTAGTTTATGACAGTATTAAGTTTTGCATATGATGCTCGCCAACAGAAATAAAAAACCGTTATTATTGATGACCATTGGCATCAACTTCATCCTCCAAAAATTGCTTTGCCGGATTTTTGAAGAACATATCCTTTCCAGGCGATTAATTTATATTCTCCGTTGCTCCAATTTCCCTCGGCGGTCTTTTTTAAAACTATCCCTTTGTCTTGAAAAGGCAAAAAGATTTCTGCTTCATTTCTTTTATCGTCAAATAAGACATAAGAAACATTTCCTTTAGTTAATGCACCATCTTTTAAAGGATTCAATTTAATGTTTAGAGTAGATAGTTCTAAACATGTTTGTTTTAAATTGGAAAAACTTTGTCCATTTTTAAACAAACAATCTGCTGCTCATTTTGCACAATCTACTTTTACCAAAGGTGTTGTAGAAGTATATTTAATCGTATTTACATCTTTAAATTTGGTTCCGGTGTCGTCTAAATCTCCGTAACCTTCGATCAGTTGATCATCTTTTAATTGATAAGCAATTTCTCTGGAACTTGATTTTCCTTCAGAATTAAAAGTGTAGGTCCCTATAAGTTTGTCCCCATTTAGTTTCCCTACGAAAGTCCCTTTGTTAGAATCTTTTCCGGAGTATGCCGTATTCAAATTTCCCGTTACCTCATCGGCAACTTTGGTAATTTCCATTTTCACATTATTTCCGTCTTTGTTGTATTCATAACAACCTAGCTCCAAAACTGCAGTCGAAGTTTCGGCTCTTACGGGGTTTTCTGTTGCAGTTTGTGTTGCAACTTCTGTTTTTTTATCATTCTTACATGCGATCATAGTAAGCACAAACAGTGATAAGATCATTAATTTTTTCATAATTATTGTTTTTTAAATTGTTTTTTATTAATCTATTTTTTTAAATATTAACATTAATCCTGAAGGATTAGAAAGCCAAAGTCGGTTATTTTCTATTTTGTAAGTTGTTGTACTTTTCATGGCTTTTAGAAAAGCATTTTCTTGGTTATTCGGGTCGCACATCATTTTTGTAGTTGTAATATCTGTAAATCGCAGTAAACCTTTTTCAAAAAAAAGTTGCCCATTCATTCTGTTGCAACCGGAAAATCCAGAAAATGAATTAGTTGCTGAATTTATTTCCATAGAAGGCAACTTGTTTTGGAAGTTCTTTAATTCCACTTTATTTCCATCAAGTGTTTCTAAAACCCAAATATCGTTTAACCGATAATCTGTAATATAATTGCCACAACCTTCAAGTTTACTCATTTTACTATCGCCATATTTTTGATATTCTACAGATACTGAATACGAAGAAACTTCCCCAGACATTGCATTGGTACATTTATTCTGAACGATCTGGATATTGATAATATCATTATTTGCAGTCTGTGTCCTATATAGTTTCACATTATGATCTGCCGCAATAATTGCTTCTACAGAAGGAGCTACAATAGACTCAGTAATTGTTTTCAATTTAATCTGTCCTTCAGAGATTTCCACATTCCAGAAAGGTTCATTTCCTGATCCTTTAAAGTAAATATTTTGAGAAGTATTTGCGGAAGTTTCAGAAGAATTTGATTCAGATATTCCTACATTTTCAGCAGGACTTTTTGTAATGACACTACAAGAAATACTGGAAACCATTACAATGAAGAAGCTGAAACTAGTTAATATTTTCATCGGGCGATTGCTCTTTTAAACCTCATCATGGGAACACCATTCATCATTAAATTTAACTTTCCATTGGCGTCAATACTGTACTTATTGATTTTTTTCATCGTATTTCGGAAAACCTGTTCTCCTTCGCCGCAAAACATCATAGTCGACATTCCCGGTTCGCCAAAAGAAATGGAATTTCCCGCCATTTTATAATCTGCAGAATATCCGTTACAACCACTGTTTCCAGAAACATTCATCGCCGCTGGATTAAAGGTGATTATCGGTTTTTTATCCGGATATAATCCTTCAAAAGCAATTCTTGGTCCTGTGATATACTCCAGTTCCCACGGAGTAGTAGCCAGTTGGTTTTTCACGGGCTTAATGGACGACATGCAGGAAACAAGTACAAATGTTACTGCAGCTACAAGTAAAAGACTAAACTTTTTCATAATTTTTTGGTTTTAAGGTTAATAATATAGTTGCCTATAAATTTAAGAATTAAGAATACAAAAATTGTAAAAATTAAAATAAATAAACTGTTAACTAAAACTTTCTCGACTCCAATTTGATCTCTGTTTATAAATGGATACGGATAATAATGGGAAAAATAGCCTCTTGTCATTACCAAAATTAGATAAACAACGGGATATAATAGCCATTTAAAAATGGATTTCATTTGCAGATTTTCTTTTTGAACGTTCAGCAACCAGTATCCCAACATAAAAAGAGGAATAAGAGTATGTAATAATTCATCCACGATCATTTGAAGTCCTGTTGGATGCCATGTTTTTCTTAAGATAAACTGATATACCAAACCAACGATGAGTATGAATGTAGTAACGGCAGTTAGCGAACCTTTAGAGCGAAATAAATTAAAGAAAAATCCTTTTAAATTATCAATCTTTGCAGTGAAAAACAATGCAACTAAAATATTTGTAAGGATGGTGAAAAAACTAAAAAAACGAATAATGGTTTCGGAAATATCAGCCTGCCTGTTTTGTATCATCAATATAAATTGCGAACCAACACTTATCCATCCCAGAAAAAATCCAGTGATTTCAAAGATTTTTTTTGCACTGACAGATTTGCTCATAGGAAACATCAAAAATTTAAACGAATACAATCTTTAAAAAAATATTAATATTGCCGCTTGTTTAATTTCGCCGTCATTGGTAATAAAACCGAATTTGAATTTTGCGTAAAGCTAATTTCATTAGAAGAATTGAAGAAAAGAGATCCTTCCGCAACCATATTTCCTCTTTGATCCAAAAACTTCACATACGCTCTAGTTCCTTCTACATTTCCCAGGACGGATAACACGCCGGAATTATTCTGACCGTATCCCGCATTATAATTAGCAGTTCCTGAAATTTTACCTAAATTTTCAGTCATTTCAATTGTAAAATTTGAACCGTTTGCATCACCTGTGGTTGAATATTTACCACTGAATTTTTTCGGGGCAGTTGGTGGCTGCGGGGAATTGTCTCCGAAAGATTTTTTTAGAACACTGGTTTTAGGCACACGCGAAGATCTTGTGGTTTGTTTAAAGATCATCATTTGGTTAGAATTAAAACTTAAAACACCGTCTGCTACTATATTTCCTCGCTGATCTCTAAACCTGATGAAAGCTTTGCCCAGAGCTGTATATCCATTTACAGAAAGTACGCCGGTACTAATTTGTCCATCGAATGTCTTGTAAGTGGCTACCCCTTCAATTTTTTTACCCGTATTGGTTAATTCAAAAGTTAGAATTCCTTTCTGGTTGATGTCGCCTTCACTGCTGTAATTTCCGGTAAATGTGTTCCTCACAGGTTGCGTGGAAGGTCGTTGCGCGATTACATTACTAAAACTTAAAAATGAAAGTAGAAATAACGTTTTTAGAAAAAGTGATTTATGAAGCATAATATTTAAAAATTATTGGTTAGGCAATTTAATTTCAATTCTGTTTATTTAATCCAATTTTTTTAACAAAACAAAAATTGAATAATCTTTGTTTTATTTTAACAAAAATAATGAAAATACTAATATTATATACGAAAACATGCGATATTCTTATTTTTTTGTAAAAACCATAAAATCAAAATAACCGTCTCGCTGAAACGATCATCTGATTTAAGATCTATTTTTTACTTTTTAATTATTTTTTTGATGATTGATGATTCATTTTCCGAATCAATCTTCACCATATAAACTCCCGGCGTCAATTTGGAAAGATTGATGCTTGTCTTATTCTGATCACTTGCAACCAATTGTCCAGCAACAGAATAAACAGAAACTTTGAATTGAGTTTTATCGGTTTTAAACTTAAAGTTTAGTACGTCCTGAACAGGATTTGGATAAATAAATATATCGTTTTTAACGTTGTTCGATTCTGTTCCTAATGTCGTAAAATTCAAAACATCTTTTATGATACCCAAAGAATAGGTGGCTAAATATACCTCTGCGGTTGTGTCATTTATAAATCTAGCAGTACCATCTATTATAATGCTGTTAAAATAATCAGATGTCGTTTTTTGGTTCCAGGTTGTTCCTCCGTTACTGGAATAAATTACTTGCGGTGGCGCATCAAAATAAGTATTGGTAAATGCTACGATCTGTCCATTTTGTTTTGTAGAAAAATCTACTTTAGTGATAAATCCACTATAAATTTTAGTCCATGTATTACCCGCATCTTGAGAAGAAAAAATCCCCAAATTGGTACTTAAAGCATATTGATTAACGTTCAATGGATTTCGGACCATGTCAAAAATATAATTGTTTCCTGCTAAATCTTGCAGACCTGCAGTAATTTCTGACCAGCTTGTTCCGCCATTTATAGTTTTAAATAGTCTATTTTCTACTGCTAACAAAATCTCATTTGAGTTATCAGGATTTATTTTTAAACCCGAAACAAGAGACCCGGAACCAGTAGGCAGCGAAATTTCGTCATTGATCGGGTTGTCTGGATCTGCGAAATTTGACCTAAATAAAGTTGCCGTTTCTCCATTTGTAGTAGAGAACCAAACAATGTTACTATTGGAGGGGTCGGTTTCTGCCACGGTAAAGCCAATGTCAAAAGTACTGTAAATGGAAAATGAGGTTGCACCGTAGTCATTGCTGACATTGATATTTCCACCACCGAATCCTGAAGCTTGAAAATAAGTTCTACCCGGAAGATTTTTGTCAAAGTAAGTGATCGGAATCTGAACATTGCCCGGAGTTTCATTGCGTGGCAAAACGGAGATCGGCGTGTCCGTATTATCTGATAAGTTTTTTTTGGAGTAGCCGTATTGAACACCATATAAAAGTTGATCTGTACCGCCGTCATTAATGACCGTTACTTTCCCCTGTGCATTAAAATAAGGATTTGCGACCGATACCAGTGTTACTCCTTTATCACTAGAAAACTTCGGAAAACTGTTGTTACCAAGAAAAACCTGATTGCTGTCAAATGGATTGAACGCAGCATTAAATCCATAAAAATAACTGTCGCCATCTACAGAACCATTTGCCATCGTCGTGGTCCAGGTTGCTCCAGCATTAACCGAGACTGCAACCCTTTCATCGCCTAAAACGATAATATGATTCGGATTATTCGGATTAATTTCAATATTGGGAACGTTTAATAATGCTCCTTGACCTGTTGACCAGGTAATTCCTGTTACTTCTGCCCAGGTTACTCCGCCATCTATAGATTTATACACTGCTTGATGCTGCTCTGGATTGATAAATCTTACACCAGTACCTACATAAATAATGTCAGAGTTCTGAGGATTAATTGCAATAGACTGAAGAATAAGCCCATTCAGTTTTTCGGTCCAGGTTGCACCGCGATCATTACTGATCAATAAACCTCCATCAATATTTCCTGGACCACCGTTTCTTACAACAAATAATTTCTGGTCATTTGTAGGATCCATCACTGCATCATTAATTTTAACATTTGCATCGTTTGCACCATCATAAACTTTAGTCCATGTTGCGCCGCCATTCGTTGTGTAGAAAAATTGATCACTATCACCGTTAGCAAACATTGTTGCTACATTAAATGTTCCGTCATCTTTTATATTGTAATTCGCGATACCTGAAATATTTAAATTCGGTGGTACACTATATTCTTTCAATGTGGTTCGGGATTGCAGATCAAGTACCACAACTTTATTAGCAGGACTACCAATTCCAAAGTACTGTATAAAACTTAATGCGGTATTATTTTTTGTAAGATGCATTTTGCTGATGGAAGGTGAATAGGCGGGATAAGGTAAAGTATAAAACACGCTCCAGGTTACCCCATTATCATTTGAAACCATTATATTTTTATCGATATATGTGGTTGCATACACCCTATTGGGTACATTTTGATCATAGACAAAATTTCGAAGTTGCCCATAGGTTGGATTTCCTACGAAGCTCACCTGTCCAAAAGCAAATTGCAGAAACAATAGAAAAATTAAAGTAAGTAATGTTTTTTTCATGATGTAAATTATATTGTTTGTTGCGTACAAATTTATTTCAATAATTTTCTCGGAAATAAAAATCTATCAGAAAAAGCAAGACTTTAACAGGAAAAAACGTGACATTTCTATAACAAACTGAAAATCAATTTTATATATATTATATCCAAGAGGTATTTTTTGATTTTTAAACTCAGCTTTTATTTTAAAATAGCTGTTTGCAATCAAAAAATAGCATTTAAATTCATTTAATGTATATTAAAATGAAACCCCAAAGAAAGTGATTGTGAGAAATGATCATCGAAAAGAAATCGACCCCTAAATTTCTGTTTTACATACATTCGATGTAATGTAAAAGAGTTTTTTTACAATTTTCACAGTAAAAACTAATATTTCCTTCGGAGCAGAACTTCTATTTATCGAATAATATCAGAGAAAGAACATTTCATAATCAATGACCGAATTTTATTCTTGCAAGTGATAGTAGAGAAAAAGGACATCCCAATAATGAGACATCCCTTTTCATATAAAAACACAAACGATAATTATTCTTTAATAAACTTGATATTTTGTTTTTTACCTTCAGCAACTACCTTTAAAATGTAGACTCCTTTGGATAAATAAGAAACATCAGCTTTTCCATTTACAATTTTCAAATCCTTCATTTTCTGCCCAGTTAAGCTGTATATTTCTACACTGTCAATTTTTCCACCAAATATCGTCAAGGATTCTTTTACTGGATTTGGTGCGATCGTAATTTGAGTTTTACTCCAATTTTGAGTTGCAAGAGTTGAAGTAAGATCAATCAAAAAGGCAACAGCTTGAAATGTACCGGTCTTTACGCCAGTACCAACTATTTTTTTCCCATCCTGCGAAATAGCAAGAGGCAAACTAAAAGTTAATCCCTCAGTACTTAATCCTAATGAAGTAACATAATCATTAAGGTTTATTCTTCCCGTCGCTTCTGTCCAGATATAACCTTCACCACCAAATGGAGGACCGTTAGGTCTGAAATATCCAACCACTGTTTTTCCATCTCCAGAAATTCCAGTTGCTGCTCCTTTAAAGAATGGACTTGCATTGGGATGGGTAATCTTTTGAAATCCTGTGGTTTCATTCCACACATATGGCAAACCTTGATTCCCACCAGCAATTATTTTTCCGTCGTCCGAAACTCCTACTGCTTCACCAACCAGATTATTGTCGTTATCTTTAATATATTGTACAATACCATTTACCCATTTTACTCCCGATCTGAATCCATCGGCCTGATCTTGCCATCCTACAATAATCTCTTTATTATTGCTTATCGCATTTGCACGTGAACTTCTGGTCGCTAATACTGCTCCCAAATCAACCATTCCGTTAGCAGCATCCCATTTCACTGCATGCGCCTTACCTGCATTGATCCAGCCGAGACCAACGATGATACTCCCGTCTCCAGACATCCCCCAACTTGAACTCAGATCAGTACCAGAACCAGTTGCTGCAATGCTGCCTAAATTTTGCCAGGTTTGGCTGCCAACATCATAAATTGACATTTCATTTAAACTGTTTACCGGATTTGTAAAGCTGCCGGCAATCTTTGAACCATCATTAGTGATGCATATATTACCCGAAAGCGAAGTCCCAACTGCTAATGTCCCAATATTGACTAAGCCGCTGGTTGTATCCCATTTATACATATCTTTCCCCTGCATTATAGAAACGACCGAATTATTAGACACACCACCCGGAAAATAAACGCCTTCTCCAATTTTATATACTTGCGCATCTACGGTGTGCATGCCAAGTAATAAAGAACCCGTTAAAAATAAAGAAAATACTGTTTTTTTCATTGTGATAAAATTTATTTGTTTGTTGAGAACAAATCTATTTTTATAATCGATCCTGAATGAAAAAAAGAATCAGAAATAATGCGACTTAGGCGGGAAAAAATGTGACATGATAATTATATACTGGATAAATAGTCATATAAATCTGCAGAACTTTCCAAATCTAGTTTAACTGCGATCCTCTCTTTTCGCTTTCGACACGCTTCAATAGTAATGTTAAAAATAGATGATATTTCTTTCACCGTTAAATTCATGTAAATATAACTGATAAACCGCAGATCATTTGAAGTGAGAAGAGGATGAGCATTTTTTAAATTTGTAACAAATTTGTTATTGACCTCTTCGAAATGACTTAAAAAATCATTCTTTTTATCCTCTCTGTTAAAAACCAGTATCAGTTGATCAAGTTTTCTGGAAAGAGACGGATTTGTAATAATTTCTGGGGTATTTTTTAACTTCAAAATAAATTGTTCTACTTTATCATTTCTTTGTGCCAGTTCAATAGCGTTTACCGCTAATTTTCTGTTTCTGCTTTCCAGATCATTTTTAATTTTTTCCTTTTCGAGAAGAGCAGTTGTTTCTTTTTCCTGACTTTGCTTTTCGATCAAAAGTTTATCTTTCTCCATGTTTTTCAATTCCAAAATGGCAATTTTTACATTTCTTTCGGCGATAGTCTTTTTTTGCTTATGTCGGTAGAAAAGAGTGATGAATAAGGAACTTAGTAAAACGAAAAGAGTTATACTAAAGGCAATTACATATTGTTTTAGTTTTTGCTCATTTTTTAATTTTTTTTCAGAATCCTGTAACTTTAATTTAATTTCGCTATTGTGATACATGGCTTGATTTCTCATTGCACTCAAGGAATCTTTAACAATTATGATAGAATCTTTATATTTTAATGCATCTTGCGCGTTGCCCAAACTAAAATAAACCTTTGAAAACTGATTATAAATATCTTTTAAAGTACCAAAACTCACATTTTCAGCTTTCGCAAGTCTCACGTAATCCAGTGCTTTAGTCGAATTTCCTTTTAAAACAGAAATCGTAGAAAGCATTACCAATGCGGAGACTCTTTGCTCATTAAATTCCTCTTTATTCGCTTTTTCTAAAACAGCTATTAAAATTTTTTGAGCCTCGTCGGCCTTATTTCTTTCAATGTCGTTTTTTGCTTCCACCAGATCAACATCAATATCGTATCGTGCATTAGGTTTTTTAAGGAGGAATTCGCGGGCGATCTTTATATAGGACAGTGCTTTTTCAAATTCACCTGTCATGTTATAAAGATCTGCAAGATTGCAGGCATACATTGCTACCACGGTAAATTTATTATTAGAATATGCAAGATCATAAGCTTTTTTTTGATGTTTTTCCGAATCTTTAAATTTTCCCTGTTGTAAATAAACCAGTGCAATATTATTAAGCACTGTCATTTCTTCATCATCTTTTAAATTTTTTACGGCAATAGAATAAGCTTTCAGGTAATAATCTAATGCCACGCTGTAATCAGACATTTGATAGTAATTGAGACCAGTGCAATTCACAGTGATAAATTGTTGCTTGTAAAATTGGTTTTGCTCCGCAATTTTCTGAGCTTTGGCAAATATTTCCAAAGAAGCTGTGAAGTTATTTTTGTATAATTCATCAATCCCTTTTTTTACAAGTGCATTGCACTGCTCAAGTGATTTTTCTCTCTGAGCAGGAATTGATGTAGGTAAAAGAATAAATAAAACAAGAAAAACAATATTTTTCATGAAAGAAAGATATATAAAATTTAAATATAACGCTTTCCCAGTTTTAAATATTCTTTATCAAAAACAATCCTCTTTTTACCTTAAATTTGCAGTTCGTAAATTTCAAACATGAAGGAACAAATCGTTTTCGAAGACAATCATCTTTTAGTGATCAATAAAAAAGCCGGACAACTCGTTCAGGGCGACAAAACTGGTGATTTGTCATTGCTTGATTTGCTAAAGAATTTCATTAAAGTAAGGGATCATAAACCCGGAAATGTTTTCCTTGGTTTGGTTCACCGCATCGATCGGCCAACTTCTGGATTGGTGATTTACGCGAAAACTTCAAAAGCACTTTCACGTTTAACACAAATGGTGAAAAATCGTGAAATTAAAAAAACTTATTGGGCAGTTGTTCCGAAAGTAGAAATTCCTCAGACTCAAAGGTTGGTTCATTATCTGCAGAAAAATGAAAAAAATAACAAGACCACCGTTTTCCCAAAAGTAACGGAAGGCGCGAAGGAAGCGATTCTTAATTACGAGATCATTAAAACTTTAGATAATTTTCAACTACTGGAAATAGATCTTGAAACGGGTCGTCATCACCAGATCCGTGCACAATTATCAAAAATTGGAGCTCCGATCAAAGGCGATTTAAAATATGGTGCAGCCCGCTCAAATCCTGATGGTGGAATTCATCTTCATGCCAGAAAACTAGAATTCCTTCATCCCGTAACGAATGAAAATGTGACCATTACCGCCGAAGTTCCTCAGAATGATCCCGTTTGGAAAGCGTGTGAATAATAAAGATAAAAAAAGGTTTCTAAAATTTAGAAACCTTTTTTTATTATTGAATTACTGGAATTGCATTAGAATCATCTTTTTTATCTTTATCCAACAAATTGGAATCTACTTTAGCGTTCTTATTTTTGGTTGGAATTTTAAAATTCACAGAAATACCAAACTTCCGCGTATCATTTTTACTTGATAAATAGACATTTGGAACACTTGAAATTGATTGAAGCGCAGTTTCCTGCGTATTGAAAATGTCATCTGCAAAAAGCGAAACATTTAATCTTTCATTCATGAATTTTTTGGAAATATTTAAATTAAGAGAATTGCTGAAAGGCTTATCTGCAATAAAATAATAGTAATTTCCTTTTGCAGTCAAATAGCTATAATTCGCTACGAACTTAATGTCTTTAGGTAAAATAATTTGTGCCATAAAATTGAAAACCCAAAAACCTTTTGCTGTGACATCGGGTAATTGATGCAATTGATAGGCAGAATAAATATATACAAAATTGAGTTTATCAGGATTCATATTAAATTTCATCAACTCTTTTAATGGCGTATTAAAAATGGCGAACGGAATCGGAAAACCAACATTAAAATTATGAATTTTCAATTCAGAAACATTGTCTTGCGAATTAACCACAACATCTCCTACTCTGCTGATTTTTTGCACCACCTGATTCTTGGCAACACTCACATTATATCCTATAAAAACATAATCGACCGCACTTAACTTGGCTTCGAAATTATCGAAAATTGTAGGCTGCAAATTGGGATTTCCTGAAGACTCAGAGTTCGGTCCAGCAAAAGTCGTATTGTTCGGATTTAAAACTGAAATACTCGGTAAAGAAATTTTCCTGTTATAATTTAAAGCAAAATAAACCTGTTTTGCAAAGTTATACTGCAAACTCGCATTCGGAAAAAATTTAAATTTCTTAAAATTAGTCAGATCTTCGTAACGATTTTTAGTGTAATTATAGGCGGTTCCTGAGATATCATAATCTTCTGCACGTGTTCCCAAAATGATGTCGATCTTTTTCAAAGTCGCTTGAAATTCCAGATAAGCCGCAGCATTTAATTTTTGATAATCTAAATTGATCTCATGAAAACTGGCGGTTTTATAATTTTGCTTTTCGTAAAGTCCACCAAAACTAACTTTTCCTTCATCCAAAATTTTCAGAGGTTGCGCATAATCAACTTTAAAATTTGAAACCTTCATCACCGATGAATTGTCCAAAACGTTCTGAGATTGTTGAGCGTCTTCTTGATTAAACTGCGAATCTGCTTGGGAATAAGAGGCTTTGAAATCTAATTTTTGCCCTTTGTTTGCAAATTTTTTCTGAAAAGTAACGACTGCTTCATTTCTATAATTCTCTGAATCTAAATAGGAATTTTGGGTGTAAGGATTTCCTTGAAAGATCCCGGAACTGAGATTATTGGTATCGCCGCCATTTTTATAAAAATCATAATTTAAAAGCAAACGGTCCATTCCTAAATCAATAGTTACAGCCGTTTTTGCAAAAATACCTCTATTAATTCGGTCAGAATTAATGAAGGCTAAATCGTCTTGATTAGAATTCATCATACTTTCCCTATAGTTTTGTCCGGCGTTAATTTGCCATCCAAAATATTTATTTCTGGCATTTAAATTAATAGAATTCCCGGTTCTACTGCGAAATTTATCGTCATTGGTGAAACTATAGTTTCCAGAATAAGTTGCAGTTAAATATTTTTGAGAATTTTTATTGGTAATGATATTCATAATTGCACCACCTGAAGTTGCGGGAAACTCTGCACCTGGTTGCGTGATGATCTCAATTCTCTCTACAGAATTTGCGGGCATTCCTTCTAAAAAAGAATTTAACTCGTTACTTGAAATATTAAGTGGTCGTCCGTCCATATAAACAGCCAGTTGTTTTCCTTGGTAAAGCATTCCTGCAACATCGGAAACAATCAGACCCGGCAACTTCTTCATTCCTTCCATCACGGTTCCTGAATTCAGGCTTGGTTGCTCGGAAAAATCAAAAATTGTACGATCGGCTTTTTGTTCGACAGCTTTTTTAATTTTGGTTATCACTACGCCTTCTATTTCTTTTTCTTTTGTTGTGGAATTTGGTTTTTCCTGTGAAAAATAAAGTTGAGAGAATAATAAAGCAATAATTGCAGAGGATAATTTTTTGGTCATAGATTAATTTCTGTTGTATTAGACAACAATATTTCAAAAAAGTTACACGACGCCACTTTTTTAAAACTGTAAATAAAAAACCGCCCAATTGATTGAGCGGTTTTAATCTTAATTTTAAAAAATCTTAAGCGTGTCTTGCTGCTTCCGCTGCGATCAAGTTTAGAGCAGAACCTGCTTTAAACCAATCGATTTGCTGAGCATTGTAAGTATGATTTGTCAAGATGACATCTTTCGCTCCGTCGGAATGAACCAATTCTAAATTTAATTGTCTTCCTGGTGCGAACTGATCTAAATCTAAGAAATTAACAGTGTCATCTTCTCTAAATTTGTCATAGTCTGCTTTATCATCGAATGTTAAACCAAGCATTCCTTGTTTCTTCAAATTCGTTTCGTGAATTCTCGCGAAAGATTTTACCAATACAGCTTTTACACCAAGATGTCTTGGTTCCATTGCTGCGTGTTCTCTCGATGAACCTTCACCGTAATTTTCATCGCCCACAACAATTGTTGGAATTCCAGCTGCTTTGTAAGCTCTCGCTACTGCAGGAACTTCACCGTATTCTCCTGTTAGAAGATTTTTCACGGTGTTTGTTTCCATGTTGTAAGAATTGATTGCACCGATCAACATGTTGTTGGAGATGTTATCTAAATGTCCACGGTATTTTAACCAAGGTCCTGCCATAGAAATATGGTCGGTTGTACATTTTCCGAAAGCTTTAATTAGAACTTTCATGCCCAAAATATTTTTTCCGTCCCAAGGTTGGAAAGGAGTCAACAACTGAAGTCGATCTGAAGTTGGACTCACATTTACCTGAACTGTAGAACCATCGTGAGACGGTGCTTGATAACCATTATCATCAACTGCGAAACCTTTTGGAGGCAATTCTAAACCTTGCGGTTCGTTCAATCTCACCTGTTCTCCCGCTTCGTTAGTCAAAGTATCTGTAATTGGATTGAAATCTAATCTACCGGAAATTGCAACTGCAGCAACCATTTCTGGTGAAGCGACAAAAGCGTGGGTGTTTGGATTTCCATCGGCTCTTTTCGCAAAGTTTCTGTTGAAGGAATGAATGATGGAGTTTTTCTCTCCTTTGTCAGAACCTTCTCTATCCCATTGTCCAATACAAGGTCCACAAGCATTTGTAAAAATTCTTGTTGTTGGAAATTTTCTGAATGAATCTAAGAAACCATCTCTTTCTGCAGTAAATTTAACCTGCTCAGAACCTGGGTTAATTCCTAAAATTGCTTTTGGTTTTACTCCTTTTGCAAAAGCATCTTCAACAATAGAAGCAGCTCTTGATAAATCTTCATAGGAAGAGTTGGTACAAGATCCGATCAATGCCCATTCAACTTCAATTGGCCATCCGTTTGCAACAGCTTTCTCATGAAATTCTGAAACCGGCGTTGCCAAATCTGGAGTAAAAGGTCCATTTAAATGTGGAGTAAGCTCATCTAAATTAATTTCAATGACCTGATCGAAATAAAGTTCTGGATTAGCGTAAACTTCGTCATCTCCGGTTAAATGGTCTGCGATTTTATCAGCTGCATCAACAACATCCTGTCTTCCAGTTGCCGATAGATATCTTCTCATAGAATCATCATATCCGAAAGTTGACGTCGTAGCTCCAACTTCAGCACCCATATTACAAATGGTTCCTTTTCCTGTAGCAGAAAGAGATTTTGCACCTTCACCGAAATATTCTACGATACAGCCCGTTCCACCTTTTACAGTAAGAATTCCAGCAACTTTCAAAATAATATCTTTCGCGGCAGTCCAGCCGTTTAATTTTCCTGTTAATTTAATACCGATCAATTTCGGCATTTTGAGTTCCCAAGCCATTCCTGCCATTACGTCAACTGCATCTGCACCACCAACACCGATGGCAACCATTCCTAAACCACCTGCATTCACGGTGTGAGAATCTGTTCCGATCATCATTCCGCCTGGAAAAGCATAATTTTCCAGAACAACCTGGTGAATAATTCCAGCTCCTGGTTTCCAGAAACCAATTCCATATTTGTCGCAAACAGAACTTAAGAAATTAAAAACTTCAGAGTTTTTATTAATACCTTCCTGAAGATCTGATTCTGCACCAACTCTTGCCTGAATCAGGTGATCAGCATGAGCGGTAGAAGGAACAGCAACTTTTGATTTTCCTGCTTGCATAAACTGCAAAAGAGCCATTTGCGCAGTCGCATCCTGCATTGCTACTCTATCTGGAGCGAAATCTACATAAGAACTCCCTCTTTCATAAGTTTGAGACGCAGCACCTTCCCAAAGATGGGTATAAAGAATTTTTTCTGATAAGGTAAGAGGTTTTCCTAATACTTCACGTGCTTTCGCAACTCTCTCAGGGTAAAGCTCATACACTTTTTTAATCATGTCAAGGTCAAAAGTCATATCTGTATATTTTTAATGAAAATTTAATGAACTCAAAATTACAAAATTTTTAAGTGTAAAATTGACTAAAGTGATTTAGAATTAAAATAAATATGATGTTCGTCATCTATTTTTAATTACATTTATCAAAAAATTAATTAAAATGACAAATCAAGATTTCAGCACAAATTCAAACGGGATACCTCCAAAAACATGGTTGGTAGAATCTATTTTGGTTACTATTTTCTGTTGTCAAATATTGGGAATTATCAGTATTATCTACTCAGCAGGCGTCGAATCAAAATTTTACAGAGGTGATATAGTAGGCGCAGAAAGTTCATCGCGAACTGCGAAAACACTGGTAATTGTAAGTGCTGCATTTGGTGTTTTAACGGTTATCGCAGTTGCTATTATGGCAGCGTTAGGAGTTTTTGCAGGATTTTATAACAGCTAGTGATCATTAATAAAAAAAATTATTCCGCATTGCTTTTTGTCGCCTTCATAGGATGCGGACTGATTTTTTATTACTTTTTCAATCCACAATCGAACAGCTTTCTCCTTAAATGTCCCTTTAAATTTTTCACAGGATATGATTGTCCGGGTTGTGGTGGTCAACGTGCGCTTCATGCTGCGCTCCACGGTGAGTTTAGACAGGCTTTTTCTTATAATCCGTTATTTATAATAGCGATTCCTTACGTTATTTTAGGGATATTATTTGAGTGGTTTGGTTTGAAATACTCCTATCCAAAAATTCGAAAAGTTTTATATGGTCAAACCGCTATCTATATTATTGCTATCATCATAATTAGCTTCTTTATTTTGAGAAATATTTAAAATGGTATTTTTGGTCAAAATTTTTTAAAAAGAAATTTATGAAAAATGCTCTGGTTCTATTAATATTATGTTTCTCCGTTATTTTATCTGCTCAGAAAAAGAAAATTACTAAAAAATCGCCGGCTAAAAAAAACCTCGTTTCAAAACATATTCCTAAAATTAATCCGGATTTAATTAAAATTAATGATTCTATTCCTGCTTTGATCCCACAGAAGGAAGATGGTAAATTCGGCTTCATCAATCAAAAAGGAAAAGTAATCATCAAACCTGAATACAGCAATGTCGGCTTTTTTACGGAAGACTGTAATCTTCAAAATTCCAACGATGCAAAAGTTAAGATTTATGGTTCAAACAAATTTGCTTCGGTACGTTTGAATGACGTTGATTATAGAATTAATGAATCCGGAAAGAGAGTTTATCAATTCAAAGACAGTGATTTAGGAAAGTGTAAGACAGAAATTAAAGCTCAACTTTTTCATGGATATATCTTAGGAAAATATTACGGAATTATCGAGGATTCGAAATTCGAAAATCCCGCAGATTACAAGCAATTCACGATTTATCCGCAGTATGATTATCTTCACATTTTGGAAGGAGACGACTTGAAAAACCCAATGATCATCGCAGTGCGGGACGACAAGTTTGGCGTAATCGACATTCATAATAAAATTATTATTCCTTTTCAATACAGCGACATTAAAAGAAATTACAGCTGGAAATTAGCACGCCTTTTCGAAGTGACAGAAGACGGCACCAACTATTTTTACATCGACATTGCGAACAAAAAATATTAGAAAATATTTTGTAATATTGCAGTCAGAAATTTAAGGGGTGCTGTGAAAAGCTGAGATTATACCCAATGAACCTGGAACAGGTAATGCTGTTTAGGGAGCGGTCTTCGGATCAATTTATTGTATAATTAAATTCGAACCCCTTTTATTCAATTAATATTAAAAATTAAAAGAATGAAAGGATTTATTTTTTTTGGACTTATCGCAGGTCCATTCTATTTTGCGCAGTCGGTGCAGGATACATTGAAAACTCATGAGATCGAAAGTGTTAATTTCACAAGACGATTGCCTGTTTCCAAAGAAATTATCAACGTTGAAAAAGATCTCAACCAAAAGAATCTCGGGCAGGATCTGCCGATTTTATTAAAAAATCAGACTTCTGTAATTTCTACTTCTGACGCCGGAAATGGAGTTGGTTACACGGGTTTTAGAATTCGTGGCGTGGGTGGAACTGGAATTAATGTCATGATGAACGGTGTTCCGTACAACGATTCTGAAAGTCAGGGAACTTTTTTTGTCGATGTTCCCGATTTAGCAAGTTCTGCTTCTCAGATCATCATTCAGCGTGGCGTCGGAACTTCTTCAAATGGCGTTTCAGCTTTCGGAGCCAGCGTAAACGTTATATCAAAAAATCCTGAAGAAAAATTCTATTTAAAGTCCGATGATACGTATGGTTTTTTTAATACGTATAAATATTCCGCAGAAATTGGTAGTGGTAAGTTTTGGAAAAACCGATTATCATTAATGGGACGCTACACGAAAATTCATTCTGATGGATATATTGACCGTGCTTCATCAGATTTGGATTCTTACAATTTTTCCGCACTCTTCGAAGAAAATAAAACTAAAATACGTTTACTGGCTTTTGGTGGGAAAGAAAAAACCTATCAAGCCTGGAATGCTATTGATAAAACAACCTGGGAAACCAATCCGAAATATAATTTTTCTGGGGCGATTTACGACGCAAATTTTGAAAATATCATCGGGTTTTACGATAAAGAAACCGATAATTACCGACAAAATCATTATCAATTACTTTGGGAGCAAAACTTTAATGAGCATTGGAACTTAGAAACAACCTTCCATTACACCAAAGGAAAAGGATATTATGAAAATTATAAACAGGACGCAAAATTTTCAAAATACAATTTACCTAATTTATTAGTTGATAATCAAACCATTAAAAGAACAGATTTTATCCGTAAAAAATGGTTAGATAACGATTTCTATGGTGGAGTTTCCACACTTTATGGAAAATTTTCCAATCTTGATGTGAATTTTGGCATTGTCGGAAATCAGTATAGAGGAAAACATTACGGAAATGTTTCGGGAGTTTATTTCCCCGATATTTTCGAACATGAATACTACAGGAACCAATCTGTAAAAACAGAATTTGCCGGTTTTGCAAAAGCGATCATTAAGGTAAATCAATTTGAATTTTATGGCGATCTACAATTACGAAATATCAATTACGACACTAAAATTGTACAACAAGGTGATAATGAAGGCGCAAATCTGAATAAAAACTGGCTTTTCTTCAATCCTAAAGTTGGATTCAATTATAAAATAAATTCCGGGAAACTATTCATTTCTTACGCTCATGCACATCGCGAACCGAACCGGGATGACCTTTTTGCAAATCCGGAAACAAAACCTGAAAAGTTGCACGATTTTGAAGCTGGTCTGGAAAAAACTTTCGGAGTCGTTTCTCTCACCACCAATCTATATTATATGAATTATGTAAATCAATTGGTTTTGAATGGTCAAATTAATGATATCGGGGAATTCATAAGAGTAAATTCTGGGAAAAGTTATCGCATGGGAATCGAAATTGGTGCTTTGGCAAAACTTTCTGAAAAATGGAATGTTTCCGGGAACTTGACTTTAAGTAAAAATGAAAATCAAGATTTCAAAAATGAGACACCGACGGGAATTGAAAATCTAGGAAATACCCCAATTTCGTTTTCTCCTAGTATTATTGCAAATGCACTGGTTAATTATTCACCTGCTAAAAACTTCAGTTTAGGAATTCAAAATCAATATGTTGGAAATCAATATTTAGATAACACCAATACTGAAGACTTAAAACTAAAGGAATATTTCTTAACCGATATTAATGCGAAATACACTTTAAATTTAAAAAGAACGGAAGTTGATTTTAAACTTTTGGTGAATAATCTTTTCAACAGGAAATATGTGAATAATGGTTTTGTTTATGAAAGCACTCCATTCTATTTTTCGCAGGCTGGAACCAACTTTCTTTTCGGCGTAAGTTTTAAATTTCAGTAATTTCATTACCAATGATTATTAAAAATTGATTTTAAAGACTGCTTTCTGAGCGGTCTTTTTTTTGATTACATCGCTCAAAAACCATAAATTTGTGGCAATATGAATTTTTCTCAACTTCTTCTGGAATTTTTAAAAAAACATGGTAGCGTTTCCGTTCCAGGTTTCGGCATATTTTATCTGAAAAACACCAATGCGATTGTAGATCAATTGGGCAAAAGTATTTTACCGCCCGGAAAAGAAGTCGCTTTCAGGAATGATTCTGGTGATAAAGGACAAGATTTTATTCAGTTTATTTCTACTCAAAAAAATATTTCTGAATTAGAAGCCGAAATCGAAATCAGAAAACAGGTTTCCTTTTGGAACTCCACGTTGGAAAAAGAGGGAAAACTTTCTTTGGAAAACCTTGGGACCTTTTTTCTTGACGATAGTAAAATTCATTTTACCGGAAATAGAACCGAAAATCTCTCCCCTGATTTCTATGGTCTGGAAGAAATTAATATTTCAGAAATTAAAAATACAAAGACTAGAACTGCAAATAATACCGATAAAAAACCCTACATGATCAGCAAGTCGATTTATTGGGTTCTTCCTTTGGTAATAGGAGTTTTAGCACTGACTTATTTTGGAATTACGCAACCGGAGAAAATTTTTGGCAGAAAATCTTTAAATGATGATTTCAAGAAAAAACCTGTTGGAAAAATTGATAAAATCAATCTGAAAAAAGATTCCTTAAAAAAGGATTCCGCTGTTATAAATGCAAAAATAGATTCAGTACGAAATGATTCTATTAAATCAGTCATCAATTCTCAAAAAACTCCGGTCAAAAAATGGAGTTCTAAAAAATATTCAAATTCTAAATGGAAAAAAGCAAAAAAGCCTCAGAATCGTTAACAATTATGACGAATATCGTTTTGCCAAACGAAACCAATTCTTTACGAAACCTTTTCGGTGGTGAACTTCTGGCAAAAATGGATCGTTGCGCTTCAATTTCTGCGGCAAGACACTGCGAAAGACGTGTTGTGACTGCTTCTGTAAATCATGTTTCCTTCGATCGTCCTATTCCCGAAGGTGGGATTGTTGTATTAGAAAGTAAAGTTTCGCGTGCATTCTCAACCTCCATGGAGATTTATGTAGATGTCTGGTTAGATGATCCCATCAATCAGAAGAGAATTCACACGAACTCTGGAATTTATACTTTTGTTGCAGTGGACGAATTTAACCGACCCATTCCAATCCCTAAAATGGAACCTGAAACCGATGATGAAAAAACGAGGTTTGAAGCAGCATTGCGTAGAAAAGAACTTTCATTAATTCTTTCAGGCAGAATGAAAGCTGCAGATTCTGTAGAATTGAAGAAATTATTCGGCAGTTGATATTTTTAAAAATAAAAAATGAAAATCCTCCTTCTCGATAAAAACCATCCTTTAATTACTGAACAACTTTCCGGTAAAGGTTTTTTGCTGGAAGAAGATTTCACTTCAACTTACGATGAAGTTTTAAAAAAGATCGCGACCTATGATGGTATAATTATCAGAAGTCGAATTCCCATTGATAAAAATTTCATTGAACACGCCAAAAATTTAAAATTTATCGCTCGAGTTGGAGCCGGAATGGAAAACATCGATGTTGAATTTGCAAAAAGTTCTGGAATAAAATTGATCAGTTCTCCGGAAGGAAACCGCGATTCTGTGGCGGAACATGTTTTGGGAATGCTTCTCATTTTAATGAACCGACTTTTTATCGCTTTCACTGAAGTTAAAAACGGGATCTGGAAACGCGAAGAAAATCGGGGAGACGAACTTTTGGGAAAAACTTTTGGCATTATTGGCTACGGAAACATGGGAAAAGCGGTCGCAAAAAGACTTTCAGGTTTTGGCGTAAAAGTAATTTTCTATGATATTATTCCGGATCTCTCAGATGAATTTGGCACTCAGGTTTCCTTGGAAACTTTACAAAAAGAAGCTGACATTTTGAGTTTACATCTTCCAATAACTCCTGAGACTCATTATATAATTGATGAAGATTTCATTTCAAAAATGGCAAAAGATTTTTATTTTGTGAATACGGCGAGAGGAAAAAATGTAAAAACGAGTGATTTAGTTAAAGCAATAAGATCTGGTAAAATAAAAGGTGCCGCACTTGATGTTTTGGAATATGAAAAATCATCATTTGAAAATATAGAATCGGAGAACGAAGACTTAGAATATCTTTTACAATCTGAAAAAGCAATCTTAACACCTCATATCGGAGGCTGGACCATTCAAAGCAAGGAAAAATTGGCACAGGTTATTGTAGATAAATTTTTATCTGACTTTTCGCAGTCTTAACAAATCTTTATGATTGCGGTCTTATAAAATCTTCGCAGAATCTCTTATATTGCGGAGATTTTTAGTTCAAAAACCTTTAAATGAAATTTTTACAGCTCTTCTTTTTTATCTTATTTTTTGGCTTCATATTGTTTTCCTGCAAAAAAGACAACAAAAAGAATGAAGATGCCAAAACTACCTTACCCAATTACAGCAACATCAATCTTGATGATATTTTCAAACGGAAAGACAACCATCTTGATAACCAGGATTCCATTGTTGCAACCATTGATCAATATTATAAAAACGTTTGGGAGAAAGGCGATTTGTGGGGCGGATTTTTAGTTGCGAAAGGCGATAAAATTCTCTACGAACATTATAGAGGTTTTGCGCAGGATAATAAGCAGGAGCCGATCAATGATACCGTCGCACTGCATGTTGCATCTATTTCTAAAACATTGACGGCAATGGCAACAATGAAATTAATTGAAGCCGGAAAAATAAAGCTGGATGATCCATTAACAAAATATTTCCCCAAATTTCCCTACCCGAAAGTGACCGTTTTTACGCTTTTGTCACAGAGAAGTGGATTGCCAAAATATGAATATGTCATTGAAAAAATAAAACCCGAACCTGCTGAATATCACAAGAAATATCTGACCAATCAGGACATCTTAAATCTGCTCATCAGTTACAAACCAGAACTTGCCCGCGAAACCAACACTGGTTTTATGTATTGCAATACAAATTATGCACTTCTGGCTTTGTTGATTGAAAAAATTACGAAAACCTCTTTTCCAGAAGCCATGCAACAGATCGTCTTTCGACCTTTGAAGATGAAAAACACCTATATTTTTCAAGAAAAAGATACTTTAACCGCTGCCAAATCATTTTTTCAGCGCGGACCGAAAGTTTATCCTTACGATCGGTTGGATTTAATTTATGGCGATAAAAATGTTTATACGACACCACGAGATCTGCTCAATTTTTCAAAAGCTATGTTTGCAAAAAATTTCCTTCGAAGCGACATCCAGGAAAAAATCTTTGAACCTTACAGCAACGAAAAGGCTGGAATCAATAATTATGGAATTGGCTTCCGTATGAAAATATTTGATAATGGCGAAAAACTCACCTATCACAATGGATGGTGGCACGGAACAAATTCAGTGTTTGCTCATTTATTAAAATCAAATGTTACCATTATCGCGATCGGAAATAAATATTCCAGCAGAGTTTATACTGCTTTGGCACTTTCCGGACTTTTTGAGGATTTCCCTTATGAAACGGCGAAACTGCAAAAAGACATGAGTGAAAATGACAGTGTAAAAAACTCCTCCGGAAAAGCTGCGCAGAAAGAAAGTAATGATTCGTACAGTGAATAATTTTCTTAATTTTGTTTAAAATTCATCAATGAAGAAAATTTTCTTTCTTTTAATTCTCAGTTTTTTAATATTTTCCTGTGCCCGTGTTGGTTCACCTGTGGGAGGCGCAAAAGATACGATTCCTCCGAAGGTTGTTTCTACCAATATCGATTCTTCCAGAGTTAACGTTCCGAGAAATATCAAAGAACTTCGCATTGATTTTGATGAATATATCACTCTAAAAGACATTAATAAACAGCTTATCATTTCGCCACCGCTGAAGAAGATGAAAAAAATTCTTCCCTCAGGAATGGCCAATAAATATCTCCTTATCAAATGGGACGATACTTTGCAGGCAAATACCACTTACAATTTTAATTTCGGAAATTCTATCGTTGATAACAACGAGAATAATGCCCTGAAATATTACAATTTCGCTTTTTCTACGGGTGATAAAATAGATGATCTTTACGTTAGTGGTGAACTGAAAAGTCCAATTGCCGACACCAAGAATAAAACAGAAGAAACCAATTTGGTAGTGGGACTATACCAGGTCAAAGATTCCATGGATTACCGGCAGAAACCTTATTATATTAACAAAGCAGATCCCGATGGGTATTTTGAACTCAATTATTTATCGCCAGGAAAATATCGACTTTTAGCTTTTGAAGACACCAATTCAAATTCTGTTTATGACGCCGGAAAAGAAAAAGTGGGTTTTTTGAAAGATGAAATTGTTCTGGATAAAAGTATTTCCGGTTTAAAGGTTAATTTATACCCTTCCAAAAAACCCTTGAAATATCAGGAGATGAAAGAAGTTCCGGGCGGAATTTTGATGACTTTTGAAGGAAATCCTGATGCAGTAAAAGTTCTTTCGGTCAGCGAAAAACTTCAGGATTACAAGGTGACGCATTCACCAAAATCAGATTCGATCAATATTTGGTTCGATGCTAAAAAACAAAATCTCGGAATTGATACGAGTGAAAATCTAAAATTCAGTTATGATGATGGTATAAAAAAAGATACCGTCTCCGTTTTTTACCGCTACAACAAGAAAAATGAAATGTCCGTGACAAATAACAGCGGCAATTTACTAGCACCCAATGAGGATTTCGTGATCACATCGAATTATTTCGTAGATAAAATCCAGCCCGAAAAATGGTCTTTGGTTTCAGACAGTATTGCTCAGGAATTTTCAGCAAAAATTAGTGACAAAAATCCTTATGAAATTAAAATTAAATCCAACTTTAAAGAAGGTAAAAAATATTCGCTGACGGTACCAAAAGGAACTGTTTCCTCCTTTTTCGAAAATACAACTGTCTCAAAACGTTTTGATTTTGAAGCCGATAAGTCGGAAAAATACGGCTCTTTAATAGTAACGCTTCAAAATGCACCTGCCGAAAAATTCTGGTTTCAACTGCTCAATGAAAGTGGAATTGTAGCTTATTCCAGATATGGAAAAGAAGAAACACTGACTTTCAAATCTTTAAAACCCGGAAAATATCAAATTAGAATTCTGGTTGATAACAATGAGAATGGCATTTGGGATTCTGCTGATTTTAAAGATGGAATTTTTGCAGAAGATGTTTTTGTTTACGCGAAAAAAATTGAAGTCAGACCACTTTGGGAAATTCGCGAAACTTGGGATCTTCAGGCGAAAGAGGAAATTCCGCCTGTGAAAAGCACCATTGAGGAGAAAACAGCAATTCCTGCAAAAACCGACTTGCCTAAAAAATAGTAATGAAAACTTTTAAAAATATTCTCTACTGGTTTCTAATTGCAATTGCTTTAATTCAATTTATTCCGGTAAACAGGGTGAATAAACCGGTGGATCAAAAAGTGAATTTCGTGAATGTTCTCGCAACTCCGGGGAATGTGCAGGCAATTTTAAAAAAAGCTTGCTACGACTGCCACAGCAACGAAACCATCTATCCCGATTATGCTTATGTTGCGCCAATTTCGTGGTCTATCAAAAATCATATTACTAAAGGTCGAGAGCATCTCAACTTTTCTGAGTGGGGAACTTTTAACAAAGATCTGAAGAAAAACATGCTCGAAAATTCTGCGAAATCCATAAAGGACTACTCAATGCCACTTGGAGCGTATATTAATAAACATCCGAAAGCCAACCTAACGAAAGCAGAAAGGGTATTATTGAGCGATTATTTTGATGGGATCTTAAAATCAGGGAATTATTAGGTTCAGTTAAAAACCCTAAAGACAACTAATTCTAAAAGAAAAGTTCTTTAAAATTTTATTGACGTGTAACTCTGGGTCTGTTAAAAATAGATAGAATCACACCTGCAAAAAGGCCGATCGTTTTAAGCATTCCAAACTGCGACTCTTTTGGTAAAAACGCTCCGATTATACATAAAGCTGCTGCAGCATACATTGGGTACAACAGGTTTTTATTTGATAAAGTTGGTGCCTGAAAAAAGAAGCTGACTCCTATTAAAATGTAAAATAATTTGTTGTAAAGTAAATCGTTGACTGTGGGCGTAAAGAGGTTAAAAAATCCTACTACCAGACACAGAATTGCTGCGATTGATAATATTCCCTGAATTGCTTGAGTATTGGTTTTCATTGTTTATTTTTTTTGATTAAAAAGCCATTTTGGTATTGCATCTACTAGTTGCGCAGATAAAATGTTGTTGTGATATTTGTCTTTAAATTCCCAAAAGAGAACTTGTCCTTCCTCTTTCATTTCCTCGTAAAATCTAATATTACTTTGAGGAAAATTATCGGTATCTAAACTTCCATGAACAATCCAGATCGGAGTTTTCAGAAGATTTTTATTATTATTGAATTGTGAAATTCCTGAAACATTAATTGCCGCAGCAAATAAATCAGGTCTTGTAGAAATAGCGTTTGAAGTTGTTGCGCCACCCATCGAAAATCCGATAACATAAATTCTGGAACGATCAATATTTTTTGAATTTGCCATTGAATCAACCGACTTTAAAAACAGATCAAGATATTCATTTGATTCGGAAACCTGAACTCCACGCGTCTCATCAAGATGATAATTTGAAGAACGAACCGGGAATTGCGGAGCGATGACAAATGCAGGATAATTCTTTCTGTTTTCCGGAATTAGCCACATTTTAGACAAAACGCCCATTTGTGATCTATTATCCAAACCAATTGCGCCGGAACCATGAAAAACCACGATGAGCGGATATTTCTCGTCTGGATTTATTTTTTCCGGACTTAAAATCCGATACTTTAATGATTTTTTTTCGTCTTTGAATTGACCTTCTTTGAATTCAGAATAATCTAAACTTTTAATGAAGGAAATTCTGGCCAGACTTTGAGTTGAATCTTTCGAATCGGGCATTTCTGTCTTTGTACCAAACTGCATTTTTTGAGAAACGCAGGATTGAAAAAAACAGAAAACTAAAAGAAAAAGGAAAAATTTAATAACTTTCTTTTTCATTTGGAAAATCTACAGCTTTCACATCTTTTACAAATTGAGAAACAGCGCCGGTAATTTCGGTGTACAGATCAAGATATCTTCTAAGAAATTTTGGCGAAAAACCTTGATTCATTCCTACCATATCGTGGTAAACCAAAACTTGCCCGTCGCAATCTGGTCCCGCTCCAATTCCGATCGTTGGAATAGAAATACTTTCTGAAACTTTTTTTGCTAATGCGGCCGGAATTTTTTCTAAAACCAAAGCGAAACATCCTAATTCCTCCAGTAATTTGGCATCTTTTAATAATTTTTCTGCTTCTTCATCTTCTTTTGCACGAACTTTATAAGTTCCAAACTGGAAAATAGATTGCGGCGTTAAACCCAGATGTCCCATGACAGGAATTCCGGCGTTCACGATTTTTCGAATTGATTCTTCAACTTCACTTCCACCTTCTAATTTTATTGCGTGCGCTTGAGATTCTTTCATGATTCTTACCGAAGATTCCAAAGCTTTTTCCGGATTCGACTGGTAACTTCCGAAAGGTAGATCTACTACGACCAAAGCTCGGTCAACACCGCGAACAACGCATTGCGCGTGATAAATCATATGATCAAGCGTGATCGGTAAAGTAGTTTCAAAACCTGCCATCACATTTGAGGCTGAATCTCCCACCAAAATAGCATCAACTCCACCTGCATCTACCATTTTGGCGGTAGTGAAATCATAAGCAGTAAGCATGGTTATTTTTTCTTTATCGAATTTCATTTTTCGCAAAGTTTCGGTGGTGATCTTTTTTATTTCAGAATGTACAGACATGTTTTAGTTGATAATTGATGGTTGATAATTGATTGATGAAGGTTTAAAAATTAAATGATCATATCAAATGTATTTTCAAATTAGTAAGTCATCAAATTTTCTAATTAACTTATTATATGACCCAGTTTTCTCAGTTTATCGTGATGAATAATTTTGATGTTCCGTCCTTCAACTTCGATCAGTTCATCCTGTTTAAATTCAGAAATTAATCGGATTGCACTTTCTGTCGCAGTTCCAATGATGTTTGCGATTTCTTCTCTGGTCAAAGATATCTTGATAAATCCTTCAGGATCGGTTCCTAATTTCTGTTCCAGTAAAAGTAAAATTTCTGCTAATCTTTCGCGCACAGTTTTTTGAGCTAAAAAAGTAACGGTATTCGATGATTCCCCTAATTCAAAAGCAATCTTTTGCATCATGGCAAAAGACAGTTTCGGATACACTTCTAATAGATGAAGAAAAAATTCTGAAGGTAAAAATAAGGTTTCAACTTCGGTCATCGCCTCTCCTTTTGCCTGAAAGTTCTCTCCACAAAGTAAAGAACGGTAACCAATTAAATCCCCTTCCTTTATAAATCGCAAAATTTGCTCTTTCCCGTAAACTCCTTGTTTAGAAAGCTTCGCCGTTCCCATTTTTATAAAATATACTCCTTTTGAAGTATCACCATCCTCGAAGATGGTGTCGCCTTTATGGAATTTGAGGACTTGCTTAGCGGAAAGATATTTTTGAAAATCCTCTTCAGAAAGCATTTCTTTGAAGGAGTCTTCATTAAAAACTTTCTGCAAATTTTCTTCAATAAGGTTTTGTTTTTCTAAAGACATTATTTATGACATTTATCAGCAAAAATAGAGCTTTTAAAACCTTAACACAAATTTATTTGTTATAATTTTGCAGGTTGAAATTAATCAAAAGTGTCAGAAAATTGTTTTCATTGCGGTCAGGATATAGAAAAAGAGCGAATTTCGTTTGACGAGAAAATATTTTGTTGCAACGGATGTAAATCAGTTTATGAAATACTGAATATTAATGATTTAGGTAATTTTTATGAACTGAATAAACGTTCAGGAATTCGACCAAATGATGATAATATTTCGCAGTTTGATTATCTCGACACGAAAGAAATCTTCGATAAAGTCACCGATTTTTCTGAAGGAAATACGAGTCTTGTTACTTTTAAAATTCCTGTCATTCATTGTTCTTCCTGTATTTGGCTTTTGGAGAGCTTACATACTTTAAACCCAAATATCAATTATTCTCAAGTCAATTTCACCCGAAAAAATGTCCAGATTTCATTCAATCATAATGAACTGAAATTAAGTGAACTGGCGAAATTCCTGAGCAATTTAGGATACAAACCAGTAATTAATCTGGAAACTGCGGAGAAAAAAGAAGAATTCTTAGATAAAACTTTGGTCATTAAACTGGCAATTGCAGGATTTGCGTTTGGTAACGGAATGTTCTTTTCTTATCCGGAATATGCGGGAGAATTGATGGGAACGACCGATTTCTGGATGGATAAATACAAACCTCTTTTCCGGTTTTTAATGTTCTTACTGGCTACTCCTGTCGTTTTTTATTCTGCTTCCGATTATTTTAAATCAGCCTGGTTTGGATTAAAAAATAAAATAGTCAATATCGACGTTCCGATCGTATTAGGAATCTTAATGCTTTATGGAAGAAGTATTTATGAAACTTTGACCAATTACGGAGCTGGATATTTTGATACTTTGTGTGGCCTGTTATTCTTTATGCTTTTAGGGAAATTGTTCCAGAAAAGAACGTACAGCGCACTTTCATACGATAGAGATTACAAATCATTTTATCCAATTGCGGTTACCAAAGTTGATTTCAACGGAAAACAGGATAACATTTTACTTTCAGATTTAAAGATTGGCGACCGAATTATGGTTCGAAATCAGGAAATTATTCCTGTTGACGCAGTTTTGATTAATGGGGAAGGAAATATCGACAACAGTTTTATCACAGGTGAAAGTGCTTCAATACCGAAAAAAGCGGGCGATAAAATTTTCGCAGGCGGAAAACAAATTGGTTCTGCACTGGAATTAGAAGTCATCAAAACGGTGAATCAAAGTTATCTTACTCAACTTTGGAATAAAGAAGCTTTTAAAAAATACGAAACCGGACTCGATAATCTAACCAACGAAATTTCAAAATATTTTACCTTCATTATATTAGGAATAACTTTAATCGCCGGGATTTATTGGGGAAGAATCGATTTTGAAAAAATGTTTCAGGTGGTTGCAGCGATCTTAATTATTGCCTGTCCATGTGCTTTAGCATTATCGGCGCCATTTACTTTCGGACATGTTATGAGAATTTTGGGTCGAAATAAGTTTTACGTAAAAGATACTTTGACCATCGAAAAAATATCGAAAATTGACACGCTGGTTTTTGATAAAACTGGCACCATTACGCACAATAAAAAATCAAACATCAATTTTGACGGTACAGAAATTTCGGACTTTGATCTGAAAAATATAAAAAGTTTGCTAAAGAACTCTAATCATCCTCTTTCGAAATCACTGTACGAATTTGTAGAGGTGAATGATGAATATTTCCCGATCGAACATTTCAAGGAAATTCCAGGGAAAGGTTATGAAGCGGAAGTGAGAGGAAACTCCTATAAAATTGGTTCCGCAAAATTAGTTGGACAAGAATCTAAAAATCTCGAAACCGCGGTTTATATTAGTAGAAACGATGAATTTTTAGGAAAATATATTTTTAAAAATGAATATCGCGATGATTTAAAATCTTTATTCAAAACGCTTTATGAATACAAAATTCATATTTTAAGTGGTGACAATTCCTCAGAAGAAATCAAGTTAAAAAGTATGATTCCAAATGTTGCAGGAATGGCTTTTAATCAAAGTCCGGAAGATAAACTGAACTATATCAAACATCTGCAAGATCAACATCAAAAAGTTGCTATGTTTGGCGATGGATTAAACGATGCAGGAGCGTTGAAACAAAGCAATGTCGGAATTGCAGTTGCAGATGACACCAATTCTTTTACACCTTCATCAGATGTTATTATGTCAGGGAAAAAATTGGTAGATTTTGTAAAATATCTGAGATTTTGTAAAGATGCAATGAAAATTGTGAAAATCACGTTTGCAATTAGCTTTATGTACAATATAATTGGACTTGGCTTTGCGGTGACGGGACACATGTCGCCACTTTTTGCCGCGATTTTGATGCCGATCAGTTCGATAAGTGTGGTAGCATTTACTTCGGTCGTAACTTGGTGGAGAAGCACTAAATATTTCAAAATCAGCAATTAAGGTTGAATTGTCCTAATTTAGAAATATTTTAAATTAACGTAATTTAACATTAAATGATGAAAATCATATTTTTTAAGTAAATTTGAGTCAATTTTATAATAAATTTGCACGGACATGGACATACTATACTTAATGATTCTCTGCAGCGTATTATTAGCTGTCGTTTTTCTGATTATTTTTATAGTAAGTGCAAGAAATGGACAATTTGAAGATGATGAATCTCCTGCAGTTCGAATATTGCTAGAGTCGGAAATCATAAAAGAAAAACCAGAGACAGAAAAGAAATTAGATATACCTACAGAAGAAAAAAGTGATTAATTTATATGGAAACTCAAAAATTTAGTTATGACAACAGCATTGTGCGAGCGTTTCTCTATGCAACCGTAGTCTTCGGACTTGTCGGATTTTTGCTAGGACTTACCGCCGCTTTGATGTTATTTTATCCCGAACTCCCCGAATATTTCTTTGGGACCGATGATGCAACCATCGTTAGTTTAAGAAGCGGAAATTTACAGGGACTTATTAACACTCACGGTGCTTTCGGTTTTGGCCGGATCAGAATGCTGCATACCAGTGCGGTAATTTTTGCATTTGTTTGTAATGGTTTCTTTGCGGGAGCATATTACTCCTTGCAGAGACTTCTTAAAACAAGAATGTACAGCGACACCCTTTCCTGGATTCACTTCTGGGGATGGCAATTAATGATCGTTGCAGTAGTTATTACTTTCTTGATGGGGATTAACACTTCAAAAGAATACGCAGAACACGAATGGCCAATTGATATTTTAATCACTGTTATATGGGTTATTTTTGGGATTAATATGATCGGTACTATTCTGATCAGAAGAGTACGGCATCTTTATGTAGCCATTTGGTTCTATCTTGGAACCTGGGTTGCAATTGCAATGCTTCACATCATCAATAACTTAGAAGTACCTTTAACTTTCACAGGCTGGAAATCTTATTCTGCTTATGCAGGGGTAAAAGACGCTTTGGTACAATGGTGGTATGGTCACAATGCAGTAGCTTTCGTATTGACTACTCCGGTTTTAGGACTGATGTATTATTTCTTACCTAAAGCTGCAGACCGACCTGTCTTTTCCTACAAATTATCAATTATTCACTTTTGGTCTTTGATTTTTGTTTACATCTGGGCAGGACCTCACCATTTGCAATACACCGCAATTCCTGGTTGGGCTCAAGCTTTAGCAACAGGTTTCTCTATTATGTTGATCGCACCATCTTGGGGAGGAATGTTGAACGGACTTCTTACCTTGAGAGGAGCTTGGGATAAAGTTCGGGAAAATCCGGTACTAAAATTCTTCGTTGTAGCAGTAACCTGTTACGGTATGGCAACTTTCGAGGGTCCATTATTAGCAACAAAAACTTTAAATAAAATTGGTCACTATACCGATTGGGTTATAGGTCACGTTCATATTGGTGCATTGGGTTGGAATGGTTTTATGACTTTTGGTATGATCTATTACCTTCTTCCGATCATGTGGAGAACCAAACTTTGGTCTGTGAAATTAGCAAACTGGCATTTCTGGCTGGGAACTTTAGGAATTATTTTCTACGCGGTTCCTTTATATATTGCCGGATTTACACAAGGATTAATGTGGAAACAATTTAATCCAGACGGAACATTGCTTTACAAAAACTGGTTAGATACCGTTACAGCAATTATTCCTTACTATGAAATGAGATTTGTTGGAGGTTTACTTTATATTTCAGGAGCCATCTTGATGTGTGTAAACATAGTAGCAACAGTAAGAAGCGGATCTTTCCAAAAAAATGTTCCTGCAGAAGCACCAGCTTTGGCAGCGACTACGAAAAAAAGAAAAGAAGGAGAGGGATTCCACCTTTGGTTAGAGAGAACACCGGTTCTTTTAACAGTACTATCATTTATCGCAGTTGCGATTGGTGGCTTTGTCGAAATTGTTCCTACATTAACTATCAAAGAAAATGTACCCACAATTGCGGCGGTAAAACCTTACTCACCACTTGAATTAGAAGGTAGAGATTTATACATCCGTGAAGGTTGTAATGCTTGTCACAGTCAGATGATCCGACCTTTCCGAGACGAAGTAGTAAGATTTAACGGTAAAAACGGACAGTATTCAAAAGCTGGCGAATTTATCTACGACAGACCATTCCTTTGGGGATCGAAAAGAACTGGACCAGATTTGCATAGAGAAGGTGGTAAAAACCCAAGTTCATGGCATTATAAACACATGCTGAACCCTAGAGTTACTTCCGCCGGATCAATTATGCCAAGATATCCCTGGTTAATTGCAAGAGACTTAGACAGAAGCCAAATGGTAGATAAGATCAAACTGATGAAAAACACGTTTGATGTTCCTTACACTCAGGCGCAAATTGATTCAGCTGACAGTTGGGCAGATAATCAGGCGAAGTTCATCGTAAAACAAATTTACTCTGAAGCAGCCGACGTAAAACAGGCTTATGCTGAAAGAAAAGCACAACAGGGTGCTGACTTTGTTCCACTTGAGAAAAAAGAGATCGTAGCATTGATCTCCTATTTACAAAGATTAGGAACTGATATTAAAACAACCGAAATTAAAACGGCAAGTACGAAATAAACTTAAAAAACGATACTGATGATACCTCAAAATATAAAAGATATTCTAGCAAATGGCGAAAATGTTGGTTTCTACCAAACGTTATCAATGATATTTTTTCTTATTTTCTTCTTAGGTATTGTAATTTGGGTTTTTTCACGGTCTAAAAAACATTATGACGAAGAAGCAAATGCTCCTTTAGATGATGATATCGACGATAAAAACTTGTAATTTTATATAAAACTAAATAAAATGAAACAAAGATCCCCCGTTTACGTAACGATCGCAATCATACTGGTCATTCTTTTCATCATGTATTTCATGTTTGTGCAGAATGCTTCTTTCCTATCTTCACCTTACTTTTGGGGAACGGTAGTTATCAGTTCAATTCTTGCACTTATTCAAAATGCAATTGGTGACTTGATTGAAAATGAAAAATTCAAAAGTTTAAGCGACGCTGAAAAGGCTTCTTATATTGAATCGAAAAACACGCCATATTTTAAAGCACTATACGAAGGTGCATTTAAAAAACAACCAGCAAGTACAGAAAAAGATTTGCTGATCGACCATGGTTTCGATGGAATTATGGAACTTGATAACCAGTTACCAAAATGGTGGCTTGGACTTTTCTGGTTCGGAATTGCCTATTGCGTAGTGTATATGATTTCTTATTGGTTGACAGATTTTGCTCACCCAATCAAGGAATACGACGACGAATACAAAGCTCAAACCGCAAGTATTGCAGAATACATTAAAAATACTCCTCCACCCACGATCGAAAACGCTGCGTATTCTCCAGATAATATCGCTGCTGGTCAGGAAGTATTTAAAACCAACTGCGTTTCTTGTCACGGTGATGGTGGTAAAGGTGGTATTGGACCAAACCTTACTGATAACTCATGGGTAAATCAACCTGAAAAAACATTATTTAAAAATGTTTTCCATATGGTTGAAAATGGTTCACCGAATAATCCTGCGATGCAAGCATGGGGAAAAAATGGTGTACTAACAGGTTTCGACATCCAAAATGTAGCTGCTTATGTTTATCATATCAATCAGGAACAAAATCCTATTACTCCAGCACAGGGCGGTGCGCCTCAACAAGGTACACCTGCACATTGGGAGAAATAAAATTTAAAACAAATATTACTTTGAGAACATAATTCGCTATTCTAGAAAATTCAAGAATACGAATTATGTTTTTTTTTATAGTTAAGTTAAATGGATACACAAGATAAAACTTTTCAAGGTGGACAAGGACAGGTAATCGCTGCAGAAAACTTCAGAGATTCTGTTCAAACCATGGATCGATCCGGGAAACGAGTTTGGATCTTTCCCCGAAAACCGCACGGAAAATTTACAAATTACAGATCCTTAGTCGCCTATTTTCTGTTAGCATTATTCTTCATCATGCCCTTTATAAAAATTAATGGAAATCCTTTTCTTTTAATTAATGTTGTTGAAAGACATTTCTATATTTTCGGGCAGCCGTTTTATCCTCAAGACTTTTTTATTCTTGCGTTAGGTGCAATTACTTCCATTGTATTCGTTATTTTATTTACGGTAGTTTTTGGTAGAATTTTTTGCGGTTGGATTTGTCCTCAAACAATTTTCCTCGAAATGGTTTTTCGCAAAATAGACTATGCGGTAGAAGGTGACAGAAATAAGCAGATGAAACTAGACCGCCAAGAATGGAACGCAGAAAAAATCTGGAAAAGAGGTTTGAAATGGTCGATTTATATTACAATTTCTTTGGTAATTACGCATTGGATGTTTATGTATATTGTAGGTTATCAGGAAGTTTTTGAGATGATTAAAGAAGGTCCTTTTATCAACTTCACGAGTTTCTTGGTGATGATTATTTTCACATCTGCCTTTTATTTCACTTTTGCGTGGTTCAGAGAGCAGGTTTGTACTTTAGTCTGCCCTTATGGTAGATTACAGGGAGTTTTGATTGATAAACAAACCATCAACGTTTATTACGATTTCAAAAGAGGTGAAAACCGATTTAAATGGAGAAAAGGTGAAGATAGAAAAGAAGCAGGAAAAGGTGATTGCATCGACTGTAACCAATGCGTAGTCGTATGTCCCACCGGAATTGATATTCGTGACGGGCAACAACTGGAATGTGTGAATTGTACCGCATGTATTGATGCTTGTGATGAAGTCATGATTAAAACCGGACTTCCTCCAGGATTGATAAGATATGCAACTGAAGACGAAATTGAAAAAGAGATTCCGTTCCGATTTACAAACAGAATGAAAGCGTATTCTTTAGTTTTAACTTTAATGATTGCATTTCTAGGATTTTTAATGTACAACAGAGCCGATGTTGAAGCGAAATTTATTAAACCTGCAGGTTCTTCATTCTTTGTTCGCGATGCAAAAATAACCAACACTTACAGCTATACTTTTTTAAACAAAAGCAATAAAGACAAAATTATCACGATTAAAGTATTGGAACCACAAAATGCAGAAGTTACATTAAGCGAAACAAATAAAATAAAAATTAAGAAAGGTGAAATCACAAAAGGTACCGTAAACATAAGTTTCCCAGAAAAAGAAATCAAACTTTCAAAACAGAATATCAGTATTGGTGTTTATGATGATCAAGGTGAACTTTTAGATACTTTCAAAACCTATTTCGAAGGTCCTTTCAAACTTCAATTTTAATAAAAAATGTTCAAAAAATTTAATTGGGGACATGGAATTGCCCTTGCTCTTGGCTCATTTATCGCTTTCATATTATTTATGATTTTAATTTTCCCAAACGGTCAACAGGGAGCTGAATTAGTTACTGATCATTATTACAGCGAAGAGTTGCAGTATCAGGACGTGATCAATGCCAAGAAAAACGGAGATCTTCTTACCGAAAAACCTGTTTATTTACAAAATACTGAAGGAATTAAAATTACATTTCCTGCAAGCATCATTCTCGATCAGTCCAAATTAAACTTCGAACTTTTCAGAACTAATGACGCTAATCTTGATGTAAAAAAAGAAGTTACACTTGATGCACAAAAATCATTTTTCATTCCTGCGAAAGTAATTTCTAAAGGAGGTTATACTTTAAAACTTAAATGGAAATCCGATAAAAAACCTTATCAACTCGACTACGACGTTCAATGGAAATAGCACTCATTTTCTCGGCACTCGCTTTAGGATTTGCTTCCGGTTTTCACTGTATAGGAATGTGTGGTCCTATTGCGCTTTCATTGGGATTAACTAAGAAACAGGCAACCAACTATTACCTTCAGAACTTAACCTATCAATTTGGTAGAATTGCAACTTATTCATTTTTAGGAGCCATTTTAGGAATTGTAGGGAAAGGTTTTCAAATGGCTGGTTTTCAGCAATATTTAACAATCGCCGTTGGAATTCTTTTAATCTTCATGGCGGTATTTTCTTTTGGTGGAAAAGATTTCGCCTCCAAAATTCCTTTTTTATCTAAATCATTACTAAAGGTAAAAATGAATTTGGGGAAACTTTTACAAAAAGCAGATTATCGCTCACGTTTCACAACTGGAATTCTAAATGGTTTTTTACCCTGTGGAATGGTTTACATGGCTTTAACAGCAAGTTTAGCTTCAGGTGGAATTTGGCAAAGTGCGACTTTCATGGCACTTTTCGGATTAGGAACTTTACCATTTATGTTCGCAATTGTTCTTTTAGGAAATTTAATGACGACGGCATTCAGAATTAAAATTTTAAAATTTGTTCCGGTCATGATGATCGTTTTGGGCGGACTTTTTATCCTGCGCGGACTCGAACTTGGGATACCTTATATTTCTCCACCACATGATTCTCTTCAGGTCATTCACAATAACTCAAAAGAGCATCAAATGGGTGATCACGCAACTTGCCATTAAATTTCTATATTTGAGTAAATTTAAATGATGAAATATCAATTTTTACTCTTATTACTTTTATCTCTTTCCTATTCTGCTCAAAAGGCTGAATCTTCAAATTTAGAAAAAGGAAAAGCAACTTTCGAATTTCATAAAATTACAGAACCATCTTTAGGAACCGGCGTTTTGGGAATGCAAACGAAAAAAGCATTTGCGATTTTTATCGATCAAAATTCAAAAGATCATTCTCCAGAAATTTTTAATAAAGTTCAATTTGAAAGCATGAATTTCGACGGAAAGAAATCCACAATTTTTCTGTGTATTTATGAAGACGAAAATGGTTTACCTGGAAAAATTCTCAATCAAGCAAAAATTCTTATCGAAACTCCGTCCAAGAAAACCACAGTTATTGCAAATCTGTCTTCATTAAAAATTAAAGTTCCAACGAATGCATATTTTATTGGTTTTGAATGGATTCTTTCCAAAGAAAACATCATTAACGGAGCACAAAATGCTGGTGCAAAACCTTACAATCCCGCAATTTCCGGAATTCAAATTGAAAAGCCGAATCTTTATTTTTTCGATAAAAAATGGCAGAAAGATAAAGAGCTGCTTAGTTCATCCTTGAAAATAGATGTTGATTACGTACCCGAAAATTAGCCTCAAAAGGTGATGTAATAAAACTATTTAAAGCCGTCTATTTCCCCTAAAAACATCATCATTAACTTTGGTCTCCAATTTGAATGAAACGCTTAAATAAATTAAGTAATGATCAAAAAATTTGGACTTTGGATTATATTGGCTTCTTTCGCTTTGCAATCCTGTTCTGTCAATACAGAAACTACCTATTTCAAAGATTCTGCTACGAGTATGGAATCCAATATTCTTCTCGATAAAAGTATGCTCGGTATGATGAGCATGATGGGAGATAAAACTGATGTTCTCTCGAAATCAAAAGAATTTGGAAATCTTACTACGGATTATAAAAGTTTATTTGATCTTCAGAAAGATGAAAAAGTCACCCTCAATCAAGACTCCGCAAAAGTGCTGAAAAAAATGTTCATGAAGCTGAATAAAGATAAAGGTGAAATTTATGGCCTTTCTTTGAAATATGATAAGTTGATGCCCGCAGAAATCGCAAGTCTTTTATCCCAGAGTAAACAGCTGAAAAATATGCCTCTGCAAAATGTCGCAAGCTGGAATGGCAAAACGCTGACAATTGATACCGATAAATTCAACAGTACAGAATTTTTAAAAGAAATTGCGAAAAATTCTGGTGAGGAAAAAAACCCGAATCCAAGTACCAAAAGTGATTCTCTGGAAGTTTACGGCAAACAGATGGCGCAAGGAATGGTCGGAATGATGAAAATGTTCAACATGAATTTCACGAGCACGATGAAATTTCAAAAACCAATTGTCAGCATCGTTGGAAAACATGATTTCGTGAAACAGATCGACAACAAAACCATTCAGATCAATGTTCGAAGTAACGAATTATTAGATGGCAGCAAAAACCTGGTGAATAAGGATAAACAAATTATCATCACCACGGAATAAAAAAATCCATCAAAAATTTTTTAGCTCTTTGTTTAATAAGTTGAAAATAGTTTAGTAATTTTGATTAACTAATAATCAAAAAACATGTCGATTACTATTCATTTTGGCGGGCAACTAGCCTCTCTGAAGGATCTGGACGCATTATTATCCATGGTTACTTATTATGCTGAAGAACATGACTGTCCTTTTTCTGAATCAAAAGAAGACGACCAGACAAAACTCGAACCTTGGGAAAAAGGAATAAGTTTGCATTCAAACACCGGCGTCGAATCGATCAATATCTATTTTGATGACTCTCTCACTTTAGGAACATTTTGTAAAACGCAATTTGGCGGCGTTGAAGCTCATATTGAAGTCATTGAGTTTTTATATGCAATTGAAGGTTTTTTCAAGAATTTCTGGGTAGAAGATGAAGGCGATTACTGGAAAACAAATGATCAGCTTCTCCTAAAGAACAAAATGGATTTCATGGCAAAAATTCTTGATGATGTAGAGAAGTCTATTAAAGAGCAGAAAGAGGAAAATAAATGGAAATATAATTAATCAAAAAACCACCAAAATTTGGTGGTTTTTCTATTTATAAAAGTCGCTTTTTAATTGATCAAATCAAACTTTGAATATTCTGCGATTTTTGCTGGAATTCTAATTCCTTCTGCGGTTTGGTTATTCTCTAACAAAGCCGCCATAATTCTTGGTAACGCCATCGCAGAACCGTTTAAAGTATGAACCAACTGTGTTTTCCCTTCACTTTTGAATCTGCATTTCAGACGCGTTGCCTGAAACGTTTCGAAATTTGAAACTGAAGAAACTTCCAGCCATTTTTCCTGAGCAGCACTCCAAACTTCAAAATCGTAGGTCATTGCTGCGGCGAAACCTGTGTCACCGCCACATAATCTTAAGATACGGAAAGGCAATTCTAAATCTACCAAAATAGATTTTACATGTTCTACCATTCCTTCCAGAGCGGCGTAAGAATTTTCCGGTCTTTCCAAACGTACGATCTCTACTTTTTCAAATTGATGTAATCTGTTCAAACCTCTTACGTGAGCGCCATAACTTCCAGCTTCTCTACGGTAACATTGGGAGAAAGCTGTGTTTTTTATTGGCAAATCTTTTTCATCTAGTAAAACATCGCGATAAAGATTGGTTACCGGGACTTCCGCAGTGGGGATCAGGAACAGCTTATCTTCGTTGATGTAATACATTTGTCCCTCTTTATCGGGAAGTTGACCGGTTCCATAACCTGAAGCTTCATTCACAACATGTGGCGGATTTACTTCCAGATAACCAGCATCGACATTTTTATCTAAAAAATATTGAACCAAAGCTCGCTGAAGTTTGGCTCCTTTACCAAAATAAACAGGAAATCCTGCTCCTGCGATCTTTACTCCAAGTTCAAAATCAATTAAATTATATTTTTTAGCCAGTTCCCAATGTGGAATTGCACCTTCGCCTAAACCTTCAACATCATGGGATTGATAAATAATTTCATTCTCTTCGGCAGTTGTTCCGGCTTTTACCTTTTCGTAGGGGACATTTGGAATCTGATACAAAACGTCTAAAAGTTTTGCTTCTGCATCTTTTAATTTTTGCTGAAGATCCTGAGAATTTTCTTTAAACTCGGCCGTTTTCGATTTTGCAGATTCGGCTTCCTCATTCTTACCTTCTCTCATCAAAAGACCTATTTCTTTGGAAATTTTATTCATTTCCGATAAATTTTGATCCAGTTCAAACTGGTACTTTTTTCTATCATCATCAAAAGAGATGGCTTTATCAACCAAATCTATTTGTTTGAAACCTCTTTTTCCTAAACCTTCTAAAACGCGTTCTTTATTTTCGCGCAAAAAATTAACCTGTAACATATAAAGTGTTCTATTTAATAGTTAAAGTTCCTCGAATTGAAACTTTAAATTATGATTTGAATGTGTAAATTTAATGATTATTTCGTGATTTTCACGATGTTGGGCTGCCCCTGAACTTTAGTAAATTTCAAAATATTATTATACCAAATACTTGAAACCTGAAACAATTCCGGTGTAGAAGTGTAATGGATGACCATTAAATCTTTTCCGGTAGAAGTCGTGCTGTCATTAATTCTTTTTGTTAAAAAGAGATTTATTTTTGATTCATACGTCTTGGAACTACCCGAAGAATCAATGGCAATCCGCTTTGCTCCTGCGAGATATTCCATATAATTAAGCGTATCTGCATCTTTATTATTATTAAAACTCACCGGAGCAGTATCAGTTAATCCATTGATATCATTCCATCGAATAGTTATGTACGAACCTTTAATTTTGCTGTTCAACATATCCTGACCTGCAGAATCAATATAAATATTCAGGATCTGATCAATTTGTTGTACCGCTCGATCATCATTTCTGCAGGAAAGAAATGCGAAAAAAGCAACCGTCGCTATAAAAAACAGATTTTTCATGGGTACAAAGATAAATTATTTTAAATCTTTCAGATAAAGTAAAAAGGAATACATCAGTAAAAACCCACCAATGATCATGCTCAAACTTAAACTTATTGCCATGCCGATCACTCCAAATCTTGAAACCAGAAAAGCTGAAAAAAGCAACAATAGAAAAAGGGTCAGGAAAGAAACGATGGTATTGATCTTCATTTTACCAACCGCAGAAAGGAGGTTTCCGTAAAGGTTTCGCAACAACATATTCATACAAAAACCTCCTAAGAGAACGATAAAAATCCAGGAATTATCTGCATATTTATTGCTAAAGAACAGATGAAGGATTTCCGTTTTGAAGGCAAATCCCACCGCAAAAATAAGTACAGAAATCGGGATAAAGATTTTATAATAATTAGCAATATAATCGGTTAAAAAAACTTTATTTTTAAAATTCTTCGCCAAAACAGGAAAGTCACTTTGCATAAAAGTTAAAGCCAAGAAGGTGATATTCGCCGGAATCAAAATGGTAACTTTATAATTCGCAACCGATGTTTCATTCATCAAAAAACTAAGCGTCAAAACATCTGCAGAAAAGAGAGCATCTGAAAGCAAAGCCGTTCCGGAAGCATGAAGTCCGTAACTCCATATTTCTTTTTTATTAAAACTAAATGATTCGGCGACGGATCTGTAATGTTCTTTATTAAACCAAAATAAAGCCAAAAACGGCGTAATAGCGATCGCTAACAAATAACCTTTCAAACCAAAAAAATAGGATAAGAGCAGTAAGAGAATCACTCCAAAAATATTGACAACATTCGTAATTCTAGCAAAACCACGGTTGTTCCCAAAAATTCTAAATTCGGACTGGATATGATTGAGAAAGTAAAAACCAATCAAGCGAATTGTGAATAAAAGAAAAATATAAAAAATATCTTCATACCTTTTAATATAGAAAAAACTTACCAAGAGAAAAATCGCGCTCAATAAAATCTGATAAAAAAATCCTTTCATCAACAGATATTTTGCCAGGCTTTTCTTTTCAGTATGATCAAAAGTTACAGAGCCGAATCGAAGCAAACTTTGCTGACTTCCAAATCCACTAAACGGAGCGAAAATTGCAAAAACCGAAGCGACAATACTTAAGATTCCAAATTCATTTTCGGGTAAAATTTTGATGATAAAAAGAGAACCTAGAAAAGCACAAATTTTAGCGATCAACAACGAAAAGAAAACATGTTGTCCCTTATTCTTTAAAAAATCGTCAATGAAAATGCGCAAACTTTTCATCTTTGAAAATACAATTTAAAGATTGATAAAATATTAATCGCCTTTGATTTTAAAGAAAAACTTTCGGATTCAAAAAGGGAAAAAACATCTTGAGAAAGCTCTGGATAATTTTCAAGCCGATGAATATTGTCATCAAAATATTTTTGGTAATACTGCTGAATTTCCAAATCGTTATCAAAATAATATTGATAGGGATACATACTGGAATTTTGGGGAGTCTTTAATATTTTGTTGTTTAAAATATTAAAACCACGCTTCATCACTTTATCTCCAAAAGAGGTTTTCCATTTGGCATCTGGTTTCATCAAAGTTCTTTCCCACCGATATTTCGTCGCCTCTTTACAATGTTTATTGATCCATTCGATATAAAATCGGTGATTAAATTTCCATTCTTCTGGAAGTGAAATAGCGAATCTCAGAAAATCTTTCGTCATAAAAGGCGAAGTTTGATATCGCTTTTGCTGAAAAACATGAGCGCCTAAACCAGTACGATTGTAGGCAACATTTCGCAACATAAATAATTCTTCGCTTTCGTACTTTTTTAGAATTTCATCTAAGGAATTTTGAACTTTTGGCAGGAATTTTTGATTATTAACAATTTTATAATAAGTCGGTTTTTTTTTCTTCGGTTCGCTGTTAAAACCGCCCAAAACACCATCCCCAATTTGTCCGCTGTGAAAAAGTGCAAAATTCTCATAGTGTAAATTTTCCAGCGCATGCTGAACGTGAATCCCGCCTGTGTAAAAAACCATACCTTCTGAGATCTCCGTTAACTCATCGATTTTTTTTAAAAATTTTCCACCATTCAACGGAATAAACTCGTAATGAATATTGAAGTCTGCGGCAATTTTTTCTGAAATTGTATGATCGTAATAACCAGATTGTGAAAAGCAAAAAACATTTCCTGGTTTTTGATTATTTTTAATTGCGTACATCATGGCTACACGACTGTCTAAACCACCACTCAAAAGCGCAAGATGATCTGTACCCAATTCTTTGTCTTTTTCGTATTCTGACAAAACCGAATCGGTGAAAATATCGTGAATATTGTCGATTGCAGAATTTTTACTTCCCTCAAACATTGGTTTTGCCGCAATATTAAAATATTCAATCTCTTTATTTTCAAGAGTTTTACAATCAATTTCGAGATAATTCCCATCGAGTAGTTTTTTGATGTTCTGAATTGGTGTCTTATCCTCAGGTAAATTGGTGAAACACAACAACTGATAAATAGATTCAAAATCAGGTTGCGTTGTAATTCCTAAATTTCTAAGAGTTTCGTTGAGCCGAATTAAACTTGTATCAATAAAAATTCTTTCTTCAAAATTGGTGTAGAAAACTCTTTGCGTAGAAGTGATATTGGTAAAAACGAATAATTTATTTTGAATTTTATCTAAAATAAAACCTCGATATTCTCCTTCAAATAATTTGATGATTTGTTCTTTTTTGACCAAATATAATTCCTGAATCAAGGTTTCAAAATCTTTTAAGGCAAACTCTTTCAACAGTTTGTGTTTATTCAATAATACTCCTTCAAAGAGAAATTCAAATTGCGAATTCTGTAAATAAAAACTGTCATATTCCTTTGCTATAAAAGAATTTACCTCAATATTATTTGGTGAAATGATCAGTGAAAATCCTTTTTTCATTTTAAAATTTCATTATAAACCTCTGAAAATTGTCGTCCAATTGCGTCAACAGAAAAGGTTTCATTTGCATATTTTACCAAAGATAGATGGTCTTTTTTAAAATCTGATGACATGACTTGAATCATAGCTTTTTCGAGTAAATCTTCATCGACTTTATCTAATAAAATTCCGACATTTTCAGGGAAAAATTCTGCGATCCCACCAACATTTGTTGAGATCACATTAATTCCACTTGCAAATGATTCTGCGATAACACAAGGTTGATTTTCATCATTGCTGAGCAAAATAAAACAATCGGAGGATTTCATTTTTTGTGCAATTTCTTCTAATGTTTGCGTTCCAAAAATTTCGATTCTATCTTTAAAATTAGAAGTATCACGGATTTTTTCAAGTTCAGAAATATCTCCATCTCCACCAATTTTCAAGAACAAATCATAACCTTTTTCCCTGAGTTTCAAAGCGCTTTTCAAGATTTTCTCTGGATTTTTACGAGCGATTAAATTTGAAACATGAATAAACGTAAATCTTTCATTCGCTTTTGATTTCGGCTCAAAAAGCTTCGTGTTTACCACATTTGGAATAACTTTCATGGGCGTTTTTATTCCTAAATATTTCAATCCTGACAAAAGATCATGAGAAACGGGAAGAATTACTTCAGCTTGATTTCCTATGAATTTTGCAATTCTTTTTATGTTTGAGGAAGTTGTTTCTGCATTAATTTTTCGAAGAGCAGTCCAATGTTCTGTTACAACGAACGGAATCGAGAATCTCCTTTTTAGATAAACTGCAAATAGCATATTGTTGTGAAGGACATTTGCATGAACCAAATCGGGTTTTTGCAATATTTTGAATCCGAGAGAATATGCTTTCATCCTACGGACAAAGTTAATGAGAGGATTAGGAGAATTTTTATAGTAAACAATTAATGTTCTGATTCCGTTGATTAACTGATCATCAAATAGGTATTTTTTTTTCTGATCGGTAACATTTATCGCATGCAAAATTTCTACAGAGTGAATTAACGAAACTGCTTCTGCATGACGCTGAACAAAATTACCATTGGTCGGTTCCAGTTTATTTGGAAACCACGAGGAAATAAAAAGGATATTTTTTTTCTCCAAAACTCTATTTAAATATTATCTTTGTTTGATGACTATTTGCCAATAAATCTTTATTCGAAAATGACCGCTAAAATTCAAAAATTACTTTCAGTTATTCAAATTATTCTCAGGAAACCCAGCTTAATTAATCTTATTAATGACAGCAATATTGTTTTTGAGGAAAGATTCAAACAAAAATACTCTAATTTTACCACTTTACCACAGATTGAAATCAAAGATTTGAATGATCAAAAGGTGATTGACACTGTTGAAAGTTTCCTGTTAGACGGCAGTTCTTTGATCACAGATTTACAGCTTCTCTCTACTTTAGCAAATAGAAAACCGGTAAATTCTTATTTTGAAATTGGAACCTGGCGGGGTGAAAGTGTACATAATGTTGCGAAATTCGTTGACGATTGTACGACGCTTAATTTATCAGCGGAAGAAATGAATGAGTTAGGTTGGGCAGAGAAATATGCTTTACAGCACGGAGTTCTTTCCAATAAAAATCCGAAAATTTTACACATTACCGGAAACACCAAAACTTTTGATTTTGCTGGTCTTGAGAAAAAATATGATTTGATCTTTATCGATGGTGATCATAGCTACGAAATGGTTCTCAATGATACCAAGAAAGTTTTCAAAGATCTTTTACATGAAAATTCTATCGTCGTTTGGCATGATTACGCATACAGCGCTCAAAAAATTCGGTATGAAGTTTTTACAGCAATTTTAGATTCGGTTGGAGAAGAAAACCATCAATATTTATATCATCCAAAAAATACGATGTGTGCAGTTTTTATCAAAGATCAATTGCCTACAACTGTTTTTGATGAGATGGAATTCCCAAAGAAAATCTTTGAACTGACGATCAGACAGAATGAATTTTAAAAAAAATAACACAAAACATCTGCAAAAGGTTGCTCCTACGGAACTTTTATGTAATAAATAATTCTTAAATACAAAGTGAACTGCTCCTACGGAGCTTTCTAATGCAATTATTTCTTTAACTGTTTATTTACGGCCATCAAGTGCGATATAACAAAAAGCAAAAATTAAAAAAAACCCTTCAACAAATAAGTTTAAAGGGTTTTCTGTTTTTAAATTATATTTAGTCTATATAAATTCCAGCCCAACTTCTTCTTAATGGAAGTAAGAAATCGCTTAAAAAAGCAACATAAGAATTTTTAGAAAAATCGAAAACTTCGATATCTTTTGCAATTTCGCCAGATTTTAAACCATCTCTGAAATCTTTTAATTTTAAAGTTTTAATTTCACCATTTTCGACAAAAGTTGCTTTCATTCGATCAAATAAACCGAGTTGAAATTCCTGATCAATTTCCCGCAGAACTTGTCCTAAAGAATCGATAGAACAGCCAGAAGCTGCTTCTTTTTCTTCATCTACACAAACAACTATAAACTGATTTTTTTCTATTTTAAAGGAGGAAGAAAGTGGTTTTCCGTGTGTGGCCCAAGTCGCGAGGAAATCGTATAATTTTTCAGTAATTACTTTGCTTTCTTTCGGTGTAAAACTTCTTGACGCGGGATAAATAATTACCCGATAATCATTGGTTTCTACTATCGTTGATTCTTCAATTTTCATTTTTCTGTAATTTTTTCAGTTCAATTAATCCGAGAACGACCATGAGCAAACTTGCTCCTGCGCTCCAAAAATTTATTTTTGAGGTATCGAAATCTGCAGACCAAAGATTGAGAACGAATAATAAAACGCCCGCAATCATTAAAAAGTAAAGCATATTCTTTCTCATTACAAATCGTCTGCTTCTGCTAAAAGTTCTGCGATATCTTTCACAGCAACTTCGGTATTGTTAAAATGTTTTACGCCATCAGTAATCATGGTATTGCAGAACGGACAACCTGTTGCGATGATATTAGGATTCTCGCTCAAAGCTTCCTCAGTTCTTTCTACATTGATGTCTTTATCCCCTTTTTCAGGTTCTTTAAACATTTGTGCTCCACCAGCACCGCAACATAAACCGTTTGATTTGCAGCGTTTCATTTCCACCAATTCACCATCTAATTTTTGCAAAAGTTGTCGTGGTGCTTCATATTCTCCGTTGCCTCTTCCGAGATAACATGGGTCATGGAAAATGATTTTCTTTCCTTTGAAACTTCCGCCTTCAATTTTCAGACGACCTTCCTCCATCAATTTTCTGAGGAATTGGGTATGGTGAAGAACTTCATATTTTCCACCTAAACCTGGATATTCATTTTTGATGATATTGAAACAATGCGGACAAGTTGTTACGATTTTTTTTACTCCGTAACCATTCATGATTTCGATATTCGTATGTGCCATCATCTGAAAAATAAATTCGTTTCCGGCACGTTTTGCGGGATCACCGTTGCATGATTCTTCCTGACCAAGAACGGCAAATTCGATTCCAATTTTATTTAAAATTTTGCAGAACGCTTTGGTAACCTTTTTTGCGCGGTCATCAAAACTTCCCATACAGCCTACGAAAAATAAAACTTCGGGTACTTTTCCTTCGGCAGCATATTCTGCCATTGTTTTTATAGTGAAATCCATTTATTTAAATAAGTTAATGTGCTAATGTGATGATTTGAAAATTAACACATTATCTAATTTTTATATTAATTTTCTTTTGCCCAATTCAATCGATCGGCTTGGTTATATTGCCACGGTGCAGCATTATTTTCAATATTACTCATCATCAAATTGAGTTCCTGTGGTGCAGAAGATTGTTCCATGACCAAAAATCTGCGCATTTCAAAAATAATAGAAAGTGGATCTATCAAAACAGGACAAGCTTCAACACAAGCGTTACAAGTGGTACATGCCCAAAGTTCTTCCCTTTGAATATGATCATCTAATAATTTTTTGCCATCATCAACAAACTTTCCGTTTTTATTGATGTTTCTACCGACTTCTTCGATTCTGTCCCGTGTATCCATCATAATTTTTCGAGGAGATAATTTTTTACCGGTAATATTTGCAGGACAAACTGCGGTACATCTTCCACATTCAGTGCAAGAATAGGCATTGAGTAATTGAACTTGATCTAAATCAAAAATATCGCTTGCTCCAAATTTTTCCGGAACCTCATTGGCATCAGCTGCCGGTTGTGGCGCATAAGGATCTGCATTTGGATCCATCATCAACTTAATTTCTCTAGTTACTGAATCCAAATTATTGAACTGTCCTTTCGGTTTTAAATTTGAAAACCAAGTATTTGGAAAAGCTAAAATAATATGCAAATGTTTCGAATAGTAAAGGTAATTCATGAAGAAAAGAATTCCTAAAAAGTGAAACCACCAAGCGGATTTTTCTATGATATGAAGCGATGAATCACTGAAATTATCTAGAAAAGGAAGCAGATGAATTGAAACAGGGAAATTAGCTCCAGATAAAAAATTATTCTCAACTCCAGGAACCATTTCGATCATTTGCAACTTGTGTAGATCGATGTAGTAGTCTGAAGCATTCATAGTCAGAAAGGCTACCATTAAAGCAAACTCAATAATTAGAATCCAGTTTGCATCATTTTTTGGCCAACCGAATAGTTCTTTCATTTGAAACCTTTTGATCCCGTAAAAATTTCTTCGGATAAAAAAAGCTACCACTGCGATTACTACTAAAATAGCTAAAATTTCTAAAGTCGCAGTAAAGAAACTATAGAAACCAGCGCCCAATATTCCGGCTAAAAATCGGTGGGTTCCGAAAATCCCATCAATTACAATTTCGAGTAATTCAAAATTGATGATTATAAAACCTACGTAAACTAAAATATGCAAAGACCCTGCAATCGGCTTTTTCACCATTTTACTTTGACCCAAAGCGACTTTCCCCATCGTTTTCCAGCGAACAGCGGGTTGATCTGAACGGTCAATTTTTTTACCGAGTTTTATGTTTCGATAGATTTCTTTAAAACTTTTAAAAAAAAGTCCAAACCCTATAACAAGGGCGAGAAAAAAAATGATATTGTCAATATACTGCATATTGAAAAGGTTTTAGTCTTTAGTATTTTTTCCAAATACAGAAAAATTCAAGTAACGTTTCGGATTGGCTTTTAAGTCTTCAATTAATTTATTGAGATTGTCGGAAGCAGTATTTAAATTATTATACAATTGGTCATCTTTGGTCAATTTCCCCAGACTTCCTTCTCCATTTTGAACGCCAGAAATCACATTATTTAATTTGTCTGTAGTTACACTTAATTTTTCAATGGTATTATTCAGTGACTTCACGTCAACTTCCTCAGCAACTTTTCCGTATTTATCAATGGCATTTCGGGCACTTATTGTAACTTGATTTGCATTATCGAGAACCTTTTGAATTTTGGGGTCACTGTTCGCTAATAAGGCATTTGTTTGCTTAGAAGTTCCCTCAAAAGAAGCAACAGTTTTGTTAAGATTAATCAACAAAGATTTGATTTCAGCTTTGTTTTGATCATTCAAAATTTGATTGGCGTTCGTCGTCAGTGAATCTACTCTTCTCAAAACAATTTGAAGCTGGTCTTTAACCGGACCAACTTGTGAAGAAATATTGTTCAACATCGAAAGCGTAAACGCTCCTTTCAAAGTATCACCGTCTTTCGCCATGGGATTTCCGTAAGAAAGATTAATTCTCATCTGCTTTCCCGACATCAATCCAGGTTCGAAAATTTCTAAAGTCGACTGTTTTGAAAACTCAAAATTTTCATCAACCGTCACTTTAACAACAAAATGAATCTTACCATCTGCTTCTGTCTGCGGAATAATTTTATCAACCTGTCCGACTTTTAACCCATTGATAGAAACAGGATTAGAAGCTGAAAGACCTTCAACATTATCAAACTTAGCGTAAAAAATATTATCGGTGGTAAAGAGACTTTTGCCCTTCATGAATTGGAATAGAATTACAAATCCTATAATCGCCAGAAGTGCGATTAAACCTGCCTTTATTTCTTTTGTGAATTTCACTTTTCTTTAATTTTTAATCAACAAATATAATACATTTTAAATAAACACCATCTAATTATGTTAAGTCAACATCCAAAAAAAGCGACTTAAAAAAGTCGCTTTAAATATAAATAAAGTTTCAATTATTGCTGTTGTGCAGCTCTATTGTAAACCTCAATTCTGTAATCTTTGATGTTGGCATTGTCTTGAAGACTTTTCAACAATGACTGACCGAACTGTTGTGAATTCTGTCCAGCAATCGCTTGCGTAATCTGTTTGATGTCTCCTGGTTGTTTATTGATAGTTTCAGATTTTTTCACCAAAACATAAACTCCCGTCATTCCTTCTACAGGGTTAGAAAGTTTTCCTTTTGCTACGCCAAATGCGGCACCTGCAACTCTCGGTTCCATTGCTCCAGCAATTTGCGGACTCAACATGTTTGCCTGTGCAGATTGTTTTGTAGAACCAAATAATTTAGCGATCTGATCTAAACTTGTTGCTTTTGCAGCAGTAATTTTATCTGAAATCTGTTTCGCTAAAATTTTATTTTTAACAAGTGGCTCCAATTGTTCTCTTACAGCTTCAGGATCTGCAGTGCCTGCATCTTGAACACCGTTTAAGAAAGCAACAATTCTGTCACCTGTCCCATCTACGGTAAAAATATCAGTATCGCCTTTGTTTCTTTTTTTGTTAAAAGCCCAAGCAATAATTTCCTCATCTTTATCTGTTCCTAAACCAGGTAATTGTCCCTGGAAACGGCCAACTTCTTTTGGATTAGAAAAAATATAACTGTTCTTCTTCGCAACGTTAGAAAAATCATTGAAAGTTTTTCCCTGAACTTGCTGAATAAATTTGGTTGCTTTCGTGTAAATCTCGTTTTCGGTTTTATCAGAAGGCTTCACGGCTTTAACCAAATTCGCCACTTTATAAGTCATTGCTCCAGATTTTTTATCCTCAATATTGATAATATGATATCCGAATTGCGTTTCAACTACTGCAGTTGCTCCTTTTCCGTTTTTGGCCAGGAAGTTTAAATATTCTGGTACGAAAGGTGTTGCAGGAGTTGTCCAACCTACGCTTCCACCTTGAGCAGCAGAACCTGGATCAGATGAATATTTTAAAAATTCTGTAAATTTAGCAGGATCGGCTTTCAAAATAACTTCGATTGAATCTGCTAATTTTTTCGCTTGTTCTTTAGATCTTGTTTCATTTGCACCAGCTTGATTTCCTTTGTACGAAACTAAGATATGACGAGAAAGTGTAGAATCTGAAGGTTTTTTATCTAATAATTTAGTTACCACATAGAAGTTCTGCTCCTTGTAAGGTCCAAAAGTAGTTCCGACACTTGACGCAGCTACTTTATCTTTAATTGCTACCGGTAATTGTGCCTGAGAAAAATACTGTGGATTAAAAGGCATATCAGAATTTAATGCAACAAACATAGAATCATTCGTAGTATTTTGGAAATTTTCTTTTCCGCCACTTACATCACTTCCTTGAGAAAATAATTTGTTGATTTCTGTTTCAGTGGATTTATCATCTTCAGTACTTGGAGCTGCTGGGAAATATACCAAACCGATATTTCTACTTGCGTCTCTCTTATACATTACAGGATGTTTCTTAATATAATCTGCCAAATCCTGCGTCGTAACTTTCACGGGATTTTTCTGAGCATAAGTATTGTAATCAACTTTTACAAAATCGATATCTGCAACTTGATCTCTCTGCTTCATCATTTCTTCAGCTTCTTTTTTACCAACGGTAATTCCTGTAGAAACATTTGCAAAAAGTTGTCGCGCCATCATTCTGTACTCAATTGATTTTTTAGTTTTCAACCAATTATTATACATTTCTGCGTTGCCACCTTTTTGCAGCTCTTCGATCTGTTTTTTGATTTCCTGAACTTTGAAATTACCTTTCGCATCAAAATTTTCTTTGTTTTGTGCAAACATTGGATCAAATTGTAATTGGTTCCAGAACATATCGTTGGTTAGCGTCAATCCCATTTTCTCAAACTGCTGTTTGATCAATTTTGACTGAACCACCAATTGCCATGCCTGTTCTTCCAATCCTTTTGAAGGTTGACCTTTTTGTTGTGCCTGTTGTTGAAGCATAAAAAGTTGATCATCATAATCTTCTTTTGTAATTTCGTCACCATTCACTTTTCCGTAAACTCCAGCTTTCGCACCAAATAATTTCTCCAAACTATCTGGATTAACGACAAACGCTAACATTGCAATTGCGATGATTCCCATCAAAAGCCACGGTCTGTTTCTAATCTCTCCTAAAACTGCCATTTTTTGTATAATTTTATCAGTTTGCGAAAATACACATTTTTAAGAGATTGAGAAAAAATTTGAAGCTTTAAAAACGATTTATTTACAGATAATGGAAAATTTGTCTAAATTTTCTCTTGGCATAGTGCTTGTGAAATTAAAAAGAACTTTTTATTAAAGCGGCTTTTAAAGCAAATCATCGTATTTGATGAGTAACTATTTAAATTAAATGACAATTTGTCATTCCAAGAATATTATGACAGAATTTGAAGATATAGCATTCGATGAAATTATGGACGATGGTTTCAGTATTGTAACTGAAGAAATAAACATTTCCGAAATTATGGATATTTCTAAAAACAGAGAGCAGAAGATTTTTCCCATTTTGCCGGTAAGAAATATGGTAATGTTTCCAAAAGTGGTCATTCCCATTACAGCAGGAAGGGAAATGTCGATCCAGCTTTTACAAGAAGCTCAGAAAAACAATGAATTTATTGGGATTTTGAGCCAGAATAATTCATCCATCGAAAATCCTACGCAAAAAGATCTTTATCAAACGGGAACTTTAGCGAAGATCATTAAGATCATTAAACTTCCGGAAGGTAATGTTACCGCAATTACTAGAGGATTTCAAAGGTTTAAAATTAAAACATTCACCTCCGCTAAACCTTATTTTAAGGCGGAGATTACGAAACTAAAAGATGTTTCTTCCAAAAAAACGGAAGAGTATAATGCGCTTTTGGAAAACATCAAAGATTTAGCAGTGAAAATTATTGAGCTGGATCCAAATATTCCAAATGCTGCTAATTTTGCCATTAAAAACATGAGTGATCCTGAAGATCTGCTCAATTTTATCTGTACCAATGCTAATTTCACCTCTTTCGATAAACAAAAATTGTTAGAAGAGAAAAGCCTGTTAATCCGTGCGCAGAAATGTTATGAATTGATGCATGATGATTTCCGTAAACTGGAACTCAGAAATCAGATTCATCAGAAAACCAATAAAGAATTAGACAAAAGCCAGAGAGAATATTTCCTTAATCAGCAGATGCGAACCATTCAGGATGAATTAGGAGGTGGTCCTGAATCTGATGTTGAAGAACTTTTAGAGAAAGCAAAAAAGATTAAATGGAACGATGAAGTAGAGGAACATTTCAAAAAAGAAATCAACCGCCTTCAACGACAAAATCCAAATTCTCCCGATTACAACGTTCAAAGAAATTACCTCGATTTCTTTACTGATTTGCCTTGGGAAAAATACTCCAAAGATATTTTTGACATCCATAAAGCTGAAAGGGTTTTAGATAAAGCGCATTTTGGTTTGGAAGATATTAAGAAAAGGATTTTGGAGCACATGGCGGTTTTGAAACTGAAAAATAATATGAAATCCCCGATTTTATGTTTAGTTGGTCCTCCTGGAGTTGGAAAAACTTCGCTTGGAAAATCAGTTGCTGATGCATTGGGAAGAAAATATGTGAGAGTTTCTTTAGGCGGTCTGCACGATGAATCTGAAATTCGAGGACACCGAAAAACTTATATTGGAGCGATGGCTGGAAGAATTTTGCAGTCCATCAAGAAATCAGGAACCTCGAATCCGGTAATTGTTTTAGATGAAATTGATAAAATTGCAAGCGGAATTCATGGCGACCCAAGTTCGGCTTTGTTAGAAGTTTTGGATCCTGAACAAAATAATTCTTTCTACGATAATTTCTTAGAAATGGGTTATGATCTATCGAAAGTCATGTTTATTGCCACGGCGAATTCGCTTTCTACGGTTCAAAGACCACTTCTTGACCGAATGGAAATCATCGAAATTGCCGGTTATACTTTAGAGGAGAAAGTAGAAATCGCGAAACGACACCTCATCAAAAAACAACAGGAAGAAAACGGCTTAGATGCAAAATCTTTTAAACTAGGAAATGCCGAACTGAAACATATTGTAGATGCACATACTTCGGAAAGCGGCGTTCGTGGTTTAGAAAAGCAAATCGCTTCAGTTGCAAGATGGATCGCTTTGCAAACCGCTATGGAAAAAACCTACGACCCTAAAATTTCTATCGAAAAAATTGATGAAATTCTGGGCGTTCCAAGAATGAAAAGTTTATCAGAAATTACCGGTGTTCCCGGAGTTGTGACCGGTTTAGCGTGGACGCAAGTTGGCGGTGATATTCTTTTTATAGAAAGTATTTTGAGTGAAGGAAAAGGAAATCTGACGATGACCGGAAACCTCGGAAACGTAATGAAAGAATCTGCTACGATTGCATTGGAGTATATCAAAGCCAAACATAAAGAACTCGGAATTTCTTCTGAAGATATTCAAAAAAATAATATTCACGTTCACGTTCCCGAAGGCGCGACGCCGAAAGATGGACCATCTGCTGGAATTGCGATGTTGACTTCGATCGTTTCAAGCTTTAAAAACAAAAAGGTAAAATCACACCTTGCAATGACAGGAGAAATTACTTTGCGTGGAAAAGTTCTTCCTGTGGGCGGAATTAAAGAAAAATTACTCGCTGCAGCAAGAGCCGGAATTAAAGAAATAATTTTGTGTGAAGCCAATCGAAAAGATGTAGAGGAAATCAAAAAAGATTATCTGAAAAATCTGAAAGTCAATTACGTAAGTAGAATGAGCGAAGTGATCGACTTGGCAATTGAAAAATAAAAAAGAAGAAAACGTTTCAAAAATTTGAAGCGTTTTTCTTTTACAAAAAAAAAATTATTGTTTACTTTGTTTTATGAAAGAAATTAAACTTCCTTTTGTTCTTAGACTTGCACTAATTCTTGTGAGTATTTTGGCTTTGGGATATTTAGCAAAAATAGGTAAAGGCGTTTTGGCGCCTCTTTTCTTTTCCTTTTTAATGGCACTTTTATTTCTGCCTTTTGCCAATTTCTTAGAGCGAAAAGCAAGATTTTCCAGAACAATTTCTACTTTTTCTTCCTTATTGGTCATGTTGATTTTCCTTTACGGATTGATTTATTTTTTCACCATTCAACTAAGTGATTTTGCTAATGATTTTCCGGTTTTGAAATCACAAGTGTCAAAATCTTTCGGACAACTGCAATATTGGGTTTCCCAAACCTTTCATGTAAACTTCGATAAACAGATGAGTTACATTAATCAAGCGCTTGAAAATGTACTTTCTTCAACTGGTGTTATTTTGGGTTTCACTTTTTCAATGTTTTCATCTACGATGGCATTTTTCGTGTTTAGTGCTTTATTTTTCATTTTTCTATTGAATTACCGTCGCATTTTATATGGTTTTATTATTTCCGTTTTTCACGAAAAACATTTCTCAAAAGTAAACGAAGCGATCTTAGAAATTCAAAAAATAATTAAGGAATATATTTCGGGGCTTTTAATTCAGATTCTTATCGTCAGTATTTTATCCACGATTTTATTATCTGCTTTAGGGGTAAAATATGCCATTTTATTAGGTGTTTTAACAGGTCTTCTCAACGTAATTCCTTATGTCGGAATTTTAGTTTCAGGTTTTATGGCTTGTTTAATTTCTTTTGCAACTGGCGGAAATCATACCTTTTTAGTCTTTTTTGGTTATGTTGCGATTCATTTGATTGATGCAAATATTACGTTACCTTTAGTTGTAGGTTCAAAAGTGAAGATTAATGCACTTTTTACTTTCATAGGACTTTTAGTAGGTGAGGAATTGTGGGGAATTTCCGGCATGTTTCTGAGTATTCCATTTTTAGCGATTCTGAAAATTATTTTTGAGCGAATAGAAGGTATGGAACCTTGGGGAAAACTTCTCGGTGAAGAAAGTAAAATCAATAAAATCCGCAGAAAATACAAAATCACGAAGAAAATTACACTCGAAGAAAAAGAGTAAAGCACGTAAACTTTTAATTCACAATTACTTACAGCAACAAATTAGTTTTACAAGAACTATAAAACTTATTTACAACCTTTACAAACAATTCAGACGGAGATTTGGTTAAACAAACCCTTTAAAATTAATCCGTTATGAAAACACCTATTTTCTACACCACAATTTCTTTAATTGTTTTAACTACGTTATCTTCCTGTAAAAAAACAGGAAGTGTTGAATCTGCAGATCAAGCGAATGCAATTTCTCAAACCGATTCTACCCCACTTTCCGACAGTATTTCATCGGTCGCCAATTTACAGGTGAAAGACAAACAGTTCATAAAATCGGCCGACGTTAATATGGAAGTCAAAGATGTTTATGAGACCACCATTTTTCTGGAAAAATCTCTGAAAGATCTGGATGGATTTGTAACTTCCAGTAATTTGAACTCTAACATTATTTCCGAAAAAACTTTCGTGATTTCAGATGAAAAAGCAATGATGGTTCGCAAATTTCAAACTGAAAACAAGATGCAGGTTCGAATTCCCACTGTGAAGCTAGGTGATTTTCTACAGATCATTAATGATAAAAAAGTATTTTTAAATTCCAGAATCATTCTTGCCGAAGATGTTACTTCTAATATCAAACTTGCGAAACTGGAAAAAGAAAGAAATAAAAATACGGAGAAAAACATTTCAAAACTGAAACTTAATAAGGACAAGGTCAAAATGACTGATGAAAATCAGAGCGAAAATAATTACCAACAAGTTGCTGATTTCGATATGAAAGATCAATTAGAATACAGCACGGTACAAATTTTCCTGACAGAACCCGAAGTTCGTGTGGCTCAAATTGCAGTTTCAAATACCCAAAATTTAGAAAACCAATCTAATTTCTTTTACGATATCAAAAATGCAGTTTCAGATGGATTTCATTTAATTAAGCAGATCATCATTGGTCTTTTCGGAATTTGGCCTTTAATATTCATAGGTGTAATAGCGTTCTTCTTTTACAAAAGAAAAAAAGCATTGAAAATTGTGACTGCAGACAAAAATTAGGTGTAAATTTATCTTCAAATTAAAAAACATGAAAAAATTATTTTTATTAACCCTCTTATTTACAACAGTCTATGCCTACTCTCAAGTTGTTGCAACTTCAAAAAGCAATGATTTAAATGAGGTTTACAAAGGTGGAAATCAGAAATTTGTGAAAGATGTGCAGAATAATTTCAACAATTTCTCTTCTGACTTTCAAGCTAATGGAATTTTTACTTTGACCTTCGATGTGGATAAAAAAGGGAATATCATTAATCCGAAAGTTTCTCCCGAAGCAGACAATGATTTCACGGTTGCATTAATTAGATCTTTTAAAAGGGTCAAAAATAATTTTAGTACAAATACGCCTAGAAAAAATATAGCGGTATTGCTAGATTTCCGCACAACTTTTAAAAGTGATGATGGTCGAGATCGTTTTACGGCGACTCCGATCTCAAACTCTTCCAGACAAAATTAAAAATCACCATCAAATAATTTTCCATAGAGCCTTCAGTATTTTATAATTCTGAAGGTTTTTTATTTGACCATTTTTATCACCGCCACTTCAGAAAAAACACTTTCCAGTTGCGTTATAAATTGTTGATATTCCTGAATTTCATTATTTTGAAAAACAGTTTTATTGATGAGCAAAGACCAAGTTAAAAACCGTTCATCTGTAACAGATTCTACTTCCTGTAAATATTGTAAACTCCCATTAAATGCTGAGATTTTTTTATTGAATTAATCAGTTTCCATCTTGTAATTTTCGGGTAATCTGGTACGGAACATGACGGTTGTCAAATAAGGGAAATCTAATTCGATCGGATAATCTCTGTTTTTTTCCACCATTAAATCTTTGAAAGTTTTAGTGAGCGGATTTTCAATAACAAACAAAGAATTCGTTGGGTTTTCAAATTCAATGGTATGACTGCTCGATTTCGATTCCTCACCTTCCTGCTTTGTCTGTTCATTGGTTTTAACTCCTGGAAAAACGTTGAACGATCGATGATTAAATGATTCTGAATTAAAGTAGCCTTTGCTTCTGTTTTTTACTTCGAGCTCAGAATTAGTTTCTCCAATAATTAAATTTTGTTGCGAAATAAATTCGGAAAGTGACGGAGAAACTGTCGTGAAAACTTCGCCACGATTATCTAATCCCAAAACAATATAATTGAAATTATCCAGAGATAAAAAGCGTAGATTTTCCGGCTTCGAGGTGGCACCATCAATCAACAGTTTTTCACCATCATCAACTTCTACTATATTCAAAAGGGTTTGCAATTTTGAAAAAGTAGGATACGCAACAATAATTCTTCCGTTGGATCGCGAACTGTTGATGACCAGTTGAGCATTTATTTTCTTCGCCATCAAAATTCCATTGAGCAAAATGTTAAAATCTGCAGCATTTCCTGTTTTTTTCTGCAAAAATTCACTTTGCATATTTGAAGCTTGAACCGCTAAATATCGATTCCATTTATAGAAATCCCGTAAATACTGCACACAATTTCTTAAAGTTTCAAATTTCGTAGGACCATTTTTAATTTTCGAAGCGATCTGTTGAAAATCAACTTTTTCACTGCTCTTTTCAACATCTTTAATGATTAAATTTTTGAAACCCTTCCAGGAGTTTTCAGAATAGTAAGATCCATAATATTTTCTGGCAGAAGTATATTGAAACATGATTCTTTCCCTGTAGTCTTCAACATTGTACACATTTTTGAAAATGTTGTCACTTGGAATATTAACCAGTTCCCATTCTTTATTATTTTTATTTCTTTTATCAATATATTTTTTGTTGAGTTGTTGTCCTTTTAAAATGACTTTATAATCTGCAACCGTCGCCACTTTCAAAAATAATTGAGAAGAAAGAGTAGGAATCGCATTTTGAAAACGCCAGGGTGAAGCATAAAGATTGCTCGTTCGGAAAATTTTTACCTTATATTCTATGATAGAACCGACCCGAACATTAGGAAAAGCGACTGCAATTTCTTCAACATCGCCATTTCTACTAACGATGATATCTATTTTATCAAGCGGCGTTACAATTTCTTTCCCATCGACAAAATTAATAGTTTGCGCATCCTGCAAAACAACTTTATCATTATGAACAGTCGGTCTGTAACTCCATTTTTTTTGCGCATTTTCAAACCCGTTAATCGATAAAATTTTGGTTCTTCCGTATTCGAGAAGTTCATAACCATCATCTGTAATTTTTAAATGACCAATTTCTCCCAACTTTACGGAATCTGCTCCAGGTTCAAAAGAAACTTCGTTCAAATCAATTTCTTTCTGAGAAATTTTTCCCCATTCCATATTTTGACAAAACGATGTATTAAAAAATAGTAGAAATAAAAATTGTAAAAGTACTTTCATAAAAATCAGAATTCGGTTGCAAGGAATGGATTGGAATTTTCATTCGATTTAAAAATTGAAAAGAAAAATTTTAAAAAATTCCCTTCCAAACAAAAATAATCATTTCTTGTAAACTGTAAAATTCTCTATCCACTCATTTTTCCGTAAATTTGCAGGGAATTTTTAATGTTTCGTTTGAAAAGACGATAAACATTAAACTTTATAACTACGAATTCATCATGTTACCCAAAATAAATCCTACTCAAACAGTCGCGTGGAAAGCGCTTAACGCACATTTTGCTCAAAACGACTTTGAACTTCGGACTCTTTTTCAATATAATCCAGAACGATTTACACAATTTTCGGTTCAACGAAAAGATTATCTTTTTGACTATTCTAAAAACTTGATCGATTCAAGAACTTTCGACCTTTTACAAGATTTAGCTGAAGAATGTGAAGTCAAAACTGCGATTGATGCGATGTTTGCCGGCGAAAAAATCAATGAGACAGAAGGAAGAGCAGTTCTTCATACCGCATTACGGGATTTTTCTGATAAAGAAATTTTAGTCGATGGAGAAAACATTAAACCTGCGATAAAGAAAGTTTTAAACCAAATGAAAACCTTCTCGGAGAAAATTATTTCCGGAGAACACAAAGGATTTTCAGGGAAAAAAATTACAGATATTGTAAATATTGGAATTGGTGGTTCTGATTTGGGACCTGTTATGGTTTGTTCGGCTTTGAAACATTTTAAAACCAGACTCGAAGTTCATTTCGTTTCTAATGTTGATGGAAATCACATTGCGGAAGTTTTGAAAAATCTGAATCCTGAAACGACTCTTTTCATAATTGCTTCAAAAACTTTTACCACTCAGGAAACCATTACAAATGCCGCATCTGCAAAAGACTGGTTTTTTAAAAGTGGTACACAGCAAGATGTTGAAAAACATTTCGTAGCACTTTCTACTAATATAAATGCAGTGAAAAATTTTGGAATTGCAGAAGAAAATATTTTTGAATTCTGGGATTGGGTCGGTGGAAGATACTCTCTTTGGAGCGCAATCGGTTTAAGCATCGTTCTTTTCGTTGGTTATGAAAATTTTGAACAATTATTGAAAGGTGCTAATGAAACCGATATTCATTTTCAGACTGCAGATTTCAAAGAAAATGTTCCTGTTTTAATGGCACTTTTGGGAATTTGGTATCGTAACTTTTTCGATGCCGGAACGTACGCAATTCTTCCCTATTCTCAATATCTGGATCGTTTTGCGGCGTATTTGCAACAAGGCGATATGGAAAGTAACGGAAAATGTGTGGACAGAAATGGTCATTTTGTAGAATATGAAACCGGACCGATTATTTGGGGAGAACCTGGAACAAACGGTCAACACGCATTTTATCAGTTAATTCATCAGGGAACAGAATTAATTCCTGCAGATTTTATTGCTTATGTGGAATCTTGTAACGTGGTTTCTGATCATCAGGAAAAATTATTGGCGAACTTTTTCGCACAAACAGAAGCGTTGGCTTTTGGAAAAACTGAAGAAGAAGCAAGAGCTGATTTAGAAAAATCTGGAATCTCAGAGGAAGAAGTTAAAAGATTAACGAACTACAAAGTTTTCCACGGAAATACTCCTACCAACTCATTATTCTTCAATGAATTAACTCCATATTCATTGGGACAATTAATTGTACTATACGAACATAAAATATTTGTGCAAGGTGTTATTTGGAACATTTTCAGTTTTGATCAATTCGGTGTAGAATTAGGAAAAGTTTTAGCAGGAAAAATTCTATCACAACTTAAGAATACGGAGAAGATTTCTTCACATGATTCCTCCACGAATGGTTTGATGAATTATTTTAAAGAGAAAAAGTAAATCTAAAAGTAAAAATAAATGGCACAAATTCTAGACGGACTTAAAGTTTCGAGAGAAATCAAAGAAGAAATTCGCATTGACGTAGAAAAAATAGTCGCGGGAAATAGAAGACCTCCACATTTGGTAGCAATTTTGGTCGGAAGCAACGGTGCAAGTATGACTTATGTGAATAACAAAATTAAAGATTGCAAAGAAGTAGGTTTCAAATCTTCGCTAATTAAATTTCCGAGTACAGTTTCTGAAGCTGAACTTTTAGAAGCGATTGACGAACTGAATAATTCCAAAGGTGTAGATGGGTTTATCGTACAACTGCCTTTACCAAAACAAATTGATCAGGAGAAAATCATCATGGCGATTGATCCTAGAAAAGATGTAGATGGTTTTCACCCGGAAAATTTTGGAAAAATGGCTTTAGAAATGGATACTTTTTTACCGGCAACTCCGTTTGGGATTCTGACGCTACTGGAAAGATATCAAATCGATACCAAAGGAAAACACTGCGTAATTATCGGTAGAAGTAGAATTGTAGGAAAACCGATGAGTATTTTGATGGGAAGAAAAGATTTCCCTGGAAATTCGACGGTGACTTTAACGCATTCTTATACTCCTCATATTGAGGAATTTACAAAAAATGCAGATATTGTAATTACTGCGCTTGGTGATCCCAATTTTTTGAAAGGCGATATGATTAAAAAAGGAGCGGTCGTGATCGATGTAGGAATTACACGCGTAGAAGATAACACCGAAAAAGGCTATAAATTAATGGGTGACGTCGATTTTGAAAGTTGCAAAGAAATTGCCTCTGCAATTACCCCAGTTCCTGGTGGAGTTGGACCAATGACAAGAGCAATGTTAATGAAAAATACAATTTTGGCGTATAAAACTTCAGTATATAATGACTAAAGAAGAAGAAAATATTTTATTAAAAGAAGGTAAAATGCTCCCGGTGATGGAGTATTTTTACACAATACAGGGAGAAGGAGCACACACCGGAAAAGCCGCATACTTTATAAGATTAGGTGGTTGCGATGTCGGCTGTCATTGGTGTGATGTGAAAGAAAGTTGGGATCCCAATCTTCATCCTTTGCTTTCCACAGATGAAATTGCACAAACAGCGGCAAAACATTGCAAGACAATTGTTTTAACTGGTGGCGAACCTTTGATGTGGAATTTAGATTTTTTAACTGCAAGATTAAAAGAACTGGGTTGCGAAATTCATATTGAAACTTCCGGAGCATATGAAATGAGCGGAACACTTGATTGGATCACCCTTTCACCAAAGAAAACTGGATTACCAAAACCGGCTATTTACGCGGAAGCGAGTGAACTGAAAATGATCATTTTTAATAATAATGATTTTAAATTCGCCGAAGAACAGGCTGCAAAAGTTTCAGAAAATTGCAAACTTTATCTTCAGAGCGAATGGAGTAAAAGAGAAGAGATCTATCCGAAAATTACCGATTTTATATTAGCAAATCCAAAATGGCAGGCGTCTGTGCAAACACATAAATATTTGAATATTCCGTAAATTATGTTAAATTTACTTTTTATATAATTCGGCTTTATGCAAAAAATTCGATATTCTAGATATTTCAAAGCCACTTTCATTTTGCTTGACGTTCTGGTTATTGCTGGAGTCTTTTTGTTGTTTTTTATTAGAAATAATGACTTCAAATATGATAAAGAAATTTGGGAGCAGAACACCTTGTCTTTGATTCTGCTTACCCTTTTCTGGATTTTGCTTAGTGGAAGAACCAAATTATATTCAATTGCCAGAAATCTCACGTACACCATTTATCTGGAACGGCTTGTCACGCATATTTTTATATTTATTTTCGGCGTCATTTTACTTGCCAAGGTGAGCAATAATGATTTTTTGAAACAGGATCGCTTTCTTATTGCTATTTCTTTGTTCCTGTTGCTTTTTATCATCAAATCTCTTGTGTTTTTTACTTTGAAATATGTGCGGACTTTAGGGATCAATTATAGAAACATTATGTTTTTGTATGAAGATTCTTCTACCGAATTGCTCAAAAATATTCTAACAGAAAGAAAAGATTACGGATTCAAAATTTTCGAATATCCAGCTGAAGAAAAATTTAACCAAGAGAATTTGATTAAATATTGGAAAGATAATGGGATTCACACCATGTATCTTTCTTCTGACCGCTTTGAGAACGACCAGGAACAGGACGTTTATCGCCTCGCGGAAATACATAAAGTTCGTATCTCGTTGATTCCGAGTATTTCAAAAAATAATTTTTTCCGTTATGATTTAGGATATATTGAAATGCAGCCCGTTTTGGTGCGGTCGAAATTTCCCCTGGATTATCTGACCAACATTACGATGAAAAGAGCGGTAGACATTCTATTTTCCAGCATCGTTCTTCTTTTTATCTGTTCATGGCTTTTTCCTCTGATTGCAATTCTAATAAAATTAGACAACCCTGGTTCGATCTTTTTTTTACAGAAAAGATACGGGTACCACGACAAAGTATTTAACTGCTTTAAATTTCGAACGATGTACGTAAACGACGATTGTACAAAGCAAACAACGACAGAAAATGATAAAAGAATTACCAAAATAGGCAGATTTCTCAGAAAAACAAGTTTAGATGAAATGCCTCAGTTCTTAAATGTTTTAAAAGGCGACATGTCGGTTGTTGGTCCAAGACCACACATGCTTTTGGTTGATGATTTTTATAAATTAAGAATTGGTCGATATTCCATCAGAAGTTTGGTAAAACCCGGAATTACAGGATTAGCACAAGTAAATGGACTTCGTGGAGATTCGGGGGACCGGGATATTCAAATGCAAAAAAGAATTTTGGCTGATGCTTTTTACGTAAAAAACTGGAGTTTAAGCCTTGATTTTATCATCATTTTAAAAACCATCTTTTTAGTTATTAATGGTGATAAAAATGCCAATTAAAAAAATTCAGAAAAAAAATAAAAACACTAATTTAGCAGAATGTTAAAAAGATTTTTGAGTGAGATAGGAGCATACTTCCTTTTATTATCTAAAACCTTAAAAAGACCGCAGAAAGCCGCAATATTTGGCAAACTTTTTATGCGCGAAGTTTATGATTTAGGTGTTAATTCTTTTGGATTAGTACTTTTTACTTCCACGTTTGTGGGTGCAGTTGTGGCGATTCAAATGTTTAATAATTTCAGTGCTTCCTCTTTTCCAGTTCCTAATTCCTTTGTGGGTTATGCGACCAAAGTGGTACTGATTCTGGAATTTGCGCCAACTATTATTTCAGTAGTTCTTGCAGGTAAAGTAGGATCGTATATTGCATCAAGTATCGGAACAATGCGGGTTACGGAACAAATCGACGCTCTTGATATTATGGGTGTTAACTCTCCAAATTTTTTGATCCTACCGAAAATTTTAGCCAGTATTATTTTTAATCCTTTACTGATCGCAATTAGTATCGTTTTCGGAATTTGGGGTGGTTATCTTGCAGGAATTGCGACAGGAAGCTGGAGCAAAGCAGATTATATTACGGGAGTTCAAATGTACATGCCGCAACATTTTATTTGGTACGCTTTTCTTAAAACTGCCGTTTTTGCATTTTTAATTGCGACCATTCCGGCTTATTTTGGATACAATGTTAAAGGTGGTTCCCTGGAAGTAGGCCGTGCAAGTACACAAGCAGTAGTTTGGACGATTGTCTCAATCATTATCATGAACTTAATATTAACTCAAATGTTCCTAAGCTAATGATTGAAATTAAAGATCTTAAGAAAAGTTTTGATACCATGGAAGTTCTGAAAGGAATTTCCACCACTTTTGAAACCGGAAAAGTAAACCTCATTATCGGACAAAGTGGTTCGGGAAAAACTGTTTTTCTGAAAAGTTTACTGAATGTTTATCAGCCGACTTCGGGAGAAATCCTGTTTGACGGTAGAGATATCAATAAAATGGGTCGGGAAGATAAACAACAGCTTCGTTCTGAAATTGGCACCGTTTTTCAGGGTAGTGCGCTTTTCGATTCCATGACGGTGGAAGAAAACATTACATTTCCTTTGGATATGTTTACGAATTTAACTTTCAGAGAAAAGAAAAGACGTGCATTCGAAGTTATTGGCCGCGTTCATTTAGAAAAAGCCAACCGAAAATATCCTTCAGAAATTTCGGGTGGAATGCAAAAAAGAGTTGCTATTGCACGAGCAATTGTGAATAATCCCAAATATTTGTTTTGCGATGAGCCTAATTCAGGACTCGATCCTTATACTTCTAATATTATTGATGATTTACTATTAGAAATAACCAAAGAATACAATACCACAACCATCATTAACTCCCATGATATGAACTCTGTGATGACCATCGGTGAAAAAATAATTTATTTGCGCGATGGTATTAAAGAGTGGGAAGGTGACAAAGATATCCTCATCAATGCAGGCAATAAAAACCTCATCGATTTCGTTTATTCATCAGAGTTATTTAAGGAATTACGGGAATATTTTCTGGAAACCAACAAAACATCAATTGACAATATTATAACAAAACCCCCATTAAATGAAGAAAATTCTTAGTATAGTTTTACTTTCCAGCGCAGTTTGTGCTTCTGCTCAACTTTCTTTTGCTGCAAAAGCAAATGTCTTGATCCCTACGAGTTCAGCATCCTGGCAAAATTTAAAAACTGCTACTTCCACTGCATTTACGGAGAGTGGAAAAAATATTATTGGTTTCAATGCAGGTTTATCGATGAAAGTAAATTTACCAACCGCATTCTACGTAATGCCTGAAATTTATTACACCAATTTCAGCAATGAAGTTACTGTTTCAAACGATATATCAGCTCAGAAAACAACCATCAAAGCGAAAACAAGCCGAATTGATATTCCTGTTTTGCTGGGTTATAATCTTTTGGGAAATACTTTGAGCGCTTATGTTGGACCTGTTGCCAGTTTTAATCTTGCAAAAGACGAGAATTATGACAGTTTTTCTCAAAAAGTTAATGCCAAAGAATTTTCTGTTGGTTACCAAATTGGGGTACAAAGTGAAATCTCGAAATTGATTTTATCTGCAAAATACGAAGGAGCTTTCTCGAGCGATCAGAGAAAATTCATCAATACTGTTGCAGGATCTAGTCAGGAAATTAATTATGATAACAGATCAAGTGTTTTCATGTTAGGTCTGGGTTACAAATTCTAGAAGAAAAATTACTTTAAATAAAAGAAATCCTCAGAATTAATAGTTCTGAGGATTTTGATTTTCGTCTGGTACATAAGTTACGGTTTGTTGCTTAGCCAATTCTGCAGCCTGCTTTTCCAGATCTTCATTTTCTCTTCTAAGTTGTTTTAGTTCTTGTTTTTTCTGCTCGTTACGAACAGCTGATCCTTTACTTGCATAACCCACAATTCCACCTATAATTAATCCAATGCCAATTCCCGCGAGAATTCCCATTAAGGTCATGGGTTCAAAAAGCTTCACTGCAGAAAACTGAGGCTGTAGATAATATAGTAGAAATGCCAATCCTAAAAGTAGAAAACCTATAAATGTTAAATTTTTCATAATAATGTAATTAAAAAACCTTCCCAAATTTAAGAATTTTTCGGGAAGGTTAATGATTTATATTTAATTGCCTTAGACTTTACCGCCTGAAGCTTTATAATATTGCAAAGCTTTTGCCATGTGTGCATCTAAATCGGCTCTTCTGGTATCAGGATTTGGGTGAGTAGAAAGAAATTCAGGTTGTCTATTTCCTGTGGAAGCAGCTTCCATTCTTTGCCAGAAAGGTTGAGCCTCTCTAGGATCGTAACCCGCCATTGACATTAAATAAAGTCCCATTTCATCAGCTTCAAGCTCTTGGCTTCTGCCATATTTCAATAAAGCGACTTGTGCTCCAATTGGATAAACCTGTTGAAAAATTGCAGCCATTTGTCCGTTTGAAATAGTACTACCTAATATTGCTCCACCATATTGTGCAATCATTGATTGCGAAATTCTTTCGTTACCGTGTCCTGCAAGTGCATGAGAAATTTCATGACCTAAAACTACGGCTAAACCTGTATCTGTTTTGGTAATTGGTAAAATTCCTGTATAAACTGCTACTTTTCCGCCCGGCATGCACCACGCATTTATTTGCTTATCGTCGATCAGATTAAATTCCCACTTATAATTGGCTAAATCTCCTTCTCTTCCAATGTTTCGGTAATAATTATTGGCAGCATTTTTAATTCTCATACCAACATTTTGAATACTTCTTGCGGCTGTAGTTCCAGTAATAACTTTAGATTGAGATAATGTCTGTCTATATTGCTGTAATGCCATTGCTGAAATTTCTTGATTATTGGCTAGTTGAAGAGATTGCCTTCCTGTTATTGGATTCGTAGTACAAGCAACCATAGCAAAAGATATTGCACAAGCTCCTAAAAATTTATTTAATGTTTTCATATCTATAGTATTACAATTTTAGTTCCTAAATCAATTTTTATTCCAAATAAAATACGACTTCCTCTTATAGCATAATTATTGTAGCAGTTACAGGAAAAAGAAAGATGAAAAATTTATATAAAATAATGACAGCAGCGTTAATGATAATTGCATTAAATTCCTGTGATTCACAAAACAATATTGCACCGGAAAAAGTGACTTCATTATTACAATCTACCGAATTCACATTTATGGCCGAAAAGGCAAATCCCACAAGTTACGATGTGGTCAATGTACTGAATTCTCTACCCAATTCTAGTGCTTCTAATATTTTGAACCTCGATTATGGTTACACTGTGGAAATAAAAAAAGATGAAATAAAAGTTGATTTGCCTTACTTCGGGACAATGTACACGCCGAATTTTGACAGTGAAAAGAATTCGTTCCGATTCACTTCAAAAGATTTTAAGATCAATAAAACTGCCGGAAAAAAAGGAAGTACAGTTTATACGATTCTAACTAAAGATCAACAGAACATTAATAATATCATATTGGAAGTTTATAAGAATGGTAAAGCCTATCTTTCAATTCGTGCAAATGACCGACAATCAATTTCCTATGATGGTTACATAATGGCAAATAAAAAAGTCAAAAAATAATTACTTATTCATTAACTTCTCGACAAACATTTTTGCTTCCGAACTTGGATTAGATTTCAGTTCGGCAGCATTTTTTTTGTGTAATTCATAAAAGTTTTCTACCGATTTTTCTTCTTTTGTTTTTTGAAGAATATATTGCTGAACCCAATAATCAAAGCGCTTCTCTGCTTGATACTGTCGAACTTTTTCGAAAGTTTTATTCTTTAATTTTAAAGAAATAAATTCGTCTACCTTTAGATAAACTTCCTCCAAACCTTTATTTTTCAAAGCAGAACCGAGCAAAACGGGAACTTTCCAATTATGTTCTTTTGAAGGTAAAAAATGAAGTGCTCTCAGCAATTCTACTTTCGTGTTTTTTGCTTTAATAATGTTATCTTCTTCCACTTTATTAATGAAAATCACATCGACCATTTCCATAATTCCGCGCTTTATTCCCTGAAGTTCGTCGCCACCTCCAATGATTTTCAAAAACAGAAAAATATCTGTTATATCAGAAACCAAAACTTCGCTCTGTCCTACTCCAACGGTTTCAATTAAAATACTATCATAACCAGCTGCTTCACAAATCATCATCGTCTCAAAGGTCGTATTCGCAACACCACCCAAAAAACCAGAAGTTGGCGAAGGTCGAATAAAAGCGTTTTCTTCTTTCGCAAGTTCTTCCATTCTGGTTTTATCGCCCAAAATGGAACCTTTATTAAGAGAAGAACTTGGATCGATTGCCAAAACCGCAACTTTCTTACCTTTTTCGATAAGGAGTTTTCCAAAATTTTCTATAAAGGTAGATTTTCCGGCACCTGGAACTCCTGTAATTCCAATTCGTATAGAATTTCCGGTCAAAGGCATTATCTCTTTTAATAATTCTTCGGCTTGCGTACGATGTTCTGGCTTTTTACTTTCAACTAAAGTGATGGCTTTACCAATCAAGCGTTTATCACCTGATTTAATTCCGTTGATCAATTCCTGTGTAGAAAGATTTTCCATGAACTCAAAAATACAAATGTTTTTCTTAAAACCATCCAATTCATCAACATCAATTCAGTTTTCACTATTATTTCCAACAAGATTTAAAGTCTTAATTTTGAATATCCCAGAGACAAAAACATTTATAAGAAGAAATTTGTTTATTTTTGAATGAAACAAAACATTAAATTTATGAAAGCGAAAATTCTGCAAAAAAACGAAAACACTTCTTTAGTAACTAAAACAGTATTATTTGCAGCGATCTCAACAATAGGATTTTTAACTTCCTGCACCACAAAACCTGCTATTATAGAAGGAACTAAAGCGAATACGGTAGAAAAACTTGCGATGGGAAAAACAGTTTTTGAAAATTCGTGCGCAAAATGCCACGACTTACCAAATCCGGTTGATCATTCTGCACAAGACTGGGTTGGAATTATGAATTCAATGGCGCCGAAAGCAAAATTAAACGATGCGCAACATGCGATTGTTTACGATTATATTGTTTCTGTAAAAAAATAAATTTTATTTTCAAATGAATATTAAACCGGAAATATCCTGGCTGGATTTCGAAAAAGTAGATATGAGAAGCGGAACAATTATTTCCGTTTCAGATTTCCCGGAAGCTAGAAATCCGTCTTATCAATTAGAAATCGATTTCGGAGTTTTGGGCATTAAAAAATCATCGGCTCAGATTACAGATCTATATCAAAAAGAACAACTTTTAGGAAAGCAAATTGTGGCGGTCGTCAACTTTCCAAAAAAACAAATTGCCAAATTTTTGAGCGAATGTTTGATCCTTGGTATTTACGGAGATAACAAAGAAGTTACCCTTTTGAGTCCGACAATTCCTGTGAAAAATGGTTTTCAAGTTGGTTAATTTTGATCGTAAATTTTCAAGATTGTAAATTCTTTTTTTAAATAAAATTCATAAATCATGTTACAAACAATTCCAATTGACAAAGTTTTATTTCTTGATATCGAAACCGTTCCTCAAGTCGGGAATTGGGCAGAGTTAGATGAATCCACGCAAAAGCTTTGGGATAAAAAAACGCGTTTGCAAAGAAAAGATGATTTCACTGCTGAAGAATTTTACACCGAAAGAGGCGGAATTATGGCAGAATTCGGTAAGATCATCTGCATCTCTGTGGGAATTATGGAGAAAAACGAAAAGATAATGATCAAGAGTTTTTATGGGGATGATGAAAAAAAACTTTTAGAGGAATTTGGAGAAATTTTTAACCGTCCGAAACTTCGCGATGTTATTCTCTGTGCACATAATGGAAAGGAATTTGATTTCCCTTGGATTGCGCGACGTTTTTTAATTAATGGAATGCATCCACCAAAACCTTTCCAACTATTTGGCAAAAAACCTTGGGAAATTCAACATCTCGATACGATGGAATTATGGAAATTCGGTGATTATAAATCTTATGTTTCCTTAGAATTACTGGCGCATGTTTTTGGAATTCCAACTCCGAAAGATGATATCGACGGATCAATGGTAGCATCGATTTATCATATAGAAAAAGACTTATTTAGAATTGTTACATATTGTGAAAAAGATGTCTTAACTTTGGCAAATGTTTTTCGGCGTATGCGTCAGGAAGATATATTACAAAAAAGCGACTAGAAAAATTGATTTTACTTTAAAAATTTAAATGATAAAACTACTGACAACGTGGCGAAAATCAGAATTTTTAAAATGAAAATCTCCAATATTTAATTATGGCATATACAGAAGAACAAATTGCTGACCTCGGCGAAAATATTATAAAATCTTTAAAAACTGTTTACGATCCTGAAATTCCTGTTGATATTTATGAACTTGGTTTAATTTATGACGTACAAATTTCTGAAGAAGGTGCGGTAAAAGTAATTATGACTTTGACGACGCCAAATTGTCCTGTAGCAGAAAGTTTACCCGCAGAAGTTCGCGAAAAAGTTTCTGAAACTGAAGGCGTAAAAGAAGTTGATCTGGAACTTACTTTCGAACCATCCTGGAACAAAGACATGATGAGCGAAGAAGCCCGTTTCGAATTAGGAATGTTCTAAAAAAATAAATGCCGCTTAATTGCGGCATTCTTAATTATAGTTGACTTTATCCCTCAAATTCAAACATTACCGTTTTCTGAATATCGGGATGCATTGATAATGCAACCGGGCAGTTCAGTGCAGTTTCCTCAATAAATTTCTTTTCTTCATCAGTGAATTTTCCTGGAATTCTCATGATACAAAAAATAGTTCCGATTCTTTTCGGTTCCGGATGCGTCGATTTTTTCAGCTCGCAAGTTGCACCGGTAATATCGATTCCTTTATGTTTCCCCAAAACAGCTACAGCCATCAACATTGATTGGCCGTAAGAAATGCCAAAAATATCTGAAGGTGAGAAAAGTTCAGAAGTTCCACCTTCCCGCAGAGGCGCACAAGTAATAATTTCTGCACCAGATTTTTCATGTTGTGAAACAATTTTAAAATCTCCTAAGTAAGTAATTGTTGAGGTCATAGTTATGTGTTTATTTAAAGTTAAAGATAACAATTAAAACCATAAAATAGAAATATGCATTTAAGCTTAAAAATTATGTAAAAAGTTTACTGACAGAAAAATACGTACTTCAAATTTCTATCTTCAATATATGCGATTGCTTCTTCTTAAAAATGAAAAATATCTTTCGCCCGGTTATAAGAACTTTCGAAATTCAATAAATTCAGAGAATGTTCGATTTTTTCTACCGCCATAAAATTGATTACCTGTTCGGTAGGCATATTTCCCACCAAAACATCCTTCGCCATCGGACAACCGCCAATACCTTTGATTGCGGAATCGAATCTGCGACAACCGTTATCATAAGCTGCTTTCAGTTTTTTGTAGGAATCTTCGTATCGGTTATGAAAGTGCGCTCCAAAATCAATATTTGGATATTTAGAAGGGATTTTATCAAATAGAAGTTCAATTTGTTCTAAAGTTCCGGTTCCGGTCGTGTCGGAAAGTAAAATATTTTTAACTCCAATTTCATCAAATCTTTTTGCCCAGAAATCAACATCTTCCCACTTCCACATTTCACCATACGGATTTCCAAATGCCATAGAAAAATAAACATTTAAAACTCTACCGTCGGTTTTTAAAAGATCATTAATTTTCTGAATGTCAGTAAATGCTTCCTCCTGGCTTTTGTTCGTATTTCTGTGTTGAAAAGTTTCTGAAATTGAAAATGGAAATCCTAAAATATCGACTTGATCATGTTTCAAAGCTTTCTCAGCGCCCCGATAATTGGCAACGATCACCGATAATTTTGTGTTAGAAATTCCTTTGTCAATTTCATCAATAACCTGTCCCGAATCTGACATTTGAGGAATTGATTTCGGCGAAACAAAACTGCCGCAATCAAGCACATCAAAACCAACTGACATCAATGAATTAATGTAGTCAATCTTCTTTGAGGTCGGAATAAATTCTCCCCATCCTTGCATCGCATCTCGTGAACATTCAGTTAAAAACATTTTAATTTTGGCTTTCTCAAATATAACAAAACTTTAAAAAAAATTAGAAAATATTTAATTTATTGATATTCATTATTTTAAGCAATAATTGATGATCAATGTTTCAAAAATATTTCCGAAATCGTTGCCGTATCCTCAACGTAAAATTTTAACTTTGTTAAAAATATTACTTTATGATTACCATAGATTTTAATCTTGACTGGAAACTAAAATTACAAAATCGCTTTCTAACTTACGTGAAAATTTATTCTACAAGTGATCCCGAAAGTGAATCTACTCCTTCAACACCACAACAGTGGGATATTGCAAAATATATTTTCGAAGAGTTAAAAACGATGGGTTTAAGCGATGTTTCGATGGATGAAAACGGATATATCTATGCTTATGTTCCTTCCAATTTAGAAAATGACAAAGAACCTGTTGTCGGATTTATTTCGCATTACGATACTTCACCAGATTTTAATGGCAAAGATGTAAATCCTCAAATTTGGGATGATTATGATGGAAAAGATTTGGTTTTGAACTCTGAAACTGGATTTACACTTTCTCCTTCAAAATTTGAAACTTTGAAAGATTATATCGGTAAAACTTTAATTACGACGGATGGAACAAGTTTACTAGGAGCAGATGATAAAGCGGGAGTTGCAGAAATTGTAACGGCTGCAGAATTTTTATTGGCGCATCCTGAAATCAAACATGGCAGAATTGCAATCAGCTTTACTCCAGATGAAGAAATAGGAAGAGGCGCTCACAAATTCGATGTGAAAAAATTCGGTGCAGAATGGGCATATACAATGGACGGAAGCGAAGTTGGCGAACTGGAATATGAAAATTTCAACGCAGCTGGAGCAGTTGTACAAATTCATGGTTTAAGTGTACATCCTGGTTATGCTTTTGGAAAAATGTTGAATGCAAGTTTGTTGGCTGCAGAATTCATCAAAATGCTTCCGGAAAACGAAACTCCTTCTAAAACACAGGAATTCGAAGGGTTTTATCATTTGACCGACTTAAAATCTGATGTTTCAGAAGCGAAAATTCAATACATCATTCGTGATCACGACAATGAAAAATTTGAAAAAAGAAAAAAATTCATCACAGATAAAGTAGCAGAATTCAATAAAAAATTTGGTGAAGGAACCGCGGAAATCGAGATTAAAGAACAGTACCGCAATATGAAGCAGCAGTTTGAAGGCAAGATGCATATTGTTGATATTGCTGAACAAGCTCTGAAAGACGCGAATATTGAGCCTAAAATCAAGGCGATCCGTGGCGGAACTGATGGTGCACAGCTTTCTTATATGGGATTACCTTGTCCGAACATTTTTGCGGGCGGAATTAACTTCCATGGACCGTATGAATATGTTTGTTTAGAATCAATGGAGAAAGCAGTGAAGGTGATCATCAATATTGCGAAAGCAGTGAAGAAAAGATAAATCTGAAAATATTTTATTTAAAACCATCACTTTAATTAGTGGTGGTTTTTTTTACTAATCACCGCTATTAATACTAGATAATTTTCTAATTGACTGACTTTCAAAAGGGAGTAATTTTTGAGATAAATAAATCCTCAGAATTATAGACACAAAAAAACCACCACATTTCTGTGATGGTTTTGCTCCTCTTCTTGGGCTCGAACCAAGGACCCTCTGATTAACAGTCAGATGCTCTAACCAACTGAGCTAAAGAGGAGTGTTGCTCTTTGCGCTAAGCGTCTGCAAATATAAAAACTTTTTTAGTTTTGCCAAAACTTTTATGAGAAAATTTTAAAATTTTCCTGTAATCCATTTCAGGATGTCGTTTCCGAAGATCACGACCATTAACCCTAACAAAAAGATTACTCCAATCATTTGTGCATTTTCTAAAACTTTCTGCGGAACAGGTTTTCCTGTAATCATTTCCCAAAGCGTGAAAACAACGTGGCCACCGTCTAATCCCGGAATCGGAATTAAATTAAGGAAAGCCAGCCACACTGAAAACATTGCCGTAAAACTCCAGAAAAATTCCCAGTTAATTTCTTTTGGCATTTGTTTGATAATTCCAATTGGTCCCGAAACTTTCTTGTAACCTTGCGTTTTGGTATTAAAAACAATTTTAAACTGTTTTATTTGCATCGTTAAAACATCAATGGTTCGTGTTAAACCTCTTGGAATTGCCCCTAAAAATGAATACTGCTTCGTTACCTGCGTTTTTTCAAACTCTTTTTGAGCAATGCCAGTATCTGTAGTAAAACCTAATTTACCCTTGTCATCAACCTTAATATCTGTTTTCTGAGGTGCATTATTCCTTTCAATATCTAAAACAACATTTTGATTTTTATGTTGAGAAAGTTCGATTACTAATTCATCAAAGAACTGAACAGGTTTTCCGTTAACGCCTACAATTTTATCACCTTTCAATAATCCAGCAGATTTTGCAGAACCTGTCGGAGTAAGACTATCAATTACTACAGGAAAACGCGGACTGAAATATAATTTGGCTTCATTTTCAGCTAAAACTGCGGCAACACCATCTTCATTTACAGGAAAAGTAATTTCGTTACCACCTCTAAGAACGGTCACCTGATTAGCGAAAAGCATATTAATGGTCGAGGTTTCCATTCTTTCTGCTGGCTTCCCGTCGATCTTTAAAATTTTATCTCCGCTTTGAAGACCCATTTTTTTACCGGCATCCGAAACTGCTATTCCATTCTCAAATTTAGCAAGGTCGTGGTAAGTTTCTCCTTTAAAATAACTTAAGGAAGAATAGATCAACCACGCCAAAAAGAAGTTAACGGTAACCCCGCCCATCATAATGATCAGGCGTTGCCAAGCTGGTTTACTCCGGAATTCCCAAGGTTGAGCAGGCTGTTTTAACTGCTCAGTATCCATACTTTCGTCAACCATTCCTGCGATTTTTACATAGCCACCAAAAGGCAACCACCCAATTCCATATTCGGTATCACCAATCTTCTTTTTAGCAATTGAAAACCATGGATCAAAGAAAAGATAGAATTTTTCCACCTTTGTTTTGAATAGTTTAGCAGGTATGAAATGTCCCAGTTCGTGCAGAATTACGAGGATAGAGATGCTCAATATAAATTGAAATAACTGTATTAATGTCATTGAAAATGTTTAAATTATTTAAGATTTGCGAAGATACAAATTATCAAAAGCTTGCCAAATAAAAAAGGCTCTCAAAATGAGAACCTTCTGTCTTATATTTTATAAAGCCTTACAAATTGAATGAAACACCCAAACTTCCGTTGTTACCAGCTTCAAGATAAATACCAATATTATTGTTGAAGAAATATCTTACCCCTACGTGAGCGCCGAAATAAGTTCCACTTTTACCCAAAACCCCTAAATCAACACCTGGATAAATATCCCATTGTGATGGAAGTCCCAACGGATCTTGTAAGTGAAAGTTTAATCTACCAAATACTCCAAAATTATCGTCCTCATATTTTTTATTGTTATGATCAAAGAAAAAATTTGCGCCTGCTCCTACAGAAATAATTTTTGACAAACCATAGTCGTAAGTCCCTGTAATACCCGTTCCGTAGCCCCAACCGTTGAAACCAACTTGTATTTTTTGATCTCCTTTTCCTTGCCAAGCTTGCGCAGATGCCATTTGTCCCAAGAAGAACATTGTGCATATTAATAATAATTTTTTCATAGTCTTTAAATTAAATTTTTAATGGATTTATACCAAGCAAAAACAAGACCAAAAAAAGAACCTAATCTTAAGTTTTAAAATAAAATTTTGTACATTTAATCGAAGTTTTAGAAGAATTATGAATAACAATTTGAAAGTAAGCGGATTAAATTTTGACATCTCTTGGAAAGATAAATCAGAAAATTTCCGAAGAGTTGAGAAATCTTTAGAAAATGTACAATCTGACCTTTTTATTCTGCCAGAAATGTTTTCCACAGGTTTTTATATGAAGCCAGAAGAAATTGCAGATAGAAATCATGAAACACTGGATTGGATGAAAAGTTTTGCAAAAAAAACGGAAACTGTAATTTGTGGAAGTGTTTCTGTACTAAAAGATAACAACTTTTATAACCGATTTTACTTTGTACTTCCCGACTGCACCTATTACCAATATGACAAGAGACATTTATTTTCTTTTACGGGAGAAGATGAAAAATTTTCTGCGGGGAATGAAAGAATAATTGTTGAATATAAAGGTTGGAGAATTTTATTACAAGTCTGTTACGACTTACGTTTCCCAGTTTTTTCCAGAAACAATGATGATTACGACGCTATTCTATATGTAGCGAACTGGCCGGAAAAGCGAATCGATGCCTGGAACACTTTATTGAAAGCAAGAGCAATTGAAAATCAAGCTTATGTTTTTGGGCTGAACAGAATTGGAATCGATGGTAATAATCTGAACTATCCTGAAAGTTCTTATTGCTTTTTTGCAGATGGAAGTATTATTTCAGAAATTAAAGACGACATTGTTTCCGCGGAATTCAATTTTGAAAAACTGAAAGAGTTTCGGAAAACGTTTCAATTTTTGAATGACAGAGATTCTTTTGATATTAAGTAAAAACTTAAGATTTAGAAAAATCCTGTAATAAATTGGTTAGAGTATTCACATCGTGAACGCCGCTTTCCTTCCAAAGCAATTTGCTATTTTTAAATACGGCTAAAGTTGGAACTCCCCGAACTCCGTATTCTGCTGCGATTGCTGGATATTGATCGATATCAATTTTTATAATTCTCGCCAAATCGCCAATATTTTCTTTCACAGTATTCAAAACAGAAGACTGCACTTTGCACGGACCACACCACGTTGCAAAGAAATCGACTAAAACTGGTCTTTCCGAATTAATTAGTTCTTGAAATTTTTGAGACATAATATTGAGTTTTCGAATTAAGAAATTTATAACTAAAAAATCAGTTTTGAGCTTTGTTATCTTCTTTTGAAAAAGGAACTTCGCAATTTCCGCCAGCACAACCAAATCTGAAGATCGACATTGCGACAAAATAAAGTCCAAACGCAATCATCCACCAAGTTCTGTCGTTAATTGCTATCAAGACGAAGAAAATACCACCTATTAAATAAATTATTCTTCTTAAGTTCCAGTTTTTTAATAAAGTATTCATCATTTTAATTTATTTTGAAGCGAGCTCCAACCGCCTCCATTATACGCTTCGAAACCATTTTGCTTGAGCATCGATTTTGCAGAAGCACTTCTCATTCCACTTGCACAACAAGTTATAATAGGTTTCTTCAAATCTAATTTTTTCATCTCAGCCGCAAGTTTTTGTAAAGGAATATTTTTGGAATTTTTAATGCTTCCATTACTGAATTCACTCGGCGTTCTAACATCGATAATTTGCGCACCATTTTTCATCAGTTCTTTAAAATCAACTGAATTTTTAGCAAAAATATTTTTAATAAAATCAAACATCTTGTGTTGTATTTTTAGGTTTTTGAAACATTGAAAACATTAGGTAACCCATCACCATTCCATAAACTGAAGAATTTAGAGGTTTTGAAGTGATCGAACAAGTGCCAGTTTCACAACCGATAAAATGGTAATAAGCGTAACCCAAAATTCCACCCAGAAAAATACCGAGAATTCCTAATTGGTGCTTTTTAAAAAATTGCATCATCATTAAATTTAATTTTTCTTACAAGTATTCATTCCTAATATACGATAAAGAGGACAAAATCCTACAAAACCAGTTATCGCAAAAATTACGGCTAATACGAGAAGAACAATTCCAACTGCTCCGGGAATATAATTGACATAATAAAGGTAACCGATAATTGCAGCGATTAATACTCTTACGACCCGATCAAAACTTCCCATATTTGCTTTCATCTTATTTTTTTTTGAGGTTAATAAAAATTTCACTTCCTTTTCTAGGTTCGATACTATTATAACATTTCTCCATTTTCTGAATTTCAAAATATTTCTTAAAAATAAATTGATACTCTGGAATACTTCCACCAAAAGGTGGCCCTTTTTTCTCAAAATTTCGGTTGAACATGACACCGATAATTCTTCCATTATCATTTAAGAGATCATGCATTTTCATTGCATATTGATTTCTCAAAAAAGTCGGAATCGCACAGAAAAAAGTCTGTTCTATAACGAGATCATAATTTCCGTGATGCTCAAAAAAATCTTCGCAAACAACATGAATACCTGTTTTCTCTTTGTACTTATTTTCTAGAATTTGCACAGCAATTGGTGCAATATCTAAAATCGTAATAGTCCGAAAGCCAAGATTCCACAGAAACTCAGCTTCGTAACCATTTCCACATCCGGGAATAAGAATTTTCGCTTCCTTATTTGGGTATTGCAAAATATACTCCTCGATTGCTGGCGAAGAATAACCAATATCCCAACCGGTTTCCTTTTTTTGCCACTGATTGTCCCAATAATTTTGATCGAGATTGGTTTGGCAGGAAACGGTTCCACAAGAAAGTTCCTCTTTCATTATAATTCCTGAGCTACGGAAAATAAATTTTCGTCTGAAACTCCTACTACTTCATGTTCTACGTTCACGGGGATTTCGTAAATATCGAATTGTTTCATATTAATGGTTTCGTCTTGAATCAAAAAATTAATTTCCCCCTTTAGCACAACCAATGTCGCTGGAACAGGAGCAATATGTTTTTTCAAAACTGCATTTTTTCCTAATGCAACTGCGAAATACTTAATTTTATCACTTTTTTTGATGGAGAACACATTCGCTTTTTCAGTGCTGAATGTGATGTTTTCTAGTATATTCATTGTATTATTTTTCCTTTTGTATTGCTTCTACATTGTTTAGCGTTTTGCCGAAATAGACATTTTCAACGCCGTTTTTCTTTAGAATTTCCAAAGCTTGTTCTGCCTGAACTCCACGGTTACAAAAAAGAACTACTTTTTTCTGCTTCTTGAAAAAATCGATATTATCTTCGATTTTTGCTAAAGGAATATTGATGGCGCCTTTGGCTGTTTTTTCATTAAATTGTTCTGGAATTCGGACATCAACTAAAGTCGTTGCCGGATCGTTTACAATTTCTTTGAAGTTTGCAGGATTCGTCGTTTCTACGGGAACTTTTGCTGCACATGAAAAAAATAATAGTGCAGCGATTCCCAGATTTAAAAAATATTTCAATTTCATTATTATAACGTTTTACTTTGACACATAAAATTACTTTTTGGAACTGCAGTTTCTTTAATTTTATTGAAACCACCTTCAATTTCGGTAAAATTCCTGATTCCACGGGAATTTAAAATACTGGATGCAATCATACTTCTGTAACCTCCTGCACAATGAACAAAGAAATGTTCGTTCTTATCGATCAAATTTGCCCATTCATTAATATCAGCTAAAGGTCTTTGGAAGGCATCATTCACATGTTCTGCTTCGTACTCACTTTCCTTTCTTACATCAAATACTTTTGAATTTTCGTTGAATTGTTTTTGAAATTCTTCGGGTGAAATTCTATTTACGGTATCAATTTCCTTTCCTGAATTTTTCCAGGATTCAAAACCTCCTTCTAAAAATCCTAAAACCTCATCAAATCCCACACGCGAAACTCTTGTGATCACTTCTTCTTCAGTTCCTAAATCTGCTACTAATACAATCGGTTGTTTTACGTCAACGATCATCGCTCCGACCCATGGTGCAAAATCTCCATTTAAACCAATATTAATAGCATTTGGAATAAAACCTTTATAAAAGTCTTCGGCATCCCGTGTATCTAAAATTAACGCTCCTGCATGTTCTACAATCTCTTCAAAAGTGTCTGCAGACAATGGTTTGTTTCCGTGTTTCATCACCTCATCAAAACTTGCAATTCCTCCTTTATTCATCGCAACATTCATTCCGAAATATTTTGGTGGAGCAGAAAGTCCGTCTAAAACTTCGCGCACAAAAGCTTCCTTATTGGGCTGATTCAGCGCATAATTGGTCTTTTTCTGATTTCCCAAAGTATCTACAGTTTCTTTCTGCATATTTTTTCCACAAGCAGATCCTGCTCCATGAGCAGGATAAACAGTAATGTCATCGGCAAGAGTCATGATTTTACTTTGCAAACTTTCGTACAGTAAGCCAGCCAATTCTTCCTGAGTCATGTGTGCCGCTTTCTGCGCTAAATCTGGTCTTCCAACATCGCCTAAAAACAAGGTGTCTCCTGAAAATATAGCAGTTTCCTTTCCGTTTTCATCGATCAATAGATAAGTGGAACTTTCCATCGTATGACCTGGAGTGTGAAGCACTTTAATTTTTATTTTCCCGACTTCGAAAATTTGATTGTCTTTTGCTATTATTGCTTCAAACTCTGGGTTTGCAGTGGGTCCGTAAACAATAGCAGCACCTGTTTTCATAGACAAATCTACATGTCCTGAAACGAAATCTGCATGAAAATGAGTTTCAAAAATATATTTGAGTTTTACCTGATCTTTTTCTAATCGGTCGATGTATGGTTGTGTTTCCCGGAGTGGATCAATTATTACCGCCTCGTTTTCTGAGACGACATAATAAGCTCCCTGCGCAAGACAACCCGTATATATTTGTTCTATCTTCATTTTTAATGTTTTAAAATTCTCAAATTTTGCACTCCAAAATTTCTAGAGTCAAAATTGGTCAATTATAAATATTTTTACTTATATTCTGAGGAGATTCCCTCTTTATCAGTAAGCTTACCTCCTTTCCCTTCTTGGGTCATCTCCCACATAAAATTTTGGTTAGTGAAGATGGGATTTCCATTTTCATTACTCGTTTTTGCAGAAAGCTTCTCTTCTTTTCCACCAGTTTTCTGAATTTTTACAGCAACTGCATCACCCTCTGCAAAATAAGTGACGGTCACTTCTTCCCCTTTGTTGTTTTTCATTTTCAGGGGTTTCTGAACTTGACTGATTTCTGTGGATGGAGTTTTTGTAACTCCAGAATTTGAAGAATTTTGCTCACTTTTGGAACAAGAATTCAAGAAAAATAATGCAAAAATTGCGATGTATATGTTTTTCATAATTAAAAAAGTTGTTTAAAAAATATTTCTTTAAAGATAATAAAAAGACCCATTACCAAAACTACCCAACCAAATAGGGGTTTTAGTTTGCGGCCATCGATCTGTTTGGCAACAAGGACTCCGATAAAAATTCCTACAATTGCTAAAGCACCGAATTTCAGTAGAAATCCCCAATCTTGATTGACCATTTGCAAAGTACTCAAAAATCCAAATATAGAATTCATTGCGATAATAAAAAGCGAGGTTGCTACTGCTTTTTTCATATTTAATCCTAAAAGCATTACCAAGGCTGGAACAATCAAAAATCCGCCTCCTGCTCCGATTAATCCTGTTATAATTCCTACTAAAAGTCCTTGTGAAATGAGTAGGGTGTAATTGGTTTCCTCAAAATTTCTAAGTCTCGGTCTTTCGCTTTTGCGAATCATTTTGTAGGACGCGATCAACATTAAAACCGAAAAAAGGAGAAGCAGAAACATATCTTTCGTCAATGTAATCCCCCAGCGATTAATAATGATAGGCGGCAAATTAGGCAAAATCAATCTTCGGGAAAATAAAACCCCAAGAATAGAGGGAATTCCGAAAACAAAAGCGGTCTTAAAATCAATCTGTTTCTGTTTGATAAATCCTGCTGAACCGACTAAACTTGTAACTCCTACAACAAAAAGAGAAAGTGCAGTTGCGGTAACAACATCATAACCAAATATATACACAAAAATAGGAACACTCAAAATACTTCCACCGCCACCAATCAGACCCAAAACGAGACCGATAACGATTGCAGAAAAGTATCCTAGTAATTCCATAAATCTATTTCTGGCAAAATTAACTCTTTAAATGAAGTTGCCAAGTAACTAAAGTTACAGAATAAATCTTTCTTTTCAAGGCTAGTTTATAGACAGAATTTTCAAAGCGTCATCACCAATTTTCACCGTATCACCAGTGTTTTTACCTTTAATTTCTTTAAAAATTGGTGCTTTTTCAGAGAATGAAATGACCTCTTTGCTTTCCACTTTGAACACAGGCACAGAAATCCCTATAAAGAGGAAATTTTTATCGGTTTCTATTAAACTTCCGTTCTCGATTTCTGTATGAATGATTTCTTTTTCCTTTTCGAGAAAATTGAGATTCTGAACTGCTTCAGTCATCATTTTTTCAAACCGCAACTGCATATCTTTCGCAATGGATTGATTGGTGAAATCTTCTGAATCATGGGTGCTTTCTTCATCGATATCTGAAGCTGTTTTATACTGATCTACCGATTGTTGCAAACTCTCGATCACTTTATTCTGTTCTTGAATAATTTTGTTGAGAATATTTTTTCTGTTCATGATTATCTATTTTTATATCTAACAAATTTAATGAAAATTTGGTGGAGTTTACTCTTCTAAATGCTAAGATTTCACATTAACCTGAACTCAGAATTACCAGTTAAAATTTAAATTTAGATAGAAATTTCTACCTGGTCTGGGAATTTTATTCCAATCAGAATACGTGGTATAAAAGCGGTCGAAGAGATTTTCTACTCCAACTTTCGCAAGAATTTTACTGCTGTTTACGTTAAACAGATAACCCAAACTTGCATTCATTATAAAATAATCGGGAGTTGCGGACTCGCCATAAATTGCGGCAAAATCTTGGTGTTTTGTATTTCCTAAAACAGACAAATCAGAAGAGAATTTATTTTTTTCAAATTTTAAAGAGGCTTGATAACTAAAAGGACTCATAAACGGAAGATTCTTACCTTGATTGTCTTTTCCTCGCGTGTAAACAAATTGTGTATTCCATTTCAAAGGTTCGGCAAGTTTCACTTCTGTTGATAAACTGATGTTAAATACGGTCGCATAATCTAAAGCGGTATAACTTTTCACCCCATTTGCGCCAATCGTCATTGGAACAAGTTTATCAATTATTTTTCCTACAATATAATCGGAGATATGAAAATAAGACGAAGAAATCTTAGCATTAAATTTATCTTTTTTCATTCCAACAAAAGCGTTGGCTTCCAAAGAAGATTCATTTTTTAAATACGGATTTCCGATATAATCATATTTCTCGAAACTATTAAACAAATAAAATCCATAACCTTCAGAAACAGACGGCGCTCGATCACCATAACCTAAACCAAAACCAGCTTGAAAAATATTTTTATTAAACTCGTAATTTGCGGCGAAACTTTTTAGAATTCGGGATTTTTCGGCCTTCATTTCAGAATAAAAGATCTGCAAACTGTTCAATCCAAATTCACTTTCTACTTTATTTTGATGCATCGTTACTGAAGCTGACAATTTTAAACTTGAATTTTGATTAAAATTAATTTGATCTTCCAAATAAATAGCTTGAGCAAGGGTTCTCACATCGGGCCAGGTTAGCATGAACATTAATTTTTCGTTGGGATCTTCCGGATACATCGTCATTTCTGCACGAGATTTATTGTAAAAACCATTGATATTGAGCAAAAAATGATGTTGATTATAAACCGATTTCAGTTGAGAATAATAGCCAAAAGTTTTGCTCCAACCAGGCATGTCCATGTGAATCGGAACGTTGGGTCTTTTGGTATCATCCATTCTGTGCATGATATTGTTGAAATAAACTTTGGTTTCCCAACTTTTCACAAAATCACTTTGGGGTAACATTTGAAATTTCAAAGAAGTAATCAACGCTTCTGCAATAGAAACATCCATGGGTAAAGCAGGATAACCCACATTATTAGCTTTGTCGTAAATCACAGCAGCTTCGATCAATTTATTTTCGCCCAACTTGACACCAGAAATTCCTGAAATATTCATTTTTCTAAATTGTGAAAATAGAATCTCGGTATTATTTCCGGCTTTGTAATTGTCGGCATCGCGCATCATAAAATTAACATCGGTGTAAAATTTTTCTGTTTTAAAGTTTGTTCCAGCGCCAAAAATCTTCTGGTTATTTACGGTTTCAAATCCGCTGTTTACATTAAAGTTCCACTTTTTTTGACCAAACATCATTTTGTTTCTTTTCAAATCGATGGCTCCTCCAATCGTATTTCCGTGACAGGAACCTTCCTGCCCAGAACTTATCGTTGCTTCGCTGAGATTAGAAACTTCAATGTAAGAAGTGATTGGATCCATTTTGTCAGTACAAGCTCCAAAAATTCGCATTCCATCGATGGTAACCAAAGTTCTTTCCGTCGGCAAACCATTAATGAGCGGTTCCCAAGCATAAGCACCACGTTTGATCATATCTACTTTCGCAGATTTTTGTAAATATTCGTCGATTGAGCCTAAAGATTTATTTTCTTTGCTCGAAATTTTGGTAGTACCGATGACAATAACTTCCTGAATATGTTGAGATTGGGTAGATTCTATGGAACTTTGCTGCGCATTAATATTCGAAAATAGAAGCAGAAGAAAACTCACAAGTATGAAACGTTGCATGATAAAATATTTTGATTAATAAGATGCATTCCTCTTTTAATTAAAGAAATTTTGCATCTAAGAAAATCAAGACTAATTATCTTTAAATCAAATAATTAGTCTTGAAAATTTTTGTTATGAAATGCTTAGAAATCGATTTCGAAAAAGATAGTGCTCGCAAGATTAGTATCTGTAATTTCTTGTCCACCTAAAACAATACCATCTGCTTTTGCCAATTGCAAATTAATCTTCCAATATCCTGTCATGGTTAAGGAAAGTTTTCCGTTGTATAATTTCCCCGCAACTGGTTGTGTAGCGTTTACATTATTGGGCGAACTGTGATTTCCCATTCCGGGCATTCTTGGATCAACTTTTACGGTGTAACCATCTACAACAGGAAAAGTCATCATATCCTGCATTTTCCAAACTCCTACAACCATATCATTAATGGCTACTTTTGGAGATTTAGGTTCAATGTAAACAACGATATATTTCACATTGTCACTTCCCATAAATGAATTGACTGTTTTTTTAGATTCAACAGGAACATTGACCAATGTTGTTGCAGTATACGAAGTTCCAGCGATGCTGTAATCAATTTTCAGATCCCAATATTCTGTCGCATTTTGTGGCATTTGAAAAACAATATACCCAGAATAAAGCGAACCATCAGTCGATACTTTTTCTACAGAAGAATTCGGGCAAGAATGCGTCATCGAAGTCATGTGCATCAATGGTTTCCACGAAACGGTCGCGCTTTTTTCGTACTGATTCGTTGATTTATTTTTAATTCTGAGTTTAATATCGTTGTATCCCAAAATGGTAGTTCCCGATTTAGAATATAATTCGATAACATGAGTATCGTTCGTAATTTCTTTAATTTTTGTTAGCCCTTCGATTTCAGTGTTCGGATTTGTTGGTGTAATTGAATCTACGGTATCTGAAGTTCTACATGACACGATAAGGAAAGCCATTGCCAAAAAGGCAAATATAGTTTTGAATGAAAATTTCATTATTTTTTATTTTAAATTATAACTTGAAAATAGTTTCTCAATCTTTGTGAAAAGATAAAGGCATCGCTTCAATTTCGGGAAGAAAAAGAATTAATGATGAAGAAAAAATCAAGTCATATTTGGGGCGGATGCGGTAGAATATCAAGAAAAATCTCAGAAATATTCCGATCGCGATACGTATAAGTTGTAGAATCAAAAGCTAAAGGCTCATTAATCTTAAAAGAAAATTCTGCAGGTTTTGAGGGCAGAATATTAAATTCAAAAGAATATTTTACCAAATTAAAAGGATTCGAAGATTTCTCGCTTTCCTTTTGCATCTGGCATTTCCCGTGACAATTCATCTCTGGTTTCGATTTATTAATACAATGAATCTCGTAAAAATTTCGGTTGATCTCGTAATCAATCATAAACAACGAGTTTTGAAAACTTGCTGTGAAAATAATAGTGGACAATATGATTGAAAAGATGATCTTCATTTGATATTTCAAAATTAAGACTTTTTTATCTTAATTGAAAATGACATTCATCATTAAATTTAAAAGTTATTTTTGTTATAAAATTAATAATAGTTCAATATTATTTATCTTTAACGCCTTAAATCATTTTCAACATGGCAGATAAAGCGAAATTCATTCAGGAACTTACCACAAAATATGCCCCAAAAGGCGATTTTATCACGTTAGGGAAAGCAATGCTTGACGGTGATGTAGTGACAGAAGTGAATGTAACAATACCTTTGAAAACCATCAATCGGCACGGATTAATTGCCGGTGCCACAGGAACAGGAAAAACAAAAACTTTGCAGGTTTTTGCGGAGCAGCTTTCACATGAGGGAATTCCGTCATTGGTTCTCGATATCAAAGGAGATTTTTCTGGCATTGCAGAAGCTGGAGTGGCAAACGCAATTATTACAGAACGATACGCCAAAACAAAACTGCCTTATCAACCGCAAGCTTTTCCAGTAGAACTCATGTCAATTTCAGGAGAAAAAGGGGTGAAATTAAGAGCTACTGTTACAGAATTTGGTCCAATTTTATTATCGAAAATCTTAGATTTAAATGATACGCAGCAAAGTATCATGTCTATCGTTTTTAAATATTGTGATGACAAAGGTTTACCACTTATCGATTTAGATGATTTGAAAAAAGTTTTGCAATATGTAACCGATAATGCACAAGGAAAAGCAGATTTAGTCAATAATTACGGCTCAATCGCACCGGCGTCGTTAGGAACTATTCTTCGCTCGATCGTAGCACTCGAACAACAAGGGGCCGCACAATTCTTTGGAGAACCAAGTTTCGATGTTACCGATTTACTGAAACAGCGCGACGGAAAAGGCGTTGTGAATATCTTGAGAGTTGCCAATATTCAAAGCAAACCACAATTGTTTTCAACCTTTATGCTTTCCCTATTTGCGGAAATTTATATGACTTTTCCTGAAGAAGGAGATTCAGGGAAACCCAAACTGGTTTTGTTTATTGATGAAGCCCATTTAATTTTTAATGAAGCCAGCAAAGCATTATTAAATCAGATTGAAACGATGGTAAAACTGATCCGTTCGAAAGGAGTCGGAATTTATTTTATTACTCAAATTCCAGGCGATGTTCCCGAAAATGTTTTGTCGCAATTAGGACTGAAAATACAGCACGCTTTACGTGGATTTACGGCGAAAGACAAAAAAGAAATTTCCAAAGCCGTAGAAAATTATCCAACTACAGAATATTATAAAGCCAACGAACTCATCCAAAATATGGGAATTGGAGAAGCTTTCATTACTGCTTTAGATGAAAAAGGAATTCCGACGCCTTTGGTCCATACCTATTTAATTTCACCAGAATCCAGAATGGATGTTTTAAATGACGCCGAAGTTGAGAATTTGACGAGTCGGTCTTCATTGGTAGCGAAATACGAGCAAACCATGAACAAAGATTCTGCTTACGAAATGTTGACGAGCAGAATGGAACAGGCTGTAGAAAATGCAGCTCCAACGGTAAAATCAAGACCTGTAAAAGAAGAACCCGGAGTTTTCGAAAGCGTAATGAAATCGAGAGCGGGACGAACCTTTACAACCACTTTAGCTAGAGAAGGCGCAAAATTTGTATTGGGAATGTTTGGTTTAGGCGGAAGAAAATAAATGTACGATGATCTTTTGTGCAGATGAAGATGGTTAGATAGAAAAAGAAAAAATGTATTCAGTAGTAGATATAGAAAGCAACGGTGCACCTTTCCGTAAAGAAAGCATCATAGAAATCGCAATATATAAGTATGATGGTCATGAAATTGTAGATCAGTTTATTACTTTGGTCAACCCAGAAAGTGAGATCACTCCTTTCGTTCAGAAATTGACAAACATTTCTCAGAGAATGGTGAGATCTGCACCGCATTTTCACGAAATTGCTAAAAGAATTGTCGAAATAACCGATAACACCACTTTGGTCGGTCACAATATTGAATTCGATTACCGAATGCTTCGACAGGAATTCAAAAGACTGGGTTACGAATTTAAGATCAACACCATTGATACAATTCCTTTGGCGAAGAAACTAATTCCCGAGGCGGAAAGTTTTTCTCTGGGGAAACTCGTAAAATCATTAGGAATTCCTTTAGTTGATCAACACAGAGCTTCCGGAGATGCAAGAGCAACTTTGGAACTTTTCAAATTATTGATGTTTAAAGACAAAGATTCTGAAATCATTCAGCAACATCATGAAGAACTGAATGCGAATACGTATCTGAATAAAATAAAACAACTGACGCAGGATCTACCTTTTGAAAGAGGAATTATCTATTTTCAGAATGCAGAAGGAAAAATTATTTTCTTTGATTTCGTAGATGATTTAAGCAAATTTTCCAAAATTCTTTTTAATTCAAAATCTAAACGCTGGAAACAGATTCAGGATGAAGTTTCACAAATTCATTATGATTTAACCGGGAATGACATCCTGGCGAAACTCATCATCAAGACGAAAGGTTTGCAGAAACGCGACAACCTTCAATTCGGACTGTATCATAAAAACGGAAAATATTTTGCAGAGCGAATCAGCAATATCAAAGAAGAACAACCTTTGCTTCGGTTTAAATCTTTTACGCAGGGATTAAAAGCGGTGAGTTTCATTAAAACCCAATCGCAGTTTGAGGATCTTGATGAATTCGAAAAAACTATCAACTTAAAAGGCAGAAATGAACTCTGGCTTTCTGATGGAAGAACGCTTGGTGAAAAATCTTTTTTGATCTTTCAAAAAGGAAAGTTAACCGCTTTTGGATTTTATGAACTTCATACACAGATCAATTCCTGGGAGAAACTTTCAAAATTAAAGATCGATCTAAAATCTTTTCCACCCGATCTGCAGAACGATTTACAACTCGGTCTTTTAAGATGTGATTTTGAAATAATTCCGCTACCTTCAAAATAAATCGTGCAGAATTAAATAAAAAAAATTACTTTTGAAAAAAATTTCACAGAGAAAATAAAAATATGATCATCTCAAAATCTATAAAACAAGTTGCTTCTAAGGGGAAAAAGTTTTTCTCTAAGGATAATTTCGTGGATTAAGAGCTGTAATTTTAGATAATCAAATAATTAAGCATGCTCTTTCCGAGTGTGCTTTTTTTAATTTTAAAATAAATAATAAGATGACCGATAAAGATTTACTGAAAATTGCCCAACAATTTGGCACTCCAACTTATGTTTACGATGCTGAGTCGATTAAAACGCAGTACGAAAAACTTACTTCTTCATTTCATAAAAGCACTCGTTTTTTTTATGCATGTAAAGCACTTTCCAACATCAATATTTTAAAATTTGTAAATCAATTGGGCGGAAGTTTAGATTGCGTTTCCATTAATGAAGTAAAACTGGGAATTAAAGCAGGTTTTGAATCAAAAAGAATCCTTTTCACCCCAAATTGTGTTGATCTGGCCGAAATTGAAGAAGCAATGTCTTTAAAAGTTCATATCAATATTGATAACATTTCGATCCTGGAACAGTTTGGAAATAAGTACGGAAATTCTTATCCGATTTTCGTCAGAATTAATCCCCACATTTTTGCAGGCGGAAATTATAAGATCTCAACCGGTCATATCGATTCTAAATTTGGAATTTCTATTCACCAGCTTCGTCACATCGAACGTGTGATGAATTCAACCAACATCAATGTTGAAGGTCTTCACATGCATACCGGAAGTGAAATTAAAGATCCCGATGTTTTTCTGCAAGGATTAGATATCATGTTTGAACTGGCCGAAAAATTTCCAAATTTGAAATATCTGGATATGGGAAGTGGTTTCAAAGTTCCTTACCAGGACGGCGATCTGGAAACCGATGTGAAAGTTTTGGGTAAAAAAGTAGAGAAAGCCGTTGCAGAATTTTCTAAAATTTCTGGGAAAAAGTTTGAACTCTGGTTTGAACCGGGTAAGTTTTTAGTCAGTAAAAGCGGTCATCTTCTTGTAAAAACAAATGTCATCAAACACACGACAGCAACAACTTTCGCCGGAATTAATTCGGGTTTTAATCATTTAATCCGACCGATGTTTTACGATTCTTATCACATCATAGAAAATCTTTCGAATCCAAAAGGAAACGAAAGAATCTACACTGTTGTGGGAAACATCTGTGAAACAGACACTTTTGCGTGGGACAGAAAATTAAATGAAATTCATGAAGGCGATATTTTAGTATTCCGGAATGCAGGAGCTTATGGTTATGAAATGAGTTCAAACTTTAATTCAAGATTAAAACCTGCAGAAGTTCTGTTTATCGACGGAAAAGCGCATCTGATAAGAATACGCGATGTGTTTGAAGATTTGCTGAGAAACCAAATTGAAGTGTTGTAAAATGATCAGGAAATTATTATACTTATTCCTAATTATTTCTGCTTTTGCATCTGGTCAAACAGAAAGTAAAAAGGAACAGCCCAAAATGATCTACACCGAGAAAGCCAAATTTCCCGGTGGTGAAGAAGCTTTTCGGGCAGAATTTCATAAAATGGTAAACGGTTACATCGATTTGCGCCAATATGCCGTGAACGGAACTTTTTATTTTACCTTTAATATTGATGTTAATGGAAAAATTAAAAATCTCAACATTGTTCCCAAAGTTAAAAATAGTGATATGTTCATTGAAGATATGATGTTTGCGATGAAGAAAATAAAAACCAAATGGAAACCGGCGTTGCAAAATGATCAACCTGTAGAATCCAGATATGTTTTAAGTGTGAATTTCACTACTGATCATTTTGATCATGGTGATTAAAAAGACCTAAAAACCTTTCTTTTAGATTCAAAAATTTAGTAACTTTATTGAAAATTCAGTATAATGAAAAAGATATTTTTATTTTTAATCTTTGCTTTCACTTTTAGCAATGCACAATATTTAATTGAAGATAACGACATTACAGACAATACGAAAGAAGTCGGCAAACAATCAGTTTCCTATGATTTAAATAATCCTCTGGAATTCTACCGTTTGAAATGTGATAATGCAGTCTACGCACAATTTCCAGGGGGAGAAAATGCTTTCAAGCAAAAACTTTTCCTGAACATGAAAAGTGATCTTGACAACAGCTTTTATTCGGTCAACGGAACTTTTGAATTGATCATTTCCATTAATAAAACTGGGAACATGCAAGGTTTTAACCTCAATCCCGAAGTACAAAACAGCAATTTATTGAAACGCGATCTGGAACTGGCTTTGCGGAAAATGAATCCCAAATTTACGCCTGCAACTTGCGACGGAGTTCCCATAGAATCAAAAATTAGGCAGAAAATTAATTTCCGAACCGACAATTTTGATATTTAATACTCATAAAACTAAAACTTTGTAAAATCTACAAAGTTTTTTTTATATTTAGAAAAAAATTGATGCTGAAATTTTCTCTTTTCTTTTCTTTAATCAGTTCTTTCCTTTTTTCGCAGGACATTAGACAAGGTTATCCTCCAAATCAAACGAGTTATATTGGTGGAGACACTCAATTCTACAAAGATTTTCATGAAGTTTTATTAGATAAAAAACTGCAAACTTGCCCGAACAAAGATGAAAACATAAGCTTTCTTCTTGTCGTTTATCCTGATAAAACGATAAAATATGTGAAGCCTGCAGATGCAGAATTTGAAGAATCGAAATGTACTTTCGAACTGACGAAAGAAGTCCTAAAATATCTGGATGGATGGAATCCGGCGGAATTTGACGGAAAAAAAATAGCTGCTACAACTTCTTTCACCATCATTCCCGACGAGCTTTTTGGCGAATTAAAAGAAGGTTATGATCCCATAAAAGATATGGAACTTGCAATGTATGAAGGCGGTATTGAAAATTTCAGGAAGAAAGTCTCACAAAGTATTAATTTAACCAACTATAATTTTAGTGGTATTTTGAGACTTGAAGTTACCTTTGTTATAGAACGCGACGGAAGTATGAGTACCGTACAACTCGCTCATTCATCAGGTCTAAAAGAGTTTGACACCATGATTCTCCGAACAATTTCAAGAATCAAAAACAAATGGACTCCTGCAAAAATACATGGGAAACCGATTCGTTTTAGATTTAGACTCCCTCTTGCGTTTTCAATGTAAAAAAAAGATCAAATCAGTTCCTATGAAAAAACTTTATTTTCTAATTTTCTTTTTCCCTTTAATGATTTCTGCTCAAATACTGGAGTATTTTCCTAATTACCAGGTTCCATATATTGGCGGTTACGAATCATACTACAAAGATTTTCACGATATTATCGTTGCGAAAAATCTAGAACCGTGTTCAAATAAAGAAGAGTTTTATCAGCTTAAACTATTGATTAATGCAAATAAATCGGTGAGTTTTATAAAAGACCACAATGAACAAAATGTTGCGAAAAATAAATGTGCTTACACTCTTGCGAGAGAAGTTGCGCAGTCTCAGAAAAACTGGAATGCTGCAATTGTTGATGGATTTCCAAAAGCTGCGGTTGCTACCTTTCTAATTTTTCCCGCAGATCTTTTTGAAAATTATCAAGACGGATATCTTCCTAAATTTTCGTACCCAACTTATGGAAATTACAAAAATAATGGCGTCGAAGAATTTAGAAAAGGAATTGTAAACCGAATTGATGTGAGAGGTTTCGACTGGAATGACCGCTTCAATATTATTGCAGAGTTTATTATTACCAAAGAAGGAAAAATTGAAAATATTGTAATGATCAAATCATCTTCTATGATAGAATTTGACAAACGAATCGTTTATGGAATTCAAAGTACAAAAAAGATGTGGAAACCTGCAACTGTCAATGGAAAACCAGTCGATTATCGATACCGGTTAACTTTAAATGCAGTGACTGATCCATTGTAAAAATTTTAAATATGAAGAAATTTTATTTATTAATTATTTTACTAATGATTTCGGGGAGTTTAAAATCTCAGAATAAATCTCTTTTTTTTCCTAGAGATCAACATTGCTATTTAGGTGGTTTTTCAGAGTTTTATAAAGATTTTCATAAAATTTTAATTGAAAAAAAAATAAAACCCTGTGAAAATAAAAAAGAATTTTTCACAGCATTAGTTTTAATCAAACCAGATAATTCAATAGAAGTTTTAGATAGTGAAAGTGCCGTAAATAACAAATGTTCTTTTGAAATTGCAAAAGAGGTGATGAGAAATATGAATAAATGGATTACTGCTAAAATTGATGGTCAAGAAAAACCTACAATAGCAAGGATTATGTTTTACATGGATGATCTTTTTGAAAATTATAAAGAAGGATACACTGTTAGTAAAAACATTAACGACTCCTATTATGGAAAAGATTTTCCAGGCGGAATGAATTCATTTCGAAAAGAAGTTTTACGCAGAACAGATACTTCAAATTTTTATTTTAGAGGAAAAGGAATACTGAAAGCAGAAACTACATTTACGATCAATGAAAAGGGAGAATTAGAAGATTTAGCAATAACAAAAAGCTCAGGATTAAAAGAATTCGATGATATGCTTTTGGAGTCTATTCGAAAAACAATTAAGAAAGACATTTGGACTCCCGCGAAATTGCATGATATTAAAATTAAAAGCAGATTTAGACTTCCTTTTTCCGTTGATGTAGATAGAACTGATTAATTTCCTTTATTTAAAAAATACTGCCATTCTGTCATATAAATTCTTATCTTTGCACTCCCATTTTGAATTTAAAATTTAAAATTCAAAATCTAAAACTTATCGACGTGCAAGAGAAATATATAGACGAAAACAAACAAGGCGAAGCAATCGCAACCGCTGAAAGACCAGATAACTCCAAGAAACTTTTTTTGGAAAGTTACGGTTGTCAAATGAACTTTTCAGATTCTGAAATCGTTGCTTCAATTTTGAATGAGCAAGGTTACAACACTACCCAAAATGTAGAAGAAGCAGATTTAATTTTGCTGAACACGTGCTCAATCCGGGAAAAAGCGGAACAAACGGTGAGAATGCGACTTTCTCAATTCAAAAATTTAAAGAAAGACAAACCAAGCTTAACCGTGGGTGTTTTGGGTTGTATGGCGGAACGTTTGAAAACTAAATTTTTAGAGGAAGAACAACTCGTGGATTTGGTAGTTGGTCCCGATGCTTACAGAGATTTACCCAATTTATTAAAAGAAACTGACGACGGAAGAGATGCCATCAACGTGATTCTTTCAAAAGAGGAAACGTATGCAGATATTAATCCGGTTCGTTTAGGCGGAAACGGTGTTACGGCTTTCGTTACGATCACCCGTGGTTGCGATAATATGTGTACTTTTTGCGTAGTTCCTTTTACGCGTGGTCGCGAGAGAAGTCGAGATCCACATTCTATTATTGAGGAATGCAAAAATCTATGGGAAAGTGGCTATAAAGAGATTACGCTTCTTGGTCAAAACGTAGATTCTTATCTTTGGTATGGAGGTGGCCCGAAAAAAGATTTCAAAAACGCTACTGAAATGCAACGACTTACCGCGATTACTTTTTCACAGCTTCTCGATATGGTTGCGGTTGCAGTTCCAAAAATGCGAATTCGTTTTTCTACGAATAATCCGCACGAAATGACTGAAGAAGTTTTCCGCATGATTGCAAAACACGAAAATATTTGCAATTACGTGCATCTTCCGGTACAAAGTGGAAGTGATGCAATGCTGGTGAAAATGAACCGTCAACATACGCGACAGGAATATTTAGATTTAATTAAAAAAGGAAAAGAAATTGTTCCCGAAATTTCATTTTCACAAGATATGATTATCGGTTTCTGTGGCGAAACGGAAGAAGATCATCAGCAAACTTTAAGCTTAATGCGTGAAGTTGAATACGATTACGGTTATATGTTTTCCTATTCTGAACGACCGGGAACGCCGGCTCATAAAAAGATGGAAGACGACATTCCGGCTGATGTAAAACAGAGAAGATTAGCAGAAGTGATCGCTTTACAAGGTGAACTTTCCCGAAAAAGAATGATGGGTTATGTTGGTAGAAATCACGAGGTTTTAATTGAAGGAACCTCCAGAAAAAATGAAAACCAATGGAAAGGAAGAAATTCCCAGAATGCAGTTTGCGTTTTCGATAAATTAGAAGGTCAGAAATTGGGCGACATTGTGACTATTTTTGTTCACGGAAACACACAGGGAACACTTTTGGGGGAGACTGTTTAAAATTTTTTTGGGCAGACAATTCCGCCTTCCACTCCCGCTTTTTTTATTATTGTCTTCGACTCCGCTCAGACAACAATAAAAAAGAGCCCCGTTCAAGTCGGGCTGCAATGTGAGCGATAAACAAAAGTATTTTTGATAGAAAATTTAGAATGATCAACTTCAAAACCATAAAATCTGAACTGTTTCCCGAGTACCTTCTGGAAACAAAAGGTGGTTTCGATAGATTTAGTTTATTAAAAGACGCAGAAATTTCTACAGAAAACTTTAGCTTTTACACCTCCGTTTCTTCTGTTTACTCAAGTAAAATCGAGGGTGTAGAAATTGATTTAGACAGTTATATAAAACATAAAAATCTGGGGATTGAATTTAAGCCAGATTACACTAAAAAAATTGATGACTTATATAAAGCATATACTTGTGCAAAAGAAAATAATTTATCCCAAGAAAATTTACTGATCGCACACCAAATTTTGACCGAAAATATTTTAAAACCATATCTTCAAGGAGTCTACCGAAAAACGAAAATGTATGTTTTAACAGATCAGGGACAAATTGAATACGTTGCAACTTCCCCTTTTGAAGTTGAAAATGAAATGGAACAATTTTTCATAGAATTAAATGTTTTGCTTACAGAAAATTTAGAGATCGAAGAAGTTTTTTTTTACGCGTCACTACTTCATTTGGCTTTTGTCAAAATTCATCCGATGAATGATGGCAACGGAAGATTAGCGCGACTTCTAGAGAAATGGTTTATTTCACAGAAGTTAGGTGCGAAAGCCTGGTTTTTACAGAGTGAGAAAATGTACTATCAAAATCATCAGAATTATTACCAAAATATTAGAAAATTAGGATTAGACTACGAAAACTTAAATTTTAATAATTCATTAAATTTCCTTTTAATGCTGCCAAAATCTTTAAATACTAAATGAGGAATTTACTGCTCATCTTATTCATGATTCCTCTACTTGCAAATTGTCAGTCAGAGAAAAATGCTCTATCCAAATATGCAGCAAACGTTGGAGACATTGCTTTTAATGAAGACACTGATCGTTCAAATTTTAAAAGATGTTTGTCAGATGATTTTACCTTTCAATATTACAATGACTTAAAAGGTTTTCAGTATAAAGGCGAAAAAATTGAAATTGAAAGAAAATTAGCAGCACTTAATTTACAAGACGATCGTAACGAAAATGGTTATATTACGATTCGTTTTATCGTTAATTGCGAGGGAAAAACTGGAATGTTTAGAGTTCAGCAGATGAATGAAAACTATCAAAAATTTGCTTTTGACAAAAAGTTCGGTGATCAGCTCTTAAAATTCACTGAAAACCTAGACGGTTGGATTCCTAAAGAATATGAAGGCAGAAAATTAGATTATTACCAATACTTAACCTTTAAAATTGAGAATGGAAAAGTTTCCGAAATACTTCCTTAGCCTTTTTATACTAGTTATCTACACTAATTTGCAGGCACAGGTCAACTGTAATGCAATCGAAGGAGAAAACTGCAAAAAAGCGTGCGAGATTTATAACAATTCTGGTTCGCAAGGATCCAAAAAGTCGCAAGAAAACTTTGATAAAGCAATTGCGTTATGCCCAACTTTCGCCGATGCTTATATGGAAAAATCAGTTCCGTATTTAAAAAGAGGAGATTTTGTCACATGGAAGAAGCTCATTGACAAAGCAGTTGAATTAGATCCAAAAACGCATCTTGGATATCGGGGTTGGTGCAAATTTCAGTTTCTGCGAGATTACAAAGGAGCGATTTCTGATATTGAAGCTTTAGAAAAAATTTATCCAACTGGTTATCTTGGTTATTCTGCAAATGGCGACTACGAATTACACATTGCAAAAGCAATTTGCTATTCGGCTTTAGGACAAAAAGAAAAAGCAATTTCTATATTCGAAAAACAATTGGTGAAGGAAGACCACAATGTTGGTTTCTACGATTATTACCAGCTTGGCGTAACCTATTTTGAACTAGGAAAATATGATAAAGCTTTAGAAAATTTCGAAAAACAAAGTAAGTATAATAATTTTGCTGAAAATATATATTATAAAAGCAAAGTTGCAAAGATTAGAAATAAGGATTATTTAGATTTAAAAAAATTAGCTTTAAAAAGCTATGATGAGGGTAAAAACATGACAGACGGTTACACCCATCATTTCAACAAAGTTTACAGAACACAAATTGAACAACTGTAAATTTTATTCTTACTAATCTAAAAATAAAAAAAATGACAGACTTACAATCTATAAAAACACGTTTCGGCATTATCGGAAATTATCCGGTGCTTAATCGTGCGCTGCAAAAAGCAATTCAGGTTGCACCAACCGATATCTCTGTTTTGGTAATGGGCGAAAGTGGTGTTGGAAAAGAATTTATTCCTAAAATAATCCACGCAGAATCCCGCAGAAAACATCAACCTTACATCGTCGTAAACTGTGGCGCAATCCCAGAAGGAACAATTGATTCCGAACTTTTTGGCCATGAAAAAGGCGCATTTACAGGCGCAACTTCTACCAGAAAAGGGTATTTTGAAGTTGCAGATGGTGGAACTATATTTTTAGATGAAGTTGGTGAATTGCCTGTACAAACGCAGGTTCGTTTGCTTCGTGTTTTAGAAAGTGGCGAGTTTATGAAAGTAGGTTCTTCTCAAATTCAAAAAACAAATGTGAGAATCGTTGCAGCAACAAATGTCAATATGTTGAATGCGATTAATGATGGAAGATTTCGCGAAGATCTATATTACCGTTTGAACACCGTGCAAATTGACATGCCTACTTTAAGAGAGCGAAAAGGTGATATTCACTTGCTTTTTAGAAAATTTGCAATCGATTTTGCTGAAAAATACAGAATGCCAGAATTGGTTCTTACCCAAGATGCCGTCAATTATTTAGAAAATTATCCTTTCCCCGGAAATATTCGTCAGTTACGAAATTTAGTAGAGCAAATGACCGTGGTTGAACAGGAACGAATGGTAAATTCTACAAAATTAAGTGAATACATTCCTATGCAGTCGCAACTTCCGGCGGTTATCAAAAAAGGAGGCGGCATTTCTTCAAATGAATTTAATTCTGAGAGAGACATTATGTACAAAATCCTCTTCGACATGAGAAATGACCTTAATGATTTAAAATCCTTAACTTCGGAACTCATAAAAAACCGGGAAAATAGCGATTTCAGTAATCAGGAAAAAAATCTCATCAACAGAGTTTTCACGCCAGAAGCTCAAAATCAAAATGCCAATTCTTTGCTGTTTTTTGAAAATGGAAATCAAAACTCGACCATCATTTCTAATCAAAATGAGGAGTATGAAGATGTAGAAGATATTGAAATTGAGGAAACAAAACCTGATTCTTTATCGCTTCAAAACAACGAAAGAGAATTGATTGTGAAAGCATTAGACAAACACAAAGGCAGAAGAAATAAAGCCGCCGATGAACTTGGTATTTCGCAAAGAACACTGTACAGAAAAATAAAACAATATAACTTAGAAGACTAACATGGAAACAAAACTAAACCTAAAACCAATCGACTTTAAATTTAGCCAGTACCTCAGTCAGGGCTTTGAAATTTTAAAGAAAGACTTCGGAAAATTCTTCGTTGGCTTTTTATTCACCATTATCATGTCGATCATTCCTTTTTGCGGTTTGATGGCATTGGGTAATTTTTATAAATTTAGCCGTAAAGTGTTCAAAGGCGAACCTGCAGAAGCCTCGGAAATTTTTAATTTCGACGATTTTATGCCCTATTTTATTTTACAGTTGATCATTATCGGTGCAATACTCGTTTTAGAAATTCCGATTATTATTGTCAGTGTTTTTGGGAGCCAATTAGGAGATTCATTCAGTTCTCTGGGCTTTTTAATTCCGATCTATATGATCGGTTTATTGGTATTTCTTTTTTACTTTCTGATAAAAGGATTTTATATTCCTGCACTTATTTCTGTAGCGAGAGTAAAAGATCTTAAAACGGCGTGGAACATGTCAAAAGAAATGACCACCGGAATCGGCTGGAATATTCTTCTTTTTGTGATCGTCGTGAGTTTTCTGAGTCAGCTCGGTATTATTCTTTGTGGAATTGGTATTTTCCTCACATTGCCGTATAATTATGTGACTCAATTTTTGGCGTACGAAGATGCGATCAATCAAATCACCTATGACGAAATTAAAGAAATAGGTTCAGAACAAATTTAAAATGAAAAGACTTTTTGCTTTTACAATTCTTGCGTTATTTTTATTAAATTCTTGCTATTCATTTACCGGATCATCACTGAGCCCGGAAACAAAGACGATTCAAATAAAAGAATTTCCGAATAATTCTGCTTTAATGAACCCGAATTTAGCGCAACAATTTTCTACGGATATTCAGAACAGATTTCTGCAACGTACGACTTTAAAAGGAGCTACAGAGAAACCCGATATTTTAATCGAAGGTGAAATTACAGATTATACGATTACGCCGACCACGATTTCCACCGCCGTAAATGCTCCGGGAGGAAATATTCAGGCTGCCCAAAATAAATTAACGATCACTGTGAAAGTACATTACGAAAATAAGATCGAGCCTAATAAAAGTTTCGACAGAACATATTCTGATGAAGCCGTTTTCAGCAGCGATCTGGATATTAACACCATCGAAACTTCGCAGGTGAAAGTGGTGAACGAGAGAATCATCAATAAAATTTTTAATGATATTGTAGCCAACTGGTAAAATGAACGCAAGAATTTTAGAATTAATAAAGAACCACGAAATCATCCAAAATCAAGATTTAGATCTGCTAAATTCTGAGATAAAGCAACATCCTTATTTGCAGAATATCAGAGCAATACACTTGTTTGGAACCCACAAATTTGATACTGAAAATTATCAAAAAGAACTTTCGCTAACCGCAGCATACACCACTGATAAAAAAATTCTTTATCAGCTGATCAATAAAAAAACAGATGTAATTTCGGCGCCAGATCATACAGAGAAACCACCAGTTGAGACAAGATCTGTCGAAGAACTTCCTGAACCAAAAATCTATAATGAGGTAATTATTGTTGAAAAACCAACCGCAAAACCTGTTTTTGTTGAAGGCAATTTAAACCGAATTTTATTTGAAGGCGAAGAAGATTTTCTGGAAAGAGAAAACGAAAAAATTGATATTCAATCTACTTTAGAATCTGGAAAAATAGTGACTCAAAGCATTATTAAGGAGGAAGAAAAAAACATTTCAAATCCCATAGATAAACCTGAATTTACGGAAATGGCAGATGCAGAAAGTTTCACACCTGAAACCATCATTAATGAACTTGCAATTTCTAAGGAAAAACCTGTAGTTGAAGATCTGTCTACAATAAGTTTTCATGGTTTGGAAGAATTCCTTCCTGATGTTAAAATAAAGTCCAACAATACTGAAGAGAATTATGTCGCTCCAAAACCACAACTGAGCAAACAGGATTTAGAAATGCAGCGTTTAATTGCTGAAGTGGAAGCAAAAGTGAAAGCTTCAAAAAAAGATAAGGTCTTAGAGATTGAACCGGTTCACAATCATGACCTTAATTTCTCTGAAAATCAAAAATTAGAAGTGGCTCCTGTCAAAAATGAAATTGCTCCGGAAAAATTACTGGAAGTTATTTTGGAAACAAAAACTCAGAATGAAGAGATATCGGAAGAAAAACCTTCAGTAAAAGAAGAAATCAAGGAGAAACGTGTTGCAATAGAAAAATCTGCGTGGAAACCAATGCAGTTTTCGGGCAATACTCCATATTCTTTAATTGATAAAAAACCTGAGGTAAAAACAGAAGAGCAATCTGTTATCATCAAAAATAGTATTGATGATAAAGAACTTTCTGAACCAAAAATTGAATTTAAGCAATTAGAAGAAAGACCGGTTTTAAATGTTTCCTTTTTAACGCAAAAAGTTTCACCGATCGAGTCTCCAAAACTGGAAAAAGCGGAGGAAGCAATTCAGAAAGTTGAAGAAACGGAACCGATCACCGAAAGCAGTAATGTTACCAATTTCATTAATACGTGGCAAACCTGGTTGAAAATTGACCGAGAAGAAGAAATTATCGAAGAAAAATCAGTTATTTCTAAAGTTGAAGTTAAGAATACAGTCATTGAAAAATTCATTGAAAAAGAACCGAAAATTTCTAAACTGAAGGAAGAATCTGATTTTGTCGTGAAAGAAAAAGGAACGAATATTTCACATTTAATGACGGAAACTTTAGCCAATCTTTACGTAGATCAAAAACTCTATGCAAAAGCAATTAAAGCGTACGAAACTTTAGCGACGAAACATCCACACAAAGAAGATCTATTCAAAGAGAAAATTCAGGAGATCAAAGAACTTCGAAAAAATCCATAAAAAAAACGCTCGTTAATGAGCGTTTTTTGTTTATTCTAAATGTTTCCGATCGATCGATTCTACCTGGATCGTTTTGGCGTTTCTATCAGAATTAAAATTCCTGAATTTTCTCCAAAGTTTTCGTCCTAAAACAAACACCGTGATTATCAAAATAATTGCAGCAATAAAAGCAATTACGGGTGCAGCTAGTGCTAAAAATGACATAATTCCGGCGCCTGCAGTTTCAGTGGTTGCGACGACAGAATTTCCAAAACCTCCTGTTGTCGCTGTAGATGCGGCACGAGTTCCTGCAAATCCCGAACTGATCGCCGCGGCTGTTCCTCCGCCCGCAATTAATGCTAAAGCCCATTGTGGAAATGTTCCAATATCTGCAAATTGACTTGCAAACATTACCGAACCTGCAACCGTTGCCAAAGGAATCGAAATGGTATCTAAAAGATGGTCAACAAAGGGAATATAATATGCCAAGATCTCAACGATCATCGCAATTCCGGTTGTAATAAGTGTTGGTAAACCCGACAACCATTGAAAGTTTTCGTTTTGTGGAATCCAGCCCATGTGCGATGCCAAACTTACGGCAAACATCGGTAAGAACACTCTAAAACCTGTTGCTGCAGCTAATCCTATACCGATAAAAGCGCTTATTAAATAAGGTAAATAAGGAATGTGATCTAACATTTGTGACAAGTTTTAAATTATTGTTTTCCAAATCTACAAAAACCGTGATCTGATTCTGAAATTTTATTTCACTGATTCACACAATTTTAAAAAATTTTCTTCTACAATTTTAAAATGAGCTGGCTTTTGAGTAGAAACCCAAAAAAGCATCGATATCGAATTTGTTCCGAACTTTTCAACAAATAGTTCTTTATTCAAACGATAGCATTCACGCAATAATCTTTTAATTCTATTGCGGTGAACTGCTTTTTTAAAATGCCTCTTAGAAACTGAAACTCCCACTTTTTGTCGGTCAAAAGAGAAATCTTCCTGTGGTTTTTTATCTAAATTAAGAGTGATAATTCTTAAATTGTCACAAGTTTTCCACTTGCCTTTTTCAAAAAGCAAAGTAATATCTTTTTTATGTTTCAACTTTTCTTCCTTCGGAAGTTTAAGATCACTCATCTTTTTCAATTATATAATTAATGACTTCTGCAGCCGCGTAAAGCCCGAAAATTGCCGGAATATAACTGATCGTTCCATAGAAAGATCTTTTATAATTCGCGCCATCAGTCATTTCTAAACTTTCTTCACTTTGAATTTCGTTGGAAAAAACACAGCGAATTCCTTTATCGATATTCTCTTTTTTCAGTCGTTTTCGAACTTGTTTTGCCAGAAAACAATTGTAAGTTTTGCTGATATCTCGCACCATCACTTTCGCAGGATCGACTTTTCCACCGGCTCCCATACAACTTACCACTTTTATTTTTCGCCTTCTCGCCATTAGCAGCAACGTAACCTTTGGCGTAACACTATCAATACAGTCTAAAATATAATTAAATTTCTGAGAATCAATAACTTCTTCCATCTTTTCTGGGTTAAGAAATTCGTTGATTTTAAGTAGTTCTAACTTTGGATTGATGTCTAAAAGCCTTTCTGCAACAATTTCTACTTTTGATTTTCCAATCGTGGAATGAAGCGCAGGAAGTTGTCTGTTGATATTCGTAATATCTACAATATCACCATCAACGATCGTCATTTTCCCTACACCCGCTCTTGCCAGAAATTCTGCCGCAAAAGAACCAACTCCACCCAAGCCAACGATGAGCAGATTTGCATTTTGAAGTTTCTCAATGCCGTTTCCTTTTATTAGAAGTTCTGTTCTTTCAAGCCAATTTTTCTGCATTTTTATATTGAAATTTGTATGTTTTGGAGATTTCCTTTCACTATTTGAAGTAAATCTTCTAATTCAAGATTTTTTATTGAAGCCACTTTTCGGTATAATTCTTCGATTTCAAAGTCAGCTGAATCCGTTTCCAGAAACAATTTATCTAATGGAAATTCTCTTAAAAATTCCTGCAAATTTACATTATACAAAACTGATTTTCCAAAACTTAAATAAAACTGATTTCTGAGCAGATCTTCACCAATTGTTTTTCTTTTGTTGAAACCGTGCACGATAATGGGAACTTTCGATATTTTCCTAAAAGGAATTAAGCGAGAGAATCTTCTAACACAATGAATTATTAAAGGTTTTTGAATTTCATTCGCCAGGAAAATCTGCCTTTCAAAAACTACTTCCTGTAGTTTTTCTTCAACTTCGATCAAACCATCTAAACCACACTCTCCAATCGCAACACACTTTTCTGACTTAGAAATTTCTTTTAACCAAAGAAATTGTTCCTCCATATTATTCGAAATTGAATTGGGGTGAATTCCCGCAGAAAAATAATTCTCGGGCAATTCTTCTTTAAATTTCAAATTAAAAATCCCGAATTCATTATTGAAATCGTGGTGGTGAAAATCAAAAAATTGCATTCTCAAAAATACCGAAAAATCTAAACAAGTGATAAAATAGTAACATAAATTGTGTTAAAATTTCATTAACTTTACTCGAAATAAAACACCATGAAGAAGAAATTTTCAGAAAAACAGATCCATATTTTGGATGTGGCTGAGAAATTAATTGCAAAAAAAGGCTTTGAGGGAACTTCAATCCGGGATATTTCTACTGAAGCCAAGATTAATGTTGCAATGATTTCTTACTACTTTGGCTCCAAGGAAAAAATGATGTCTTACCTCTACCGATACAGAGTTCAGAAAACGAGAGAAAGCTTTGCAGAATTTGCTGAAATTATAAAAGAAGGAAAACCAGAAATGCAGATGAAAGAACTGGTGAAATATGTAGTAAATCAATTGTTTAAATATAATTACTTTCATGGTTTCGTAACTCAGGAACTTCGTCATACGGAACATTTAAAAGATGATCTGCTCGAATTTTACACGACTTTTACCACTAAAATAGATGATGTGATTAAAAAAGGGGTTGCCTCTGGAGTTTTCACCAATACCCCAAAACCGGAAGATATTTTGACACTCATCGTGGGATCTTCTCTTTTCGTGATCCGCAACAAAAATTTTTATGAATTGTATGTTTCGGGTAAAGAAGAAAATTATTTAGTAGAGGCTGAAAAAAAGATTCAGGCAAATCTTTTGATCACGGTTTTCTCCGTAATTGGATATCAAGCCTATTAAAAAGCTGTTTTTTTTAAAAATTATGAATATTTACCGTTAAAATATTAGTTAAATAATCATAAAAGAAAATCTATTGATAAAAAAATGATATTTTTGCAAACTTAACCGCAGAAATTATTTAAAATTATTTTCTGCTATAATAGATTTATGAAAAAACATTTGATAGTACTTCTTGCATTTTTCGCAATGTCTGCGTGTAACAGACAGCAAGGCTTAGCGATGAAAAGTGCAGATAAAGATTTTATCTTGAAAGTTGCCAACGAAAAATTCGAAAAGAAAAAGTGGAGCGATGCACTTGCTCTCTATGAAAGATTATCCAATTTGGTCGCAGGAACCGATGATGCGCCAAACGTCGTTTACAATTCTGCGTATGCGAATTATTACGATAAAAATTATAAATTAGCGGGACATCAATTCAAAAATTTCGCGGTAACTTTTCCACAGGATAAGCGAGCGGAAGATGCGTCTTATATGTCTGCTTTATGTTTTTATGAAGGTTCAATGGATTACAATCTCGATCAGACCAACACAGATTTGGCGATCAACGAACTTCAGAATTTCCTAAATAATTATCCGAACTCGGAAAAGTCAAAAAATATTAATGAACTCATTGATGAATTGACTTACAAATTAGAATTCAAAGCGTATGAAAACGCGAAACAATATTATAAAATAGCTGATTACAAAGCTGCTAATGTTGCTTTTGAAAATGTTTTAGATGATTTCCCAAGTACCAAACTTCGTTCGAAAATTTATGACTACATCTTGAAATCAAGATATGAACTGGCTTTAAACTCTGTTTACGATTTGAAAAAAGATAGAATCGAAAACGCTTTATCTTTTACAAAGCAAGTTGAAAGAGAAATGCCAAATACTGAGAATGCAAAAACTGCAGAAGATTTAAAACTAAAATTATCAAAAGCAAAAGAAGATTTCTTGGTGTTAGAAAAAAGAGTTGAAGACCGAAGAAGAGAACTTATGGATAAACAGAAAGTTGAAGAAGTAAGAATAAATGCGGAGAAAGATTTGAAAAACGCAGAAAAAAACAGCGATCAGATCAAAAGAGACAGTGCAGCACTTGCTACTCCTTCTCCTGCTGCGACTTTCCAAATCCAAAAATAACCCGTATATTTGCAAAATTATCAATTTAATAATTCACTGAAAATGAGCGTAAAAGATTCTAAAGCCGAATTAAGTACAATAACTTACGACAAAGATAAAATCGAGGAAAAAGTGGGCTCTATCTATGAAGCCATCGTAATCATGGGGAAAAGAGCGGAGCAGATCAATGCAGAAATTCGCACAGAACTTCATGCAAAATTAGACGAATTTGCAGTGCATAATTCTACTCTAGAAGAAGTTTTTGAAAACAGAGAGCAGATTGAAATCTCTAAACATTATGAAAAACTTCCTAAACCTACTTCCATCGCAATTCGCGAATGGTTAGATGGAGATATTTATTTTAGAAATACCGACGAAAGAAACTAACTTCTGGGTTTTTCCAAATATAATAAAAGTCACAAAAGATTTATGCTTTTGTGACTTTTATTATTTAAAAACTACAGTTTCGATCATTTCACTCTTCCAAATTTCTATTTCTAAAATTTTAAGTAAATTCGTTAAACTATAAACGGTCACTGACATGAACATTCAAGGTAAAAAAATTCTCATCTGTATTTCTGGTGGTATTGCTGCGTATAAAATCACTTACCTTGTACGAAACCTTATTAAAAAAGGAGCGGAAGTTCAAGTTTTAATGACACCTTCAGCTGAAAATTTCGTTTCGAAACTAACGCTTTCTACGCTTTCTAAAAATCCTGTTTTCTCCGATTTTTATTCTGAAAATGGAACCTGGAATAATCATGTGGAATTTGCACTTTGGGCAGATTTGATTTTAGTTGCTCCTTGCACTGCAAATACTCTGGCTAAAATGGTTCATGGAATTTGTGATAATTTGGTTATTGCTACTTATATGTCGGCAAAATGCCCCGTGTTTATTGTTCCTGCGATGGATTTGGATATGTATCAACATCCTTCTACACGACAGAATCTAGAAATGGCAGAAGATTTCGGACATTTTATTATTCCAGCAGAAAATGGTGAATTAGCCAGTGGATTATCCGGAAAAGGTCGAATGGCAGAACCAGAAACCATCGTCGAAAAAATAGAAGATTTTTTTAATTCACAATCTAAATCAAAAACCTGGGTCGGAAAAACAGTGTTGATTACAGCTGGACCAACTTATGAAGCGATTGATCCTGTGCGATTTATCGGAAATCATTCTTCTGGAAAAATGGGTTTTTCGATAGCAGAAGTTGCTGCTAATCGTGGCGCAAAAGTGATTCTAATTTCCGGTCCAAGTTCGCAGACAACCAATCATCAAAATATAAAAGTTCACCGTGTTACTTCTGCAAAAGAAATGTTTGACGAAGTTTTCAAACATTACGAAAATTGCGATGTTGCGATTGCGAGTGCTGCGGTTGCAGATTATGCTCCAAAAAAAATTTCCCAGGAGAAAATCAAAAAAAATGATGATTCTTTAACAATTGAACTCATAAAAAATCCGGATATTCTGAAAACGATGGGCGACAGAAAAACCCATCAATTTCTGGTAGGTTTTGCACTTGAAACTCAAAATGAAGAGGAAAATGCAAAAGGTAAACTAGAGAAAAAGAATCTCGATATGATTGTTTTAAATTCTCTTCGCGATGAAGGAGCAGGATTTAAAAGCGACACCAATAAAATTAAAATTATTACAAAAACCGAAGTGAAAGAATTTACTTTGAAATCAAAAAACGACGTCGCAAAAGACATTTTAAATTTCGTGGAAGAACAGATTTCAAAATAATATCCTTAAATTTCCGTTTTCAAATTTTACATCAAACATGAAGAAACTTTTTACAATATTCCTCCTTATTTTTACCTTTCAATTAAGCTTCTCTCAGGAGCTTTTGGCAAATGTTCAGGTCAACGCGCAACAGCTTGGCGGAAGCAATACACAGGTTTATAAAACTTTAGAAAAAAATTTAAGAGATTTTATCAACAATACAAGCTGGACCGGAAAAAAACTGCAGAATTTAGAAAAGATCAAGTGCAATTTCGCCATCGTAATCGCAGAAAGATCTGGGAGCAGTAATTTCAAAGCAAGTATTGTCGTACAGGCAGTTCGACCTGTTTTCAATACGACTTATGAAACGCCACTTTTAAACCTCAACGATACCAAATTTTCGTTTGATTATACCGAAAATGAAAATCTCGTCTTTAATGAAAGACAATTTTCCGGCAAAAATTTAATTGATGTAATCAGTTTTTACGTTTATACTATTTTGGGTTACGACGGCGACAGTTTCAAAGTAAAAGGTGGACAACCTTGGTTCGAAAAAGCGCAGAAAATTTTAAATAATTCTCAAAATCAAAGTTTCGAAGGATGGTCTTTAATTGAAGGCCCAAAAACCAGAGCAGCTTTAGTCGATAACATGTTGAAGCCTGAACAAAACACCCTTCGAAACCTTTATTACACATATCATCGTGCCGGTTTAGATAATCTTGGAAAACAGGACCAATCAGCGGGGAAAAAGATTATTGCAGATGCAGTTTTACAATTGAAAGCGTACGAAAATAATTTTCAGATGAATTATCCGGTGAATATTTTCATTGACACCAAAAAGCAAGAAATCTTCGATATTTTTAACACTGGAAATAATGCCAATATTAATATGGCAGATCTTAAATCCCTGCTCACTATTTTATCTCCAAAAGATATAGACAGCAAATGGAATAAGTGGAAATAAGATTGAAATCTCTTTTAAAGTCTTAAATTTACAAACCGAAATTCAACTGATAATTTCGTAATTGATTTTTCAAAATATGCTTTCAAGAATTTTCATTCAAAACTTTGCGCTTATTGATTCCCTCGAAATTACTTTGAACAAGGGTTTACAGGTAATTACGGGAGAAACTGGTGCTGGGAAATCAATTATTCTTGGTGCGCTGCGTTTAATTTTGGGCGAAAGAGCAGACGTAAAATCAACTCAAAGTTCCGAAACTAAAAGTATCGTTGAAGCTGAATTTAATTTAAATGAAACGTTTAAATTTTTTTTTGAAGAAAACGACTTAGACTTTGAGAATCAAACGATTATCCGAAGAGAAATTCTACCCACCGGTAAATCCCGCGCTTTTGTCAATGATGTTCCTGTTACTTTGGAGACATTGAAAAAACTTTCTGAAAAGCTCATCGATATTCATTCCCAATTTGAAACTTCCAATTTGTTTGATGAGGAATATCAATTTCGAATGATCGACGGACTTTCGAAAAACAAAACCTTAATTACAAGTTATCAGCAAGAGTTTTTAGTTTACAAAAGGTTAATCAAAGAACTAGAGAATTTTAAAAAACAGCTTCTTGAAGGCAATAAAGAAAACGATTACAAAGTATTTTTGCTCGAGGAATTGTTGGACGCAAATCTGGACGAATTTGATCTGGAAGAAGTTCAGGATCAATTAAGCAAATATGAAAACGCTGAGACGATCATCGAAAACCTTTCTTTGATCTTCAATAAAATGGATGCAGAAGAAATTGGCGTTCTCGATTCATTGCTCGATGTAAAAACGAAATTATCAAAAGTTGCTTCTCTTTCTCATGAATTTTCAAGGTTAAATCAAAGATTTGAGGAAACTTTTGTTGAATTGAAAGATCTCGTTTTCGACCTTCAAAACGAAGCTGAACATATGGAAACAAATCCTGAAACCTTGCTCGATCTGTCTTCGAAACTCAATAAAATTAATACTTTATTTCTGAAGCATAAAGTAAATTCCGTCGATGAACTGAAGGCAATTCGCGATGAAATGCAGAACGAACAAACTGGTTTTGCAGAATTAGAGTTTTTAATAGAGAGCACTCAGAAGCAAATTGCAGCTTCTTCTCAAAGTTTAGAAAAAGTTTCAAACGAATTATCTCAGAATCGAAAAAAAGCCATTCCAAATTTCATAAAAAAAACAGAAAAACTACTGAATCAGTTAGGTTTAGAAAAAGCCAAAATCGAAGTTCAGTTAACTGCAGTTGAAAACTATAACAATTTCGGAAAAGAAAATATTCAATTATTATTTCAGGCAAATGCAGGTTTTCCTCTAAAGCCGATCCAGACTGCAATTTCAGGTGGTGAACGATCCCGCGTAATGCTTTCCATTAAAAAACTGATGGCAGAAAATGCAGAACTTCCGACTTTAATTCTGGATGAAATCGACACCGGAGTTTCCGGTAAAGTCGCAGAAGAAATGGGAAATGTGATGAAAGACATGTCAGAAAACATGCAACTCATCGTGATCACCCATCTTGCACAGGTTGCGGCGAAAGGAAATAATAATTACAAAGTCATCAAAAGAGAAGTTTCCGGGAAAACCCAAACGACGATCATTCTTTTGAATCACGACGAAAAATTACAGGAAATCGCGCAGTTGCTTTCTGGCAGCAAGATCACTGATGCCGCAGTTTCTCAGGCAAGAGAACTGATGAAATAATTTATCTGTAACATTTTTCTTATTTTTAGACTTATCATAAAACTAAGAAAATGTACCGAAGACTCATCCAGTTCGAATTCAAAAATTTCATACGGAATCCGCAGTTCGGAACCAATCTTGGGATGAAAATTTTGATGTTTTTCGGAATGGCTTATTTCAGTTTTGCCTATTTGGCTCTTCCATTTCTGCTTTATTTCTTCGCGACGGAAAAATTGCATGTTGATCCTGTGCTTATTTTTTGTAAGTATTTTATTTACTATTGGGCAATTGATTTGCTGGTTCGATATTTCATGCAACAAATGCCGACGCAAAACATCAAACCTTTTCTCACTTTAGGAATTTCGAAAAAAAAACTGGTGAATTATACCATGGTCAAAGTTCTTGTAAATTTTTTCAACTGGGGAAATTTGCTTTTTCTTCTCCCTTTTGCCGGACTTCTTATTTTTGATGGCGAATTTTCGGTGATTCATGTCTTGATGTTTACCATTGGAATTTTAGCGGTTTTCTATTTTAATAATTTCCTCAATATTTTACTTAACGGAAAAAATGCAGTTGTCATAACCGTCTTCGGAATTATGGCGATTTTTGGCGCTTTAGAATATTATAAAGTCATCCAATTGTCTCACTATTCGCAGAAAATCTTCTATAGCTTTTATCAATATTTTGGAGTGTTTCTTATTCCAGTAATTCTGGCAATCTTAGCAGCATATGTCGCTTATCAGGAAATTTACAGAAACTTTTACCTCGATAAAGGATTAGAATTAAAAGTTACAGAAGGAAAAACTGAAAATATCGTATTCTTAAATCGCTACGGTGTAATGGGAACTTTCATCAATAATGATATCCGCCTTTTGAAAAGAAGTAAAGCGGCGAAATCGGCTTTAACAATGAGCTTCTTCTTTCTATTTTATGGTTTACTGACTTATTCTAAAGGATACGACAATAGTTTTATGGGAGTTTTTATGGGAATTTTTGTCACTGGTGGATTTATGTTAATGTTTGGTCAGCGAGTTCCCAGTTGGGACAGTTCGTATTTTCCTTTGATGATGACACAAAATGTTCCGTATAAAGAATATTTAAAAGGAAAATGGTCGCTGATCATCATCGGAATTTCTGTTTCGATCATTCTGGCTTCAGCTTATCTTCTCATTAGTTGGGAGTTTTATTTAACGGTTCTTGCTGCGGGTTTGTATAATTTAGGCGTTAATTCCTACATCACGCTTTTAGCAGGAGCTTTCAACAAAAAACCAATTGATCTGAACTCAAAAAGTAAATCTTTCGGTGGTGGCAATAATTTTAACATGAAAATCATGCTGCTTCTCCTTCCACAAATGATTTTACCGATGGGCGTTTTTGCGATAATGAAACACTTCTTCGGAATTTATCCTGCAGTTGGGAGTTTAGCCATTTTGGGAATTATTGGTTTTTCCCTGCGAGACAAAATTTTTGACGTGATCGTAAAAGTTTATAAAAACCAGAAATATTCAACACTTGATGCCTTTAAAAAAGTATAATTTTTTAGAAATTTTTACTAATTAATTTCCTGCCACCTAAAACCCACCATTCAAAACCTAACAAATGATTTCAATTCAAAATATATCTAAAGTTTACGGAAACAAAAAAGTTCTACACATCGAAAACCTGGTCATTCCAAAAGGGGAAAGTTTTGGTCTGGTTGGTAATAACGGTGCTGGAAAAACTACGCTTTTCAGTCTTTTATTAGATTTAATAGAACCTACAACAGGATTTATAGAAATCGACGGAAATAAAGTCAACGAAAATGAAAACTGGAAAAAGAAAGTTTCCGCTTTTATTGATGATACTTTTTTGATCGGTTATTTGACTCCGGAAGAATATTTCTACTTTCTGGGTGAACTTCGCGGACAAAACAAAGCCAGTGTTGATGAATTCTTAAAACAATTTCATGATTTTTTTAATGGTGAAATTTTGAACGCCAAAAAATACATTCGTGATCTATCAAAGGGAAACCAAAAAAAAGTCGGAATTGTAGGCGCTTTAATCGGAACTCCAGAAATAATTGTCTTAGATGAACCTTTTGCCAACCTTGATCCTTCAACTCAAATTAAATTGAAGAAATTAATAAAAGACTGGACGAAAAACGAACAAGTCACTTTTCTAATTTCCAGTCACGACTTAGCGCACACGACAGAAGTTAGCAACAGAATCGTTTTGCTCGACAAAGGCGAATTGGTGAAAGATATCATCACGACTCCAGAAACTTTACAGGAATTAGAAGATTTTTTCGCAACTTCTGTTGATGTTTCAATCTAATTCACATTCACTATCCATTTTCTTTAAGCAGAAAGTGGATTTTTTTTTATTCATTATCAATTACTTACAGTTTAAATATTAGAAAAATATTTTTATCTGTAACCTTTTCTAAATTTTGTTGTCTTTAAAGTAGAAATAGAATAAGTATGAAGATTTTGTTCAATAATAAAAAAGAGGATCTGTTGAGCCGCCTGAAAAAACAGGAACCGGCTGCACAGAAAATCTTTTATGAACAAAATGTGAAGCGATTCTTAAGTGTGAGCAAAAGTTATGTCAGCGATATTTATCAGGCTGAAGATTGCGTCATCAAAGCGTTTTGTAAGATTTTTAAAAGTATCGAAACTTTTCGCAGTGAAGGAAATCTTGAAGGTTGGGCCAGAAGAATCGTGGTGAATGAATGTCTAAATTTTATTAAAAGTCACAAAACGGTTTTTTATATTGATGACATTAATCCTGCAGTTCTGGAAGAGTTTCATGACGAAATCACTGACTTTGATTTTAATGCGCAGGAACTTTTAGACCAACTTCCGGATGCTTACCGAATGGTTTTTAACCTTTATGTAATCGAAGGTTGCTCGCATCAGGAAATTTCTGAAACATTGGACATCTCTTTAGCAGTAAGTAAAACACAATTGTTTCGGGCAAAAGAGAAATTAAGAAAAATTTACTTTCAGCAACAAAAAAACTTGAAAAATGAATACTCCGAAATATAATATTGAACAGCAGATTAAGAAACAAATCGATGAACGCGAAGTTAGTCCAACCAGAGATTTGTGGACTGAAATTGAAAATCAAACTTCACGTCAGGCTACTTCAAAGTCAAAAGTAAGTTGGTTTTTAGTGGCTGCTTGTTTCATTCTACTGGCAACTTTAAGTGTAGTTTTAATCTTTAATAAAAAAGAAGTTATTGAACCTCAAATTGTAAAAACCGAAATTCAACCGCAGAATATTAAATTAGACAAGAATGTTGAAAAAGAAATTTCTCCAATTTTAACTCAAAAAACGGAGTTGGTTGCTACGAAAAATACCAGAATTCAACCTTCTCAAAAAATTGAAATTTCGAAACTGGAAGTTGTTGTAGCAAAATTAGAAACTCCAGCAAAGGGAACTCAAAAACAAATTACTTCTGAAATCTATAAAGATCAGAGCTCTAATCAGAATATTCTTGCGAAGATAGATTCAACGCATGTTCCTAAAAAAAGAAAAAAATATGTTGATGCTTCTACCCTTTTATTTTCAGTCGAACATAAAGAAGTTATCGAAAATTCAAAAGATGGAAGAAACGTTGCTACCATTGACCTGAATTCTAAATGATCCATTCTTCTAAACTTTAAAAATTAAAAATATGATCAATAAAATTATCATGACGGGGGTTCTATGTCTTTTCACTTCCTTCATCTTCGCACAAAAAAGACTGACCATCAATCTTAACTCTAAAGAAAATACAGAGGTTAGTCCGATTGTTAAAGAGAAAGTTGAAGAATATGCTGCGAAAATAAATCTGCTTATTCAGGAAGAAAAAAAAATGATGGAAACCGAACTTCAAGATCTGTCCACCAGAAATTTAGATAAAAACGAATTCGATAAACAAAAAGCTATGATTGCCGATCGTTATTCTGCAAAAATTGATCAAAGAATTGAGGCTTTAGGATTTGATTTAGATGCGGTGATTCAAAAGCAGGTAAGATATTCATTGTTGAATTCTGATGTTACTTCTGATGAGGAATTGAAAACGAAACTCCTGAAAAAATTTCGGGCAACAAACGAATTGACTGGCTATTTTTCTTATGGAATTATGATGTTGACCAATGATTTACCGGATAATAATCTGGATAAAAATATCGGGTACAACAGCAATCTGGAATTCGGTTTGAAATACAATTACCAATTCAGCCGAACAAGTCCGTGGGGATTTATTTCCGGAATTGGATTTTCCTGGAGAACAGTTCGTTTGGATAATAATAAATATTTTACAAAAGATTCAAATTCAAATGTTTATGTTTCAGATTATGTAGGAAATATTGACAAAAACAAATTGAGAACAGGATACATAATAGTTCCAATTGGGTTTCAGTATAATTTTTCTAAAATGAAAAATGTTGGAATGGATATCCAGTACAGAAATTACTCCCGCGGATTTCGGGTGGCCGCAAATATTTATGGAGGCATAAAAATGTCTACTAATAATATTGTTCGTGGAGATGGTGAAAGTTTTAGAAACAGAGAAAATTATCAGGTAAATCCTTTTATTTATGGTGGTCAACTCACTTTTTCCTATAATGGTTTGAGTTTATTTGTTAAAAAAGATTTCAGTAATTTTTTTGAAAAAGGTAATTATAAAAACGACAAAGCATTGGTAATTGGTTTAGCTCTTGGATTATAAATTTTTCACAACACTTCATATCAACGAAAAACTCTGGAAATTCTCCAGAGTTTTTGCATTTAAAAGTCTATCATCAATCAGTCTCTCATCTTTTTGTCTGTCCTAAACCATTTCCTCCGGCTTCACCCACTCATCAAATTGTTCCGCAGTCAGAAGTCCCAGATTCACGGCTTCTTCTTTTAAAGTCGTTCCATTTTTATGAGCGGTTTTTGCAATTTTTGCTGCATTTTCGTAGCCAATGTGTGTATTCAAAGCAGTTACCAACATTAATGATTTATCAACCAATTCTTTAATTCTCGGTTCATTTGGTTCAATTCCTACAGCACAATGATCATTAAAGGAAACACAAGCATCGCCTAACAATTGCGCAGATTGTAAGAAATTATAAGCCATCACCGGTTTAAAAACATTGAGTTCAAAATTCCCTTGCGTTCCGGAAAAAGAAATTGCAACGTCATTTCCTAAAACTTGCGCACAAACCATTGTTAATGCTTCATTCTGTGTCGGATTAACTTTACCAGGCATAATTGAAGAACCCGGTTCATTTTCAGGAATATGAATTTCTCCAATTCCAGAACGAGGTCCGGAAGCAAGAAAACGAATATCCTGAGCAATTTTATAAAGAGAAACCGCTAATTGTTTCAACGCACCATGACTTTCAACAATCGCGTCGTGTGCAGCCAAAGCTTCAAACTTATTCGGCGCAGTTTCAAATGGAAGTCCTGTGAATTCTGAAATATATTTTGCGACCAAAACATCGTAACCTTTTGGTGTATTTAAACCAGTTCCGACCGCAGTTCCACCCAATGCAATTTCCTGCAAATGCTCGAAGGTATTGGTAATTGCTTTCATCGCGTAATCTAATTGCGCCACATAACCAGAAAATTCCTGACCCAAAGTTAAAGGAGTTGCATCCATTAAATGCGTTCTTCCGATTTTTACGACAGATTTAAAACTTTCTGCTTTTTCGTGAAGCGTATTTCTTAATTTTTCTACCGAAGGCAAAGTATTTTCAACTACTTTTTTGTAGGCTGCAATATGCATCGCAGTTGGGAAAGTATCGTTTGAACTTTGGGATTTATTAACATCATCGTTCGGATGAATTTCAGATTTCTCCCCTAAAATTCCACCATTATTTACGTGTGCTTTATTAGAGATCACCTCATTCATATTCATGTTCGATTGGGTTCCAGAACCGGTTTGCCAAATTACCAAAGGAAATTGATCATTCAGCTTTCCTTCTAAAATTTCATCACAAACTTGCGCAATCATATCACGTTTTTCAGTGGAAAGTACACCCAATTCCGCATTGGTAAAAGCGGCAGCTTTTTTCAAATAAGCAAATGCCTCAATAATTTCGTGCGGCATTGAAGCTTCCGGACCAATTTTAAAATTATTACGGGAACGTTCGGTTTGTGCGCCCCAAAATTTGTCTGCAGGAACCTGCACATCGCCCATCGTGTCTTTTTCTGTTCTGTAATTCATTGTTCTATTTTATTTAGGAGCAACCAGATTTGCGCTGAGCTCCAAGTTCAGTCCCGCTTTCCACTTTATCTTTTGCTCCATTCCATTTCGCAAAAGGATGTCGCGTCAATCGGGGCTATTAATTAAGTTTCGATCTTCTTTCAAAAAAATTAAATTTCTAAGCTATAAAATTAAACAATTCCTTTCAACAGTACAATTATATCCCTATCTTTAAATAATTTCAAGTAAAAAATAGACCAAAGCGGCAAAACCAACTCATAAAATATCTGAGGAATTCAGGTTCAATGATCCGCAATTTCAAACTAACTTATGATTAAATGTTCTGATTTTCTGATCGTTTCAAAGTTAGAAAAGTTTATAATGAATTTAAATTGCAAAAATCCTCCGCAAATACTTTGTACCCATTAAAATTTATCCTATTTTTGCCTAAAATCTATTACAATGGTATTGTTATCATCATTCTGGCCTTTCTACCAATTTCTTTGGACTGTTTTCTTCGTAATCATGTTCTTAATAGGATTTTGGTGTATTTTTATGTTTTTTATGTATATCATTCCAATTTGGTTAACTTCAGGACTAATGGAATATTTCGGCAAAACTAAACCTTTCGATCCAGAAGAGGTAAGAAGAAAAATAATGACCGAACAAGAAGGCGTTGAACTTCTTTTCAGCGATCCAAAAGGTTCTGGTCCATTTCTTCACAGCCATGATAATCACGGTCATCACTAGTTGATGTCATTGCTTTCTCACTTTAATTCCGGGAAAAGCAATCGCAAAGCAAAATCATATATATAATCAGTTTCTAAATTTTTAGGAACTGATTTTTTTTCGAGGAGCAACACAATTTTCGCCTCTTTAAAAAATCGTACCGGCTCTCCACTCTATCTTTTCCTCCACTTCGTTCCGTAAAAGGATGCCGTTTCGATCCGGGCTAAAATAAAGTTCATTTCTTCTCCGGAAAGTTTTAAAAGCTTAAAAAAATAAAATTAAGAAATCGATATTTTATTTAATATCCAACTTTCCGCTCCCAACTTCAATCTTCCAACTTTTCACTATCTTTGCACACTACAAAAAATCAGAAATGTCAAAGTCCCTTATACCCAAACTCGAAGCCATAAAACAACGCTACAACGAAGTAGCAGACTTAATTATTCAGCCCGATATCATTTCTGATCAGAAAAAATATTCAGTACTCAACAAAGAATACAGCGATTTAAAAAAAATTGTTGATGTTTTTGATCAATACAAACAGGCTTTAACGACGATCGAAGAATCCGACGAAATTATTGCAGACGGTTCTGATAAAGAATTTGTAGAGATGGCAAAAGCTGAAAAATACGAAGCCATGGATAAAATCCCGGCATTTGAAGAACAGCTGAAAGTTTTATTGATCCCAAAAGATCCTACCGATGATAAAAATGTGATTGTTGAACTTCGCGCCGGAACAGGTGGCGATGAAGCTGCAATCTTTGTGGAAGATGTTTACAGAGCTTATGCAATGTACTTCAAAACAAAAGGCTGGAAACACGAGATCACCGATGCAAACGAAGCTTCAAAAGGTTATAAAGAACTCATTTTAAAAATAGAAGGCGACGGCGTTTATGGAATCATGAAGTTTGAATCCGGAGTTCATCGTGTACAACGTGTTCCTGAAACTGAATCTCAAGGTAGAGTTCACACTTCTGCAATTACGATCGCAGTTCTTCCGGAAGCCGAAGAAATCGATTTTGAATTAAATCCAGCCGACATCGAAATGCAAACTTCCCGATCCGGAGGTGCGGGTGGACAAAACGTAAATAAAGTAGAAACAAAAGTGCAGTTAACGCACAAACCTTCCGGAATGGTAGTTGTTTGTCAACAGGCTCGTTCTCAGTTGGCCAACCGGGAATTAGCAATGGAAATGCTTCGAACAAAATTATACGATATAGAAGTTCAAAAATCAGTTGGAGATATCGCAGCACAAAGAAAATCGATGGTTTCAACCGGTGACCGTTCTGCGAAAATCAAAACTTACAATTATCCGCAAGGAAGAGTTACCGATCACCGTGTAAATAAATCTATGTACAATCTTGATGCTTATATGAACGGTGATTTACAGGAAATGATCGATGCCGTAATTATGGCAGAAAATGCAGAGAAAATGAAAGGTGAAGAAGATAATTATTAAATTATTTTAAAAAGCTCTAATTTTTTTGCTAAATTTTTTCTGCTAATCAAATGATTCCATTTGTTTTGTTAAGAGACCGTTTTCCATATTAATACGCAGAAAGGAGATATTTACTACCTAATAAAAAACTTAAATTAGGGGTTAGTCCCTATTGTATTGCTAAACCCAATTAATTATTTTGTATCAGTTTTAAATCTCATTTAACAAGAAAAAACAAGTGATAAAATTATAAAAAGGAGATGAAAATTTCCGTTTTTTTTATCTCTGAAATTTAGAGCCGATTGTATCATACCTAATAAATCTTTATGTTTACACCCAATTTAAAATTAAAATAAATGAATAAATTATACTTCGTTCTTTACTTCTTCCTTACATTCTTATTTACAAATGCTCAAGATTTTTGTGGATTTGAGCAAAATCAGGCGCATTTAGAAGAAATAATCCCAGAAATTAAAGAAGCAAGATTGCAAGCCGAGGCGAAACTTTTAGGACTCAATATCCAAAAATTCCTAAGAGAGAATGGTCATGGAACTGAATCAGGAAAATCGGAAACCATCTATGAAATTCCCATCGTTGTTCATTTAATGAATGATGGTACTGCACCTTTAAGAACTGATGCAGAAGTAATCAAATGGATTGATGATGTCAATAAATTCTACAACACAACTTATGGTGGCGAATGGTACACTGTTGCACAAGGAAACGTGGTGATTCCTTTTAAATTAGTTTTAGCAAAAAGATCACCTCTCTGTGGTTTAACTACAGGAATCAATCAAATCAATGTGACTGCAACTTATCCTCAATATTCTGCGCATGGATTAAATCGCGCCAATGAAGATGGAGTTTCAGCAAATCAAGTAAGATCTTTATCAAGATGGGATGCTCAATCCTATTACAATGTTTATATCGTAAATACTTTTGACTCTTATCCTATTACAGAAGTAAATGGTTTGCAAGGTTTTGCAAGTTTCCCTACAAATCAAGATGCTACTTATGATACTTTTATGAAAGCTTCTGTAGTAATTGAAACAACGCATCCAACAACTTTTGCTCATGAATTTGGTCACTCTCTAGGATTAGAACATACATTTAAAACAGGCTCTAATACAAGTTGTCCAACGGTTTCTTCAGGTGGTTGTGAAACGGATAATGATCGTGTTTGCGATACACCTGCAAGCAAAAGTTTTGCGAGAGTTACTACTTTACCTGGGAATGGCGAACCAAATCCTTGTGATGCTGCAGGTTATAACAATGTTCAATATAATGTGATGAACTACACAGATTCTAACAGATTGTTTACGCAAGGACAAAAAAATAGAGGATTAGCGCTGTTCTTACAATATCGAGGTGGTCTCACTACTTCTCTTGGTGCAACTTCACCTTCTGGAAGTTACCCTGCTTTAATTCCCGCAATATGTTTCCCCAATGAGATCAATACGCAACTAGGGAATTACAATTACGGACCAACCCTGGTAAAAATTGGAACTATCAAAAATGTCTCAAATGGAAGTCTTGAATCTAATTTTAATAAAACTTATTATGACTATGCGGCATTAATTTGCAGCAACACAAAATATGCAACAAATTTGGTAGTAAATCAAAATCCACAAACAATCACATTAGCTTGCGCTTCCAATCCAAATGTATTCAATGTTTACATCGACTATAATAACGATGGTGCTTTTAATGAAAACAATGAAAAAGTAATTTCTAATCTTGAATTATTACCAGGTGTGCAATCAGTAGAAACTTTTATCATTCCGTCCACGAATGTAATATTGGACACTCCGTTAAGAATGCGGGTAGTTGCTGGAGATATTTCTTACACATCTTGTCAATCTGATATTCAAAATGGTCAGATAGAAGACTATATGGTTACAATTTTAAATGAAGCATTGGAGACGGAAAACATTAATAAGTCACTGAAAAGTATTTCAATTTTTTCCAATCCTGCAAGAGATGGCGTATTCAGTATAAAATTTGCCAATGCTTCCAAAGAACTGGTAAAAATTGCAATCTTGGATATGTCAGGAAGAGTTGTTTATCAAACAACAGGAACAGCCAACAATAGCATTTTAAATGTAAATTCTAAACTTTCAAAAGGAAATTATATTGTAAAAGTTAATACAGGGTCTAGTGTAACTACAGAAAAATTGATTATTAAATAAACACAAGTGATCATTTAATTATTTAAATTGGGTAATCTATTTTTAGATTACCCTTTTTTTATTTCCAGTGTTGTACTGATAAATTCTTTAATACTATAAATAAAAATAATGATAAAAAATTTGCTCTTAATTCTCGCCTTTCAATTATGTGCGCAATGTAATTCCCAAAAAATTAAAAAACCAATGCAGCAAACCATTTCATTTGAGAACATACAACAATTGCAGGGCAATTGGTTTAATGCAAAGAAGACATTGTAAAATAAAGATGGTATAACTAACTTGGATATGCAATGCTCGGGAAAGTCTTATTGGGAAATCTTCAAAAACAACGTTAAATACAATCTTCTAAAATACTTCGCAACAGGCAAAAACTATGAATCTCATGTTGTAAAAACCAACGGTCTTAGCTTTGCTAGCGGAAATCTCACCTACCTTGAAGATGACATGAGCAAAAGTGAAACAGTAATAAAATTGAGCACTAAAAAATTCAAAATCACAGAACAGAGCTTTGTTAATGGTGAAAAAATCTTAAAAGAAAACTTTTACGAAAAAAAGTAAGCAGGTAATCGATTGCGATTTTCAAAGACCCTTTTTCTATCTACAAAAAAATTGCCGAAAAAACGTAACTTTACTTTCTACAACTAAAGTATAATGCGCCAAAAAATCCTCAACCAAAATCCTGATTTTTCCCTTAAATCGGAACCAACACTTCCCTACTTTTTCGAAAAAGATGGTTTGGAAATGAAATCTTCCTACACTGAAAATGATTCAAAAGTTCTAACAGAAAAACACTATGCTGCAGGAATTGCGCCGTACTTGCGTGGACCGTATTCTACAATGTATGTTCAAAAACCCTGGACAATTCGTCAATACGCGGGATTTTCTACTGCAGAAGAATCCAATGCATTTTACAGAAGAAATTTAGCAGCCGGACAAAAAGGTTTGTCTGTTGCCTTTGATTTGGCAACACACCGCGGTTACGATTCCGATCATCCACGAGTTGAAGGAGACGTTGGAAAAGCCGGCGTTGCAATTGATTCCGTGGAAGACATGAAGATTCTATTTAATGAGATTCCCTTGGATGAAATCTCAGTTTCTATGACCATGAACGGAGCGGTTTTACCAGTCTTAGCTTTTTATATCGTAGCTGCAGAAGAGCAAGGCGTTTCACAGGATAAGCTTTCAGGCACAATTCAAAATGATATTCTAAAAGAATTCATGGTTCGGAATACCTACATTTATCCGCCGACTCCTTCCATGAAAATTATTGCCGATATTTTCGAATATGCTTCCAAAAATATTCCGAAATTTAATTCGATTTCAATTTCCGGTTATCATATGCAGGAAGCTGGAGCGACACCAGTTTTAGAAATGGCCTATACTTTAGCAGATGGTTTAGAATATGTAAGAACAGGAATGAAAGCGGGGATGAAGATCGATGATTTCGCACCACGCCTATCATTTTTCTGGGCAATCGGAATGAACCATTTTATGGAAATTGCAAAACTAAGAGCCGCAAGATATATTTGGGCAAATCTCTTAACACCATTTGATCCACAAAATCCAAAATCTTTAGCTTTAAGAACACACTCTCAAACTTCAGGCTGGAGTTTAACGGAACAGGAACCTTTTAATAATATCACCAGAACCACGATTGAAGCATTATCTTCAGCTTTAGGTGGAACGCAATCTTTACACACGAATGCTTTGGATGAAGCGATTGCTTTACCAACAGATTATTCCGCGAAAATTGCAAGAAATACCCAAATTATTTTACAGCAAGAAAGTGGAATTTGCGATGTTGTAGATCCGATGGGAGGAAGTCATTTGGTGGAAAGTCTGACTCAACAAATGATTGATGAGGCCATGAAATTCATTGATGAAGTGGAAAAAGAAGGTGGAATGACCAAAGCAATCGAAGCCGGAATTCCAAAAATGAGAATCGAAGAAGCTGCGGCAAAAAAGCAAGCAAAAATCGACAGTGGCGAAGAATTTATTATTGGCGTTAATTCCTTCCAATCCACTCAGAAACAAATGGAATTGGATATTTTAGATATCGATAATTCTGAAGTTCGACGAAAACAAATCGAAAGATTACATCAAATAAAAACAGATAGAAATCCAAAAGAGGTTGAAGAGATTTTAGAAAAATTAAAAGAATCTGCAAAAACAGGAGAAGGGAATCTTCTAGAAATTTGTATCGAAGCAGCTCGAAGAAGAGTTACACTCGGTGAAATGAGCGATGCAATGGAAGAAAGTTTCGGACGGTATAAAGCGAATATCAGAACCATACAAGGAGTTTATGCCATGAATGCAAGCAAGAATGAATATTTTCCGAAAGCACTTGCTTTAACTGAAAAGTTTGAAGAGCATGAAGGAAGAAGACCAAGAATTATGGTCGTGAAAATGGGACAAGATGGTCATGATCGTGGCGCAAAAGTAGTTGCAACCGCTTTTGCCGATATGGGATTTGATGTCGATGTTGCGCCGTTATTCCAGACGCCGGAAGAAGTTGCGAAACAAGCCGTAGAAAATGACATACACATTTTAGGCGTTTCTTCTTTAGCAGCTGGACACAAATATCTCGTTCCGGAAGTTGTAGCAGAATTAAAAAAACTCGGCGCAGAAGATATTACTATTGTTGTCGGTGGAGTAATTCCAAAGCAGGATTATGAATTTCTTTATCAAAATGGTGCTGATTTTATTTTTGGACCTGGAACGAATTTACCTAAATCTGCGTGTGAAATTTTAGAAAAAATGCTCATCAACTAAAAAATAAAAGGAAACCCATTCAGGTTTCCTTTTTCGTTATCAATTATTGATTAGCTTCTGCTGTTTTCTTTTTTTTAAAGTAAAAATAAATTCCGCCCCCGATTAATAAAACTGGCCAAAAGGGTAAAATAAAGAGAAATATTTCCTGAATAACATTCCATCCAGTTCCGACGGCGCCTAGAGTTCTTCCTCCGAATGTTTTTGGAATAGCGGAAATGATAGCATCTTTAGAATTTTTAACGAGTGTGATCTCCAAATGGCAAACTGAATTTTTAGAGTATTCTTCCCCATTAATTTGAATATTTCTAGAGATTATTTTTCCTACATTATTTTCTAGATCTTTAATCAGATATTCCGATTTGTCGAGGGGTACACTTATTTTTAGAAAATCGAATTGCTGATCCTTATCGCTTGAAATTTGTTCGCTTTTTACAATTCCATTATATTTAAATACTTGCTCTTTAGTAGCAAACTGCGCAGTTTCCATATCTTCGACTTCTATTTCCAAAGCACCTTTTTTAGTTATTTTTGGGGTAATAACCACCTCTTTTCGAGTTGACTTTTCCAGGTAAATGATTTTCCTTTCCCGAACAATTTTTGGTGCGGTTATCTGTTTTTTCCTATTTAACACCACATTATTTCGTACGGAATCAATTTTCTTTTGCGTAATCTTTATTTCAGAAATAATGGCAGATCTTGTAGAAGAATCCATTTCTTTTGCGACCTTTTCTGTAAGCAGTTTTTTCTCGTTATTTAATTTTTGAATTTTTGCGACTGAAGTATCCTTTGCTAGAGAATTTAGAGAATCGCTATTTTTTCTCGTGGAATTCTGAGTACTGTCAAACCCCGCGGAATTATTCATGGATAAGGAATCTCCCTTTGTAATAGAGGAACTCGATTCTCCAGTAGTGGAAACCCCTTCTTGTTTTTTACATGCAACTAAGCTTAAAACGGTTACGATTGATAAAATAAGATTTTTCATTTTGCTGATTTTAATTGGTTAATTTTCGATGAGGTAAAATTATCCCAGATTAAAAACTTCTGTTTGAAAAACACATGTAAAAGCTTAGTAAAATATAACATTTTGAAATACAGCGACTTAAAAATGCTTTACAAACAGTTTACAAGATCAAATTATATTTTTTGTAAAGCTTTTTCAAAGAAAAGAGAAATTATATCATTTAAATGGCGGCGATAAAATTCTCTAATTCCAATTTCTGCTCTCCATATTTATATTGAAGTTTTGAATGTTCACCCATTCTCTTATAGTATTCCAAAGCTTTTTCTGCGAAGAATTTTTTATGAAAATCAGAAACATCGGGAACAAGCGGGAATTCTTTATGGAAAAGCATTTCGCAATACGCCTGAAATTCTCGTTCGTTCTTATCTTCTATCAATGGCTCTGGCGCTTTCTGTCGAACATGTAACATTTCGTGAGCAACCATGTTTACGACTAAATTCAGATCAAAATCAAAAAGATTTTTTGGAATCATGACCATCTGTTTTTCACCAAGTTCTCCTTCTGTTGTGAGTAACATTTTGTTGGGTTCTAATTCTGGACGAAAACCGAATCCAGCGAAGTTTTCACTTTCAAGTCCAAAAGAATCGATGAGAAAGTTTGCAGCATCAAATATTTGGTCGTGTTCTTTATAAGCATTAATATGATCTTTGATGTGTTCTAAATTCATATTTTAAAGATATGAGTTTTTAGTGCTGTTATAGTTGAAATCCTTCTTTTCACGCAAAAACTCAAAGTAATCTCAAACAAACTCTTCACAAATTACGGGCACAAAGGCGTTTCACTTAGCAAAGGCTTAAATAAGTTTTGGCTAAAGCCAATCGTTGTTTCAAATAAAAAAAACGGGCTAAAGCCCGTTTCTATTGATGGTTTTGTTTTAATAAACAAACTTTATTTTATCTAAATATTGCGACCCAGCCTGAACGGAGCTCTTTTTTATTGTTGGCTGAGCGAAGTCGAAGACAATAATAAAAAAAGCGGGAGTGGAGGATGGAAAAGTCGCCCTAAAAAATATCTTCAAACGACATATCTACCTCTAACTTTTCTGCCAAAAGTTTTGAGATTTTAACTCTAAGTGGTTCGATATCGATATTTTGCATAGCGTCATTTGCGAAGGCAAACAATAACATTGCTTGTGCTTCATTCTTGGAAATTCCACGTGCACGAAGGTAAAAAAGTGCGTCTTCATTGAGTTGACCAACTGTACAACCATGAGAACATTTCACATCATCTGCAAAGATTTCAAGTTGTGGTTTGCTGTCAATCGTCGCACCTTCATCCAGCAAAATATTGTTGTTTTGTTGATAAGCATTGGTTTTCTGAGCTATTTTATCTACGAAAACTTTACCGTTGAAAACCCCGTGAGATTTGCCTTTGTAGATTCCTTTGTAATTCTGGTAACTCTCGCAATGCGGCGTCTTATGGTGAACTGCAGTGTGATGATCGACCAATTGATCATCGTCGATAATTGTTATTCCGTTCATAAAAGAGTTGATATTTTCTCCGTTGTGAATAAAATCTAAATTATTTCTGACCAATTTCCCACCGAAAGTAAAAGTGTTTACAGTGGTTAAACTATCGCGTTCCTGTTTCGCAAAAGTGTGGTCCATCATGTAAGAAGTGTTGCTGTCATTCTGTAATTTATGCCAATCTGCTTTTGCATTTTGATAGGTGAAAATCTCTGTTACAGAATTTGTGAAGACAAAAGTATCATCAAAATTATGATGACTTTCAATCACTTCAATTTTAGAACCTGATTCTGCAATCAATAAATTACGGGTATTGTAAAACGTGTTTTCGTCTTGATTTTGAGAGATATAGAAGACGTGAATTGGTTTTTGAATCACGACATTCTTTGGAACTTTTAAGAAAAATCCCATTTTGCAATATGCGGTATTTAAATTCGTAAATGCTAAATTTTGATCAGCAATCGAATTAAAATAATTGTCAAAAATATCTTTATGTTTTGGATCATTTAAAGCATAATTAAACGAAAGTAGTTCTACATTTTCAATAGAAATTTTTGATAATTCTTTGTGCAATTGGCCATTAATAAAAACAATCCAGTCGAAGTTTTCTTCGCCTAAGTGCAATTCAGCAATTTGTTCTTTGGAAATTGTATGCGCTTCTTTCGGGAAGAAATTATAATTCTTCTCGGTGATTTCTCTTAAGTTCGTGTATTTATATTCCTCGTCTTTTTTAGTTGGAAAGCCAAAATGAAAGAACTTTTTCAAGGCAGCATTTCGATTTTCATCAAGAAAACGATGTTGAAGCGTATCTAAAAAAGCCGCGTGATTATTTTGTATATTTTCTAATAGAGCCATTGTATTGATTTGAAATTCGACATTTTAAAAGGAAATTTGAGGTTTACAAATTCCAAATTAATTCAAAAGCCAATCGTATCCTTTATCTTCCAATTCTAAAGCAAGCGATTTATCACCGGTTTTGATGATTTTCCCGTCGGCTAAAACATGTACGAAATCTGGCTCGATATAATCTAAAAGTCTTTGATAATGAGTGATTAACAAAACTGCGTTTCCTTCATTTCTAAAAGAATTTACGCCATCTGCAACGATTCTTAAAGCATCGATATCAAGTCCTGAATCGGTTTCATCAAGGATGGCCAACTTGGGATTCAACATCATCATTTGAAAGATCTCATTTCGTTTTTTCTCCCCACCAGAAAATCCTTGGTTGAGTGAACGGTTTAAGAAATCTCTTTTAATACTAAGTTTTTCTGAATTCTCTTTTACTAAAGCCAACATTTCTTTTGCCGACATATTTTCCAAACCTTTTGCTTTTCGGTTTTCGTTAATGGCTGCTTTGATGAAATTGGTTACAGTAACTCCTGGAATTTCTACGGGATATTGAAAAGACATGAAAATTCCTTTGTGAGCTCTTTCTTCCGGAGCATCTTCGATGATATTATTTCCTTCAAAAAGGATTTCACCTTCGGTTACTTCGTATTCTTCTTTTCCGGCAACGACTGAAGCGAGGGTTGATTTTCCTGCTCCGTTTGGTCCCATGATGGCGTGAACTTCACCCGGATTTATTTGTAGATTGATACCCTTTAAGATTTCTGCTCCGTCCTGGATTCTTGCGTGTAAGTTGTTAATTTTTAACATAATGTGAATGAGGTAATTAGATAATAATGTTTAAGTTAATTACTTCGTGTTTTTTTTCTGTTATGATATATAAATTCTTTAAATAAAGTGCGTTATGAAAATTGATGTTCGAATTGAACTAACTAAATTTATCCTACACTTCCTTCCAAAGATATTTCTAATAATTTCTGTGCTTCAATTGCAAATTCCATGGGTAATTTATTCAATACTTCTTTTCCAAAACCGTTTACAATTAATGCAATCGCTTTTTCTGTACTGATTCCCCGTTGGTTACAATAGAAGATCTGATCCTCACCGATTTTTGAAGTGGTCGCTTCGTGCTCGAGTTGTGCGCTCGTGTTTTTAACTTCGATATAAGGGAAAGTATGCGCACCACATTCATTACCCATTAATAAGGAATCACATTGTGAAAAGTTACGCGCTCCTTTTGCGGAAGGCATCATTTTCACTAATCCTCTATACGAATTGTTTGATTTTCCGGCAGAGATTCCTTTAGAAATGATCGTTGATTTGGTATTCTTCCCGATGTGGATCATCTTGGTTCCTGTATCAGCATATTGATGATGATTGGTAACCGCGATGGAATAAAATTCCCCAACTGAGTTATCACCTTTCAATATACAAGATGGATATTTCCATGTTACAGCAGAACCCGTTTCAACTTGCGTCCAGGATATTTTTGCGTTTTTCTCACAAATTCCGCGTTTCGTTACGAAATTGAAAACGCCACCCTTCCCTTCTGAATCTCCAGGATACCAGTTTTGTACGGTTGAATATTTAATTTCAGCATCATCCATCGCAAATAATTCTACTACAGCGGCGTGCAATTGATTTTCATCTCTTGCAGGTGCAGTACAACCTTCGAGGTAGGAAACGTAACTTCCTTCATCCGCGATGAGTAAAGTTCTTTCAAACTGTCCGCTTCCTGATTGGTTAATTCTAAAGTAAGTTGAAAGTTCCATTGGACATTTAATGCTTTTTGGAATATAGCAGAAACTACCGTCGGAAAATACTGCTGAGTTTAAAGCTGCGTAATAGTTATCTCCTCTAGGAACGACTTTACCGATATATTTACGAACCAATTCCGGATAATCTCTGATTGCTTCAGAGATCGCACAGAAAATAATTCCTTTTTCTTTTAATGTTTTTTGGAAGGTCGTTTTTACAGAAACCGAATCAATCACAATATCCATTGCAACTCCTGAAAGTCTTTTTTGCTCTTCAATGTTAATACCCAGTTTCGCAAATGTTTTCAATAATTCAGGATCAACTTCATCTAAACTTGCTAATTCCGGCTTTACTTTTGGTGCTGAATAATATTGAATTGCTTGGAAATCTGGCTTTTCATAAGAAACATTCGCCCAATTTGGTTCTTCCATTTTCAACCAGATTCTGTACGATTCCAAACGCCACTCCGTCATCCATTCCGGTTCTTCTTTTTTTGCAGAAATCATTCGCACAATTTCTTCAGACAAACCGATGGGAAAATCCTCATACTCGATATCTGTCGTAAAACCGTATTCGTATTTTTGATTTTCTAGATCTACTCTTAAATCGTCTTCAGTATATTTTGTAACAGTTGCCATAAATTTAAATTTTGAGCATTAAACCTTCGATTATAATGAGAAACTTTCCCCGCAACCGCAAGTTCTGTTTGCATTCGGATTATTGAACACAAAACCTTTCCCATTCAATCCTCCGGAAAATTCTAATATTGTCCCAGCTAAATAAAGTATTGATTTTTTATCAATAATGATCTTTATACCATTATCTTCAAAAACCTGATCTGACTCTGTTTTTTCATTATCAAATTTCAGAATATATTCCAAACCGGAACAACCGCCGCTTTTAACGCCGACTCTTATATAATCTTCAAAAGGTTTGAAGCCGTCTTCAGTCATTAACTGAATGGCTTTTTCTTTTGCATGATCGCTTACTTTTATCATTGTTTTTATTTAGAATGAATTTAGATTGCAAAATTACTAATAATATAATGAAAATCAAATTTGTAGCCGTATATTTATCTATCTGCTTTATAGACGAAGATTTTAACTTTTTTCTCAATTAATAATCAAAATCTCAAATCAACTTTTATGAAAAAAATAGGAATTTTATTCTTAGGGATCTTTTCTCAAATATTATTTTCACAAGCGACGCGTTTCATATATCAAGTTTCAATGAAACTGGATTCAACGAACCGAAACGATGTGAAAACTGAAATTGCTTACCTGGATATTAACCCAGAAAAATCAATCTTCTACGGTGAAAAGCGGGTTAAAAGGGATTCAATTTTTGGAAGAGCTCGCCAAACCGGAAGTTTTAATTTTGATAGAAGTCAAATGCAAAATTTACGTTCTTATATCGATTTCACTATTGAAAAAGATGGCAAAACAGGAGTAAAAACCTATAACACAAGGATTGCAAGAGACCAGTATTCTTACGAAGAAGACCGACCAATGGAGTGGAAAATTCTTCCTGAAACCGCAAAAATCGGAGAATATAAAACCCAGAAAGCAGAAACATATTTTGCAGGTAGAACTTGGTACGCGTGGTTTACGACAGAAATTCCTTTTCAGGACGGACCTTACAAATTTTCGGGACTTCCGGGATTGATTATAAAAGTAGAAGATTCCAAAAACGACTATTCCTTTGATTTGAAAGAAACTAAAAAAATACCGGAAATGCAGACTTTCACCCAATCCGGTAATTTGGTAAAAGTTAAAAGAAAAGATTTTGAGAAGCAAAATGCTTTATTTAAAAAAGATCCGGTTTCTTTTATGCAGGCTTCAATGACCTCCGGCAGAGGATTTGGACCGACAAGAACTACAGATCCCAATCAAAGAAAACAAATAGAAGACCGCTTGAAAGACGAAGCAAAGAAAAATAACAATCCGATAGAACTGAAATAAATCATAAAAAATCCCGGTTAGCAATTGTTAACCGGGATTTTTATATTAAATATTTTCGTCTGCCTTCAACCATTTCGAGCTCGACAGGTATTGATCGTCTGGATAGTAAATAAAAAGACAATTCTTTCCTTTAATAGTATTGATAATTGGTTCTGCTAAAGCTCTGGGAACTGCAGGACAACCCCAACTTCGACCAATTCTATGTTGTGTTTTGATAAAGTCGTCACTTACATAATCTGCACCGTGCATTACAATTGCGCGTTGTAAAGCGGCATCGTTATATCCGGAATCCATTCCCGATAATTTCAATGAATACCCATTATTTCCGTTATAAGTGCTTTCTGTAATATAAAAACCAAGACTTGTTTGATAAGAACTTTCAGTATTTGAAAATTTTTGCGCAAATTCTTCACCTGTATTTTTTCCGTGCGCAACCAGAGAATTAAAAAGGATTTTCTTTTGATCGAGGTCAATCACCCAAAGTCTTTTCGCAGTTGATGAAATTGAGAAATCACAAATGGTCAATAAATGAGAATCTTCATTTAATTTCCCCGCTTTTTTTAGATTTTCAAAACCACGAAAGGCTTTTAGAAAGACTTCTTGATTTAATATATTGATATTTTCGAAACCGAGAGAAGTATAAATTTCCGTTGCAATTTCTGCGGAGGATTTTTTTTCTGTATTTGAGATTGATTTTGCGGGTTCAACTTTTAGATGAGTTTCTGTATTAATAGTTTTTGAATCAAGGCTGTAAAAGGAAGTTGAAACTAAAAAAACAGAAATTAATGTTAAAAGGACTTTCTTCATTCTATATTATGTTAAATGATTTTGACTTTGCAAAAATACAATTAATTAGCTATCAAGCAATTGAATCGATATTTTTTAACTAAATTTAAGAAGATTTAACACAGTGCTGTTATTCAATTTATATTTATTAATTTTGCAAAAGCATGTCAAGAACTTTGAAAATATTTTTTATTGTTTTGGGATTGAGTATTTTTATTCTTCCCAAACAGATGATTTTTGCTCAAAGTAAAGTGGAATGTTGCGACCAGAAATCAACGAAAGACGATTGCTGCAAAACTGATAAAACAAAAACTTGTCATTCAGAAAATTCAAAAAGTAAGTCTGAAAAAAATAACTGTGGTGATGACTGTACGCAATGTCATTCCTGCTCAGTTCATTTTGTAATTAATTTTATTTCTCCAGAATCAAAAACTTTTCTTACTCAGCGTTTTTACTCACAAAAACTAAGTTTTGAGTACAGAAATTTTTATTTCTCTTCTTCTTTTCAAAACATCTGGCAACCGCCAAAATTAGTTTAATACCTTAAATAACAGCCAAAAGAATGTTCTTTTGGAAACACTTACTGTCATTAAACTTAATTTAAAAATGAAAATTTTATTTAAAAGTCTTGTACTTTTTTCTTTTCTAATTACGTCCTTTCTATTTTCGCAATCCATCACAAAATCTACTTTCCTTGTGAAAGGCGAATGTGCGATTTGTAAAGAAAGGATCGAAACCTCCGCTAAAAAATCAGGCGCAACGACCGCAGTTTGGAATGTTGATTCTCAAAAACTCGATCTGGAATTTGATCCTGCAAAAATTTCAGCAGACCAAATATTAAAAAACATTGCCGAAGTTGGTCACGATAACGAAAAATACACCGCAACAGATGATGTTTACGAAAAACTTCCAAGCTGTTGTCATTACAAAAGAGAACCTTCTCTCCTGAAAAATGATATTTTAGAACAACCTATTAAAAAAGAAAATCAGTATTTCGTTCGCGGAAATTGCAGTTCATGTAAAGCAAGAATTGAAAAGGCTGCTTCAACGGCAGGCGCCGATTCCTCAATTTGGGATCCACAAACTCAGATAGTGACTCTTAATTTTGACCCTTCGAAAACTTCAGCAGACCAAATTTTGAAAAAAATTGCAGAAGTTGGTCATGATAACGAGAAATTTCTGGCGAAAGATGATGTCTATAAAAACCTTCCCGATTGTTGTCTTTATGACCGAACATTACCTTTCGGCGTAAAGAGTTCCTTGGTTCATGACGATGAAAATCCGGAAGCCAAAACTGAAATTGAAGATCATGCAGATCATGTTAATAAATCAATTGAAGAAGTTAAAGTGACCAAATTAGCCGACGCAACTGCGTTGAACAGAAAAGAAACCGGTCTTACCTTCAATATCAACAGCAAAGAATTATTGAAAGCCGCATGTTGTAATTTATCCGAAAGCTTTGAAACCAACGCAACGGTCGATGTTTCCTTTACAAATGCGGTAACAGGAACGAAGCAGCTAAAAATGCTTGGATTAGATCAAAAATATACGTCTCTAACGAAAGAATTATTACCCTCCATTCGTGGTTTAGCTGCGCCTTACGGATTGAATTTAATCCCTGGAAGATGGATTGGCGGAATTCAATTAACCAAAGGAGGAAGCACTGTTGTTAATGGGTATGAAAGCATTACGGGACAAATCAATACTGAACTTTTAAAACTTCAAGATAAACCAGAAACTTCACTGAATGTTTTTGCAGACATCAATGGAAGAGTAGAAACCAATATTACTTCTACCTCGCAACTCAACGAACATTGGAATCAATCGGTTTTACTGCATGGAAACGCCACTTTAGAAAAAAAAGACGCTAATCATGATGGATTTTTAGATCAGCCAATTGGAAATCAAATCAACGCAGCTTATCTCTTGAATTACAATGATTTAGAGCACTCCGGGTTGGGTTCGCATTTCGGAATTAGTTTTGTAAAAGACGAGCGTTTTGGCGGACAAACTGCTTTTGATAAAAAAATTGACCGGTCACAACAAAATGCTTACGGAGTTGGGATCAATCTTTCCCGATTTGAGATCTGGAATAAAACCGGCTATATTTTCAAAGGCAAACCTTACCAAAGTATTGGGTGGATGAACCAGTTTACGACACATCAACAGGATAGTTTTTTTGGTCAGCGGAATTATTTTGGGAATCAAAATACGTTCTACTCTAATTTAATTTTTGAAAGTATTATTGGAAATACGAATAATAAATTCAAAACTGGAGCGAGTTTTTTATATGATCAATATGACGAAGATTATCTGACTCAAAATTATAAAAGAACAGAAACCGTTCCCGGAGTATTTTTCGAATATACTTTGACAGGAGTGAAATACACTTTGGTAGCAGGAGTTCGAACCGATTTTCACAATTTAGCAGGAACACAATTTACACCGCGAGTCAACTTTAAATATGATCTAACTCCTAAAACAATTCTTCGGCTTTCTGCAGGAAGAGGTTTTAGAACTGCGAATATTTTTGCGGAAAGTCAGCAATATTTCGGATCAAACCGACAAATTGAGATTTTAGGAAACGGCGGGAAAATTTATGATTTAAAACCAGAGATTGCCTGGAATTACGGCGCAAGTCTTCAACAGGAATTCAAATTATTTAATCGAAAAGCAAGCTTAGTTGCAGATTTTTTTAGAACAGATTTCCAAAATCAAGTTTTGACAGATTTGGATGTTTCGCCACAGAAATTGGTTTTTTATAACCTTAATGGAAAATCTTTTGCCAATAGTTTTCAAACGCAACTTGATCTGATTCCTTTAAAAAATTTAGAAGTTAGATTAGCTTATAAATATTACGATGTTCAAGCAGATTTCATCGGTGGGAAGAGAGAAATTCCATTTATGGCTAAAAACAGAGGATTTTTCAATGCTTCCTATTCTACAGAAAAAACAGAAAAAGGAGCATTCTGGAGTTTTGATTCTACGCTTCAATTAATTGGAAAACAGAAACTTCCAAACCTTAATTCTAATCCTGCAGAATACAGATTACCGGAATTCTCTAAAAGCTACACCACTCTTAATGCGCAGATTGCCAGAAACTTTAATAAAAACATTCGTGCTTATGTGGGTGGTGAAAATTTGACAGGTTACACGCAGAACAATCCTATTATCGATCCACAGAATCCTTTCGGAAATTACTTTGATGCAGGAATGGTTTACGCACCAATTATGGGCGCAAATGTATATTTCGGTCTTGATTTTAAGTTTTAATAAAAATCCTTACTTTTGAAAAAATAGAAATTATGAAAATACTTCCGTTAATAATAGCAAGTGCGGCACTTGTTTACTCGTGCGATAAAAAAGAATCAACTTCAAAAGAAAATTCAGAAATAACCGCACCGAAAACTGATTCTGCAAATGGTACAGCAACTGCTTCGGCAAATGTCATCGATCAAAACGCAGAATTAGTTGCACAAGTTCCTGCGAATGCAGTTGCAGCAAATACTCCCAGAGAAAAACCGGCTTTGAATCCTGAACACGGACAACCTTATCACCGCTGCGAAATTCCTGTGGGAGCACCTATTGACAGTGCGCCTCAACAAAATGCTGCGCCACAAGTTGCTTCACCGCAAATGCAAACTGGTAATACCAATTTTAATACAAATCCAATTTCACCATCAATGTCTGGTCCGGTTGCTACACCAGTTTCTGAACCGCAGGCAACAGGTCCGAAACCTGCATTAAATCCAGCACATGGCGCACCTCATCACCGATGTGACTTACAGGTTGGTGCACCTTTGACATAAATATTTTTAAATTTTAAACATAAAAAAATGCAGCGTAAATGGCTGCATTTTTTGTTTTTAAATCTCTAAAAATTTATTGCTCAATATCCCGCGCTTCAAATCCAACCAGCTCTTCACCTTCAAAACTTACCTGCAATTCTATAGGATTGCAGCAAACTTCGCAGTCTTCTATGTACGTTTGATTAGAAACGGAGGGATCCAACAAGGCGGAAATTTCTTCCCAACAGTAGGGACAGGTATAAAAATGTTCTAACATGATCTAAGAATTAATTGTAGACAATTTTCACCAATCCAAATAAAAATTGCTCAAAGAAAATCCGTCGTTGAGCAATATTATTTTGAAGGCGATTGTTATTTCGCAGCTGTTTTACTATCTGCCACAAAATCTAAGCTGACAGAATTCATACAGAAACGTGTTCCTGTTGGCGGCGGACCATCATTGAAAACGTGGCCTAAATGTGAATCACAACGTTTGCAAAGGACTTCAGTTCTTTCCATTCCGTAAGTGGAATCTCTTTTATAAATAACTCCGTCTTTCTCGGCTTCAAAAAAACTTGGCCATCCGCAAGTTGATGAAAATTTTGAGTCTGAACGGAAAAGATGATTTCCGCAAACTGCGCAGTAATATTCACCCAACGCGTCGAAATTATTATATTTTCCCGTTCCCGGTCTTTCAGTTTCAGCTTCACGTGAAACTGCATAAACTTCTGGACTTAGAATTTTTTTCCATTCAGAATTAGGAACGTTTAGTTTCGTATGGTCTGTTCTGGAATAATATGGATTGTTTTTTGAAGTTGAATTTTCCATTGACTTTGATTTTTCGGTTGAGTTCGATTTTTGCGGTTGTTTAACTTGTGAACACATCTGCATAGAGATACAGAATAGTAGAAAGACTAGTGGTTTCATAAATGTTGACATTATTTTATATTTTAATTTGAATTACTAAAAATCTTTTAAATCAATGTTTCTTAATTTAAAAGAGTAAGTGATACCAAATAAAATACGATTTTTGAGTACAAAAGGTTTGCCATGAATGAAGTAAATTTCTCTTTTATTAAAGCGAAAAACAAATAAATCAGATGTTACCTCCTGAAAAAATTTAAAATTCACTAATTTGGCTGAATGAACGACGAACAGAAAAAACGACAACTACGGAATTATAAAATGTTTGCCACAGGACTTTTTGTTTTGATGGCAATTCTATTTGTAGTCATGACGATTTTGGAAAAGAAAAATCATGCGCACTGGATCGGTTATATCCGGGCTTTTTCGGAAGCTGCGATGGTCGGAGCTTTAGCAGACTGGTTTGCGGTGACTGCCCTTTTCAATTATCCACTCGGAATAAAAATCCCACACACGAATTTAATTGAAAACAGCAAGGAACGAATTGGGGATAATCTGGGAAATTTTGTGGTTGAGAATTTCTTGTCGCCACAAAATATTCGACCTTATATTCAGAAAATTAAGATCTCAAATTTCGTGGGAGACTGGCTTTCGAAAGAACGGAATCAGGAAAATTTAATGAAAGAGGTTTCCACAATTATTTTAGACATTTTAAATAAACTCGATGATACCGAAGTGGTAAATTTCATTGGTAAAAAGGCAAAAGAAATGTCTAATGATTTGAAAATTAACGAAATTATCGGAAACGGAATTGAATATATTCTCGATAAAAAAGACCATCAAAGATTCATCACCAATCTTTCCAAACAGATCAAGGATTATGTTTTAAATAACCAGGAAATGGTTAAAAACAGAGTTAAAAAAGAAAGTTATTTTTTGGTTCCAAAGTTTGTAGATGACGGTATCGCTGATAAGATCACGAAAGGTCTGTCTAAATATTTTGAAGAAGTTGAGTTGGATGAAGACCATCCTTTAAGAAATGAGATCACTGAGAAACTCTATTCTTTTTCTACAGAAATTAAAACGGAGGAAAAATGGGTTGAAGAATTCAGAGACATTAAAAACGATTTTTTGAAAGAAGAAAAAATTAATCAATACTCCACAGACATCTGGAATTCTATCAAGAAATCTTTAACGAAAGAATTAGAAGAACAAAATTCTACTTTAAAAAATTACATCCAAAGAAATCTTGCGGAACTTTCTCAAAATTTAAAAACCGACGAGAAATTTCAGAATAAGATCGACCATTGGATTCGGGTAACTGCCTACAAATATATTTTAAAAAATACGCATCAATTTGGAGCATTGATCAGTTCTACCGTCGGAAACTGGGAAGGAAAACAGCTGAGCGAAAAACTGGAACTCGAAGTCGGAAAAGATCTGCAGTTTATCCGTGTGAATGGAACAATTGTGGGCGGTTTGGTCGGATTGGTAATTTATACAGTGGCAAATTTTTTCATTTAGAAACTGTTACAAACCTTTCTCCAAAATCTTTTTATTAATCTCCCGAATCAATTCCGGTCCTTCGTAAATAAATCCGGTATACAATTGCACTAAACTGGCTCCAGCTTCGAGTTTTTCTAAAGCATCTTCCGCCGAATGAATTCCACCAACGCCGATAATTGGAAACGCTTTTCCGCTTTTTTCGGATAGAAATCGAATAACTTCTGTGGATCTTTTTGTTAAAGGTTTCCCGGAAAGTCCGCCTGTTTCTTCTTTATTTTCTGAACTTAAATTTTCCCGTGAAAGCGTGGTGTTCGTTGCAATTACGCCCGCAATTTGGGTTTCTTTTATTATATCAATAATATCTAAAAGTTGACTATCACTTAAGTCTGGCGCAATTTTGAGAAGAATTGGCTTTGGATTTTTCTTCGTTAAATTTAATTGCTGCAAAGTTCCGAGCAATTTTGTTAAAGGTTCTTTGTCTTGAAGTTCACGCAGATTCGGCGTATTCGGCGAACTTACATTCACTACAAAATAATCGACAACTGGAAATAATTTCTCGAGACAAATGATATAATCATTAACCGCTTCTTCATTTGGAGTAATCTTATTTTTACCAATATTTCCACCGATCAAGACGTTTTTATTCTTCTTCAATCGTTCTACCGCCGCATCTACTCCACCATTATTAAAACCCATTCGGTTGATGATTGCAGAATTATCTTTTAAACGAAACAATCGTTTTTTAGGATTTCCTTCCTGTGCTTTCGGTGTCAAAGTTCCTATTTCTACAAAGCCAAATCCAAGGTCTGAAAGTTCATTAAACATTTTAGCGTCTTTATCAAATCCTGCTGCTAAACCAACCGGATTTTTAAACTTTAAACCGAAAACTTCTCTTTCCAGTCTTTTATCTTCAATTGGTTTTGGCAGAAAAATTTTTGCAAGAAAAGGGAATTTCTTTAAAATAGAAAAAGTAAAATAATGAACTTCTTCAGGATCAAATTTGAAAAGTATTGGACGAATAAAGGATTTGTACATGAAAAAAGAGTTTGACAAATATAAGAAATTCAAATATTTTATGAAGGTTGAAAAAAACGATCAGGTTCAAATAATTTTGATATTTTAGCAAAAAAAGATATTATGAATAAAATTCTACTTTTAGGTGGAATGCTTTGCTTTCAAAGTTTATTTTCCCAAGTTGCCTTATCTGGTAATAAATTAATAAAAGATGGTAAGACTTATAAAATGTATCAATATGAGCAGGTTTTCCAAAAGTCAGAAGCGCTTGAAAATATGAAAAAGGCCAGATCCAATAACACGATAGCCAGTATTTTAGGGTTTGGTGGCGGAATATCTCTCGGATTTGGGATTGCTCAACTTATTGCTCATGGAAAAACGAGAACAGCTTATGACATTTTCGGAAATCCATACACTATTAAACCTGATAATAACGATGCTTGGATATTAATAGGTGCGGGTGCTGGATTAATCGTAATCGCAATTCCTCTTTCGGCCGCTGGTAAGAAAAAAGTGGATCAGGCAATTCGAATCGAGAATGGAGAAACCACTTCTTTTAAACCTTATTTTAAAATTGAAAATTCGGGTAATGGTTTGGCTTTGAGTTATAATTTTTAAAGAGATTTTTTATGAATATAAATAAACCTTTCATTTAACTCCGAATCTAAAATAGCCCTGAGTGAAGCGACATCCTTTTGCACAGTTGGAACGGAGCAAAAGATATAGCGTAAAGCAGGTTTCCGGCTCCCAAAAAATAGAATAAAATTCCCTATTTTTGCACAAATTCTAAAAAAGATGGCTAAACAGGAAGATGTTTTCAAAAAAATAATTTCGCACGCAAAAGAATATGGTTTTATTTTTCCTTCGAGTGAAATTTATGACGGTCTTTCGGCGATTTACGATTATGGACAAAATGGAGCGGAACTGAAAAACAATATTAAACAATATTGGTGGAAAGCAATGGTGCAGCTCAATGATAACATTGTGGGAATTGACACTGCGATTTTCATGCATCCAACGATCTGGAAAGCTTCCGGCCACGTCGATGCTTTTAATGATCCTTTGATCGATAATAAAGATTCGAAAAAACGGTTCAGAGCAGATGTTTTAATTGAAGATTACTGCGCAAAATTAGAAGATAAAGCGGATAAAGAAATTGAGAAAGCTGCCAAAAGATTTGGTGAAGCTTTCGATAAAAAAGAATTTGAATCTACAAATCCACGCGTTTTAGAATATAGAGAAAAACAGAAAACGATTCTTTCCAGAATGGCGCAATCTCTTGAAAAAGAAGATCTTGGCGATGTGAAAGCATTAATTGAAGAATTAGAAATTGCCGATCCAGATACGGGTTCTAAAAACTGGACGGATGTTCGTCAATTCAACTTGATGTTCGGAACGAAATTAGGCGCTTCTGCAGATTCTGCTACCGATTTATATTTAAGACCGGAAACTGCACAGGGAATATTCGTGAACTTTTTAAATGTTCAGAAAACTTCCCGTCAGAAATTACCTTTTGGAATTGCTCAGATCGGAAAAGCCTTTCGGAATGAGATCGTTGCGAGACAGTTTATTTTCAGAATGCGGGAATTTGAACAGATGGAAATGCAATATTTTGTACCTCCGGGAACTGAATTAGGTTTCTATGAAACCTGGAAAGAGAAACGTTTGAACTGGCATTTGGCTTTAGGTTTAGGCTCTGAAAATTATAAGTTCCATGATCACGAAAAATTGGCGCATTACGCAAATGCAGCTTCCGATATTGAATTTAAATTTCCTTTTGGATTTAAAGAACTGGAAGGAATCCACTCCCGAACCGATTTTGATTTAAGTGCTCATGAAAAACATTCAGGAAGAAAATTACAGTATTTCGATGCTGAAAGAAATGAAAACTACGTTCCTTATGTTGTTGAAACTTCGGTTGGTTTAGACCGTTTGTTCCTCGCGATTTTCTCAAACTGTTTGAAAGACGAAGTTTTAGAAGACGGTTCAGAACGAACAGTGCTTTCGCTTCCGCCAGCTTTAGCTCCATATAAAGCTGCAATTTTACCTTTAATGAAAAAAGATGGTTTGGCGGAATATGCTCAAACTATTTTTAATGATTTGAAATATGATTTCAATTTATTCTACGAAGAAAAAGATGCGATCGGAAAACGGTACAGACGTCAGGATGCGATCGGAACACCTTTCTGTATTACGATCGACCACGATTCTTTAACCGACAATACGGTAACTTTAAGAGACAGAGATACGATGAAACAGGAAAGAGTTGCTGTTGCAGATCTGCGCAGAATTATCGACGAGAAAACGAATTTCAGAAACTTACTTTCTAAGATTTAAGATTTTAAAAAATATTATTAATAAAAAGTTCCGGAGAAATCTGGAACTTTTTTCTTTCTAGACATTACCATTAATATGATTAAATTTGTTTCAAAGATTTGAAATGTTTAGAAAATTTCTGAAAGGAACCTTAGTAGTTTCTGCTGCGTTAATAGCACTTTCTTATACGTTTGGCTACAGTTATTTGTTCAAAGGAATTCGCGAAACTTATTTGCGCGGAGAGACGGGCTCCAACATTAATGATGGAACTTATTTTCCCTCACACACCGTTGCAAAAGGACAATCTATTCCCTGGAAAAAAGATTCTGCTTATAATAAAAATGCTTTGCCGAAAGCTTTAGTTGAAGATTTGAAGAAATCAAAAACGGCTTCCTTTTTAGTTATAAAAAACGGAAAACTCTTGCATGAGGAATATTGGGACGGCTTTAATCAAACCTCAAAGACCAATTCTTTTTCGATGGCAAAAGCCGTGACCGTAATGCTTGTGGGGAAAGCGATTGAACAGAAAAAAATCAAAGGCTTTGATGAGAAATTCGCTGCTTTTTTTCAAAATTATAATAACGTACAATTCGGAAAATATTTAACGCTCAATAATTTAGCAGAAATGGAAGCCGGATTAAACTGGAATGAAGATTATAACAATCCTTTTCTTCCCAATGCGAAAGCCTATTACGGCAAATCCTTGGAAGAATCAGTTCTTCTGCGTGGATTTAAAGATCAACCCGGAACAAAGTTCGAATATCAATCAGGTGCAACGCAGCTTTTGGGTTTTGCCTTGAGAAAATCAATCAATAAAACGATAGCGGAATATGCCTCTGAAAATTTATGGCAACCGCTTGGAATGGAACAAAACGCAGAGTGGAATACCGATGATTTCGGTATGGAAAAAACGTTTTGCTGTCTCAATTCCAGTTCAAGAGATTTTGCGAAACTCGGCCAGCTCTTTTTGAATGACGGTAAATTTGATGGTAAGCAAATCCTTAATTCAAATTTTATAGAAGCGATGCGAACACCAACCAAATTGTCAAACGAAGCTTATGGAATGGGTCTCTGGATCAATAACGATTCCCCGATCAAGCATTATTATTTCCGGGGAATTTATGGACAATATATCATCATCATTCCAGAAAAACAAATAATCATCGTACGCACAGGAATGGATAAAAGGGAAACTTTCGATGAGAAGCACCGTCCGAAACAAGTCGCGCTCTACGTAGATGAAGTGGTGAAAAATTTTAATTAAAGAGCGACAAACCGCTGTTATTTAATAGTCTTCTTCTATATTACTAAAAGTTTTTTGATGTGGATTATTCAATTTAAAATTCCGTAAATTTGAAGGATTCTAAATAAGAAACATGTTCGACATTCAAAATATTCGCAGCCAATTTCCTATTCTTTCTCAAAAAGTAAACGGTAAGGATTTGGTTTACCTCGATAACGCCGCAACTTCTCAAAAACCTATTTCCGTGCTGAAGAGTTGGGAAAAATATTATTCTGAAATCAACGCGAATGTTCATCGTGGAATCCACACTTTGAGTCAGTTAGCGACTGAGGAAATGGAAGTTTCCCGACGAAAAATTCAAAAATTCATTAATGCGAAAAATGATTTCGAAGTTATTTTTACGAAAGGAACAACGGAAGGAATTAACCTCATTGCTTATGCAATCACGAATTTGATTAAGAAAGATGACGAAATCATTATTTCATATTTAGAGCATCATTCGAATATTGTTCCCTGGCAAATGCTTTGTGAAAGAACCGGCGCAAAACTGAAAGTAATTCCGATGGATGTAAACGGAATTCTTCAACTCGATTTTCTTGATAAAAATTTAAGTGAAAAAACAAAGATCGTTTCTGTTAATCAGGTTTCAAACGCTTTAGGTGTTATTAATCCAATAGAAGAAATTATCGCAAAAACCAGAGCGAATTCAAACGCTATGATTGTGATTGATGGCGCTCAATCTGTGCCCCATTTTAAAATTGATGTGCAGAAAATGGATTGCGATTTCTTTGTGTTTTCGGGACATAAAATCTACGCTCCGATGGGAACGGGAATTCTTTATGGCAAGGAAGAAATTTTGAGAAAAATTCAGCCTTTTCACGGTGGTGGAGAAATGATCACAACGTGTTCTTTTGAAAAAACAACTTATGCAGATCTGCCTTTTAAATTTGAAGCCGGAACTCCAAATGTGGGTGGAAATATCGCTTTAGGAGCAGCGATCGATTTCATGGAAAAAATAGGTCAGAAGGATATTCAATCTCACGAAAGTGCTTTGCTTGATTATGCACAGAAAAAATTATTAGAAATTGACGGTCTTAAAATTTATGGTGAAAAAGCCAACAGAACTGGCGTTGTTTCTTTCAATCTCGAAGGAGTTGGGATCGCTTCTGATGTCGGAATGATTCTGGATAAACTCGGGATCGCTGTGAGAACTGGTCATCATTGCACTCAACCCATTATGGAATTTTTCAATATCGCCGGAACGGTTCGCGCAAGTTTTGCGGTTTACAACACTTTTGAAGAAATTGATATTCTGGCAGAAGGTGTGAAAAAAGCCCAGAAGATGCTATCATAAATAAGAAAACTTCAAAGAAGTAAAATTAATTTCTATAAAAAAATGCCACGAATGCACGAACCAAATTATTCATGAATTCGTGGCATTTTAATTTTTGTTTTTTAGGAATTTTCTAAAATCTGTTTCGCAGCTTCTTTGGTTTTTACTTTATCGATTACGCGAATACAAATTCCGTTTTCATCAAAAATAAAAGTTGTTCGCACAATTCCCATGAATTCTTTTCCCATGAATTTTTTCAGTTGCCAAACTCCAAATTTTTCAATAATATCTTTGTTTTCATCAGCAATTAAAGGATATTGAAAGCCAAATTTTTCATGAAATTTCTTTTGTGCCGTTACTGAATCAGCGGAAACTCCCAGCAATTGATAGCCTTCTTTTTTAAGAATTGAAATATTGTCGTTTAAGTCGCATGCTTCTGCAGTACAACCAGGTGTATTTGCTCTTGGATAAAAGAAAATAATCAATTTGTTTCCTGAAAAATCAGTTGACTTTACGGTTTCTCCGTCTTGATTCACACTTTCCAATTCTGGTAATTTATCGCCTACTTTCAACATAATGTTTAATTTTGTTCAAATTTAACTTTAAAATGACAAAAAAGCAAAGAGCAAAAATTGTAATGACCGAACTGGAAAAATTATATCCTGAAGTTCCGATTCCGCTTGATCATCATGATCCATTTACACTTCTGGTTGCTGTTGCACTTTCGGCGCAAACGACCGATAAAAAAGTAAATCAGATTTCGCCAAAACTTTTTGAAGTTGCAGGTAATCCATTTACAATGAAGGATCTAGAAGTCGAGGAAATTAAATTTTTAATCAAAGAAATTGGTCTTGCCAATACGAAAGCGAAGAATCTAAAAAGAATGGCAGAACTTCTGGTAGAAAGACATGATGGAATTGTGCCACAGACTTTTGAAGAACTCGAAAATCTTCCCGGAGTTGGTCACAAAACTGCTTCCGTGGTGATGAGTCAGGCTTTTGGTGTTCCTGCTTTCCCCGTTGACACTCACATTCATCGGTTGATGACGCAATGGAAATTAACTTCCGGAAAAAATGTGGTCGAAACTGAAAATGATGCGAAGAAACTTTTTCCGCGAGAAACCTGGAACAAATTACACTTGCAAATTATTTTTTATGGCAGAGAATATTCTCCTGCGAGAGGGAATAAAGAGAGAGAGTTTTTGCAGAAAATGCTGTTTGTTGACTGATAAAAAAAGAAATAAAACGCTATGAATTGCGATTTAAAAGGAGTGAAAATTCAATTATTTCAACAGAAATTCTACTTTACTCACCAGATCATCAATTTCAAAAGGTTTGGTTAAAAAATCATCGACACCAGCTTTTTCACTCAGTTTTTTTGCATCAGGATGTGCAGACATCATCATAATTTTGATGCTTTCTGTCTCGGCATTTCCCTTAATTTCCTTTGTTAAAGTTCGTCCATCGTAACCCGACATGAGCAAATCGGTAATGATCAGCTTCGGTTTATGATCTTTAATAATACTGCTGAACTGCAATGGGTTAAAACATGATTCTACATCGTAACCTTCTGAAAGAAGAATATTTTCGATAAGCTGACAAATGTCCTTATTATCATCTACCACCAAGATTTCCATAATTATATTTAGTTTTTAGTTTATTAGTTTTTTTTCTAAGGGTAGGAAGAAACAGAATTTGCTTCCTTCGTCTTTTATGCTTTCTACTCTAATTTTTCCATCGTGTCTTTCCAGAATATCTTTTACGATAAAGAGACCAATTCCGAAGCCGGGAAATGTTTCTTCATCATCACCAGAAACCCGGTAAAAACGTTCGAAAATTTTGTTTAATTCCTCTTTATCCATTCCAATTCCGAAATCTTCTACCGAAACAACAGCATAATCTTCGTCGACAGAAAGCTCTACATTGACGACTTTCGAGGACGGAGAATATTTAATGGCATTGGTCAAAAGATTATTTAAAACCTGTGTGATTCGGTCTTTATCCGCGTAAACTTCAATATCTGAAGGATGTTTCAGTTCAAAATTTATTTGATGACTTTGTTCGGAAGCTTTAATATCCTCGATTGTTTCCGTCACCAAACCTACGAGAGAAAATTTTTTCTTATTTAAAGGTAAATTTCCTGTTTCCATACGGGAAATATCCAAAAGATCGCCAATCAAAATATTAAGTTTATTGACCTGATTTTCAATAGTATTTAAAGAATTAACCAAAAATTTATCGTCAGAATCTCCACGCATTTTTTTGAGCAACTGCACATAGCCTTTTATGGTGGTGACCGGAGTTTTCAGTTCATGATTCGCCATTTTGATGAAATCATTCTTCTGTTTTTCCTGTCGCTTCATGTCATCGATGTCTGTACTCGTTCCGACCCATTTTTTTATTTCTCCAGACTCATCCAATTCCGGAAAAGCACGACTCAAAAACCAGCGATAGTGACCATCTTTGTTCCGAAATCGGTGCTCAAAAAAGAAAGGTTTTTTGCTTCGGATACTTTTAGCCCAAAGACGTCTGTTTTCCTGCTGTTCATCGGGATGCACAATTTTAAGCCAGCCATCTCCTTCAAGAAATTCATTATAATCCTTACCCGAATAATCCATGGTGGCTTTATTAAAATAAGTGAGTTGTCCATCTTTTTCCCCGATCCAAACAATTTGCGGTATTGCATCTGCTAAAAAGCGGTATTTTTTCTCGCTGTCCTTTATATTTTTTTCGTAATTTTTATTTTCAGTAATATCGCGAATGGTTCCTGAAACATAAGCTTTGCGCCCATCGATCGGTTCCAGAAGTCTTCCATAGATCTCAATCCATTTTTCAGTTCCGTCCCGAAGAACAACCTTCGTTTGATAAAAAAGATCTCCGGTCTCCTTTGCCTCTTCTAACGCATCCAGTCTCTGTTTAACGAAGTTTTTGTGAATGTGTTTTTCAAAAACTTCCGAACATATAGTTTCTGTTCGGAAATCATATCCCAGAATTTCTAAAAAACGATGCGAAAAATTATATTTCTTTTGAGTTTCAAAATCCATATCAAACCTGCCCAATTTACTTGCATCCATTGCAGTATTGAGTTGATGATGGCTTTGCTGTAAAAGGATCTCACTGGTTTTTCTCTGCGTAATGTCCTGCATAACGCCCACCATTCTGCTCGGTTCTCCTTCATAGTCGAAAAAAACTTTACCGTTAGTCGAGATCCATTTCTCATTTCCACTTTTGTCAATGAGCCGGGCTTCATATTGATAGACTCCCGTTTTCAAAGCTTCATCGAAAGCTTTTTCTACGATATTGATACGATCATCATCTGAAAGATGTTGACGCATTTTTTCATGAGAAATTTGCTCACCTTTTATGTAGCCAAAAATTTTTGATAAATAAGGAGAATGAATGATATCAAGGGTTTTCAGATTGAGATCCCAAGTTGCGGTATGTGAACTTTCGGTGGCGAGACGAAGCCGTTCTTCGTCATTTTTAATTTTATTTCTGGTCGTAACCAAATCTGTAACTTCGATAACAACCGATGCAAAATACTGCAATTCGCCGGTTTCGCTATAAATCGGTTGATAAACAAAATTGAAAAAAACATCTTGAAGCAAGCCTTCTCTCTGCAGTTTGATATTTTGTTCAGGTGCGTAAAAAGGTTCTTTGGTATTTTTTACATTGTCAAAAATAGAAAGTAAATATTCTTCAGTTTCCGGAAAAATATCAAAAATTCGTCTTCCCAAAACATCATGTTTTTCCTTCTGAACAATTTTCAGCCAGGCTTCATTTGCGAATTCGAAAACATAATCTTCGTTGATCAGCGAAAAACCAAAAGGTGTTTTTTGCAAAACATTTTCCAGTACGTTTTCTTTATTTTGAAAAAGAGAAAGCAATCCATTTTCGTGCATCTACCAGTGTTTTTTTTGGAAGAGTAAAAATACTTAATTTTTTTAATTTTTTAACAAAACATTTAGCATTTGTCACAAATATTAACATTCATAAATATAAAAATTTAGAAGTAAAATAATTGTCGATTGTAAAGCAAAATTCTGTGAAGTTCAAAAAAAAATCCGCTGAGTAACTCAACGGATCTGCTTCTACTATTTTTTAAAATAATTACTGTCTTTTTGCCCAGTTTTCCATTTTGCGATCTAATACATCTAAAGGAAGGCAACCCTGGTTTAAAATTTCATCGTGAAACTTGGCGAGATTGAATTTTGCTCCGAGATCTTTTTGATATAAATCTCTTAGTTCCCTGATCTTTAGTGCACCAATTTTATAAGAAAGGGCTTGACCTGGAGTCGCCATATATCTTTCTACTTCCGCGGTTGCGCCCTGTTCATCATAAGAAATGTTCTTTAAAAAGTAGGCGATCGCTTCTTCTCTGTTCATCTTTCCAGTGTGCAGACCTGTATCTACAACAAGGCGAACTGCACGCAACATTTGATCGCTCAGATAACCCATTTTTTGATAAGGATCGGTGTACAGTCCCAACTCCGGACCGAGCGTTTCGCAATAATGTGCCCAACCTTCACCATAAGCTCCGAACCAGCCAAAACGCATAAATTTCGGAAGTTTTGTGTTTTCCTGTTGAAGAGAAATCTGGTAGTGATGACCGGGAATTGCTTCGTGCAAGAAGAGGGATTCCATTCCGGAAGTCACGTTAAATTTGGTAGGATCTGGAAGTGGAATGTAAAATATTCCTGGTCTTTTTCCGTCTGGAGTTCCGGGCATATATTCCGCACTTGCCGTGTTTTCTCTAAACTTTTCGGTTTGGCGAATTTCAAAAGGCGTCTTCGGAAACACACTGAACATTGTTTTTAGTTTTGGCGTAATCTGTGTTAAAACTCCATTAAAAGCGCCTATTACTTCTTTATCAGTTTTGTAAGGCATCGCTTTGGGATCTGATTTCAGGTGGTTTAAGAATTGCTCCAACGAACCGCTGAAACCCAGTTGTTGTTTAACCTTTTCCATTTCGGCGCGAAGCATTGCAACTTGCGCTAAACCAATTTCATTGATTTCTTTCGGAGTTTTTGTAGTTGTAGTCCAGCTTTTTGCGTAATAAGCGTAGATCTCGTTTCCTTTTGGCAAACCATTAAGTCCATCAGTAGTTCTTGCTTTTGGCAAATATTCAGTTTCTAAAAAGACACCCATTTTTGTATAAGATGGAATAATGATTTTAGTGATCATCTCCTTATATTCTTTCGTAAACTTTTCTTTTTGCGCAGCGGTGAAGTTTTTCGGAAAATTATTGATAGGTCCGTAAAATATATTTTTACTGAAATCAGAGGTTGTAATTTCGTCTGATTTCATTTGTACAACCATTTTCGCAACCAATTTTTTAGGTAAAACATATTGATTTGCAATTCCTTCTTTAAAGTTTTCAATGGCGGCATCCATCCAGGCTGGAAAATTTTCAGTTCTTTTCAGCCAGTCGCTGTAATCTTTTTCAGTTTTGAAGGGTTGATTTCCTTGTCCACTTCCAAGAAGAGGAAAATCAAGAGGAAGTCCGTTAAATTGCGTAAAAGGAATATATTCAGGATGATAAGCGTATCGTTCAATTTTATCTTTTAAAGTATAATCAAGAACATCATAAACCGTTTTATCATTATCATTTAATGATTTATAATCTACTTTTTTTAATTGATTTTGAACCGTATTATAAAAGGTAATCTCGCCCGATATAAAATCCTTATCGATATTAATCGGCAATTGATCATTGTATCTTAAATCACCTTGAGCCGTTGCTTCGAGTGGATATAATTTTAAATACTGCTCGTAATAATTAGCAGCAATAGAATCAAGATCAACAGGAGTTACTTTGGTAATCGGCGAATCTGATTTTTTGCAGGAAAGCACACTTGCCATCATCAGGAATCCAAAAAGAGTTTTAAAAAATAGGTTTTTCATGCGTAAATTTTGAGTAAGCTAATTTAAATTATTTTGTTTAAAGTTTCCATCTTAATTAGATTCCAAACGCAGATTATTTGGAAACATTATCGATTGTATGTTTTTTAGCTTTACTTCTTTAAAAATATAGCAAAACACTTTGCGCAATCAATCAATTTTTTATCTTTGTTGAACCAGTTCAAAACAAATTACTTAACTATTTTTCTTAAAAAATGAAAGGGATTTTAAAAATCTACCACCCTGAAGAAACCCTTAAATATCACATCAAAAGCTCTTACTGCAAAGCGGTTTACAGCAACAAAGAACATTTTCTAGAAGTTGAAATCATTACTGATGATTCTTTAGACCATGTTGATGATGATTCTTTACAATACAATTTCCCTCAACTGTCATTGAATATTATTGAGTTCCCCATTGAAGAAGAGGAACTCGTCGGAAAAAATATTAAAATAACCGATACTTCTGAGGACAACTACACCGAAGTAGATCTTTTCGATGATGAAGATGCTTATCTTTATGAAAGTGAACTTTCTTTTGATAGAAATTCAGAAAATGAACTTCAACTTCTTTGGAAAGGGACTATCGATGATTTCTATACGGGTTCTGGTGAACCCATTCCTTTTAAAATGAAATGTCATTTCAAACCCGACGTCATTGAAGTAGAAGAAGATTAAGTTCCCAAAATTTATTGCAAATTCGAGAATTACCTTAAAATTTATACTATTAAGGTAATTTTGCCGTTCAATTTTAATATCAAAAACTAAAAAATGTTTTTACAAACACCAACTTCAGTTATTACCACGACAACCGAAAAACATGTATTCTCTCTTTGGGAAATTCTTTTCAGCGGCGGAATTGTCGGAAATATAATTATGATCGCTATTTTTCTTTTAGGAATTTTAGCCCTTTATATCTTTTTAGAAAGATATTTCTTTATTAAAAGAGCTTCCAAAGCCACTCCAAATTTTCTGGAGAATATAAAAGATTTTGTACAGGAAGGAAAAATACAAACCGCAGTAGATTATTGCAAAACAATTGATTCCCCTGAAGCCAGAATGATCGAGAAAGGTTTGGCGAGAATTGGAAGACCCATTTCCGACATTTCCAACGCGATGCAAAATCAGGGACAACTTGAAGTTTCGAAACTGGAGAAGAATCTGAACATTTTAGCTTCAGCTTCCGGAGCAGCACCAATGTTAGGATTTTTAGGAACAGTAGTCGGAATGATCATGGCGTTCTTTGAAATCTCAAACGTAACCGGTGCAGTAAGTCCAAAATTGTTAGCTTCCGGAATTTATACGGCAATGGCAACAACAGCAGTTGGTTTGTTCATCGGTATTCCAGCCTATTTTTTCTATAACATTTTAGTAACGAATGTGGATCGTTTGGTTTTGAAAATTCAAACCCACGTGAATGAATTTTTGGATGCCTTAAATAAACCTTTGTAATGGAATTAAAACGCAGAAACAGAGTTAACGCCGAGTTCAGTATGGCATCGATGACAGATATTATTTTTCTGTTATTGATCTTTTTCATGATCACCAGTTCCGCCATCAGTCAAAGTGCCATTGATGTAAAACTTCCTAAAGCAGATGCTACAAATCCGAGTGTTCAGGATCCCTCAACAGTGACGATTAAAGAAGATGGCAAATATTTTGTAAACGATAAGGAGATCCCAAAAGAACAACTCGAAAATCAATTGGTGAATGCTTTAAAAGGAGAGGCAAACCCTTCTTTTACTATTCGCGCAGATGGAAACTCCAAGCACAAAGACGTGGTTTTTGTAATGGGAATTGCAGAAACGCACCATTTTAATTTAGCCATTGCGACAACTCAGGAAGACAATTAAAATTTTGCTTTAATTCTTCAGACAAAGGATTTTAAGAACAATATGGATTATACAATTCAACATAAAAAAAATCAGGAAAAGGACAGAAGGAAAAGTGCATTTTTTACTTTCCTCGTTTCGCTGCTGATTTTTTTAGGAATTTTCTATTATAAATTCACGAAGATTACAGAAAAGCCAGAGCAAATTACCACAATGCTTATCAATTTTGGCGATGAGAAAAACGGTGCTCAGTTAGAAGAACCGGCAAATCAGGAAGGAAGTTTGGCTGCAAATACAGAAACCGTAGTTCCGGAAACCGTTCTAGAAGCAATACCGGAAACCCAACCTGAACCTAAAGTAGAACCCGCGAAACCTGTAGTAAAAGAAAAAATTATAACCGGAACCAATACCAAGGTTTCTGCACCCAAAGTAGAAAAGATATCGAAAACGACAAAAACAGCTACAAAAGCAACTCCTGCTAAATCAACTCCTTCTAAAACTACAGCTGCGAAAGCTACCACTCCCAATTCAAAAACAGGAAACGGCGACGGAAAAGGAACTGCAGCGATCGGCAATTTGATCAAAGGAAGAGGCACAAAAGCAGGAAGTCAGGGAAAAAATGGCACCACTGGAAACGCTGGAGATCCTCTTGGCGGCGACAGTAATGGTGACAGCAAAATTGGTGTTGACCGAAAATTAATTGGCTTTATTCCGGGAACAATGGGGCGTGGCGGCGCGCAACCTACCCACAATTGTTCTGCGAGCGGCACGATCAGTATTTCTTACACCGTCGATAAAGCCGGAAATGTCATTTCAGCCCGTCGTTTGGGTGGCGTTTCCGATGCCTGTGTGGCTACAAATTCGGTGGCGTGGGTAAAAAGATATGTAAAAGCGGAGAAAGCAAACACCTCATCAACAGGCGTTTACCAGATCACTTTCTAAATTGATCACTTGTATTTGGGCGCACATTTCCTGCTTTCACTACTCGCTTTTTTATAATTTTTCTGAGAAAAAAGTATAAAAAGAGCTCAAACAGGCCGGTCAATCAGGGGCGCAGTTTTCGTTTCTTCTCCAGATTAAAATTAACAACTCAATTTTTTCTCTATCTCAAAAACTTTTGAGAATTTTGCACCATGACCAATCAGGAATACCAAGAAGAAGTAGAATGGCTTTTTAGTCAAATTCCAAATTACCAAAATGATGGAGCACAAGCCTACAAACCTGGACTCGAAAATATCATCAAACTCTGTGCGCTTTTCGGTAATCCGCAAGATCATTTAAAAACCATCCATATCGGCGGAACCAACGGCAAAGGTTCTACCAGTAATATGCTTGCGTCCGTTTTACAGGAAGCGGGTTACAAAGTTGGATTGTACAATTCACCTCATCTTATCGACTTTACAGAAAGAATAAAAATAAACGGTATTAATTGCGATAAAGAATTTGTTTATCAATTCATTCAAAAGCTAAAAAAACTCCCCAAAGAAATTACGCCTTCTTTCTTCGAATTTACGACCATCATGGCCTTCGAATACTTCTACCAAAAGAAAGTTGATTATGCCATCATAGAAGTCGGTTTAGGTGGCAGATTAGATTCCACCAATATCATTACTCCGCTCGTTTCGGCAATAACCAATATCGCTCTTGATCACCAGGATCTATTGGGAAACACCATCGAAGAAATTGCAGGAGAAAAAGCAGGGATCATCAAGCAAAATGTGCCCATAATTTCAGGTGATGAGAATGAAATTGTCAAAAATATTTTTAAAGAAAAGGCAATCGTGATGCATTCAACATTTATTGATGCAACTGCCCTTCAAACAACCTTAAGTTCAGATCTAAAAGGAAATTATCAGAAAAAGAATATTAAAGTGGTCCTGGCAATCATCCAGCAATTGCAAACTATCGGAATTGAGATTTCTACTCAAGATATCGAGGAAGGCCTTTTAAAAGTTCAAAAAAATACCAATTTCATTGGCCGCTGGTTTGAATTTTCATCTGAGCCCCTAACAATTTGTGATACAGCGCATAATCAGGCAGGTTTAAAAGAAGTTTTTGCACAACTGAATTCAATCCCAAAGTTCAAACATATTATCTTGGGCTTTGTGAATGATAAAAAAATTGATGAAGTTTTACAGATCCTTCCCTCCGATTCCACCTACTATTTTACCAAACCTAATAACAATCGTGGTCGTCACCCTCGAGATTATGAAGAATTATTAAAAAAATCGAAAATAAATTATAAAATTTTTGATAAAGTTCAGGAGGCTTATCTTTCTGCAAAACAGAATGTTAAAAATACCGAAATGATTTTTATTGGTGGCAGCAACTTTGTAGTGGGAGAATTTTTAGAAAAAAATTTGGAGAAGTAGAAAATTTTTGTACATTTGCCGAACCAAAATTTGAGAAATCAAATACGGTATCGGGCTCTTAGCTCAGTTGGTTCAGAGCATCTGGTTTACACCCAGAGGGTCGGGGGTTCGAATCCCTCAGGGCCCACCCAAAACTCCTCAAGAAATTGAGGAGTTTTTTTTGTGTCTTTTTTTAAATTTAAGTTGCAATCTTATCCTTCAGTACTTTCTGCCAGCAAACATTCTCCTTCAAATTCTGCTCCGATAATTTCGTCTTTATTTAACCAGTATTCTGAAGTAATTAGGGTAAACTCATTATCTTTAGTCTCCTCTAATTTCCATAAAATATTTTCAGCTTCTTCAAAATGAAGATCTGTAGACATCTGCTCTGAAAATAATCTTTTAATAATATTGCTGTCGGAAATTCCGCGATCGAGCGATTTTAAAACTATTTCTTTTGTTATTTCTCCATCAAATTTATCGGCAGCGATCATTGTAAAATTAACGATTGTTGCTTTCGCATTGGGAAATTTCCCATTGTAGGCTTTAAATAACAATTGGTTAATATTAAACAGATCATAATGGAGTTCGATCTCCGGGTACTCCTCAGAAATTTTATCCAGTAACATATCGTTGGACATTTGGTCGATCTGCCCCTCATTTAAAAACGCTGATAATTTATAAGTCAGCAATATTTTCGCGGCTTCGTTGGGTTCAAAATCGGTGATTGCCATAAAGAGCATTTCTCCAAAACTTTCAGGTTTAATGGTATTTGCATCTGGGAAGTTAAACAATTCTAACAGGTTGGTATAATCTTCATTTTTCCAGTAATTTTTGATTTCTTCGATGGTTGAAGCACTATTTATGATGATATTAAATTTCATTTTAAAGGTTTTAAATTTTATGTATTTTTAATTTCGACTGAATTTTGTTTAATTCACTGAAGTCAGTAATAGGTACGCAATAGTCAGACCTAAAATATAATTATTCAAACAAAATGGTGTTTACCAAATGAAATTCAATATAAATTACAAAAAATGATCTGTGAAAATTTCATATATTTTCAATTCCAAATTCAATGCTTTATGCTCTGTAAAATTCTCTCCATAATTTGCATCTTCTCCTTTTTTATATTGACATTGAGTTGCAATAAAACGAAGGAAAACTCAATTAAAAAGTCCAGTAAAGTGAATGCTCCATTATCGAAAACACCGGTAAAAACTTATGCCGTAAAAGCGACCGAAGCTTTAGAATTCTGTAAAAAAAATAAAATGAATGAGGATTTCTGCATTCTGATTGATATGGAAATTCACTCCGGAAAAAAGAGATTCCTCATCTGGGATTTTAAAAAAAATGAAATAACCCATCGTTTCTTAGTAGGTCACGGTTGTGGAGATAATGAATGGAGCACTTCTACCACAAAAGACAATCCGACTTTCAGCAATGTAGAAGACAGTCACCGTTCTTCCCTCGGAAAATACAAAATTGGAGCTAGAGCCTACAGTGAGTGGGGTATCAACATTAAATATTTGATGCATGGTCTGGAGGAATCAAATAGTAATGCACTAAAAAGATATATCGTTTTTCATTCCTGGGAAGCTGTTTCTGATGAAGAGGTTTTTCCCAATGGCACTCCCGAAGGTTGGGGCTGTCCCACGATTTCTAATGCAAGTTTTAAAGTAGTTGACCCGATGCTGCAAAAAGCTTCAAAACCAGTACTGATGTGGATCTTTGATGACAGAACTGATCAACTCAAATAAATTTTCTATCAATCCGCCAAATTTCCCTACTTTTATTCATTAAACACAGATTATGTTAGTAAAAGTTTATGGAAGTGCCATTTTTGGAGTTTCAGCACAAACAATTACGATTGAGGTAAATGTGGATACTTCCGGCGTTGGCTATCATTTGGTCGGTTTACCAGACAATGCCATTAAGGAAAGCAGTTACCGAATTTCTGCCGCGCTCAAAAATGTAGGTTTCAAAATCCCGGGCAAAAAAATTACCATCAACATGGCTCCTGCAGATCTGCGCAAAGAAGGTTCTGCTTATGACCTTAGTATCGCTTTGGGTATTTTAGCGGCTTCTGATCAGATAAAAGCTGAACATATCGGTGAATACATCATTATGGGAGAATTGTCCTTAGATGGCGGTTTATTGCCCATCAAAGGAGTTTTACCCATCGCCATCAAAGCCAGAGAAGAAGGTTTCAAAGGAATTATCTTACCAAAACAAAATATTCGGGAAGCAGCGATCGTAGATCAACTCGAAGTCTACGGCATCGAAAATATAAAAGAGGTTATCGATTTTTTTAATGAAGATATTCCTTTGGAAAGGACTATTTTAGATACTAGAAAAGAATTTCAAGACAAAATAAACTTTTTCCCTTTCGATTTTTCTGAAGTTAAAGGACAGGAAACCGCGAAACGCGCCATGGAAGTTGCTGCTGCAGGAGGACATAATATTATTTTGATCGGACCTCCCGGAAGCGGAAAAACCATGCTTGCGAAAAGACTCCCAAGTATTTTGCCGCCATTAACGATGAAAGAAGCTTTAGAAACGACCAAGATTCATTCCGTCGCGGGGAAAATTGGAACGGAAACTTCGTTGATGACGGTTCGACCCTTTCGCAGTCCACATCACACGATTTCTGACGTTGCACTCGTCGGCGGAGGAAGTTATCCGCAACCAGGAGAAATTTCCCTGGCGCACAACGGCGTTTTGTTTTTAGATGAAATGCCCGAATTTAAAAGAACGGTTTTAGAAGTCATGCGCCAACCATTAGAGGATCGCGAAGTCACCATTTCCCGCGCAAAATTCACAGTGAATTATCCAGCGAGTTTTATGCTGGTCGCAAGCATGAATCCAAGTCCGAGTGGTTATTTTCCGGATGATCCTAACAATACTTCTTCTCAGTTTGAAATGCAGCGGTATATGAACAAACTTTCAGGCCCGCTTCTGGATCGGATTGATATTCATATCGAAGTTCAGAAAGTAGAATTCGAACAACTTGCCGACAAAAGAAAAGGGGAAACAAGCGATGGAATAAGAAACCGGGTTTTGAAAGCACGCGAAATTCAAACCGAAAGATATAAGGACACAGAAATTCACTACAACGCTCAAATGGGTCCGAAAGAAATTGAAAAATTTTGTGAGCTCGATGAAACTTCAAAAAATCTCATCAAAATTGCCATGGAAAAATTGAATCTTTCGGCGCGGGCTTATGATCGAATTCTGAAAGTTTCTCGTACGATTGCAGATCTGGAACTCACGGAAACGCTCAATTCCTCTCATATTTCAGAAGCCATTCAATACCGAAGTCTCGACCGCGAATTCTGGAGTGTCTAATCACTGAAATTGTTCGGTGAAGTCATATTTTCTTCTGAAAACTGATTCCGCTATTCCAATTTGGAATGTGCTAAAGTTAAAGCAAATATAAAAAACCGACTCAAGTTTTATCCTGAGTCGGTTTTTTTATAATTATTTGAAACGGAGATTTAAATTATCTGTGACCTTTCACCCAAAGGTGACTTCCGTCTCCACGTTTTTTACTTTTTTCGTAATCTCTCGCTTTGTAAGATTCGTTTCTGTGTTTGGATTTATGCTCCATATGTTTTTTTCTCGAATCGTGATGCTTGTTTTTATTGTAAACGGCTACAGGATTTTGGCCTTTGTAATATTTATTTTTGAATTTTGTGTATTTATCATTACCCAAAATCCTCTGCATCGAACTGTACCGATCACTCGACCATTTTTCCGGCTGATTTGCATATTTCGCATTCCAGGAGTCGTAGGTTGGATACTGGTTGTTCAAATTCGTTAACTGCTGTTTCTGGGTGGCGTTCAGAACCAAACTTGAGGCAACCGATTCCCAGTTCATCGTGTTTACACTGTTCGAATAATCATTATAATACGTTGATTGTGAATATCCAAAAGAGAAGGCACCTAAAATAATTGCTGATAAAAAAAACTTTTTCATAATATTAAGTTATGATAAACAAAGTCTCAATTCACGTGCCACCTATTTTTAAGAATTAAGAAAAACAACTTTTAAATCTTCGCTACCTCCCATTAATTCGTGATAAAAGGTTTTATCAACTTTTTATTCTTCTCCCTGTTTTCATAACCAAAATTGTAGGAAAAGCCAATTCCCAACGTTTGCTTCAATTGAAGTTTCTCGATTTGATCATGATCGTAAAGCAGATCTAAACTTACGACGGTAGAAATAAATTTATTGAATCGGAAGTTCAGTGTTCCATTATAGGAAACATCAACATTTAGAGGTTGGTTTGTATAACTGCTGAAAAAGTTGATCCGATTCACCAGATTAATGTCCTTATAAATATTAATTCGGTAGAGAATATTCACCAAAGCACCTAACTCTGCACGAACACTTTGCCCATCATGTTCCAACCCATATTTACCTTCTTTTTGCAGATAAGGATCGAGCACAAAAGTAAACTTACCATTGATCGGTCTGAAAATCACCTGAAAGTTTTCATTCGGATTATATGATATACCTAAACCTGCGTTCAAATATCCTGGTGCCATAAAACGGGAGATACGGTCTTCAAAAGTCGGATTCGGTGTTGTGGAAAAATTATAACCGGGAGAAAACTGCGATAAAAACTGAAAACCTGTGGAGAGGTAAAAATTCTTCCCGATATCATAACCATAATTCGTCATGAGGTTAATGTAATCTTCGGTTTTTCTGGATTGTTCTCCTTGTGAGGCTACAAAACCGTACCCAAGCTGAAGCGTGTTATCCAGAAAATGCTTGCCGTTTTTATAACTAAAATTATAGTTTATTTTTCCAATGATGCCAATATTATTATTTCCACCAGAATTCCAGTTAGAGAACGAGGACTGATTAAAAACAAAATTATTTTGTCCGAAATAGAACCATCTTTTTGCGGTGGTCAACTTCATAATGTTGTAAGGCGTAATGGGAATGCTTTCCGTAAGATCTGCCATGACTATTTTATCGCGAATAACGATGGTATCTTTAAAATGGATGTCAAAGTTCACCAACTTTGGATTCGCCAAACTGTCAAGATCCAACGCAACAGAATCCCACCTTTTCTGAGAAATAGAATCGATTTCTTTTAAAGTGTTTGTACAAATTTGCGTTAAAAACTTTCCCGAAGTAATTAATAAAATAGCGATTAAAAAAAACTTTCTCATAGTGTGCAAAGTTATGATAAACCCTGAAATCTCTAAAATTAAATGCAAACAATTAGAACTTTTTGTCTGAATTCTTAACTTCAATTAAAAAGTTATAGCCATATTTACTTATTAATTTTTTTGGCAACAGTTTTGACAAAATTGTATTTATGTTTAAGGAATCCCTCAGTTTTAAAGCAGTATTATACGCAGCAGCAATGGTTTCGGCCATGTGGATCGGATTTCTTCTGCAGCATCTCGGTTGGTTTGAAGGTTGCAGTGGAGCAATTATTCCGCTAAATCCTTCTGGATTAAAGGGCATCTTTTTTTCTCCTTTTCTTCATGGTAGTCTTGAACATATCTTCGGAAATTCCGTTCCTATTTTCGTTCTAATTTTTCTACTTTTTCAGTTTTATCCCTTTATCGGTAAAAAAGTATTTTTTCTGGGGTGGTTTGTTTCGGCGTTTTTGGTGTGGCTTCTTCCGCCTATTGATATTTTTACCGGCGATATTAACCATGTTTGCATTATTGGTGCAAGTGGAATTGTTTATACTTTGGCATTTTTCCTTTTTTTCAGTGGCGTTTTCCGGTGGAATATGAAACTGCTTACGGTGTCTCTTGTCGTAGCATTATATTATGGAAGTTTAATTTGGGGCGTGGTACCCGAGGAATTGTTTTCTCATCTCCCGGAACCCAGCAGAATTTCCTGGCAATCTCATCTTTCTGGCGCAGTCGTGGGAATAATTATCGCTTTCGTTTTTCGAAAAAATGGAGAGAAAAATATTCGCTTTATCTGGGAATTCCCTAATTATTACAGTGAAAAGGATGATAAATTGTGGCAGGAATATAAAGAAAACCATCCTGATGATTTCCTAGAGCTTCCGTACCGAAAAAAAGAAGATTTGTGGGATCATTTAGATGAAATTCGCAAGAAATGATTAATTTTCTATAAATTTGATAAAAATTAACCATGTTTTCGGAAGAAACGCTTTATTCTGTTGCTCTTCGACATTGCCCTTTGATCGGCGATATTATTTTCCGTAAACTTGTTGGTGAAGTTGGTTCTGCAAAAGAAGTTTGGGATCTTTCAAAATCAGGTTTAAAAAACATTTACGGAATTGGCAAAAAAATTTCCCTCGAAATTGGTAATCCCGACCATTTAGATTTTGCTGAGAAAGAATTAAAATTTTGCGAGAAAAATAACATCAAAATTAATCTTCGTCATCAAAATGATTTGCCTACACTTTTAAACGAATGCGAAGATGCACCTGCAATTCTCTATCAAAAAGGAATCTATGATGCTTCTTTAAAACCGCTCAGTTTAGTCGGAACAAGAAATATTACTTCCTACGGAAAACATTTCATTCATGATTTTTTAGAAGAGGTGAAGAACAAAAATATAATCACCGTAAGTGGCTTGGCTTTAGGTGTTGATACTGAAGCTCACCAAGTTTCGGTAGCTAATCAAATCCCCACTGTTGCGGTTCTAGCTCATGGATTTCACACCCTTTATCCTTCAAAAAATAAAAAATTATCAGAGAAAATCCTGGAAGAAAATGGAGTCCTCTTTTCAGAATTTAATTCTTCCCAAAAGCCTGATCGCGAAAATTTTATTCAGAGAAATCGTGTTATTGCAGGTTTGTCTCCTGCAACTATTGTGGTGGAAACTGCTTTTGGTGGCGGCTCCATCAGTACTGCAACTTTTGCCCTCAATTATAATCGGGAAGTTTTTGCTTTACCTGGAAGAATTTCAGATAAATACAGTCAAGGCTGCAACCAGTTGATATTTCAAAATAAAGCGGCAATTATTTCTACGATTTCAGCTTTGGGGGAACAACTTGGTTTTCACGGGGATAAAGAAAAAACGGGCGAACTTTTTCCACGATCCGAAATACGAATTCAACTTTCGGAGATGCAACAAAATATCTTAAACGCAATTGATAAAAACAAGCCTATTTCTTTGGATGAGTTGTCGGAACAAATAGAAATTGCTACTTATAAAATATTGCCAGATTTGCTACAATTGGAAATTTCGGGATACATCAAAGCACTTTCGGGAAGACAATATCTTGCGATTTAGTATTTATTCATTTTTAAAAATCTAGTAATATTAACTTAACATTCAATAATCAACACAATAAGTGGTAAAATTATCGATTTAATAAAAATAAAGTTGAATTTTATTAATATTTTATCAAATTGCAAATTTTTACTTGTAAGTTTTGAAAAAACAATTAAATTTGTTAACAATAATAATTACCATTTTATGGAACACTATAATGTAGAGCAAAAGATTGAAGAATTCATCGCTAAAATCGAAGCTAAAAATCCCAATGAGCCAGAATTTCTTCAGGCTGTAAAAGAAGTTGCAGTTACTGTAATTCCTTTTATTGCAAACAAGCCAAAATACAATGGCATGAAGCTTTTGGAAAGAATGGCAGAACCGGAAAGAACTATTATTTTTCGAGTATCCTGGGTTGATGACAAAGGCGAAATTCAGGTCAACAGAGGTTTTAGAATTCAGATGAACTCTGCGATCGGTCCTTACAAAGGTGGAATTCGTTTTCATCCGACGGTAAATTTATCCGTTCTTAAATTTTTGGCTTTTGAGCAAACTTTCAAAAACTCTTTGACAACATTACCAATGGGTGGTGGAAAAGGTGGTTCAGATTTCGATCCTCAAGGAAAATCTGATATGGAAGTAATGCGTTTTTGCCAGGCTTTCATGACAGAATTATGCAAACATATTGGTCCAGAAACTGATGTTCCAGCAGGAGATATCGGAGTTGGAGCGAGAGAAATTGGTTATTTATTCGGACAATATAAAAGAATACGCAACGAATTTACAGGAGTACTAACCGGAAAAGGTTTGGCTTACGGAGGTTCATTGATCAGACCTGAAGCTACAGGTTACGGTGTTGTTTATTTCGCAGAACAAATGTTGAAAACAATCGGTGAAACCTTTAAAGGGAAAACCGTATCTGTTTCAGGATTTGGAAATGTTGCTTGGGGTGTAGTAAAAAAAGTAGAAGAACTGGGCGGTAAAGCCATCACTATTTCTGGTCCAGATGGTTATATCTACGATAAAGACGGAATTACCGGTGAAAAAATAGATTATTTATTAGAACTTCGTGCTTCTGGAAATAACAGAGCTGAAGATTATGTAAAAAAATATCCAACAGCAGAATTCCACGCTGGAGAAAGACCATGGAATGTGAAATGTGACGTAGCAATTCCTGCTGCAACGCAAAATGAATTATTCCTGGAGGATGCTCAGAAATTAGTTGAGAACGGCGTGATCTGTGTAACTGAAGCTGCAAATATGCCTTCAACTTTAGATGCTATTAATTATTTCTTAGACAGCAAAGTTTTGTTCTCTCCCGGAAAAGCCTCAAATGCTGGTGGAGTTGCAACTTCTGGATTAGAAATGACACAGAATTCAATTCGTTTAAACTGGTCCTCAGAAGAAGTTGATGCACGACTAAAAGAAATTATGATCGGCATTCACAAAGCGTGTAGAGACTACGGAAAAGAAGAAGACGGTTATGTAAATTACGTGAAAGGTGCAAACATCGCGGGCTTCGTAAAAGTAGCAGAAGCAATGTTGGCTCAAGGAGTCGTTTAAAAATAAAAAGTCTGGGAAAATCTCCCGGACTTTTTTTATCATAAAACCTGTCCCGGATTAAGGGGAAAAAAGTAAAGTGAAAGGATAAAAAGCATTGATTTTTCAGTGCTTTTTATTTTGGGACAAAGTGTAGGAAATAAAGGAACTTCTATATTGAGGAGCAACGAGGTTATTTTGTCTTCCAAAAAATGATCCCGCTCTGTATTACAATCTTTTTTATCTCGTCTAAAGCCGAGACAAAAAAGGATTTTCATTTCGATCGGGGCTAAAATTTCGGATATTTTGTTCTATTGAAATTTTACTTTTAGAGTTTTTTTAAATATTTTTAAGCACATTATTGACATTAGTTTTAAGTAAAAATACTGTGAATGAAAGTACACAAAAGTTAAAAATCAAAGATTTATTTAACTCATGTGCTCTAAATCATTACAATTAGAAGTCATTTCTTAGGTGACTAATGTGTTTAATTTTTTTTAATTTAAAGAAGCTCTTAGAGTGTAAATTGATTAAGCCACGAATTCTTCTCCTAAAAAAAAATGCATTACGAAAAAAAAGCAACCAATAACATTTCCAGTAAAATACTTTTAGAATGTTTGTGTCTCTAATTTAGTTATCTTTATCCCTCAAAATCAGCATGCTATGATTTGGAAAGCAAAATTAATCAAACACCATAATTTAGAAAGAATTGCTGTAGAATTCGGGAAGGATGAAGATCTCATCCGAAGAATAAAACTGATTAGTGATGCGCGGTGGAGTGCGCAAAAAAAGCTGTGGCATATTCCGGATACTTTTGAAAACAGGGAACGTTTTAATATTATTCAACGGGAAGATACTCTTCCTTCGAGAGAAGGCGAAGAACATCTCCAACAATTTATTCGGTGGCTTTCTGCAAAAAGATATAGTAGCAACACAATCAAAACGTATTCTGAATCCTTAAAATTATTTTTTGTTTATTTCCGAAATAAATCTATTTCTGAACTAACAAACACTGATGTACTGGATTTTAATAATGATCATATTCTAAAAAATAATTTTTCTGCTTCCTATCAAAATCAAATAACAAGTGCCATAAAATTATATTTTAGGACTATACGTAATACAAATATTAACGTTGATAAAATAGACCGACCGAAGAAAAACAAAGTGCTTCCAAACGTTTTGAGTAAAGACGAAGTAAAGAATATTCTGGATGCACATGCCAATGTAAAACACAAAACCATGCTTTCTTTAATCTATAGTTGCGGTCTGCGTTGCAATGAATTAATCCAATTAAAACCAATGGACATTGATTCTAAAAGAAATATTGTTCTCATTAAACAAGCAAAAGGAAAGAAGGACAGAATTACGCCTTTATCCCCAAAAATTTTAGATTTATTGAGGATCTATTATCAGCTTTACAAACCAAAAACTTACCTCTTTGAAGGTCAGGAAGCAGGTACTATTTATTCTGCAAAAAGTCTTCAAGCGGTATTAAAACAAGCGTTACGAAAAGCCAAAATCAAAAAGCCGGTTACCTTGCATTGGCTGCGGCATAGTTACGCCACCCATTTATTAGAAAGCGGAACTGATTTGCGATATATCCAAGAGTTATTAGGACATAACAGCAGCAGAACTACGGAAATTTATACACACGTAAGTACAAATAGTTTACAACACATAAAAAGTCCATTTGACGATTTATAAAGAAAAAATAGATATATTAGTGATTAGAAATAAGTCTTACGTCTATCAGACAAATCCCTACCAAATACGTTGTATTTGTCTGACGATGTAAGACATATATACAAGTTAGCAGAAATTTTATACAAACACACTTTTCAAAATGAAATCAAAACTAATTTTATTTTTATTAACTATTAATTTTTTATTATTTAATTGTCAACCTCACAAAAAAATATATCTGGACCAAAATTTCACAGATGCTCTTTATGATAATAAAGTTGACTTAAATAAAAATGGATATTTCGAAGAAAATGAATTACTAAATGTTACGAAACTAGATCTAACACAAAAGAATATTACAAATATATTGGGAATAGAAGATTTTAAAAATTTAAAAGAACTAATTCTCAATCGAAATTATATTAGCGATTTTTCTCCACTCAATAAATTAGAAAAATTGGAAGTTTTGGGAATTAGTCAAAATCAAAATTCAAAAGAAATTGATTTATCAAAAATAAAAAATCTTAAAACCTTATATGGAGCAATGTCAAATTTAAACGATATAAAATTAAATAATCAAATTCAACTACTATATTTGGGTGACAACAATTTTATAAGTTTTGATGCAAGTGAATATATAAATCTTGAAAGTTTGAATCTTGATGGCTGTAAAAACTTAACTAAAGTAAACATTTCAAACAATCCTAAGGTTTACCAACTCTATTTCTATGGTACAGCTATTAAGGAACTCAATATTTCAAATAACAAAAATATAAAAACAATGTATGTAGAGCCCAATGTTAAATTGATAAAAAGCTCTGATCAGACAGAAATTAAGCCCTCACAAAGCGTAATTCAAAAATAAAAAAACTTCTGCTAACATCGTATTGGCAATAGTGCGGGGGAATCGCAAGTTTAAAGATTTCAGATTTTCCGAAGATTAATTTATAATAGAAAAAGTTTGTATTTTTAGCCGCACCATCGCCAATACGCAAAACGTTGTAGGATATGCTATGACAACTTTTCCCCGAAAGAAACATTAAAATAAAACCTGTCAAATTGTAACTTTTAAATTACCTTTGTGAAATGAAAGTAAGAAAAGTTATTGCTTTTAAAAATTATTTCCAGGATTTTATTTCGAGCCAAGAAATTAAGGTTCAAAATAAG
>NZ_JSYL01000002.1 GCF_000812865.1 Kaistella jeonii | reverse complement strand
CGTTGTAGGATATGCTATGACAACTTTTCCCCGAAAGAAACATTAAAATAAAACCTGTCAAATTGTAACTTTTAAATTACCTTTGTGAAATGAAAGTAAGAAAAGTTATTGCTTTTAAAAATTATTTCCAGGATTTTATTTCGAGCCAAGAAATTAAGGTTCAAAATAAGATTTATAAAATTATTGAGGCAATTGAAACTTTAGAACGTGTTCCATCAAATTACTTAAAACACATTGTTGGAACTGATGGACTTTATGAAGCAAGAATACAACTCGGCTCAAATATTTGGCGGGTTTTTTGTTTTTTTGACGGCGAAAAATTAGTTGTTTTAATGAATGCATTTCAAAAGAAAACTCAAAAAACGCCAAAAAATGAAATTTTAAAAGCCTTAAAAATTATGGCTCAATATTATGAAGATAAATCTAAAAAAAATGGAAACTAAAAGTTGGACAAAAATAAAAGATGAAGTTTACGGAAAAACTGGAACAGAAAGACGTGATGAATTGGACAGAGATTTCGCATCCTTTAAAATCGGTCTGCAATTAAGAAAAGCACGCGAAGAAAAACGACTTACTCAAACTGAATTAGGAAATTTGGTTGACAAAAAGCGTGAATATATTTCAAAAATTGAAAACAATGGAAGTAATTTGACGCTTAAAACTTTGTTTGATATCGTTGAAAAAGGACTTGGTGGAAAGGTTAATATTTCAATCGAGATTTAAAAAAGCACATCCTACAACATGGTATTTGCAAAAAAAGCCCCGAATTTACTTGATGAACAGGGGCTTTCTTCGCAAATACCCAACCGTTATCGGCTATAACTAAAAAACGGTGCCAAAAATTAAATGATGGAATATTATACGTATTGGTCAATATTAGACACACCAAGTAATTCAACTTCTCCGACTTCAATTTGTCTTATACTTTTAATTTTATCTCTAATTACTCTAATTGCCATAATTAAATTTAAAGAGTCAGGTTTTGAAAAAAAACTCTATATAGTTTTAACAACACTGTTTTTGACCCTTTCAGTTCCTGCATACTTTTATTTAAAATTTTTTGTCAAAGACGATACTGAAAAAAGAATAAACAAAATTTTATCTTCTACAAAAGTTGGAAAAGTTGAAGGTGTAATTAAAAAATTCAATAGAAGAATTGAATATAAAAGACAGGCAACTGTAACATTTGAAAGTTTTGAAGTCGATTCTATGAAATTTGCATATGCTGATTATTTACTTGGTAAATTCAATCGATTTAGTGAAACCAATAATGGTGTTTTACAAAATGGAATAAATGTCAGAATAACTTACAGAAAAGGAGATTATGCTATTCAGAAAATTGAAATCGAAAAATAAATAATCGTTACAGCCGATAACAAGATATTTATACAAGCGGGTAGGAAGTTTTCATTGAAGATTTTAGCGATTAATTTAGTTTTTAGCAAGTAGAAAGTTTTCGTATTTTTATCCCGCCTGCATAAATACCCAACCGTTAGCGGTAATGCTATAAAAACAATTATTCAAAATATGAAAAAACAAATTTTATTTTTATTATTATTAATTAATTCAGTAATAATATCTGGACAAACTGAAGTAAGAAAGGAATCTATCGATTATTACTTCACATACAATGATTTTGTTAACAACAAACCAAATATTCCTGAGAAGGCTTATATAACAATTAAAGAAGAAAATCCAAATTCGATTATTTATAAAGAAATTCTTGCAGAATCAACAAATAAAAAAATAAAAAAAGGTTACACAATTTGGGGAATAAAATACAAAGATCAGTTATTTCATAATTTACTATTAACAAATTATGAAATAGCCCAAGATCACGCTTTTGGAAAATTTACTGTTACTGGAAAGAAATTCAATGTAATCATTCTTGATACAAAAAAAGATAAAAAAGCAATTGGACGTAATGGAAATCCATATGGTGGTGGATTGGTTGCCTCTGCTCTATATAAACCTAATAATACTGAATGGAAAGATAGGGATGGAAATAATTATAAAATACTTGTTTATAATGCTGAATTTCCAACTATGAGTCCTAGTTATAAAGAAAACGCTTTAGTTATGTTATTAACTGCAAAAGATGTTGCGAATTTCAATAATAATGATCCTGCTATTATTAAAAAACTAAGTAAAGGTGAATATTATTTAGAAGAATTTTTGGAGTTTGCAAGAAAAGAAAATGAATAATCACTACCGCTAACAGCGGTTTTGCAATAGTGCGGAATTTTCGCAAGTTTAAAGATTTTAGATATTCCGAAATTTAGTGTATAATAGAAAGATCTGGCATTTTTAGCCGCACCATCGCAAAGCCGCAAAACGTTGTCTGCGATTGCTCCTGCGAACGAATTCAAAAGCTCAATTCAAAGAGATTTATCGGAAAATCAGAATTTTATTCGGACAATATTTTGCGGAAAAGTGACAGTTTTTAAACTTAAGGAAAAGCAAACTTTAATCACTTTATGAAAAACCAAACTAAATGTGCTTATCGACCTTTTTTAAAAACGTTTTAGAATCGGAAAAAACTAAAAGTAAAAAAAGAAATTTTAATTAAAGAGGAAAATTTTTGGTCTATAAACTTGGGGAAAAGCAAACTTAATTCACTTTATGAAAAGCCAAACTAACTGTGCTTATCGACCTTTTAAAAAACGTTTTAGAATCGGAAAAACTAAACGGAAAAGCAGAAATTTGAATCAATACGGAAAATAGAAAACGGAAAAGTTTTTCGCAATAGCAGTAGAAAATTATTGTAGATAAACATTCGTTCTTAACTTACGTGTCGCAACCTCATACAACAGCGGTTTGCATAAATGGCGAAATATGTAGTAAATTCACGTTTATCTTTCGCAAGAAATTTTATCTTAGCCGAAAATAATCGGTCACGAAGTTCGCCACTTCTGCAAGCCGCGAAACGTTGTATGCGATTGCTCCTGCGAACTAATTCAAAACCTCAATTCAAAGAGATTTATCACAAAAACCAGAATTTTATCTAAACATATTTGCGGAAAAATTGCTGTTTATAAACTTGTGGAAAAGCAAACTTGAATCACTTTATGAAAAGCCAAACTAACTGTGCTTATCGACTTTTTTTAAAACATTTTAGAATCGGAAAAAACTAAACGGAAAAGAAGAAATTTTAATTAAAGAGTAAAAATTTTGGTCTATAAACTTGCGGAAAAGCAAACTTGATTCACTTTATGAAAAGCCAAACTAACTGTGCTTATCGACTTTTTAAAAAACGTTTTAGAATCAGAAAAACTAAACGGAAAAGCAGAAATTTGAATCAAACCGGAAAAGGAAAAACGGAAAAGTTTTTCGCAATAGCAGTAGAAAATTATTGTAGATAAACATTCGTTCTTAACTTACGTGTCGCAACCTCATACAACAGCGGTTTGCATAAATGGCCAAATATGTGGTAAATTCACTTTCATTTTCCGCAAGATATTTTATCTTAGCCGAAAAAACTCGGTCACGAAGTTCGCCACTTCTGCAAGCCGCGAAACGTTAGCAGAAACACTTTACCAACTATGCGCATAATAAGAATTTTATCAATTTTGCTCGCAATATTTAGTTGCTCAAAAGTGGAAAATTCTAAATTTGAAATAAAGAACACTTTCATAAAAGATTGGAAAGTTGTCAGATATCCATATTCAAATGCAACATTAACTTTATTAAATAATAACGAATTTAAATATCAAGAAGCCGGGCATATTAGTAAATTATACTCTGAAGGAATTTGGAGTCAAAAAAATGATACCATAACTTTAAATTCTTTGAGACCAAATAAGTGTTTATACATTGACGACTTTTCTTTAAATACAAAAGAAACATTTGAATCAATGGTAACAACAATTACAAATTGCCTGCCTGAATCAAGTTCAATAACTTTTACAGAATTTAGTAATTCACAATTTATAATTAAAAAAGATTCATTAATTTATCTGAATTTAAACAAAGATTACAAGAAAAAATATGGCAACTATAAAATTTACTGAAAAAAAGTGCATCTGCTAACATGGTATTTCTACAAGCGGGGTTGAATTTATAAGTTGAAGATTTCAGATATTTTCACTATTTTGGCAAGTAGAAAGAGTTTGCATTTTAAGCCCCGCCTGCAGAAATACCCAACCGTTAGCGGTAATACGACCCACCGACAACGCCATTCGATAGTTAAGATACAATGATGAAAAATATTTTATTTTACACAATACTATTTTTAAGCATATCCCTAATTCTAACGATTGGCTTAAAATATAATTTTGATTTTATATATTGGATTTGTTGCATTGGCGCACTAATGTTTTACACTTGGAACAAAGATGTTATGACAGGAACTGATTTATTTGGAAATACTGAAAAAAATGAAGTTTTGAATTATGACGATGATGAAGAAGCAGATAACTTATATAATGGATATTTTCACGAAGATTATCCCGCAATTTCAGAAGAAGAAAAGGATGGTTTTATAACACTAACAAAACTCTGTGTAGCAACACGATTACAACCAAAACTTATCGATTTTTTTAATCAATTAAGAGATTATTCGGAAGAGGAATTCTCTGTAACACTTTATCGGGTTGCAGAATATTTGTATGCAAATGAAATCAGCTTCATCATTTCTTCTGATATGCAAATGAAATCAGGCTTTGAAAATTCTGAAGTGAAATTGAAAAATTCTTCAAAAGAAAATTTTAATCTATCGATAGAGTTTCAAAAACACGAAAAATGTGATGGAACAACAGCAAATTCTGATGATGAGATTTTTGAATATTTTGACAAGCCATTAAGAGAAAACGGGTTACAAATAGGATTTATAGATACTAAATACATTGAAGAACCTGTAGAATATACATTTTTTATTCACAAAATATCTGACAAAGAAACTGTTAAAAATGCTCTAAATAAAATAGGTTACAACTATTACGAGAAAACGTACTACCGCTAACATCGGTTTGGCAATATGGCGGGTTTAGTGCTAAATCAAAGATTTTTGCATCCTTTGAAGTTCAGTGCTAATAGAAGGTTTCGGCTTCTTTATCCGCCACATCGCCAAGCCGAGAAACGTTAGCTGTCATTGTAAAAACAAAACTAAAAATGAAAACCGACCCAAATATTAGAATTGAAACATTTTTTGAGAAAGACTTTAATACATTGATTTCTTGGGTTAAAGATGAAAAGGAACTTATTCAATTTGCAGGTCCAATTTTCAGCTTCCCATTGACAAAGGAACAATTGAGTAAATATCTTTCTGACAGCAAACGACACGCTTTTAAAATTATTCACAGTGACACAAATACAACAATTGGACATTGTGAAGCGTATAAGACGGATGAACTAAACAGCAGACTTTGCAGAATACTTATTGGCGACAAAAATTTTCGTGGTAAAGGTTATGGAACTATTTTAACAAAAATACTGACCGAGTGGAGTTTTGACAATTTGAATACAAAATCTGTTGACTTGAATGTTTATGACTTTAATACTTCAGCAATTAAATCATATGAAAACGTCGGTTTCAAAATAACATCTATCAACGAAACGACAACACAAGTGAATAACGAAAACTGGAAATCATATAAAATGACTGTTACAAGAGAAAAGTTTAACGAAAAAACAAGACAGAAAACAACGAACAGCTAACATCGTATTGGCAATAGGCGGGGTTTCGTCTTCTAAAGAAGATTTTCGCGAGTCTGAATTTTATTTCTTCGTTTGAAGTTTATCGCCAAAAAGCCCGCCCATCGCCAATACGCAAAACGTTGTGCAACATTTTAAAAAGACCGTCCCCAAAAAAAATTAATTTTTAAATTCAATAATTTTGATTAGTTTTGTATCCAAATGAATACACTTTAATATGTACTTTATTGAAAAAACAGAAGAGTTTGACAAATGGTTTAGAAAATTGAATGATTTAAGAGCAAAAGCAAAAATTTTGTTTCGAATTCAGAAATTAGAAACTGACGAACATTTCGGCGATTTTAAACCAGTTGGAAATGGAATTAATGAGTTGAAGATTAATTACGCAAAAGGTTATAGAATTTACTTTAAGGAGACTGAGGGAAAAATCATTATTCTTCTAATTGGCGGAGATAAATCAACTCAACAAAAGGACATTGAAAAAGCGTTTCAAATCTGGAATAAATTAAAGAAATAATGAAAATGAATACAACAAAATTTGACATTGCAGATTACTTGGACAATAACGAAATGATTGCAGAATATCTTAATACTGTTCTGGAAGAAGGAAATGACTCAGATATAATTGTCGCAATTGGAACTGTTGCTAAAGCGATTGGAATGACTAAAATTGCAGAAGAAACAGGACTTAGTAGACCGAGTTTATACAAAGCGTTATCAGACGGTGCTAAACCACAATTCGCAACAATAATGAAAGTTCTTAAAGCCGTTGGTGGACAATTACATGTGAATCCTACTACAGCGTAAAAAAAACGATTGCACAACACGGCATTTCTATTAGCGGGTCGGAAGTTCCTAACATAAAGATTTTTGCTAGTTGTTCAATTTATTATATTTACAAAGACCTTTTATAAAAAATCCCCGTCAACAGAAATACCCAACCGTTAGCGGTAATTTAAAAACGTCCGTAACCAAACCAAATTTAAGACTAAATGAAATATATTTTTTATTTAACAGTTTTGATGCAAATATCTTGCATTCAAACAAACAACTTTTATCAAGGTCGAGTTATAGATGAAAATAATAATCCGCTTGAAAATGTTTTGGTTTTGGAACTTTATCGCGAAAATCAAACTAAAACGGATAAAACCGGATATTTCAGCTTTGATAGACATAGTTCGAATTTTTTAGAAGATTTAGTTTTTGTTAAGAAAGGATACAAAACGGACACTATTCCTACTGTTTGGCACCAAGCAGGAGAAACAACTTAATATAATTTTATTAAAAAAGATAATACATTCATAAGATTAACACCTGTTGAAACAAAAGAAAATTTAGATCTAACAATTATTCAACCCAAGTCTGAAGATAGAGAAATTCCGACGAAGTTCAGTAATTATTGAAAGTTCCGGGCCTTTTTTAAGCCTAAAAATCGCCAAGTTGAGAACCTTTAGCGGTAATTTTACTGACCAACAAACATTGACAAAATTTTGAAAAATCCAAAAACATTTATATTTTTTTTATGTCTACTTTCTCTATTATCTTGCAATTCAGACCTTTCAACAGAAAAAGTGGAAAAAATTGAATTGATAGGTGCAACTATTGATATCACACAAAGCCCGACGGACAAAAAGGACAATGGAATTTCTGTCGATTTATTCGATAAAAAAGGTAGAATCATTAGAAATGATTCCATAACAATAATTGTAAATGGTGTTGAGGGAGAATTGTATCATAAACAAGGTTTATATTACACGGATGAATCAAAATATCACTTATCAGATATTCCGGTAAATGATACCTATACCGTCGAAATTAAATTGACAGATGGGCAAAAATATATATTGGGCACTATTAAGGCTTTAAGCGAAGAAAAAATTGAAAACATAGAATGCGATGAACGAGGCGACTTAACTAAAAATACAGTGATCAAATGGAAAGATTTAAAAAGTATTGATGAACTGTCGATATACACATCCATTTTACTGAAAACACCACCTAAAAGGGAGGATGGAAGCGATAATAGTAAAGATAAATACTATGAGTACAAAGATGAGATCGTGAAAAAAATTCGCAGTAGTGGAGAATTGACCTTCCTAAAATCTAAATATGTTGACGCAACATCAATTACAACGGGTTTTGAACTGGAATTTAGAACCACAAAATCTGGTAAAATGAACCCTAAACTTTTGAAAAATAGCGGCATTACTATTTCAACATCAATTAAAAAAAATATTAACCTTGAAAAAGAAGAATAAAAATTATCGCTAACATCGGTTTGGCAATATGGCGCGGTTAGCGCTAAATTCAAGTTCAGTTTTTTCAAGAAAGCTTTAGTGCAAAATTGAAGATTCGTGCTTAGATTTCCGCCGCATCTTGAAGCCGAGAACCGTAGTGGAAATTTTCCGAAAGACACAAAACCAAATGAAGAACACAATCGGCAAAAAAATATCTTTAGCAATTATTTTAACCAATCTGACTATCGGAAATGGAATTTTATTTTTTGGTGGAAAAAGTTCATTTGGAGAAAGTGTAAATTATCCATTAATGGCAGGAATGTCAATTGCTTGCATTGTTTTTTATATCGTGTTTTTTAAATATTCAAATTTTGAAATTTACGGAAGGCTAAAATTAATTTTGTTATCTGTTTTAAGTTGTATGATAATTATATTTATTGGAAATTTTTTTGCGCTCTTAATTAAAGAACCAATAAATGAAGTGTTATCAAATATTCCTGCTACAATATTTATGGGAATAATGGGGAATATTTTGATGTTTCCAATTTCATTAATTTTAGGATTAACAAACTTTGGAATCATAACTTATTTTACTCAACAATGAAAAAACTTTTATTATTAATTGTTTTGACTTTAATGGTTGCTACTTGCTGAATAGAAGACAAAACCAAAAATTCCCACATTGCTGCGGGAATTTCTCTTTCTTCTTACTTTTCTAATTTCTTACTCAACTAACTTTTTAGCCTCTTTTTTCTCCATTCTTGCCTTTTGTTTCGTGTCAGCAGGCATTTCCTTTTTCACTTCAGCTTCCTCCATTTTCATGGTTTCTACTTTCGTTGCTTCTGCGGCAGGATTTACAACAGTGGTGTCTGCTTTCACTTCAGCAACTACTGCTGCTTCCGTCTTGACTTTACTTTTTGTATCAGTAGTTTGTGCCTTTGCAAATGAAACACTTAAACCTACTAATACGATTGCGATTGATAACTTTTTCATAATAATACTTTTTATTTTTAATACTACTCTAACGCCGAAAAAGCAAGACCTGTATTTTTTAAACAAAAGTTTAACGTTAATTATAAGACTTTGTGAGGTTTTTGGAAAATTACTTCTTCTCAATTTTTTTTTGAATTCTTTCTACAAACTCAAAGGCAGCGGGACAAATTAAGGTATTCTTGATGGTCAAATGATTGATCTGATAGATTTTCTTCCGATCGGTATGCGGAAATTCGCGACAGGCTTTCGGACGAACTTCGTAGATAGAACATGTATTTTCTTCATTTAGAAACCAGCAAGGTAAGTTCTGAAGCACTTTATCCTCATCTTCATCGGTCTGCAAATATTTTTTTTCAAAATCTGCGGGTTTCATTCGCAAATGTTTAGAAATCCTTTCGATGTCCTTTTCTGTAAAAAGCGGACCAGTTGTTTTGCAGCAATTTGCACAGGAAAGACAGTCGATCTTCGCGAAAACTTCGTCATGTGTTTCCTGCACGACAAAATCTAAATTTTTAGGCGGCTTTTTCTTGAGGTTTGCCAGAAATTTCTGGTGTTCCTTTTGTTTTTTTAAAGCCTGAACTTTATAATTTTCCACATCCATTACGAAAGATTTACTTTTTCAATATCATCAATTTTATCCAGTTCTAATATTGTAGTTTGTCGGTTTGCAGATGGCCGAAACATCGGCAGAAACCTGGCGCCGATCACGAGCTCCTCAGATGTATAAGACGTTCTCTGTACCACCGTATTTGCAAATCCTTCATCAAATGCACGGATCTGAGCAAAAATTTCTATCTCCGACGATTTTATGAAGTCGTGTATGTCACCAAAAAATGGGGAGTTTTCATCTATTTTGTGCACAACGGTCCAGTTTAATGTTAAAGAGTTTATTCTTGCGAGTTCCGTCGACAATGTGAAAAATTCAGTTGCAGAATCAGGAGTCGTTATTCCCGCTATTAAAGTAACCTGAGCTTCGGTGAGCGAATTATTTTTGTAAGATGCTAATCTGAACATTAAAGCAGAGCCCTCTTTATAAGGCGATATTAAAGCATTTTTACTAAATTTAAGAAATGCCCGTGGTCGGGAAAATCTTCCGTAAAATAAACCGGTCGCAATCGCAAAACCCAGTAATCCTAAAAAAGCTTCAAAAGTGGCGACCAAACTGGCCAAAAATCCGACAGGAGCAATCCGACCATATCCTACGGTGGTGAAAGTTTGGGAACTGAAAAAGAAAACGTCGGTGAATTCATTTAGTGGCGTGCTTTTATCGATTCCTGTGAGATGCTCAATGCCTATCATATAATAAACCAATGCAAAAAATATATTGGCTAAAATATAGGCTAAAACTAAAAGAAGGATAAATTTCCAGGAGGGTAAATCGAGCAAAGTATGATACCAACTGTATTTTTCGAGCGGATTTGATAATCCCGTCCGTTTGATATTGGGACTGCCATTTTTGTTTACAAATCTTCCTGTAGCAGTAGAACTGAAGCCACTGTCTTCGCGAGGTTTTAAACGAGAAAATTTGTTTGGTATTTTCGCCATTGTGCAAAATTAATTTAATTTCGGGGAACATGGTTTTGTTTTTCACAGAATCTGCGGCCGCGATAGGAACGGTTACCCCCGAAAGAATCGGCGGAACGAAGTGGAGCCGATGATTGAGGTGTAGGAGTGGATAGCGCGAATTGTCCGCCCAAAAAAAATAACGCTGTCTGCGATCATAAACGAATGCTTTAAAATTTCTTAATTTTGGGGTATGAAAAAATTGGAAACTCGAGAGGATATCGAAACTTTGGTCAATAAATTTTATGATAAAGTGCAGACCGATGAAACCATAGGATTTTTCTTCAATGACGTCGCAAAAGTAGATTGGGATCATCACCTGCCGAAAATGTATTCTTTTTGGGAAACGCTTTTGTTTGGGCAAATTTCTTATAAAGGAAATCCAATGGCGGTTCATTTCCCGATCAATTCACAAGTGCCGATGGAAAAATTTCATTTTGCACACTGGGTACAATTATGGACGCAAACTATTGAACAAAATTTCACGGGAGAAATGGCGGAAATGGCGATTTATAAAGCCACCAACATTGCAAATCTAATGGGTCATAAAATGGAGGTAGCGAGAAGATAATTAAGTTTAGATGATAATCGGCTGTCTTAATGCAATTTATTTCTTTAAATTCTGCCTTTTAGAAAATCCTGTCTTATGTCTTCATCAAGTCTTTCAATCGCATAACGCAAAGTTGTTCGTGGCATTTTTCGGTAATGAAGATTTAGAAAGTCAAGAAGCTCTTTTTGATCTTTTTTACCCATTTCTCGCAAAAGCCAACCATTTGCTTTGTGCATTAAATCGTGTTCGTGATGAAGATTTTTTAAAGCCAATTCTTTCAGCAAATCAAAAGATCCTTTTTTGACATGAAACATTGTTGCAACAACGGCGATTCTTTTGCTCCATAAATTATCTTCCTCGGAAAGGTCTTCTAAAATAGTATCATCTTGATTTTCAAAACAATATCTTCCTAAAATCTTATAGCACGAAGTATCGACCAAATCCCAATTATTGATGAATTCCCGGTTCTTTAAATAGAACTCGACGATTTCTTTTTTCTCTTTTAAATCTTTTGATTTCTCGAATTTTGAAACCAAAATAAATAATGCACAATGTCGATGTTCGTGAATTGGTGAGGATAAAAGTTTCTCTAATTCTTGTAAAGAGATCTTGTTTTCAAAATTTTTGGCGATCTTCCTTTGATCGGGAACAGTAACGCCGATGAATTGGTCACCATCTGCATACTCCCCTTTTCCAGTCTTGAAAAAACGGCCCAAAATTTCTTTCTTTTCCAGGATAGAAAGCTCTTGAAGCGCAGATTTTATTTGATCAACCATTTTAAAAAATATTTTCGCCGGTTTGCGTTGTAAATTCTTCCAGAAATTTCATTCCGCGGTAGGAATTTCCTTTTTCGTTGAGTTTCGGACTCCAAACGGTGATGCAGTAATGTTGAGGATAAATGGCGACAATTCCGCCACCAACGCCACTTTTTCCAGGTAAACCGACGAGGAAAGAGAACTCGCCTGATTCATCGTAAAATCCGCAAGTCAATAAAATCGCATTGATCCTTTTGGCTTTGCTGAAAGACAAAATCTGATCATTTTTTGAAGGTATTTTTCCTTCATTTGCCAGATATAAAAAACTCCTGCTCAATTGTTTACAAGTCATTTCGATAGCACAAAGGTGACAATACAATTCAATGACGGCATCGGGTTTATTTTTAATATTCCCAAAAGATTTCATGTAATTGCACATCGCAGCATTTCTGAAACTGTTCTGCATCTCACTCGCCGCAACTATTTCATTGAAAAAGATCTGATGATCGGCTGTCAAATCGCGAATAAACTGGAGTAATTCCTGTTTTGGATCATTACAGATTTCTAATAAAATATCGCAAATAACCAAAGCTCCTGCGTTGATAAAGGGATTTCTGGGAATGCCATGATCGGCTTCTAATTGCACTAAAGAATTAAACGCATTGCCAGAAGGTTCTACATCAACTCTACTCCACAATTTTTCACCCAATTTCTCGTAGACATAAGAAAGTGCGAAAACTTTAGAAATACTCTGAATTGAAAATTTCTCCTCAAAATCACCAATTCCAAAACTGTTGTGTTTCAAATCTGTGAAGTTGATGCCAAATTTATTTTCATGAATACAGGCGAGTTCAGGAATATAGTTAGGAACTTTCCCAAAATTTTCTTTGGCAATAATATCGGTGTAAACCTTTGAAATAATTTTTTGATAATCTACTTTCATTCGATAAAAATGGTGTGTTTACAAATTAGCTTTAAAAAAAATGCTTAAAATTAATCAAGCATTTTTTTAAGTGCGCTATCGCATTGTATTTTAATCTTCTGATTCTAACTCTTCCGCTTCATCGTCATGATATTCAAACAAGAAATCATTGTATGGGAATCTTGCGATATGAATTTTCAGAACTTCATCGTAAATCATTTTCTTCATCTCCGGGAAATTTTCCTTCGTTAAAGCAGAGATAAATACGGTAGGATATTTTGAATTAGACATCCAGGTTTTTTTCCATTCGTCTAGAGAAATATTTTTACGCGTTTCCGGAGTCAAATCGTCTTCGTCTTTCTGCTCATAGGCAAAAGCATCAATTTTGTTGAAAATTATGATCATCGGTTTTTGATGCGCATTGATTTCCATTAAAGTTTGATTGACAGAATTGATCTGATCTTCGAAACTTTCATGCGCAATATCGACAACATGAATCAGCAGATCTGCTTCCCGAACTTCGTCTAAAGTTGATTTAAAACTTTCAACCAATTGCGTCGGTAGTTTTCTGATAAACCCAACAGTATCGGTTAAAAGGAAAGGTAAATTTCCGATCACAACTTTTCGAACCGTCGTATCTAAAGTGGCAAATAATTTATTTTCAGCGAAAACATCTGACTTCGAAATGGCGTTCATTAAAGTTGATTTCCCAACATTGGTATAACCAACCAAAGCGACACGAACCATTTTTCCACGGTTTTGTCTCTGCGTTGCCATTTGCCTGTCGATGGTTTTCAATTTATCTTTCAGCAAAGCAATTCGGTCGCGAATAATCCTTCTATCGGTTTCAATTTCGGTTTCTCCAGGTCCACGCATTCCGATCCCTCCTTTTTGCTTATCAAGGTGAGACCACATTTTGCTTAACCTCGGTAATAAATACTGATACTGAGCCAATTCCACCTGCGTTCTTGCATAAGAGGTTTGAGCTCTTTGGGCAAAAATATCAAGAATTAAATTGGTCCTGTCCAGGATTTTAACATCCTCCATTTCTTTCCCAAGATTCTTCAGTTGTGAAGGCGAAAGTTCGTCATCGAAAATTACGGTTCCGATTCCGTTTGATTTTACGTAATCTCTTATTTCTTGGGCTTTCCCACTTCCAATAAAAGTTTTGGGGTCGGGTTGCGTCAGTTTCTGAATAAATCTTTTGTCTACTGTTGCACCGGCTGTTAAAACCAGAAACTCAAGCTCATCCATATATTCGATGAGTTTCGTTTCGTCTTGATTTTGAGTAACTAAGCCGACTAAAACAGCTTTTTCGTATTGATGGTCTTTTTTTTCTAACATAAATTTCCTCTCGGCATTTGTACAAAGATAATAATTTGATTTTCACCATTAAAAAATCTCAGATAAATTTATCTGAGATCTTCTATTTATTCTTAAAATTTTTAATCCCAATCTGAAGCTACAAACTTCAATGATTTTCCAGAATTATTTGAAAGCGTTAAATAATGTCCTTCAATTTTATAATTCGTCATTGTGGGCAAAGCTTTACCAAGTGCAGATTCCAGATCCATTGCTTTATCACAAAACATCATCGTGCTTCCGATTTGAGAAAATTTCACCATTCCTTTTCCACTAAAAGTCGCTGTTCCAAACATATTGTTGCAACCCATGTAGGCTGAAAATTTTCCGGCATCTTTAATATTGGTAAAATTAATGTTGGCTTTATTGGCGACCATAACGTCTTTGCTGAAATCTTGGAATTCAACCAACATCCATTCTTTTTTTACATTGTCAGAATTGGTCATTTGCGAAGAACAGTTTACTAAAAAAAGCAATGCGAATACGGCTAGAAAGCTTGTTAAAATATGTTTCATTTTTAAATTTCCCTTGCCTATCCTATTTCCGTGCCATGATTTATTTATATTTGAGCAGAAAAAATTTTTTTAATAATCTTATCCATGAAGGAAATCAAAAATTTAGAAACCGAAAGACTATTTCTGAAACCCATTTCAAAACCTGATGCGTCTTTTATTTTGGAACTGTATAATTCTGCAACGTTCATCAAATTTATTGGAGACAAAAAGATTCGATCTCTTGAAGATGCTGAAAATTATATTACAGAAAAATTTCTGCCTCAATTGGAAAGATTAGGTTACGGAAATTATTTAGTCGTGCGGAAATCTGATGAAAAGAAGATCGGAGCAGTCGGCATTTTCGAGCGCAAAGGTTTAGACGTTCAGGATATCGGCTTTTCTTTTTTGGACGAATTTCAAGGGAAAGGTTATGGTTTCGAATCGGCTTCCAAACTTTTGGAAATAGCTTTTTCCGAATTTAATTTAAATGGAATTTCAGCGATTACTTCAAAAGAAAATATTGCCTCTCAAAATCTGATCAAAAAGTTAGGTTTAAAATATTTAAAAACAGTTCAACTTCCCAATGAGGATGTAGAATTGCTGTATTTTGAACTCTCAAAAACAAACACATAAAAAAAGAACGCCTCCAAGGAAACGTTCTTTATTATTTTTAAAACTATACTTTTAGTTTGGCTTCCAGTCTACAACCGCTCTAATAAATGCTTCAGCATTTTCCAGCGGAATATTTGGTAAAATCCCGTGTCCAAGATTGGCGATGTAGCGGTCTTTCCCAAAACGGTTGATCATTTCTGTTACCATTTTTGTGATGGTTTCCGGTGAAGAATTTAATCTGTTCGGATCAAAATTACCCTGTAAAGTCATGGTATGATTCGTCAATTTTCTCGCTGATTCCGGTGTGATCGTCCAGTCAACACCAAGTGCAGAAACTTTAGACATAGTCATTTCTTCTAAGGCGAACCAACATCCTTTACCAAAAACCACAACGTGTGTTAATGGGCTTAATGCTTCTACAATTTGGTTGATATACTGGTAAGAAAAAATCTGGTAATCTTCCGGCGACAAACAACCTCCCCAAGAATCAAATACCTGTACCGCAGAAACGCCTTTTTCTACTTTTCTTTTCAAATAAGCGATGGTTGTATCTGTGATTTTCTGCAATAATATATGAGCCGCTTCCGGATTTCTGAAACAAAAACTTTTCGCAACATCCCAGGCTTTCGAACCTTTTCCTTCTACGCAGTAACATAAAATAGTCCAGGGCGAACCGGCAAAACCGATGAGTGGAATATCATTATCTAATTTATGCAAAGTCATTTCTATAGCGTCAAAAACATATCCTAAAGTTTCATCAACATCAGGAACTTCGATATTTTGCACATCTTCTAAAGTACGAATTGGCTTTTCTAACCAAGGTCCAATTCCATCGCGCATCTCGAAATCCATTCCCATTGCTTGAGGAACAACTAAGATATCTGAGAATAAAATCGCAGCATCTAAAGGAAATCTGCGAATCGGCATCATGGTAATTTCCGACGCCAATTCCGGGGTACTACATCTTGTGAAGAAATCATATTCATCACGCATCGCACGGAATTCAGGTAAAAATCTTCCAGCTTGTCTCATCATCCAAACCGGTGGTCTTTCAACGGTTTCTCCTCTTAATGCTTTTAAATATAAATCGTTTTTAATCATATTCTTTGATTTTCCCTGCGCAGATCTATTTGTTCTGGGCAGAAATTAATTTCAGCAAATCGTCAAGATTGCTTTCTTTACTTGTTATAATTGGATTATTTGTAAATTTTTTGATCTCATTCGCGGTCGTGTCACCGATAGAAAATATTTTCATGTGATCGAGAGAATTAAACTGGGCAAAACTACGAACTCCGCTTGGACTAAAAAAACACACTGCATCGTAATTTCCCGAAACTTTTGGGTAGAGTAATTTGGTTTCATAAACAACGATTTTCTTGTAAGAGATATTTTGCAGGGGCAAAGCTTTATCCAGAACATCTAAGGCAAGATCTCCGCAAAAATGCAGGAATTTTTCTTTTGTACTGTTGTCGATAATGAATTCTGAAAGTTCTTTAGCATTTTTAGCTACTTTAAAAGTACCAAAACCGTTTTTTCGCAGCGCTATTTTTGTCGTAAAACCAACGGCATAAATTTTATTGAAATTCTTATCGATGAAATTTTCGTTGGGGAAAAAATTGTTGGTGAAAAAAGCATCTACCGCATTGACACTGGTAAAAATAAGCGATCTATTTTTCAGTTCGAACGGTTGTATTTTTAATGGATTAATGTCAATAACTTTCACAAAATCCCAGGAAAACTGATCTCCTAATTTATTGGAAATCACTACTTCATTCAATTTTTTTGTGAAAAGAATCTTCATTTATTTTTTACTATAAATGCTTAAAGCAAAGTTTTACAATCTGTTTTTAATTTCCGTCATCAAAGCTTTTCCGCCATTGTTGAGGATTTTCTCCGCGAGTATCTTTCCGAAATTTTCCTTGTCATTCCATTGAAAAATTTCATCGGTTTCGATACAATTTTTTCCATCTAAAGAACATAATCTGCCGATGAAACGGACTTCATTTTGCTCGTTGATTTCGGCAAAAGCACCGATTGGAGCGGTACAACCACCTTCTAAAGTATGCAAGAAATTTCTTTCAATTTCTATACAGATCTGGGTTTGTATGTGATTGATGTCAGCAAACATTTCGCGAATTTCAGCATCATCAGTTCTTGCACAAACCGCGACAACACCTTGCGCCGGAGCTGAAATCATGATCGGAAGAAACTCATAATCAATATTTAAACCCATTCTTTCGATCGCTGCCAAAGAAAACATGGTCGCATCGAAATCATTTTCTTCGAGTTTTTTTAATCTCGTTTGAACATTGCCACGAATGTCTGAAAACTGGGTATCAGGAAACTCACTCAACCAGAACGCACGACGTCTCAAACTGCTCGTCGCAATTTTCAAGTCTTTCATTTCTATTGTTGCTGAATCAGTTTTTCGAACCAAAACATCTTCAGGATAATCGCGTTTTAGTACAGCAATAATTGAAATATTTTCGGGTAATTCGGTTGGAATATCTTTTAAGGAGTGAACTGCAATGTCAACTTCTTTATTAAGGAGCGCAATGTCTAAGTCTTTGGTAAAAATTCCTGTAATCCCTAAAGTGTAAAGAGGTTGCGTCAGGTTTTTATCTCCCGAAGAAAGAATCGGTGTGATATCGGTTTTATAATTTTTATTTTGAAGATTTCGGGCAACTTCTCTTGCCTGCCAAAGTGCAAGCGGAGAATTTCTGGTGCCTATCTTAATGCTTCTCATTGAATTCGTTGTTTGGCTGTTCGACTAAAATTTCGTGCATTAACTTGCTGATCTCCTCGGCTTTCCAAGGATTATCGATAATATATTTTGCAAAACGGTTTGTAATTTTCTGAATCATTTTATCAGAAAGCTTCATATCATCAACCTCCACATAACTGTGTTTTTTGTGTATGTTGTGCATTTCATTGCGTTCCATATTTTTCAAAACTGCTTTGAAATGGTGAATGTTGGGAGCCATTTTTCGTTTCTTTTCCCACTCCAGAAAATCCTTTGTCATTTCTTTGATGATCTCTTCAGCTTTCGGAATTTCTTTCTGACGCTGAATCATCGTTTCACTGATGTGAAGAGAGAGCTGATCAACATCGACCAAACTTACATTGGTGTTTTCGGTGATATTTTTCTCCACATTATTCGGGATCGAAAGATCGATGACCAAAGTTTCTTTTCCGTTCGGGAAGTGAGACTTGTTGATAATGGGATGTTGAGCTCCTGTTGCGACAATTAAAATATCGGTTTTGCTCAATTCTTCCTGAAAGTTATCAAACTCGATGTGTGGAATTTTATATTTTTCGGCTATTTTTTCGGCTTTAGCAAGACTCCGGTTCGCAATTTTTACTCTCGGTTTGTAAACATGTTTTACCAAATTTTCCACCGTATTTTGACCGATTTCCCCTACTCCCAGCAACAAAATATTTTTGTCAGAAATCTGAGTTTGATTTTTTAAAATATAGTGAACCGCAGCATAAGAAACGGAAGCTGCTCCATTAGAGATCCCGGTTTCATTCTTGATTCTTTTGGAAATTTGAATGGCAGAATTAATGGCTCTTTCTAAAAAAGGATTGGAGTTTTGTTTTTCTTTTTTGAAACGGTAATAGGCATTTTTGATCTGACCGATAATTTCAAAATCACCGATGATCTGACTTTCTAATCCTGCTGCTACACGGAAAAGATGATTTAATGCTTCTTCTCTTTTCAGAACATTCACGTATTTCATGAAATCGGTAAGACTTACGCCGATGATCTTGCAATACAGTTCTGCGATAAGCAGATAATTTTGGGTGGTCGTATAAATTTCGGTTCGGTTGCAGGTAGAAACTACGAATGCATCACCTAAACTTTGCCCGTGGATCTCGTTGACAAAGTTTTTAATATTTTCATCAAAAAAAGAAAATTTCCCACGAGTTTCCGCATCAGCTTTTTCGAAACTGATACTGAGAACGGCAAAATTAGCAGTTTTGTGAATGTTAAAATCCTGATTCATAAACACCCGCAAATTTAAGATTTTAAATTCAATATAAGATTACAATACAATATGAAGATTATCACGAAAGTCTATCGAAAATTCTCTTTCCATTCTATTTTCTGCTGATTATGAAATATTTCCAACATAAAAAAGTTATAAGATCAGGTAATAGAACTTTAATAAAACTTTAACCTAAATTAGTTGAAATGCAGTTTTTAGAACGGTTCTAAATTTATATCTTTGTACACTTAAAAAAATCACGAAAAATGGGCTTATTTGATATGTTCACGCAAGATATTGCGATTGATCTAGGAACAGCGAACACACTTATTATACATAACAATAAAATTGTAATTGATCAACCTTCTATTGTAGCGATTGAGCGTTCTACCGGAAAGCCCATTGCGGTTGGGGAAAAAGCCAAACACATGCAGGGGAAAACCCACGAAGACATCAAAACGATCCGACCTTTGAAAGATGGCGTAATTGCTGATTTTCACGCATCTGAACACATGATCAAGGAGTTCATCAAACAAATTCCGGGCATTAAAGGAAAACTTTTTCAGCCTTCATTAAAAATCGTGATCTGTATTCCTTCCGGAATTACAGAAGTTGAAAAAAGAGCGGTAAGAGATTCTGCACAAAAAGTAAACGCAAAAGAAGTACGTCTTATTTATGAACCAATGGCTGCAGCAATCGGTGTAGGAATTGATGTTCAAAAACCTGAAGGTAATATGATCATCGACATAGGCGGTGGTACGACTGAAATTGCAGTTGTTGCTTTGGGTGGAATTGTTTGTGATAAGTCTGTGAAAATTGCAGGTGATGTTTTCACCAATGACATTGCTTACTATTTAAGAACACACCATAATTTATACATCGGGGAAAGAACTGCGGAGAGAGTAAAGATCGAAGTAGGTTCCGCCGTGGAAGAACTTGATGTAGATATTGAAGATGTTCCGGTTCAAGGACGTGATTTGATTACCGGTAAACCAAAAGAAATTATGGTGAACTACAAAGAAATTGCACGTGCTTTAGATAAATCCATCATCAGAATTGAAGATGCGGTAATGGAAACGCTTTCTCTTACTCCGCCAGAATTGGCAGCAGATATCTACAAAACAGGAATTTATCTTGCAGGCGGTGGTGCTTTGTTAAGAGGACTTGCTGATCGACTTCACAAGAAAACGGGATTACCTGTTTTTGTAGCTGAAGATCCATTAAGAGCAGTAGTTCGTGGTACAGGGATCGCTTTGAAAAATATGGATAAATTCAATTTCCTTATTAAATAAATTTTTAACTTTTACGACATTAACCGATGGGATTTTTGCTGAGATTATTTTCGAAGAACGGCCTATTCGTCTTCTTTATATTTCTGCAACTCATAGCCTTGGTTTTGGTTTTCAGCAGAAATTCAATGCAACAGTCGTGGGTTGCAGGACAAACTGCGGCTTTTAATTCCTGGGTTTCTGGATATATTGACGAAGGTGCTTCTTACCTGAAACTGAAACAGATCAACGAACAGTTGGTTGCTCAGAACAAAAATTTGATGGAGCAGGTTTACGGTAATAACTCTACGGGAAAACCACAATTCAGAAAAGTTCACGACACCATTGGAGGTGGCCAGATTTATACGTTTGTTGACGGCGAAATCGTTTTCAACAGCATCAACCGAAAAGACAATTATTTCACCATCAACCGTGGAAAAAGAGATGGCGTCTTACCTAAAATGGGCGTTATGGCACCAAACGGAATCGCAGGAATTGTAATTAATGCAACAGATTCTTACGCGCTAGTTCAATCGATTTTAAGTTTAAATAAAATTAAAATTAATGCTGCGCTGAAGAAATCAGGTTATTTCGGAACTTTAACCTGGAGAGGTGAAGATTCCCGAACCATGCATTTATCTGATGTTCCAAAATATGTTCCCCTACAAATTGGAGATACGATCATAACCGATGGTAAGTCTGCTATTTTCCCGCAAGGAATTATGATCGGTAAAGTTGCTGGTTACGAGGTCGACAGCAAAACCGGTTTCTGGGATATTTCTGTAGAATTGAGCGAAAAGATGGGAAATCTGAGTAAGGTCTATGTGGTAAAAAATCTAAAAAAAGCAGAAGTTAAAAAAATTGCAGATACTTTGCAGGCGACGATAAATAAAGAAAAATGATAAGCAGAACACTATTTACAGATCTTCTGATGATTGTTTTGCTCATTGCATTACAAATTTTTGTGCTGAACCGCATTATGCTTTTCGGTAAATATACGCCGGTTTTGTATCCGGTTTTTGTGATGTTTTATCCGTTCTTTAGAAATAAATTTCAATTTTTAGCTTTGAGTTTTATTTTGGGATTAGGAATTGACGCTTTTATGTACACTTGGGGAATCAACACCTTTGCGACGGTTATGATCGCGTATTTCAGAACATTGATCTTTCGTACTTCTACAGATACTTCTACCGATTTCTTTTCTTTTCAAACATTACAGTGGTCGCAATACTTCTTTTTTATATTCTCCAGTATTTTTCTGCATCAATTTCTCGTGCAATCTATTGAGTTTTTTAAATTGAGCAGGTTATTCGAAATATTCATTAACATTTTAGCAACGAGCGCGATCTCATTTGTATTCATCGTTCTCTACGCTTTAGCATTTAAAATCAAACAAAAAGTTTGAAGTCACAATATCTTAAAATCACCGTCATCTTAGGGATAATTGCTTTAATATTCATAGCAAGACTTTCTTATTTACAGCTTTTCACAGACCGATATGCTTTAAATGCAGCGAATACGTCTATTAAAACTGAATACATCATTCCGCAAAGAGGCGTTATTTTCGACCGCAACGGGAAGATTATGGTGGGAAATCAACCTTCTTACGAAATTTCTTTTACGCAAGCATTGATGAAACCTGATTTTGATACTTTAGATTTTTGTAATCTGATGAAAATCAATAAGCCTAATTTTATCAAAATCATCAACTCCATTAAAAACGAAAGATATTACTCGAAATTGACGCCGATGACTTTTATGAAAAACTTAAGTCGGGAAGAAATTGCAAGAATTCAGGAAATCATTTTTAAATATCCGGCTTTTAATATTGTTTCTAGACCTCAGCGCCAATATGAAGTTTCTACTTCTGGAAATCTTTTGGGGTATACGAATGAAGTAAATGAGCGCGAACTTAAAAAAGATTCGGCGTATTATTTACCCGGAGATTTTATCGGCAAAACCGGTATTGAAAAGTCCTACGAAAATGATTTGCGCGGAACAAAAGGAGTGCAGTATATTCAGAAAGACATTCGCTTAAGAAGCATTGGTTCTTATAAAAATGGCACTTTAGATAAAGATGTTGTTACCGGCAAAGACATTACTTTAACCATCGATTACGATTTGCAGAAAATGGCAGAAGAAATGATGGTCAACAAACAAGGCGCCATCGTCGCACTTGATCCGAAGACGGGAGAAATTTTAGTAATGGCAACAGGTCCTGATATTGATCCAAATCTTTTCATCGGTCCGGAAAAAACTAAAAATCTCTACCGTTTGCAAATGGATACGGTTTATAACAGCCGACCTACTTTTGACCGGTCTGTTCAGGCGGCGTATCCACCAGGTTCTACCTTTAAATTGCTTACTGCAGCTGCAGGAATGCAGATGGGTGTGATGGATGAAAATACGATTTTCCCCTGTGGTGGTGGATTTAATTATCGGGGATTGCGCGTGAAAGGTCACGGTGGTGCAGTTCCATTAATTCCCTCTATCCAGGTTTCCAGCAACTGTTATTTTACCTACGCTTTTATCGCCATCATGAATAAATATCCCGGAGATCCTACGAAAGGAGTTGATGAATGGAAAAAAATCATGAGCAGTTTTGGGGTCGGAGAATTTTTAAACAATGATCTGGCGGTGGGTTCAAAGGGAAGAATTCCGAGTGGTGAATTTTACGAAAAAAGAAGTGGTGGCAAAAAAGACTGGAGCTCAGCATACACCATGAACGGTTCCATCTTTAATGGAATGGGACAAGGAGATGTGTTACTTACCCCAATGCAAATGGCAAATGCAACAGCTGCGATCGTAAATAAAGGATGGTATTATACGCCTCATATCGTAAAATCAATCGATGGAAAACCAAATCCAGATCCAAGGTTCAAAGTAAAGCATAAAACTTTGGTCGACCCTAAGTATTTTGTTCCGATTATGAAAGGGATGGAAGCTGTTGTTTTGGCAGGAACAGCCAGAAGTTTGAAATCCAATGATTTTACCATGCTTGCAAAAACGGGAACAGCACAGGTACCACAAGGAAAAGATAACTCGATTTTTGTCTTGGCAGCTCCCGCAGAAAATCCTAAAATTGTAATTGCAGCCGTAATGGAGCACGCCGGATTTGGTGCAACCTGGGCTGGACCCGCAGCAACTGCCATTGCAGAAAAATATTTAACGGGTGATCTGAAGCGGGAACAATTGTACAAAAAATTAGTGAACGCCAGTTTTATGCCTGAATATAAAAGACAATGGGTTGTTGAACTAAAAAGAAAAGGCTTGTACAAAGAACCTAACAAAGATTCTGCAATAATCCAAAATCTTAAAGACAGTTTGAAAGTTGTTAAAAATGAAGCCATAAAAACTAAACTTATTTACAAAATGGATTCTTTGCGGTCTAAATCAAAAATTAATACACCGACCAAATGAAGTGGACAGAAGGTTTAGATAAGCTCAGTATTTTTCTCTATCTCGCCATATCCCTTTTTGCCGTGGCAAATATCTATAGTGTTGACGAAACTTTAGGAAAAAAACAACTGATTTTTTTCTGTATATCTCTTGTGGTGGGACTCATGATCTTTATGATGAGAACGAAATTTTTCGAAAATTTCTCCAGTATCATCTATGTTGGCGGTGTTCTTTTGTTGATCGGATTATTCCCTTTTGGGACAGAAATTTTAGGACAACGAAACTGGTATAAATTTGGTGGAATTACGATGCAACCTGTAGAATTTGCAAAAATTGGGGTTTCATTGATGCTCGCCAATTATGTTTCCGGACCAGATTTTAATCTGAAAGTTAAAAAATCTTTATGGACTTCTCTAGCCATTATCGGAATTCCGGCAGTAGTGGTTTTAGCAATCCCCGATGTGGGTTCTTTGCTTGTATTTACCGCTTATTTTATCGCACTTTTCCGGGAAGGTTTAAGCGGCTGGTTTTTCGGAGTTGGTGGAATTTTAGCGGCTGTATTTTTGACAGCCTTGGCAATCGATCCTGTTTACATCATAATAGGTATCGCAGTTATCTACGGGATCATTATTTTATTTAATTACTACAAAATTCACTGGGATATTTATTCCGTTGTCTATTTTATAGGTTCATTTGTACTCCTTTGCGGATTGGCTTACGGTTCCCCAAAAATTCTGGAAAAGATGCCTAAACACCAACGGGAAAGAATTGAAGTTCTTTACAAAGGTGAAAAAGCATTTCGCGACACTTCGGGATATAATTTATTATACTCGAAAACGGCAATCGGATCAGGTGGTTTTTTTGGAAAAGGATATAAGGAAGGTTCAGTAACGCAAGGAAAATTTGTTCCGGAGCAGGAAACGGATTATATTTTCTGTACTGTCGGCGAAGAATGGGGCTTTTTCGGAGCTTCTGTCCTGGTCATTTTTTACACTCTTTTTATTGGGCGAATTTATTATCTATCTGAAAAGCAGAAATCAACTTTCAATCGTGTATTCGGTTATTGCTTTGCCTCCATTTTGTTAATGCACTTTGCCATCAATCTAGGAATGGTCATGGGACTTTTCCCTACTGTTGGAATCCCGTTGCCTTTTTTCAGTTATGGTGGATCTTCTTTTTTAGCATTTTCGATCATGACTTTTATTTTCTTCAAACTTAATTATACCGATCGAAATAGTTTGGTTTAATCTGGAAGCAACTTAAAATTTCTACTTCATTTTTAATGTAAATTCAGGACTTGAGTTTTAAAAATTTAAGCGATAGTTTCTCTAGTTGATTTAAGTCTGTAATAAAGGACTCAAACAAATTACACTTAACTCCACATCAAAATTGATTCCCTTCATCTTGAAGGATGAAACTTGTTGGAATATGTTTAAGGTCTTTTAAAAAGGAAAAATAAATGAGCTACCTGGAATTTAGAGTCTTGTTCCATTCCCTATTTATTTCTTATTAAATTATCCTTTAAACAGACCGATCTTTAGTAAGGATTAATGATGATAAACGACAAAAAAAGCTACCGTTTCTGGTAGCTTTAAATCAATTATCTAGAATATAACTTTTAATTGTTATTTGCAAAATTACTGTTAAAGGTATTTTGAGACATTACTCTTTTTGCAAATCTGAATTTCGGTCCCCAATACGAATCATCGAGCGAGGAAATCATTACTCCTTTCGAAGTTGCTGAGTGAATAAATGTGACTTCACCTTCTGCTGTAACGTTTTCTACGATCCCTACGTGAGATATTTTACCTCTACCGTGTGAAAAGAAAACTAAGTCTCCTTTTTGAAGGTCTTCCTTATTAATTTTTTCTCCTTCCTGAGCTTGTGATGCTGCTACTCTTGGTAAACTCATCCCGGTTACTGCGCCGAAAACTGACAGTACAAATGCAGAACAGTCGATCCCACTTCTTGTCATCCCGCCGTAACGATAAGGAGTTCCTAAATAAGTTTCTGCTTCTTTTAAAATATCGTCTAATTTCTGAGTAAATCTTACTGTTCTAGAAATCTCTTCATTTTTTAAAGATGCTTCTAAAGTCTTTGCTGCTGCGAACTTCTCATCTTTGAAACTGTTTAACAATTGCGCTTTTGCAGTTTCTAATCTTTTATTATCAAGTGATGCAAGTTTGGCATCTGATTTGTATTCGTTAACGTAAGTCTGTGGTGCTGATACCACATAGTTGGTTACACAAGATTGCAAAGATATAGTAGCAATCACTCCAACTAAATAAAACAGAACTCTTCTCTTCATATATATATTTATTTTCTGTGTTAAAAAGTAATATTTGTTTTTAAATGCAAAGCAAAAGTAAGTATTCAAGTTTTAGAATGGGTGAAAACACCTTTTTCACAAACTGTATTTAACACAATTTAACATTTTAAAGTGTAATGTTAATGGAAAAATAACCGCAATCCCTTTATTTAAGTGATTGCGGTTTTATTTTTTTTGTGATTTGTTAACATTTATTTAGTACATCTATAACATGCATATGAATTCTCTATGAGTCAAAAACAAAAATCCCGCTGTTAAGCGGGATTTTACAGTATTATTTAACTATCAGTTATCTTGTAAACAAGAGCTCCCTGTATTTTGTCATTGGCCAAAGTTCATCATCAACCATCATTTCCAACGCATCTGAAGAGTCTCTGATCTTCTCAAATAGAGGTTTCACATCATTACAGAAAATTTCTGCCATCTCTTGAGAATTATCAGCAGCTTTACCAGTGATAATTGCAGCTAGCAAACGATCAACCTCAACTTTTATAATAGACACATGTTCTGAAATTTCAGTGATCATATTCATTTGCTCACAAGCTAATTTCTTAAACTCTTTTTCTCCAAAGATTTCTTTCAGTCCTTTTACATTTTCGATCAGCCGGTTTTGATAATTCAAGGCACAAGGAATAATATGATTTCGTGCAATGTCTCCCAAAACAGTCGCCTCAATAGAAACTACAGTAGAATATTTTTCTAATTTAATTTCGTTTCTCGCTTCAATTTCTCGGTGTGTGTAAATTCCTAGATCTTCGTAGAGTGCAACAAACTTATCATCCATCTCTCTTTTTAAAGCTTCTGGCGTCGTTTTCAAATTGCTCAACCCGCGTTTCTCAGCTTCTACTGCCCAATCGTCTGAGTAACCATCTCCCTCAAACATAATATTTTTGGAGACCTTAATATATTCTCGTAAAATATTGAAGATCGCTTCGTCTTTTTTCAAGCCTTTGTCGATCAACGCATCCACTTCAATTTTAAACTCCTGCAACTGTTTCGCTACGATAGAATTCATTACCGTCATTACTTCCGCACAGTTTGCAGACGATCCAACGGCTCTAATTTCAAACTTATTTCCGGTAAAGGCAAACGGCGAAGTTCTGTTTCTATCGGTATTGTCTAATAAAATCATCGGTATTTTACCAACAACATTTAATTTAAGTTCTGTTTTTTCTTCTGGCGAAAGTTTTCCATCGGTTACTTTTTCCAACTCTTCTAAAACGCTGAACAACTGCGTTCCGATGAAAACAGAAATAATCGCAGGCGGCGCTTCATTGGCTCCTAATCGGTGATCATTACTTGCAGAGGCGATACTTGCGCGCAAAAGATCTGCGTAATCATGTACTGCTTTGATGGTGTTCACGAAAAACGTCAAAAACTGTAAATTCTTTTTTGGATTTTTTCCTGGACTCAATAAATTTTCTCCTGTATCTGTTGCCATACTCCAGTTATTGTGTTTCCCACTTCCATTTACTCCTGCAAAAGGTTTTTCGTGGAAAAGGATATGGAAATGATGCTTGTGAGCAACTCTCGCCATAATATCCATTAATAAGGAGTTATGATCAACCGCCACATTTACTTCTTCAAACATTGGCGCCAACTCAAACTGGTTGGGTGCAACTTCATTATGACGTGTCGTTACCGGAATTCCCAACTTCATACACTCGATCTCGAGTTCTTTCATAAAGTTCATTACTCTCGTTGGAATCGAGCCGAAATAATGATCATCTAACTGTTGCCCTTTTGCCGGAGAATGTCCCAGCAAAGTTTTCCCCGTAATGACTAAATCCGGTCTTGACTGATACAATGCTGAATCCACCAAAAAATATTCCTGTTCCCAACCTAAAGTCGGACTTACTTTGGTGACATTTTTATCAAAATAAGATTTACAAATATCAGTGGCCGCCATATCGACCGCATTTAATGCTCTTAATAATGGGGCTTTATAATCTAATGTTTCACCTGTGTATGAAATAAAAATCGACGGAATACAAAGCGTCGTTCCCACAATAAACGCAGGAGAAGTCGGATCCCATGCGGTGTAACCTCTCGCTTCAAATGTATTTCTGATTCCACCGTTCGGGAAAGAAGAAGCATCTGGTTCCTGTTGAATCAACATTCCACCAGAAAATCTTTCAATTGCACGGTCTGTTTCGAAAGGAGTAAAAAATGAATCATGCTTTTCCGCAGTTGACCCTGTTAAAGGTTGAAACCAGTGCGTATAATGAGTTGCTCCTTTGCTTAATGCCCAGTCTTTCATGGCAACCGCAATTTGATCCGCGACATCGCGCTGTATTTTGGTTCCTCTTTTAATTGCGTCCTGTATTGATTTAAAAGCTTCCTGAGTCAAATACGACCTCATCGTTTCTTCAGAAAATACATTCTGACAGAAAAGTTCAGATAATTTTGCAGGAACGACTACTGCATTATCTTTTCTGTAATCTTTAAAGGAAAGCATTTCTAATGCTTTAAATCTTAAGTATGCCATTTGAATTTGATTTTAATAACGCAAAATTACAACAAAAAGTAATTAAAAATTATTTTACCCCATGTTTTTTTGCTATAATTCTGCAAATTTATTAAAATTTTAACACTAACCCCCCAATTTTATACAGGTGTTTTTTTAAAGTTAAACTACTCTTCATTAAATCGATACTTCTTTTTATTCCGTTTGAATTGTTTATTTTTGAATTAAAGTTATTAGTATGATCCATAAATTTATTTTTCTCCTCACCTTCTTCCTTTTTCAACTCTCATTTGCCCAAAATTCAGAATCCATCTATTATGATAAAGAATGGAAAGTGACAAACAAAACGAACGCTTCATTTTATAGGGAAATGCCAATGAAAACTTTGGGTGAACTTAATTTACTCCGAGATTTTTATATGAATGGCACTCCGCAATTTGAAGGTTACATTTTAAAAAATGATGAGAATGCTTATGTTGGAGATATTACCTGGTATGATGAAAATGGAAATGACACCACTTTTCGGCAGTATGTAAACAAGTCTAAGAATCCTACGCTTACTTACTACCATGAAAATGGTAAAATTCGGAAAACAGTTCAGTACAAAAATGGGATTAAAGACGGCGAAACAATTATTTACGATAAAGACGGGGCTATTTTGATGAAAGGAATTTATTCCAAAGGAACACCAAAAAGTGGAGATTTTGAAATCATCACTGAGGATTACGAAAACAATAATTCCGATGAACCACAATTACAGAAAACAGTTGGAGTCGAACCACCAATGCCTTACTCTGCTGTTCCTGAAAAAACCAGGAAAGTCTATGAAAAAACTGTTTCTCAAAAAATATTCTGGAACAATTCAAATAAACTGGCTCAGGAGAAAGTTTATGCCATGCTTGCTGATGATTCGAAATTGATCAGTCAAAAAAATTATGATGTAACGGGAAAGCTAATTCAAACCCTGAATGAAAATAATTTAAAAAAGTACAGCAGCAAAATTAACGATGGAATCGAATATCAATATTTTCTCCAGAACAATTTTGCAACCGGTTTACAATCATCCACCAATTATGCAAAAGGCGAAAAATCCGGGAAATCGATTTCTTACACTCCACAAGGAAAAGTTTATTCTGAAAGCAATTACCGGGAAGGTTCAAAAGAAGGCGAGGAAATTACTTTTAACGAAAATGGAAGCCCAAAAAGTAAAAAAACGTACAAAGGAAATGACCCTTTCAATGGAAATTTCGATGAAAAAATAGCGGAATTTGAAATCAACTCTAATTATTTGAATGGACAGAAAGAGGGAGAATCAATCGCTAAAAATGAGCAAAACGAAATCGCAGCTAAAGGAATTTATAAAAATGGAAAACCCTTCAAAGGAACCTTTATTACTGATAAATCATCTGATCAACAAAATGAATTGATCAATGTCGAAAACTACAAACAAACTGGATTGCAAAAAGTTTTTAATTACAGACTCGATAATCCTGAAAAAACATACACCATTCAAAATGAAAAGCTCAACGGCTTGACGACCTTCTATAATGACGATGGAAAAGTAATTGCGACGCTGGAATATAAAAATGATGAACCTTACAACGGAACATTAATCGGAAAAAAAGAAACAACATTTTATAAAAATGGAAAAATAGAGGCTGAAACCGTTTATAAAGATGAATATTCAAAAGAAGAGAATAATATTTCAAAGAAAAAGTTTTACGAAAATGGAGTTCTCGTAAAAATATTGGATCAGTCTTTTGCAATTCAGGATCACCCACAACAAGTTTATGAAGGGATTTTTAAAAACGGCAAACCTTACTCCGGTTATTTTGTAACCGATGAAGACAGTGAATTTAAGGAAATTGACTATTTCGAAAATGGAAGTCCGAAATTTCAATACTCCAATAATTATTTGGAAAACATGGATAATTACCGCTACCAATCATACAATATTAAATCAACTTACAAAGACGGAAAAATTTTTGATGGTGTAGAATATGTGCTTAACAATCGGCAATTCATTTCAAGACACTTAAAAAACGGCATACTTCAAAGTTTCGACTGGGACTTATTTGCAGTTAACTATTTCAATAGGATCCATTTCGAATTAAAGGGAAACAGTATAGAAATCAGCGATCTGCAGGAGAAGAAAAAAGCCACCATCAAAATCGAAAATACAGACAAAGGATTTACCAAAAAATTGCTGATCGACGGCAAACTTCTCGAATCCAGAAACTATTCTTCCCCCGAAAATGCATCTAACAAATTTTATGAAAGAGTTACGCTCTACTTTATTAAAAATGACAAAATAAGTTCTGCTACGATCGACCTTCATGAAAAACCAAACGAAAATTACGGAGAATCGAAATTTATATACACCGTTTACAATTCGATCGATGACCAACTAAAAACCGCGACCGAAATTTTCAATCATTTATCCGAAAACGTAAGCGGCGGTCAATTTCTGGATCAATCAGAAGATGAGAGTACAATTACTGCGATAATTATGGACTCTACTGGAAAACCGAAAGAAGGAATTTTGATTACAGATCTTAAAAATGACATTTACAATCTGCAGTTATTCGACAAAGGAAAGATGATAAAAAGTGTTCAAAATATCCCTTTTAAAGACGTAGAAAAAGAAATCAGCAAACTAGGAAAGGATCATTAAGGTCCTTAGAATTTTTTTTATCGGATTAAATACATTTTTTAAAAACCTAAAATAATGCATATTAACGATTAATAATCTTTATAAAAAGCCAGATATTTTTTAAAACTGCTAATATGTATTATCTTTGCCAAAAGATACTCCTATGGTAAATTCACGTGCAAGAGAAACGACTGAAGCAATTGAGCGACTTTATGTTTCTATGCGACACTTATTCTATCGCGGTTTTTTCAAACCATCCGGGATCTCCGGAGAAAGCCTAAGATCACTACTAACAACCATTAATCCTGAAATTTACGGAACGATGGGCGTTCCAAATAAAATTGAATTAGACGGACTTCATTACGTTTTAGACCGACTTCCGGAAGGAATTGAGGAATGTTCATTCATTCACTTAACGTCTGACGAAGGTTTTGAAAAAGGAAGTTTTGAAGTAATTGTTCCGAAGAAAAGACGGAGAAACTGTTATAGAATCGACGAACACCAGATGAATATTGAAGTTCTTTTGGGTCGTTCTGAAATTTATGATATTCTTACTCACCTTACCTTCTTATATATAGAAGCTGACAAAATTCGCAACCTCGCATTTATTTCTGATGAAAATGACAAGCCAACACGCGCCTGGAAAATTATTGAAGAAGTTGCAAAAGGCGAGAAAAAATTCAGCAGAAAAGAAAAAGAAGTGGCTTTGATCCATCTTTCCTCTCTTCTGGGGAGAACGTTTGATGAAACACTCAATGCTTACAACAGTTTCGGTGATGATAAAAATCCAGATCGTCTTTTCAAAATTATTTATCATCTTGGCGACGAAAGTTTTAACGATTATAAAAAAATCAGAGAGCGCGAAATTCATTTCTCTGCAATTCTACGCGAAAGAGTAGGCCATCATTTCTTTGGAGAAAAATGGGCCAATAACGTAAAACGCGTTTTGGCAGAAAATGATTTGCACATGAGACCATTGCACATTATTTCCGCCAATATGCATTCTGTGAAAAATATGCTTTATGCCAATGATGCCGTTGGAAAAAAAGCCACAAAAGATGTAGATTATAAACTGTACGAAGAAATTTCTAACAAGAAATCTTTACAGGAAAAAGTGCTTCACCATTCTCAGAATGCTGGTTTAATTTATATTAATGATCATAGCGGAAGCAATATCGACGTGCAAATCATTGATCTAGCAAAAACTGATCTGAAAAACACGCCTTTCGCAGGACTAAAATTCTCTGGCGACGATGTTATTTTGGTTTTCGATTATGCTTTTGGTGAACAAGCCTATGAAATCATGGACGAATTGCTTCGACCTTACGATTACAACGGTGAGATTTATACCATGAAAGTGAAATCTATTTCCATAATGGGTAAAGCAGGAATTCTGATGGGTGGAAAAGGCGATATTATGATACCGACTTCTCACGTTTTCGAAGGAACTGCCGATAATTATGCTTTCGAAAATGCTTTACAGTTAGCAGATTTCGAAGATGAAGAATTGCAGGCATTCGAAGGTGGAATGGTTACCGTTTTGGGAACTTCACTTCAGAATAAAGACATTCTAAGATATTTTATGGATACTTCCTGGAAAGCGATCGGTCTGGAAATGGAAGGAGCGCACTACCAAAAAGCAATTCAGGTAGCCTCGAAAATCCGTCATCATATTTCCGAAGATCTATTTGTAATGTATGCTTATTACGCTTCAGATAATCCTTTGGAAACCGGTTCTACGCTATCTTCAGGTGGTTTAGGATTAACCGGTGTGAAACCAACTTATCTCATTACCCTTAGAATTCTGGAGAAAATTTTAGCATCTTCCGAAAGTAAAAAATAATTTTATTTGGGCGCCTTAATCCGCCCTCCGTTCCCGCTATTTTTTGCCAAAGCTTTGGCCGACGCAAAAAATATGAGCTCCACTCAGGTCGGGGCGCAGGTGGGATCCAATAATAAAAATATAATTTAATAGAAAGCTTTTCCCTTTGTGGAAGAGCTTTTCTTTTTTCAAAAATTCCTATCTTTCCATTTCAAAAAATTTTTAAGAAATGAATAAAGGACTTCTCGTAATTTTCGCTTTCGTTTTCGGAATGGTTTCAGCACAGCAAAAAGCTTATTACCAACAATACGCCAAATATAAAATGGATATCGATGTTGACGCCGAAAACTTCTCTTACCAGGGAAAACAAACTTTAACCTACACCAATAATTCACCCGACGAACTGAAGGTTGTTTACTTTCATCTCTATTGGAACGCGTTCAAAGCAGGATCGATGATGGATCAAAGAGTTGGCGGACAAGGAAAAAACGGTGATTCGAGATTGCAGAAAGACGGAATTTCCCGCTTAGCTTCTATTCCTAAAGACGAAGAAGGTGCACAAAACATTCATTGGATCAAACAAAATGGCAAAGACCTGAAATTTGAAATTCAGGAAACCATTATGAAAGTTCAGTTGGCAACACCCATAAAACCAAACACTTCAACCACTTTTACAATGGATTGGGACGCTGTAATTCCAATGCAGATTCGTCGCGCTGGAAGAAATAACCGCGAAGGAATCGATATGACCGTAACACAATGGTATCCGAAAATTGCTGAATACGATTACGATGGTTGGGCAACTTTCGATTATATCGGTAGAGAATTTCACGCCCCATTTGCCGATTTCGATGTCAACATTAAAATCGATAAAAATTACGTTGTCGGAGCCGGTGGAACTTTAGAAAATCCACTGGAAGTAAAAGGCTACGACGACAAAGCAAACATTAAAACAGACGATAAAAACAAAGCAACTTGGCACTGGACGGCAAAAAATATGCTCGATTTTGCCTGGGCTGCAGATCGCGATTATACGGTAGAAAATTTCACCGTTCTCGATGGACCAAAAGTGTATTACGTTTATCAAAAATCTGAGAAAACGAAACTTTGGGAAACATCTAAACCTTACGTTACCCAGTTCTTCCAATTGATGAATGCTACTTTCGGACGATATGTTTATCCATCTTATAGCTTTATTCAAGGCGGCGATGGCGGAATGGAATACGGAATGTGTACGATGATTCTGGGAGAAGGAACGAGCCTGGAAGGACTTCTTGGATTAATGGTTCACGAAGGTGGTCACTCCTGGAATCAGCAGATCATGGCGTATAACGAAAGTGTGCGACCCTGGATGGATGAAGGTTTCACGAGTTATTATGAAAGTTTGGTCATGCACCAACTTTTCCCGCCCAAAGAAGCAACCGCAAATCCATTTGTGGGTACTTTGAACGGTTATAGAAATTTTGTGAAAAGAGGAATTGAAGAACCTGCAGTTTGGTTGGGAGATCATCACGATAATGGAACAGCTTACACCTATTCGACTTACGTGAAAGGCGAACTTTTCCTTGTACAACTCGGTTACATTATGGGCGAGCAAAATTTATCTGCAACCATGAAAGAGTTTTACCAAACCTGGAAGCTAAAACATCCAACCGACAGAGATTTGATGCATATCGCGCAAAAAGTTTCCGGAATGGATCTGAAGTGGTTTCAAAATTATTGGATTAACACTACGAAAACAATCGATTACGGAATTAAAGACGTGAAATACGACGCCAATTCTACGACGATCACTTTGGTAAATAATGGTACTGTTCCCATGCCGATTGATTTTTCGATTATGACGAAAGATAAAAAAGTAGTGAATTACCAGATTCCTTTAAATATGACTCATGTGTGGAAAAGCAAAGATATTTATGGCGACTTCACTACTTTGAATTACTGGCCGTGGACGCAGAAAGAATACACTTTTACAATTCCTTATAACAAATCTCAAATCTCAGTTCTTGGAATCGATTTTTCTCAAAGATTGGCGGATGTGAATTTGGCAGATAACATGTTGGAAGTGAAATAAGAGATTCTTACCAATGAAGATTTTCAATTACTTTTTAATTTTTCTGCTCTTTTTTTCGTGTTCAAAATCTGAAGTTAGAACGAATGAAAATTTCTCCGCTCTGAATAATAAATCCATTGCTTTATTGATCGAAAATGTTGAAAAGGAAAATGACGTAAATATCTATTCCGGAAAAATTGTAGAAAAAAATTCAGATTACTTTTTCATAAGTGCAGATAAGAAAATAAATCTTACCCTGGATATTGACAAACTTAATCGCATAAAAAAAATTGATCCTGAAATGGAAATCAAAGTCCCTTCCTTAAAAGGCTACCAATATTTTTTATGGTTAACATTGGGAAATGTTCCAAAGGATAATAAAGAAAGTCTAAAAGACACAGGAATTAATTGGGAGAAGTGAAACTTTTTTCTAATAATACATTATATAAACGCAGTTAAAACCTTTACAATCTACTAGGTTTTGCAGGTATTAAGTTTTTGGTATTTTTATCTTAAAAAATATCCAATCTAAGATCATTCAATTATAATATCTGTGACCGAAAACACCACGGAAAATTTCAAAATCAATGAATTCAATCGTCATCAACATCGGAAATACCAATATCAGATTCGGCCTGTTCGATAATGACAACTGCGATATTTCGTGGATCATTAATACCAAACCGTACCGAACAAGTGATGAAATGCAGGCTCAGTTTATGATGATGTATCAAAATCACAAAATTGAAGCCTTGAACATTGACAAAGTAATTGTCGGCTCCGTAGTTCCACAACTCACGTATGATATTACGCGTGCTTTGAAAAAAATTCATGGTAAAAACCCCATTGTTGTTGATCGAAATACACCTTCTGATGTAGAGCCGAAATCGAAACAGATGGGAACTGATATTTACGCGAATTTAGTCGCTGCACATCATCTTTACCCTGCAGATAAAAAGAAAATTATTTTCGATTTCGGTACCGCCTTGACCGCAAGTTGTATTGATGAAAAGGGAGAAACTCTGGGTGTAATCATCGCTCCGGGAATCATCACTGCTCTTAATTCTCTAATTCATGACACCGCGCAACTCCCCGAAATAGAATTGATAAAACCCAAAACAGTCCTTGGTTTAGATACGGTTTCCTGCATGCAAAGCGGAATGGTTTATGGCTATTTGGGAATGGTTGAAGGGTTCGTTGACCGAATTAATGAAGAAGTTAACGCAGACTGTTTCGTAATCGCAACAGGTGGAGTTTCCCATGTTTACAAGCCACTAACGCAGAAAATTCATATTGCAGATCGATTGCATACCTTGAAAGGGTTGTATTATTTGGGGAAAGATCTCTAAACAAAACGTGATGGTTGAGTGAATGGTGAATTACTTTGCTGTGAATTTGGTGAATATTGAAATCATTTTAAGAAATACCAAAAGAATTCACTCATAGAAAATTGACCTGAAAGAATTCACCAGCAGGAATTGACCCTAAATCCTATCTTTTACTTTTAAAAAATTCTTTTACGATCACCGAACATTTATTTTCCATAACTCCTAAAACAATTTCGGTTTTGGGGTGAAGTTGTAAATTTTTATTGATGAAACCTCTTTGCTCATCTCTTGCACCGATCACAACTTTTGAAATCTGAGACCAGTTCAAAGCTCCGCAACACATTACACACGGTTCAAGGGTGACATAAAGGGTACAATTCTGCAAATATTTGCCGCCCAGAAAGTTCGCAGCTGACGTGATCGCCTGCATTTCTGCATGGGCTGTAACGTCATTTAAAGTTTCGGTAAGATTATGCGCTTTGGCTAAAATTCTGTTGTTAGAGACGATGATGCAACCGATGGGAACCTCATCTTTCTCCAGAGCAATTTGAGCTTCTTGTAAAGCCATTTTCATGAAATATTCGTCGGTAAACATAGATGGGATGTTTGGTGTTGGATGCGGGATGATGGAAGTTGGAAGTTGGAAGTTATTAAGTAAAAATTTTATTCAAAAGATAAACTTAAGGGAAGCCTCATTCTATATCTCACAGGAACTCCTTTAAATTTTGCTACTGAAAATTTATTTTCAACTAAATAAACAGCGAGTTCTGCCTGGGTATTGAAATCGTTGTTACTTCCGGCAGCTTTTACTTCGGTTATAGATCCGTCGCGTTCGATGACAAATGTAATCTCACATCTGAATATTCCATCTCCTGTGATTGCCTCAGTATCAAAATTATTACCGACTTCACTTCTGAACTGATTAAATCCACCCGGATATTCAGGAATTTCTTCTGTTTGTTTACTAAATTCTGAATCTTCGGTAGAACCAGCGATATTGTTTCCCGTACCTTCAGATTTTATACGTGCTAATTCCTGAAGATTTTCTTGGTTTCTTTTAGAATTGATGAGGGAAATCTCATTTCTGCATTGATCGGAAATCTTTCTTTTTTCCTCTGACAAATTGGTCTTCTTTAGATCTGCCTCACAGATCTTACTGTAATTTTCGACCTGTATATCGTACTTCTGTTTTATTATCTTCAACTGTTTAGTTTGCTGACTGAAGGCGAAACTTGTTGTTGCAAAAAAAGCAACTGCTATTATTTTATTAACCATTATTCAAAATTCATTGCTAAAGGAAGTCGGAATCTGTAGCGAACTGCGGTTCCGTTGATGATTGCGGGTGAAAACTTCTCTGGCAAAAGATACATGGCGATTTCTGCTTGACGGTTGAATGCGAAATGATCTCCCTCTGCGTGTACAGAACTGATCGTTCCATCTTTTTCGACTACGAATACGACATTGGTTTTGATGACTTTCTGATCGGGTAAAATGGCTTCTGTATAAAACAAATCCGCAACTTGCTTTCTTAAAGTATTAAATCCGCCCGGATATTGTGCCTGATCTTCCAAGATTGTCTTTTCAGGATTTTCGGAGGCGAATTGTGATGAACTTTTATGGGTTCGGCTTGCTAAGTCTTCGCGGTTTTTCACTTTGATCAAAGTTCCAATGAAAGCCGTGTTTTGTATGCTGTCAAGTTTCATCATGAATTCTGAAAAATCTTTTTTAATGCCAATCTTTTTTGGAACCTCTTTTTCTAAATCGAATTTCTTTTTAAATTCGTTATTGAGCATAAACCTCTGATAGTCAAAAAATTTCTTGGCGGAGACAAATTCTTCGTTTTGCTGGGCATGCAAAAAGTAACTGCTGCAAAGAAGGATGATATATAATAATTTTTTAGGCACAATCTGGTTTTCGAGTCTTGTAAAAATAAGGAAAAAATATGAATGCGATCTAAATTGATGAACGGAGTAGAATTCTTTCGGGAGAGAACCGGATCTTCTTTTTAGCCCCGATTGAAAGGTCTGTTTGAGCTCTCCCGATGCATTTGATCGGGAAGCGAGTAGTGAAAGCGGGAACACCTGAGGAAAATAGCGAAACCTTTGTTGCTCCTTAAAAAAAATTCCCGCCCAAATGAATGAGCGGGAATCTGTAAATTTTGAGAAAATTTTATGCTTCGAAAGATTTTTCTTCCGTTGTTGGAACAAGCGGAGATTGATCTTTAACTTCTTCAGCTTCTTCTTCGTCATGTTCTTCGCCCGCAGCACCTTTAAGTGCAGTTCTAGACATCTTAACAGCAACAACTACTGCGTTGTCTGGATGCATGAAACTGAAATTATTGGTTTTGATGTCGCCTACGTAAAGTTTACCTCCGATTTTCAAAGAAGTAACGTCAACAACGATTTCATCTGGTAAGTTACCAGGAAGTGCTTTCACTTTCAATTTTCTGAAAGATTGTCTTAGAGATCCCCCTGCAACAACACCTTTTGAACGACCTGTAAGTGCTACAGGAACTTCCATAACGACAGGTTTGTCATCTGACATCTGATAGAAATCAGCGTGTAAGATTTTGTCGGTTAATGGGTGAAACTGGATGTCTTGAAGGATTGCTGGAATTGTTTTTCCGTCAACCTCAATAGATACCGTGTGTGCTTCGGGAGTATAAACCAAACCTTTGAAAGATCTTTCTTCTGCAGAAAAATTTAGGGTTTCAGTACCTCCGTAAACAACACAAGGAACTAATTCAGCATCGCGCAAAGCTTTTGTAGATTTCTTACCTACGCTTTCTCTTTTTGTACCTTGAATTGTGATAGATTTCATAATATGTTTAAAAAAATTTTAAGGGTGCAAATGTACCAATTTTTTTTTAAATAATAAATTTCTCGCTGATGGATTTGTGTTCGTGAACCATTCGCATCACATCGGCAAAAAGTTCGGCACAGGAAAGTACTTTTATTTTGGAAGAAAGTTCGGTTTTAATTGGAATACTGTCGGTTACAATGACTTCCAAAAGGGCAGACTTTTCTATGTTTTCGTACGCTTTACCGGAGAGTACGCCATGAGATGCCATTGCACGAACGCTTTTTGCTCCATTTGCCATTAAAATATCTGCAGCTTTGCATAATGTTCCGGCGGTATCGATCATATCGTCGATGAGAATTACATTTCGATCTTTTACATCTCCAATCAGGAACATTTCATCAACTACATTGGCTTTTTTTCTTTCTTTATAACAAATTACAACTTCAGCTCCTAAATGACTTGCGTAATTTTTTGCTCTTTTTGCACCACCCATATCTGGAGAAGCGATGGTCAAATTTTCTAGATTTAAAGATAAGATGTGGTCAATGAATAAAGTAGAAGCATACAAATGATCCACTGGAATTTCGAAAAATCCTTGAATCTGATCGGCGTGCAGATCCATCGTCATCACTCTGGTTGCTCCGGCCGCAGTCAAAAGATTGGCCACTAATTTGGCTCCGATCGGTGCTCTTGGCTGATCTTTTCGGTCTTGTCTCGCCAAACCGTAATAAGGAAGAACTACAGTAATACTTTTTGCTGAAGCACGTTTTGCTGCATCAATCATCAGTAATAACTCCAGAAGATTGTCTGCTGGTGGAAAAGTGGACGCGATCAAGAAAACTCTCCCGCCTCGTACAGATTCATCGAGAACAGGTTCAAATTCGCCGTCACTGAATTCCTGTACTTTAATTTTTCCTAATTCCTGCCCATAGAAGTGGGCGATTTTTTCCGCTAAGACCTTGCTGGTCCTCGTGGAAAACAAATAACTTGCTTGCTCAGCCATTTTTACTTTTTTAGATTCACAAATTTAAAAAAATAAAACCACTCGAGGAATCTCAAGTGGTTTTAAAATATGATTATTTTCAATCTTAATTATGGAAACTTAACTCCACTATAAGAATTAATATCTACCATCGGTAATGTTGATTTATACTTTTGATTAATCACTCTTAGAAATTCGTTAGCTATTAAAGCATAACCTCTTCCCGTAAGATGAACTCCATCAAGAGAGAAAGTTCCTCCTGTTACAAATGTAGCAGTATACTTTACGCCGTCATATTGAATTCCTGACATGGAAGAAAGTTGTACCATTTTAGCATTTGCATCAACAAAAGCTAACCCTTTTGCATCAGCAATCGCTTTAATAGCCGTATTATACGCTGCAGTTGCTGTTAATACTTTTGCAGTTTCTGTTTTTGTTAATACATACTGATCCGCCAAAGGAATGGTTACTCCAGTAATTGTTTGAGAATTTGGCTGCGGTGGTAATCCTGTAAGAGGATCTTTACCGATAACAGAAGATGCAGTTAATAATACTAAATCTCCTGCTGTTGCATGCCTTGCTTGACCATACATTGCAAAAGCTGCAGGAAGATATGCAGCGATATTAACTAAACTTTTATCGATAATTAACACAGGATTGTTAGATGCTGCTGTCAATGTAGCAAATCTTGCTGGTTGACCCAGACCTACCAATGCAGAATTTAACATAGCGAAATTTGTATTGAGGTCTGCTGCTGCAGTCGAATTAAGAGGAATTGGGTTATAGGGAACTCTTGTAAAGTAAGGGATTGAAGTTACATTAGGAATATTTGCAATTACCCCTTTTGCCCCACCTGCAGTTAAAGCAGTTACGTAACCATTAATCACTGTTGCAACCAAACCTGGATCTGAAATATCGTTTCCGCCATAAGATGCTGGATTCGTGTTGCCTGTTTGATCCACTCCTAATCCACCACTTGTCGCATAAGAAAGAACATCGTTATTTCCAATCCAAAGAGAGAAGAATGTTGGCGCCTGAGCTACAGCATCCCCGATTACTGAAGCTGTTGTGCTAGAAGCAAATCTGATAAAGTAAGGATTAGCATTTGGTAAATAAGCAGCATTACCATAACCTGCAACACCTAAATGGAAAGATTTCGCACCTGGAACTCCCATATTTTGGTAAGGACCAGAACTAAATATATTTGCCAGCGTCGTAGTTCCCATTATTTTTGTTGGGTCCTCGTTTCTAACTGGTGCTAAAGATCCGTTAACAACTTTCAATTCAAGTTTGTCAAGAAATCCTACCGCTTTTATTCCGCCTAAATTATCACCCATTAAAGGTTGTTTGAAAGCTCCTCCTCCAGCTAATGCCATTTGTTTAGCCATCATTGATGGGAAAGATTCATTTTGCCCGTCAATATATAAAGCTCCATCTCTATAACCAGATGTTAACGAGTTACCAAGCGACACAAATTTTGTAAAATCAGCATCTCCTTTTGTAACTACGATGCTACTTACATCGGTATCAAAGTCTGTTTTACAGCTTACTGTAAATAACAATGCTGAAACAGCGATTGTTGAAATTAATATTTTTTTCATAATTAAATTTAAATCTTAAAATGCGTTGTAAGATAAGCCTAAACCAAAGTAATATGCTTTCGCTTTCGCCTGGCCATAGAAGTTGTTATAAGCGTTTTTCACGTCTCTGCTTTTTGGAAGCGCAAGTGCACCTGCAACATCAACTCCGAATCCTTTAGCAAATTTAAATCCTAAACCTGCTGTAATGACGTTGGAATCAAAAGATGGCGTTTCAGCCTGGAAGTTTTCGTCAGAATAAGGCGACTCATCATAATAATATCCGGCACGGGCAGCAATCATATCGCTCACCTGGTATTGAGTTCCAACTCTCCATGTTTGTGTACTTTGGAAATTCTTTGGACTTACTAAAACCGTAGGATCAGTGGGCTGATTTCCAATTGGTGCATTAGCAAAATCTAAAGTTAGACTGTTATAACGATCCCATCCACTGTAGTTGAAATCTCCGGAAACTAACCACTTCGGCGTTACTTTATAAGTTACCCCAATCGTATACTCATCAACCAAAGGTAATGTTGCTTTGAAAGAATCTTTACCGGCAGCATCAAGACCTAAAGCAGGATATAATGCAGGAGAGATATTAAAACTTACTACTCCATTTTTTGCTTCCATATCAATTGGAGAACGGTATGCGATACTTACGTCCAATTTTTCACTTGGTCGGAAATAAAATCCTAATCCGAAACCGCTTCCGGATGCTTTTTCATCTTTTAGATTAAGCGTTCCACCTAATTGAGTCGCTGCTTTGTCCCAGTTTACACTTCCTCTTGCATAGATGTAACTACCACCAAGAGATACCCACGGCGCCAGTTTGAAAGAAACCATTGGTTGGAAATAATAAGCTTTCAGCTCCAGTCTTTGTACGATTTCTCTTCCAGCCCAGTCATTTGGCCATTCGATCGTACTTCCAAATGGAGTCGAGAAATTAAAACCTACAGAAATATTATCCATAATTTTATATGCTACAGCAGCATAAACCGGAGTTCCAATCGGATTATTAGTTTCGTAAGATTGCAGTGTTGATAAATTCTGATAAGTGACGATCGATTTTGCGCCAAAACCACCGGCTGCTACACTTAACTTAGCGGGAATGAAAGACATTCCTGCCGGATTGAAGAAAGTAACACTTGCATCTTCTGCATGTGCGCTCGTGTGAGCCATTGCCAATTGTTTTACTCCTTGCAAAGAAACCCGAAAGCCACCTGCGTAAGATAAAACCCCTGCCAATAGTGCTGTTGTTACAACAATTTTTTTCATATAATCATTATTAATGTGCCAAATATAAAATTATTTTTTCAACAATTGTTAACAAATCATAATTCTTTTTAAACAAATTTCAATTCGTGTGCTCCGTTTAATATTGAGCAATAGCAAAATCATCAATTACACCAGTGTTTAAAGGCATTTTAAATATTATAAAATAAAGTGAAAAGTTTTAGTTTAATTTAAATAATCTCAGTAAAAACAAAAAAATTACCCTATTTTAAATTGTATGATTTGCATAATAATATCAAATTGTTTAATAATTTCGTAAGAAAACATATTTTATATTGAAATTTGAAAAACTATTGCTTAAAATATTTCTACATTGAATTAAACAAAATAAATTTATACTAAATTTGCAACAATTAGATATATAAAAATATGAGTTGTGGATGCAAAATATCCGGCGATTCTGGCCATTCCTGCGGAACAAAATCGGGGAGTGGATGTGAAAGTGTAAATACCTGCGGGAATAGCTATAAATTAAGCGTTTTCGATTGGCTCTCCAATATCAATAATCCTGCAATGTCTCAAACAGATTTTGTAGAAGTAAGATTCAAGAACGATCGTAAATTTTTTTATAAGAACGTAAACAATTTACCGCTCCACATGGGGAGCGTCATCACAGTAGAATCAAGTCCGGGTCACGATATAGGTGTAGTAAGCCTTACAGGAGAATTAGTTAAAATTCAGATGAAGAAGAAATTCGTCACTGAAGATAACCCTCTGAAAATTTACCGACTAGCCAATCAAAAAGATATTGAAGTTTGGCAGGAATCTCGAACAAAAGAAGAACCTGTAAAAATTCAGGCCCGTAAAATTGCGTACGGTTTAAACATCGATATGAAAATTACCGATGTTGAATATCAAGGTGATGGCGGAAAAGTAACCTTTTACTACACGTCTGATACCCGTGTGGATTTCAGACAGTTAATCAAAGAATTCGCTGGAACCTTCCGAACAAAGATCGATATGAAACAGATCGGTTACCGACAGGAAGCCGCAAAAATTGGTGGAATTGGTTCTTGTGGAAGAGAATTGTGCTGTTCAACTTGGTTGACTGATTTCCGTTCTGTGAATACGAATGCAGCGCGTTATCAGCAATTAAGCATTAATCCTCAGAAACTAGCAGGACAGTGTGGAAAGTTGAAATGTTGTTTAAACTACGAACTCGACAGTTATTTGGATGCTTTGAGTGATTTCCCACCTTCTTCTTCAACCATTGATACCGTAAATGGTAAAGCGTTCTGTATTAAAATCGACGTTTTCAAAAAGAAAATGTGGTTTGCTTACGTGGAACGTTCTATGGCTTGGTACGATTTAGACGTTGTGGATGTTAAAAAAATGATCGCCCAAAACAAAAATGGAGAGAAAAGTTCGCCATTAGAGGATATTAAGGTTCATGACATTCCGGTAAGATCTGTAGATTTAATTCAGGAGAACACGATTGACCGTTTCGAAAGAAAAAATAAAAATTCGGGGAAAAATTCAAACAGAAAAAAACCGAACAATAACAGTCAAAGACCGAATCAAAATCCTGATAATAAAGCGGCTGCGAATCAGCCTGAGAAAAAGCCTAATAATTCTGAGAGAAATCAGGAAAATCAGAATAAACCGTCTCAGAATCAGCAGAACCAAAATAAACCTGCGCAGAATCAGAAGCCACAGACTGACCAACCTCAGAATCAACAGCCGAAAAAATTTAAAAAGAAATTTCCGCCAAAACGTGATGACAATGCATAAGATATGGAGTGTATTTTTCGTTTTGCTATTTCTAATGAGTTGCAATAACTCCTCGGAAAAAGTGGATATGAAGAACCTCAACGGCAAATGGGATAAGAAAGTAGAGCAAAAATTTAACTTTAAAGTAAACGATGCCCAAAATCCAAAAAATATTATATTTGTTGTAAGAAACAATAATGATTATCCGTACAGCAACATCCGTTTTATCGTGAATTTCTCGGACGCAAAGACAAAATTGAAAAGTGTTGATACTTTAAATTATGTTTTGGCAAAACCAAATGGCGAGTGGATTGGTAAAGGATTTGGCGATACCAAGGAAACATTGTTTCAATATAAATTGAATTATAAATTCCCTCAAAATGGTAATTATTCCATCGGAATTATTCAGGCGATGAGAGCCGATCAATTGAAAGGAATTGAAGATATTGGTCTAAAAATAGAAACGGCAAAACCGTAATTTCATTTATGGAAAACAAACAAAATCCGGGAAGCAAACCGAAGCAAACGTTTCCGCTTCCTCCCAAGAAAGTAAAAAACACGGGTTGGAAAAAGTGGGTCAGATTAGTCTGGATCGGTCTAATCATTTTGATTTTAGGAATTTCGTCCATATTCTTCGGTGTTTCTCAAGGTTTTTTCGGAAGCATGCCCGATGTGAAGGAACTTGAAAATCCTGATATTTATGTAGCCTCCGAAATTTATTCTTCCGATGGAAAGCTGCTTGGGAAATTTGAAAAAGAAAAAACACAACCTGTCACTTACAAGCAGTTACCTCCTTATTTAATCTACGCTTTACAGGCCAAAGAAGATGAGCGTTTCAAAGAACACTCAGGAATCGATCTGCAATCTGTAGCAAGAGCAGTAGCATTTGGTGGAAAACGTGGTGGTGGTTCTACTATTACTCAACAGCTTGCCAAATTATTATTTACGGGATCAAGATCTCAGAATAAAGCAACGGCAGTTTTCCAAAAACTGAAAGAATGGGTTGTTGCAGTAAGTTTAGAAAAGAGATATACCAAAGAAGAAATCATTACGCTTTATTTCAACAAATTCGATTTCCTTTATAATGCGAACGGAATTGAAATGGCTTCCAGAGTTTATTTCAACAAAAGCACTTCGCAGTTAACACTTCCTGAAGCAGCAATGTTTGTCGCAATGCTGGAAAATCCGGTGAAAAATAATCCGATGCGGAACGAACAGAGAGCAAAAACACGAAGAGATGTCGTTTTGGAGCAGATGTTGAAAACAGGTTATTTAGATCAGCAAAATTATGATAAAGCTGTAGCAACTCCGATTGCGCTAGATTATCATCCCATAAAATCTATTGATGATGGTTATTCTGCTTATTACAAATTCTATTTAAGAAAAGAAATTGATGGTTATTTAAAGGATTATGAAAAGAAAACAGGTAAAACTTTAAACCTTTTCAAAGACGGTCTCAAAATTTATGTCACCCTTGATTCAAAGATGCAGGGTTACGCCGAAGAAGCCATGAAAGAGCATTTAACTGATCTTCAAAAAAGATTTGATGGTGAACAGAGAAGTAGAAAACAAAGACCTTTCTATTATTTAAATGATAAGGAAATCAACTCGGTGATGATGAGTGCGGTGAAAAGAACAGGAAGATACAAACAGCTGAAAAACGCAGGTGTTTCAGAGGATTCTATCATGCTTGATTTTAAAACGCCTATTAAAACTTCCCGATTTACTTGGGGCGGCGAAGAAGAAGTTGAGATGTCTCCTTGGGATTCTATCCGTTATCACAAGCAAATTGCACAGGCTGGATTAATGTCGATGGTTCCTGGAACTGGCGAAATAAAAGCTTGGGTCGGGGGAATTAACTGGCAACATTTCCAGTACGATCATATCAAACAGGGAAAAAGACAGGTAGGATCTACCTTTAAACCTTTCGTATATGCAACGGCAATTATGAAATTAGGAATGACGCCTTGTTCAACAGTTTCAAATGCGACTTATACCAAAGGAAGCTGGTCTGTACAAGGTTCAGGAGGAATGTTAACCTTAAGAGACGCACTTGCCCAGTCAAAAAACCCTGTAGCCGTTCGTCTTATTGAAATGGTAACGCCAAAAAGTGTTATACAAACAGCGAGGGATTTGGGAGTAACAGAGGAAATGCCGAACGAATACGCGATTGCTCTTGGTTCTTCCGATATTACAATTTTTGAAATGCTCGGAGCGTACAGTACTTTTGCGAACTACGGAAATTATATAAAACCGGAAATGATCTGGCGTATTGAAGACGCCAACGGACGAGTCATCAAAGAGGTAAAACCCGTCATGAAAGAAGTCATGAACGAATTGTATGCTTACACGATGATCGACTTGATGAAAGGCGTTGCTCAGTTCGGAACAGCTTCCGGAGAGCTAAGCAGAAGAGGAGTTCCGAAAACAACAGAAATCGCCGCTAAAACAGGAACCACTCAAAATAATTCCGACGGTTGGTTTATGGGAATGACCCCGAATCTCGCCACTGGAGTTTGGGTCGGCTGGGAAGATCGTGCAACCCATTTCTTTGGAACGGGTGAAGGTCAAGGTGCGAAAATGGCACTCCCAATCTGGGCGATCTATATGAAAAAAGTTTGGGCAGATAAGGAACTCGGTGTTTCACCAGATGATAAATTTGTAAAACCGTCCAACTGGACAGGAAATTGCTCTGATTTGCAAGGATTAGGGGGATATGGAGATGAAGGTGGATTACAAACCCTCGACCAATTAAAAAACCCTAAAGTTGCAGAACCTTCTGGTCCGAAAAAATCGTCTGGAACCAAAGAAGACAACGTAAATGAAAACATTAATACCGGAGACGATATCGATTTTAACAAGTAACTCCGATATAAAATATTAATCGAAAACATCCTTCCATTCTTTTGGAAGGATGTTTTTTTTCACGAACTTTGAAATATGAATTTGGACAAAATTACCCAGCCTTTTTTAGACCAGTTTCCCGGTGATTTCTCTGGAAATGCGAGACAGCGTCAAACGCCGAAAGTTCTTTTTTCTACTATTGAAATCATGGGTTTTGAAAAGCCGGAACTGATCACCTTTAATGAAAAGTTATCGCAAGAAATCGGTTTGGGAAAAATTGAAAATGAAAAAGATCTTGCCTTTCTTAACGCAGCTTCTCTTCCAGAATATATAAAAACTTACGCAACCGCTTATGCGGGACATCAGTTCGGAAACTGGGCAGGACAATTAGGAGACGGTAGAGCGATATATGCGGGAGAAATTCAAAATAAAGACGGCAAAAAAAACGAAATTCAATGGAAAGGAGCAGGTGCAACTCCATATTCTCGGCACGCAGATGGAAGAGCCGTTTTGCGTTCTTCCGTTCGAGAATATCTGATGAGTGAAGCAATGCATTATTTAGGAATTCCAACAACCAGAGCACTTTCTCTTTCGCTTACGGGCGAAAATGTGATGCGGGATATGATGTATGACGGAAATCCCGAATACGAAAAAGGCGCAGTAATGCTTCGAACAGCCGAAAGCTTTTTACGTTTCGGACATTTCGAACTGATTTCAGCCCAAAAAGAAATCGACACTTTACAAAAACTCACCGACTTTACCATCGAGAATTATTTCCCAGAAATTGATTCTCAAAGTCCAACTAAATACGCCGATTTATTTCAAACCATTTCTGAAAAAACCGCTGATTTAATGGTGGAATGGTATCGCGTCGGTTTTGTTCATGGCGTCATGAATACTGATAATATGTCCATTTTAGGTTTGACCATTGATTATGGCCCATTTTCTTTTCTCGATGAATACGACTTAAATTTTACCCCAAATACAACCGATTTACCAGGTCGAAGATATGCTTTCGGAAATCAGGGCAAAATTGCGCAATGGAATCTTTGGCAACTCGCAAATGCTTTATTTCCTTTAATTAAAGACGAAAAAGTCTTAGAAAAAATTCTAAATGATTTCACAGAATTGTTCTGGACGAAACATGACGTCATGATGGCGAAAAAATTTGGTTTCGATAGTGTTTTAGAAAGTGACGGTCCATTTTTTACCGATGCTCAAAAAGTCATGGAAGACTTAAATGCAGATTACACGCTTTTCTTTAATCAACTCGAAACCTTAGAGGAAAACTCAGATTTAAAAGCACATTTTGAAACAGTTTTTTATCATCGAATCACAGATGACCAATTTAAAATCCTGGAAAATTTTATAAAAACGTATCGCGAAAGATTAGAACAAAATATGATTTCTCGAGAAGAATCTTTAGCCTTAATGCAGAAAAATAATCCAAAATTTATTCTGCGGAATTATATTCTGTTTGAATGCATCAACGAATTAAATGAAGGCAAAAAAGATCTTTTCAATAAAATTCTCATCGCGTTAGAAAATCCTTATGAAGAAATTTATCCGGAATTTTCAAAAAAAAGACCGCCAATTTATAATGATCAAACCGGTTGCTCAACGCTGTCCTGCAGTTCCTAAATTTTCTTAATTTTGTCGAAATTTTCTACCTTGGTTTTCAAACAAAAATTCACCGATTTTATAAAGACTGTATTTCCCTCCACGAAATTCGAATTCTTGCTCTTTGCAATTTTTCTAACCGCTTACGGTATTTTGGGAACGACGATCGCACTCAACTATCGAATTATTTTTGATGACAGAATTCCGTGGGATGCGTATTTTAGTTTTGATAACCGCGCAATCGTCATGACCGGCGGCGGTTTTGAAAGACATCCGCTTTCCAACTATTTCTTTAACTGGATCCGGGAGTTTGCCTATTTATTTTCGGGTGGAAAAAAAGACGATACTTTTCGTTTGGTTTTGGCTTGGTGCAGCAATTTCGCCGTGAGTTTGAGTCTCATTCAGATCTATAAATATTTAAAAAATATCATTGATTTACCAACGAAGATCTCGTTGGTAATTCTTCTCTTTTTTGCTTTATTTACGACGAATATTTTGTTGTCTTTCACACCGGAAACTTATACTTATACTTTATTTTTCCTCGTACTTTTCAATTATTATGCAGCTTTAAAATTACGTAAGGAAGAAAAAATTCCCGCTGTAGCAGTGGCTTTAGCAGGAATTTCTGTGGGTGGTTTAACGATTACGAATATTGTTAAAATTTATATTCCCCTACTTTTTGAAAAAAATATTTTTAAGAACTGGAAAAAATTTGGGAATGCAGTCATTCGTGTTTTAATTTCAGTTTGTGTTTTTGTTCTCCTTTTTTTGTACCGGATCGATTTCAAATACCTCAACTTTCTAAATAAATCTGAACAGCAGTACGAAAAGTTTTCCACGGCGAAGAAAACGCCACTTTGGGATATGATCGCCTCCTGGTTTTTCGGTGGAAATGTACTGTTTTCAAGTTTCGAGATCAGAGATTATCACAACACAAAAGGCTTCTATTACAAAGCCCTTTTTATGGAAGTTTACCATTCCTGGATTCCTTATATTTTTGTGAGTGTTTTAATTCTTCTCGTATTCTGGAGTTATTTTAAAAATTTTAAAAATAAATTGGTGCAGGTTCTCATGATTTCCCTTTTCGTAGATATCATCATTCACTGCATCTTAAAATTTGGACTACACACCTCCTACATTTACGGCGGTCACTTTGTTTTCGTCTTCCCGCTCATGATCGGGTGGTTGTTTTATTCTTATAAAAATAATCCGAAAATACTTTCCCTGCTATTTTCTACAGTAGTAATTTTACTCTTTTATTTAGCACTCAATAATATTTTCAGAATGCAGGAATTTTTCCTTTTTTTAGAAAAATATTACATTTAAGCAGAATTATTTGATTTCTACACAGCCTACTCTTCCACCTGCGTTTCCTGTTGGCTGCGTATGAAAGTCGTCTTGACCTGCATGAATAATGATCGTTTTTCCAATAATATTTTTGCTTTCATCTTTACATCCGATGCACCATTTGTCAGTATTGAAGATCAATCTTGCAGTACCGTCTTTGCCTGCAACTAAATTTCCGATGTCGCCCATGTGAAAATGTTCAGAACCCCATTTCCCATGATCATTTTTCGAAGGATTCCAGTGTCCACCTGCCGAACTTCCGTCTGTCGCAGAACAATCTCCTTTTTCATGAATATGTACGGCATGAATTCCGGGAGTCAATTTATAGACATTCAGATCCATTTTCACGTTCTTGCCTTTCTGTATGAAATCAGCAGTTCCCTGGGTATTTGTGCCACTTTTGGAATTAATTTTATAGTTTTTTGTAGTGGTGCAGGAAACGGTAAAAATCGCGCCGCCAATAAGCATTGATAAAGTTGTAATTTTCATAATAAATTTTTTGATGTTACTAATTGATAAAGGTACGCCAATTCTGTTCTTTTTGAATTAAAAACAATTCAGCAGGATTTTCTGACGATTCAGTAGAAATTAATTTCAGCGAATCCCATTCCGTAATATATTTGCAGTATAAAAATTACAACCATGCAAACGTTCATCATTTCTAAACTGCTTCTTCTATTCTCTTTTTTAATGGGTCTTTTTCTGAACGCTCAAATTACCGTTTCCGGAAAAGTAAATTATAAAAACAAAGGAGTCAAAGATATTTCTGTGACATTGAAAGATACTTATGACGGTTCTACAACCGATGCCAATGGAAATTATTCTTTTCAAACTTCAGAAAAAGGAAATCACATCCTCGTTTTTTCTAATACAAAATTTGTGGAAATTGAAAAACCAGTCACCCTTGCGAATGAATCCATCGTTGTGAATTCTGATCTAAAAGAGCAGATCTCTGAAATTGATGCAGTTGTAATTACGGCGGGTTCTATTGAGGCGAGTGATCGAAAAAGAGCGACGGCGCTTTTAACTCCAATTGATATTTACACCACTGCAGGAGCCAACGGACAGGTTACGGCTGCCTTGGAAACACTTCCGGGCGTTCAGAAAATCGGGGAAACGGAAGGATTATTTGTTCGTGGCGGAACTGGCACAGAAACGAAATTTTTTATGGATGGAAATCTGGTCAATAATTTTTTCGGAAACTCTGTACCGGGAATTAAATCCATGGACCGTTTAAATACTTCTTTATTTAAAGGAAATGTATTTTCAAGTGGTGGTTATTCTGCAGTTTACGGACAAGCATTATCTTCAGTTTTAGCGCTGGAAAGTATCGATTTTCCGGAGCGGAATTCTATCGATTTAGGGATTTCACCAATTTTCGTCAATGCCGGATTTCAAAATGTAAACTCAGAGAAAACCCGATCTTTCGGGATTTCCGGGAGTTATTCAAATATTGCTTTGATGACGAAATTGATCAAATTTAATAATGATTTCACCAAAGCACCGGAGAGTTTTGGCACCAATTTTAACTTCAGAATAAAAAATAAAGGCGGCGGAATTCTAAAATATTACGGTAGTTTTGACACGAATAAAATAGGTTTACAGGCAGAAAGTTTAGAACCCAACATCGATTTTGACAACACCAGATTGAAGGGACAAAATACTTTTCACAACTTATCATTTAAACAGAAGTTTGGAGAATATCTTTTGAATTTAGGCGGATCTTACACGTATAATTCCAACCTGATCGATTTAAGCAACACCTACCAAAATGTAGAAATCAATCCAAACACGATTGATGTCAAAGGCAATTACTTCAATGCGAAAGCAATACTCGAAAGAAAGATCAATAAAATTTCTGCGTTAAGAGGCGGAATAGAATTCAACCAGACCCGCGAGACAACAGACGTTTCGCTTGCGCCAAATCCTTATCAGTTTAAGGATGGAATAATTTCAGTGTTTGCAGAGACAGATCTGGGATTCAGCAATAACTTTTCAGCGAAACTCGGTTTACGATCCGAATATTCTTCTGCTCTTGAAAAATGGAATCTCGCACCAAGGTTTGCAATGGCTTACCGAATTGCAAAAGGCTGGACAAGCTCTTTAGCCTATGGAATTTTTTATCAAAACCCTGAAAACAGATATTTTGGCGCTACTTCTTTAAATTATCAAAAAGCAGAACATTATATTCTTCAACTTCAAAGATCTTCTGAAGGAAGAAGTTTTCGCTTAGAAGCTTTCTATAAAAATTACAATGATCTCATTAAAACTAAAGTTTTAGGTTACCGCCCGGTTGCGATCAATAATAATGGCGATGGTTATGCAAAAGGCCTCGAAGTTTTCTGGCGCGATAAAAAATCAATAAAAGACATCGACTACTGGGTTTCCTACTCTTTCCTGGATTCCAAAAGAAATTTCGAGAATTATGATCAAAGTTTATTTCCGAGTTTTGCAGCGAAACATACGCTATCAATCGTTGCGAAAAAATTTGTCACCGCATGGAAAACGGGATTTAATGTTTCCTATACCTACACTTCCGGAAGACCTTATTACAATTTTCAAACAGACAGTAACGGCGACTACCACCTCAACAATTACGGAACATTAAAAGATTACAACGCTTTAAATTTCAGTTTGAATTACTTACCGTTTTTGGGTAAAAAAGATGCGAAAGCATTTACCGTTCTTGTTTTAGGAATCAATAATGTACTGGGACAAAAAAATATTTACGGCTATCAATTTTCAAATGATGGATTAAGAAACCGACCTGTTTTACCTTCTACCAATACCTTTATTTTCATCGGTGCCTTCATCAATTTCGGTATTGACAGAACGGAAGACGCCATCAATAATAATTTGTAATACGGGTCAGAAAACAAAATCAACCTTTCAGAAAAAAAATATTTCAACGGGGAAATTTTTAAAATACCTTTGATTCATCAAAACAGAACAAACACTCAAAAATTTAAAACAATGAAAAAATTATTTTTAACTACGCTTCTCGCAATTTCAGTAAGCACTTTCGCGCAAACAGCCTTTGATAAAGTAATGACTGAAAAGATCACCAAAATGGAGCAAGCTCAAACTCCCGAAGAATTAACTGCACTTTCCAACGATTTTGCCAGAATTGGGGACAAAGAAAAAACACAGTGGCTTCCTTATTATTACGCGGCACATTCTTCTATCGAGAAAGGCAGAAAATTAATGAGAACGGGTAAACTTACTGAGTTAGACGCCATCGCAGCAGAGGCACAAACTAATTTAGACAAAGCTTCCGCATTAAGCAAAGACAACGCAGAGAACATGATCTTACAGAAAATGATCCACAGTATGAAAATGATGGTCGATCCACAGGCAAGATTTATGAGCGAAGGAATGTTGGCGGCAGATGCGCTCTCCAAAGCGGCGAAATTAGACCCTGAAAATCCACGAATTTCTTTATTGCAAGCGGAAGACACTTATTTTACGCCGGAACAGTTTGGTGGAAGCAAAACAAAAGGACTCGAATTATTTCAAAAATCTTTGGATCAGTTCAAAGTTTACAAACCGAAAACTACTTTAGATCCTACTTGGGGAAAAGGGGAAGCTGAGTATTTTTTGGCGAGCAAACCGTAATCTAAACCTCAACAATTCATAAAAAATCTCCTGATATTCGGGAGATCTTTTTGTTTGTAAACAGTTTAGAAGTGGGAAGACTTCATCAGGCTCAGTATGAAATTGTATTATTTAAACATCATTGCTTTGTCAGGTTGAGCTTGTCGAAACCTTTTCGAATACATGATATTTGTAAATTTTTAATAGTAAGAATCTAAAGTCCAAATACGACTCCAACACTTGGAATAAATCCGCTGCCAAAAACCGACTGGTCTTTTTTGTACAACACATTATACATTCCGCCAATCTGCATGTAAGTGTGATCGCCAATTCTCTGCATATAACCGCCACCTAAATAAAGCGCGGCTTCGTTCCCGGAATATTTTGAGTTATCGTACTTGTTTTTCTGGTTAAAGAAATATTCCTGAAACATACCGCTTAGAAAGAAGCTTCTGGAAATGTAGTAGTTAACGAAAGGTCCAACGCCGATCGTTGTTGCCGAATAATAATCAGAATTTGACCAGGTGAAATTTGCCGCTAAACCGGTTTCCAAATCTTCCGTCAGTTTATAGCCAACTCTGGGAGAAAGATAAATGGAAGTTCCACCGCCGCCACTTCCAAACGATCCGCCTAAACCGGCAGAACCACCGAAAGTCCATTTTGATTCGGTATTTCCAAGGGGTGTCGAAGTTGCGATCTGCGCATTGAAGTGCAGTCCGAATCCTATAAGGGAAAGTAAAAGAATTTTTTTCATGATTGCTTGATTGTACTTTCAAAAATAGTTCTTTTTTTGAAATCGAAAATTTCTATTATTCTAAAACGAACTGGTTTTCTGCGATGAAAATATTTTGGAAGAGAAAAAAATCTATCTTCTAGCCCCGATTGGAGTGGAAATCCTTTTGTTTTTTGAATAAAAAACAAAAGATTGGAACGGAAAGCGGGTTGGGTTTTCGAAAGAAGCGAAACTCTTGTTGCTCCTTAAAAAAGTGCTTTTAATATCGTAAATTTGCGCCTCACAAAAGAGCATCCTTGAAATGCTTTATAAAATGAACATATGAAAATTGTAGTAGGACTTTCTGGAGGTGTAGATTCCAGTGTTGCAGCGTATTTACTGCAGAAACAAGGTCATGAAGTGGTAGCGCTTTTTATGCGAAACTGGAATGATGCGTCGGTCACTTTGGAGGATGAATGTCCCTGGATCGAGGACAGTAATGACGCTTTGATGGTGGCGCAAAAACTCGGAATTCCTTATCAGGTCATCGATATGAGCGAATTGTATAAGGAGAAAATCGTGGATTATATGTTCGAGGAATATAAAAAAGGCCGAACGCCAAATCCTGATGTTCTGTGTAACCGTGAAGTGAAGTTTGACGTGTTCATGAAAACAGCCTTATCGCTTGGTGCTGAGAAAGTTGCAACGGGACATTACGCACAGGTAAACTCCACTTTTGATGAGAATGGAAAAGAGATTTTTCATCTTTTGGCGGGAGCAGATAACAATAAAGATCAGTCGTATTTTTTGTGTCAGTTGAATCAGGATCAATTATCAAAATCTTTGTTTCCGATTGGGGAACTGACGAAACCTGAAGTTCGGGAAATCGCGAGAGAAATGGGTTTGGTGACTGCAGATAAAAAAGATTCGCAAGGCTTATGTTTCATCGGAAAAGTGAGTTTACCCACTTTTCTGCAACAACAGTTGGAACCAAAAGAAGGTGAAATTGTAGAAATATTTAAAGATTTCAGCGGTTTTCATCAAGAAAAACCTGAGTTTTCATCAAAATTAGAAGAATTGCAATTTCTTTCTCTGAAACTCAACTACGAAAAATCGGACGGAAAAGTAATTGGCAAACATCAGGGTGCGCATTATTTTACGGTCGGTCAAAGTAAAGGTTTGGGAATTGGCGGACATAAAGAATCTTGCTTTTTGATTTCCAGAGATATCGAAAAAAATATCGTTTTTGTTGGGGAAGGAAGAAGTTTCCCGGGACTTTTCAGAAGCGCTTTGAAAATTGAAAACTCAGAAGTTCATTGGGTTCGTGAAGATCTGCGTTTGCAAAATGGCGAATCGATGAAAGTAAAAGCCAGAATCCGGTACCGACAAACGTTGGAAGAAGCGACACTTTATCAATTTGAAGAAGGTTTCTATATCGAGTTTGAAAACCCACAATCTGCGATTGCAGAAGGACAGTTTGCTGCGTGGTATTTGGAAGATGAATTGGTGGGAAGTGGGGTGATTTCGTAAAATTGCTGGCTACTCAGGCTAGTTTTTTATCATTTCGCAACCAAGATCGATATATAAAAGAAAAAATTTTAGATGTTATTTTCTTGTGAAAAGTACAAAAAAGAAAATTTTATAGAACGCATTCGTAGTATTTGTAAAAGATTAAAATTGTTTTAAACAAATCATTTACATAAAAAAAGACTTTACGTGAATTACGTAAAGTCTTTAATTTTTAAGATAAGTGAAATTAGTTCTTTATAAATTTAGATGTATAAACTTCACTTTCAGAGTAAATTTTAATTACAAAGGTACCTCTCAGCAATTTATCGACCTTAAGACTTCTAATATCTAGAGCTGCTTTAGCAACTACTAATTTACCAGATAAGTCATAAATTTCAATTTTAGCAATTTTCTCACTACCCTCGAAATACAATTCATCATTTACCGGATTTGGGAACAACTGAAATTTAATTCTGTTCGGGTTTGAAACAGCTAATTGAGAAGTATTAAACTGAAAAAGGTCTGAATAATATTTTACTCCATCTTGCATCGCTGAAAACCTACAATAATATTGCGTTTGACTTTCTAATTGATTTAGGTTCGCGCTAACAGAGAATGTTGACGTTCCGTTTTTATAGGAAGGAGTACATAATTTTGAGGTTCCCAAATCAACTGTTTTGCCATATTCTATCGAAATATCTGATAGTGGACTATAGTTGTAAGACTTTATCAGACCCGTAATTTTAACCTCGCTATCGGTTACATATTCACTTTTATTTTTTGCAAAGACCAAAGATTTATCAATTCTAAACAGAACTGTATTACTGTATGCCGTTTTTCCATTCGTAAATCCTTTTAAACGAACTTTGTAATTTTTGACTGGGTTTAAAGATGATTTTAATACCTCAGCAGAAACGAAATCAGCTTGCTCACTAAGAACCTGGGAAGGATTTGCTGCTATAAAGTTATCATATTCTGAAGTGCCATACTCAAAAACTAAGTTGGTAATCTCTTTGTTATTTGCATAGACTGAGGCAGAGAAAGGGATCGAACTGTAATTAAGGTTAACCTCATCTAATATTAAAGAATATTCTTTGGCTGTAGTAAAAGTGACTACATTACTATAAACTTTTTCATTTTCATAATCTGCACAGATACGGGCGAAGTAAGTAGTTGCTGGTTCTAGATTTTGCAAAGATGAATTTAAATTTATATTGCTGCTGCCTTGCGCAATACTTGCGGGAACAGAATCTGAAGATTGATCAAAAGAGACATTATCTGTAGAATATTGAAATTTAATATTTGATAATTGACTTCCATTTGCACTTCCTTGTCCGGATAAATTTTTCTTAGTTGCTAAAGGAGTATAAGTATCATAAATCACCAAATTATAGGAAGATTTGGTCGTAAAATTAATAGTGTTTCCTGTGACTGTGTTTCCATTTACTTTACCAGTAACGCGCACATAATATTTCGTGTTTGGTTCTAAATTGTTGATGTCTGCAAAAAGACCATTTGAATCATTTGCATTAACAACTGGATTATTTACATCAACTATAACTGAATTAGTAAAACTGGCCGCTTTACTATACATAAATTTTAAGTCGGTGATCACCGAGAAATTGCTTGCAGCGCTTCCTGAAAATTTCGCAGTTTTTGATCCAAACTCTGTTACTTCATCTGTTTTGATAACATAATTTGGAATATTTTGAAATGATCCTTTAAAAATATTACCATATTGACCGGAAAGATAAATTTCTTCACCGGAATACAGGAGATCATATGCAGCATAACTTTGTGAGTCTGTTTCCCAACTTCTTCCTGCATTAAAAGTTCTGTAAATTACACCATATTCATTTGCAATCAGCCCAATGTTTTTAGTTTTAAATCTAACCAGATTGTACGATTGATTAGGAATTTCAACGGTAGTCCAATTACTTCCTCCATCTGTAGTTTTTTCTAATTTAAAAGACCCATTACCAATTACATAACCATTAGATTCATCAGTAAAATTAAAATCACTAATCTGTTGATTATCGTCATTTAAAATTAAATTCCAGGTTAGTCCACCATCTGTGGATTTGTATAAACTACTGTATGTAGAGGCAAAAACAAGGTTCTCATTAATCGCTGTGATCTTCCCAAATAATTGATCAGAAATTAACTGCGTCCAAGTCGTTCCTCCGTCAATAGTTTTAAAAATACCCTTAGTCATCGTACCCTGTCCACCGCAGACAAAACCAACATTTTCGTTGACGAAAGTTAAATCATTGAGACCAGCAACGTTGAATTGCTTTTTCACAGTCCATGTAGTTCCGCCATCTATTGTTTTAAATAGTCGAGAATCTGTATTATAAGTTCCTCCAATGATATATCCAATATCTTTTGTAATAAATTTGATTTTTCTGGAATACTGTAAAATTGTAAAGGGATTCGGTGTCAGAAATTCATTCGGTCTGTTCAGGATTGTCCAGTCGCCCCCATCATTAACCGACTTGTAAATATCGAGACCAACCTTTGCAAATAAAACTCCATCAACTTTATTTATTGTACTAACATCGTTGTAAAAAGGAGCATACTGGTTCCAGTCATCACCTGAATTTTGCGTTTTAATAATTCTACCTCTTTGGCCAACTGAAAACCCTACATTTTCCGAAATAAAATGAATACCAAACATTGAAGTTTGGTAGATTCTGCCATATTGAAAGAACTTGTCCGTCCACGTGTTGCCTCCATCTACTGTTTTAAAAATCACCCCATTGTCGCCTGCCGCAAAACCAATATTTTCTGACACAAAAGAAAAAGCATAAATTTTGTCGCCAAGAGTCGACGTTTTAATCCATGTGTCTCCAGCATCAGTAGTCTTCAGTAATTCCCCATGGCCGCGTTCTGCAAATCCTATACTAGCATTGAAGAAATACAATGTAAAAATATCTGAAGGAATAACATTGACACTGCTTTTAAGAACCCAGTTTACGCCGCCATCTATTGTTTTGTAAATTTTCCCATCATTTGTTCCTACAAATCCTGCGAGATCATCTAAAAATAAGACCGTCTTAACATTAACAAAAGGAATCGCTCTCTGACTCCAGGTACCTCCACCGTCTGCAGAAAAATAAAGTTTTTTAGAACTCGCTGCCAACAAATTATTATCCGAATTTATTTTGCAATAAATAAAATCTTCCTGACTATTAACGGTTAGTTTGTTCCAAATTTCACCAGTATCTGTAGATAAAAATATATTTCCGAAACTACCCACGACCAGTCCGATATTATTTTTTACATCTAGATCTTTAGCAGATGAAATTTGCTTTTTTATGGACCAAATTTCCCCACCATCTGTCGTTTTGATAATTTCTTTATCAGTGATATAAATGATTTGAGTTGGAGAAGACATTACGATATCGATACCGTTAGATTTGCTTGGTTTGGGATTCAAAAGTTGCCAATTGACGCTACCTTGTGCCGATAACCAACTAGTACAAAAAAATAATAATAATAAATAGAAGTGTTTCATATTCTTTTTTGACAAATATAGTGTTTTGGAAAATCATACATCATCTTTCAAAATTCAGTAAATGATTTATTTTTAGTAACTTAATTTTGTGATTATACCGACCATGGATTTAGAAATTAAACGCAAAGGCTTTAGACTCGGTGGACAAGTAGATGGTGTTTTTTGATTTCCACAGTATCAATAAGAAATATCGTTTTTGTTGGGGAAGGAAGAAATTTCCCGGGCCTTTTCAGAAGCGCTTTAAAAGTAGAAAATTCAGAAGTTCATTGGGTTCGTGAAGATCTGCGATTGCAAAATGGCGAATGGATGAAAGTAAAAGCCAGAATCAGGTACCGACAAACTTTGGAAGAATCGACGATTTACCAATTTGAAGAAGGTTTCTATATCGAGTTTGAAAACCCACAATCTGCGATTGCAGAAGGACAGTTTGCTGCTTGGTATCTGGAGGATGAGTTGGTGGGAAGTGGCGTGATTTCGTAGAATTCTCATTTTTAATTAATAATATAAATTCCTTTTGATTTTTCAAGAGGAATTTTTGGTATTTTTGATTATTGTTGCACTTTTCAGTTTTTTTTAAAATATTGTAAAAATATAATATATGATTGATATACTTTTAAATTTATTTAGTAAAATAACTTTTGGTGATTTGCTCCAGTTTATTAAATATATCCTTCCCATACTTTTATCTATTTGGGCTGTTTTTTACATAAGGCGCTCTTCTTTTTATTATATCGAAAGAAGTAACATTAAACTTTATGATGATGTAATAAAGAAGATTAACGGAATATCAATTAAATATAAGAATTCCAACATAAATGAAAACTTAATTCTTTTTAATGGGACAATAATTTTCAAAGGTCATAATGATGTTAAATCTGATGATATAGATAAGCAATTAACAATTTATTCAAAAGACATAAAAGCTGTTTGGAAACATTTTGAAATTACTAAAACTAGTGTGGATTTCCAACCGAAATTTATTATTGATAAGAATAAAATAATCATCGAAAAAAGTTTATTAAAATCTAACGACTTTATTTCATTTGCTGGCTTATTAGATTCAAAAAACACTAAATTAACTGTTGGTCATAGAATTTATAATATTATTCCCAGCAGTATCAATTTTAAAGAAAATGATTTATCTCTCTATAAATTAGCAGCCAGTTTTCTAACATTATTCTTCATTTTTATCGCTGCAGTTTCAGCGTATTCAAAATATAAATTTGCAAAAGAAATTGAAGAAACTAAATTTGAAATTAAACCAGTCGCAAATAAAATTAAGATTTCAAAAAAAGATTCAATTTTATACCGCAGTTTTGATTTTAAAACAGAATTTTATATAGAAAATAATAGAGTTCAAATCGATACCTTGGCAAAGCAATTTGGGCTAAAATTGAAAAATAAAACAGATAAAATTGAAAAAGCAAATGAACGTGAGTTTAATAGCTTAACCGAAATATATCGTAAGGATCGCTCTGATAAAAATGAAATAATTTTATTGAAAAAATTTATTGATAATTTTAGTTTTACATTTAAAAAAATTGATAATCCATACACCAAGGTCAAAGAGGAAGCCGATAAAAAATTAATTAAATTAATTTCAGATAATAAATTAGAAAATAAAAAATTTTATAAGCTTAATGATTCGTTAGGAATTAAATATTTTGATAAAAATCTACCAGCATCTGAAATTATTAAAACAAAAGAAAATTCTGCGGATCAACAAGGCTATTTAGACATTGCTTTTTCTATAATTGAATACGTATTTACCCTCTTTCTTCTAATTATTTCAAGTATACTATGGTATAAATATATTAGACTTTTAAAATTAAAGAAAAGGTATTCAAATATTTAGCATAATAATGAGCTCGTTATCAAAATTTCAAATTTCTCGAGATTTTCTATTTGAATTAAAAGTAGTTAAAACTTCAAATTAAATTTTCATTTAAGATTTTTTCCTATTTTTCCTTCACAAGAACTACCAATTTCACAAACAATCCGTAAATTACCTGATATGATAGCGTCACTTTATTTCTCCACTTATTTTTAATCTAATTTTATAACAGTCCATTTGTAATTTTACCGTATATAAAATTTACAAAAACAGGCTTGCTCTTTAACAAAAACCCAATGCCCAACAAAACAATAATCATCGCCAGCGAAACCGGAAATCGTGGTGGCAGAATCATCAAGGAATTACTGAAAAAAGATGTTGAAGTTCGCGTTCTCGTCCGTTCAAGCAGCAACAAAGAGAAAATTGCTGAATTGGAACAAAAATTCGCGACCTGCTTTCCAATTAATTAAAAAGTCATCAATAAAAATATAAGTGACCAACTCACGCGTTCGGCAGAAATGAAAATTAACCTATCAAAATGAAACAAAAAGAACCCGCCGAAATGACCGCCAAAGAATTGTTGATCGAATTACAAAAGATCAAATCCACCAACATCATCAATGCCGTATTGGTGGGCGTAATGATTGGAGTTGCCATATACAGCACGGTGGAAAATGGCTTCGGAATTCTTACCGCGTTTCCCTTGTTTTTCATCCCAATGTTTGCTAAAAAATGGTCTTATAAAAAAGCCCTTGAAAAAGAATTAAAGGAAAGGGATCTCGGTCGCAATTAATCAATATCAGCCATCGTGCAATCATATACTCGAGATATAGAAAATTCAATGAAAAAAGCAGTATTCAACTGGAGTGGCGGAAAAGATTCTGCTTTAGCACTTCAGAAAGTTTTGGAAGAAAAAGAATTTGAAGTCATTGCATTATTGACCACGATGAATGAAGAAAGTCAAAATCTTCCATGCATGCTGTTCCTTTGGCGATTTTAGAAAGACAGGCGGAAAGCATTGGTATTCCTCTTTACAAGGTCGGATCATCTACCGCATTAAAAAATTACGAGGAGAAAATGTCTGAAGCTGTTCAGCATTTTAAAGAACAAGGGGTAAAGCATTTCATTTTTGGCGATATCTTTTTATCCGACGTAAAAGCGTATCGGGAAAGCAAATTGAATCCGGTGGGAATTGAAGTTGTAGAACCACTTTGGGAAAAAACATCTCAGGAAGTTATCGACGATTTTTTAAGTTCAGGAATCAAGTCAAAAATCATTGTTACTCAAGCTGATTTATTAGATGAAACCTATATCGGAAAAGATTTAGATGCTAATGTGATCAAGTTATTTCCTAAGGGAATTGATTTATGCGGAGAAAACGGTGAGTATCATACTTTATCCTATGCCGGAGGTTTGTTTAATAAAGAAGTTGCGTTTTCAATTCCTGAAACCCTTAAAACCTCATTTGATTTTACTTTAGATACTGGTGAGAAAAAGACTTTTGAGTATTGGCAGGCCGAATTAGTTTCATAAAAAACAAAGAGACTGGCTAAAAAACAGCCTCATTTATTATCTCGTTTTTAAAATAAATTTTCCCACTCTTTCTTAAATTTATCCGTGTAGAAATAGTGAGAATTTTCTAATGTTTTCAGCAGTTTTTTCTCAGCTTTGTATTCTGTTTTCGCTGCAATTTCTTTTTTCATTTCTTCAGATCTCTTCTCATTTCCGTTCAGTTTGTATAAAACGGCCATTCCAACCAAAGTATCTATTTCGTTATTTTCCAGAGCATAGGCTTTTTCAAAATTCTCCAGAGATTTTTTATAATCTTTCATGTCAAACAGCGCATAAGCATAATTGCTGTACGCGGAAGGACTTTCTTTATTCTTAGTGAGGAAAATTTCAAAATTTTGTCTCGCTTTAGTATAATCATTCAACTGGAGATAAACATTTGCCAGATCTGCATAAATACCATTGTCACCACTTCCTAATGCCAAAGCTTTTAAATAATCCTTTCTTGAGTTCTCGAATTCCTTTTTCTCCTGATAAAGATTGGCGCGGTGAATATAACTTTGGGCGACCTTGGGATTCAGTTCAATCGATCTGTTCATATCGGCAAGCGCTTTTTCAGACTGCCCCAATTCTTGCAGAAACAGCGCACGGTTATTCAAATAAGGTTCTGCATCCGGGCTTAATTTTAAAGCTTGATCCAATAATTCAACGGCTTTTTTCGTGTTTTTTTGACGCTGATAAGCCAAAGAACTATAAAAATAAATCTCCGGAATTATTTCCTTTTCCTTAAAATCGTTTGCCTTTGTATCTTCCTTTAAAAAAGCGGAGAAAACGGAAATCATCTCGGTGTCTTTTCGCATCTCATTGAGGAGCTTCAGATAATTATTGTAGTAGCGTCCGTTTTTCTTATCATATTTAAACATTTCACGAAAATCGGAAAGCGCTTTTTCCGGCTGGAAATCGAAATAATACGTATTTCCCCGCATCTCATATAAAGAAGCATTTTGAGGAGAAATCGCAAGACCTTTTGTGGTCGTTTCGATGATTTCTTTTTTACGGTCCAGTTTGATAAGAATGTAGGCTTTCATCTCGTAATAAGCACTTTGCTGATCACAGGATTTTAAAACTTTATCAATTAAAGTCAAAGATTTTTTGTAATCCTCACTTTGATAAAGATCCCAAACTTCCGCATAATTTTCTTCGCACGATCTTTTACCTTCTCTCCGAACAGAACTATGCCTTGAATCTGGCGGCGGAGGCGGCATTTCGCTCGCGTGTGGTATTTTTTCCAGGTAAACGGTAGAATCTTTCTGAGCGTGCACCTGAAAAAGAAGGGAACATAAAGTGAGAACGAAAGCGGTAAAATATTTTTGCATCAAATAGAATTTTAAAGGTTGAATTAAAAGTACTCATTTTTGTTGAATGATGAAAGTCGGAGTTATTGACTTGAACTCAAAAAAGCTTTAAGTGTAAGAAACTTAAAGCACACGCCAAATCAACGTTATCATCTTCTCAATAAACTGAACATTTTTCTGGCGGTAAAGTCAGGATTCGATTTCAATATTAATTCTGCGATTATTTTTAAAAATTGAAAGATGATTTGTTTGAAAAGTAGTTATCAATTTAAAAAATTAAAATGCAATTCGTACCTGATTTTTTTTAATTACTCAACCAATCTTTAAAATCCTTAACACGATCACGACTTACCGTAATTTCTTCTTCTGGCTGAAATTCCATTTCTACTTTATAATAAGGCGAAGTATGAATATTTTTAATGAAGTTAGAATTGATCATAAACTGTCGGTTCACGCGGAAGAATTTCTTCTCGTCGAGAACTTCCTGAAGTTCATCTAAAGTAAAATCGGTCGGGTAATTTCTTTCTTTGGTTTGAAGATAAACGATCTTATTTTCACTGTAAAAACATGAAACCTCATTGGTCTGCACAATCTTTAAATTGTAGCCGATCTTCACTAAAATTCGGGATAATTTTTGTTTCTCTTCTTTAATTAAAGATTTGATTTCCAATGAATTATTAGACGATTCTGAAGGTAAGAAACTCTTGAACTTATTGATTGCTTTCTCCAGATCTTCTTCCATTATTGGCTTCAAAAGATAGTCGATAGAATTTAGTTTAAATGCTTTTAAAGTATATTGATCGAACGCCGTTGTATAGATCATAAAACTCTTCGTAGGAACCTTTTCGAAAATATCAAAAGACAATCCATCGCCTAAAACAATATCTGAAAATATCAAATCTGGATGTGAATTATTCTGAAACCACTCTAAACCATCTTCTACAGAATTTAGGGTTGCAACTAATTCTAAATCAGGAAACAAACCAATTAATCTTTCAAGTTTTCGTGCAGCAGGTTTTTCATCTTCGATGATGACGGTTTTTATCATGTTCTAAAATTAATAAATAAAAGGGATAAGTCTTTTGGTTTTTTTCATATAATCGGTATAATCTTTTCCAAACTGCTCTGTCAATACTTTTTCTTCAATGTTGATGCGGTAAAAAAACATTAGAAATACTGGAATAAATAGTAAAACTGCAGAAATGTAATTGTTTAAAACGAAAGTGAGCAAAGAAAAAAGGTAAGAAGGATGTCTTACATATTTGTAAAACCCATCGGTTTTTAATTGATGGTCTTTTTTAAAAGTCACATCAACGGTGAAGTATTTCCCTAAATTATAAACGACGATCATTCGCAAAACGACACTTAAAAAAAGAATAGCTAATCCTAAGATCTGTATTTTACTGCTGGCGTAAAAAGGAAACTGAGTCGCTTTGGAAATAAAAATTCCGAAGAGAATACTGAAGCCAATCACCATCCACAAATACGAAAGCGATTTTTTATCTTTTCCTTTCGCATCTGCATTTCCAGAGCGCATTTTTAAGAGGAGAAAAATTTCTGAAAATCCCCACAAGATCATAATGATATTGGTTGCAGCATTCATCTTATTTATTTTTATCCATTAACTCCCGAATTTTTCTCTCTTCCCAGTCTTTTCCCATCAACATATTCGGCAGGAAAACGCTGGTTGCATGACCGAGTAAACCAACTCCCCAGAAAATGGCAGTCCAGTAATTTTCCATATTGGAAAGGGAGGCACCGGATTCTACATTTTGTGCAATGATAAAAAGATTTACCAGAACATAAACTACGGCATGAATGTAAAATCCTTTCAACCTTTTTACTCTTTTTTGTGCTTCTAAATACTTGATATTGTTTCCGTTAAAATTTTCCATCATGTTCTTTATTAAGTTCTCTGTCGATCATTTTTCTTTCCCAACTGTGGTTAAAAAAGAATATTTTGAAAGCTTTTGTCGCTAAAACAATTCCCCAAATCCAGAAAATAACGGAGAAACCATTGTAGTCTAAAAATGTAATTTCACCCGTTTTATAATATCTGTGAAAACTATAGATTGCAAATAGCAGAATATAAATGAATACGCTTGCGTAAAACTTTTTCATTTGATTTACTCTTTCCTTTGCGATAGAATAATCAGTTTCATTGTCGGTTAAATTTTCCATATTATTTATTTTTTTGAATTTTCTCTATCTAAAATTTTCTGAATTTGTTTTTCTTCCCAGTTTTTACCGATGCCAAATGTTTTCAAGGCGTGTATCGATAATCCAAAACCCCATCCTAACATCGGCCAGTAAAACCATAAGTGTTTTGGCGATGTGTATAGATTAATAAACAGTAAAAATGGAATGACGAGACAGTAAGAAATCAAATTGCTGTAGAATCCTTTCAGTTCATCAACTCTTTTGGCTGCTCTTTGGTAGGATATTGATTCTTTAGTAGGTTGTGTGGTCATGGCGGTAATTTTTTTGGTTAACATTGGTATTTTCACTTTGAAAAAATCATCTGATTTTTCGATGAAAACATTTTGTTTCGTCAGTAATGAATAACGTTGAACGATATTTGAAAGGCCAATTCCTGCGCTTTCTTTGACCTGTTCTCTTTGCTGTAAATTATTTTCTATAAAAAGAAATCCGTTTTCTGAGTATATTTTAATGTGTAAAGGTTTGCTTGAAGTTGCAAAATTATGTTTGATACAGTTCTCTAAAAGCAGTTGTAAAGAAAGTGGAACTACGTAAGATTTCAAAGCCGTTTCGTTAACATTAAAATCAAAGCTCACACTATCTTCAAAACGCGTTTTCAAAAGATTGCAATAGGTTTTAGCAAATTCAATTTCCTCTTCCACGGTAACGAGTTCTTTGTCTTTCTGCTCCAAAACATAGCGGTAAATTTTAGACATCGAAGCCGTAAACCTTTGCGCCTGATTCGGGTTTTCATCAATTAAAGCACTTAAAACATTCAAAGAATTAAAAAGAAAATGTGGATCGAGTTGGTTCTTTAAACTTTCAAATTGTGCGTTGGCCGATTTCGCGATTAATTTCTGTTCTACAACTTCTTTTCTGGAGGATTTTTTCCATTCTTCCATAAAGCCTTTCGCATGTATGATCGCAGAAACCAAAAGTGCAATATTAATGATGACCCAATTGACAAATCCCATTTGACCGGTGAAAAAATGATCTGGACTGTTTTTCTGAAGAACAATGAAATTCAAGTAGTTGCAAAATAGGACTAAAATGATATTAACAAAAATGGTTGCCACAATTCCGAGGATGATTCGCGTTCTGGTATCATCGATCCAGGAATATTTTGAATTGAGATAGCAGTTGGTATAAAAATTCCCGAAAACAAAAACGAAGGAATAAATAGAAGAAACTAAAAAGCTGATCAACAAATTATTAACACTTTTTTCATCTGTAAAAAAAGTAAAAAAGAAAAGGCCTGTTCCGAAAGAGATCCAGAGAGAAATTGTTGCCTGCTTTCTAACGTCTTTAAAATCCATTCTGTAAATTTAATAATAAAAGAAAATTCTAAATTATTTATTTAATATTTTCTGAATTTCTTTTTCCTCCCAGTTTTTTCCCAGAATAAAGTCCTGTCCAAAAACTGACATTCCGTGTGCAGCCAAACCGATTCCCCAGAATAATGCGGTCATGTACGGATCAGAAGTTAATAAACTGCTTACGTTATCAACCGCACATCCTGCAATGATAATTACGTTTACGGCGAGATAAATCGTGGCGTGAACATAAAATCCTTTGATGCATTTCACTCTTCTTTGAGCTTGTGAAAATTTTGCTTCCTGATTAAAATTGTAAGTTTCCATTTTATAAAATTTTTGTAGTTGTTGTTATTTGATGGTGTAAAGGTATTTGCTCCAACATCACTTTTCAACTAATTATAACCGAAGGGTCAATTTTATACACCGAGTTGTAAAAAACAAAAAACCACCGGAATTCCGATGGTTTTAGTAGGTCTATTTTTGGAGGCTATTTCATTTCACCCACAACAGTTACTGCTTCCTGAAGATACAGATCGCGCTGTAGATTTTTCGTCCAGTTTTCTGTTTTCTTAGTGAAAGGTTCATCTGTTTTTTCGCGAATCGCTTCATCAGGATTCAGCGTAAATTTAAGTCCATTGTTAAATTTATCCAGACCTTTAAATTTTTTGATCTGGGCTTTTCTTGCCTGCATCACTTCATTAAATTTGCTTTGCTCTAAAGAAATGGTTTCTTCTTTGTCTAATTTTTCCTTCCATTGAGCAGATTCCTGAATCAACTGGTAGTTTTTATTATTAGCAAGACGCGCTTCAATCCCTTTTTGTAAAGCCTGAACTGAGAATGTATTTAGTGCTTGAAAGGGCACTGCCGGAATTTTATCCCAGGCTAAAGCGTAATCATCATACCGTTCCCCAATTTCAGCGTAAGTGAAGAAATCTTTCATTTTAATGTCGGATTCAATTCCTTTTCTTTGTGTCGATTCCCCTGTAATTCTATAGAATTTCTGAATGGTTAATTTCAAAGAACCAAAGTCATCGGTTGTGTTCAAAAATCTATTCAAATCAACAAAAGTTTGTACCGTTCCTTTCCCAAAAGACTGTGGCGAACCAAGAATTACAGCTCTACCATAATCCTGCATTGCTCCGGCTAAAATCTCTGAAGCCGATGCTGAAAGTTCGTTTTGCATGATCAACAAAGGACCAGTCCAGATTGGTGCGTTGGTTTTATTTTTCAAAGTCTGCACTTTTCCGTTGCCATCTTTCACCTGAACATAAGGACCGGCGTTTATAAATAAGCCCATAATATCGCCAACTTCCGTTAAACTTCCACCACCGTTATTTCGAAGATCAAGGATGATCCCGTCTACATTTTGAGGTTTTAACTTGAGTATCTCATTTTTAATATCATCAGAAGCATTTCTTCCTTTAGCATCTGCAAAGTCAGCATTAAAACTTGGCAAATTGATCAGTCCGTATTTTTTACCATCCGGAGCGTTTACGATAATACTTCTTGCAAAAGTATCTTCAATCGCAACTTCCTCCCGAGTCATGGTAACTTCCTTGATTGATTTGTCTTTTTTCTCAACGGTCAAAGTTACTTTAGTTCCCTTTTCGCCCCGGATCAATCGAACTGCTTCATCAGAAAGCATTCCAACCACATTCACAGCATCTAAACCAGGTTTTGATCTAACTTTTAATATTTTATCACCTTCCGACAGTTGTTTAGATTTCCAGGCGGGAGCACCGATCGTGAGTGCACCTAAATAAAGATATCCTCTTTTTTCCTGAATAATGGCTCCAATTCCGATTACCTTTCCAGTGAACTGAGTATCGAAATCTTCCTTATTTTTCGGCGAATAATAATTCGTGTGCGGATCGAAAACTTCGGTGTAAGCATTCATATAAACTGTAAACCAGTCCATTTTATTTCTTTTCTTAAATCTTCTGAATGTATCGGTAACCAGATCTTTCACCTCCGAAGTTGCTTTAATTCTCTTCGCTTCCGGCGTTAGAATTTCAAGTTTAATGGTATCTTTTAAATTAAATTTTTGTACAGAATCTTTTTTCTCTTTCTGCATTTCTTCTTTTGCTGTCAAAGATTCCATTTCCTGCAAAATATTATACTTGATGTATTTTTTCCATTCCTGAGAAAGTTCAGCTTGATTTTTCGCATTCTTTTTAATCTTCGGTTCTAAGATCAAAGTTTCATCTTCATTCAAATTGATAGGTTTACTCAAAATATCCTGAGTGATCTTATCGATTTCATCAACTCTTTGATACAAACGATCTACCGTCAGCTTATAGAAAGTAAGATCTCCCTGATTCAGATAGTCATCGAGTTTGGTTTCATGTTTTGCAAATTCATCCATATCAGACTGCAGAAAATATCTTTTTGAAGAATCTACCATTTCAAAATAATGCTTGTAAACATCCTTCGAATACGCATCATTTATGGTTTTGGGAGAATAATGTAAATAACTGAGTGTATTTTTTACACTCACCATTATTGTCGACATTTTTTCATCATCATTTTTCGGAGTATTAAAACAGAACACCAAACTTGTGAGTGGTATGAAAAGCAATAATGTATTGAGTTTTAGGTTTTTGAACATATAATTAATTAATATCTAATTTGTTAAGAATTTTCCCCATTTGTTACAGGATTTTACAAAGTATCAAAATTAATACCTTATTTATATTTGCACACTATTATTTTAAGTAAATTTGTGGAAACCCTAGAAATTATATGCAAAAACCTTTGATTTTAGTAACGAATGATGACGGAATTACAGCGCCTGGAATTAGACATCTTGTAGAATTTATGAATGAAATTGGGGAAGTTATCGTAGTAGCGCCGAACTCACCACAATCTGGAAAAGGTCACGCAATTACCATCAATCAAACTTTAACTTTCGAAGAAATTAGTTTAGAAGGACCGCAGAAAGATTATTCATTGAGCGGAACTCCGGTAGATTGTGTAAAATTTGCTTTAGATAAGATTTTGCCTAGAAAACCAGATCTCGTTGTTTCTGGAATTAATCACGGTGCGAATTCATCCATTAATGTTATTTATTCAGGCACGATGAGTGCTGCTGTAGAAGCAGGTGTTGAAGGTTTGCAGGCAATTGGATTTTCATTACTCGATTTTTCTTGGGATGCCGATTTTTCTCAGGCGAAAGAATACATTCAGAATATCGTAAAAAAAGTTTTAGAAAATCCTTTACCAAAGGGAATTGTTCTCAACGTGAATATCCCAAAATTGCTGAAAGATGAAATTAAAGGCGTAAAAGTTTGCCGACAAGCAAAAGCAAAATGGGAAGAAAATTTCGATGAAAGAATCAATCCACACGGTAAAAAATATTATTGGTTAACGGGTTATTTCAACAATATGGATTCGGGTGAAGATGCTGATGAAACTGCTTTGGCAAATGGTTATATTTCTATTGTTCCCGTTAAATTTGATCTTACTGCTCATGAAGAACTGGAAAACCTTCGGAAGATGATGGAATAATTTTCAGCTTCCTATTTTATTTTAATAAATTTTACTCTCAAAAGATGCGCATAGAAAACGAACTCAAATTAGGTTTCAAAGACGTTATGATCCGTCCAAAACGATCCACTTTAAAATCTCGTTCCCAAGTAAGTTTAGAACGAAATTTCACTTTTGTCAATTCTCAGAAAAAATGGAGCGGTGTTCCAATTATCGCCGCAAATATGGATACGGTGGGAACTTTTGAAATGGCTGAAGCGCTGTCAAAATATAAAATTATTACGGCGGTTCATAAACATTACACTTTAGAAGAGTGGAGTTCATTTTTAAATCAGCAACCTGATTCTATCTATGATTATATCGCGTTAAGCACTGGAATAGGAAAAAGTGATGAAGAAAAAATTCAGAAAATAGTTGAAGCACATCCAAAAATTAATTTTTTGTGTATTGATGTTGCCAATGGGTATTCTGAACATTTCGTGGGATTCGTAAAAAAAATGCGAACTATTTTTCCTGACAAAACGATCATCGCAGGGAACGTAGTATCAGGCGAGATGGTTGAAGAACTTATTTTAGCCGGAGCAGATGTTATCAAAGTAGGAATTGGTCCCGGATCAGTTTGTACAACAAGAATTAAAACAGGTGTTGGTTATCCACAGCTTTCTGCAATTATAGAATGTGCAGATGCTGCTCACGGACTTGGCGGACATATTATTTCTGATGGTGGTTGCAAAATTCCCGGTGATGTGGCAAAAGCTTTCGGAGGAGGCGCAGACTTCGTTATGTTAGGCGGAATGTTCGCGGGACATGACGAAAGCGGTGGTGAAATCGTAGAAGAAAATGGAAAAAAATACCGTCTTTTTTATGGCATGAGTTCTCAAACTGCTATGGATAAACATTCGGGAGGAATCGCAGAATATCGTGCTTCTGAAGGGAAAACGGTGAAAGTTTCGTATAAAGGTGCAGTTGCTGAAACGGTGAAAGATATTTTGGGCGGCGTTCGGTCTACCTGTACTTACGTCGGTGCTTCACAATTGCGGGAACTGTCAAAAAGAACCACTTTTATTCGAGTTTCTGAGCAGGAAAATCAGATTTTTGGCGGCTAAAGAACTATGGAAATCTCATTAATCTATTTATCTTAAAAACTCTTCAATTTGTAAATTAGCCATATCGATGCAGGAAGAATCGTTTTTTAAAGCAAAAAGCGAAAGTTCTGTACAAGCAATGATAACATTACTTTCGACGATATATTTCTTGATCAAATCTTGAAAAACTAATATTTCTGAGGGAGATTCTTCTTCGTTGTAGATTTTCTTTCTAAAATTATCAATCCATTTTTGGTCGGATGCTGCGGGTTTTAATAGAGAAATTCCTTCTTTCTGAAATTTAGCTTTTAAATATTCGGAGTTCATGGTATATAAAGTCCCCAAAAGCGTTGCTTCTGAAATTTCATTTTTCTTTAAATAATCTAAGGTGAGGTTTACGGGATGAAAAATATCAAACGGTAATTTCATCTGATCCAAAGTTTCATGAATGGTAATATTTGGAACTAATAGTTTTGAAATACCTAACTCTAAAATCTTCGAAAAGTAATTTTCCAGCTTAGGAATTAAGACTGAAAATTGATCGGGTAAATAAAGGTTTATTTCCTGAAAATCAATTTGGTACAAAAGCAATGGGCAGGTTGAAAATTCTTTGTTTTTTAACTTATATTTTTCGTGGATTCTCTTCAAGTAGTATTCGGTTGAAGCATTACCTAAACCTAAAACTCCCTTTAAAGTGGAGTCATTAATCATTTTTTAGTCAGAATGTAATCTGCAAAATATTTTTTTGAATCCAGAAATTTATGGGTGATTTCAAGCATTGAATCATCAATAAGATTTTGCAAAATTGTATCATTGTACTTCCTGGAAATCTCTGTATGAATCAGTTCATTTTCAGCAAACTCAAAAGATTTACCGAGTTCTTTAATATAAACTGATTGCTTTTTAGTGCTTTTCAAAAAACTTTTTGCAATACCTTCTTCTTCAGTATATTCTGGATCATGTTCGAAATTCTCTAAGTCAAAATCTGCACCTAATTCCCGATTGATCCTTTTCAATAAATTAAGGTTAAAATCTCGTGTTATTCCAGCTGCATCATTGTATGCAGGAAGAACAATATCTTTAGATTTAATTTGATCTACTCCTAAAAGCAACTTTTCATTGGGTTTTAAATGATCCGCAATTTTATGAAGAAAACTTCTTGCAACTTCGTCCTGCATATTACCAAGATTGGAGCCGATGAACAAAATTACTTTTGGTCTATCTGAAGTAAAGAGTTCATCTAAAACCTGAAAATAATCTCCTTGTTGAGGATCAATTTCTAGATCCGGAAATAAATCTTCCATGCGTTCCGTAATCACTGCAAGGCTGTTGTGAGAAATATCAACAGGAATAAATTTAAAGCGGTAACTTTTTTCGAGCAAAGTTTTTAACAGATGCAGTGTTTTCTTTCCATCGCCTGCTCCTAACTCTATCAATTCAAATTCCTCATCCGGATTTATCTGGAAAGATTCTATAATGGCTTCACTTTGCTGACTAAAAATCTCCAGTTCAGAATTGGTCAGATAATATTCTGGCATTTCCATGATCTGCTGGAAAAGTTCATCCCCAGCTTTGTCGTAAAAATAATGCGAAGAAATATATTTTGGATTTTGACTCAATCCTGCTTCAATATCTTTTAAAAAAGTGTCGTTTTTCGTCATTTTGCTAATCTTATTCCGGTGATTTGCCACCTGTATTTGGGTTGAAAAAAATTTCGATATGTTTTTCTTTCGTGACCTTTTGGAGTTGCAGTAGAACTTCCGCGCAATACCATTTGACCGATCATGAATTTACCGTTGTATTCGCCAACGGCTCCTTCAGCAATGTGGAAATTTGGATAAGGTAAATAAGCCGAATAGGTCCATTCCCAGCGTTTTCCCCAATCCAATTGGTCGGAGGCAATTTCCCATTCGAATTCGCTCGGTAATCTCATGCCTTTCCAATTAGCAAAAGCTTGGGCCTCGTAAAAAGAAATATGTGTTAAAATATGCTTGGGTTGAACTGGTTTTAGGCCTTCTAAAGTATAGGAATGCCAAGTCCCGTCAACTTTCTTCCAATAGAGAGGTGATTTTATCTGATTATCATTCACCCAACTCCAACCTTCATCGAGCCAGAGTTTGAAATTGTCGTAACCTCCAGCTTCCATAAATTCTATATATTCGCCGTTGGTTACTAAAGATTTTGAAATTTGAAAATCGTGTAGAAATACTTTGTGTCTGCCTTTTTCATTGTCAAAATGAAAGTCAGTTCCTTCATAACCGATTTCGTAAACTCCTTCTTTTATTTCTAACCAACCTTCGTCTGCGTTTTCTTGAGCAGTTAAATTAAAACCTTCTTTATAAACAGGGAAAATTGGATTGTAGGAGAAAGTATGTTTAAGATCGGTAATTAAAAGCTCCTGATGTTGCTGCTCGTGATTAATTCCTAGAATGATCAATTCTTCTAATTCCGGCGTCGAGTTTGTTTTTAATAAGTTTTCGATGTGTTCATCAACGTAATTGCGGTATTCATAGACTTCAGCAATCGTTGGACGGGTAATCGTTCCACGTTCTGTTCGGATGGCTCTTTCGCCTAAAGTCTGGTAATAACTGTTGAATAAAAACGCAAAATGAGGATTGAAAACTTGGTAATCAGGAACGAAGTTTTTAAGAATCATCTCCTCGAAAAACCAGGTTGAGTGACTTAGATGCCACTTCGGTGGACTTGCAAAATCCACAGGTTGTGGAATGTAGTCCTCGATTTCGAGAGGTTTACAGAGCGCAAATGAGTGCGATCTTGTGTTTTTAAATAGTTGAAATAGTTCGCTCATAATAATTAAAAATAATTATAGTAGAACTAAACTACAAAAAATATTCCGAATTGTCAGTTAACCAACTAATTTAAAAATATTAGTACAAAAACTTACTAACAATCCGGTTTCTCAAATTGTTAGTAAGAAGAAATATTTTTTATTTTAGCCCAGATTGTAGCGGCATCCTTTTTTGAGGAGGTACGACGAGGAAAAGATAGAGCGGAAAGCTGGTCTGATCTTCGAAATATGCTAAAATCTTGGGGCTTCTAAAAAGAAAATTTGAATTAGGTCAACATTCCGCCATCAACATTCAAAACCTGACCTGTGATATAAGTTGACATATCGCTTGCTAAGAAAACACACGCATTTGCGACATCTTCCGGTTGACCGCCACGTTTTAAAGGAATCGAATCTCTCCAACCCTGCACAGTTTTTTCGTCTAAAGCTGCCGTCATTTCAGTTTCGATAAATCCGGGAGCAATCGCGTTGCAACGGATATTTCTGGAACCTAGCTCCAACGCAATCGATTTTGAAAAACCAATCACGCCCGCTTTTGACGCAGCATAATTTGCTTGTCCCGCATTTCCTTTCACACCAACAACTGAAGTCATATTGATGATTGAACCTGCTCTCGCTTTCATCATCGGCTTGATCACCGCTTTTGTGAGATTAAAAACAGAATCTAAATTCACTTTGATGATCGTGTCCCAATCGTCTTTGGACATTCTGAGCATTAAATTATCACGCGTAATTCCGGCATTATTGATCAAAATATCGATTTTACCGAAATCAGCGATCACATCTGCCGCCAATTGTTGAGCAGCATCGTAATCTGAAGCATCCGATTGGTAAGATTTTACTTTTGTTATTTTTCCTAATTCTTCCTCCAAAGCTTTCGCCTTATCGACAGAACCGGCGTAGGTGAAAGCAACATGAGCGCCTTCTTTTGCAAAAACTTCTGCAATTCCTTTTCCGATTCCGCGTGTCGCTCCGGTAATGAGGGCAACTTTTCCTTCTAATAATCCCATATCGTTGTCGTTTATTTTTCTAAGTTTTTGTATTTGTTTTTGGACAAAGGTTTTTCTTCTTCGTCTTCTTTACTCACCACATTATTGATGATTAATACGATTTCTCCTTTTAAAGTTTTGCTTCTGGAGAAGTCAATTAACTCATTGATTGTTCCGCGTTTAGTTTCTTCAAATTTTTTGGATATTTCGCGGCTCAAACTCACTTTGGTTTCCTCGCCGAAAAATTCTTTGATCTGTTCTAATGTCGTGTTGATCTTGTGCGGACTTTCGTAAATGATGATTGTTTTTTTCTCTTCCGCCAACTGTTTCAGTTTGGTTTGGCGGCCTTTTTTCTGCGGTAAAAATCCGGCAAATAAAAATTCATTATTTGGCAATCCTGAAACAACCAAAGCCGGAACAAAAGCTGTTGCTCCAGGTAAACACTGCATTTCTAATTTTTCATCTGAAACTGCTTTTGATAAAAGATATCCGGGATCTGAAATTCCGGGAGTTCCCGCATCGGTTATAATTGCGATGGTTTGTCCGTTTTTCAAATCATCGATTACTTTCTGCGTAGTCTGATGTTCGTTGTGTAAATGATACGATTTCAACGGTTTAGATATCTCATAATGTTTCAAAAGAAAACCCGAAGTCCGGGTATCTTCACATAAAATATAATCGACTTCTTTCAGAATTTTTACAGCTCTGAAAGTCATGTCTTCTAAGTTTCCAACGGGTGTCGGAACAAAATATAGGATTCCGCTCATTTATAGATTTTCATATAAGTTTTTGCAAAAGGTTTCCAAACTCGGATCTCTTGCGCCCATTAAAAGCAAAACCGTTCCTTCCTTTAATTCCGGTTTTAAAACTTCTACCAAATTATTTCGATCTTCAACGAAATGGGCATTTTTCCCTTTTGCTTTAATGCCTTCAATTAAATCGTTGGCTGAAATATCTTTTACGGCAGTGCCGCCTGCATAGAAAATTTCGCTCATCCAGATTTCATCTTGAGGTCTTAATGAATCGGCAATTTCTTGAATAAAATCATCTTTCAGAAATCTCGTCGGTTTGTAACCATGTGGTTGAAACCAGGCAATTACTTTTTCTGCTAAAGGTTGACATGCTTTTATTGAAGCTGCGCATTTCGCTGGATTATGAGCATAATCGTCAATCACCCAAACGCCGTTTTTCTGTCCGAGGATCTGGTGCCGGCGATAAATTCCTTCGTAAGTTGCTAAACTTTCTGCGCAGGTTTTTAGATCAATTCCAATTTGATGTGCGACTGCAATTGCTGCTGTTGCATTTTCGACCGAATGTTTTCCTAAAGAGTTCATTTGAAATTTCTGATTCAAAACTTCAAATGTCAAGGAAAGTCCATCTTGATCAAAATTTTCGGCAGAATATCCAGCATTTCTATCTTCAAATCCGAAATCATTTTTAGAGTTTGCCGACAAAGATTTCGCCAATGTATTTGATTGATTTACAACAAATAAGCTTTTAGTATTATTTTTAAAAATGGTAAATAAATCGATCAAATCATCAATTTCCTGATGGTCTTTATCAATGTTTAAAAGCAAACCGATTTCCGGTTCATATTGAACAACGGAACCGTCGCTTTCATCAGCTTCAATGATTAGCCAATCTCCTTTTAAGACTGCTGCATTTCCGATTTTTCCCTGCTTAATAATGCTGGTTAAACCAGCTCCGGAAATAATACTCGGCTCCAGTTTCGCATCCAATAAGATTTGATAAAGCATTGCTGAAGTTGTGGACTTTCCGGAAGTTCCCGCAACAGCAATTGTCTTTTTGCTTTTAGCAATGATCGATAAAAGTTCGCTCCTTCTAATGATTGGAATTCCGAGCTCTTTGGCTTTCTGAACTTCAAAAACGGTGTCTTCAATTGCTGTAGAAACTACTATCAGATCCGTTTTGTCATTAATTCCGCTCCCGTCCTGCAGAAAACAGTGAATCCCTTCTGCTTCTAACTGCTCTTTGGTTTTATTATATTCATTAGGATGAAAATACCGGTCGCTGCCTGAAACTTCTTTACCAATTCCTTTTAAATATTGGGCGATCGCGCTCATTCCAACTCCTGCGACTCCAATGAAAAAGACATTTTGAAAATCTGAAATACTTTTTGTCATTTTAAATTTGTTGATTCTGACCTTTAATGAAAAACAAGTTTCATCAATATCACGAAAAAAAGGTACTATAAAAATTTACTTTCAACCAAATCCCACAGTCTTTGAGCGTATTCATCGGCTTTACTCCAGTCTTTTTGGTAATAAACTTCACTCAAATATTGTCGGGCATCTTCTAACTTTTGGTAAGAATTTAATCTGTCGATCGTATTCTTTAAATCAGTTTCATCTCCGTTGAAAAGCAATTTCGTAAATGCGATCTTATCGTTAAAATCTAATTTAAATTCGTGTTGCTTTTTCGGAGCTTCCATAAAATCTGTCGGAATGTTCGATTTTAATAGACTTCCGGGATCTACTGTTTTAGTGGTAATTTCGGGAGAATTTTCTTCGATATTTTCCAACGGGTCATCATCAAATAAATTTTGAACTGCTTTCAAACCTTTGATGTTGGCAAGTTTAAATTTCTTTTCAGGATTGCTATCTGTTATTTTTTCTTCTGAAAAGGCTTCCGTACTCACAGGATGAGGAGTTTCCACTTTGCCAAATTCTACAATTTTTCTCCGTCTTTCTTCAGAATCTAAAAAATCTTTTTCTTTCTGAGAAATACGTTCTGCATAGTCTGCTTCTTCCTGTTCGACTACTAAGGGAATTTCTTTATCAGAGGCAAAATTACCGTTGACCACAAAATCTTCTAAGTCATGACTGACCTCTTCAAAATCTGAATCTTCTTCCGTAGATAATTCAGGATTGTTATACTCAATAAATGGGTCTTCAATTTCGGGTCTTAGTTCATGAACGGGATGGTCGGGAGAATTGTCGATCTCGTTAATTTCGTTCGTGAAAATAACTTCCTCTTCAATCACATCTTCGGAAAGAGGTGAGTCGGATAAATAATCTTCATTACCGGATTCAATAATATTGTTGTTAATTTCTTGATTGTCAGATTCTTCAACAGTTTGTTGAAAACTCTCTTTATTTTTCTCTAAAATTCTTAGAAAGGCAATCCTGTCGGCTACTTCCGCAAATAGATCTTGCTTAGAGAGTAGTTCTTCTTTAGAATTAATTTTTGAAAGGGTATCGAGAATATTCTTTGATTCAAAAAAAATTTTTTCTTGTAGATCTTGAAGGTTTTGCATAATAAAGTCTTATTAAATTTCCTTATTTTTGAGCTTTAAATATTACGGCTAATTTAACAAATGTTTTTAGAAAATACAATTAATCACGCAAAACAAAGCGGCTGGATGGAAGTGATCTGCGGCTCAATGTTTTCCGGTAAAACGGAAGAATTGATACGGAGACTTCGGCGTGCAGAAATGGCAGGACAAAATGTGGAAATTTTTAAGCCAAAATTAGATGTGCGTTATGCTGCTGAAGAAGTGGTGTCTCACAATCAGAACAAAATTCGGAGCACTCCCGTTGACAGTCCGAACGAAATTTTACTATTAGGATCTAATTGTGATGTCGTAGGAATTGATGAAGCACAATTTTTCGATGAGAGCATTGTAGAAGTTGCTAATAAATTGGCGAACAGTGGAATACGTGTTGTAATTGCAGGGTTAGATATGGATTTTATGGGTCGCCCTTTTGGGCCTATTCCTAATTTAATGGCGACTGCAGAATATGTGACCAAGGTTCATGCAATTTGTAAAAGAACCGGAAATCTTGCTAATTATTCGATGAGAATTTCAACGAGTAAAGACTTAGTAGAGCTTGGAGAAACCGAAAGTTATGAAGCAGTAAGCAGAAGAGTTTTCAACGACGAATTTCTGAATAAATAAGAAATGAATTACACTACGCAGCAAATTGCAGAAATCACCGGTTCAAAACTCATTGGTAAAAAAGATCTTCTTGTCAAAACAATCGAATTTGACAGTCGGAATATTTTTTCCAGCTCAAACACTGCTTTTCTTGCAATTAATACTTCAAAAAATTCCGGGGAAAAATATATTCAGTCTGCAGTTGAGAAAGGCGTGAATATCATCATAAGCGAACACCAATTTCCTCAAAATCAAGATATTACCTGGATCATTGTTGAAAATTCAATTCAATTTATTCAGAAACTGGCAAAATTTCATCTTCATCAATTTTCTCTGAAAACCATAGGAATTACAGGCAGCAACGGAAAAACCATTGTTAAAGAATGGCTTTATCAGAGTATTTTTGATGAGTTCATTACCGTGAAGAGTCCTAAAAGTTTCAATTCACAAATTGGACTTCCGATCTCAATACTGGAAATTAACAAAACTCATGAACTCGGGATTTTCGAAGTAGGGATTTCCAGACCTGGAGAAATGAAAATTTTAGAAAGTATTTTCTCTCCAGAAATCGGTGTTCTTACTCATATTGGTGCTGCTCATTCTTCGAATTTTGAAACTGAAGAACAGCTCATTAAAGAAAAATTGATACTTTTTAAAGATTCCAAAACTATTATTTTTAATGGTGATAATGAATTGATTTACAATTTAATAAATGACATTTATTCAAGTAAAAATCTAATATCTTACGGTTTTAAAAATCATAATAATCTTCACCTAAAAAATGATTGGCAAGGAAATTCCGAAGAGCTTGTTCTTGAATATTTCAACGAGGAAATTAAAATACCAATTTCTCAAAGAGATGAAGCAACGCTAAGTAATGCGATGTGTGTTATTGCTGTATTAAAGGAATTCAAAATAGATAATGCAAAAATTATTGAAAAGATAAATGCATTAAAAGCGGTTGAAATGCGTCTGGAAAGCGTAAACGGACTGCGTAATAATTTGGTGATCAACGATTCCTATAATTTAGACATGGATTCTTTGAAAATCGCCTTTCAATTTATTCATCAATATAATAAGCCTAAAAAGACTTTGATTATAACTGATTTTGTGGAAGGGAAAGATTCCGAAAAATTATATCATGCCGTCGCCGAATTAACAAATCAACAAGATTTCAGTAAAATATTCCTCATCGGTGACGAAATTTCAAATTTTGAAATTCTTTTTAATAGTCAAACTTATACCTTTAGTAATACAAAAGAACTCATTGAAAGCACTCAACTTAACCAAATAGAAGATGAGTTGATTCTTTTAAAAGGAGCTCGTAAATTCGAAATTGACCGTTTAAAAACTTTTTTAGAATTACAGAAACATGACACTGTGTTAGAGGTTAATTTAAACGCAATTATTCATAACATCAACATCCATAAGTCTTTATTAAAACCTGAGACAAAAATGATGGCGATGGTTAAAGCTTATTCTTACGGTTTGGGAGGCTATGAAATCGCAGAATTTTTACAACATCATCATATTGATTATCTTGGAGTTGCGTATGCAGATGAAGGTATTGATCTGCGAAAAAACGGAATTACAACGCCAATAATGGTGATGAATCCGGAGCAGCATAGCTATAACAGTATCATCGATTACAATTTGGAACCCGAAATTTACAGTTTCAGGGTGCTTCAACTTTTTAATGAGCAGCTTTTACACAAAGGGATTCAGCGAAAATATCCGATCCATATCAAATTGGAAACTGGAATGCATCGTCTTGGTTTTAAAGGAGATGAGTTAGATGATCTGATTCAAAAGTTGAACAAAATGAATGTGAAAGTGGAATCGATTTTTAGTCATCTTTCTTCTGCTGATGATCCTGTGGGGAAGGAATATACCTTAGATCAAATTAAAATTTTTACAGTTAATTCTGAAAAATTAATTAAAGGTTTACAATATCATCCTATCCGCCATATTTTAAATTCTTCCGGAATCGTTAGTTATGCTGATTTTCAGTTTGATATGGTTAGAATTGGTATTGGAATGGTTGGCATTTCGTCAGATCCAAAAATCAAGAAGCAACTTCGAAATGCAGTAAGTTTTAAGACCGTGATTTCACAGATTTCAGAAGTTGAAAATGGTGATTCAGTTGGTTACAACAGAAAATTTCTAGTTCAAAATCGCACAAAAATCGCCACCATTCCCGTTGGTTATGCAGATGGAATTCCACGTATGATAGGAAATGAAGTCGGCAAAGTAGGAATACACCAAAAACTTTTCCCCATCATCGGAAACATTTGTATGGATATGATGATGATTAATATTGAAAACGAACCCGTAAACGAAGGTGAAGAAGTTATCATTTTTAACGACAAACCTTCACTGGAAGAATTTTCAATTTATTGTAATACAATACCTTATGAGGTTTTAACCTCTATTTCTCGTCGCGTAAAAAGAATTTATATTAAAGATTAAATGAAAATAAAACTTATTCTCATCATTACTGTTTTGTGTAGTTTTTTCCTGAAAGCTCAGGTGAAAGAAGGATTCAGAGTGCCTAAAAATGCCAAAATTGGACTATCACTTTCTGGTGGTGGTGCAAAAGGCTTCGCTCACATTGGTGTTTTAAAAGTTCTTGATTCCTTGGGAGTGAAGATCGATTATATTTCCGGGACAAGTATGGGTGCAATTGTAGGTGGACTTTACGCTTCAGGTTACACTGGTAAAGAAATTGAAAAAATAGTTATGGATACTGATTTCTATACCATTATCGCTAACGAAAAAACAAGGCAGGAAACCTCTTTTTTTAGTAAATCTGTTGATAAATATATTATTACAGTTCCAATGAAAGATGGTAAAATTAATGTTCTACCAAAAGCGATTTCTACTGGTCAAAAAAACATTTACCTGTTAAAGGAACTCTTCAAAAATGTTGCTACAATAAGTGATTTTTCCAAACTTCCGATTCCTTTTCTTTGCATTGGTACAAATTTAGAAAGCGGAAAAATAGAAGTTTTTGAAAAGGGAGATCTGGTTAGTTCAATCATGGCGAGTTCCGCATTTCCTTCTCTAATGGATCCTGTTAAAATTGGTGATTCATTATATATTGATGGAGCTATGACCATCAATTACCCATCTAAACCTCTGAAAGACAAAGGAATGGATATTGTAATCGGCGTAGATTTAAGTCAGGGTCTAGTCAGTGCAAAAAATCTAATAAGTGCAATTGACATTCTGAACCAAGTTATTGATTTCGGGATTCAGAACGAGACAAAAAATCAGTATCAATATACTGACATCAATATTCGTCCTAATTTAAAAGGAATGGGTGCAACCAGTTATGATTTTAAAAGAGCAATTTTAGATTCGGGTTACGTCGAAGCACAGAAATACATTGAGCCTCTCTCACTCCTTCCGAAAAAAGACCTTACTGCTCTTCATGCACCAATCAGTTCCATTTACTCCAACGTTTACAAAATCGACAGTTTGATTCTTGAAAACAATCACATTTTTGGCAAAAATTATGTGAAAGGTAAAATGAATCTCAGAATTCCGTCGCTACAAACCTACGGCGGAATCAATAAAATGATTGATGCTCTCTATGCAACGAACAATTACACCTTAATAAATTACGATATTATTCAGAAGAATAATGAAAATTACTTAAAACTAAATGTCACCGAGGATGACACCCGTTTTTTCCTAAAATTTGGTTTGCATTACGACGAAATCTTTAAAACAGGTTTACTTCTTAATATGACTGCCAAAAGATTATTGTTTAGAAATTCCATTGTTTCGTTAGATGTTGTGGTGGGAGATCAAACTAGATATTACTTAAATTATTTCATAGACAATGGTTATATTCCGGGATTTGGACTCTACGCATCGGGAATGTCTCTCAACTTGAATGACCGCGATTCCAATATTTATGAAAAATGGACCTGGTTCAGAAATGAAGCCTTCATACAATCTGTTTGGCGAGATAAATACGCAATTGGTGGTGGGATAAGTCACGACTACTTTGAAACTAAATTTACCGGCACACCAAATTATACAAACGCTACTAATTTTATCAATCCTTACCTTTTCATTAAAAGTGATACGCAGGATGAAAAAAGTTTTCCCACAAAAGGAATACTTCTAAATGTTGAAGGAAAAATTTTAGACCTCCTAAATAAAGACCAGGAAGGACGAACTTTGCAGGCAAAAATAACGGCTCAACTCAACTTTCCTATTACAAGTTGGTTCACTTATCGATTGGGGTTATTTGGAGGTTTTACTGTAGGAAAAACCCTTCCGAGCTATTATCAATATAGAATCGGCGGAATTTTCGCCCAGAATTTAGGTAACTTTACTAGTTTCCAAGGTTACGAATTTGGACAATTAAGTGCGAAAAATCTATTAACTAATATAAACAGCTTCCAGTTCAATGTTTACAAAAATTATTACGTAGAAGGAAGTTTGAGTATTGCTAATTTATTCACTGATATAAAAGTTGACGATGTGTTCCATATCAACGCGTCTTCTGCGGGAATTACTTTAGGTTACAAATCACCACTCGGTCAGATCAAAATTAATTATAGCCGTTCACTATCGATCAATAACAATATTTTCAGTGTTGTAATGGGACACTATTTTTAATATATGATACAATTTTTCTTCGAAAATTTAAATGAAATTCCTCTCCCAACAAATACAGAAATTTGGTTGGAGCAACTTATTATATCAGAACATAAGAAACCAGGTGAAATTAATTACATATTTTGTGATGACGAGCACCTTCTAAAGGTAAATCGTGATTTTCTCCAGCACGATTATTATACAGATGTGATTACATTTGATTATGTGAAGGGCAAAACCATTTCAGCAGATATTTTTGTATCTTTGCCCCGCATTTTAGAGAACGCTTCTTCGTTATCCAAAGCGTTTGATTCTGAATTACTTCGCGTTTTAGCTCATGGTATTTTACATCTCTGCGGTTATAAGGATAAAACGGAAGAAGAAATTTCCGAAATGCGCAGTAAAGAAGATTATTATTTGTCTATTTTTTAGGAGCTTTTTCCCGCTGTCCACTATATCTATTGTTCCGCTCCGCTGCACAATAGGATACCGTTCCCATCGGGGCTAAAAACACAACTAATTATGAACAAAAATTAATGTTTCACGTGAAACATTTCAAAAATTAACTCATTTATCAATAAACAAATGATAAGCGAAATATACGACGTTATCGTAGTAGGAGCAGGACACGCAGGATCTGAAGCAGCAGCAGCAGCCGCAAATTTGGGTTCCAAAACCTTACTAATTACAATGAACATGCAAACAATCGGACAAATGTCTTGCAACCCTGCGATGGGCGGAATTGCAAAAGGACAAATCGTTCGGGAAATTGATGCAATGGGAGGTTATTCCGGAATAATTGCAGACAAATCAGCGATCCAGTTCAAGATGTTAAATCTATCAAAAGGTCCTGCAATGTGGTCTCCAAGAACACAAAATGATAGAATGTTATTTGCTGAAGAATGGAGATACGCTTTGGAAAATACGAATAATCTCGACTTTTTTCAGGATATGGTTAAAAGCCTTATCATAGAAAATCACAAAGTAGTTGGAGTAATTACGAGTTTAGGAATAAAAATCAAAGCAAAATCCGTCGTTCTAACCAATGGAACCTTCTTAAACGGTTTAATTCACGTAGGTGATAAACAGCTAGGCGGGGGAAGAATGGGAGAACCAAAAGCTTCTGGGATCACAGAACAGCTCGTATCACTAGGTTTTGAATCTGGTCGAATGAAAACTGGAACTCCACCAAGAGTTGACGGCAGAAGTTTAGATTATTCAAAAATGGAAGAACAAAAAGGCGACGAAAAACCTCATAAATTCTCCTATTCAGATACCCCAAAACTCACAAAACAACTAAGTTGTCATATTGTATATACCAATGAAACGGTACACGATATTTTACGGGAAGGATTCGATAGAAGCCCCATGTTTAATGGAACAATACAAAGTACTGGTCCACGATATTGTCCTAGTATTGAGGATAAAATCAATCGTTTTGCAGAGAGGAATCGCCATCAATTATTTGTAGAACCAGAAGGTTGGAGAACCGTTGAGATCTACGTTAATGGATTTAGTTCTTCTCTTCCTGAAGATATTCAAATCAAAGCGATGAAATATATTCCGGGTTTCCAAAATGTGAAGGTGTTCAGACCAGGATATGCAATAGAATATGACTACTTCCCTCCTACTCAATTATATCATACTTTAGAGACGAAATTAATTCAAAATCTATACTTTGCCGGACAGATAAATGGTACAACTGGTTATGAAGAAGCGGCAGGACAAGGTTTAATGGCAGGAATTAATGCGCACAATAAGGTGCATGATAAAGGTGAATTTATATTAAACCGCGATGAAGCTTATATTGGAGTTTTAATTGACGATTTAATTACAAAAGGAACCGAAGAACCTTACAGAATGTTTACTTCCCGAGCAGAATATCGATTGCTTTTAAGACAGGATAATGCAGATATTCGCTTAACCGAAAAAGCATATCAATTAGGTTTAGCTGATGAAACGAGACTTAGAAATGTAGAAGAGAAAATTGCTAAAAGCAATCAGTTAGAAGATTATTTAAAAGAAACCTCTTTAAAACCTGGCATTATAAATCCTATCTTAGCAAGTATAGAATCCTCTCCTGTTGATCAGGCTTATCGTGCTTCACAGATTTTAACGAGACCAAATATGACCTTAGATAAATTAGAGGAAATTGATTTTATCAATGAAAAGATAGGTGATTTTTCGCAAGAAGTAAAAGAGCAGGCAGAAATAAATATTAAATACAGAGGTTACATCGAAAAAGAAAGGGAAAACGTTGCAAAACTAAACCGTTTAGAAACGATTAAGATTCCAGAGGGTTTTGATTACACCAACATCAATTCCTTATCATCTGAAGCCAAACAAAAACTAAATAAAGTGAAACCACAATCCATTGCACAGGCAGGAAGAATCAGTGGAGTTTCGCCGGCAGATATTAATGTTCTTCTTATCTTTTTAGGAAGATAAATTTAGAATGTTTCACGTGAAACATTCTAAATGCAATCACCGATTAAGATCAAACTTAAAGAAATCAATTCCAAAAACAGACGACTATTAAATGAAAATTAAAGATCATTTTTTAACCCAGGAAATATTCGAAATAAAGGAAACGGAAGCAAAAGGTGTTTACAAAACATTTCCAATTCCTACCAACCTGGATAAATATTATGATAGTGTAGATTACATTTCGCACCATCAGGATTCGGGAAGTCTAAAAGAAAAACTCTATAAGTTCTTACAAGGTTTTAATTTAAAATATAAAAAAGATATCTTAAAAAATGAGTTACCTTCAAACGCAAAAGTTCTGGACTATGGATGTGGTGCTGGTGAATTTCTAAAGTTCATTGAAAACGATTTTAAAACCTTAGGCTTAGAACCTAATAATTCAGCAAGAAATTTTGCCTCTGAGAAATTATCAAAAACAAAAATTTTAAGTGATTTAAATTCTATCGAAAACGGAAGTTTAGATGCAATCACTTTATGGCATGTATTTGAACATATTGATAATCAAGAAGATATCTTAAAAATATTTCATAATAAACTGAAAATCAACGGTTTATTAATTATTGCAATTCCTAATCCTACTTCATTCGATGCGCAACATTATAAAGAATTTTGGGCTGCTTATGATGTACCGCGACATATTTATCATTTCACAAAATTAGGAATGGAAAAATTAATGAATAATGAAAATTGGAAAATAAAAAAAATCAAACCTCTCCTACTCGATTCCTTTTATATTTCCATGCTCAGTGAAAAATACAAGAAGTCAAGCTTATTTTGGATTAAAGGAATGATTTTCGGAAGCATTTCTAATTTTAAAGCTTTAAAAACTGGCGAATATTCAAGTTTGATATACGTAATCGAAAAAAAATAGTTTTTTGATTTTAAAGCTATTTCTGAAGGCCAATTTCTCTTACTTTTCCGAAAATCGTAACTTTTCAAAAAAATATATCGAAAGTAACATTTAGTAAATATTAGATATACATTTTCTCAGAATATATTATTCTCAAACATTAAAAAATATAATACTAATTGTAAAAATATATTTTAGAAAAAATACTTCACAAAAAAATTAAATAAAAAAGGTTCCCGAAACTTGGAAACCTTTTTATCTACTAAACTAAAATTTTAGTTATTTAATGATTAATTGCTTTTACTCCCGGAAGTTCTTTTCCTTCTAAACTCTCAAGCATTGCTCCTCCACCGGTTGAAACATAACTTACTTTATCTTCATAACCGAATTGTTTTACAAACGCTACACTGTCTCCTCCCCCAACTAATGAGAAAGCTCCTTGTTCGGTTGCTTCGGCAATACTGTCACCCAACGCGATTGTACCAGAAGAAAAATTAGGCATTTCAAAAACGCCAATCGGTCCATTCCACAATATTGTTCTCGAATTCATAATCACGTCATGATTCAATAATCTTGTTTTCCTACCAGCATCTAATCCCATCCAACCATCAGGAATATCGTAAACATCAACTTCTTTAGTTTCTGCATCATTGCCAAATTCATCGGCAATAATAATATCTACAGGCAAATGAACTTTTACGTTCTGCACTTTTGCTTTTTCCAAAATTTCTAGCGCTAACTGTAATTTATCTGTTTCAACCAATGAGTTTCCAATTTGTCCACCCAGAGCTTTGACAAAGGTGAAAGCCATACCACCACCAATAATTAAATGATCAATTGCAGGCAAAATATTTTCAATAATAGTAATTTTTGTTGAAACTTTTGATCCTCCCAAAATCGCAAGAACAGGTTTCTCTCCACTTTTCAGTACTTTATCAATCGCATTTAATTCTTTTTCCATCAATAAACCGAAAAATTTAGTTGAAGGAAAAAATTGTGCAATTACAGCAGTAGAAGCATGTTCCCTGTGCGCAGTTCCAAAGGCATCATTCACATAGGCGTTTCCATATTTTGATAATTTTTCTGCAAACTGCACATCACCATTTTCCTCCTCATTATAAAAACGTAGGTTTTCTAACAAAAGAATTTCTCCTGGTTTTAAATTTCTCGTCATATTTTCAGCGTCTGCTCCAATGCAATCTGGACAAAACTGAACTTGTTTACCTAAAACTTTTTCAATTTCGGGGACAATATTTTTCAAAGAAAATTCTTCAGAAACTTTACCTTTTGGCCTACCCAAATGGGTCATCAAAATAACAGAACCTCCATCGTTCAAAATCTTATCAATAGTTGGTTTTACAGCCTGAATCCGGCTATTATCCGTAACTTTCAAGTCTGCACTTTGCGGAACGTTAAAATCGACCCTCACCAATGCTTTTTTATCTTTAAAATTAAAATCGTTAATTGTTTTCATAGTTTTTTCCTGCTTTTAAGTTTCACAAATTTAGGATTAATTTGCTCGAATAAAAATTTAATTTCCCTTAAAATTCCACAATCCCCATTAACTCATTTTATCTACATTATCTTCTTTTATTAAAAAAAGAAAATGAATAGTGTTGTTGTAGTTTGTGTATTTGGGGAGAAATAAATTGCAAATATTTTACCACAAGTAGTAGCAGTGTATTTCATATTTTACTAACAAGTTAATAAATTGGTTTATAAGTATTTACTTAGCTTTTACACTATTGTCAATAACACATGATTTTTTACTCTATTAATAATTTAAGTATTGAAAAGACCTTCATTTTAGTTCTTAAACTTTATCTAACTATTTTGGTCGTAATCTAAAAAGTAATTGCAGTATGAATTAAAAATGAATGCGAAAAGGATTTGTTTTATTTACTTATCCACATCAATTCGAGATTATGCTAACATTTTATAATGATTTTTTTTTGGCGTGAAGTTTCACTCTATTTACGGTCCTACGTCTAGATTTTTTAGTGAACTTTCCGAATATTTCTATTTTTAGCAACAAAAGTTTTAATTAAATTTCATTCAATAGCGAAATTTTTAAGATTCAATCAAACCCTATTTATATTAATAGTATTAAATTTGTAAGAATTGTAAATTGATAAAATTACATTTAAAAATGAAAAAAATTGCTATTGCTTGCGATCATGCAGGATTCGAATACAAGGAAATCATCAAAAAACATCTGAAAGGTCAATATGAAGTGCAGGATTTCGGGACTTTTTCTAAAGACTCTGTAGATTATCCAGATTTCGTCCATCCAACTGCAACCTCTGTAGAAAATAAAGAGAATGAACTGGGAATTCTTATCTGTGGAAGTGGCGAAGGAGTTGCGATTACAGCGAACAAGCACCAGGGAATTCGATGTGCTTTATGCTGGGAAACAGAACTGGCAGAATTAGCAAGACAACATAATAATGCAAATATGATCGCACTTCCTGCACGTTTTATATCAAGCGAGTTGGCAATTGATATCGTTGAAAAATTTCTTACGACCGATTTCGAAGGTGGAAGACATCAAAATAGAGTAGATAAAATTGCTTTTTGCTAACTCACTATTCAAAACACAACTTAATATATGGCTAAAAAAAGCAAATTCATATCATCAAAAAACAACAACAAACTCCAGGAAATTGGTAGTTTGATTTTTAATTTTATGAACAAAAATTCGGAGAAGATCTACAACTACAAGCAAATTGCAGATGGCATCGATTATAAAAATCCGAGACAAAGAGAACAGGTAATTCAGTCTTTGCACAAACTGCTCTCTGAGAAAAAAATCATTGAAACTGAAAAAGGAAAATATATCCTGAATCTTAATATAGAAGGAACTTTAACCGGAACAATCGATTTCAACCAAGCCGGAAATGCTTATGTAAGAATCGATGGAATTGAAGATGATGTATTCATTCATTCCAAAAATGTGAAGGATGCAATACAAGGTGATAAAGTATTGATTGTTACCTATAATTTCAAAGGTAAAAAAATGGAAGGTTCCGTTTTGGAAGTTTTGGAAAGAAAACGCGATCAATTTGTCGGAACTTTTCAGCTCATCAAACATAAGGAATTCGGTTTTGTAGTTTGTGATAAAAAGCACATCAATACTGATATTTTTGTACCACTTGGAAAAATAGGCGGTGCAAAAGACGGGGATAAAGTCGTTGTAAAAATGACAGAGTGGAGAGCGGGAGAAAAAAATCCGACAGGAGAAATCATCAAAGTTCTTGGAATTCCCGGAGATCACGAAACAGAAATTCACTCTATTTTAGCCGAATACGGTTTGCCTTATGCATTCCCCGAAGAGGTAGAAAATGAAGCTCAAAATATTGATAAATCAATTGGCGGAAAAGAAGTAGAAAAAAGGCGCGACATGCGAAATGTCTGCACTTTTACCATTGATCCAAAAGATGCCAAAGATTTTGATGATGCACTTTCCATACAAAAACTAGACAACGGAAACTGGGAAATCGGTGTTCATATTGCCGATGTTTCGCATTATGTTGTTCCCGGAACTTTGCTCGATGATGAAGCTTATGATCGCGCAACTTCCGTTTATTTGGTCGATCGCGTTGTTCCGATGCTTCCCGAAGTTCTGAGTAACGAGGTGTGTTCGCTTCGTCCTAATGAAGATAAATATACGTTCTCCGCAGTTTTTGAACTGAATGAAAATTCTGAAGTTCAAAACGAATGGTTTGGTAGAACAGTTACACACTCCGATCGCAGATTTTCTTACGAAGATGCACAGGAAAGGATTGAAACTCAAACCGGAGATCTGACGGAAGAAATTTTAGTTTTAGATCGTTTGGCAAAAATTCTCCGTAAAAGAAGAATTGATGAAGGCGCTATTACTTTTGACAGAAGCGAAGTTCGTTTTAATTTAGATGAAAACAGCCAACCAATCGGTGTTTACTTTAAAGTAAGCAAAGATTCCAATCATTTAATTGAGGAATTTATGTTGTTGGCAAACCGTAAAGTTTCCGAATTTGTTTCTCTTAAAAAAGGTGGTGCTCCAACAGATCTTACTTTTATTTATAGAATTCACGATGATCCAGATCCAACTAAATTAGAAGCTTTGCGCGATTTTGTAGGAACATTTGGTTATAAAATGGATCTCGCAAACACTAAGAAAGTAGCACAATCTTTAAATAAATTATTGAGCGAAGTAAAAGGAAAAGGGGAAGAAAACATGATCGAAACTTTAGCGATGAGATCTATGAGTAAAGCAATTTATTCTACAAATCCGATCGGACATTACGGTTTAGGATTCGATTATTATTCACACTTTACCTCACCAATTCGACGATATCCTGATTTAATTGCACACCGACTTTTACAACATTATTTAGATGGAGGAAAATCACCGAGCAAACAGGAATACGAAGAAAAATGCAAACATTGCAGTTCTATGGAACGTTTGGCTGCAGATGCAGAGCGAGATTCTATAAAGTTTATGCAGGTGAAATTTATGGAGAAACATTTGGGCGAAGATTTTACTGGCGTTATTTCGGGTGTTGCTGATTTTGGTTTCTGGGTGCAAATTCCAGAAAATGGAGCAGAAGGTTTGATTAAACTTCGTGATTTAATGGATGATTCTTATACTTATGATCAAAAAAATCATTTAGTTCAAGGAAGTCGAACAGGAAATCAATACCAATTAGGTGACAAAGTAACCATCAAAGTAATGAAAGCTAATTTAATTCAAAAACAATTAGATTTCAAAATTATCAATTCATAAATCCTTCTTCTATAAATAGTTAAAGGAATAACAAAAAAACGTTAAGATAATTTCTTTATGTTAGAACTCATTTTCTCCGCGATCGGTTTAGGAATTATGTTAAGTCTGGTTTTTATTGGACCCATATTTTTCCTGTTGATTGAAACAAGTTTTTCCAGAGGTCCTAAACATGCTTTAGCCTTAGATTTGGGTGTGATTTGTGCAGATATTTTATGTATCACTGCAGCATTTTTTGCGAGCGGTGATTTGGTTGAAATCATCGATAAACACCCCGGTTTTTATCGGATCACCGCTTTTATTATTCTGATTTATGCGGTTTATATGATTGTTTCCAAAACCAAAATGCACTTAGTAAGTGAAGAAAAAATGATCAACCAAAACTATATGAAAACTTTTTTCAATGGTTTTTTCTTTAATATTCTCAATATTGGAGTCGTTTTATTTTGGTTGGTTACTGTCATTTCGGTGCGAAATGCGTATCCGGGACTCGATGATTTTCTCTTGTATATGGCATTGGTAGTGGGAACTTATCTGGTCATTGATTTTTTCAAAATTTATCTGGCGAAACAATTCCATGATCGTCTTACCCAAAGATTGACCAATCAAATTCGGAAACTGGTGGGGTTTATTTTAATTGCATTCAGTATTTTTATATTCTTGCAGAGTTTCAAAAAATTCAACCAGTTCGACAGAAGGCTTGAAGATGCAGAAAAAACGGAGCAAAAAATGATGCACAAATGAAAAAAGTAATTTTCCCTACATCTTTAAAAAAAGGAGATAAAATTGCGATCATTTCTCCTGCAGGTGCAGTTGAAGAATCCCAATTGGAAAAAGGATTAAAACTGATTGAATCAAAAGGGTATGAACCCGTACTCGGAAAACATCTTTATACCAAATTTTCCAACGGTTACAATTATGCGGGAACTGAAAAGGAACGAATTCAGGAGGTGAACTGGGCGTTTAATAATGAAAAAATTGGAGCAATTTGGGCTTCAAGAGGTGGTTATGGTTGTCAACATTTATTGCGACATTTAAAACTTTCCAAATTCAAACAAAATCCGAAATGGTATATTGGATATTCTGATAACACCGTTGTTCAGAGTTTTTTATTAAAAAATAATTTCGTGTCAATTCATGGTCAAACCATCAAAACATCCAGTTTTGGAGTAACTGATGAAAGTTATAATTTAATCTTTGATGTTTTAGAAGGTAAAAGACCCAAATATGTAATTGATAAAACGCAATTTAATAGAGATGGATTTGCAGAAGGCACTTTGGTAGGCGGAAATCTAGCGTTAGTTTATGCACTTTTGGGCACGAATTATTCTTTTAATTTTAAAGATAAAATCCTTTTTATTGAAGATATCGGCGAGAATTTTTATGCTTTAGACCGAATGTTGATCAGTTTAGATCTGGCAGGAGTTTTTCGAAATATTAAAGGTTTAATTATAGGAGGAATGACCAATATGGGCGATGAAGAAGACAATAAAAGCTACGAAGAAAGTTTCGATAATTTTGCTTACAAAATCGTATCCGAGCGAATTTCAAAATATGATTTCCCCACTGCATTTGGTTTTCCGAACGGACATATTCGTGATAACCGCCCTTTAATTATCGGTGCAAGTATTAAAATGAAAGTCGCTGAAAAAACAACAATCGAATTCTAATGGAAATGCTGGAAATTTCAAAATATATCTTTGCGATATTGCTTATAATCGCAGGAATTTTGCATTTCCTAAAGCCAAATTTCTACATAAAAATAATGCCGGCTTATCTTCCGGCGCATCGTACTTTAATAATTTTAAGTGGCATTGCAGAAATAATTTGTGGTATTTTATTGCTTTTTCCAGCAACAACTAATCTCGGCGCTTATTTAACTATAGTTTTATTAATAGCGGTTTTTCCAGCCAATATTGAAATGTCCCGTAAATATTATGTTAAGAAAAAGAAAGGATTTTGGTTCACTTTATTGCGTTTACCACTTCAGTTTTTGATGATTTGGTGGGCTTATCAATTTATTAAATAATGGCAGAACACAATGATTTCGGAAACCTTGCAGAAGATTTAGCTGCTGATTATTTGACCAAAAAAAATTATAAAATTTTGGTCAGAAACTTTCGTTATCAGAGAGCAGAAATAGACATTGTAACAGAATTTGAAAATCTGATCGTGGTTGTAGAAGTAAAAGCAAGAAGTTATGATACGCTTATTGAACCTCAAGAAGCGGTGACTAAAAAGAAAATAAAAGCCATTTTACTTTGCTCAGACTTTTTCATGAACGAAAATTCTATTGACAAAGAAGTCCGTTTTGACATTATTACGGTTCTTCCGGATGCATCAGGAAAATTACAAATCAATCACATCGAAGACGCCTTTCAGAGTTTCGATGCGAATTAAAAATATCAATCAAAATGAAAACAGCATTAATAACTGGAGCAACTTCCGGAATAGGGAAAGCTACCGCAGAATTACTCGCAAAACAAAATTATAGACTCATTATATGTGGTCGAAATGTAGAAGTTTTGAATCAAATGAAAACTGACCTTTCTGCAAATACTGAAATATTCACATTAAATTTCGATATTCGGGAATTTTCACAAGTTGAAAAAGCCATTCATTCTCTCCCGGAAAACTGGAAAAAAATTGATGTTTTAGTCAATAATGCCGGAAACGCTCATGGAATGGATTCATTAGAAAACGGAAACATTGATGATTGGGATGCGATGTTAGATGGAAACGTAAAAGGAATTCTCTACATTTCTAAACTTTTTATTCCTAGAATGAAAAGCGAGAAATCCGGTCATATTGTAAATATTTCGTCAACCGCAGCAAGACAAACTTACGCAAATGGAGTAGTATACTGCGCCTCTAAAAAAGCCGTTGACGTAATTTCAGAAGGAATGCGCTTGGAACTTACAGAATTTGGTATCAAAGTCACTAATCTTCAACCGGGATTAACAGAAACCGATTTCTCAAAGGTTCGATTCAAAGGAGATGAAGAACGTGCAAAAATGGTTTATCAAGGTTTTCAAGCTTTAAAACCCACCGATATTGCCGATGCAATTTCCTATTGTGTCAATGCTCCGAAACACGTTTGTATTTCAGATTTAACCATTTATCCGAGCGCGCAAGCTGAATCACGCACCGTTTATAAAAACGCTGGCTTGTAATTAATTTATACCTTTAATTTGTTTTCAAAAATGAAAATACTTCATATCGAAACTTCCTCCAAAAACTGTTCTGTTGCTATTTCTGATGGCGATGAATTGTTATGTTTGTGCGAAGAAGTTTCCGAAAATTATAAGCAGTCTGAAAGTTTGCACACTTTTGTACAATGGGCTTTAGAAGGCGCAAAAATCACGTTGCAGGATTTAGATGCAATAAGTTTAGGAAAAGGACCGGGATCGTACACAGGATTGCGAATCGGCGCTTCTTCTGCGAAAGGTTTCTGCTTCGGTTTACAAATTCCGCTTCTTGCTGTAAATTCCTTAGAAACGATGATCGAACCTTTTTTAAATAAAGGGTACGATTTGATTATCCCGTTAATTGATGCCAGAAGAATGGAGGTTTACTGTGCTAATTTTGATGGAAAATCCGGCGAAATGGTCACAGTGACAGAAGCTAAAATTTTAGATGGATCTTCTTTTCAAAAATTTGAAGGGAAAAAAATAATCTTTGTTGGTGACGGAGCCAAAAAGGCAAAGGAAATTCTTGAAATTTCTACCGCCGAGTACGATGATACGATATTTCCCTCCGCGAAATATTTAATAAAAAAAACCTGCGATAAATTAAATAAAAAAGAATTTGAGGATGTTGCTTACTTTGAACCGTTTTACTTAAAGGATTTTCAAGGCGTTAAGAAAAAGAAATCAGAATAATTTAAACTGTGAAAGCATTTTGAAATGCTGTTCTCCATAAATTGAACGAATAAAAAAAGCGAAGATCATTCTTCGCTTTTTAAGTATTAGAGTTTCGTGTCAACTGTTTTTTCTATGGGTCTTCCCATGTCTAGCTGATTTGTTTTTGGAGATTGTATTTCATTTTTCCCATCATTCTGCGGGCGGCGTCGCGGAATTGGTTCTGCAACAGGTTCTCTTGGAACTGGTGCGCCGTTTTCCTGATCAGCTTTATTCTCCGGCGTTCCTGGACCACCATTATTCAATTTATTACCAGTTTCATCAGTGGTTTCAATAGCCAGGTCACTTTTCAAATATTTCAGCATTTCGATGGCTTTTTCACCTTCCCGAGTTCTGGCGTAATTGAGCGCGATCTGCTCCAGCTGAAGAATCATAATTTCTTTTCCGGCAATTTTTCCTGCATTAAAGGCATTTAACAAAGCAAATTTCGGAACAAGTGCATCTTTCGGATATTTTTCTAAAGATGATTCTATCAAAACTTTACTCTCCGCATATTTTTCTTTAGCATACAGATCAAAAGCTTCTGCATATACTTTCTCAACTTCTTCAGAGGACTTGGCGAAAGAATTATTTTTAGGGTTTTTCACAAATTCCGCATAAGAAGTGTACGGATATTCAGTAAGGATCATTTGTTTTGCGCGATCAGCAGCACTCGGACTTTTTTCATAATTAATGGCAAAAATCTGATAAAGCGCCTGAAGTTTTAAATCGTCTTCGGGTTTCGAATCTACTAGATTATAAAGTGTTTTGGTCGCAAGAGGCGCATCAGAAAAATACGATTCATACATTCTTCCTAAACCTAAGCTTGCGGTATCTCGTGCTTTTTTCAAGGCAAAAATATCTTTTTGATCTGTCGGAATTTTTTCAATGTAAAAAGAAGGTTCTAATCTTCTTGGGTCAGGTGCATTTGTAATTCCCATCGCCTGACTTTTCATATCTTCAATGGTGTTGCTTCTTGCAGAGGTGCGCCAGTTATCATTTAGGGAACGATTTCCCCACAACTGTTTAAAGCTGGATTCTCCCTTTGCAACGGTGCTCAGATTCGCAAAATAAAAGCCACCCTTACTTTCCCCAAAATCCTGAAATCCTCCGGTATTTCCCGCGAAAGGTGAATTAGCAGAATAATCTCCTGTATCAAATCCTTTACTGCGTTCGGCTCTTTTTTTCTCCAGTTCTTCTTTTGCTTCCTTTGATTTAATTCCCTCAATATATTTGGTGAAATAAGCGATTTTTTCAGTTTCCGGCATACTTGCTAACGCCAAAATGCTGTCATTTTTCTTGATTAAATAATAATTTTTAGAAACTTGTTTGATGTTTTTTGACTGTTCTGTCAACAATATTTTTGAAGGTTCATAATTCATTACGGCCAAAGCAGAATCGTAATAAGCACCGGCAGAAAGATAATCGCTGTCTTCAAAATAGGCTTTTCCAATTTCAAAATAATTCAGTCCACGAATTTGTGGATCGGAAATCTTTTCTTTTAACGATTGTGCAAAATAAGCTTTAGCTTCCTCTTTTTTTCCCGCTTTATTGGCCATTAAACCCAAAGCATAATAAAACTCATTTTTTCTGGAAGCATAAGTTCCTTTTTTACTGATTTTTGCCAAGTAATCTTTGGCTCCTTCATAATCATCACCTTTTCCATTAAAGGTTTTGGCGATTTCAATTTGCGATTTTACTTCGAACTCGAAATTGTTCGCATTTTTGTAAGCGGAAACAAAACTTTCTCTCGCTTCTTCGTTCTTTCCTAAATTGGCTAAAATCTGTCCGCGAAGGAAAGCAATTCTACTGCGAAGTTTTCTGTTTTTATTGATGGCATAAGCGTCGCTCAGTTCATCAACCGCATCTTCTTTTTTCCCAGCGTGAAGCAACATTTCTGAGTAATATATACTAAGTAATTTGCGTTGATCTTTTTTGAGTTTTTCTTTTTTCAGATCTGCAAAAACCTCTTCGGCTCTTGTGTAGTCTTCCATTTTTGAATAAGCGAGACCTTGGTAAATTTTCGCTAAACGAATTCTTTTATCTTTCGGCATATTCGAAAAAATATAATTCAATCCATCTAAAGCTTCTAGAGGTTTATTTTGATAAATTCTCGCTTGAGCCAATAATATATTTGCATTAAAAATTTCCTTGTTCTTTTCTACACCGCCTTTCATTACAGAATATTTCGCGATGGCTTGAAGTGCTTTTGCTTCGGAAATTTCTAAAATGGTGGCTCCCGTTTTTACTCCGGGATTATTAGAATTTTGTGATCTACCTGGAGTTCCAAAGTTGTTTGCACCCGGAGTTCCTGGTCCGCTATTGCCCATTTTTCCAGTCGGAGCGGGGTCATCGCTGAACATTTTTGCAGATCCAAGTTCCGTTCCAAGAGGTTGCTCATCGTAAGTCAATAATTGAATATATGGAGCGTAAAAATTATCTCTGTGTGCTTTATCACGATTTTTTAGTTCAGTTTCCAGAGCATCTTTACTGTTAAAAAGAGTATTGTAGTACGCGAAAAATCCCTTCATAAAGGTAGAACTATTCGTCTTTTTACGAGAAGAACAGGAACTGAGAACCGTGATTGCTAAAAGAAAGAGTATCGTTTTTTTCATTATTTCATAATAACTTTGAAATCGGCACTTTAGTATAGAAAATGCCAATTAATTTGTTGTAAAAATAATGATTTTTTATTTTTGAAAGCTACTTATTCAAAATCTTTTAAAACGGAGTAGACCAAATGCGTCGGAAAGCCCATTATCGTATAATAACTTCCCTCAATTTTTTTGATTTTTGCCATTCCAAGCCACTCCTGAACACCATAACTTCCTGCTTTGTCAAAAGGTTTGTAATTTTTGATATAGAAATCAATTTCGAAATCTGTTAATTCATCAATCTCTACAGAAGCTACATCTGTTTTTGAAATATTTTTTTCTAAACTTCTGATCGTAAAACCCGTGTAAACCTGATGCGTTTTCCCAGAAAGTTTTCGTAACATTTTTCTTGCTTCTGCCTCATCTTTAGGTTTTCCCAGGATTTCGTTTTCTAAAGCTACAATCGTATCTGCAGTTATTAAAATCTCGTCTTTTTCTAGACCGCGGAAAGCATTTGCTTTCAATTCCGAAAGATATTCCGCAATTTCTTCAACCTCTAGATTTTCTGGATAAATTTCTTCACAGTCGATGGAAACAACCTCAAAAGTAAATCCTAAATTTTGCAGTAATTCTTTTCGACGAGGGGAATTAGAGGCTAATAATAATTTCATGAATGATTTTTAGAATTGTAAAAGATTGTTACTTTAAACATTAAACACTTTGAGTATTATCTTCAATCCAGTTTCCCTGAATTTTCATAACCTGTTCGATAACGTCACGAACTGCGCCTTTTCCACCTTCAATCGGAGAAATATATTCTGAAATCTCTTTTACTTCTTGAACTGCATTTTTGGGACATGCTGAAATTCCCGACACTTTCATAATTCTCATATCCGAAAGATCATCACCCATTGTTAAGATCTCCTCGTTTTTTAAATTATATTTCGACTTAAAATCCTCAAAATCTATTTGTTTGTTGGACGATTTGGCGTAGTAATCTTTAATTCCTAAATAGTTGATTCTGTGTCGAACTTCTTCATCATTTCCGCCTGTAATTACCCCAATGATATAATTATTTTTAATTGCTTTTACCACTGCATAGCCGTCTAAAACATTCATGACTCTGCACATATTTCCACCAGGTAAAAGGTAAATGCTGCCATCGGTAAAAACGCCGTCAACATCGAATACAAAGGCTTTTATATTTTTAAGTTTCGTTTTATAACTCATACATTTTTTTTATTGATTCGTTCATTACTTTGTAGATTTTGAGATGTTCCTCGTCGTTAATTAAAGCTTCATGAAGTTGTAAGATTTTTTCATCATTTCTTATTGCTGGTCCAGTTTGCGCTAATTTAGGATCTATTGTATTGATCTTCGAAGTAGTTTCTTTGATTAAAGGCAAAAAGTATTGAAATGGAATTTGCTGAGAATCTGAAATTTCTTTCGCACGGGCAAAAAGATGATTCACAAAGTTGCAGGCAAAAACTGCAGTAAGATGAATATATTTTCTTTTTTCATAATCGCTTTTCATTACATTTTCAGAAATTTTCGAAGCCAGATTTTCGAGCGTTTTTAAATCATTTTCATTTTCAGCTTCTACAAAAAAAGGAATTTCTGAATATTTCAATTCTTTCGATTTGGAAAAAGTTTGTAAAGGATAAAAACTTGCTTTTCTAAATTTACCTTCCAAAATTTCTTTTGGTAAAGAACCGGAAGTATGGGCGACCACGCAATTTTCTTTCGTAATTTGTTTTGAAATTGTTGCGACTGCATCATCATTTACCGCAATCAGATAGAAATCTGCATCTAACAATTCAGTAGTAGAAAAAGGAATATTGAATTTTTCTGAAATTTCCTTCAAGTCATTTTCGTTCCTGCCGAAAATTTGGGAAACAGCAATATTTTTTTCCTTGAAAGCTTTAGCGAGATGATAAGCTACATTTCCGGAACCTAGAATAACGATCTTCATTAAATTAAATATAAACAAAGATAATTATTTTGGTTTGGACTCAATATTGAAATACTTATTTAACTTTTAATTAAATTTACCATCAAAACAACGAAAGCATCGCAATGAAGATTAATGAAACCGAAATTATCGAGTTGATGTCGAGCGAGAAAACCCGTGAAAAAGGAGTTCGTTCGATGATGGATGCTTATCAGAGTAGGTTATATTGGCATATCAGGAGATTAATTGTTGATCACGATCTGGCGCAAGACGTTTTACAAGACACGTTTATCAAAGCGTATCAGAATTTTCATCAGTTTAAGCAAGACAGTCAACTTTATACGTGGTTATATAGAATTGCTACCAATGAAGCTTTGCAACAGCTCAATAAGATGAAAAAAATGCAAAAAAGTGATGAAGGTTCAGAATATCACCTTCAGAATTTAGTTGCAGAAAATGTTACCGCAGATGCCGATGAAATTCAGATCTTGTTACAGAAAGCCATTCAATCATTACCGGAAAAGCAGAAACTGGTTTTTACTTTGAGATATTACGAAGATCTGCCGTATGAAGAAATTTCTAAAATTGTGGACATGTCCGTTGGAACTTTGAAAACCAATTACCATTACGCCAAACAGAAAGTGGAAGATTATATAAAATTAAATTACACCGAATAAAATATTTTTTCTCTAATAAAATTGCATGATTGCAGATGACCATTAAAGGAAATAAAAATTGACAGATGAAAAATTTAGATATAGAAAAATTAGAACGTCAAAACGTTTACAGAGTTCCTGATCGTTTTTTCGAGGAAATGCAGATGAAAGTTCTCGCAGAAACCGCTCCTAAAAAAGAGGCGAAAATTATTAAGATGAACTGGGCTTATTCTGCAGCTGCATCAATTGCTTTACTTTTTGGAGTGACCTTTTTCGTCAATCAGAAAAATACAGATACTGAAGTTATAGCTGCAACAAAACAAATTGTGAACGATGGAACCACTGTTGCAAATGTGTCATTACCAAGTGATAGCCCTCAAAAAGAAGCTGTTATTTCCGATCAAAATGTAGACCAAGATTTAACTAATGTTGTCGCAACGAATCAAAAAGAAAGTAAAGCTCCAAATGTAATTGTAGAGCAGAATAAAAATAAAATGGGAGATCAGGAAAAAATGGCAGTAGTTCAGAATCCTGATGTTCAGGTAGATCAGATTCTTGCTAATTTTTCCTCCGCAGATTTGGCAGATTTAGGAAAAAATGTTGAACAGGATGTTTATCTGGATTTGTACAATTAAAAATAAAACAAACATGAAAAAGATTTTATTTTTGCTGGTCACACTGTTTTTAACCTCACAAAACAGTTTTGCTCAAGCACAGAAATACGATTGGAAAAAGATGAAACCAGACCAAAGGAAGCAGATCATTCAGAAGATGAGTCCGCAGGAAAGAAAATCGGTTTTGCAGGAATTTCGCGAAAACATGATGGTTTCAACACTGGCTGTTCCGCAAAACACACAGGGTGATTTTAAAACTTTGTATTCTGAATATCAGGAAAAGCAAAATTTGATTAAAAGTAAATTCAAATCTGGTAGCGATTACGAAAATATGAGTGATGATGAGGCAAAGAAACAGCTCAACGAGAGTTTTGAAGTTGGTCAGCAACTTTTGGACAACCGGAAAATGTATTCTGAAAAGTTTTTGAAAGTAATAAAACCGCAGCAAGTTCTTCAAATGTATCACACAGAAGGAAAGATGCGAAACAAAATAATAGAAAAAAAAGAAGACGGACAAGGAAATCCGAGTTCGCAGCGTAGAAGACCATAATAGTTTATTTTTAATGTTTGAGCGACCTCTGCAAGTTTTTGTAGAGGTCGCTCTTTTAAAAAATTATAGTATATTCCTATCCAAAATTATAAAAATGAAAAACCTTTTATTATTTATATTTCTTTCAAATTTCATTGCAGCTCAGAATTCGAAAGTTATTGAACTAACCTCAAATATTAAAGACCGAAAAAACCAAGTAAAATCGCTTACTCTGATTGATATCAGGACTGATCGGAATATAGGAACTGTTATTTATCATAGCAAACCTGTGGAGATGATTTTCGAATCAGACAATGCTAAATCTGCTTTTGAAAATTGGTTTTCAAGCCATAACAAGAAAACGACTGGAAAAAAAGACATCAATATCATACTCGAAAATTTAAAAATTCAAAATTCTGATAAGGGTATTCCGATATTTACAATGAAAATTAGCAGTTTCATGAAGGCAAATGGTAAATTTTACTTCATCGATCGATACCAGAATTCCCAATCATTTATTCAAAGTTCTACGCCGAAGACTATTTCCGATCAGATCAGCCGAACTCTCGCAGATTTTATTAAAGAAACTTATGGCAAACTACCCATAAGTATAGGTATACCAGAAACGGAACTTTCTAATTACGATTTATACTTGTCTAAAACGCTACCAATCCTCAACACGAATCCACTAAGAGAAGGTGTTTATGACGATTATGAAAGCTTCCGGTCACAAAAACCTGTCGTTAATTATCATGTAGTGAAAAATAAAAAACAGGAAATTGTGAGAATAAAAAATAATGAAAACTTACAAGTACTAAATAATGACTTGTATGCTTTTGTCGATAATGGGATCCCTTACAAAGTAACTCCGGTGGGATATTTAGAGATTTTTAAAGATGAAAAAGGACTGTATTTAATTACCAATAAAGAAGAATTAATTCCAAAAAATAATGGTACGATGATTATAGGAGCAGGGCTTGTTGGTGGATTGGCAGGTGTTGCTATCAGTTTGATGATTGATTCGCAAAGCAGAAAAAATCGCAGTGACAGTGGTTTTTATAATGTATACGTAGATGCTCTGACAGGTGATTACGTCTTTGAAAAATAAAACGGAACACTTTATAAAGCATTCAAAATTAAATTTCTTCATTAATAAAATTAGGAGAAGGAATTGTTTCTCTTTTCATTATCTTTGCAAACTATCAAAATTTGAATGAAGAACATAAGAAATTTCTGCATTATTGCACATATAGACCACGGTAAATCTACTTTGGCCGACCGACTTTTAGAATATACGAATACGGTTACAGCCAGAGAACTTCAGTCTCAGACTTTAGATGATATGGATATTGAGAAAGAACGTGGCATCACCATTAAATCTCACGCCATTCAAATGGATTATGAATTGAATGGAGAAAAATATATTCTTAATTTAATTGATACTCCAGGACACGTAGATTTCTCTTATGAAGTTTCTCGTTCAATCGCGGCTTGCGAAGGTGCGCTTCTTATTGTAGATGCCGCACAAAGTATTCAGGCTCAAACGATAAGCAATTTATACTTGGCTTTAGAAAATGATCTGACCATCATTCCAATTCTTAATAAAATTGATCTTCCCTCTGCAAATCCGGAAGAAGTTACCGATGAAATTATGAATTTGATCGGCTGCGATTATGAAGACGTTTTGCGCGTTTCCGGAAAAACCGGAGAAGGTGTTCACGAATTGTTAGAACATATCGTGAACAGAATTCCAGCTCCTGTTGGAAATGAAGATGGTCCCCTTCAAGCCTTGATTTTTGACTCCGTTTACAATCCTTTTCGTGGAATTGAAGCTTATTTTAAAGTAGTCAACGGAAGCATTAAAAAAGGACAACGTATCAAATTCATGGCGACCAACAAAATGTACGAAGCCGATGAGGTTGGAACTTTAAAACTAAAACAAGTTGCTAAAAAAGAAATTAAAACCGGCGATGTTGGTTATATAATTTCGGGAATTAAAGATGCGCGCGAAGTAAAAGTAGGCGATACGATCACCACCTTTGAAAATGGCGCAACAGAAGCGATCGACGGTTTTGAAGAAGTAAAACCAATGGTTTTTGCCGGAATTTATCCGATCGAATCAGAGGATTTCGAAGAATTAAGATTCTCTTTAGAAAAACTTCGCTTAAATGACGCTTCTTTGGTTTTCGAACCGGAGAGTTCTGCAGCACTTGGTTTCGGATTTCGTTGTGGATTCCTCGGAATGCTACACATGGAGATTGTTCAGGAAAGACTCGACCGCGAATTCAATATGGACGTGATCACCACCGTTCCCAACGTTTCCTACCACGGTTACACCAAAAAAGATCCGGACACGATGATCTTAATCAACAACCCGTCCGAAATGACCGACCCAATGACCATGGATCGTGTTGAAGAACCTTTTATCAAAGCATCCATCATTACCAAATCCGATTATGTTGGTCCCGTAATGACTTTGTGTATCGAAAAACGCGGCGAAATTGTTAACCAAAGTTATCTGACTTCCGATAGAGTAGAGCTCGTTTTCAATATGCCTTTAGCAGAAGTTGTTTTCGATTTTTATGACCGTTTGAAATCCGTTTCCAAAGGTTATGCTTCTTTTGATTATCATCCGATCGGTTTCCGCGCTTCTAAATTAGTGAAGATGGATATTCTCATCAATGGCGACATGGTCGATGCACTTTCTTCCCTAATTCACGACAGCAATGCATTTTATATTGGAAAAAGAATGTGTGAGAAATTGCGCGAACTCATCCCGAGACAACAGTTTGATATTGCAATTCAGGCCGCTTTAGGAGCGAAAGTTATTGCTCGTGAAACCATCAAAGCTTTAAGAAAAGACGTTACCGCAAAATGTTACGGTGGAGATATTTCCCGTAAACGTAAATTGCTGGAAAAGCAGAAAGAAGGTAAGAAAAAGATGAAACAAATCGGTAGAGTAGAGGTTCCACAATCCGCATTTATGGCGGTGTTGAAGTTGAATGATTAGAATGATTTGGGCGCCTTTTTCCGCCTTCCACTCCCGCTTTTTTGTTCCGCTTTGCTGCACAAAAAGAGCTCCGTTCAAGTCGGGGCGTAGATTTTCGCTTCTTCCACGAGCATTTATATATTACAAATTCCTGAATTCGTTCAGGAATTTTTTATTTTTTACAGTTTAATCATACCAGCATTCATCAACCACTCTCCCTGCGATTTTGCAGAAATATTTACGGCAGATTTTGCGGCGATTTTTTCCTGCGCTTTCAGAATCGAATTACTGATCATCTCGTGTTCAATCATCTCATCTTCTTTCATTCCCATGCTTTTCAACAGATCGATAATTCGTGCGCTGCCAAATAACTCGAAAATAGGTTCTGCCAACGAGGATAAAACGGTAATTTCTTTTTTTCCAAAACGCGTCGCCAGCCGCTCTTCTTCTGCTTGCAAAGGATGATGTTCCACAAAAATAAAGTTTTTATCCTCTTGCATCAAGCCTAAGCGATCTGCTAAATAAATCTCTTTTTCGAGATTATTTTCTTGGAAATACAGTTGAAGACTATTTCTGGTTTCCTCAAACCAAGCCACGAATAAGATATTTGGATCAGATTTACCCCATTCCAGACAAGCCTCGAATTTGGCTTTATCTGTTGTCCAAATTTTATCATGAACAATTAATTGCTTCTTTTTTTTACTAAATAAACCAAACATAATGAGATGTTATTAAATTTAAAAAAAATAAATACTTTAAAAATTATTTAATTGAATTTCCTTTTAGAAAGTTTAAAACTTAATTTACTTAATTTTTTTAAAGATAATGTTTTTTGTACTTTCGAATAAATTTAAGAAATGAAATTCATAACCAGCCTCTTCCTTTTATCATCAATATTTATTTTCTCCCAAACCAAACCGCAAACCCCTTTCGAAAAAGGCAACGGAAACCAAACCACCACTTACGCAGAAATGGTGAAATTTTACGACGATCTCGCCAAAGATTATCCCAGTATTACCAATGTGACTTTTGGTTTCGATGATAATGGTGAACCTATAAAAGTGGTTATTTATAATGCCACGGTCAACAAAAGTAATCCAACGATCCTCATTAATAACGGGATTCATCCTGGCGAACCAGACGGAATTGATGCAACCATGATGTTGATGCGAGATTTAGCAACGGGGAAAGTGGTGGTCAATAATTTGAGAATTGTGGCAATTCAGGCTTACAATATTTCCGGAATGTTGCGAAGAGGAAAATACAGCCGCGCTAATCAAAATGGTCCGGAAGAATATGGTTTCCGTGGCAACATTCGCAATTATGACCTTAACCGCGACTTTATAAAAAATGATACAGAAAATTCGGTTGCTTTTCAAAAGATTTTTCAGCAGTTCAAACCCATCTATTTTATTGATAACCATGTAAGCAATGGCGCAGATTATCAATATTTATTCACCTATATTTCCACAAACAAAGAACGATTGGGAAAAAATTTAGGACAATATTTCAATGAAAAAATGCAACCTGAGATTGTACAGAATTTAGAAAAGAAAGGCATTCTAACCACACCTTATGTAAATATTCACGGCGATTCTCCCGAGGAAGGTTTTCCAACTTTTATGGATTCTCCGCGGTATGCAACCGGTTACACCACATTGTTTAACACCATGGGAACGGTGGCGGAAACACACATGCTGAAACCCTACAAAGACCGCGTTCGGACGACTTACGAAAACATGTTGATCTCTATTAATTATACTGCAAAAAATGCCACAGAGATCAAAGATAAAATGGCAGCAACACTTGCGGATTATCAACCAAAAATGAAATATCCGGTCCAGTGGAAAGTGGATAGTACTCAATTTAAAATGATCGATTTTAAAGGATACGAAGCCGAGAAAAAAACAAGTGAAGTTTCCGGAAAGCCGAGACTTTTCTATGACAAAACGAAGCCATTCACCCGAAAAATAAAATATTACAACACTTACATTCCCACCAAAGAAATTGTAATTCCGTCCTATTACATTATTCCAAAATCGGAACATAAAGTTCTGGAGTATTTAAAACGGAACAATATTGCAGGTAAAATTATTCGGAAGGATTCTACAATTTTGGTACAGCAGTATAAAATTTCAGATTATAAAACGGTTAAAAATCCGTACGAAGGTCATTACCTGCATTACGACACAAAAACAGTTTCAGAATCGAAAAATATCAAATTCAGCGCAGGAGATCTTTTGGTTCCCACCAAACAATACGGCGTAAAATATTTACTCGAAACTTTAGAACCCGAAGCGGTCGACTCCTTCTTTAACTGGAATTTCTTTGACGGAATTTTGGGACAAAAAGAATATTACTCCGATTACGTTTTCGAAGATACTGCCGCAAATTTATTGAAAAAAAATCAGGTTTTAAGAACCGCTTTTGAAATGGAAAAAGTTATAAATCCCGATTTTGCAAAAGATGGAAAAGCACAATTGGACTGGGTTTATAAACATTCAGAATATTCGGAAGGCAGTGTCGGAACGTATCCGATTTTCAGGATTTTGTAAATTAAAATGTTCTTCTAAATAAAAAATATCTAACGATGATCAAAACTCTTTTAAGAATAGCTTTGGGTGCATTCATGCTTTTGGCAGGAATCGGTCACCTTACTTACGCACGTGAAACTTTTCAGGCACAGGTTCCCGACTGGATTCCACTTTCGAAAGATTTCGTGGTTTTAGCTTCTGGAGCTGTAGAAATTGCACTTGGATTGGCCATGATTTTTCTGACAAAACAAAAGAAAATGGTAGGATTAATTCTTGCCTTATTTTTCGTTTTGGTTTTCCCGGGAAACATTGCTCAATACATCGATCACCGCGACGGATTTGGTTTAGATACCGATACCAAAAGATTGATTCGCTTATTGTTTCAACCCGTGCTGATTTTTGTTGCGCTTTATTCTACCGACGCTTTAAAGAAGTTAAAGAAATAGGCAAGAAAAACGCTTTTAGAATAAATATCTAAAAGCGTTTTTTTTATTTTGGTAAACCTTTTTTCAAAGCATAATTGGCGCGTTCGACTGCTTTCCTCTCCTTCCAGTCCATATATTTACTTTTGAATTTCCCTTTCATGAAATTGTCGAAATTTCTTTGAACGACGAGATTCCAGAGAGAGTGTGCTTTTACAGCCAAAGATTCATCCCAAGCTCTTTGCGATATCGAAAAACTACCGTCTAAATATCTCATATAATGCCACCAACCGGTCGGCATAAATAAAGTGTCACCGTGTTCCAAAATACATTCAATTCCTTCAACACCATCTAAAGCCGGAAACTTTTCGAAATCAGGATTCGAAATATCATAATCTTCCAAAGCATACGTCGCAAAAGGAAGTTTATAAAGACGCTCTTTCCATTTATAATCAAATAAAAGCACGTGTTTGTGACCACTAAAATGAGTGTGGAAAATATGCGGCATATCAATATCAAAATGGATGAAGGTTTGAGAACCTTTTCCACCGAAAAACATTGCAGGATATTTATCTAAAAAACCGCCCATCAATTCTTTCGGAGAAATATAATCTTCTAAAAGCTTTGGTGCAGATTTAATGGGATCGAAAAGAAATATACGCAAATCTGTAGGCGTACTTTTAATTAAATCGATATAATCGCTGAATTTCATTTTTGCAGCAGAAGAGTTGATCGGTGCGGAAGGATCAGCTTTCGAAGAATCATAAAGCGGAACTTCGACGTCTCCCACGACTTCCTTCATGTAATCCATGGTCCATTTCTGGTAAGCAGGCCAATTTTTTGCCATATTTCGAAGGATGACAGGTTTGCGAGGCAGCAAATATTTTTCCCGAAAATCTTCTTTCGAAATGTCTTCTATAACCTCGATCGGTGATAAGTGAAGTCCCATGTTACGTAAATGTTAAGTCGCAAAATTAAGTAAAAGTATTTTTAACGGCTAAAAAAATAATAGTTTTTATCAATTCCTTTCTGTGTTTTAACGTAAAAGCTTTTAGACCATCTTAAGTAAACCTGTAACAATAATTCTAAATAGAATACTAATTTTAAAAAGACTTCATGAAACATCTTTCTACTTTGATCGTCACCTTCTTGTTTGCATTTATTTCTCATGCCCAAACGGTGGTCACCGGAAAAATCACCGATGCCGATGGACACGGAATTCCCAGTGCAAGTGTAACGATTGAAGAACAGGGAAAAGATGCGATTATGGCATTTTCTATTTCGAATTCGAAAGGAGAATATAAAGTCACTTTTACGTCAGCTGATTCAAACGTTGATCTGAAGATAAAAGCCTTTAATCAAAAACCACTTTTCCAATCGATTAAAAATCAGACCCAAACATTGAATTTTAATATGGAATCTGACGCGACTGAAATTAAAGAAGTTAAGCTGAAAACCAAAATGATCACCAAAAAAGGCGATACCATTTCTTATGATTTAAAAGCTTTTGAAAGTAAAGCCGACCGAACTTTAGCTGATGTTTTAAAGAAAATTCCGGGTATCGATGTTAACGCAGATGGAAGTATTCTTTATCAGGGAGAACCCATCAATAAATTTTATGTCAACGGAAAAGATTTGATGGAAGGTGGTTATGGAACCATCAATAATTCGTTGCCGAAAGATGCGGTACAAAAAGTGGAAGTGATGGAAAATCATCAACCCGTAAAAATTCTTCAGGATAAAGTTCCATCGGAAAATGCCGCCATTAATGTAAAATTGAAAAATAGCGTAACCATGACCGGTCGTGGCGAAGTAGGAACTGGTTTTGGAGAACCGTGGCTTTGGAATGTCAAATTGACTCCGATGTTTTTCGGACAGAAAAATCAGTGGGTCATTAATTATAAAACCAATAATAACGGCGACACCGTAGAAAAAGAAGGAAATATTCTCTCCTTTGGAAATAGATTTGAAGGACGACGAGGGAATGTTTCCCAAAACGACTGGCTCAATGTTGAAAATGCGACCACGCCAAATCTTCCCGAAAAAAGATATCTGATGAACAATGTGCATTATTTTTCTGCAAATCTTTTAACCAATCCTTTTAAAAGTAAAGAGTGGGAACTGAAAGCCAATGCGAGTTTCACGAACAATGCGGTTTCGCGGGAATCTTACTCCCAAACGACGAGTTTCCTGAATAACGGCGCACAATATTTAACCAATATCGCCAATAAATTCTACACCGATAAAGCAAAAGGTGAAGTCATTTTTACCAAAAATGCGAAGAAAGGATTTTTCAAAAACGTAACAACTTTCTCCCAATTCTGGAATGCTGATCGCGCAGACGTAATCAGAAATGATATTTATGGAAACAGAAACGGAGCAGAAGCGATAGAATCTCCGACTTCATCGTTTCAGAATTCCCTGAGTACCATTATTCCCTGGAAAGAAAAACTGGTGAATTTAATGTCTTACGTGAGTTATCAAAACGACAAACAAACTTTGCAGATTTCCCCTTCTTCTTATTTGAAGTTTAATGATTTGACGAATTCCGGACATTTCCTTTTTGAAAATACCGATGCGGTGACTCAGAATCTCAGAATTAAATCTTTAGAAATTAATCATTCAGCAAGCGTAGGATTTTCTGCAAAAAAATGGACTTTCACGCCGGAAGTGGGATTTAATTTTTCAACCGATCAGTTAAACAGCCAGTTTTCAACCATTACAAATAATGTTATTTCTGCTTATGGAAAGGATTATGAAAATGATTTGAAATTTACGAATGCCGTTCCTTACGCTTCATTGGGGATCAATTACAAAGGAGATGCCTGGTTATTGTATTCTCAGTTGCCTTTTAATTTCAATAACATTAAAGCAGATGATCCGGAAAGAAATGTTTCCAAAAAAATAAATAAGCTTACCTTCGAACCTACACTTTATACGCAGTATTCTTTTGCTTCTTTCTGGAAAGCGAGTGCAAGTGCAAATCTGAATTATAATTTTGGTGATACGAAAGACACTTACGCAGGTTACATATTTTCCTCACCAACTTCTCCTTCTGCAATGTCAGCGAATAATCCAATTCCGGAAACGCTGTCTAAATCGGTAGGCTCAAAATTAGAATATAGAAATCCGCTGAATAATTTATTTTTCAATGTGACTTACCGCTACAGTAAAACGAATAGAAATATCATCGGAAATTCCATCAATAATGGAGCAGGTTTTATTCTGACAAATTTTATCGAGAAGGATAATCAAAGTAATTCGAATTCAATGGGCGCAGAAATTGGTAAATATTTCCCATCCTTTAAAACAAATGCTTCACTGAGTTTTAATAATACGATTTCAAAAGCAGATGCTTTGACGACTGATCAGAATAATGTGCAGTATTTCTTTTTGAACAAAGTAAATTCTCAAACCGCCGGATTTAAGTTTAACAATACTTTTTTCTCCTGGATGAGCATTGATTATAATTTATCCTTTAACTGGAGTCACCAAACGAGTAAACTGAATGATTCTAAAAACTCAGGCTTCAATCATAATTTAAGTACTTATTTTTATCCTTTGGCGAATCATACGATCGGTTTTAACTGGGATCAAATTAACTCCGGAAGTAATTTAACGAGTTACCGCAACGCTTTCTACGATTTGTCTTACCAATACACCTGGTCAAAAAAGAAAATCGATTTCGAACTGAAATGGCTGAATATTGCAAACCGAAAAGTGTTTGAAAGATTTGCAACCAGCGCAACTTCGACGGATTTTACGAGAATGCAATTGCGTCCGAGCCAAGTGATGTTCACGGTTAAATTTAATTTCAAATAATTTCAAAATAATCCAAAAAATCCCGTGGTATAAATGCAGGTAAATTTTGCGCTAAAAATTTACAGCGTCTGCACTTGGGCCGTAACTTCCAGGAAGTGGAATGTCATTTAAACGATAATAAACTCCCAGTTGAACTCTGTGATGGGTAATTTGATTCAGCGCATGACGAAGTGCTTCATATTTATTAAAATCCATCAAGACAGTTTCGCCCATGTTCATGGTCCATCTTCCATAAAGATCTTTCTCTGTAGTTTTTTCCAGCGTTTCTTTATTTTTTTGGTAGTCATCTTCCAGCTTCCGTTGAAGTTCAGCTTTGGTGTTAAGAATTGTGGGCATATAATCTCCTGCTGCAAAATCGAGTTTTTCAGTTTCTAACATAATTGCTGCCCAACCGAAAATCTCTGCAATGTGAGTGGCGAGAAGCATCATTTTCATGCTTTTTTCGTGCGGTGCATATTCATTTTTCCTTCAGGATAAACTTCGAAAAACTTCTTGGTTGCTCTGTATTCGTCACTAAATTCTTTTTTTAGATTTTGTAAACTTTCCATACTATTTGTTTTTATAAAGATAAGAACACAAATGTATTTAATCTGAAAAAAAATGTAAAATATTGTAACAAACATTTTAATTCGATTACTAATAAGAAAATATTAAACAATGAAAAAGATTTTCACCCTCTTTTTATTCACGGCTTTTTTTGCTTTAAATGCACAGGAAACCGCTAATAGATTCTTTTATGAATTAACCTTTAAACCGAAAAAAGATTCGGTAAAAGTGGACAAAGTGATGATGATTTTAGACATCACCAAAGACAAATCTCTTTACCGCGATTATACCTTGGTTGCACAGGATTCTACCTTAAAAATTCAGGTTGAGCAAATGCAGAAAGCCGGAGTTTTCAAAGATCTTTCGAAAAGCATTACGATGCCGAAATTTTCGGAGAAAATATATAAATCGTACCCAGACATGAAAGTTCAGTATGTAGAAAGAATTTCTAGCGGATTCACTCCCTTGAATATTGGCTACAACGATGACACTAAATTTGACTGGAAAATTACGAACGAAAAAGCAAAAATCGGAACCTACAATACCCAGAAAGCAACTACCGAATTTGGTGGTAGAAAATGGAATGCATGGTTTACTTCAGATATTCCTTTTCAGGATGGACCGTACAAATTTCACGGACTTCCTGGTTTAATCGTTAAAATCGAGGACGAAGGTAAAAATTACTCCTGGGAGCTGAAAGGAAATAAAAAAGTGCCTAATTACAGCGAAACAACTTATATCGAAACAGTTTCTCCAGGTGGAAGTGGCGGAAAAGTTCAGGAGGTAAGTCGGGAGAAATTCAATAAAACCTTTACTGAATATAAAAAAGATCCATTTGCTTCAGTGAGACCTATGTTAAAACCCGAAATGATGACCCAAAAAATGCCGGGAAGCGAAACTACGATTGGTGACATGGTGAAACAACAGGAAAAAATGCTCAAAGATTTTTACGGTTCGAATAATAATCCTATCGAATTAACACCGGTTGTTACAAAAACTGGGAAATAGACTTTCAATACCCTATTTTATATTGTTTAAAACCTTGATTCAGCATTTGTTTCAGGGTTTTTTATGAATTAAATCATTTTGCGTGGCATTCCTTATTTAGATTAGATTTAAATAACTTATATTTGCATCACAAATTTTAAAGAATTGAAGAGCGATATATCTAATAAATTATGCTGTTTCCCGAAAGACAAACCGGGAATAATTGTGGGTTATGAAAACGATGACCTCAGAATGCCTAATAAAATTATCGAAATGGGACTTTTACCAGAAACAGCATTTAGAATTCTTTATCAGGCTCCCTTCAAAGGACCTCTTTATATCGAATTTGGCGATGAAAAAAGTAGAATTGCACTTCGTGAAGAAGAAGCTCGCTTCATCATTGTGGAAAAATTAATTTAAATAATCCCAAAAAAGTTGCTCTCTGTTGGAGAGGGATTTAGGGAGAGGACAAAATGCCAGAAACTTCTATCAATAAACAAATTCTTCTTGTCGGAAATCCCAATGTGGGAAAATCTACGGTTTTTAATTTGTTGTGTAACAAGAAACAAAAAACCGGAAATTACGCCGGAGTTACTGTCGCGAGTTATTCTGGGACCTACGATTATAAAGGCGAATCTGTTGAAGTAGTCGATTTGCCCGGTTCTTACAGTGTTTATCCAACTTCCGAGGATGAAGCTATTTTCTCTAAATTTTTGATCGACGAACAAAAAAATTATTCTGGAGTTGTTTATATTTTAGAAGCATTGAGTATTAAAAGAGGATTGCTTCTTTTTCAACAGATTCAAGATCTAGGAATACCGATTTTATTGGTGGTCAACCAAATTGACCAGGCTGAAAGACGTGGGATAAACATTAATTTGGAAGAGCTTTCAAAAGAATTGAAGGTTACCGTTTTGAAATCAAACGCCAAACAAAATCAGGGAATCGAGGAACTTCGGGAAGAGATCTTTAAAAATACTTTCACAAAATCCGAGACGGTTTCTTTTGAAATTCCTTTAGAACAGAAAGGGTTGGTTTTCAAAATTTTGGCAGAAACTAAAGAAGAAAATCAGTACAAAGTCTGGACTTTACTTTCCTCAGAAACGTACATCGGAAAATTAGAAACTGTAAAAGATCAGATGAATGCTGATCAGGTTAAATGCCTTGTTCCCAAAAGATTACAGACGCAGGAAACTATTCGGCGATATCAAAATATCGATAAAATAATTTCTAAAGTTTTATCAAAAAAACCACAGTTTAAAGAATTGGTGACTGAGAAATTAGACAGAGTTCTCGTACATCAGTTTTGGGGATATATTATTTTTGGAGCGATTTTACTGTTTATTTTCCAGAGTGTTTTCTTTCTGGCAGAATATCCGATGAACTGGATCTCTGATTTTTTCTTGTGGTTATCAACTTCAGCAAATAGTTATCTTCCGGAAGGTCCAATAAACTCTTTGATCTCAAATGGAATTATTCCTGGTTTGGGTGGAATAATGGTTTTCGCGCCTCAAATTGGAATTTTGCTTTACTTTCTTTATTTACTGGAAGATTCCGGATACATGTCGAGAGTAATCTTTTTGATGGACCGTTTCTTAAAACCTTTTGGACTCAACGGAAAAAGTATCGTTCCTTTGGTTTCGGGAACAGCCTGTGCAATTCCGGCAATTATGTCCACCAGAAATATTGAGAATGTAAAAGAGAGATTAATTACAATTCTTGTAACGCCTTTTATGACGTGTTCTGCGCGACTCCCGGTTTACAGTATTATTATTGGTTTAGTTATTCCTGATAAATATTTCGTTGGCATCAGTTATAAAGCACTGGCTTTAATGGCGATGTATTTTCTGGGATTTTTCACTGCTTTAATGGCCTCACTGATCCTCAAAAAAGTGATCAAAAGCAAAGGAACTTCTTTCCTGGTGATGGATTTGCCTTCTTATAAAATGCCTCTTTTTGGATATGATTTCAAAATTATGCTGGGTAAAGTTTGGGAATTTGTGACGGGTGCAGGAAAAATTATTTTCTTTTTCAGTATCGTGATCTGGTTCTTCAGTTATATTGGTCCGAAACAAAAAAAAGACGAATTTGTGGCAACAGATGTGAAATTAGACCATTCATATCTCGCAAAAATGGGAAGATCCATCGAACCTGCAATTGCTCCTTTAGGTTACGACTGGAAAATGGGTGTCGGGATTTTAACAAGTTTTGTCGCGAGAGAAGTATTCGTGGGAACCATGTCAACATTGTACAGCTTAGATGATAAAGCTCCTGAGGGAAAGATTATCGATAAAATGCGGAACGATGTTAAACCAAATGGAGAGAAAGTGTACAGTTTTGCGACGGGAATTTCAATCTTATTCTTTTACGCTTTTGCAATGCAATGTGTTTCCACTTTAGCCGTTGTATATAAAGAAACCAAATCCTGGAAATGGACGATGGCGCAGCTTTTCGGCATGTCGGGACTGGCTTATATTGCGTCTTTAATTGTTTATCAAATTTTAAAATAATGGATAACGCTCTTATTTTTCAATACCTCATTATCGCTGTGATCGTTCTGTTTGCAGGCTATTCCTTATTTAAAATTGTCGCTAAAAATTTCTCTTCCAAAAAATTCAAAAAGAAAGGAAAACCTGGTTGTGACAGAGATTGTTGTGGATAAACAAAATCCTCAAAAAATAAGTTAAAAGAGTAATAATCAGTACTATGAATTGTTTTTAACTTGTTCTTTTTAAAGTTCCATTTTTTAATCTTCTCTTTAATTTATTCGTATTTTTGCAGATTGAAACACCAGATGTTTCGGGAACGAATTTGTTCTTGAAAATCATTTAAAAAATATCAGTTTATGCCTTTAATAAAATCCATTTCAGGAATTCGCGGAACCATCGGTGGTAAAGTTGATGAGAATCTAACGCCACTTGATATTGTAAAATTTACCTCCGCTTTTGGAACCTGGCTTCAGAATAATAAAAATAAAAAAGATTTAACCCTAGTTGTTGGTCGTGACGCAAGAATTTCCGGTTTGATGGTGAATTCTTTGGTAACTGCAACTTTGCAGGGATTAGGAATTCATGTCGTTGATTTGGGACTTTCTACAACTCCAACGGTAGAAATAATGGTTCCGGAATTGAATGCTGATGGTGGAATTATCTTAACGGCTTCTCACAATCCGAAACAGTGGAATGCCTTGAAATTATTGAATGATAAAGGGGAATTTATTACCGGTGAAAATGGTGCCGAAGTTTTGGCTTTAGCAGAAAGCGAAGATTTCGATTATGCTCAAGTTGACGATTTGGGGAAATATGAAACGCGGGACGATGCTTTTGATATTCATATTCAACAGATTCTGGATTTGCCAATGGTCGATGCAGAAGCGATTAAAGCTAAGAAATTTAAAGTCGTTGTTGATGCCGTAAATTCTACAGGAGGCATTGCGATTCCTCAGTTATTAGAAGAATTAGGTTGTGAAGTTGTGAAATTATATTGCGAACCGAATGGTCAGTTTCCACACAATCCAGAACCATTGAAGGAACATCTTGGAGATATTTGCGAACTCATGAAAACTGAGAAAGCAGACGTCGGAATCGTGGTAGATCCAGATGTTGACCGTTTGGCTTTGGTCGATGAAAATGGAGATCTTTTTGGGGAAGAATATACTTTGGTTGCAGTTGCAGATTATTTATTGAAAAATAAAAAAGGTGTTGCAGTTTCTAATCTTTCTTCTAGTCGTGCTTTAAGGGATGTTGCGAAAAATCACGGGTCTGAATATTTTGCAAGTGCAGTTGGAGAAGTGAACGTGGTAACTTTAATGAAGGAAAAAAATGCCGTTATCGGTGGTGAAGGAAATGGTGGGATTATCTATCCGGATCTTCATTATGGAAGAGATTCCTTAGTTGGTGTGGCGCTATTTTTGACGCATTTAGCAAAAGAAAATAAAACGGTTTCTGAACTTCGCGCAACTTACCCGAGTTATTTTATGGGGAAAAAGAAAATTGAACTCACTCCGGATATTAATGTTGATTCTCTTTTAACTAAAATGCAAATAGAGTATCAAAATGAAGAGGTTTCGACCGTTGATGGTGTAAAAATTGATTTTGAAAACAATTGGGTTCACTTACGAAAATCGAACACAGAACCGATCATCAGAATTTACACCGAAGCTTTTTCACAGGAAGAAGCCGACCAGTTGGGAGATCAAATGATCGCGAAAATAAAAAGTTTGATTTAATATCTTCCAGCAAATATGAAAAACTGGAAAGCAATAATTTTAAAGAATATAAATATGATAAAAAATTACTTTTTCCTGTTGGCGATCTTATTAATGTCTTCATGTACTGCTATTAAAGGCATTGATATGTCGAACATCAATTTGGGAATGACGAAATCTGAAGTTCAGATGAAAACAAAATCATTTCAAACGAAGACAATTGGTGCCAAACAATTTAAAACAGGTTCAATGGAAGTGTTTCAGATTTCTGAAATCTATCGTAAGGACAATGCTATTAATGATTATTGGCTCTATTTTTTCAATGATAAACTAGTGTCCTCAGAACCTATTAATTCTGTTCATTGGCAAGCGCAAGACTGGGATTATAAAATTGATAAAGTTTATTTTGATTTAGAAAAGTAAATGTTTATTTTAGTAAAGTTTAATTAAAATAGTTTTTTACGAAGTTTGCAAGATAATTTCATACTTTGTAAAGAACAGTGAGAAAATATATTGGAAGAATTTTTTGAAAATGAACTTGTAACAAAGTTCGAAGAAATGATAGAAAATAATGAAGAACTCTACTTCGATACCGAAGAATATGAGGACATCATTATATATTATCTAGAAATGGGAGACATCTCTTTTGCAGAGACGGCAGTAAAATATGCGCTAAAACTACATCCCACCTCTTTAGAAATAAAAATAAAGAAATTCGAGGTTCTTTTGGAGCTCGAAAATTATACGTTTGCAAAAGAACTCATGGATGATTTGAAAGAATCTTCCATGGAAAATACCGATTTTTTGGTATGTTGTGCAAAATATTATTCAAATCTTGGCAATCCGAGAAGAGCAATTGAGTATTGCGAAACCGCTTTAGAATTGGAAGAAGAAGAAAATTTTCTGCACAATTTTATGGCAGATGAATATGTAAATTTAGAAGATCCATTTAAAGCTTTGAAACATTATAAGCTTGCTTTAACTTTTGATCAGAATGATGATTACGCTTTAGAGAACACCATGTTTTGTTACAACTTGCTGAACAGAGGTGAAGATGGCATTGATTTTTTAAATAATTACCTCGATAAATTTGCCTTCTCAGAAACGGGCTGGTTTGAATATGGTCAATTTTATTTCAACCGCAAAAATTACGAGGAAGCCATCAAAGGATTTGATTATCTTTTAGCAATCAATTCGCAGTCTGTTGGAGTTTATGCCAATAAAGCAGCGTGTTTTGAAGCGATGGGAGAATGGTTGAAAGCAGTTGATGTTTACGAAGAAATGCTCGCGTTAGAATATACAAAGTCTTATACTTTCTATAAAATCGGTTTGTGTTACAAAGAAAATAAGCAACCCGTTTTGGCTCTCAATGCCTTTCAAAAATCGTTGCGAGATGATCCTCAATTTTATCTTTCAATGATGGAGCAATCCTACATCTACGAAGAAATGGGTGGAATGAAAGAGGCACTTCATTTTGCAAAAGAAGCGGTTTCGCTGAACGATAGTAATTTGGATTACCAAAAAAGATTGGCTTTTCTATATATAGATTCGGGTAAATTGGAAGAAAGTTTGGCCTGCATGAAAACGCTGATTGATTTTGAACCTACAAGATTTTACAATTGGTATGCTTATTCTGAAGTGTTAATGTTGATAGGTGATTATGAAGATGCGGTTGCGATTTTAAAGAAGGCGACGAAAATGCATAATCGGGCAGAATTATTCTATCAGTTAAGCAATTGTTACTTTCATCTTAACAATCAAAAAGACGGAAGAAAATCACTTTCCGTAGCACTAGAACTCGATCAAGATCTATTGGAAGGGATGAAACAAAAATATCCTTTCATCAGAGAAGAAGCAGAAAAAGTAAAAACGAAAAAAAAATAAAATTCTTTGAATATAGTAAAGGACGCATCTTTTTAGGTGCGTTTTTTAGTGAAGTTTTATTCAGTAAAGGATGATTTCCCTGATTCTTTAAAACAAAAAACCTTGCCATATTATTGACAAGGTTTGCTATTATTAATTCGCAATTTTATTTTGCTTTCAATTTCTCTTTTGAAGTTGTACCTTCTAATCCGTCTTTCGCTTCGTTCAATTTTAAGACTACAGTTTCGCCTTCTACCAATTGTTTATTGACAAGCATTTCTGCCAATAAATCCTCAATATACTTCTGGATGGCCCGTTTCAGAGGTCTCGCACCGAAGTCTTTGTCCCAACCTTTTTCAGCAATGAATTCTTTGGCGTCATCTGTCATTTCAACTTTAAAGTTCAGTTTCTCTAATCGGCTGTATAATTTCGCTAATTCCAAATCGATAATTTTTGCAATAGAATCTTTTTCTAAATTATTAAAGATAACGATATCATCAATTCTATTTAGAAATTCTGGTGCGAAAGCTTTTTTCAAAGCATTTTCAATCGTACTTCTCGCTCTTGCATCGGTATTTGTTTTCTTCGCTGTTGTTCCAAAACCAACTCCATCTCCGAAATCTTTTAAATCTCGCGTACCTATATTAGAAGTTAGAATAATGATGGTATTTCGAAAATCAATTTTTCTTCCTAAAGAATCGGTAACAAAGCCTTCATCCAAAATCTGTAATAAAATATTGAAAACATCAGGATGTGCTTTTTCAATTTCATCTAAAAGCACAACAGCATAAGGTTTTCTACGAACGGCTTCTGTCAATTGACCACCTTCTTCATATCCAACATATCCTGGAGGAGCACCGACTAATCGCGAAATCGCAAATTTTTCCATGTACTCACTCATATCAATTCTGATCAGTGCGTCGTCGGAATCGAACAATTCTCTCGCCATCACTTTTGCCAGTTCTGTTTTCCCAACACCAGTTGTACCTAAGAAAATAAAGGTTCCAATTGGTCGGTTAGGATCTTTCAGACCAGCGCGATTTCTTTGAATGGCTTTTACTACTTTTTTTACTGCTTCTTCCTGTCCGATCACTTTTCCGTTCAGCATTGCGTCCATCTTCGCTAGTTTATCAAGCTCATTTTTACCAACTTTGGTAACTGGAATTCCGCTCATCATAGAAACGACTTCTGCGACACTTTCTTCAGAAACTTCTTCTTTCTTTTCCTTTATATCTTTATCCCAGATTTCTTGAGCCAAATTTAATTCGATCTGCAATCTTTCTTCTTCGTCTTTCAGCTTTCGCGCTTCCAAATAATCCTGCGCTTTAACAGCTTTCTGTTTTGCCTCCTTAACTTCTTCTATGTTTTTTTCGTACTCGATGATTTCACTAGGAACCTTCATGGTTTTGATATACACTCTTGAACCAGCTTCATCCATCGCATCAATTGCCTTATCCGGTAAAAATCGGTCTGTAATATATCTCGCCGTCAAATTTACACAAGCCAAAATGGCTTCGTCGGTATAAGTTACGTTGTGATGATCTTCGTATTTGTCTTTGATCTGATTTAAAATCTGCACCGTTTCCTCCACAGAAGTCGGTTCAACCATTACCTTTTGAAAACGTCTTTCTAAAGCACCATCTTTCTCAATATACTGTCTGTATTCATCTAAAGTTGTAGCACCAATACATTGTATTTCGCCTCTTGCTAATGCAGGTTTAAACATATTGGAAGCATCTAAACTTCCGGTTGAACTTCCTGCTCCTACAATCGTATGCAACTCATCAATAAATAAAATCACATCCCGACTTTTTTCAAGTTCCGTCATTATTGCTTTCATTCTTTCTTCGAATTGACCGCGATATTTTGTTCCGGCAACCAAACTCGCTAAATCTAAAGTGATTACTCGTTTTCCGAAAAGAACTCGTGACACTTTTTTCTGTTGAATTCTTAGAGCCAAACCTTCTGCAATAGCTGATTTACCAACTCCCGGTTCACCGATTAGCAAAGGGTTATTCTTTTTCCTTCTTGATAAAATCTGAGAAACCCTTTCAATTTCTTTTTCACGACCAATTACAGGGTCGAGTTTGCCGTCTCTTGCGAGAGAAGTTAAATCTCTACCAAAATTATCCAAAGTTGGAGTTTTACTTTTTCCAGTTCCGAGATTTCCGGTTGGTTTTCGCATCTGTCCGAATTCTTCCCTTTCCTCATCGTCATCGTACGCACTCATTTTAGGATTTTGTCCTGAATTTTTTAGCATCGTTTGATAAGATTTTGTAACACTTTCGTAATCAATGTCATATGAACTTAAAATGTTAGTAGTAGGATCTTCAGATTTATATAAAATGCCTAATAAAAGATGCACCGTATTAATTTCAGAACTTTGATACTGTCTGCATTCAAGTTCAGAACGTTTTATGGCTTGATCTGCCATTTTAGTAAATGAAATCTTTTCGCTTTCTACTGCGAAAGGATTTAAACTCGTTACCGCTAAGGTTTCGATTTTTCTTTTTATTTGCGTTAAATCTACTCCCAGATTATTCAAGATCTCCTTTGCAGAACTTTCTGATTTTATGATACCCAAAAGAAAATGTTCGGTATTCAGAAATTCACTCTGCAAACGTCTTGCTTCGTTTTTGCTGTGTTTGAAAACTTGGTCCAAACCGTTTGAAAATTTATGATCCATATATTTTGTCTCAATCTTAAATTAAAAATCTTTAATGATATTATCAAAGTTACAAATACTTTACCAAAATCAATTAATGACTTTATGGCAGATAATAATTTGAGTATCTCGTTCAAAATGATTAGGTTTGTCTCCCAAAAAAAATACTATGAGTCCTGCAATTACAGACTTTATCGGCTACGGCGCTTCCTTCTTCGTCGTGTTGAGTTTTATAATGAAAGACATTAAAAGATTGAGAATTGTAAACTTAATTGGATGTATTCTATTTGTACTTTACGGTATATTCAGTAACTATCTTTGGCCAATTATTATTCCAAATGGTATTTTATGCTTTATTCAAATTTACAATTTGGCAAAAAAGAAGTAAATTTCGGGAATGAAAGTTTTAGTTAGTGTTTTCAATAATTTAGTAACAGACCAACGCGTAGAAAAGGTTTGTCAAACATTATCGGAAAACGGTTACGAAATAGAACTCATCGGAAATAATTGGGGCGGTTTACCCGAAATGAAAAGGAATTATCCTTTCTCCCGCATTATTTTAAAATCCAAAATTCTTCGTTACGCTTATGTAGAATTTCAAAGGAAGCTTTACAAAGAATTGCTGAAAAAAGCTGATAAGAATACTATTCTGCTTTCAAATGATCTCGATACCCTTTTGCCCAACTATTTAATCTCCAGAAAATTAAATATTCCACTCGTTTTCGATAGCCACGAAATTTTTACTGAAATGCCTTCAGTGAATGGAAGATTTACACAAAAAATTTGGCGAAGTCTGGAACGAAAAATTGTTCCTAAACTTAAATATATGATGACGGCAAGTGAAAGCTACGCCGATTGGTTTCATAAAACATACAAAATTGAAAGACCTGTAGTTGTACAGAATTTTCCGAAGAAAACTGAAAACCCACAAAACTACACGGAAACGAATTCAAAAAAAATTATTCTATATCAAGGGGTGATCAATCCTTCCCGAGGATTAGATAAAATGATTCCCGCCATGAAAAATATTGAAAATGCAGAATTTTGGATTGCTGGCGACGGACCAAGAAAAGAAGAATATTTAGAATTAACTAGAACTTTAGGTTTAGAAAATAATGTTAAATTTTTAGGAAAATTATTTCCCGATGTATTGAGAACCATTACGCAGAAAGCCGATATTGGTTTAAGTATCGAAGAAAATAACGGACTCAGCTACTATTTTTCAATGCCTAATAAAATTTCAGATTATATTCAATGTCGTGTTCCTGTAGTAGTTTCAGATTTCCCAGAAATGCGGAAAGTGGTTGATTTTTTTGGAGCCGGAGAAAAAATTGCTGATTATTCTGAACTTGCCGAAAAAGTAAGTACAGTCCTGCAAAATGGAAAACATTTTTACGAAGATTCTTTAAATAAAGCTGCGAAAGAACTTTGCTGGGAAAAGGAAGAGCCGAAAATAGTTTCACTCTTTCAAAAAGTTCAGGAATCTAAATCCTAAGATCGAATTTCTTATCTTTGTACAAAGATTTTTTACAATGACCCTCAAAGAAAAACAGCAGGAAATCGTGGAAGAGTTCGCCTTTCTTGAAGATTGGGAACAGAAATACGAATACATTATCGATTTAGGAAAGGAATTAAAAGGTCTTTCCGAAGAAAAAAAAATTGATGCGAACTTGATCAAAGGTTGCCAATCAAAAGTTTGGATCGATGCTGGATTTAAAGACGGTAAATTATTTTTCCAAGCAGATTCCGATGGGATTTTGCCGAAAGGGATTGTCTCGCTTTTGGTTTCTATTTACAGTGGTCATTCAACCCAAGAAATTCTTGATTCCGATTTCGAATTTATTTCTCAGATCGGTTTACAGGAATTTTTATCACCTTCCAGAGCAAATGGATTAATGGCGATGACCAAACAAATTAAGTTTTACGCCGTAGCATTTCAGCTAAAAAAATGAGTCGTATTCTAGCATATCGTTTTTCTGCTTTTGGTGATGTTGCCATGACTGCGCCGGTTTTTCGGGAGGTTCTGGAACAAAATCCTGACCTCGAAATTATTTTGGTTTCCCGAAATAACTTTCGTGATCTATTTGAAGGAATTCCCAATCTTATTTTCAAAGGAATTGATATCGACGACTATAAGGGCTTTTTTGGCATGCGAAAATTGACCAATGAACTCATCAAAGAATTTAGTCCAGATTTAATTGCAGATCTGCATAATGTGATTCGCACCAAAATATTAGATACCATTTTTAAAAAAAGAGGATTTAAAGTTTCTGTGCTCGATAAAGGAAAAGAAGGAAAAGAACACCTAACCGACATCTGGAATCTGGAAAAAAAACCACTTCGACACACGACAGAAAGATATGCAGATGTTTTTCGGGAACTGGGATTTCCGGTTACTCTTTCGCATCAATACCGAGCGAAAAGTACTTTGAAATCAGGGATTGGTTTTGCTCCCTTTGCACAACACCGCGGAAAAATGTTGCCGCTGGAAAAATCTTTTGAGGTCGCAAAACTTCTTTCAAAAAATCATAAGATCTATTTCTTCGGCGGTGGGATTTCTGAAGTGGAAACTTTAGACAATTGGGTCAGTCAAATCCCAAATTCTGAAAATTATGCGGGAAAACTTACTTTGAAAGAAGAGCTACAAAAAATTTCAGAGCTCGAAACCATGATATCTATGGACTCTGCCAATATGCATTTGGCGAGTTTAGTCGGAACCCGATGCGTTTCTGTTTGGGGATCAACGCATCATTTTGCAGGATTTTTAGGATATGGTCAAAGTCAAAAAGACATCGTTCAAGTGAAAGATCTTACCTGTAGACCTTGCTCCGTTTTTGGCGACAAAGAATGTTATCGTGGCGATTGGGCATGTCTGGAAGAAATTGATATTCAAAGAATTATCGATATTATTTAAAAACAACAAATCCTTTCATTTTTTCATGAAAGGATTTGTTGTTATCTTCTTTTATGTTGATTACATAAATTTATCTCCATTTTTAAGTGCTTTCAAATCATGCACATATTCTTTGAGCAGTTGATCATTTTCTCTTGGACAAATTAAAAGTGCTTTGTCCGTATCTACGATGATATAATTTTCCAAACCATCGATTACTACTGCTTTATTTTGATTTTTAAGTTTGATTAAATTTCCTTTTGCGTTGTAAGTTACGGTGTGTTTAGATTTACCAGCATTGTCATTTTTATCTTTCTCTGCATTTTCATAAATAGAATTCCAGGTTCCTAAATCGCTCCAGCCTAAATCTGCCGGAATCACGTGAACGTTTTTAGCCCTCTCTAAAATTCCGTTATCGATAGAAATTTTATTTACTTTTGGATAAATAAGATCAATACATCGCTCTTCATCTTCTGAATTGTATTCGCAGCCTTCAAAATTTTGGGACATTTCTGGTAAATAATTCTCAAAAGCAGACAGAATCGATTTTACATTCCAGATAAAAATCCCAGCGTTCCAAAGGAAATCACCGCTTTCAAGAAAAGTTTTTGCGATTTCTAAATCTGGCTTTTCGGTAAAAGTTTTTACTTTAAAATATTCAGAATTCTTTTTTTCTACGAACTGAATATAACCATAACCTGTATCGGGACGGGTTGGCTTAATTCCCAAAGTAATCAGATAATCATTTTTTTCAGCTAAATTAAAAGCTAATTCTGCTTTCTTTAAAAAAATATTTTCCTTTAAAATCAAATGATCTGCGGGAAGCACGATCATATTTGCGTCACTGTTTTTTGCACCGATCTTCTTTGCCATGTAAATATTGCAGGCCGCAGTATTTTTCATCATCGGCTCTCCAACAATGTTTTCTGTATTTATATCGGGTAATTGCTCTGCAGTAAGCGAAATATATTCTTTGTTGGTGATGACGTAGATATTTTCTGCAGGTACGATTTTTCGAATTCGATCATAGGTTTGCTGAATCATGGTTCTTCCAGTTCCTAAAATATCTTGAAATTGCTTCGGATATTTCTGAGTGCTCATTGGCCAGAATCTACTTCCGATTCCTCCTGCCATGATAACGCAGTAATTATTTGATTTTGACATTATTAACTTAATTTTTCGACTCTTGCCAAAGGTTTAAATAGATATTTTTTGGCCGTGTCTAGATTTAAACAAAGATAGTTTTTTTTTCGCTTTTCCTCAATGATATAAGTCTGTTTCCGATAAACAAACTTTTCTCCCAAATCTAAATCTTCGATGTAAGAACTTTCGTCTTCATAATTTTCGATGTGGAAATATCGCACCAGATCCGGACTTGCCATAAAGTTGGCTTTCGGTGATCTTGAAAATTTCAGAATGATCGGTTTTAAATCGTCCGGGTAAATGGCGATGCTTTCTAAAAGCATTATTTTAAAAGTATTTTTCCATTCAGCTCCATGCGGAGAAATTCGACCACCAAAATTTTCGAAAGCCAAGAGATGCGCTAGTTCATGCGTTAAAACGAAAAAGAAAAGGGGTGGTTGAAGCGTAGAATTAATAGTGATTTGATGTGATTTATCCGGCATTTTCCGGTAATCGCCTAGTTTGGAATTTCTGCCTTTTGTAATTTTAATATGAATGGAATGATCGCCGAACCAGACTTTAAGATAAGGAAGCGTATTTTCCGGTAAATATTTTTCTAATAGCGAAATCGACATTTTTTACATCTATCCTTTAAAATGATTGTTGAAAAGAATTTTTTATAAAGATAAAGGAATTCCCGCATAGAAATTCAGCAATTTCATACTAAACAGATAGTTATATTTTGCCTGTGCAACCGAACCTTGAGCATTCGCTAAATTGTTTCTCGCAGCATTTAAATCATAAATTGTTGCTCTTCCTGCAGCAAAGCTTTTCTCGGCAAAATCGTTTGCTAACTTTGAACTTTTCTCTGCTTCAGTTGCGGCAATGTATGCTTGATAGTTACTTTCTGCATCAAACTGTGCTTTCTGAACATTCTGCAGAACATCCTGTTTAGATTGTTCCAAGGCGTTTTTAGCCAGATCTTCATTTATTTTTGACTGTTGAACCTGTAATCTCGTGATGCCTTTATTAAAAATCGGAATATTTGCAGTGACTCCAACTTGCTGCCCAAAATTATCTCCAAACTGATTGAAAAAATTTCTTTGTTGTATTACATTTCCGCCAATATTGATTGGTTGAAGTCGATAAAAATAGGAAGTTCCAATTCCCGCATTTGCAGAAATTGTGGGCCAGAAAGCCGTTCGAGTGATTTCCGTTTGTGCCTCGTTAGATTTTATTCTACTTTCCGCAGCTTTCAGTTGAGGCTGATTTTCGTAAGCTTTGTTGATAATCTGATCAGCAGAATAAAGGGGCGCATCTAACATATTTTCGAGAGGAACATTTTGAATATCGAAGTTTTTGTATTCCTTAAGTTGCAGCAACATGGCAAGAGAAAACAGACTTCGGTCCGTATTGATCTCTGCTGTTTTTACATTTTGTTTTTCCCGGGCAAAAGCAGCTTCAGCTTCCGCTAAAATAGTTCGTGCAGTTGTACCAACTTCTGTTGTGATTTTTGCTCTTTTATAAAGGTTTTCTGCGTTCTGTAAAGCACTTTCAGAAATTTTGGTAATCTCTCTGTTCAGTAAAATTGATAAATATTGCTGTGCAATTTGTAAGGAAATATCATCTTTAACTTTTTGTAAATCAAAACTTCCCGCTTCCACATCGTATTGGGATTTACGAATGTTTTTTTCCAAACGACCGTAGTTGAAGAGCAAAATATCAGCACCTACATTTGCACCATTATTAAAATTATCATTCCTATTTGTCGTTCCGAAAGTGTCTCGTCCCTGTCCAAAATTGGCGCCTATATTTGCGGTGGCAGAAACTCCAGGTAGATATTGTCTTTTTGCGATTTGTAGAATATTATCCTGTATTTTTTTGTTGAAATTTCCCTGGATTACCTGCAGATTATTTTCTACAGCATAACTCACGCATTCCTGAAGAGTCCATTTCTTCTGAGAAAAAGCAAAAACTGAAAAGAGACTCAGCAAAAAAAGGGCAGATTTCTTCATGATTTATTTTAAAGAATAAGACGATAAATTTGTCGAATTGTTACAAATGGCACTGTGATTTAATGATTAAGCATCAATGATCCCAAACTTTCTCATCAGATAAATGGCATTCATACTTTTTGTGACGCCATTTTGAAGTTTATAATCAGTCTCCAGTTCACCATCAATGTTTTGAAGTTCGAAGCAATAATTCCTTATTTTCATCGGGAATTTATCTTCTATTTTGGTTAAATCTAAATCATGTGTTGCAATCAGACAGGAGAACAATGCTTTGCTCTTCATTAATTTTTCCAGGAATAATTCAGAACCTGTAAGTTTATCCTGAGAATTGGTTCCTTTTAAAATCTCATCTAAAATAATAAATTGAGGTTCGCCTTTTTCTAAATTCTCGACTAATTTTCGTAGGCGAAGGATTTCAGCATTAAAATAAGAAGTTCCGTCGCTAAGAGAATCGCTCGTTCGCATCGAGGTAAAAAGTTTCATCGGAATAAAACTAAATTTTTTCGCGGCAATTGGACAACCCGCCATTGCCAGAACCAAATTTATTCCTACAGTGCGGAGAAATGTACTTTTTCCAGTCATATTCGCACCGGTAATAATTGAAATCTCCGTACTCTGATCGATTGTAAAATTATTTGAAACCACTTCCGTTTGAAATAATAAAGGATGGATCAAATCTTCTGTTTTAAATTTCACACCATTTTCATTGATTTCGGGCAAAATATAATCTGGATTTTTAAATTTAAAAATTCCCAACGAAATTAAAGCTTCAAATTCTGCAAAAGCTTCGAACCATCTTGGTAGATCCTCATCGATATTATTAAATTGATTTTCAATTTTAATAGTGAAATTAAGATTCCATAGGAAAAAATTATTTAGAATGACGCCAATATTACTTTGTCCACTTTCATAATTTCTGAGTAAACGAGCTAGCTTTTCTATTTCCTTTCGGGAAGATTTGGTCTTTCCGGATCTGAGTTTATCCTGAAGCGATTGGTTGAGTTCTTCCTTAAAATCTTCTTTTTCAATATGGGAGAACACATTTAGAAATTGCTCATACTGATTCGAATCAAAGGAAATCATTTCTCCTAAAGCCTGCATTTTTTCTCGATAAAGATACAGGACAATTCTCGAAATAATCAAAATGCCAACGAACAATCCACCGATCAACGCTCCGGATATTGAGGTAAATATTGCTAAGAGTAAAGTAATTAAAGTCAAGATAGGAACTCCAATTGTAGCGACTTTCGCCAAACCTGCATCATTAAAAACTGAATTTGATTTTTGTGGGTGTTTGATTTCTCCTTTAATTTCCATCGACTTTGCCAAAGTCAGAAAATGAATATTCCATTCCGTCTTTTCAGACAATTCTGCTACCGATTTTTGACGCAGAATTATTTGCTCTTTTTCAACACTTAGATTTAAAAGAAAATCTTTCAGTTTGTCTTTGCCTAAAGCTGTTTCCCCGTAATTGAGAAAACTGAAGAGAGAGTTTTTACCCAGAATATCCAGGTCTTTTGCAAAAGGATGCTGATCGATATCTTCCTCAAAATCTAAACCTGTTTCAAATTCTGTTTTGTTGATAATTTCATCTCCAATATGAAGGTAATTTTTATAAAACTGTAATTCCTGTTTTATATTTAAAAGGAAATATCCTAAAATGAAAAAGATAATGGTGAAGAAAAGGGCTAAATACAAATGACTTTTCAAACCACTTTCAAAAATAAAATATTTTAACAAGAAGTACGCAATAGAAAGGAATACGACAACGCGGATCCAACCTAAAATGGTTAGTTTTTTTTGTAATTTTTGAAGAGTCTCTTTTTTTTGAGACAGTAACAGATGTAATTCGTCCATTCAATTTAAACCTTATTCAATTCACCAATTCTTGAAACGATCGGCAAGGAGAAAATTCCACTTTTTTGAAGATATTGTTCGTAGAATGTTTTGGCTTTTTCCGCAAGATCAGCGTTGGGATTTTCCTTATTTTTAAAGTAAAATAAATGTCCCAACAACTCGAAATACGGAATTTGGTGACCGCTCTCTTTGTCATTGATCAGCTGAACAATTTCTTCCGTAGGTTTTGCAGCTAAAGTTTCAAAATCCATTTTGAAGGTATCGTTCATATTGGTATCAAAAACCCTTTGAAGTTCAATAAGGTCGTCCTCATTTTTTCCGCCTAAGATCATTTTAGAAAGAAATTCTGAAAATTGTTTTACTATTCTGATGATGTAGTCTTTATCGTGTATCATTTTTAGTTATTTGGTGCAAGTATCAAGTTGCATGGTTACAAGGTTATGCTCGGCAATTATTTTTGACATATTCTATATAATTATGAAGTTTTCCTCCTAAAAGTTTATATTTTTGAAGTATATCATTAAATTCTGTAATATCAGGATGCAGAAGAATAATTTTTAATATATGATTGGAGGTTTCATCGCAACTGCTATGTGAAAAAACTAAAAACCTGATATAATCTGCTTTATACATTCTTCTGCCGTAACCTTCAACAATATTAGAATTAACGGAATCTGATGAACGTCGTAACTGACTTCCCAATTCATATAATTCATATTTAGGAAGGCGAAAGGAAAGTCGGTGAGTTTCGATGAACAAATCAAAGGAGATGTTATAAATGTCAAGTTTAGTATAACTCATAATTTAAATTTTAAAAATCATATTTGTTTCCTGCATCTTGAACCTCGCATCTTGCAACTATTTACGCAAAGAAAATATACGCCAAAATAACCGAAGTAATTATTCCAACCAAATCGGCTAAAAGCATTGCGGTGACTGTATATCTGGTATTTTTAATTCCAACTGCGCCGAAATAAATCGCAATTACGTAGAAAGTCGTATCCGAACTTCCCTGTAAAACTGCAGCTAATCTTCCCTGGAAACTGTCTGCTCCGAATGTTTGCATCGTATCAACCATCATTCCTCTTGCTCCTGAACCGGAAAGTGGTTTGATGAGAGCAGTTGGTAAACCATCAACAAATCGGGTGTCAAAACCGACAACGGTTGCAACCCATTTCATTCCATCGATCAAAACATCGAAAACACCCGAAGTTCTTAATAATGAAATTGCGATTAACATTCCAACCAAATATGGAATAATTTTCACACACGTCCAGAAACCTTCTTTAGCACCATCAATAAAAGCATCGAAGACATTTATTTTTTTGTAAAGTGCTCCCAAAACGATGGCGAAGAAAATCAGTAGGATAATTCCGTTGCTCAATAACATGCTGAAATTATCAAGACCTTCTTTGCTCAGACTCACTAAATAAACCACCAGTAAAGCAATAATCGCAGAAATCCCGCCTACATAAGCAATGACAACAGGTTGTAATAAATTAATTTTCTGATAAAGCGAAACTACGATCATTGCGGATAATGTTGCAGCAAAAGTCGCGATCATACATGGAAGAAAAATATCCGTGGGAGTTGTAGATCCCATTGAAGCACGAATAGCAATAATTGAAACCGGAATCAAAGTTAAACCTCCTGCATGCAGACACAGAAACATAATTTGAGAATTACTCGCTCGTTCTTTATCCGGATTTAGGGTTTGTAAACTTTCCATCGCCTTTAATCCAAATGGAGTTGCAGCGTTATCTAAACCCAATAAATTTGCAGAAAAATTGAGTAACATATGTCCGAAAGAAGGATGGTTTTTCGGAATTTCCGGAAAGAGTTTAGAGAAAAAAGGCTGAATCATTCTTGATAACAAATTGATTCCGCCCGCTTTTTCTGCAATGCTCATAAAACCCATAAATAAAGTCATAATTCCGATCAAGCCCAAACATATTTTTACAGCAGTTTCAGAGGTTCCAATAACGCCATCGGTTTGTTGAACGCGATAAACGGCAACTTTCGACTGTGCAGAATCGCTTTTGTAATGAATTCTATTCTCGATAAAATCTTTTTTACCAGCCAGATTCCCAAGGATAACAGGCGAGATTTGAGAAGTGCTCTTAGAAGCGATTTGCACCGTATCGCCACTTTTTCCTACAACCATATCATTGTAGATCGCTTTGTAATTATCGGACACCAAATATTTAATACTCGCTACCAAAATCGCTACGATAATAAAGCCACTCCAAATTCTACTGAGAACCATTTTTGAAAATTTTGTTAAAAATAACTAAAAAGTTTATTTAATAGCCTTTACAACAGAAATTTTATTGCTTTCCTTATTTACTGATAGGTAAAATTTAAGATTTTAGTTAAGGTTTTATGTCTCATTCAAATTACAAAACAAAAAAAATCCTGCTCTTCGAAGAGACAGGATTGTTAATTTAAATTTAAAAAAATATTTATTGCATCGCAAGGAACTCAACACCATCGGGATTCTCCTCCTGATGTTTTTTGTCAAAATGGCGGTGAAAATCGGAGTAGTAATCATTGTACTCTTTACTTTTCTTTAGTAAAAATTTTCGCACTCCAAAAATCCCTAAACCTATAAGTAAGCCTAAACTTCCTGCTAACAATATTCCGGTCTCTTTTCTCATATTAAAGATTTTGAATGGTAAACTTAGCAAATTGTATTCCCTTAACCAACAAATCAATTTTAAAGTTTGTTAAAGTTGAGGTTGTAAATATTAATTTTTATTAAAATTGAAGGTTGCATTGTGAATTTTTTAAGCAATTTTCTGCTTTCACTAAATAATGCTATTTTTGAACAAACCCTTACATATGAATTTTAAAACCTTTGCAGTTGGTGCAACCGGATTATTGTTTGCAACTTGTACCGCACAGAAAATGACTACGAATTTGAAATATCCTGAAACAAAAAAAATCGATCATTTCGATGACTATTTTGGAACAAAAGTTAATGATACTTACCGATGGTTAGAAGATGACCGCGCAGAAGATACAAAAGATTGGGTGCAGCGGGAAGTTGCTTTTACCATAGATTATCTTTCTAAAGTTCCTTTCCGGGAAGAAATTCGATCTCAGTTAAAAGAGATCTGGAATTACGAAAAAATCAGCGCACCTTTTAAAGAAGGAGATTTTACTTATTTCTATAAAAATGACGGACTTCAGGCGCAATCGGTTTTGTATCGAACAGATAAAAGTGGGAAGACTGAAGTTTTTCTGGATCCCAATAAGTTTTCAGAGAAGGGCACGACTTCTTTAGCCGGAGTTTCTTTCAATAAAAAAGGAAATTTAGTCGCTTATTCTATTTCAGAAGGTGGAAGCGACTGGAATAAAATAATCATCATCGATGCAATTACGAAGAAAGTGATTGATGAAACCATCATTGATGTTAAATTTTCTGGCGCTTCCTGGTTAGGAGATGAAGGTTTTTTCTATTCTAGTTATGACAAACCAAAAGGATCTGAACTCTCCGCAAAAACCGATACGCACAAGGTGTATTTTCACCAGTTAAGAACGAAACAAAGTGCTGATAAAATGATTATTGGTGGCGAAAATTTCAAAAGAAGATACATGGGAATCGGTGTTTCTGAAGATCAGCGTTACGAAATTTTGAGTGCCTCAGAAGCGACCAATGGTAATGAACTTTATATTAAAGATCTACAAAACAAAACAGATTTTATTCCTATTCAAAAAGGATATGATTTCAATACCAGTGTTGTGGATTCTAAAGGAGATTTTATTTATGCAATGACCGACAAAAACGCACCGAATATGCGTTTGATCAAATTCAATATCAACAAACCTGATGTTTGGATCGATGTTATTCCTGAAACCGAAAATGTGCTCGATGTTTCTACAGGAGGAGGTTTTATCTTCGCGAAATATATGAAAGATGCCGTAACTTCTGTAAAACAATTTGATTATGACGGTAAATTAATCCGCACCATCGATTTACCTGGAATTGGTACTGCAGGTGGTTTTAGTGGAAAGGAAAAAGAAAAAGATCTTTATTTCTCGTTTACCAATTACATCACGCCCGGAACCATTTATAAATTCAATGCAGATTCTGGAAAGTCTGAAGTTTATCAAAAACCAAAAGTGAAATTCAATCCCGAAAATTATGTTTCCGAGCAGGTTTTCTACACTTCAAAAGACGGAACGAAAATTCCGATGATGATCAATTACAAAAAAGGTTTGAAACTCGATGGTAAAAATCCAACGATCCTTTATTCTTACGGCGGTTTTAACATCAGTTTGCAACCGGCCTTTTCTGTCGTCAATGCGATCTGGATGGAAAACGGTGGAATTTATGCCGTTCCAAATATTCGTGGTGGCGGTGAATACGGAAAGAAATGGCATGATGCCGGAACGAAAATGAAAAAGAAAAATGTCTTCGATGATTTCATCGCAGCCGGAGAATATTTGCAAAATAAAGGATATACTTCCAAAGATTATATGGCACTTTCCGGCCGTTCAAATGGCGGACTTTTAGTTGGAGCAACCATGACCATGCGTCCAGATTTGGCAAAAGTTGCTTTCCCTGGAGTTGGAGTTTTGGATATGTTGCGTTACAATAAATTCACCGCAGGAGCAGGTTGGAGTTACGATTACGGAACTGCAGAAGACAGCAAAGAAATGTTTGATTATCTGAAATCTTATTCCCCGGTTCACAATGTGAAAAAAGGTGTTTGTTATCCTTCAACCATGATCATTACAAGTGATCACGATGATAGAGTAGTTCCAGCGCACTCTTTCAAATTTGGTGCAGAATTGCAGGAAAAACAATCTTGCAGCAATCCGGTTTTGGTAAGAATTGAAACCAATGCAGGTCATGGAGCGGGAAGAAGTACGGATCAGGTGATTGGTGAAAATGCAGATATTTTGAGTTTCGCACTTTTTGAAATGGGTTTTAAAACTTTGAAGAAATAATTTACTTCTCAATAGCTAAAAAAACTTTCTGAATTTTCTCAGAAAGTTTTTTTGTTTTGGGCAGCTTTTTGACTTTGTCGAATGTCAATTTATTAAGGTTTTTTGGCAGACATTTCCGCCCTCCGTTCCCTCCCGATTTTATATCGGGATCCACTCAGGTCGGGCTGCAAAGTGTCGCTATTTTCCAAAGTTACTTTATAGTTTAAAAAAAATATCTTCAAAATATCAGAAAAAAAAACGGAAATCTAAAAACACTGCAATAACCCACTACGACTGGTCAAATTTCACTTCAAAGAGTCCACTAAGTAAATCAAAGAGCTCACTAAGTGAATCAAAGAGCTCACTAAGTTCTTCAACAAACCCACTAAGTTCTTCAATGATGCTTCGAAGTTCTTCAATGACTTCTTATAGTTCTTCAAACTGAAAATAAAGATCTTCACCAATCCAACGAAGATCTTCTAATAGAAAACGTCTTATTTCTATGGGGAATTGAAAAAAAAGTTTCAAATATTTACGAGCTCAAAGTCGGGAGACTTTGCGCAGCGGCGCATATTCTAGTTTCGTTTTACAATTTTTATTAAGGAAAGTGTATCACTTAAAATTGAACTAACTATTCGAATATTCGTTTCGAAGTTTATTCAACAGTTCACTCTTTACGTAATCTTTAATTTTTGTCCCATTTATAAAATAAAAAAAGCTGCCATTAGATTTCCTATTAATAATTAAAATATCATCTTTAATATTAACGATATTAAATAATTCTGTAATATTATTTTCATCGGTAATTAACAAACTATTATTGTCAGTTATAAATTCAAACTTATTTTTATGTACCAAACCATTTTTTGAAATCACCAAATCATCGTTGCTACGAAAAATATATAAAGTTTCGTTGCTTTCGTCGTCATTTAGCAATAACCAATTTGCTCCAAAAAGATTTGTCCTGGCTATTCTAATATCAGTATTTTTCTTAATGTTAGAATAATTAGTTGAAATTAAACTTTCTGTTTTATCAAAAATTTCTTTTCCGCGATTTTTGATAACATCTATATTATCAGGAGATATTGGTTGATCTTTAAAATCTTCCATGGTACGACCTTTCGGATCTTTGCCATATTTATTATCTCCGATACTACCATCGACAAAGCCGATAAGTATGAATAGAAAATTTAAGTAAGGAATTAGTAATAAAATAGATAACCATCCAGAGACATTTATGTCATGAAGTCTCTTAGCTACAAGAATAAATAGTAGAGGACTTGTAGCAATAAGTATGAATCTACAAAAATCGCCGTAATTTTCATCATCTGCATAGTGGCTATCGAATGATAACATAATAGAAATTATTATAGTATACCATGTCAATAAAATACCAAGATGTATAAAAAAATTTGTCCTTCTGATTCTGCTAAATACTTCCATGTTTAATTTTAAATTTTTTCAGATGATATTGTCAAATATACAAATATATGATAGAGTTTGTAGTTGGTTATTTCCTTCTTCCCAAATTTTTTGATTGTGAGTTTGAAAACTTTGAAAGTGGTAAAGTTTACATAATTTACCATAACTTAAAAGCTTATTTCTATCAATATTAAGATCATAATTACTAGTGTTTTCACTGAGATTAGTTATTTTACTCATAAGTTTTCTTAATAGAAAATCCTTATTTTTACCGCATGAAACAAAAGGAAATCTCGGACTTTTATGACGAATTCGTACAGCGACAATTAAAAATCGGGGCGAACGAAAGACTCGTTTCTTTGTATAAAAGACTTCTCAATTTAGGATTAAAAGAAGATTCCAACGTTTTGGAGCTAGGTTGTGGTGTGGGAATTTTTACCAAGCTATTAAGCAAAAAAATTTCAACCGGGATTTTAGAAGCTGTTGATTTAAGTGAAAAAAGTGTCGCTGTGGCAAAGGAAGAACTGAAAGGGAAGAAGAATATTTTTTTAGAGGTCGCCGATGTTGTAAAATACCACCCACAAAATTCAGATTATGATTTCATCACCTTAATGGATGTTATCGAGCATATTCCATTGGATCAGCATGAAGAACTATTCGGAAATTTATCCAAAATCTGTACAGATAAAGCCCAAATCGCCATCAATATTCCCAGTCCGCAATATATTGGTTACGTGAAAATTCATAATCCCGAAACGTTGCAGGTCATCGATCAGGAAGTTCATCTGTTTCCGTTGATGCAGCATCTCGAAAAGCACAGTTTAGAAATGACTTATTTTGAAAAATACGGGATCTGGGAAGAAGAAGATTATCATTTTATGGTGATCAGAAAAAAGAGAGATTTTGTCCTCAAACATCTTTCTGACCATAGAAATATTTCAGAAAAAATATCCAAAAAAGTATCGGATAAAATCGACGAAATCAAATACAAGTAATGGGCGCAACTACATTAATTCAATTTTTAACCGCAAAAGTCAAAAAAGTTTTATTTCTGCGAAAGGGAAAATTATGCTGTTGTCAAGTTCAAAAAAGTGATATGAACAACGACCGCTCACCTTTTTTAAGCTATTGAATAACTGAATTTTCCAAAGCATTTCTTTTCTAACTTTTGTGGTCAAATTAAAAATTTGTACAGTTACGAAATCACGGAGAAAACTATTTCGAAAAATTACTCAATAAACCCCTTTTGAATCACTATTTTTGTGGCGATTATAAATAGATGTCAGATATTATCAAACTTTTACCCGATCATGTTGCCAACCAAATCGCTGCCGGTGAAGTGGTTCAAAGACCTGCCTCGATTGTAAAAGAATTGATGGAAAATGCCGTAGATGCAGGTGCTACCAAAATAGAACTCATCATTCGCGACGCCGGCAAAAACCTTATTCAGGTTGTAGATAACGGCAGCGGAATGAGCGATACGGATGCGCGACTCGCTTTCGAAAGACATGCCACTTCTAAAATAAGTACGACCGAAGATATTTTCAGAATTGCTACGAAAGGTTTTCGTGGTGAAGCTTTGGCTTCTATTGCTGCGGTTTCTCAGGTAGAATTGAAAACGAAAACGAAAGATGCAAAAGCCGGAACCAATATTTATATTGAAGGTGGCGGATTTCAATTTCAGGAACCGATCCAAACAACGGAAGGTTCAAACTTTTTGGTCAAAAATCTTTTCTACAATGTTCCTGCAAGACGAAAATTTCTGAAAAATAATAATGTAGAATTTCGTCATATTATTGATGAATTTCAAAGAGTTGCTTTGGCGCATGAAAACGTTGATTTTGAACTTTTTCATAATGACGATATTATTTTCAGACTCAGAAAATCGAGTATTCTTCAAAGAATTATCGAAATTTTTGGGCGGAAATTACAGCCACTTTTAGTTCCCATCAATGAAAATCTGGGATGGGTTAAACTTGGTGGATTTGCGGCGAAACCGGAAGGTGCTAAGAAAGTTCGAGGCGAACAGTTTTTGTTTGTGAATGGACGATATTTTAGAAGCGCTTATTTTAATAAAGCTGTTCAGGAAGCTTTTGATGGTTTGCTTTTACCAGGATATATTCCGACTTTTTTTCTATTTTTAGAATTAGATCCTGAGAAGGTTGATGTCAATATTCATCCGCAAAAAATAGAAGTCAAATTTGAAGATGAAAATCTAATTTTCGCTTTGATCCGTTCTACCATTAAAAGATCACTGGGAATTTATAATGTTGCACCGAGTTTAGATTTTGACAGAGACACTTCGATTGATGCTTTTACCCATCAAACCAATAAAATTGGCAGTTATAAAAGTCCAGAAATTACAGTTGACCGAAATTATAATCCTTTCCTGGAAGAAAAAGTCTCGGCCACCGAAAGTGTTGCAATGGGCGAAATGTATCAGCAGACTAATTCCGCTGAACCTTCGAAAATTAATCTTTTTGAAGACGAGGATTTCGATGAAGATCTGATGCGCCTTCCAAACGGGTACTGGCTTTTTAATAAGAGCGGAAAAACACTTATGCTCGATTTAGGCAGAATGCACCGATTGGTTGTTAGCGAGAGAAATGGCAAGAAAAAACGCGGTAACGAAAAGCAAACTTTGCTTTTTTCTCTGGAATATCACATGAATGAAACGGAGAAAAATAAGTTTCGTTCCATCAAGAAATTTTTACCCGATCTGGGTTTCGATATGGTGATCGCCAATGATAATGTTTTAAGGATTGATGCAGTTCCGGAAGGATTAAAAGAAATGCAGGTCATGAAATTCATGGAGCAGCTTTTCGAAATTTTAGAGTATAGAACAGAGGAGGAATTTCTCCATTTCTACCAAAATCAATGGAATAAGATTCAAAGTAAATCCAGATTTGATTTCCTTTATAAAATAGATGCTGAACAGGTGATTCGTGACTTTACGGCTTTAGGTTTTCCCGATTACTTACCTTCAGGAAAGCGTTGTTTTATAGAAGTTCCGCTGGATGAATTAAAAAATAAATTTTAAAAAATATGTTTCCAAGACTTACCCCAATTACCAAAAATATAATCATTATTAATGTTCTGGTTTACCTGATTTCCAACTTTTGGAATCCGCTGTTCATGTACACCGAATTTTCTGTTTACTATATTGGATCGCCTTATTTCAGAGTTTGGCAAATTATTACCCACATGTTTATGCATGCGCCATTAGGACAAGGAATTGGCTTAACTCACATTTTATTTAACATGTTAACTTTGATGAGTTTTGGACCAATTTTAGAACAGGTGTTAAGTCAGAAAAAATACCTCATTCTATATTTCGCAAGTGGAATTGGAGCTTATGCTTTAAATTGTGTCTGGAACTATTTTCAAATTGCACAATTGGGAGCGAATCCAGAGGAGATTTTTCGTTCGCCAATGTTAGGAGCTTCAGGGGCGATTTTCGGTGTGGTTGCTGCTTTTTCTACACTTTTTCCAGATTCTAAAATGTCGATTATGTTTATTCCTTATGGTATTAAAGCGAAATATTTATTGCCAGGAATCATCATCATTTCGCTTTATTTAGGATTCAGCGGTTCGATGGGTGGTATTGCGCATTTTGCACATATTGGTGGAGCGATCGTAGGTTTTGTATTGGCGAGATACTGGAAAAACAACCAATTTAGAATTAATTAAAAAGGTGTTGTGAAGATTCTTAGATTCTTTTTAGTTTTGATGCATCTTTTGATCATTGTTCTTCTTTTGGGAACTTTGCTCAATGATTATGTTTCACCGAAAACATTTCCCTGGTTTAATTTGCTTTCTCTCACTTTCCCGGTTTTGATGATTTTCAATGTGCTATTTTGCATTATCTGGGTCGTATTGTGGAAAAAAAGAGCGATTTTCTTTCTTTTGGTTTCACTACTATTTATAAATCCCGTTAGAAGATGGGTGAATTTTACGGAGAAAGTTTCGGAAAAACCCAATTTGAAGATCGTTACCATGAATATGAAAAGTGGTTCGATGGGCAGAGAAGAAATTTATAATTACTTAAAGAATACGAACGCAGATATTATTATCAATCAGGAGAAAGGCACAGAAATAGATATTCCCGGATATCCGCATAACGTGAATGATTACGAAATCGTAGCAATAAATTCTAAAACTGAAATTCTAAAGCACGAAAAATTGGCCACTTTTGGAAACGGAAATGCTTTTTATGCAGATATTAAATTTAATGGAAAGATCATTCGGGTCGTAGATGTTTACCTAAATCCTTTTTCATTCGACAAAGCAAAAGTAAAACCGACTGAAGATTTAGAAACCAATAAAGTTAAAGTTCTCTATATATTAAAAAGATTAATTCCTACTTTCAAAATTCATCAGGATGAAGTTCTAGATATTCGAAAAGCAATCGATGATTCGCCTTATCCCGTGATTTTGGCGGGAGATTTTAATTCGGTACCCAATTCTTATGAGTATTATACTATGGGAAAAGGCTTAACCGACGCTTTTGTAGCGGTCGGAAGAGGAAGCTCAACCAGTTTCCATGATTATAAATTCCCCATCAGAATTGATTATATTTTTACGTCAAAAGAAATTAAGCCTGTAAGTTACAGGGTTGATCGCAGTGTGAAGTTGTCGGATCATTTTCCAGTTATCGCTGAATTTAAAATAGATTAAAAATGAAAAATTTTATAGCATTTTCTTTTTTTTTACTAATGATGTCGTGCGGTAAAAAAGAGGTGAAAAAAGAAGCAGTCGTTCAAGAAAACGCTACCGTTCCGCCGTATGATACGATTGCTGTCGATTCTTTTTCAACTGGCGCGGTCTCTGTCGATATTGCACGTAAAATTAAGATGTCTTCTCTTGCTTACCAGGATTCTTTAAAGGAAGTTCGTAAGAAAATGGAGGCTGAAAAACTGATTCAAAAAGAAAAAGAGGAACAAGGTAAGGCAACAAAGAAAGTGGAAGAGGACGTGAAAAAAGCAGAAGCTTTAAAATTGAAAAAAGAGAAAGAAAAATCTAATCCTGAAATTTCAACTCCTGATAATGCGACGAAGCCTTAAAAGCCCTATATTTGAAAGTAACAAAACAATTAGCTATGAAAAAATATTTTTTAACTGCGACGGTGATCTCTCTATTTCTTTTTAGTTGCAAACAATCAGAAACGAAAGTAGAAACTGCAGAAAATCCGGATGGGACAGTAACCACAACAACGGTTGAATCGAATAAAACGACAGGTTTTGATTCTACGAAAGTTAATGCGACCATTGATAAAACAAAAGAGAATCTTGATGCTGCCGGAAAAAAAATTGATGATGCTGCAGATAAAGCGGGAGAACAATTAAAAAAAGCCGGTGAGGATGTGAAAGCTGCGGCTGCAAAAGGCGCAGAGAAAGTGGAGCAAGGTGCTGCAAAAGCCAAAGAAGATCTGCAAAAAAAATAAGAAACTAATCCGTTGAAATTCAGCGGATTTTTTATTGATTCATGATCAACAAAGGATCGATATATTCCCGGTCATTGCTTAATCTCGGCACTTTATTCTGACCACCCAGTTTTCCGCGGAGTGACATCCATTCGTAAAAAAGATGAGGTTTTGCTGCGTGAACGATTGGTTTTTTCAAAGTGATGTTATTGTATCTTTTCGCTTCGTAATCGGAGTTGACAGATTTTAAATGACCATCGAAAATTTCTGTAAAATGGGCCAGATCTTTTGGAGCTTTTGTAAATTCAAAGATCCATTCGTGAGCGCCACTTTCTCCATCTTTCATAAAAACAGGAGCTCCCGTAAAATCTGAAATACAGGAATCGGTGATCTCACAAGCTTTAGAAAGTGCGGTTTCTACATTGTCGATCATCAATTCTTCGCCGAATGCATTAATGAAATGTTTCGTTCTACCAGAAATTTTTATCCGGAAAGGTTTCAAAGAAGTAAATCGCACCGTGTCCCCAATCAAATAGCGCCAAAGTCCGCTGTTCGTCGTAATGACCATGGCATAATTTTTTCCGATCTCTACTTTTTCTAATGGAATAGCTTCTAAATTTTTGGGATCAAAAGTTTCCATAGGAATAAATTCATAGAAAATTCCGTAGTCCAGCATGAGGAGCATTTCGTCGCTTCCGGCTTGATCTTGAATTCCGAAAAAACCTTCTGAAGCATTGTAAATCTCGTAATAATTAATGTCTTTTCCTATTATTTTTCGGTATTGCTCTTTGTAAGGTTTAAAGCTTATCCCGCCATGGAAAAATACTTCCAAATTTGGCCACAGTTCAGAGATGTTTTTATTTCCTGTTTCGGCTAAGACTCTTTGCAGCAAAACCATCATCCAACTCGGAACACCTGTAAGACTTCCGACATCTTCATTCTTAACTTCCGAAATAATTGCTTTTAATTTGCTTTCCCATTCCGACATGAGGGAAACTTTTTTGCTTGGCGTTGTTGTAATTTCTACCCAAAAAGGGAGATTTTCAATCATAATTGCAGACAGATCTCCAAATTTTGTGTTGTAATCTTTATATAATTCTGAACTTCCACCTAAACGCAAATTTTTATTAAGAAATAGACAATTATCAGGATGATTATTCGCGTAAATAGAAACCAGATCTTTTCCTGCTTTAAAATGACAATCTGCCAAGCTCTCTTCTGAAATGGGTATAAATTTACTTTTAGCATTGGTCGTTCCAGAGGATTTTGCAAATTTTCGAATGTAACCAGGCCAAATAACATCGGGTTTTCCCTGTCTTGCCTGCTCGATAAAAGGTTCGAAATCCTCGTAGGTAACAATGGGAATATTCCTGCTAAAATCTTCATACGAAGAAATCGAATTAAAACCGTGAATTTTGCCGTAATCGGTATTTTCTGCGAGAAAAAGCTGAGAAAGCAAAACGCCATTCTGTGTTTCAAGCGGTCGACTCATAAAATTCTGGATCTGATCAATCCGTTGTCGAATAAAATAATTAACTACCGTATTGAAAAGCGCTTTCGTTGCCATATAGACAAATATAATATTTTTCGGGGTAAGAGTTGTTAAGTTTTAGGTACAAAAAAATTCCGCTCTTTTCAGAACGGAATTTCTATTTTAACTAAAGCTTTAGTTTTAGCAATATTCGTCGTAAGCAGCTTGCAGATTTGCAGCGATTGCTCCGGCTGGATTTCCTTCGATATGGTGTCTTTCTAACATGTGAACCAATTCTCCGTCTTTGAAAAGAGCGATACAAGGTGAACTTGGAGGAAATGGAGCTAAAAATTTACGCGCTTCATCAACAGCATCTTTATCATAACCTGCAAAAACAGTTACTAAATTTGCTGGTTTTTTGTCTCCTGTTAAGGAGAAAACAGCGCCTGGTCTTGCTGCTCCTGCTGCACAACCACATACGGAGTTGATCATTAAAAGGGTTGTTCCTTCTTTTTTAATAGCATTATCTACAGCTTCAGGTGTTGTTAAATCCTGGAAACCTTTATCGGTAAGTTCTGCCTTCATCGGCATTACTAAATCTTCTGGATACATATTTATATAATTTAGGGTTTAAAAAAATATTCGTTTGCAAATTTAAAGCTTTTTCAATTATTAAATTCATCTAAATAAATGATGAAAATCATTCCAAATTTCAATAATGGTCTTTTTGGCAGAAAAAACCCGAAGACAACAAATGCTTCGGATTTCAATCAGATCGATATGCAAAGGTTGAATATCCTTAATAACAGACTAAGAAAGTAATTTTTTCGCCATGTCGGAAATGCTTTTTCCGTCACTTTTACCGGCAAGTGCTTTGCCTGCCATTCCCATTACTTTTCCTATATCTTTGGCACTTTCGGCACCGGTTTGGGAAATAATTTTCTTCATTTCCGCTTCTAATTCTTCCGCTGAAAGTTGCTGCGGAAGATACTTCTCAATAACTTTTGACTGGGCGTCTTCAACTTCAGCTAAGTCGCTTCTGTTTTGGGCCGTAAACTGGTCAAAAGAATCTTTACGCTGCTTGATCATTCGTTGCAAGATTGCAATTTCCTGCTCAGCAGAAACATCGGCACCTTTTGCTTCTGTTTTTAGTAGTAAGATCTGTGATTTCACTGCACGCAATGCGTCCAATGCCACTTTATCTTTTGCGCGCATTGCATCTTTTATTGCGTCGCTGATGATTATTTCTAAGCTCATAATTTTTAATTTGAAAATTTGAAAATTCGTTAATTTGATGATGCAACTTTATTCGCACATTTTCAACTTAACAAATTATCAGAATAATTTTAATCTACATCTTTGTTCAAAAATCTGTTTTCGCGAACCTGCATTTTTCCATCGGTTTCAGTAAGGAAATTACTGATGGTTTGTGATGATGCATTGTGTCCTTCCAACATGATGTTTTTTCTTTTGAATGCGGGAATTGTATCGAAATCATTTTCAGAATCAGTCACCTGATATCTGGAGTTGAATTCTTTCAGTTTATTTCTTCTCTCCAAAACTTTTTCATTAGGAGTTGTTTTGGTGATAAATGTAAAATCATTTTCGGTTTCGAATTTCGCCAATTCATCATTGGTTTCAATTTCCATTTCCATCTTGATCTCTTCCACCTTTGGTGCTAACTTTTGAACCGGTTCAGGTTTGATTTCTGCTTTTGGTTGCGATGTTTCAACTTTCGGCTCCTCAATCGGTTCGTTTACGAAAAAACTGAATTCCATGGCACTTTCTTCCGAAAAAGTATTTGTGATTTGCGATGGTTTCTTTTCAATTGTTTCTTCAGTCTCAAAGGTAAAAGACTCTCTCTCGAGCGATTCTGAAGAATCATTGTCAAAAGAAAATAAATTCATTCCGTTATCTTCGGAGGAGATATTAAAAGTCTGATCCGGTTCTTCTTCATCTTCCAGATCAAAGTATTTCACTTCTGCAGGTTGCTCTTTCTGTAATGTAGAAGGTCTTTCAACGGAAGTCGTTTTGAATTCCGGTGTGTTGAAATCATCTTCATCATCTAAGATAAAAAGACTTTTTCTATTGAAATTTTCTCTTTTAATTTCTTCCTTCTCCATCTTTTGTTTGAAAGGAGAGTTTCTCGTTGGTTCCATTGAATCTTCCAGAGCAAATTTGATTTTCTCTGTAGATCCAGCGTGTTTTCTGTCTTCATTAGAAAAACCTGTAGCAATCACTAAAACGCTTACAGAATCTCCTAATTCTTCGTCAGTTCCAACTCCAAAAATAATATCTGCAGTGTTACCAGCTTCTTTTTGAATATGATCCATAATTACTCCGATCTCATCCATGGTAACTTCTTCGGAACCACTTCTGATCAATAGCAAAACGTTTTTCGCACCTGTAATTTTGTTGTCATTTAACAACGGAGAATCAAGCGCTTTTTTTACTGCATCTTCTGCTTTGTTTTCCCCTGAAGCAACACCATTTGACATTAATGCTGTTCCAGAATTTGCTAAAACAGATTTTGCATCACGGAAGTCGATGTTTACATCAAAATATCCCGTAATAACTTCTGCCATTCCTTTTGCAGCGTTGGTTAAAACTTCATCGGCTTTAGAGAAACCAGATTTAAATCCAAGATTTCCAAATTGCTGACGTAATTTATCATTGTTAATGACGATCAAAGAATCGACATTATTTCTTAATTTTTCAAGACCAATATCTGCCTGTTCCAATCTTCTTTTCCCTTCAAAACTGAAAGGAATTGTTACGATACCGATCGTTAAGATGCCCATATCTTTTGCCACTTTTGCAATAATTGGAGCGGCACCAGTTCCGGTTCCACCACCCATCCCTGCAGTGATAAAAACCATTTTGGTATTTTGTCCAAGAGCAGCTTTAATTTCTTCGATGCTTTCTATTGCAGCTTTTTCGCCAACTTCAGGATCAGCTCCAGCGCCAAGTCCTTCAGTAATTGACATTCCGAGTTGTACTTTATTGGAGACCGGATTATTGTCAAGAGTTTGTGCATCGGTGTTACAGATCACGAAATCTACACCGTGAATTCCACGTTCGTACATGTGCTTCAATGCGTTGTTTCCGCCACCTCCAACTCCGATAACCTTTATAATTGAGGAATTTCCTTTTGGTAAATCAAATGAAAATCCTGGGGTATTAATATTTTCCATAGTATTTGTTTTTTTAATTATTCAACTTCTTCGAAGAATTTTTTTACGCTTTCCATAATTTTTTGACCGATGGTGAGTTTGTCTCTTCTGCGATTTGCAGCTCCAGAAACCACTTTTTCTTCGGTTCGAAATTCAGGAGATTCTGCGGCAACATTTTGATTTTGTACAACTTCCTCTACTTTTTCTACGATTTCTTCTGGTTGCTCAACGCCGTTTTTCTTATCACGAATTTTTAAACTTTCCATCAATAATCCGATTGAAGTAGCATATTCCGGACCTTTTAACTGCTGGTTTTTATCATTCGCAACATATTCGTTCGCAAAACCAATTCTGCTGTCGAAACCAGTGGTATAATTAGCCAACTGACGAAGATGACGAAGGTTTGAACCACCACCGGTTAAAACAATTCCTGCGATTAGTTTTTTCTTCTGTTCAAAAGCGCCATAAGCTTTTAATTCAGTATTCACCATTTCCAGAATTTCTTCAACTCTTGCATTTACAACTTGAGCTAAAGTTTTTAAGGAGATTTCTTTATCCGGTCTTCCGTGTAAACCTGGAATGGTAACGAAAGTAGAATCTTTCTCCAATTCCGGAACAGCTGAACCGAATTTTACTTTTAATTGTTCTGCATGTTTTTCAATGATAGAACAACCTTCTTTGATATCATCTGTAATAATTCCGCCACCATAAGGAATGACGCAGGTATGACGAATAATATTATCTTTGAAAATAGCAATATCTGTTGTACCACCACCAATATCTACGATGGCAACTCCAGCTTCTTTTTCTTCTTTGGTCAAAACCGATTCAGAAGAAGCAAGCGGTTCTAATGTTAAAGCTTCCATCTCTAAACCAGCTTCACGAACGCATCTTGCAATGTTTCTAATGCTTCCCATTTGTCCAACTACAACGTGGAAGTTTGCTTCCAAACGTTTTCCGTGCATACCAATTGGTTCCTGAATTTCACCTTCAGAATCCACTTTATATTCCTGTGGAAGAACATGAATAATTTCTTCACCTGGAAGCATCACGAGTTTTTTGACCTGATCTTTTAATCTTTCAATATCGTCTTCAGTAATATACTGGTCGGGATTGTCCCTCATAATATAATCTGAATGTTGCAGAGATCGAATGTGTTTGCCAGCAATTCCTACTGTAACTTTGTGAATAGGAACGCCGGAACTACTTTGCGCTTCTGCTACTGCGGCTTTGATGGATTGAATGGTTTGGGAGATATTGTTAACAATACCTTTGTGAACGCCCAGACTTTTTGCTTTTCCAACGCCGAGAATCTCAATTTTTCCGTGGGCATTTCTTCTCCCGACGATCGTCACAATCTTTGTTGTGCCAATGTCGAGGCCTACTGAATACTCGTGTTTTTCCATTTGTATGTTCGATTTGATTTTTAATAATTCTTAATGCTTAGGATTTTCTCCGCCGCTTTACTAATTCGCCACTAGGTGACTTTTTATATTATTCAACTTTAACCTTTCCTTTCAGTTTTGAAGGGGAAGATGAGGTTTTCTTGTGATCTGAAGTTTTTGGCTTCACTGTTTCTTTTTTTACGGTTTTCGTTTCTTTCTTTACCGTAGTTTTCACTTTTTCAGGTGTTGGTTTTGCTTTTACAGATGTTGCCTTTACCTTTTCTGCCTTTTTGATTGCTGGTTTTTTCACAACAGGTTTTAGTGTTTCTGCCGTGGTAGATTTTGAAGAACTATGTTTGATGGCTTCTTCTTTTTTCTGAGCAAGCAAGGGTAATTTTGCCAATTCCTTATTTCCTACATTGATGATACTGTCGTTTTCTTTGAAATTTGGATTGAGTGTCGTAACAATTTGATTATCATATTTTACAGAAATTTTACTGTATTTTTCGCCTTGCTGAAACACCAGGTATTTTTCAACAAATGTTTTAAAACCTTTCACTTTCAAGTGAATGCGGTCTAAATCACCAATCTCTACTTTATAATTTCCCTGACTCGTCAATAAATTGTAGCCGCCTTTTTCTTTTGAAACGCCAATGAAATATTTTTTACTGAATTCATCTCCGTCTATTTTATCTATTAATTCTGCTAACTTCTGATATTCAGATTTTTGAACATCACCTGTAACCAACATACAAGGGAAAGAATAGTTTTTTGAAATCGGGAACTCATTGCCTTTTTCATCTACATAAAAATCTTTTCCATCTTTATTTAATCTAAAAGCCGGAACGCGTTGTTTGATGTCTAAATTCAAATTTCCATTTAAATTGAGATATACGTTTGCGCTGTCGACTCCTGGAAGTTGATTTAATTTTTTCTCTAATGCCGGAATATCAATATCGCCAACTCTTTTTGTCGGATTTGAGGTTTTTACCAAATCTTTTACATCTTTCTCATCAATAAAATAAACCGGATTTTTAGTTTTGGTCATGTTTACCGAAACTTTTTCCATGGGTTTATTATTGAATCTTTTCAACGAAAAACTCAGCAGAAATCCAAAGATGATCACTGTAATTAAAATTTTTAATATTCTGAATTTGTTTTTCATTTACTTTTTTTGACTTAATTTCTTATCAAAGTTTTTTACTGTTTTTAACATATAACTGAAGTTTTCTTTGAGCTCCAGTTCATAATCCCAATCGTCACGTTCTGTTTTTCCGTGACCCAGAGAAGTCATATTTATTACGCGATCATCTTTGATCCAAAATTTGCAGTTCCATCCGCCAATATCTGTAGCGTCTGATTTATTTTTATAAGTGATGCTTTGCAATGCTAAAACTTTCGCTTCATTTTTTAACAAAAAATAATCGGAATAAGTATCTGTGTATTTTTCATTATTTTCGTCCCATTTTCTGGTCATTTTTACGATGTCATTCCCTTCCTTTTCATATTCGTACCTGATCACTTTGCCTTTTGCAGGAATTTCAAAAGTATATTTCGCTCTGCTCGAATCCTTGTCGATTCGGTCAGCGTACTGATTGATTTTATCTGCTGCTGCCAAATCTACTTTAGATTGAGAAAATGAAATTCCAAAAATTAACAGCAGTAGTAACAATGAAAATTTTAGTTTCATAGCTTCAACCATTCTACAATCCCATCAGACAAAGTATCGATATTTCCGGCACCTACTGTTAACAGAACATCGAAGTCTTTTTCTTTTATTTTATTAAAGGCTTCGTCTAAATTTGAAACCTCTTTTTTCTCTAATTTAATTTTCTCTAAAAGCCATTTTGAAGTTATTCCTTCAAAATTTTCCTGTAATTCACGAGCTGGATAAATATCAAGCAAGATCAATTCATCTGCTTTATCTAAACTTTCTGCAAAACCATCGGCAAAATCTCGTGTTCTGCTAAATAGATGCGGCTGAAAAACCACCAGTAATTTTTGATGGGGGTAAAATGTTTTTATCGATCCAATTACTGCATTCAATTCTGTTGGATGATGCGCATAATCGTCGATATAAATTTTTCCGCTGTCGAAATTATGTTTTGTATATCTTCTTTTAATCCCTTTAAAGTTGGAGATTCCATTTTTCAAAGTTTCAAAATGAACACCTAAATTATTTAGGATTGCAATTGCAACGGTCGCATTTTCAACATTATGAATTCCCGGAATTTCCCAAACGAAATTATCAACTTCTTCATTTGGTGTATGGAAATCAAAATAAATTTTGTCGCCTATTTCCCGAATGTTATCAGAGTAAAAATCGGCTTCCTCATTAACTGCGTAGGTTTTCGCTTCTCTTCCAATTTGAATTCCTTTTCGTACAAAAAGTTGAACACTTTCCGGAACCAGATCTGCAAAATCACGGAAGCCTTGTTCAATCGTTTCTTTATCGCCGTAAATATCTAAATGATCTGCATCAATCGAAGTTATTGCCGCCCAATTTGGAGAAAGGTTTAGGAAACTTCTGTCGTATTCATCTGCTTCAACCACCGAAATTTCATTTCCATTAAATAGAAAATTGGATTTAAAATTCTCAGCAATTCCACCTAAAAAGCAAGAGAAAGGAAGATTGGCTTCTTTACACAAATGCGCTACCAAAGAAGAAGTTGTCGTTTTTCCGTGCGTTCCTGCAATCGCAATACAATTGGTGTTTTCGGTGATCATACCAAGAACTTTTGCTCTTTTTAAAACCGTGAAACCGTTATCATTAAAATAATTAAGAATGTCTAAATTTTTAATAGCCGGCGTATAAATGACAAGTGTATTTTCTTTGTCTAAATTTTGAATTTTATCATTAATAACATCTTCAAAAACAATATCAATTCCTTCTGAAACCAAAATATTGGTCAGCTTGGTTACGGTTTTATCGTACCCCAAAACATTGTTGTTCGAAGCCTCGAAATAACGCGCCAAAGCACTCATTCCGATGCCGCCGATTCCTACGAAGTAGAAGTTTTGATAGCTTGTTAAAGGTTTCATTTTCGTGTTATTGATTGCGCCCTTTCATGGCTTTCTATTGCTGTTTTTGTTTTGTTTTTTCAAATTCAAAGGGCTTCACCCTTTGCTCTTGATTGCGCCACTTCGTGGCTTGTTTATAAAGTGCTTCATCTTTTTTGATGATTTTGTCACTTTTTGGCTGGTTTTCGTTTTAAGAACTTATTTTTAATGTTTTTAAAATCTCAGTTACAATTTCCTCTGTCGCTTTTGGTTTTGCAAAAAATTCGAGATTTGCGGACATTTCTTTTCTCAAATTTTCATTCTCGCATATTTCTAATAAAGTCGGCAGAAATTTTTCTTTCATTTCTATGTCTTTTACCATTTTTGCTGCATTTTTTTCTACTAAAGTCATCGCGTTTTTAGTTTGATGATCTTCTGAGGCAAAAGGAAACGGAACTAAAAGCACTGGTTTTTTTGCCATCGCCAATTCTGAAATCGCAATCGCTCCAGCTCTGGAAACAATTATATCTGCTGCAGAATACGCTAAAGCCATATCGGAAATAAATTCCTTAATTTGGATTGACTCTGAATGTTGGATGCTTGATGATAAATCTTTAAAATCCGTTTTTCCAGTTTGCCAGATTAATTGATAACCTTTATGGTTTATTTCCTCTAAATTTTCTTTCCAACCGTTATTTAAGGTTCTTGATCCTAATGAACCGCCAACAGAAAGAATGGTTAGTTTGTCAGGATTTAAGCCTAATTTTTCTTTCGCCTGTTTTGAATCTGTTAGATCTGTAATAATATTCTTACGAATAGGATTTCCCAGGAAAAAGGTTTTCGTGCCGTGGAAAAATTTTTCCATATTCGGATAAGCTGTGAAGACTGCTTTTGCTTTTTTCGATAAAAAGATATTCGTTTTTCCGGCTAAAGAATTCTGTTCCTGTACAAAAATTGGAACTCCTAATCTCGAAGCGGTGAATAAAGCCGGTCCGCTCGCGAATCCTCCTGTTCCGACTGCGAAGTCTGGCTTGAATTCTTTAATGGCTTTTTTAGCTTTCATCAAACTTGACATTACTTTAAAAGGAAGATTTATATTTTTCAATAAATTTCCTCTGTCAAATCCAGCGATATTTAATCCCACAATCTTGTAACCTGATTGTGGAACTTTTTCCATCTCCATTTTTCCGTTCGCACCAATGAATAAAAATTCGGCCGTCGGAAATCTTTTTTTGATCTCGTCGGCAATAGCGATTGCAGGAAAGATGTGTCCACCTGTTCCGCCGCCGCTCATTACTATTTTTAAATTTTTGTTCATATTTTTTTTTGTGACTCGGGATCAATCGCGTCTCTACGGTTTATGCGATATCATTTATTTCTTCAATATTCTGCGTTTTACCCATTCCTTCTTCATCATAAACCTGAATTCTGGAACTTACATTTAAAATAATTCCTAACTGAATATAGGTTACCAACATCGAGGTTCCACCGTAACTTATTAATGGCAAAGGCTGTCCTGTAACAGGAATAAGATTAATGGCGACCGCAATATTCACGGAAAGTTGCACGAAAATCATTATTCCCAAACTCAGCACGAGTAAACTCCCAAAAAATGCGGGCATTTTACTGGCAATCATTACAATTCTGATGATCATGATGAGGTAAAGGACTATTAAAAATACTGCACCAAAAAATCCGTATTCTTCAACGATAATGGCAAAAATAAAATCAGAAGCAGATTGGGGAAGCATTTGTTTTAAAGCGCTTTTTCCGGGACCCATTCCGGTGATTCCGCCGTGAACGATCGCAGCTTTTGCCTGCATAACCTGGTAATTTTTTGCTTTTAGAGTTTCATCTTCAACATCGGTTGTTTTTTTGGTATTGCTAAAAGTTTCAACACGACTCATCCAGGTATGAACACGGTTACTTCCTATTAAATCGGTCTTTAAGGCCAAAAACATAAATAATCCGATTGCTAAAGTTGAGATTCCCATGAAACCCAAAATGTATTTTTTGTTCAGCTGTCCAATAATCATTACGGCTAAAGAAACTAATAAAATCATCAGAGCTGTAGAACCATTATCTTTAGCAACGAGTCCAAAAACCAACATTACAGGTCCAAAAATATAGAGCACGTTTTCAATTGGAAGACGATCTCTTTTAATCCTTTTGGTTAAATATCTGCAGAGGTAAATCACGAGCAATAAATAGGCGAAAGACGATGGTTGAAAGGAAATTGGTGTTCCTGGGATTTTTAACCAACGAGAAGCTGAAGCACCATCGATTTTCTGCCCTGTAAACATTGTTAGACATAATAAAAGAACCATAACTCCCAATAAAATACTGCTGAGTTTCCCAATATGTTCGTATTTGAAAAAACCAACTCCACGCATAATCGCCAAACCAAGAACCACGAAAAACATGTGCTTCATTAAGTGAGTTGTCGTTGTGCCATTATTGACGATATATTCCAAATTTGAACTGGCGGAATACACGGGAAATACGGAGAAGAACGAAATCAGCAAGATAACGCTCCAAAGTACTTTGTCGCCTTTTAATAGTTCGAATTTGTTTTCTGTTTCCTGCATTTTGTTTGAATCGTTTCCGATTTTATTTTAAAACTTCGTTTTTAAACTGATTTCCACGGTCTTCGTAATTATTGAATAAATCGAAACTTGCACAACATGGTGAAAGTAAAACCGTATTGCCTTTTTCAGCTAAAGATTTAGAAACTTTTACGGCTTCTTCCATACTTGATGTGCTGTAAATCAATTCTGTCTTGTCCTGAAAGAAATCAATAATTTTTTGGTTATCAAGTCCTAAGCAAACAATTGCTTTTACTTTTTTCTTTACTAATTCTTCGATTTCTGTATAGTCATTTCCTTTATCTACACCACCAACAATCCAGACTGCGGGTTGTTTCATGCTTTCTAAAGCGTAGTAAGTTGCATTTACGTTGGTCGCTTTGCTATCATTGATAAATTTCACGCCATCTATTTCTGCCACCTGTTCTAAACGATGTTCAACTGCCTGGAAAGTCATCAAAGAATTGCGAATACTTTCATTATTGATCTGTAGTATTTTCCCCGCAATCGAAGCTGCTAAACTATTGGCAATGTTGTGATTACCGACCAAAGAAAGTTCCTCGATCTTCATCGAAAACTCATCTGCTAATTTTACAACCATTTTATTATCATTAAGATAACCGCCTTCTTTCAGTTTTTCTTTCGTAGAAAAAGGGATCATTTTCGCCTTGATTTCTAATTTTTCTAAAAGGTTCTGACTCATCACATCATCTTTATTATAGATAAAAAAGTTGTCGTTTTCCTGATTTTCTGTAATTCTAAATTTCGCTAATGCGTATTCTTCGTAGTTGTAATTGTATTGATCTAAATGATCCTGACTCAAATTCAATAACAAAGAAATATAAGGTCTAAAGTTTTGAATATCATCCAATTGAAAAGAACTTACCTCTAAAACATAGTAGTCGAAATCTTCATCTGCAACCTGTTTCGCAAAGCTTTTCCCAATGTTTCCACCGAGACCAACTTTCAAATCATCATTTTTTAAAATGTGATAGATGAGCGAAGTCGTTGTCGTTTTACCGTTGCTTCCTGTGATGGCAATTATTTTAGCATCTGTAAACTGTGAAGCGAACTCGATCTCAGAAGATAATCTGATTCCTTTCTGATTGATTTTGAAAATTATATCAGCTTTCTTCGGAATTCCAGGTGATTTTATGATCCAGTCTGCAGCAAGAATTCTTTCTTCTGAATGTTGTCCTTCTTCAAACTCGATATCAGCGTCGATCAAAAGCTTTTTGAAGTCCTCTTTGATCAAGCCTTTATCAGACAAGAATACTTCCATGCCTTTTTTCTTCGCCAAATAAGCTGCGCCAAATCCGCTTTCTCCGCCTCCTAAAACAACTATTTTCATATAATTTTTATCTGACTTTTAAAGTAATTAAACAAATAATCGCAAACAGAACGCCCATGATCACCATTCGGTTTACGATTTTACTTTCGTGATAACCTTCTTTCTGGTAATGATGATGAAGAGGAGACATTTTAAAAAGTCTATTATTTTGAGCGTATTCTAACCCAAATTTTCTCTTTCTGTATTTAAAAACTCCGACCTGCAGCATGACGGAAATGTTTTCTATCAAGAAAATTCCGCACAAAACAGGAATCAGTAATTCTTTTCTTAAAATAATCGCTAAAACTGCGATCACACCTCCCAACATCAAACTTCCCGTATCGCCCATAAAAACCTGCGCTGGATAAGTATTGTACCAGAAAAATCCGATAACTGCACCAACCAACGCGAGCGCAAAAATGGTTGTTTCCCCCATATTGGGCAGAAACATTATATTGAGATAATCCGCAAAAATGATATTCCCAGAAACGTACGCGAAAAAGGAGAGCGTCAACAATATGACGACACTGGTTCCTGCGGCGAGACCATCGATCCCATCTGAAATGTTAGCGCCATTGGAAACTGCAGTTACAATAAAAATAACGAAAGGGATAAAAACGATCCATGCCCATTCGTGAGCTTTTTCAGGTGTCATCCAAAATAAAATTCCGCTGTAGTCAAACTCATTATTTTTTACGAAAGGAACGGTTGAAACCGTTGCTTTTTCCGTCGGCATAAAGTTCGTTTCAACATTGTTTCTATTGATTTCTTTAGCATCTGCATATTTTCTTTTTACCGTAATATCGGGATGAAAATACATGGTAATTCCCACAATTAAGCCTAAACCAACCTGACCGATTACTTTGAATTTTCCGCTAAGACCGTCCTTGTTTTTCTTTACTTTCTTTAAATAATCGTCTATAAATCCGATTGCTCCCATCCAAACGACAGAAGTGATCAGCAAAACGATGTAAACATTAAATATTCTGGTGAATAATAAAACTGGAATTAAGGTTGCCAAAATAATGATCAAACCTCCCATTGTCGGAGTTCCTTCTTTTTGTTTTTGACCATCTAAACCTAAATCACGAACCAATTCGCCCATTTGTTTTTTGCGCAAATAATTGATGATCTTCTTCCCAAAAACCAAAGCGATTATTAATGACAATAAAACCGCCATTCCTGCTCGGAAAGAGATGAATTTAAACATACCAATTCCCGGAAGATGAATTCCGTGGGCGATACAATATTCGTAGAGGTAGTATAACATAATTGATCGTTTATTTGCTCATTAATTTTGCTAATTCTATAACTGTTTCTTTATCATCAAAATGGTGTTTTATTCCATCGATTTCCTGATAATTTTCGTGTCCTTTTCCGGCAATGAGGATAATATCTTTAGGTTCTGAAAATTTAATGGCCATTTTAATTGCTTCTCTTCGGTCAGGAATTGAAGTGTATTTGCTGAAATATTGAGGTTCAACACCGGATTCGATTTCCTGAATGATTGTTGCAGGATTTTCTGTTCGTGGATTATCAGAAGTGATGATGGCTAAAGTCGATTTTCTTGATGCGATTTTTCCCATTTCAGGACGTTTCGCGTGATCTCTGTCGCCGCCGCAACCAAATACAGTGATTAATCTTTCGTTTTTTGTACGGATCTCGTTGATGGAATCTAAAATGTTTTCCAAAGCATCCGGAGTATGTGCATAATCGATGATGAAGAAAATTCCGCCTTCAGATTTTAAAGTTTCAAATCTGCCTTTTACTGTTTTTAATTGTGACATTGCTTTTAATATATCTTCTTCATGAAATCCCGATTCTACAGTAATTGCATAAGCTAAAAGCAAATTATAAACATTGAATTTTCCGGATAAAGTCGTCCAGAATTCTTTTCCATTAAAGTTGAGAAGCATTCCGTTGAAATCGGTTTCCAACATTTTACCGTGGAAATCTGCCATCGTTTTCAAAGCGTAGGTTTTCTTCTTCGCTTTGGTGTTTTGAAGCATTACGTTTCCATTTTTGTCGTCAATGTTGGTGATGGCAATTGCTTCTGAATTCAGTTCGTCAAAAAATCTCTTTTTGGTTTTTAAATATTCCTCAAAAGTTTTGTGATAATCTAAATGATCGTGCGTAATATTTGTGAATCCGGCGATTTTGAAATGTAAACCTTCCGTTCTGTTTTGATGAATTCCGTGGGAAGAAACTTCCATAAAAGCATATTCGCAATCCAATTTAACTGCTTTTGCTAACATTTGATTGATTCGAATAACATCGGGAGTCGTATGAGTTGACGGAATAATTTCGTCCCTAATTCTATATTCTACGGTCGAAATTAATAATGATTGAAATCCTAAGATTTTAAAAATATCAAATAAAAGAGTTGCAACAGAAGTTTTTCCGTTAGTCCCTGTAACTCCGATTAAGTTTAACTTTTCTGAAGGATTCCCATAAAAATTGGAAGCTAGTTGACCTAAAGTTTTTGATGCATCTTTTACTTGAATGTAAGTCACATTATCCTTTAAGTCTTCAGGTAAAACTTCACAAAGAATAACTTTCGCACCTTTTTCAATAGAAGAATCGATGAAAGAATGACCATCGGAAACAGTTCCTTTGATGGCTACATACAGAGAATCCGCAACAGCTTTTCGGCTGTCGAAAACAATTTCTGAAACGTCGGTATTTTGATTTCCGATCATTTCTAAAACTGGGATTCTTTTTAATAATTCTTCTAACTTCATTTTGTTATTTTATAGTTGACAAGTTGATACTTATCCCTACATTTTTTTTAATTCTGCAATTGCAGATATATTCTTTGGGTTTTATTGATAATAGTTCCTTCTAATGGAAACTGTTCTTTAATTCGACCAACGCCTTTGTAATCAACTCTGTATCCTTGATTTTCCAATTGTGGAATGATGTTTTTTCCAATAAGTCCTGTAACGTTTGGCATTTGATTACCGGTTACCGCAATTTTTACGGTAGGCTCGATCATTTTGCTCAGATCTACTTTTCGGTCAACCAATAATTCCTGTTCGATATTCTGTGGAGTTTTTAGGAAAGTTTTTCCTGCAATCTCTTTAAATACAGGCGCCGAAACTGTCGCACCATAAAATCCTTTCGAATTATCCGGTTGATTTACCATCACAATGCACGTATATTTCGGATTATCTGCCGGATAAAATCCTGCGAAACTCGCCTGATATTTTGCCGGTCCGGGTTTCCAGTATTCAAATCTTGCAGTTCCTGTCTTTCCGGCCATTTTTAAATTGGGCGTAAAAATACTTTTCGCGGTTCCTTTTTCTACGGCTTTAGTTAATGCACTGGTCATCATTTTGATCGCTTTTTCCGAAGCCATCTTTTTGACCATTATTTCTGGTTTAGCAGTGAAAAGAACTTGACCGTCTTTCATGATCTTATCGATAAAAAGAGGTTTGAGCATCACTCCTTTATTGGCAACCCCATTATAAAATGTGGTGAGTTGTAACAGATTAAAACGGGACGAATATCCATAAGCCAAAGAAGCTAAAGTTGCGGCATTCCATCTTTTACTTTCTGGCGTAACAATATAGGGTCTCGTAACTCCAGGAAGTTCAATATCCATTTTATCAAACATTTTCCACCTTCTTAAATGATCTAAAAACACCTGAGGTTTGTCTGCATAAAATTTAGTGATCAATTTCGCGGAACCTACGTTGCTCGATTTCGCTAAAACATCTGAAATATCATAAGTTCCACCACCGTGACCATCTGAAATTTTCTGTTTTGCATAAACCCAAACTCCGTTTCCAACATTTACTGTTGTGTTTTCATCAATAAAACCGTCATCCATTGCGGCTAAAAGGGAAACTGTTTTGAAAGTTGATCCTGGTTCAGAGGCATCTTTCATGGCATAATTGTAGGCATCTACATAAATTCCAGGTTCAGTTCTTCGCAGATTAACCATTGCTTTTACTTTTCCAGTTGCCACTTCCATCACCAAAACGCAACCGTGATCAGCATCGAATTTGATCAATTGTTTTTCTAAAGCTGAACTTGCAATGTCCTGAATTCTTAAATCAATTGTAGTGTAAACATCCTGTCCATCAACAGGTTCGTTCACTTTCCAGTAATCGATGGGTTTCCATTGGCTGGAATTGACTCTTTGTTCGAGACGTGTTCCATCTTTTCCGGTCAAATATTTTGAAAAGGCACCTTCTAAACCTGATTGTGCAGCACCATTATCCATTCCGATTGTTCCTGCGCCGATCTGAGTCGTTGCCAATTCTCTTTTAAAATTTCTGTCGATGATAAAACCGCCTTTGTTTTTCCCTTTAATAAAAATTGGAAACTTTCTGATCCGGTCATAACCATCGAAATCTAGTCCTTTTGCCAGAGCATAATACTGATTTTTTGCTTTTTTCTGTTGATCAAGCCGATCTCTGAAATAGCTTCTCGGTTTGCCAAACATTTGTGACAATGAATCAGATAATGCGGCGATATTATTAGAGTAAACAGAATCTTTTATGGTTTTGAAATCAAGATATACATCATAACGCATCACAGTCGTTGCTAGAATAGAACCATCTGCAGCATATAAATTTCCGCGTGCAGCTTTTAAGGTTGCTTCCCGATAATTTTTGTTGATGTAATCATCTTTAATCTCCTGAACATTAGTGTTTTGTAAGACAATAATTCTAGCAAGAAAAACCATAAATAAGACAAAAGCGGAGCCTGCGAAGAAGTAACCCCATCGTAATGTTTGTTTGCGCTTATTTTCGAATTCATTTTGAACCGCCATCTGTACTGTCTAATTTTATCAATAATTTGTGAGGATGATTTTCTAATGATAGTAGTGAATCCTGCACCATTTCTTTTCCTAATTCTGATTCTAATTTTACTTTGATCAATCTGCTTTGAGCATACGCATTTCGGGATTTATATTCCTCTGTTTGCTCTTTCAGATCATTTACCAATTCTATTTTTTTGCTGACTAAATGATTGCTGTAGATGATAATCATCATTAAGACAAAAACCAAAAGAAAATACTTGTAATGAATTTTCACTTCATCGCGATTGAGGAAATTCCCTTTTACAATATCTATAAAAGTGAGTTTTTTCTGGGGGCGATTTGTAGGTCTTTTTGCCATCTTTTTTATCTGTAACTAGTAATGATGTTGCTAATTACTTATATCTTTATTCCGACACGCATTTTTGCGCTTCTTGCCCGGGAGTTTTCTGCTATTTCTGCTTCATCTGGAATGATTGCTTTGGTCTGAAGAAGGTCAAATGTTTTTGAGAAATTTCCGTAAATATCTCTCGCTGGTTCGCCTTCGAACATTCCATTTTTTAAAAATCTTTTGACCAAACGATCTTCCAGGGAATGATAAGAAATTACCACTAATCTTCCCTGAGGTTTTAAAATTTTATAGGACTGAACGAGCATTTCTTTCAAAGCTTCTAATTCCTGGTTCACTTCAATTCTTACGGCTTGAAAAACCTGTGCAAAAAATTTATTTTGCTTGAACTGCGGAATGTAACTGAAGAGTTTTTTTAAATCCTCTGTCGTTTCAATCTTTTTTGTTTGGCGATGTTTGACAATTTCTCTTGCTAATCTTCGTGACTCCCGCAATTCACCGTAATAATAAAAGATAGAAGCTAACTGCTCTTCTTCATATTCATTAATAATTTTTTTCGCATCTAAAACCTGCATCACATTCATTCTCATATCTAAAGGAGCGTTCATTCTTGTAGAAAATCCGCGCTCAGCTTCATCGAACTGATGAGAAGAAACTCCTAGATCGGCCAAGATTCCATCAACCTTTGAAATTCCGAAAGCCATCAACATATTTTCTAAAAACCTGAAATTTTGATTGATGAGCGTAAATCTTTCATCATCGATTGTATTTTTCAAGGCATCTAAATCTTGGTCGAAGCTGTATAATTTACCTTTAGGCGAAAGTTTTTTTAAAATTTCTCGGGAATGACCACCGCCACCGAAAGTTACGTCCACATAAATTCCGTCGGGATTTGTCACCAAATCATCTACACTTTTCTTTAGCAAAACGGGATTATGATACATATTTTAATTATTATCCGGATTAATTTTCGTCGTCATCAAAACTGATTTCGCCCATCACTTCTTCTGCAAGTTGTGCAAAATCCTCCGCAGAAGTTGCAATAACTTCTTCGTAAACATCTTTGTCCCAAATCTCAAAAAGTTCACCTGCACTTGTGATCACGATTTCTTTTTTTAGATCTGCAAAAAGCGTTAGATCTTTAGAAATCTGAAGTCTTCCAGCATTATCAGGCTCTACTATTTTTAAACCAGCCGTAAACTGACGAATGAAATCGGCGTTTTTCTTTTGGAAGCGATTGAGCTTATTTATTTTCTCCATCAGCTTTTCCCACCCGTTCATTGGATAAACTTCCAGACAGGATTGAAACACAGAACGCTTTACCACAAAGGAATCACCACCAAAATTCTCCATCTGTTTTACCAGAGATGAAGGAAGTTTGATGCGACCTTTGTCGTCCATTTTGCATTCGTATGTACCGATGAAATTCTTCATTTGGGACAAATTTATATAAAAATTTCTAAAACCTCCCACTTTTTCCCACTTTTTGACTTAATGTTAATAAGTTTTGGATTTAAGTACTAAATAATTGATTAAAAACGAGTTATGGTCCTGAATTCTTTTTTTTAATTTTTAGAAAAAAAACATTTAGGGTATTGTGAAAAATATTACTTTTATTAAAAATATAAGGACCTAAATTAAAGTTGGTGTTAAATTTGTATTTTTGCAGCGCTGATAAAGCATTTTTTATGAGATTTATTACGAAAAAAGAAAAGAAATTCTCTTTCATTGAAGCTGGAGAAGGACATCCGTTGATTTTATTACACGGATTGATGGGTGGTTTAAGCAATTTTGAGAAAACAGTAAACTTTTTTTCTGAAAGAGGTTACAAAGTTTTCGTACCTGTATTACCAATTTACGATCTGCCTGTTTTAAATACAAACCTTACGACTATTGCAAAATATGTTGCAAAATTTATAGAAGCAAAAGCAACGGAACCTGTGACTATTGTTGGAAATTCCATGGGTGGTCATGTTGGTTTGATTTTAACTTTGGCAAGACCTGAGTTGGTTAAAAATTTGGTGCTTACAGGAAGTTCCGGGCTTTATGAAAGAACATTTGGCGATAGTTTTCCGAGAAAATCTGATAAAGAATATATTAAAAAGAAAACACAGGAAGTTTTCTTTAATCCCAGTATTGCAACGGATGAACTGGTAGATGAGGTTTTTTCTGTAGTGAACGATCGCATGAAAGGACTGAAGACCGTGATGCTTGCAAGAAGTGCCATCAAGCATAATATGTTGAATGATTTACCGAAAATTACAGCACCAGTTTGCCTGATCTGGGGAAAACAAGATAATGTTACTCCACCTGAAGTCGCAATAGATATGAATAAATTTCTGCCGAATTCTTCCCTGCACTGGATCGAGAATTGTGGTCATGCTGCAATGATGGAAAAACCAGATGAATTCAATCAGATATTATACGATTGGTTGCAATCATTAAAAAAATAATAGGGTGGAAGTTTAAGCTTCCATTTTTTATTTAATTAAATTTGAAAAAAAATAACAAATGGTTATCAAAACAACTGAATTTGTAAAAAGCAGTGGCAAATGGCAGGAATGTCCGGAACCCAACTTGCCGGAATATGCATTTATTGGTAGGTCTAATGTTGGTAAATCTTCATTGATCAACGCGATGATGAATCATAAGGATCTGGCGAAAACTTCCCAGACTCCTGGAAAAACACAGCTAATTAATCATTTTTTAATCAATGAAAACTGGTATCTAACCGATCTTCCTGGTTATGGTTATGCGCGAGTTTCAAAAAGTATGAGGAAAGATTTTGAGAAAATAAATACCAATTATATATTGAACCGACAAAATTTGGTTAATCTTTTCGTTTTGGTAGATTCCCGACATACGCCGCAGCAAATTGATATCGAATTTATAGAATGGTGTGGTGAAAGTGGTATTCCTTTTTCCATTGTTTTTACGAAAGCTGATAAATTAAAACCTAATACTGTAAATGCTAACGTTGAAGTTTATAGAAATGAACTTTTGAAAACCTGGGATGAATTGCCCGACATGTACGTAACATCTGCAGAAAAGAAAATTGGAGGTGATGAAATCCTGAAATTTATTACGAAAACCAATGAGTTTCTAATCAAAAACAAAGTTAAGTTTGAAGGGTGATCAATATTGTTTGGAAAATAAAATCTTTTGAAGAGCTTTCTACAAAAGAACTATATGAAATTCTAAAAATCCGGCAAGAAGTTTTTGTTGTAGAACAAACATGCTATTATCTCGATGCAGATGGATACGACACAAAAGCAGCACACATTTGGGCAGAAAAAGGCGATCAGATTTTAGCGTATTGCAGAATCTTCAAACCTGGAATAAAATATACCGAAGCGTCTATTGGAAGAGTCCTTACAAATCCATCTTACAGAAATTTAAAATTAGGAAAGATTTTAATAAAAATCGCAATTAATACGATTGAAGGAAAATTCCGAACCCATAATATAAGAATATCTGCGCAGGATTATCTGCTAAAATTTTATTCAGATTTTGGTTTCAGAGTTACAGAAAATAATTATTTTGAGGATGATATTCCTCATACGGAAATGGTCAAATATTCTGAGTAACCACCGAACGATATTTGGTGAAAAATTTAGTTATTTGAAAATTCTCTCCGAATATGATTTATATTCAAATGATTAGGTGTTATATTTGTACGTAATTTCGCAATTATTTAAAAAAGCAACAATATAATTTGTTTAATAATTAGGAATTATATACTTTTACCAAAATCATTTAATTTCAAGATTATGAAAAAAATTTTACTTACTGGCTTTGCGCTAGTTTCAATGGCGACTCAAGCTCAAACTTGGATCCCACAAGCGACTAAACTTCCTACTTCATTTGCTCCTAGAGAAATTGCTATAGTTGATGCGAATGTTGTTTGGGCATCTGTTTCAGATGGTTCAGGTGGAGGAACTTATCCTAAAACCTTCATTAAAACAATTAACGGTGGAACAACATGGACTCCTGGTAATATTACAGGTCCTCCAACTGCCGCACTTGTTGGTGATATTGCAGCTTTAGATGCAAATACTGCATGGGTAGTAACTGCTCCTTCAACTGGTACTGCTGGAAATGGAGTTTACAAAACAATTAATGGTGGTACGTCTTGGGTTAAACAAAACGTTTATACGACTGCTTCTTTTGGTAATGTCGTTTATTTCTGGGATGCCAACGTTGGGATCACTGCTGGAGATCCAGTTGGTGGAAAATTCGAAATTTTTAGAACTGTAAATGGTGGTACTACATGGACTGCGGTATCTACAGCTCCAGCTCCAAATCCAGGTACAGAATACGGTTTAACAGGAGTAAGATATACAATTGGAGATAATTTCTGGTTTGGAACCACAAATGGTAGAGTTGTACGTACACAAGATAAAGGTCTTACATGGGGTATTTATTATACACCAGCTTTAGATTTCGGTGGTGGTGTTGCAGGCGGTGGTGTTGATGGTTCATCTGCATCTATGGCTTTCAGAGATTCCAACAACGGTCTTTTAATTGCTGTTGATGGCGCTGTTACAGGCGGAACTGCTGTTGCGTCACTTTATTCTACAACGAATGGTGGAACAACTTGGAGCACAAGTCCAATTATTCCTAATGGTCCTTGGTACTACGGAGATATTACTTATGTTCCTGGAACCGCTAATACTTATGTTTCTACAGGAATTACAAACGCTGATGCTACTATGACAGGTAGTTCATATTCTACAGATGGTGGATTAAACTGGACAGCTATCGATAATGGGCAACAAAGAGGAACAGTTAAATTCCTTAATTCTACTACAGGATGGTGTGGTTATTTCGCTGATGCTGCTCAAACAGCAGGAATCTTTAAATTCAGTGGTGATTTAGCTTTAGCGACTAACGAAAGTGCAGTAAAATCTAGTTTAAAAGTATATCCTAACCCAGCAAGTGATGTTGTGACTGTTTCTTCAAAACAAGAAATTAAAGCAGTAAGCATCATTGATCTTTCTGGAAAAAGAGTTAAAGCTGTAGAAACTAAAGGAGAAGTGAATGTATCTTCTTTAACAAAAGGAACTTACATTTTACAAGTATCTTATACTAATGGTTCTGTAGAAAATACGAAACTGATCAAAAAATAATTTTTAATATCATTTAAATAGAATGGATGAGTTTTTCTCATCCATTTTTTTTTGTACTAAAGTCTTATATGAAATGATTTTCTTAAATTAGCCCTATTAAAAATTTTATAAATGAAAAGAATATTATTGTTGCTCACATTCATGTTGAGCTTTGTACAATTTAAAGCCGACGAAGGAATGTGGCTTTTGATGATGATTAAGAGACTGAATGGCGTTGATATGCAGAAAGACGGTCTTAGACTCACACCAGAGGAAATCTACTCTGTAAACAAATCCAGCTTAAAAGATGCGATTGTTCAGTTTGGTGGTGGTTGTACGGCAGAAATGGTTTCAAAAGAAGGCTTGCTTTTAACGAACCATCATTGTGGTTACGGTTCTATTGCTGCACTTTCTACTCCAGAAAAAGATCATTTGACCAACGGATTCTGGGCAATGAAAAAAAGTGAGGAACTTCCATCAAAAGGTCTTTCAGTAAGATTTTTGGTGAGAATGGATGATGTTTCCAAACGAATCAATGCGAAGTTAAATAACAACATGACTGCTGACGAAAGAAAAGCGATCATCGATGCAGAATATAAAGCGATTCAAACGGAAAATTCTGAGAACGGAAAATATGTGGTAACGGTAAGAGATTTCTTTAATGGAAATGAATTTTACTATTTCGTTTATCAAGATTTCAAAGATGTAAGATTGGTGGGAACTCCTCCTGCATCCCTTGGGAAATTTGGTGGTGATACCGATAACTGGGAATGGCCAAGACATACTGTAGATTTTTCTGTATTCCGAGTGTATGCAGACTCGAACGGAAATCCGGCAGAATATTCTCCGAACAATGTTCCAATGACGCCAAAACATTCTCTTCCGATTTCTTTGAAAGGATACAAACCTGGTGATTTCGCAATGATCGTTGGTTTCCCAGGAAGAACAAATAGATTTTTGACTTCTTACGGAATTGAGCAAATGGTTAATAAAGATTACCCGGCATGGGTTGAAGCTTCTAAAGTTGCAATGGATGTGATGAAAAAATTCATGGACAAAGATCAGGCGACAAAACTTGATTATGCTTCCCAATACGCTTCAGTGGCAAATTACTGGAAAAACAGACAGGGAACAATCGATGCTGTGGAGAAAAACGGAACGATCTCCGAGAAAAAATCTTTGGAGGAAAAATATATGAAATGGGCATTGTTGCCAGAAAATCAAGCGATGTATAGCGGTGTTTTAGATGATATTAAAGCAAATTATGCGCAGATCTCAGACAGAAATGTGGAGAGAAATTATTCTGGTCAACTTCAGCGGAATGCTAAATATATTCCTATTTCCTATCAGTTAGGAACTTTATTAAAAACTTATGCAGACCAAGATGTAGCAGGTAAAGCTGCCATGAAGCAGAAAGTTACCGATGCAATTGATAAAGCGTACGATAAGCTTAATACAAAGTTAGAAGGTGAAATGCTGAATTCTATGGTAAACCTTTATCAGCAGAGAGTAAATAAAGATGTTGCTTCCCCAACTTTGATGAGTGCAGATGCGAAAAATCTCTCACTACAAGCATTTTCTTCTATATTTGCGAACAAAGAGTCAGCGATGAATTTTGTAAACAATCCGGACCGATTGAAAATTGATGCAGATCCAATGTTTAAATTTGCAAACGGATACGTTACCGATCAAAAATTAGAAAACGAGAAATATGCTAAAGTTGACGAAGCTTTTGCTAAAAACAGCAGAATATTCTTAGATGGATTAAGAAAATCTCAGCCTGAGAAAGAATTCTATCCAGACGCAAATTCTACAATGAGACTTACTTATGGTACCGTTACAACTTTACCAGAGAGAACAGATCGAAAATATTTTGGCATCAGTGAAAAAGATAATTATTACACCGATGTTACTGGAATGGTTGCCAAATATAAAAAAGGCGATGAAGAATTTGATTTACCTCAAAGATTCCTTGATTTGGTGAAGAAAAAAGACTTCGGTCGTTATAAAGACAAAAAAGGATTTATGCCTGTAAATTTCCTGACAAATAATGATATCACAGGAGGAAATTCTGGTTCACCAGTTATGGATGGATACGGAAGATTACTAGGTTTAGCTTTCGATGGTAACAGCGAAGCGCTAAGTGGAGATATTATTTTCGATCAGAAATGGCAGAAAACAATTAACGTAGATATCAGAATGGTTCTTTGGACTATCGAAAAATACGGTAATGCGGGTCACTTGATCAGCGAAATGGTTTTGGTAAAATAAACCAGAAGATAATTTTAAAAAAAGACTGTCGAATTTTCGGCAGTCTTTTTTTTGTAATAAGTTGAGAAGAAATCTTTTCTTGCAATCGTTCAAATTTAATGAGGAAAAGCTTTTCAACTTTTCGTTAAAATGAATTATAGTTTACATTAAATCAAAGAGAGATCAATATCAATTTTAAAATGCAAAAGAATTAGAAGCCTTTTCTTCTTTGGTCATCTTTCGCCAAATCCACGGTGCAATCGGATTTTTTTCTTTCCATAATCCTACTTTTCTATTTCTAGCTTCGATTTCTAATTGCGCATAAGAATTATCTTTGGAATATTTTTTAAAATGCCAAGCTAAACCATTTTTTACCAAAGTTTTATTAATGTTAACTCCATTTGGAAGAATGAGTTCTGCGATCATTCTCCCATTCCTGTCCGATTTTTCATCGCCTTGCAAACTCACCATTTTTCCAAAACAAAGATCAGAAACCATCTCCTTCGCCTTCGTACCATAATCTTGCTTCTTCTCCGGACAATCAATATTTGCCAAACGAACGATTTGTTCTTTTCCGTCCATTAATAAAGAAACCGTGTCGCCATCTTTTACGCCGATGACTTTGTATGTTTGACAAAAAGCTAACGAGCAAAAAATTAAAAGGAAGAGGAGAAAGAATTTTTTCATCGTTAAATAATATTTGATTTTTAATTTTAAAGGCGGAAGATAGAATTAAAATTTGGGCAAAAAAAAGCGAAGATTTTTTCTTCGCTTTCATTTTAATAACGTGCATCTTCGCGAAGCATTCCTAATTCGCCGAAATGCTTTTTAAATTTCACAATCTTTGGTCCAACTACAGCACTGCAGTAGGGTTGATTGGGATTTATCTCATAATAACCTTGATGATACTGTTCCGCCGGATAGAATTCTTCCAGTTTAGTAATTTCAGTTACGTATTTTCCGCTGTATTTTCCTGTGGCTTCTGACGTTTTGATTGCTGATTCAGCGTTTGCTTTTTCGGTATCATCTTTATAGAAAATCACTGATCGGTATTGTGTTCCGATATCATTTCCCTGTCTGTTTAGTTGCGTAGGATCGTGTAGGAAAAAGAAAACATCCATTAACTGTTCGTAAGAGATAATTTTGGGATCGTAAGTAAGTTTTACTACTTCTGCATGACCGGTTTCTCCCGTACAAACTTCCTCGTAAGTAGGATTTGCTTTGTGTCCTCCTGCATATCCTGATGTTGTAGATTCTACACCTTTTAATAAATCGAGTACGCTGTCAACGCACCAAAAACAACCGCCACCAAAAGTGATCGTTTCTAAATTCTGTTTGTCCATTTTTATAAATATATTTATTGATGATCTTCGACTCGCCCGTAAATTTTCAGGAAATCAAAAGATAATGATGAAAAAAAGGATGATTTTTTCGATGTAACTCATCGAGTGAGATCGGATATGTCCTTAATTTTTAAGAAAACCAAGACAGTCACTTTTCCCATACAAGTGCACTTGCTCCTAGAATTGCGGCATCAGCTTCATCGAGTTCACTGAAAACCAGTTTTACTTTATTTCGGAAGATGGGTAGCAAATTTCGCTCCATGTGAAGTTTGGTAGGTTTCAAAATAAAATCACCTGCGTGAATGACGCCACCAAAAAGCAAGATCGCTTCGGGGGAAGAGAACATGACAAAATTCGCCAAAGCTTCTCCTAATTTCTGTCCCGTATATCGGAAAACTTCAATCGCAGTAGCGTCACCTTTTTTGGCACATTCATAGACAACTTTTGAATTGATTTCTGCTTCAGGATATTGATTCAACATAGAATCGGGAAATTCTGCGCGCATCTTTTTTGCTGTGATCGTAATGCCGGTTGCAGAAGCGTACGCTTCTAATGAACCTTCAGATCCTGTGCTCCAGTGTTTTCTGCCGCCTGGTTTTACGATGGTATGTCCGAGTTCTCCTGCAAATCCATCGTGTCCATAAATTAATTGTCCGTTTGCTACAATTCCGCTGCCAACTCCAGTTCCGAGAGTAATCATGATAAAATCTTTCATTCCACGCGCTGCACCAAACATCATTTCTCCCAAAGCCGCTGCATTTGCATCGTTCGTCATTTTGCAGGGTACTTCAAATCTTTTTGTCATTAATTCTGCAAAAGGAACTACGCCTTTCCAGCGAAGATTTGGAGCCTGCTCGATTGTTCCGCGATAATAATTGGCATTTGGCGCGCCAACTCCAATTCCATCGAAATGTTTCTGGCCGCAATGTTTCATAATTAAGGGGGAAACTTTTTCATATAAAGCATCAATGAAATCTTCTACTTTTGGATAATCTTCTGTCTTGAGACTTCCCTTTTCCAGAATGTCTCCACGATGGTTGACTAATCCGTACTTGGTGTTTGTTCCGCCTACATCAACTCCCAGTGCAACTTGTTTGGATAAATCTATTAACGACATTTAATATTATTTAGTCATTAAAAGTACAAAAATTAATATATCGCCACAAAAAAACTTCCTCAATAAAATTGAAGAAGCTTTAAATATAAATGGTGAATTCTTACGCTGGAATCTCTCCTTTGTATAAGAATGAAATAATTTCTTTGTTGACTCTCTCAACCATTTCGCTGAAAAGATAAAAAGATTCCTGTTTGTAAATGACCAAAGGATCTTTTTGCTCGTAAACCGCACCTTGAGATGAACGTCTTAAATCATCCATTTCCCGTAAGTGTAATTTCCAGTTTTCATCGATGATAGACAATGAAATATTTTTCTCGAAATCAGTGATCAATGAATCACATTTTGTATCGTGAGCTTCTTTCAGATCGGTAACAATGGTCATTGTTTTAATACCATCTGTGAACGGAACCTGAATCATTTTGAACATCGAACCTTGGTTTTTGAACACGTTTTCGATGATCGGGAATGATTTTTCTTTCAACAAATTCAGCTTCATTTGATAATCTTCTGAGGCTGCTTTGAAAAGTAAATTCGTTAATTCCGGAACTTGCTTGGTTTTAAATTCGTCTGAAGTCACAGGCGATTCCATGGTAAAGTTTTTGATAATTTCGTATTCAAATTCTTTAAAGTCACCTTGTAATTTTCCCTGCGTAACGATTGATTGCGATACATCGAAAATCATGTTTGAAATATCATATTTCAAGTGATCACCGAACAGTGCATTCTTTCTTCTTTTGTAGATTACGTCACGCTGTTTGTTCATCACGTCATCATACTCCAGCAATCTTTTTCGGATACCGAAGTTATTTTCCTCCACTTTTTTCTGCGCTCTTTCGATCGATTTGGAAATCATGCCGTGTTGAATTACTTCGCCTTCTTTATGACCCATTTTATCCATCATTTTCGCGATTCGTTCAGAACCGAAAAGACGCATCAAATTATCTTCCAAAGAAACGTAGAACTGGGAACTTCCTGGATCTCCCTGTCTTCCGGCACGACCACGCAACTGTCTGTCAACACGTCTTGAATCATGTCTTTCCGTACCAATAATTGCCAAACCTCCGTTTTTCTTGACGTCACCCTGCAATTTAATATCGGTTCCACGTCCTGCCATGTTCGTTGCAATCGTTACAACTCCAGGTCCACCTGCCATTGCTACAATCTCTGCTTCTCTTGCGTGAAGTTTTGCATTCAAAACATTATGTTGAATTTTTCTTAATGAAAGTGCTCTTGATAATAATTGAGAGATTTCAACTGAAGTTGTACCAACCAATACTGGTCTTCCGTCTGCAGTTAATCTTTCGATCTCTTCGATTACCGCATTATATTTTTCACGATTGGTTTTGTACACCAAATCTTGTCTGTCATCTCTAACAATTGGTCGGTTAGTAGGAATTACTACTACATCCAATTTGTAAATTTCCCAAAGTTCGCCAGCTTCAGTTTCCGCAGTACCTGTCATTCCTGCGAGTTTGTTGTACATCCGGAAATAATTTTGAAGCGTTATCGTTGCAAAAGTCTGAGTTGCCGCTTCAATTTTTACATTTTCCTTTGCTTCAATCGCTTGGTGAAGTCCGTCTGAATAACGTCTTCCTTCCATGATACGGCCGGTTTGCTCATCTACGATTTTTACTTCGCCATCGATAACAACATATTCATCATCTTTCTCAAATAAAGTATATGCTTTTAACAATTGACTTAAAGTATGAACTCTTTCAGATTTCACTGCAAAATCTCCAAATACTTTCTCTTTCGCTTCAAATTCTTCTTCTTTAGTTAAATTTTTAGCTTCAATTTCTGCGATTTCGGTACCGATATCATTCAAAACGAAGAAATCTTTATCTTCATTTCCAGCAGACATATATTCAACACCTTTATCGGTTAAATCAATCTGATTATTTTTCTCGTCAATTACAAAATACAGGTCTTTGTCAACAATCGGCATGTCGCGGTTGTTATCTGCCATGTACTGACCTTCTACTTTTTGAAGAAGCGCTTTGTGGCCACTTTCAGAAAGATATTTAATTAAAGGTCGGGATTTAGGTAAACCTCTATAAGCTTGTAAAAGTTTGAATCCTCCTTCTTTATTATTTCCGTTGGCGATTAATTTTTTAGCTTCATTGAAAAGACCTGAAACAGTTTTTTTCTGAATTTCAACAATTCGGTCAATTGAAGGTTTTAATACATCAAATTCCTGACGGTCACCTTGAGGAACTGGTCCTGAAATAATTAATGGCGTTCTTGCATCATCAACTAAAACTGAATCTACCTCATCGACGATCGCAAAATTTAATTCGCCCTGAACAAGTTCAGTTGGAGAAGTCACCATGTTGTCTCTTAAATAATCGAAACCAAATTCGTTGTTTGTTCCGTAAGTAATACTGGAGTTGTAAGCTTTTCTTCTTGCGTCAGAATTCGGTTGGTGCAAATCTATACAGTCGATCGTTAAACCATGGAATTGGTATAAAGGTCCCATCCAAGCCGAGTCACGTTTTGCCAGGTAATCATTTACAGTAACAACGTGAACTCCTCTTCCTGGAAGTGCATTTAAATAAATAGGTAAAGTTCCTACTAAAGTTTTTCCTTCACCAGTCGCCATTTCGGCAATTTTACCATTGTGAAGTTCTACACCACCAATAAACTGAACATCGTAGTGAATCATATCCCATTTGATCGCAGTTCCTGCAGCATCCCAATGATTAACCCAAACTGCGGTATCTCCCTCGATTTTAACGAAATCTTTAGTTGAAGCAAGTTCGCAATCAAGTTCAGTCGCTGTAACCCGAATTTCTCCGTTTTCAGCAAGTCTTCTGGAAGTTTCTTTGATCAATGCAAAAGCTTCCGGAAGAATTTCCAAAAGAACTTTTTCTTCAACAATGTAGGAGTCTTTTTTTAATTCTTCAATTTTGGTAAAGAGGTTTTCCTTCTCATCAACATCGGTAGAATTTTTGATCTGTTCTTTAGTTTCTTCAATCTGAGCAGTGATATTTGCGGTTGCAGCTTTTAATTTTTCTTTAAATTCTGCGGTCTTATCTCTCAAGCCATCATCAGAAAGTTCTTTAATAGCTGGTTCAACAACTTTTATTTTACTTACTACTTTTTTTACTTCCTTCAGGTCGGTCACACTTTTATCACCCAAGAACCCTTTAAGAACTTTGTCTATAAAACCCATATTATTTACTTTCGGCTCTTTGCGCAAGCATTAAGCCATTAAAATTTTAAAATTTTTCTAAAATATAAAAGCCAATCGTCTTTTGAGACAACCGGCAGTTTTTTCTAATATTCATCCTCATTCCAGAGGAAATCATCGTCGGTTGGATAATCGCTCCAAACTTCTTCGATAGACTCATAAATCTCTCCTTCATCTTCGATTGCCTGAAGATTTTCAACAACTTCCATTGGTGCACCTGTTCTAATTGCATAATCAATAAGTTCTGCCTTCGTCATCGGCCAAGGTGCGTCACTTAAATAAGAAGCTAATTCTAATGTCCAATACATATAATATAATTTTTTGCAAAAGTATAAAATTAGGCGACATAAAAAAGGTTTTTATCGCTGATTTTCAATAAACTTTGATTTTTGTCACTAATTTTTTCAAGAACCATTTTTCAAAAACCATTCCACAAACTTTTTTATGCCATTTTTGAAGTGAGTCGTTGGATGATAGCCGATTAATGACCTTGCTTTTGTGATGTCAGCATTGGTTTTTTGAACATCTCCCGGTTGTAATGGCAGTGATTTTTTGTCAGATTTTTTATCTAAATTTTCTTCGATGGTTGAAACCATTTGCTCTAAACTAATGACTTCGCCACCTCCAAGATTAATGATTTCGTAAACGTTTTGATGGGTTTCTAAATAATTGATAGATTTTAAGATTCCATCGATAATATCATCAATATAAGTATAATCTCTCGCCGTAGAACCGTCGCCATAAAAAGGAATTTCTTTGGTGGAATTAATCAATTTGGTGAACTTGTAAATCGCCAGATCGGGTCTTTGTCTAGGTCCGTAAACCGTGAAAAACCGCAGATGAATCATATCAATCCTATATAAGTGATGGTAAACGTGACCTAAAACCTCCGTACATTTTTTTGTTGCCGCATAGGGTGAAATTGGTTCATCAACTGAATCTTCTTCAGAGAAAGGACTTTTCTTATTATTCCCGTAAACACTTGAACTTGATGCATTTACAAATTTATTTATGCTAAATTCTCTGCACAATTCCCAAAGATTCATGGTTCCTTTAATATTGACTTCCTGATAATCCATCGGTCGTTCGATGGAAGGACGAACTCCGGCCAAAGCTGCCAAGTGAATAATAACGTCAACTTTATGTTTGGTGAATATTTTTTCTAAACCTTCTTTATCCCGAATATCCTGATAATAAAGCTGATAATTTTTAGAAGAAGTTTCGAAAATTAGTTTCTGAATGTCTAGCTCTTTGTCATGGAAAGAAAATTCCAGCGTTTTGCTGATGGACTCTAAAGTATTTTTAATCTTAATCTTGTAATCATAGAAATCATCAAAACTGTCAATGTTAATGACAGAATGTCCATTTTTTAATAAATGTTCTACCAAATGAGACCCGATAAATCCGCTTCCTCCCGTAATTAAATAGTTCATCATTGTTTTTTCTAAAGACAAATTTATTAATAATAGTTGAATGGTGTTTTCTTACTTTTGTTTAAAATAAAATTAATGATAGATTTCCGTAAACTTTTTGTTTTACCAAAAGAGGAAGACGAAGAAACTACTTTTACAGAAATACAGGAAGGGATTTTTTTCCGGGGTCATAATTTGTGGCTTCTGGTAATTTCAATGGGTATTGCCTGCGTTGGTCTAAATACGAATAGTTCAGCAGCGGTGATTGGTGCAATGCTCATTTCGCCTTTGATGGGACCAATTGTAGGCGCTGCTTTTGGTTTATCTATCGGAAACCGACATTTGATACGATTAGGAATTGTTAATTGGATTTTAATGATTGTTGTAGCAATATTCTCTTCTACGATGTACTTTCTTATTTCTCCTTTTCACTCAGAAACTGCGCAACTGGAAAGTTTTAAAACAGCAACGATTTTTGATTGCTTTCTCGCTATTTTAGGAGGATTTGCTTGGTTTCTTGGGATTGTGAGAAAAGAAGCGATTAAAGTAATTGCAGGTGTTGCAGTTTCCACAGCATGTATTCCGCCACTTTGTACCGCTGGTTTTGGGATTGCAAATGGCAATTGGGAGTATTTTTGGGGAGGTTTCTATTACTATCTTATTAATTGTTTTTTTATTGGAGTAGGAACTTTTATTCTCAGTATTATTCTTGGATATCAGAAATATTATCTTAAAAAAAATAAAGTCAGAAACCTAAAAACCTATCTGTTGATCAGTTTAATTTCTGCAGTTATCCTGTTCCCAAGTATCTTGCTTACAAAGAAGAAATGGGATCTGGAAAAACTTAAAGAAAGATCAGATAATTATATTAAAAGTATTAAAACAAACCATCCTGAACTTGCAATTATCAAATACGAAACATTTGAAGATAAAGGACAAAATTTTTTAAAAGTAACAGTGCTAAATGACAGCATTACGTTAAGCAAAAAAACATTAAATGATCATGATAATATGGTGAAAGATATTCATTTGATATGGCAATATGCACCACGACAAGAAAATAATCAAAATCCGGAGGTGAAAAATCTTCAGACACAGATTTCGGCGTTGCAAGAAGCGATAGAACAATTAAAATCTCAAAATAATATAAACTGATCTTAAAATTTTATATTTACGAAAAAGTACCATTATGCAGTTTCAAGGACAAATTTTAAAAATGATCACGCAAAACGCGAAACCTATTCAATATTATCTCAATTTATCCCATGATTTGATCAATATGAATCAATTAATTGAAAAAAAGATTAGATTAAAACATATTGGTTATGAATGTGTTAGCTGTGGTAATGACGAGAAAATTTACCGTATGGGCTTTTGTAAAAAATGTTTTTTCGAAAGTCCGTACGCGAGCGAAACCATTATTCGTCCGGAACTTTCTACTGCGCATCTGGGAATCGGCGAGCGAAATTTAGAGGTTGAAGAATCAATTCAACTTGCGCCACATATTGTATATCTTGCTTATACAGGAGATGTGAAAGTGGGCGTTACGCGCGAATCTCAAATTCCGACACGTTGGATTGATCAGGGAGCAACTTTCGCACTTCCGATCGCAAAAACACAGAATAGATATGAAGCGGGAATGATAGAAGTTGCCATGAAAGAGCATCTCGCCGATAAAACCAACTGGCGAAAAATGTTGGAAGACGATTACGAGGACGATTTAGATCTGGCTGATTTTCGGGAGAAAGTGAAAGATTATTTCCCAGAAGATTTTAAAAACTTTTATTCCATGGAGGAAGAAATGTGCAGATTAGATTATCCTTACGAAGCGCCGGAAAAAATCAATTCTTTTACGTTAGATAAAAAACCAGAATTTGAAGGAGTTTTGAGAGGAATAAAGGGACAGTATCTTTCTTTCGAAGGTGGTGATTTTATCAATGTTCGCGGACATGAGGGTTATGTGATTGAGATGGAAATAGATTAAAATTTCTTTTTCTTTAATTTGATTTAATATTATAAGTAGTTCATTATCTATGATTTAAAGCATAAAATTTTGAGAAATTATTTTGTAATATTGTAACAATAAATAAAAAAATTATGAAAACAAAGTTAATTCAGTATTCGTTAGTGATTGCAGCTGCTTTTTTTGTTGCGAATTCATGTAATAAAAAAGAGACCGAAACTACAAAAAATGATAATGCCGAACTTGTTATTGCACCCTCAGATTCATTAATTGTAAATGATTCTACCATTCTGAGCGATGATTCTGCAACAGTGAAAACTGCAGTTGGTGTTCAGGATGAAGAACAGAATGCCATAAAGAAAGAAAAATCTGAAGCTGAGAAATTAAAAGAAGACAAAGAAGCGAAGAAGTAATTTTTTTTTCTTTACCAATTGATAAACATCCTTTAGTGGGATGTTTTTTTTATATTTGATCTTATTGAAAAAAGAATTAAGATTTAAAAGCGCCACCATTTTTATGGCACAAAATTTTTATAGTTTCTAAAATGAAAAAAAAATACTTTAAAATTTTTTCGATTATCGCAGGAATTATATTCCTTCTTTTCCTTCTTGCAAATTTTGGTTTAAATTTTTGGGTCAAAAATAACCTTCCAAATTACATCAAGAACAATTCTGAATATTTGGTTACTTATAAAACGCTCGACGTCGATTTAGCAACCGGAAATATTTTTTCTACCGGAATCACCATCAATAATAAAAACCCAGACCGTACTGATAAGCTTGGTTTGCAGGGAACTGTTGATACGCTTTCGATTGCCCGATTAGGGATTTTTGATATTATTTTCAATAAAAGAATTAATACTTCTGATTTAAAACTTTCAAATCCACATCTCAATATTATTCTTCCAAAACCAATGGATAAAAAAGTTGGAAAGAAAAAAAATGATATTACTGTCGAAAATATCACTATCAATAAAGGAAATTTTCAGGTGTTTAAATCGACGAAACAAAAAGTTTTTTCGGTGAATGATTTAAATTTAAAGGTTGAGAATCTGCAGATGAATGAAGAGTCTCTGGAGAATAAACTTCCTTTTGCTTTTGATCATTACAAGATCAACGGTAAAAATTTATATTTCCGTTCCGATAATGTGTATGCTTTTACCGCAAAATATATTACGACGAAAGAAGGGCAGATCAGCGTTAAAGATCTGGCGGTGATTCCTTTGCTTTCTTATCAAAATTTCAGAAGATTTTATCCTAAAAAAAGAAATTTGTTCGACTTTAAATCTTCCGAACTGGAATTTAAGGATATTCAACTTAAAAATAATAAAATCACGCTGACCAAAGTTCGTTTCGAAAATCCGGAGTTGAAAATGTTCACAACCAATGTAAAGCCTGCAGAAAAGGAAAAAAGTTTTACTTACGATGTGAATTTAGATGATGTTACTTTTAATAATGCCAAAATTAATATTGTAAACCCCAATGGATCGCCTTTATTTTCAGCTGGAAATCTTACCATGAATCTCAATAAATTTAAGATGAATGAAGAAACTGCAAAAGGAAATATTCCTTTTCAGTACAATGATTTTAAAATTGACGGACAAAATATTAATTATATTTCTAATACTGAAAAAGTAAATGTTGCAGCGCTTTCAATCTCTCCGAAATTGGCAGATTTGAAGAATATTTCCGTAAAGCCAACCGTTTCTGCTTCTGATAAAACGTTGCTCGATCTTACTGCTCAAAATATTAATTTAAAAATAAATGATTGGACATTTTTAAATAATAAACTGAAATTAAATATTCAAAATATTTTAGTCAGCGAACTGAATGGAAAAATTGTAGGTGGCGAAAATCCAAAGAAAAGGAAACTGGCTTTTGAGGGAATTGCATTTCCTTTAATTGTTAAAAATGTGAGTTTAAAAAATTCTAATCTGGTTTATGAAAAAGGAAAGCAACCTTTAATTTTAAAAGATCTGAATGCAAATATTCAGAATATCGAAATGAATGAAACTACCATAAAGGAGGCAATTCCTTTTAAAATTGGTTTTTATAGTTTAACAACACGCAATTTTACGTATGAAACAAAATTCTACAATTTATCTGCTTCTTTATTAAAATTTAATAAAAACACGATACAGATTTCAAAATTTGCAATGATCCCAAAATTTTCCAGAACTCAATTTATTCGGATGATTCCGACTGAAAAAGATCTCTATGATATTAAGGTCAATCAAATAGCAGTAAATGGAAACTGGGATTTTATTTCTGCAAATAAGTTTGTAGAAGCTTCACAAGTGACTTTATCTGGTGCAAATGCAAATATCTTTCGAAGTAAAATACCAAAAGATGATCTCACCGAAAAACTCTTGTATTCAAAATTACTAAGAACTATAAAATTTCCAATGTTCATCCGTAATTTAGATTTAAAAAATTCAGTTCTAGTTTATGAAGAAGACACCAAAAAAAGTGATGGTCCCGGAAAACTCACTTTCAATAATTTTGATATGAATGTGAAAAACCTGAATTCCGGGAAGATGAAAGGAAAGCCAACGTTAGTTCCTATTACTATAAAATGTCTTTTCATGAATGCTTCTCCGATGAATGTGAAATGGAGTTTTGATACCGCTAATTTGAATGATGCATTTTCTATTTCGGGAAATGTTGCTGATTTGCCAGCTGCGAGGATTAATCCGTTTATTGAACCTTATCTGAAAATTACTGCAACAGGTTTGATTTCTGATCTGATTTTCAATTTCAAAGGAACGCAACAGGGAATTAATGGAACTTTAAAAATAGCGCACCAAAATTTAAAAATTTCCATACTGAAACAAACTGGTGAAAAAAATAAATTTCTGTCTGCGGTCGCGAATGTTTTTGTGAAAACTAACTCTGGGAATTATCCGGAATCTGTACAGGTGGAAAATGTAGAGCGCGATAAAACCAGATCTTTCTTCAATATGTTCTGGCGTGGAATTGAGCAAGGATTAAAGAAAACTTTGATCGGAATTAATGCTCCTAAAGTTGGAGAAACAATTAAGAAAACGATTGATAATACAAAATCTGCATTAAAAGAGAATAGTAAAGATTTGAAACAAACAGAAGTTGAAGTAAAAGAAAAAGTTCAAGAAACCAAAGAGAAAGTTAAGGAAAAAGGAATTTTCAAAAATATATTTAAAAAGAAATCCGACTCGTAATTAAACGAGCCGGATTACATGTTTAGTCAAAGTCATATTCTGGATTGTCTTCAACCGGGATTTCCCGAAGGAAATTATCGAATTCTTCGCCACTGTGATTACTTTCGGCACCGTAAGAATCTAAAATTGTTGAAAGTTCGCCGTCTTTATCTTCTAATAAATAAAGCACAGCATTATCATCAGGATTGCTGTCACCCTCAAATCGGTACGATTTTACAATACAAAGATCTTCGGGTTGATAAATTTTTTCGTCTTTATCCAAAACCATTTGATTTTGATCGTTCATGCAGATCTCTTTGGTAATTCCCCGTTTCACTAAAATATTGAGGACTTGGGAAAGCGTTTTTAAATTGTGGTTTGCCATGATATTTTATTTAATGATCTAAAGCATCAAATAAAGTACCACTAACAGAAGTGAAAATGTAAAGTAGCGCATTTCGAGGTCTTATTAGACTCCTTAAACATCTATTTATCATCACTATTAAATTGAATTGATCGAGACTAATAAATAAAAAAAACGCTGCTAATCAAATGATTAACAGCGTTTAAAGTACCTCGGACGGGACTTGAACCCGTACATCCTTACGGACACAGGATTTTAAGTCCTGCGTGTCTACCAATTCCACCACCAAGGCAAAGTGGAGAGCGAAAAACGGGATTCGAACCCGCGACCCCGACCTTGGCAAGGTCGTGCTCTACCAGCTGAGCTATTTTCGCATAGCTAATTTTCTAAAAATTTAATAAAAAATTCTAAAAAATATTTCAAAAAATCGTGCGGATGAAGGGACTCGAACCCCCACGCCGTGAAGCACCAGATCCTAAGTCTGGCATGGCTACCAATTACATCACATCCGCAAATGAACTCCTTTCTTTTTTTTGTGAGTGCAAATATAAATACTTTTTCCTTTTTAACCCAATAAATTTCAACATTTTTTATTTTTTTCAAAATTTTAAATCTCTGGCTTCTTTATCTCTTCTTAATTTCTTACTTTTACAACTTTATATAATCAATTATGGAATTACAAGGAATAGTAAAAAAATTAGGTGAAGTTCAGACTTTTCCGAGCGGTTTTCAGAAAAGAGAAATGGTTGTAGTGACCGAAGAACAATATCCACAACCGATTAGTATTGAGTTTCTTAAAGAGAAAGGAGATCTACTAAATCAATTGAAGGAAGGTGATAAAGTAAAAGTTTCCATCAATATTGGAGGTAGAGAATGGACTTCTCCTCAAGGTGATGTGAAATATTTTAATTCGATCACAGGTTGGAAAGTAGAGAAAGTAGATTCAAATAATTTCAACGAGCCTACTTCTGCAAAACCGGTAGAATCACAAACTTCTGCTTCTAAAACAGATGTTTTTGCTGAGGAAGATGACGATTTACCGTTCTAGTCTTTTAAATTAAAAATAAATAAGAATCCTGCTTTCCAAAGAGCAGGATTTCATTTTAAAAATGGTTTTACTCGACCCTCAGATCATTTCTTTTCCAGACCCGGAGTCAACTGATTCGGAAAATGGTTTATTGGCGATTGGAGGCGATTTATCGTCAGAGAGAATTCATTTCGCCTATCAATTAGGACTTTTTCCCTGGTTTAATCCCGGTGAAGAAATTTTATGGTGGTGTCCGGATCCTCGGTTTGTTCTTTTTCCTGATGATTTGAAAGTTTCTAAATCAATGAAAAAGATTTTGCGAGATGAGGTTTTTACTTTTACTGAAAATAAATGTTTTCGGGAAGTGATGCAGGAATGTCAAAACACCTTCAGAAAAGACCAGGACGGAACCTGGATTTCCGAGGAACTCATCAATTCTTATGTTGAGCTTCATGAATTAGGTATCGCAAAAAGTATTGAAGTTTGGCAAAATGAAGAATTAGTTGGTGGATTTTACGGCATTCAGATCGGGAAAGTTTTTTGTGGCGAAAGTATGTTTGCAAAAGTAAGCAATGCTTCCAAAGCCGGATTTATCAATTTTATTCAAAAAAATAGAGGAAATTTAGAGTTAATTGACTGTCAAATTCATTCCGAACATTTGGAAAGTCTGGGCGCGATCATGATTTCTAAAAAAGACTACTTAACAATATTAAAAAGAAATAATGAATCCTGAAAAAGAAAGATGGATTTTGCTGGTGGTGCTGTCCATCATTTGGGGTTCGTCATTTATACTGATTAAAAAATCTCTTGAACATTTCAATCCTTATGAAGTCGGTGCGTTGCGCGTCTTAATTGCTGGAATTCTTCTGCTTCCAATCGCAATTTTAAATATTAAAAAATTCCCTCGCAAACATTTGAAATGGTTAATTATAGCTGCTTTAACCGGAAATTTCATTCCAATGTTTCTTTTTCCGATTGCTGAAACTCAGATCAGCAGTAGTATTGCGGGTATTGTAAATTCAATGATGCCTATTTTCGTAATTATCGTCGGTTCGCTTTTCTGGAAATTTTCAACCACCAAGAGACAATTGGTGGGAGTTGCAATTAGTTTTTCGGGTGCCTGTATTTTAGCGCTTTCTGGAGCTGAAAGTGGCAAACTGAAAATGATTCCTATCGTTTTATTATTGGTAGCGACTTTGTGTTATGCGATTTCTACCACCACGGTAAAATCAAAACTTCATGAGATTCCTGCAAAAATTCTTTCAGCCTTTGTTTTTTCCTTTGTACTTATTTTGCCATCCTTAATTTCTTTGGTCTTTTCTGGATTTTTTGCGAAGCTCGAACCTAGCAAAGATTTATTTATCGGTTTAGGTTTCGTGAGTTTGCTTTCGATTTTTGGTACTGGCTTGGCGATGATGCTTAATTATCGTCTTCTAAATATTTCCACGCCATTATTTGCTTCTACAGTAACCTTATTAATGCCTGTTGTTGCAGTGATCTGGGGAATTTTAGATGGTGAGAAATTAACGATGATGCAAGGTTTTGGAGGTTTAGTTATTTTGGCTGGATTGATATTCCTTCGCGCGAAACCATTATTTACAAAATAAAAAACTGCAACGCCCGAAAGCATCGCAGTTTGAAATAAATCTAATAAAAAGTAAAAATGAAAGGCGACAAAGATATATTTTGTTTCATTACGATGCAAATTATCTTTTAATAATTTTAAAATATTTTAAAAAATGCTCAACCTTTTTAATATTTCCCTAAATTAGCGTCATGTTTATCAAAGATTATATCTCAAAAGACTATCCAGCTTTTAATTCCAGTGACCGAATTGAGGATGCTAATGAAATAGCGAAAGAGTTTGGTTATTCCCATGTTTTTGTAAAAAAGAAGGGGATTTTTCAGGGTGCGATCAGCCAGTCTTTTTTAGAAGAAAGTCCGGAAGGTAATCTAGGAAGTTTGGCAGTTCATTTTGACAAATTTGCGATCTTAGATGATGGTAATTTATTGGATTCCATCAATCTTTTCCATTCTTTTAATGCGAACGTAATCCCGGTGATTTCCCGACGCGAAAAATATATGGGTTATCTTTCCTGCGATGATATTTTTAATGAGTTTTCGAAATACCCTCTTTTTTCCGAAAATGGGGCGGTAATGATTATTCAGACCAATGATATGCGGTACTCCTTTACCGAAGTCTGTAAAATTGTTGAGTCTAATAATGGTAAGATTTACGGATGTTTTGTAAATCAGATCGGCGAAGATTTCATTCAGATCACGCTGAAAATCAGCAGTGAGAATCTCAGTTCTATTGATGAAACTTTTGAAAGATATGGTTACAACGTCGTTCATAAATATTACGATGACGAAAAAGAAGAATTGATGAAAGACCGTTTCGGATTTTTTCAAAAATATCTGGAGTTTTAAATAATGAAACACGATAACACTTTGTTGAAAATACTTAAAAAATTGTTGGTGTCACATCTGACCAATCAAAAAATACGAATAGCCGGATGAAAGCAGCGATATATTCTCAAAAAAATGATTTAGATACTTTTCTGTATCTAAGCAAATTTGTATCTGAACTTGAAAAACGCGGTGTTCAGGCTATTCTGTACGGAGAAATGGCAAGTTCGATGCAGTTTTCAAAAGATTTCAAGACTTTTTCAGGCAAAGAAGATCTGAAAGAAATGAAGGTAGATTTCTTTTTTACGTTTGGTGGCGATGGAACGATCGTTAATTCACTTCTTTTTGTACAGGACCTGGAAATACCAGTTGTAGGGGTAAATACGGGTCGTCTTGGGTTTTTGGCAAGTTTTACAAAAGATGGAATTTTTCTGGAACTCAATGATATCATTAAAGGAGAAGTTAAAATCAGCAGAAGATCGGTGATTGAAATTGTATCGCCGAAAAATCCAGATTTTTTTCCTTATGCGTTGAATGATATTACGATTTCCCGCAAGGAAACTACGGCAATGATTACCGTAGAATCTTATATCAACGACGAATTTCTAAATATTTTCTGGGGAGATGGTGTAATTATTTCTACGCCAACTGGTTCTACTGCTTATTCTTTAAGTTGTGGTGGACCAATTATCACGCCCGCTAATCATAATTTTGTGATCACACCAATCGCACCACACAACTTGAATGTTCGACCGCTTATCGTAAATGATGATGTTGAGATTCGTTTAAAAGTCGAAAGTCGTGTTCCCCAATATTCTTTATCGCTTGATTCAAGACTCATTAATATGGAAACCGATGTGGAAATTGTTTTGCGAAAAGCGAGCTTTCAAATCTTGCTTATTCATCCTAATAATCTGAGTTTTTACGAAACAATCCGTCAAAAACTACTGTGGGGAAAAGACAAAAGAAACTAATGTTTATTGCATAAAATTCTTAACTTTACATTTCTAAAATTCTTGTTAAAAATCTATTAAAAAATAAATTATGAGCAGACTTTTTCCGGCAGGTGTTGCCACTGGTAAATTGGTTACCGACATTTTTAATCATGCGAAAGAAAACAATTTTGCACTTCCTGCAGTTAATGTAATTGGATCAAGCAATGTAAATGCAGTGCTGGAAACGGCAGCAAAATTAAATTCTCCGGTGATCATTCAATTTTCTAACGGAGGCGCAGCTTTCAACGCAGGAAAAGGTTTGAGTAATGACGACCAAAAAGCCGCAATCTTAGGCGCAGTTGCAGGAGCTAAGCATATTCACACTTTGGCAGAAGCTTATGGCGCGACGGTAATTTTACATACCGATCACTGTGCTAAAAAATTATTGCCATGGATCGATGGTTTGATAGATGCTAATGAAGAATTTTTTGCACAAACCGGCAAATCTCTTTATTCCTCTCACATGCTCGATTTATCCGAAGAACCGATCGAAGAAAATCTGGATATTTCTTGCAAATATTTCGAAAGAATGGCGAAAATGGGCATGACTTTAGAAATCGAATTGGGTGTTACAGGTGGTGAAGAAGATGGTGTTGATAATTCAGATGTTGATTCTTCCAAATTATATACTCAACCAGACGAAGTTGCTTACGCTTATGAAAGATTAAACGCTATTTCTCCGAACTTCACTATTGCTGCAGCTTTCGGAAATGTACATGGTGTTTACAAACCTGGAAACGTAAAATTGACACCGAAAATTTTAGATAACTCTCAGAAATATGTTCAGGAAAAATTCGGAACTGGCGACAAACCTGTAAATTTTGTATTCCACGGTGGATCTGGTTCTTCTGTTGAAGAAATTAGAGAAGCGGTAAGTTACGGAGCGATCAAAATGAATATTGATACTGATCTTCAATTTGCTTATACAGAAGGAATTAGAGATTATATGGTCAGTAAATTAGACTATCTAAAAACTCAGGTTGGAAATCCTGATGGTGACGATAAGCCAAATAAAAAATTCTATGATCCAAGAGTTTGGGTTAGAAAAGGCGAAGAGACATTCTCTGCAAGATTAGAGGAAGCTTTCAAAAACCTTAATAATATCAATACTCTTTAATTATAAATTTTAGATTATAAATTCTAAATTAATAGAACGTTTTTAATCTAAAATCTAAAATCTAAAATTTAGAAAAACATGGCATTCGACTGGTTTAAAAGAAAAACACAGAATATAACTACTTCTACGGAGAATAAAAAAGATGTACCAAAAGGACTTTGGCATCAAACTCCGACGGGAAAAGTTATTGAGCATGAAGAACTGAAAGCCAATAATTACGTTTCTCCGGAAGACGGTTTTCATGTGAGAATCGGTAGTCGTGAATTCTTTTCGATTCTTTTCGATGAAAATAAATATACCGAACTTGACGCTGATGTAGAAAGTGTGGATATGTTGAATTTCAAAGATACCAAGTCTTATACAGACCGTTTGAAAGAAGTGAAAGCTAAAACAAAATTGACCGATTCGATCAGAAATGCAGTAGGAACCGTTAACGGAACCGAAATGGTAATTTCTTGTATGGATTTTAGTTTTATCGGTGGATCTTTAGGATCTGTGATGGGCGAAAAAATTCGTAGAGCAGTTGATTATTGTATCAAACATAAACTTCCTTACATGATTATTTGTCAATCGGGTGGAGCGAGAATGCAGGAAGCAACTTATTCATTGATGCAGTTGGCAAAAGTTCAGTCAAAATTAGCGCAACTTTCAGAAGCTGGACTTCTCTATATCGCTTATTTGTGTGATCCAACTTTTGGTGGAATTACCGCCTCATTTGCAATGACTGCAGATATTATCGTGGCTGAACCGGGAGCTTTGATCGGTTTTGCTGGTCCAAGAGTTATTCGTGAGACGATCGGTAAAGATTTACCGGAAGGTTTTCAAACGTCAGAGTTCTTGCAGGAGAAAGGTTTTGTAGATTTTATTGTAAAACGAACTGAAATTAAAGACAAGATTTCTAAAACAGTGAATCTTTTGGTTCATTCTTAGAAAAATATAACTAACTGAAAAATCTCACCTCAATTGAGGTGGGATTTCTTTTTTATGAGGAATATTCAAATAATATTTAATGCTTTACAATCCTTAAGTTTCGAGAAAATACTAAAACTTTTGCGATTAGTATTTTCGCATCCCTTATTTTCGATAATGGGATTTTATGCGACTCTCAAAAGTTTTTCCCTGGCTCAAAAGCACTTTTCAAAAACCCATTCTAACAATGGAATTGGCAATGCTTTTCGTCATTCGCTTTGGACCTGTTTGATTACCATGTATTGCAGCAAAATTTCTTCACCCCAAAAAGCTTTGGATTATTCCAAGAAAATGACTGATCTTCACGAGCAACTTTTCCCTAATCAACCGCTTGAAACCAAGATGGATCTGCACAATAATCAAGTAGGAATGAATCTTTTTAAAGAACTTCTTCCCGGGATTCACCGGCAATTTTTTGAGACGAGCTTCTTCGTAGAAAAGTTGAAGCAGAAAACCAAAACCGCGAAAATTTTAGAAAAGGTAGATGATGATTTTGGCGATGAATTGGTCTACTTAAAGGATTAATTTTCTACTAATCGATTTCCACTGTTCAAATTTCTTATTTTTTGGAAATTTTATAAAGTTTTCCAGTATCTGTAATTCCGTATAAATTTCCATCCTGTCCATTTAAAACATCGCGGAATCTTTCTTTCTGATCTTCCAAAAGCCATTCTTCACCAACCACTTTATCGTTTTCAATCACCAAACGGATGATTTTCTCTCCGCTTAAACAACCTAGAAATAAATTGTTTTTCCATTCATTGATGTTTCCTGTATAGAATGTAATTCCGCTCATAGATATTGAGGGATCCCAATAATAAACAGGTTGCTCCGTTCCTTCTTTTTGCTGAATTCCTGCTCCGACTTTTTTACCGCTGTATTCGATTCCGTAGGTTACTTCGGCCCATCCGTAATTTTTTCCGGGATTGATGAGGTTAACTTCATCGCCACCTTTCGGACCCATTTCTGCTTCCCAAAGCTGCCCTTTTTCATCCATCGCCAAACCTTGTGGATTTCGGTGACCGAACGAATAAATTTCGGGTTTATATTTAGAATTCCCGATGAACGGATTTCCTGGCGCAGGTTTTCCGTCCTTCGTTATTTTTAAAACTTTACCCAAATAAGCCATTGTATTTTGTGCTAAAGGTCTCGTTTCCAAATCTGAACGTTCTCCTGTACTTACAAAAAGATTTCCGTCTTTGTCAAAAATCAAGCGACTTCCATAATGCAGCTTACCATCATAACTTGGTGTTGCGTGAAATATGGTCACAGGATCTTCAATTTTTTTCTCGTCATTTGAAAGTCTGCCTTTTCCAACCGCTGTATTATTTCCGTTGGCAACAGGTTCAGAAAAACTAAAATAGATCATTCTGTTATTTTTAAAATCCGGATCAAGAGCAACATCCAGTAAACCGCCTTGTCCTTTGTCATCCACTTTAGGGGAACCTTCTACTTTTGAGATTGTTTTACCGTCCGCTGAAACAATATTCATATAACCTGATTTCGACGTAATTAAAAATCGACCATCCGGAAGATTTACAATTCCCCAGGGTTTTTCTAAATCTTTATTAATGATCTTAACTATATACGCGGTTTTAGTTTTAACTCCCTGAATTCTGGTTTGACCAGCAAACGCAGATTTATATTCCGGGGAATTTTTATCAGCCGTCTCGGGATTTGGAAGTTTTCCATTTTCAAGAATGATATTATTTTGAGCTTCAGCTTTTGCAGAATTTCCGGTGCAGGAAATAATGCTTATTAAACTGATCAATAAAAAAGAAGTTTTGATTATATTTTTCATAGTAATATTCATTTTTCGCAATAGTATTAATATCAAAAAACATTCCTTCATGTCAAATAAAAATAAAATTAGAAAAACGTTTGTCATTTTAAATTTTAATTCTACATTTGTAGAATAAACTTTTAATTTGTAGATATGAAAACTAAATTAACGGAAGCAGAAAAAGAAATAATGGAAATTTTATGGGAGCATAAATCTGCTTTTATGAAAGATATTCTGGAGGTTTTCCCAGATCCAAAACCGGCTTCAACTACGGTTGCAACATTGCTTAAGAGAATGCAAAACAAAAATTCAGTAGGATATAAAACTTTCGGGAATTCCCGGCAGTATTTTCCAAAAGTGGAAAAAGAAGACTATTTCAATCACGAAATGACTTCTATGATTGATCGTTTTTTCAACAGTTCTGTCTCACAGTTTGCTTCCTTTTTTACGGCAAATTCTAAGTTGAGTCAGAAAGAACTTAAGGAACTTCGGGATATTATTGATAATCAAATAAAAGACTAAAAAATGATACTTCTAATTTTCAAAATCGTCATTTGCTCCGGTTTACTCCTTGGATTTTACTATTTGTTTTTGGAGAAACAGCGCACCTTTAAATTCAACAGAGTTTTCCTCTTATCGTCTTTGATTTTTGCATACTGTATTCCATTCATTAAATTGAATGTTGCTACCAATCAAACAAAAGCCGGAAATTTAATTTTTGGCAATTCGACACAGGAATTTCAAAATCAAACAATCTTATCCGCCCAAACTTTAGATTTGACTCAAATCGTAGTCTGGACTTATATTTTAATAACACTCTTTTTTCTGCTCAAATTTTTATTTAGCCTTCTCAAACTTAGTTTATTAAAAGGAAATAAAATAGAATATAAAGGGCATCAAATATTTTTAGTAGATCATAGGATTTCACCTTTCAGTTTTTTAGGAACTATTTATTTGAGTAAAAATCATGTGGCTGAAAACGGAATTGATGAAAGAATATTCTTGCACGAAAAATTCCATGTCGACGAAAAACATAGTTTTGATATTTTGTTTGTTGAAATCCTTAAAATATTTTCCTGGTTTAATCCTGCTTTATTTCCCATAAAAAAAGCTATGATCACCAATCATGAATTTCAGGCAGATGAATATGTTCTGGAAAATGATTTCGATGTAAAAAATTATCAAAACTTGATCTTAAATGAGATCGCTTTTACTCAAAAATTTCAATTTACTCACCAATTTAATTTTAATAACACCAAAAAAAGATTTATTATGATGACCACTAAAAATTCGAGATTTTCTTTAGCAAAGAAATTAAGCGTACTTCCTTTGATCGCGATTTTATTTCTATTATTCTCCAGAAAAGTGGAGGCGCAAAATTCTAAAGAAAAAACTTTAAAAGTAAAACAAGATGTTGCCATTCCATTAAGTATCGAGAATGCAACTATAGAAGAAAAGGAGATTTTAAAAGCTTTTAAAAATTCCGGCAAAGCAATCCACATAAAATTAGATACCATTAAACCAAAATTTGTAGGCAAAAATGAAAATGACGGGCCGCCGCCGCCACCGCCACCGCCAAGTAAAGTTGGACAAACCATTGCTGAATTTCCAGGAGGGATCAATAAATTGAGAAGTAGTTTAAACAATAATTTTGACACTTCCGTTTTAACAGGCAATGAAGGATTACTAAAATCGTCGCTCAATTTAACGATCAATGCGGAAGGAAAAGTAATTAATATTGTAGCAAAAGGAGATAATGAGGTATTTAATAAAGAAGCTGAACGCGCGATGAAAATTGCAAATGAAGATAAAGTTTGGATTCCCGCCACAGAAAAAGGAATTCCGAAGGAAACTGTTTTTTATATTCCACTGACCATGCAATTTGCAGCGCCCGAAATTAAAAAGTAATTTTTTAAGCTATTCATACGCTCGTAGATGCTGCTGTAGAAGTGCAACGAAAAAATACAATAAAGCCAATCTTAATCGAATAGAGATTGGCTTTATTGTATTTTTATATTTCTTGGTTTAATCATTTTTTTAAATTTAATAGAACGTTTCTATTAAAGCGTACTATAAACAAATAGAATTCAGTGTTTTAATTTCCTTATTTTTGCACCATGCAATTTGAACTTCAATCAGAATATAAACCAACCGGTGATCAACCTCAAGCGATCGAAAAATTAACAGCAGGCTTGAACATTGGTGAAAAATATCAGACTTTACTCGGTGTCACAGGTTCCGGGAAGACTTTTACTGTGGCAAATGTGGTTCAGAATTCTCAGAAACCAACGATTGTTTTGGCGCACAATAAAACTTTGGCGGCTCAACTTTTTGTAGAATTCAAAGAATTTTTCCCTAATAATGCTGTAGAATATTTCGTTTCCTATTACGATTATTATCAACCGGAAGCTTTCATCGCTTCCACGAATACTTATATAGAAAAAGATTTATCCATTAATGAAGAAGTAGAGAAGCTGCGTTTGTCAGCGACGGCGAGTTTACTTTCAGGACGTAGAGATGTAATTATTGTCGCGTCAGTCTCCTGTATTTATGGGGTTGGAAATCCCGCAGAATTTCAGAAGTCTCTTATTTCCGTTGAAAAAAATCAGAAGATAACACGAACCACTTTGCTTCATTCTTTAGTTAATGCTCTTTACGCTAGAACTTTAAATGAATTTACTCGCGGCACATTCCGGGTGAAAGGCGATGTTGTTGATGTTTTTCCAGCGTATGCTGATAACGCGATCCGTTTTCAATTTTTTGGCGATGAGATTGAAACCATTCAAAGTTTTAATCCACTTTCGGGAAATGTAATGGATAATTTTGACGAGATTCAAATTTATCCGGCGAACCTTTTTGTAACCTCCAAAGAAACGCAGGTCAGTGCGATTCGAGAGATTCAGGATGACATGGTAAAACAGGTTGATTTTTTTACGGAAATCGAAAAACCTTTTGAAGCAAAACGACTGCAGGAAAGAACAGAACTCGATCTGGAAATGATGAAGGAACTCGGTTATTGCAGCGGAATTGAAAATTATTCCCGATACTTTGATGGAAGATTACCTGGTTCCCGACCTTTCTGTTTGCTGGATTATTTTCCGAAAGATTTTTTGATGGTGATTGATGAAAGTCACGTTACCATTCCGCAGGTTCACGCGATGTATGGAGGCGACCGAAGCCGAAAAGAAGTTTTGGTGGAACATGGTTTCCGACTTCCAGCTGCGATGGATAACCGACCGCTCAAATTTGAGGAATTCGAAGCCATTCAAAATCAGGTGATTTATGTTTCTGCAACTCCCGCGGATTATGAACTCGAAAAAAGTGGTGGCGAATATATCGAACAGCTTATTCGTCCGACGGGATTATTGGATCCGGTTATCGAAGTTCGTCCTTCTATCAACCAGATTGATGATTTAATAGAAGAAATTCATAAAAGAACAGAAGTTGATGAAAGGGTTTTGGTGACGACTTTGACCAAAAAAATGGCAGAAGAACTCACTAAATATTTTACAAAATTTGGGATTAGAACACGATATATTCACTCCGATGTAGAAACTTTGGACCGGATTCAGATCATGCAGGATCTGCGTCTTGGGATTTTTGATGTTCTCGTTGGTGTCAATTTATTGCGGGAAGGACTTGATTTACCGGAAGTTTCTTTGGTGGCAATTTTAGATGCTGATAAAGAAGGAATGTTGCGCTCAAGAAGATCGATGACTCAAACTGTTGGTCGAGCTGCAAGAAATCTGAATGGAAAAGCAATCATGTATGCCGATAAAATGACAAAATCAATGCAGGCAACGATTGATGAAACGATTTACCGTAGACAAAAACAGATAGAATATAACGAGAAGCATGGTCAGGTTCCAATGGCTTTAAATAAAAAAATATCAGAAGTTTTAGTGGGTAGAAGCAAAGATTTCCCAGACGAAAAATATACCCAAAAAGAAATTTTGAAACAGGTTGCTGAACAAAAAAGCACTTATGCAACGGAAGATATTGTAAAACTGATTGCCGAAAAGCAAAAATCGATGGAATCTGCGGCAAAAAATTTAGATTTCATTAAAGCGGCAAAATTGCGGGATGAAATAGCTGTTCTTAAAGCATAACACAATTTTCATTATTATTAAATTTATAAAAAATTATCTTTATGATTCGTATTAAAAAAATAACAGGATTAGTATTATTTTTAATTTTCACTTCTTTCTTATCCGCTCAGACGGTTTCAAAATCTTTTGATTTAACACAGGAAGGTGCCATGCAATTGGTAAAACAAGCTAATTTGGAAGCACAGAAATTAAATAAAAATGTTTCGATAGCAGTTTTAAATTCTTCTGGAGTTACCTTGTTATTACTGAAAGGTGATAATGTTGGTCCCCATAATACAGAAGCTTCGCGCAGAAAAGCATACACTTCATTATCTACAAAAACGCCAAGTTATATTTTGATGCAAAATGCTGAGAAAAGCACAGACGCAAAAAATTTAAATACGTTACCTGAACTTCTTTTGTTAGGAGGAGGAACGCCTATTTTTAAAGATGGAATTCTTGTTGGTGGAATCGGTATTTCCGGTGGTGGCGGCGGAGAAAATGACCACAATATTGCTGTAAAAGCCGCTGAAAACTCAGGATTTAAAATTACTCCTTAAAAAAGCTATATTTATTTTTAAAATATGTTAGAATTTTGGTGCAACTCATTAAAGATAAAAATGCGATAAAGAAGGAGTTACAAATAATTAAGAAAATAGAAATATTTAAATTAATCCAAATATATTTTTCTAACAAATCAACATTTGCTCTAATTTCTTTTATATAACTGAATCCACGGAACAGTTCAAAAATATACCAAAAATTAAAAATCAATATTAATCCTGATAAAATAGGAATAAAATATTTTTTTAACTTTTGCACTTTTAAAATTTGTAAATTTTATTTTTAGGTTTTTCTTGTTGAACTTTCCCACGAATTGGAGTTAAAAGATCCATTAAACCATTCATTTTTATTTCATAAATAGTAGAAAGCTGCATTCCCAATTTTCCTGGCGGCATTCCCTGTCGTTGAAACCATTCGAGGTAACTGATGGGTAAATTCGCTAAAACAGTTCCCTTATGTTTTCCAAAAGGCATTTCAACTTTACAGATTTCCTGTAATATTTCTGGATTTAAACCTTCTGTCATTTTAAAATTTTTCTCTTAAATTGATAAATCTATTCTCTCTTCGATTTCATTTGACTCTGGTAAAATCAGTTCGTGGTCATCATCAGCAAATTCGTCTCGGTAAACCTGGATCAACATTGCGGTAATCGAAATTAGGATTGGCCCGAAAATCAGACCCATAAACCCAAAAATATTTAGACCTAAAATAATTCCGAAAACAGTATTTAAAGGATGAATATTTTCTAATTTTTTCAAAAGAGTAAAGCGCATTAAATTATCGGTAAGACCAACTATAATTAGACAATAAGCTGCTAAACCTAAACCGGCACCGACGTTTCCTTCTGCAATCATGAAAATACAAACTGGAATATAAATAATTCCTGCCCCTACAATAGGAATCATAGCGGTTATAGCAGTTAATGCAAATAATAAAATGGCACTTGGTGCGCCAAAAATAAAATAGCCGATCAGTGCGACAATTCCTTGTCCTAAAGCAACTACTGGAATTCCGATCGCATTTGCAATGACCATTCTATGAATTTTTTGACCTAGTAAAGTTACGTTTGCTCTTTTTAAAGGTGCTGAACTTTTAAGAAGTCTTTCAAAAAGACGAGGTCTTTCCAACATAAAATAAAGAATAAAATACATAGAAGCGACTACGGTCAAAGTATTAAATGTAGAACTCAAGGCGGTCGTAGAATATTTCCCCGCAGTAGATTTCAATTTGTCAATATTTTCTTTACTTAAAATATCAATTTTGACTTTTTGGTAAATGAAATCATGAATTTTATCCACAAAAACATTAAACTTTGTCATATAAGCATTTGCATTTCCTAGTTTTTCTACGAGTAAATCAGCTATGAAATAAATAGGTAAAATCAAGACGATCAGCGTTCCCAAAATAATAACTAAAGAAGCGATCCAAGGTTTCCAGTTCCTAACTTCCTGCAAATAAAGATTGTATTTTCTCGTAATAATATATAGGGTAATCGCTCCTAAAACTGCAGGAATAAACATGGATAGATTAAAGAAAATTAATCCTCCAAGAACGATAATGAGCAGCAAAAGAAAAATCTGCTTTATTTTTACTTCACTAATCTGATCTTTTAAATTGGACATACTCTAGGTTTTAAAAAAAACAACAGAAATTCCTATTGTTTTCAAAAGTACAATAAAATTGCTTTATTTTTTATATAAATTTAATCTGGAATATGAAGGGGTCTCGGTCTTCCGCAAAACGCACAATAAATAGAATACATAACAATTAATATGAACGGCATCGTTGCAATAAGGCCAATTATACACAAAAATACTCCCGCGAAACTGATAAGAAATCCTAGGAAAGCAGCACCAAGAAATACTCCATAATTTTCTTTAGCAATTGTAAAAGATTTGCTCAATGCTTCCGAAAAACTTGCGTTTTCAAATAAAAGAATAGGATAACCCAATAAAAAAAAAGGCAAAACAAAGAATCCTGGGATAACGCACATTGCAAATGAAATCCCAACAATAATATTTGATATCAAAGTGTAAATCAAAATGTTAACAAAGTTCTGTCTGTAGCCAATAAATAAATCGGAGATCTGCAACTGTTGTTTGAAATTATATTTATTCGCCATGTAAATAATTCCTACAAAAAGAGGAGTTACAAGAATTCCTAACAATCCTGAAAGTCCAGAATAAATTCCTAGTCTTGGGATCGCCCAGAAATTCATTGCTGAAAAATTGCCACGAGAAGATCGCATTTCCTCCGAGAAACTCATTGAATCAAAACCGGTAACAGCACGTATCACAATGGAAGCAAGGATATAAATGACCATTGCCAAAAGAGCGTAGAGAAAAACGCCTTTATACATTTCGAAAGCGTGGGAAATAATATCTCCGGAGGATTTCTGAGGTCCGATCGGTTGCTCAAATTCTTGAAAGTTATCCATAGTTCTAGTTTTTAAAGTTTCTCAAATTTAAAATTTAAATCTGAAATTATTGCAAATTAGAATAAAAATTTAGCCTATTTCTTTGTAAATGTGTTGATAAAGAGCATAGATCATGGCATTCCAAAAAGGAAATGTAAGTAGGAAACCGACACCGAAAAGTAAAAATCCACTTAAACTGAATAATAATGCGATCAACATCCCGATCAATATCATTCCGAAATTTTTTCGCAAACCTTTTACGGTCAAGATAATTCCTTCAAAAGTCTTAACATCCATAAAAAACATCAACGGAATTGAAAATAAAGTAATAAAAACCCACACTAATCCGAGAACTAAAAGGGCGTTTGCATACGTGAAAATAATGATCCAGAAGAGGTAAAACCCAAAAAATTTGAAGAAGTCGAAACCGAGATAACCTGCAAAAAGATCCTTCATAGAAACGGGTTCTTTTAGATCGATCTTTCTAAATATTTTGTAAAGTCCTACATTCAAAGGATTGATGAGAGCCAGAAGAAAAAAGAAAGCAAGACCAAAATTCCTCGCTTGTGGTAACCTGGCAATTTCCTCCATTTTTTTGTTAAAGGCAGGAATGTCGGTTTTTACCAGATCACTGTATTTTGCAAATTCGTCCCAAAGTCCAAAATATCTGAAGAGATAAAAATAACCCAGAAAAAACATAGAAAAATAAAGCAAGCTGTACAACAGTTGATAAATTAAAGTTTTATTCCAATACCAAAATGCGGTTTTCAGAATCTGTTGAATGCCAGATTTTCTTGGATCGTTGTTTTCCATGGCGCAAAAATAATCTTTTAAGTTTAAAAGCCCTTCTTTTTCTATTTTACTTAGCGCTTTTCCTTATTTTTGTCCTCATGTTTCCGCCTTACCACCAAAATTTCGATCTCATGGATGAACTTTCGCAGCAGAAAGTTCCCTTCTTTTTTATGGTCGATTTTTTAATGGAAAATGTAGAAGTTTTTCAGGAAAATGAAATTAATAAAAATAGTTTATTAATTGATTTTCAAAACTTTAAAAACATAAAAGAGGTAGAAGCAGGAAATCAGGAGATCGACTTAAAAGTATTTTCAGAAAGTGAAGGAAACTATCGGAAGGGATTTGATTTCGTGAAGGAAAATTTAAGATTAGGAAATTCGTATCTTACCAATTATACCGTAAAGAGCGAAATAGAAATTAATCTGACTTTAAAAGAAATTTTCTACCGATCGAGAGCGAAATATAAAGTGTGGTACAAAGATCAGTTTGTTTTCTTCTCGCCGGAAACTTTTGTAGAAATCATCGGTGATCAAATTTATACGCATCCGATGAAAGGTACAATTGATGCCTCCATAGAAAATGCGGCCGAAATTCTGAAAAATGATGTGAAAGAAAAAGCCGAACATTACACGGTCGTCGATTTGCTGAGGAATGATCTGAGCATGGTTGCAGATGACGTTCAACTGGATGAATTTCAGAGAATTGACTTTATTAAGACGCAACAAAAGAATCTCTATGCAATGAGTTCGAAAATTTCAGGGAAACTGAAACCTGCATTTCAAAATAAAATAGGAAGTATCATGAAAACTTTACTTCCCGCAGGATCAATTCTCGGTGCGCCAAAACCGAAAACTTTGGAAATAATTTTGGAAGCTGAAAATTATGAAAGAGGTTTCTACACAGGTGTTTGCGGTTGGTTCGATGGTGAGAATCTGGATTCCTGTGTGATGATAAGATTTATAGAAAAAGAAAACGGAAAATTATTTTTCAAAAGTGGTGGTGGAATCACGCATTTGAGTAAATTTGCCGACGAATACAAAGAAATGAAAAACAAAATTTATGTCCCAATTCATTGAAAGCATTAAGATAGAAGACCAGAAAATATTCCTTCTGGACCTTCATCAAAGCAGGGTCAACAAGACTTTCGAGCATTTTGGAGAAGAGGGCTCTATCAATATAGATGAGATTTACAAAAATCTACAGCATGACGAAGATGGTCTCTATAAACTAAGAATTATTTACGATCTGGATAAAAAATTCCGCACACAGATGATTCCTTATGCCATCTCTGAGATCGATAATTTTAAGCTGGTGGAGAATAATAGCTACGACTATTCCTTCAAATTCGAAGACCGAAAAGAGCTGGAAAAAATGAAGATCTTGTCGAAAGCTGATGAAATTATTATTGTAAAAAATAATCATATCACCTGTACTTCTTTTTCTAATCTTTTATTCAAAAAAGGAAAGGATTGGTTTACGCCGACAACTTATTTGTTAAATGGTGTGCAGCGCCAACATTTGCTTAAAAATAAGAAAATTAAAGAAGCGGAGATCACGCCACAAAACTTAAAAGAGTATTCTCATTTTCAAATCATTAACTCGATGAATAATTTTGATGATATGTTCATTTATCCAATTTCTAAAATTAAAAACTTACCTGAAGATTCAGAATATTTAAAAGTTTAAATTAGATATTTCCTCGATAATCACTTGATCTGCTTTCTCTGTTGAAATCCCCGGATCTTGTAATTACTCACAAGCCTGTAATGAAAAAAAATATATTCTCCTTTCCGATCATACGCCATTTGAAAATTCTATTTTTTCTGTTATTTGGAACCCTGATATTTTCTCAAAATAAAATTTCGGGAACGATTATCGATGCCAAAACGCTGAAACCTCTGAATGGTGTGGAGATTTTCATTAATAACCATCAGAAATCTGAAGTGATCGCGAAAGACAATCATTTTTTAATTCAATTTGATTCGGGAATTACGACAGCCAGTTTTTTCAAAAGAAATTATAAAACCGAAGTTCTCAATTTTAGCGATCTCAATTTTCAAAATTTAGTGGTTAAAATGCAATCTGAAAGAACCGAGCATATTCAGGAAGTTATGCTTACGGGAAAGTCTAAGAAGAAGTATAAAAACAGAAAGGAAAATCCGGCGTATGCGATAATGCAGGAGGTCTGGAAAAGAAAAAGAACAAACGGTCTTGCTAACTACGACGATTATCAGTACAAAGAATACGAGAAAATTGAGATCGGTCTAAATAATATCGACAGTACTTTCAAGCAAAGAAAAATATTCAATAAGCTGGAATTCATATTTGATTATGCCGATTCTGCAAATTTTGATAAAAAACTCAGTCTGCCTGTTTTCTTTAATGAAACGATCTTCAAAACCTATGGTAGAAATAAACCGGACAAGCAGGAAAATAAAATTATTGTTGCCAATAAGTTTTCGGGCTTTAACAATAATGAGCGAATGGCTGCCTCCGCAAAAAATCAGTTCAAAGACGTAAATCTTTACGATAATACATTAAACTTTTTCAATATTGGTTTTCCGAGTCCTGTTGGTACAGATGGTTTTGCCAGTTATGACTACGAACTCACCGATTCGCTTTCGGTAAACGGAAACGATTGCTTTAAGATTAAATATTTTCCGCGAAGAAAAGAATTGATCGCTTTTCAGGGAGATCTTTTTATATCGAGAGACACTTATAATATTGTAAGAGCCACGCTGAAATCTCCGAATAAAATCAACGTTAATTTTGTCAATGGAATTTATATGGAAATCGAATACGATTCTCCAAACGAGACCATTTTCCTTCCGAAAAAAACCTACACAGAACTCGAGATGTCCATTTTTACAAAGAAAAAAGATTCGAAAAGTATTCTTTTTAAAAGAACAGACCAGTACAGCGACTATCTTTTTAATCAGAATTTCGCAGAAAATTTATTGAAAGACAAGCGCCAGACATTAAGCGATGAAGATCTAACCAAATCCGATGAATACTGGGAAAAGAACAGAGATGAGCCGCTGCAGGAATCTGAAAAAAATGTGTACAAAATGGTTGATGAACTTCACAAAGTACCCAAATTTGAAAGGATCATTAACTTGGTAGAAATTGTGCAGTCTGGCTATTTTAATGCCTGGAACGCCATCGATTTTGGAAGTATTTATTCCGCTTACGGCTATAATGAAGTGGAAGGTGATCGGGTAAGAGTTGGAGCCAGAACTTATTTTTCTGCGAACGACATGTGGCGAATTGCAGGTTACACTGCTTACGGATTCAAAGACCGAAAATTCAAATATGGTTTAGAAGGAAAGTACATGTTCAATCGTGACAACCGTGCCACTCTGGGTTTTGGGAGCAAAAATGATGTAATGCAACTCGGAGCAAGTTTAATGTATGATGAGGGAATTATGACGCCATCTTATGGTTCTTCGGGTATTTTAACTTCGGGGACCAACGCATCTTTGAGTTTTGTAAAGCAAAATAACCTCTTCTTTTCTTTGGAGCCGGTGAGAAATTTTGTCCTGCGAATGGATGCTTCTTTACAGAATATAAGTACCGCTAATCCAGAGAAATTTAATCTCGATTTTTATAAGAATGGTGCATTGAAATCGGGACTGACTGATTTTCATACCACCTTCAGTTTTGTGTTGCAACCTGGCGCAAAATATGTGCAGTATGGTGTTGACAGAACAACGCTTAGAACGCTTGCACCTACTTTTATTCTGAAATATACGCACGGTTTTGCGAATGTTTTAGATGGTGATTTTGATTATAATAAATTGCAGTTTCTCTATGCACAGAAGATTTTACTAGGTAATTTAGGGAAAACAAATGTGAATTTCGAGGCGGGAAAAAATTTCGATGCTGTTCCGCTTGCGATTCAAAATATCATTCCGGGAAACCAGTCGTACTTTCTATCCTTTAATACTTTTTCTTTATTAAAGTACTATGAATTCGTTGCAGACACTTATTCTACGGTAAATGTTGAGCATCATTTTAATGGGAAACTGATTTCTTATCTTCCTTTGATTAAAAAACTAAAACTTCGCGAACTCATTTTTTTCCGGGGTGCATATGGAACTTTAAGCGATGCCTCAAAAAATATAAATTTTGATAACAAAAGGTATTCGGCGCCCGATCAGCATGTTTATTACGAATATGGTTTCGGACTGGAAAATATTGGGTTGGGTAATTTCAAAATTCTACGCGTCGATTTCAACTGGCGTGGAAATTATCTGGACCGACCGGAAGTTAAAAGATTCGCCGTGAAATTTGGTATTCAGGTCGTTTTCTAGATTACTTTATAAATTCAAAATAACCTTTTAAAACATCCGCATTTTCGATTGCTGAAGTATCGATCTCTAAGATTTTTGCTTTCGCATCTGGTTTAAAGAAATTATCCAGAACTCTGGAAAGCGTGTCTTCATCCTCAACTTTCGTATAAGCAAAGCCAAAATGTTTCGCAAGATATTCAGCGTTTTTATGATGTTTGGTCAGGATAAATTCATCTAGAGCATTCGTAGAGCTTGGTCCCGGAATAATTTTAAAAATATCGCCGCCGCCGTTATTAAATACAATAATTCTGGTGTATGGCGGAATATAATTATTCCACAAACCATTGATGTCATAGAAAAAGCTCAGATCTCCCGTAACCAAGACGGTTTGCTTTACGTCTTTCATCGCAAAACCCATCGCGGTAGAAGTTGAACCATCAATTCCGCTCGTTCCGCGGTTACAGTAAATATTATTTTTTTGAAAATCAAAAAGTTGAGCGTAACGAATTGCAGATGAATTACTAAAATGCAAATTAATGTTTTCAGGCAATTTATAAGAAAGTATTTCGAAAAATTTAAAATCTGAAAAATTCGTTCCCAGACAATATTCTTCATGTTTCAGATCTCTTTTGTCCCGCAAAACATCCCACAAATTATAATAAGGACTTGGCTCTAACGAAACGAAATTTAATAATTTAGAGAAGAACTTTTCCGGCGCAGTTTTAATTTTTTCGGTGAGGCTGAAGAACGTGTCAGGATACCAAAATTCATCAACATGCCAGTGATTTTTAGGCTTTGCTTTGCGCAGAAATTGTTTTACTTTTTTTGAAACTATATTTTGTCCGATCGTGATCAATAAATCCGGTGCATAAGTTTTGAAATCCTCTTCATTAAAATTAAAAATATACCGATCGATGTGGGCGAAAAACTTATCGTGCCTTAAATTTGAATTTGCTTCTTTCAAAACAACCACACTATGGTTTTTAACGAGCTGTGACAACTGCATTTCCAGCTCTTCACTATAATCACGTGTTCCGACTAAGATCATAATTCTTTTGGAAGTATTCCATTCTGCAGCAAGATTGGGAGAGAATTCCTCGGACTTTTTCTGAATGGTTTTCTCTACAGGCGGGAAATTTGGAATTTCCGAAACCAATTGATATAAAGGTTCTTCGAGAGGAATATTGATATGAACCGGGCCTTGTTTTTCAAAGCAAAGTTCGATTGCTTTTTTTATCAACGCAAAATTTTCGTCCTCCGCATTTTCTTCGTGATCTTCCAACAGTTGAAAATCTCCGTAAGAATGTTGCTTATACAGATCTTTCTGACGAATGGTTTGTCCATCGAAAATATCTACAAAATCGACAGGACGATCGGCTGTTAAAATCAAAAGCGGTGTGTTTGAATAAAAAGCTTCGGTAACTGCAGGATAATAATTGGCAGATGCAGAACCGCTTGTACAAGTTATTGCGACAGGTTTCTGTATGCTTTTTGCCATTCCCATTGCAACAAACGCAGCGCTTCTTTCATCCACAATACTGTAACAATTCAACTCATCCATTTCTGAAAAGTGAATCGCTAACGGCGCATTTCTGGATCCAGGAGAAATCACGATGTCGAAAATTCCGTATTCTTTTAAAAGGTGTGCTAAAATTTGAATGCTTCGTTTTGAAGAGAATTGTTTCATGTAGTAAATTGATTGGGGCAAATTTACAGATAATTAAAATTTAAAAAAAAATTCTCTTGCACATGATTTCTTTCTTTAAGAGCAATAAGATTTTCGGACTTTAGAAATTTCGAACGCGCTTTCCACTATACCTGTCTGCCGACAAGCAGGTCTTTTCCTCGTCGTTCCTCCTCAAAAAAGGATGTTGTTTTAATTGGGGCTAAATAATAAGATTATTTCTTCTCATCAAAGTTTTTTAGTTCACAAAATGATTGCGGCTATTTCTGTGAAGATTTGTTCAAATTTACCCCAAATTTGACGTTCCGAACCCCATGAATGACGTTCCGAACCCCATAAATAAGGTTCCGAACCGCAAAAATGACGTTCGGAATCTCAAAAATGACGTTCCGGAACCCCAAATTTGAGGTTGTGAACGTCATCGATGCTTCAAACAACGTCATCGATGGATCTTTTAACCCCATTTGCTGCTTTCTGAATTGATGTTGTATCGTAAAACTAAGTAATTGAAAGCGTTTCTTCGCAATACTTTATACATGGTTAAAATTAAAAATGTCAAAAATCATCTTTTGAAATACTTATTTATTTTAGTCTTGATTTAAATCTTTCGTAACTTTAAACTTCTAAAAATCAAATGACTGTCATTTCCTTTTTAGCATTTCCATTCAATTAATTAAAACTAAATACGATGAGTGCTAATACCAAAGATTTACGAAATGTAGTTTTATTAGGTCATTCCGACAGCGGAAAAACTACATTGATTGAGACCATGTTGTACGAAGGCGGGGCGATCAAGCGCCGTGGAAGTGTTCAAGGACAAAACACGGTGAGCGACAATACCGATCTGGAACATGAAAAAGGCAAAACGATTTTCTCCCACCAAATGTTCGTCAACTGGCGAAATAACAAACTTAATATTATTGATACTCCCGGATTCGATGATTTCGTGGGCGAAGTCATTTCTTCTTTGAAAGTTGCGGATACTGCGATCATCGTTTTGAATGCTGCAAATGGAGTAGAAGTCGGTACAGAATTGGTTTGGGAATATGTCGAAGAATATGAAACTCCGGCGATTTTTGTCATCAATCAAATGGATCATCCAAAAGCTGATTTTGAGAAAACTTTAGAACAGGCAAAAGAGAGGTTCGGTTCAAAAGTAGTTCCGGTACAATATCCTTATAATTCCGGTACAAATTTCAATGCGATCATCGATGCTTTGAGAATGGTGATGTATGAATTTCCTCCTAATGGTGGGAAACCTGAAAAGAAAGCGATTCCTGAAAGTGAAATGGCAAAAGCCAATAAAATGCACAATGCTTTGGTGGAAATCGCAGCGGAAAATGAAGAAGGATTGATGGAGAAATATTTTGCAGAAGGCAATCTTTCTGAAGACGATCTTGCAAAAGGAATTACGATCGCTTTAGCGAAACAGCAGTTTTTTCCGGTATTTGTAACGAGTGGTTTAAAAGATATGGGAAGCGGAAGATTAATGGGATTCATTGATGATATCGCGCCTTCACCAGAAGAAAGACCTGCAAGAAAACTCGAAAATGGCGGTGAAATTTCTTACGATCCAAATGATAAAACAACGATTTTTATTTATAAAACCACTTCTGAACCGCAAGTCGGAATGGTCTCTTATTTTAAAGTGTTAAGTGGAAAACTGAAACCTGGAGACGAACTCATTAATGCAAATAATGGCGAAACAGAAAGAATTTCTCAAATATTTATCGCAGAAGGAAAAGAAAGAATTCCAGTGACCGAATTGGTTGCAGGAGATTTAGGCGTTACCGTTAAATTAAAATATGGTCACTCTAACGATACTTTAAATACGAAAGGTCTGGATCGAAAAGTTCGTCCCATGAAATTTCCCGAAAGTAGAATTCGAAAAGCAATTTCGACTGATTCTATTTCCGACATGGAAAAATTGGTGACTGCTCTGCATAAAATTGAAAAAGAAGATCCAACTTTAAAAGTGGAACAATCTGCCGAATTGAGACAAACCATTCTTCACGGTCAAGGTCAGCTTCATTTAGATTTAGTCAAACAAAGATTGCTGAAAGAATTTAATGTCAATATGAATTTCGATAATCCGAGGATTTCTTACAGAGAAACGATTACCGGAAAAGCCGATGCTGATTACCGACATAAAAAACAATCTGGTGGTAGCGGACAGTTTGGGGAAATTCACATGCGCGTAGAAAATTTCTATGAAGGAATGGAAGATCCGACCGGCGTGAATATTCGCCAAGAAGATATTGAAGATTTACCGTGGGGCGGAAAACTGGCTTTTTATTGGTGCATCGTCGGTGGAGCGATTGATAACCGTTATATTGGCGCCATCAAAAAAGGAATTATGCAACAGATGAAAGAAGGACCTTTAACTGGATCTCACTGTCAAAATATTCGCGTTACCGTTTATGATGGAAAAATGCACAGCGTAGATTCCAATGATATTTCTTTCCAATTGGCAGCTTCCGGCGCTTTTAAAGAAGCTTTTCATGATGCAAAACCACAACTTTTAGAACCGATTTATTCTGTGGAGATTTTATGTCCTGATGAAGATACAGGAGACGTCATGGGGGATTTACAAACCCGACGAGCAATTATTTCCGGAATGGATTCTGAAGGTCATTATCAGAAAATTCTGGCGGAAGTTCCATTAGGAGAATTACATGATTACGGATCGACTTTGCGTTCCATTACAGGAGGAAGAGCTAAGTTTAGCATGAAGTTTTCGGAATATCAATTGGTTCCAGGAAATGTTCAGCAAGAATTGGTGAAAAATCATTCTCAGTTGGAAGAGGCTTAGGAAATAGTCAAGGGAAAAGTGAAAAGAGCCAAGTATAGTTGTGAATAGTCAATTGTGAATGGTGAATTTTTGAGTAATAAAAGCAAAAACCTCGACGAAAGCCGAGGTTTCTTTATATTTTAAAATAGGTGAAATTATTTTAAGCTTCTTCTAATTGTACGGTAAAATGACGTAAAATTTCAGATTCCCACGTAATATTGTAACCTTTTTGAATTTCTTCTTTACGGTCAAAAACATTTTTAATCGCAACTGCAATATAATCCATGTGATTGTTCGTATAAGTTCTACGTGGAATCGCCAAACGAACCAGTTCTAATTTTGGATAGCGGTTTTCCCGGCTTTCTGGATCTCTGTCGGCCAATAAAGTCCCGATTTCAACGGTTCTGATTCCGGCTTCTTTATAAATTTCGTTGGCTAAAGTTTGTGCAGGATATTGATCTCTCGGAATATTCGGTAAAAATTTTAAAGAGTCGATAAATACAGCATGACCGCCAATCGGTTTCTGTACGGGAATTCCAAACTCGATCAATCGGTTTCCTAAATATTCAACCTGAGAAATTCGGCTTTCTAAATAGGCAAATTCTGTCGCTTCGTTCAAGCCAACTGCTAAAGCTGCCATATCTCTTCCTGCCATTCCACCATAAGTGATGAAACCTTCGTAAATAATTGTAAAGTTTGATGCTGCTCTGAAAATCTTTTCATCATTCAAAGCAATAAATCCACCGATATTCACCAAGCCATCTTTTTTAGAACTCATCGTCATTCCGACGCCGTAAGAAAAAACCTCTTTAGCAATTTCTTTGATGGTTCTGTTTTCCTGACCTTTTTCCCTCATTTTGATGAAGTAAGCATTTTCAGCAAACCGTGCAGAATCAAAATAAATCGGAATTCCATATCGGTCTGAAAGTTCTTTCACTGCTTTTATATTTTCCAGAGAAACGGGTTGTCCACCGGAAGAATTACAGGTAATCGTAATTAAACAAAACGGGATTTTTTCTTTCGGATGACTTTTATAAACTTCTTCTAATTTATCTAAATTAATGTTTCCTTTAAAAGGGAAAAGATCATCAACATCAAACGCTGCATCAATCGTACAATCAACTGCATGCGCTTTTCGAATTTCAATATGTCCTTTTGTCGTATCGAAATGGGAGTTTCCGGGAATAATATCGCCGTCTTTTACCAAAACAGAAAATAACACATTTTCTGCAGCGCGACCTTGATGCGTAGGAAGTAAATATTGATAACCCGTCAATTTTTTTACGGTTTCGTGTAAGGCATCAAAACTTCGTGATCCCGCGTAACTTTCGTCTCCTGTCATCAAAGCGCCCCATTGTTGATCGCTCATTGCGCCAGTTCCGGAATCGGTTAACAAATCTATAAAAACTTGGGAGGACTTTAAATTAAATAAATTGTAGTGGGCATTTTTCAGCCATTCTTCTCTATTTTCTCTTGTTGATTGGTGAATTTCTTCCACCATTTTTATTCTGAAAGGTTCAGCGTAAGGTAACTTCATAAAATGAGTAATAAGTGATAGGTAATAAGTAATTAAAAACATAAAAAATGCGAGCGATAAGTATAAATTACTTACCGCTCATTACTGATTACTCCTCATTCCGGTGCTTTGAAAACGTTGTCATCCGAGTGAAAACCTGCAACACCGCCACTTACTGCAAATTTCATTGCTTGTGCCGCACTTACATTTTCTAAAACGGTAATATTAGTCGCTAAAACAAATACGACCCAGCCTGAAACTGCGTAAGAATGCGGCAGATAAACGGAAACATGATCCGGAAAACCTACGGACGAAAGGTCACTTTGCGTCAGAAAACCGATGCGCCAAATAGCAGGATTTTCCGTAGTTCTAATGAGTACGGGCTTATTGAATTTTTTTTTGTCACCTACGAAAGAAGTCATGACATCTTTTAAAGAAGTATAGATAAATTTTATTCCGGGTGTATGTTCCAACAAATAATCGAAACTGTCGACAACAACTCGTCCGATAATAAATTTGCTACCTACAAATCCTATTAAAGTCGTTGAGAAAATAACAATAAAGAAGGTAATTCCGGGATACAATCTTTCTGAAACGGTAGGAATAATATTGTCAATACTGGAAACGATGTACCAAATGATCCAAATCGTAATCGCAAAAGGTCCAATAATCAGCAAACCCTGGAAAAAGGATTTTGCCAAGGTGTTCAGTATGCGGTCATGTTGCTTTTTATTCATCTATTGAACTTCCAGAATGGATAAATTTGGATTTGGTAAAAATAGGAAAATTCCAAAAGAAATTGCAGAAAAATTATCCGTGGATCGATTCTTTTTTTCCGTAGGATTTTATGATCTCTGCCTCGTAATCGAGCCACTCTTCCCAGCGTTGATTTACCTTTTCCGGATCGCCCAACTGTCGTGCAAATTTGATGAAAGTAGCGTAATGACCAGCTTCAGAGATCATGAGTTCTTTATAAAAAACCTTTAGTTCTTCATCTTTTATATTTTCGGTCAAAACTTTGAAACGCTCGCAACTTCTTGCTTCGATCATGGCGGCGAAAAGCATTCTGTCGATAATATAATTTTCACGGGTACCCTGAACGATAAATTTGAAAAGCTGACCAACATAATCATCTTTTCTTTCTCTGCCAAAGGTATAGCCACGTTTTTTAATGATCTCATGAACCATTTGAAAATGCTCTAATTCTTCTTTCGCAATAAATAAAAGTTCGGTGATAATTTCCGGATGTTCGGGAATCATCGTGATAATGGTGATCGCATTTGTTGTTGCTTTCTGTTCGCACCATGCATGGTCAGTGAGGATTTCTTCTAAATTACCTTCTGCAATATTCGCCCATCTAGGATCCGTTAAAAGTCTGAGTTTAAACATAGTTTTCTATTTTTCCGCAGTAAATTTAAGGATTATAAACGTTGTGGTAAAAGTTTAATGAAAATTCAGGAAAATTGAATTAGGATAATTGTGGCACAAAACTTGAATAAAAGCCAATACATTAAAAATTAAATTATGAATACGACATTACTATCCAAAAAAATCGAGAGTTTCGGTATTTTATTACTAACTTTCTTTTTCAGCGCTTTAGCTTTTGCACAGGAAAAAACTGCTCCAACAGTTAACGTTACAACTACATCTACAAAAACAACTACGACTGAAGAATGGTACACCAATCCTATTTACTGGGTAATTGGTGCATTGCTTCTAATCATTATTATTGCAGTTGTTGCAAGAGGTAACGGAAAAAGAGACTAATTTTATTGTACTTCGGTATAATTAATAAAACTGCTTCAAGAAATTGAGGCAGTTTTTTTGCGTGAAATTTCTAAAATTCTCCAGCCGAAAGCGTCTACTTTCATTAAAAATTTTGCAATTGCAATCGCAAGAAGAATGTTGATGAGGTAAATAAAAATCATTAAGATCCACCACTCAAAACGATCTTTTAATCCGACAACTAAGAAATAAACGAGAGAAGAACTCATTCCCTGCGCAAAATAAAAGAAGATCGCATTTTGTCCGATATAGGTGATAAAATTGGGCTTGCTTATTTTCAACCGATTATATAAAACAAAAAGAGTCAGTAAGGAAAATGAGGACCAGAAAATGTATAATAATTTAGGTGGGAACTTCGCTTTATTCATCTTTAAAAATAAATCTTTACCTAAATCCCAATAGAGAAAAATAAGCAGTACTCCCAAAATCCCAAACAATATCGGAACCCACTTTGTCGGAATTTTCCTACCTTTTAATTGATGAGCTACCAAAAATAATCCTAGATAAAAAGCAACGTAACCAACTTGTCCGTTCGGATAGAATTGCGGTAAAATGTTAAAAATCAAAGATAACCCAAAGCATAAACCAATAAACCAATTGATGTGTTTTGGAAAAAATTTTAAAATCAAAACTCCAAAAACAGTTAATATAAAATAAACTTTCAAATACCAAAAGCTTCCCATCACGACAGGGAAAGTATCAGCGTTCGTATATTGATGAAGATACCAGTTTCCCAGATTTTGCCATTGCGGAACATCAGAAATATTTACGGGAACATATTTGCTTCCAAAAGTAGAGTAGAAGCTTTTCATCCATTCCATACCGAAAAAATTCAGACCAAAAACTTTGAAAAAATAATCCAGGAAGAAAAGAAAAGTCACGAAGATCATAAACGTGATTTGCAGTTTCAGTAATCGATACAAAGTCTTCTCAATATTATTCCCGGAAGTCAAACCACTCAAAGCAAAAAAGAGTGGAACATCGACGAGTAAAGATAAAACCCGCAGTTCTGTCGGAACATAATATTGTCCGGACCAAAAAACGGTGTGGATGAAAATAATGGCAAGGGTCGCAAAACCTTTCGCAAAATCAATGTATAGATCTCTTTTCATAAAGTAGGTTAACTGCTTCAAAATTAGATAAATTACTCATTATAAAAAATCCATCATTTATAATTCAGAATTTAAAATTAAATCATATCTTTGCACCTCGAATTAACTAACAAAATTTATAAACAATGTTTGCAATTGTAGAAATAGCAGGGCTTCAATATAAAGTTGAGCAAGACCAGAAGTTGTTTGTAAACCGTTTGAAAGGAGATGTTGGAGCGAAAGTTTCCTTCGATAAAATTCTTCTTACTGTAAACGGTTCTACAACAATCGGCGCCCCAGCTGTAAGCGGTATCACTGTTGATGCTGAAATCATCAATCACCTGAAAGCTGATAAAGTAATCATCTTCAAAAAGAAAAGAAGAAAAGGATACGAAAAGAAAAACGGTCACAGACAGTCTCTAACTCAAATTCAAATCACCGGTATCACTGGTTTTGATAAGAAAGAAGCTAAAAAAGCTGAGCCGAAAGCAAAAAAAGAAGCAGCAGTTTCAGAAGAAGCTCCAGTTGCTAAAAAAACAACAAAAAAATCAGACAGCGAAACCGCTGAATAATTTTAACCAAAAAACCTTAAAATAAAATGGCACATAAGAAAGGAGTTGGTAGTTCCAAAAATGGTAGAGAATCGCATTCCAAGAGATTGGGAGTTAAGATTTTCGGTGGACAAGAAGCTATCGCAGGTAACATCATCGTGAGACAAAGAGGTACAACTCATCACCCGGGATTAAACGTGGGAATGGGGAAAGACCATACTTTACACGCTTTAGTTGACGGAAAAGTAGTTTTCAGAAAAAAAGCAAACGACAGATCTTTCGTATCTATCGAACCGAACGCATAATTCAAAAAGCGTTTTATACATATAAAATCCCAGTCTTCTGATTGGGATTTTTTTTTGGGCGGACAATTCGCGCTATACGCTCATACTCCTCGCGCCAAAGCTTTTCCCAACGCTTGCTGTGGGGTAACCGCTCCTATCGCAGCCGCAGATTCCGCTTCTAAAAAAAGGTTCGTTTCATATCGGTTTTTGCAGACAAACATAATTTATTATCTTTAGCATAAATCTAATTTAAACATGAAGAGAAATACCATCTTATCAATTTCTGCTTTGCTTCTAACCGCACAGCTTTCTTTCACCAACGCTCAAACCAAACAAACAGAGCAACTCAATCCCATCGTTCAGAATTTCGTCAACGAAGCCCACAATAATTCTCAACTGGAATCGATGGCACACGATCTTTTAGACGGTATCGGTCCAAGATTGATCGGAACACCGGAAATGTTAGCAGCCAATAACTGGACTGCCGATAAAATGAAATCCTGGGGAATCGAAGCAGAGTTGCAACAATTCGGCACCTGGAAAGGTTGGCAACGTGGAATTACGCACGTCGATATGGTTTATCCAAGAGTTAAAAGTCTGGTTGCAACCCAATTAGCCTGGAGTCCTGCAACAAAAAAAGCAGTCGAAGCAGAAGTGGTCATCATGCCGAAAGTTTCTTCGAAAGCAGAATTTGATAAATGGCTTCCATCCGCAAAAGGGAAAGTAATTTTGATGGCGCAGTATCAAAAAATTGGTCGTTCCGAGGAACAGATCAAGGAATTTGCAACTCCGGAATTATATGAAAAATTAAAAGCTGAAAAGGATCAAGCCACCAAGGATTTTAGAGAATATGTAAAGAAAATCGGTTACGATAATAATTCCCTTCCCGAAGCTTTAGAAAATGCCGGTGTTGCCGGAATTGCGATCTCCAACTGGACCGGAATTATGGGCGCCAACAGAATTTTCGGCGCAAAAACAAAGAAAATTCCAATGTTCGATATTGAGCTTGAAGATTATGGAATGCTGTACAGAATGGCAGAAAGCGGAATGAAACCACGCATCAAACTGGAAACTCAATCCAAAATTTTACCAGATGCGCCGTCTTTTAATACAGTAGGAATTATTAAAGGAAAAGAAAAACCGAACGAATACGTTATTCTTTCTGCGCATTTAGATTCCTGGGATGGTGCTCAAGGTGCAACAGATAACGGAACCGGAGTTTTAACCATGTTAGAAACCATCCGCATTCTGAAAAAATATTATCCAAATAACAAACGTACGATCATTGTCGGACTTTGGGGAAGTGAAGAACAGGGACTAAACGGTTCCCGTGCATTTGTCGCAGATCATCCGGAAATTATGAAAGGAACTCAAGCCGTTTTTAATCAGGATAATGGAACGGGTAGAGTCATTGATATCAGCGGACAGGGATTTGTGAATTCCTACGATTATATTGGAAAATGGCTCAATGCAGCTCCAAAAAATATTAAAGACCAAATTAAATCTACATTCCCGGGAATGCCTGGAGGAGGCGGATCTGATCATGCATCATTCGTCGCAGCAGGAGTTCCGGGATTTTCTTTGAGTTCTCTGAACTGGGGATATTTCGGTTATACATGGCATACGACAAAAGACACGTACGATAAAATTATTTTTGATGAGGTTAAAAATAACGTCATTCTTACCGCAACTTTAGCCTACATGGCGTCAGAAGATCCAGAATTTACAAACCGGGAAAAACGGGAAATGCCTGTAAATGAAAAAGGAGAAGTTGCAAAATGGCCTGAATTCAAAGAGCCACTGAGAAGCAGTAAAGACTATAAATAAATTAATTTTTTCAGAGAACAAGTTTGAAATCAAAATAAAAAGCGACTCCAATTGGAGTCGCTTTTATGATATAATTCTGCAAATGTTATGAACTTTTAACAGCGAGATTGTCACTTTAAAAGTAAAAAACTTTTGTGCCTTTTGTGGTTAAAAAATTATTTATTCAGAAAAGCATCCCAACCTTGCGCATTCAAAGGAATCAATTCATTGCTTCCTCTTGCTACCAAGAAATTTCCCTGCTCTAAATCAACCGCATGACCGACAATCGTAAAATCGGGGTGGTTTTTAATTTTATCAAAATCTTCAGGAGCTATCGTAAATAATAGTTCGTAATCTTCACCACCGCTCAAAGCACACATTACTGGATTCAAATTCAATTCTTCCGCTGTTGCAATCGTCAAGGAATCCATAGGAATTTTTTCTTCATACAAATGGAAACCTACTTTACTTTGATCACTCAAATGTAAAATTTCAGAAGATAAACCATCAGAAACATCAATCATAGAAGTTGGTTTAATGTCCAACTCTTTTAAAGTTTTCTTGATGTCGGTTCTAGCTTCAGGTTTTAATTGTCGTTCCAGAATATAATCATAACCTTCCATTTCAGGCTGCATATTGGGATCTGCAAGAAATACAGAATGTTCTCTTTCCAGAATTTGCAAACCCATATAAGCACCGCCTAAATCTCCTGTCACGACTAACAGATCATTCGCTTTTGCACCACTTCTTTTCACTATGTTTTCAGCGTTTTCCAAACCAACCGCAGTAATACTCATGACCAAACCAGATGTTGAACTCGTGGTATCACCTCCAACCAAATCAACTTTGTAATGTTTACAAGCTAAAGCAATTCCAGCATAAATCTCCTCTAAAGCTTCAACCGGGAAACGATTAGAGATCGCCAAAGAAACTAAAATTTGAGTCGGTGTTGCATTCATCGCAGCGATATCACTCAAATTCACAACAACTGCTTTATATCCCAAATGTTTTAAAGGAACATAGCCTAAATTAAAATGAACGCCTTCCGCTAAAACATCAGTTGTTAAAACCACCTGTTGACCATTCGGATCAATCACCGCAGCGTCGTCACCAATTGAAATTTCCGTAGAAGGATTTTCAAAACTAAAGTTTTCGGTTAAATGTTTGATCAAACCAAATTCGCCATAAGCAGAAATCGGGGTCATTTGTGGACTTTTATCTTCGAGCATATTTTTTCTATAAAATAAATTAATAATTAAGCATCAAAACGATTTGAAAATTTAAATTAATCTTCCGTTTTTTCGTCCTTATCTTTTTTCCAGGTGAAGGTATTTCGCTTATGGAAAGCTTCTACATTTTCAGGTTTAAAAGGCAAATCTTTCAAATCCTGTCGGGTCAAAACTTTTACATGTTCGCCTTTAAATTCATTCATCACCTCCAAAACATCATCGGGTGGAGTTGTCGATTTACGTAGCATGGTATCGATCCAAACTCCAGTCGCTTCAGCCGTTGCACAATGCGTTCCGTCGGGTAAATAAAATTTATGAACAAACTGATAAATACTCGCATCTTCCGATACTCCAGCAATTTCCAGTGAAACAAAAACCGTTTGATCAGCATATATTTCTTTGAAAAACGAATATCTTTCGTGCAAAATCACGGGACCAATTCCCCAATAACTTAATTCTTTAAGTCCCATTTTATGGGTATTCATAAACGCCATTCTGGTTTGCGCGCAATACATCACGTAAGACGAATTCGCCAGGTGTTTGTTTGCATCAATATCGCTCCATCGAACATCGAATTTATAATGATAATCTGACATATTTTTTATTTCTTTTTTGCGCCTTTATCCATCTTCCACTCCCACTTTTTTGCTCCTCATTCCTCGTCACAAAAAGAGCTTCGTTCAAGCTGGGGCGTAATTTACGCTTCGATAAAAGCGTTATTTATAATTTACAAAATTAAGCATTAATCATGGGTTAGAAAAATCGTATTTTTGCAATTCATCAAGTGTAAAAATCGCTAAAATTTTGTCTAATACTTTGCGTGTTCTTTGCGTAAAACGTTGCGACTTTGCGTGAAAAAATATCAATTTGAAAAAGAAAAAAATAATCATTATCGGCGGTGGTGCAGCAGGATTTTTCTGTGCAGCGAACCTCGACGAAAATAAATTCTACGTCACTATTCTGGAACAAAATACCGATGTGTTACAAAAAGTAAAAATTTCTGGTGGTGGAAGATGTAATGTTTCCCACGCTTGTTTCGATCCAAAAGAATTGGTGCAGTTTTATCCGCGCGGAAATAAGGAATTATTAAGTGTTTTTCATCAGTTTCAATCCGGCGATACAATGGGTTGGTTCGAAGAACGTGGCGTTTCTTTAAAAATCGAAAATGATAACCGAATTTTTCCCGAAAGCAATTCTTCCAAAACAATCATTGATACAATGGTTAATGAAGTTCGAAGAAAAAAATTCGACGTAAAAACGCAAGCTGTTGTTTTAGAAATTGAGAAAATTAATGAATCTTATATTGTAAAAACTTCCACAGGAGAATATTCTGCAGATTATATTGTTTATGCGACCGGAAGTTCACCGAAATCTTTAAAACTAGTTAAAAATTTAGGACATCAAATCGTTGAAGCAGTTCCTTCTCTTTTTACTTTTAATATTAAAAATGAAACGCTGAAAGATTTAATGGGAACGAGTTTTCCGTACGCGAAAGTTTCAATTCCAAAGTTAAAAATGGATGAATCTGGACCAATGTTAATTACGCATTGGGGACTTTCCGGACCAGCAATTTTAAAAATTTCTGCCTGGAAAGCCCGCGAATTGGCAGATTTAAAATATCAATTCGATATTAACGTTAATTTTCTGGGAATCGATTTCGAAGATGCCGAAGAAATATTTAAAAAATTCCGTCAGGAAAATCCAAAGAAATCTATTGGAACTTCGAAAATCTTTGATATTACTACTAGATTCTGGCATCGTATTCTGTGGCTTTCAAAAGTTGATTTAGAAAAAAACATCTCATCAATTTCTTCAAAAGAACTGCAAAGTATTTTACAGCATTTATGTAATAACGTAATGAAGGTTTCTGGTAAATCTACCTTCAAAGACGAATTTGTAACTGCTGGTGGCGTTGAATTAAAGGAAATCAATTTTAAAAATATGTCGTCTAAGATTTTAGAAAATTTTTATTTGGCAGGAGAAGTTTTAAATATTGATGCGGTTACTGGGGGTTTCAACTTTCAGGCTTGTTGGAGTGAAGCTTGGATTATTGCTCAGAATCTCAATTTGAAATTACCATAGATCTCATTGGAGATTATTCTATCAATATTTATTTTATTACATTTGGCAAAATATATTTTAAAAATGAAAAAGCTCTTTTCGATATTCGTCTTACTATTAATTCTCAGCGCAACCTCTTGCCAAACGAGGGTAGTAAGCCAGCATAAACCTTTGCAGCCAAACTCTTTGGAACTTTATCAAAAATATACCATTCTGACCAATGACGCGAAAGAGTACAAAGGTGAGATTTTGAAGCAGGATGAGACTCAAATTTATATGAAGAATAAAAAAGGAGAAGAGGTAATAATTGATAAAAGTAACATTCGCGAAGTTAAAAAAGTAGATTTATTTTCTACCATTGCGATTGGTCTTGCAGCAATTGCAGCGGTTATTTTTGTACCTATTTAATTTTACTCATTAAACATTTATGGAGGGATTGACAAAATTGTTGATTCCTTTTTTATTGAAATTAACCGAACTATTTTTGAATAGAAAAAGCCAGGATTATTTGATCCTAGCTTTATATTTTGTATCAAATGTGCGAATTAATCTCTCATTTTTGCGATAACATCGATTCCACCTTTTGTTTTGTCCCCAATCTTGCAGATGATTTCGGTGTCTAAAGGCAAGAAAACATCCATTCTGGAGCCGAATTTTATAAAACCGAATTCATGTCCGGCTTTTGCGGCATCACCTTCATTACAATTAAATACGATCCTGCGTGCAACGTAACCTGCGATCTGGCGGAACAAAACTTTGTGATTTGTTAAACTTTCTACGGCAACCGTTGTTCTTTCATTTTCGGTGGATGATTTTTCGTGCCAAGCAACCAAATATTTCCCCGGATGATATTTTTTATAAATTACTTGTCCTGATACCGGAAAACGGCAGATATGAACATTCAAAGGTGACATGAAAATTGAAACCTGAATGACTTTTGTCTGCAGCAATTCATCTTCGAATACTTCTTTGATCATCACCACTTTACCATCAACAGGAGCAATCACATTTTCGGTATGATCCTGAATGTTTCTTTTTGGAACACGAAAAAACCAAAACACCAATCCGTAAATTACGAGTAAAGGAATAATGATCAAAAGCGACAAGTTCTTCAGAAAATAAATGGAAAGGACTGCAACTAAGGCGAAAGCAATACTTGCGACGATGATGGTTCCTTTTGATTCTTTATGTAATTTCATGAGTTTTTCTAAATGAATTTTTCTAAGATAAAGTACAAATATACGACAGGAGCACAGATAATAAAACTATCGAGACGATCTAATATCCCACCGTGACCCGGAATGATGTTTCCCGAATCTTTCACACCAAAGGTTCTCTTCAGCTGGCTTTCTACCAAATCACCAAGTGGCCCAAATACAGCAACCAAAACTCCTACAACCATCCAGTTGCCACGAAGTTCAGGGAAGTATTTTTCAACAAAAAAACCGAGGATTAAAGTTAAGACAACACCACCTGCAAATCCTTCCCAAGTTTTTTTAGGAGAAATTTTAGGTGCCATTTTATGTTTCCCGAAAAATTTCCCGGTGAAGTAAGCAAAAGTATCACTGCTCCAGATCAAAATAAACAGGAAGAAAACTTCCAAAGTGAATGTATTGTCAACTGTAGAAAATTTAGGTAATCCTAAAGCAAATCCAAATGGAAGTGCGGTGTATATTACGGTAAAGATCAATTTGCCATTATCGTAATAGAGTTCTTTTGAAAATTTGAAAAGTGTGATCACCGCAATGACGATGAGTGAAAGTGCTAATATTTCAGACAGGTTAAAATCGAAAAAGAAACCGTGTTGAAAAAATCTTTTAGAAAAACGGTAAAACACCAGAATAATCAAAGGAAAAATGGCCCACTTCTCCCAGCTTTTAGGATCAAACTTCATCATCTTCATGCATTCCCATGCTCCTACGAAAAGAAAGAAAGTGATCAATCCATAAAAAAGATCCTGTTGCGTGACAAGCTTGGGCGAAATTTTATCGAGGAGTTGTGAGCCAAGCGGTGTGGTGCAAAAAATCACAAGAAAACCATATAGAAATCCTCCGAAAATTCGCTGTACTAAATTTTTATCCAAGATGGTGTGATTGTAAGTTAAATAGTTTTTTCTTTTCCATAAGTCGAAGAACTAATCTTCGAGCAAAAGTAAGAAAAGTTTTGTATTATCCTTATTTGGCGTATCCAATTTGGAGTTGCTTCCACTGATTGAGGTGAGATTTCGAATGTTCCCGTTGCGTTTAATTTTACTCATCGCATCGTTCAGATTGGTTACGATCTGAGAAACATTGGCCATCAAAATAATTTTCTGCGGAAGTCTTGAAGAATGGTAATGTTGAATATTATTGTAGGAAAGCATAATTCTGCCGTCATAAGCGATTAAATATTCGCAGGTGATAAAGGCACAATCGTTGAAAAGTTCGAGTTCTTTGGTATAAGGAACTTTTACAACATCTAAAAAGTTCTTCAAATCGGCATCCCAACAAAAAACAGATTTTATATCTTCTATTTTCAGAATATGATTAAGTGTTTGAAGCGCTTCTGCTTCATCTGCACAATAGTTGAAAAATCCACCGGAATGCGTAAAAAGCTGCGCAAACTTGTAATCAAGGTCAGCATTTTTCAGCTGATCCCCAAGTTTTATCAAATCCTGATTATCATCTTCTTCAGGTTGGTTTAATATTTTTCCGACAATTTTTTTGAAAAGACTCAATTTCTATTGATTATGCGATTGTTATTGCAAAAATAGAAAATATTTACGTAAACAATCAATTAAATACAAAAATCCTGATTATTTACGATAATTTAAATAATCAGGACTATTTTTATTAAAGCTGAGTTCCAGAATCTGGTGCTACAATTACCGCTTCTTCTTCCGGAGTTTCACCTTTATGAGTATTAGACACAGGATGTTCTGTTAATTCAGGATCCCAAGCTCTTTCTCCAAAAACTTCTTCTAAATCTTCCCGGAAGATAACTTCTTTTTCTAAAAGTTTTGCCGCAAGCGCATCCAATTTGTCTTTATTTTCAGCTAAAATTTGTAACGCTCTTGCATATTGAGTCTCAATAATCTTAGAAATTTCTTCATCAATCATTTTAGCGGTGTTCTCAGAATATGGTTTCCCGAAGCTATATTCAGATTGTCCGGTGCTGTCGTAATAAGAAATATTTCCTACTTTGTCATTTAAACCGTAAATCGTCACCATTGCTTGAGCCTGCTTTGTCACTCTTTCTAAATCTGAAAGTGCACCTGTTGAGATATTTCCGAAAATAGTTTGTTCTGCAGCTCTTCCTCCTAAAGTCGCGCAAAGTTCATCATACATCTGTTCAGTTGTTGTCAACTGTCTTTCTTCCGGAAGATACCAAGCTGCTCCTAAAGAACGTCCTCTTGGTACAATCGTAACCTTTAATAGAGGTGCTGCATGTTCTACCAACCAGGAGATTGTAGCGTGACCTGCTTCATGATAGGCAACTCTTCTTTTTTCCGAAGGTTTGATCGCTTTATTTTTCTTTTCAAGTCCGCCGATAATTCTATCAACAGCATCTAAAAAATCTTGAGTCGATACTGCTTCGTGGGAGTTTCTTGCTGCAATTAATGCTGCTTCATTACAAAGATTCGCAATATCTGCTCCACTAAACCCTGGAGTTTGTTTGGCCAAAAATTCTCGGTCAATATTAGGCTCCATTTTAATTTTCGCCAAATGCACATCGAAAATTTCTCTTCTTTCGTGCAATTCTGGTAAGTCAACATAAATCGAACGGTCAAATCGACCAGCTCTCATTAAAGCTTTATCTAAAATATCGGCTCTGTTGGTTGCCGCCATAATGATTACATTCGTGTCGGTTCCGAAACCGTCCATTTCTGTAAGCAATTGATTCAGTGTATTTTCTCTTTCGTCATTCCCACCGGTCATATTTCCTTTTCCTCTGGCTCTACCAATGGCATCAATTTCATCAATAAAAATAATTGCTGGAGATTTAAGTTTTGCCTGTGCAAACAAATCACGTACTCGTGAAGCACCAACTCCTACAAACATTTCAACGAAATCTGATCCAGAAAGAGAGAAGAAAGGTACTTTTGCTTCACCTGCAACGGCTTTTGCTAAAAGGGTTTTCCCAGTTCCGGGAGGACCAACCAATAATACTCCTTTCGGGATTTTTCCACCGAGTTTAGTGTATTTTTCTGAATTCTTCAAGAAATCTACAACTTCCTGTACTTCTTCTTTTGCACCTTCTAAACCGGCAACATCTTTAAATGAAACCTGAACTTTATCTTTTTCGTCAAAAAGTTTCGCTTTGGATTTACCAATGGAAAATATTTGTCCACCGGCTCCACCGCCACCGCCGCCCATCATTTTGCGGAAGATCACAAAATAAAATAAAGCCATAATTGCAATCCAGAAGATCGCAGTAAAGAGCAATTCTGTCATCGGGTTTTTGCCCACACCGTAATCTTTCTTCGTTACAATGGTTGGGTTTTCCTGTTTGATCTTGTCGAATTTCTCCAGAAACAACTGCAAATCACCGAAACTCAAATTATAATCTGCTTTTGGTGCAAAATCGAAAGCATCAAAAGGGCTTTTTTCTTTAGCCTTTTGTTTGCTTGCCAATTCTGTTTTTGCTGCTTTTGTGAGGAAAACGTCCGCCTTTTCGGTGTCTTTATAAACTAAAACATCCTGTACTTTTCCCTGTTGCATTAAGGCGTAGAATGCATCTTCATCGATATTATTTGAGTCAGCATTGCTGTTCATATTCGAAAAGAAAAAGAGTAGAATGGCTCCAATTGCTATTGGAAAAAACCAGTTAAATCCTTTATTATTATTCATATTTTTTCTATAAAAATTTTGACGAAAATATAATTCCGTCAAATATCATTAATTTTAATTTTCTATTTTGGTGATTTTCGCATCTCCCCAGAGTTCCTCAATATCGTAATATTCACGGGTTTCTCTTTGGAAAACATGCACAACGACCGAGACGTAATCAAGAAGAACCCACAAAGCATTTTCATTCCCCTCCACATGCCAAGGACGATCCTGTAAGTCATTTCTTACCTTTTTCTCGATATTTCCTGCGATTGCAGAAACCTGGGTGTTAGAGTTTCCGCTACAGATGATAAATGTTTCTGCTACTGAGTTTTCAATCTTCGTTAAATCAAAAATTAGGATGTCTTCTCCCTTTGTATCTTGCATTGCTTCTACTATTTTGTCGATAAGTAGTTGCTTTTCTGTAATCTTATTCATTAAAAATTTTGTATAATCTGCAAATTTATTGTTTTTTTATTTAATTAGTCTCAAATTTACCCATTCTAACTCTTAAAGTTTTCTTAATGGCTTCAATTATTTATTTGAATGAATGTGGATCAACTAATGATGAAATCCTCCATTTCCTCCCTGCGGAACCTAATGAGTTACTCTCTGTTTATACTTTCAAGCAAACAAAAGGAAAAGGACAGTATGGAAATTCCTGGCAATCATCAGAAAATTTGAATCTAGCTTTCACAATTGCTGTTCCTTCTTCTCTTATTAAATTACAGGATCATTTATTCAATTTCTATACCGCTCTAATATTGGCGGACTTTCTAGCCATTATGACAAAATCAGTTGTTGAAATAAAGTGGCCAAATGATTTGATCATTAAGAATAAAAAAATTGCCGGACTGTTGATCGAGAAAAAAAACGTTGGTGGAATACCTTATTTCATCATTGGCATTGGTATAAATATTCTGCAGGAAAAATTTGAGAATCTTACAAGAGCAGGATCATTGCTTACTCAGACTGGTTTAAAATTTAATTTGAATGAGTTCACAGAAGCGCTCAATGAATATTTTTTAAGTCATTTAATGAAAGAAGTTTCTGAACTTGAGATTTTAACAAGATTAAATAGCCAATTATTTCGAAAAAATCAGATTTCAGTTTTCGATATTGAAGGTTTAAGACAAAATGGCATTATAAAAGAAGTCGATAAAAACGGTATCCTTTGGGTAGAATTAGAAAATAAAGGTCTTCAAAAGTTTTACCACAAAGAAATCGAACTGCTTTATTGATTAGCTCTTTTGAAATATAAATAGACGGCAACTGGTCCGAAAACCAGGTTTGGTAACCACATTGCTAAAAGTGGCGTTAATGTTTTATTGGCAGACACCACCTTCAAGGCTTCAAAGGAGAATACAAAAACAAAAGCCAGGGCAATTCCGATCGCAAGATTTACTCCTAAACCACCGCGTTTTTTCTGTGATGACAAAGATAATCCGAGGAAAGTTAAGATGATCACCGAAACTGGCATCGAAGTTCTTTGGTACAATTCATTGAGATAATTGTTGAGATTTCCGTTTCCTTTTTCTTTTTCTCTGTCGATGAATTTGATCAGGTCGGGCGTTGTTTTATTTTGACCGAGCAAGACATCGGGAAATAATTCTTCCGGCGGATGAATGAAACTTTTCTCCATTACCGTTCCGTTTCCTAATTTTTCGGTTTCATCTTTATTGATGGTCTTTGTAAAAAAATTATTGAGAATAAAAAGCTTTTTACTATTGTCCCAATTGAAATCGGTCGCATTAAGCTGGTAAATTAACTTTCTGTTTTTGTCGAATTTTTGATAAATGAATCCAGATCCGCGTTTTTCTTTCTTATTATAACTTTTAACGAAAATATATTCGGTCTTGGAAAGTTGCGTTGAAACCTCAGAGCTTCCTGTAAATTCTTCCCGAGCCATTGTGGTGTAGGTGTAAGGTTCCAATTCATTCTTCTTGATATTTGCAAGGGGCAAAACATAGTGATTGAGCAAAAGCGCAAAAATAGCGATCAAGCCAGAAGTCATTAAATAAGGTCTTGCAAAACGATGAAAACTTGCGCCAGAACTTATTATCGCTACGATCTCAGTGTCATTTGCAATTCTTGAAGTAAAGAAAATAACGGAGATAAAAACCAAAATCGACATGAAGGTGATGATCAGATTTACTATCCAGTATGGATAAAAGTTGATAAGGAATTCGGTTACCGTAAATCCATTAGATTCAATTCGGGGTGCTTTTGCCTGAACATCGATTACCAATACGATAATAGTTAATAATCCCAACATAAACCCGAAAGTTCCAAGATATTTTTTGATGATATATAAATCTATTATTTTCATGTGATCTTAAAAATTTTACAATCTTTGTCTCAAAACTGGAATAATCGAATCTTTCCATTCGTAGAAATCTCCTGCAACGATATGTTCGCGCGCAACCTTTACCAAATCCAAATAAAATGCAAGATTATGAATGGAAGCGATCTGTTTTGCTAAATATTCTTTCGCCACAAATAAATGGCGAACATACGCTTTGGAATATTCTGTATCTACATAACTGGTTCCGAATTCATCTAAAGGAGAAAAATCACTTTCCCACTTTTTATTTTTCATATTCATAACACCTTGCCATGTAAAAAGCATTGCATTTCTGGCATTTCTTGTCGGCATCACACAATCCATCATATCAATTCCGAGTCCAATGGTTTCGATGATATTCCACGGCGTTCCAACTCCCATTAAATATCGGGGTTTATCTTTTGGTAAAATATCGGTTACTTCGTCAGTAATTCTGTACATTTCTTCTTCAGGTTCTCCGACAGAAAGTCCGCCAATTGCATTTCCAACCGCGTTTTGTTCTGAAATAAATTCTGCAGATTTTTTTCTTAAATCCGAATAACAAGAACCTTGAACGATCGGAAAAAAAGCTTGTTTATGTCCGTATAATTCAGGGTTTTCTGCGTTCCATTTTATACATCTTTTTAACCATCGATGCGTAAGATCCATTGATTTTTTTACTTGATTGTATTCAGCGGGATAAGCAACACATTCGTCAAACGCCATAAAAATATCGGCGCCGATCTGTCTCTGGATTTCCATGGAAATTTCAGGGGAAATAAAATGCGTACTTCCATCGATGTGAGATTTAAATTTTACTCCTGCTTCATTAAGTTTCCTAGATTTTGACAAAGAAAAAACCTGGTAACCACCGGAATCTGTTAGAATCGGTAAATCCCAATTCATGAATTTGTGCAATCCACCTGCAGCTTGCATAATATCCATTTTCGGACGCAGATTAAGATGATAGGTGTTTCCTAAAATAATTTGCGCTTTGATATCATCTTTTAATTCTCTTTGATGAACAGTTTTTACAGAAGCTACTGTTCCTACCGGCATAAAAATGGGTGTTTGAATGGTTCCGTGATCTGTTGTGATGGTTCCGGCTCTGGCTTTACCGGTTGAAGTTTTATTAATTTCGAAGAATGGGGATATCATATTATTTGACAAGAAGAGGTGTATTTTTATTTTCTTTTAATTTTTTATCGATATAATCTCTCGCAGAAGGGTCTTTCGTTAGAATAATTTCCTGCGCATCATTCATAATTTTTTCTAACTCGCCTGTTGCGATGTAATATTTATAACTCTGTATAAAGTCTGCTGATTTTATATTTCTTTGTTTTAAAGCCATTCTTGTAGCATTTTCCAAGTTGCTTCCGGGAACGTAGGTGTTGATTTGGTCGTTCATCGCAAATTCTGCAACGATTTCCGATATTTTATCTTTAGGAATTAAATTTTTGGGTGGATCAATCAACTGTGTGCAACTCATTAATAAAGAAAAAATAATTAAAAGGTACTTTTTCATAATCTGCCAATAATTGATTTCCACTTTAAATTTAAAACACCGAAAACGGCTTCGTGAATAATTCCGCCATTCATTTTGCTTGTTCCCAATTCGCGGTTGGTAAAAATAATAGGAACTTCTACCACTTTAAATCCTTTTTTCAAGGCACGGAATTTCATTTCTATTTGAAAACCGTATCCTTTTAATTTAATGTCCTTTAAATTGATAGTTTCCAAAACTTTTCTACTGAAACAAACAAATCCAGCCGTAGTATCGTGAATTGGAATTCCTAAAATTGTTCGTACATATATAGATGCAAAGTAGGAAAGCAAAACTCTTCCCATTGGCCAATTCACCACATTTACTCCTTTGGAATATCGGGAACCGATGCTCATATCAGCATTTTTGCAGGCTTCAAATAATTTATTAAGGTCCTTTGGATTGTGAGAAAAATCGGCATCCATCTCGAAAATGTAATCGTAATTGTTTTGCAAAGCCCATGCAAATCCATGCAAGTACGCTTTTCCTAAACCATCCTTAGTTTTTCTTACACTTAAATGAAGATAATTTGGATAAGTGTTTTGTAGTTTTTTTACAATTTCGCCGGTTCCGTCGGGTGAAGAATCATCAACGATAAGAATATGATAATCCTCTTCCAGCCGAAAAACTGCGGAAATAATATTTTCTACATTTTCTTTTTCGTTGTAGGTCGGTATAATGACCAGTTTCTTCATCTTCGTAATTAATTGGCAAATATAAACTTTTCCCGCTTTATTTTTTGTCGTTTTATAGAAGGTTGTTTTTGTTTTCGATTTAAATATGACTTTAATTATAAATTAAATTCCTTTTATATTCTTACTTTTGCAAAAAGTTTAGAATTGGTAAGAATTACGCAGCAAAATGATTGGGTGGTTTTCATTATAATCGGTTGTATTTCCCTTTACGTTTTCATGTTTCGATCCTTGCAGCGGGATTCTACTGTGAAGGAATTTTTGATGCAAAAATTTCCCGATGCCAGTAATAATCTCTTAAGTTGGATCATTATCAGTTTTGTTTTTTGTCTGGTTTTCGCAGCATTTATTTCCCAGTATATTCCTGTGGTTCCCAAGAAAGTAGGTAATATACACGTTTTAGGTTATGAACTGAATAAATTCGGATTTACTTTTTTAGTAATTCTGGGATTTTATTTTATCAGAAATATGCTGACTTATATTTTCTTTGCGGGAACTGGTACGATTAAAAAATGGGATCTATTTTATTTTACTGTCTCCAAATTTTATTTTTGTATCTCGGTCATCATTATTATATTATGTGTGATCAGCTACTTTTACCCTGATGGTGATCTGCAAAGGCTTCCTTTTTATTTTGGCGGATTTTTGGGGATATTTTTATTCAAATTGTTGTTTTATTTCTTCCATAAAAGTGACATTATGCCACAAAAATGGTATTATAAATTTTTGTATATTTGCACCCTTCAAATTGTACCTGTTTTGGTACTCTGGAAAGTATTATTTTTTTAAAAATTAATGATGAAAATTAAATCTATATTAGTTTCGCAACCTGCCCCAAACGAGTCTTCCCCGTATTTGGAAATGGCGAAAAAGGAGAAAATCAAAATTGATTTTAGACCTTTTATCCATGTTGAAGGTGTTGATGCAAAAGAACTTAGAACTCAAAAAATTGATCTTTCTCAGTTTACAGGAATTATTTTTACAAGCAAGAATGCGGTAGATCACTATTTCCGTCTTGCAGAAGAAATGCGTTTTGCGGTGCCTGATTCTATGCGTTATATTTGTCAGTCCGAAGCGATTGCGAATTATCTTCAGAAACATATTGTTTATAGAAAGCGGAAAATCTCTTTCGGAGAAAAAACATTTAGCGATTTACTTCCACTTTTCAAAAAATTTCCTTCGGAAAAATATTTGCTTCCTGCATCTGATTTCCTAAGTCCTGATGTTCAGAAAGTGTTGGAAACTGCACCGATTGACTGGACCAGAGCAACGATGTACAAAACAGTTTGCAGCGATTTGACTGATGTTTCGATAAAAGATTACGACATGTTAGTATTTTTCAGTCCACAAGGAGTTCGATCTTTGGGAATAAATTTCCCAGATTTTAAGCAAGAGAACACAAAGATCGGGGTTTTCGGTGCAACAACAGAACAGGCTGCGAAAGATGAGGGCTTAAGAGTTGATGTGATGGCACCAAGTAAAGAGTCTCCTTCAATGACTATGGCTATTGAGAAATATCTTCGTAATATGGAAAAATAGGTCAATATAAAATTATATTTGAAGCCGTCTTTTTCCTGGATTAAGATGGCTTTGTTTTTTTGAAATTCTAAATTTTTAGAATTTGCAACCACAAGAATTTACAACATACAGCTAATTATTCAAAAGCATGAACGCTCCCAAAGCAAAAAAAATACGAAGCATTCTAGAATTTCATGGCGACAAAAGAGTTGATGATTATTTCTGGATGAAAGAAAGAGAAAATCCAGAAGTCACCTCTTATTTGGAGGAAGAAAATGCATATTGTGATTTCGTGATGAAAGATACTCTCGATTTTCAGCAGGAACTTTTCGATGAAATGAAAGCAAGATATAAGGAAGACGACGAAAGTTTACCTTATTTTTTTAATAAATATTGGTATATCGTACGGTTTGAAATTGGCAAAGAATATCCCATTTTCAGTAGAAAATTTCAGACTTTAGAAAATGTAGAAGAAATTCTTCTTGATGTAAATGTTCTGGCAGAAAATCAAAAATTTTTCGAGGTTGGAAGTGTTGCAGTTTCGCCGAATAATAAAATGATGAGTTTTTCTTCTGATACGATGGGTAGAAGAATTTATAAGATCAATTTTAAAAATTTAGAAACCGGCGAAATTCTTCAGGATCAAATTCCCAACACAACTGGTAAAGCAGTTTGGGCAAATGATAATGAACATGTTTTTTATACGAGAAAAGACGACAGTCTTCGTGCTTATCAGGTTTTTCTGCATCAATTGGGAACCGATTCTTCTCAAGATGTTTTAATTTTTCATGAAAAAGATGAGACTTTTGACGTTAATGTGTTTAAAACAAAGTCTTTAGAATATATTTTTATTGCAAGTTCCAGTACGATTTCCGATGAGCATCGCTTTATTCCGGCAGACAATGTTTTGGCAGAATGGAAAATTATTCAGCCCAGAATTGATGATTTGGAATATGCTGTAGAACATTACAAAGATGAATTTTATATCATCACCAATGCAGATGAAGCGACCAATTTTAAAATTGTAAAAACAAAAGTTGCAACTCCAGAGATGGCAAATTGGGTAGAAGTTATTCCACATCGTCAGGAAACATTATTGGAAGGTTTTGAAATTTTCAATAATTATTTAGTTTTAGAGGAAAGGACAGAAGGTTTGCTCTACATCATGGTGATCGATCATCAAAGCAATACTTCACATTATTTAGAATTTTTAGATCCAACTTATACCGCATACATTGGTTTGAATTTAGAATTTAATACCGAGAAATTACGTTTCGGTTATACTTCATTGACAAAACCTAATTCAACTTTGGAATATGATATGAAGGAAAAAACCACTAAAGTTTTAAAAGAACACGAAGTTTTAGGTGGAAAATTCTTCGCCGAAAATTATATATCAGAAAGAATATGGGCGCCTTCAAGAGATGGTAAAAATTCCATTCCAATTTCTTTGGTTTATCATAAAGACACGCCAAAATCTCCCGAAACGCCTTTATTGATTTATGGTTACGGAAGTTACGGACATACAGTTGATGCGAGCTTTTCTAATGTCCGACTTTCAATTTTGGATCGAGGTTTTGTTTATGCAATTGCGCATATTCGAGGCGGAGAATATTTAGGAAGAGAATGGTATGAAGACGGAAAAATGCTTCAGAAAAAAAATACCTTCTACGATTTTATCGATGCGGGAAAACATTTAGTCTCAGAAAGTTACACGTCGGAAAAGCATCTTTACGCGATGGGCGGAAGTGCAGGAGGACTTTTAATGGGAGCGGTCATCAATATGGAACCCGAACTTTTCAACGGAATTGTCGCGCAAGTTCCTTTCGTAGATGTTGTTACAACTATGCTGGATGAGACAATTCCTTTAACAATGGGCGAATTTGACGAATGGGGAAACCCGAAAAACAAGAAATTCTACGATTACATGAAATCTTACTCTCCTTATGATAATGTAGAAGCTAAAAAATATCCGAATATTTTGATCACGACTGGATTACACGATTCTCAGGTTCAATATTGGGAACCTGCAAAATGGACGGCAAAATTAAGAGAATTGAAAACGGATAATAACCTTCTCTTATTTAAAACCGATATGACTTCGGGTCACGGCGGCGCAAGTGGAAGATTTGAATCTCTGAAAGAAGACTCTTTGGAATATGCTTTTTTAATGAAATTAGAAAATAAGATTGATGGAAAATAAGACAGACAACGAACTTTGGGAAGAAGTTGAAGCCTTTTTTGTTAAAAATTTCGATACCGAGAAACATCCGCAGATTGATACACTTTTATTCTTAATTGGCGTTCAGGAATTGGGGAGTGGGAAACAGAAATATACGAAAGACGATAAGTTGAACATTCTGCATATCGCAGTTTGTCGATTGTTAGAACCTTTCGGATATTACAAATTTTCGCATTACGATGATGATGGATATCCACATTTTGAGGAAGTCGAAAAATTACCTGATCTGAAACCGAATGAACAGCAAATTTTAATGAAAAAAGCGATCATTCAATACTTTATCGATGAAGAACTTTTGTAAAAGACAAAAAGACTGATTTTTATAATCAGTCTTTTTTATGAAGTAATTCTTCTAATTGATTGAGAACTTCTGTAAAACCACTTTCAAATTCCATGTCTAAAATGGTTTGTAATTCTTCAGCTGAATTATACTGAATATTGATGGTTAATTTTGTGCCTTCTTCAACTCCTGTTACACCAACCAACCAATTCCCGGAAGGTACTTCTTCTATTTTTTCTCCTTTATCATCGGTGAAATATTCTGTAAAATCGAAACTTCTGTGCAAATTGATCTCGTGGTATTTTAACGCGCCGTAATGTTTTTCACCTTCAGGACTGATCAAATTATATTTCCAAATTCCATCAGGAGCAAATTTCATTTCTACTGTTTCACATTTCCAAGGTTTTGGAGCCCACCATTTTTCTAATAGATTAGATTGCGTGAAGTGATTCCAGATTAGTGCAGGTTTTGCAGAAAAAACTTGCATGATATACAGACTTCCCGCATTCTCATCGGTATTAAAAACTATTTTAGTATCCATCTTTTTATTTTAAACAAATTTAGATAATATTTTTAAAGTTTTACCGTTAAAATATTTCCGAATGGAATTCACAATAATTTGTTAAAAAAAAGTATTTTAAGAAATTAAACATAATATTTGTCTAACTATTTTGTTTTTATAATCTTAAAATGAGTAATTTTAACAATTCAAATTTAAAATCATTAAATGAATAATAAGTTCATTCCGTTTATTTCAATACTGATGACAATTTCGATGGTTGTTTTTGTAACCCTTCAGTTATATTGGATCAAAGAATTGTATTCTGCTCTTAATCAGGATTTTTCAAATAAGGTGTATTCTGCATTAGAATCTTCTTCGATGAAAACGCAGCAGCTGGAAGTTGATAAATATCTGAATCAATATTATAAGAATTTTGCTAAAAATGTGGTCGATAGTAGCAATCAACCGACGCAAACTTATATTCAGCAAAATTCGGAAGTTGGTAATAAGTCAACGATCACCTTTCAAAAAAGCATCGTTGAAAATCAAAATATTCCTATTTCACAAAAAGGCGACAGTCTTACATTGACCAAATTGTATACAGATGAAGGCATTCTGAAAATTAAAAAACCGCAGATTACGTCAGAACCTTTAACAGCTCAATTAAGCAAAGACATTAATAACAACACTTATGCTTTGCGGGAATTTGCGAAACTAAGTGCTTCGAGTTTGCCAGTTGAAAAGCGAGTCAATGAGAAAACTTTAGATTCCATTTTGACCAAGGAGTTGAGGTTGAATGGTTTAGATACGAAATTTGGTTTTGCCATAATGGATAAAAAAAATGAAGCAACCAAAGTCATTAATAGTATTTATAAGGATCAAAAAGATAAAAATAATTATACGTATCCGCTCTTTACCGACAGCAAAGACCGAACACTTTATACATTAGCGCTCGTTTTTCCGCGGAAGGATTATTCCTTGGCAAAGACAAATTTGCCCATGCTTCTGGGAACTTTTATGTCCTTGCTGACCATTTTGGGGATTTATATTATTTCCATTAATTATATGATGAAGCAGAAAAAAATTGCAGAGGTGAAAACCGATTTCATCAATAATATGTCCCACGAATTTAAGACGCCTCTCGCAACGATTTCTGTCGCAACAGATTCTTTAGCCAACGATAAAATAGCGACCAATCCGGAGAAAGTGAAATATTATTCGGCGTTGATCAAGCAGGAAAATCTGCGAATGAAACATCAGGTGGAGAATATTTTGAATATGTCGAAACTGGAAAGGAATGAGGTGAAATTATTTTTAAAGGAAACCGATGTAAGAGCCTTAATTAAAAAGATCACCGAATCTTTCGGCTTAATCGTGGCTCAACGAAAAGGAACTTTGACTCAGGAATTTAATACAGAAAAGTATAATTTTAAAATTGATGAGTTTCACTTTTCGAATGCTTTGGTTAATTTACTGGATAATGCCAATAAATATTCGACTGAACCTCCGGAAATTACGGTGAGAACTAGAAATGAAGGAAATTGGTACGTCATCGAAATTTCTGATAAAGGAATGGGAATGGAAACGGATAACAAAGTGCGGATTTTCGAAAAATTCTTTAGAGAAGAAACTGGGAATATTCACAATGTAAAGGGGCAGGGATTAGGATTGTCGTATGTGAAGAAGATTATAGAATTGCATAAAGGTCTCATTATTGTTGATTCTCAAAAAAATATAGGAAGTACATTTACTATAAAATTACCTATGAATCCTACTCAGCATAAAGCCTAAAAAGAAATATTTAATAAAAAAGAAGAAGGTAAGAAGAAATCTTTAGCCTAAACAAATAAATTTAATCAATTGTATTATGAGTAACAGAATCTTATTAGTGGAAGACGACCAAAGTTTTGGGGCTGTTTTGAAAGATTATTTAACGATAAATAATTTTGAAGTGAACCTAGCCACAGATGGGGAAATGGGTTTAAAAGAATTTACAGAAAACGAATTCGACATCTGTATTTTTGATGTAATGATGCCGAAAAAAGACGGTTTCAGTTTGGCAGAAGATGTAAAAAGAATCGACAAAAATATACCGATCATTTTTCTTACCGCCAGAAATATGCGCGAAGATATCTTAAAAGGATATCAGTTAGGTGCCGATGACTATATTACAAAACCTTTTGATACTGAGCTTTTGCTTTATAAGATCAAAGCAATTTTACAAAGAAGCGCAGTTTTGGAAGATGACGAACAGGAACAGTTCAAGATCAGTAATATTTTCTTCGACTCAATGCTGCGTCAACTGAGAGTTAATGATAATGAATACAAGCTTTCACCAAAAGAAAACGAATTGCTGAAATTGCTTTGTATGCACAGAAATGACTTCATGCCGAGAGATCTGGCTTTAAGAAAGATCTGGAAAAAAGAGAATTATTTTACAGCCAGAAGTATGGATGTTTACATCGCGAAGTTGAGAAAATTGCTCAGAGAAGATGATGGTTTAGAGATCATCAACGTTCACGGGGAAGGTTTCCGCTTGTTAGTAAAAAATTAGATAAGGGACAAGTCGAGGCTTGTCCTAATAAAAAGTATAAAAACCAAGTCTTTCGAATTACGAAAGAGTAAAATTGGTCTAAAAATAAGCCGCTTTCAAAAGAGAGCGGCTTATTTTATTTTCGAATGCTTACAATTATTTTGCTTCAACACAGAAAACGCGATAAGGAATCAAACGTGCTTCTTTAAATGTTTTTTGAACACTGCTGAAGTCTGAGCTCGCAGTCTGTTTAGAAAGATAACTTCCTGCCATTACTTTATAATTGGGTCTTAGCGAGGCATCGATCTCCACTTTCATATTCGGAAATCTTCTTCGGAAATACATTCCTACTTCTCTGGCTTCTTCATTACTTTTCACCACTGCCAACTGAATTTTGTAACCCATAATCCTTGGATTTCTTCTGCATATTTCGGCTTGTGAAAGCTCTTTTTCAGGTACATTTATTTTAGGAATATTCGAATTTGAAGAAGAATCTGATCCGGCACTCCAAGATTTCCCGGAATTATTAGTGATTGTGGTGGCACATTTTTCTTCAATATTTACAAGTAGATCACCTATTTTTTTATCCATAGTCATAGATAACGGAGTTCCTGACAACGTATCGTTTTTCACAACTAACTGTGCATCAAAGGTATTAATTGTGAGAATAGATAAGACGGTGAATATTTTAAGAATGTATTTCATTAAAGTTTATTTTTGGCAAATTTATAACAAATAAAAATTATACCAACATTTGCAATTTAGAACTATTACAAATTACCGTAAATGATAAATTGCATCGTGCTTCTACTCTTAATTTTCTGTTAAAAGTACTATTTTTGCCAAGTTAAAAGTAAACATAATACAATTTACTAACCCAAGATTTTATAAATGATTAGTTGGAGAAAGCATTACAAAACAGGTCTCATCGCAATATGTTTGTTGCTGTCGACCAGTGCTTCTATTTACGCTCAGGGAGATGCAAAAAACGGTGAAAAGCTTTTTAAAGCAAACTGTACAGCATGTCACGCTTTAGACAAGCAACTTGTTGGTCCTGCTCTGGGAGGCATAGTAGATAAAGTAAAAAAAGAGCAAAATCTAGACACAGATTGGCTTCACAAATGGATTAAAGATAACAAAGCACTAAGAGCTTCAGGCGACAAGTATGCGAATGAAATCTTTGAAAAATTTAACAAAACTGAAATGCTTGCGTTTCCTAATCTTACTGATAAGGATATCGACGATATTTTAGAGTACACCACTAACCCACCTGCTCCTGAACCTGCTGCAACTGCTGCTACTGGAACAGATACAAACTCAGTAGCTGCACTAGAAATGGCGCAAAAACAATCGATGAATTCAAAAGTTATTTTGATTTCACTTTTTGCGATTGGAGGTCTATTACTATGGTTACTTCTAAAATTAAGACAACTTGTTAAACTTCAGCAAACTGAGGAATTAGCAGGACTTAATGCAACTAGAGCAACTTCGTTCGCCGATTTGTATAGAAAATACAGCTATATTGGAAAAGGAGTCTTGGTAATTTTAGGAATTTTTGCCGCTTATGGAATCTGGAACTGGATGATGTGGATTGGTGTTTATAAAGGTTATAAACCTGAACAACCAATTTACTTCTCTCATAAAATCCATGCAGGCGAAAATAAAATCGACTGTCAACTTTGCCACTCTTCAGCGAAATATGGTAAAGTTTCTGAAGTTCCTTCAATGAATGTTTGTATGAACTGTCACCGAAATATTTCAGAATACAAAGGAAAATATATGGAACCGGGGAAGGACAAAGCTTTCTATGATGGGGAGATTCAAAAAGTATATTCTGCTACAGGTTGGGATCCAGCGTCACAACAATATACAGGAAAAACACATCCTGTAGAATGGACGAGAATTCATAATATGCCAGATTTTGTTTATTTCAACCACGCACAACACGTTGTGGCAGGTGAACAAGCGATCATAACATCATTCAATAAGAAAAACCCTGAAGCGAAAATCGACGTTGTTTGTAAAGCATGTCACGGGCAAGTTGATACTATGAATGTGGTGCAAATGGCAAATGATTTCACGATGGGATGGTGTATTGAATGTCACAGAACGACTGAAGTTGATATGACCAATGGTTATAATAAAGAGTACTTCAAAAATCTACACGAAAAGTTAAAAAAACAATATGGTTCAGGAACCAAAATTACGGTAGATGCGATTGGAGGTCTTGAGTGTGGTAAATGTCATTATTAATAACAAAAAATTAGAAGTATCAATGGCTTCAAATAAAATAAAATTCAGAAGTATTCACGAACTGCAAGATCCAAGCTTAAACGGCAAGTTGGCTCAAAAAGAATTTCTCAATGAAATTCCGGTGGGTGAATTACTAGGTAGCGACAAATCGAATAAATCAGGAGCTTCAAGAAGAGATTTCCTGAAACTTTTGGGATTCTCTACAGCGGCAGTAACTTTGGCTGCTTGTGAAGCACCGGTAATTAAGACCATTCCTTATGTTGTAAAACCGCACGAAATTATTCCAGGAATTCCAAATTATTACGCGACTACTTATTTTGATGGGCATGATTTTGCCAGCGTTTTAGTAAAAACCAGAGAAGGAAGACCCATTAAAATTGAGCCGAATCCTTTAGCAAATGAATTGGGTAAAACCAATGCTCGTGCGCAAGCTGCTGTACTTTCTCTTTATGATAACGATAAAGTAAAACAGCCTAAGCTCAACGGAAAAGATGAAACTTTTGATAAAGTAGATGATTTCGTTTTGAAAGGTTTATCGGAAGCACAATCAGGAGGTAAAAAGATTGTTGTGTTATCACATTCTTTCCCTTCACCAACATTTAAAAAATTATTTGGAGATTTCAAAACCAAATATCCTACAGCAGAACTCGTAATATACGATGCAATTCCTCACACTGCAGCTTTAGATGCTGCTCAGGAAGTTTTTGGACAAAGAACTTTGCCGGTTTATGATTTATCGAAGACACAACTAGTAGTTTCTTTCCAAGCAGATTTCTTAGGTGATTATAATGGAGGTTCTTTAGATACTTCTTATGCTGCGGCAAGAAAGCCAGGTCCGGAAATGATGAGACACATTCAGATTGAATCGAATATGTCTTTAACTGGAGCAAATGCCGATACGAGAGTTCAATTAAAACCAAGTGCAGTAAACAAAGTCTTAGTTGAAGTTTACAATGGATTAAATGGTGGAACAACGAGTAAAGAAGCAGGAGAAATCGTAAAAGAATTACAGGCAAAAGGAAGCAACGCTGTTGTTTTTGCTGATGGTTCAAAAGGTGCTTATGTTTTGGCCCATTTAATCAATCAGAAATTAGCATCAACTGCTTTAACGGGAAAAGCAAGTTTTCTAAAAGAGTTTGATGCTGTAAGATATAAGGAGTTTTTAGGATGGTTAGATACTGGTGAAATTGGTGTCTTTATTACTAATAATGTAAACCCGATTTATTCTAGTAATAAAGGAGAGGATTTCAAAAAAGCTTTAGGAAGAATACCCTACGTTATTGCGATTGCAGATAAGAAAAACGAAATGTACAAAGCAGCGAAAGCTGTAATTCCGGTAGCAAACTGGTTAGAATCTTGGGGTGATTTTGCACCGCAAACAGGAGTTTATACTTTGATGCAACCAACCATTCAAAAAATCTTTAAATCAAGACAGATAGAGGAGTCATTATTGGTTTGGATGAACGGAAAAGGAAATCCTGCTAATAATTACTATGATTATTTAAAAGCAAATGCAACCACGCTTATTGGTGGTGTAAGTTTCAATAAAGCACTTTATAATGGCGTATTGGAAGGCGGAAATCTCGCTAGACTATCTTACGCCGGTGGAAATGCTCAACAGGCGATTACAGAATTGGGTGCTTTCAAAGCTTCTGATCTAGAATTATCACTTTATACCACAACTGCCATCGGAGACGGAACTCAAGCAAACAATCCTTGGTTGCAAGAACTTCCAGATCCAATTACTCGATTAACGTGGGACAATTATTTAACGGTTTCTCCAGGCGATGCAGAAAGATTAGGTCTTGAAAATAGCTTGAATGCTAGAATGCAGCTAGATGGTTCTGTTGTAAATTTAACAGTTAACGGTGTTACTTTAAAAGACGTTCCGGTATTTATTCAGCCGGGTCAAGCCGATGGTTCATTCGGACTTGCTCTTGGTTATGGTAAAAAACTTTCTGGTAAAGTTGCCGAAACCGGTGTTAATGCTTACCCTTTATTTGATGGCTCAAATTCAGTTTTGTCGAATGTAAAAATTGAGAAAACTGGTGGAGATTATGAATTTGCAGGAATGCAGCTTCAAAATACTTTGATGGGCCGTTATGAAATTGCTAGAGAAGTTCCTTTGGATACTTTCTTAAATGTAAAATTTGATGACGAAAAATTAGGTTGGAACAAACCTTTGGAATATCACACTATTGGAGGTGCAATGCCAGCCGGAAAAATTGATCTTTGGGATGCCTTCGATGATGTCGATGGGCCTCACTTTAATTTATCAGTAGATTTAAATTCTTGTACAGGATGTGGCGCTTGTGTCATCGCCTGTCAAGCTGAAAATAACGTTCCTGTCGTTGGTAGAGAAGAAGTTAGAATGTCTAGAGATATGTTCTGGTTGAGAATCGACCGTTACTACTCAACTGATATTCCCGCCAATATTGATTTAAATAAAGACGGAAAACTATCTCAGGAAGAAGCTATCACAGCCGACCTGAATGTTCCGGGAATGTATGGTCATTTCTTAGATAAGAAAGCGGGTATATTAAACCATCCTGGTAATAATCCAGATGTAATTTTCCAACCGGTAATGTGTCAACATTGTAACCATGCTCCTTGTGAAACAGTTTGTCCGGTTGCGGCAACGTCTCATGGTAAGCAAGGTCAAAATCAAATGGCTTATAACAGATGTATCGGTACAAGATATTGTGCAAACAACTGTCCGTATAAAGTAAGAAGATTCAACTGGTTCACTTATAACCTAAATGATAAATTCGACTTTAATCAAAATAATGATTTAGGAAGAATGGTACTGAACCCAGATGTTGTTGTAAGAACAAGAGGGGTTATGGAAAAATGTTCAATGTGTATTCAAATGACACAAAACACCATCTTGGAAGCTAAAAAAGAGGGTAGGGTCATCAAAGACGGTGAATTCTCCACAGCTTGTGTGAATGCATGTTCTACTGGCGCAATGAAATTCGGTGATATGAATGATAAAAGTTCGGAAGTGCGAGCATTATTCAGCACGAATAGAAGATATACTTTGCTAGAGGAGATTGGTACCAAACCAAATGTCTTCTATCATACCAAAGTAAGAAACAGAAAAGAAAATAACGTTTAAATAATAAATAGGTAAAAAATGTCAGGACATTACGAAGCTCCGATAAGGGAACCTTTAATTATTGGTCATAAGACTTATCACGATATCTCCGAAGATATTGCAAGACCTATCGAGGAACGCGCAGGTAAACTGTGGTGGGTTTCCTTTTGGGTAGCATTAGCATTATTCCTTTACGGATTTGGCTGTATTGCTTACACCATTGGTACCGGGATCGGTGCGTGGGGACTTAACAGAACCAATAACTGGGGATGGGATATTACCAACTTCGTGTGGTGGGTAGGGATCGGTCACGCCGGAACCTTGATCTCTGCAGTATTGTTATTATTTAGACAAAGATGGAGAATGTCTGTTAACCGTTCTGCGGAAGCGATGACCATCTTTGCTGTTGTACAGGCAGCGATCTTTCCAGTAATTCACATGGGTAGAGTTTGGGTTGGATATTGGGTTTTCCCTTTGCCAAATCAGTTCGGTTCACTTTGGACGAATTTTAACTCGCCGTTACTTTGGGATGTATTTGCAATTTCGACTTATTTCTCCGTATCAACCGTATTCTGGTTTATGGGATTAATTCCTGACTTTGCAATGATCAGAGATAGAGCAAAAACTCCCTGGACAAAAAGAATTTATACTTTCCTTTCCTTTGGATGGGGTGGAAAAGCAAAACACTGGCAACGTTTCGAAGAATTATCTTTGGTGTTAGCAGGTTTAGCAACACCACTTGTATTCTCCGTACATACCACGGTATCCTTTGACTTTGCTACGTCGGTAATTAAAGGATGGCACTCAACGATCTATCCACCGTACTTCGTTGCAGGAGCAGTTTTCTCCGGGTTTGCAATGGTACAGACACTTTTGTTAGTGGCTAGAAAAGTTTGTCATTTGGAAGATTATATCACGATGTACCACATCGAAATTATGAATATCGTAATCATTATTACAGGTGGTATGGTTACTGTAGCTTATGGTACAGAATATTTTATCGGATGGTATTCTGGTTCAAGATATGAAGACTTTACATACCTTTCTCCAGGTGCAGCAACCGGTCCTTACTGGTGGGCGTTCTGGGCATTAATTACTTGTAACTTAATAATTCCGGCATTATTCTGGTTCAAAAAAGTGAGAACAAATATTACTGCAACATTCATTATTGCTTTAATTATTAACATCGGTATGTGGTTCGAAAGATTTGATATTATCGTTATTAACATTTCGAGAGATTATTTACCAAGTTCATGGACGATGTTTAAACCATCAATTATTGATGTTGGAGTGTTCTTAGGAACAATAGGATTTTTTGGAGTATTATTTTTATTATACGCAAGATCGTTCCCTGTAATTGCACAGGCTGAACTGAAAACTATTCTGAAAATATCAGGTGAAACTTATAAAGCAAAAGAAGAAGAAGATGAGCACCACTAAAATAGTATTTGGTATTTATGCCGACGATGATGATTTGTTAAACGGCGTACAAGCTTGTAATGACAAAGGAATTGCTATTAACGAGGTTTACACTCCGTTTCCGGTTCACGGTCTTGACAAAGCTTTAGGTTTAAGAAAAACAAGAATTTCAGATGCTGCTTTTATTTATGCGGTGTATGGATTAACAGTAGGAAGTTTGGTTACTTGGTACACCATGAATCATGATTGGCCAATGAATATCGGAGGTAAACCTTCATTTGATTGGGGACATAATATGCCTGCATTTGTAGTGCCAATGTTTGAATTAATGGTTTTCTGTGCAGCACACATGATGTCGCTTACGTTTTTGGTAAGAAACAAAATGTATCCAGGTTGTCCGCCGCAGAATCCAGATCCTAGAACTACTGATGATAAATTTATGATGGAATTTTTAACCGATGATGTTGAGGCAGTAAAACAGATTCTGATCGATACCGGAGTTGAAGAAATAACTGTAAAAGATGCGTAAAATGATGACAAATAATATTATTAAAGTTACAGCAATCTTAGGCTTTGCAGCATTTTCATTAAGTTCTTGTAGTAAAGAAAATCCGCCTTTGGTCTATTTTCCAGATATGTACTTTCCAGTTGCTTACGATCCTTTGATGAAAGCCGATATTGCTTATTCGAAACACGAAAATGAAATCCCTGCCTTTGTAAAACATAATGGTGCAACCGGTTTATATCCTGTAAATGGAACAGTTGCTCAAAATAAAGATGGTGTTGCTGACGAAGCATTTTATGGAGCAATGACTCCAGATATGTATAACGGCGGTTATGATGCCTCAAAATTAATTACAGCATCTCCTCTGAATTCTGCAAATCAGGCAAAAGATATTGAGAGAGGAAAAGGATTATACGACAAAACCTGTTCAGCTTGCCACGGAATTGCCGGTGACGGTCAAGGTCCGATTGTAGTTAGTGGCGCTTACTCAGGAGTACCAAAATATGCAGATAGAGAAATCACGGTTGGTTCTGTTCATTACGTATTAACGAACGGAAGAAACTCAATGGGTTCTTATGCAGGTATGTTAACTCCTGGTGACAGATGGAGAGTTGCTCTATATATTATGAGCGCTTTCAAAGGTGGAGTAAATTCAGCACCAGCTGCAACTCCAGCAATGCCTATGGCAACAGCTACAGCAGTTGACGCAAAAACAGCAGACGCAACAACGAGTGCAGCAGCACCAAATGTAACGACTAGTCCTAAAAAATAAAAAGAAATAAAACATGTATAGTTTTTCACCTAAATTAAGATTATATTCAATCATATTTATCGTTCTGGGATTAGTACTCTTTGGCGCAGGCTATTTTATGAATCACGGAATGGATGATGCGAAAATTGAGCATATGATGGAAGCCGCTCATCCGGGTGGAGTTCAAGCTCCTACAAATTCCAGCGAATTGGTTGGACCGCAAGATCATGCAGCGCATTTAGAACATGCTAAACATCAAATTCACAATCAACCTTTGGCCGCTATTCATACCGTTTCGGTATTTTTATTCGCGCTGAGCTGTTGTGCATTATTTTTCTACTGTATCCAAAACGCTGCACATGCAGGTTGGTCTATTATTATTTTAAGAGTGATGGAAGCTATTGCTTCTTTTATTCCTTATGCAGGAGTATTGGTTATAATCATAATGCTTTTAAATGTAACACACGTTGGTCATATTTTCCATTGGATGGATCCTGAATTGACAACTCCTGGCGACAAAAATTTTGATCCAATTCTTTTCGAAAAGAAAAAGTTTTTAAATATTCCTTTCTATGTTTTCAGAACTTTATTCTATGTAATTGGAGCTTCTTTCTTCGTTTGGAAATTGAAATCTCTTTCTAAGAAAGTAGATGAAACAAAAAGCAGAAAAGTATATGCAAGTTACTACAGCTGGAGTATTGGTTATATTGCTTTCTTCGGGTTTTGTTCTGCAGCTTGGGCATGGGATTGGTTGATGTCGATTGACCCTCACTGGTATTCTACCATGTATATTTGGTATGCAATGGTAAGTGCTTGGGCTTCAGCATTAGCTGTTATCATCCTGATCAGTGTTTATTTAAAGAAAACTGGGGTATTACCACAATTTAATGATAATCACTTGCACGATTTAGGAGTTTTCTTATTTGCATTGAGTATGCTTTGGACTTATACGTGGTTTGCTCAGTTCATGTTATACTGGTATGCAAACGTTCCTGAAGAGGTTAACTATTTCTTTGGCCGTTTCGAATATTATAAAAGTGTATTTTGGATTATCTTAATACTGAATTTCTTCATTCCATTATCAGTGTTGGTAAGTTCAAGCATTAAGAGAAATTATAAAGTTGTTTCCACCATAGCAGTAATTGTTATCTGCGGTCAATGGTTGGTTTATTTCAATATGGTGATGCCAGGAACAGTTGGTCCTTTTTGGAAAACTCCGGAAGTATTATTGTTAAACCTTGGATCTATATTATTTGGTTTAGGATTGTTCATCTTCGTTGTAATGACTGCACTTTCCAAATTGCAATTAATGCCAGTAGGAAATCCATTCCTCAAAGAATCAAAAATATATGAATATCCGTTCTAAACAGAACAAAATATTCTTTCAAATTATTATCCCGGCATTATGTCGGGATTTTTTTTAAATTTGTATAAATCACTTATTATGAAACAAATTTTGGTGTTATTGCTTTTTAGCTTTCTTCTTATCGGATGCAGAAAAGATAAAGTTGATGCGACCACTACGCAGACGCTGCAGTCCAGTATTAATGATATGACGGCGAGTTTGAACACTCTGAAGCAGGTTAAATTCAACGAAGCTCTTTATATTATCAAGACTTTTGGGGTTGAAGCTGATGGTGATATCAACGAACTGAAAGCATTAGGAAAATTAATTAATGGTAATAAAGTTCCCGAAATTTTTAGTCTTGCCGATCAAGTTGCTCAAAAAAATGGTATCGATTGGTCAAGTACAGGTCCACCTTCTTTGGGTGAAATGAATATTTTCGGAAATGTTTTAGCAAAAGAAGCTGATCCAAACGATATTTCAGCGAGTTCTTTAAATGTAGTTACAACTCCGATTGCTGTTGACAGTGTTTTGGGTCCGAAATCGTTGCAGATCGTTCCTCGGCTGCTAGATGCGACGGGTAAACCGATTGCTTTTACAGGTGCTGGTTTAGAAGCCATTCTCGAAGTGTTCAGCAATGGAACTAAAATTTTGAACGCTAAAAATTTAATGCAGGATAATAACTTCAAAGGTTTTAATTTGAAATTTTCCGCTTTACCTTCGCAGAAAATTATAGATAACAAAATCGACATTACCGTTTCAGTAAAAACTACGAAAAAAACATTTAAAATGTCGAAAATTGGCGTGACTGTTAATCCGAAAGCACTTTTAATGCCCGTAGGAAACCCAGCAGATAATCCTGCAAATCAAAATCCGACTACAACGGTTACTCCAACGGAAAACCCAACCGATCCGCAGGCAACTACTCCAGCTGTTGCTCCTCCCGCTGATCCGAAAGCCAGTGTTTCTAAATTTCTGAATAATCTGAACGCTCAGAATTTAAAAGGAGCGTACGAAACTTCAGATAATCCAAACTGGGGTTCATTTGATAATTTCTCCAATCCGACTTCAGGTTTCGGCGGAGTTAAAAATATTACTGTTAAAAATATCTCCGCACCAAAGACGACCTCTAATTCTTCCAGTGTAAATGCAACGTATGATGTTACCGATAAAAATGGTAAAACAACGGCACTTTTGGTAACCTTTGGATTAAAGAATGTTAATGGCGAGTGGAAAATTTCCAGCTACAAAATAAACTAAAATGACAAAATCTGAATTGATTCATCAATTAGAAAATACCATAGAAAATATCCCGGATTTTCCGAAACCCGGAATTCAGTTCAAAGATATTACGCCGATTTTTCTTAATCCAAAGTTGTACGAAGAAGTCATTGCAGATCTCGCTGATTTCAGTCGTGGAAAAGTTGATGCAGTTTGCGGAATTGAAAGTCGCGGCTATCTTTTTGGGATTGCAATCGCTGTAGCGCTAGAAGTTCCTTTTGTATTAATAAGAAAAAAAGGAAAATTACCGCCACCATTTGTTGGGGAAAAATACGATTTAGAATATGGTTCCGCAGAGATAGAAATGCGAACCGGACAAATAAAACCCGGACAAAGAATTTTAGTTCACGACGATTTATTAGCGACGGGCGGAACTACAGAAGCTGCTGCGAAACTGGTTGAGAAACAAGGTGCAAAAGTTGTACAGTTCAGTTTTTTAATTGGATTAAAAGACCTGCACGGTGAAGAAAGATTAAAACAATTCAACGCAACCGTACATTCAATTTTAGAATATTAAATCAATTATTTACTGTTTTTATCGAAGAATAATTGGGGATTTAGGTCCTGATTTTTAAAAAAAATGTTTTTTCAGACATAATTTTGTAAATCGTTCAAAAACAGTTAAATTTGCACTTCAATTTTTACAATAATTATGGCAAAACAGCATACACCGCACACGAGCAAAAAAGAAATGGAAGGAAAGGAAACTGTTGAAGTTTTCAAAGACTTAGACCGAGGTGCATTAGATACCGAAAGATTCGTTGAGAAGCACGCGAAAACATTAATCACTATTTTTGGAGCGATGGTTTTGGCAGTTTTAGGATATTTTGCTTACCAACAGTTTTACGTTGCTCCTCGAAATGAAGAAGCGATTTTAAGCTATCTTTCTGCTCAGAAAAATTTAGCCGACGGTAAAGATGAATTGGCTTTAGGTGGTAAAACTGCCGCAAATCCTGGTTTCTTAGGAACTTACAATGATTATTCAGGAACTAAAGTTGGAAAACTTTCTGCTTACAACGCAGGTCTTTTGAAATTCAAAGAAGGAAAATATCAGGAATCTTATGATTTATTAGATAAATTTTCTTCTGATAATAAAGTTTTAATGGCATTGAAATATGGTGCGATGGCTGATTGTCAAAGTAATCTTAATAAGAATGATGACGCGTTGTCACTTTTAGATAAGGCTACTTCTGCTTCCAACGATCCTTATACTTCTTATTATTTTACAAGAAAAGCCGGATTGGTTGCATTGGCATTGAAGAAAAATGCAGATGCTAAAAAATATTTCTCTACGATTGACGAAAAATATCAAGATTACGATAACGGAATGTCTGATTCTTATATCGAAATGGTAAAATATTACTAAATAAAATAAACGATGGCAACTGTAAATCTTTCAGATTACAAACCATTACAGATTAATGATGCCGGTTCTTTTAGAATTGGCATTGTTGTTTCAGAATGGAATGATTTTGTAACTTATAACCTTCGCGATGGCGCTTTAGAAGTCCTTAAAAAAGAAGGCGTAAAAGAAGATAATATAAAAGTTTTCAAAGTTCCGGGAGCTTTTGAGTTAAATTACGCGTCGATGCAATTGTGCAAAGAAGGGATTTTTGATGCTGTTATTGCAATTGGTTGTGTGATTCGCGGTGAAACTCCACATTTTGATTATGTTTGCTCTGCGGTTGCGCAAGGAATCAAAGACTGTAATATTTTGACCGATGTACCCACAATTTTCTGTCTTTTAACTGATGATAACAAGGAACAATCTATCGCAAGAAGTGGTGGCGACCTAGGAAACAAAGGCATTGAAGCTGCTGTTACGGCGTTACAAATGATCGATTTTAAGAAGAAATTAAATGCTAAACTGGGTCAGATCGGATTTTAATTTTAGCTGAAATTTAAACCATTCCTTTTGCTGCAATTTCCTAATTTGAATGATGTTTGAGTTTTATTTATTAATTCCGAACACAATGTAGATATAATGAATTTTAAAAAGTAAATCTGTAAAACAAGAAGCGTAATGAACACCACCGTTATTAATAATTACTCGAAGCTCAAGCTTTCCTTATTTATTTTACCTCTGGTTTTGTTGATTGCAATTGTCTTATTTCTTTACAGTCAAAATTCTTTAAATGCCTATCAATACACGAAAATTCAAAAGAATTGCTTCTTTTTTCTCAACCATCATTTAGGCCAATTTCCCAATCTTGAGTATAATCTAACGCAAGTTGGAGATGCTTCCATTTTTTTGTCGTTCTTAATTATTTTCCTGGTGTATGCTCCCAAAATTTGGGAGGCTTTAATATCTGCGTCTTTGGTTTCTCTCGTATTTTCGAATGGACTGAAGAATTTATTTGATGTCCCGAGACCCGCAGTTGTTTATGATAATGATCTTTTCATCATCGTCGGAAAAACTGCTGTTGGATATTCCAGTTTACCTTCTGGTCATTCTATCACCATATTTACGACACTTACGGTTTTGCTTTATTCATTTATGCCCAAAGATTTCAAGTTTAAATTTTTATGGATCTTTTTCATTATCGCTTTAGGATTATTTATTGCATCTTCAAGAGTGGGAGTTGGAGCCCATCATCCGCTTGATGTTATTATCGGCAGTATCATCGGATATATTTCTGGACTGATCGGTATTTTTATCTGCAGAAAATATAAAATTTTAAGTTGGGTCGGGAACAAAAAATACTTCCCCATTTTCATGGTATTAATCCTGGTTATTTGTGGTTCTCTGATCAATAAAATAATTACTGAAAATGTGTTCGTCTTTTATATGGCCTTAGTTATTTTATGCGTTTCACTCTATAAAATTGTTTATGTATATGTTAAAAAATGATATCAAAATAACTCATTTTGTGCTAATAATGAGTGCGCTTCTTTTTCTGTTGTTTCATTATCCTTTTTTCAAATTTGTTTTTAATAACGTAGATTATAAAAGCTTTACCGGTGTTTCGATAATTATTAGTCTAGTGATTGCAATGTTGGTCGCCAATGCTTTTGCGCTTTTCCTCTTTTTCTTTCTTTCACGTTTTGTGGGTAAATTTTTGCTGGTCGTATTTTTTATTATTAATGCGGTTGCAGTTTACTTTATAAATACTTACAGCGTTATTATCGACGAAAGCATGATCGGAAACGTGCTCAATACCAACTATTCTGAGTCCAGCAGTTTCTTCTCTATTAAATTAGTTTTATACGTTGTTCTGTTAGGTATTATTCCCAGTATTTTTATCGTTAAAGCCAAAATAATAAATGTAACGGTAAAGAAGTTTTTTGTCTCCATTTCGCTTACTTTATTATTTCTTGTAACCTTAGCATTTGCCAATGCAAGCAATTGGTTATGGATTGATAAAAATTCAAAAACATTGGGTGGACTTGCAATGCCATGGTCTTATGCGGTCAATATTCCTCTGTTTTACATTCATGAATTCAAGAAGAATGAGAAAGAGATTTTACTACCAAATGCGACTATAAAAGACAATCAGAAATCGGTCGTTATCTTAGTGATCGGAGAATCTGCAAGAAGCGAAAACTTTTCTTTGTACGGCTATCCAAAAAATACGAATCCACTACTTTCAAAAATTCCAAATGTTTCTCATTTTAATGCAACTTCCGATGCCACTTACACAACTGCTGGTGTAAAAAGTATTTTAGAACATCAAAATACAGATGAGCTGTATGAAATTTTGCCCAATTATCTATATAGAAATAATGTCGACGTTGTCTGGAGAACTACAAATTGGGGTGAACCGCCCGTTCATATCAAAAATTACGAAAATAGAGAAGCCTTAATGCCGAACTGCAAAGGCGATGGCTGCAATTATGATGGCATTCTTTTGTCTGGATTAAAAGAGGAAATTTTAGCCAGCAAAAAAAATAAAATTCTGATCGTTTTGCATACAAGCACAAGTCACGGCCCAACTTACTCTAAGAAATATCCAGCACAGTTTGAGACTTTCAAACCGGTATGCAACAGTGTTGAATTAGGAAATTGTTCTCACACAGAACTCGTCAATGCTTATGACAACACGATCGTTTATACCGACTATCTTTTAGCGAATGTGATTGAAGATTTAAAACAACTAAAAGATTATAAAAGTGCTATGATTTTTGTTTCTGACCACGGTGAATCTTTAGGAGAAAATAATTTATATATGCACGGTTTACCCATCAGTATCGCACCCAAACAACAATATGAGATCCCTTTTATCGTTTGGACTTCGGATAACAGCGCGAGACAATTGAAACCAAATAAAGTGCTCACTCAAAATTACGTCTTCCACAGTGTTTTAAATTTTTTAAACATTGGAAGTCCTATTTATAATGAGCAAATGAATATTTTTAAATAATTAAACTTTAAATTTATTTATAGAAATATCTAAAAATATCGCAACTTTCGTTTTTAGTAATTTGCCAATCTTTATGTTATTGGTTGAAAGAAAATAACCTCAATAAATAAAATTTTTGTAATTTTAATTCAATTAATATTTTAAAATATACCTTATGAAATGGACCAATGATAGAAGTGGTAATGTTGATGACAGACGCGGTTCGGGCGGCGGTGGTGGAATGATGGTCGGCGGCGGTCTGGGAACGCTTATTATCGCAGCCATTATATTTTTTCTGGGTGGTGATCCTTCCGCAATTCTTTCTTCAGGAGGCGGTTCTCCCCAACAAACTGAACAGCGTAATTTAACGCCGGATGAATTAAAGGTTAAAGATTTTGTTTCAATGGTTACTGTAGAAACAGAGAAAACCTGGGGTAAATTTTTTCAGGATAACGGAATGCAGTACAAAGCGCCGAAAGTAGTTATGTTTGAAAGTGTAACGCAGTCTGGTTGTGGAACAGCACAAGCTGCGATGGGACCTTTTTATTGTCCTGCAGATGAAACGGTTTATATGGACATGAGCTTTTTCAAAGAACTCGAACAAAGGTTTGGCGCAAAGGTTACCGAGTTTTCAATTGCTTATGTGATGGCGCACGAAATTGGGCATCACGTACAAACACTTTTAGGAACTACTCAAAAAGTAGATCAGTTAAGATCAAGCGGAAGATATTCTGAAGCTGAAATGAATAGAGTTTCTGTAGCCACAGAACTTCAGGCAGATTTTTATGCTGGAGTCTGGGCAAAACAAACCGATAACAGAGAACATATCTTAGAACCGGGAGATATCGAATCTGCCATTTCTGCAGCTGAAGCGGTCGGCGATGATAATATTCAGAAACGTTCCCAAGGTTATGTTAATCAGGAAGGTTTCACGCACGGAAGTTCTGCACAAAGAAAAGAGTGGTTTATGAAAGGCTATAACACCGGAGATATTCGACAGGGAGATACTTTCAATGAATTATTGAAATAGATTTCACTTTACTATAAAATAAAAATTCCCGAAATCTTCGGGAATTTTTTTGCGCAAAAAACCGCAATGTAAAATACACTACGGTCTGCTAAAATATATTAAAGATAATTTTTAGTTTTGATTTGCAGTTTCTTCCATTGAAGTTTTTGCCTGATCAACTTTGTTTTGAACCTGAGAAGCAACATCATTTGCTTTTGATTTCAAATCACTTCCAAATTTGCTGAAGTTATCTTTTGCAGTATTGATCGTATCTTTCACCGCTTGTTTTTCTTCAGGTGTAGAATTTTTATATTTCCACCATGCCAATGCTCCAAGTCCTAGTAATGCTAATAAGCCATTTTTTTTAGTGCTCATAATTTTAAGTTTTAAGTTGTTTTGAAAAAATTTAATTTAATACTTCTTTAATTGTAAAAAGCGTGCCATCAAATTATTTTAAACCTTAAAATTTTGTTAAAATATTTGATTTCAGTTATTTAGAGGAGTTGTAACATTGTATTTTAGAATTAAGTTCTATTTTATATCTAATTCCCTCAAATAAAAACTCTGTCAGAAAGACAGAGTTCATTTTTATAACTAAAGGTTTTTAATTATCCCAAATAAGGATATTTGTAATCTTTCGGTGAAACAAAAGTTTCTTTGATGCTTCGTACAGAAACCCATCTCATTAAGTTCATTTTAGATCCTGCTTTATCATTGGTTCCAGAAGCTCTCGCTCCTCCAAAAGGTTGTTGTCCTACAACTGCTCCTGTTGGCTTATCATTGATGTAGAAATTTCCTGAGGCATTTTCCAAAGCTTTGTAAGCTTCAGCAATTGCGTAACGGTCTTGTGCGAAAACTGCTCCTGTTAATGAATAAGGTGAAGTTTCGTCTACCAGTTTCAAAGTTTCTGCCCAGTCCTTATCTTCATAAACATAAATGGAAAGAATTGGTCCAAAGATTTCTTCACAAACCGATTCGTATTTTGGATTGGTGGTCAAAATTACGGTAGGTTCTACAAACCATCCTTTTGAATCATCGCATTTACCACCAATAATTACTTCAGCATCTACAGATTTCGCTGCTCTTTCAATATAACCTTCACATTTCTCGAAAGAATTTTTATCGATCACTGCATTCACGAAGTTAGAAGGATCTTCCGGACTTCCCATTTTTACAGTTTTTAATTGAGATTCCATCACTGCTTTCACATCATTCCAAATTGATTTTGGAATATAAGCTCTGGAAGCAGCTGAACATTTTTGACCTTGATATTCGAAAGCGCCACGAACAAGACCTGTTGCAACCGCTTCTACATTTGCAGAAGAATGCGCTACAACGAAATCTTTTCCGCCTGTTTCTCCAACAATTCTTGGGTAAGTTTTAAACAAATCGATACTGTTTCCGATCATTTTCCACATTCCCTGGAAAACTTTCGTAGAACCTGTAAAATGCAATCCTGCGAAATCTGGGTGTGACATAATTTTTTCAGCAGTACTTTTTCCATCTGTAAAGATCATGTTGATTACTCCTGCAGGTAAACCCGCTTCCATAAATACATCCATCAAAACTTTAGCAGAAAGAATCTGTTTGTCTGAAGGTTTCCAAACCACAACATTTCCCATCATTGCCATACAAGTTGGCAGATTTCCAGCGATCGCTGTAAAATTAAACGGCGTCACCGCAAAACAGAAACCTTCCAGAGGTCTGTATTCAGATCTGTTCCAAATTCCGGTGTCAGAAACTGGTTGTTCGCTGTACATTTCGGTCATAAATTCTACATTGAAACGCAAAAAATCGATAAATTCGCAAGCAGCATCAATTTCTGCCTGATGAACATTTTTGCTCTGTCCGATCATCGTCGCAGCATTCAGACGATCTCTGTATGGTCCTGCAATTAGATCTGCAGCTTTCAGAAAAATCGCAGCGCGCTGTTCCCAACCTAGATTATTCCATTTTTCTTTCGCAGCAAGAGCGGTATTGATGGCTTCGTCAACATTTTCCATCGTTCCTTTATAGTAGAAACCTAGATCGTGTTGATGATCTTGTGGTGAACTGATGTTCACTTTATTCTCACTCGTAACTTCTTTTCCATTGATGATCATTGGAATTGCAGATTTCTCTTTCCACATTTTTTTATAAGTGGCGATCAATGATTTTACTTCATCAGAACCTGGTTCATAAGTTCTTACCGGCTCGTTGATTGCGAATGGAACTTGCGAAATTGCTTTTGACATATTTTTATTTTTTATTAAATTTATTGTGAATGTTACAAAGTTAAGGGAATTCGGGCAATGTTCCAAAAACACTTGATCTCTAAAATCTATTCTTTCACCAATATTTTTTCGCTTACGAGTTTACTTAAAATGACAGTTTTTCCCTCAATTTTTACGTTCATTGATCCGTCGTATTTTTCGATTTCCAGTATTTCGATTTTCGTTCCTAGTTCAAGATTTTTCGCATTTAGAAAACTAAGAAAATCATCATCGGTAATAATAACTGCGGTGAAAATAACATTATTTCCTTCTTTGCAACTGCTCAATTTTTTTAAATGTTGCGCGATAATGTTTCCGTCTTTATCTGGAATAGGTTCTCCGTGTGGATCAAATTTAGGATGATGTAGCAATTCATCCATTTTATCAAAAAACATTTCTGATTGAATGTGTTCTACCTGCTCTGCAATTTCATGTACATTTTCCCACCCGAAATTCATTTTTTCTACCAAAAACATTTCGGTTAATCGATGTTTTCTCACGACCAAAGCAGCTTGCATTTTCCCCGAATCTGTTATCTTTAAAGGTTTGTAACTTTCATAGATCACCCACTTTTTATCTGCAAATTTCTTCATCATGTTATTCACACTCGGCATTTTCACATTCAGAAACTTGCTCATTTCATTAATGGTTACGGTGTTTTCATCATTGATTAGATGGAAAATAGCTTTCAGATAATTTTCTTCGGTAAGGGAAATCATAGTAGTTAGATTAACAATAGTGCAAATCTAACAATAATATTAGACAAAGAAAACTCACCATAAAGATGAGTTTCAGTTTAACAAGAAGAAATAACCTATAAAAAATTAAAAGTAATCACAGGATAAGAAAATAGTTATTAGTTTTTTCTGTGTTTATTTCTGTTAATCAAAGGTGCTCTTATTATTAATAAAAATCGCGGGTTTATTTACGGTATTTCGTACCGTGTTTTCACGTATTTTGTTTATTTTTATTTTATGAAATTTTCCTTTAAAAATGATTATTCAGAAGGTTGCCATCCGAGAATTTTAGAAGTGCTTGCTAAGACCAACTTAGTGCAGCAAAACGGATATGGACTTGATGATTGCTGTCTGAATGCTGAATATTTAATCCAGCAAAAGATTAAAAATCCACAAGCAAAAGTATATTTTGTTTCGGGTGGAACGCAAGCAAATTTAATTATCATCTCTGCATTCTTGAAACCTCACGAAAGTGTAGTCTCAGCAGCTACTGGACATATTTTTACCAACGAAAGTGGTGCAATTGAAGCAACCGGTCATAAGGTTCATGCGATCGAAACTCAGAATGGTAAAATTCGACCGGAAGATATTCAGAAAATTATTGATGTTCACCAAAATAAACCACATCAGGTTAAACAGAAATTGGTTTATATTTCAAATTCTACGGAGGTTGGAACCATTTATTCTAAAAAAGAATTGGTTGGTCTATACCAGTTCTGTCAGGAAAAAGACCTGTATTTATTTGTTGATGGCGCTCGACTTGGCAATGCTCTAACTGCGGAAACGAATGATTTGTCTTTAGAAGATTTTAGTAAGTATACCGATGCTTTTTATTTGGGTGGAACAAAAAACGGTGCTTTGATCGGTGAAGCGATTATCATTAATAATGAAAATCTACAAAAAGAATTTGGCTTTCATTTGAAACAAAAAGGAGCAATGCTCGCAAAAGGCCGTTTGCTGGGAATTCAGTTTCAGGAGTTATTAAAAGATGATCTCTATTTTGACTTGGCAAAACATGCGAATCAACAAGCTATGAAAATAAAGAAAGCTTTCCAGGAAATTGGTTGTGATTTTCTTAGCGAAACCTTTACGAATCAGATTTTTCCAATTTTAAGCAACTCACAGATTGAAAAACTTTCGCGGAATTTCGATTTCTATGTTTGGAAAAAAATTGATGAAGTAAAATCTGCTGTTCGGTTAATTACTTCCTGGACAACGACTGATGAAATTGTTGAAAAATTCATTTATGAAATTAAAAATTTAAGAATTCAATAAAAAATTCCGTCTCATTAATCTGAGACGAAATTTATATTCTAATTAAAGATGAACTTATTGTAAATCTTCAAATTTATCTACAATTTTCTGGGAAACGCCAGTTTTACTGAATCCACCGTCGTGGAAAAGATTCTGCATCGTTACTTTTCTTGTAAGATCTGAGAAAAGACTCACGCAATAGTTTGCACAATCAAGCGCATCAGCATTTCCAAGCGGAGACATGCTATCTGCAAAATTGAAAAAGCCACTTATTCCTTTTACACCTGCACCTGCTTTTGTCATCACTGGAGATTGAGAAATGGTATTTACACGAACTTTACGGTCGCCCCAATAATATCCGAAACTTCTTGCAATACTTTCAAGATAAGATTTGTTATCTGCCATATCGCCATAATTCGGGAATGTTCTTTGAGCAGCGATATAAGTTAAAGCCAAAATTGATCCCCATTCGTTCATAATATTTTTATCCCAAGCAGTTTTCATGACTTTATGAAAAGATACTGAAGAAACATCCCACCCTTTTTCTAAAAAATCATAGTTAAGATCAGTGTAAGTTTTTCCTTTTCTAATGTTTACGGACATTCCAATTGAGTGCATGATAAAATCGATTTTGCCATATTTTTGCTCAGCATGGGCAAAAAGTTTTTCCAAATCCTCCATCGAAGTTGCATCTGCAGCAATAACATCAGAACCAGTTTTCTTCGCTAATTCGTCAATTTCTCCCATTCTCATTGCGATTGGTGCGTTCGAAAGAATAAATTCTGCGCCTTCTTCATGACATCTCTCCGCAACTTTCCAGGCGATAGACTGATCGTTTAAAGCTCCAAAAATAATTCCTTTCTTACCTTTTAGTAATCCGTATGACATATTCTTAATTTTAGACAAATTTAAATAATTTTTACTGTTAAACGCATAAAAAAAGAACCGTAGTCAATACGGTTCTTAATATTATGAAAAAACGAGTTTAGTTTGTCGCCTTTTTTATTTCTGCCTGTGCATCTACAGATGCATCTTTGGTTTTTTCCCAAACGTTAGAAACAGCATCTTTGGTGGATTCCCAAGCGTCAGAAACATTTTCTTTTGCTCTTTCCATCCAGCCTTCATGCGTAGGTTCTGTATTTTTTTCCTTTTGTTCGCGGATATAATCTTGTGCTCTGTCAGCATAATCATTTACTTTCCATTTTGCTTTTTCTACCGCGTCATCTGCTTTGTTGTAATCTTGTCTGTCCATGATAATAATGTTTAATGTTAATATTTATTAATCGCAATAACTAAGCTGCAAGTTCTATTCCTATATATGCCAAAATAATGTTAAATATTTGATAAAGTTTTCTTAAAATTTTCAATTTATACTCCTTTTGATAATATATTTTATAATTATGTTTTTATTTTTGAGCTAAAGTCGAACAAATGAAAATAGTACGTTGCGGTTGGTCCGAGAAAGATGATTTATATAAAAAATATCATGATGATGAATGGGGAAAACCCGTATATGATGATGAAACGATCTTTGAATTTTTAGTATTAGAAAGTTTTCAGGCCGGACTTTCCTGGTATACGATTTTAAAGAAAAGAGAAAATTTCAAGAAAGCATTTGAAGACTTTAATTATAAAAAAATTGCAAACTATTCTGAGGATAAAGTGGAGGAGTTGATGAATAATGCCGGGATTATAAGAAATAGATTAAAGATTCTGGCAACCATCAATAATGCTCAAAGATTTCAGGAAGTTCAAAAAGAATTTGGCAATTTCTCAAAATATATTTGGAATTTCGTAGATGGAAAACCGATTATAAATCATCCGAAAACTTTACAAGAAGTTCCCGCGACGACAGTAATTTCAGATGATTTGTCAAAAGATTTAAAGAAGAGGAGATTTAAATTTCTGGGATCAACTGTTATATATGCACACATGCAAGCTACGGGAATGGTGAATGATCATTTGGTCTATTGCCATTGTAAATAAAAAATGCGGTTCAAGAAATGAACCGCATTTTTTTATATTAAAGAATCTTTTACTTAATAATCCGATCCAAAACCCACTCGATCATATTTTTTTCTGAAGCGTGATGATCAGCAGAAAATTCGCCTCTTCTTCTATTTGCAATAACAGAATTTACCGTAATCGCTTTATGGCCTAACAATTTTGAAAGTCCATAAATTGCAGAAGTTTCCATCTCGAAATTCGTTACTCCCAGATCATTTAAGGTTTCCAAAAACTGATCGTCAATCGCTTTCAAACGAAGCTGTCTTCCTTGTGGTGCATAAAAACCTGGGAAAGTTGCTGTGTTACCGTGGTATTTCGCATCCTTGTAATATTCTCCCATTTCTTTTGACCAGTCAGAAAAGTACAACATCGGTTTAATTTTCTCGTACGGAAATTTCGCCATAAAATTTCTAGAAAATTCATTTTCAAACTCATAATCTTGGTAAAAATGCAGCAATCCATCCAGACCAACCACGTTTTCTGTCACCAACATATTATCAACTTCAACATCCGGATTTACAGAACCGCAAGTTCCCATTCTGAATAATTCCAACGCAGTATGATCGCTTTTAAATTCCTTGTTTTTTAAATCAATATTCACCAAAGCATCGAGTTCATTCATCACGATATCGATATTTTCAGTCCCAATTCCGGTGGACATTACCGTGATTCTTTCGCCACGTAAAGTTCCGGTATGTGTATGAAATTCTCTTTTATTTTTTTTGACTTCAATCTTGTCAAAATATTTTGAAACTTTTGGAACCCGGTCTGGATCTCCCACCAACATTATTTTTCCGGCAATATCTTCTGGCAATAAATTTAAGTGATAAACACTTCCGTCGTCATTGAGCACCAATTCTGATGCAGCTAGTTTATTAATCATACTTTTATTATTTAAATTAAAAAGTCCTTAAAAAAGGATCTTAAAGGTAGTAAAATTTCTGAAGTAATGTTAATATTAATTAATTTCCTGTTAAAAAAATGGTAACCTTAGATCGATATTTTTGCAAATAAAAATGGAATGAAATTTTATCTTTTATTCTCTATTTCTATATTTTTTAGGATTGGCTCTAATGTCATTTAATCCTTTAGATAGAGGTTTTAAAAATGAATGTACCATGATTAGCAAAGGACTGCTCAATTTCAAAAATAATATTGACGTTTTAAAATCAGATGTTTATCTTTTTTCTGAAGATAAAATATCTCTTGAAAAGTTAAAAAAGACCTTAAAATTAACATATAATTCTTACAAAGAAATAGAATTTTATATTGCCTATCATTATCCCGAATATGCAAAAACAAATCTCAATGCTGCGCCATTATTTCGTTTAGAAGCAGCATATTAATGACGTGAAGTTTGCAAAAGATATAAAATATCTGGAGTTCCAAGAAAACGGCATCGCAAAGTTACCCGAAATTTATTCCGATTAAAAAATTTAGAATTTTAAACAGCAGTCAAAATAATATTAAAGAAATTTCGTGCAAAGTAAAAGGATTAAAAAATATCGTAAGTATGAATCTTGCGAATAATCAATTGAAAGATCTTCCGGAAGAATTTAAAAATTTAAAAAAGCTAAAAACTCTTATTCTCACAGGAAATTCCATAGAAAAATCAACCACCTTCAGGTTGCAAAAAATGATGCCTAAGACAAAGATCTATTTCTTATTTATCCACCAACTCGTTTTGTTTTATAACCCATTTCTTTTAGAATAGTCATTATTTTGTCACGGTTATCACCTTGAATGATGATCATTCCATCCTTTTCCGAACCACCAATTCCTAAAGTTGTTTTGATCTTTTTTGAAATCTTTTTCAACTCTTCATCGCTTCCTTCAAAACCTTCAACTAAAGTTACGGGTTTACCGTGTCTGCCTTTTTTTTCGAATTTACAAACAAGTGGTTCTTGCTGCACAAATTTTTCTGCGGGCATTTCAAAATCCTGTTCTTTGTGGTCAGGAAAAATATTTTTGAGTTGATCTCTTAAATCCATCTAACAAAACTAATAAATTAAAGTAGAATTCTCTTAATGATCTTTGACTAGACTTATCTCTTATTCTGGTAAAATGTAATTCTGAATAGTAAGGATGATTTATTATGTATATCATAAAAAAGTCTTAAAATTTAGTTTTGGTTCGTTTTGTTCAGAACTAAATTGTAGTTTTGCTCTTTAATTTTAAAATTAATAATGAAAATAGACAAAGAAATCTTTAGAGAAATGGTTAATTTTTATGGAGAAGCCTTCCATTTACCGCCACTTGCTGCGAAGATTTATGCTTATCTTATTTTTGATTTTGAAAGGAAGGGCATTTCTTTTGATGAGTTTGTAGAAATTTTTTCTGCGAGTAAAAGTTCAGTTTCATCTAGTCTTAATCTGCTTTTAAATCTTAATATTATTAAAGATTTTAATAAAATTGATGAAAGAAAACGTTTTTTCGTAATGAATGAAAAATATATGAAAATACGCTTCGAAGAAATTATCGAAAAAATGGAGCGCGAATTATTACTTTTAGAGAATCTCAAAAAATTTAGGGATACCGATTGTGAAGTTGCTCTTCAAAAATTTGAAACTTACACCAACCTCTTTAAGAAAAATATTACCAATATAAAGGACACACTTGATCAACTTTAAATAATAGCAAATACTAACTTCATTTATAGGAAATTGGATGAAGTTCAATTAGAAAATTAAATTCATGAAAAATAAAATCATTCTATTATCCTTCTTTGTTTTGTCGGTTTTATCCTGCAAAAAGAAAGACCAAAAACCACCTCAAGGTCCAAAAGTTGTTTCTACAGTTGCAGTAGAAAATAGAAATGTCACGGGTTATTCTACATTTCCGGCGAGTATCGAAGGTCGGGTAAATAATGATGTTCGTGCAAAAATACAAGGTTATATTACCCAAGTCTTGGTAGATGAAGGACAATTTGTTACGAAAGGTCAACCGATGTTCCGCTTAGAAACTAATACTCTAAATCAATCTGCATATGCTGCTAAAGCTGGTGTTGGAGCAGCACAATCAAGTGTCGCAGCTTCTGAAGCAAATGTGAAAGCTGCACAATCTGCAGTAAACGCTGCACAAGTAGAAGTGAATAAGCTGAAACCTTTGGTTGAAAAAAATATTATCAGCAATGTTCAGTTGCAGACTGCTCAAGCAAATCTCGCACGTGCTCAAGCGCAGGTCTCTCAGGCAATTGCGGGCAAACAGGAAGCTAGCGCAGGAGTTGCACAAGCACGAGCCAATTTTCAGGGTGTTCAGGCAAATATCGATTATTCGATTATTCGGGCACCGATTTCTGGAGTAATTGGTAAAATTAATTTCCGAAACGGGAGTCTTGTTGGTCCAGGAGATCAAACACCTATTTCTACAGTTTCTGATACAAGCGAATTGTATGCTTATTTTTCTATGAATGAAAAAGAATATTTAGATTTTCTGAAAAATTCAAAAGGAGCTACCGTTCCGGAAAAATTAAAAAATATGCCACCCGTAGAATTATTATTGGCGAACAATGATGTTTATGCAGAGAAAGGATATGTGAAAGCGGTTACTGGTCAAATTGACCCCAATACAGGAAGTATTCAGTTTAGAGTTTCTTTCCCGAATCCGAATAAATTATTGAGCAACGGAAATAGTGGAACGGTGAGAATTCCTCTTCAATATGATAATGCTTTGGTAATACCAGAAAGCGCAACGTATGAGCAACAAGGTTTGGTTTACGTATATAAAGTAAAACAGGATACCGCAAAAAGTACCGTCATTAATATAATTGATCGCGTAAATAATATGGTGATTATTAAAGATGGCGCAGAAAAAGGAGAGGTCGTTGTTGCAGAAGGAGTTGGAACTTTAAAATCCGGAACTGCTGTAAAACCACAACCGAAAAAATTTGACGATATAATTAATGCTATAAAGCCGATTTTCTAAAGTAAGATGATTAAAAAATTTATAAACAGACCGGTTTTATCAACAGTAATTTCCATCTTAATTGTTATTTTGGGAATACTTGGATTGATTGCTTTACCGGTAACTCAGTATCCTGATATCGCGCCACCAACGGTTCGAATTTCAGCAAATTATACGGGAGCAAACGCGCAAACCGTTATGAATAGTGTGATTATTCCGATTGAAGAACAAGTAAACGGAGTGGAAGGAATGGATTATATTTCTTCCTCTGCTGGAAATAATGGTTCCGCTTCAATCCAAATTTTCTTTAAACAAGGAATAAATGCAGATATCGCTGCGGTGAATGTTCAGAATCAAGTTCAGCGTGCGATTCCACTTTTGCCTTCCGAAGTTACCCGCTCCGGAGTGCAAGTGAATAAACAGCAAACGAGTGCGTTGATGTATCTCACTTTTTACACCGCAAATCCGAAGTTGGATGAAGTTTGGCTGCAGAATTTTATGAATATCAATATTATTCCGGCTCTGAAAAGGGTAAACGGCGTTGGAGATGCTCAAGCTTTTGGTGGGAAAAATTATGCCATGAGAGTTTGGCTTGATCCAGCAAAAATGGCTGCTTATGGTTTAGAACCTTCTGAGGTTTCTGCTGCGATTAATGACCAATCAAGGGAAGCTGCAGCGGGAGCATTAGGCGAAAATAGCGGAAGTTCTTTTCAATACGTAATCACTTATAAAGGAAAATTTAACGACGTTAGTCAATTCGAAAATATTATTATTCGTGCTTTAGGAAACGGCGAATATTTAAAATTAAAAGATGTCGCGGAAATAAAATTAGATGCGCAAACTTACGCCGGTGTTGGGGAAAATAATGGTAGACGTGCAATTAGTATGGGGATTTTTCAAACTCCAGGTTCTAATGCACAGGAAATTATTAAAAACATTAAAGTTCTCCTTGCTGAAACTGAAAAAACTTTGCCACAAGGAGTTGGTTACAGCGTTAACTTCGACACCAATGAATTTCTAGATGCCTCAATTGAGAAAGTAGTTACTACTTTGTTAGAGGCGTTTGTATTGGTATTTTTAGTAGTATTTTTATTCTTACAGGATTTCAGATCGACTTTAATTCCAGCAATTGCAGTTCCAGTTTCGATTATTGGAACCTTCTTTTTCTTGAATTTACTTGGATATTCCATCAATTTATTAACGCTTTTTGCCTTAGTTCTTGCTATTGGTATTGTCGTCGATGATGCAATTGTCGTCGTTGAAGCCGTTCACGCCAAGATGGAAAACGGAATTACCGATGCTAAAAGAGCCACCGTAGAAGCGATGGATGAAATTACAGGTGCCATTATTTCAATCACTTTAGTAATGGCTGCAGTATTTATTCCTGTAACATTTCTTAAAGGACCAACCGGCGTTTTCTATCAGCAGTTTGGTATTACTTTAATTATTGCGATTTTAATTTCAGCAGTAAATGCTTTGACTTTGAGTCCTGTATTGTGTTCTCTGTTTTTGAAAGCACCGGAACATCACAGCAAAGAATATTCACAGATGAATTTTATGCAGAAATTCTTCAGTAAATTTAATGCAGGATTTACTGCTGCAACTAGAAAATATGGTAATTCATTCGCCTTTTTATTAAGACATAAATGGGTGACTTTAATTATTTTCGCTGCAGGTGGATTAACTTTTTGGTGGGCAAATTCTACGATGCCGACAGGATTTATTCCTAAAGAAGATCGGGGGATTTTATTTACAGATATTCAACTTCCGCCAGGAGCTTCTATGGAAAGAACCTATAATGTTTTGCAGGATCTTCAGAAGGAAGCAAGAAAAATACCGGGTGTTCAGAACGTCACATTTACGGCAAGTCGTGGTTTTATGTCCGGTCAAGGTCCTAATATTGGGCAGGCTTTTGTGAAACTGAAACCTTTCAAAGAACGTGGTAAAGAAGAGGGGCAAAGTTTAGATGATATCACTAAAAAACTTTTTGGTTTGACGGGAAAATATCCGGATGCTAAAATTATATTCTTCTCTCCTCCAAGTGTACCAGGATTTGGTTCGAGTGATGGTTTCTCTGCAGTTTTGCTCGATAAATCTGGGGGAGATATTACCGAATTGAACAAAGTTACTCAAGGTTTCGTTGGTGCTTTGATGAAGAGACCTGAAATTCAGTTTGCCAATACTTCTTTTAATACCAATTATCCGCAGTTTCAGATGGTAATTAATGTTCCGCGAGCGAAAGAAAGTGGCGTAACGATTAATAGTATTCTAAGTACGATGCAAGGATATATCGGTGGAATTTATTCCTCAGATTTCACCAAGTACGGAAAACAGTTTCGGGTGATGATTCAAGCTTTACCTAATGATAGAAAATCTCCAGAAAATTTAAATTCTATGTTCGTGAAAACAGCTTCCGGAGCGATGGCTCCAATTTCACAATTCGTTACTTTAGAAAAAACTTTTGGGCCACAATCTTTAGAACGGTATAATCTTTTTACTTCTGTAGGAATAAGCGGTTCAAGCAATCCAGGGTTTTCCACGGGTGATGCGATCAAGGCTGTACAAGAAGTTGCCGCTGAAAATCTGCCGGCGAATTACAATGTAGAATTTACAGGTTTATCAAAAGAAGAAATGAAGGCAGGTTCTCAAACTTACGTCGTGTTTTTATTGAGTTTCCTTTTTGTTTACTTTATTTTGGCTGCACAATATGAAAGTTATATTCTGCCATTTTCAGTACTTCTTTCCTTGCCTTTAGGAGTTGTAGGAGCCTTTTTTGGACAAAGAATTTTCGGGTTAGAGAATAATATTTATTTCCAGATCGCGATTATTATGTTGATTGGATTATTAGCAAAAAATGCAATTTTGATTGTAGAATTTGCAGTTCAGCGGCGACATCACGGCGAATCGATTGCTATGTCTGCAATTAATGCAGCGAAAGCCAGAGTACGTCCGATTTTGATGACTTCTTTTGCCTTTATATTTGGAATGATGCCTTTGGTATTTGCAACAGGAATTGGCTCTGTAGGAAATAGATCAATTGGAACCGGTGCAGCTGCAGGATTATTGATCGGTACTTTTTTCGGCTTAATTGCGATTCCGGTCTTGTATGTAATTTTCCAGTTTTTACAGGAAAAAATATCACCTTTAAAAGAAAAAGAAATCAATCTTTCCGAATAATTGAAAGTCAAAATCTTTATGAAAATTAAAAAAATGAATAAATACTTCAATATAAAAATACTTTCAGTTCTTTTTTCAGCTTTCCTTCTGTCGTCCTGTATGACGCGGGAAAAGTATGAAAGACCGAAAGAAGTTGTTAATGAAAATCTTTTTCGCACCGATTTATTGCCGAAAGATTCTACAAGCATGGCAACTGTTTCGTGGAAAGAAATTTTTACCGATCCGGTTTTGCAAAAACATATCGACAAAGCTTTAGCAAATAATTTAGATGTTAGAGTTGCCCTGCAAAATATCAGTGCAGCAGATTCTTATTTAAAACAAAGTAAGGCTGCTTATTTTCCGACACTTTCGGCAGGTCCAAATTATACCTTTCAAACTCAGTCGTTAAATACGCAGTCGGGGCAGCTTTTAAACCAAAGAAAATACGGAAATCAATTTGATATTACGGCAAATGTTGGTTGGGAAGCAGATATTTGGGGGAAATTAAAATCTCAGCAAAAAGCAGAATTTGCGAATTATTTAGGAACTGTTTCTGCGCATCAAGCCGTAAAAAGTGATTTGGTTGCTGCGGTTGCATCTGCTTATTATCAATTGTTAACTTTTGATGATCAGAAAAGAATAATCAACGAAACCATTAGTTTAAGAAATAAAAACCTCGAAACGACTAAAGCTTTGAAAGATGCCGGAACTGTAACGGAAGTTGCAGTGCAGCAAAGTGCAGCCTTAGTTTTCAATGCAGAATCTTTAATAATTAATATTGATGTTCAGATTTCTCAACTCGAAAATACGATGAGTCTGTTGATGGCTGAACCTTCGCATGCGATTGAAAGAACAACGATTGATGCTCAGAAAATGCCGGTAAGTTTAGCTCTGGGTTATCCCGCTAATTTATTGGAAAACCGTCCTGATGTGAAGGCAGCAGAATACCGTTTAATAAACGCGTTTGAAATGACCAATTTTGCAAAGTCACAGTTTTATCCAAGTTTGAGATTGACTGGAAGTGCAGGGATTGTTTCCGGAGATATCGATCAACTTTTTAGTGCAAGTTCACTTTTTGCGAATGTAGTCACAGGTTTAGCGCAACCAATTTTGAATAAAAGACAGATCAGAACGCAGTACGAAGTGAGTTTAGCCAACAAAGAAATTGCTTATTTAAATTTTAGGAGAGCCGTTCTCACTGCAGGAAAAGAAGTATCTGATGCCTTGAAAATTTATCAATCCCAAGATGGTTTTATCAATTTGAAACAAAAGGAAATGATAGCATATAAAAATTCCGTCAACTATTCTCAGGAATTGGTAAATTATGGAATGGCAAATTATCTGGAAGTTCTCAACGCAAGTGTGAATCAACTGAATGCTGAACTCAATATTTCCAATGCAGAATATTCGAAGTTAGATGCTGGGATTGAATTGTATCGCGCATTAGGCGGTGGTTGGAGATAATTTCTTCAGGTGAAAGAGGATTGAAAATTTTCAAATGAGTTTATATTTTATTGCAGTTGTTCCTCATAAGGAACTTCGTCAGAAAACCAAAGTTTTCAGTAAAGATTTTGCTAAACGGTTTAATTCTATAAAGTCATTTGAAAATTTCCCTCATATCACGATCATCCAACCTTTTCATTTCGATGAAAATCAGGAAGAAATATTGGTGGGAAATTTTTCTGTAATGAATTTGATATCCTCTTCTTTTGAGGTGTTTCTAAAAAACTTCGGATGTTTTCCAAACAAAGACAAACCGGTTGTTTTTATAAAGCCCGAAAGTTCAACCGAACTTCAACTCTTATACGATGAGGTTCAGCCGATGATGAAATTTCATTCTTATGCGAAAATTCATCCTCATCTTACTGTTGCATACAAAGATTTAAGTCCCGAAAATTTTCAAAAAGCTTGGCAAGAATACCAAACAAAAAGTTTTGAAGATTCTTTTTTAGTAGACAAAATCTGTCTCTTCAAACATGAAAATAAAAAGTGGAATCTTCTTAAAATCAAATATCTAAAGTAGTTAATTTAGTTGCCACGAATGCACGAATATTTTAAAACTTATTCCTGCATTCGTGGCATTTTTTTATTTCAAATATTTAAAGAATTCCCACATCACAATTCCACCACAAACAGAAACATTCAAAGAGTGTTTTGTTCCCAATTGCGGAATTTCCAGGCAAGTGTCGTAATACGAAAGTGCTTCATCACTCAATCCATCAACTTCATTTCCTAAAACCAAAGCGTATTTTTTCTCTTTATTAATGGGATAATCAGTGATGATTTCGGAGCTGGTAGTTTGCTCTATTCCTATAATTTTAAAATCTTCCTTTTTTAAATTTTGTAACGCTTCAACAATATCTTTTTCGTAAACCCAATCCACACTTTCTGTTGCGCCCAAAGCAGCTTTGTGAATCTCCCGATGCGGCGGTTGCGGCGTGATCCCACACAAGACCACTTTTTCAATTAAGAAAGCATCTGCCGTTCTGAAAATCGCACCAACATTATGCATGCTTCGAACATTATCTAAAACCACAACAAGCGGAGTTTTTTTGGTTTCTTTAAAGGTTTCGATATCTATTCTTCCTAATTCTTCGAGTTTGAGTTTTTTTGTGGATGACATTTTCGTATTTTGATACAAAAATAATTCTTAAACACGAAGAACACTAATGATTTATCTGAATTGATAAAAAAGACTTTCATTTGATATTTCGAAATCTAATTTAATAATGTTATTTTGATGCTGTATCTTTCTATTTTCCTTTGTTTATATATATTTGTGTTTAACTTAAATTCCTGCTATGAAAAAAATATTTCTACTTTTCACCTTGATTTCATCTTTTCTGACTATTGCACAAACCGCACCTTCAATCCAGTGGCAAAAATCGCTTGGTGGAAGTTTTGTTGATCAAGCCAATTGTGTTCGACAGACAATAGACGGTGGTTATATCATTGCTGGATATTCTAATTCGACAAATGGTGATGTAACCGGAAATCACGGCGGTTTTGATTATTGGATTGTGAAAATCAACAGCAGTGGTATTATCCAATGGCAAAAATCGTTGGGAGGGAGTGGATCAGATTTTGCCACATCTATTGATCAAACAATAGATGGTGGTTATATCGTTGCAGGGGATTCCTCATCAATAGATGGCAATGTAAGTGGTCATCATGGAGCATCTACTTCTTCTGAAGATTGTTGGATTGTGAAGCTTGATAGTGAAGGTAATATTCAATGGGAGAAATCTCTGGGAGGAAATAGTAGTGATTATGCCAAATCTATTAAGCAAACCACAGACGGCGGTTATATTTTTGCCGGACATTCTGTTTCAACCGACGGTGACGTGAGTGGAAATCATGGTGGTTACGACTATTGGATTGTAAAGCTCGATGATAGGGGTAATATTCAATGGCAGAAATCTCTCGGCGGAACTAAAGATGATTATGCCAGGTCTGTTCAACAAACGGCTGATAGTGGTTATGTCATAGCCGGATCTTCTTTTTCAAATGACGGTGATGTGAGTGGACATCACGGCTCCACAAATCGTGAAGATTATTGGGTCATTAAGCTTGATAACAGTGGAAGTATTCAATGGCAAAAATCCCTCGGCGGTAGTGGTATAGAACAAGCATGGTCTGTTCAGCAAACTACAGATGTTGGTTATATTGTGGCCGGATCATCTAGTTCGACAGACGGTGATTTAAATGAGAATGAAGGTATTACTGATTATTGGATTGTGAAGCTCAATAGTAACGGTAGTATCAAGTGGCAGAAATCATTCGGCGGAAGCGATTATGATAATGCTGCATCCGTTCAGCAGACTACAGATGGTGGCTATATTGTTGCTGGATATTCTTCTTCAAATGACGGCGATGTGATTGGAAATCATGGTGCGACTGACTCGTGGATATTGAAGTTAGACGGCAGCGGAAATATTGCGTGGCAGAAATCTCTCGGCGGCAGTGGTGATGACGGCGGTGTATCTATTCAGCAATCCATCGACGGAGGATATATTATTGCTGGTGGCTCTACATCAAGCAATGGGGATGTTACTGTAAATCATGGCTATTATGACTATTGGATTGTAAAACTCTCTGCGGAAGGTTTGGCAACACAGGAAGCCGACTTTACCAAAATCAATATTTACCCAAATCCTATAAAAGATATTCTCAATTTTTCAGAAGAAGTTTCTAACGTAAAAATTACGGATGTTTCCGGAACAATGGTAAAACAAATTTCCGCAAAAGGAAAATCGATAGATGTTTCTGCGCTTACAAAAGGCGTTTACATTATCTCTGCAACTACAAGAGCTGGAGAAACCGTAAACAGAAAAATTGTGAAAGAGTAGAGCAATCCCAAATATGAATTTATAAAAAAGTTTCAGAAATTTAAAACTTCTGAGGTTTTTTACGGCAAAGACAAAATTTTTCTTTTTCCACAAGATGAATCATTACTCTTTAAAAACAGTATTTTTGTAAAAATTTTATTCAATTTATCTGGGTATGACAAAAAAAGAAACTCCTTTAATGACGCAATACAACACCATCAAGGCGAAATATCCTGATGCACTTTTGCTGTTTCGGGTTGGAGATTTCTATGAAACTTTTGGAACCGATGCGATCAGAACTTCCCAAATTTTAGGAATTGTTTTAACGAAAAGAGCCAACGGTGACGGCCATATCGAATTGGCGGGTTTTCCCCATCATTCCATTGATTCTTATTTACCAAAACTCGTAAGAGCCGGACTTCGTGTGGCGATTTGTGATCAATTAGAAGATCCAAAAGGAGTGAAAGGAATCGTAAAGCGCGGCGTTACAGAATTGGTTACGCCTGGAGTTACTTTTAACGAACAGGTTTTAACTTCAAAGAAAAATAACTTCCTGCTTTCTATTCATAAACAAAAAGAAAAATATGGTCTCGCTTTAGTAGATGTTTCGACGGGAGAGTTTCTAACTTCAGAAGGAAATCTGGAACAATTATTACATATTGTCGGAACTTTTGATCCAAGTGAAATTATTTATCAACGAACAACTGAACTTCCTGCTCAATTGAAAAACCGCAATTCTTTTAAATTAGAAGACTGGGCTTTTCAATACAATTATGGGTATGAAAAACTGACGAATCATTTCAAAACCAATTCATTAAAAGGTTTTGGGATTGAAGATCTGAAATTAGGAATTGTAGCAGCCGGAGCGATCTTTGCTTATTTGGTTGAAGATACGCATCATACACTTTTACAGCATATTACCAAAATAAAACTGATTCCGAAAGATGATTATCTGATGATGGATCATTTTACTTTGCGGAATTTAGAGATCGTTTATTCGAGTCATCCGCAAGGAAAATCATTGCTTGATATTATTGATAAAACTTCTACTCCGATGGGTGGAAGATTATTGCGAAGACGATTAATTCTTCCTTTAAAATCTGTCAATGAGATCAACAGAAGATTAGATTTAGTCGAGTTTTTCAATAAAGAAGAAAATCTGAAATATGACATTTTACAATTACTAAAATCGATATCTGATCTTGATCGTTTGATGGGGAAGTTGGCTTCGGAAAAAATTTATCCAAAAGAGGTCGGTTATCTTCGTCAGAGTTTAATTAATATTCAAAAAATTAAAGAACTTCTTCATTGTCACGATGAGGTTTTAACGTGGTTATCGCCTTTAATTAATTTGGATGAACTCATTAATTATCTGACTGATTATTTGAATGAAGAACTTCCTGTTAATATCTCCAAAGGGAATGTGATTAAAACGGGAATTTCAGAAGAACTCGATCATCTGCGAGGACTTCAAACCAAAGGGAAGGGCTTTCTTGATGAAATGTGTGACCGTGAAGTTAAGCGAACCGGAATAACAAGTTTGAAAATCAGTTTCAATAATGTATTCGGTTATTTTATTGAAGTAAGGAATTCTCATAAAGATAAAGTTCCTGAAGATTGGATTCGCAAGCAAACTTTGGTGAATGCTGAAAGATACATCACCGAAGAACTGAAAGAATACGAAGAACAAATTCTGGGTGCTGAAGAAAAAATTTCAAAAATTGAACATCAACTTTATCGAAAAGTTTGCGAAAATGTGATGATTTACATCGATCAAATTCAGGAGAATTCTAAAATTATTGCTGAGTTGGATTGTGGCGTTGGATTATCAGAACTCGCTGTTTCTGAATCTTACACAAAACCGGTTTTAAACGAAGGTTTTGAAATTGATCTGAAAGAAGCACGACATCCAATTATTGAAAACGCTTTGCCTTTAGGTGAGAAATATATTCCAAATGATTTGTTTCTGTCCAAAGATTCTCAGCAGATAATAATGGTTACCGGTCCGAATATGGCGGGAAAATCGGCAATATTAAGACAAACTGCAATCATTTGTTTAATGGCACAAATCGGAAGTTTTGTTCCCGCGAAACATGCGGAGATCGGAATTTTAGATAAAATATTTACGAGAGTTGGCGCAACCGATAATATCTCTTCTGGAGAATCGACTTTCATGGTCGAGATGAATGAAGCTGCAAATATTCTCAATAATATTTCTGAACGAAGTTTAATCCTGTTAGACGAAATTGGTCGCGGAACTTCTACTTATGATGGAGTTTCGATTGCTTGGGCGATTGCGGAATATCTGCATCAACATCCGACGCAAGCGAAAACTTTATTTGCCACGCATTATCACGAACTCAATGAAATGACGGTGAATTTTGAAAGAATAAAAAACTTCCACGTTTCCATTCAGGAACATAAAGGAAGCATTATTTTTCTACGGAAATTGTTGTCAGGTGGAAGCGAACACAGTTTCGGTATTCATGTGGCAAAGTTGGCTGGAATGCCGGCAAAAGTGGTGAATCGTGCGAATGAAGTTTTGAAAACTTTAGAAAAAAGCCGTTCCCACAGTGGTTCCAAAGATTCTGCAAAATCGATAACTGAAGAAAGTCTGCAACTTTCTTTCTTCCAATTAGATGATCCTGTTTTGGAAAATATTCGGGAAGAATTATTGAAGATTGATATTAATACCTTAACGCCGATTGAAGCTTTGATGAAGTTGAATTCGATTAAGAAAATGATCGGAAGATAATAACGTTGCTAATTTGATAATGAGCTGATTTGATGGTGAAATTCAATTTAAAATATTTGCTTCTTTCTACTGTAATTTTCCTTATAGAAGTTCTGATAGCCACCGTTTTCAAAGATATTGTTTTCGTTCGGTCGTATCTTGGCGATGTGATTGTAGTGATGTTAATTTATACTTTAGTTCTTACTTTTTTTAAAGTTGAAAACCGCACAAAATTAATTACAGGAATCTTTATTTTTTCCGTGATCGTTGAAGTTTTACAGTATTTTAAGATTGCAGATGTTTTTGGTTTAAAACCGGGAAGTATCGCCGCAATCGTGGTTGGAAACAGTTTTAGCTGGATCGATATTTTGTGTTATGCAGCAGGTTGTTTGTTTTTATATATCATTATAAAAATTGGAAATCTTACTAAATGATAATTTTAAAAGACTGCTTATATTTCAGCTCTCTCTTTATTATTTTCAAAGTACTATCTAAATTCTTTACGATTATATGGATTTTAATATTACTCAATCAACATCGTTATTGGCATTTTGTATCTAAACCTTACTTTTTCTCCCATTTTTTCTGCAGGATTCCAGTTCTCCTTTATTAAGGAGATTGCGTGCTTAACTTCATTGTTAAAATCTGCGTTGGGACCATTTACAATTATATTAGTCAACGCACCATCTCTTTCTACAAAAAATGTAATCTCCGTTTTAAGCATACCATCGCCAATAAAATTTTTTTTCTTGAAATTCTTATGAATCATATTTCTAAAAGCAGGGAGGCCACCAGCAGAAAATTCTGGTAGTTGATCGACTTCAGTATATACCAAATTAGAATCGATTTTTGATATGGTTTTAATGTTGCGAGGACCCTGACTTGGAGGTTGCGAAAACAGTAAATTGCTGAAGGATATTATAATAAGAATGATAAATTTCTGCATAAAATGTAATTTTTGTAAATTTAAATAAAATATGCAAGTCAATCTCAAATATTTTCTCATCTCAAAAGCAATCTTTTATTTGAGTTTTTAAATGCAAATACTTTGACGGAAATGTTTTTTGTATGCTCTTAAATTGGCGGCATTATCAATGAGGGATTATTCTACACTTTCTCTTTCACCTTTTTAAAATATAGAGGAACTCAGAAATAATTCATGGCTTGTTGTCCTGTATAAATTTGCTAAATACACACTTCAAAATTGCAGTTATTTTAAGTGTAAAAAAAAGGAAGTATCGCCGCAATCGTGGTTGGAAACAGTTTTAGCTGGATTGATATTATGTATTATGAAGCAGGTTGCGCTCTTATATATCTATTAAAAATGATGCCGCCACTTATTGGCAGACCAAACTAAATGGCTGCGTGTATTTTGATCTCACGTTTTCACCATTTAAAGTAGCGGGAGTCCATTTTTGTACAATGGATTTTATCGTTCTTACTGCTTCTTTGTTAAGACTTTCATTGCTTCCAAAAGTTTTAATGGCATTTATTGATCCATCTTTTTCCACAACAAATTCAATCAATGTTTTTTGAATTCCTGTTACGCTGCAATCGATATTTGTAACGGTAAATTTTGAGCTTAAAAGGGTCGCGAAAACTTTATTTCCTTCCGGAAACTTTGCTGGAATAAGTTCATCAGGTGATTTTCGTCCTTGACCATTTACTGTTGGCGAAGTCGTATTTTGACCAAAAATAAAGGAGGTGAAAATCAAAGCAAAAAAAATCATGTGTTTTTTCATAATTTTTTTTTACCCAAAATTCTGCAGATCAACCAGTTTTCTATAAATCCCATTTTTACCAAATAAATCCTGATGTGTTCCCTGTTCAACGATAATTCCACGTTCCATTACTACGATCCAGTCGGCTTTTTGAATGGTTGAAAGTCGGTGCGCGATCACCAATGAAGTTCGGTTTTCCATCATTTTTTCTAAAGCATCCTGAACAAATCTTTCAGACTCTGTATCTAAAGCAGAAGTCGCCTCATCCAAAATCATTATTGGAGGATTTTTCAGAACGGCTCTCGCAATAGAAACTCTTTGTTTTTGTCCGCCCGATAATTTATTTCCATCATCACCGATATTGGTATAATATTGATCGGGTAAATTCTGAATAAACTCGTGAGCATTGGCAATTTTCGCCGCCGCCATCACTTCCTCTTCCGTTGCGTCGGGTTTTCCCATCAAGATATTGTTGAAGATGGAATCATTAAACAAAACAGATTCCTGCGTAACCATTCCCAAAAGATGACGGTATTCCTGAACTTTTAAATTCTTAATATTTTCACCATCAATCAGAATTTCACCTTCAGAAACATCATAAAAACGCGCCAGTAAATTGGCGATCGTTGTTTTTCCAGAACCGGATTGGCCGACCAAAGCGATGGTTTTTCCCTTCGGAATGGTAAGATCGAAATTTTTTAAGATCACATTATCCTTATCGTAAAAGAAACCGATATTTTTAAATTCAATTTGATTTTTTAGAGTAGAAATAGGAGTTGGATTTGGAATTTCATCAATTTTTAAATCATAATCTAAAACTTCAGAAACTCGATCTAAACTTGCCATTCCACCCTGAATAGAAGAAAAAGCATTAGACAATTTTTTCGCCGGATCTAAAATCTGGAAGAAAACTCCGATAAAAGCTAAGAATGTCACAGGATCTTTATTGGTTCCATTAATGATTTCTGTTCCTGCAAACCAGGTGATTATTAATAAAGTGACGGAACCCAAAAATTCACTCATTGGTGAAGCAAGTTCTCTTCTGCGGCTCATTCCGATCGCGTATTTCTGCCAGTTATCTGTCGTGAGATTAAATCTGTTTTTTAGGATTTTATCAGCGTTAAAGATTTTGATAACTTTTGAAGATTTCAAGGTTTCATCTACTAAAGAAAATAAATTCCCCAATTCTTCCTGTGCTGCAGTGGCGTGTCTTTTCAAGCTTTTTCCAACCCACGCAATGATCAAACCCATTATTGGAAATACCAAAAGCGAAAATAAAGTTAATTGCGGTGAAAGAATGAATAACGTAATTAAAGACGCGATGATCATAAAAGGAGCGTTCAAAACATCAACCAAGCTTCCCATGATTCCACCTTCTACGGCGCCGATATCATTTGAGATTCTAGACATCATATCGCCTTTTCTCTGTTCTGTAAAAAATGAAACGGGTAATTTCAGGAATTTATCATACATGGCGGTGCGCAGATCTTTCGTAATTCCAACGCGGTAATTCACCAAAAGATAAGATCCTAAATATCTGAAAAGATTTCGAAGCAAAAATGCTACAGCCGTAATACTACAAAGCACTGCTAAAACCTGAATCGCGCCGTATTCATTGATATTGAGCTGGATTTTATAATAAGCCATATCTTTCATATACCCAAAATAATCTGCGAATCTACCGCTATAAACAGGAACGATGTTCGTGTCAACTTCTTTATCCAGCTTAAATAAAATCCGCAGGATCGGAAGCATTGTCACGATGGAAAAGATCTGGAGTAAAGAATAGAGTAGATTAAAAATAATACTTCCGTAAAGGTATCTTTGATGAGGTTTTGCAATAGAAAGAATGCGTTTTAATGGTTTCATTTAAGGGAATTTCGGGAGCAAAATTAAGGAATTTAGAATTGTGACGCTGATTAATTAAAATCGACCTTATTATTATAGGTCGGTTTAAAATTTTCCGGTGTTAATTTCTCGAATGTTTTTCCCATGTTGTTGATAATTTGAGTCAGATTATCAAAGTTTACAATTTCTAAATTATCATTCAGTTGATGGTAATGTCGCGCAGTATTCATATCTACTGTCGAAAAAGAATGTGCAACGATTTTCTTTTTCACAAAACTCACGTTGTCGGAACGGTAAAAAAGATTTTGCCCTAAATAAGGGTCGGGAAATATTTGAAGACCATTTACCGCTCTGCCATTAAACAGTTCGTCCAAATCTGAAAATTCGTCACCCGTCATATATAAGGCGTTAGGACCAAATTTGGAAACTGTCGCTACCATTTCGAAATTGAATAAAGCTGTAATATTTTGGTATTTGGACTGTAAACTTTCAAGGTCGGAAATGGCTTTTGATCCTTTCATTCCTTTTTCCTCGCCATTAAAAGCGATGAACATCATAGAGAAATCAGGCTTTTCAGTTTTGAAAAAATCTGCTAAACCAATGACGGTTGTTACGCCACTTGCATTATCATCTGCGCCATTAAACACTTTATCTTCGGTGTTTTCGCTTGTGCCAATATGATCGAAATGCGCCGTAAACGCTAAGATTTTATCGGACTTTCCTTTCTTAATTCCGCAAACATTATAAACTGTTTTTCCTTTATACTCAAAAGGAACTAAATAAGAGTCACCGATACAATATCTTAGTTTATTGTCTGCAAATTGTTTTGCGATATAGATTGCAGCAGAATCATTTTCGGGAGTTCCAATTTCGCGGCCTTTCATTTCATCGGAAGCCAGTTTTGAAAGAACGGTTATTACTCTTTCTTTTGAAACTTCCTGAGCGTAATTTAGCGTAGAATACATCAATATTAAAAGGAAAGAAATTCTGTACATAGATAATTTTTGCTAAAGATAAATATTTTTAAGTTTTGGTCATAAAAAAAACAGCTCCTAAAAAAGGAACTGTTTCACTCAAAAAAAATCGTTGTGAGTTTAGCGGAGTCTGTCTACAGATTTTACGAGCCTGTCGTCTTTTCGAATATAAACGTTTGCAATAAGCAAACAGATGATAGAAAGAAACGGAAAAAACGGCTCAATACCTTTCTCAGGAAAATGAATTCCTCCAGATAAAGTGAGTAACCAATACGCCAATAAACCGAGCAACAAAACGTTTATAAAAATGCTGATGTTATTCAGCAGAATCTGTCTTTTGCGGTCTTTGTAACTTAAAATACTAATGAATCCCAAAAAAATCATAACTACACAAATAATAGATATAAAAGGAGTGGGTCCGAAAAGGGAAAAATCCTGTCCGGTTACGAATAAAAATATAGCGCCTAAAATGGCCAGAAATATCCAAACGGTCTGTATTCTTTGCAACATTATGATGAAGTTGAGGTGCAAAAATAGCGATAATTTTTTGCATTATTCGAAAATTAGTGTAGATTTGCATTACAAACGATCCGAAAAAAGGCAAGTCGCCCGACTTAACTTTCTTACTTACATATACTTATAATTTATTTCTTACATAACAATTTATGTTCAATATCGAAACGTTAAAGTCGAAATCCGATACGGATTTGGCTAAAATCACCCAAGATTTAGGCGTTAAAGTTGCTAAAAATAGCACAGAAAATGATAAAGTTTTTGCAATCCTGGATTTTCAGGCTTCGAACTCGAAAGTTGCAAAAGATTATTATAACGCCACTCAAACTCCTATGATTACAGAAGAAAATTCAACTCCTGCGCCAAAAAAACCGGTTGCAAAAAAACCAGCACCTAAAAAGAAAGTCGAGAAACCGGCTGAAGTTGTTGCTGTTGCAGACGAGATTACAGAAAATGCGGTTGCAATGGTTGAGGAATCTAATTCTGAGGATTTAAAGAAGGAAAATGTTCAACCTACAACGGAAGAACCGAAAAAACAAAATTCTGAACAGAAGAAAAAAAGACAGCGAACGCCACAAGCACAGGAGCAAATGTCTGCTGATAATTCCGTAGATGAGGTTGTGACAGAGAAGGAATCTGAGGTAAAACAGCTGAAGGCGAAAAACCCAAATCAGAATCCTAATCAGAACCAAAACCCGAATCAGAATAAAAACCCGAATCCGAATCAAAATCCCAATCAGGAACAGAACGGAAACGGTAATGTAAATCAAAGCGGAAACGGTAATCAGAACGGAAGTGGTAATGTAAATCAAAATGGAAACGGGAATCAAAACCCCAATCCTAATCAGAATCCCAATCAGAATAAACCGCATCATCCTAATCAAAACAGGAATCCGAACCAAAATAAAAACCCTAACCAAAACAAAAATCAGCAAAACGCAGATTCTCACGAGGAGCCGGCGAAAAAAGAATTTAATTTCGATGGTTTAGTAACGATTGAAGGTGTTTTGGAAATCCTTCCAGACAACTACGGTTTCTTACGTTCTTCAGATTTCTCTTACATTTCTTCTCCCGACGATGTTTACGTTTCTACGAATCAGATTCGTAATTATGCTTTGAAAACGGGAGATACTGTAAAAGGAATCGTGCGTTTACCAAAAGAAGGCGAGAAATATTTCTCTTTATTAAAGCCTACAGAAGTGAATGGTCGCGATATGGAATTCATTAAAGACCGAGTTTCTTTTGAATTCTTAACGCCATTATTTCCGGAAGAGAAATTTAATTTAACTGGAAAAAATTCAACGCTTTCTACAAGAATTGTTGATCTGTTTACGCCAATAGGAAAAGGACAAAGAGCAATGATTGTGGCGCAACCGAAAACCGGTAAAACCATGTTGTTGAAGGATATTGCGAATTCAATTTCTGCCAATCATCCAGAAGCTTATATGATGATCTTACTCATTGATGAAAGACCAGAAGAGGTAACCGATATGGAAAGAAGCGTAAATGCAGAAGTAATTGCTTCTACATTTGATGAACCTGCAGACAAACACGTAAAAGTGGCAAATCTGGTTCTGTCGAAAGCACAAAGAATGGTAGAATGTGGTCATGATGTTGTGATCTTATTAGATTCAATAACGCGTTTGGCAAGAGCTTATAACACCGTAACTCCGGCTTCAGGAAAAATTCTTTCCGGTGGTGTTGATGCAAATGCATTGCACAAACCAAAACGTTTTTTCGGAGCGGCAAGAAATATTGAAGGCGGTGGTTCATTGACTATTATTGCAACAGCATTGATCGATACAGGTTCGAAAATGGATGAAGTGATTTTCGAGGAATTTAAAGGAACCGGAAATATGGAACTTCAGTTAGACCGAAAAATCGCGAATAAAAGAACGTATCCTGCGATCGACCTGGTTTCTTCGAGTACAAGAAGAGATGATCTTTTGATGGATGAAACAACGCAGCAGAGAATGTGGATCCTAAGAAAATATTTAGCAGATATGAATCCAGTCGAAGCAATGGAATTTGTAAACAAAAGCATGAAAAATACTTTGAACAACGAAGAGTTTTTGATGTCGATGAATCGATAAAATATTTTTAAATATTAAAATTAAAACCGTTCTTTTGAGCGGTTTTTCTTTTTTAGCAATGTTAAAGATTTACTAAAACAATCTGTGGTTTTTGGAATTGGTCTAATTAATGATTAAATTTGGGTAATAACATTAAAACCAAAAAATTATGTTCACACTACCAGAATTAGGATATGCGTACGACGCATTAGAACCAACAATTGATGCAAAAACAATGGAAATCCATTATACTAAACACCATCAAGGTTATGTAGATAATTTGAATAAAGCAATTGCAGGAACAGATTTAGAAGGTAAAACCATCGAAGAAGTTTGCAAAACAGGAACTGATAAGCCTGCGGTTAGAAATAATGGTGGTGGTCATTTTAACCACTCTCTTTTCTGGGAAATCTTAACTCCAGGAGGAAGTAAGGAGCCAGTTGGAAATGTAAAAGCAGCAATTGAAACATATGGAGGTTTTGAAAAATTTAAAACTGATTTTACTGAAGCTGCAAAAACAAGATTCGGTTCAGGTTGGGCTTGGTTGTGCAAAAAAGCAGATGGATCTGTTGCGGTTTGTTCTTCACCGAATCAAGATAATCCTTTGATGCCTGTTGCAGATTGCCAGGGAACTCCACTTTTGGGTCTTGATGTTTGGGAACATGCGTATTACTTGAAATATCAAAATAAAAGACCAGATTACGTTACCGCATTTTTTGAGGTGATCAATTGGGATAAAGTTGAAGAGAAATTCAATAAATAATCGAATTTTCTTATAATAATTAAAGGTTCAGAAATTTCTGAACCTTTTTTTATATATTTTGAAAACCTTTAGTGGAAATTTGAATTATCGAATATCCGACTGACTTAAGCCATTCATTTTTAGACCATATTTCCATTGAACATAAGCGAAAACTTGGTATAAGCGATACTCAAATTTAATCCCATAATTCTCATTGGAATTGTAATCTATTGAAGATTCAATAACATTTCTATATCTTCCAGAAAAATAATAGGAATTCCATTCGGTGACCAGAAAAGTGTTTCGGCTTTTTAAATAACTTTCAGAATACATGCTCATAGGTTTCGCAATTGCGGTAAGAAAATAGTCATACTGCGTATCCAGAACATCCAGTTCCCATTCTCCATCATCGTTTTTGGTTGGTTTGATCTCGTGGTTTTCTTTCGTGTCCGCTATTTTATTTTGAGGAGCACAACTGATGACGAAGAGCGAAATCATTATTAAATAAAACATTTTTTTCATTGCGTAATTTTAAGTTAAAGATATAAAATAAAAAAGACCGAAGTTGAATCAACTCCGGTCTTTATATCATTTTTTTAATGATCTATTTTGAAGACTTAAATTCTCTCTGGATAATAGATACTGCTGGAAAGTGATCACTATAACCACCTGTAAAACGGTCGCCATCCCAAGATCTCAAAGGATAACCTTTCCATTGTCCTGAATCATTGATCAAATATGAAGGTGCAAAAATTTCCGCTTTGAAAATACTGTAAGTCGGAGTTAATTTCTCTGTAGAATACAAGTTTTTGGAAACAATGATCTGGTCGAAAAGATTTGGAGCGTCGCGGTAAGCTAAGGAGGCAACACCTCCTTTATACAATTTATACATTAAGTTATAATACGGCGATGTCTCCGATAATTGTGCAGGTTCGCCAACAGCTCCCAAAAGTTTTTTCACACTTGGACTTACCGGATCATCATTGAAATCACCCATTGCAAATAATTTTCTGTCTGGATCTTCGGCTCTGGCTTTATCCATTTCACCTTTCAGTACTTTTGCAGCAGCAGCACGTCTTGGTAAAGATTTTGCTTCACCACCACTTCTTGATGGCCAGTGATTCATAAAGATTCCTACTTTTTCACCGTCTAAAAGACCTCTTATTACCAAAACGCCTCTGGTGTAAGATCTTTTCCCTTCATCATTATAGATTTTGATGTCTTTTGCATAAGAATCGGTAACTTTGAATCTGCTTTTTTGATAGATGATTGCAATATCAATTCCTCTTGCATCATAAGAATTGTAATGTACGATACCATAGTTGCTTTTTGCCAAAGCTGGTTTTTTGATGAGGTCTTCGATAACTTGTCTGTTTTCAACTTCGAGTAATCCTACAATTACAGGATTGTCATTGGTATATTGTCTTCCGAGTTCAGAAATAACTTTCGCTTCGTTATCTAGTTTTTGATTGTATTTTTCTTTGTTCCAGTTTTTAGAGCTGTTTTCAGTGAAGTCATCCGCTAGAATTTGGTGACGAATAACTTTTTTCCCGATAAGCAGTGAATCGCTCCATTCTCCTTTATAATCTTCGGTTGTTTCAAGGTATTTTAAAGAATCGATTGGTACGCTTCTATGAAATGCAGGATTGTGAACGTCTTTGGTTCCATCAATATAATCTGCTGATGGCACCGTGTCCCAAAGATTTTCTACATTTAGAAAACCTATCGCAGCTCTCTGCACTTGTTTTTGCTGCGAAAAAATAAATCCGAAACTAAAAACGAAAATTAAAATATAAAACTTTTTCATTGTGAAAATTATAGTAAAAAAATTAAGGAGGTAAATTTACTAATAATTTTCTAATGAAAACACTTAAATAAAATCATAAATATGATGTTAATCATAAATTCATCATGAACAAATAATATTAATAACTGTTATGGTGTATTTATGAGAATAAAGTGTTAAAAATGTTTAACTTAACAAAAATTAAGTTTAAATTTGTTGCCCCTTAATAAATTGATATCTAAAAAGGGAAATTAAATAATTTGTTATGATTAAAAAATTATCCTTAATCTCATTGTTTACTTTGCTTCCTGCATCATTTTATTTCGCACAAACCACGGTTTATGCTTATGTAAAAGATGGGGAGGGAAAACCAATTGAGAATGCAACGATTGGTCTTGGACAATCTGCAGATGATGTAAAAGCCGACAAAATTGGTTACTTTCAGTTTGTAGATGTAAAACCAGGACACTACCAAATTACAGTTTCAAGACAAAGTTTCGAAACGAAATTAATCGAATTTGATGTAGCTGCCGATGAAAAAAGAAAAGATTTGGGAGTCATCAGTTTAGGTGTAACCGCAAATCCAAATGCTGGAGTAATGGTCATCGATGATTCTGCTAACGACAGTTCTGAAGGAGGTTCTTCTATGCAACCTACGGTAGGACTTCTAAGTTCAGGTAGAGATACTTTCCAAAATGTTACCGCGTTCGAATTGGGAGCGTATTGGTTCCGACCAAGAGGAGTAGAAAATAGATATGAAGATGTGCTTTTCAACGGAATTTCAATGTCTAAAGGTGATGATGGAAAAGTTGATTTTAGCAACTGGGGAGGTTTGAATGATGTTACAAGATATCCTTACGAATCTGTAGATAATATTACGCCTTCTGAATATTCTTTTGGAAACTTGGGTGGAGTAGTTTATTACAATACAAGAGCTTCTAGCTACAGAAAACAAACTTCTTTGGCATATTCATTTACGAACAGAAGTTATTTTCATCGTGCGATGGCAACTTATTCCAGTGGTTTATCTAAAAAAGGATGGGCTTTCACTTTTTCTGCAAGTAGAAGATGGGCAGATGAAGGAGTTATCAAGGGAACTTACCAAGATGCTTATGGATACTTCGGTGCGATTGAAAAACAATTCAGCAGCAGACACGCTATTAATATTACCGCTTTTGGTGCTCCAACTTATAGAGCGAGCAATTCACCAAATACGCAGGAGGTTTATGACTTAATGGGTAAAGATTACAACTCTTATTGGGGATGGCAAGATGGGGAAAAAAGAAATTCCCGTATCCGGAAAGTTTTCGAACCAGTATTCATGATCACCGATTATTTAAAAATTGGTAAAAGCAGTAACTGGAACAACACCCTTTCTTACCAGTTTGGTAGAGATGGAAGAAGCCGTTTGGATTGGTTCCACGCTGCGGATCCGAACCCAACCTATTATAGAAATTTACCAAGTTACTTAATGTCTGTAGGAGCTTCACAATCAGATATTGATGCAAATACAAACGCTTGGCAAAATGACCAGAATGTAAGCCAAATTAACTGGAATAACCTTTATAATGCGAATTATGTCAATCGTTATGATATGGCAGGAAAAGAACAAGCTGCTATTTATACCATTGTTGAAGATGTAAACAAAGATAAAACCATCAATTTTGTATCGCATTTTGATACCAAATTAGCCTCTAACTGGAAATTGAATCTTAACTTTAGCTATCAGAATTTAAAATCAGATAATTTTAGAGAGATGAAAGATCTTTTAGGAGGTTTGTATGGAACAAATCTTAATGCTTTCGGAAACGATCAGCCTTACGATTTAGATAACCCGAATGCAAAAATTAAAGTAGGAGACAGAACGCAGTATTCTTACGATTTATTGAGAAATCAGTATAGTTTCAATGCTTCTACAGAAATAGATTTACCGAAATGGAATGTAGTAGGATCAATATTTACCTCGTTCGCAGATTCACAGAGAGATGGTAAATTCAGACACCATTATTACCCAGGAAGTAAAGGTAAAAGTGATATTTACAATTCATTTGATGCCGGAATCAAAGGAAAAGTGACCTATAAAATAAACGGTAAAAACTTTATTGTTTATAACGGAGCATTCTTCAGTTTGGCACCAACTCTTAATGAAATCTTCATTAATCCGCGGGTAAGTAATATGATTACGCCTAATGTAGAAAACCAGATCATCAATTCTAATGATTTGAGTTATGTTTTAAGAGGACAAACTTTGAAAATTCGATTGAGTGGTTACTACACTACCATTAATAATGCGACAGAAATCTCCCGTTATTATGCAGATATATCTTCTTCCGTTGTAGATCAAGGTAATGCTTTGGTAGCTGAAATCCTTAGTGGAGTTAACAAGAGCTACAAAGGTTTGGAATTAGGTGCAGAAGTAAAAATTACGCCAACATTGAGCGCAACAGCTGTAGGAAGTTACGGTGATTATAGAATTACCAATAATCCTAGAGTACTCACTGCTGATGATACAACTGTGAAAAATTATGGTAATCCGATCAGAGATTTTGGTATTGCGAATATTAAAGATTACAAAATTGCTGGAACTCCACAAAAAGCCTATTCGGTAGGATTGAGATACAACTCTCCAAAATATTGGTGGATTGGTGCAACTGCAAATTATTTGCAAGATCAGTATTTAGATTTTTCTGCACTGAACAAAACTCCAACGCTATATACAGATCCAACAGGACATCTTTATCCTGGCGTAACACCAGAAAATTTAGCGCTTATTACGGATCAGAAAAAGTTTGATGATCAGTTTATGTTAAATGCAAATGCTGGAAAATCATTCATGTTCGGAAAATACAGAATGGGTCTTAGTTTAAGTGTAAACAACATTTTGAACAACAGAAATTACGTAACAGGAGGATTTGAGCAAGGTAGATCAGTTAACTTCCCGGAAGCTTTTGCTGATGCACAAAGAGACAAACCTTTGTTCGGACCAAAATTATGGTATGATAGAGGAACTACTTTCTTCGCAAACGTTTATTTAAGGTTTTAATTAATAATAATATATCCAAATGAAAAAATATAATTCATTTTTTAAGGTTTTATTAATCGCTTTCACTGCGCTGTTTCTTACAGGTTGTGTACACGATGATAAATATGATGCACCGAATTTAGACGGTTATCAATGTCAGGATCTTGTCGCAACATTAACAATTGCTCAGGTGAAAGCTTTGCACGGCAGTGCACGATATGATTTCCCTGATACTTCAACTGCCATCATGGAAGGTTACGTATCATCCACAGATGAAACAGGAAATATTTACAAAACTATTTATATTCAGGACGCACCAGTAAATCCTACCCAAGGTTTTACCATCAGTGTTGATGCGGTGAGTACGTACACTAAATTTCCACAAGGGAGCAAGATCTATATCAAATTAGCAGGTCTTTCTTTGGGAACGTATGGTAGTTTAGTACAACTCGGAGTTAGAGATGCAAAATCAGATGCTGCCGGTTTACCAGATGGAGTTTCAAGAATTCCTGAAAAATTGCTTCCATCCCGCATGTTCAGATCTTGTACGATAAGAGAAAATATTGTTCCTAAAGTTTTGAAAATTTCAGAATTTAATTCGAATAATAATATTTTAGGTGCATTGATTCAGGTGAATGATGTTGAGTTTACCAAGAATTCACTTTGTGCAAATTACGCTCCAGACGGATTTACAGTAGACAGACAAATTGGTGAAGGTTGGAGTACTGCTGCTAACAATTATACAGGAACTGCAACCGTAAGAAATAGTGGTTTTGCTTCATTTGCAAATCAACTTGTACCTGCCGGAAACGGAGCATTTATTGGTGTATTCAGTAAATTCAACAGTACTTTCCAATTGTATATTAATAAAGCGGCTGATTTAGCGGCAATGAAAAACTTCCCTAGAAAAGACGGTATTGCAACCAATCCTTGTATATTAGATCAAACAGGATTAACGACCAAAACGGTAGCAGAAACCAAGCAACTTTTATCAGGAGCTTCAAGTCAAATTACGGGTGATTTCTTACTTAAAGTAAAAGTAACTGCAAACGACGAAGCGGCTAATCTTACCCAATCTATTTATGCGGAAGATGAAACTGGTGGAATTCGTATCAATGTCAATAAGGCAAATCTTTATCAGGATGCTCGTTTTAGAGTAGGTAAAGCAATTTATATAAAATTAAAAGGACTTGCTGTTTCTAATGTAAATGGGGAGATTCAACTAGGTCGACTTAGCGGAACAATATTTGCGCCCATATTAGAAGCTAGTGTTTACAATACTTTCTTTGATAGCAATGCGAACGTTTCGGCTCCGGTACCTACAGAAAGAACAATCCCTCAGCTAACAACTGCTGATGTTGGTCGATGGATCAAAATTAAAGATGTTGAGGTTATTGCTGATGATTTATACAAATCTTACGCACCAGCAGCTATAACATTAGAAGATTGTAGCGGCAACAAAATCATTTTGAAAACCAATACTTCAGCGACTTTTGCAGGGGCTGAAACCGATGGAGGGAAAGGTGATGTTTACGCAATCGTAACTTATGCTAATGGAAAATACCAGTTACTGGTTCCAAAACAAATCAATGCCAATTTTGGTAATGCACGCTGCGATGGAACGGTTCCTCAAATTTTCACTACTATTTATGAAGACGGTTTCGATACTTTATTAGCAAAGTGGGATACCAAAAATGTTTTAGGTACACAAGTTTGGTCAACTACCACTTATGGTAATCCAAGACCAAGTGCTTACATCGATGGTTATCGCCAACCAAATTTAGACTGGCTTATTACGAAGAATAAAATCTCTCTTTCAGGATATAAGGATGCTTTTGTATCTTTTGAATCCGACGGAAGATATAGTAGTAATGGTCTTGTATCACTGGAACTTTATGTTACCGAAAATTACACAGGTGATGCTACGACTACAAACTGGACGAAACTTAATGCAGCTTTTGATACTGATATAGATAATTTCAACGGATTTGTAAGTTCAGGTCGGGTAAATTTAAAAAACTACGTTAACAAAGATGTTTGGTTTGCATTTAAATATACTTCGACGTCAGGATTCTCTACAACTTGGGAACTTGATAACTTTAAAGTAAAAGGTACTAAATAATAATAGTTTCCTATTTCTATAAAAGAAGCCGCCTCATTTTTTGAGGCGGTTTTTTTTGCATAATGTTTTTCCCATTAATATTTTCATCATAATGTTATCTAAATAAAAATCTATAATTATTCCTAATCCTAATTAAGACAAATTAGTCCGATTTAAAAATATTTTATATCTTTGTAATATAGAAATCGAATTTATGTTATCAAAAACCTGTGAATATGCTTTAAGAGCTATGATTTATATCGCACAGCAATCGGGCGATGGAAGTACGATCAACATCAAAGAAATTTCAGGAAAAATAAATTCGCCCGAACTTTTTATTGGAAAAATTCTTCAAGGTTTGAGCAAACAGGGATTTCTACAATCCTCAAAAGGAAGATACGGCGGTTTTTATATTTCCGATGAAGAAGCAAAACATTCTCTCGCAGATATTATCACTGCGATCGATGGTAATAAAATGTTCGAAGGGTGCGGTCTCGGTTTGGCTTTTTGTTCAGAAACCAATCCTTGTCCCATTCATAATACCTACAAAGAAGCAAGAGATCAATTGCATGAAATTTATGGCAAAACAACCTTGAACCAATTTAGGAAAGAAAATTCCGTCGAAAAATTACAATTGAGAAGAGGATAATTGATGCACTAAAAAAACTTTTATTAAAATTTAACAATACTTATTTAACTAAAAAAATTATAAGAAATGGCAACAGTAGAAACTTTAGATGTAACCAAATTAGAACCTCGGTTGAAACATCCTACTATTTTTAAATATTTTGACGCCTTGCAACCTGGCGAAGAATTCGTCATCGAAAATGACCACGATCCAAAACCACTTTATTATGAACTGATCGGTGAAAGAGGAAATATTTTTACCTGGGAATACCTCGAAAAAGGGCCAGAATTATTTGTCGTAAGAATTTGTAAAAATCCTTTAGAAGAGCAAAAAGAGGTAGAAAGATTAAATGTAACTGCCATCGAACCCAAGTTTAAACATCCAACTATTTTTAAATATTTTGATGCTTTGAAAGCTGGTGAAAGTTTCATTATCGAAAATGATCATGATCCAAAACCACTTTATTACGAATTGATTGCAGAACGTGGTGATATTTTTACCTGGGAATATTTACAAAAAGGGCCAGAATTATATGAAGTTCAAATCGCCAAAAATACAGTGAACGAAACAGCCGGAACCATCTCTGAAAAAGACATTCAAAAAGCTGAAATGCTAAAAGCTAAAGGAGTTCAGTTTGCCTGCAGCAGTGATAAAAAGGTGGAAGCCGGTAAAGCCCCAATTTATGATTATGACAAGTGGGAACTCGATTTTCTAACCGATTATATTGTAAATACACATCACCGTTACATCAAAGATAACGCCGAAAATCTAAATGATTTAGCTATAAAAGTCGCAGAACATCACGGCGATAATCATCCGGAATTGAACCGAGTTTCAACCATAATGTATCATTTTTTGCAGGATTTATTAGACAATACCGTAAGAGAAGAAGAGGTTTTATTTCCTGTAATTAAGCAAATTGTGGCTAAAACTAGAAATACAGAAACGGAAACTACCTATAAAATTGGTTCAATCGAAGAACCTATTAAAGTGCTGTTAAAAGACCACGAAATCGCAGGTGTAGATTTGTCATTCTTCAGAAAATTGACCAACGATTATACACTTCCAGCCGATGCGTGCAGTTCGTACGAATTTCTTTTTAAAAAAATGCAGGAATTCGAAAGCGATTTACAAACCCATATTGATTTGGAAAATAATATTCTTTTTCCGAAAGCAATTCAGTTAGATGCAGAATTGGCAAAATTAAATTAATGGAAATTACTGCAGAACTCACCGGTTTTATGAGGTCTGCAGTTTTTTTAGTAAAAGTAAATATTTTTTTGGGCAGCTTTTTCCGTCTTCCGTTCCCGCTATTTTTTGCCAAAGCTTTAGCCAACGCAAAAAAAATGAGCTTCACTCAAGCCGGGCTGCAGATTTCGCTCCTCAGCAAATTTGCCAATAATAAAACGATTTACTTCTAAAATATAGAACACAACCTATTATGGAAAACATAACTGCCAAAACAAAAATTTCAGAACTGATCAAATTCAATTCGAAAAGTGTAGATGCAATCGCTTCTTTGGCAAAACCTTTAGAAAAACTCAAAAATCCAATCCTAAGAAAAATGATGGCGTCTCGAGTTACAATTGGTGAGGCTGCAAAAATGGGTGGAACAACCGTTGAAGAATTTAAACGCGTTCTTCTTCCCCTTGGATTTACTTTTGAACAAGAAACTTCCGCAAAAGAGGAAACAATTGCAGAACCGAAACCGACTTGGCTACAAAAGGCAAATCAATCAGATATTGACTTTTATGATGTTCGACCAATTATTGATAACGGAGCAGATCCTTTGAAGGAAATCTTGGGACGCTTTAAAACAACTGAACCGGGAAAAATTCTGTGTATTATCAATAATTTTATACCGACGCCTTTAATTCACCTTTTGAAACAGGAAAAAGCGGAAGCAACTTTCGTTGAAACCATTAATGATAAAGAGTTTCAAACCTATTTCTTGAAAAAAGAAAAAGAAGCAACGCATTCTTCAGTAACAGCAGAGGAAAAATTGAATATGGATGACGCAGAAAGTTTCGTGGCGATTTGCAATCAATTTGCCAAAGAACAAACCAAAGAAATCGATGTACGCGAACTTGAAATGCCTGGACCAATGGAAATGATTCTATCCGAATTAGAAGAACTTCCGGATGGAAATGCTTTATTCATTAATCATAAAAGAGTTCCTGTTTATTTATTAGAAGAACTTGCCGATAAAAATTACGAAGTTCACATCAATAATAGAGAAGAAGGCAATGTAAAAATGTTGATCTTCAAAAAATAAATGGCAAAAATTAGTATAGGAAAAGCCCCAGGAAATAGCGCAGTACTTCCGTTTTATGCAACAGGAGCGATTATGTTTTTTGTTCTCTGCGCATTAATGGTTTTCAGTCCGGAAACTTTTACAAGACATTATTTTACACCCCATTTATTGACGATGGTTCATATTGCTGCTTTAGGATGGGGAACAATGATTATTTTTGGTGCGGCTCATCAATTATTGCCTGTGATTTGCGAACAGGATTTGTACAGCGAAAAAATGGCAGCTTTTGTTTGGTACACTTTGACTTTAGGAATGATTTTGCTGACCGCAAATTTTTGGAATTTAACGGTTGGTTGGGTAATGATTTCCGGAGGTTCCTTGATTGTTATTTCGGCAAGTCTTTATTTGTTTAATGTTTTGAAAACGAGTAGAATATGCAAAAAATATTCGATTCAAAAACTTTTTCTAACAAGTTCTGCGATTTGGCTGCTTTTTACCGTGGTTGTCGGTTTGTTATTGGCTGTTAATCTGAAATTTTCATTCTTTAAACAAAGTCATTTAGAAATCTTAAAACTTCATGCTCATGCAGGATTTGCCGGGTGGTTTTTGCAATTGATAACTGGAGTAAGCACAAAATTAGTTCCGATGTTTTTATTGGGAAAATCGAAGAAAGAATATTTGTTGAAATGGGCTTTTATTTTTCAAAATCTTGGACTGATTCTTTTCCTTACCGATGGTTATTTTATTGGAGTAAGTGTTAGAGTTTTGATTTATGCAGCATTGGTTTTGATTGGCGTTATCTTCTGGTTATTATATTTATACGATACTTTTAAAAACCGTTTAAGAAAAAGAATAGAGTTGTTGATGAAGCATGCTTTTCTTTCCTTTTTAGCTTTAGTACTTTCAATATTGCTTTTACCTGCCATCTATTTTTCTACGGGTTATCGCTGGACAATACTTTACGGAACGCTACTATTCATGGGTTGGATCACCAGTATTATTTTAGGAAAGACATTTAAAACACTTCCATTTATTATTTGGAATAATCATTATAAAAATTTATCGGGAAAAGTAAAAGTTCCTTTACCGAAAGATTTGTATAGTGAAAAACTCACTGTTTGGCAATTTAGAATTTTCATTGCTGCATTTCTGGTTTTTGCTTTGGGAATAATTATTCAGGAAGTCATCGTCATTAGAATTGGCGCTATTTTGTGGATGATTGTTGCCATTTTATACAATATCAATGTCTTTAAATTAATGTTTCATAAAAGAAAAAAAATCTCATGATACTCGATTCAACAGATAAAAATTACGACAAAATAAGTCGTGCAGAAATGGCTCTTTACGAAGTTATTGATCCGGAATTGATGGTCAATATTGTCGATTTGGGTTTGGTTTATGATGTAGAAATAAAGGAAGAAAATATTGTTAAAGTGACGATGACTTTAACTACACCACATTGTCCCATGGGTGAAGCGATTCAAACCGGAGTTAAAAATGCCTTGGAAAAAGAATTTCCTGGTTTTGATGTAGAAATCGATCTTACTTTTGAGCCTGCCTGGAATTATGATATGGTTTCATCTGAAGGAATGCAGCAACTGAATGATAGATAGCGACTTTCTTTTATAATTGTCAAGCGAAATACTCCGCAGTATTTCAAAATAAAAATCCGTCTCAATTGAATTGAAACGGATTTTGTATTTATGGTTTTTCTTCTAAAAACTAACTTCATTCACTTCTTTTCCTCTCTGGAAATTCATGGTTTTCTGATTTCCCTTGTAAGCAATATTAACTAAGTTAAACTGTTTTGGGAAGGTACTCAACATGATGGTATTTTTGATTTTCAAAGTGCTAATGTCAGCAATCCCACTGGCTTCAAAATAAACCCACACCGATTCACCATTGATTTGACTTCCTGTGAAAGTGAGAGATTTTGCACTTCCATTAACGTATAAGTCAAAATTATTATTAACATATTTTTTTACCTCTGCTTCAAAACCTGCTGTACTTGGATTTATTTTAATGGCATCAGAAATATGTTCTTTATTCATTTTTGTAGTAAATTTTAAGGTCTTGCTTCCTTCCACATAATCTACTTTGGTCATCGAAGAATAAAAATCTGCTTCTGCAAAACTCATCATCAATATCAAAGCTAGAAATCCCGTAATCTGTAAAAACTTTTTCATCTTTTTCTTTTGTATTATTAAAGGCTCAAATATAATGCCACTAAAAGTTAACGTTCACCGTATATTTATCGTAAAACGCTTTAATATGGGCAACTGCGTCTTCCGCAGTATCTACAACCCGGTAAAGATTTAGATCCTCTTCAGCGATCATACCGTTTACCAAAAGTGTGTTTTTGAACCAGTCGATCAAGCCACTCCAATATTTCGAACCGACCAACACAATCGGAAATCTCCCAATTTTATTGGTTTGAATTAAAGTGATTGCTTCCATCAATTCATCTAAAGTTCCAAATCCTCCTGGCATCACGATAAAACCTTGAGAATATTTAATGAACATTACTTTTCTTACGAAGAAGTAGTCAAAATCCATGCTATACCCTTTATCGATAAAAGGATTAAAATGTTGTTCAAAAGGCAGTTCTATGTTTAATCCGATTGATTTTCCACCACCTTGATGTGCACCCTTGTTTCCCGCTTCCATAATTCCGGGGCCACCTCCTGTGATGACACCGAAACCGATTTCTGTAATTTTTTCTGCAATATCTACGGCCATGTTATAATGTTCACTGCCTGGTTTTAATCGTGCAGATCCAAATATAGAAACGCAGGGACCAATTTTTGCCAATTTTTCGTAGCCATCTACAAATTCCGCCATTATTTTAAAAACCATCCAGCTGTCTTTGGTGATCGTTTCGTCCCAGGTTTTTTCCTTGAAAGAACTTTGTACTTTTTGATCGATCTCAAATGCGGGTCCGGTAATGTCTTTTGTTGTTCCTTTCCCTCTTTTTATTTTACTCATTCTTTTATTTAAAAATTTTTTCTGCAGCCAGAATAGATTCCGGTCTTCCTACATCAATTAAATGGGCTTGATGTTCATAGCCATGAATTTCTTCAGTGTGCATTAAATCAAGATACTCTTCCATAATGGAAAATTTGCCTTTTCTTTTTATTTTATTAAAAATTCGGGGATTAATGCAGTGTATTCCGCTAAAAGCTAAGGGTTTAAATCCTTTGTTGAATTCGGCCAATCGCTGTTCGCCGGTTTGTACATTCAACCAACCCCGCAGGATCATATTTTCATTAAATAGTAATTTCCGAGAACTTATACGGTCAGATACTGCTAATGTAGCGAAATCTTTCTTTTCCTGATGAAATTTCACAAAACCATTCAAATCTAAATCTGTCAAGATATCTGCATTCATGATAAGAAAATCTTCCTCAAAATCTAGAAATGGTCTTGCAAAAACCAGTCCACCACCAGTTTCGAGCAGTTCTGCTTTTTCATCGGAGATCTCAATTTTCGCGCCGAAATTATCATTCTTCTTCAGAAACTCAGTAATCTGTTCTCCGAAATGATAAACATTGATCACAAAATCATTGATGCCAAAACTTTGCAAATATTTAATATTTCTTTCCAGCAAAGGAATTTCATTCACTACAGCAAGAGCTTTTGGATGATGATCAGTAAAGGGTTTTAAGCGGGTGCCTTTTCCGGCTGCGAAGATAAGTGCTTTCATAAATTTTGATGAATAATTGGTAATGAGCAATCAGTAATATTACTATCATTTATTGCTTATTATTTATCAATTATTATTGATGATTAAGTTGTGGCTGTTCGTCGTGTTGAATCGTAACAGATGTTTCAGGATATTTTCCTTTGATGAATACTGCAATTTTTTCAGCGCAATAAACCGAGCGATGTTGTCCACCAGTACACCCAAAATTAATTTGAAGATGTTCAAACCCTCTCGAAAGATAATTATCAATGTTGATGGAAACCATATTTTTCACGAGTTCTAAAAAATTAGGCATTTCGGTAACGGTTTCCAGATAATTTTGAACGCCGATATCACAACCGGTTTGTTGCTTGTATTCGTCAACTCTTCCTGGATTTAAAATACCACGACAATCGAAGGCAAAACCGCCACCATTCCCGGTGTTATCTTTCGGTATTCCTCCTTTTTTGTAGGAAAAACTGTGTATTTCTACCTTTAATTTATTGCTCATATTTTTAAACCATTAAGGTATTTTAGTTTTTAAGAATGATTAAAATTCAGATAAATCTGAATTAAGGTTTGAAAAAAATTGCTATTCGGGTAAATCTTTAAAATACTCATTTATTATTGGTTTTAATGAATTTGTGATGTTGGTCGTGAAAAAGTTAATTAATAAACCTTGAGGCTTTTTTAATAATTTCATGTAAGTCATTAGTTGTGCATTCACGAGAAGATCAACTTTTAAATCTGCATCAATTACAATATCATCATATATTATTGGCACTCTTATCTGTTCTGCACCGTGTATCCATTCTTTTGAAGCTCATGAACTAAACATTTTTCATAAATACTTTCTAAAAGACCGGGCCCAAGAATTTTATGAACCTTGATTGCAAAGCCGGTGATTTCATATGATAATTGGGTAACTTCTTTTTTTGTCATTATTTGAAAATTTAAAATAATTAAACTCCTTAAAAATATAAACTTCTTTTTTCAAAAATTCAAAAGTGGTCGTATTGCACTCTGTACAGCAACTTATTAAATCTTTAGATTTTCCTTAATAAAACTTAAAAACTAAAATATCTTAATGTTTAAAAATAATGCGGTCAATCTTATTCTTCACCTCATCCGTCTTCAATTGCAAAATAATCTTCTTCAATTCAGGATATTCATTCATTTCCTGCCAGTTTTCAGAAAAGTTGTAAAGGTTTTCAATTCCCTGATCGATGCTCGAAATAAAATGTTTTTTCCTTTGAATCAATCCACGGAAACCATACGCTCCCAAAACCTGCAGAAATCGAATAAGCTGAATCGGTTTCAAAGAATTTTTCAACTGCCCAACTTTTTCCCCGTCCTTCCACAATGAAAAATAATAGTTGAGCATTTTCTCTTTGAAATCATTAGGAAAATTTGCTTTTGCCTGAAATAAAAATGAAATAACATCGTAAATGAGCGGTCCTTTCATCGCAGACTGGTAATCGATAAAATACAGTTTATCATTTTCATCGACCATAATATTGCGAGCCTGAAAATCTCGGATCATAATTCCTTTTGGCTCCAGGTTTTCAATTCGGGAAACTAATTTCTTAAATTCAAGAAGCAAACTTGTTTTATGATAGGGAAGTTCTAAAACATCGGCGATGAAACTTTTGAAATAAAATAAATCATTCAAAACCGGAAGTTCATTGTAGCTTTCATATTCAAAGGTTTCTGAATAATCAATTGAGTCGGCGGTCTTCGTTTGAAGATCATAAAGTTTTTGAAGTGTTTCTTTAACTAAAGATTTCGTTCTTTCGGAAAGCCCTTCCTCTTCTATAACTTCTGATAATGTATTCTCGCCTAAAAATTCCTGAATATAGATTTTTCTATCTTCCGAAATCTTATAAATTTTTGGAGTGTTTAATTGAAGTTCAGAAAAAACCTGGGAAAAATAATAGAAACTTTCGTTTTCTGCCAAATTATCATTAAACGTGATGATGTATTTTCGGTCTGAACTTTTGCCTACAAAATTTATTCTTGCAGATCCGCTTTGTGCTAAACTAAAAAAATCGGACGCTTTCTCGCCGATAAATTCTTCAAAAAAAACTTGTGCCTTTTCCCTGGTCATACTTTTACAAATATAGGGAAATTACAATTTTATAAATCATTATATTTGCAGGAATGTTCACTGATTTCAAGCCTGTTCTGAAAATTCTGCTGCGATTTATCATTTTATATGTGGTAATGGTTTTGGCGTATCAGTTTTACCTGAATGAATTCAAAAATGCAGGTTTAGATCCTTTTTCAACCTGGGTCATGAGACAAACCACTTTCGTACAGGAGTTTATGGGTTATCCTTCGCAAATGATACCAGGAAAACCGCAAGATGAAACAACATGGTTTTTTGTCAGTGGAAAATATACGTCTAGAATGGTCGAAGGTTGTAACGCAATTTCGATTATGATTTTGTTTTTGTCTTTTATTTTTGCTTTTTACAAAGGCGCAAAAACTTTTCTTTTTGTAGTTTTCGGGTTGCTATTCCTCCATCTTATGAATATTCTTCGAATTGCCGGACTCAATATTATTATTTTAGAATTACCGCAATATTCCAAAATTGGTCATGATTATTTTTTCCCAGCGATTATTTATGGAAGCGTTGTACTTCTTTGGCTGATCTGGGTTAAATTTTTTGCTTTAAAGGAAACAGAAAATGAAAATACTTAGTTGGCTTTTTGTAATTCTGGGAGTTTTCGGTCTCATCAGCATTCGCATGCTGGAAGATGAGATTTTTTACGATCCTTTTCTCTACTATTTTCATGAAGCTAATAAACATGCAGCTTTCCCTGATTTTGAATGGACGAAGCTCATCTTTAGTTATATATTTCGCTTTTTGCTGAATCTCTTTTTTTCTGCAGTGGTTGTTTATTTTATTTTCAAAAATAAAGAATGGACCATTCAGGCGATCATTTTAATGCTTATTGTTTTCGCGATCACCTTGCCGATCTATTTGTACTGCATTCACACCAAATTTGAGATCGGATATCTCTTTTCTTTTTATATGAGAAGATTTGTCATTCAACCTTTGATCCTCTTACTGATCATTCCGCTGTTTTATTATCGAAAAAAGATGATAATTAACCGCCTTTAATTATTGACATCATGTTTGCTCACCTGAGAAATATTCTTGTAATTCCACTCGATTTTTTTTACAAAAGGTCTTTCCCGAACCGGACAATCAAAAATTTGACAGATTTCGCAGGAAGCCGGTTTGCAATCATCTAAATGAAAATTGAATTCGATCGTTCGGTCTGTATTTTCTCCGATCAAGCGGTACATTTCTTCCATTTCTTCGTGTGCTTTCCGCAATTCAAAATACCAGGGAATTGTTAAATGAGCATCGATGTGAAGTCCGCTTCCGTGCTGTTGAATTCGCATATTGTGGAGGTCGATCCATTCCGGTTTTCGGTTTTCATTCAGAAAAGCAGCGAGGCGGGAAAGCATTCCAAGATCTGCTTCATCCATGATTCCGCTCAATGATTTACGAATAATTTTGTAGCCCACAAACATAATATAACCACCGAAAAGTAAGGCGACAACAGCATCGATCCAGTAGAGTTTTGTGAAATAAACCAAGATCAAACTCACGACTACTCCAAGTGTCGTTAAAGTATCGCTCTGCAGATGCTTCCCCGAACTTTGTAAAACAAGGGAGTTTTCTTTGATGCCTTTTTGAGTAGAAATGTAACCCAGCAAGTAATTAATTACGGCGGTCACGGCAACGATAAGGATTCCCCAATCTAATTGTTTAGGCGTATTTCCGTGTAATAAAGAATCGACAGACTGTACGATAATAATAACTCCGGCAAAAATTATTAGCGCTCCTTCGATTCCTGAAGTCACGAATTCTACTTTTCCATGCCCATAAGGATGTTCGCGATCTTTCGGTTTTGCGGCGAGATAAAGCGAATATAATCCCATAAAACCGGCGATGATATTCACGATACTTTCCATAGCATCAGAAAAAACCGCATCGGAATTGGTCAAATGCCAAGCGATTAGTTTTCCAATGAAAAGTACAATTCCGATAATGGCGACCCATCTTTGAAAGGCAAAATTATTATTGGGGGAATTGCTGTTTTCTGTCATTACAGTTATATTGTATTAATTAAAATTGTTTCAATCATCTAATTAAAAATGCTCACTTTCTGGTGAGCATTTTCTTTAGACTAATTTGTTTTCGAGCAGATATTCTGCGATCTGCACAGCGTTTGTTGCGGCACCTTTTCGGAGATTATCTGCGACGATCCACATATTCAACGTTTTGGGTTGGGAGAAATCTTTCCGGATTCTACCGACAAAAACCTCATCTTTTCCTTCTGCATAAAGTGGCATGGGATAAATGTTATTTTTTACGTCATCTAAAACAGTGACTCCAGGCGTATTTGAAAGAATATTTCGAACCTCATCCAAATCAAAATCATTTTCGAATTCGATATTTACGCTTTCGGAATGACCACCTTGAACGGGAACACGAACTGCTGTCGCGGTAATGTTAAAGGTGTGATCGCCCAAAATTTTCTTCGGTTCGGTCATTAATTTTATTTCCTCCTTCGTGTAATCATCGTCTGAAAAAACATCACATTGCGGCAATGCATTTTTGAAAATTTCATAAGGATAAACTTTTGCGACATCATTAGTGCCTTCGATCTCAGCATTGAGCTGATCAACTGCATTTTTCCCTGTCCCCGTAACAGATTGATACGTGGAAACAATAACTCGTTTCAAGTTGTATTTCAGATTTAAAGGATGCAAAACCATTACCAGCTGAATCGTCGAACAGTTTGGATTTGCGATGATCTTATCTTCTTTGGTAAGTTCTGTAGCGTTGATTTCAGGAACGATCAACTTTTTATCAGCTTCCATTCTCCATGCGGAAGAATTGTCGATCACCGTAGTTCCTGCGGCGGCAAATTGCGGTGCAAATTCCAGAGAAGTTGTTCCACCTGCAGAAAAAAGCGCGATCTCCGGTTTCATATCAATCGCGGTTTGCATGGATACGACTTTGCATTCCTTTCCTTTAAAAATAATAACCTTACCAACCGATTTCTCGGAGGCTACAGGAATTAATTCAGTAAGTGGAAAATTTCTTTCCTCTAAAACTTTTAACATTACTTGACCCACCATTCCGGTTGCGCCAATAAGTGCTACTTTCATTTATTTAAGATAAAAATTAGAATGACTGCTTAATTACGATCCGAAAACTCTCATCCAAGGGAAAGCGTACGCAAATAATATAACTGCAACAACGCCCATAATTACGATTCCGAAATTGAGTTTATCGTTTGTTTTTAATTTTTTATTGATGATGGTCATTAAAACCGCTCCAACAACCATTGAAAAAGGATGCTCTACAAAGGTGTGTCTGGTTGCAGAGTCACTCATTAATGTTCCGCCGTCTAAAGCCTGTTTAAAACCGGGTGAAAAGATAAATAGTAAGGCAATTCCTACCAATGCCTGAATATGAAACATAATCATGGTAATTAAAGTAGACTTTTTCAATAATTTAGAAATTTTTCCGGAGTACCCAAACATACAAACGAGTAAAGAAATTAGGAATACTGCTACGAGTAATAAAACCAAGTAACCAAATCCTTTGTGTGCCTGAAGAAAAATGTTGTAAAAATCCATTTTATTTTTTTTAATGTTAACGGCAAAGATAAAAAAAATCCCGGCGAAAAGCCGGGATTTAGATATTATAAAATCTAAGTGATTAGAAGTTGAAAGCTAAACTCGCTGACCAAGTTCTTCCGAATCCGAAATAAGCTTGATTTTGCTGGCTTACTCCATTGTAAGTTCCTGCTGCAACGTAATTATTATAATTAGTTGTTAAAGTAGTCCCTGTAAATGCTGGATTCAAAGCTGCATATTGATCTTTGGACAAACCTGAAAAAATATTGGTATTTGATTCTGAGATATACACTTTATCAAATACGTTGTAAACATTTCCTCTGATTGTGAAAGACTGTTTCGCGTTGATGTAATATTTGTAAGAAGCTCCCAGATCAAACAATCCGAATGAAGGTAATTTCAAAGCTCCTGCATCTTGTGCAGCTGTAGTGCTAAAACTGGTAACATTTAAATTTGCATATAACCGGTCAACATATCTGTAAGAAGCATCAAGTTTAAGATCTTTTACCGGCTCTAAAATGAAACCAGCTGCATAAGTACTTTGTGCTGCACTACCCACTTTTACTTTATCTAAATATAAAGTTTGAGAAGATTGTCCTGGAACTGGTACGTTTGTTTCGTCGAATACATCTCCGGTTGCTTGTCCTTTATAGTACCAATCTCCGATTGATGCCATTGCTGTTAATGATAAATATTTTGTTAATCTAGCATTTCCGTCAAATTCTACACCTTGGTGAATTTCGGTAATTCCACTAATGTTTGCATAAGTATTTAAATAAACAGAAGTGTCTGGTAAAGTAATATTACCGTTAGATTTTCTTAACAATCGATCTGCCCAAGAAGTTCTGTACACATTAAGGTTACCATTAAAGACTGCAGAACGGAAACCATATCCTAATTCTACACCAAATATTTTTTCATTGGTAAGATTTGGGTTCAGGTAATTTTTATTGTTTGGATAAACTGCGTTTAGGAAAGGCTGTTTAGAATAATAACCAATATTTCCAAAAACATTGTGATGTTCATCGATATTATAATTTAAACCTGCTTTAACATTATATCCTAAAATATTTTTGAAGCCTGTTTTTGTATTTAGAGCAGGATTCGCTGCTGTAGCTTGAATTAACGCTGGGTTTGTTGCAGAAGTTGCATAACCTGCGACAAGACCATTTAGTAATGATCTTCCATCAACTAAGAAATTATCAATTCTTTGGAAGCCCTGTTGAGAAACTGCACCTTGTAAGAAGGCAGATAGTTTGTCATTAGAATATTCTAATTGTCCGAAACCACCATACCAAAGAGCTTCACCATCGTTGTTGAAACCAATTCGGTCGCTAATATTATTAATTTTTCCTCCGAAAGGATTCCAGTCTGGTTTAGGAGCAAAAGCGTTTGATACGTAATTGTAACCTGGTACCAAAACATTTTGTGCATTTGGAACCCAAAGGTTTTTATTACCTTGATCTCTGTATGCAGAACCTCCTAAAAGATCTGTTGCAATTTGATAATGATATCCGTAGTAATATCTTCCATCAAAACCAACTGTGAAGTTAATGTTTTGATTTATTTTATGATTAAAGCTGGAGATAACACCATACCAGTTGTGAGAGTTAATAGAAGCATTTCTAATTAAGATCCCTTTGTCTGGAGTAGATGCTGCGTTGCTTGCGACAATACCGTCAATATCTAGAATTCCTTGTGGTGTAACGAAATTTGTAAGATCTTTTCCGTTAGATTTTCCAACAGGAGCAGTTCCTGCACCTCTACCAAAAGAAGCATAAGCTACCGTGTTTAATTTAGAGTTTGGAGAAATATTCCAGTCCCAGTTCAAAGATAAAACCGGTTTGTGGTAATAATTTACTCTCATAGAATATTCTTCCCCTTTCAAATTACCCCAATCTGGATTGTATCTGATGTTTGGTTCACCGTCAGATCCGTATTTGATATAATTTTGAAGTGTTACGTAAGAAAATCTTTGGTTGTGAGTTTGTGGTGCACCAGTAATAGTAAACTGAAAATCGTGATTACCCTTTTTGTATCCTAAAGCCCAGTAATAGTTATAGCCTTCAAATTTAGTTCCGTCTGCATAAGTAGAACCTGCAGTTCTGCTTAATAAGAATGAAGTAGAAAGACCATTTGCCATTTTCCCACTATTGTAAGCGGCAAGTGTTTTCAAATAACCATTGTTTCCCATTCCTACTGAAACGGTTCCACCTTCTTTTTTGTCTGCTGCTCTTGTTAAGATATTTACGGTACCTCCAACAGAAGCAATTGCTAATTTAGAAGAACCTAATCCTCTCTGTACCTGCATTGCAGAAGTTACATCAGATAAACCAGCCCAGTTAGACCAGTAAACAGCTCCGGTTTCCATGTCATTCACAGGAACACCATTTACCATTACGGCGATATTTTTTTGATCAAAACCTCGAATATTCAATTTTGAATCTCCGAAACCTCCACCTCCTTTCGTTGCATAAACTGATGGAGTGGTGTTTAGAATCTCTGGGAACTCTTGGTTACCCAATTTCTCTACGATTTGTGCTTCTTTAATAGTAGAAACAGCTACCGGAGTTTTGCGGTCCTTTGCAATATCAGCAACACCCGTAAGTACAACTTGCTCGATATCAGCTTCTCTGCTTATGGTATCTTTCACAGACTGTGCGTAATATACACTTGCTGTAGAAAGTGTGATAACCACAGTTAACATCGACTTTTTTAACAAATTACTTTTCATAAATTTTAAACTTAGGTTTAATTCTAATTAATTGGTGCAAAAATATTCAAAAAATTCGGAACATTTATTAATAAATTGTTAAATTTTAAAGTTTTGTTAAAAAATTAATTAATCAGCTGACTAAAAGTCCATTAGACCATTTTTTATGCACTGAATAAATTTATGTTAAATGTGTTATATATAAAATTAACCTTACTTAGGTGTTTTTACTGTAAATCATTCACAGCCTTCAAACTTAGATCAATATTGGCTGCAGAGTGCGTTAAGGCCCCTGCTGAAATAAAATCTACACCTGTATTCGCAATATCTTTTAACTGATCTCTCGTAATTCCGCCCGAAGCTTCACTTTCGCATTTACCATTGATGAGATGAACTGCTTTTTTCATGGTCTGAGTATCCATATTATCGAGCATAATTCGATCCGCACCAGATTTTATTGCTTCTACAACTTCAGCAAGATCTCGGGTTTCTACTTCAATTTTCAATTTCTTTTTAGTTTTTTTTACGTAATCTTTTGCCATTTTTACGGCGTTTGTGATGCTCCCGTTGTAATCGATATGATTGTCTTTGAGCATTATCATATCATATAATCCGTATCGGTGATTGGTCCCGCCACCAATTACAACTGCCCATTTTTCACACATCCTGAAATTTGGAGTCGTTTTTCTGGTGTCTAAAAGTTTAGTTTTGGTACCCAATAATCTTGAATCCCAATCATGAGTCAAAGTTGCAATGCCGCTCATTCTTTGCATGCAGTTTAAAACAAATCGTTCTGTGGAAAGAATCGAACGCGCACTTCCAGTAACATAAAAAGCAATGTCGCCTACTTTTGCCGTGTCACCATCTTTTAACAAACGTTCTACTACCAGATTTTTGTCGAACTGTTTAAAAATAATTTCTGCCAGTTCAACTCCGGCGAGAATACAGTCTTCTTTAACCAGAAGTTTAGCTTTTTGCTGTAAATCTTTCGGAATAGTCGCCAAAGTAGAGTGGTCACCATCGTGAATATCTTCCTCTAAAGCATTGGTGATAAAAGTTTTCAACGCCTCTTTTGTGACGTATGCAGGTTTTTTCATTTCTTATATTTTTGTAGATCTTCAGGAGTTTTTATAACCTGACGGTTTAAATTTTATTTAAATATTTGTTGCAATTTCTTTATCATTTCTGGACCATTCACTCCAAGAACCAACATAAAGATTTGGGATTTCAAATCCTGCGTAATCTAAAGCCAGTAAAGTGTGGCAAGCTGTGACGCCTGATCCACAATGAATTGCTATTTTTTCTGAAGGAATATTTTTTAATAGCTTCACATATTTTTCGCGTAGCATTTCAGGATTTTTAAAGGTTCCGTCTTCGTTGAGGTTTTCTTTGAAAGTAACATTAATGGCGCCGGGAATATGTCCCGCAATTTCGTCAATAGGTTCAGACTTTCCATCATAACGGTCTTTTTCCCGAACATCAATCACTAGAAATTCGGCATTTTCAGAATTTTTTTCGATGAAATCGAGATCTACTTTTGGTAGTTTCCACTTTTTTAAAGAAATTTTCTCTACTTTTTTAGCTTCAATGATTTCTGAATTGGTGGATAATCCTTTTTCTTTTGCCATTTGCAAACCACCATTTAAAACCTGAATTTTTTCTATTCCGGCAGATCGCAACATCCACCAAAATCTTGCAGCAGCGTTGGAAGCATTTTTATCATCATAAACAATGACATGAGAATTCTCATCAATTCCTAATCGATATAACACTTCAGCAAATTTCTCCAAACTTGGTAAAGGATGTCTTCCTCCGTTTTTTGCATGCTGTGGAATTTCGGCTAGATCTTTATTCAGATCTACATATAAAGCACCTTCAAGATGTTCTTTCAAATAATTCTCGTACGCTGAATCGCCACTTCCGGCATCAACAATGACGAGGTCTTCTCTATTTAAATTCTGAAATTCTTTAGCGGAAATTATTGGAGGAAGTTTCATTTTTCTATTTTTAAGTTTATAAAGTTCTAAGAAACGCCTTTTCGGTCTTTTTTTCAGCTAAAAACGTCGTTTCTATTGACAATAATCTTTCATATAAATCTTTTAAACAGACGATCTTTCTAATCGAAGTTTTGTTTTTATGCCAACTTTCACAGCCCGACCTGAGTGGAGCTCTTTTTTATTAATGGCTGAGCGAAGTCGAAGACAGTAATAAAAAAAGCGGGAACGGAGGGCGGAAAATGCTGCCCCATAAAATTAAATTTTAAAATTATACCAGATCTTTATTAAAGAATGCACCTTTATTCTCCTTCATTAATAAGGAATGTTTGATGATCAGATAGGAAATATTGGTCAAGTTTCTGAGTTCCGAAAGTTTCGGCGACAAAATGGAATAACTATACAGTTCATTCACTGCTTCGAAAATTTCCTGCTGTTTTTTCTTTGCCAATGCTAATCGGTCATTGCTTCGAACAATACTTACCAAATCGCTCATCATTTCCTGCAATTGTCGGCGAAGATAAGAAACCATGACCATTTCATCCATCATTTTCATGCCTTCTTCGTTCCATTCGGGAATTGCTTTTAAGTCATCAAAATTGAAATCATTAATTTCTAAAAGTTCGACGGTTTTCAAAGCTGCATTATGACCGAAAACCATTCCTTCCAATAGAGAGTTGGATGCCAGTCGATTAGCACCGTGCAATCCGGAATTGGTGCATTCTCCGACCGCGAATAAGTTTTTGATGGAACTTTGTCCGTCTCGGTCAATGTCGATTCCGCCCATTAAATAGTGACAAGCCGGAACTACCGGAATGAGTTGTTTGAAAGGATCAATTCCTTCATCCAGGCATTTTTGATAAATATTTGGAAAGTGTTCGACAAATTTTTCGTGGTCCATATCGCGACAATCGAGTCCAACATATTCGTCGCCGGAAATCTTTAATTCGCTGTCAATCGCTCTTGCGACAATATCTCGGGATGCTAATTCTTCGCGCTCATCATACTTGTGCATGAATTTTTTACCGTCTTTGGTTCTTAGTTTGGCACCATCACCACGAACTGCTTCGGAAATCAAAAACAGCATTCCGTCCAATTTAGAATATAAAGCGGTCGGATGAAACTGATAATACTGCATGTTTGAAATTTTACCACGTGCTCGGTGTACGAAAGCAATTCCGTCGCCTGTTGCAATGATCGGATTGGTCGTGTTTTTATAAACATGCCCAGCTCCTCCTGTAGCTACTAAAGTTATTTTCGCTGTAATTTTTTTGATGCTTTTATTTTTTTCGTCCAAAATATAAGCACCATAACAGTCGATTTTATCAAAATCGAAAATTTTTCCCGGAACATGATGTTGCGTGATCAAATCGATGACGTAATGATGCGCCATCATTTCTATATTCGGAGATTTATTAATAGTGGCCAATAAAGCGCGCTCAATCTCTTTTCCGGTAATATCTTTGTGGTGAACAATTCGGTTTTCCGTGTGTCCGCCTTCTCTTCCAAGCATGAGATGACCATCTTTCTGATCGAAATTGGTTCCCCATTCAACGAGTTCTCTGAATCTTTCGGGACCTTCTTCGATGACCATTTTCACGACTTCCAGATTATTTTCACCGTCGCCGGCTCTCATCGTATCGTCGATATGTTTTTGAAAACCATCTTTGTCGAAGTCTGTTACGACGGCTAATCCGCCTTGAGCATATTTGGTATTGCTTTCATCTTCATCGGCTTTGGTGACGATGATGATTTTCGCTTCGGGCATTCTTTCAGAAATTTTGATGGCGTAAGAAAGTCCGGAGATTCCTGATCCGATAACGAGTACGTCTGCTTTTATCATTAATAAGTTGGTATTTGAAGTTTTTTATTGCTGAGTTTTAAGTTATATTATTCTTTTTATAATTTTCAATGATAATTTATATTCAATTACGGTTGTTATAAATTGAATTAAAATTAATATTAAAATAATTGAAATATCTCCGTTAAAATTGTTTTTAAAAATTACAAGCCCTAAAAAAACTAATAAAATTATATATAAAAATAGAAAATATATTCCCGAAATTATACTGAAACGGATTTTAATATTGTGGAAATTATTTTTGTCAATTTTTAAAATTAGTCTTGGTAAAATATTTTCAAAAGGATACTTGATCCTTGTTGCTTCAAAATACCTATCATTTTCATTAGCAAAAAAGAATTTGTCAGCAATTTTTTGATAACCTGAATTACTTGCAAACTCTATCATTTTTCCTTTTCTAATTGAATATTTTCTAAAAGAATTTTCAATTGATTGATGATCTGAGTTTTCTAAATTTATTTCTTTTATTGTAACCATGTTTTAAATAAATTTAAACAATTTATCATTGGGTTTCCGGACTTTTTTAAAATTCTGAAACTCATCTTCTTCTGAGCGATAACCGAGTGCTAAAGTCACGGCGACTTTTTCAATCTGCGAATCCAGCCCCAAAATTCCATCAATAATTTCCTGTTTAAATCCTTCCATCGGACAAGTATCTACATTTTCTAAAGCGGCAGCAAACATGAGATTTCCCAGAACAATGTAGCTTTGTTTATCGGCCCAGGTCATGACTTCATCACTACTTAATTTTTGGATGTGCTTGCTGATGCTTTCCCGAAATGGATCGAGGGTTTCTAAAGGAATTTCTCTCGTAGTAGAGATCTGCGTGAAGTATTCGCCAATATAATCCGGACTAATATTGTTTTTAGATGTAATAACGATCAGATGGGAACACGTAGAAATTTGAGACGGATTATAAAAAGCGGGTATTAATTTCTCCTTCATTTCACTACTTTCTGCAATAATGATCTCGTATGGTTGAAGTCCCAACGAACTTGCGGAAAGTTTTGCAGCTTCTAAAATATTAGTGATCAATTCACTGGAAACAACTTTATTTTTATCAAATTTTTTCACAGAATAGCGGTTGCGCAGAGATTCTAGGTAATTCATAAAACAAAGATAAATAAATGGTGGTGAAGATTTGGTAGAGAATTTCTATGATTGAGTTTCTTCGGGTGAATGACTGAATTGTGAATTTCTCGAGTCAATTTGGTCAATAGTGAGTTTCTAAAATGGAATATTCAATTTTTTCAATTGAATTTAAAAATCGGACATTGACAGCAACGCTCATTTACGCGAAGCAATTCACTATTCACTGCGAAGCAATTGATCCTTAGAAAAGTCCGCCGTTCTGTTGGTTTTCAAAAAACTCATCAATTTGCAATGGTTCTGTTTGAGCAGCTTTTACAGCAAGTTGATCGCAGATTTCATTTTCTAAATGTCCGGCGTGACCTTTGATCCAGTGAAAAGTAGTTTTAAAGTCTTTGAGCAAAGGGATCATTCTCTTCCAGAGATCAGGATTTTTTTTATTTTTAAATCCAATTTTCACCCAGGATTGCAGCCATTTTTTTTGAATAGCATCTACAACATATTTGCTGTCGGTATAAATATGAATATCGTTTTCCGTAGATTTTATTTTTTCTAAAGCCGTAATTACCGCCAATAATTCCATGCGGTTGTTGGTGGTGAGGCGAAATCCCTGGGAATATCTTTTTTCGTAATTTTTCTCGGGAACTTTCATGACGATACCGTAACCTCCTGGTCCCGGATTTCCGCTGCAGGCACCGTCGGTAAAAATTTCTATTTTAAGGCTCATTCCTAAAATTGAAAATCGTCATCATCATCTGCATCATTCATCGAAGAACCGGAAAGATTTTGCTTGCTCGGTAAATCAAAAGCAGCACCGGGATCGATGGTCGTTTTTATTTTCTCAAATCCGCTCGGAGCATCAAGTTGCCCGAAATTAGAAGGTTGATAACCGCCGGTTCCATATTGATTTCCAAATAGATCGAGGTCGGCAAATTTTGCGATATTTTTATAGAAAGACATTCTCACATCAGCTGTTGCACCATTTCTGTGTTTTGCGATAATAAGTTCTGCCTGATTTTCAGTAGAAGTTTCACCACCATCTTCGTCATTATCCCAGGTCGCGATCTTATAATATTCCGGGCGGAAAATAAAGGAAACAATATCGGCATCCTGTTCAATAGCTCCAGATTCCCGAAGGTCAGAAAGCATTGGTCTTTTTCCGGGGCGCGTTTCTACACTTCTGGAAAGTTGGGAAAGTGCAACTACAGGAACATTCAGTTCTTTTGCAATCGCTTTTAAAGATCGGGAGATCATTGCAATTTCCTGCTCCCGATTTCCAACACCCCCTTTTCCGGAGTTTGCGGTCATTAATTGAAGATAATCGACCATGATGATCTTCACGCCGTGCTGCATGACCAATCTTCGGCATTTTGCACGGAAATCGAATACAGAAAGCGACGGCGTTTCATCAATATATAAAGGAGCGTTTTCTAAAGCAGAAACATTGGAAAATAATCGCTGCCATTCTTCATCGCTCATTTGTCCTTTTCGCAATTTCTCTGAAGAAATGCCGGTTTCCGATGCGATCATTCTGGTGATCAACTGCACAGACGCCATTTCCAGAGAGAATAAAGCTAAAGGGATTTTATGTTCTACGGCAATATTTCTCGCCATAGAAAGCAAGAATGCCGTTTTTCCCATGGCGGGACGCGCTGCAATAATAATTAAATCTGAATTTTGCCAACCACCAGTTTCTTTGTCGATATCTTTAAATCCAGAGGGGATTCCGGAGATTCCTTCTTTGTCTTTTAACGCTTTGATGGTTTCGATGGCTTGTTTTACCAAAGTATTTGCGGTATCGAAACCTTTTTTAATGGTTCCGTTGGTGATCTCAAAGAAAGATTGTTCTGCTTTATCCAGCAATTCAAAAACATCGGTGGATTCTTTGTAAGAACTGTCGATGACGTTTGCAGAGACATTAATTAAACTTCGAAGGATAAATTTTTCCAGGATGACACGAACATGATATTCGATGTGAGCACTTGAAGAAACTCCCATTGTTAAGTCAATGATATAATGATCACCACCAGCAAAACTAAGTTTTTCAGTTTTTTTGAGTTGCTGAATCACGGTCATTAAATCGACAGGATGATTTCCTTCGTATAATTTTAAAATTGCCGTAAATATTTCCTGATGACGGGGATCGTAAAACACTTCAGCCGTTAATAAATCAATAGAATAATCGAGTCCTTTTTTATCGATCAAAAAAGTTCCGATCACCAATTTCTCGAATTCTATTGCATTTGGCGGCATTTTGCCGTCGGAAATAGAAAGTTCTTTCGCGAAATTACCATGAATGAGTGAAGATAAAGTTTCCTTTTGTGTCATGAGACAAAGATAGTTTTTTAAAGTTTTTATTCAAATTATTTAATCAACATTGAATCTGAATTGTGACTTAAATCACTAGCAGTCAATTCGGTTTGATGTTGATAAGTTGGCAGAAGCTGTTGTTTTATTCTAGCCCGGATCGAAGTGGAAATCCTTTTTTTTTAGCGTTGGATAAAGCTTTGGCAAAAAAGATTGCAACGTAGAGCCGGTTTATATTTATTAAGAAGCGAAACTCTTGTTGCTCCTTAAAAATTAATAATTCATTTTGCGAAGTTTAGGGACTTTCTTCGCGACCAAAAGTGCAATTAAAACCGTCATGGTACCGCCGAAAACGACGGAGCGCACGACGCCCAAAAGTTTTGCTGCGACGCCGCTCTCAAATTGTCCCATCTCATTGCTCGACATGATGAAAATTGAATTTACGCTCAGAACGCGGCCACGAATATAATTGGGCGTTTTCAACTGTACAATTGTTCCCCGAATAACGACGGAAATTCCATCGAGCATTCCACTGAAAACGAGCAGTATAAAGGAAAGCCAGTAGAGTTTTGACAATCCGAAACCGATGATACACAATCCAAATCCCGCAACAGCGATCAATAATATTTTTCCTTGATTTTTGGTTAAAGGGAAAAAGGCCAGCGTTAAAATTATACACATGGAGCCGATGTCTGAAGCTGCATTGAGCAACCCAAAACCTTCTGCGCCCACTTTTAAAATATCGGTTGCAAAAACGGGGATCATAGCGACTGCGCCGCCGAAAAGTACGGCAAACATATCGAGACTGAGCGCGCCTAAAATTTCTTTTGTTTTGTAAATGAAGGCAATACCTTCCCGCATACTTTGTACTACACCAATGCTTTTATCACTGTTTTCGGAGGGATGTTGGTTCAGGAGCCAAAAGAAAATGGAGGAGAAAATCATTAAGCCAACCACAACTAAAATGGTCCCGGAAACATCGATCCAATGAATCAAAAATCCTCCTAAAGCATGTCCGAAAACAGAGGCTGTAAGAAATGTCGCCTGATTGAGCGTGATCGCGTTCGGAAGTTCTTCTTTCGATACAATTTTTGGAATCATCGAGGGAATAATGGGTCCGATAAATGCACGACAAAATCCAGTAAGAAAGATGACGGCGTAAATGTAATAGGAAATCTCTACATTGCTGAAATGTAATAATTGATGTCCGAAAAATGCGGGAATCGATAATAAACTGATGAGGAAAACATAGGCGTAATTGCAAATTAACAAGAGTCTTTTCTTTTCGGAGTTGTCGATAACATGTCCTGCGTAAAGCGCGGTCGAAACTGCCGGAATTACTTCAGATAAACCGATCAAACCAATCGCAAAAGGATCTTTGGTGAGTTGATAAATCCACCATCCCATTAAGGTTGCTAACATTCTGAAACTTAAAATCAGAAAAAATCTTCCGGTCATTAAATTTCGAAATTCGGGAATTTTTAAGGTTTGAATGGGTTGCAGAGAAATCATTTTGCAAAAGTAAATTTTCGAAACGAAAAATCATTTATTAATTTGCCACGAATGCGCGAATTTTCTCTTAGAAATAATTTTATTTAAATAACGTTACTGCTTTTAATCAGAATTTTTTTGCGCGTCATATTAACTTTCGTGGACATTAATTTTAATTTAAAAATTTATCTTTGAAAAATGAACTGGATTTTACTCATTATCGGTGGTTTATTTGAAACCGGATTTGCCACATGTCTTGGAAAAGCGCAGGAAACGACAGGAAGAGAAAGTTATTTCTGGTGGGCTGGATTCGTGATTTCCCTGTTTTTGAGCATGTTTTTATTGTATAAAGCAATTTCTGTCGGATCAAATGCGATTCCGATCGGGACTGCTTACGCCGTATGGACTGGAATTGGAGCAGTTGGAGCGGTTTTTATGGGGATTTTTGTTTTCAATGAACCGGCAACTTTCTGGCGAATGTTTTTTGTTTTTACATTAATTGCTTCTGTGGTTGGGTTGAAAGTGGTTTCAAATTAACCTCCTAAAACCTTTCCAAATGCATGATTGAGATCTTTTAAGATATTGGTAACGATCCAGATTCCACCTATAATTGCTACTGAACCGCCAATAAGCGCGACCGTTGCTCCAGTTTTATTTTTCTTAATTTCTTTGATATCTTTTTTTGCAAGTGCAATTCTCTGATTTTTGTGGCTTCCAATTATGCTGTCATTTGTTACGGAATTTACATCAATAAAAAATTTGTGATTTTTCAAATTATAAATGGTGTATTTGTTTCCGACCTGAATATTGGTGAAATTATTCGGCGTTTCATAAACATTATATTTCGTTGATACGCACGACATCGTCATTAGAAGAATTAGAACAGCTAAAGATTTTTTCATGGTGGTAGAATTGCAATAAAGATAATAATTATCGTTTTAAAGTTTCCAAAAAATCACCAATTTTCCGGTCATTTGCCAAACGTGGGATCTTATTTTGTCCACCCAATTTTCCTTCCGATTTTGCATAATCCTGAAACGCATTTTTCTTTAAACTGGTAATGATTAAAGGTTGCAAAATTTTCCCGGAAATTAAATCATCATAATAAGAATTTCTCTTCCGCATTTCTTCATCGAGATTTTTCCCAAAATTTTCTAAATTTTCCGGTTCTCTTTCAAACTCGATAAACCATTCATGATAAGGCAAACCTTGTATAGGATTCACCTGTGGCGCGAGATGAAATTCGGTGATCTGCGCGGGAAATTTCTCTACCGTTGCTTTCATGGCTTCTTCGACTTCAAAAGCAATCACATGTTCTCCAAAAGCTGAAGTGAAATGTTTCGTTCTTCCGGAAACTAAAATTCGGTAAGGATCTTTAGAAATAAATCGTACGACATCTCCGATTGAATATGCCCAAAGTCCAGAATTGGTGGTTAAAATTAAAGCATAATCTTTGTTGAGTTCGATGTCTTTTAAAGTTAATCTTTTAGCTTCCTGTTTTCCGTAGTCTTCGAGTGGAATAAATTCATAAAAGATTCCATGATTCGTTAATAGCAATAATCCTTCTTTTTCGAAATCATCCTGGAACGCAAAAAAACCTTCGCTCGCTGGAAAAGTCTGAATGATATCTACTTTTCCACCCAGAAGTTCTTCCATCTTTTCGCGGTAAGGTTCGTAATTAACGCCGCCTGTAATGATGAGCTGTAAATTTGGAAATAAGGTTTTAATTTTCTTACCGTTTCTTTCAATCAGTTTTTCAAAATACATAATTAACCACGGTGGAATTCCCGAAATTAAAGTCATATTTTCTTTCTCAGTTTCTTTTACGATCTCATCAACTTTGGTTTCCCAGTCTTCGATGAGGTTCGTTTTCAAACTTGGTAGTCGATTTTTCTGCAGATAGTTTGGAATATGATGCGCTACAATTCCGGAAAGTCGGCCAGTTTGAATTCCATTAATTTCCTCCAGTTCCGGACTTCCCTGCAGAAAGATCATTTTCCCGGAAACGAAATCTGAATTATTTTTCTGAGCGATATAATGAAATAGAGCACTTCGGGCCGCATTAAGTTGAAAAGGCATTCCTTCTTTAGATATCGGGATATATTTGGAACCGGAAGTGGTGCCGGAAGTTTTTGCAAAATATTCCGGCGTTTCTGTCCAGAGAATATTTCGCTGACCTTTTTTTACTCTCTCAATATAAGGTTTAAGATCTTCGTAATCAGCGATTGGTACATTTTTTTGAAAGTCGGAAATGGTATGGATGTTTTCAAACTGATGCTCTCTTCCAAACAAAGTTTTCTCTGCAATTTTTACCAAAGACAACAGCAGTTTCTCCTGATCTTCGACCGCATTTTTTTTGAAAGTTTGCGTTTCCTTCACATGATTTTTTGCCCAGATTAAAGCAATTTTCTTCTTAATAAAATTTAGCATAGCACAAATTTAACAGATTTTAGCGATAAGATTAATAAGAATGATTTTTAAAAGTTGAAGCGATAACCAAAACTTAAACTCAGAAAGACAGAATGGTTATAATATTTTTGAATTTCCGCGTTTTCATTATAAACATTGGTGGAATAATAATTTAATCTTCCGGTCAAAAAAACAGCTTGATAACCTTCCGGATCTAAAATATAGATGACTTTTCCACCTAAATTAAAACCAATTCCATTATTTTTTAATTTTTCATTGTTAAAATCTAAATAGGTGCTGGAATGATTATAATAGCTGAAACCCGCCATTTCTTCGACCAAAAATTCTTCAGAAATATTATCACGGTGCGTGATAAAAACATCGATAATGGTCAAAGTCGGCGATGCGATGTTCCCATAAACATTTTTGCGGTCGTAAATTACATTGGAGAAAAGCATACTGTAATCTACGCCGATCCCAAAATTGATTGGAGTCATCAAATTTCCGCTAAATCCAAATCCGTAAAACGGCTGTACATCTTTGGCGAGCGAATTATTGCCAATTGGTTTTAGGATGGTAACTTTTGTTTCGATATTAGAAACTACATCGAGTATTTTTTTCTTTTTCTGACTAAAAATTAAAGTGCTGCAACAGAAAAAAAAGAGGATCAGGATTCTCATTACTTTAGTTTTATTTCGTTAAAAGTAATATAGTTTGTTCCTGCAGGAATGAGTATTTGCAGGGAATCAGTCGAGATCGACGATCCAGATTTTGACGCTTTAAAAGATTTTATTTTTGCATTAAAAACCAAAGAAAAAGAATCAGAAAGAAGCGGACCCGATAATGTGAAATCTCCCGAACCGTTAGGAATTGTTTCGGCCACGATCGCATTATCGCTTTTTATGAGCACTTTGATTTTTGCAAATTCTAATTTGGTTTCTGTGATCTTACCTTCCACGTAGGCGCGGGGATTTTCCCGGGTTTCCGATTGACAACCCAGAATCACAGCAAAAATAAATAGGGTAGAGAGAAGTCTCATTAATTTTTTTTTAAAGGTAACAAAAAAGCCCTGGAATAAATTCTCAAGGCTTTCTAAATTAGAAATTACAAAATTATTTTGTTTTGTATCTTTTATCCGGAGTACCATCTTTTTTCAGATGTTCGTTGGCTTTGTATCGTTTGTCGGGTGTTCCGTCTTTTTTCATTTTAACGGCGGAATTAGTGGTTGCGGGTTTTGCTGCCATTTTATCTTTCGAAGCGGTTTGCTTCGCACTCTGCATTCTCGCTTCTTTTGGCGGTGGTGGAGGTGGAGTTGTTGATTTTTTCGGTGCAGTTTGCTGTGCACTTGCTAATCCTAATCCTAGAGCCAAAGACAATACGGTGAATAATTTTTTCATTTTTTAAAAAGGGTTAAATTAATATTGTGTTGTTTTTTAACAAAGTAAAATTATACAAATAACATTCTCGATAATTTTTAGAAGATAACTTTAACCAAACTTTAACACGTTTCATAATTTTGGTTAATGAAGTTCAATTTTTGAAGAATTTTCAAGTCGCTTTCCTCTCTTTTTTAATAAAAAAAAGCTGCTTCAATTTAATGAAACAGCTTTAGATTGATCGCACGTGTAAATTATCTCTTACCGTTTGCCGTCCATGTTTTACCATCAGCAACATAAAGAATTTTCAAATCATTGCTGTCGATTCTAATATAAGAAGTTGCCGTTGATCCTACACTCACTAAAATGTGATCGCCTTCTTTTTTAAATTCAACGCCGTTCAAATCTGGAATTCCATCCGAGAATCTGAAATTATATTTTGTTCCACTTGCAATTTTAGTTACAAAGACACTTCCGTTATCTTTTGAAATGGTTGTTGAACCATCGTTATAGGAAATGCTTCCATTGTAAGTTCCTGCGAAGAAATCGTTGTCTGCCGGGTCATCATCATTTCGACATGAGGTTAAAGAGATGAATGAGAAAAGCAAGATAAACAGTCCTAAAAATTTCAATGTTGACTTTTTGCTATTTTTTAAATTCTGTAATTTCATAATATTTTTATTTTTAATTAGGTGGTCCTATTCCAAACGTTATGCCATCAAATCGAGACTTTATAGTGTTTTAGGAGTAATTAGCAGAATTTAAGAACTTTTATAAGGGCTTTGCATAGGGCTTTTCTGCTATTTTTATTGCTTTTACTTCTGAATACTACTCAAAAATAAATCATTAAATTTGTACTTTCAAACGATTTCGGAATAGTCCCGAAATCGCTTTTGTCGTTTTTATTGAAATCGATTTTAACTCTCTTTATAGAATGCAATTAAAACCTATCCACGAAACTTTTCTGCCGGATTTACTGAAAAACGAATTTGGAGGAGAAATTTTCAAAAATTTAGAAAATCATCAACATCTTTCTGTGAAAGGTTTTGCCGGTTCGTCGCCTTCAGTTTTTACCGCAGAACTTTTTTTGACTTATAAAAAGACCATCCTCTTTTTAATTGAAGATCGCGAAGAAGCGCTTTACGTCACGGCCGAAATGGAAGATCTTTTGGGCAAAGAAAACGTTCTTTATTTCCCTGCAACGCATGTTGAACCTTATCAAATTGAAAAAACGCAAAATGCTAATCTGGTTTTAAGAACGGAAGTTTTAAATAAGCTGAATTCCAGCGCAAAACCAAAAGTGATTGTGGCGAGTTTTTCCGCTTTGTCGGAAAAGGTTTTGAAGAAGGAAGATTTCAAAGCCATTTCTCATCAGATCAAAACAGGCGAAAGTTTAGATTTTGATTTTACCGAAGAACTTTTGCATCAGTTCAATTTTAATCTGACCGATTTTGTTTCAGAACCTGGAGAGTTTTCGGTGCGTGGCGGAATTATGGATGTTTTCTCCTATTCGAATGAACAGCCTTATCGAATAACTTTTTTTGGAAATGAAATTGAAAGCATCAAAACCTTTAATATAGAAACCCAGTTAACCAACGGAAATGTAAATGGTTTTCAATTGGTTTCTAATATGAATTATGCAGTTTCCGGAAAGAAAGTTTCACTCTTGGAATTGTTACCAAAAGAAAGTTTTGTTGTTTCAAAAAATGCTTTTCTGGGCGTAAAGAAAATTAAAGATTTTTACGAAAAAGGAGAAGAGAAATTTGAGACCTTAAATAAAGACATCAAACATCAATCGCCAGAAGATTTATTTCTGTCTTTTGAGGGTTTAATGATCGATTTTCAGAAATTTAAGAGTATTGATTTTACTTTAGATGCACTCAAATTAAAAGAGATTTCCTCAGTTGAAATACAACTTTCTCAAACACCGCAACCCACATTTCACAAGAATTTCGAATTGCTGATAGAAGATTTGCAGGAAAAGCAAAAAGACAATTTCGACCTTTGGATTTCCTTTTCCACGGAAAAACAGAAAGAAAGACTCGAAAGTATTTTCGAAGATTTATCCTCAACTAAAAATGATAATTTTTTAGAGGAAGATTCTATTGATAGAAAATCAAAAATTGCTTTTAAATCCTTTAATTCTGAACTTCATGAAGGGTTTGTCGATTTTGATCATAAAATTTCGGTTTATACGGATCATCAGATTTTTGACCGTTACCAAAGATTCAAAGCTAAAAATGCTTTTGCAAAATCGGAGCAGATCACGCTGAAAGATCTGATGCAGATGAAAGTCGGCGATTATATCACACACATCGATCATGGAATCGGAAAGTTTATGGGCTTGGTGAAAGTGAATAATAATGGAAAAGTTCAGGAATGTTTCAAACTCACTTATAAAAATGGGGATTTACTCTATGTAAGTATTCATTCCTTACATAAAATTTCGAAATACAACGGTCCGGACGGAAGAGAGATCGTTTTATCCAAACTCGGTTCTCCCGCGTGGAAATCTTTAAAACAGAAAACAAAAGCGAAAGTAAAACAGATCGCTTTTGACCTCATTAGACTTTACGCAGAAAGGAAGACTGCGAAAGGCTTTGCATTTGCACCAGATTCTTATTTGCAGAATGAACTTGAAGCGAGCTTTATTTATGAAGATACACCGGATCAGGAAAAAGCCACGCTTGATGTGAAAAATGATATGGAAAACGATAACGTGATGGATCGTTTAATTTGCGGTGATGTAGGATTTGGAAAAACAGAAATTGCAATTCGGGCCGCCTTTAAAGCAGCAACTGATGGAAAACAAGTTGCGATCTTAGTTCCAACAACGATTCTGGCGTTCCAGCATTACCGAAGTTTTACAGAAAGGCTTAAAGATTTTCCGGTGACCATTTCTTATATGAACAGATTCCGGTCCGCGAAACAGAAAGCAGAAACTTTGGAAGGTTTGAAATCTGGAAAAATAGATATTGTGATAGGAACGCATCAACTGGTAGGAAGTTCAGTAAAATTTAAAGATCTTGGTCTATTAATTATCGATGAGGAACACAAATTCGGTGTTTCGGTAAAAGACAAGTTGAAGACTTTGAAAAATAATATTGATACGTTGACTTTAACGGCAACTCCGATTCCGAGGACTTTGCAGTTTTCTTTAATGGCTGCACGAGATTTATCGGTCATTAAAACGCCGCCGCCAAATAGACAGCCCGTAGAAACAAATATTGTTGGCTTCAGTGAAGAAATTATTAGAGATGCGATTTCCTATGAAATTCAGCGCGACGGACAAGTTTATTTCATTAATAACAGAATCGAAAATCTGAAAGATATCGCAGGATTGATTCAAAGGTTGGTTCCTGATGCGAAGATCATCACAGGTCACGGACAAATGGAAGGAAAACAGCTGGAAAAAAATGTCCTGGATTTTATGGAAGGAAAATATGATGTTCTGGTTTCGACTACCATTATTGAAAGTGGAGTAGATGTACCGAATGCGAATACCATTTTCATCAATGATGCGCAACGGTTTGGAATGGCAGATCTGCATCAAATGCGCGGAAGAGTTGGTCGAAGTAATAGAAAAGCTTTTTGTTTTATGATCACGCCACCTTTTGATATGATGTCCTCTTTGGCGAGAAAAAGACTCGAAGCCATTGAGCAGTTTTCAGATTTGGGAAGCGGTTTTCAGATTGCAATGAAGGATTTAGAAATTCGTGGAGCAGGAGATTTATTAGGTGGTGAACAAAGTGGTTTCATCAATGAAATGGGATTTGAGACTTACCAGAAAATCATGCAGGAAGCTTTAGAAGAATTACAGAATGATGAGGAATTTGAAGACTTATTTGACAATGAAGAAGACCGTAAAAAACTCTTTAAATCAGTAAAAGAAGTAAATATTGATACCGATCTGGAATTGATGCTGCCCGATTTTTATGTTCAGAGTATTGAAGAACGGTTGTCATTGTATCAAAAATTAGCAGAAATCCAAAGCAAAGAAGAACTTCAAAAATTAGAAAGTGAATTGGTCGACCGATTCGGAGATTTACCTTCAGAAGCGATTAACCTTTTAAAATCCGTTGAACTAAAATGGATCGCTGCCGAAATTGGTTTTGATAAGATCGTAGTGAAGAACGGAGTTTTCTTAGGTTATTTTCCTTCAAATCCGCAGGATAAATTTTATCAGAGCGATAAGTTCAGAAACATTATTTCTTATTTGAATCGTAATCCGAAAGAAGCAACTTTAAAGGAGAAAAGCAGTAAAGAAGGAAACCAATTGATGATGAGAAAAGAAAATGTGCAGAATGTAGATGAGGTGAATGCAGTTTTGGAAAGGATTCTGGGGAAATAGATCCTTTTTCGAAATTTCTAAAAAAAGACTACTTTTGCTAAAATTAATTTAAAGATGAATAAAGTTCTAAGTATATTAACGTTTTTCTTCAGTATCGTTATTTTATTTTCTTGCGAACCCAATCGCGATACCAATGGTGATTACCTTATCGGTGTGAATCAACCTGGTGGAAATGGTGGTGGAAGTGGCGGCGGACCATCAACTGGTCGGCTTTTAAAGAAAATGCTTTCCCACTCTTTAGACGATAACGGACAATTTGAAGACAGCGAAGTCACTTACAATTACGAGGGTAATAAATTGGTTTCCTATGTTGATGAGTCAGGGGAATCAACTCTTTTTACTTATAATTCTAACAACAAGATTTCCAAATTGTCAGGTTCTGGTCAAGATGCTGTTTTTACTTATTCGGGTGCTGATTTATCTAAAATTAATGTAACTGTCGCCGGAGTTTATACCGTAAATACAGATTTTACTTATGTGGGAACACAGCTAAAAAAAGCGGTCTCTATTCAGGAATTTACTTTGCCAATTCCAAGCAAAGTATATATTGAAACAGACTATGAATACAGTGGAGAAAATATGGTAAAAGCCTCTATTAAAGGTGGGTTTTATTTACCCAACGGTGATTTGCAAATGAATCCCGAAGTGCAGACGTTTAGTTTCCAATATGATACGAAGAAAAATCCTTATCAACTTTTGCCAAAGGAATTTTTTATTTATTTAAGCGGGATCGCACCACAAGGAGCTGCGTTTTTATCTGCGAATAATATGATAAAAGTGACGCAGGTTCTCGATGTTGTTACCGAAGTTACGGAGTATAGCTATACCTATGATTCTGAAAATTATCCGATCAAAATGAGTGGAGCGGATGACGAATATACCATTTATCAATACCAATAATATTTCGATATGAAATACCTCATCGTAGGTCTGGGAAATAAAGGCGAAGAATATACTGAAACCCGGCATAATGTCGGGTTTAAAGTTGCGGAGAAAATTGCCGAAACCATTGAAGCGCCCTTTAAATCCTCCAATTTTGGACTCTTAGCAGAAGGGAAATACAAAGGCAGAAAAGTTTTTATTTTGAAACCTGATACCTACATGAATCTTTCTGGAAATGCGGTGAAATTCTGGATGCAGAAAGAAAATATACCATTGGAAAATTTGATGATCGTTACCGATGATCTGTCTTTACCATTCGGAACTTTACGAATGAAAATGAAAGGTTCTGATGCAGGACACAATGGCTTGAAAAGTATTCAGGAGCAATTGCAAACCCAAAATTATCCAAGGTTAAGATTTGGGATTTCTGCCGAATTTTCAGAAGGAAAACAAGTTGATTACGTTCTCGGAAAATGGGAAGGTGAAGAAAAAGAAAAACTTCCCGAAAGAATCGAGAAGTCTTCTAAAGCTTGTCTGTCATTTGTTTTCGCGGGAATTCAAAATGCAATGACTTCTTTTAATGGTAAATAAAATTTCTTTTTTATTTTTAAATTAAAGCATATTTTTATTATTCTTTTTGCCCATTACCCAGTTAGAATCGGTCAAATTGTAGATTTTCTGAATGTCTTTTAAGATTTTTTCGAAGTCGATATCGAGATCGATAATTTTTCCTGTTTTCATATCGAAAACCCAACCGTGTACGATCGGATATTCATCAATTAAATATTCTTCCTGAACACAAGCCATTTTTATCACATTAATGCATTGTTCCTGAACATTCAGTTCTACCAATCGGTCATAGCGTTTTTGTTCATCCTCGATCGTATCTAATTCAGCTTGATGCAAACGATAAACATCACGAATGGTTCGCAACCAAGGATTTAAAAGACCAAGATCTTCGGGCGTCATCGCAGCTTTAATTCCACCACAACCGTAATGGCCGCAAACAATAATATGTTTCACCTGAAGATGTTCTACAGCATACTGAATCACCGCAGTCGCACTCATATCCAAAGTATTCACGACATTCGCAATATTCCGGTGCACAAAAAGTTCGCCAGGTTTCATACCCATCATTTCCTCTGCAGAAACGCGGCTGTCTGAACAACCGATATAAAGAAAATCTGGAGTTTGGGTAAGCGACAAATTTTTAAAAAACTCTGGGTCTTCCGCAACTTGTGATTCTACCCATTTTCGGTTATTTTCAAAAATAGCGTCGTAAGATTTTTTCATATTAAGAGGTTTCGTATTAAATTTCCCATTAAATTACTGATTGGAATGGGGTGAAAATAAAGGGATAAAATTAAAAAAAATATTTTTTAAAATTAATCAATTTTATTATTAATATAGTCTGAAGTCGCATTTTCTTTAAGGGAGAAAGTTGCCGGATTTCCCATTACAATAGCGTTCGAAGGTATATCAGTATGAACGTAAGCGTTCGGAGCGATCAAAACATTATTGCCAATTTTTATATTTCCCACGATCACTGCATTCGGTCCGATCCAAACTTCATTTCCAATTTCTGGGACACCTTTATTTTGTCCACGATTTGCCTGTGCAATCGTAACTCCCTGCGCGATATTGCAGTTTTTACCTATTTTAGTTTTCGGATTAACGACCAAAGCTCCCCAATGTCCGAGATACAAACCTTCGCCAATTTGGGTTTCGGGATAAATTTGAAAGCCGTATTTAATCTGATAATGCCGTAAAATAAGTCGCCAAAATTTCCCTAAAAAAGTATTTTTAGGATGTTTTTGGGTAATTCTAAAAAGATAAATAAAATGCAAATTCGGACTAAAGCATTTTTTCCAAATTTGAATTTGTGAAAGCCATTGTCCGCTTTCTCGGTAGAAATCTTTTTGAATGGTAGAATGTTGCGACATAAACACAAAGATAAAATAAAACGGTCTTATAAATCATCAATAATTTTGATGATAGAATTTACTGAATTTACGAGATTAAAAGGCATTTTGTATTCCATTAATTGATTTTCGTACTGTTCAAAACTTGCAGGATCTTGAAGGGCTCTTTTCATTCCTTCATAAATTCCTTCTTCTGAGTTTTCTACGATTAATCCCAGTTTACCGTCTTCTAACATTTCGCGTACACCGGAAACATCAGTCGCAATGATTTTCTTTTTTAAAGTAATCGCCTCAAATAAAACAGTCGGAAATCCTTCGTATCTTGAACTTAAAATATAAAAATCTGCTTTTTTAAAATCTGGATATGGATTATCGATGAACCCAAAAAGATTGGATGTTTCGGAAACACCTAAATCTTTTTGTAATTTTTTAATGTTTTCAAAATCGTAACCGTCGCCAAGAATGAGAACTTTATGTTTGAAGCCTTCATCTAAAAGTCGTTTGTGAACTCTTAATAATCTGTCAAATCCTTTTTGAGGAAAAACCGTCCCAACTGAGATAAAAAGAGGAACTTCATCTTCCAGCTTCTGACCTTCAACTTCTGACTTTCTCAATATTTCTTCGGTATCTAAGGGATTATAAATCCTGGCAATTTTCTGTTTTTCTTCTTCGTTTTGAGCTAAATCTTCAAAATCCTGATGAATTTTATCCGAAATCACTATGCTTTTATCAAAGCCAAAAAATTTTCTGAACTCGTCGTCGGTGTATTTATGGAATTCAGTTTTCTTTAAATCATTATGAATCCAAATTAATTTTTTAGATGATCTCTGCGGAGAATTTAATATTTCGTCTCGAAAACCATGGATTGCAGCAAATTCTATATCGTATTTTTTTCCTTTTAAAATAAATTGATAAAGGAGTTTGGGAAAAGTTTTTAAAACCCTCTGATAAATAACCCGGAAAGCTTTGATGGGAAAATCCTGGAGGCGATTCGTCGTTATCATTTCGCCTTTATTCAAGTAGAAAACATTAATCCAACTCGGAACTTCGCCCAAATATTTCCCCGAATATAAATTTAATAGAAGATCGATTTCATATTTATCTTTCGGTAGGTTTTTCAGAAAAGTCACCAAAACCTTTTCCGCGCCGCCGTGACGAAGAGAACCAATTCTGATGAGGATTTTCTTTTTATTTGACACCGTTTTATTTTATAGATTTGTAAGTATGAGGAAGGTTTTTGGAAATGAAATCTTCTAATTTTGCCCGGTCTTTTTCTAGTTCTCGAGGATAATCTACGTTATTCGCTAAAAGCTTTTCACCATATTCTTCTACCGTGCAAATGAATTTTGATGGAACACCTGCGTAGACAGCGTTGTCTGGAATTGAAGTAGTGACAATACTCATCGATCCTACAATGCAGTTACTTCCTATGGAAACTCCAGGCATCAATATCGTCGCTTTACCAATAAAGGTATTATTTCCTATTTTAATTCTGCCAAAATTTCTTCCGTCTTTATATTTTTCTAATTTTTTTGTTACTCGAGCATCACCTCCATGATTGATAAAAGATACGCCTTCTGCAAGAGTTACGTCGTTTCCAATTTCGACCAGAAAGGGTTCTGAACCAAAATTCGGAATGCCTTCAACATAAAGGTTTTCTCCGATTTGCATGCCCTTTTGCTCAGCTATCTTTATGCTGGCAACTTTAACAAAATTCTGGTAAGTGGTATGAATTTTTAAAATTAAGCGGTATAAAAAAATCATATTTTAGTTTTTGCTAAATTAATAATGATTTCTTCAATCGCACTAAATATTTTTTGATTGTCAAAATCTTTTTCGACATCTTTTATATTTTCTTTAATTTGTAAAATCAGTTTTTGATTGGTCAGAAATTCTTTCATAGCACTATAAATCTCATCCGTTTTATAATCAATTAAATAGCCGGTTTTTCGGTCATCGATCATCATTTCTACATCGCCAACTTTGGTTGCAATAATTGGTTTTTGCAAAATAAGTGCTTCAGCAATTACCAGTGGCCAAGCTTCAGATTCGGAAGGCATGATGAAAAAATCTGCATTTTTAAGATACGGATATGGATTCATTTTATTTCCCGCGAAAATAAAAGTTTTTTCTACGCCCAATTTCTTTTGCTGAGCCAACAAATTTGACAATTCTTCTCCATCACCAATAATCATTATCGAATGCTGAAATCCTTCTTTTAAAAGTTGCGAATGTGCATCCATCAAATTGTGATATCCTTTTCTGGTGTGCAATCTTCCTACAGAAACGAAAACAGGACTTTTCGGTAGATCCGTAATTTTTTCTTCAGCTTTCTTTTTAATTTCTTCAATTGGAATTGCGTTGATAATCACACTTTCTTTTGGGTATTGAAGTTTCGGATAAACTTCGTGCATGATTTTCTGAATTTTTTCAGAACAGTAGATGATATGATCGAATTGTGGAAAATGCTCTAAAATCGCTGGAACTAAAGGTTGAAGTTTGGGTAAATTAATTTCTGAATGAAACCAACCAATTTTCTTTGATTTTTTATTGGAAGAATTTAAAACGCTCTCGAAATCATTATAAGTCATCGCGATTTCGATATCGTATTCTTTTTTTAAATACTCTTTATCAATGATTTCAGGATTTTTGCGAAGTTTTTTTAATTGACTTTTACGTTGAAAAAGTTGAAGTTTTTTAAATACAATATTTTTAGAAAAATCTTCTTTACCATGAGTCAAATATACTTTTCTCACATGCGACGGAAATTCATTTCTCAACTCTCCTTGATTAAGGTTTAAAAGAACGGTCATTTCAAATTTTTCTTGATCTAAATTATTTAGAACGTTTAACATCACTTTTTCTACGCCGCCCATTTCCATAGAACGGTGGCGAAAAAGCAATTTAATTTTACTAGAATCTGTCATGAATTTAAAATTTTATTCAGCAAATTTTTTACGGATCCATAAATTTAATGGTTCTTCCAAATATTTAAACATTAATATTGATAAAATATTAAGTAAGACAAAGATGAGCAATACATTCTCAGCGATGTAATCATAAATAAACATCGGGATAAATCCTTTGTGAATTAGATAAAAAATGTAGGAACTTTTCCCTAATAAAACCATGTATTTGGTAGATAAGAAACGCTTTATAAAAGTGTCTTCGAAAATTAAACCCCAAAGTAGAGGAGCAATACCAAAAGTGCAGAGTATTAATGCCATGACGGCCTTCATCCAATCTGATTCAGAATAATTTGTAGGAAGTGTTAATAGAAATAATACGATAAAAGAGATTCCAAAATAGGTAATACCCCTTAGTTTTAGATTTAATTTTGATCTGTTCTGAACCAGTAAAGCCAGACCAATACCGATGAAAAATTCAAAAATATAATAGGAAATATTTTTCTGCATAAACCCCCAAGTGTTTTGTGGCACTTGGGAAATTTCTTTCAAAGCCAGACCGAAAAGAAAAATGCTAATTGGTAAAATAAAGAACCAAATTGATTTTTTGCGCAACAAAATGAAATAAAATGGTGCGGTGAAGTAAAAAAGCTCCTCTAATGTTAACGTCCAACCTTGAGAAATACCGGCTGCAAAGAAATATTTTTGAAACAAAGCTTTCGTCATGGTGAAACTCAGAATAGCTTCGATTGTTTTTTCTGAATTCCAGATTCCACTTTGGAGATAGAATGCAGCGAAAACTCCGATTGTGACCAAGAAGTACATCGGGTAAATTCGTGCAAGTCTGTTCACCATATATTTTTTAAAATTGATAGGATGCTGATCAAAATATCGAAAGGTAATAAGAAACCCACTCAGCACGAAAAACATATCAACTCCGATATGCCATTGTCTTATAAAAGATTTTAAATACTCTGGTGCCAATGGATTATTAAACGGAAAAAAATGAAGGACAAAAATCATCCAGGCAGCAATTGCGCGATATCCTGTGAGTGCTGGAATGAATTTAATAGTAGTTTTTTCGTTCATTTATAGTTTTAAGAAGATGTCTTTTCTGTAACTTTTTGAGGATTTCTTTGTAATTTTCAGTTTATATTTTGTTACAATTTGCTACATGAACATCAAAGGTTTTACGCTTATTAAAAGACCGATTGATAAAAGACTTTTAATTTCTTTTTGATCCGGTAAGGAATTGAATTTTGATAAGAAAGTAAATCAAAAATTTCCTGAGATGATGTAAAGTGATCTGGAATTTTCTCTCCATTGATAACGCATAAATTTCTTCTTTTCATGGCCGTCCAAATTACTTTTCCCCAATAATCGTAAGACTTCTGTTTGTTGGCGTTCTGTGAGATTCCACCTTCATGGGCGCGATAAAAATAATCTGTCTGATCTATGAAAATAACTTTGCCTTTCTCATACATTTTGTAATATAAATCTTGGTCTTCCGCAATTCGGAATGCAGCGTCCATTTTTTCGCACTGCATATAAACTGACTTTTTAAAACCTACAAAAGGAGCTATTTGTATAGGACAGTTGAAAAAATAAGGATCTCCGTTGGGAACTTGCATTGCAGATTTAAATTCTTCCTTTGGATTAAGGTTTTCATCGCATTTTACAAGTCTCGAATAGGTAAGAACAGCGTCTTTATTTTTAAAAAAAATATTGATTGATGCCTGTAGTGCATCTTTTCCTAGCGCATCATCTGGATCCAGGTAGCCACAAACCTCACCGACAGAAAGGTCGATTAATTTGCTTTTAGTATAACCAACCCCTTTATTTTCTTCATTTTCATATAATCGAAATCTAGAATCTTTCTGGATAAGCTCATTAATGAGTTTTACAGAATCATCTTCAGAAGAATCGTCCAAAATTACGACCTCCCAATTTTCATAAGTTTGATTAATGATGGACTGATAACAATCTGAAAAGAAATGTCCATTATTATAATTCGCAATGAGGAGTGAAAACTTCATTTCTGATTGTTATTTTGTTTTTTTGAAAGATTTTCAAAGATACTGAGTTTTTTAAACATTGTAGAATTTTCCCTATTTTTACGCACAAATTAAAACACAGTGAGCGAATTAAAAAGAGTGGCTAAAACCCTCATAGCGTATTTAAAAAGGCCAGATTTATATCCAGAACTTGGTCGGAAAATAATAAAGAATACACTACACAGAGGAAATGCAGGGAAAGGAAAAGATAAAACTAATTCCTGGGCAATTTCTATAGCAATTTCTCAAAAAGATGCAGTTGCAAAACTGTTTGGAATAAATGATCTAAAATTTCGCAATGAAAATAAGCTGATCTTAGACGAATCTTCTGGAAAAGAAAAAACTTGTCCCGTGAAGATGGGTGGAGCGGGAGCTTTGGAACTCATTTATTATGCTTCCGAATTTACAAAGGCTACAAATGTTTTGGAAACTGGCGTTGCGTATGGATGGTCTTCTTTAGCCGCATTACTTTCTCTGGAAAAAAGAAACGGCACTTTATACAGTTCAGATATGCCTTATTTAGGTCAGAATGGCGACCAGTATGTTGGTGTGGTTGTCCCGGAAAAATTGAAAAATAACTGGAAACTTTTTCGTTTTGCAGACAAAGAATCTTTACCTAAAATCTTTTCGGAGAATAAAATTTTTGATGTGATTCATTACGATTCCGATAAAAGTTACGATGGTAGAATTTGGGCTTATGATGAATTGTACAAACATTTGCGAAAGGGAGGTGTTTTTTTAAGCGATGATATAGGAGATAATTCTGCGTACCAAGACTTTTGCGAAGAAAATAATATAGAATCTACTGTTATTGAATTCGAAGGGAAATATGTAGGCGCTTTTATTAAGTAGAAAGTCATACCGAAAACAAGTATATCTATAATTCAATATCTGCTTATATTTTTCAGAGATTTGCTCTTCAATTAAAAAAAATGGTTAAAAATATTATTCTTAACGCCGATGATCTTGGATTCTCTTTGGGGGTGAATAATGCCATTCTACAAGCTCATACAATGGGTTTCCTTTCCCACGCAAGCTTGATGGCGAATACAGAATATTTCGATCATGCAGTAGAAAAAATTCTTCCTGTGTGCAAAGATTTAAAAATTGGCGTACATCTGAATTTAACTTGTGGTACTGCACTGTTTTCAAAGAATATTTTAGCTGAAAATAGAAAGCTAAACAATACATTTGTCAGTTTACTCTTTAAAAGAAAAAGTAAAAAAACGTTGCATTCCATAGAATTTGAACTGGAGCAGCAAATTATAAAAATTAAAGAAAAAGGAATTGAAATTTCCCACATAGATGGGCATGAACATATTCATATCATACCTTCCATCAATAAGATCGTAAGAAAATTAGGGAAGAAATACAGGATAGAAAGAGTGAGAGAAATCAATGAAAGTTTTTTTGAAAGCTGGAGGTTTAACGGAAGAACTGCTTCTTTGGCTAATTTTACTAAATTATTACTTTTAAAATTTCTATCTATCCTTAATAAAAACGACAAGCAAATCGGATTTTACTCCATGTTGAATACCTGTGAGATCAACGCAGAAAATCTCTTTCCATTTCTAAAACAAAGTTGTAGTTATAATACTGTTGAAGTAATGGTGCATCCAGCTTTAGCAGAATTTGATAGTGCAGCATATTATGAAACTTTAAATCCAAGGTTTGTGGAGTTTTTTAAAAATCCACATCGTAAATTTGAGTTTGATCTATGTTTTGATAAGAATTTTACAGATTACAAAATCTTATAAAAACACATTGGAGAGTAGAATAATGATTAAAACATTTAGCCAGTTAAAGAAAAACGCTAAAAAAAATGCGGAAAACTCTAAAAAGATTAGAGTGGCAATTTTGGGAGACACTGCTACACAATTTTTAAATGTTGCATTGAAAGGAACTGCTTTTGAGCAATCTTATAATTTTGAAATATACGAAGCTGATTTTGGACAAATCTCTCGCCAAATAATTGATCCCGCATCGGAATACTATGATTTTGACCCGGAATATACGCTGATCTTCGAATCATCTCACAAGTTGCTTTCCTACTATTACAAATCTTATAGTGATCAGCTCAATTTTGCTCAAAATAAAATTAATTATATAGAAGAACTATATCACTATATCACAAACAGAACAAAAAGCGAAGTGATTTATTGTAATTTTCCAGAAATTGATCCGCAAATTTTTGGTAATTTCTCGCAAAAAGTAGAATCTTCTTTTGTTTTTCAACAACGGAAACTCAATTATCTTTTAGGGGAATTGGCTTTAGATAAAAGCAATCTATTTATTGCAGATCTTTGCGCTGTTCAAAATAAATTTGGCAGAGACTTTATGTTTTCTCCAAATATATATATCAACACAGAAATGGTTCTTTCATTAGATATATTGCCTATCGTAGCTCAGAATGTTGTCAGCATTATTTCATCCCTTGAGGGAAAATTTAAAAAATGTTTAATTCTCGATTTAGATAATACAACCTGGGGCGGGATTATCGGTGATGATGGTTTAGAAAATATACAGATCGGAAGTTTAGGAATAGGTAAAGCTTTTACAGAATTTCAGCAGTGGGCAAAAGCACTACAAAAAAGAGGTATTATTCTCGCTGTTTGTAGTAAAAATGATGAGGATAAAGCAAAGGAACCTTTTGAAAGTCATCCTGATATGGTTTTAAAACTGGATGATATTTCAGTTTTTGTAGCAAATTGGGAAAATAAAGCGGATAACATTAGAAAAATTCAGAATATTTTAAATATCGGTTTTGACTCTATGGTTTTTTTGGATGATAATCCTTTTGAAAGAAATTTAGTTCGGGAAAATCTCCCGGAAGTCTGCGTGCCGGAATTACCCGAAGATCCTGCATATTATTTAGAATATCTTTATGAATTAAATCTATTTGAAACGGCAAGTTACTCAGAAAACGATGCAGAACGAACGAAGCAATACCAAGTGGAAGCAGAAAGAGCGACAGCCTTGGAAAGTTTCACAAACGTTGATGAATTTCTGAAAAGTTTAAATATGATTTCTGATGTCCAGGGATTTAATAATTTTTCTAAACCGAGAGTTTCACAACTTTCTCAGCGCAGCAACCAGTTTAATTTAAGAACTGTGCGATATACGGAACAAGAGGTTGAGGATTTAATGCAATCAGATAAACATAAAACTTTATCATTCACATTAGAAGATAAATACGGAGATAACGGTTTAATTTGCGTTGTAGTTTTAGAAGGTTTGGATAGCGAGAACCTTTTTATAGAATCCTGGTTAATGAGCTGCCGAGTATTGAAGAGAGGAATGGAAGAATTTACTTTAAATAAAATAGTAGAAACTGCAAAAGCCCATGGTTTTAAAAATATTATTGGCGAGTATATTTCAACATCCAAAAACCAAATGGTAGAAAATCATTATGAAAAATTAGGCTTTTCCAAAACAGAAGGAGAATGGATCTTAACAATAGAAGATTATCAGGAAAGAGAAATTAATATTAAAACTAAATAAAATGACCAACGAAGAAATTTTAGAAAAATTAACAGGTATTTTTCACGACGAATTAGATAACGAAGATATTATTTTGAGTAGAGAAACCGCTGCAGACGATATCGAAGAATGGGATTCTTTATCTCATATTCAGTTGATCGTGGCGGTAGAAAAAGCTTTTAAAGTACGTTTTACTTCTTCAGAAATCCAGAGCTGGAATAATGTGGGAGAAATGATCGATTGTATTTTATCTAAATAATGATTCTTTCCCTCAATCAGAATTTTCAGCATCAATTTACGGTTGATTCTGCCGTTTATGAAGGTTTCAAAGAAATTTTTCAGGATAAAAATGCACTTCATACCAATGAAGAATTTGCGAAAGAAAAGGGATTTGCAGGAAAAGTAATGCACGGAAATATTTTAAACGGTTTTATTTCTTTTTTCATTGGAGAACTTCTACCATCCGAAGAAGTGATGATTTTATCTCAAAATATCAATTTTAAAAATCCGGTTTATTTGAATGATATTTTAAATTTCGAAGCAATTGTAATTGAACAGTCAGAAGCAGTAAAAGTGGATGTGATAAAATTTAATTTTAAAAATTCATCTTTGAAAATAGTAGCTTCAGGAAAAATTCAGATTAAAGAATTGATATGAAAAAAGTAGTTTTAACAGGCGGTTCGGCAGGAATTGGAAAAGAGATCAATTTATTTTTACTTCGTGAAGATTATGAAGTTTTATTTACCTACCGAAATTCTGAGGAATCAACCAAAGAAATTACTGGTGAATTTCCGAACGCAAAAGCATTTCAGATTGACTTCGCAGATCCATTACAAATCGATGATTTTTTAAAGAAAATTCAAGATTTTAAACCTAATATTCTTATTAATAATTTTTACAGCGGTACTTTCATCGATACTTATTTCCATAAAACTGATTCCGATAAATTTCTCACCGATTTTCAGACCAATGTAATTCCTACGCTACAAATAACGCAGGAATGTATCAGGATTTTCCGGAAAGAAAAATTTGGCAGGATCATTAATATTTTGTCATCGTCTCTGAAATTTCCGGCAATGGGAACCTCTGTTTATAATTCAAATAAGGCTTATTTATTACAGATGAGTAAACACTGGGCTATGGAAAATGTGAAATTTGGTGTCACTTCCAATTCAGTTTCGCCCGCATTTACGGTGACCGATTTTCATAAAAATATGGATGAAAGGCAAATGGAAGCAATTGTTGCATCTTATCCGTTAAAAAATAATTTAGAAGGAAAAGATATCGCCAAATTTATTGGATTATGCATTAATGGTGGGCCGCATTTCAACGGAAACCATATTTTTTTAGATGCTTCAAATTCTTAAAGAAATATTCATTTTATGCTGCTGAACTCTTACTTTTTTATCTTTTTCTTCATTATTCTATTCCTTATTTATTGGCGATTAGGAAAAAACGCTACGATACAAAATGGGGTGTTGCTTTTAGGAAGCTGCATTTTTTATTTTTCCTGGAGTCCGCAATTTTTAATCTTACTTCTCGTCACAATTGCAGCTACCTTTTATATCAGTAAAAAAATATTTGCGGCGGATGATTCTTCCAGAAAATGGTGGAGCAGGTTGGGTATCTTGGTCGTATTGCTGCAGTTGCTTTATTTCAAATACTTTAATTTCTTCATCGAAAACATTCATGATTTTCTTCAACACATCGGTTTTGATACGCAGAAGAATATTTTATCCATTATTTTACCTATTGGAATCAGTTTTTATTCGTTTCGAATGATTGGTTATTTACTGGATGTAAGAAATAAAAAGATCAAAGAAATTCCGTCTTTACTGGAATATTCTGTATTTGTCTCTTACTTCCCAACCATGATTTCCGGGCCAATTGACAGGGCTTTACCTTTCGTAAAGCAGATTAAATTAAAGCGGGATTTTTCTTCTGAAAATTTTACAAATGGTTTGCGACAGTTATTGTGGGGTTTATTTAAAAAATTGGTTGTTGCAGATAGTATCGCGACGATAACGAGCCCGATCTTTGAAACCTATTCCACTTTAAATGGCAGTGCTTTGCTAATTGGTTCTATGTTGTATTTTGTGCAACTTTATGCAGATTTCTCCGGATATTCTGATATGGCGATAGGAATTTCAAAACTTTTGGGAATTAAAGTTCATGTAAATTTTAAATTTCCCTTATTTGCGCAGAACGCTGCAGATTTTTGGAGAAAATGGCATATTTCTTTAACGTCATGGTTAACTGATTTTGTGTTTACCCCTTTATCAATTCAATTTCGGGACTTTGGAAAATGGGGTTTAATTTTAGCCATTATCATTAATTTTTTTCTCATCGGATTGTGGCACGGTGCAGAATGGCATTATGTAGTGTTCGGACTGGTAAATGGATTAATGTATGTTCCTTTAATTCTTGGAGGGAAATTGGGGAAGAAATTAAAAACAACGGCGGGCTTATTTCCAACCTTTTTGGAAGCTCGAAATATTGCGATCACTTTTTTAAGTTTCACTTTAATTATGATTTTGTTTTCTGTAAAAGATCTCGCCATGGCAGGCGAATTTTATAAAAAAATATTCTCATCGAGTCTTTTTCAAATCCCGAATTTTCCCTTTCAAAAAGAAGTTGCAGTTCTCATTTTTTTTATGCTTGCTTTGGAATGGATCACAAGACATCAAGAATTTGCGTTAGAAAATTTTCTTAATAGTAAGCCTCGTTTTGTGAGATGGGGATTTTATTATGTTTTGATTTTTCTTGTTTTTCTGTTTTATATTGCACCTAAAGGTTACATTTATGCACAGTTTTAGAAAATCGATTTTAAAATTATCACTATTTTCGATAGTGCCGTTATTGGTGATCGGTTATGCAATTTTTCTCACAGGAGAACATACGGATGATTTTTATAAAAGATTCACCTCTTCGCCACAGCATTCACTGATATTGGGAAGTTCTCGTGGGTCCGGGATCAATCCTGCTATTTTAGATAAAATAATTCAGCCCAAATATCCAAAAGTTAAATTTTATAATTACGCTTTTACGTGGGGACACTCTCCATACGGGCCAAAATATTTAGAATCGATCCGAAAAAAACTTGATCCAAAAACTAAAGACGGTATTTTTGTAGTGATTGTAGAGCCTACTGCATTGATGGTCACTTGTTCAAAACCAGATTCGCCTGAATATTATTTTGAAAATGATAAAGCAGTTGCCAAAACCACTTTTGTAAATGTGAATCCTAATTTGGAATATTTGATTGAAAGTTATGATTATTCTCTTACACGAGCTTTAAATTTAAAAATACTTCCACCAAAAAATCCAATGGCAGATGTGGAGGTTTTAGATAATGGAAAGATGGAGGTGAAAATGATTAAAGATTATTCTCCGGAAAAGCGCGCTGAAGAAAATACACGAAAAATGGGCGAATTTCAAAAGAGAATTGATGATTTAAAGTGGTCAGAAAAAAGATTGAAATATTTGGAAGAAACCATCAGATTTTTACAAAAACATGGGAAAGTTCTGCTTCTTAGAATGCCTGTTAATTCTGTACCGTATCAAATAGAAGACAATGCAGTTCCATTTTTTGACGCTAAAATTCAAGAGCTGTCTATTAAATATAAGGTGAATTATACAAATTATAATCTCACTCCAAATGATTATAAATGTATTGATGAGGTACATCTCAGCAATCAGTCAATGACTGAATTTTCTAAAAAATTAGGACAAAAAATTATTTCAGAATAAATCCCCTCTGAAATTAATGTTATACAAACCTGATCGAATACTTCTATAGTCGATTACCAAATATTTTGAAATCATTCCCCATTTTTTTAGGAAAGGAGCATTTGCGATCTTGAAACTGCGGTGCATTCTTTGAATGTGAAGAAGAATATCATTTGGGAAATTTTCTTCCTTTTCTGCCCAGTTTTTTACCTCTTTCCAAAGCAAAACTTTAGAAATTGAGGGTTTTACCTTGCCAGAATCAACTTTTGTAATTCTATTATTCTCATGAACGCCACGATTCGCCACAGCTTCGTCTAAAATTCCCGGATACAGATCTAAATAATAGGAAAGCCGAAATAAAAATTCGGTATCCTGATGAAGTCGTAAATGAGTTTTCATCATCGGAGAAAGTTTTTTGTCCAAAGCAGATTTTCTGATCGTTAATCCATCAATACTGAAAAGTCCGAAACTTCCGTTCATGCCCAATTGTCCACGGAAAACATCTTTTGGGGAATGTTTTTTATAAACGGTCGTTAATCGATCGCCAAAAATTTTATAGTTTTGTTCCTTGGCTTTTTCAGAATAATAATGAACGCCAATTGCGCCGTAAACTCCTTCAACTACAGGGTTTTTAAAAAGTTTTTTTTCCGCGTCAAAACGGTTTGGTAAGTAATAATCATCTGCATCCAGAAATGCAATAAAGTCACCGCTTGCTTTTTCCAAAGCTAAATTCCTACTCGCTCCGGCTCCGTGATTTCCTTTGTCTGGATGTTGAAATAATTTTACACGCTCATGTTTTTTTGCTAAATTTTCGCATATTTTCAATGCATTATCGGGAGATTGATCCTCCACCAAAATTATTTCAAAAACTTCGTCGAACTGCAAGGCAGATTCTACGGCTTGAGTAATATATTTTTCGGCGTTGTAAACCGGTGTGATGACAGAAATTTTCATAATTAATATTGAGGTAAAATTGTCCTTTTTAAAAATGCGGTCAACCGTTTTTCGATCAATTCATAAAGAATCTTGGAAATCAAAATTACAACTGCTAATTTTAATACAAAAACAAGAATCAATAAAGGAACAGATTCCGTCTGAAACCGCCTAAAAAGAAATCGCTGAAATGCCGCGTAATATTTAAAGATTATTGAGCTTCATAAATTATCTTTTCAAAAACGTAAAGCGATATCTTGTTTTCAAAATTTTTGGATTTTGAAGAATAAAATAAGCCAAATTTAAATATTTGGAGAGTCCTTTTTTAATTGATAATTCAAATGATTTCTTACTCAACTGAATGTGTTCGAGATATTTTTTCTCAATGTTTTTATTTTTCGCCCAATTGTAAATCGAATTCCAAAGTAAAAACTGGCGTTGATTGTATTTTTCTGAATATATTTTTATTTTTGTAATTCGGTTGTCATCATGAACTCCGCGTATTGAAACCGCTTCAGTAATTGAGCCCGTTTTCAAAAAGCAATGGAAAGACAGTTTAATAATAAAGTCACTGTCTTGATGGATTCTTAAGTTTTCATTAAATTTCAAATTGTTTTTGTGCAAACTTTCGTTTCTTACTGTTAAGGAGATTAAGGAAAAAAACGTTCCGAAATCTTGCTCCAAACCAAGCAATCCATAAAAAATTTCTTTGCCTTCTGCAGTTTTTTTTACCGTCGTTAATTCGGTGTTTTTAAATTTTTCAATAAATTCTTCTTTCCCTTTTTCAGAAAGAAATTCTGTTCCAATAGCTCCAAAAACACCTTCTATTTTTTTATTTTTAAAGATTTCTTTTTCAGAATCAAAACGGTTTGGTAAGTAGTAATCATCGGCATCTAAAAATGCAATAAATTCTTGCGAAGCTTTTTCTAAGCCTAAATTCCGACTTGCTCCAGCTCCATGATTTCCTTTATCAACATGTTGAAAGAGATGAACTCGCGAATATTCTGAAGTTAATTCTTGGCAAACTTTCAAAGAATCATCTGTAGAACAATCGTCAATCAAAATAATTTCTTTTACTTCTTCGAACTGTAACGCAGATTCTACGGCTTTCTTTAGAAAAGCTGCTGCATTATAAACCGGAATAATAACCGAAATATTGAGCATTTCTTTTATATAAAATTTTTGTGATTTTCTGCCCAAAGAGCTAACTGAAGAAGATTCCAGTGTTTTTTATCTTTATTTAAAAACTGCTGTGAGGCATTGTAATCAATCAATTTAAAAACTGTACTGTCTTTATTTTTTAGTAAATCATCAGATAAGTGGATTAAATTTTCTTCCTCGAACCAGTTTGTAACAGAGGAGCCAAATCCTTGCTTTGTACGATTTCTAATGCTTTCTGTCCAATATTGCTGCATGGTTTTCCGCAAGATAATTTTGTCATTTTGTGAGTCTAATTTTAAATTTTCAGGAAGTTGAATACAAAATTCCGCAAAATTTTTATCTAAAAATGGTGTTCTGACTTCCAAAGAATTTGCCATAGCCATTCGGTCGCTTTTTACCAACATATTTCCCGGCACATATTTCTCTAAATCTACGCGCATGATATCATTTAAAGAATTTGGATTGATATCAAAACTATATTCCTGATGAAATTTTGATGCAATTCCTAAACGTGCCATTTCTTGAGGCGTAAAATAATTTCGCACCCTGTTTTGATGGAAGTCCAGGATGTTTTTATACTTGATATTCTGTTGCGTTAAAAAGGTAGTTTCTCTAAATTTTCCAAATTGTTTCAAACCGAATTTCAGAAGAATATTGTTATAACTAAAATGATTTCGAAGTTGTTGTTCAATAGTATAAAAATTATATCCGCCAAAAAGTTCATCTCCTACATCACCGCTCAATACTACTTTTAAATGTCTTGCGGCAGCCTGACAAATTTTAAATTGGGGTGTATAACTCATATCCGAAAAGGGTTCATCAAAGTAGGGCGATATTTTTAAAAGATCTGCCGCGATATCTCCTCTGTTCTCATGAATTTCGATGTGATTTGTTTGATATTTTTGAGCGATTTCTTCTGCAAATTTCAGTTCGCTATGTTCATTAGAGTATCCGAAACTGATGGTAGTTTGTTTTGGTTTAAATTCATTTACCATTGCTACAATTGTAGAAGAATCCAGACCGCCACTTAGAAAACTCCCAACTTCAACATCCGCAACGAGTTGTTTCTGAACTGCATTTTTTAATAAGTGAGTAAACTCTTCTTTAGCCTCTGAAAGAGTAATTTGTATATCATTTTTGGGAAGACTGTAATATCTTTTAATTTCGATTTTTTCTTCCGAATATTTTAAATAGTGAGCGGGTGGAAGCGTATAAACATTAGAATAAATACTTTGATAATTGCTTACGTAGCCATATTGGAGAAAATGATAAAGCGCTTCTTTATTGATTTTGGGTTCAATTAATCCACTGCTTAGAATCGCCTTAATTTCTGACCCAAAAATAAATTCTCCCTTATTTCCAATTGCATAATAGAATGGTTTTTCTCCGAAACGATCTCTTGCACAAAACAGTTCCTGTTTTTGATCGTCCCAAATTGCAAAAGCAAACATCCCGGGAAGTTCTGCAAGTAATTCTTCACCATTTGCTTCATGCATTGCCAAAATGACTTCCGTATCTGAACTTCCATTATAGGTGTAATCGCTGTACTTTTTCTTTAAATCTAAATAGCCATAAATTTCTCCATTAAGGACAATACATTCATTTCTAGTATTAGAAAACATAGGTTGTTTCCCAGTTTCAGATAAATCGACTATCGATAATCTACGATGACCAAGCGCAGCATTTTCAAAAAATTCGTGGTGTTCAGCATCAGGACCACGATGGGCGATTGCATCGGTCATTTGTTGTAAAGCTACTTTGTATTGCTGAGCATTGGGAGTAATTATTCCGGCTATTCCACACATATATTTTATAAATTTAAAAAAGTTGAACCCGGTTGAGTTACTCTTTGTTGAATTGCCACAAGATCAGAAGATTCCGATTTTATTTTGTTGTACTTTATTTTCAGTTCTTTGGCTCTAGAAAAATTGCCGGTCAGAACATTCTTTGCCCTGCTTAAATTGAGTGATTTTAGCTCTTTTTGTAAACCGTTTTTATATGCAGGATTTAAGATTTTAGTTTCTAAGGATAAATCTGAATATTTTTTATAATCTACTTTCCCTAACTCTTGCTTTCCATCATGCACGACTTTACTTTCGGGGCAGAGAAGTATTTTTTTTCCATGAAAATGAAGACGATTCACATATTCATTGTCTTCTCCATAATGAAAAAAGTAGGGATTAAAACCACCCACTTTTTCGATGGTTTCTTTAGGAATAAACCAATGAGCAGCGTTGATAAAACTGATTTCGTAGTAAGGTTTCACCGACTTGAAATAGAAATCGGAAATGATCCTGGTTTCAAAATTCTGAGAAATATATTTGTCTAAGAAAATATCTAATTTTTTTCCAGATCCATCTAAATGCATCGGACTGAGAATTCCTATTTGAATTTTTTGTGGATAATTTTCAAAAACTTTTAATAATTGCTCTACAGAATCTTCATAGATCCAGGCATCCTGATTCATCAAATAGAAGAAATCAGCTCCATTTTTATAAGCGGTTTCAATTCCGATATTATTGGCTTTACCAAAACCTAGATTTTGCGGTGATTGAATAAATTCAACTTCTGGAAATTGAGTTGTAATAAAATCCTGTGTTCCATCATTTGAACCATTATCTACAACAATCGTTTGCACCGGAACTGATGATTTTCGCAAACTCGAAAAACATTTTTCTGCCCAATTCATGGCGTTGTAGGTAACGATGATCATGTAGATTTTTGGTTTCTCCATTTATTTTTTAACTAAAAGCTTTTTCAAAATTCTCCATTTTCTTTTGATATTAAAAATAGCTGCTTCAGATTTCGATATTTTAAAATGATTTTCTTTCGCAATTCCGTAGTCTGAAAAGTCCAAATCACTTAACCTTTCTGCTTCACTCTCTGTATTATTCACAAGATTATTAGAATGAATATACTGAATAAATCTTGGTTCCGAATCAAAGGAAGTATAATTTGGATAATTTCGGAATTTCAAATGTTCCTCTTTCATTACCATACCGACTTTTTTTATTTCTTCTACCAAACTGATGAAGGGATTTGCAACCATATAAAAAACAGTAATGATTGCTGTGTTTTCTGAAGTTTTGGTGAGTTGTAAGCCTCTTTTCAAATCAATTACAAGATCATGTTTCGGAATATATTTTTCCTGAACGGTTGCCACAAAATCTCGATGCAACAAATCGTCATTATCAATGTCGGTCGAAATTACAAATTGGGTTTCAGATGTAAAAAAGCTTGGAATGATTTCAAGTGCTTTTTGGTGCATCTCCTCAAAATTCTGCACAAATATAGGATGAAATAAAGAAAACTCTTTTTGAATTTTTTCTATTTCCTTTTGATATTCGATTGGCGTATTCACGTCAAAGAAAACGAGCCAAATAAAATTTTTATTTGACTGATTTTTAAAAGAGGGTAAACAATATTTCCGAAAAATTTGGAAACGATCTTTCATCCATTCCTCGCTCAATGGTTTTGCGCCATCCCGAGTAACGGTCCAAACTGAAGTAGGAACATTAAAACGGGTTGTTATGAGGTGAATGAAATTCATTCTGCAGGGGGTTTAGGTGCAGACAATTTACGATATTTAAGAATTTTGAGATAAGTTTTTAGAAATGAAAATATGTTAAATCTATTAAAATTCTCTACCGGAAAAAATTCTAAAGTCGTCAGGATATTTTTGAACGAAACAGGATTATATTTGAAATAAAAATTTAAGAAATTGTTGAATGCTATTTTTTCTAAATCCGCATCTCTCTTTTTTTGAAAGTTGGAGCCAAGTTCTTTTCTGATTTGGATATTATTATCGATGAACGCTTTTTCTATTTTTCCAGAAGATAAATGCTCCAGCTGAATATCTTTAACAATATAATTCTGATATTTTTCCGCCATTCTCAAACTGAACTCGAGATCGTAACCGTGAAAACCTTTTACGTTTTCGTTAAATAAAACTTCTTCAAAATGATTTCCGGATACTGCCATAAAAACACCATCTAAAGCGATGGCTTTATCCATATTTTCTGAATCTTGTGGAACTAAGTTTTGTTTTTTTATAAACCAACCGCTCGGAGCGATGGGAATATAATTGGAACCCGCAATACCAATGATTCCAGTTGTGTTGTCTTCTAAATAATTTTTTATAATCTGTCCCCAATTCTTGGTGGAAAAGATAACATCATCATGAAGAAAAAGAAGGTTTTTAAAAATAGCTTTTTTGGCTCCCAGATTATAGGCTTCGCACAAACTCATTAGGTTCGGATTGTCAATTTTGATAATTTCGAATTCTACACCCACCGTTTCAGCAATATTTTTTTCACTTGCTAAAAAAAGGTCTGGTTTATAGGTTGAAATAATGATCGAAAGCATTTTCTTATTTAATTTTATAATAATGTTTCATTTTCACCTTAATAAAAGGTCTTTTCCAAATTGGAAATTGAGTAAGATATTCAGAAAGATAAGCTTTGAAATTTGCAATATATTGTTCAACCAGCGATTGATCCAGATCAAATTCTTCTGTTAAATCTGTAATATATTGTATGCTATTATGTCTCGTATAAATGTGGTTTGCAGTGATTTTTTTATCTAAAATACGGGTATCAAAGCCGATATTTTGTTCTTCGTGCAGTCGATAATCTCCTAAAATCTCATCTAACGTATAAAAAGAATTGTCTTTGCAAGCTCGAAGAATTAATTCAAAATCATGAATTATCAATTGATTTATTTTTCTCAGAGGGAGATATTTTTCCTTTGCTTCTTTAGTAATTACCATTGCCATTCCTGGAAATATATTTCCGGAGAGAAAAACCATTTCCAAAATTTCGGAGTTCGATTTATTAGTGGTGAAATTTCTTAAATGCCAGTAATTTTTCTCGGTCTTAAATTCATCTCCTAAAAGATTCACATTATGACAAAGAACATTGATGTTTTTATTCTCCAAAAAAGATTTCTCCACTTTCTCTACTTTATTTTCATACCATACATCATCTTGATCGCTGAGAAAAATTAGATCTCCAGAACACAGTGAGATGGCTTTCTCGAAATTTTTTACATAACCCAGATTTTTTTTATTCATAAATATTTTGAATAATCCGGGATGGTTTTCTCGATATTTTTCAATAATCGTGAAGGTTTGATCTGTAGAATGATCATCGCAAATAATGATTTCCTGAACTGAAATTGTTTGTTTCAAAATGCTGTCGAGTTGTTCTCGAATATATGTTTCCCCATTATAGGTACAAAGTGCTACAGATTTTTGCATTTATAAATTGAATTATTTGCGATAACAGAGTATATTCAGTTGCTGATTGTAAACACGTGGCTCTTCACCCAGAAAAGGAAATCTTAGCGTTTCACCTGCAAGTCGAATATAATATTCAAAACCTTCTTCTTTTAGTAAATTTAGAATGTCGCCCAAGTTTTGTTTGGTATCTTTAATTCCATGATATTCCAGAAATAGATTTTTTACCGTTCCCAAATGACTCTTCAAATCAAATATCACTTCATTTTCAGCTCCTTCTATATCTATTTTTAAAAAATCAACGGTTCTGTTCAAATATTTTTTCAAGTCAACGGTTTGAATTTTATTGCTCACCTTGGTGTTGGCAAAATCTGCAACCATGGAACCAGATAAGCCTCCATCTGAAAAAAATTCTAAAATGGTTTCTTTCGTCCAGATGGCTTTATCGTGAACACGTATGGACTGATCTCCAAATATAGTATCCACATTTTTCTGAAGAATTTCGCAAATATTTTTGTCCGGCTCGAAAGCATCGATTTCTGCATTGGGATAAAGGTGTTTAAAATACAAAACACTCAATCCCATGTTAGCTCCACAATCGATAATGTATGGAGATTCGCTTTCGCTTTTAAATTTATAAATTTCATCTAAAAAAAGCTCATCCAAAGAATGCAGTAGTGCTGTAGCGCTGGAATAATGGAACGGTTTACCAAATAATTGAACAGAATTGTTCGTTATAAATTCCGGTTTTAAGATTCTATTTCGATCAAACTCTGAGATGCCACATTTATGGTGGGGAATTTTCTCCTGAAATTTATTTTTAAGAAGATGGTAGTTGCTGCTAACCAAATCATTAATTAATTTTCTCATTTTGTGTTTCTAATATTTAATGGATGTTGGTATAAAACAGTTTTTTAAAATATACATATACTATTAATATCTTTTTGCCTTGCAGTTGTTTGATATAAATTTACTTTTTGCAATTCTAGATTTTGATGGTTTATTCGTTGGAGAATTTGTCTTTTTGTATCATAGTCATACAAACATTCTCAGTCCGCAAAAGTTTATTTGCAAACAAACCCAATAGTTTCATCCAGAACAAATTCTTCCTTGTAGGAGGGAATAATGATCATAACTTCAGACATTTTTATTTTTGATTTCAATTATTGGTGTGACCTCAGGATTTTAATTTGTAATAGAAGTTAGTAAGCTTTTCTATAAATTTATATTTTTTGCTATTTGTAATTTTCAGAAGGTTTTTATTTTCTTCTTTCAAAGACCGAATCGTTCTCAATAAGTCGAAATAATTCCCAAATTTTTCTAAATATATTTTTTCATGTTTTTCATAAATTTTCTTTTTCATCAACAAAGATTTTTCTCCTTCTAATTTGGAGAGCATGGAAGATTCTTTGATACGATAATAAAAACAAGTTTTAGGAATTTTAAAAATGTTAGTTTTTCCTATTTCTGCAAGTGATATCCAAAACTCCCAATCTTCAAAACCATAAATTAATGTTTCATCATAACCTCCAACTTCTTTCCATGAATCTTTCTTATAAAATGCTGTGCAAAAAATCACGTTTTCTTGAAGAAGAGAGTTAATGCTGTATAATTTTTGATACATCTTGCCATTTTTTGCACCAAAATGTTCTCCTTCACCATAGATAATATCGTAATTATTTTCAAACTGATCATGTGCTAATTGCAGATAATAATTTGCTATTTTGTCATCACTGTCCAAAGGTAAGATCCATTCTCCTTTCGCAATTTCGATTCCCGCATTTCTGGCGGAAGACAGGCCGCCGTTTTCTTTTAGCACATATTTAAAGCGAGGGTCTTTTTCTATCCACTTTTTTGCAACTTCTTCTGTATTATCTGGTGAACCGTCATTTACAATAATACATTCCCAATTTGTATAACTTTGTTCAAGAACGGATTGCAAACATTCATCTAAATATTGAGCTTGATTATAGCACGGAACGATAATGGAGATTTGGGAATAACTCATATCCGCAATTTAGATAACGTTTTAAGAATTTGATAGCCAATGATCGCACTGTATTTTTTTTTGGATATATTTAGAGTCAATGCTGACATTCTTTGAAATGCATAGTTTGTCTTGCTATTTTTAATCAATCCCCCCAAATAATTTACTCTCCAAAATGCATTAGTTTTAGTAACATGTTCAAACAAATCAAAATTGCGGGCGTAATCTATTTTTTTTTGTTTGTGTATCTCATCATGAGTTTTTCCATCAAGTTGTCTGTAGTGATTTTGATGCAAGACAATTTGCGAATCCACAATTTTTGAAGTCATGCCTTTTAACTTTATCCTATAAATCAATTCTATGTCATCACCCCCGATTCCTAATGCATATCGTTCATCAAATCCACCTAAATCATAAAGATCTTCTTTTGTGATTGCAGCACAAAAGTGATAAAAAACAGGTCTGTATTGGGAATGATTATACCATCCCATCTCACCGTCCATTGTAAAATGAGGATTTCTCTCCATTGCTTTTTTCAAAGTTTCCGTGTTTAGTAGATTGTCGATATTATCACTATGTGGTTTATCTAAAGAGTAACAGGCAAAACTTAAAAACTCATTAGATTTTAAGTTATTTTTTGTGTACTCTAAAATATTGGTGTAATGAATGCACTCTGGGTTTTGCAAGATGATCTGTTCTCCCTTGGCTGCCTTAAAACCGATGTTAAATGGAATGCATGAATTACAATACCATTTTTTGTTCTTCTCTAAGCGGATTACTTTCAGAAAAGGAAATTCCTCAACTAAATCTTCTAATCTTTCACTCTCCTCACTACCATCGTCTACCGCAATAACTTCAAGCAATGATGATGAGTTTTGTTGTTTTATACTATTTAATGTTTTAATAAATAGCTGTTTTCGATTATAGTATGCGGTAACAATTGAAATCATGATCGTATTTTGCTTTCCCAATTACTTTCTATTCCAACTTTTCCAGGTCTTACAATTCCGAATTTTTGTAAAAAAGCACCTTCATCTTCTTCAATTTCAAAAGAAATTTTATACTCTGGTTGATGATGAAAAACTTTATTAGAGGAAGGAGAATAAATTGCGAACGTTAAATAGTAAAATCCACTTGTTAATAAATACTGAGGAAAAGTACAATTTACCACAAATGTTCCCTCTTCATTTTTAATAAACCGGTCGGTAGTATAATCAGAAGTCCAGTAGATTAATTCATCATTTTTATCTTTCACATCAATAGTGATATAAGAATTTGGAACCGGTGTTCTTACCTCAATTGTAAATTCAAAATTTAATGAATCATTTGTAAATAATCGATTATGGCTATAAGGTTTATGCAGTTCCGCATTTAATAATTGCATATCTAAATTTGGCTGAACCGGATAATCAATTCTAAAATTTTTATCTTTAGAAATAAACTCTAAATCATAAGTGTTGATCACTTTTTCGATTGCTCCCTGTGTAATTAAATTTCCGTCTTTAAGAAGTATTCCTTTTTGACAGAGGTTTTTCACTGCTGCAATATTGTGACTTACAAACAAAACTGTTCTTCCTTCACCCTTACTAACATCGCCCATTTTGCCGAGACATTTTTTCTGAAATTCGGCATCACCTACTGCTAAAACTTCATCAACGATCAATATTTCAGATTCTAAATGTGCTGCGACTGCAAAAGCCAAACGAACATACATTCCAGAGGAATATCTTTTTACCGGCGTATCAATATATCTTTCAACCCCAGAAAAATCAACGATTTCATCAAATTTTCTTTTGATTTCTTTTCTGGTCATCCCCAAAATCGCTCCATTCAAATAAATGTTTTCCCGACCCGTCATTTCTGGGTGAAATCCTGTACCGACTTCCAATAGAGAAGCAATTCGTCCTTTGGTATAAATTTTCCCGGTGGTTGGCTTGGTAACTTTACTTAATAATTTTAAAAGGGTAGATTTTCCAGCGCCATTTCTACCAATAATTCCTACCGCATCACCTTGTTCTATTTCAAAATTAATATCGCGCAAAGACCAAACATATTCACTTTCGCCTTTTGAAGCGCGGTCATTGGCTTCACCGATTTTTAAATAAGGATCTTCTCTTCCCCGAACCTGATGCCAAAAACGGTTCAGATCGTGGGAAATAGTTCCTGTTCCGACCTGTCCGAGACGATATTGTTTTGATATGTTTTCTGCCTTTAATGCAAGCATTTTTTTAATTTAATAAATTTTTTAAAACTATTTGTATGTCTTTTTATAGAGTAACTCTTACGTGGTCTTTTAAATTGTAATTTAATTCTTTTAAACAGTATCCATAAAACTTTTCTCCACTTTATTGAAAGTTACCGTTCCTATAACCAAAAGTAGGAGAATTATTCCGGTACTGAAGAGCAACATTTCTACGGTAAACTCTCCAGATCCCATCCAACCATATTTAAAACATTCGAAAATTCCTGTTAACGGATTATAATAAGCCAGTTTTTTCCAAACTCCCGAAATCGAGGAAACAGGATAAATAACTGGTGTAGCATACATCATTAAGCTTACTCCAAAAGCCAGAAGCATTTGCAGATCACGATATTTGGTAGTTAAGGCAGAGAAAATCATTCCAACACCTAAAGCGAAAATAGCCATCAAAATGATTAAAAATGGAGTGGCAAGAATCCAGATATTGGGTTGAATGCTTCCTTTGCTCAGGTAAAAAATCCAGACGCCGAGAAAAAGTATAAATTGAACCCCAAATTTCATGAGGTTTGATATTACGATCGTTATTGGCATTACCAAACGTGGGAAATATACTTTACCAAAAATAGAAGCATTTGCTGTGAATATATTGGAAGTTCCTGTTAAACAAGATGAAAAATAGTTCCAAAGCGTGATTCCTGCAAGATAAAATAAAACCTGCGGAATGCCATCTGTAGAAAGCTTTGCAATACTTCCAAAAACAAAAACAAAAACAATTGTTGTGAAAATAGGATTGATGAAGAACCAAAGTGGTCCTAAAATAGTTTGTTTAAAAGAAGATACAAAATCCCGTTTTACAAACATATAAACCAAATCTTTGTACCGCCAAACTTCTTTTAGTTTAAGATCGAAAATGGAATTGTTAGATTCAATGGTTTCGGTCCATTGTTGTTGAGGTTCGATCATTGGTTTTTAATAATTTTTTTGCAAAATTAAGGTAAATTAATGAATTCTTGAGAGTTCCGTTCTGCCAAGCAATATTGAGGTCAGAAAAAGCGGAATATAAAGGCGAATCTCATAAATGATACCGGTGTAAAAACACATCATTATATAAGGAAGAGATAAGAGATGAAAAATCAAAATATATCGCTTTGTTTGCAGGTCTTTGGCAATGATTAGGGTGAAAATAAAAAAGGTTATCCAAAATAGCAATCCCAAGATATTTTTTGGTTCGGTAAAATTTTGAGCTAAAAGGTTTCCATCGTTTGTGGAAAAACTTTGGTTCAGAAACCTCATTCCAAAATAAACTGCAATGAAGGTTATCGCGAGAAAGAAAATGGGCTGAATCATTTCTTTTTTTAAACCAAATTTCGAATTTAAAAGCGTTGCTGCCAAAGAAAGGGAAAGTGCTGAGGATTCTCTGTTTAAAGTAGAAATCAAAATTAAGATCATTAAAAAAGCTAATGGTAAAGTAGATCTTTTCTGCAAATATTGAAGTAAGAAATAAAAGAACAACAATAGGAAAAAATAACTTGAAACGTCATAAGGTACAATTACAAACTGGGAGAAAGCTATCGCAAAAATCGCAACTGATGAAATTAAAATTTTCTCAGCATTTGTCGCTACAAAATTTTTGGTTTCAGTAATGAAAACTAATATTGCAGCACTCAAAACCATAAAAAAAGTATTTAAAATATAGAATGATAAATACATTTGAGGCTCAGAATTGGGATCTAGAAATTTTAATTTAAAAATTTTATAATCAATATTTAATGTTGATAAAAAATCATAAATCCAGATCAGAAAGTATCCACTTAAAATTCGGTATTGATAAATTCCTGAATGAAACTGTTGAGAGAAATCGGTGTAATTTAGAATTTTTGAAGAGTAAATATTTCCAAAAGAAAAATAGATAAAACTGTTGACCGTAAAGGCCAAAAGCATTACAAATAAAAGTTTAGATAGTAAATTTAATTTCAAAATTGCGTGTTTGTGTTTCGTGAAATTTTCAGAGAATTTTTATCTCAAAGTTTTCCGGCCAATTGATTTATAAAAGAATCCTGAGTCTTCAATCTGTTCTAAAGGAAACATATTTCTGCCATCGAAAATCGCTTTATTCTTCATCTTTTTCGCCATCAATTCGAAGTTTGGATTTTTAAATTCACTCCATTCGGTCGCGATTAAAAGACAGTCTGCATCTTCTAAGGCCGCGTACATTTCACTGGCGTAAGAAATTTGATCCCCCAAAATTTTCTTTACATTTTCTTCCGCGATCGCATCGTAAGCAATAATTTCAGCGCCTTTTTCTAATAAAATTTTAATATTATCCAAAGAAGAAGCTTCCCGAACATCATCGGTATTTGCTTTAAACGCTAAACCCCACAAAGCTATTTTTTTACCTTTAAAATTTCCACCAAAATATTTTTCGATCTCTGAAACCAATATTACTTTTTGAATCTGATTCACTTTTTCAGTGGCTTCTAAAATTTGAAAATCAAAATTTTCCTGCTTTCCAGATCTGATCAATGCTTTCACATCTTTCGGAAAACAGCTTCCGCCATAACCAATTCCGGGGAAAAGAAAACGGTGCCCGATTCTGTCGTCAGAACCCATTCCTAAACGAACTTTATCAACATCAGCACCAACTTTTTCGCAGTAATTGGCAATTTCATTCATGAAAGTAATTTTCACGGCAAGAAAAGAATTCGCTGCGTATTTGGTTAATTCCGAGGATTTCTCATCCATGAAAATGATAGGAATTCCGATATTTGTAAAGGGTTGATAAATTTTCCCCATCACTTCTTTCGCCCGTTCAGATTCGCTGCCAACAATAACTCTGGCTGGATTCATGGAATCTTCAACGGCGAAACCTTCGCGCAAAAATTCCGGATTTGAAACAACATCAAAAGGAACTTTAGTTTTAGATGAAATTGCTGCGGTAACTCGATCCGCTGTTCCAACAGGAACCGTAGATTTATTAACGATGACCTTATAATCGGTGAGCAAAGTTCCAATTTGATCAGCCACAGAAAGCACATACGAAAGATCTGCAGATCCATCTTCTCCTGGCGGAGTTGGGAGCGCCAAATAAATGACTTCGCTTTTTTCGAGTGCCTCCTCTAATTCGGTGGTGAAAAATAATCGTTGCGCTTGAATATTTCGCAGAAACATTTCTTCCAAACCAGGTTCATATATAGGAACAGTTCCCTGTTTCATTGCTTCCACTTTTTTCGCGTCAATATCAACGCAGTAAACCGTGTTGCCTAATTCTGCCAAAGTAGTTCCTGTAACTAATCCTACATAACCTGTCCCAACAATCGTAATATTCAAAATTTATGTTTTTAAAGTAGCTACAAATATAAATAATTTATTGCTTTGAGTTTGTGAAGTGCTAAATCACTTTTAAAGGTATTTTGCCAATATATCAAAAAGTTGTATATTTGCATCGGAATTACGGAAAAAATGAAAAGGCCTTCGCAAGAATGCCTTTTTTCGTAAAGCAAATTAAGGATATGGAATTTAGACAGCAAATAGAAGAATTACTCAATACTTTTCTTGTAGAAAGAGAAGATTTATATCTGATTGATCTTAAGATTTCTACAGCCGACGCAATTACTGTGATCCTCGATGGAGACAACGGAGTTTCATTGCAGGATTGCTTAGATGCAAGTCGTGCTATCGAAAATAATATGGATCGTGAGGAGCATGATTTCTCCCTTCAGGTAATGAGCGCCGGTCTGAGCGAGCCTTTGGTTACGCCGAGACAATTTAGAAAAAACATCGGTCGCGAACTGGAGATTATATTGACAGATTCTAAAGAAATTGAAGGAGAATTGATCAAAGTTGAAGACGACAAGATCACTCTGATTATGAAATACCGGAAACCCAAAGAAGTGGGCAAAGGTAAAGTAGATGTAGTGGAAGAAAGAGAACTTCCGTACACCGAGATCAAGAAAGCACTTGTTGCTGTAAAATTTTAATTAAAAACGATGACGTGGTACCCGAATCACGCATTATTCATCACTTACAAAAAAGAAGATAAATGGACGGATTAGCATTGATTGAAGCATTTGGCGATTTCAAAGAAGATAAAAACATCAGCAAAATTGATCTGATGGCGATTATTGAGGATTCATTGAAAACTTTATTAAGAAAAAGATTTGATTCTGATGATCATTTTGATGTCATTGTAAATCCAGATAAAGGAGATTTTCAGATATTTTTAAATAAAACCATCGTAGCAGACGATATGTCTGAAGATGATGATCTGGAAATCGAAATTTCAGAAGCGAAAAAAATAGATCCAACTTTTGAAGTCGGAGAAGATTTTACGGTAGAAATTCCAATTGCTCAGTTAGGAAGAAGAAGTATTCTTACTTTGAAGCAAATTTTGGCGACCAAACTTCAGGAGCATAACAATGCTTACTTGTACGAACAGTTCAAGGATAAAATTGGCGAGATTGTTGTAGGAGAAGTTCATCATATTCGTCACAAACATGTTATTTTGTTAGACGATGAGGATAATGAATTTATTTTACCAAAAGAAAATCAAATTCCTTCAGACTTCTTCAAAAAAGGAGAAAACGTTAGAGCGATCGTAGAAAGTGTTGATTTTAAAGGAGCGAAACCTCAAATTATTGTTTCTAGAACTGCACCTAAATTCTTGGAGAAATTGCTTGAACTTGAAATTCCTGAAATTCAGGACGGAACAATTATTTTGAAAAAAGTAGTTCGTATTCCGGGAGAAAAAGCCAAAATTGCAGTTGATGCTTATGATGACAGAATAGATCCTGTTGGAGCTTGTGTCGGAGTAAAAGGCTCCAGAATTCACGGCGTTGTTCGCGAATTGAAGAATGAAAATATTGACGTGATTCAGTGGTCGAAAAACCCTGAGATCATGGTCAAAAGAGCTTTGGGAAACATTACCATTAATAAAATTGATATTAATTTAGAAACCAACTATGCCATGGTTTATACGCCGGTTGAAGAAATTTCCCGCGTTATCGGTAAAGGTGGACAAAATATCAGACTGGCTTCCTGGTTAACTGGATTTGAAATCGATGTTTACAGAGAAGCAAGTGAAGATGATGACGTTGAATTGAAAGAATTTGGTGGTGCGGAAGAAGGAGACATCGAACAGTGGATCATCGATGAATTCACGAAAGTTGGTCTTACTACTGCAAAAAGTATTATTGATAAAGACACAGATGCATTATTGAAAATGGTGGATCTTGAAGAGGAAACCATCGAAGAAGTAAAACAAATCTTAAAAGCTGAATTTGAAGACTAAACTTCAGAAAAGCTTACAATGAAGTTAAAATAATTAACTTTACCGAAATTTAAAATAAAAGTATAAAATATACATGCCAAAAATTAGATTAAACAAAGCAGTTAAGGAATTTAATATTTCGATGACAAGACTTGTAGAATTTCTACAGTCCAAAGGAATCGTAGTAGAAAGTAACCCGAACGCTCAATTGGAAGAATCGGCATATTCTGCATTAGAAGCGGAGTTCCGCAAAGACGGGGAACAAAGAAAGGCTTCTCATGAGGTGGTCATTGCAAAAGTTCCGGAAGAAAAACTGGAAATTGAACCAACAAAACCTGAGGTAATTAGAGCCAAATCAAGCGCAAGACCTGAAACTAGAATTTTGGGGAAAATCGACTTGGAACCTAAAAAGCAGGAAGTTCAGGAAACAAAACCGGCTGAACCGGCAGTGAAAGTGGAAGAAGTTCCGGTACAGGAAACTCCAACTGTGCTTACAACTCCTGAAAAACAGGAATTTAAGATTTTAGATAAAATCGATCTGTCTCAAATTGAAGGCAATAAACCCAAAACATCAAAAACAACTTCTCCAAAGAAAGAGGAAGCTAAACCTGCCGCGAAAGTGGAGGAAGTTCCCGCTCCGAAAGAAGAAGCTCCTGTTGCAACGGTAGAAACACCAGCTGCTACAGTTGATGCTCCTGCTGTTCCGGCATTAGAGATAATTCCTTCCGATGGTGAAAACCCAGAATCTACAAAAATAGAAACGGTTTACCAAAAATTAGGAGGAGTTAAGATTTTAAAACAGACTGTAGATCTATCACAATTCAATAAACCTAAACCTTCCGCAAATAGTGCTGCGGCTAAGAAAAAAAGAAAACGTATTGAAAAACCGGGAACTCCGGGAACCAGTACGCAGGGTGCGGGTAGCAATCAAACTCAAGGAAACAGACCTCCAGGTGCAGGTGGAAACAGACCTCCGGGACCAGGCGGGAACAGACCTCCAGGACCGGGACAAAATAGACCAGGAGGAGGATATCAAGGTGGTAACAACCGACCTTCAGGACCAGGAGGTTCCAGAAGAGGAGCGCCTACAATGCCTGTTGAATTAACTGATGAGCAAGTTAAAAATCAGATTAAGGAAACTCTGGAAAAACTTACGAGTAAAGCTGGTAAGAATAAAGGAGCTAAATATAGAAAAGAGAAAAGAGTTTACCGAAGAGAGCAAGATGAGCTTCAACAGGAAATCGATGCAGCTGACAGAACGCTAAAAGTAACAGAATTTATTACTGTTGGTGAATTGGCAAGTTTGATGAATGTGAGTCCGACCGAAGTGATTTCTGCATGTTTCTCTTTAGGAGTGATGGTGACGATGAATCAGCGATTAGAAGCAGATACGCTTCTATTAGTTGCTGATGAATTCGGCTATAAAATTGAGTTTTCTGATGCTGATCTGGAAGAGTCAGTGGTTGAAGAAGACACCGATACTGCTGAAGATCTTAAAAACAGAGCGCCAATCGTAACCGTAATGGGTCACGTTGATCACGGTAAAACATCTTTACTGGATTATATCAGAAAAACAAATGTAATTGCCGGTGAATCTGGTGGAATTACACAGCATATTGGAGCTTATAACGTGAAACTGGAAAATGGTCAAAGAATTACATTCCTTGATACACCGGGTCACGAAGCCTTTACCGCGATGAGAGCGAGGGGTGCACAAATCACCGATATCGCAATTATTGTAATTGCTGCGGATGATGATGTAATGCCTCAAACGAAAGAAGCAATTTCTCACGCTCAAGCTGCGGGAGTTCCTATGATCATTGCTTTAAATAAAGTAGATAAGCCAAATGCTAATCCAGATAATATTCGTCAGCAGCTTTCTGCGATGAACGTATTGGTAGAAGAATGGGGTGGAAATATTCAGTCTCAGGAAGTATCTGCAAAAATGGGTAACAACATGGATGCCTTATTGGAGAAAGTTTTACTTCAGGCAGAAATGTTAGAATTAAAAGCGAATCCAAATAAAAATGCACAAGGTGTTGTTATTGAAGCTTCTTTGGATAAAGGAAGAGGTTATATTTCAACAATCTTAGTACAAACCGGAACTTTAAAAGTAGGAGATTATGTTCTTGCCGGTAAAAATCACGGTAAAGTAAAAGCAATTCTTGATGAAAGAGGAAAACCACTTGAAGAAGCAGGCCCATCAATCCCAATTACTATTTTAGGTTTAGATGGAGCGCCAACTGCTGGTGATAAATTCCGGGTTTTCGAAGATGAAAGAGAGGCGAAAACAATTGCAACGAAAAGAGGTCAGTTACAGAGAGAACAATCGGTAAGAACGAAAAAACACCTTACTCTTGATGAGCTAGGAAGACGTATCGCTCTTGGAGATTTCAAAGAATTAAACATTATCTTGAAAGGTGATGTTGATGGTTCTGTTGAAGCACTTTCTGATCAATTGCAAAGTTTATCAACTGAGGAAATCAGTGTAAACATTATTTATCAGGGAGTTGGTCAGATTACCGAATCTGACGTATTGTTAGCAGCTGCTTCAGATGCGATTATGATCGGTTTCAATGTAAGAGCCGGTGTCAACGCAAAAGAATTGGCAGACAAAGAAGAAATCGAGATCAGAACGTATTCAATTATCTACAGAGCAATTGATGAGGTGAAAGAAGCGATGGAAGGAATGCTTTCCCCTGAAATTAAAGAACAGGTGATCGGTAATGTAGAAATACGCGAAACTTTCAAAATCACGAAAGTTGGAACGATTGCAGGTTGTATGGTTCTTACAGGAAAAGTAACCAGAAATTCGAAAATCAGATTGTTGAGAGACGGAATTGTGAAATTCGAAGGAGAACTTGAAAGTTTGAAACGTTTCAAAGATGATGTGAAAGAAGTAACCAAAGGTTATGAATGTGGATTGAACATTAAAGGATATAACGACATCGAAACCGGTGATATACTGGAAGTCTATGAAGAAGTATCTGTGAAGAAAAAACTGAAATAAATTTTTATCATAATTATAAAGCCTGCTGAGAAGCAGGCTTTTTTATGTGATTTATTGAAGTGATCTTACAAATGATTTTGATTGTTGTTTTTTGGCCTAATAATTAAAATTAAATTCTTTAGGTATTTTTAATAATAATATTCAAAATAATCAATGCATTGCTAGAGAACCATTAAAGATTTTAAGTTTATATAGCCTAATTGAAAATTTTAACTTGTATATGTTAAATAAAATTAACATATTTGCGACATTAAAATATTAAATAATGTTAATATGTATGTAAAATTACGAGTTTTAACCATTGGAGTATTGTTTTTCGCAGGACAATCTGTAATGGCTCAAAAAGCAAAAAGAAGTGATACTACAACTAAAACTAAAGAAATTGAAGAAGTTGTATTAATTGGAGGAATTAAATTGGACCCTGCTCAAAAAGTGGGTGCCTATAATGTGGTTTCTAAAGCTAATTTTGAATCTACGCCATTTTCCTCTGTAGATGAGGTTTTGAACGGCAGAGTTGCTGGTCTTAACTTTTCTTCTGCCAGTGGAGATCCAGGTTCTTCAAATATGATTACCATCCGTGGTGTAAGTTCACTTATCGGTACACCAAATCCATTATATGTAATTGATGGAGTTGTTGTAGGAAAAGGTTCAGATAATGCATCCATGATGGAATCTTGGAATCCGCTGGCTTCGATAGATCCAAATGCAATTGAAAATGTATCTGTTTTAAAAGATGCTTCTGCTACTGCATTATATGGTTCTAGAGGTGCAAATGGGGTAATCTTGATTACGACTAAGAAAGGGAAATATAATCAGAAGACAAAATTTGAATTCTCTACGGAAACCGGGGTTCAGGATCGTGCTTTTGATAAAATGAAATTGATGACCGGTGATGAGTACCTGAAATATGGTGGAATCTTAATGTGGAATTCACAAGGTGGTAAAGGTATTGCGCAAACTTTCAATACATTAGAGGAAGCAACACAATATTATTTGGATAACTATATTCCAGATGATGAACCGATCAAAAAATCTAGAGAGTATACCAATTGGTCCAAAGAAGTAAACAGGGTTTCTTCTGTCGTAAATACTTATAACTTTGGAGTAAGCGGCGGCGGTGCAAATACTTCTTTCAGAATCGGGGGTTCTTATTATCAAAATAGTCCTTTGGTTAAATCATCTGGCTTCGACCGGTTGAGTATAAATACAGCCATTGACCATAAAGCTTCTGATAAATTAAAATTTGGTTTAAATTTAAATTATTCCAACATCATTAGAAATACCTATTTTGGTGGTAGAGCTTCTGCAAATCCAGTAACTTCTACGATCATGCTTTCTCCGTTCCGTTCCGTTTACAAAAACGGCGTTTTTAATCAAGACAGTTGGGAGAAAGATGCTAATGAAATGACAGCAGGTTTTAACCCAGTTTCCATCTTACAGGAAACAGGTCAAAGATCCGTTATCAACTCCTTCATTGGATCGGTGAATATGGATTATCAGTTTATCAAAAATTTCTATTTTAATTCCCTTTTCGGATTGCAGGCGCAATTTATGACGGAAAGACAATTTGGATTAAAAGGGCATCCTGTTTACATCGGAATGACCGAAGATCAAGGATTTTTTGGTGATGCACGTACTACCATTCTAGATTGGAACTGGTCGAATACTTTGAGCTACCGAAATATATTCAATGGTATTCATAATGTTCAGGCTTATGCAGGTATGGAATATCAGGATCACAGTTATAATAATCTCTATGCATTCTCTCTTACGATGAATGATCCTAGACAATATTTTCAGTTTGCAGATAAAGTAATTACTACAAATAGTGACCTTGCCTGGAGACAGATCTCCTATTTTGGAAGATTAAATTATACACTTGATAGTAAATATACCTTATCAGGACAAATCAGAAGAGATGGTAACTCCACGCTTGGAGACCAAAAATGGGGGAATTTCTGGTCAGTAGGAACTTCATGGAACGTGTTCAATGAATCTTTTGCACCAAAAGCATTTTCTTCCCTAACCTTACGCGCAAGTTATGGCGTGTTAGGAAATATTCCTTACGCAGATCAGTGGGGTTCTCAGTATGATGCTTATGCAACATTGGGATACAACTCTCAAATCGGATATGGTGGAAATGGCGGTTACGCAGGAATCTCTAATCCAGGTAACTCTTCATTGGAATGGGAACAGTCAGGACATTTAGATATCGGTGCTGATTTCGGTTTCTTCAATGACCGATTAAAGTTTTCCATGGATTACTATGACAAATTAACAAAAAAAGCAATATTCTACGCATTTCCTGCAGCTGAAACGGGAGGGCCTAGTGAATTTTTTGCAAACGTAGGAGACATTAGAAACAGAGGTTTCGAGATCGTTATTGACGCGGTTCCTATTCAAAATGATAATTTCAGATGGTCTATTAATGCAAATGGTTCTTACGGAAAATCAGTAGTTGAAAAATTAAATGTTGACCGATATGAATTTGCAGGAGGTACATCAGATTCAAGTAATGAATTAGTGGCTTTAGCACCTGGTCATCTTTTAGGTGAATACTATACTTGGTTATGGGCAGGAGTTGCGAAAGCAGATGATGCCGCAAACAACATTAAAGCAGGAGACGGTCTTTGGTACACAGATGGGTCACAAACCGCTGTAACAAATGTTAAGACCAAAGCTGAAAAAGCTTGGTTAGGCAAAAATGCTTTTCCTACTTACAACGTTGGTTTGACCAATGAATTCAAGTACAAGAATTTAACTTTAAGTTTTTTAATTTCAGGTCAGTTTGACTTCTTGGTTCAAAACGGAGTGCATTCTTACACCATTCACGATGGTAGATTCCCTAACAGAAATCAAATTGCAGAGGCACTTTATAACAGTTGGACCGATGCTCCGGGAGCTGAAAACTTCAATGCAGATAATCCAAAAGCTTTATTGAATAACCCAAGTGAATCAAGACTAGAATCTTCCAGATTCCTTAACAAAGGGGATCATATTAGATTGAAAGAAGCAAGACTAGCTTATTCATTCGGTGAAGTATTTAAAAATGCTACAGGAATCACCAATTTTACTGTGTATGTTCGAGGTACAAACCTTTTAACCTATGCTTTTGATAAAGAACTAAACTATGATCCAGAATCTACATCAAATTCTTGGTCTTGGGTAGGAAAAGGAAGATACTGGTATTCTTCACCAGTAATCAGAACAATGTCCTTTGGTATCCAAATAGGTTTTTAACAATAAAAAATAAATTAAAATGAAAAAATATTTTTTAATTATATCCACATTAACTCTTTTATTTACATCGAACGCGTGTAGTGACAGAGATTTAGAATTATTCCCTCCCAATTTAGACGAAATTGGTAATATCGGCACAGAACTTAAGTTACAACAACTCTTAAATGGAGGATATCTTACTATTTCATCTGCAAATATATTAGGTGTTAAAGCCATGGTTTTTGGTGACCTTATGGGGGATAAAATGTTCGTTAACTCTAACCCTTCGTTTTTAAATACCTATAATTTTAACTACAATTCTTCACAACAGGGTGATCTTGGTGGTTTTTACGATGGTTTATATGCAGTAATTGCAAATTGCAACTTGGTCATTAATAATGAGGTCGTAGCAAGCAGTCCAAATGTGATAAGAATGAAAGGAGAAGCAAAAACTTTGAGGGGACTTGCTTATTTTACCTTACTAAATTATTTTTCTGCGTCACCAGCTTCTGGTCTAAATCAGGATTATGGCGTGCCTTTAGTTTTAACAAATTATGATGCAACGCTCCAGCCTGCAAGAGCTACTGTTGCGAAGGTTTATGATCAGATTATTGCAGATTTAAAAGATGGAATACTTAATGCTGATGATGCGGGAAACCGTTTGACCTTAAGTAAAACCGCTGCGAAGCTATTGCTGTCTAAAGTATATTTAACACGAAAAGCTTCGGGAGACGCAGCATTAGCGTTGCAATTGGCTACAGAAGTTAGAGACGCAGCAATCAGTGAGTCTGGTACTTTTGGCACCGGATCTGTAGTTCCGGAAGCAACTTACACTTCTTACTATTCTGCTATCGACGATACAGTTGCAGAACAACAACCGGAGACTGTTTGGGAACTTGATTTAACACCAGATACCCAAAGAGTAAATGGTATCGGTGCTAATATTTCACTACCAGGTTATTACAGCCGGGTAGATCCTAAAAAATGTTTCTTATTTAATCAAACGTTTTATGGCAGTTTTGGCGCAAATGATATCCGTAAAGGACCGGGATCGGTGGCAAGTTTATTAACGCAAGTTGGTGCTCCACTTTTATCTACGGATACTCCAAGAGGGTACTGGACAAATAAATATCCTCAAATTTCCACTGAAGGGCGTTACTTAAGAAATATCAAGATTTTGAGATTCTCTGAAGCATATCTTAACAGGATTGAAGCATTGCATTTAACCGGTCAAGATGGTCAGGCGCTAATCGAATTGAATCAATTTGCTTTATCTAGAAAAGGTTCTACGTACACAGGAACAGATATTCTTGCAGATATCTTAGCAGAAAGAAGCAAGGAGTTTTATGGCGAAGGTCAAAGATTCTTAGATTTGAAACGCTATAACTTACCGTTAGCTAGACCTTCAAACTGTACAGTTTGTGATCTTGCGGCAACAGACAAACTTTTCGTTTTCCCAGTTGCACAAACGGCTTTGAACAGTAATAAAAACTTAACACAATATCCAGGATATAATTAAAATCCTGCATAGATAATTATCTGAGGACTGTAATTGTAAAATTACAGTCCTTTTTTTATTACAGAAGACCTCGCTTATCGATTTTAAAAGCCTCATTTTTTATTTACTCATATTTCTTACATTTGTACTCCAAAGTAAATTAATGAAACGCAAACATCGATCGTATTATAAACTGAAAATTAAAGGCGTTCCATCAGACCAAAAAAAAACGAGCATTCAACCGATGAAATATATCCTTCTTTGTCTTTTATTCTGCGGTTATTTTTTCAAGGCGCAGGTCCTGAACAAGACCGATTCCAACAGAGTTAAACCTCAAGATACTCTAGTCATCGATTCGGGAAAAAAAGATTCTCTCCAGATCTTTAAACCGACGATTTACGATTACACCTTTAAAACCCAGTTCTCCGAAAAGAAAATATTCGATACCGCTTTCACGCCCGATAAAACATTTATCTTTTCCCAATATAATAATAGAGATAATTTCGGTAAAATTCAGTTTGGCAATACGGGATCAGGATTTCAGGATCTAGTTTTTGAGGTCAATACAGAACAAAATCTTTCCCTACTTCCGACCAGAAAGTCTTCTTTTATTTTGGGCATCAACGATATTAAATATTACGATGTGAAAACCCCAACCACAAGTTTTATTTATCATAATGCTTACAGCAGTGGTGCCACTTTACAGACGACCTATACCCAGAATGTTGGTAAGAATTTTAACTTTGCCGTAGAATATATGGGACTTCGTTCTCTCGGTTTTTATCAGTATTCACTTGCATCGAGCAACAACGTGATCTTTTCCGGACATTATCTTTCGGAAAACAAAAAGTATGAAGCTTACGCCCATTATATTCATCAAAATATAAACAATCAGGAAAATGGTGGTGTTTCAGATATTGATCTTTTTCTCAATGGCAGCAGTAATTTTAACAACCGTCTAAATCTACCCGTTAATCTTACAACCTCAGATTCGCGCTTTGCTTACCGAAGATATTATTTCAGTCAGCAATTCCGACCGTTTGCCTCGGAGAAATTCCCGTTTAAAATTCGGCATACCATTTTTCATCAGGGAAATAAATATTACTACACCCAAAATTCCCTCGAACCTTATTATTTTAACAGTCAGTCAGATTTAATCGATTATCCGTACTCTTCAAAAAAATATTCCGAAAATCTCAGCAATACCGTAAGTGTTCTTTTTGATAAAGAAAATTTCAAACTTGATGCAGGTGTTCGTTATCAAATAATTAAACTGGGGATTGGAGACGCTTTACCGGCTTACTTAAATATTCCGCAAGAACTTTCTGAAAATCGAGTCGGCGCCGTCGGAAATTTATTAGTTAAATTATGGGATAAAGTAGAAGTCAATTCAAACCTCGAAATTTCCAGTGGTAAAGCTTTCGGAAGTTATATCCGTTCTCAGAATTTACTGAAATTTGAACCTATCAAAGATTATTTCGTCAATGCGAAAGTGAATTTTCAAAGTGCCTCGCCAAGTTTTAACTTGTTGATGAATCCGTCTGTTTACAGAAAATATAATTTTTATCTGGAGAATCCAAAAAATGAAACGACAACTCAGATTGGTGGAGACGTCAATTTAAAATGGTTTCAAAGCAAGCTTTCCGCAAACTATTTCCGCATCGATAATTATACCTATCTCGATGCAAATGCACTTCCGCGACAAAGTAATGCGTCGCTCAATATTTCCCAGATCGGTGGGGAAGCGACTTTTTCTTACGGTAAATTTCATTTGAATCCAAAAGTGCTTTTTCAAAGTGCCATCAATAATAAAAATCTTTTACCGATGCCCAATTTTATCGGTAGAGCCAACCTCTTTTATCAAACCAAAGCCTTTAAGAAAGCTGCAGAAATTCAAGCTGGTGTAAAAGTGTATTATTTTACCAAATTTGCGTCCCGAGAATATTTCCCGATTCTGAATGAGTTTATATTGCTTAATTCGAATTCTTATGATATTGGTGGTCAGCCGATTGCCGATGTTTATTTTAATATGAAAGTGAAGCGAATGTTCTTTTTTATAGAGGCACAACATTTGAACACTACTTTCATGAAGAACAAATCTTTCACCGCACCCAATTATCCTATCTACGATTTCCGCGTAAACATTGGAATAGTTTGGTATTTATTCTCTTAATTATTTTGAAAAAAATTGCAAACATTTCCTTTTTAGACATTGAAAGTATTCCAGTACTCATCAAAGATTTTCTATTGCAGAAAATCCCAGGTTTTGAAGAAAGTACTTTTGATTTAAAAAATATTGAAAAACAGTTTCAATTAAAGGACCAGTCTTTTTCAGTAGAAAATAGAAAGGTTCTATCAGAGGTTTTACAAGAACAACATTCAGGATTTCAGTTATCTGAAAAACAGGAATTGAATTTAAAATTGATTCAGGAAGAAAATACTTTTACTGTGACAACCGGTCATCAGTTAAATCTATTTTCCGGTCCCGTTTTCTTTATTTATAAAATTTTGCAAACCATCAAACTGGCGGAATTTTTAAATGAAAAATTTCCGAAAAGAAAAACGTTTCCAATTTTTTGGATGGCTTCTGAAGATCATGATTTTGAAGAGATCAACCATTTTAAGACGGAAAATCATTACTACGAAACGCAGGCAAAAGCTGGCGGCGTCGTAGGAAATATAGTTTTTGAAGACGATTTCTTTATTTCGGAATTTGAGAATGAATTTAAAGATTCTGTTTTTGGAACTGAATTGATCTTGCTTTTGAAAAGAGCCTACAAAAAAGGAAATTCTCTTTCTCAGGCAACGAGAATTCTGGTGCAGGAATTGTTTGCAGATTACGGTTTATTGATTCTAGATGGCGATAACACGTTGTTAAAGACTGAGATGAAAGCGATTTTTAAAAATGAATTGCTTCAACAGGATTTAATTGAGACCACGAAAGAAACCGTAGCTTATCTAACAGAAAATTACGGAAAAGTACAGGTCAACCCGCGGGAAATTAATTTGTTTTATCTCACCGAAACTCGAAATAGAATTGAATTTGTTGACGGTCAATTTCATATTGTTGACACCGATAATTCCTTTACACAGGAAGAAATTTTAGCAGAACTGGAAAATCATCCGGAAAGATTTAGTCCGAACGCTTTAATGCGACCTGTTTATCAGGAAACAATTTTGCCCAATCTCGCCTATATCGGTGGAAATGCTGAAATCATGTATTGGTTAGAATTGAAAAATTACTTTTCTAAAATCGAAACGCCTTTTCCAATTTTGATCCCAAGAAATTCGATGCTCTTTTTAGCTGAGAAAACTTTAGATAAAACGAAGAACTTCGGTTTAGAAATTAAAGACTTCTTTCGGAATTTTGCAAGCGTTACCAATGAAATTCTGCTGGAGAACAATCAAATTCTTCCACTTTTAAATAAAGATGAATCTTTTCTTGAAAAGCATTTTGAGGATTTGGCTGCAAGTGCGAATTTAACAGATAAAACTTTTGGGAATTTGGTTCGGGCAGAAAAAACGCGACAGTTAAAATCATTTGACCGAATGAAAAAAAGATTGTTGCGCGCTGAGAAAATCAAGCAAAATGAAAAACTTGAAAGGCTGGAAAATTTATTTTTAAAAATTCATCCGGGCAAAATCTGGCAGGAAAGATCTTATAATTTTTCTGTTTTCTATGCAGATTTCGGAAAGGAATGGCTTCAAAATTGTTATGATGGAATCGACGTGCAAAATTCGGAATTAATTATTTTTACCATTTAATTTTAAAGCACTATTTTTGTAATTATTTACTATAAAACATGATCAAAAAACTTTTCATATTCTCCAGTTTAATCGCTTTATCAGCGGTCTATGCTCAAAAAACGCATACCGTTGTGAAGGGCGATAATCCCTATAATATTTCTAAGAGATATGGCATGACCATGGATGAATTGGTGATGCTGAATCCAAAAGTAAAAGGGGGAAATCTTGCGCTGGGCGAAGTTTTAGTCATCAGTAAAAGTGGTAAGACTGAAAAAGCAGCCTCAACAGAAAAAGTGGTTTTGACTCCTTCTTCTGCAAGTGGGAAACTAGGTAAAATTGTTCTTCAACCGAAACAGACGATTTACGGAATTACGAAACAGTATCAAATTTCAGAAACGGAGCTAAGAAGACTCAATCCAGAACTAGATTCGCACATGAAAATTGGTGATGAAGTAACTTTACCAGCAGAAAGTATTAAAAAGTTTGGTGGAAATCAAGCTGTTGCTGTATCGCCAATAGAAGTGAAAACTGAAGTTGCGAAAAAAACTCAAACTCCTGTAAAACCAGAAATTCTAGTAGAGAAAGAAAAAGTTGCTCAAGTTTCAAATGAAGATTCTTACGAAATTCAGGCGAAAGACAATTACTATAAATTAAGCCGAAAGTTCAATCTTTCACAAGCTGATCTCTTTGCATTGAACCCAGGTTTGGAAGCGAAAGGTTTACAGCCGGGCGAATTCATTAAAATTAAAGGAGGAAGCAAAACAGTTGCTGCTGTTGTATCCAGTGAACCAAAAACGACTGAAGTTTCAAATCCAGTTTCTACAAATACGTATTCTGATATTTCTTCTTCCGATGATTATGTGACTTATACTGTTGCAAACGGAGATACAGTTTTCGGGATCTTAAATAAATTCGGAATCACGCTGGATGATTTATTAACACTGAATCCGAACCTTTCTCAAGGATTGAAATCAGGAATGGTTTTGAAAATCAAAAAGTTAAGTGCCGCGTACATTAAAAAATCTGGCGACATGCTAAATGTGGTAATTATGTTGCCATTTGGTTTTGATACCAATGATTCAAAATACAGAACGATGTCTCTTGATTTTCTTGCAGGTGCTAAATTGGCTATTGAAAGGAATGCAGCGAAAGGTCAGAAATTAGATGTGATAGTGATTGATGCGGGCAACGAAGCCAGTTTCAAAAATTCTTTAGTTCAAATCAATGCGAAAAATACCGATCTAATCATTGGTCCATTTTTTAAGTCAAGCGTTTTACAGGTTTTGGACTATGTAAAAGACACGAAGATTCCTGTCGTTGCGCCTTTTGCAAATTCTGATGAGTTACTGAAATATGATAATTTAATCCTTGTTGAGACCAATGATGCGGTTTATTCAGACCGTATTGTAAAGGAAGTGAAAGATGTTTACTCCGATCAAAAAATATATATCGTTGCCGATGCTGACAAAAGCAAAGCGACTTATTTGAAAAACAGACTTGAGAAGGAATTAAAGAATTCTGTAGTCGTAATGGTAAATTCTTCGCAGGATATTCAGTTGGATAAAAATATGATGACGGGCAAAAGTGCTCCTGTAATTGCAATTTTGGTTGATGACAGCGATTCTGCCGGAGATGCTTTTGCAAATAAAATGATCGCTTTATCCAAAGAAGTTGAAAATTTAAAAGCCTTTAGCATGTCTTATTCTCCGGTTTTTGAGAAGAAAGTAGATGAACTCAGTCAGGCGAATTTGGTTTATTTAATGGATAGAAAGATCAACACTGACGGCGATTTCGAGAAAGAAATTTTAGCGGATTTTAAAAAGAAATACTGCAAAACTCCTTCTAAATATGCGGTGATCGGTTTTGATGTTGTAAATGATATGTTAAGCCGCGAAAATAAAAAGGGTGAAATTTTCAAACAGATGAATAAAGTGCAGACGCAGTTAGCAACTAAATTCGAATTTGAAAAAACCAAATCTGGCGCTTATGTCAACAAAGGATACCGCGTTGTGCGATTAGTTCCTAATTAAATTTTATCGAAATGATGCTTTAAAATTTGCAGTATTTATTACTGAATAAAGCATTCAGGGATGAACGGAAAATTATTCTGTCGCCCGAAAAATTAAACTGTTCTAAAAAATAGATATGAAAGCACTAGTATTTCCTGGGCAAGGTTCACAATTTGTGGGGATGGGAAAAGAATTATACGATTCCCGGAAAGATGTAAAAGATTTAATGGAATCAGCCAATGAAATTTTAGGTTTCGATATCGTTTCTTTAATGTTCAAAGGAACAGACGAAGATTTAAAGAAAACTGAAGTTACCCAACCATCCATTTTTATCCATTCTGTTGCAGTTTTAAAAACAGTTAACGGTTTAGGAGCTGAAATGGTAGCAGGACATTCTTTAGGAGAATTTTCAGCTTTGGTAGCAAATGGCGTTTTGTCCTTCGAAGATGGTTTGCGATTGGTTTCTGCTCGTGCTAAAGCCATGCAGGAAGCTTGTGATGCTAATCCAAGTTCGATGGCAGCGATTCTCGGTCTTCCCGATGAAAAAGTAGAAGAAATCTGTGCACAGATCGAAGGAATCGTTGTGCCTGCAAATTATAACTGTCCCGGACAATTGGTGATTTCCGGCGAAACTGCCGCTGTAGAAATGGCTTGTGAAAAATTAAAAGAAGCGGGTGCAAAGCGAGCTTTGATGCTTCCTGTAAATGGTGCGTTTCATTCTCCCTTAATGCAACCTGCTCAAGAGAAATTATCGGCTGCAATACAAAATACAAAATTCCGGAAAGCGATGATCCCTGTTTATCAGAATATCACGACCACCGCAGTGTTGGATCCCGAAGAAATAAAGATGAATTTGATCAAACAGTTGACAGGTCCCGTAAAATGGACACAATCTGTGCAGAATATGATCAAAGACGGTGCAACAAATTTTATAGAAGTTGGTCCTGGAAAAACTTTACAGGGTTTGATCAAAAAAATCAATTCCGAAGTGACTACTTCTTCAGCAAATTAAAAAATGGCGGGTAGAATTTTTTCACCGGGAAAATTATTGCTCACTTCAGAATATGTCGTTCTCGACGGCGCTTCAGCTCTTGCTATCCCAACAAAATGGGGCCAGGAGTTTTTTTTTGAGGAAATTGAGGACGGTGAATCTTTAATTTACTGGACCGCTCTTCATCAACATCAACCCTGGTTGGAAATTAAAATTGATTACAAAAAAGAAATAATTGTATCCACGAATATTCCTGATTCTGCGGAATTTATTTTAAAGGTTTTAATGAAAGTGAAAGAACTTTCAAAAGTGCAGTTTCAACAAAATTCATCTTACGCTATAACGACCAACTTACAATTTCCTTCTAATTTTGGTTTGGGAAGCAGCTCAACTTTAATGAATAATTTGGCTCAATGGGCAGAAATTGATGCTTTCAATCTTAACGAAACTTGCTTGGGTGGAAGTGGTTATGACATTGCGGTTGCGCAGGAAAGATCTACAATTGTTTATCAAAATTTACCGGAAAGAATAGTTCAGAAAGTTGATTTCAATCCATCTTTCAAAAAGGATCTGATTTTCATTCATCTGAACCAAAAACAAAACAGTCGGGAAGGAATTAATCTTTATCGGTCCAAAGAGAAATCGCTGGAGTTGATTCAAGAATTTTCGCAGATTACGCGTGATGTTCTTGAAGCGCGAAATTTAGAAGATTTTTCTGAATTAATGAATCTTCACGAAAAAAAACTCAGTCTTTTCCTCGGTATCGAAACAGTGAGCGAAAAATATTTCGAAAACTGCCCTTCTTTTGTTAAAAGTCTCGGAGCTTGGGGTGGCGATTTTATCATGAGTTGTAAATTTCCCGGTTTCGAAGACTATTTTCGGGGAAAGGATTTTGCGACCATTTTTACCTACGCTCAATTAATTGATTGATAATCAATTTGTTCTTATTTTAATTATTACTTGCAGATTCTGATGAATATCATTATTTTTAAAACATGGTTAGTGCTCATTAATCATTAATTTTGCAATATAATAAAACTCAGAAATATTAAGACGTTATGAAGAACATCAAAATCATCCAACAACTCCACAATCTAGGAATCACAGGATATGAAGAAGTAGCTTACAATCCCACATACGAAGAATTGTTTAAGGCGGAAATGTCTCCTAAAAACTTAGGTTTTGAAAAAGGCGCAATAACAGAATCTGGTGCAGTTGCTGTGAAAACCGGCGTATTTACAGGTCGTTCACCGAAGGATCGTTTTATTGTAAAAGATGATGTAAGCAAAGATACCATTCATTGGGACGGAAAGGTGAATTTACCAACGACAGCAGAGATTTTTGAAAGTTGTAAAAAATTGGTTTTGAAGCAGTTGTCTTCATCGAAAAAAATATATGTCGTTGATGCCTTTTGTGGTACAAATCCAGACACAAGACTGAAAGTTCGTTTTATTATGGAAGTTGCTTGGCAAGCGCATTTTGTTACCAACATGTTTATCCGTCCTTCTAACTTTGAACTAGAAACTTTTGGAGAGCCTGATTTCATAGTTATGAATGGTTCTAAAACAACCAATCCAAATTGGAAAGAACAAGGTTTAAATTCTGAAAATTTTGTAATGTTTGATTTGACGCAAAGAATGCAAATTATTGGCGGAACTTGGTACGGTGGCGAAATGAAGAAAGGAATGTTCTCTATGATGAATTATTACCTTCCACTAAGAGGAATGGCTTCAATGCACTGTTCTGCAAATGTAGGTGAAGACGGCGATGTTGCTTTATTTTTCGGTTTATCCGGAACCGGCAAAACCACACTTTCTGCAGATCCAAAAAGATATTTAATTGGTGATGATGAACACGGTTGGGACGACAATGGCGTTTTCAATTTTGAAGGTGGTTGTTATGCAAAAGTGATCGATCTTTCTGAAGATAAAGAACCCGATATTTTCAATGCGATCAGAAGAGATTCTTTGTTGGAAAATGTGGTAGTTAATGAATATGGTGAAGCAGATTATACCGATAAGTCGATTACAGAAAATACTAGAGTTTCTTATCCAATCTATTTTATCAACAAAATTGTTTTGCCTTCAAAAGCGGGACATGCGAAAAAAATAGTTTATTTATCAGCAGATGCTTTTGGAGTTTTGCCTCCAGTTTCTCTTCTTAATGAAGATCAGGCGCAATATCATTTCCTTTGCGGATATACCTCAAAATTGGCCGGAACAGAAAGAGGGATTACAGAACCGGAACCATCATTCTCGCCAGCTTTTGGGGAAGCTTTCTTATCGTTGCACCCAACAATGTATTCAAAAACATTAATCGGAAAAATGAAAGAACATGGTGCAAAAGCTTATTTGGTTAACACCGGTTGGAACGGAACAGGAAAAAGAATTTCTTTGAAAGATACTCGTGCAATTATCGATGCAATTATCGACGGATCAATTGACACTGCAGATAAAATTACAATTCCTGTAATGAATTTAGAGATCCCAACAGCATTACCAAATGTTTCAGAAGGAATTCTGGATCCAAGATCAACTTATGCAAACGCATCTGAATGGGAAGTGAAAGCAAAAGATTTGGCAGCACGTTATATCAAAAACTTCGAGCAGTATTGCGATAATGACGAAGCTAAAAAATTAGTTGCAGCAGGACCACAATTGTAAAAGTTATCGTTTTTAAAATATAGATTCCTTCAGTTTTTTGCTGAGGGAATTTTTTGTTTAAATCTTTTTAGGTAAAATTCTCACAAAAATAAAAATTAGTGTTTCTGTAAAAGTCAAGAGGCCAGTTAAGTAGAGATTTTATTCAACTGTAAACGGCAAAGTTTAACATTAAGTTTTCGCAACAGTTCATCATTCGGTCAAAAATTCAATAATTTTTCCTATTTTTATTGGAAGTTAAATTATAAAAAAATCATATGAAAAAAATTTTATCTACTGTATTTTTAGTTGCAGCAACTTTAAGTGTAAGTGCTCAGATCAACCTGGGGAAAATGACTAAAGCTGCTTCAAAAGGAGTAAGCGCACTTTCATTTTCTAATGCTGATGCTCAAAAATTAGCGAAAGAAGGAGTTGCCTACATGGACACTCATAATAAAGTGGCGGGAGCGAAAGATCCTTACTCGATCCGCTTGAAAAAGTTATTCGCAAAACATCAAAATGAAGATGGTCTTCCTTTAAATTACAAAGTTTATTTAGTTTCAGATATCAACGCTTTTGCTTGTGCTGATGGAAGTGTTAGGGTATTTTCTTCCCTTATGGATATCATGACTGACGACGAATTATTGGCGATCATCGGTCACGAAATTGGTCACGTAAAAAATGAAGATTCAAAAGATGCTGTGAAGAGCGCTTATCTTCGTGCCGCTGCGATGGATGCTGCTTCTGCATCATCCGGAAAAATTGAAGCATTGAGTCAAAGCCAGTTGGGTGAATTTGCCAACAGTATTTTAGATGCTAAACACAGCAAGAAACAGGAAAGTCAGGCCGATGATTATTCTTATGACTTTATGAAAAAGCATGGCTACAACGTAGTTGGAGCTTATACTGCTTTCAAAAAATTAGCTTTATTGGGTGGAAGCGCAAAAGCTACTTCTTTTCAAAAGATGATGAGCTCGCATCCTGATAGCGAAAAAAGAGCGCAGAACATTAAAAAAAGAGCAGAAAAAGACGGTGTTTGGAAAGATCCAGGCGAAGTGACGTTGCCTACAACTAAATTGAAGAAATAAATTTTTATTTATTGAAATCTATGTCCCTCAACTTTGTTGAGGGATTTTTTTTTATAATTTTTTTAAGCAGCTTCAAATATTATTACGAGCTGAAATTGTTTTATAAATTGAACTGTTATTTGGTAAAAGTTTAAGCAAATTCTGAAATTTTCAAACCTGTCAATTTATTTCCTACATTGTAGAATAAAAAAAATCGTGATTTTTGATTAGTCGGAGACATTAAAGAATGTAGAACATTTACCTTGATTGTTATATTCTGTGAACTGGCGATGTATTTTTCACTGATAAAACAAAACTCTGCCGATTATAGAATAGAAATTTTTAAGGCGAATGGAATTATTGTAATTTTTCTGATTGCCACGTATTTCTCCAGAAAATTTAAAAGTCAAAATACATAAATCTTAAAAAAATGTGGTGGTATTATGTTTTAGTTTTCTTCGGAGCCTTGATATTTGACATCGTTCCCTTTCCCTTTCCACCGGCATTTACAGTGATGGTATTTTTCCAGATCATGTTTGGACTGAATGTTTGGTCGGTCATTGTAGTTGGTGTTACAGGTTCGGTTTTGGGAAGATATATTCTTCTGCTTTATTCGCCCGCAATCGCAAAAAAATATCTTAAAACTTCCAAAAATAAAGACATCCAGTTCTTGGGAGAAAAAATGAATGAAAATAAATGGAAAGGTCAACTCTTCATTTTGGCTTATTCCTTATTGCCACTTCCAACAACACCGCTTTTTCTGGGAGCCGGAATATCTAAAATAAAGCCGATTTACATTATTCCTGCTTTTATTATTGGAAAATTTACAAGCGACACGGTTGCTTTACATTTAGGACAATATGCATCGGAAAATATTCAAAGCATCATCGATAATACTTTTTCCTGGCAATCTGTTGCAAGTTTGGTTTTAAGTTTAGCGCTTCTTTTTTTTCTATTCTTTATCGACTGGCGAACTTTAATTCAAAAAAAGAAAGTAATGCTGAATTTCAAAATCTGGAAATAGATGTGATTATTTCCATTAATTTAAGGCCGGGAAATTATGAATAATTTACTTATCTTCGATTGGTTTTAAAAAGGAAACTGAGCTTAGGTTCAAAGACTATAAATTAGCAGTAGCACTGAAATTAACTATAAAATTCAATAACAAATAAAATTCTCAACTTTGAAAAAAATATACATTGTCTTAATTTTCGCACTAGGATTGATTCTTAATCTTCTTGGCGCATTATTTAAAATTACGCATTGGGAAAATGGTAATATCCTTTTAGCAGTTGGATTAAGTTTGCAGCTGATCGCCGTTGTTTTATTCTTATACAAACTCTTTACTTCCCCGCGATTTAAAAATTAATGATTAGGCGAAAAATATTTTGTGAAGAGAAAAAGAATAATTATTAAAATAAAAATAACCCACTGAAAAACAGCGGGTTATTTAATTAAAATGTGGAGTTGGAGGTACTAGCTACATTGGTTTGAATAATTATAAACTGGTTTCCTTTAGGTAATCAGAGATTAGATAGTCTGAAAACACTAAGCTCAAAGGTAACGTCCTAATTTTCAAAAATCACTAAAAATAGTTCGACCAGTCAATGTGGAGAAATGGTGGAACCTAAATCTGCATCTTTATTTTGATGCAGGCATTTGGTAAATTAAACAATTCTCCTTAAATTTATAAATGTGAATTATTCTTAGATTGAGGGGCTAGAAGTTTGAGTATTGCTTTTGTTATCTAATAAAGAAATAATCTCACCAAGAAATGCAAAGATGTCATTCAAACTTTCGGTACATAATTCAGGTGATATAAGATTTATTTGGATTTTTTTATGCTTCTCTTCAATTTTAATTCCTTTATAATTTTTGCATATTTCTTTTATCTTATTTACATCACTAGTGCTACTGAGAGCTATTTCACCTTTCTGGTGAGCGAACTTATTTCTTACAAATTGATAATCCTTTATTTTCGACCAACTTTTAAGTGATGTAATCGGTAGATGTTCTGTTTGTGTTAAATATATGTTTACTTTATCTAAATCTGAGTTTCCTTTTAAGTCTTTAACTCCGAAAGGTATACTATTTCTTTTTTGATGGAAGGAGCAAATTTTATTTAATTCGTGTTCCAAATGCATTATAACAAGAGACATAAAAGAACTTCTAAAGTTATTCGTAAAAATGGAACCAAATTTCATGTTTTCGTCAATTAAATTATCATGCAGGAAATCTAAATATTCAGCGTCTTCTTTTTGATTTTTTTTTAGTTCATGAATTTCGTTGTATTTAATTTCAATTGCAGAGATTTTACTACTTACAAATTCCTCATATTCTTTTAAATAATCTTCCAACTCAATTACTGTAATATGATGAGAAAGTTTAAAAATCGAGTAGGGCATGGGTTTGCTTCGGCTCATTTTGTTATGTTGTTAATCGAAATTGCAGCTTTTTTATAGTTATCGAATAATAATACTGTTAATTCGGAAAGTTGATTAAATTATAATTAAACAAATCCACTCACAAATGTATTAACAAAATCCATGATGCGATGAGAAATTCTTTCAGTGGTTGCTGACCTTTCTTTCAAGGCTGGTCTATATAACATTGTTCCTACGATATCTTCTCTTAATGGCTTCTTGTTCGTGTATAAGTATTCTCCGATGATAGATTCTAACTTTTCAGTGTCTAGTTTCTCATCTGCTCCAAGTCTCTGGATGGCATCTTTCCGTTCTCTTTCTACATAACCTTCAAACTCATCCTGAACAGTATCAGAATCAGTAATGTGAGGCAGATTCTTTTCAATGAATCTTTCAATCAATTCTTTCTTGCTACGTAGAGTGACCTCACTGCTCAACATATCCATTATCACCTGAATTTGTTTCTGTTTATCCTTGGATTTAGAATCAACCAATTTTGCAAGGAGCTGAAGAATGTATACTACGTTGACCTCATCACGATGAATCAGTTCTACTTCAAAATCTAAATCGTCAAGGATTGATTCCTTTTGACCTGTTGTACTTCTTCCGTCATATAAATCCAGATACTTGCTTTTGTAGTCTTCAAATTCCTGCTCTGTCATGTGCAATGCAGTACTGTCAAACTCTGCAAACTGACCCAGCTTATTTCGAATTCTCATTAGTGTACGGAACAATTTGATGAATTCTGCCTGTGAGTCTTCATCCTGTAAATCGTTCACACTTTGAACTGAAGGAACCAGCTCCTTTAATTCATCATAAGCCTCATTAAACTTCTCTATTACATCTTCCAGTGGAGGCATGAAAATATCCTCTTTGGCATTCTTATCAGCAAACAATGCAATGGCTTCATCTGTTGCATCTTTCAGGTTTCGGAAGCAAACAATATTTCCCTGTGATTTCAGGTCGTCATAGATTCGATTAGTTCGGGAAAATGCCTGGATTAAACCATGATGCTTAAGGTTTTTATCAACGTAAAGGGTATTAAGTGTCTTACTGTCAAAACCAGTAAGTAGCATGTTGACAACAATTAGTAAGTCAATGTCTTTATGTTTCACTCTTTTGGTGATGTCCTCGTAATATCTATAGAAACCATTACTTTCTTTGGTGCTAAAGTTCCCTCCGTATTCCTGATTGTATTCTTGGATTACGTTTTCTAACCAACTTCTTACATCTTCAGTTTTGTATTTGGTTCTAGGTTCTGCAACCATTTCCAGAGCCTCATCATCGTCATAAAGTTCATCATCTTCATCGTATTCTGTCCCAGTGGAAGTTCCTGAATCGTCATCTTCAGGATTAGCTATGTAAGTGAATATCGTAGCAACCTTAAGGTTGTGTTTTCCCTGGCTTTTAAGCTCTTTAAATAGCTCATAATACGCTCTGGCTTGCTTTGCTCCTCCTACACAAAGGAATGCGTTAAAAGAGCCGTTATGAGTCTTTCTTTGGTGATTGTCAATGATGTAGTTAGTATTGTTTTGTAATCTCTTTGGAGCATTCATTGCCTCAACTTCATCAATAGCAGAAATGTCTTCATCAGAAATTCCACCTTTCTTCTTAAAGGTGCTAAAATACTCAATGCCAAACTTAAGAACGTTCTTATCTCGAATAGCATCTGTAATTACATAGCTGTGAAGTTTTTCTCCGAATAAATCTTTAGTAGTTCTTTTACCTAAATCATTGGTGCTGGCATTTTTTTCAAAAATTGGAGTTCCTGTAAACCCAAACATCTGGCAGTTTTCAAAGAAATCGTTAATGGCTTTATGCGTTCCTCCAAATTGGCTGCGGTGGCATTCATCAAAGAGAAAGATGACCTTTTGTTTCTTCAGGTTTTCAAGCTGGGAGAGGTATTTCTTTTTCTTTATCGCTGTATTCAACTTTTGTAAAGTAGTAACTACTAGTTTGCTATTTCCTTGAAGTTGTTTTACAAGATTAATGGTGTTGGTTGTTGCATTTACGGAATCCTTTTCAAAACTATTAAACTCTTTGGTAGTTTGATAGTCAAGGTCTTTTCGGTCAACTACAAACAGGATTTTATCCACATCTGGATTCTCCGTAAGAACTTGGGCTGCTTTGAAAGAAGTTAGCGTTTTACCACTACCTGTAGTGTGCCATATATAACCATTCTTGGTTGTTTCCTTTACTTGATTAACAATCGCTTCAACAGCATAGTATTGATACGGTCTCAAAACCATTAACCCCTTCTGGGTTTGATTCATTACCATATACTTAGTAATCATTTTTGTGAGATGGCAAGGTTCTAAGAATTCACTTGCAAAAGCATCTAATTCGGTAATGATTTTATTCTCTTTGTCTGCCCAGAAAAAGGTTTGCTTAAAGCTTCTTTGTTGAACTGTTCCATTACAGTAGTACTTTGTATTTACTCCATTGGAAATCACAAATATCTGGATGTACTGAAATAATCCATACCCAGCTTCGTAAGAGTGTCTTTGGTAGCGATTGGTTTGATTAAAAGCTTCTTTCAGTTCTAATCCTCTTCGTTTTAACTCAATTTGTACGAGTGGTAATCCATTCACTAGAATAGTGACATCATACCTGTTCTTGAAAGAGCCTTTCATCTCAATTTGCTGGGCAACCTGAAACTCATTCTGGCACCAAAATTCTTTGTTGATTAGTTCTATCGTTTTATTTTCTCCCAGGTCGTTCATGAACGGAATTCTTTCTCTGAGAGTATGTGCTCTCTGGAAAATACTTCCTTTGTTAATGTAGATGAGAATTTGCTTGAAATCCTTTTCAGAAAGTTTGACCTTGTTGTGGATTTCAAGTTGGTTTTTCAGATTGATAAGAAGTTCCTGTTCATTTTTGATGACCACTTTTTTGTACCTCAACTTTTCAAGTTGGGATATTAAATTGTTCTCAAGGTGTTGTTCTGGTTGTATCGTCATGTCTTTCTACGCAAACATTTCTTGTAATAGTTCTTTCTTCCACAGTTTTGTACTTTTTATTTCGCTCTTTACAAGAGCGATTTTTTCATCAATTTTCTCTAGTAAGCTAGCTATTTTCTTTTGCTCTTTCAAAACAGGAAGTTTTATCCTGCATTCTGAAATTTCCCCCAAATTAATTTTTTTTGGAAACGCAACGTGAATAGTTCGTTCCCAAAGCTCTTTTTGAAAAAAAGGACTTTTTATAAATTGATTTAAATATGCAGAATCTATATGTTCGGAACATTTTAGAAGGGCTAGACTTACATAAAAAGATGCATTAGCATCCCAATTGATTAATTTTGAAGTTCCAATGTCTCCAATTCTCGTCATTAAAATATCACCTTTTTCAAGTTTTACCCTTAAATTTTCTTTGTCAAAAACCTCTTTGGTGATAAATTTTGTTTTGGAAAAATTATCAGCTGTAACGTGTTCAACACTATAAAAAGGAATACCTTCAGAAACGTAAGTAGGTGTTTGATGTGTTCCATCATAAATTTTCACGAGTTTGCCAATTTTAATTTCTTCCCAAGCAGGAAAGTCATTTCCATTATCATCTTTAAACATCAGCTCTTTTGAAAAGAGTTTCTTCATTACTCCTGACTTATACTTTTCAAAAAGTTCTTTTTTTTCATTAAGAAATTCTATTCTATTGTCAGCCTTCTGCATAAAATCAACTATTTTTTCTTGCTCTTTAGTTGATGGAAAAGAAAATTCAAAAGATTTTACAATTTGCGATGATAAGTTACCTTGCCCTCCTTGGAGATACGTTTGAAGTATTTGACTCTTGTCTCTCAGCAATAAATAAAAAAGATAATTAGTGTTTAGTGTTTTTGGTCTAATGCATAATACTGCTTGATTAATTGCTCCATTAATTTTTGAAATAGCTACTGCACCGCTAGTTGCTCCATATAGTGCGTACAACAAATCGCCTTTCTGAACTATTTTAGCAGATGAATTATCAAGTCCATCTTGAGTAATAAATTGTGCAGTTTTATTTTTTGATATTTCCCCTGACCTTATGAACGGGATATTACCTTTAAAATACTTTGTATTGGATGTTAACGGAGTTCCTCCTGAAAAAAAGAAACAATCTTCTACCAGTTTTAACTTGGTAGGTTTACTTTGAAATTCAGGAAACCTTAGTTTTGGTTCTTTCATTTTAAAACGGTGTTGATATTCCTAACTCTGTGCAGTACTTCGAAAGTTCTGAATCGTTTGCAATTATTTCTTTTTCAAGAGCTTTAAGTTTTTGGGCAATTTCTTCGATATCAATTCTTTCTTCGATTTCAAAAACATCTACGTATCTGGGTACATTGAGATTATAGTCATTCTTTTTAATGTCTGCAAAACTTACAATCGCACAAAACTTATCAATATGTTCTCTCTCGTAATAAGCATTAACGATACGTTCTACATCTTCGTCTCTAAGTTCATTTTGATTTCCTATTTTAACGTAGTTTCCTACCGCACTTGCATCAATGAATACGATGTTATCATCAACTTTTCTACATTTTTTCAGTACGATAATACAAGCTGGAATAGAGGTTCCATAAAAAAGATTTCCTGGTAATCCTATTACAGCATCTATTGCATTTAATTTATCAATAAAATACTTTCTTATAAGTCCTTCACTAGAACCTCTAAAAAGGATTCCGTGAGGAAAAACAGATGCTAGAGTTCCATTGTCACTCAACTGATAATACATATGTTGAAGAAATGCAAAATCAGCTTTAGTCTTTGGAGCTAACTTTCCAAACTGGCTAAATCTTTCATCTGTATTATGGAGAGGGTTGTTGTCGGCTTTCCAATGTGCTGAAAAAGGTGGGTTGGCAACAATAGCCTCAAATCTTTGTTCGAGGTGTTTTGGTTCCTCTAAAGTGTCATCATTCTCGATATCAAATCTGCTGTAATGAACGTCATGTAAAAGCATATTCATCCTTGCAAGGTTGAAAGTAGTTCTGTTCATTTCCTGTCCAAAGAATTCGGTTACATCAGTTTCTTTGGCAACTCGAAGTAGGAGGGAGCCTGAACCACAAGTGGGGTCATAGACGTTTTTCAGTCGTTGTTTCTTGTCAGTAACGATTTTAGCAAGGATTTTCGAGATTTGTTGGGGGGTGTAAAATTCACCTGCCGACTTTCCAGCCGTAGAGGCAAACTTTGCAATCAGGTATTCGTAGGCATCACCTAATACATCAGAATTAATATCCTCCAGCTTAAAGTCAATCTCCGATAGTTTGGTAATTATCTCAACAACGATTTCATTTCTTTTGTCTGGAGTTCTACCAAGTTTTGTTGAAGCCAAATCAATATCTTCAAATAGAGCATCGAAGTCTTCCTGGGATTCTGTACCCATCGTGCTTTGCTCAATCTTTCTTAAGACGGCTTCTAAATCTTCTATGATGTGACTACTTGGTCTGTCAATTAATTCAATTTCAAAGTCTTCTTCGTTAACTTTAGTTTTTACGGAACCAAGTGCTTTGGTGTTTCCATTCACACGAATTAAAATATTTGAATAACCTCTAATCGCTGTGGTGGCATTGTTAACTCTTTGCCCTCTAACAACTAGAAAGTCAAATAGTTCTTCTGGCTCTAGGAAATAGCCGAGAGATTCTAATGTTTCCTCTTTGATGGCTTCCAGCGTTTCTTCGTCTTTAACTAAATAATAATCCTCCACTTCTTCTCCTTTCAGAAGGGAATTGGCTTTCAGATATAGTTTCTCAGAAAGGTATTTGTAAAAGATAAATCCTAATATATAATCTCGATAAGCATCTGCATCAATTTTGCCTCGTAGAGCATTGGCAATATCCCATAATTTCTGCTCTAGTAATCGTTTTTGTTCCTCTGACATATGTAAAAAATAAAGTTTTAAATGTACTGAATTTAGGGCAGTCTGCAAAGTCCTCACGTGTGTGCGCAGGAATTTAAATAAAAATAGAATAATATTTGTGTTAAAGTAAGTTAAAGTTTTGTTTATAAAATTTAATTTTATTATGTTTGTAGAGTTATTAAGAGTAGACGTTTTTTGACATTTAGAATCTTTAGAATGTGGGGTTAGAAATAATCTCCGCAGCCAACCTCCAGAGCAATTACTGGGAAGGTGGTGTAATTCCTTTATTGGAATAGATTCGGCTATACACAGCAAAAATTAAAGCTTTGAGATTTCTTTTCTCAAATAATACTTTCATGTATTCCTTTACACTTTATTTATATCTGGTAGTCGATGATTTCCAGGGTTTTTGCATTGTCTGAAATGACAAGATTCTTACTGTTTTCATATTAAATAATTAAATAAAAATATAAAACATGATAAGTGTAAAATACTATTTAAAATCTCCAAAAGAGTTGAAAAACACAATCCTGGTTAGGATTCGTGATGGTCGTAGGTTTGATTTCACATCTGCCACCGATGAGTATGTTAATCTGGAGGATTGGGACGCTAAAAATGGCTGTTGTCTCTCCTCAATCGAAGAGTTAAAAAATGGAAAGATGGTTTCGAGCCGTTCTGCTGAAACAAGAAATAGACTGTCAACTAACGTTCAGGTAAATCGTAATCTCATTAAGTTGTCGGAACTTATTGAAGATGAATATAAAAAATCCGACAAATCCAACATTAGTAAAGAGTGGTTAAGGAGAATTATATATCCTGAACGATTTAAAATCGAGGAGAAAACAGACCCAAATCTCTTAGAATACGCAAGTATTTACCTAGAAGAGAAAACTAAAGAATTTGAAAGAGGTAAAAGAAAAGAAGCTACGCTGACAAAGACAAAGTGTATCATTGAAATTTTAAAACGATTTTTCAGATATGAAGATACTGCTGCACCTATGATGACTGAGATTGACAGGAATTTTCAGCGATGTTATGATGATTATTGCATAGAGGTGGAAGGATATATGAATAGTTATAGCAATAGAACCTTTAAGGCTATCAAGACCATATGTTTTCATGCCTCAGCTAATGGATATCAAATCAATCCTGGAATAAGACATCTGAAAATTCAACTAAGTAGAACGGTATATCCAACTTTATCATTTGAAGAGTTGGAACTACTCGAAAATCATAATTATCAAAAACCTTACTTAGAAAATGCCAGAGATTGGCTTATAGTAGGTGCTTTTTGTGGTCAACGCTGTTCTGATTTTCTAAAATTTAATACTTCAATGATTGAGACTGAATTAGTTGATGGAAAAGAGACGTTTTTCATCTGTTTTACCCAGCAAAAAACGGAAAAACATTTAAGGCTTGCTCTGCATGAAAAAATTGTCAAGATATTAAATAAAAGAAATTGGCAGTTTCCTGGCAGTATTTCTTCCCAAAGATTTAACGAATATATCAAAGAAGTTGCAGAACTGGGAGGTATAACAGAGCCTTGTGAAGGTGGAATTTCAATGGTTGTAGATGAAAAAACAAAAAAAATACGAAAAGTTTTTGGTACTTATCCTAAGTGGAAGCTAATCACTTCGCATTTGTGTCGCAGGAGTTTTTGTACCAATTTCTATGGTTTAATAAGCACTACTGCTTTGATGACAGCTTCAGGTCACACCAACGAAAAGCAGCTACGAGAATATATCCAAGATGTGGATAGAAAGCAAGCTGAAAATTTTGCAAGAGAACTCAACTTAATTAACACAATAAATTTAAAATAATGAACGGAATAACAATTTTAGACAACGATACAGTTGTGGTGAAAGTAGACAAACTTCAACAAATGATTAATGATACTGTCTGGAAACAAATCTCAAGACTTGAACGCAGGTTTGAGGAGTTGAGTCAGCAACAAGATAAAATCGTTACAAAAAATGAAGCGATAAAAATGCTAGGAATAAGTTCTTCAACTTATGATAATTGGATAAAAAATGGAAACCTTGTCGGTCACAAAATCGGTGATAAGCCACTTCTCTATATGTCCGATATAAAAAAAGCAATGAAGCCAGTAAATTAATTTTTAGAATCAAGAGAACTGTTAAATCAGTGTCCAACCGTGTTGTCTGTCATTTTAAGCGGTGGGAAAATGATTCGGAGTCTTCGGGCTCAAATAAAATGATAGAACAACAATTCTCCAGCTTCGTTCTGAAGCATGAATCTTAATTCTATCAACCTAAATGTTTTTTTCAGAGGATTTTTCCATTGAAATGGAGTCCTCTATTTATTAATTAAAAAAATAGAATTTAAATGTCAAATTTCAAAAAAAAGTGGGCTAGAATCCCAAAATCAATTTTCCTTCCCGAAACTATTCTAAAGTTTTTTACTACTAAACTTAACGAAAATCCACCGAAATTTTGGATGAATGAAAAAATTGCAAAGTTCTACTTCCACGTTCTTTTCAGAAAAGTAACTTCAGATTGGGAGAATGAAACATTCGAAACTTACAGCTCGTTATGTTCGGAGATTCTTGACGATTACTCATCCAATTACAATAAGTACTTCGACTATTTTGTAGAGAATAAAATTTTAGATAAACTTAATCACAAGAATTTTCCTGGTCAACCGCCAAGATGTGCCCAATATCGGTTTTCAGCAAAGATTCGGCAGTTAATAGAACTAGATACCCAGTTTAAAATAGTGATGGTAGATATGACTGATGTTAAAACTCGGAATACAGTCATTGAACAACATATAATAGCAGATATAGTCAAGCATAGCGCACGGCACCTGGCAAAGTGGCTAAATAATAAACTTACCATTGACTATGCTGATGCTAAAGAGCTTGTAATGGAAGGCAAAGAATTCTCAAAATATCAAAAAATCTCATATTTGGCAGCCATCGAAAATTTAAATGCTAATAATATTTTTGCTTCACGAAACACAAAGACAGATAATAGAATTCATAGCAACTTAACAAATTTACCAAAAATTTTAAGACCTTTTCTCCGATATGACGGTGAAACTCTTGTGAATTATGACATAAAATCCAGCCAACCGTATTTTATGGTAGCTCTGGTTGAATTTCTATTGCAAAAAAATTCTACTGAGAGCGTTTTAGGAGAGATTGAGTGTAGTGATAGAGGTAGAAATAGTAATATAAATTTAAGTAGAATTATAGATAATAAGATTAAAGATAAATCTTTAATCTGGCAGAACCTACCTTTAGTCCTTTGTTCGTCAGCCTTTCAAAAGGATTATGAAATACTCAAAAACTGGATTTTAGATGGTAAATTTTACAGTGAAATGATGAAGATACTTTATCCTGTTAAACCATATACTGGACGATGGGAAAGAAGAGTTCCAAAAGTAATAGGTAAAGATGTGAATGGAAAAGATGTTACTATAACTATTTCAAAATTTTATGAAGTAAACAACATTGAGGAAGAAAAAGGTATGATAAAAGAGTCCGTCTTTAGCATATTTTATGGTGGTGAAAAAAATCCTGGTAGAGAATTCAAAGATTTTCAAAAACACTTTCCAGCCTTCTGCGAATTTCTTTTAATAATGAAAAAAAATGATAAGACAGATTTTCCAATTTTATTGCAGCAAATAGAATCCACATGTGTTATCGACTTTGTTACGAAAGAAATAGCAAAACGATACCCTGACATGCCCTTGTTTACTATCCACGATTCTATTGCAACCACTGAATCCTGGAGTGAGAATGTAAATCTTAAATCAATCATATGCACCTTAATTGAAGAATTTACCAATGTTCCTCCGATGGTTGAAGAAGAGCATTTTTGTTTAAACTGCTTAAAAAATAATTAGAATGGAAAATCAAATACTTCGAGTAACTTTTGGAGAAACCAATTACTTCACCAAAGTTTTAAAATATAGCCCAAAAGGGTTTGAGATAATCACACTTTTCCCTGTCGAGGGAATAAAATACACTGAAACCTCATCAGAAAACTTTGAGATAGTGAGTTACTTTGAGGAAAGAGTCTTGAAAGCCTACAAAGAAAAGCTCATTTTCGAAATTGAAATAGTTCGCAATCTGCAAGTAATTAAGCAAAAACTGAGAGAGCTGGAATTTTCATTAAGTATTTTCCTGGATGATGAACAATCCTCTGAAAAACAACAAAGGATTAGAAGAATTTTTGGTGAATCCTTTTTTAAGGATAACTTTCCATTCTTTGAATTTACCGATGCCATGGTCAATTATCTCTTAGAATATCTTGAATTTAGGAAAGAGGATATGACTCAAGGCAAACATGTCATTGCTGGCTCAGAAGAGCTCTTTTTAGAAAGCTTCGACAAAAAGACAATTCACTGTATAACTAACAACAAATGACCAATTTATGGAGCTTATTTTAATAACATTCTGTCGCTTTGATTTCTATATTATCAAAGTAACGATTCACACTAAAAATTACATAGAATTTGAGAGCGTGTATCCATTGAAAGGAATTATTGGGGATTACTTTTGTGAAGTGGAAAACTTTTTAGATGATTCTAGTATTCCAGAAATCAAAATGTTTGTCTCGTCAGTTATGGAGGCTTACGACAGCTTTACCAGGAGTATTGAGCCATTTAGCAAATACATCGAAGAAAACCGTGAATCTGATGAAGTTGACGAACTAAAACGACTAGCTGAGAAGTTTATTTCAGTAAATTATAACCATACAAGATTCCATTACTTTTCACAAATTACTGAAACCAACTTTACTGAAATGCACATCAATTATTTTCTTACCCAAACATATCCATTTAATAATGTCTTTAAGATGGATGATGATGCTAAGATAGTTGAAAATTGTATGAACCTGGTTTTGGAACAAAACATCAAGAAAGTGATTTCCATTCACTTTCACGATGATATCTATGCTGGTACGGAGGTGTCGAAAATAATTGAATTAGGCGTAGGTTGCTTCCCAGAGGAAAAGTTGCTTCAAGAGATGTTAATTTGCTATTATTCTTCACCTAGATTGGATACTGATAAAAACCCATTTCAATATGTTCAGTACTTCGAGGATAGATTTAACACCTTTACAGAAGATAAGAAATTAGAGCTCTTTGTTGTCTGCAATACTAACAAAGAACTCTTTATGTATAATCCACTACTTACCAAATTTTTTTTGGAGTATAAAAAACGTTAATCATGCAAGCCTATATTATTATAATACTACAAGAAACTTTTAGCAAATATTACGGACTTCAAGAAGCTTTACAATCTGAAGATAAATTAGTTGCAGACGAAGCATTGACGATGCTTTCGAAATTCACAGGTTTCAGGAAAAGTTATATACTTGAAAATTTGGATAAGATTCTCGAAATTAAAGCTGAGAAGTATAATGTGAATGCAGGATAATTAAACATGCATAGAAAAACTGCTGTAAGCTTTCTTCTACATTATTCTGATAACCGTTTTGAAGACTTTATAATGTGATTATTATTCTACAAAAAAGGATATAGCATTCAAAAACCCCACTTAAGATGATTAAGTAATTGATTGTAAGCGAATTGTATTTCAAGATGTTACTAATTTACCATTGGGGGTTTTTCTCAGTTTCACGTTTCAATACATGCAAATTGACGTTAAAAATTTGTTTATCTTGATAGAGAAATTTTACAATCTGGTCACCGTGTGTAAATCCTAAATTAAGTCGAGGGTTTTATTTTTCTAGTATTAATTTTTCTGAGCTGTTGTCAATTGACCATTTGCTAAATTTATCTAAAAAACTTTTCCCAAGTAGTAATGGGATATTTCCATTTCCTACAGAAGCAGTGACGTTCTTAACAGTGAAAGCTCCAACTTTTACTTCTTTTAGATTTATCCTTCTTTGAGTAACTATTGAGCCGTCAGCAATTTTGTAAAGTCCTGATTCAAGATAGTCTTCCTTTTTAATTAGTCCTTGTGAAATTAAATCTCTCTCAAAATTTGTTGACAGAGAAATTTCACTTGCTCCTGAATCTAATACAAATTGTTTTGTTAAACCATTAACGCTTACAGAAATGCTGTATGTCCCTCTATCCGAATTTAGTTTGACTTCATCTTTTATCTTATTTCCGATAATTACCGAATATAAGGCACTGAAATTTTCTACTGAAAATGGGTCAGAATCTTGATTTTGAAACTCAGGACTAACTTTTATTGATTCAATCAAATATTTAAATGCGTTAAATATCTTATCTCTTTTATTCTCATTTACGAAAGATAATTTAAATTGATATTTATTCTCAGCAGTTCCAGCAATTAGATAAGCTGTCTTACTATCTACAACATTATTTTTGAAACTTACTGAGTACCTCTTTCCTATAACATAATAACATGGCGAACTGTCGTTGCACTTAAAATTTATCAAAAACTCATTATTATAATCTATACTTTTACTTATATTAATTTTGTCAATTTTACCTGAATAAGCCCATTCAGTACCATATGAATTACCATTTTTACTAGAATCAGGAAAAAATTTATTAAGCTCACTATTAAAATCGACCCAATACTGATTGCTACTCTTATCTTGGGAAACTTTAAAATTTCTTTCAGAAGTAATTTTCAATTTAAACTGGTCCTGTAAATTAGTGTTAATGTAATTGATTGTTTCATCAATCGTTAGTTGTTGTGCAAAAGTAAAGGTAGATAGTATAATGCTTAACAGTAATAATTTGTGTTTCATTGTCTGATAGGTTTTGCTCCTTTTTAAAATAATTTCAAAATAATTTTGTACATCTTACCTAAAAATTTTATAATACCAATTGCCGACATCTTTTTTTATGTACTCCCAATTTTCACATATAGTCAATGCTAGTTTGAATGTAGCTCGATTTGATTTAACGGGATTTGCAGTTAGATAACCATAGAAGTTGCCGTCTGAATCAATGATTTTAGGTGGATTATTTCCCACTGGATTAAAAGGAGAATAGGAACTTACTGGACCGCCATAAGTTCCTACTTCATTCCAAATTGAAGTTGAACTAACTGGAGAGCCATAATTTCCTACTTCGTTCCATATAGAATTAGAACTAACATTGTTGCAATTTAAGCAACCTAAGTAAACAGCTTCGTTTTTACCACCATACAATTGTAAAGTTTTCTGTGCGTAAAATTGTGCAGATATCGATAGTATGCAAACAATAATATAAGCTCTCATAAAAGTTGTTTAATTAGGTTAAATTCATGCTATAATTTGTATTAGCAATATAGTGATTGTACTATTATTAGATGGATAGTAACAAATTCCTAGGTCATCTATGCAGTAAATATATGATAAATCCTTATAAATTGTAAGTCTCGATACAATCATACTATATGTTCCTAAAAAGAAATATCAATATTTTTACTTAAATAATTATTGTACAAAAACTTTTAAGATAGACTTGTTTTATCTTTTTATTAAGAGGGATTACAGATATTAAATTTTTGAAATCTAATATTATTATTTATCTAATTTGTTTTCTCTAAATATCAAAACTTCTTAAAGAATTCTTCCATTCTGTATGGCTCTTTGTTCAATTTTTTAAGTTCAATAAATTTTTTCGCATTTTTTATTAAATCTAAGACCTGCGTGTATTTAGGGATTTTATTAAATCTTTTTTTGTATGTCTCATATGAAACTTCCGATGATTTTATTTCAAATATATCAAGCATTTCACTCCATCCTTTCTCCTTTAGTTGCATGTCATGAGGAGACAACTTTTTTTTGGTTGGTTTAGGATTAATGACATTTGTTTTTTTTGCATTCCGAGCAATGATTAAAAGAACATTTTCTTTTTTAACTTTCTTTTTTTGAAGAGCTCTAAATCTTTGGTTTTGTCTGGAAAATATTAATGCAGTTCTAATTTTTCTTTTACTCATAATTAGAAAAGGGTGGTTGTGGCGTTAACTTTTGTTCCCCTTGGCGGAAATAATAATATGATGTGATTTATTCTTTAATAATTTTACTCATTTTTATTTCTCTACCATCTTTATCCTTAAAGACAATAAAATAAAAACCTTTAGGTAGTTTTACAATGTTGATATGAGATACTTTTTTTTGTGAAGCTACTTTTTGACCAGAAATATTATAAAGTGTAATATCCCCTTCTCCTGTAAAATAAATTATATCCTTAACTGGATTAGGATATGAAACAATATTTCTTTTATTATTACTTTCGTTTGTTGCAAGATTTTCTATATTAATGTATTTTGCGTAGGCTCCTCGTGAATTATTATATACAGTAACCAATTTATTATTATTTGAGAGTACTAATGAAGGATAATTTCCTTTTCCTGCATTGAAATTTGTATTTCCTACGGTACTCATATTATTTCCATCATAATTTAAAACCGATAATTTATCATTTGTTAAATTAACTATAAACAATTTATTTCCGATGGTTCTGAGTTGGGTATTGAAAGTTGAGACAAAGCTAGTTCCTACATTTTGCCAATTCTGACCATTAAACTTTATCAAATTATTATCTCTGTGCGAATATAGAATACCATTCATAATTTCAAGTGATTTTCCAGTTCCAATGAGCTCCCAAGAAGAAGTTGGAGTAGACAGCCTTGTTATATCTGAATCTAATGCAACATATATGATGTTTGGATTTATATTTCTTTCGACCTTCATGGACAAATTATTTGAGAGTCCACCGAAATGTTCGCTATAGGTAACGTTTTTCCAGCTAGTTCCGTCATATTTTTTTATAAAAAGCTGAAAGTCTCCACTATTATTAGGAGCTGTATAAGCTATAATTAATTCGTTTGATGAGTTGTAATCTAAAGAAAGAACTGTCCTGTACGGTGATGAAATTAAAGAATGAGGTGAAACAATATCTATCCATGAATTATTTTCAAATTTTTTTACTTTTATCCTATGATTTGGAAAAGAAGAATCACGTTCAACATATGCGATGTATAGTTGGTCAGCAGCATCCGAAATTAGAGATATAGCTTCTTTATCTGTCGCCCATAGATTGTCATTAATAACTCCACCAAAGTCTGTCCATTGTCCATTGAAGTATTTTTTAATTCGTAAACTATTGTTTTGAGTGGTGTCATTCGATAGGTAGTGATATTCTATATATGGCAAATAAATATTGTTTTGCTTATCACTAATTGCTGTGCCCATATTATCTAAACCTTTCGCATTATTATCTGTAATTGGTTCTTCACCTACTACTAACCAATTATTATTGCTTAATTTTTTCACAGTAAGCATTTTTCCGTTAGATACATCATCTTTGTATGCTATTAAGACGTTGTTATTTGAGTCAATAGATAAGGACCTGTAGTTGGTTGGTAGGTCATCAAAGTTCATGTAGCCTATCTTAGACCATTCTGTGGAGTATCTGTATACTGAAGTAAAGTCATAAGTAGTTTTACAAACAATGTAAATATTATTATTTGAATCGAAAGCAATATCAAAATCGTCAGACTCCGAATCAGAAAAGCCTTGATTGCCAATAGTATTCCAGTTACCTGCTGAAAACTTTAATAAAGTAGCTTTATTATTAACAGCCCCATCTTTATATAGAAAACATAATTCGTTGTTTTTGTTGAATTTAATTTTCACAGAAGATGCTATTCCATTTGTAAAGCTCCGATTCCCTAAATAGTTCCATGAAGAACCATCAAAGCTTTTAACGCTACCTTTATTACTATACAAACCATCGGTATACCCAACAAATGGTGTATTTGCATTGTCGAAGTCAAGACTAATTGAACTCGCAGAACCTTCTGAAAAACCATCATTACCTAACTGTTCCCAATTGGAGCCGCTATATTTTTTTAGGGAAGTCTTATTGCCATTTGTTGAATTAAGAAATGCGATATATGGTATGTTACTCTTGATTTTTAAATCGAAGGGATAACTTGTGTAAGAGGATGTGTTTCCCACTGTAATCCAATCAACTCCATCAAATTTTTTGACAATAATTGTGTTGTCTTTGTAAGAGACATAAGGATTATTGTTGCTGTCAAATTCCAACGAGATAAAGGTAACGGCTGCACCTGAAAATCCTGGTATACCAACAGTTTCCCATTTGTTATTTATAAATCTTCTAACTGTTATTTTTTTGTTCATCAATCCGTCAGAAAATGCAACATAAGGTACGTTATTGTTATCATGCTTAAGTTTTGAGTAATCAGCAACTCCATAGGAAGGTTGATTGAAATCATCAGGTCCAAGAGGTTGCCACAAATTTTGAGAGTAGGAAACCGTTGCAATCAACAGCGTTAAAATGTAAAGTGTTTTTTTCATTTATTATGTTTTTATTAAAAGTTTGCAATATGTCCCTAGTTTGTATTGTCCGTAGAATTTTAAGTCAGCTAAAGCCCCGTTTATCAAATTTCCACTTGTTTAGATTTACGTTATCATTTTCAATAATTTGATTTACACAAATATATGGAATTAATGAATATTACATTTAATTCAATTTTTTAGTAGGATTAAGGTCGAAAAATTTATAATTATACTAATTAGTTTTGGTATATCATTTTTCGAATATGTAAATATACCCTATCCATATACATGGCATCCCCGTATCATATTTTGATTTTTAAGCATACCCCCTAGTAAATCTATCAAACTTAAATGAGGGTAAAGAATCAAAAATATCAAACTTTTTTTAATAAAGTTTTCGATGTGGAGAACTGGTGGAGAAAGATTTGTTTAAATAAAAATAACCCACTGAAAAACAGCGGGTTATTTAATTAAAATGTGGAGTTGGAGGGATTCGAACCCTCGTCCAAACAAGCAACACATAAGACTTCTACATGCTTATTCTGCAGTTAATTTTCGATTGCAAACAGAGTACAGACACCCAACTTACAACTTATCTTCTGAAGTTTTCGTGAATTAGCCGAAGTAACTAAAACCTTATTTCCGCATTGCTATACCCCAGGATCAGACGTCGCGAAACAGAACTTCTGTGGGATATCTTACCTCCTTACTATCTTCGGGAGAGCGCTGAATCCTACTGTAATTCGGATTAAGCTGCAAGAGCAAACTCTTGGTCGCCAGTTAAAATTTTGTGACAAGGGATTAAAGAGATCGCGTCACGGTTCTCTGCATGCAATCTTACCCATTGATCTTGCTGTCGAAACCAGTCAACCCCAATTTTGTAAGACCACAAAGATAAACAAATAATTTTCAGAAATAAAATTCATTTTCAAACTGAGTGGAGTTGAAGTTTGGGCGTAACCTTCATTCCGCACCCTAAATTATTCTTCAAAGCAGAGGACCTTTCCAGCGGAATTCAGGTCGGGCTGTACGTTGCAATCTTTTTTGGGGAACTGAGCGCTCGCTTCGCTCGCGCCCAATTCCCCAAAAAAGGATTTCCACTGCCATCCCTTACGCAAGACTCAGTTTTTTATAGAAATTTAAAAAAATTAATAAAGAAATTCGTTCCCAAAATCGTTTCAAACTAACTCTTTCCTACCTAGAACGCTGTCACGGTTTCAAACCGTGACAGCGTTGATCCGATTTTCATCGCTTTTCATTTCATAAGTCAAATGTCTTTTAGTCATTCCTAAATAGCGTGATAAGGAAATCTTTGTCTCGTACTTAAGAGGAGATTAAAAAAAATCTACCCAAGAAGCAACCCCGTAAAACGCAATCATTAAAAACCTTAACAAAAAACAAAATCTAAAATTCAAAAAAAATCATAAAACCCCTTAAAACCGGTTAAAATTAATACCAATAATTCGCAAATCATTAAACAAGTGTTTTATAAAATTACTTTTACGTCAAATAAAACTGCATGAAAACAAAACTACTCTTTCTCTTCTTTTTTGTAATTTCAATTTCCGCCTTTTCGCAGGAATATATTTTCGGAAAAGTTTCTTCTGAGTTTGGGAATGATTTACAGGAAGTCACTATTCTCAATGTAAGATCCGACGAAAAAGCCTTCACCGACAAGCATGGAAATTACATGATCGCTGCGAAGTCTTTCGATGAATTGCGCTTTGTAAAAAGTGGTTACGATAGAAATTCAGTGAAAGTTTCTTCGCAAAATTATTCTCAACCACTCAATATATCGCTTTTGAAAACTCCTTATCTCATCCCGGAAGTAGAGCTCGCTTTCCATGCGACAGGAAATTTGAGAAAAGATATCAAAAATTTAGAACTTCCAAAAAGAGTAGTTGCTCTAAATTCGGATATGAGATCTTATATGAAAAGTCCGTTAACCGATGTTTTCCCCAAACTTTCTACACCATCAGCATTTGCGGCACCGAATTATAGTGCAGGACAAGTCAATATTTTAGGAATTGCTTCTGCGTTATCAGGGTTATTGGGCAAAGCGAAAAATCCTGCGCCTACGACCGCGTCTTATGCAGAAACCCAGGATTTTTATCGCTGGATAAAAAATACTTTAGATTTAAGTTTTTACACCGCTCGAGGTTTTGACGAAGAAGACATTGACCGTTTTTTAATTTATGCTGATGCATCTTATTCTTTAGCCAAAAAATACCGCAAAACTTTAGATGTTTCTGCCATCAGTTCAGATATGAAAATGGCTTATATTCAATATATAAAAACCCATAAAATTGGTTCTTGATGTTTAGAGTTTTTATAGTATTGCTATTTTGTATTTCGACAACGACTTTTGCGCAAAGAATTTCTGGTGTCGTAACCGACGAAGATCAGAATCCGCTTGCTGCGGTGATGGTTTTTAATCTGCAAACAGAAAAGAAATCTTACACGAATCTCAATGGTGAATTTACCATTGAAGCTTCTGCGAATAACGAACTCAGATTTATCAGGCAGGGTTTTGATCGAAATACAAAAATTATTAATGAGGGAGATTTTACGAGACCTTTCACGATTTCAATTGTAAGAACGGCTCAAGAGATCGAAGAAGTGCAAGTTTCGAAAGTCAGATTAACCGGCGATCTGAATACGGACTCCAGGAATCTAACCAGAATTGATCGGTCTGCGCAGGTTCAGCAAGCAGTCGGCGTTCCAGGACCACCCGAAAAACCTCGGGAAACTCCACCTCCGACTTTAGCAAAAGCTGGTATAATCAAATACGCATTGAGTAATTTAAATTTCAACACTTTATATAAAAATATTTCTGGTGATGGTCGAAGAATGCGGTCTTCATACAAATATGAAGATCTTCAGGATAACATTGCGTGGATCAGAGAAAGAGTGGGTGATGATTACTTCATAAAGATGGAAATTCCGCCAGATAAAATTTCCGAATTTCTTCAGTTTTCAATGGGTTTAAAACCAGACATCAATCGGTGGATCAGAGCTAAAAATCTGTCCAGAGTTCTTTTTGATTTAGAAGAAACTTTACCGAAATATCTTCATCGTTAATTGGAAGACTTTATGTTTTACTCAATTTTTTCACTATCTTTAATGTCTATTATTAACGTAAAAAACACACCTTCATGAACAGAAACATCATTGGAATCGCAATTGCCGCAGTTGGGTTCATCATCGGACTTGCCTTTTTAGGAAACGCGATCAAAAATAGAAACAAAGCAGACAATACCATTTCGGTTACTGGTTTGGGTTCCAATAAATTCACATCCGATCTTATTGCCTGGAGTGGAAATTTTTCCCGCAATAGTTTTGAACTCAAATCCGCGTATGACGAATTGGCGAATGATAAAAAAGTCATTGAAAATTATTTGGTTTCCAAAGGAATTGCAAAAGATCAGATGGTTTTTTCTGCCGTAGATATTCAGAAACAAATTAATTACGGAACAGACGCAAACGGAAGAAGCACTCAAACTTTTGCAGGTTATCAGCTTTCCCAAAAAGTTTCTATCGACAGCAAAGACGTTGCAAAAGTCGAAAACCTTTCAAGAAATATTACAGAGATCATCAATCTTGGAATTGAGTTTACTTCTTCACCACCCAATTATTTCTACACCAAACTCGGAAGTGTAAAACAGCAAATGATTGCCGATGCTACGAAAGATGCAAAACAACGCGCTGAAAAAATTGCAGAAAACTCCGGTGCAAAATTGGGGAATCTTAAAAAAGCAACGATGGGTGTTACACAGATTACTGCACCAAATTCCACAGAAGAATACTCCTACGGCGGAACATTTAATACTTCATCCAAAGACAAAGAAGCGAGTATTACGATTAAATTGGAATATGAGGTGAATTAAAAAGTCACTTTGTTAAAGTTAAAAATCATTTACAAGATTTCTTATTCGATCTCAAATTTGCTTTTTGATTATATTGTACATATATTTGTACAACATAAAATACAGAATCATGATAATTGCAAGCGTTTCAGACTTTAGAAAAGATATAAAATCTTATTTGGACAGGGTTGCAAAGAATTTTGAAACTCTAATTATTAATCGTGGAAAAGAGGATGGTATTGTAGTGATGTCACTTGAAGAATATAATTCATTGATGATTACTAATCACGAATTATCTTCCCGAAAAAATGAGCTGAGATTAGATGCAGCCATTGGAAAACTAAAAAGTGGGAAATCATTTTCTAAAAATTTAATAGAAGAGTAAAATGAAATATGTTTTTGTAGATGAATCCTGGGAAGATTACTTGTACTGGCAGAAAAACGATAAAAAGAAACTCAAACGAATCAACGATTTGCTAAAAGATATTTCAAGAAATCCTTTCGATGGTATTGGAAAGCCAGAACCTTTAAAGCATAAATATTCTGGATTTTGGTCTAGAAGAATTGATGATGAACATCGATTAATTTATAAGTATGAAGAAGATCAAATTTTAATTGCGAAGTGCAGATTTCATTATGACTGATAAACTTTAAGATATAGTTCGTTAATAATTCCTTTCACTTCTTCCACAAAAAAATTACTCATCAAAAATAAATTCATAGGATCTTTTCCCTCGCCATAACTTGGTTGCACATAATTTTCAGAAATAACCGAAAAACCATTTCGAACATAGAAATTAATTCTTCGTTCCGCCATTTCACCTAAATCTTTAGGTTCAGATTCTAAAATGATATCGCCAAATTTCTCCTTCAATTCCTCCAAGATCTGAGAACCTAATTTTAAATTCCGAAACTCTTCAAAAACTTCGAAATGTTCTAAAAAATGAAAATCCTCTAATTTCCAGAGAATTAAGTAACCAACGAAATCATCATAGTTTTTTACCGCAAAGATGAAACAGTCAGGATTTTCAATAAGCTCTAAAAACTGTTCTTTATCTCTTCGTTCATCTACAGGAAAAGTTTTTTCGTAAGCGGAATAGATCCGGGAGAGTTTTTTGCGCGTCTGCAATTCTTCGAGCCAGATCATAAGTCAAAAACACTTGGTCTTCTCGTCACAAACATATCTTTGATCCACAACGTAAAAGCCAGTCCCAAATAGATCAGGAAAAAAACGCCTGCCGTTGCGAAAGTAGAGTAGATAAAAAATACACGAAGTTTAGAAACGGGAATTCCCAGTTTTGCACCCATTCTTGTGAGCACGCCAAACCATTGTTTTTCTAAGTTGTGTCGAAGATTATTGAACATTTTTAAAAATATTTACTCAAAGATAATTAATTTCAAACTTTAAAGTCCACAGTTTTCTTACACAGAATTTAAAGTGAAAACATTTTTGAAATATTATAAAAAACAATACAGACTTATCAAAAAATAATATAACTTTGCAGTTCAAAGTACTTTTTATGGAGTCAAAAAATTTTCATGATGATCTTTCCCACATCCGAACGATGATGGAGAGAAGTTCCCGATTTATTTCACTCAGTGGACTTTCTGGAGTTTTCGCCGGAATGGCTGCTTTGATTGGAGTAACTTATGTTTATTTTCTTTTTCAACGAAACGGAATTGATTATTTTGCAGGAAGAAAAAATATTTTTCAACCAGAGCTAATTTGGCATTTGATCGCTGTAGGAATCGCAGTTTTAGTTATTGCAGTTTTGTCGGGATATTTTTTTACCGCAAGAAAAAGCAAAGAAAAAAATATTAAGATCTGGGACAAAACTACGCAGCGACTTCTCGCTAATTTTGCACTTCCCTTATTTGTCGGTGCAATTTTCTGTGTAGCATTACTTTATCATCAATTGTATGTGCTGATTGCACCTGCAACTTTAATTTTTTATGGACTGGCTTTGGTGAGCGCAGAAAGATATACGTTGACCGATGTAAAATATTTGGGATTTTTGGAAATATTTTTAGGACTGATTTCCTTATTTTTCCTTGGTTGGGGATTGGTTTTCTGGGCGGTTGGATTTGGAATTTTGCATATAATTTATGGAATTGTGATGTATAAGAAGTATAAGTAATTGGTTAGTTATTCAGTTAAATGGTTTTTGAAGTAGTTGTATAAATTTATTTTGATGGGAAGTATTATTTCTTTTAAAGATTTGATTGTTTGGCAAAAAATACATTTTTTAGTTTTCGGAACATATAACTTCACTATGATTTTTCCAAAAAGGGGAAGTTTTTGCGTTAACAAGTCAGATAGGAAGAGTAGTAGTTTTCTTGCCGCAAATACTGCTGAAGGTCTTAAAAAAAAGACTTTAGCAAATTAACTGAACTATATTTCATAGCTGAAGGTTCATTAGAGCAAGAAAAATATTTCTTACAAAAGATTCAATATAATGATGAAGAAAAATATGAAAATTTAAATACAATTAGTGAAGAAATCTCAAAATTGATAAATGAATATCCTAAAACTATAAAAAAAATTAAGGTCAAAAGCATTTAATAATTAATTCAAATACTACACAACTTTTTAGTAATGATCAACATTAACCAACTTAACAAAGAATTCGAAAGTCGGGTGCGATTAGGCATCATGTCGGTTTTGATGGTGAATGACTGGATCGACTTTACGGAGATGAAAAATCTTCTGGAAATTACAGATGGCAATTTAGCCAGTCACAGCAATGCGTTAGAAAAATCAAATTATATCGAAATAAAAAAAGAATTCGTCGGTAAAAAAACAAGAACCTCTTATCGTGTGACGAACTCTGGAAGAAAAGCTTTCGAAGACCATTTGAACGCCTTAGAAAAACTCATCGGAAAGTAAAACTCTTTTTTTTATCTTTTAACTTTGAAAAACAAAGTACTTTGAAATAAAATAATTAATATTAAAATCAAAATAATGAAAAAACACCACTTAATTTTGCTCACTACCGCATTATTTATCACGCTTTTCTACGGCGAAACAGCAATCGGAATTAATCTGGGGATTCTAGGAATTTCCTATTCAATTATCCTGCTGGTCGAAACACCAAAACAAAAATGGTCCCGAAATTTCCTCCTTCTTTTTGTCATCACCATATTTTCCAGTTGTGCTTTTGCCTGGTTTGGAGATTTTATTTCCGGACTTGCTCTTTTTACATCTCTATTTTTATTCGCTTTAAAAGCAAAAAATCGAGAATTGAAATCGCTTCTTGTAATTCCACTTTTCCTCGCAAATTTCATCACTTTTATTGGTAGATTTTTTAAGTTTGACGAGTGGTTTCCGAGGAAAAAAACGTCTGGAATGACGCAAAAGATCATTTCAGTTTTTGTAATTCCTTTCGTCTTCATAGCTATTTTCTTCGGAGTTTACTCTTTGGGAAGTGATCATTTTTCCAGCTTTTTTTCTAAGTGGGAATTTGATCTTAATCTTTGGGAATTTTTCTGGATTACTGTTTTAGGATTTTTTCTGGCCTTTACAGTTTGGAATTTCAAAATCTATGATTTGCTTTTCAACTTTAATCATCAGCTTAAAAATGATTTTGTGAACGAGGATATTACGCAAAAACCCACGTATTCTTTTTTGGATCTTAATGCCGAAAGAAAAAGTGGAGTAGTTTCATTTATTGCTTTAAATCTGCTGCTTTTAATTTTTATTGTAACCTTTAATTATGAACAGTTTGTAGAGATCTCGAAAAATCCCAACCAACTTTCCGCCGAAACGCACGAAAGAGTAAACGCAGTAATTTTATCGATCATCCTGGCAATTTGCGTGATCATGTTTTATTTTAAAGGAAATTTTAATTTTGATATCGAATCAAAATCTTTAAAAATATTAGCAAAAATCTGGATCCTACTCAATGCCGTTTTAGTGATTTCTGCAGTGACAAAAAATGCTGAATACATTCTGAATTTCGGTTTAACCTATAAGAGACTTGGAGTTTATGCGTTCTTGATTTTAGCACTCATCGGTTTGATTCTTACTTTTTATAAAATTCACTTCAGAAAAACAAATGCCTTTCTTTTCAACCAAATGTTTTGGTATTTTTATGGTACAATGTTAGTTTGTAGTTTCGTCAATTGGGGCGGAATTATTACCGGTCACAATATGGGCAGAAAAGATTTTGCTTTAAATTATCACCAAACCAACATTGATTACAGTGAAAAACAATTGCTGAACTATGCAAAACAAACCAAAAATGAAACATTGCGGAAACAACTTTTATTGGAAATAGAACTTAAACGCGAAGATTCTTTCCTCTCAAAAACTTTATATTATGAAACAACTCCATCGAAATAAAATGAAAATAGTACTTGTTCTATTACCATTTCTAATTTTGTCCTGCACAAAAAAAGAAGCGTTGATTTCCAGCTCATCAAACCAGGATTCCATGAAAACAACCAATCAAAACGAAGTAATAGATCCGGCTGATTCTTTGCCCGGAGTTGTAAATGTTCCCACAACCATTAAACCGAAAGAAATCTCAAAAACCTTCCGCGTAATCGATGGCGACAGCATCATTAAAACCATCAATGGCGACATGATTCCGCTCACCATCGACGATGAATTCACGACAGATCACCAGAAATTCATTTTGAAGATCAAAAACTTTAAAGGAAAAAAAATCGCTGGAAAAGTCACCTCAAAAAATTCAGATATGAATATTCGTTTCAATCAGATCAAATTCGCAAACGGCACTTTCGACGGACCTTTTGGTAGTGATATTGCGGCAGAAATTGATAAACCTGGCGAGATCTGGTTGATCATCGGTAAAAATTTAATGGCAGATGGAAAGCCAACCGGTAAATTCTCCGTCAGTTTAAAATAGAAATTGAGCTTTTATAAGGTTCCACAATAGTTAATCTTATGTTAAACGGCTTGATTGGTCTGATTTCTGGATAAGAGGCTTTAATTAAATAATAAAATTATGAAAAATATATTTTTATCTGCGATCGTTGCCACTGCAACATTAGCGAGTTGTTCTACGGTTTCTTCCATTTTACAGAATACTTTTCCCTACACCGCGACGGTTTTGGTGACTGCAGGTTCTTCTGCAAACGTACAGTTGTCCAATATTTCCGTTGCGCAAAGCATTAATCAAATTACCGATTCCGGTGCAAATGTGAAAGATATTCGCGTGACAAATGCCACGGTTTCTGTAGATTCAAACAGTAGTATGGGAATGTTCAGTTCTGTTAAAATATATATTTCCAATGGTGGAAGCAACGAGACTTTAGTCGCTTCAAGAGAATCCATTCCCGATAATGTAGGAAGTTCACTTTCTCTGGATGTCAACTCTTCTCAAAAATTCGATAAAGTGATGAAATCTGGTAATGTGCAGGCAAAAATGGTTTACGTTTTGAAAAAATCTCCAACCTCTGATGTTTCTGTAAAAACGTCAATTGGATTCAATAGCGTTCCTGTAAAATAATTTATTTTTTAGGAGCAAGACAGTATTTATTTGGCTCCAAGATTGTTTCCGGCTGTCCGCTGCAATCTTTTTGCTTAGGCAAAAAGGATTTCCACTTCCATCCGGGCTAGAATAAAGATCATTTTTTCTTATAAAATTAACCAGCAGTAATTATTGCTGGTTATTTTTTTAAAAACAGATTTTGAAGGTTTTATATAGTTGCTTTGAAAGTTTTATATATTTTACTGTTGATAGAACTGTTTTCAATGTCATTTTATTAATGTTTAATAACTAAAAAATATTTCTCTGTGTAAATCTGTGATATCAGTGAGAAAAAAAGCAGTGCTTATTTAATCCGCTCTGCATTTTATATTTCTCCGATATCGGGCAATCTCACTTATCTTCCCTAAATTTGACTTATGAATGTATTCGACCTTATCATTACCGACAAAGAAGTAGTTTCTCTGGAAGATGTTTTCTTGAATAAATACAATCACCAAAACATAAAGCAACTCATCAAAGAACATCAATATGTTGATGAACTCACCAAATACGGTTTGCCTGTCAATAATAAAATTCTCCTGCAGGGACATTCCGGTTGCGGAAAAACCAAGACGGCAAAAGCAATCGCACATTCCCTCGGAAAACCCATTCTCATTTTAAATCTGAGTAATATCGTAAGTTCCAGAATTGGAGAAACCAGCCAAAACCTCAAACAAATTTTTGATAAAGCAGCCCGCGAAAAAGCTGTACTTTTCTTAGATGAATTCGACCAGATCGGAAAAGAAAGAGGAAACGACGATAAAGATGTGGGCGAAATGCGACGATTGGTCAACACTATTATTCAGCTTATCGATTATTATCCAGCAAACGCTTTGCTCATCGCAGCAACGAATCATGCTGAAATTATTGACCAGGCTTTATTACGACGTTTTCAGTTGCGCATCAATTTTGAAATGCCAAATGCTGAAGTTTTAGATAAGTATTATGACAAGATTTTGCGTCCTTTTCCAGCAGAGATGCAAAACTTTGAACGGCAGTACAATATTTCTTTTGCCGAGGCCAAAGATTACAGTTACACCAAAATTAAATCTTTATTGATTGATAAATTTGAGCAACTTGATAAGCTAGATCAATTAGAAAAACTGGAAAAATCTGTAGAATAATGGCAGAATCTATTTTAGAAAACTTAGCCGTAATTCTGAAAAGAATAGAAAATTCTTGTCGACAAAGCAATCGTAATCCGAATGAAGTTCGTTTATTGTTGGCTACGAAAACAGTTTCTGCAGATTATATTAAAATTGCAATCGAAGCCGGTCAAACCTTAATTGCAGAAAATAAAGTTCAGGAAGCAAAAGAGAAATACGAATCGTTGAGATTAATTCCGCACGAAAGCCATTTTATCGGACATCTTCAAACCAATAAAATTAAAGACCTTCTAAAGTGTGATATTTCCTGCATTCAAACACTCGATCGTTTGGATTTGGCACAAAAACTTCATAATCGATTATTGTACGAAAACAAAACGATGGAAGTTCTGATTCAAGTCAATACTTCTAATGAAGACAGCAAATTTGGTACATACCCAGATCAAGCTATCGAACTCATTCGGCAAGTTGCTGAACTGGAAACTTTAAAAATAAAAGGATTAATGACGATTGGTTTATTTACCGCGGAAACAGAAGAAGTTCGAAAATGTTTCAAATTGCTCAAAAAAATTCAACAGGAAACGATTTCTCTCAATATCCCAAATGTTGAAATGAAAGAATTATCGATGGGAATGAGTGGTGATTTAGAAACGGCAATCGAAGAAGGTTCAACAATCGTAAGAGTTGGAACTGCTATTTTTGGACAAAGAATTTATCCCGACAGTTATTATTGGAACGAGAACAAGGACTAATTAATTCTATTTAATTCAACAAAAAAATAACCGACAATCACTGCCGGTTATTATTATATCAAGATTGTAAGTCTATTTTCTATTAGTCTATCCTCTTTTCATCTATCTCGCAATCATCTTATTCATACTCGCCAGGATTTTGGCACTTTCATATTTCAAGCCATATAAATGTTCACCACTGAATTCTATAAATTCTTTTGGTTCAGTTGCGTTCGAAAAAACCACCATTCCCTGTGCAAAAGGAACATCCTTGTCTTCTTTACTGTGAATGAAAAGTTTTGGAATTTTCGTGACAGATTTTATATCTTCCTTCGCAGCATAAGGCGAGACGAAACTGTTTTCTAAATAAGCTTTGTATTCAGGTGCATAAACTGCAGCAATATCGCCAAATGAAGAGATGGTCCCTTCTAAAACCAATCCAGTGATTTCATCTTGATGGGTTTTTGCCAAATGTGCCGCGATCTGGGTTCCAATAGAAGCTCCGTAAATAATTTTCTTCGTGTCTTTTATTCCTTCTTTTTTTGACACAAAGCTGAAGATCTTTTCTCCATCTTCTGCAATGTTTTTATGAGTTGGTATTCCTGTAGATTTTCCATAACCACGGAAATCGATTAGTACGACTTGAAAGTTATCTTTCAACAAAGGTGTAATGATGGGTGCATAAGAAGTTACATTTCCACCTGCGCCATGAAAATAAAATACCGTCGCTTTTGGTTTCGCATTGGATTTCAAAATGACCGCATTGATGGTATCATTTTCCACTGCAAATTTTACATTTTCAACGTTTGTCCACTCAATCGGTTTCAGTGCTTTTCCAGGATAATAAAATTTGTCATCCATTTGCGCGTTGATGAAAATGACTTTGGTAACAAGTAAGATAAGTAATAATAGTTTTGTCTTCATTTTGTTTATTTATAGTGCGAAGGTAAAGGGCTTGCTTTATTTCTCAAAAATAATAATACTCAACGGTAATTTTTATATTCCGAATCGTTTTTTTTTAAGAAAATCGTAAGATTTGTCCAAAAAAATAACCGACAATCACTGCCGGTTATTTTTATATCAAGACTAGAAGTCTATTTTTTATTTTTCTTGAAATATTCAATCCCGCATTCCAGGAATTTTTTGAAATCCTCTTTCGGCATATAACCAGAGATCGGCGTATTGATCACTTTCCCATCTGGAGTTACCAGAACATAATGCGGCTGCGAATTATTATTGAAATTAATTTGCTGAAACAAACTCCATTTGTCACCAATCGTTTTTACTTTTTTCTTTTGTCCATTTCCCATATCGATTGACGTTTGCTCTCTTTCCGGCAAAGCTTCTTTGTCATCAACATAAAGAGAAGCGAGAACAATTTCGTTCTGTAAAATCGGTAAAATATCGGGTTCGCTCCACACGAATTCTTCCATTTTACGACAGTTTTCACAACCATATCCTGTAAAGTCAATCAAAACTGGTTTATTTTCTTTTTTCGCAAGTTCGATTGCTTTGAAATAATCATGTTCTGGATGCATTCCTAAAATACCATCTTTTTCGTCGTGAAGATAACTAACATTAATCGGAGGCAAAATTCCACTTAAATATTGCAGTTTCGGACGTTCTCCTGGAAATAATCCCTGAATTAGATAAATGATAAATCCGATTCCTAAAACGCCAATAACTTTTCTCGTTGTAGAGATCTTCGCTTTTTTATCATCATGTGGAAATCTAATTTTCCCAAACAGATAAAGAACCAAACCAATAGAAATTAAAATCCATATTGCGATGAATAATTCTCTTTTAAGGAAGAATGTTTTTGAAACCAGATCTGCTTTTGATAAGAATTTCAAAGCCAAACCTAGCTCGATAAAACCTAAGAAAACTTTCACGGTATTCATCCAGCCGCCAGATTTCGGTAAACTTTGCAAAGCTTGCGGAAACAATGCCAACAATCCGAAAACGATAGCCCAGCTTAATCCAAATCCTGCCAAAGCAAACGTCAATAACATTGGAATATCTGCGGAACCTGTTAATGAACTTCCTAATAAACTCCCTAAAATCGGACCGGTACATGAAAATGACACGATCACCAAAGTTAAAGCCATAAAAAAGATCCCGATAATTCCACCTGCATCTTCTGCTTTGGAAGATTTATTCGCAATGGAACTTGGTAAGGTGATGTCGTAATAACCGAAGAAACTTCCGGCGAAAAATATAAAAATGATGAAGAAGACAACATTCAACCAAACACTCGTAGAAATTTGATTGAAAACATTTCCGGCAATTCCATCAATAATATGGAATGGAACGCTTAATAATACAAAGATTAAGAAGATAAAAAAGCCGTAAATAAATGCATCTCTTTTTCCTTTCGCTTTGTCTTTTGAACCTTTTGTAAAGAATGAGACCGTTAAAGGAATCATTGGAAATACGCATGGAGTCAATAAAGCGATCAATCCACCGAAAAATCCTAATAATAAATAAGTCCAGAAATTCTCAGAATTTTTTTCCTGTGCAATTCCGCAATCCGTTTCTGGATGCATGAAATTGATGGAAGCTACTTTCAAACCTTCCTGTTTTGTTTCAACTTTAGGATATTTAGGAGCTAGAACGGTTCCGGTTTTGCCTGAATTTGTTACATAAAAAGAATCTCCTGCTTTTGCAGTTTCATTTTTGATATCATTAGATTTATCTTCTGTTGGAATTTCTTTCGCTGCAGTCGCGGTCGGACTGACTTTCTGATCAAATTCTAAAGTATTTGGAGCCAGACAAACGCGGTCGTTACAGGTTTGATAGGTGATTTCTGCAGAAACAGTTGCCGGTTTTGCACCATTCTTCAATTTAAATTTTTGCTTAAACTGAACTAAATCTGAATAATAAACGATTTGTGCACCGAAAGCTTCAGAAAACTCATCGTGTTTTTTACCAACTTCTATAACTTTTCCGATGAGGTCGATTCCCTCTTTGGAAGTCAGTTTCATTTGGGTCGGAATCCCTGAATCTGCCGGTAGATCCTGAGAATAAATGTGCCATTTAGGTTCGATCGTCGCAGTTAAGACTGCTTCGTATTCATTGTTCGGCAGCGAATTGATATTGTATTTGAATTTGACGGGATCTTTAATTTGTGCCTTAATTCCCTGAAAAAGGAAAAGGACAATTAGAATAAACCAATTTTTAAATTTCATTTTTTACTTTACTTTTTAGCGACTTATCATCGCTGTAATTTTACCTTAATAATTTCTTTAGATTCTTTCGTTGCAGCAAATCTTCGGTCCTGGCGAAAAGGAAGAATGCCCAAAACATCGTTGTTTCCATCGCACAAAAGCCAGATTTTTTGCTGGGCTAAAATAGGAATTTTTTCATCCTTAAAAAACTTTGAGATTTTCTTTTTACCTATCATTCCAATAGGATAAAGAATATCGCCTTCTTTTTTAGGTCTTAATTTTAAAGGAAACTGAACTTTTTCCGCATCAAATTTCCAGTTAAAACTTCCGAGTTTTTTTATTTCTGACTTTATAGGTTCGGGGAAATTCAATTCATTTGCATTATTTAATTCTAAAATAATTTCTTCAGGATCAACTTCTTCATCTTCATTTTCGAGTTTTCTTAAAATTAAAGTTTCGCGGTCGATCGTCAATTGATATTCATTAGAAATGAAAATTTTTCCAACTTCTCCTTTTCTGATTTTTCTAATTTCTTTTTCTTCTGAAAAACCGTATTTCCGCAGGATCTCAAACTGAATGTATTCGCTTTGTTTGAAGAACGAATATTTATTTATAGTGAGATACGAATCATTTTCAGAGATAGTTTCCTTTTCGATTTTTAAAACCTGCTCCTGAACAAAATCTTTCGTCTGATTTAAGTAAGAAATGCTTTTTCCAAAATTTTCCAGGAAGTTTTTATTTGTTTCCAAGAGCTGCGGCACAACTTCATTTCGGATTTTATTCCTGAGATAATCGTTTTTTTGATTGGAGACGTCTTCGCGGAATTCAATATTATTTTCTTTCGCAAAAGCATAGAGTTCTACTTTGGAATATTGAAGAAGCGGTCTTAAAATTTTATGATCATTCGCCGGGATTCCGCTCAACCCTTTAATTCCAGATGCTTTTGAAAGATTGATGATAAAAGTTTCCAGTTGATCATTCAAATGATGCGCAGTAACTATAAAATCTATGTTTTCTTCCTCTTGAATTTTTCGAAAAAACTCATAACGCAAACTTCTCGCCCAATCCTGAATTGAATTTTTAGGTTGATTATCTTTCTCAGCAACTTCGTAAAGATGAAAGGGGATTTCACTTTTTTTACAAAGGTCTTCAACCAAGCTTCGATCTTCATCAGAATCTCTTCCACGTAATTTGTAATTAATATGGGTAACTTCAAAATGCACATCTGCACTTTCGAAGAGATACAGCAAAACCATAGAATCGACACCGCCACTTACGGCGAGTAGAAATTTAGCTTGTCGATAATCGGGGAAAAGTTTCTCCAAAGATTGCTGAAAAGTCTTTAAATTAAGCAATTTTTAAGGTTTTTTTAAGGAATATTTAGCAAAGATAATTCTTCTATCTAAATTGCTTTCTCTATTTTTGAATCATTAAATAGTAAATTATGAATATAGGAAAAATCGGAGCGATTCTGGGAGTTGCAGTAATGCTAACTTCTTGTGTAAGCCAAAAAAAGTTTGATGCTTTAAATGAAAATTACAATACGTGTATTACCAATGTTGGTGAGAGACAGCGTGAGATTCAGGATCTGAAAGGCGTTAACTCTGGATTGTCTAGTGAGAATGCACTTTTGAAAGGTCAGAATGATGCATTAAAATCTTCGCTTGATGCTTGTTTATCGAACAGTGGAAAAGGTTCTGCTAACATTGATAAATTGATTGGAGAGATCAACTCTTCCAACAAATACATCAAACAGTTGATTTCTACCAATTCAAAGAACGACAGTTTGAATTTAGCTTTGTCCAATAAACTAAAACGTTCGCTGGATAATATCGCAGATGGTGATGTTCAGGTGAAAGTTTTGAAAGGAGTGGTTTTAATCTCTTTGTCTGACAACATGTTGTACAAAACAGGAGACTACAATGTTTTACCTGCTGCACAGGATGTTTTAGGAAAAGTAGCGAAGGTGATCAACGATTATGACACTTATTCTGTATTGATCGAAGGTAATACTGATAATGTTCCTTTGAATGCTTCAACTTTACCAAAAGACAACTGGGATCTTTCAGCTTTGAGAGCAACTTCAATGGCTAAAATTTTACAAACCAAATTTGGCGTGAATCCGGCGAGAATTACTGCGGGAGGACGAAGTGAATATAACCCGAAAACGACAAACGCATCGGTTTCTGGAAGAGCGGAAAACAGAAGAACGGAGATCATCATCATGCCTAAGTTAGATGAATTCATGAAATTAATGGATATTGCACCGGTGAAAAACTAAGCAATTATCTTTTAGATATTGATAAAACGTTGTTAGAGCTTCATGTTCTGGCAACGTTTTTTATTTTAAATGTTTAAATTTGAATTAAATTATTATTAAATGAGTTTTTTTGAAGAAAAATGCCCGGAAATGGATCGCTATCTGGAAAATCATACCTCTTCAGAACCGGAAATTTTGAAAAGATTGCGAAAAGAAACTTTTCAAAAAACGACACAACCGCATATGCTCTCCGGATCTTTGCAAGGAAGATTTCTGGCTATTCTTTCAAAAATGAGTAATCCGACAAACATTCTGGAGATAGGAACTTTTACAGGTTATGCCACCTTATGTTTAGCAGAAGGTTTAGCAAAAGAAGGTAAAATAACTACTTTAGATGTAAATGAAGAATTGGCTTATTTACCCAGAAAATATTTTCTAGAAAGTAAATTTTCCAATCAAATAGATTTTCAGCTAAAAGATGCAAAAGTATTTTTAAAAGAAACTGGTGAAGTATTCGATTTTGTTTTCATCGATGCGGATAAAGAAAATTATGTAGAATATTTTAAACTCATCAAAGCCAGAATAAAAAGTGGTGCGGTTATAATTTTTGACAATGTTTTATGGTACGGAAAAGTTTTGGAAGAAAATTCAAAGCAAAAATCTACGTTAATTATACAGGAATTGAATGAGATGGTCTCAAAAGATGAGGATTTTGAAAATCTTATTTTACCTTTGCGAGACGGTCTTCATTTAATTCAAAAAAAATAAAACTTTAGAACCAAGCATGGATAAAGGAATTTGTACAGTTTCAGTTGCTGCAATTCGGGCAGAACAATCGCATCGGTCAGAAATGACGTCACAGATTTTGTATGGAGAAACGGTAGATATTCTTGAAAAATCAGCGAAATTCATTAGGATAAAAATGCATTTCGATGGTTATGAAGGCTGGATGGATGCGCAACAGATTGCTGAAATTTCTGAAGAATATTTCCTTGAAAGAAAAACTGAATTGGTCAAGAATACTTTACAAACTTATAACACTTCACAAGGTGTAATTCTTTTATCGATAGGAAGTGAAGTGAATTCTGAAAAAACGGAGCATTCTTTTTTAAAAGTGGAAACTGTTTCAGAAACTGCCCAAAAATTTCTAAATGTTCCTTATCTCTGGAGCGGAAGAAGCTTTTTCGGTATTGATTGCAGTGGTTTTACCCAATTAATTTATAAAGTTCACGGAATTTCGTTGCCTCGAGAATCTCATCAGCAAGCAGAAATTGGCGAAGTTTTGAGTTTTGTCGAAGAAAGTAAACCTGGGGATTTAGCTTTTTTTGAAAATTCCGAAGGACAAATTACCCATGTTGGAATGATGCTGAGTAATAGCGAAATCATTCATGCTTACGGAAAAGTTCGTATTGATTCTCTGGACTCGACGGGGATTTTCAATAAAGAATTAAATAAGCATACTCATAAACTTCGGTTTTTGAGAAGTCTATTTTAAATTGAATAATGGTTGCGATCTCAAAACGATAAGTTGTTTGCCAACTATCTCGAATATAAGTAAAATTGCCTTGTTCAGCGCTATTGCTTTTGAAACTATAAAAAACTTTTTCAAATTTTTATAATTAATGTTTGTTTACAATTTATTTATTCGTCTGCTCATTTCTGCCATGAAAATTGGGGCTATTTTTAATTATAAATTAAAGAAAAGTTTAGCGGGACGAAGACAAAGTTGCGCTATTGTAAAATCTAAGATTTCCCCGGACGATAAAGTGATCTGGATGCATGCAGCAAGTTTGGGCGAATATGAACAGGGACTTCCTGTACTGGAAAAACTAAAAATTAAATTCCCAAGTCATAAAATATTGATCACTTTTTTTTCACCGTCAGGATATGATAATGTCATCAAAAAAAATACAATTGCAGATGCGATCTGTTTTTTGCCTTTTGATACGGAAGATTGGGTGAAAGAATTTACGTCCAACTTTAAAACAGATATTTTCTTTACTGTAAAATACGATTACTGGTATCATTTATTAGAAAATTTAAAAAATAAGGGTGCAAAAATATTTGTGGTTTCTGCCCTTTTTTATGAAACTCAAATATTCTTTAAAGCTTATGGAAGCTGGTTCGTCAATCAACTGAAAAAGAATGTGGACTGGTTTTTTCATCAAACGAAACATTCTACTGCTTTGGCGAAAGGAATTGGCTTAAAGAATTCTTCAACATCAGGAGATACGCGTTTCGACAGGGTAAAACAACTTCGAGATGGCGACAATTTGGTAAAATATATTGAAGAATTCAAACAAAACAAAACGACATTGATCTTTGGAAGTTCCTGGGAATCTGAAGAGAGACTTGCAGAAATTATCGCCTCAAAAAATAAGGAGGTAAAATTGATCATTGTGCCACATGACTTAAAAAGGGTCGAACGTTTACAAAGTATTTTCCCGAATGCAATACTTTACTCGCAACATGAAAATACTCCGGAACTGAAATATATGAACAGTCAGGTTTTAATTATCGACTGTATCGGATTGCTTTCTAAAATTTATTCTTACGGAAACTTAGCAATTGTCGGCGGCGGTTTTCATTCAAAAGGTCTTCACAATATTTTGGAAGCAGCAACATTTGGAATTCCGGTTTTCTTCGGAAATCAATACACCAAGAATCCTGAAGCCGACGAAATGATCGCCCGAAATGGTGGAAAATCTTTCGAAGATGAATTTTTTGCGGCGCCTTATATTTTAGGTTTGCTAAATGATGAAACTTCTTTACGGAAGATGGGAAATAATGCCCGAAATTTTATTGAAGAGCAGCCTGTTTCTTCTCAAATTATCCTGGATCAGATTCTTAAAAGATTATAGATTTAAAAATTTTGTAACCTTTTAGCTTCAATCGGACTCTATTACAATAGAAATCGATGATCAAACACATCTTTTGTATTCTAAACTGACTTTCATAAAGCCAAAATGCGGGTATAAGTAATTTAAATTTGGCTAAGGATAATTGTTTATCTTTGGTAATAAGCTGGAAAGTTGCACTTTATGCGTTGATTTTTTGATAGTTGCGATTTCTGCTTTCTAATGATCTGTTCAATTTAATAATCGATTAAACCAGATGGAAACTCAAGCACAATATTCAGATCAGGAATTAATTCAAAAGATTTTGGGAAAAGAATCGGGACTTTTTGAAATAGTTATCCGAAGAAATAATCCTTTTTTATATCGGATCGGGAAAATGTATCATTTCAGTCACGAAGATACGCAGGATTTAATGCAGGATTCGTATGTTCAGGCTTATACGCATCTCAGTCAGTTTGAAAACAGATCCTCTCTTAAAACCTGGCTCTCGAAAATTATGGTTCATGAATGTTACCGAAAATCGAAGAAGTTTGAAACTACTCATACAGAATCTCTCGATAATAATCTGACGCTTTTAGAAAAAAAAGGCACTCTAGAAACTACTCATAAGGTTATGAACACAGAACTTAATAGCATAATCGAAAAAAGTTTGCTTCATATTCCGGAGGATTACAGAACCACGTTTACATTGCGCGAAATTAATGGATTAAGCGTTTCGGAAACAGCAGAGATTTTAGGAATTACCGAAAGTAACGTGAAAGTTCGCCTAAACCGAGCAAAAACTTTTCTTAGAGCCGAGATCGAAAAATCTTACAATAAAGAGGAGATTTTCGAATTCAATCTAATTTATTGTGATGATATGGTGAATAGAGTCATGAATAAGATCGCTTCAATTTGAAGATTATTTATCTGAGCAGTCCTTCGCCTTTGATTCCTTTTAAAATTTGATCAATTTCTTCAGGAATATTTTCGGGTTCGAGCCAGCTTAAAAATAATCCGTTATGAAGCGTTAATTGTTCCAGACTTTTATTCTGGATGATTTGTTTTTCAACTTCTTCAAAATTTTCTCTCAAATCTAAATAGTAATCTGGATCTAATTTCTTGGTTAAAACTAAAGACCGAAAAATTTTATTGAGGAGATAAATGTACAATTTATAGTGATCACCAGTTTTTGGTACGTTTTTTAAAGTTTCGCTGATCAATAAAAGCGTTAAAGAAACTTCACCAAATTTATCAGTTGTTATTTTTACGTGTTCTGTTATTTTAGCGCTAATTTTCCGAATTCCTGGAAGGAAATATTTAGTTCGTCCAAACCTTTTTGCAACAATAGAAATTTCTTCTTTAATTGAAATCTCCATCTGATTTCGTTTATCATCGGCAGTTTCTGGGTCGATCAATTCGAAATATAATCGGTGTGATAAAATCCGGTCTTTTTTAAGCAAACGGATGATCAGTTTGTCTTTTTCGCCAGAAGTAAAATTGGAGATCGCCTCTTTAAATTCTTTTGAATACTCCATTAATTAAACATTTTAGAATATTTCATAAATCCGTTTAAAGCCCAGTTTATGGTGTAATACCAGGATTTCAAAGTAGAAAAATGCATGTAATCCTTGTAAACTAAATATTGATCTTTCATTATATTGGTCTTCTTTCTGGAGATGCTGCTTGAATGCATTCTGTATTTTGCCATGGTTTTGTTAAGCGGTTTTCCGACGGGAATTTTCTTTAATAAATTCAACCACATTACGTGATCTTCTCTTTTGCTTCCGGCTGGAAAAAATTCTTTTCCTACTCTTTCAGAATCGTACATTGAACTTAATAATGACAGACGACAAGTTTTCAATAAATTATTAAAAGTCACCTCTTTATCAGCGTTGAAATCTGCAATTTTCGGATTTAAATTTTCATCACATCGCGCATAGTTAGAATAGGCGATTTCAGCCTTTTCTTTTTTCATGAATGCGATCATTTCCTTTAAAAAATTCGGTTCCCAAAAATCATCAGCATCTAAAAAGGTAATATATTTTCCTGAAGCTTTTTCTAATGATAAATTCCGTGCGTGACCTGCACCGCCATTTTCTTTTGCGACGGTGAGAACAATTCTTGGATCATTAATTTTCTTAATAATTTCAACAGAATCATCCGAGGAGCAATCATCGGTAATAAGCCATTCCCAATCAGTAAAATTTTGAGTGAGAACCGATTGAATGGTCTCATCTAAAAATTTTCCAGAATTATAACAAGGCGTGATGATCGAAACTTCGGGCATTTTAAATTGGTCTTTTGTGGCACAAATTTACAATATTTAGTTACATTCAAAAATTCGTTGTAAAACCTTAAATTTGTGACTTATTTAAATTTAAGAAATGTTTTACGACCATAAAAAGATAGAAAAAGACTGGCAGAAATTCTGGGAAGAAAATCAAACCTACAAAACTACAGACAAGACTGATAAACCGAAATTCTATGTTTTAGATATGTTTCCTTATCCTTCAGGAGCAGGTTTGCATGTGGGACATCCATTAGGTTACATTGCCTCAGATATTTATGCACGTTATAAAAGACATGAAGGATTCAATGTTTTGCACCCGATAGGTTATGACTCTTTCGGACTTCCGGCGGAACAATATGCCATTCAAACCGGTCAACATCCTGCGGTAACAACCGAAGAAAATATTGCGCGCTACGAACAGCAGATGCGTAAAATTGGTTTTTCATTTGACTGGAGTCGCGAATTGAGAACTTCCGATGCTTCTTATTACAAATGGACGCAATGGATATTCATTCAGCTTTTTGATTCGTGGTATAATAAATCGACCGATAAAGCGGAACCGATCTCTGAATTGATGCAACATTTCGAAAATGAAGGAAGTCAAAATTTATTAGCATTTCAAAATGACCAGTTAAATTTCACTTCAGAAGAGTGGAAGAGTGCTTCTGAATTAGATCAACAAAATATTTTATTAAATTATCGTCTGGCTTATCGAGCTGAAACAACTGTGAACTGGTGTCCAGGATTGGGAACTGTTTTAGCAAATGATGAGGTAAAAGATGGAAAATCTGAAAGAGGAAGTTTCCCTGTTTTCCAAAAGAAAATGATGCAGTGGAGCATGAGAATTACTGCTTACTCTGAAAGATTGTTGAAAGGTTTACAAAATTTAGACTGGCCACAACCTTTGAAAGATGCGCAGGAATACTGGATCGGAAAATCTCAGGGAGCGATCGTAACTTTTGATGTTGAAGATTCTGTAGAAAAAATTTCAGTTTTCACCACGCGTCCGGACACCATTTTTGGAGCAACCTTTATCGTTTTAGCGCCGGAAAATCCTTTAGTTGAAAATTTAACGATTGAAGGTCAAAAAGAAGAAGTTGAAAATTATATTGAACAAACTTCGAAGAAAACGGAGCGGGATCGTATGTCTGACGTGAAAAACGTGAGCGGCGCCTTCACCGGAACTTATGCTTTGAATCCCTTTACCAATCAGGAAATGCCAATTTATATTTCCGATTATGTTTTGATGGGTTATGGAACTGGAGCGGTAATGGCGGTTCCTGCGCATGATGAACGGGATCATCGTTTTGCGAAGAAATTCGATTTGAATATTGTAAACGTTATTGAAAACGATAATGATATTCAGCAAGAGTCTTTTGATTCGAAAGATTCGGTTTGTGTGAATTCAGAATTTTTGAATGGATTAAAATATGATGAAGCCAAATCATTAATTATCGCCGAAATAGAAAAGAAAAATATCGGTCACGGCACAACAAATTACAGACAGAGAGATGCTATTTTTTCCCGTCAAAGATATTGGGGAGAACCTGTTCCTATTTATTATAAGGATGGAATGCCGTATTCTTTGCCGATTTCTGCGCTTCCTTTAGAACTTCCGGAAGTTGAAAAATATTTGCCGACTGAAGATGGCGATCCACCTTTAGGAAACGCTAAAACATTTGGTTGGGATGAAGCGAATCAAAAAATTGTGTCCACAGACTTAATTGATGATGAGAATGTTTTCCCTTTAGAATTATCGACAATGCCTGGTTGGGCAGGAAGTTCCTGGTATTTTCTAAGATATATGGATCCGAATAACAAAGAAGTTTTCACCGATAAAAATCTTTCAGATTATTGGGGACAAGTTGATCTCTATATTGGCGGAAGTGAACATGCGACCGGACATTTATTGTATTCCCGTTTCTGGAATATGTTTATGAAAGACCGAGGTTACATTAATCATGAAGAACCATTTAAAAAACTCATCAATCAAGGAATGATTTTGGGGATGAGCGCGATGCCAATTATCGCGATTCCAAAAATTCACAATTTAGATGTTGAAAAATTTTATGAATTCAATGCAAAAAATATATTTGTATCAAAAGATTTAATTCCAAAAGTCGACCATGAATATTTGTTGTCAGAATTAGATATTAATCTAGTTGATGAATTAAAGGATTTGATGGGATTAAATAATTTTAGTGAAAATGAATTGTATGCTTTTGCGTTTCAGCCATTAGAATTACATATTCCAGTTGAATTTCTGTCTTTATCAAATGAGATTGATTTTAATAAAACTAATTCAGATTACAGACTTTTCAATTTAGAAAAAAGTTGTATTAAAAATTTAGAAGGCAAATTTATAGCACATCGTGAAGTTGAAAAAATGTCCAAATCAAAATATAATGTGGTCAATCCGGATGATATTTGTGAGGAATATGGTGCCGACTGTTTGCGTTTGTACGAAATGTTCTTAGGACCTCTAGAACAGTCAAAACCCTGGAATACGCAAGGTTTGAGTGGAGTTTATGGCTTTTTGAAAAAGTTTTATAATCTTTACTATAATGAAGATGTTCTAGAAATTTCCGAAGAAGAACCAACCAAGGAAGAATATAAAATCCTGCACACTTTAATTAAAAAAGTAGTTGCCGATATTGCGAATTTCTCCTTTAATACTTCGGTCTCTTCATTTATGATCGCAGTGAATGAATTTCAGAAACTGAAAACGAACAAGAGGAAAATTCTGGAATCTTTGGCAATCGTCGTTTCTCCTTACGCGCCTCATATTTGTGAAGAGTTATGGCGCAATTTGGGACACAACACTTCGATTGAGTTTGAGAAATTCCCTGAATTTGAAGGCAAATATTTGGTAGAAGATGAAATTCAATATCCGGTAAGTTTTAATGGGAAGATGAAATTCAAACTGGCGCTTCCTTCAGATTTAACTGCCGTCGAAATTGAAGAAATTGCTTTAAAAGAGGAGCGTGTTTTACAACAACTTGCCGGAAATCATCCTAAAAAAATCATCATAGTCCCAAAAAAAATCATTAATATTGTTTTTTAAACAAATAATAAAAAATATTTTACTGTAAGTAATCGTAAAATAAAGTCTATTATGCTTTCAAATTTTTAAAAGTATTTTTAAAATCCAAAATTATAATCAAAATTCAATTCATATTTTACAAATTCTGTAATGTTAATGAATCTTAACGTTAGAAAAAATGACTGTAATAGTTTTGAAAGACTTGCATTATTAAATATTTTGACTTTATTTTACAACTCGAAAATTAAAAAAATAACAATTATAATTTAGTTAAGTATGGAAATGAATGTTTCAAACAACGAGGAGCAAGTAGTTGCTAAAAAAGTAGGTGGATTAAATCCCGCATTAATAATTCCTATTCTAATTTTAATAGGTATTGCCATTTACATATTTGTATTGGGTAATCCAGGAAATTTCAAGGCTGATCCAAGGCTAAATGGTCTTTCATCTGTAGCATTTTCAGGTTTAGAGACCAAAGAATTGCATCCGGGTGGTGGTTTTATGGGAGTTATCTATATGGGTGGACCAATCGTTCCAATCTTGATTTCCTTCATGATCATCGTAATCGTGTTTTCTATTGAAAGAGCTTTAGCATTGAAAAAAGCAGCTGGAAAAGGAAATGTTGATACTTTCGTTTTGAACGTAAGAAGATTATTGAACCAAAATAAAGTTGATGAAGCAATCGTAGAATGTGATAATCAAGAAGGTTCTGTGGGGAATGTAGTAAAAGAAGGTTTAACAACTTACAAAGCTTTAGCTCACGACTCATCAATGAATAAAGAGCAAAAAATGGTAGCACTTAACAAGTCAATCGAAGAAGCTACAACTTTGGAGATGCCAATGCTTGAGAAAAACATGATGATCCTTTCAACTCTGGGTACTGTTGCGACTTTGGTTGCTCTACTTGGAACTGTAATCGGGATGATCAAGGCATTTAGCGCATTGGGTTCAGGAGGAGGTACTCCAGATTCAGCTGCATTATCTATCGGTATTTCTGAAGCGTTAGTAAATACTGCTTTGGGCATTGGTACATCTGCTGTTGCAATTATTCTTTACAACTATTTTACTTCTAAAATTGACGGATTAACGTTCAAAATTGACGAAATCGCAATGTCAATTCAGCAGTCTTTCGCAGAATTCCACTAAGAATTCTCGACCGATTGGAGGTCTTTGATTTTTAGAGGATCTCAAAAAGCAGAAGTTTAATAAAAAATAATTTACAATGGCGAGAGTCAAACCAAAAAGACATAATATAAGGGTAGATATGACGGCCATGACCGATGTATCATTTCTACTCCTTACATTCTTTATCCTCACGGCTCAGTTTGCAAAACCTGATGTTGAGACGATTACCACGCCATCTTCTATATCTCAAAAGCTTCTTCCAGATGCGAGTTTGATGACTATTTTGAGCACAACGGACGGGAGATTCTATTTCACACCAGTTGAGAACGGAACCGAAAGAATCGCTCTGTTAGATAAAATGGGAGAGAAGTATGGTATGAAATTTACTGACAAAGAAAAAGTAGCTTTTTCTAATGCGCAGTCAATAGGAGTTCCTATGAATCAGTTGAAAGGTTACTTAGACCTTTCAGATGAAGACCGGAAAGCTTATAAAAGCAAGACCGGAATACCAATGGATAGTACCAATAAACAATTAATTGATTGGGTACAGCAAAGTTTAACTGTAAACCCAGATTACAAATTAGCGATCAAGGGAGACGTTCAGACAAAGTATCCTAAAGTTAAATCTTTATTTGAAGGATTAAGAGATATTGATTTCTTGAAGTTCTGGTTAATAACAAGTCAAGAAGTGGCACAATAATTAAGAAATGGCAGAAGTACAAGTAAAAGACAACGGCGGGAAAGGCGGAAAGGTACGCTCGAAAAAAGCGGTACCTCACGTAGATTTAACTCCCATGGTGGATTTGGCGTTCCTTTTGATCACATTCTTTATGTTAGTGACAACTTTCAACAAACCGAATGTGATGGATTTAGGACTTCCGGCAAAACCGAAAGACAACGTAAAACCACCTAATACAGAAATTGATTTATCGAATTCGATATCATTAATTATTGGAAAAGACAACAGAATTTTTTATCATCAGTTAGATCAGGCAGGATTGAACGATCAAACTTTGCAGGAAACAACTTTTGATAGAAATGGAATTACAAAAGTAATTGAGCAAGCAAAAGCCAACGCGAAAGATCAAACCAAATTTACGGTGATCATCAAGCCAACGGACGATGCAGTATATAAAAATTTCGTAGATATGTTAGATCAAATGGCGATTACCAAGAATGAAATATACGGTATTACCGATATTAAGCCTTGGGAAAAGCTGGTTTACGAAAGAAAAGTAGGTGGTTCAGCAGCAACTCCAGCAGCGCCTACTAATTAACTTTTAATATTTAAAAGAAAGAATAATGGCAGATGAAAACGCTTACAATCCGAATCCAACTTTGGATGAGATTGTATTTGAAAATAGAAATAAAGCTTACGGCGCATTTGATCTAAGAACGCAATATCGTTCCGTGCTTACTAAAGCGTTCATACTTGGTACTATTTTATTCGTGGTTGTTGTATTGACACCATTCATAATTATGAAGATCAAGGAGATGAATGCCAAAGATACTACTGAGGTAAATGCAAAGTTGATAGATATTCTTCCAGACAATGTAATCATTGAGCAACCTAAAGAAAAGGAACCACCTCCACCACCGCCACCAAAAGAAGAACCTAAACAAGAGGTTATTCAGAATGTGGTACCGGAGCCGGTAAAAGCGCCCAAAGTAGAAACTCCACCGCCGCCAATTTCAAAGCAGCTGGAAACTACAACAGGTTTGAATAATCAGGAAGGTGTAAAAACCCCTGCTTATACACCACCGCCGCCACCTCCAGGTCCAGGTAAATCTACAACAGTAGAGGTTAAGCCTCAAGTTTCAGAAACTCAGGTTTATACAGAAGTTGAGCAATTAGCAGAATTTCCAGGAGGGATCAATTCCTTTAGAAGTAAAGTTAATGGCAGTTTCGATACCTCGGTAATGGACAGTGATGCGGGAACGGTGAAAACAGAAGTGATCTTCGTTGTTGAAAGAGATGGTAGTATTACTGATGTGAAAGCAAATGGTCCTAATAAAGACTTTAACGCAGAAGCAGTAAGAACTGTAAAATCGATTAAGAACAAATGGGCTCCTGCGAAAATTAATGGTCAATCTGTTCGATACAGATTTAGAATGCCATTAACAATGCAGTTCGAGTAACGAAAACTGTTTATTATACTACAAAGAGAAGCGAAAGCTTCTCTTTTTTAATTTTTTTGTATTTTTGCTTTTATGATGTTTAATTGGTTGTCTTTAGTTACAGGTTTCTTTTATATGGTATTAGGAATTGTGGTAATAATTTACAAGTTCTTTGTTATTTTTTTAGAACCCAATATCGCTTATCCTTTAGGCGGTCTTTTAATCCTGTACGGAATGTTTAGAATCGGTAGAGCTATTTATAAAATTAGACAAGACAAAAATGAATTATAAAGTATTCTTTGTAGCACTGTTCTTTCTTACAGTGTTAGTATCATGTAAAAAAAAATCGGAGCGAATTGCAGATGATCCACAACAAGGAACAATAACTATATCTGCCGATGAGTCATTTCGTAGTGTTTCGGAAGCGCTTACCGAAAGATATATGGCATTAAATCCTAAAACTAAAATTAATTTGGTGATCAAAAAAGAAGATTTAGGCTTCCTGGATTTACTGGAAAATAAAGTGCGCGTAATTGTGATGTCACGTGAATTGAGCGCTGAGGAAAAAGAAGCTTACAAAAAAAAGATAGACATGAAGATGGAGCCAGGAAAATTTGCAGCTGATGCCGTAATTTTCATCGTTCCTAAAAATTCTGCCAGAGAAAGCATATCGATGGAGGAGCTTAAAAACGAATTGAACTCAGATCAAAAGAGAATTATATTTGATGGAACCAATTCCAGTAATTTAAATTTTGTAGCCCAAAAATTAGGTAAAGTTCCTAATCAATTGAAATTTTCGGTCATTAGTGGAAATAAAAATGTAGTTAAAGAAATTAGTCAGTATTCAGATAAAATCGGGGTAATAAGTTTAAATACGATCAGTCGACCTTACGATAAGGAGTCTGAGGAACTAAAGAATTCCGTCAAAATTCTTCCTGTCATTTCAAAAAATAAAACCTTTGAGCCTAACATCACGAATATCAAAGCGATGACTTATCCATTTACCAGAGTTTTATATTTTCTTACCAATGAGCCCTATTATGGATTAGGAAATGGTTTCATCCGTTTTTCTTGTCAACAGTTAGGTCAGATCGTAGTTGAAAAAGAAGGCTTGCAACCTTATACTATTTTTAATAGAGAGGTGCAAATGCGCTAAATTTTATTAAGAAAATTTCGATATTTAAAAAATTGGAATATTTTGGTATAAAAATTGGGTTAAAAATTACTCGTAAACATTAAACAAATAAAAATGAAAGATATAATGAATTTATCAAAGAAAATTGCATTCGGTGCAGCAGTAGGATTTTTTTCGAATTTTGCTTTTGCACAAACTTTACAAGATGGTGTAGCAAATGCAGATAGTCACAAATACGCAAAAGCAAAAGAAGTTTTTACGGAAATGATTGCAAAATCTCCTACAGCCGATAATTTTTTCTATCTAGGAAACGCATATCTTACTCAGTTTGAGCCAAATTTTGAAATGGCGCAAGAAAATTTTAACAAAGGATTAGCAGAAGATAAGAAAAGCAATCTTAATAAAATAGGTTTAGCCTCTGCGAAATTAGGAAAAGGAGATAAGTCTGCGATTACCGAAATCCAAAATATTGTAAAAGATTCACGAGATAAAGATGCAGAAGTTTTGTACAGAGCCGCTGAAGCTTTAACTCTTTTTGGTGGACCGCAAAATGCAGACCTTGCAATCGATTATTTAAATAGAGCTATTGATAAATCGCAAAAAGGAGGAACTCCTGCCTATTATTATTACACTTTGGGTGATGCTTACCGTTTAAAATTGACGAACAGTCCACAAGTTGCAGGTTCTGCGATGACCGCTTATGACAAAGCCCTACCTATTGCCAAAAATAAAGCTTCAGTTTATACCAGAATTGGAACACTTTGGATGCAAGCTCAGCAATGGCAAAAAGCAAAAGAAAGTATTGAGCGAGCCATTGCATCAGATTCAACGTATGCGCCGGCTTATAAAGCAAAAGCAGGATATGATATTAAATATCAGCAAAATGCTTTAGCAACACAAGATTTGGTTAATTATGCAAAATATGCAGATGAAGATCCTGATACTCAATTAGAGATTTCTAAATTATTCTTTACTAATGAAGACTATGGAAATTCAAAAATGTATTTAGACAAAGTATTTGATAAGGTAAATGATCCTATTAAATACAAATTGAGATCTTATTTATTATATGCAGATCATGATTATGACAATGCTAAAATGAATATGGATCAGTTTATTTCTAAAGCTGAAAAAAGTAGAGTTCAGCCTGCAGATCAAGGTTTGCTAGGATTGATTGCTGCTGGTTTAGCACAAAAAGAAACAGATGCAACAAAAAAAGCAGCTTATATGCTGGAATCTCAACAAAAAATTGCGATTGCTAAAGCTGCAAAAGATGAAACCCTAAACTGGGACGAGGAACTTGTGAAGATAAAAAGTGGTGGCGGAGTTACTCAAGCCGCTGTTGATGAAGGTCCAACAACCCCTGAAATTGATGCAGCTAAAGTAGAAGTAGCAGCAAATCCTCAGGATACTAATGCGCTGTTTAAATTAGCTAATGCTTACCAAGCAGCTAAAAATTATAATGGTGAAATACAAGCATGGAAAAAAATGAGCGGATTATTGCCAGATTGGGCACCAGCTTATTATAGCCAGGGAATTGCATACCAACAATTAAAAAATTACGAATTGGGAAATATTGCTTTTGAAAAATATGTTTCGGTTGTTAAGCCAACGGAGGAAGCTACGAACAAGCAAGCTTTGGCTTATGCATATTATAGCATAGCTAGCTATATAAAGGATAAGGACCCAGTAAAAGCTAAGGAATACATTGATAGATCAGTAATGTTTGATTCTACATCACCAAATGCAGTGAAATTAAAAGAACAACTCGATAAATAAAATTTTTATTTAAATTAAATCCCACTTTTTTAAAGTGGGATTTTTTTTGGTGTTTTCTTCATTTTTTTGCATCATAGATGTTGTTTTGTGGATAGCTCTTTTCCATTTTGGCTCAGAGGATAATTTCAGATATCTCGATGCATTTGAATTTTTTTCATATTTCTTATTGCAATATATATGTAGATGATACATTTTTATTTTACAAAAGAGGTTTGATTTTATCATTTCAAGATTTTTCCGATCTAATTATATCACATCAGTAAATATTATAGCATTATAATTATTTAAATAAGTACTTATTTAAAATAGGTATAGTCAACAGCTTTGTAATTTTTATAAAAAATTTTGTTGACTTTTTGATTTATAGCGTAAGATATTTTTGATTATTTGGCAATTCCGTATCCATTTTAAAGCTTTATTAAAATGCAAGGTGCTTTGTACTGGCCGTTTTCTGATGATTAAAACCACCTAAAAAGATGATTTGACATAATGTGGATAACTTATATGTAGTATTAGTTGACTATGAATCAATTTATTAGAGGGCATTTTTTCGAGCGGTTACAAATAACATGAAAAAACATTTGCGAGATAAATAGTGTAGGTATATCTTTGCACCACTTCAAACAAGAAGTAGCATAGTAGAGCGTTTCAGGTAGATATGATGTTAAATAATAGGATCGAAAGTTTCTAAAATTTTTTTTCAAAAAAGCTTGTAGATTAAAAAAACCTTCTTATCTTTGCAACCCCAAACGAGAGTAACGGGAAGCGAAGTAGAAGCAGATTGAATGATTAGAGATGGTAATTTTTAAGGCTTAGAAAAAAGTTTTAAAATTTCTTCAAAAACATTTGGTCAATTAGAAATAAGTTTATACTTTTGCACTCGCAATTCGGAACCAACGACAGAAAGAGTTTCCGAAAATAAAGCGAGAAGAATAGAGATCATTGACATACAAATAACAACCAAAAAAGTAAGGAAAAACTAAAGCGTAAATAACTTTTGAGTGAGTCAGACAAACATACAATGGAGAGTTTGATCCTGGCTCAGGATGAACGCTAGCGGGAGGCCTAACACATGCAAGCCGAGCGGTATTTATTCTTCGGAATAGAGAGAGCGGCGTACGGGTGCGTAACACGTGTGCAACCTACCTTTATCAGGGGAATAGCCTTTCGAAAGGAAGATTAATACTCCATAATATATTAGATGGCATCATTTAATATTGAAAACTCCGGTGGATAAAGATGGGCACGCGCAAGATTAGATAGTTGGTGAGGTAACGGCTCACCAAGTCAATGATCTTTAGGGGTCCTGAGAGGGAGATCCCCCACACTGGTACTGAGACACGGACCAGACTCCTACGGGAGGCAGCAGTGAGGAATATTGGACAATGGGTGAGAGCCTGATCCAGCCATCCCGCGTGAAGGATGACGGTCCTATGGATTGTAAACTTCTTTTGTATAGGAATAAACCTAGATACGTGTATCTAGCTGAAGGTACTATACGAATAAGCACCGGCTAACTCCGTGCCAGCAGCCGCGGTAATACGGAGGGTGCAAGCGTTATCCGGATTTATTGGGTTTAAAGGGTCCGTAGGCGGACCGATAAGTCAGTGGTGAAATCTCATAGCTTAACTATGAAACTGCCATTGATACTGTCGGTCTTGAGTAAATTTGAAGTGGCTGGAATAAGTAGTGTAGCGGTGAAATGCATAGATATTACTTAGAACACCAATTGCGAAGGCAGGTCACTAAGATTTAACTGACGCTGAGGGACGAAAGCGTGGGGAGCGAACAGGATTAGATACCCTGGTAGTCCACGCCGTAAACGATGCTAACTCGTTTTTGGGGCGCAAGCTTCAGAGACCAAGCGAAAGCGATAAGTTAGCCACCTGGGGAGTACGTTCGCAAGAATGAAACTCAAAGGAATTGACGGGGGCCCGCACAAGCGGTGGATTATGTGGTTTAATTCGATGATACGCGAGGAACCTTACCAAGGCTTAAATGGGAAATGACAGGTTTAGAAATAGATCCTTCTTCGGACATTTTTCAAGGTGCTGCATGGTTGTCGTCAGCTCGTGCCGTGAGGTGTTAGGTTAAGTCCTGCAACGAGCGCAACCCCTGTCACTAGTTGCTAACATTAAGTTGAGGACTCTAGTGAGACTGCCTACGCAAGTAGAGAGGAAGGTGGGGATGACGTCAAATCATCACGGCCCTTACGCCTTGGGCCACACACGTAATACAATGGCCGGTACAGAGGGCAGCTACACAGCGATGTGATGCGAATCTCGAAAGCCGGTCTCAGTTCGGATTGGAGTCTGCAACTCGACTCTATGAAGCTGGAATCGCTAGTAATCGCGCATCAGCCATGGCGCGGTGAATACGTTCCCGGGCCTTGTACACACCGCCCGTCAAGCCATGGAAGTCTGGGGTACCTGAAGTCGGTGACCGTAAAAGGAGCTGCCTAGGGTAAAACAGGTAACTAGGGCTAAGTCGTAACAAGGTAGCCGTACCGGAAGGTGCGGCTGGAACATCTCATTTTTGAGACTCTTCGTTAGAGGAGTATAAACAAACAAAACGATACGCAAGTATCATTGTCTTACTCAAAGTTAGCTTACGTTTTTCTTTATTTGGTTGATATTTATAAAAAACATACCCACTAGGATTAGTAATCAGGGAAGAGATTGAGGATGAAGAAAGAGGATATATAATTTATTACTCATTACTTTTTACTCATAAAAGAGTCTCGTAGCTCAGCTGGTTAGAGCGCTACACTGATAATGTAGAGGTCGGCAGTTCGAGCCTGCCCGAGACTACTAATAAATAGAAGTTAGATGTTAGACAATAGAAGTTAGATACAATTCGAAAGGATTTAATCTAAAATTTAAAATTTATCATCTAAAATCTAACACTAGCGGGGAATTAGCTCAGTTGGCTAGAGCGCCTGCCTTGCACGCAGGAGGTCAAGGGTTCGACTCCCTTATTCTCCACAAACTATAGCAATATAGTGACAAGTTACATTGATGTAACAAGAACAGAAGATATTTATATTACAAAAGAACGAATGACGCCGAATGGAGGCGAGACAGATTGGGAAACCAAAATGTTTAATAGGATCGAGACCTATATATTCACAGTTTTGCGAGACTGATTTAAAAGTGACGGATGGAGCCAAAAACACATCTGTTTATCAGAAGAGCAAAAAGACATAAGATCATTGACATTAACGATAAGAACATCACAAAGAGAAAACCGCGCACTTTCGAGTGCCGAGTTTTAAAAATATCGTTTAACACTACGGTGTTAGACAAAAAATACTGAACTAATTTTATATTAGGAAAGAAATCGTTAAGGGCGTATGGCGGATGCCTAGGCTTTCAGAGGCGAAGAAGGACGCGGTAAGCTGCGAAAAGCTGCGGGGATCGGCACACACGAATTGATCCGCAGATGTCCGAATGGGGCAACCCGGCTGGTTGAAGACCAGTCACTCTAATTTATTAGAGAGCAAACCCGGAGAACTGAAACATCTAAGTACCCGGAGGAAAAGAAATCGAAGAGATTCCGTAAGTAGCGGCGAGCGAAAGCGGATTAGCCCAAAAGTCTTTATATGTTTAGAAGAATGTTCTGGAAAGAACAGCCATAGAGGGTGATAGCCCCGTAATTGAAAGGCATATATAGATGATAAATGAGTAGGGCGGGACACGTGAAATCCTGTCTGAATATGGGGGGACCATCCTCCAAGGCTAAATACTCCTGAAAGACCGATAGTGAACAAGTACTGTGAAGGAAAGGTGAAAAGCACTTCGAATAGAAGGGTGAAAGAGAACCTGAAACCGTACGCCTACAAGCGGTCGGAGCCCACAAGTTGGGTGACGGCGTGCCTTTTGCATAATGAGCCTACGAGTTAATTTTACTAGCGAGCTTAAGTACTTCAGGTACGGAGGCGGAGCGAAAGCGAGTCTGAATAGGGCGCTTAGTTAGTAGGATTAGACGCGAAACCTTGTGATCTACCCATGGGCAGGTTGAAGCTTTGGTAACACAAAGTGGAGGACCGAACCGGTTGACGTTGAAAAGTCTTCGGATGACTTGTGGGTAGGGGTGAAAGGCCAATCAAACTGGGAGATAGCTCGTACTCCCCGAAATGCATTTAGGTGCAGCGTTGCAATATAGTTTATTAGAGGTAGAGCTACTGATTGGATGCGGGGGTTTCATCACCTACCAATTCCTGACAAACTCCGAATGCTAATAAATGTTCTGCAGCAGTGAGGGCATGGGTGCTAAGGTCCATGTCCGAGAGGGAAAGAACCCGGACCAACAGCTAAGGTCCCCAAATCTATACTAAGTTGAAATAACGCGGTTGAACTGCATTGACAGCTAGGATGTTGGCTTGGAAGCAGCCATTCATTTAAAGAGTGCGTAACAGCTCACTAGTCGAGCGGTTCGGCATGGATAATAATCGGGCATAAGTATAGTACCGAAGCTATGGATTTATAACTTTTGAGTTATATCTGGTAGGGGAGCATTCTGTTTGCACAGAAGCTGCATCGTGAGGTGTGGTGGAGCGGACAGAAAAGAAAATGTAGGCATAAGTAACGATAAAGCGGGCGAGAAACCCGCTCACCGAAAGACTAAGGTTTCCTCAGCCATGCTAATCAGCTGAGGGTTAGTCGGGACCTAACGCGAACCCGAAAGGGGAAGTGGATGGACATAGGGTTAATATTCCCTAACTTGCTCACATTAAAAAGGGGACGGACTGCCGTACTTACTGGAGACTGACGGAATAGTCAAGACCTAGCCTTCGGGCGAAGTTGTTGTAGGGAAAGCGGTTCCAAGAAAAGCCGAAGTGAAGCAACCCGTACCAAAACCGACACAGGTAGTCGAGGAGAGAATCCTAAGGTGCTAGAGTGAATCATGGTTAAGGAACTAGGCAAAATAGTCTCGTAACTTCGGGAGAAGAGACGCCAGCAGCAATGCTGGCCGCAGTGAAGAGGCCCAGGCGACTGTTTATCAAAAACACAGGACTCTGCTAAATCGAAAGATGCTGTATAGGGTCTGACACCTGCCCGGTGCTGGAAGGTTAAGGAAGGTTGTTAGCAGCAATGCGAAGCAATTAACTGAAGCCCCAGTAAACGGCGGCCGTAACTATAACGGTCCTAAGGTAGCGAAATTCCTTGTCGGGTAAGTTCCGACCTGCACGAATGGTGTAACGATCTGGGCACTGTCTCAACCATGAGCTCTGTGAAATTGTAGTCTCGGTGAAGATGCCGAGTACCCGCAATGGGACGAAAAGACCCTGTGAACCTTTACTATAACTTCGTATTGACTTTGAATAAACAATGTGTAGGATAGGTGGGAGACTTTGAAGCTGGCACGCTAGTGTCGGTGGAGTCAACGTTGAAATACCACCCTTTGTTTATTTGGAGCCTAACTTCCTAACGGAAGGACATTGCGTGGTGGGTAGTTTGACTGGGGTGGTCGCCTCCAAAAGAGTAACGGAGGCTTTCAAAGGTACCCTCAGCACGCTTGGTAACCGTGCGTAGAGTGTAATGGCATAAGGGTGCTTGACTGTGAGACCTACAAGTCGATCAGGTGCGAAAGCAGGACATAGTGATCCGGTGGTTCCGTATGGAAGGGCCATCGCTCATAGGATAAAAGGTACTCCGGGGATAACAGGCTAGTCTCCCCCAAGAGCTCATATCGACGGGGAGGTTCGGCACCTCGATGTCGGCTCGTCACATCCTGGGGCTGGAGAAGGTCCCAAGGGTTGGGCTGTTCGCCCATTAAAGTGGCACGCGAGCTGGGTTCAGAACGTCGTGAGACAGTTCGGTCTCTATCTATTGCGGGCGTTAGATGTTTGAGAGGGCTTGAATCTAGTACGAGAGGACCGATTTGAACAAACCTCTGGTGTATCTGTTGTATTGCCAAGTGCATCGCAGAGTAGCTACGTTTGGAAAGGATAAGCACTGAAAGCATATAAGTGCGAAACCTGCCTCAAGATGAGACATCTTTTAAGGGTCGTTGGAGATGACAACGTTGATAGGCTATAGGTGTAAAGGCAGTAATGTCATAGCCGAGTAGTACTAATTACCCGTAGATTTATAGCTTAATATAGGCACTCGATCGTGCAATACGGTCTTCTCTTTGTGAACGTTTTTATCGATTTTTTAAATCAGACAAGAGATTTAAAGACACCAGATACCAGACTAAAAGTCTATTATCTATCTGTCTATTATCTATTAGTCTTATTTAATATACATATACTGTACATCCTTTTGTACAAAACCAACTTTAGGGTGGTTTTAGCAGAGGGGCTCACCTGTTCCCATTCCGAACACAGAAGTTAAGCCCTCTAGCGCCGATGGTACTGCGTAAGCGGGAGAGTAGGTCGCCGCCAGTTTTTTTAAAACCTCATACATTTATTTGTATGAGGTTTTTTTGTGCTGCAAACTTAAAAAAAATAATAGAGAAAAGACGGAAAGGTTATAGACGAGAAGGTGAAGTCGAATAGTTATGATTGATCACAAACAAAGGACGAAGATATGATATAGACGCAAGATCCGAGCGCGGAAAAAATTTCTAAGAACACTTAGAAATTCTACAGATTTTCATTGTCAAATTTTATGATGGAAAGTTTATAATAAGCTATAAGTATTTAGGAAATAGAATATTCTAAATATACGTATTATTTGATGCAGTTAGTTCTGTTTGAGTTTGTGATTATAGATATAATTTTTCTATAAATTAAAGTAAGTCTGTATTCCGTTTTGATCTCAATGGTTATCTGATTAATTTTATGGTCCTCCAATATAAAAAGGATGGGAAATTGGTGTTCCTTAGTTGAATTTGCGAAAAAGCTATTTTAATAATTTACCTTTTATTATAAATGTAAAACCTAAAGTAAATATTACTACCAAGGACTCCTTTACATTCATTGTTGCGTTTTGAAAACTTATTAATTTAGTTATTCTTTAGAATTTGAAATTATGCACTTTTGGTGAAAGAATCATGTAGGGCAAACTTTCTAAAACGAGGAAGCATTATTTGTTTGGAAGAAGAAGGAACTTTTATTCTAGCCACGATGGGAGCGGCATCCTTTTTTGCTGGTGCTAATTTATTATGATCGGAAAAATTGTAAGCAAAAAAGATAAAGTGGACAGCGTGTTTTACGGTTTGAAATATGAAAAATGCTGTTTGCTCCCAACAATTCTAAAACCTACTCAAAATTCCCCAATGGATTTTAGTATCGCCAAATTTAATCGGATTACCGAATTCATTTCCATTTGAAATCTGAAAACTCATCAGTCCAATAGGTAGAACGAAATTGAAACCCAATCCAAAACTGTAAATTTTCGGTTTTAAGTTCAAACTCTTATTGTTGAATTCGCCGTACTGTCCGAAAACATCAAAAAAAGCCTGTTCACCTACAAGATATCGGTATTCCGCTGTTCCATAATAATATAGATCTGCATAAAGCGAATTCTCATTAAATCCCCGAAAAGAATTCCAACCTCCAAAACGCAATAATTCATTTGCTGCGAACTCATTTTTCGAATTTAATAGGGCGGTTTCACCTCGTAAATTTAAATAATTATTCCCCGAAATATGAAAATTTCGTTCAGCGGAAAAGAGGAAATTATTTTGTGTAACGGTAGCATTTTCTTTTGAATAATTCGTTGAAATATAGTCGGCTTCACCTCTAATCCGCGTTTTATAGAGAAAGAGTCCGACTTCGGAAGGTTCTGTAAACTCATACCAAACACCGATTCCTTGCTTTGTAAAATCTTTTCCCTGCGTGTATAATGTATCGATAATTGCCGAAGTTTCAAACCTTCCGCGAAGTCCCAATTTTTGTCTGCTACTTAAATGAAGGTAGATACTCGGTAAAAATTTTACCGTTGCATAAGTGGAATCTTGCCTGAAAATATTCACATTGATATTGGTTCCGAAATTTGATTTAAAGAGATAAGGAATATCGGTTTGAAGATCAAAAGTTTGTCCTTGATCTGGATTTCTTTGCCAAAAAACATTTACAGTTTCAAATCGATTAAACATATTTCTGAAATTGACATTCAAACTTCCATTAACAGTAAATTTATTGGTTTTATCGTTCCCAAAACCGATGACACCATCAAAACTATTAGATCTCTTTTTTCTCAAAAATAAAAATACTTGCGTAGAATCTTTGGTAAATAAAGTTTGCGGTGGTTTATCTAGCGATATAAAAGGATGATTTTGGAGAGATTGATTGATGGCGACCAAATTTCTGTCATCATAAGTTTTACCTTGAAATTCTTTTTCTAAATTTTTGATAAATCTTGTAGGGACTTTTTCATAACCTTTAATGACGAAAGCATCTATTTTCCTTTTATTTCCTTCAACGACAGTGATCTCAACTTGCGGAATATTATTTTTCATTCCGGTGAATTTCGATTTCACACGGTTAAAAGCAAATCCCTGGTTGCGGTATTTTTCGCTGATTTCTTTTTTTAAAGAGTCTAGATTCTTTGTAAAGAATTCGGTTTTTAATTTGGATAATTTTGCAGGTTCAGCTAGAATTGTAATTTGCGCTTCGTTAAAATTTTTGCCTTTATCGAAGTAAATGTTGGTCACATTTGCCTCTTTTGTAACATTTTTAACTTCAATAAAATAGTATTTGTTTTGGGAGAGAGAGTCTAGAAATTTAACCGCAGAAAGTGAATCTTTTACTGCAATCTTTTGATTATTTTCAACATCAATTAGTTGATATTGTTTTTGCTGAGCTTTAAAAAAAACACAGATGAGCAGCAGAAATATGGCGTAAAAGATTTTCAATAAATAGATTCTTAATTGGAACTCAATTTACGCAAGTTTATTATATTTTTAAATTTATTTTTTTATTTAGTGTGATACAATTTGGGATGAATTTAAAAGAAATATAGATTTTTAAATTGCAATTTCCTGGAGATCAGGATTAATTTTTTATCTTTAAGCATTATTAAAAAGTACTTTCATCCTTTCAATTTTCGGAAGGTTATATTTGAAAATTCATGAAAAAAATAGGCTTGTTTTTCGGTAGTTTTAATCCCATTCATATTGGTCATTTAATTTTAGCCAATTATATTCTGGAGAATTCTGATATGGAAGAACTTTGGTTTGTTGTAAGTCCTCAAAATCCTTTTAAAAATAAAAAATCTTTACTCAAAGATCATAACCGTTTAGATATGGTGCAAGTTGCTGTAAAAAATTATCCGAAAATGCGGGTGTCGAATGTAGAGTTTTCTTTGCCTAAACCTAGTTACACGATTGATACATTAACTTATCTACATGAGAAACACCCCGATTATTCGTTCGCTTTGATTATGGGTGAAGATAATTTGGATGGACTTTCTAAATGGAAGAATTCGGAAACTTTAATTAAAAATAATCAGATCATTGTTTATCCCAGAAACTTTGAAGGAGAGAAGAAAGATAACGATTATTTGCAGCACGAAAATATTTCTCTGATCAATGCGCCGGTTGTAGAAATTTCTGCTACCGAAATCCGAAATATGATCAAAGATGGAAAAAATGTGCGACCAATGTTGCCACCAGAAGTTTTTGAATATTTGGACGGAAGCAGTCTCTATAAATAATACTTTAGGTTTCTCCTATTTTAAATCCTTAAATTTGCAGTCGTTCTCCTCACAAATTGTTAAATAATTCTACATGCACTTTATCGAACATTTCTTTTCAAAATATTCCAAAGAAAAACTTACCAAGTGGTTTCATCAAATCTGCTTTGCAGAAGCAATTTCCTGGTGTTTTCTTTTCAGTGCGATGGTTTGGATTCGTTATGATCGAGATGCACTTTTGCCTACTATTTATATTATTATTGTAGGAAATATTCATGGTTTATTTTTTAGCCTTTATCTTTTACTTTTAATTCCTGCGAGAAAAATTTTTAAGTGGGACGATGAAGATACGGTCTTTGCAGTAATCTCGGCATTTTTCCCTTTTGCGACGATTTGGGTAGAAAAAAAACTGGCTCGTTTTGACCGGGAATAATTTCTGAAATGTTCTAAATATCTTAATAGTAAAAATTTAAGAGTGGAGATTTTCCACTCTTTTTTGTGTTTTTGATGTAATACTTTCTAGTTTTCAGTCTCTCATTAGAAAGAGATTAAAAATTGTGAAAAGTTTTAGTATTGATTATCAGTCTGTTAATCTACAAAAGTAAATTACTTTACTACTTTGTATTGCATGATACTAATATATTAACATATCTTTGCATTGTAATACTACTAAAAAAAATATAACCAAAGAAAAGATGGAAGCAAAACTAAGGACCAAAATGATAACCAATCAAAAACTGATCACCGCACTTCCTTCTTTTTCTTTTTTAAAACCTCAACCATGAAAAAAATAATTATGATCTCCTCCTTGCTTTCCGGCGTTATTGCCTTTGCACAAGGAACTCAAAAAACCGACACTTTAAAAGTTCAAAGTATTAAAGAAGTTACGTTAACTAAAAAAGTTTTCAAGAAGTTAAGCGACCGTTTCGTTTATGATATTTCAGCTTCTCCTATAGCAAAAGGAAATACTGCTTTTGGGCTGTTGAAAGAAACGCCGCTTGTTTCTTCAACGGATGATAAAACTTTAAAAATTGCCGGAAAATCTAACGCCGTAATTTACATCAATGGAAGACCAACTCAAATGGATGCAGATGGACTGGAACAATTTCTAAAAAATATGCCCGCAGAAAATATTCAGAGAATTGAAGTTATCACAATGCCTGGAAGCGAATTTAAAGTAGAATCTACAGACGGGATTATCAATATAATTCTGAAAAAGAAAACTACAGACGGATTAAATGGAAACTTGAGATTCGTTAATGAGCAAAATTATTTTAATGCAACCGGAGCTGGAGTTAGTTTGAATTATCGAAAAGAAAAGTTAGGAATTAGTGGAAATGTAAACACTAACGAAAATATAGAGTACAAATATTATATTTTAAATAATGGAAATAAAGATGCAGAAAATCGTTCTGTCGGTTCTATGTCTGATCCCAACAAAAATTTAGGCGGTTATTTAAACATCGATTACCAGTTAAACGATAAAAGTAGTTTAGCTTTAACTTACAATTCAAGAGCGAATAGAAGTTACGATTCTACAATCGATTTATTTAATACAACGACCAGTTTACTGACCGACCAAACCCAATATTCTTTGACAAAAAGCAGTGAGAATGCTCGTTCTTACAATAATTCTGTGAATTTGAATTATGAACTAAAAACGGATTCTTTGGGAAGTAAATTAAATTTAAACGCAGCAGGATTACTTTTCAGAAGATTTCAAACTTCAACTAATTTCACTTATGGTTCCGATATCAACCAAAATCAAATTTCGCAATCTTTGAAAATTATGCAGGTTCAACCTCAAATTATCAATAATTTTTCTGCAACTGCAGATTATGTTCAGAAATTCAAAAAAGATTTAACAATTGCGGTTGGTGGAAATTTTAATAAAACCAGTACAGATAACGATACGCAATACAATGCTTTCGATTTTCGAACACAAACTTCTGAGTCAAAACCTAACCGTTTTCTCTACGACGAAAATATTTATGGAGCTTATTTAACGATTGAAAAATCATTTTCTCCAAAATTTTCCGGTAAAATTGGCGCTCGATATGAATTAACTCAGAGTGAAGGAAATTCTGATAATGCAGAAGATGAAAGGTTGAGAAGCATCAAAAGAAATTACAATCAGTTGTTGCCTTATTTAAGTGTGAATTATGCAATTAATAAAGACAATAATATTTCTTACGCTTTTTCCAGTCGTATCAAAAGACCAAATTTTTGGGAGTTGAATCCGGTAAAAACTTTATTGACAGAATTTAATTACACGCAGAATAATCCTTTCGTAAAAGCTTCTTCAGTGTACAAACAAGAATTTACTTACATGTATAAAAACTCTTACTTTTTGATTTTAAATCATGCTTTTGTGAAAGATAATATTACAGAAGTTCCTTTGCAGGGAGTAATTAATGGCGTAAATCAGGTGAGATACATCCGAACAAATTTTGGTAATAACCAGGAATATAGCGCAATGTTAGGAATGCAAAAAAGTTTTTTCAAAGGATATTTATCTACCAATTTTAATGCAGGAATTCAGCACAATAGAAATAATGGAAGTCTTAATCAGGATCCAATTACAGGAGATATTTTCCCGCTTTATGAGAACCAAAGAAATTCTACTAGTTTTACAGTTCAAACAAATAACAATATTCAGTTAGATAAGAAAAAAACTTGGTTTCTAGGTATTAATTATTTTTACATCGATAAACAAACGGTAGAACTAGGGGAACTTGATAAAATAATGAGTTTAGATTTCACCGTGAAAAAAGTATGGAATAACTGGACATTCTCAGTAGATTTAGATGATGTTTTAAATACTCAATTGATTTCTGTTACAGATTATCAAAAAAACGGAAACTACAATAATATTTCTCAAGACCGATATACAAGAAGCGTAAAATTAACGATGGTTTACAACTTTGGAAATCAAAAAGTGAAAAAAGTTAGAGATATTGATAGTGCAGATAAAGACATTAAAAACAGAACCCGATAAAAATAGTCATACTTCATATTAAATTGTAAAAAAAATCCACGACTTTAGGTTGTGGATTTTTGATTTTATTAAAAGCAGATAAAGAACACACTTTTAAAATAACTATTCATAACATAATAAATGGAAAGGTATTTGATGACGTTAAAGACAACTTTAAAAACAAAAAGATGAAAGTAATAATTTCTGCAGTAGTACTACTATTTTTTTTATCATCCTGTAACAACGACTCCGAATCAGATATTGTTTACACTAACGCAAGAAATTTAATGGATGTTTCTTACGGGCCAGATTCGAAACAAAAAATGGATATTTATCTTCCACCAAACAGAAGTAATTCCAAAACTAAAGTTTTTGTTCTGATTCATGGTGGTGGTTGGACAAGTGGAGATAAGGTAGATTTTAACAGTTACATCCCAAAACTTCAGATGAATTTATCCGATTTTGCGATTGTAAATATAAACTATCGGTTGGTGGGAAGTTCGGTGACTTACCTATTGCCTTATCTTACGGATGATGTTAAATATGTTCTTGATAATCTTGGACAAAATTCTTCAGAATATGGAATTAAACCAGAATTTGTATTGTGCGGAGTTAGCGCGGGAGGACATTTGTCAATGCTTTACTCCTATAAATATGACGATCAGAAAAGAGTGAAGGCCGTTGTAAACATTGTTGGACCTACAAATTTTGAAGATAGTTATTACACTTCGTATCCACAATATTGGGATGCAATTCCGTTTATCATTGATCCAAGTCTATTACCTCCAAATTATTCTGCGCCAAAATTTGCCAGTCCTATAACTTGGGTCACCAATTCTTCTGCGCCAACTATTTCGTTTTTTGGAAGCAATGATGAACTTGTTCCTCCAAGTCAGAAAACAATTTTAGATCAAAAGCTACAGGAAAAAAATGTTGCCAATGAATCCTATTTGTACAATGGTGGACACGGAATTGGAGGAGATTACGAAAATGAAATTATTAGCAAAACGAAGTCTTTCATTTATAAATATGTTAAATAAAAGACCTTAGTTTCTACAAAAATTTACAAATACCTGTTTTAATTCTTCGGTAAGAAAACTTCCGCCAACATGCATCTTGCGCTTCCGCCACCATTTACTTCAATGGTATTTAAATTTGCATAAATAATTTCGCAATAATTTTCAATTCTTTCGACTTGTTCTTTAGTTAAAGATTTGTAAGCGGTTTCACTCATTACCAAAAACTGCGTTCCCTCTTCATTCTGAACCTGCAGCATATTTCCCGCAAACTGCTGAAGCTGATCTTCAGAAATTTCGATCAATTCTTTATTGGTTGATTTAATGACTTCCTGCATTTTTTCTCTTTCCATTTCGTCATCGATACAATCCAGGCAAATTACCACAAACTGTTCCGCAACACACATCATCACATTGGTATGATAAATTGGTAATCGCTGATCACCAACATTTTGATAAGAATGAAAAACGACAGGTGTGAAATTAAATTTCTCACAAAATTTTCTAAATAATTCCTCATCTAAACGAAGCGAAACTGAGCCGTACGCAATTTTGTAATCGTGATCGAAAATCATACTTCCAGTTCCTTCCAGATATTTCTCTTCGTGCTCGAAATGGGAGAAATCATCAACTTCATCAATCTTGAAACCTCCTTTTTCTACGGTTTCTAAAATTTCCGGGCGACGTTCAACTCTTCTGTTCAAAGCAAACATCGGGTAGAGAGCGACCGTTCCATCTTCGTGAAAACTCACCCAGTTATTGGGAAAAATAGAATCGGGAGAATGTGGATTCAAAGTATCTTTTATAGTAATAACATTAACGCCTTTTTTGCGGAGTTTATCTACAAAATTGTTGAATTCCTGAAGTGCTTTTTCTTGAATATCAGTTTCTTTTTGTTCTTTTTGAAAATAGTTATTTTCGGCAGTTTGGGAATTGTAACCGAAAGCAATCGGTTCTACCATCAAAACGGTACTGGCTGTTTGCATGAAATATAAGTTTTAATCAGCATTGAGTTGCTATTGAACAAAAATACTTAAATTTATAGATAATAAAAAATAGATGTTAGAAATTGCTTGTTTTGAAATTACTTCTGCTGAAACTGCCATGAAATCAATGGCTGATCGAATAGAGTTCTGTGATAATTTTGAACTCGGTGGAACGACTCCCGATTTTTATGAGTTTTTGCACTTGAAACGTACTTCCAAAACTCCTGTTTATGTGATGATCCGGCCAAAAGGTGGTCCATTTTTTTATTCTGCTGTAGAATTTATTCAGATGAAAAGCAGCATGATCATTTTTAAAGAAGCTGGTGCAAATGGATTTGTCTTTGGGATTTTAGATTCACACAACGAAATCGACGAAGCAAAAAATTTAGAACTTCTGGAACTTGCGGGCGAAATTCCATGTACTTTTCACCGTGCTTTTGACCGAACTTCAGATCTAGAAAAGTCCATCAAAACTTTAATTAAATTGGGTTTCAAAACCGTTTTAACTTCTGGTGGAAAATCTGATGCTATGAAAGGAAAAGAAAATCTGAAAAATTTGATTGAGAAATATTCCGGGCAAATTGAAATTTTGATTGGTGGCGGAGTTCGTTCTGATAATATTTCGGAATTGAAAGAATTTACGGGCGGAACCAGTTTTCATTCCTCCGCAATTTTAAAATATGATACATTTGTAACAGAAGGTGAAATTAAAAAATTGAAACAAGGCTGTTCTTAGAAACTAATCTTGCTAAACACCAGACTTTCTATTCAATAACTTCAATTAAAGTTGCGATTAAAAATTCGTTTCTTAGAGTGAAAAGCTTTTGCGGCCGTAATTTGTCTGAAGGGAAGTTGTGTAATTTTTGCGTCTTTGCGTGAAAAGAAATTACTCTCTCACCAAAGGTAAAGTCGAACATCTCAACAAACCACCCATTTTCGAAATCTCACGATACGGAATTTCTTCAACGGTCATTCCCCATTCATTTCGGAGGTGATTATTCATTCGCGTAAAAGAAGAATCAGAAACTACGATCTCAGGAGAAATAGAAAAAATATTTGGATTCATTTCAAACATTTCCTGCTGCGTTACATGGAAACAGTTTTCTTCGCCGAAAATGTCCAGAAGCAATCTGTAATCACTTTCATCTACAAAACCGTCTTTATAAATAATGCATTTATCTTTTCCGATCGGGTTAAAAGTACAGTCTAAATGAAGAATTCCTTTGAAAGGATCAGAGTCGTTCTTTTTTAATTCCAGATCGATGATTCGTTTTTTAGGGAAATATTCTTTTAAAACTTCGATGGCATATTCGTTGGTTCTTGCCGTTTTAAAATTCCGGTAATCTTCAGAAAAACATGTTCCGATAAATAGAAAATCATTCCATACAATAACGTCGCCACCTTCAATATGAGCAGTATCGGGAAGATTGATGATTTTTTTCCAGCCAACTCTTGCGAAAATTTTCCGGTAAGCGTCCTGTTCATCATAGCGATCCTGGATGATATTTGAAATAATCATTTTATCATCGATCACAAAAGCCACATCGCGCGCAAAAACCTGGTTGTAATCATTAATTAAACCTGGTCGGTAAACTTCAACATCATGTTTTCGCAATACTTTTTCGAATTCCGACATTTCATGAACGATCCCTTCTTCTGTCGGATAAATCCCATTTGCAAGAGAGTGATAACTTTTTGCGTCATAACTGTCTTCTAAAGAATGCGGATGGCCCATTGAATTAGGCATTCCGAGTACGACAGATCTTAATTTTCCAGTTTCGTTAGTGATGTTGAGATTCATAAATAAGTGATTGTGTCAAATTTAAACAAAGCAATCGAGTTGCGAAAATTTTATTAATAATGAACAAAAATTTATGCTGGTTAGATAATTTATAGAATGTGACAAAATGACAATTTTCCATTCTTTATTTTGTGAATAAAAACCTAAGAATGGCTCAATATCATTAAAATATTATAAATCTTGTTAATCTTTCGTTAAAATTGAAACAAAGCATTTTTTCCGAATACCTATCTAGCATTAAATTTGTTCTGCTACTATTAATAAAGTTTTTTAAATTATATGACGATGAAGAATACTCTCAAAAAACTAATACCTTATGCTTTTGTAGGGGTAATCTCCGGAGCAACCACTTTCGGAGCGATTAATTATTTTAATGGAAATAAAGGAATTTCAGATTTTTCTTATTTCGCACCCAAAACAAGCGATGCAAAATATGCATCCTTTAATATGACCGGAGTCGGCGACGATTTCGTGAAAGCTTCAAAAATAACGGTTCCAGCTGTAGTGAGTATAAAAAATTACTCCAACAAAACTGCAGGAAGAAGTGAACAAGATATGTTTGATCTGTTTTTCGGAAACCCTTTCGGAAATAATCAACCAAAGCAACAACAGCAGCAACCGCCCAAAGATTTACCTACTGGAATGGGTTCCGGTGTAATTATTTCTCCAGACGGGTATATCATTTCTAACAATCACGTAATCGCTGGTGCCACAAAACTGGAAGTGGTGCTTTCTAACAAGAAATCTTACATCGCCAATCTGGTAGGAACCGATCCTACAACCGATATTGCTCTTTTGAAAATTGAAGAGAAAGGTTTGCCTTATTTAAATTTTGCAAATTCGGACAATGTAGAAGTTGGTCAATGGGTTTTAGCCGTCGGAAATCCGATGGGTTTAAACTCCACTGTTACCGCAGGGATTGTTTCTGCAAAAGGAAGAAGTATCGATTTATTAAGTCAGCAATCCCGAACTCCAATTGAGAGTTTTATTCAAACCGATGCCGCCATCAATCCCGGAAATTCCGGTGGTGCTCTGGTAAATCCAAATGGAGAACTTATTGGAATCAATGCGGCTATTTCTTCTAAAACAGGATATTATGAAGGATATGGATTTGCGGTCCCTTCAAATTTAGCACGGAAAGTAGTCGAAGATATCAAACAGTTTGGTTTGGTTCAACGAGGTTTCTTAGGCGTAGTTCCTTTAGATCTGTCTGATCAGAGACAAATTGCCGCTTATAACCAACAGAAAAAAACCAATATAAAAACTAGCGACGGCGTATATTTGATAGATGTTGCGGCGAAAGGTGGTGCTGAAGATGCAGGTCTCAGAAGTGGCGATGTTATTACTAAAGTTGACAATGTAGTTATTTCTACCTATTACGATTTATCTTTTGCGGTAGGAAGTAAAAGACCTGGAGATAAAGTTGCAGTAACTTATACCAGAAATGGTAAAGAAAATACAGTGAATGTTACTCTAAAAGATCAAAAAAATGGCACCTCCACAAGAAGTAAAGCTGATCTTTCCGTAACTGAAAAAATTGGATCAGATTTCGAGCCATTGAGCGATAAATTCAAAACCGACTACGGTTTAACCAGCGGTGTGATTGCCAAAAATGTTGTCGATGGCAACGAAATGTCTAAAATTGGAATTGTAGATAATTACATCGTCATCGAAGTGAATGGTAAACCGGTAAATTCTCAGAAAGATGTAGAGAAAACCTTACAGGGTTACAACGGAAATGTACAGGTAAAATATGTAGATGAATATGGAAGAATTACAACAAGAGGTTTTAAAATGCCTTAGGAAACTATAAATTATTTAAAGAAAAAACGCAACTTTTAGGGTTGCGTTTTTTTGTGATCTGAACATTTTCTTTGTGATTCCCAAATACAAATTTTTTATTTTATACTGGCGATTTTTTCTACACTTAAAATTCCTACGCGATTTAGGGTAATTCTATAGTAAGCATAGGTTGTAACCTCATTTTTATTTAGTTGCAAAACCATATCTAGAAAGTACACTTTTTCTGCCTGTATAACTTCATACGCATTATTTTCAGTTGGGACGAAAATGGGAAGATAGGCATTATCCATTTTGAAAACAAAACTGGAAATATTCAGGCGGATAATTTCATTGATTCCAGGGATTGCATAGAAACTCAATTCGTCGAGTTTTTCCCGGTTCAGCGTAATCATTTTTCTATACAGAATCAGATTATCATTTCTTAAGGTATTGATATCCTCAGAAACTGGATTTTCTTTTCGAAGTCGCATCACCATTTCGGGGATTTTTTTCGGATCAATGTAGTCAAAAGATTCTTTTTCGGTCCCGATGACTTTATCATCCATATTGATATTTATCTTCTGATCGAAAAATTTATTGGATAATTTATGGACTAAATAATATCTCGCGAATTCTTTGATGCGATCTTTCAGAATGTAACTTACGACCAATGCAACAAAGAAAGGCATCGTTAAATTCCCAAATTTTTGCTGAAAACCAAAAGCGATTGCTGTTGCAAATATCATTGAAATTCCCGCTGCAATGCTCATTGATATTTGTTCGATAAAAACTCCGTCTCGCTCTTTTAAAGTCGTAAGATATAATTCACTTTCTGCAAATTTTTTCAGGAAACCTAGTCTGGAAAGTAGATCGCGATTTTGTTTTGACTTGTTTTTTTCAAATACAGCATACTTCACTGCTTTTTTATATTCCAGTTCTTTGCTGATTAGATTTTTTATTTTTTGCGCCGCTAAATCATCTTTTTCTTGTCCGACAACTAAAGTTTGCAGCAACTTGTAATTCTGTTTTTCAACCAGATTACTCATAAATTCATCTCCGAAATAAAAAGGTTTTAAGATGTGAATTGTTACAGAATGTACGGTGAGAATATTTTTCAGGTTTCTATAATGTTCGAAAATAGTGTTGACCGAATTGTAATAACGATCTATTAAAAAATCGCGTTCTTCTTGATTATTGCTTTTTTTTATAAAAATAATTTCATTCCGAAGAGAACTTTTCAGGATCGCAAGGAACATTCGAATATTGTATTTATAATCTAAGATGAAGCTTTTGGTAGGATTATGAGCAACGGTATCAAAAGATTTTGCAAGATATTGTAGCGGAGAATTTTCAAAATCTACAATTTCATGAAGATTAAAAATAGGCGTAATTAATCGAATGTTTGACTTTAAATTTTTATAAAAATCTCTTTTAGAAAAAGAATATTCATTAATGTCGATACTTTTGGGCAGAAAAATCCAGGAGTTCATAGAAAACGAGGTTTCTTTTTGTTTTCTGAAGGGAGTTAAACGCAGTTTTATTTCCAGCGTAAAATTATCATGAATTTTTATATCTGCAGTTGCCATATTATTTTTTTAAAAAAGATTAAATACTCCGTTTGGAGTAATACCAAGAAATCTAAACCAAGTTTCTGCTGCAATAATATTAATAACCCAACAAAGCAGCATCATGGTAATTCCGTATTTAAAACTATCACTTATACTGTAATGTCCCGTTTCATAGAGTAATGCAGCGGGTTTGCTGTTAAATGGCAATACATAAACGTGCTCTATTAAAAAAGCTACAGGCAAAGCTAAACTTATTGGAGAAAATCCGAACCTGTTTGCAATTCCAAGAGCCAATGGAATAAAAATCATAGCTCTCATTGTTTTCGATTCGAAAATCATTGCGCTAAACATCATTACGCCTGTAATAATAAGATAAACGACCCAAAAAGGAGTTTCATTTCCAATGCCGATATGGGAGAAAAAAGCGTTTACACTTAATTGTGGTAAATCTGTTGCTTCCAAACCTGCTCCTAAAGTATAGGCACCTGCGGAAAAAAGCATCAAATGCCATGGAATATCTACTTCATTCCATTTTAATATTCCAATTTTTGGTAAAAGTGCGATAATCGCTCCCGAAAATGCAACCGCAGTTGGACTGATTCCGTGATATTTATCTGTTGCCCAAAGAATTAAAATACAAAGAAAAAGAACGACCGATTTTATTTCGTCTTTTTTAATTTCCCCTAATTTTAAATATTCCTCTTTCAGTCGATCCATACCACCTTCTATTTGAGGCAGTTTTTCGTCTTTTTTCAAAGGGAAAAATATTTTCATTGCGACAATATATCCTACAAACATAATGACCAACATAACGGGAAACATCGCCATTAACCAATCTGAAAAAAATATTCTGCTTCCGATTGCACCTGCAATAAGAGAGACCGCGAGAAGATTAGCGCCGGAACCAGTCATAAATCCACTTGCACCCATATTGATGTAGAATAGATTTTGCAAAACGATACTTCTACCAAAATTATTTCGGTCGGTACTTGTTCTGCCACTGCCGTAAATTGCGGCGATCACCATAAAGATCGGAAGTAAGATTGCAGCTTTTGCAGTGGTTGCAGAGATAAATGCGGATAACAATACATTAATAACGATAAAACTGAGGAAAATAGAAGATGCATTTTTGCCAAATCTTAGAATAAACCAAAGTGCAAATCTTTTAGCTACACCCGTTTTCACAAGCATACTTGCCAATACGAAAGACATAATATTAAGCCACATTACAGGATGTCCCAATTGTGCATACGCCGTTTTTTCACTCAAAACACCCGTTAATACTAAACTTATAATAATTATTAAAGAGGTTAAATAATTTGGAATTCCTTCTGAAATCCAGAGAACCAATCCTGCTAAAAAAATGGCGATCATCATCGCGTTTAACCTGGTAAACTGCACGCTGCCTACTTTTTGATAGACTTTTCGGGCTTCTTCTGTTAAACTTTCCGGATTGATATGCTCCAGAAAAGGTAATTTTATAACAAATGCAAAAAGTAAAAATACAGCAATCGCAACAAAAGGTCCAATCGTTGCTAACCATTTTTCAAATCCTTTTTTATTTCGTGTTGGAAGTTTTTCAGTACGGTAATTATCCATATTGAGAATATCAAACTCCTCTTTCTTTTGACTGTCCAAATTACTATCCATAAGTCTTTTTTTAAACTATTCCCTTTTAAATCTAAAAGGGAATAGTTTTTTTGTTAATAGAAAGGTTTTAGTGTAACCAATTTTTGTAAGGATTTTTCATCAGCATAGAATTGTAATATTCTGACTGACCTGTAACTTCTTTGCCTAACCAAGATGGTTTTTCGAAATCTTGATTTTCATCATCGAGTTCTATTTCGGCTACCGTTAATCCTTCGTTATCGCCGTGAAATTCGTCTACTTCATACCAATCTTTACCAATTTGTACATCGTGACGCACTTTATCAATTGTTCCAGGTTCCCCGATTTTCAACAAGTTATCTGCATCTTCAATGCTGATTTCTTTTTCCCATTCGAAGCGGGAAGTCCCAGAATCATTACCAATTCCTTTGATGGTTATGAAACCTTTATCGCCTTTTATTCGAACTCTCACTGTTCTTTCGGGTACGGAAGAAAGATATCCTTGTACAATTCTGGTCGATTTTTTAATGAATTCTGTAAAATCTCCTTTTACTAAAAATTTACGTTCTATTTCTGTTGCCATGATTTAATTTGCTAAAGGTTTATTGGTCATTCCGATTACTCTTTTGATGGCTTGTAAATAATTAATATTTTCTACACCATCCAATTTTAGATCAGAAATCGTTTTTTTAATGTCTTCGATTTCTGTGGATTCTGAATTTACACTTACGACTTTTGCTCCGTTGATTAAAACATTGGCCACTTCGCAAATTGTATTATTTACCATGTAACCAAATCTTTGTTTATGAATGGAAACCGCCTGTAAATCTGGATTTTCATTAATCATTTCTAAAAATTCATCCAGTGAATAAGATTCTTTCTTTAAAGGTGGCATTTCAATTTGGAAAGCCGGGAAAACTTCTTTTGTTAGAACATCTGCAGAAATTGGAAATTCTCCTTTCATTAATGGATTCCATTGTTCTAAACCATCTTGGCTTGTTACAAAAGTTTTAATATCCATTTTCCCATCGCGAATTTTGGTATTATTAATGTCGTTTGTTCGTGAGATGATGTAAGTCTCTAAGCTTTCTCTTTCCCAAACTTTTTCTGGAACTGGGACGGAAAATCTCGCCATTCTTTTGGATGCTGTTTCGAAATCTTGCCCGAAACTGCGAAATTCAAATCTTGGTTTAGAAATTTCACCAATTGTCATTTCTTCGTTTTTCATTTGATTAAATATTAATTGTTACTTGCTCCTTTGGTTGGAGTATCAAAAATTGTTAGTGGTCCGGTTGCATTTGGTTTATGTCCATATGATTTTTTGCCTGCTAAATTGATGGTCAAAAAATCTAAACTTGTCACCAATGCTCCATTTGGATTGTCTAAATAAACGGCATCTCCAGAAGTACTTAAGCCGAAATCTACTTCTCCATTGGTATATTCGGTGTTAAGAACGATATAACCTTTACTTGCGACCATAGTTCCTGGTTTAATAATTCTTTTCGGTTTAGTACCGCCAGAATTTTTAATACCATCATCATAAAATCCATATCCTCCAAGATCTACTGCAACATCAGATGCGTTATAAATTTCAACCCAATCTGGATTTGTTGCGTCTTTAGTTCCATCTGAAAAAACTTCATTGATGTAAAGACTGACCAAACTTGATGCACCTACAGTATATGTAGATAATTTATCGGGTGCTTTGTCTGGATAAGTAGTTGTAAAACTATTTATGTTTTTTGCTTCAATATAGTATTGAATTTTAGTTGTTAAAACAAATGGAGGAATTTGACCTGTGTATAAATTGTTTGTTCCTAAAACCATTGCAACGGAAGTAAAAGTAGTTGCGGTGCTTTCTTTATATTTTAAAGTAACTTCTGTTACTTGTCGCAGATCAGTTACTTCGGCTGTAATTTTTACGGGTTCTATTGAAGAAGGTGCAGCTGGAGTTGCCGTTACTTTCTGAATGATTGCAGGACCATCATAAAGGTCATCTTGAACGCATGAATTAAATGCGAAACCTGTTATTGCCAATAGCAACACTATTATTTTATTTTTCATTTTAATTAAATTATGGTTAAAAATCTATTTCACATCTAAGACCTAAAATATTGTAGTCTTCGCCAGCTTTTCCTTTTGCATCTACAACTTGTGCAGGATCTTTTGTTGGATTACCTGCTGCATCATTTCCTACAAATAATTTTCCTTTTCCATTCGCGTAACGGTCATGATTTACAATACTATAATTAAGTTGGAATTTTACATTTTTTGCTGTATAGAAGTTAATTCCAGGCGTATAAACACTTGCAGAACCTCCATAAACATCTTTGTCATTAAGGTTTATATAATCATATCTAAATGCAGCTTCTACATCGCCCCATTTTTTTCCTTTGTAAGGTTCGCTGAATTCGCCTTCTGATTTATTGTAAAATTGTTTTCCACCAAAAACCATATAAGTAGTTTGAATATAAAATCCACTAAAGTTTAAATTTTCTTTGCCATTTTTGCGATAAGTAGTATTAAAAATATATTCACCTTGCACCCCTAAACCTTTGTAGAATCCCGCCAATTCTATATTTTGCAAAATCTGGTGGGAGTAATCAGTAATAGCATCAGTATCTAAATATTTTTTTCTGTTGATCGAACTTACAGTTCTTGTGTTGTATCTTATAGAATTATAGGTTGCAGGATCTTCACTTGTTTTGGGGTTTCTGTAAGATAGTGCATATCCGATATGGATTCCTTTGTCAGGATTATCTCCAAAGGGTTGATAAACAAATTTTCCTGTAGCTGAGATTCCTTCATCACGACCGTATGTTTTGCTGTTTTCTTCTACAAATGCGCGAGTTTCGGCATTTCCCACTTCTTGGAAGAAAATTCCGGCAGAAGTTGTAAAATATTTTCCATTGTAAGCAGTCTCCACTCCGATATGTCTTGAGGGCGCGAATGCAGTTACCACAGTTGCTCTTTCCATAAAATTAAGGTAACGGGAAGAAGCTGTTTGCGACATGGAAAATCTTTCTTTAAAATTTCCTGCTCGAGCACTAAATCCATTTAAGAAATCATAGGCGATATAAGCATCATTTAAATCTAAGGATCCATTGGCGAAATCCAGATCGAGTTCTCCGTACCAATTTTTGGTAACGTTTGCTTTTACGGCAAATCTGGCTCTTCTAATGGAAGCGCCATCTCCTATATCATTATAGGTGTTTCGTGAAAAAACTTGTCCATCGATTTGAACACGGGCATCAAACCAGAATCTATATTCTTGATCTTTCGACTCAAAGACTAAAATTCCGTTTCTGTTTTCAGCATTTAAAGATTTTCTTTCTACCAATTTACCGTATTGGTTCAATCGGTTTTGGGTAGAAAGTGAATCTACTTGCGAATAGCACATTTGACTTGAGACCAGTGCTATTGACATTAACAATAACTTTTTCATAAGTTTTTTTAATTTTACTTGTTAATATTTAATTTGATATTTTTTTACCTTTTGGAATGATATCCGGAAAAAAACGGGAAGTGTTAGTAACACTAGTAGAATATCTAAGAAACCAGTGGTGTGGCTTTAAATTCTATGTAAATTTAGATATTATTATATTTTTGGGAAATATTTTGTAAATGACGTATGTCATTGTTGATATTAATCACTAGTGAATATTTAATATAAATATTATTACTATATTAACTTTTTTTAGTAATAACTTTTTCAAGTTTTAAGAAAATTTTTATTTATTTGACAATTATATTTTTTGATTATAAATATTTTTATTATTTTATAGAAATTCTAAAATTTTTACTCCAAATGAGGATACATTTTCTGAGGAAAAAGATTCTAAAAAAAGCAGATTGAAATTAAAAAAAACGCAACTTTTAGGAGTTGCGTTTTTTTGTGTGGTAGTGATTCTTTTCTACTCTTTATCGAAATTGTAAATTTTAGCTCCTTGATTCAAAATCATTTTTTTCTCACTCGGCTTAAATTCTAAAACAATCCCTGCCTGATCAAATTTGAAAATATTTTTATCTGTTGCTTCTAATGGAAAAGCAGATTGTCCCGTTGCTTGAGCCATTAATGTTTTGTCACTTTTGGTCACTGTAACTTTCAAAGGAATGTCTTTGCTGGAATAATTTCCTAGATACTGATCCAGATCTTCCGTTTTTAAATCGATATTTTTAAAAGTTGGAATTTCATAAGGTTGATTGAAAACTGCACTTAAAACTGCGATTGCAATATTATTATTGGTATAATTACTCCCATTTGAAGTAAACGCAAAAGAAACTTTTTCCGCCGGGAAATAGCCGTAATTAGAAGTAAATCCGTCTATTCCACCGGTATGACCAAAAGCTTTCTTAGTTCCAAATGGCATTTGAAAAATTCCGTAACCGTAATTGTCTTTCAGTGTTTCCATGAGTATCAAACTTTTTTCCGAGATAATTTTTCCGCCAAAAAGTGCATCTGCAAACTGAAGCAAATCGCTTGGAGTAGAAACAATTGCTCCGGCTCCAATCGGAATGCTCATGTCGGTCTCAGGTTCTTTTATCCATTCATTTTCGAAATGATAAGAATTGGCTTCATTGTTTTTTAGATTTATTTTTCCGCCATAATACGTGTTTTTTAAACCAACTGGTTTGATGATTTTCTCGGTCAAAATTTCTGAATACGGCTTTTTGTAAACTTTCTCCAAAATGAAACTTAGTAGAACGTAGTTCGAATTGCTGTAATCTGCTTTGGAATCTGGCGCAAAATCGCTTCCGCCTTTTTCTATAATTTCCAGAAGTTCTTTTTCAGATTTTTTCTGCGTATTCCATTTTAAATAATCTTCCGAGTTCGTGAAATTATGAATTCCGCTTCTGTGATTCAATAAATTGCTGATGGAGATTTTGTTTGCATTTTTAATTGAAGGAAAATATTTATCAATTTTTGTATCCAGTGAAAGTTTGTTTTCTTCCATTGCTTTTAAAATTAAAGCACTTGTAAAAGATTTTGAAATGGATCCGATTCGGTATTTTGTGGTTTCATTCGGTTTGGCTTTGGTTTCTACGTCGGAATATCCGATAGATTTGGTGTAGATAATTTTTCCGTTTTCAGAAATGGCGACACTTCCCATAAACTTGTCATTTTTTTCTAAGGCTTGAAAGTAATCGTCTAATTTTTCTTTATTAAAGGTTTGGGAAAAGATGTTTCCTGTGCATAAAGTCAGAACACCGAGAATTATTAATTTTTTCATGGTTTTATTTTTTTTTGTTAATGGATTTTTTAAATTTTAGAAGTAAAGTGATAAGGAGGTAAAAAAGAATGATTGAAAGAAGCATCACGGGAATGAACCAGTTGCCTAAAACTTCCGTAATTGCTGTGCGATCAGAGTCGTTCGACATACCTAAAACGAGAAATGAGTTATTTTTGTAGTACATTCCAACTTCTGTGGGATTCAATATTTTCGCAAAGATCATAAAGACAAATCCGAAAAGCATCACATATAAAAGGAAGAAGATGACATAAGAAATTCCGTTTGTGAAATTTAAAATAAGCGCTTTAAAAATATGAACTGGATTGAATGTTTTCGTTGCCTGTTCCAGTTTTTTGTCAGCTACTAACGGTTTTAAAACTTCTTCCGGAGTTCCCAATTTTTCCAGAATATCCAACAAAATATCTATTTCTTTTCCTTCTTTGTTGTGATTAAGAGCTTCGAAAATATGGCTGTTAAATTCCATGTAAATATCGTCTTGATTTTGCTTGGATAAAGAATTGGTTGCTTTCCTGATCCTGTTCATATAATCGTCATACACTCTTTTGGAAGCGGCTTCGGAGAATTTTATACTGGCTGTTTTCATTGTATTATTTTTTTTATTGCATTTTCTAAATCCGTCCAGTACGTATTCATTTGCTGAAGTGTTATTGCGCCAATTTCTGTGAGCGAATAATATTTTCTGGGGATTCCTGTTTCCTGTTCTACCCATTTTGATTCCACCAAATTTTCCGTTTTTAGGCGGTTCATTAAAGGATAGAGAGTTCCTTCTGCAACTTCAATTTCGGTATGTGTTCTTATTTGTTCGATGAGTTCATATCCGTAATATTCATTGTTTTTCAGAATGTTCAGCACAATAAAAGTAAGCGTACCTTTTTTGACTTGTGATTTCCAGTTAATAACAAATGTCTCATTCATTTTACAAATGTATAACAAAATACATAGCATAACAAAGTACATTGGTAAAATAATGCGATTTATTTTTAATATTTGCGATTTGGTGGGGTTTTGTGGATTAAATTTGTTTTAAAATTAATGGGTAATATTTAAGATTAATTGAATTTTCAAACTCTTTTTAATTACAAAAAACCAGTTCATAATATAAATGCGCCATCATTCTGTAATTCGCGAATAGATAATCGTTAAAAGAAATTGTTCTCAAAACTATTCTGCGATAAAACAGTTGCATATATAAAATAATATTTAGACATTTGTCTAAATAACTAATTAAATGAATTCGCTCTTTAAAGCACTCAATGATGAAACGCGCAGACAAATCGTAGATCTCTTAAAACAGAAGGATCTGAATGCTGGAGAAATTGCTGCGCATTTTAATATTTCCAAACCCAGTATTTCTCACCATCTCGATATTTTGAAACAGGCAGACCTGATTACGAGTGAGAAAAAAGGACAGTTCGTAGAATATTCCCTGAACACAAGCATTTTAGAAGATTTATTAACCTGGATACTCACCTTAAAAAAATAAGCCATGAACCTTAAAAAAGAACTTCCGCTGATTGCAATTGTGCTATTGCCTTTTGTCTACATCGCTTTGATCTGGAATAAATTACCGGAGAAGATTCCGGTGCACTGGAACTTTGAAGGTGAAATTGATCGTTATGGTGAAAAAATAGAAATTCTTCTCATTCCGATCTTGCTGCCGTTGTTGATTTATGTGATATTCCTGGTAATTCCGAAAATTGATCCCAAAAAGAAACTGAATAAAATGGGAAATAAGTTGCATACTTTAAAATTTCTTTTAACTACTTTAATGTCCGGTTTAGCTTTATTCATCATATATTCAAGCCAGACCAAAACTTCAGCAAGCCCCAATATTATCTTTTTATTCGTTGGTGTTTTGTACGTTGTTTTGGGAAATTATTTTAAAACCATCAAAGCGAATTATTTTATCGGGATCCGAACACCGTGGACTTTGGAAAGTGAATCTATTTGGAAAGAAACACACCTGCTCGGTGGAAAACTCTGGCTTATCGGTGGTTTAATGGTCATCATTTCAGCCTTGCTTTTAGATGAGAAGTTGAATAGTGGTGTGTTTTTAATCATCACAGGAATTATAACGATCGGTCCTGCAGCCTATTCTTTTTTACTCTTTAAAAGAGAAAATAAAACGGCGCAGAACTGATGTGGGAATGTTTAAAAGGAGTTGGTAACAAAGAGAAGGTCCGTATTTTAGCCCCGATTAAAACGGCATCCTTTTTCTTTTTTTAGGAAAAAAAAGGAAAAGATAGAGTGGAAAGCGGGTGAGTTTTTTGTGAGAAGCGAAAATCCTAGTGCTCCTAAAAGAAAAAGTTTTTCTATTTCTTATTCGCAAGTCTTTGCAATTTTCTCTTCTTCCGTTTGTAAATAATTTCGGTGATCTTTCCGCCCATCCAGGCGCAGGGAAAGAAGGTGAGGAAGATCAATATTTTGTAAAAAGTAGGATGATAAGGATAAATAATAATATCGAGCATGGCGATAAAAAGCAAAATAAATCCAATCAAGATCGCATAAGCAACTTTGGCATATTTCACGAGTACTGCAGTTACAACACCACCGATCGTTGCGCCAATTCCTGAGGAAATAAGGAGCGCTACAAAAAAGTAAGGTTTGTGTTCCATGGACTGGAGTAGACTTTTCCAATGCTTGAATGGAGCGTATTCGTCATACGTGATCCAGGCAGAATTTAATCTTACGCCCAAAGAAATCAGGATCCCTGCGACGGCAAGACCCACCAGAACTGCAAAAGTATTTCGAAGGAAATTCATTTAAAATTGATGTGCAATCATTGAAATTTCTATATCAACATTTTTTGGCAAACAGGAAACCTGTACCGTTTCTCTTGCCGGAAAACTTTCCTGATCAAGATAAGATGCGTAAATATCATTCATCACCGCGAAATCATCCATATTTTTTAGAAAGATAGTTGCTTTTACAACATTTTTAAAAGTCATTCCAGCTTCTGTCAGAATCGCTTCCAGGTTTTTCATTACCTGATGCGTTTCTTTTTCAATGCCTTCTACAAGCTTACCAGTCTCTGAATTCAAAGGAATCTGACCGGAAATATAAAGGATTCCATTAGCAAAATTTGCCTGTGAATAGGGTCCGATTGCGGCAGGAGCTTTCGAGGTAGAAATGAGTTTTTTCATAATGACATTATTGGGCAAATATAAAACTTATGTTTTAGTATTTAAAATTGATTTTAGAAAGGTGCGTTTGGTTGCGTAAAACTTCGATCTTTATATTTCAAAGCATCCCGTAAAATATTGGCTTTGATACCGATGAAGAAATCGTAAACTTTGTATTGTCCATACGGGATCCAGTTAAAGTTGATGGTAAAACTTCTTTGATCACGGGAGAAGCCAAGTCTTGTGTTGGCAATTTGTTTTGAAATTACGTCGTAATAAAGATTTCCACTAAGACTCCAAAACGGCGTTAATTTTAAACTTCCGTCTAAACCAACTGAAGCCATTTTGTTTCCGAACCTTGTTAAACTTCTGGTATAACTGTATTGTGCGTTAATATTTAAAGTCCAGGGTTGTGTAAATCGGGCATAATCATCATCATCAAAATAATAATTTTCATTCCGGATTTCTCCTTTTTTCGTGTATTTTTTAGAGAGGTCCTTTTTTTCTTTTCCACTAAAAGTTTCGCTGCTCAAAGGGTAGGAGAATTGTGCATTGAATCCCTGAATACTGAAGTTCCCGAAATTTTCAGTCCGAATTCCGGTGTCTGAACCTGGTGCAAAAATGATTTGATAAGGTTCCAATGTCAAACTCGTGTTTAAATTTAATTTATCGAATAAAGTGGTTTGACCATTAAAACTGAAAATAGACCATTTGTACTTCGGTGCTGCAAAATTATAATTGGTGTTGAAATTTAAACTTTCGAAAATTTTAATTTTTCTAACGCCGGTAGAATCTTTTTTAGATTTCACTTTCATCTCCAGATTATTATTGATGGCAAAACTTAAAGCTTCAACCAAAGATGAATTCGGCGAACCGATAATTCCTCTGTCAAAAATAGAGTAGGGCGTTAATTCCCCGCGATCGCTGTAGTAATTTTTATAATATCCAAAACCCGGAGAAGAAAAATCTGGCGAATAATTGAATCCAATTTGAGGCGTCATCATGTGACGGATCGCTTGAACTGCGGAACCTTTTTTGAAATTTAACATGCCATAAAGTACAGTTTGTAAACTAGCACTTGTAGAGAAAGAAGAGTATCCAGCAATTTTTTTATTAAAAACATCTTCCACTTTATTGCTTACTGGATTGTAAAATCGCGTTACCGTTTTCGTTGTTAACGCATTATCAATATTGGCAGAAAGTGAAAATGTGAAATATTTTGCAACCGTCGTGTTGGTTCCCAGTGCGATGTTATTTTTCAAACCTGTCTGCAGTTTGTCAAACATGGCTTTCGTGAAAAGCTCGCCTTCATTGGTCTGAACGTAATTGTTAAAATTTACTCCGGTGTTTACAGTGATGTTTTCCAGAAGTCCTTCGCGAATTCCGGTTTTAGGCTTGAATAAATAAAATTGATTGATCGCGACATTTAAAACAGGCAATTTCAAATCGGCTAATCCTGTGGAGAAATTCTGGGAATAAGAAGACGTTCCCGTAATGGTGATCGGTAATGTAAGAAACCTTTTCACAACACTTATGCTTGAATTTTGCTGGGCGTTTAGATTATTTTGGTTAAAGGCGTAGTTATTATTTACGGTATTGTTGTAAAATTTATTACTCACCACATCTACCGACGCTGCGAAAGTCAGGAAGGGGTTCGCTTTGCTGTCCTGTTGGTGTCGCCATGCAATTCGATACGTTCCGGTTTTGGAGTAGTCAGAAAGACCCTTAATCCCCCGGATCGTGGTTCCAATATCTGCTGAAAAACTTCCGGTATATCTATAATTTTTCTTATAATTCATTTCTGGCCGAAGATTCCAGCTTCCTTTCGTATAAATATCGGTGAGAATTTTCAAATCGAAATGTTCTCCGATCGGTTGATAATAACCAAGGGAATTCAGGAAAAATCCGACATCTTCCCGTTCTCCAAAACTTGGAATTAAAATACCGGCGCTCCTCTTATCTGAAAAAGGTAAAATGGCGAAAGGCATGATCAAAGGAGTCGGAACTTGCTCAATATATAATTGAATTGGACCAGTAATTACCTGTGATTTATTTTTTCCCTTAATGAGTTTAATGTTCGGCGCGAGCAAATAATAATCTGCGATCGTATCTTTTTTCTTGATGAAATATTCGTCGGTGGTATATTTTCCACGTTTCATGAAAAAGACAGAATCATTGTATTTTTTTGTTTTTTCAGCGACGATCACACCTTCACTTTCCTCGGTTCTGGCGTTGAAAGCAATTGCCTGCTTCGTTTTCAAATTATAGGAAAACTGATCGGTTTCGTACTTTTTTCCTCCTTGCGTCGTTACTACAGGAACTTTTACTTTCCCTAAAGAATCTAATTCCCCGCGGGCGAAGATCAAAGATTTATCCCAATCGATAGAAATGTAATCAGCCTCGATTTTCATATCCTGATATTTGACTTCCGCCTTTTTGTTGAGGTAAGTCATTTTTTTAGGAATATCGTTCCGGATATTGTCGGCTTTGGTTTCTACAACCGCTTCCAGCTGTTCTTTTTTTACCTTAATGGTATCAGATTTGCGGACAGGAGCAGTAACTATCTTATTTTCAGACAATTTTTGAGCATTCAATAGTGCTAAAAAATTGTTAAAAATTAGGATAATTAGAATTAGTGATATATTTTTGAAGCCGGTTTTGACCAAAGCGATTTTTTCTGTAATTTGTGGTCAAAATTAATACAATTTTTAAAATTTAAAGATGATTACCCACAGTTTTTCTATTAAAAAATATTTTTTATTATTTTTCGTACTGTTATTCACGTTGAGTGGCGCTCAGAAAAAATTTACCATTGTTCTGGATGCAGGTCACGGAGGAACCGATATAGGGACCAACCGAAAATACAGCGATTTAGGAACCGTTCGCGAGAAAGATATCACTTTAGCGATCGTATTGAAGTTGGGGAAAATGCTTGAAAAAGATAAAGATTACAAAGTGATTTACACACGTAAATTTGATGAATATCCTTCTCTTTCAGAACGAACAACTTTAGCAAATCGCAGCAAAGCAGATCTATTTTTGTCGATCCATGTGAACGCATCACCATCGTCTTCCACAGAAACGAATGGGACGGAAACTTTCATTCAGGGACCTAATCAGAACCGAACCAATTTAGAAGTTGCCAAAGCGGAAAATGACGTGATTTATCTGGATGAAAAAGATCGGGAAATGTTTGCTTCCTATGATCCAAAGTCTCCAGAATCGTTAATAGCGCTAAAAATTCAACAGAGTAAATATTTAGAAAGCAGTTTACTGATCGGAAGTTTAGTAGAAGAAAACTTTTCGGGGAAAGACAAAAGATTTTCGCGCGGTATAAAACAAGCCGATCTGCACGTATTGCGGATGAATGCGATGCCTTCAGTTCTTATCGAAACCGGTTTTGTGAACAATTATGAAGACGCAAGTTATCTGTCTTCAGAAAAAGAGCAAAATGATATTGCAAACAGCATTTTTGATGCGATTCAAAAATTTAAAAAGGCGCTGGAACGAAACGGCGGAGAAAAAGGACATCCTAAGCTTGCAGAAAAACCAGAAGAGAAACCACTGAAAAATGATTTCAGAATTTTGCTAATGTCATCTCCTGCCAAATACAGTAACGATGATCCTGCACTAAAAGGATTGAATTATATTCTTACCATTAAAGAAAATGGATTTTACAAATATTATTACGGCACAACCAATTTAGCGTCAGTAAGAGATGGCAACTTAAAAACAGCGAGAGATGCCGGTTTCAAAAATGCAACATCGATCTCTTTTATCCCGAATCAGAAACTGGGAATGGGTTATTATACTTTAGAAATCGCAGTAACCGATCAGAAATTAAGTTCCAATTCTTACATACTGAATTCATTGAAAGACGTGAACCGCGATAAAGAAAATAGCAAGTTTTATTACACCTATGGTAAATTTACAAGTTTAGAAGAGGCGATAAAAACTCAAAAGGATTTAGAGGGAAAAGGCGTAAAAAATACTGTTGTTCAAAAAGTTTTCAAATAAGAAGGAGAGATTGTTGCAGAATCAAAACATAATTGATATTTTTGCAGTCCTCAAAGCAAAGGCCTATTCGTCTAGTGGTAAGGACTCAAGATTTTCAGTCTTGCAACAGGGGTTCGATTCCCTTATAGGCTACTTTTATTGAAAGTTTTGAAAAGTTTTATAAATAATATTTTGTAATCAAAAAAAGATTATTATCTTTGCACCCAAGTTTTTAGAAAGATATGGCAAATCATAAATCAGCTCTGAAAAGAATCAGACAAAGCGAAAAGAAAAGATTAAGAAACAGATACTACCACAAAACTGCGAGAACAGTTTTGAAAGTATTGAGAAGTGAAGAAGATAAAGCTGCTGCTGCAATTCAGTTGCCTTTAGTAATCTCATTGTTGGATAAATTGGTGAAGAAAAACATCATCCACAAAAATAAGGCTGCAAACCTTAAAAGCAAGTTGACAAAGCACGTTAATAAGTTAGCGTAATTTTATAAATTTCAAAGACGCTCTGGCCCGTTCGTCTATCGGTTAGGACCTCAGGTTTTCATCCTGGTAAGAGGGGTTCGACTCCCCTACGGGCTACTCAACTTCCGAAATTAATTTTTCGGAAGTTTTTGTTGTATATCATATCTATGTTTTTATTAATTCATTAAAGGATCAAATATAAAAACTGCGTGGTTTTCCGTACAGTAGAACTGTAGAGAAATTTTGATGTAGAGTTCTTCAATAAAAAAAACCGAAGCAGAATAATTTCTACTTCGGTCCCTTTCATCATTTGTGTTCTAATTGTCTCTGAGAATTGTGATCAGCTTATCTAATCTTTTTTGATTATTTTGTAAACTTCTTCCCCTTCCGTTGTTCGGGTTTTCATCATATACATTCCGGCACTCAATCTTTCTAAATTGATCGACGGATCTTTTTGATTAGGTTTTGTTTCTATTACCTTTCTTCCGGTACCATCATATATTTCAATATTTAAAACGTTTTGAGTTGATTTTAAATAAAGCATACTTTTCGTAGGATTAGGATAGATCTGCATTCTAGTTTTCGTCAGCGCAGTTGTTGTCAATGTCGTACAGTCTGCCAATACCGTAATATATGCTACTTTTATCTTGGTATCATTACCAATATAATTGGCTGCGATCAATTTGACCTGATAAGTTCCCGGAGCACTATAAGTCACATCTACTATTTTAGTAGAAGCAGTTTCCGGTGTTCCTCCCTGGAAAGTCCACGTCCAACCCGTTGGTTTATTGGTAGAGGTGTCAGTAAATTTAACAGGACGACCTACACAAGTTGTAGTTTGATCGGCTGTAAAATCAGCAACAGGTGCAAGGATCGGACAAGTATCTGCCGTTTTCCCCATTGAAGATCCATCACCAGTTCCGCCAAAGTAAGCAAAGAAATGGTACGGTGTCGCACAAGATAAGCTCATCAATGTTTCTACCGCCGCGCCATCATTAATCCCACCGAAGTAGGCAAACTGATTAAACGGGGTGCCGCAACTTGCATTGTCAGCAAGTGTTTCTACGGCTGCTCCATCTGCATTTCCGCCAAAATAGGCAAACTTATTAAATGGAGTTTCACAGGATAGATTCTCTACCTTTTCCGTTGCAAACCCGTCTGCATTCCCACCTCTAAAAGCATATTCTTCAAAGGTCTGGGCGATCATAATAGTTTGAAAGAGAAAGATGAGACCCAAAACCTGTATTTTGGTTATAATTGTTTTCATCTTCTAATTTGATTTAATTGTTAAAATAATTTTTGTTGAAAGTTGCCTTTCGTTTCAAATTAGAATAGATTATCTTACTCCTCTTGCACCGTAAGCTGGACTTCTAGTTGCAAGTGCAGTTTCTCCCCTGTCAGAAATCATTAAACGAACGCTGTTATTTTCATAATATCCAGGTGTAAAAAAATGACCGCCTCTTACAAGAACACCTGTATTGTCTGGCCAATTTAATTGATTGGAATCTCCATCTGTTGCTGCATTTGTAGATAATTCGCCATCACCTAAAACACCGGTGTAAGTACTTCCACCAGAAGTTTTTGCTGCAACTGCAAACTCACCTACATTTCCACTCATTTCCATCGCACCGTAGTAAGCAGCGGATGCCGATAAACGTCCGGAAGCATTTGTTGCAGTAAAGCCAACTTTTACTGGAGCACCAATATTTAAATTAGAATATTGAGAATTGTCTCCATAATTAGCGGTTCCATTTGCAACTGTGTTATAGCCTTCGTTCGCCTGTCCGCCACTTAATACATTTACGGCAGTTATTACGTTTAAATCAATTGTTCCCCACGCATATTCTTTTAAAACTGGTGCTAGAGGACCACGGCAAATTTTTTCATACTCAATTTCACTCATCGGTCGTAAAGCAGCCCAATCTAAATAAGCTGTTGCATCTGCATAACTTAAATAATCCATAGCGATATTTTGTCCGTCATTTAAATCATCAAAATCACCTTCAGTAAAGTCACATCCATAAACTGCGGGAACTGCTGCATTACTTCCGGGTACTTTTATTTTAATTCCATTTCTTACACTATTATCAAAGGCGTAAGTTGCCATCGCCGCATCTGGACTAGCAATTGATCTTCTCGCTTGTTGTCCATATGTAAGTGTATTTAAGAATTCTACGTATTGTTCTTGTGAAACTTCATATTTCATACTGTAGAAAGAACTGTAACCTTTTGGAAAAGCAGAGGGCGCAGAATTTCCCGTTCCGATTGCCGCAGAACTTATAGAGCCATTTCCGGTAATTTCATATTTTGTGAAAGCACTCGCAGCGCCGCCGTCGCCAATAAAGAATGAAGAAACCTGTGGCACATTTACCATTTCGATTCCCATTACTTTAAAATTATAATTTTCATAGTTAGCCGCTGCAATGTTCATTTTTAATGTTACAGAAGTAGAACCAATGTTTCCACCGCCATTTGCATTTCTATGAACAAAAACGCCTTTGCCATCGGTTACCGCATCTATTTTTAATAGGGTTGCAGTGGTGTGATCTCCGGAAGATGCACTAAGATCTGCGTGTTTCCATAATTTGTCTGCACAGTCCTGATATTTTACAAATACCCAAACTGCATCGAAGTTTGCAGGTGCGATCGTTGTTTTCCAACTATTGTCCCATTTGATGTTGAAGGTAATTTTACCTGTAGCAGTGTCAACTGACGTCCCCGTAATTTGCACATTGTTTGCCTGCGTACTAATAGCAAATAGTCCCATTACAGCGATTGCAATTTTCTTAAAGTAGTTTTTCGTGATCATTTTTTTAAGTATTTAATAGTTATTAATTATTTTAAAGATTTTTGATCGATACTTACAATCTAAATCTTTTTGTTTGATGTAAACCAAAGGTATACGACCTGTAAAAAATTGATATACCCAGAATTGGGTATATTTTAAAAAATTTCAGTTTTATAAATGGGAAAATGCTTTTAGAAATTTTAGCAAGAATTATAATCTTCTTTCCAGAAATTTGAATTTTAGTGGAAACTTAAGCAAACTTGTAAAATTTTTTAGAAATTTTCTCGGAGAGAAGTAGAGAAGTCTCACCAATATTCTTTATTTCAAACTCAGATTTAGTACGAATTCCAATAGAAGAACTTTTCCCAGATAGTGAATTACTATGATGAGCTTTTGAAGAACTTAGAAGGCTTTTTGAAATATTTTGAATGCATGTTGAAGAGCTTAGAATGCTCAGCGAAATACTTAGTGAGCGCAGTGAAGAACTTAGTGAGGTCTGTGATTTACTTAGTGGGCTCTTTGAAGTGAAATTTGACCCGTCGTAGTGGGGTTTACACAAAATTTAAACCTCCTGAAAAAGTTCAGGAGTTTTATAAATATTTTTAAAGTAGCGGTTACGAATTATTTTCCGGAACTGCTTCTTTATTAACCAATGAGTCTTCGTAAAGCTTTTTAGCACTCCATTTTGCATGTCGGGATGGAACTATTTTGTAACCTTTCTGTTGAGAATAGATCTTTGTGAATTCGGCACCGAAGAAAATAAGCATACAGGAATAGTTGATCCAGATCATAATTAAAACGATGGTTCCTGCAGTTCCGAAAGCGGAAGTAGGTTTTAATTCTGAAAAATAAAGACTCAATAAAAATTTACCGATCGTAAAAAGGATGGCAGTAAGAAGTGCGCCGGACCAGACGGCTTTCCAGGAAATCTCCGCGTCGGGGAGTACTTTAAACATAAAGGCAAAAACCAGTACGACTAAAACAAATCCGACAGAGAAATTCACGACTTCCATTAATACATAAGTTTCTAAACCCAATCTTGAAGTGATATAGTTGTTTAATAAACTGATGGCGGAAGAAAGTATCATGGTAATCATTAATAAAAAACCGATAACTAAGATCATTCCGAGTGAGTTTGCGCGATCCAGCAGGAATTTGATCACTGCTTTTTTTGGCGCAGATTCAACGTCCCAAATATCGTTCAAAGCTTTCTGAAGTTGAAAAAATACGGTAGTTGCCCCAAATACTAGAGCAAAAACGCCCACCGTTTTCATGAATATATTGTGTTTGTCGACGAGTGCTCCTGCTATAATATCTTCAATACTTTTTGCTGCGTCTTCCCCCATCATCGAATTAATCTGACTGCTGATTTGTCCCTGAATTGCTTCCTGTCCGAAAAAATTTCCTGCAATCCAAATGATAATTATTAATAATCCCGGGATCGAAAATATCGCATAATAGGCTAAACTCGCAGAATCTTTCGTCGCAGAAGAGTTGTTCCACTCCGTAAAAGTTTCTTTCAAAGTTCCCCAGAAAAATTTTAATTTCTTCATGAATAATCGTTTTTTAATTAAAAGGGATAACCAATTGCGATGTTTAGGATCAGATTGTCTTTTCTCCACGCGCCACTTCCAAAATTTATTTGATCAAAAGTCCATCTTTTTCCCTCTTCATAATAAGGTATTCTTAGAGGGATTGCTAAATCTAACCTTAGTATAAGGATGGAAAAATCTAACCGTACTCCAACGCCGGCGCCAACAGCGATTTCTTTTGCAAAATCTTTAGAGAATTTTCCGCCTGGTCTTGTTGGGTCTTCATTGACGAGCCATACATTCCCGGCATCTGCAAAGGCTGCAACATTCAAAAATTTGTAAATATTGGCTCGGTATTCTGCGTTGAATTCTAACTTAATATCTCCTGATTGATCGAAGAAAAAAGTAGCATTTTGTTTTCTTGGGTCATAACTTCCGGGACCTAAAGTTCTCGCACGGAAAGCTCGGATACTATTGCTTCCGCCCACATAAAACTGTTTTGTATAAGGCATATAAACGGAATTTCCGTAAGGGAAACCAATCCCCACAATTGCTCTTGTTGCAATCGAACTTTTAGAATTTACCTTTCTGTAATATCTGAAATCATGTTCCATTTTAGCATACTGACTAAACGGAATATTGAAAAATTCTTTTTGCTTACCGGCTTTTGCATCTGCGCCACTTACTAAACCTGCGATTGTTCCTGCGATATCTACGCTTCCTTTATAATAGAAGGTGTTTTTCTTTGGAAGCATGGTATTCGTATAAGTGAAACTGTAAGCTGGGCCAAAAATTAACTGCTTATCTACAACTCTTTGCAGAGACGGATTTGGCGGAATTATATTGTTGGGGTCAGAATCATCACCTTTTATTTGGAGCAAATACTTATCAGTTACATTTTGAGGCGCAACCAAAGTCACATCCAAAACTTTTAGATCATGTTCTTTTCTTTCATTTTCTTTCCAGAGATATCCGAAAGAAGTATTGAAATTATGTAAAGTGTACAATGCGGTGCGACTCAAAAATTCATAACCAATATTGAAATTCGTTCGCGGAACATAAGCACTGGAAGAATGAAATTTAAACGGCGCCACAATTCTCGGAATAGAAAGTTGGGCATTTGCACCAAATCTAATGATGTTGTTCGCATCTTTCGGACCACCAACCTGCACATCAAACGCACCATAAATGGCACCTTTTATTTGCTCAGCACCTCGGAAGAAATTTCGGTTCGTCCAGTTCAGGTTTATTTCGCCACCCGTATAATTGGCGGAATTTGTTTTCCCTAAAGTCTCCAGGCGTAATGATTGAAATGGTCGCGGTGTCAATAAATAATAGGCATCAAATTTATGGTTCAAAGAATCTGAAACAATAAATTCATTTTTTACAAATTTAAAAACACCCAAACTGATCAATCGGTTCAACGATAAATTATGATCTGTTCGATTGTATAAATCACCTTTTTCAAAATAAAGCGTTCGGTCGAAAATTTTCGGCTTAAATTTATTTTGTGGATCAATGATATAGAGGTTATTGTAAACTTTTACAGAATCTGTGTTATAAGGAATGCCATATTTTCCCAGTTTCAGATCTGCGATATTGTAATCTGCAAAAACAATGGTCTTATCAATGGTAAATTGTTCCTTTGAAATTTGCGGCGTATTTTTTTTCAGTTTTACAAAAAGCTCAACTTTAGGTTCTTTCTGCACGGTAGAATCGGCCTGAACAATAATATTATCCGGACTGAAATAGTAAAATCCTCGGTTTTTCAAATGTTCATTAATTCGTTCTCTTTCTGCTTTAATGACATCCAGATCAAAAGGATTCCCAGCTTTCAAGAAGGTCTTGTCTTTAATATTTTGAATTTCAGAATTGATCACCGTTGAATCTTCAGGAAAATTAACTTTGCTGATCAAATATCTCGCTCCAGGTTTTACAGTATATAGAACGGAAGCTTTTCTGTTTTTAGAAATGGTGTCTGAAGAAGCTTTAGCATTAAAGAAACCTTTATTCTCCGAATAGTTAACAATAATTTTTTTATTGAATTCCCGATCAACATCGCCTAACAAAACCGGTTTCTCCCCAATTTTATATTTGAGCCAGTACCGAATTCCTTTTTGTTTTTTTGGTTCTTTCGTTATATTATAAATGTAAAGTCGAGGTCTTAAACCTAAGAAAGAAGAATTTGGTTTCGGTCTCAACTGATCTTGAAGCGCTTCTTTTAAATTCGATTTTTCTTTCTTTTTGAGCGTATCATTTTTAATGGTAATTTTTGCGCCGGTGTATAACATTTGTCCTTCCTGCAAAAATTTGGTATTGCAACACGAGGAGATGATCAACATTAATGAAAATGCCGCAAATATTTTATAATAGGATGTTTTCAATTTTATCATTATTTTGAAGACGTATTTTGTTTTCTAAATTCTTTATTTTTCTTGGCTCTTTCAAATATTTCCCGGAATTTATCGTAATCTAAAGTGATGATAAATCCGACGCCAGTTTCGATGATCTGTCCTTGTAAAGCCACTTGATAATCATTTTTACGATAGGCTCTCAACATATATCTTCCATCTTTCGACAAGCTGTAATCCAAAGTGATATCGCCTGCAATATTCGTCATCTGTTCATTTTGTCGTGCATCACCTTCGAGTGCGAAATTATTTCCAACGGTTACTTTCAATCGGTCATCAAATAATCTTTTAGACAAACCGACATTGAGATCTGTCCTTTCGTTTTTACTTCCGGTTGAATAATCTTCTGTAGAATTTAGATCAAAATTCAGTTCTACACCGCCAATTAAATCTTTCGCTAAATTATTCAGCTGTTCCGATAAAATTCGACTCACACTTTGTTTTGCCAGTGTTGAAGCGGATAAACCTGTTTCACTTTGGAAAGGATTTTCCCCGATAAATCTGTTCAGCAATAACAAAGCAAAAACTTGTTTGTTCATTTCAGATTCTTCTCGTCGCAGCTGATCCAGTTTGGCTTTCGTATTGTCTAAAACCGTTGCTGAAACTGAATTGTTTTCTTCAGCAGTCGTAATATCGAAAGTGATAATTGGTTTCATCAGTTCACCTTTCATGATCAATAAAGTATTGAAAGGAATTCTCTGTTTATATTGATTCAACTCTGCGCCGGAAACTCCCGTTAATTGTTGTTGCAGTAAATCGAGTGGTGCAGCGTCGGTTTTATAAATTGCCGTGATGTCAAGATTTGCCGTCATCGGTTCTCCAGTCCAGGTAATCGTACTTCCCTTTTGGATCTCAAATTTTCTTTTCAGTAAACTCACCGACATTTCATACGCTCCTTGTTCCACCTGATAAACGCCGACCAAAGTTGTTTTTCCCGAAGGATCAATTCCGCCTGTTAATTGTGCTTCTCCTTGAAGTTTTACAAAATCACCGTTTGCTTTATCGATAATTAAAGAAATTTTGGCTTCCTTATTCACATCGATATTTACATTGACGTCCATGCCTTTAATTTGGCTTTGGTTCGTCAGAGAATCTGCATTTATAGTTTTCTGCAAAGCGATTTGGTCTTGATCAATGAATTCTACAATTCCTTCTCTTTCCTGTAGACCAGGCGAAGATTGGGGCAAAACAAAAGTAAAATCAGTTTTATCGGTTATAGACAAATTCCCATCAACTTTTGGCAAATCTAAATCTCCGCGAATTCTTAATCCAGCGTCAACTGCCAAAACGCCGTACATTATTCTGTCGTTGTTTTTCTCAGAATCTACAACTTTGAAATTTTTTGCATTCACATCTAAGTTAAAGGCAAAATCTTTATAAGTTTTGGTCAGAACGGAACCATCAATAACAATTGCGTTCCCTGATTCGTCTTTAATTTTAAAGGCATTGAAATCAATTCCACGGTTTGTAAATTTAATTTCGTCGTTGATATTTTTGAATTTACTTCCGAGCTGTGTAATTCCTAAACCGACGTCATTAAATTTTACGGCACCTAAAACATTCGGTGCTTTTGTATTTCCTCCGATTTTTAAATTTCCGGAAAGATAACCTTCTGCATTTTCGATGGCATTCATAGAAAATCCTTGAACCGTCTTCATTTGAAGTTGGTTCATATTCAAATTCATATCTAATCCGCTCGATTTCGTGTTGTACGTTCCCGCTAATTTTACATCATTATTAAAGCCGGAAAGTGTGATGTCCGCACGAATTAATTCTGAAGTTTGATTGTTTGCTTTTACATCTAAATTACCGACCGGACTTCCATAAAAGAATAAATCGGTAATATTTAAATCGGAAGTGAACGTCATATTGTTTTTCAAATCGCGAAGTTGTGCCGTTCCATTAATGTTCCCTTTTGCGAGAAGAGAATCTTTTTTTACCAATTCGGTCAACGTTTCAATTTTAAAATCTTTCAGCGTAATGTTGAGCGGACTGTTTGGAGTATTGTTTTCTGACTGAACATGAATTTCACTTCCTGCGTTTGAAATTCCGAAATTATTAGCTAAAATTCCGCGACTGCTTAATTGGATAAAATTGTCGGGCGTCACTTGCCAATCGGTATAATTTAATTTTAAACCATCCTGATTTAATTTGATTTTGGTCAGATCACCCATCTTTTCCACATTTCCGGCGATCAAAAATTTCGTCGCATCTTTTTCATCTTTCGTGGAAGCGTTGTAAGTGATGAGGTTGTTTTTTACATCACCATTTACGCGAACCTTCATTAAAGCAATACTTTCATTATTAAACTGTCCCAGATTGACGTCATAAACTAAGGCGTCATTCAAATTATTAATGGTTAAAGTTCCGTTTCTAATGATGTTTTTTCCATAAGTAACTTCCGGAATTTGTCCGTTAACTTCCAGTTTTTTAGAATCTGCGTCGTAATTGCCGGTAAAAGTAATTGGTTCAAAACTCGTGAGTTCAGGTACGAACTTTCGTAGTAATTTGTCGTCTTTTACTTTTGCATTAAAGGTGAAATATTGTTTAGCATCAACTTTTACCGTTTTTGTTCCAGGTTTTTGAAACTGATAATATTGATTAATGGTTTGCTGCAAAGAGCCGAAAATCTGCGTCAATTTATATTTTCCCTTCAGATCGACATCTGCAATTTGAGATTTCAGCTCGATTCGGTTGCTGTCTAAAGTTGAAACGGCTTTTAGATAGACTTCCTGCAAAGGAAAAACATCTTTCGTATCAGAAATTGCAAAATTCTTTAAGTTCAAATATCCATTTGGTGCGTCAAGATTTAGACTGGAAAAATCACCATCGATATCTCCGGCAAGAATCATTTGATCCTTATAAAAACCTAATTTGTTTAGATCCAATTTATTGATTCGTCCGTTTACTTTTACGGTCGGATTTTTATCGGTGAAATTTCCGGAAGCTAATATTTTCAAATTGGCATTTGGATCTTTAGAATCTAGATTTATGACATAATTACCTTGGTTAATTTTGCCGTTCAAAGCCATATTTCGGTAGGTGTAACCATTGTAATAAACCGAAGTAATGTCTCCTTTGATATCTGCATTCGCTTTTTTCGGATCGAAACTTTGACCTTTTACAGAAATTTGTCCGGTAATTGAACCTAAATCCTTATTGTGAATGATGGCTCCAATTTGTAAATTCTGAAGATTTGCCAAAACATCATACTTTTCCTGACCTTTCTGTTTCATATTGACAGAAGCTCGAACTGCAGCGTTGCCTAAAGTAGAATTGAGTTTCAGATTAGCGTTTACAATTTGCGTCGTTCCTTTCGCAGTTCCTGCAATTTTAAAATAAGAAGGCAGAGAAATATTGCTTGGAATTGTATTTTTTGGAACTAAATTGAAGATCGTTTTTGCAGTAGATGATAATTCGCGAATATTCAAATCATAATATAAATTCTTCGGATCCATTGCATTTTTGATAGTTCCGGAAGCATTTACGATTAATTTATCCAGGCCCGAAACTTCTAAATTTTGAATCGTTAAATCATTCAAAGTTCCCTTTAATCTCGTATTTACATTTAAAGTTGAATTTGGATATTTATTAAAAGGCGCCGTGTTTCGCAAAGACGGAACCAACATTAAAATATCGCTGAATCCTACTTTAGAATTTTTGATATTGGCTAAAATTTTGATCGCGCCCGGATTTGCTGAAAGTTGCTCGATTGAATTATAATTCAACACCACTTCATCACGCAAAATAGTTTTCGGTGTTTGCAAATACAGATCTTTCAGATAAGCCTGTTTGTCTTCATAAACAAAATCGGTTTGGAATTTCTGGATATTTAAACCGCGACTTTCTTTGATTTCTGCTGAATTTACAGTTCCTGCAAAAGTGCCGTCTTTCATTTTAAAATTCCGGACTTCCAGATCCATTTTTGAAAAATTCAAATGATTAAAATCGATTCCGCTTTTCGTTGGAGCAATTGCAGTATTGTCGTAAACCACTTTTACGTCATCGAAAATAAATGTCTTCAGTAGAAGCGCGAGCGATTTATCTGTCGCAGATTTGCCGTTTGCAGAAGGTTTCGGATTGGCGTTTTTTGAAGGCAAAAATAATTTTGCATTAATATCTGCTCCTTTTAAATAAACATTGTCAACTCCAAAGTCGCTCTTTTCTAAATCGAGTTTGTTGATTTTGGTGCTGAGTTCTTTAAAAATAACTTTCGCAAAAGTCTTTGAATTATCGTCGCCGTAATCGATATTGAAATTGGTAAGATTGATTTTATTCAAACCTAATTTCATCGGTTTTTGTTTATTCAAAGAATCGACTTTTTTAACAACTTTAGTCGCGACTTCCTCAATTAGATCCTGCTTCAGTTTCAGGCGAAGTCCGTCCATATTGATGTCGTTTGCCGCGTAAGAATTATTTTGAACATCGAAAGTTTTTACACGGGTATCAAAAGACTTGAAATAAACATTAATATCATTTCGGGATTGCTGATCGATAAATGAGATCCCGATATCTTTCAAATTAATTTTATCCAGAGAAATAATAAAAGGTTTTGAAGGCGTTTTTTCTTCGTCTTTTGTCGCGAAAGCATCGATAATGTAATCAAAATTGAAAGATCCATTTGGATTTCGAACTACGTTTGCTTTAATACCTTCCAGATCGATGGACGTAATATCGGCAGTGTTATTGAGAAGTTTTGGGATATTTAAACCGACATCTAACTTTCGCGCAAACAAGAGCGTATCAACTTTTTGACCTTTCAAATAAAGGTTTTCCATGACTAAACTGTTCGGAAAATCGATGTAAACGCGATCGAGAGTTACTGTTGTATGAATTTTTTCTTGAAGATAATTTACCAGTTTTCCTTTCGCAAAGCTTTGCACAGCAGGTAATTGTAAACTTAAAACCAATGCGATCACCAACACGAGTAAACATGCGATGACAATTCCGGTGTATTTTAAGATCTTTTTGTAGATATTCACTTACTCAAATTAGATGGATTAAAATTTACAAAAAAAATACATTACGGTTGACTTTAATGTATTAGAATTGTAATAATATTATAGATTTTCCGGACTGATTAAAATCTTGGACGGGTCGTAAATATAATATTTAAAGCCTCAAAATTAATAATTTTAGGCAAACAACCTATATTTGTAAAAATTTGAAGATGAAAATTCTAATATTAAACGGTCCTAACCTCAATCTTTTAGGAACACGCGAACCCGAAATATACGGCACAGTTTCCATGGAAAAGCATTTAGAACTGTTACAAAAAGCGTACCCAAAACACGATATTTCATATTATCAATCGAATGTTGAGGGTGAAATCATTAATCGCCTACAGGAGGATAATTTCGAAGCGTTGATTATTAATCCTGGAGCTTTTACACATTATTCTTACGCGATTGCAGATTGCCTGAAAAATATTTCGCAACCAAAAATTGAAGTTCATATCAGCAATATCTACAAAAGAGAGGAGTTTCGTCAAAAATCAGTAACCGCTGTAAATGCAGACGGCATTATCAGCGGTTTTGGAATGAATGGATATTCTCTCGCAATCGCAAGTTTGATCATTCAATAAAGTTGATGCTATGAAAAACTTCATATTACTTTTCATATTCTTGTTTTCGGGAATTTTTTTGCTTAAAAGTCAAACCAAAGATCCGCGTTATCAACCGAAAGAATATGTAGAAATTACGCATCCAGAATGGTCGAAAAATGCGACGATCTACGAAGTAAATATTCGTCAATATACGCCGGAGGGAACTTTCAAAGCTTTTGAAAATCATTTGCCTCGTCTCAAAAAGATGGGTGTTGATATTATTTGGCTTATGCCAATTCATCCGATCGGCGTGAAAAATAGAAAAGGCTCTTTGGGAAGTTATTATTCTGTGAAAGATTTCTACGGAATCAATTCAGAGTTTGGAACCAGGAAGGATTTTCAGCATTTGGTTGATAAAATTCATTCGATGGGAATGTATGTGATCATCGATTGGGTGGGAAATCATTCTGCGTGGGATAATCCGCTTGCAACGCAGCATCCAGATTGGTACACGAAAACGAAGGAAGGAAATTTTCAGCCAACGCCTTGGTACGATTGGGATGATGTGATCGATTTTGATTACGACAATCCGGATTTTAGAAAATACATGACCGATGCTCTGAAATATTGGGTAAAAGAAACCAATATCGATGGTTATCGCGCCGATGTCGCGGGATTTATTCCCACCGATTTCTGGGAAAATGCGCGACAGGAACTGGATCAGATAAAGCCGGTATTTATGCTGGCGGAATGGGAGAGTCGCGATCTGTATAAAAAATCTTTCGACATGACGTATTCCTGGAGTTTGTGGGATCAACTGCGCGTTGCGACAAACCAACAGAAATTATCAGGTTTGGTCGAATACCTTTCTCACGATGTAAACACCGTCCCAAGAAATGCGTATCGAATGACTTTCACCGATAATCACGATAAAAATTCCTGGGAAGGAAATCCGTACTTGAATTTTGGGCCTGGCTTGAAAACTGCGATTGTAATGACTGGAGTCGTCAACGGCATGATGCTTTGCTATAGCGGTCAGGAAGCAGGTCTGAACAGAAGTCTGAAATTTTTTGAAAAAGATCCGATCGAATGGAAAGATGATGTAAATGCAGATTTATTTAGGAAATTATTTCATTTAAAACACGAGAATCAAGCGTTGTGGAATGGAAAATATGGCGGTGAAATGATTCATGTTGTGAATGATCAGCAGGATAAAATCATCTCCTTTTATAGAGAAAAAAATAAGGATGTTGTTTTTCCAATCTTGAATTTTTCAAATGAAACGGTTTCTGTAAACCTTGATACAAAATATGATCAGGGAAATTACAAAGAACTTTTTAGCGGAAAAATTTTCAATATCGAAGAAAAGACAAATTTAAAACTGGAACCGTGGTCTTATCTTGTTTTAGTGAAGGAATAATTATTGCTTAAAAAACTTAGAAAAACTTAAATATGAAAAAGATCCTTTTATTGATGATATTCTCCGCTGTTCTTTCGTGTAAGAAAGACAAAGAAAGCTTAGTGCAAAATGATGCCGATTCTACAAAATCAGTTCTCGACAGTATGCAAATTCCAGCCTTTAAAAACACTGAAGAATCTGTTGCTTTTAAAATTATACCTCAAAATATTACCAGCGAAAAAGGAAGAGCAATTTTTAAGCAAAACGGAAACGTACTCTTTTATTTTGATCAAAATTCCAACGAAGGCAATATAAGGATTGATGGAAAAGATTATCCTCTGAACAGATTTAATTTTACTGAAAACAACTATTCTATTTCTGGAAGTGGAGTAGAAATTGAGGCTACAAACGGTGATTTTAAGGATGGAAAAGATGATTGTATAGAAGGTGATTTCCAAGAAGTAAAAGTTTCGCTCAATGATAAAATAGTTAATCTAACCAATATTACTGCGGAAGATTGTCCGAACTACTAATTTAAAATTCTTCGTTTTCACTCCACTGCGATTCGTCGAAAGAATGGCTGTCTTGCGCCAAAAGTTCAGCTTCACGTTCCAGATATTCTTTCATCGTAAAAGTCACAGTATCGTTGCTTTTTTCTTTGGCCAATCTTCTCGTCACCGCTTTATCAATAAGCATAAACCGTTGTCCAAGTCTTCTCGCTGCATAAGCGCGCATTCCTGTAGCTTTCAAAATATCTACCGCCATATTTACTGCGGTTCCCAATGTTTCGCGGTAAATGTTATCGACTCCATTATTAATGAAATCATAAGCATCGAGACGATTTTTTGAACGAACAAAAAATTTCAGTTGCGGAAATTTTTCCCGAGCATATTCGAGAATAAATTTATTTTTCTCCGGACTGTCTAAACAAAGGATGAGCAAATCTGCAGTTTCTGCACCGGCTGAACGTAAAATTCCGGGTTTCGCAGCGTCTCCAAAATAAACTTTAAAGCCATTTTTTCTTAAAATATTTACACGCTCCGGATCATTATCCAAAACAGTAGCTTTCACTCCATTCACGCGCAGTAATCTTCCAACGGTACTTCCAAAATGGCCAAATCCAACAATAATTATTCTTTGTTGTTTGATGGGTTCGGCAATTTCGTCATCATTGTTTTGAGGTTTTGGCCATCTTGGTTCAATGAATTTATCATTAATGATTAGTAAAATTGGAGTAATACACATTGTGATCGCCGTAATTGCGAGAAGTTGTGCATTTAATTTTGGATCCAGTAAATACAGATTTGTGGAATAATTGATGAGTACAAAAGCAAATTCTCCAATTTGAGATAAGGCAAAAGCAACCATGAAATTTTGATCTATCTTTAACTTAAAGAATTTCCCAACGCCGAAAAGAACGCCAAATTTTACTGCTAAAACTACGATCGTGGTTGTGAAAATAAACATCGGATCTTCCATGATGACGAAGAAATTGATGGTTGCTCCAACACTAACAAAAAAAACAGCCAATAGTAATCCTTTAAATGGCTCGATCTGACTTTCAAGTTCATGACGAAATTCACTCGTAGCCAACATTACTCCGGCGATAAAAGCTCCAAGAGCCGGAGATAATCCGACAGCATTCATCAATTCTGAAACTCCAATAACGAGAAATAGGGAAGAAGCGGTCAATAATTCATTCATTCCCGACCGTGAAACGTATCTCAGAAACGGCACAAAAATATAACGGCCTAAAAAAATCAAAAGCAAAACTCCCAGAATAATCGAAAACGGCTGTAACCAATCGGGTAAATATTGCAGCAAGATCATTTGCTCTTTATCTGTTGGTCGTGAAGCTAAAACAGGCAATAAAGCTAAAATCGGAATCACAGCAATATCCTGAAACAGAAGGATCGAGAAGGAAGATTCACCGACTTCTGTGCGGAAAATATCTTTCTCTTTTAAAGTCTGCAACACGATCGCCGTAGAAGAAAGTGCAAAACACAAAGCCGCCACCAAAGCTTGATCAGGACGCCATTTTGCTACATAAAATATGAGGAAAAGTAAGGTCACTGTGATCAACATCTGACTCAAACCCATGCCGAAAATTTTCTTTCTGATGCGCCAGAATTTTTTGGGTTCAACTTCTAAGCCTATTAGGAAAAGCAACATGATCACGCCAAATTCTGTCGTATTCATGATGTCTTCGGAACCGCGACCTGTTAATTTTAAAACAAAAGGACCAATAATAATTCCGCCCAGAATAAATCCGATCACAGAACTCAAACCCAGTTTCCGGACCAATGGAACCATGATAATGGCTGCACCTAAAAAAATGAGGGCGGTCATTGCAAGTGAATTCTCCATTATCTAATGTTGAGGGTTTTTTTAATTTTTCCGGAAATATCCAAAAGTTCTTCTTTGGTTAGATCGTCGGAATTATGAACTGCGATTAATTCTTTTACTTCGATTTGATTTACTTTTAATGATAATGTAAGTGATTTTAATAGTTCTTCGATCGTGGTTTCATACATTCCTTCCGGCGTGTAATGTTCTGCTTTTCCGCCTACAGTTACGATGATGATTACATCTTTATTTTGAAGTGGATGGTTTTTTTCCATCGTCCACGTCATGTCGAAAACCTCGTCGATCCAAAGTTTAAGAAGCGGTGGAATCGAAAACCAGATCAGGGGAAAATGAAAAATGAGTCGCTCGTAGTCTCTGATTCTTTTTCTCTCTTTGAAAGCCTGAATGTGAAAATCAGGGTATTCTTCATACAAATCTTTGAAAACCAAATTTTCAACACCATCATATATTTTTACTAACTCTACGTTGGAAGTAGAATATTCAAAATAAGGATGTGCAAAAATAACAAGGGTTTTCTTCAAGATCTTCGATTTTTTTAAAAATACTGAAAAAAAACAAAAATTACAATTTTATTGAAAAAATAAATTGACTATTTTTGAAATATGAAGGTAGAAAAAGTGGTTTCTAAAGAACATAAGAAGGAATTTACAGAGTTTTCGGCACGTTTGTTTTCTGATGATTCAAATTATATTCGTCCGATTGATAAAGATATTGAGAGTGTTTTTGATACTAAAAGGAATAAATTTTTTCGCTTTGGAGAATGTGAACGTTTTCTCTTTTTAAATGATAAAAATAAAACGGTCGGCAAAATTGCAGTCTTCATTAATAAAAAATATGAACAGGATCAACCAACGGGTGGGATTGGTTTTTTTGACTGCATTAATGATCAGGAAACAGCCAATTTTATCTTTGATTTTGCGAAGGATCGGCTTCAGGGAAAAGGAATGGAGGCGATGGATGGACCGATTAATTTCGGGGAAAGGGATCGGTTTTGGGGACTTTTGATCGAAGGTTTTTCCGAACCACTTTTCGGGATGAATTATAATCCTCCTTATTATAAAGAACTTTTTGAGAATTATGGATTTCAGATTTATTTCAATCAATTATGTTTTGGCCGAAAGATCCATGATCCGGTTGCTGAAAATTTTCTGGAAATGCACGAAAGAATTTCAAAAGTAAAACCGATTTCTGCGAAAAGAATGAAAGCTAAAAATCTGGAAAAATTCGCTGTCGATTTTACGGAAGTTTATAATAAAGCCTGGGCAAATCATGGTGAAGGAAAACAACTTACTAATGCGCAAACGCTGAAACTATTTCTCACTTTGAAACCTGTTATCAACGATCATATTTCCTGGTTTATTTACGAAAATGAAAAACCCATCGCAATGTGGATGAATATTCCCGATCTCAATCAATGGTTCAAATATCTGGATGGAAAGTTTGGACTTTGGCAGAAACTGAAATTTCTTTTCGTTAAGAAGTTCAGAAAAAATAAGAAAATGGTCGGTTTGGTTTTTGGGATTGTTCCGGAATGGCAGAAAAAAGGCATCGACGGCTTTATGATCTGGGAAGGAACGAGACATTTTAGAAAAACCACTGATTTTGAAGATTACGAAATGCAGTGGATCGGTGATTTTAATCCAAAAATGATGAAGATCGCAGAGAATTTAGAAACTGAAGTGACGCGTAAATTAGCGACGTATCGTTATCTTTTTGATCGAGAGAAGGAATTTGAAAGGCATCCGATTTTGTAGAAATTTTTAATTTAAAATTAAATATAAGCTTTAATTAAATTTTACGTCTCGAATATTCAAATAATAAGTCACATTTCCTTTCCAGTGATTTTCTTCGGCGGTAAAGGCGATGTCGAAAGTCTTTTGTCGAAAATCATCGGCAAATTTTCCCAGTTTAAAACCTACACATTCAATGTTTTTTCCTGTAGAATCTTGTTTGATGAAGAATTTTAAATGATTATTATCTTTCCCCATCGTTTTCACATAACCCGAAACTTTTTGATTTTTTAAAACCAGAACGGGTTTCATATTGTTCGGACCAAATGGCGCTAATTTACGGTGGAAGTTGAAGAAATCTTTATCCAGATCATCGATCGTAACGTCGGAATCAATTTTTATGCTTGGTTCTTTTTGATGGTCCTGAATTTTTTGGGCAACTACTTTTTCAAACTTTTCTTTGAATAGTTCAAACTTGTCTTTTTCCATCGAAAGTCCTGCTGCTGCGGGATGACCGCCAAATTTTAGAAAAAGATCTGAACAGTTTTCCAGGGCATCATGCACATCGAAATCAGCAATTGACCGCGCCGAAGCGACCATTTCGCCGTTGTTTCCGTCTGCGAAAACAATAGTAGGTTTATAAAAAGTTTCAGTTAATCTTGAAGCTACGATTCCGATAACGCCTTTGTTCCATGTTGAACCGTAAACAACGGTAGAAAAATTTTGCAGTTGACCAGTTGTTTCTACTTGCAAAAGTGCTTCGATGGTACTGCTCGTATCCATTTCCCGGCGGGAATCATTGAGTGTTATAATGTCACTTACAATTTGATGCGCCTGTTTTAAATTATCGGAAACCATTAATTCTACGGCGGCTTTACCATGGGATATTCTTCCGGCAGCATTTATTTTTGGTGCGATTTCAAAAACGATGTTTGAGATCTCGAAAGTTGCCAGTTTATCTTCGGGGATCAACATTCTTAAGCCCAGATTTCTGGATTTTCTTAAAACTTTTAAACCCTGTTTCGCCAAAACTCTGTTTTCTCCCGTCATTGAAACGATGTCTGCGGCGATAGAAATTGCGAGTAAATCGGTCAATTCGAAAAGTTCAGCTTCCGGAATTTTATAAATGGTATTTAAACCCTGACATAATTTGAACCCAACTCCGCAACCAGACAATTCTTTGAACGGATAGCGGCAATCGACTCTTTTAGGATCTAGAACTGCGACCGCAGCAGGAATTTCTTCGCCGGGTAAATGGTGATCGCAAATAATAAAATCTACGCCTAAATTATTCGCGTATTCAACTTTATCGAGTGCTTTGATTCCGCAATCAAGTGCAATTATTACAGAGAAACCGTTTTCTTTTGCGAAATCGATTCCTTCGTTTGAAATCCCGTAACCTTCAATATTTCGGTCGGGAATATAATAAGTAAGGTATTTTTTATCTACAATTTTGCTGAGGTAAAGATACATCAAGGCAACTGCAGTGGTTCCGTCGACATCATAATCACCATAGACCATTATTTTTTCTCCATTTTCAATCGCTGTTGCAATGCGATCTACCGCAAGTTGCATATCCTTCATAAGGAATGGATTGTGAATATCGTTGAGGTTGGGTTTAAAGAATTCCCGCGCTTTTTGATAATTGTCGATTCCGCGCATGACGAGAATTTTGGATTCAAAGGTGCCGAAACCTAGAGATGTACTTAATCCATCAACAATTTCTTCATCGGGTTCGGGTTTGTAAATCCATTTTTGATTCATAATCTCACAAAAATAGAGTTTTTTTTTGAATTTTTTTTGTTGAAATCTTGATCATTGGATCCTAAGTTCAATTAAATATAAGTTCAATTTTCAGCAAACAAAATTATTTTTTTTAAAGTGAAAGCTAGAAAGAGGGTTCTAATTCAAATTCTTAAATAAATTTCAATAAAGCTTTTAACAATTGTTATTCTTTCATAAAAGAGGAACATTTGGTGCAGAAAAGTAAAAATTTGCCAAATTTAAAGTGCAGTAATTCAACGAAGTAACAATTATTCTGAATTTTTTATAAATAATTTAAATCTAAAAACTTTTGAGGCTCGTAATTTATATTAGAACCAAATTAAAAAATATTTATTATGGAAAAAACAGTTCATGTATCAAACAAAGGAGCAACTTTGGATACAAACAGAAGAAATTTTCTGAAGTTAGGTGGAGTCGGTCTCGTAGTAGCAGGACTTACTTTGGCCGGATGTAGAAATGATGATCCACCATATATGCCGCAAGATGCGATATTTGACCTAGGAGTAGGTGATGTGGGGATTTTAAATTATGCTTATGCATTAGAACAACTAGAAGCTGATTTTTACACGAAAGTGGTTAATAATTTTTACAGTGGTATTTCTGCAGCGGAAAAACAAGTTTTTATAGATATTTATAATCATGAGGTTATTCACAGAGATTTTTTCAAAGCCGCGATTACTGCAGCGGGTGCGACGCCGACACCAAAATTAGAATTTAAATATGACGGTATCGATTTCAGTAGTAGAACATCGATTCTTGCTACTGCCAAAGCATTGGAAGACACCGGTGTTGCAGCTTATAACGGTGCAGGTAGATTAATTAAAAATCTAGATTATTTAGTAATTGCAGGTAAAATAGTAAGTGTTGAAGCGAGACATGCTTCTGCGATTAGAGATATTATTAACCCTAATTCTATGGATTTCTCAGGAGATGACGTAGTTGGTGCAAATGGTTTGGATGTGGCAAAACCACCGAAAGACATTGTTGCAGCCGCTGGTGGATTTTTCAAAACACCATTTACTTGGAAAGAACAAGGAATTGGGTAGAATTTATTAATTTTTAAAACATTTATTATGAACTTACTTACAATATTAGATAAACTTTCGGACGATAAATTTTTCACAACCGAAACTTCAAGATTAGGGAGTCTGTCTCAATTTTCAGACTTCGGAAAAAAAGCCGCACTTGCTGCTATTCCATTAGGATTAGGATCATTTATGGCGACTTCGGCTAAAGCTGAGACAACACAAGAGATGCGTTTTGCGGCAGCTTCGGCTTTAACGGGCGCGCTTCAATTGGCTCTAACTTTAGAATATTTAGAAGACGAATATTACAGAACAGGTCTTGCTGCTTCGGGATTAATTCCTGCAGGAGATAAAGTAGTTTTTCAGCAAATCAGCAAACATGAAACAGCTCACGTTGCTTTCTTAAAAACTGCGCTGACTAATTTAGGAGAAACTCCAGGTACAAAACCAACTTTTGATTTTACAGTTGGTGGAACTTTTCAACCTTTTTCAGATTATCAAACTTTTTTGACTCTTGCGCAAGCTTTTGAAGATACAGGAGTTCGAGCTTATAAAGGACAAGCTGGAAACGTTGCATCAAACAAAGATGTTTTACAGGCAGCTTTGCAAATTCACTCTGTGGAAGCAAGACACGCTTCGAAAGTACGTAGAATGCGTATGAACAAAGGTTGGATCGAGCTTAATGTAGGTGGAAATATGCCTTCACAAACCGATGCAGTGTATGCAGGAGAAGAAAACATAACGCAAGCTGGTTATAATACTGCTACTTTATTTGGAGCTCCAGCTGGATCGGCTTCATTTGATGAAATACTTACCGGAGACCAAGCGGCTGCAATTGCAGGATTATTTATAGTGTAAAACACTCTCGATTATATTTAGTATCCTTTTCAAATTTTATTTGGAAAGGATTTCTTTTGACTAAAAAAAACCGTCTCATCAATTCATGATAAGACGATTTTTAAAATATGTAAACTATTTTAAGAATACATTTGCTGTTGTAATTCTTTTATTTTTTTATCATCCAAATACTCATCATAAGTCATTTGTCTGTCAATAATTCCTTTTGGAGTCAATTCAATAACTCTATTACAAACTGTTTCTAACATTTCATGATCATGAGAAGAAAGTAGAATGGTTCCTTTAAAGTTCGTCAATGAATTATTTAAAGTGGTGATACTTTCCAAATCCAGGTGATTTGTTGGTTCATCCATTAGTAGAACATTTGCTCTTTGTAACATCATTCGGCTAAACATACAACGCATTTTTTCTCCACCTGAAAGGACTTTACAAGATTTCAAAGCTTCATCTCCGGAGAAAAGCATCTTCCCTAAAAATCCACGCATATATTCTTCGTGACGCTCGTCATCGCTTTTTGTAAACTGGCGCAACCAATCAACAAGATTAATATCTTCCTCGAAAAAACTATTATTATCTAAAGGCATATACGATTGGTTTGTTGTAATTCCCCAATTATATTCGCCTTTATCTGCCTTAGTATTGCCAGATAGAATTTCAAAAAACTCTGTAATCGCTAAACTGTTTTTAGAAAGTACTGCGATTTTATCTCCTTTTTTCAGGTTTAGATCGATCTTCGAAAATAGAAGCTCACCATCTTTTGTTTTTTCCAGATTTTTGATCTCTAAAATTTGATCTCCGGCTTCACGTTCTGTATCAAAAATAATTGCAGGATATCTTCTGGAACTTGGCTTAATGTCATCAATATTTAATTTATCGATCATTTTTTTACGGGCAGTTGCCTGTTTCGCTTTTGCAACGTTAGAAGAGAAACGTGCGATAAAATCTTGCAATTCTTTCTTTTTATCCTCTGCTTTTTTGTTGGCTTGTTGTCTTTGTCTCGTCGCTAATTGTGACGCTTGATACCAGAAAGAGTAATTACCAGTATATAAATTCAATTTAGAATAATCTAAATCGGCAATGTTGGTACAAACGGTATCTAAAAAGTGACGGTCGTGAGAAACTACAATTACCGTGTTTTCATAAGTTGACAAAAAGTCTTCTAACCACGCAATTGTTTCAATATCAAGGTCATTCGTAGGTTCATCGAGAATTAGAACATCTGGATTTCCGAACAAAGCTTGTGCTAAAAGAACCTTTACTTTATTTTGATTTTCGAGTTCACTCATCATTTGATAATGCATCTCGTCTTTAACTCCAACATTAGAAAGCATTGTCATGGCATCAGATTCAGAATTCCAGCCACCCAGTTCATCGTAAGTTACTCCGAGTTCGCCTGCTTTTAAACCATCGGCATCAGAAAAATCTTCTTTTGCGTAGAGCGCGTCCATCTCTTCTTTTAATTTGAAAAGTTTCTCGTTACCTCTTAGCACGGTCTCTAATACAGTGAAATTATCGTAGGCAAAGTGATCTTGTTCTAAAACGGACATTCTTTTTCCCGGCTCAAGCGATATATTGCCCGTTGTTGGATCTTGATCTCCAGTTAATATTTTAAGGAATGTAGATTTTCCGGCACCATTTGCACCGATTATTCCGTAGCAGTTTCCTTTCGTAAACATAATGTTCACATCATCGAAAAGTATTCTCTTCCCGAATTGCAATGATAAATTAGATACTGTTAACATATAGTTTTGTAAATTTGGCGCAAAATTACGAAAAGAAATTGGGTTTTGAAGTTTCAATTTTAATGAGCTTATTTCAAGATATTGAAAAGAGACTGAATTTTTAAGATAATATTTAGTTAAAATTGCGTAAATTTAACATATCTTTAAATTATAAAGTAGGAAGTACAATGAAGATAGAAAAAACAATCAATATTTTTAACAAACGTGCTCGTTTCGAATATGAGTTATTAGATGAAATAGAGGCGGGAATGGTGCTTACAGGAACTGAGATTAAATCATTGCGTTCTTCAAAAGCTAGTATTACAGAAGCGTTTTGTCAATTTATTGATGGCGAACTTTACATAATTAATATGATGATTGACGAATATAAACTGGGGACATTTTATAATCACAAAACAAAAAGGGAACGGAAGTTGCTATTGCACAAACGGGAATTGCAAAAGTTTGAAAAAAAACTAAAAGATGTTGGAAATACTATTGTTCCTTTAAAACTATATATTAATGACAAAGGAAAAGCTAAAATTCTTATCGCACTTGGTCGAGGTAAGAAGCTATTCGACAAACGCGACAGTATAAAAGACAGAGAAAATAAACGCAATCTCGAAAGAATATTAAAGAAAAGTTAAAAAAAGACTAAAAATCTTTGTTTATAAAGAAAATTTATATTTATTTTGCATTATCAATTATTTAATCATTTAATTCTATGAAAAATCTAAAATTAGGAATTTCAGCATTGGCTCTTACAATTGCCTCTACTGTTTTCGCCCAGACTACCAGTAACCCGTGGTTAATCGGTGTTGGTGCTCACGGAGTAAATCATGCTGCGGCAGGAGGTAAAATTGGAAATGTTTTTTCTACTGCATTTGGTAGTGGAGATGGCGGTCAATTGTATAACATCAGCAACTTTACGATTACACCTCCACTTTCAAAGTTAACTGTAGCAAGAAACATTAATAAATTATTGGTTCTTGACTGGCAAACTTCCGTAGGGAACGTTGACAATAAAAGAATTGGAATGGGAAAAGAATTTTTCCTAATGACCGGTTTAGGTCTTCAATTCAAATTCAACGGTCTTTGGAACGAAGAATCTTGGTTTGATCCATATTTGAGAGTTGGTGCAAACTACATGAGACACGATTATACAGGTGTTACTTTTCCTTTAACTGATATTAATGGAGAATACTATCCTGGATTTTCTGACGGAATGGCTAGTACACAAAGAAGAAGCGATCACTTTACAGTTTCAACTGGTTTAGGATCTAACTTCTGGTTAACTAAAAACTTTGGTCTTGGTATTCAAGGTGATTACGTTTCTACACCAATTGACAAGTCAGATGTTGCTAACTTTTGGCAAGCTTCTGCTTCACTATTGTTTAGATTCGGTAACAACGATAGAGATAAAGACGGTATCTTAGATAAAGATGATAGATGTCCAGATACTCCAGGTTTAGCAGAATTCAAGGGTTGTCCTGATACTGATGGAGACGGAATTCCAGATATCGATGATCAATGTCCAGATGTTGCAGGTCCAGTTGAAAACAACGGTTGTCCTTGGCCAGATACTGACGGCGATGGAGTAATTGACAAAGATGATGCTTGTCCTACAGTTCCTGGTCCAGCAGAAAACAAAGGTTGTCCTTGGCCAGATACTGACGGTGACGGAATCTTAGATAAAGATGACGCTTGTCCTACAGTTTTCGGATTGAAAGAATACAACGGTTGTCCTAAACCTCAAACTGTAATAGCTGACGAAGCTACAGGAGCTCTTAAAGGAATCTTCTTTAACTTCGACAAAGCGACAATCAGACCAGAATCTAGTTCTAAATTAGATATGGCTTCTGACATTATTAAAAATTCTAACGGTGGTACTTTCTTATTGACAGGTGAAACTGACAAAAAAGGTGCTGATTCTTATAACTTGAAATTATCTAGAGAAAGAGCTGCTGCGGTAGTAAATGCTCTAGAAGCAAGAGGGGTATCTGCAACTCAATTGAAATCTAAAGGTGTTGGTGAAGCTAACGCAGTGGTTTCTGAGAAAGCATCGGATGCTGAAAGAATGACTGATAGAAAAGTAGTTGTAACTGCTGTTGATAGAGCTGCTTTTGACGCAATGGATAAGTCTGACTTACCAGTTGTTGTTAAAAAATCTGCTAAACCAGCGAAGAAAACAATGAAAAAGAAATCAATGAAAAAAAGAAAATAATCAAAAATTATTTCTAAATCATAAAAAAAACGCTCCCATTATTGGGGGCGTTTTTTATGATTTTATGTAAATTTGCAATATTAATAACTGAAACTTATGGGACGCGCATTCGAATATAGAAAAGCCTCAAAAATGGCCCGTTGGGACAAGATGGCCAAAACATTCTCCAAAATAGGAAAAGACATTGCTCTTGCCGTAAAAGCAGGTGGTCCAGATCCGGATTCTAATCCTTCTTTGAGAAGGTGTATGCAAAATGCCAAAGGCGCGAACATGCCAAAAGATAATGTAGAAAGAGCAATCAAAAAAGCCAGTGGTGTAGATGCAGAGCATTATGAGGAAATTACTTACGAAGGGTATGGTTTAGGTGGTGTTGCATTTTTTGTTGAATGTACTACAAACAACCCTACAAGAACCGTTGCGAACGTAAGAGCAATTTTCAATAAGTTTGACGGTAGTCTCGGAAAGAATGGAGAGTTAGCTTTTATCTTTGATAGAAAAGGAATTTTCTCGATTGATAAATCGTCAATCAAAATGGATTGGGATGATTTCGAAATGGAAATGATCGATGGTGGAGCAGAAGAAGTAGATAGTGATCACGAAGAAGTTATGATTACAACAGCATTCGAAGATTTTGGTGCGCTTTCGCACAAATTGGAAGAATTAGGAATGGAAGCAAAAAGTGCTGAATTAGAAAGAATTCCCAATAATTCCAAAGAAGTTACCGAAGAACAGTTTAAAGTCAATATGAAAATGTTAGATCGTTTCGAAGAAGACGATGACGTTCAGAATGTTTATCATAATATGGAAATCACCGACGCCTTACTGGATTCTTTATAAGAAAATAATATCCCATTCATCTTCAATTAACATGGAAGTCTTTTCTTTGCACAAAAGCGATGAAAAGAAATGTTGAGTTAGTTGTAATTTCAGATGTTCATTTAGGAACTTACGGTTGCAAGGCGAAAGAATTGTTAAGATATCTCAATTCCATTCAACCGAGGATCTTAGTTCTAAATGGAGATATCATCGATGTTTGGCAATTCAAAAAGTCCTATTTTCCTAAATCTCATTTGAAAGTCATCAAGAAAATACTTTCTTTCGCTACCAAAAATATTGAGGTTTACTATGTTACCGGAAATCATGATGAGATGTTTCGCAAGTTTGCTGATTTCGAATTAGGAAATCTTAAAATATGTAATAAAATTTGCCTTACTATTGATGAGAAAAAAACCTGGATTTTTCATGGTGATGTTTTCGATGCCTCTGTGCAGCATTCCAAATGGCTCGCAAAATTGGGCGGCAAAGGATACGATTTACTCATTCTTATCAATACGGTTATCAACTGGTTTTTGCAAAAGATGGGTAAAGAGAAATATTCATTTTCAAAAAAAATTAAAAACAACGTAAAAAAAGCAGTAAAATTTATCGGTGACTTCGAGTTAACTGCTTCTGAATTGGCGATTGACAATCATTATGATCATGTTATTTGCGGCCACATTCATCAACCGCAGATTCGGGAAGTCAACAACAAAAATGGATTCTGCATTTATATGAATTCCGGTGATTGGATCGAGAATCTATCGGCGCTCGAATACAACGATATGAAATGGAGTATATTCCATTATGAGAATCATAAGCATTTGTTGAAGGATGATGACAATGAAGAAATTCTGGAGATGAATCATCTAGAATTATTAAAAGTAGTAACCAATTTTTCCTGATGAAAATTCTATACCCATTTCAGGGAACGGGGAACGGACATATCGCAAGAGCGCAGGAAATTATTCCTCTTCTTAAAAAACATGTTGAAGTTGATACTTTAATGAGTGGTCATCAATCGCAACTAAAGACCGATTTTGATGTTAACTTCCATTACAAAGGAGTTTCGCTGCTATACAATAAAACAGGTGGTTTATCATATCGTAAAACATTTACAGGGAATAGTTTTGTTGAGGCTTTTAAAAACGGTAGAGACTTGCAACTTTCTCAGTACGATTTAATTATCAATGATTTCGAAGCTTTGACAGGATGGGCTTGTAAACTGAGAGATTTGCCCATGATGGAACTGAGTCATCAAGCTTCCCTGTGTTTTAAAGAAACTCCGAAACCGGAAAAAAAAGATTTTTTAGGCGAATTGATTTTAAATTATTATGTTCCAAGCGACCACAAAATCGGATTTCATTTTGAAAATTATCATCCGCAGATTAAAAAGCCTGTTATTAGAAAGAAAATTAGAAATCTAAATCCTGCGCGGAAAGGATATTATCTCGTTTACTTACCCAGCTTTTCCGACCAAAATATCATTGAGATCTTAAAGAATATTCCCGTTGAATGGAAGATCTTTTCAAAAGATAGCAAATTACAATATAAGCAAGAAAATCTGGAGATTTTCCCCATCGACGCAATTCAATTTTTACAATATTTTGAAAATTGTGATGGAATTTTGTGCAACGCAGGTTTTGAAACTCCCGCAGAAGCCCTGTTTATGGGTAAAAAGTTATTCGTTATTCCTATTCATAACCAATATGAGCAAGAATGTAATGCTTTTGCTTTAGAGAAAATGGGATTTCCAACCTCCAAAATATTAAATGCCGAAGAGATCAGAAAATGGGTCGATCATGACCATTATTTCACAGTTGATTATCCAGATGATATTGAAGAGATTTTACTCAATGAAGTCTTAACCTTCCAGTAAAATATCTTCCACATCAGTCATTCTGTTCATTACAGATCTTGCGTAAGAACAGTGTGGGTAAACTTTCCAGTTGTTTTCCCGAGCGAATTTAATGGCTTCTTCAACCAGATATTTCCCCATTCCACGACCTTCAAATTTTGCATGAACCAAAACAAAGGAAATAATGAGTTTATTTTCTTCCGGGAAAATGGTGTAAGTTAATCTTCCAACTTCGTCTTCATCATTATTCAACTTAAAAACTCCGCCGTTTCCTGACCGATCATTGGTGTATTTCATTTCTTTCGATTTTGTACTTTAAATTTAGGGAAAATAAATGAAAGCAGGATTTTAGATTTAATAAATCGTTTTGTTTTTCGCGATTGTTGCAGCCCAGCTTGAGCGGAAATCCTTTTTTGGGTCGTCATCTGACGAAACAAAAAAGATTGGGAGCGGAAGATGGATGAAGCTGCCCAGAAAACAATTGAAATTTAAATATCTTTTCCTGTGTAAAAATTGTAATCCTTAATGATGATATCGATGAATCGGCGCTCCGTAAATTTCGTGGAATCAATATCTAACTTCAGAATTTCTTTAATTTTACTCGAAAGTTTAGAAAGGATTTGTCTGTCATCGCTTTTTAGTGCCTTTTGATAATTTTCTTTGATGATTCTGACATCATTATCGGTAAGCGCGATGACTTGTGGAAAAACAGGCAAATAATCTTCTTTCAAATTTTCTAAAATAGTGTGCGAAATGGTAACGTGGTTTTTCAAAGATATGACGGCAGTCCCGGAAGCAATTCCTCCTAAACGCTGATTATTTTTCGATACGATCATGCTGATCAAACCAACCACGCCCGAATTTGAAAACACATCGACCAACCGGAAAAACCAACGAATTAGATAATCCCCAAATCCAGCCTGAAAGCCATCGATCTTTACCACTTTGATCCGAACTGCTTTTTTTCCAAAAGTTTGTCCTTCCAATAGACTTTCGCAAACCAAAGTGTAAATATGAATGGGCAAAGTAATGATGATGATCACGGCCATGACGGACCAGTTGTCGAGCGTATTAAAAAAAGCCCCAAGATTAAAAACGCGGAAGAATATCAGATAGGTGACCAGTAAATAAGCACCTTTGATGAGCATGTCGATGCCAAAAGCCAATATTCTCTCGCCAACACTCGCGGTATTGAAATTTATATTTACATTTTGTGAAGTATTTATGGCGATCAGCGACATATTTTTATTATTTTAGCTTCCTTATGAGAGAAGTGGCATTCATCAAACAAAATAAAGAAAAATGGTTGGGAATCGAGCAGGTTATCGCAGGAAAATTGAAAAAAAATCCCGATGATCTCTCTTCTTTGTACATTAATCTGGTGAATGATTTGTCTTTTGCACAAACGTATTATCCGAAAAGCAAAACCACAATTTATCTAAACAATCTTTCTTCTCTTATTTTTCAGAAAATTTATAAAACGAAACGGACAGAACAAAACCGTCTGCTGTATTTTTTTAAAACTGAAGTTCCGCTTTTAGTTTATCAGTATCGCAGATATTTATTTTATGCGTTTGGATTTTTTATATTATTCACTTTAATCGGATTTATTTCCGCGTATTATGATAAGGAATTTGTGAATATTATTCTGGGAGAAGAGTATGTAAACAAGACAATTGAAAATATTAAAAAAGGCAATGCAGTCGGCGTTTATCAACAAGGTTCTAATTGGGGAAGTACAATTGGAATTACCGTAAATAATCTGAAAGTTGGCGCCATTCTATTTCTTTATGGGGTTTTCGGCGGTGTCGGAACTTTGTATGCTTTGCTCCAGAATTGTATCATGCTTGGTTCGTTTCAATATTTTTTTCACGAACATGGCGCTTTAAAAGACAGTGCAAAAGGAATTTGGCTTCACGGCGTTTTCGAAATTTTCAGTATGGTTGTAGAAACAATGGCTGGATTAATTTTAGGCGCGTCCATTCTTTTTCCGAGAACTTTTTCCAGATTTAATTCCTTTAAATTAGGTTTTAAAGATGCTTTCAAAATATTTCTCAGCACCGTTCCATTTACTATTATGGCAGGAATGATCGAAGGTTATCTCACGAGATATGCTTTGGTAATGCCAGGAATTTTAAACTTTTTAATGATCTTTGGCGCATTTGCAATAATTGGCTCCTATTATTTTATTTATCCATATTACACTTCAAAAAAACACCTCAATGATGCAGTTTTATCAGAAACGGGACTTCGGAACTTTCATTAGCGATACTTTTACGTTTTTTAAAGAGAACGGTAAAAATTATTTCAAAAATTATTTAATGATAAACGGAGTTTTACTAATTCTAATGGTGGTAATTTTCGTATTTGGTTATCGCGAATTATTTTCTCAAATGATGGGTTCAAATACGCAAGGTCAAAATTATAATTTCCAGGCTTATTTTCAGGAAAACAGTGCGGTTTTGACTTTAGTTTCTGCGATCATGTTTATTCTTTTCTTAGTGGTAATGATGGTTTCCTATTCGTACCCGATTTTATACATGAAAAGATTGAGCGAAACTGGAAATAAAAATATCAAAGCTGACGAAATTTTAAGTGATTTAAAAAAGAATTCAGGCCGATTTATTAAGTTTTTTTTAGGTTTAATTTTTATTGTCGCGCCGCTTTCGATGATTATTTTAGGTCTTTCTGCAGTCTTGATATTTGTGGTGATTGGATTTTTTCTACTGATTTTAGTGGGACCAGCAATTATGAATGTTGTCAATTTTTTGATGTTCGATTATTTTAATACAAAGAAAGGTTTTTTCGAATCGCTCAGTTACGCTGTAAGAGCGCAGTTCTCCTATGGAAATGGAAGAGATAAATCTCCTTTTTGGAAATATTGGGGTTCAACAACGGTGATGTATTTTATGATTCAGACGATAACTTCTGTGTTTGCAGTAATTCCACTAATGATTATTTCCGGTGCAATGGTTACGATACCACAAAATGGAGGTCCACAAAATCTCATGGAAGGATCAATGGGAATTTTATTTTTCTCGATTTACGGAGTTTCAATATTGATTTCCTTTTTAATGATTAATGTGATCTTTGTAAACTCGGGTTTGCAATATTATGACAGCAGAACAGATCTTCACCGGAATCTTGATCTTTCCGAAATCGATGCGATTGGTACGAATGAAATTTAGAATATTTTTACTTTTATTACATTTTTCACTCTTCGGAATTTCTCAGAAAATTCCGGATGCTCCTTTTGCAGTAAAGGTTGATTCTTTGGTTTCTTCTTCATCAAAATATCGTGCAGATTCTCTTCTTAAAAAAAATCCTACCTCAAATAATATTGTTTTTCCTAAAAGTTTCGATGAAAAATTTCAGTCAAAATACAAAAGTTCCGATTTCGATTATACGACTGTAAAACCAAGAGAATCTTTCTGGCAGAAACTTACAAAGCGAATCAGAAAGTTTCTGGAGTCTATTTTTGGCGAAGTTGATCCAAACAAAGCTTCTTCGTACACCGAAATTATTTTGAGGCTTTCAGCCATTGTAATTATTGGTTCTGTGCTTTATTTCTTAATTAAATTTTTGCTGAATAAAGACGGAAATTTCTTTTTGGGGAAGAAGAATAAGAAATCCAATATTGCGAATCAAGATTTACAAGAGAATATTCATGAGATTAATTTTAAAGAATCCATCGAAAGATTTGAGCAAGAAAAGGATTATCGTTCTGCGATTCGTTATCATTTTCTTTTTGTTTTAAAGAAATTAGCGGATAAAAAACTCATCAATTGGAATCCCGAAAAAACGAATAAAGATTATTTCGCCGAATTAAAAACAGCCGATTTGAAAACCAGTTTTCAGGAATTGAGTTATATTTTCGATTACGTTTGGTACGGAGAATTTGAAGTAAATGAAGAGCGCTACAACCACTTTAAACAAAAGTTTTTACAATTTAAAATATAGTTATTAAGCGAAAGGATTTAGAAAGAATATGAACAAAACAGTCAAATTATACGGTATTATTTTCATCATCGTGATGTTGATTTTGGCTCTGCTGGAAATCAATAAAACAGAGGTGACGGATTGGCGTAAAAATTTTGATGTGAATCAGAAATCTCCTTTCGGTCTTTTCGTTTTTAATAAAGAAGTAAATAATTTGCTCGATAAAGAAGTAAAACGAACGGAACTTTCTCCTTACAATTACTATAAAACCAATAAGGAAAAGCCACACAATATTTTGATCATTCAATCTGAAATCGATTTTGAATCCTGGAAGAAAATATTAGAAACCGTAAAATCAGGTTCAGATGCATTGATCATTGCCGAAGATTTTCATCCGAAAATTGCAGATTCTCTCCGTTTTACGCCATCTTATGTAAGTGTTCGGAGTGAGAATGTTTTTAAACTTACCGACGAGAAATTTTCTGCAGATTCTATTAAGATTGATAAATTACCTGCAAATCAAGGTTTTTCGAGGATTGATAAAGCGCACGAGATTTTAGGAAAAGCAGTTCTCGATGGAGGAAAAGTGAATTTCATTAAAGTTAATTTTGGAAAAGGTCATTTGTATCTTCATACCGAACCTTTGATTTTAACCAATTATTATCTGTTGAAACCAGAAAATCAAAAGTATGTTCAAGATGTGTTTTCTTATCTGCCGAAACGCGAAACAGTTTGGTTTACCGAATCGAATAAAGCGGCTACAGAATCGCAATCACCGTTAAGATTTATTTTATCCAAACCTGCGCTTCGATTTGCGTGGTGGTTACTTTTGGCTGGACTTTTATTATTCGTTATTTTTAATGCGAAAAGAAAACAGCGAATTGTCCCCATAATCGAACCTTTAAAAAATAAATCGGTTGAATTTGTAAAAAGCATCGGAAATTTATATTTACAGGAGGGTGATTTCCATGATATGATGGCGAAAAAAGCGCAGTATTTTCTAAATAGGGTACGACTTGATTTCATGATCGACACGCAAAATTTAGATGAGAAATTCGCGCAAACATTACACTTGAAAACAGGAAAAAGTATTGAAAAAATAAATGAAGCAATTGATTTCATCAAAAGAGGGCAAGATCCTTACGCGAGTGTGATGAAAGAAGATCTTGTAAAAATGAATCGGTTGCTCGACGAAATATTAAAGTAAAAAACACGAATTTATTAAATATAAAATGATGAATTCATCTCGAAAAAATAAGTATGGAAAATTTTGAAAACCCAAGTTCAGAGCATATAATTCCTGAATTTCAACCGCGACTTGATATGACAGAACTTCAGCAAAGTTTGGAGGCCGTAAAAGCGGAAATTGGTAAAGTGATCGTTGGTCAGGAATCGATGATTGAACATTTGTTAGCAGCACTTTTATCCAACGGGCATGTTTTAATTGAAGGTGTTCCTGGAGTTGCAAAAACCATTACGGCAAAATTATTGGCAAAAACAGTTGATGTAGGTTTTAGTCGAATTCAGTTTACACCCGATCTGATGCCGTCGGATATTTTGGGAACTTCCATTTTTAATGTTAAGAATTCTGAATTTGAATTTAAAAAAGGGCCGATTTTTTCCAGTTTTATTTTGATTGATGAAATCAACCGTTCACCTGCAAAAACGCAGTCCGCTTTGTTTGAAGTCATGGAAGAGCGTCAAATTACAATGGATGGAAAGCAATATGAAATGCAGGAACCTTTTCTTGTCGTTGCAACGCAAAATCCGATTGAACATGAAGGAACGTATCGTCTTCCGGAAGCACAACTCGATCGTTTTCTTTTTAAAATAAATGTTGGTTATCCAAATCTTTTGCAGGAAGTTCAGATTATTAAAAATCAACACGAAAATAAATTAGAAGATAAAACCGATGCTGTTCAGAAAGTAATTTCGGGAGCTCAGCTGAAAAATTATCAACAGATTGTAAAAAATGTTCTTGTAGAGCCACAATTGCTGGAATATATTGCAAAAATCATCGTCAATACAAGAGAAAATCAATTCCTTTATTTAGGAGCTTCGCCAAGAGCGAGTTTGGCTTTATTGATCGCTTCGAAATCTTTTGCGGCAATCCGAGGAAGAGATTTTGTAACTCCGGAAGATATTAAAGAAGCAAGTACTGCAGTTTTGCGCCACAGAATAATGGTTTCTCCTGAACGCGAAATGGAAGGTTTGACCGCAGATGAAATAATACGACAAATTTTGGAGGCGATTGAAATCCCGAGATAAATAATCAGCAATAAGTAATTGGCAATGAGCAATATTAAATTATAAAAATTGAAAAACCTTTATCTCAATAACCGTTTTTTCTTCACGCTTTTCGGCGTGGGAATTACTTATGTTCTGGCTTTTTTCTTTCCGGTTTTAATGGGAGTTGCGCACGGATTTTTAATTTTATTTTTTCTAGCATTCATCGTAGATTACTTGCTTTTGTTCAATCATAAAAATGGAGTTCAGGCGCAAAGAATTTTACCGGAAAAATTGTCAAATGGCGACCAAAATTCAATAAAAATTGATCTTAAAAATAATTACTCTTTTCAAATTAAAGCGAAGGTAATTGATGAAATTCCTTTTCAGTTTCAAAAGAGGGATTTTAATATTGAAAGAATCATTAAACCTAAGAAAAATGTGCTTTTCGAATATATTTTAGAACCGAAAGAACGTGGAGAATACAGTTTTGGAAATCTGAATGTTTTTGCGCAATCCATTTTAGGATTTGTTTCTAGACGTTTTACCTTCCAAAAAGATGCTTTGGTGCCGAGTTATCCCTCGTTTATTCATTTAAGGAAATATGAATTAATGGCGCTTCAAAATGAATTTCTTTTGGGCGGAATTAAAAAAATTCGGAAGTTGGGACATACGATGGAGTTTGAGCAAATCAAAGAATATGTGCCCGGCGATGATATGAGAACAATCAACTGGAAAGCAACTTCGAAGCGAAATCAGTTGATGGTGAATCAGTTTCAGGACGAAAAATCGCAGCGAATTTTTATGCTTATTGATATTGGCAGAACGATGCAAATGCCTTTTAATGGGTTGAGTTTGCTCGATTATTCCATCAATGCGACGATGGCTTTGAGTCATATTATTCTGAAGAAAAATGACCGCGCCGGAATGATGACGTTTTCGAAAAAGGCTGAAAATAAAGTTGCTGCAGATAATAAATCAGGTCAACTGAAAAAAATTTCGCAAGCACTTTATAATATTCAGACCAATTTTTTCGAAAGTGATTTTAGCAGATTGTATCAGGAAGTGAGATTCAATATTGGACAACGGAGTTTGATTTTGCTTTTTACAAATTTTGAAACTTTAGATGCTGTCAACCGACAGATGAAATACCTTCGAGGAATTACTAAAAACCATTTATTAGTTATCATCTTCTTTAAAAACTCTGAGTTGCAAAGTGTAATGAATACCAATCCTGAAAGTATTCAGGAAGTTTATGACGAAATCATCGCAGAGAAATTTGAGTACGAAAAGAAATTGATTATTCAGGAATTGAAAAAATTTGGAATTTATACGATTTATACCCTTCCCGAAAATCTGAATATCGAGGTCATTAATAAGTATTTAGAAATAAAGGCAAGAGGAATTTTATAATTAAAACACTTTCCTTTTTGCTGCTACGTAACTTATAATCTTGTAAATAACCAAAATAAGAAGTAGAATTGTAAACCAGTTCATCTTTTTCAATTTACTACTAATTTAAAAATAGACAGCGTTTTGATATAGCGTTAAATCACCCAATCTTATGAAAATCACCCTCAACAGAATCAACGACGATTATTTATTTGAATGTAAAAATTCAATAGGAAATACAATTCTTTTAGATAATATTTCTCAATCTGAAGGTACGAAAGCAGTTTCTCCCATGGAATCACTTCTAATGGCAGTCGCAGGTTGCAGTGGAATCGATATGGTTTCGATCATGAAAAAACAAAGACAGGAACTCACCAGTTTTTCTGCGGAAGTGGAAGGCGAAAGAATTCAAATGGATGAAGCAAAACCTTTCAAGAATATCATGGTGAAATTCTTTTTGGAAGGAAAAATCGATCCAAAGAAAGCGCAGAAAGCAGCAGAACTTTCCTTTGAAAAATACTGTTCGGTTTCCAAAACTTTAGAACCTAATGTAACGGTGAGTTACGGGGTTTTTGTGAATGGAGAGAAAGTTGGAGTTTAAATTTTAAGAATTTTTACCGTGCTCTAGAACCCATTCTTGGTTGAATGAGTTTTGCAATCGTCGCCGTCCAACCTGTTTGATGAGATGCACCGATTCCTTTGCCTGTATCGCCATTGAAATATTCATAAAACATAATATAATTTTTGAAGAATTCATTATGATTAAGGAATTCATTTCCACCATTAAATGCACGGTTTCCGTTTTCATCTTTCTTAAAAATAGAGTAAAGCCGTTGACTTAAATCTGTGGCAACAAAATCGAGATTTCTCAGTGTACCACTATTTGCCGGATATTCAATTTGCAGATTGTCGCCATAATAATAATGAAAACGCTGTAAACTCTCAACAATTAAGAAATTTATAGGAAACCAGATAGGTCCACGCCAATTACTATTTCCACCAAACATACTGCTGTCACTTTCTGCCGGCGTATATTTTACGGTGAAATCTTTTCCCTCGGCTGAAAAAGTAAACGGATTTTCTCCGTAAACTTTAGATAATGATCGGATTCCGTAAGGGGAAAGAAATTCATTTTCATCTACCATTCGGTTTAAAACTCTGGTCAAACGGCTTTTGCGCAGAACGCTCATCAGATGTTTTCCGCCCTTTCCTTCAACTTCCCAATGGGAAACTAAATTGGCGAGTTCGGGTTTGTTTTTTAAAATCCATTCCATTCTTTTGCGAAAATTGGGTAGTTTTTGCAAGAGGTCATGTTCCACAACTTCTACTGCAAACATCGGAATTAATCCAACGATACTTCTCAATTTTAGAGAAACAGAATCGCCATCATTCAATTGTAAAAGATCGTAGAAGAAACCATCTTCTTCGTTCCAGAGACCATTTTTTGTTTCACCCAAATTGTCCATTGCTTCAGCGATATATAAATAATGTTCAAAAAATTTAATCGCCATGTCTTCATAAATCGGATTGTAAAGTGACAATTCCATCGAAATACGCATCATATTCAATGCATACATTGCCATCCAACTTGTTCCATCAGCTTGTTCTAGATGATCACCATTTTTAAATTCCATACTTCGGTCAAAAGCACCGATATTATCCAATCCTAAAAATCCGCCACCGAAAACATTATTGCCATTTTTATCTTTTCTATTCACCCACCAGGTGAAATTCAGTAATAGTTTCTGGAAAATACTTTCCAGGAAAGGAACGTCGGGTTTTCCATGAATCATTTGATCAATTTTAAAAACTCGAAAAGTAGACCAAGCGTGAACGGGCGGATTCACATCGCTGAAATCCCACTCATAAGCAGGAAGTTGGCCGTTTGGATGAATATACCATTCTTTCGTTAATAATTTTAATTGTTGTTTCGCAAAACCAGAATCCAGGATTGCATAAGGAACGCAGTGAAAAGCCAAATCCCAAGTCGCAAACCACGGATATTCCCACTTGTCTGGCATCGAGATAATATCTTTATTCTGCATGTGTTCCCATTCCGTATTTCGGACGTAATTATCAAAATCTCTTGGGTTTTCATATTTCGAATCTCCCTTCAACCATTTAGAAACGTTATAGTGATAGAATTGTTTGTTCCATAATAATCCTGAAAAAGCTTGTCTTTGCACATTTTTTTCTTCTTCGTCTTTGATCTCGGTCTGAATGTTACTATAGAATTCGTTGGCTTCCTCTTTTCTTAAACTAAGGATCTCGTCGAAGTTATAAAAAGCATCTTCCATATCATGCGGACTAAGGCGGAAATCACAAATCTTGATTTCTCCCGCTTCAATTTCTGACTCCATTAAGAAACTTGCTTTAGTTCCGAATTGTTCAGGATTAATTGCGTTTGCATCTTCATTAATGAGGAGATTATTAATCCCGTCTTTAAAATAGTTCGCAGAAGAATTAGTATTTGGAATTTTATCCGGATTTGTCTCATTATTACAAAATACAGAAGTGGTATTTTGGTCTCTTGCGTATAATCGTTTCAAAGGAATTGAGTCATGTTCGATGTCTATAATTCCGTTAACCGAAGACTTTAGTTGTGGCTCGTAACTTCCATGGCCCCAACTCCAGTTATTTCTAAACCAGATAGTTGGTAGAATTATTAAGGGTGCTTTTTCTTTACTCCGATTGATTACAGTTACTCTGATGAGAAAATCGTCATGATTGATTTTAGCGTATTCAATGAAAATATCAAAATAATTATTATCATTAAAAATGCCGGTATTAACTAATTCATACTCAGGATCCTGTTTCGATCTTCTTCCATTTTCTGCAATTAATTCATCGTAAGGAAATTCGCTGATTGGATATTTATACACCATTTTCATGTAAGAATGAGTGGGTGTATTATCTAAATAATAGAAGATCTCTTTTAAATCTTCGCCGTGATTTCCCTCGTAATTGCTTAATCCAAAGAAACGTTCCTTGATCATTTTATCTTTCCGGTTCCAAAATGAAAAAGCGAAACACAGTCGCTGTTTAGAGTCACAGATTCCTGCGATTCCATCTTCACTCCACCGATAAGCTCTACTGATTGCCTCGTTGTAAGTCGTGTAGCCCCAAGCATTTCCGTTTGGGCTATAATCTTCACGTACCGTTCCCCATTGCCTGTTGCTCACATAAGGACCCCATTTTTTCCAGTCGCTGTCGAGCATTCTTTCTCTTTCTGTCATTTTACCTAAAATTTCTTCTGCAAAATTAAGGAATAAAAATAATTGAAAAGTTTGTGAGTAATCATTTTAATTGCTTCCTTTGCACCAGATTAGTTCATATACATATTGAAAATGTTATCAAGAAAGGTGGAGAGATAAGACTCTATGAAACCTTGGCAACCCTTCGGAAACGGAGAAGGTGCTACATTCTTACCCATTTTGGGTGAAGATAACAGAAATTTTTTTTACCCTTCTCAGGTAGCATTTTCAATTTTAATTTTAATAAAAATTGGAAAATACGCTACAACATATCAAACTCAGAAATCAGAATTTAGTATCAGGAAAAATCCTTGATATTAATTTGTCATATCAAATTTTCGGACCGGATTTGCATTCGGCACCTATCATTTTGGTCAATCATGCTTTAACGGGAAACTCAAATGTTGCCGGTGAAAGCGGTTGGTGGAATTCCCTGATTGGTGAAAACAAAATTATCGATACCAATATTTATTCTGTCGTCTGTTTTAATATTCCCGGAAATGGTTTCGATGGAAATCTAATCGAGGAAGAAAATGTTTTCACGACAAAAGACATTGCCAATATTTTTCTAAAAGGTCTCGAATTTCTCAATATCGCTAAACTTCATACTCTTATCGGTGGTTCTATTGGTGGCGCAATCGCATGGGAAATGCTTGCAATTAAAACTAATTTAGCAAATCATTTTATTCCGATTGCTTGTGATTTTAAAACTTCAGACTGGCTTCATGCTCAATGTTTAGTTCAGCAATTTCTTTTAGACCATAAAGAGGATCCTTTGCAAAAAGCAAGACTGCATGCAATGTTGTGTTACCGAACTCCGGCATCTTTAAATCAACGTTTCAGAAATGAGTTTGATGCAGAAAAGCAAATTCTCAAATCGCACGACTGGCTCAATTTCCATGGAAAATCTTTAGGCGAAAGATTTAGTTTAAGTTCTTATCGATTGATGAATTATTTACTGATATCCATTAATGCCGATTTAGAAAAGCTGCCAGAGATTACTGCTAATATTCATTTCATCGCAGTAGATTCCGATTTATTTTTTCCAGCATTTGAAATGAAAAACTGCTGTGAATTTTTAAAGAAGAATAAACAAAATGTTTTCTATCACGAAGTAAAATCCATACATGGTCACGACGCTTTTTTAATGGAATACGAACAACTTAACCACCTCTTAAATAATATATTTTATGAAAAATAGAACAGAAATAAAAATCTTAAAACATAAATCCATCATCAAATTTGAAGGAACAGATTTCTCGGGAGAAGTTGGAATTGACGGTCGAATTTTTAAAGCTTTAACTTATGCAAGAATCAGCGTTGGCGTAATTTCCCAACAAGCTGCAGAAAATGGAATTTCAGTTTTAGTCAACGAAAGTGATTCTGAAAAAGCCGTAAATTGTTTGATCGATGAATTTGAAACTAAAAGAAAATCTGGTAAAGTAAGTCAGATCTACAGCATTAATCATGTTTCAGTGATGGGATTTATTGCCAAAGATTCAACTAAAATATTGTCAGAATTAGCGCGAAATAATATTTTCCCTTTAATTTTAAATCAAGTTGCTGCTGAAAGTAAAATGAATATTGTGGTGACATCTTCCCAAGATGAAAAAGCCAAAAACATCATTGAGGCAGAAATTTTTGCCAGACCGAAAACCGTTCATTTAGCCATAATCGGTCACGGAAAAGTGGGTTCTACCTTAATCGATCAAGTTCTCAATAATGCAGTAGAAATCCGAAACCGCAAAAAGTTAGATTTGAAAATTATCGCTGTTGCAAATTCAAGAAAAATGGCTTTTAATAAAGAAGGCTTTAATGAAAGTTGGTCAGATGATATTTTAGTTGCGGAAGAAGAAACCAATATGAATTCTCTGATTGAATTTTCTCAAAGAAATCAGTTAGAAAACTTAATCGTCATCGATAATACAGCCAGTGTAGATTTCGTGAAAAATTATACCGCCTTGGCAGAAAATGGTTTCGATCTGGTATCCTCCAACAAGATTTTTAACACGCTACCAATTTCAGAATACCGCGATTTCCGACATGTTTTAGCCAAGAGAAATAAAAAATACCTCTATGAAACTAATGTCGGAGCAGGTTTGCCTTTAATTGATACCATTAAATTGCTTCATCTTTCAGGAGAAAATATCACCAGAATAAAAGGTGTTTTTTCAGGTTCACTCAGTTATATCTTCAATAATTTTTCAGTTAGTGAAGAGAAGTTTTCCACCATTTTAAAAGAAGCGATGGAAAAAGGTTTCACAGAACCGGATCCACGCGAAGACTTGTCAGGAAATGATGTCGCCCGAAAACTTTTGATTTTAGCACGCGAACTCGATTTAAGCAATGAGTTCAGCGATATTAAAATTGAAAATTTAATTGCGGACGACCTTTCAAAATTGAATAAAGACCAATTTCTTGAAAGTTTAAATCTTTTAGATGAACATTTTGAAGAGGTTAAAAGAAATCAAAAAGAAGGTTACGTTTTGCGTTTCGTGGGAGACTTACACGGCGATTTGCAGCAGGAAAAAGGCGAACTCGATGTGAAATTAATTTCTGTTCCTGCCAATTCCGCACTCGGACAATTAAAAGGATCAGATTCAATTTTCGAAATCTACACTGAAAGTTACGGGGAAAATCCACTCGTGATTATGGGAGCCGGAGCCGGAGCAAAAGTAACTGCACGTGGAGTTTTCGGAGATATTTTAAGACTTTCAGAAAATAAATAATCATGGAAAATCAATTTTCAAATTTCGAAACTCAAGCAGTTCGAATCCAGTCAGAACGTTCGCATTTCGATGAACATTCTACGCCACTTTATCTCACTTCAAGTTTTGTATTTCAGGATGCAGAAGATATGCGCGCAAGTTTTGCCGAAGAAAAACAGAAAAATATTTACAGCCGATTTTCCAATCCAAATGTGAATGAATTCACCGCAAAAATGGTTCAATTGGAAGGTGCGGAAGATGGATATTCTTTTGCTACAGGAATGGCTGCAATCTTTTCCACATTTGGCGCACTCCTACATTCTGGCGATCATATTTTAAGTTGCCGTTCCGTTTTCGGTTCTACGCATACACTTTTCACGAAATATTTCCCAAAATGGAATATTGAAACCACTTATTTTGAAGCTTCCGAAACCGATCTCGAAAAATATTTGAAACCATCAACCAAAATCCTTTACATCGAAACGCCGACCAATCCCGCGATCGAAGTTTTAGATTTAGAATTATTAGGGAAATTTGCAAAAAAGCACAATGTGATTTTCATCGTAGATAATTGTTTTGCAACGCCTTATTTGCAACAACCGATAAAATTCGGCGCCGATTTGGTCATTCATTCCGCCACGAAATTAATTGATGGTCAAGGTCGAGTTTTGGGCGGAGTTACCGTTGGAAAAAAAGATTTGATCCGCGAAATTTATTTATTTGCCAGAAATACTGGACCTGCAATGTCGCCTTTCAACGCGTGGGTTTTGAGTAAAAGTCTAGAAACTTTAGCCGTTCGTGTCGATAAACATTGTGAAAATGCTTTAAAAGTTGCTGAGTTTTTAGAAACCCATCCAAATGTTTCTTTGGTAAAATATCCTTTTTTAAAATCGCATCCCAATTACGAAACTGCCAAAAATCAAATGAAAGCCGGTGGAAATATCGTCGCTTTCGAAGTAAAAGGCGGCATCGAAGCCGGTCGAAATTTCCTCAATAAAATAAAAATGTGTTCCCTTTCCGCCAATCTCGGCGACACCCGCACAATTGTCACGCATCCCGCTTCCACAACGCATTCCAAGCTTTCCGAAGCCGAGCGAAATCAAGTCGGAATTACGGCTGGGTTGGTGCGCTGTTCTGTCGGTTTAGAATATATTGATGATATTATTAATGATTTAAAACAAGCTTTAGATTAGAATTTTTTGGGCAGATATTTCCGCCTTCCACTCCCGCTTTTTTTTCTGGTAGTTTCGACTTCGCTCAACCACCAGAAAAAAAGAGCTCCGTTCAAGTCGGGCTGCAGGTAGTTTTTAAGAATGAAGACTTCAGTTAAAATTTAAAAAATGAAAAACACAAAACAATTATATAAAGCATTAAACGAAAGAATTCTCGTCCTCGATGGAGCGATGGGAACGATGCTTCAACGTTATAATTTCACAGAAGAAGATTACCGCGGCGAACGTTTCAAAGATTGGGAACATTCTTTAAAAGGAAACAACGATCTGCTTTCCTTAACGCAACCAGAAGCAATTGAAGAAGTTCACCGAAAATATTTAGAAGCCGATGCAGACATTATCGAAACCAATACTTTTTCCGGGACAACCATCGCAATGGCAGATTATCACATGGAAGAGTTGGTGTATGAACTCAATTACGAATCTGCAAAAATTGCCCGAAAAGTTTGTGATGAGTTCACTGCAAAAAATCCTGAAAAACCAAGATTTGTGGCAGGTTCCATCGGGCCAACAAACAGAACCGCAAGTTTAAGTCCGGATGTTAATGATCCCGGATTTCGAGCAATCACTTTTGATCAATTGCGAATTGCGTACAAACAACAAGCAGAAGCACTTTTAGATGGCGGTTCAGATATTTTATTAGTTGAAACAATCTTCGATACCTTAAATGCAAAAGCTGCACTGTTCGCCATTGATGAAATTCAGGATGAAAGAAATATAGAAATCCCGATTATGGTTTCCGGCACAATCACCGATGCTTCAGGAAGAACTTTGAGCGGGCAAACCGCAGAAGCATTTTTAATATCAGTTTCGCACCTCAATTTATTAAGCGTCGGCTTAAACTGCGCTTTAGGAGCGGAACAATTGACGCCTTATCTGGAAACTTTATCCAAAAATTCGGACTTCTTAATTTCTGCCTATCCAAATGCCGGACTTCCAAACGCTTTCGGACAATACGATGAAAGTCCAGAATTTATGGCGGAGCAGATTAAAGAGTACGCAGAAAAAGGATTGATCAATATTATCGGAGGTTGTTGTGGAACTACGCCCCCACATATTCAAGCAATTGCGGATTTGGTAAAAAATTATGAACCAAGGAAAGTCAGCGTAAATTTTTAGATTATTTATAATTGAATATCAAAAATCCACGAAGTGGCGCTATCAAAAAGCATCAGATAAACGAAACGCTGCCAAATGATAATGAAAAAGAATTGCCAAAAAAGTCTGAAAGACCGTAATCAAAAGCATTGGGTAAGCAAAGCGCCGCCCAATGAAAAAAGAAATATAAAAATAATTTAAGGTCTGAAAGACCGCGATTAAAATTAACCGATGAAATTTTAAAATAAAATCACAAAACATGTCTCAATCCCTAAATAAAATATATGTTCATCTGGTTTTCAGCACTAAACATAGAAATTCTTTGATATCCAATTCAATCAAAGAAGAACTGTTTAATTATTTAGGAGGCATTTGTAAAAATTTAGAATGCAATCCAATTCAAGTTGGCGGATATAAAGATCACGTTCATATTTTATGTTTATTATCCAAAAAAATTCCATTGATGAAACTTATTGAAGAGGTGAAGTCGCACTCTTCAAAATGGATTAAAACTAAAGGAAAAGAGTTTGAAAATTTTTATTGGCAAAATGGATATGGAGCATTTTCGGTAAATCCTAGCGAAATTGAAATTGTTAAAAATTATATTATGGTCCAGGATGAGCATCATAAGACGAAATCTTTTCAGGAAGAATTTTTGGCATTTTTAAAAAAATATGATATTAAATGTGATGAAAGATACATTTGGGATTGATAGTGCGAATGGGATTGCGCCACTTCGTGGCTTTTAAAAAATTAGAAAAGAAATGAAATATTTAAAATTATCCGGTCTCGAACCGCTCATTATAACGCCGGAATCCAATTTTATTAATATTGGTGAAAGAACCAATGTGGCGGGTTCCAAAAAATTCCTTCGGCTCATTAAAGAAGGCAACTATTCTGAAGCCCTGGATATTGCACGAAATCAAGTGGAAGGCGGTGCACAAATTCTGGATATTAATTTTGATGATGGTTTGCTGGATGGGAAATTTGCAATGGTGAAATTTCTCAATTTAATTGCGTCAGAACCCGATATTTCCAGGATTCCAATTATGATCGATTCTTCAAAATGGGAAATTTTAGAAGCCGGCTTGCAAGTTGTTCAAGGAAAATGTGTGGTGAATTCTATCAGTTTAAAAGAAGGTGAAGCAGAATTTATCAATCATGCGAAGAAAATAAAAAGATATGGTGCGGCGGTTATTGTAATGGCTTTTGATAAAAATGGTCAAGCCGATAACTTTGATAGAAGAGTAGAAATTTGCAAAAGATCTTATGACATTTTAGTCAATCAGGTGAAATTTGCGTCCGAAGATATAATTTTCGATTTGAATATTTTTCCTGTCGCAACTGGCATGGACGAACATCGAAGAAACGCTATCGATTTCATAGAAGCCACGAAATGGGTTCGAGAAAATTTACCCAATGTTTCTGTAAGTGGCGGAGTTTCTAATGTTTCGTTTTCGTTTCGGGGAAATGATAATGTTCGGGAAGCGATGCATTCCGTTTTTCTTTACCACGCCATAAAAGCTGGAATGAACATGGGAATCGTGAATCCGACCATGTTGGAAGTGTATGATGAAATTCCAAAGGAATTGCTTGAATTGGTAGAAGATGTGATGCTTGATCGACGAGAAGACGCCACTGAAAGACTTTTGGATTATTCTGAACGCGTAAAATCGACTAAAAAAGAATTCGTAGAAGAATTGGAATGGCGAAAAGAACCTTTACAAAATAGAATTACGCATGCTTTGGTAAAAGGTACCGATCGGTTTATAATTGAAGATGTAGAAGAAGCAAGATCTACTTCAAAACGGCCACTAGATGTTATTGAAATTAATTTAATGACAGGAATGGGCGTTGTTGGCGATTTATTCGGGAGCGGAAAAATGTTTTTGCCCCAAGTGGTAAAATCGGCTCGAGTAATGAAAAAAGCCGTGGCTTATTTGCAACCTTATATTGAGGCAGAAAAAGATGAGAAACAAAAACCGAATGGAAAGATATTAATGGCAACAGTAAAAGGCGACGTTCATGATATTGGAAAGAATATTGTGAGTGTAGTTTTGGGTTGTAATAATTATGAAATTATAGATTTGGGAGTGATGGTTCCAGTGGATAAAATTATTGCTGCTGCGATTGAACACAATGTTGACGTTATCGGTTTAAGCGGATTGATTACGCCGAGTTTAGATGAAATGGTACACGTTGCAGACGAATTGCAAAGAAAAAATTTGAATTTTCCATTATTAATTGGTGGCGCAACAACTTCAAAAGCGCATACCGCAGTGAAAATTTTTCCAAAATACGGAAATACAGTTGTTCATGTAAATGATGCTTCCAGAGCGGTCGGTGTGGTTTCTCAATTGTTGGATCATAATCACGAAAAATATAAAGCAGATCTGAAAATTGACTACGAAGATTTCCGTCAGAAATTTTTAGATCGTCAAATTGAAAAAGTTTATGTTACGATTGATGAAGCCAGAAAACAAAATTTCACCATCGATTGGGAAAGTGAAGTCATTACGAAACCAAAATTTTTAGGAGTTAAAGTAATTGAAAATCAGGATTTACGAGAATTGCTGGATTTTATGGATTGGTCTCCTTTTTTCCGAGCCTGGGAATTACATGGAAAATATCCGCAGATTTTAACGGATGAGGTTGTTGGCGAACAAGCGACCGAATTATTTGAAGAAGCAAAAGTTTTATTAGCTAAAATTTTAGATGAAAAATTGTTTACAGCGAAGGGGATTTTTGGAATTTTCCCTGCAAATGCGAATGAAGAAGACGATATCATAATTTACGATGAAGAGCAAAATGAGATTGCTAAATTTCATACTTTAAGACAACAATTAAAGAAATCTGCGGGAAAAGAATATTTGGCTTTAAGTGATTTTATTTCTCCAAAAACTTTTGGAAAGCAAGATTATATGGGTGCTTTTGCCGTAACAACAGGATTTGGGACGGAAGAGTTAGCGCAAAAATATTATGATGATGGCGATGATTACAACGCAATTATCGTGAAAGCTTTAGCAGATCGTCTCGCAGAAGCCTTTGCAGAATTTTTACATTATAAAGTTCGAACGGAATTTTGGGGTTACGATGAAAATGAAAATCTGGGAAATGAAGATTTGATCGCCGAGAAATATTTGGGAATTCGCCCTGCTCCTGGTTATCCTGCATGTCCAGACCACTTGGAAAAGAAAACAATTTGGGATTTATTAAAAGTTAAAGAAAATATCGAGTTGGAATTGACAGAAAGTTTGGCCATGTTTCCAACTGCAGCAGTTTCCGGATATTATTTTGGAAATCCCAAAGCGAAATATTTTGGTGTTGGAAAAATTAAAGAAGATCAATTGAAGGATTATGCCGAAAGAAAAGGAGTTGATCTGGAATTCGCGAGAAAATGGCTGAGTCCGAATTTAGCGGAATAATTCTTTTACATATTATAAAATCATGAGAAACGATTTTGATTTCACAGCTATGTTAAAATATAACACTACAGAAAAAGGTGGACAAATGACACCTGCAAAATCAGGTTATAGACCTCAAATTAAGTTTGACTTTGAAGAAAGTACAACTTCAGGAAGACAAATTTTTATTGGTACAGACTGGGTTTGTCCTGGAGAAAATGTTAAAGCTGAAATAACACTTTTGTTTCCGGAAATTTTTGAGAATAAATTATTCGAAGGATTAGAGTTTAAATTTATCGAAGGTCCGAAATTGATTGGAACTGGAAAAATATTGCAGATAAATAATAAAATTTTAATAAAAACATAATGCTCAGAGCCACGAAGTGGCGAAATCATCAGCAATGGGTGAAGCCCATTGTAAAAATATAAAAATCCGGTGTGAAGCCCTGAAAGGGCGCAATCAAAATGAGAGATTGAGACCTTCTGAACAAATGGAAGATTAATTAAACGCAAAATCTGCAGCCCGACTTGAACGGAGCTCTTTTTATGAAACGAAGTGGAACAAAAAAGCGGGAGTGGAAGGCGGAAATCGCTGCCCAAATAAATATTTAAAAATTAAAGTGAGATTGCTTCGATAATCCCACACTGACAAATAAACAATGAAGATCACAGAACATATAAAAAACGCTAACGGAAAAACCTTATTCTCCCTCGAAGTCGTTCCGCCACAAAAAGGAATTGGCATCGAAGATCTATATAAAAATATTGATCCTTTGATGGAATTTGAACCACCTTTCATTGACGTTACGACTTCTCGGGAAGAATATATTTACCTGGACAAAGGGAATGGTTTGATGGAGCGAAAAATTACGAGAATGCGTCCCGGAACTTTAGGGATTTGTTCTGCAATTCAGCATAAATATAATGTTGATACGGTTCCGCACGTTTTGTGTGGTGGTTTTACGCAGGAAGAGACGGAATATCTTTTGGTTGACTGTATGTATCTCGGAATCGAAAATGTGATGGCGTTGCGCGGTGATGCAATGAAAGGACAGCAATATTTTGAGCCAACTTCTGGCGGACATAAAAATGCGATGGATCTGGTGCATCAAATGAATGATTTGGGTCGCGGGAAATATTTGCACGATGAAAATATTCTGGATGAAAATAATAAATTCTGTATTGGTGTCGCGGGTTATCCGGAGAAGCATATTGAAGCGCCCTCAATGAATTATGATTTAAAATGGTTGAAGGAAAAAGTTGATGCAGGCGCAGACTACGTGGTAACTCAAATGTTTTTTGAAAATAAAAAATTTATGGAATTTGTGAAACAAGCACGTGAGATTGGAATTACCGTTCCAATAATTCCAGGAATTAAGCCGATTGCTACAAAGAGTCATCTGCAGATGTTACCGAAAGTTTTCAAAATAGATTTGCCGGAAGATTTAATTTCTGCCGTAGAAAAAGCTAAAGATAATACCGCTGTAAAACAGATCGGAATTGAATGGACCATCAATCAGTGCAGGCAATTACTCGATTTTGGAGTTCCAGTTTTGCATTTCTATTCGATGGGAAAAAGCGACAATATCAAAAAAATTGCTTCCGAACTGTTTTAAACTGAGAAATTTTTACAAAAAAAAAGCCACGTTTCAATCTTGAAGCGTGGCTTACTAATGTTTTCTGAATTATTGATTCAAAAAGGTTCCTAACTTTTTTAGATCTTCCTCATTGTTCAACTTGATGTTATTTTTACCGATAAAATCGGTAATTTCTTTTGCTTTGTCTGGGAAATGATTTGCGAACTCTTTCGCACTTTTATTAATTTTAAAAAACTCGTTTTCTGTTTTTATAAAATATAAAGGTTTTTGCGGAATAAAAACTGCTGAACTTCCTGCAATCATAGAATTCGGAGCCGGAGTTGCAGGTTGATATTTGATTATAACTTTCTTTAAAATTCGATATTTCCCGTCAGATAACTCAAAAAAATAGCCGGAATATAGATCGTCTGTTTTTACAAAAACTAATTTCTCTTTCGTACTTAAAAAAGTAAAATAAGGATTAGAGTTGTCTTTTGGAAGCTGATAAACATCCTCATTATTCACGATTTCTACGGTATCTAAAAAACTGTTATACCGAATAGGAGCGGAAGTTGTAGTGTCACCGATCCGTGCATTAATAAATTCTGGATAATAATAAGGAATTCCTTTGATGTCAGAATATTTAATTTTAGTCGCCCCATTATTTATTTCATCAATCAGTTTACCGAACTTTGCGGTTCTGGAAATTTCACCCAAACTGATTTGTTGAGCTTGTAAACCTACCATTACAAATAGAAGAAAAATGGAACTAAAAATTGTTTTCATAGCGTAATAAGCATTTTGAATTTTAAAAAGATCGCCTTTAAATTAAAAGGTCCGAATAATACGATTCAATTTTTTAATTAGAAGTGTTGAGAAAATTGACCAGTCTTGTAAGATCCGAATCCTCATTAAATTTGATTTTGTTTTTCTTCACGAAATCTGTAATTACGTCTTTTTTATCAGGCATTGCAGTCGTTAAATCTTTCACATTTTTAGTCAGTTTGATCACGTCAGAATCTGTTTTGATGTAATAAACAGGATTCAAATTCTCAAATCTTGGGAGAATTGCCGGAGTGAAAGAATTTACTGCAGGAGAACCTTCACGAAATTCAGCTTTCAGTTTTTTTAGCAAAGTATATTTCCCTTTTGCCAGTTCGAAATAATATCCTTGTGGAATATTGCCTGTTGTGACATAAACAAGTACAGCACTCGGGTTTATAAAAGTAATTCGGCCGTATTTTTGAGATTTAGGCAACTCGAAAATATCTTCGTTATTCTGTAATTCTACCGTATCAGTGTAGGTGTTGTATCTTGCTTTGATCAAACTCGTGGCGTTTTCGATATTCGCAGAAACGAAATTCTTTGCAAAATAAGCATTGCCCTCGATGTCAGCATACACCAATGCTAAACCTTTCGGAGCATTTACACGGTCTATAAATTTATTAAACCGGACCGCTTCATTAAAATAATTTGCCTGTGCACTTATACTAATTGCAGTAAATAGGGAAAGTGCTATTGTTGCTAATGATTTCATAGTTTGCATTTCTTTTTTGTAAATATACAGTTTAAAGCGAAAACCGAAAAATTATGTTAACTAACATTCGATTATGATCGTATTTGATGATTTAATTAACCAGAAGTTAGCTGAGGTTATTGTATTTCTTCATTAATTTTTCATAAAAAGTTTGCGACAAAAGCCATTTTAGAGGTACAGCAATTTTTTGTCCGAATTTCCCAAAGTAATAGTGAACTTTCCAGTTTTTTTTAGCTAATAATCTTTCGATATACGCTGCAACTTCCTCAGGTTCGCTGCCTTCATCGACATGAGAATTCATCAATTTATAAACTTTCTCAAAAGTTTTTTTGTAAGGTTCAGAAACTTTTGTTTTCACCCGATTTTCTGCAATATTTGTCTTAATGTCGCCCAAATGTAAAGCGCAGATCTCAATATTCCTAGGTGAAACTTCGTAGCGGATTGCTTCCGTCACTTTATCCAAAGCAGATTTTGAGGCTGAGTAAAATCCTCGAAAAGGCAATCCCATTTCTGAACCAATGCTAGAAATATTGATGATTTTCCCAGATTTCTGTTCCCTCATTTTTGGTAAAACAGCAGTCATCATTTGTACAGAACCAACCAGATTCAGATTAAATAATTTCAGAATTTCCTCCTGCGAAGAATCTTCTACAGCTCCAACCATTCCAATTCCGGCATTGTTGATGAGTACATCGATTCTTTTTTCAGTTTTTAAAATTTCAGAAATAGCGTTTTGAACTTGTTTGTTATCGGTGATATCAGTAAGAATGGTTTTGAAATGTTCAGAATCTGCGGGTTTTCTGCTCAGTCCAAAAACCTGATGCCCTTTTTTTCCAAAAAATTCAGCCAAAGCAAAACCTATTCCGGTAGAAGTTCCTGTAATTATGATCGTCATTTTTTAATCTAATTTTTCTAAGATATTGTCAAAATCTTCCCAGAAATCAGGATATGATTTTTTGACAACATCTTCGTTCTCAATGTTTAAACTTTTAATCAAGCAAAATGGTGCGAAACTCATCGCCATTCTGTGATCGTTGTAAGTTGCGATGGAAATGCTTTCATTTGCCTCAAAAAATTTCTGTGAAGTAATAGAATCATCGGTGATTTCTGCAATGCATCCTATTTTAAACAGTTCGTTTTTTAAAGCTAAAAGTCGGTCGGTTTCTTTTACTTTTAATGTTGATAAGCCTGTAATTTCAAACGGAATATTCATCGCCGTCGCCGTAATACAGATCGTTTGCGCGATATCTGGACAATCATTCATGTCTAAAATAATCTTTTCGGGATAATTAAAATAATATTCCGGGAAAAGTGAGATCCGGGATTCGGCACCTTCTGAGATGGTGTTCACTCCGAAATATTTCCAGTAAATTTCTCGTAAAATAGAATCGCCCTGCAAAGAGTAGGGTTTAAAATATCTCAAATTAATGGTGTCTCGTGCGATCGCCGCAATCGAGTAAAAATAAGAAGCAGAACTCCAGTCGCTTTCCACCACGAACGGAATGATTTGAGAACTTCTCATTGGATTCTGCATATCAGGAAAAATCTGAATGGTATTTTCTTCCCATTGATAGGAAATCCCTATGGTTCTCAAAATTTTCAAAGTCATTTCGAGGTAAGGTTTTGAAGTCACTTTTCCTACTAGATTTATTTCTAAACCATTTTCTAATTTCGCACCTATTAACATCAGTGAAGAAATAAACTGACTCGAAATATGCGCAGGAATCGTCACTGAACTCTTTTCAAATTTTTTACCCATTATTTTCAAAGGCGGAAATCCTTCATTTTCAAGATACGTAATATCAGCGCCTAAATCTCGCAAAGCATCAACCAAATATTGAATCGGGCGTTGTTTCATTCGGTCAGAACCAGTTAGTATAAACGTTTTCCCTTCCTGAATAGCGTAATATGACGTTAGAAATCGCATCGCAGTTCCAGCGTGATGAATGTCGATAATTTCTGAATTACTGTCAAGTGCATTTTGTAAAAGTTGAGTATCCTCAGAATTGGATAGATTCTCAATAATTATATTTTCAAACAACTTATTCAAAATCAACAAACGATTCGAAATACTTTTCGAACCGCTTATTTCTAAGGTTTTATTACCTATTAATTTAGATTTTTCTAATAACATTTAATAATTTAAAATTTATTTCAGCTTTTCATTATTTTGGTGGCGGTCTTTATCTCGATCTGTTTTCGCCTTCATTTTTTTATCAAATGCTTCCTGAAGGTTTGTGCCAGTTTGGTTCGCTAAACATAGCGTGACAAATAAAACGTCGGCTAATTCTTCGCCGAGATCTTTTGTTTTGTCAGATTCTTTTTCACTTTGCTCGCCATATCTTCTTGCAATAATTCTTGCGACTTCACCAACTTCCTCAGTCAACATTGCCATATTCGTGAGTTCATTAAAATAGCGAACACCAACTGTTTTTATCCATTCATCGACTTCATTTTGAAGTTTTGTAATTTCCATATTCAAAAATTATTGATTTCCGAAAGTCCAGATTAAAGCTTTCTCCTTAGTTGCACGGAAAATTGTATTATGATCTTCTTTTGGTTCTGGCGAATAATTCCATTTTACATTGGGAAGATTTGTTGCCTTTAAAATTTGGTCTAATTCAACCGTATATTCCGAAATCTCCTTTGTTCCGGAACCTGCAAACCAAAAACGTTTTTCTTCTTGGGGAAATTTCGCCAAATCATCTTTTGCGTTCTTTACTAAATGATGATCGTTCCACCATAAAGATGGATCAAAGGCAATATAATAATCAAACATTTCTGGATGTTCTAAAAAGGTTTCGGTTACAAAAAGCCCTGAAAGTGATTCGCCGATAATTCCTTTTTTCTCGGTTGTTCTGTATTTTTTGTTAATCACAGGAAATAATTCTTCCTTAATAAATGACCTGAATTCTTTGGAACCGCCAACAAATGGTGCGATTTTTTTATCCTCTGCAATCTTTGTGGAACCAGTTAAATCTCGTCTTCGTTGTGTATTTTCAATTCCTACTAAAATCATTGGCGGAATTTTTTTTGAAAGAATTAGTTCAGAAAGCGTATTTGCAATATGTGGAAAATCTTCCTTGATTCCACCATCTGCCATATAAAGAACCATGAGTTTTTCAGTACTGTTTGAATAATTTGGTGGCGTCCAAACATTAATTACTCTTTTCTCCCCAACAAATTTAGAGTCCACAGAAAAAGTTTCATGCACTGGGATTGAATCTTGAATCGGTGCAGAAGTTCTACAACCGATGAAGAAAAACAAAAAGAGTAGCGCACTATAAACTAATTTCATGTGTTTTTTTTGAATGGTATGTTTTATTGGTAAGCTCCTATTGTTGGTGGGTTTGTTCTTGTAACACCTGCAATGTCTGTGGAAAAAGCTGATAAATAAATACCTTTTCCTTTCGCCGGTGAATCAGCTTTTACTCTCAAATTTAATTTCTGAGTAAAATAATTTTCAAATTTCGGATCTTGATTTTTGATCGTTGCTGCATCTACCGTATAAGTTGATGTGCTTCCGTATTTTAGTAAACAGTTTTGGAATGTCGTTGTAAAAGGTTGTCCAGATGTTTGTTTAAATACGATGGAGTTATCCTTACTTCCATAAATAATAGAATTTTTAATATTTAGAGTTAATGGACCTTGCTCGATCGAAGTTCCATTATCATATTCATTGGTTGCGTAAATGCCGAGTGAAGGAAGAGAATTATTGAAATCCCAGTAATTTGCCAATGTTGAATGGGTAATAGTATAAGTTCCACCTTTGAAAATTCCTAAATCAGCTTCGCCACAATTATTCATGACTAAATTTGAAGCGGTAATAGTCGATTTTACGGCAAAAATTCCATATTCCTGATGGGTGTGAATAATAGAGTTGGTAATGATTGCTGTGGTTTCTTTCATTTCTAAACCTCTGGTTCCACCGAAAACTCGAGCGTAATTCATATTCAATTTAGATCCGACATCGAAAGAAATTCCTTGCCAGTTTTTAGGAATGGTGTCGTATTTTGTTTCACTTCTGTCGCCACGAAATACAACTTCGTTATTTAATTCTCCTTTAACATTCAGTTCCGCATTTTTACCAATTTTCAAACCGCTGTTTTTAAAGAAATAGACTTTCGTTCCTTTCTGAATGTCTAATTTTTTATTCGCATCCAACTTCAGATTCCCAAAAATAATTTTTACTTTTTCGTTTGTCCAGTTGGTGTCGGTTGTTAAAATATTCGGATTGGTTTTACTTTCGATATAAAATTCGGCATCCTGAACCACAGAAAATAAGGTCACATGTTGTTTTCCAGCTGGAGTTTCAACGTTGATCTGGTCTTCAGCAATCGCTTGCGGAGCATTTGCAATCGGCGCAATTTCTACAAAAATATAGAGACTGTCTTTTTTTCTCAGAGGAATATTGGTAAAATCGGTCCCCGCTTTTCCATCGACGTTGATTCTGTATAGTGAAGCATTTCCGCTTCCGAGTGAAATTTTTGGAATCATAACGTCTTTATCTTCGTTATTATAAATTTTCACTGCATACGTTTCAGAACGGACCTGGTTATAAACGGTATCGCAAAAAACAGTATCTGCAGAAAAACGAAGGAGTTGAGTAGGGCTTTCAAAACTGATATCATCTCTGTTACAGCTTACTGCCATTAGAAGAATCCAAAATGAGGCTCCAAGTAAAAGTTTAAATTTATTCATCGATATATAAAATAGGTAGAAGTTTCAAATTTAATTAAAATTGTTGAACATAAAAATTTAAAAATTATCATTGAAGGTATTTGGAGATTAAAAAAATATTTGTACTTTTGCGGTCTAAAATTTAGCAGAAGAATATCCATTACTACTTTCTGAAGCAAGACTCTAATTTATTAAAATTTTTATTATGAAAAACGGAATTCACCCGGAAAACTATAGACTTGTTGTTTTCAAAGATATGAGTAACGACGAGACTTTTCTTTGCAAATCTACTGCAGACACAAGAGACACCATCGAATTTGAAGGATCAACTTATCCTTTGATCAAAATGGAGATCTCTTCAACTTCTCACCCTTTTTACACAGGAAAAGTGAAGTTAGTTGATACTGCAGGTCGAGTTGACAAATTCATGAACAAATACAAAAAATTCGCACAATAATCAGTCGGATTTTTAAGAATATTTAAAGTCTTTCAGGTTTTCTGAAAGACTTTTTTTATTGTAAATTCGCTTGATCATAGAAACTAGATTCGAGAAAATCTAAAATCTAAAATTTGAATTTTAAAATTGTGACTATGCAGCTTGTTTTTTCCGATGCCCAGTTCTGGGAAGATTTTTTACCGCTTACTTTCACCAGACCCGTTGCAGAAATGCGGTGCGGAATTTTAACTTTCTCTGAAAGATGGCAGAAATTACTTGATATTTCAGAGGTTTCTTACCTGACCGAAGATTATCTGCAGGAAAAATTTAAAAAGCCAGAAGACAAAGAGAGTCTTTTGATCGTGCCGAATTTTTTGCCAACTGAAAGTATTTTGTTGCAGATCAAAGATTTGAAACTCGGTGAGGCGTTGGTTTACGACAATGAATTGCTTGCGGCAAAGATCAACATGAAAGATTTTTCTCTCAAGCAGATCGAAAAAATGACAGATATTCATGAGAAACTTCTATTCTTTAAACAACCAACAGATTTGTTTTCTTTTAATGATAAGGCAATCGATTTTGACTTCGAATTAATGACGAAAGGAAGAAATTCTGCCGAATTGTCGGAAACGAATGGATTCTTGGGTGAAGCTCAAAATTTATTTATTGAAGAAGGAGCAAGTGTAGAATTCTCCACCATCAATACGAAAAGTGGAAAAATTTATATCGGTAAAAATGCCGAAGTGATGGAAGGTTGTAATCTTCGTGGTCCAATTGCGCTTTGCGAAGAATCTAAGTTCAATATGGGTGCAAAAATTTACGGTTCCACAACGATCGGTCCATACTGTAAAGTTGGTGGTGAAGTTAATAATATCGTGATTTTCGGATATACCAATAAAGGTCACGATGGTTTTGTAGGAAATTCTGTGATCGGTGAATGGTGCAATATCGGTGCAGATACGAATTCTTCTAACCTTAAAAATAATTACGCTTCTGTAAAACTCTGGAACTATCGAACTAAAAGATTCGCAGATACAGGTTTGCAATTTGCAGGATTGATAATGGGCGATCATTCTAAAACTGCTATAAATACGCAGTTGAATACGGGAACAGTTGTTGGTGTTGCGGCGAATATTTTCAAAAGCGGTTTTCCACCCAATTTAATTGAAAGTTTTTCCTGGGGCGGAATGAAAGGTGATGAAAAATTTAAGCTGGAGAAAGCATATGAAGTTGCAGAATTATCGATGGCTAGAAGGAAAGTTGCTTTTACAGAAATTGACCGGAATATGTTAAAATATATTTACACGAACTTTTAGAGATTATCTAATCCTAATTTAATAAACGATAGAATATGAAAAGAACACTTTTACTATTTAATTTACTTTTCGCAACTTTCAGTATTGTAAACGCTCAAAATATTTACATTCCCGATGTAAATTTCAAAGCATTTCTTGTGGGAAGTTCGCAGATTAATACAAACGGTGACAATGAGATACAGATAACAGAAGCTGAAGCGTTTAGTTTCGGTATGGATTGTAGTGGTAAGAATATAAATGATCTTACGGGAATTGAAGCTTTTGTAAATCTTAGATTATTAAAGTGCTTTTATAATAACCTGGTAAGTGTTGATGTTACTAAAAACACTGCATTACTTGAGTTATGGTGCAATAATAACCAATTGTCTAGTTTAGACGTTAGTAAAAATATTTTCTTGCTAGAACTCCACGCAACAAGTAACAATATTAATTCTTTAGATATAAGCAAAAATATAGCTTTGGAATTTTTATCATGTGGAGAAAACAGTTTATCGAATTTGGATGTAACAAAGAATACGATGCTCCAGTTCCTTTACTGCAACAAAAATCAGATAACAACTTTGGATGTAAGCAAGAATTCAATGTTACAAATTTTGTGGTGCTATGAGAACCAGTTGAGTGCCTTGAACGCTAAAAATGGTAATAATACCACTCTTTCCGTATTTCGCACTTACGATAATCCACAACTTACTTGCATTCAAGTAGATGATGCTATTTATGCGAATAGCCAAATTGGTTTCTTGTGGTGGAAAGATGATTGGGCAAACTATAGTACAGATTGTAACTACATGGGTGTAAGAAATTTTACAAAAAAAGAAATCACATTATTTCCCAATCCTACTAATGATGTTCTCCACTTTTCAGAACAAGTTTCCGATATAAAAATAAGCGACTTCTCTGGTAAAGAAATAATGCAACTTTCCGGTTCGGTGAAATATATAAATCTCCTAAATCTTGCAAAAGGAACTTATATTATTAGTGCCACTATGAAATCTGGGAAAACCATTTCTGAGAAATTTTTGAAAGAATAGAATTGCTGTTTACATATAAATCCTTTCAGTAATAACTTACAGAATCTTTAGATATACATTGGAAACTTTGAATCTCAAATTTTCTTACCTTTGCAAAATTAATTTTCTCCCTTAAATCGTTTATAGCATGCAACTGTATAACACCTTAAGCGCAGAAGAAAGAGCTCAACTTATTGATGAAGCCGGTAAGCAACGTCTTACTTTGTCTTTCTATGCGTACGCCAAAATCTCAGATCCCAAAAAATTTCGCGACGAATTATTTATAGCCTGGAATGCACTTGATGCGCTCGGACGTATTTATGTTGCGCATGAAGGAATCAATGCTCAAATGAGTATTCCGGCAGATCAAATTGAAGCTTTCCGCAATACGCTGGAAGTTTATGATTTCATGAAAGGAATTCGCTTAAATGTAGCAATTGATCAGGACGATCATTCTTTCTTAAAGTTAACCATAAAAGTTCGATATAAAATTGTTGCTGATGGTTTAAATGATGAAACGTTTGATGTTACCAATAAAGGAATTCACCTCAAAGCACAGGAATTCAATAATTTAATGGGAGATCCAAATACGATTGTAGTCGATTTTAGAAATCATTATGAAAGTGAAGTCGGCCATTTTGAAGGCGCAATTACGCCGGATGTTGAAACTTTTAGAGAAAGTTTGCCAATCATTAACGAACAGTTACAAGATTTTAAAGAAGATAAAAACCTCCTCATGTATTGCACAGGCGGGATTCGATGTGAAAAAGCCAGTGCTTATTTTAAGCATCAAGGTTTTAAAAATGTGTATCAATTAGAGGGCGGAATTATCGAATATACCCGTCAAATCAAAGAAGAAGCTATTGAAAGTAAATTCATTGGAAAGAACTTTGTCTTTGACCACCGTTTAGGAGAAAGGATTACAGATGATATTGTTTCGCAATGTCATCAATGTGGAAAACCTTGTGACAATCACACGAACTGTGCGAACGAAGGTTGTCATTTGCTTTTTATTCAGTGTGATGACTGCAAAGTCGCCATGGAAAATTGTTGTTCAACCGAATGTTTGGACATTATTCATTTGCCTCTATCGGAACAGGTAAAGTTGAGAAAGGGAAAAGAAGTTGGAAATAAAGTTTTTAGAAAAGGAAAATCTGAGACTTTGAAATTTAAAAAATCAGGCGATTCACCGAATAAACCTTTAGCTAAAGTTGAAACAAAAAATATCCGTCAAAAAATAGCTGTAAAAAAAGTATTGGTTGGAAAAGCAGAACATTATTACACCAAATCAAAGATTGCACAATTTTTAATTGAAAATAATGAAATTTCTATCGGTGATAAAGTCTTGATTTCCGGCCCAACAACAGGTGAGCAAGAATTGAGGATTTCAAAAATTTTTGCTAATGGAGGTGCTTGTGAAACTGGAAAAATAGGAGATCAAATTACTTTTGAAATTCCGTTTAGAATTCGATTATCCGACAAATTATATAAAGTTTTAGGATAATGAAAACATCAGGAAAAATAGAGTTAATGTCTCCTGCAGGAGATTTTGCGTCGATGCAAGCTGCGATTGATAATGGAGCAGATTCAGTGTATTTTGGAGTAGAGCAATTAAACATGAGAGCGAGAGCTTCCATGAATTTTACTTTAGATGATTTACCAGAAATCTCCAGAAGATGTTCAGAGAAAGGAGTTCGAACTTATCTTACTTTAAATACGATTATTTACGATCACGATTTATCTTTAATCAAAACCCTTCTAGATAAAGCGAAAGCTGCTAATCTTACCGCGGTAATTGCGATGGATCAAGCCGTAATTTCTTATGCCCGACAAATCGGGATTGAAGTTCATATTTCTACGCAGATTAATATTACCAATATTGAAACCGTAAAATTCTACGCACTTTTTGCCGATACCATGGTGATGAGCCGGGAATTGAGCATGAGGCAAATTAAAAAAATCTGTGATCAGATTCTTAAAGAGCAAGTCAAAGGACCTTCTGGAAATTTAGTTGAAGTGGAGATTTTTGGTCATGGTGCGCTTTGTATGGCAGTTTCTGGGAAATGTTATTTGAGTTTACATTCAGCGAATTCGTCCGCAAATAGAGGTGCTTGCAAACAAAACTGCCGTAAAAAATATACGGTTATCGATCAGGAGACCGGTTTTGAAATAGAATTGGATAATGAATACATGATGTCGCCGAAAGATCTATGCACCATCAGTTTTCTAGATCAAATTGTAGACGCAGGTGTAAAAGTTTTAAAAATCGAAGGTCGCGGAAGAGCTCCAGAATATGTTGCGACGGTGACAAAATGTTACAGAGAAGCGATAGATTGTATTGAAGATGGAACATACGACCAGGAAAAAGTTGCAGAATGGATGAAACAACTTGAAACCGTTTATAACAGAGGTTTTTGGGGTGGTTATTATTTGGGACAAAAATTAGGAGAATGGTCTTCTGAGAACGGTTCTGCCGCAACTCAGAAAAAAATTTATATCGGAAAAGGAAGACATTTCTACCCGAAATCAAATATCGCAGAATTTTTAATTGAAGCCTACGATCTCAACGTTGGAGATAGAGTTTTGATTCAAGGTCCAACAACTGGTTCACAAAAAATGATTTTGGAATCAATGCAAATTAATGAAAAACCAGATGCAGAAAAAGCAACAAAATCTGATTTAGTAACTTTTAGAACAGATTTTAAAGTGAGATCTTCTGATAAATTGTATAAAATTGTATCAACAGAATCTATATAATGATTATAGCGAGATCTAACTATCAACCAACAAATATCAACTATCAACTTTAGAAATGATCATCGTAACGCTTCAACGTGAAAAATGTATCGGTTGCAATTACTGTGCAGAATTTGCTCCGGATTATTTTCGGATGTCTAAGAAAGATGGGAAATCTGTACTTTTAAAGACTGAAGATAGAAAAGGTTTTTATACTTTCAAAACTGCAAATGTCGAAGCATTAGAACCTTGTGAAAAAGCCGCGAAAGCTTGTCCCGTCAATATAATTTCAGTTAAATCAATTTAGAAATGACAAAATCTGAACTTAGAATAAAATATACAAAACAACGTGAAACCTTGTCGCAAGATGAGGTTTTATCTTTATCTGAAAAAATATTCTATAATTTTTTGGAGGAGTTCAAATTGGTAGAAAATCAAAAAGTACATTGCTTTTTATCAATGTTAGAAAAAAAAGAAATCGTCACCCGATTTTTTATGGAATATTTTTTTAAAAATAAAATTCGGGTGTTTGTTCCAAAAATTTTTAAAGGAAAATTGATTTCGGTAGAAATTACTCAAGAAACAGCTTTCATCAAAAGCTTTTACGGAATTACAGAACCTGAAAGTAATATCGATTCCGGCGAAAAAGATTTTGATTTTGTGATTACGCCTTTACTGTATTGCGATCAACACGGAAATAGAGTAGGATATGGAAAAGGATTTTACGATGAGTTTTTCGGAAGTATCAATCCAAATTCGATCAAAGTTGGCGTGGGATTGTTTCCACCGAACGAAAGTATTGATGATATTTGGGAAAAAGATTTTCCGCTGGATTATTTAGTAACGCCAGTTGAAGTGCTGTCTTTCTTAGGTTTAACATCGAAATCAACGAAATAAAACTTAAATTCTTTCTTAAATTTTACAGGAGAAAGCTTTAAAATATATTGGGCATTCTTTTCAAATTTGCCGATTAAGCGTTCTTTATTGTCAAAGTATTCGACATCAAATTTTGCAAAATCCAGCGTGTCATTTCCTATAATTTCTTTTTTTACACTGATGTTTCCCACTTTGGCAGTCTTCACCTTAAAACTATCGAGTTGATTTAATATTGGTTTCAACTCATTGGAATCACTTTCTGCAAAGTAACTTTTCATTTGGGCATAAATTACAGAATCGATTTCGGTGTCGCGGTTTCCGGAAGTGTAAAGTGTAGAAAGATCGAAGAGTTCCTGAATCTTTTGTTTCGTAATAAATGAAATTGCCTGCGCACTGTCCATTTTCGTGACAGGATAGGATTTTTCGTTATTATTATTTCTAACTTTTTGAAGATCAGATATTTCACTGTTTTCTTTCTTGCAGGAAAATACCAGAAAAGAAAGTGCAAAAAGCATTGCGATCAAATTATTTTTTTTCTTCATCTGTTCCGATTTTAAATTTAATCATTACTATTTTTCCAGCTTTATCCGTTTGGGTGTCAATTACTTCCAGTTTTTCCAAGGAAGTTGAAGGCAAAGTTACCAAATTAATGTAGCGTTGTTTGTCCATGGTTTCAACTCCATAAAATTGGTTGTCGAAAACCTGGTATATAAGAGCATTATCGCTGATCAGGTAATTCAAAGTAACTCTTTTCTTTTTCAAATCTTTGATCGATTTTGAGTAGTAGAAGAGCATAATTGCGTAATCATTTGGTTTCAACTCAATATTTTCAGCTTCTGGTGCATTTTCCAAATTTCTTTGAATGGTATCTGTTCTGTAATAAGGAGAAGATACGACCATTTTCAGCGTTTTCGACTTGGTTGTATAAACAAATGGCTCGTTCGGTTTTGCTACGTATAAGATAGGAGATTCATTGTCTTTCATTATTTGAACCTGCAATTCTGCGTTGATCTTTGAATTTCGGTCCGCATCAATAAAACTGTAGTAGAATTTTTTGCTGAAGAGTTCATCTTTAAAACCTAATAATCCAACCAATATTGCTAAAATTGCTGAAATACTTAGCCAAAGATATTTTTTTACAAGAGAAATTGTAGATTTTGGATTTGTATTCTTATCAGAATTTTCTTTTACTGAAATTGCTTTAAGGTTTTGATTTTCAGTGTTATTATTTTGTAAATCAATATTTTCAACAGTATTTATAGAGGCATTTACTGCTACTTTTTCACTTTTTTCAAATTTTCTGTCTTCAGCAGGTAAATCTTCTGAATTTACGACTTCACTCTCAAGTTTTTTGATCTCTGCTTCTTCTAGTTCTTCATGTTCTTTTAAGATCTCATCTGCAAAAAGATGGTTCTTTTTAAAGTCGTACCATGAGACGTAACCTGTATAAAGACAGAGGATATTGAGCATATCAATCCGTGGAAGTTTCGTTACGGGTGAATTTTTAAAGTAGGTGTAAAAAGATTTTTCGCTGATGTTTCCTTTCGCGATTTTGCGCAGGTCTTCCTGGAAATAAATGATATCAATGCCTTTCCATTTCGAAATATCATCGAAGGAAGGAGTGTGATTTGCTAGATATTGAGTTTGGACCTCGTTTTTTAGCTGTTCAAAGTGTAATAAATCTAAATCGCTCAATGGCTATAAATTGTATAAATCGTTGATAATCAATATTGTTTTCTTGTAAAACTGTTTTACAAATATATTACAATTAATTTTCTAAAACAAATTTAATTCTGAGTATACCTTTGTCCTGTTCGAAATGAGTAATTAGAACAACACGATCTTTAAAATAACAAACAATTTAAATTCAATTATTATGAAAAAGTCATTATTCGTAGCTGCTTTCGCTGCATTAGCTCTTGTAGCTTGTAAAAAAACTGAAACTGTAGAAACTGCTAACGCTGCTGATTCTGCTGCTGTTGCTGTAACTGATTCTGCTGCTGTTGTTGCTGATTCTGCTGCTACTGTTATCGATTCTGCTGCTGCTGTAACTGTTGATGCTGCTAAAGGTGCTGCTTCTTCAACTACTGCTGCTGGTGCTGAAATGAACAAAGATGCTGCTAAAGGTGCTGCAGAAGCTGCTAAAGGAGCTGCTGAAGCAACTAAAGGAGCAACTAAAGACGCTAAAGATGCTGTAAAAGACGCTGTTAAGAAATAATTAGCAACTACTTTTATAAAAAGATTAACCGTTTCTTTCGAGAAGCGGTTTTTTTTTGGTTATAATTTCTCACAATTATCTATCTAGCTGTTGTCTTAACATTTCATAGCAACTTATCGCAACCGCGTTGCTCAAATTCAAAGAATCAATACTTCCAGACATTGGGATTAAAGTATTTTCACCTTTGCCGATCCAGAAATCACTTAGACCAGAATGTTCGGTTCCGAAAAGTAAAGCTGTTTTTTGATTAAAATCTCTTTTATAAAGATCTTCTGCGCTTTCATCCATCAAAGTGGTGAATATTTTAAAATCGTTTTTTTGTAAAAATTGAAAAAGTTCTTCATTATTGGATTGAAAGATGTTCATTCCAAATAAACAGCCCACACTTGAACGAATTACGTTCGGATTATAGAAATCTGTTTTAGGATCAGTTACGATCAAAGCATCAATTCCGAAAGCTTCACAACTTCGAAGGATCGCGCCAAGATTTCCTGGCTTCTCGATACTTTCAACAATAATTAAAGACGCATTTTCTTTGGGCTGAAACTTATTTAAATCTTCAGTCATTGTTTTGTAGATTCCAATAATTCCTTCCGAACTTCCGCGGTAAGCGAGTTTTTCATATACTTTTTCCGAGACAAGCGTGACTTTTCCTTTTGGGAAATCGTCATCAAAAATACTTTCACAAATAAAAAATTCCTCCGCTTTATGCGCAAAATTTAGAGCGCGTTGATTTTCCTGCTTTCCTTCTATGGCAAAGAATCCTGAATTTTTCCTGAATCTATTGTCTGTAAGTAATCTTGTGAGATTTTTAACTTTTTCGTTATTGGTACTTTCAATTAGCATGGTGCAAATTTAGAAAAAATCTATTCACTGAAATCTATTTGATTATCAGCATTTTCAGTTAAAGTGGAAGGTAAAGTTTTTCTGTTTTTCGCACCTAATTGTTTGAGCTTTTGAGTTTGGGTAACCAGGTTATCATTTCCGGTTGCTAGTTGTTTGAAAGCGTCATTATAAGAATTCTTTGCGTTATCGATATTTTTACCAACCTTCTCCAGATTTTCTACAAAACTTACAAATTTATCATACAGTTTCCCGCCCCGTTCTGCGATTTCTAAAGCGTTTTGATTGTGATCTGCGCGTTTCCAAACATCAGAAATGAGTTTTAAATAGGCTATTAAATTGGTCGGACTGAGTAAAATAATATGTTTGTGATACGCATAATTCCAAAGTTGAGAATCAAATTGAACGGCAGTGAGAAAAGCAGGTTCCACCGGAACAAACATGATCGTAAAATCTAAAGATTCCTTTAGATCATCATATTTTTTCTGGGAAAGGGTGTCGATATGTTTTTTTACGGCAGCAATATGAAGACTTAAGTTTTGTTTTCTGTCTTCGTCATTTTCTGCAGAAACCATTCTTTCGTAAGCATTTAGGGAAACTTTAGAATCGATTATAACCAATTGATTTCCGGGAAGTTTGAGGACGAAGTCTGGACGTTGATTTTCTCCGGCTTCATTTTTAATGTTATATTGAGAATAATATTCTCGGTCTTTTGTTAATCCAGAGTCTTCTAAAATTCGTTCCAAAATCATTTCGCCCCAATCACCCTGAGTTTTGCTTTGACCTTTCAAAGCGGTGGCTAAATTGTTGGCTTCCTGACTAATTTTAGTTGTTTGTTCCATCATTAATTTGATGGTGCTGTTCAATGAAAATCTTTCGCGCGCTTCATTTTCATAAACTTCGTTTACTCTTTTTTTAAAAATTTTCAGGTTTTCGCCAAGGGGTTCTAAAATTGTTTTAAGTTGAGTTTGGTTGAGCGTCGTGAATTTTTCTGTCTTTTCTTCCAGGATTTTATTCGCTAAATTTTGGAATTCGATTTTTGCCAGTTCCTGCATTTTTGAAATTTCTTCTTTCTGCGTTTCTAAAAGAGATTGAAGATTTTCATTCTTTGCAGAAAGTTGTGATTTTGTAGTGATCAAATTTTCCTTCTCGTTTTGGAAATTCTTTATTTCTAAAATTAAATTTGAGTTCTGCGCTAAAAGTTCTTCTTTTTTCGAAGTAGAATTTTGCAGATCAGCATTTGACTTGATGAAGTTTTCATTCAATTCGTCATAAGAATTTCTAGAGACATTCGAAGATTTTAAAATAAAATAGATTAAAACAGCACCAAGAATAGCGCCGAGAGTAATACCAATAATTAACGTGGTGATTTTCATATTTCAAAAATACGAAAAGAAAGTTGTGAAAGTGAAAGTGAATTTTTTATTTTAAGGAAGAAGAATTTTGCCTACTTTTTCTGTTAGATCACCTTTAATAAAATAGTAAATCATTGAAGTTTGTATTTTGTTTACTAATTTAAATGTCTTGCCATTCGAAATATTGTCATAAGTTTCAATTTTTCTGCCAAGCGAATCGTAGAAATACACGGTGTAATTTTTTTCTTTCCCCAGGATTCTGAAATCACCATTTGTTTTAGAATAGATGAGCTGCGCATCACCTTTAATATTAGTGTTTTTTGCCGCCAATGTTAAATTGCGATCACAATTTTTCCCGTTCGCAAAATCTTCAAAACACTCAGAATAAAAACCAAGTTCAAAGATCTTGTCAGAATCAGGCAAACTTAACAAACTGGTTCTGTTACCAATTCCTTCGATAACATAAAGAGTTTCATTCGGTTGTCCCTGACTACCCGGAATATAATAGATCTTGAAAACTTTTCTTATTCTGCCAAAGATATTGGCAAAAGTAATTTGCGTAATGATCCCATAATTTGGGTCGGTGTAATTAATATTGTGTGGTTCTCGAAGGTTTTTGGGAATGGTGTCACCGATATTTAATGAAAAATCGTAAGCTAAAATCTCTTGCAAATTTGGATTGTATAGAACAAATACTTTTTCATTAGAAATATCTTCTCTCATATACAAAAAACCTTCGTCGTATTCGTAAGGGTAATAACTGTTTCCAAATGGACCGTCTGGACATATACTACACGCTGCATAGGAACTGCGGTTTATTTTTTTATAAATATGACCGTTAATAGTAGTTTCTCCCTGAACAGAGAGTTTGTATTTGATATATCGAAGATTAGTATTTCCAGAAGTATCTGCTTCAATTTCCCACCAAACATTGCCATCCTGAAGGAAAGGAATATAATTTTGAGCACTACTGCTACCGAAGTAAAATAGTAATAATAGTAGATATTTTTTCATCCTTCCTGTTTTGATAAAGGTAAGTGATTACAGATTGAACATAAGAATTATTTAAGCAATTTTTATTGCAGAAAGAATTTCAATATTTTTTGCCACATCTGAGCTTTCGAAAGATTTCATTTTCTTTAAAAGTTCTGGTGGCGTTTTGGCAGGAATGATAATATTTCGCGCAATCAGAGTCGCTGCATTATCAATCATATTAATTAAAGACGGACGAATAAATCCGATCGAATTTGATAAAATAATCGCTGTCGCCCAAGATGTTTGTCTGGCTTTTGAAATTGCAAAATCTAAAATTATATTATCTTGACCTTGAGAAATCTGATCAACAAGTTCGATCGGATAACAAATTTTGCTCAATGAATCCTGGACTTTTTGACTAATTGAAGCGATGACTTCATTGATTTTATTAAAATCATTTTCGAGAAGATTTACTTTTCGGTAAGGCATGATCGCCGCAGCGGAAACTCCCAGATCTAAATTAATATGCGCATTGATTCCGAGGATAATATGCTGCATGATGAGAAGATCTTTATTTTTTGAAGCTTCGAAAGCCGTAAACCAGGCATTGCTGCATTTTTTATTATTTTGATAATTTTCTAATGCTCCGAAATAGCGATCGGCAAAAGCGAGATCCAAAGTGACCATTCTGTTTCCATCTTCGAATTTTTTCTTTTTCACGCCGTCTAAAACGGCTAAAGTCATGCTTCGATAAGTGCAGGCAAAATATCCGATCGGACTTTTATTGGTAATGCTCCACGCGATTATTTCGTCTAGTTTTTTGATGACTTCTTCAATTGTTTTCATGGTTTGTGTTTTTAATTTTTTTGTCAATTTTAGCCTTAAATTTCATCTCGTTTTTAGAACGAAATGAATTTTTTTATCTGAAGACGCAAAATTTTACAGTGTTTTCTTGAAGTAAAATTAGAAAATTAAATTGTAAAATTTCGTTGAATTATATTGTAAGTTTCGAAATGAAATATAACCTTTTAGCCCCGATCGCAACGGCATCCTTTTTCTTTTTTCAGGATGGAAAATGCGATGGCAAAAAGAAAAAGACCTGCCTGTCGGCAGACAGGTATAGTGAAGAGTGGGATTAAGCTCCTAAAAAATTTAATTGTTGATCCTCAAAAATTCTTTAGCCAGCTCGATCATTTTCGGGTCACCCGTATATTTACCATGTTCGTCGGAAAGTTTTACGGTGGGAATCCAGTCGCCGTTGATAGATTGTGCGCCAATGAGTTTCATGACGATATTCATTGGTTTTAAGCCGACATCATTGGTTAAATTGGTGCCGATTCCGAAGGAAATTCCGATTCTTCCCTTGCAAGCTTTTGTAATTTCTGCTACTTTTTCTAAATTCAGACCATCTGAAAAAATAATATATTTGAAAAGCGGATTGATGCCATTAAGCTCGTAATGAGCAATTGTTTTATTAGCAAATTCTATGGGATCACCGCTGTCGTGACGAACGCCATCAAAGAGTTTGGCAAATTTTTTATCGAATTGGCGAAAGAAAACTTCTGTCGTATAAGTGTCGGAAAGTGCGACTCCCAAATCTCCACGATAAACATCGACCCAATGTTCCAGGGAAAGTGCGTTTGCCATTTTGAAACCATATTCTGCGCCGTGAAACATGAACCATTCGTGAGCATGCGTTCCAATCGGTTTTACGCCATATTTCATAGCAAAATGTACGTTGGAAGAACCTATGAAATTCCCTGTATTATTGTGTGTCAAAGCTTCGACGACCAAAGATTGTACTTGGTAAGAATGTCTTCTTCTGGTGCCAAATTCTGCAAAAGTTACTCCCAATTCATTGAGCTGATCTGCTTTTTCTAAGGTTTTTTGAATGACGATCTCATTGGATTCTCTTTCTAAAAAATTCGTTTCATAATACAGTTCAGAAATTAAGGCCAAAATTGGAACTTCCCATAAAATAGTGCGATACCATTCACCTTCAACCGTAACTTCCAACTCATTTTCTGTTTGTACGATTTTCACTTCGGATGGATCGTAATGATAACCTGCGAGGAAATCTAAATAAGGTAAATCGAGATATGGACAAGTTACACGCAGAAATTCTTTCTCCTCTTTGGTGAGTTTTAATTCTGCCATTGCGTTGACCGATTTTCGGAGTTCGTTTGCAAAACCTGCCGGGAAATGATGTTTTCCACGATTGATAAACTGGTATTTTACTTTTTCGTTGGGAAACAATTTGACCACGGCATTTTGCATGGTTATTTTATAGAAATCGTTGTCGAGAATTGATTTTAAACGAACTTCATTCATCTTGAAAAATATATTTAAACAAATGTAGAAATTCAAAACAAAAATCGCCTTAGAAAGACGATTTTTTAATATAATATTTTGGTGAAGTTATTTGGAAGATAATTAAATTCCTTTAATACCTTATTTTTTCTCCTTTATTGTGGTGTTTATCCATTTGATAAAGTATTCTATCCGATAATGTAAAATCAATATTCTTTTTTTCGCAAACTCCTTTTAATTTATCCAAATATAGTTCGATCTGTTTTTGAGCATTTGAAAAGTAAAGTGGTAAATTTTGTCCGTAAATAAATCGATATACTCTTTGGTCAATAATCTGATAAACGGAAGGATTTTTGAATCTCAAAATTGTTGATGCCATTGCTAACTTTATCCCATTAGTAGAGAGTAATCTACCTTAAATATCTTTAGTTAGATCCTCATCTAAAACATTATTGATTTTGGTAATTTTATTTAAAAGTTCTATTGTTTGTACGTCAAGTTTAGAATATCTACTCACTTTCCACAAAACGATTTCATTAATAATACTTTGATCAAAGTCGGAATCTAAAAAATCTAATGTTTTAGTTAATGCTGGTTGAAAATTATACTTTGTATTTTGGAAATCATCATCTGTTAATTCAATATCAAAAATCGTATTCATTATCCAATTCGTTTTCTGTTAATTTGTTTACATTGATTAAATACTCTACTTTTTCTTGGATAGTTTCGATGACGGTTATAATGTTTTTAACATTCAAATCATCTATTGACTTTAATAGGTGCAGATTAAATCTGAATTTATCATCGTTTTCGAAAGAGTCATCAAGATGTTCTAGTTCTCCAAACATACTTAGATTAAGTGCATTCGTAAAAAGAATTTGCTCAGTTTCAATTAAATTCTGAACAGACATAATAAGATGGTCTCGATAAAGCATGTAGATTTTTCTATAATATTCTGATTCAAATGATTACTTTTTAATAAACTTAAACGATTTCACACCGTCATAAGTTTTAATAGAAATAATATAATTTGCAGAAGGCAAATGACTGATGTTGATGTCTTTTTTATATTCGGTCATGATCAATTTCCCCGCAAGATCGAAAATAAACACTTTTTCAATATCAAGTTTTGAGGTTTTGATGTGGATGAAATCTGTGGCGGGATTTGGATAAACGACCAAACCACTTTGCACTTCTGAAGTTGCCAGGTCTTTCACTAAAGTAACCGGTTCGCGGTAAAAAGAAATTTCCATTAAAGCTTTTGGAAGGATTTCAAAAGTATAAGCTTCGCAAGTATAGGTAGAATAATCTTCTTCTTTAACGCTGTTGATATTATAACTTTCTGTTGTTGTAGGCGTTTTTAAACTAAGATCTTTGAACCAGGTGAACTGATATTCATCGCCCGAAAGTGATTGGGGCAAAGAAACAGTGCTGCCCAATGTAGCACTTATCGTTTTTATTTCATCATATCTTTGAGGAGAATAAGTGAAATCTGCTAAAACTTTGTTTTTAAGGATAAAATTTTTGATTTCCTGTTTTGTAAATCTGTTATTATCCAGAAAAGTGAGTGCAGGAATTTCATCCGGGATTTCGCCCGACAGTTGATTTCCGGTCAGAGAGATCATCTGCAATTGATCGAGTTGAAGCAATTGGCTCGGAAAACTTCCTGTGATTAAATTTTTGTCCAGATAGAGTTGTTCCAGCGATTTTAAAACCGAAAGACTGCCAAAACCGCCAGAAATTTGATTATCGGAAAAATTGAGATGAACCAATTTCGTCAGTTGAGAAAGTTCGGTTGGAAAAGTTGTAATTTGGTTCGAAGCCAAAGAAAGCCACTCCAGATTTTTCAGATTTGATAAAGTCGATGAATAATTGGTTGAAAATAAATTATGACTTACATCCAGAGAATTTAATGCGGTTAAACTCGAAAGGTCGGTAGGTATTTTGGTCAGTTGATTGCCGGATAAATTCAGTTCAGTCAATTTAATCAGCGTTGATAAATTGCTGAAATTTTGCGAAATCGTATTATTGCTTAGGTTGAGCGACTGCAATTTTGTTAAAGTTGAAATCTTCTGAGGTACAGCATTTAAGCCGATATGCGAGAGATCTAAAACTTCGAGTGCTGAAAAATTTTGGAGAAAATTATTGATATCGCTGAAGATAAACTGGTTATTGCCGACAGAAATTTCTTTCAAATTGAATAGGGGTAAAATCGTCGTGCTCGGATCACCGATTAATCGGTTATTGCTGATGTCCAGTCGAACCAAAGTCGTAAACGATGAAAGGGAAGGCGTAATTTCACCCTCTAATTGGTTGGAGCTCAGATCTAATTTCTGTAGTTTTGAAAATGGAGACACAAAAGCCGGAAAATTTCCTTTTAAAGCGTTCCCGCGAAGATTGATCTCAGTAACGTTGCCGTTTTTAATTTTGATGCCATACCAATATTTGGGATCTTTCTCCAGGTCCCAGGTTTGACTCCACTGTTCCCCGGAAGTTGAGGCGTAAAGGTTAACAAGCGCCGCTCTTTCTGCAAATGAGATACTGTATTTTTGCGAGAAAAAGAGTTGAGAAATGAATAAAAAGAATAGAATTTTCTTCACTGAATGTGTTTTTTTGAGTTACAAATATATATCAAAAGTTGGTATCTGAAATAAAATTTTTAAAATTCGCATATTTGCGAAACAAAGGTCAATATTTATAAGTGTTTATGAAGAAGTATGTTTTCTTATCGATTGCAATTGTTTTAATTTATTTTTTTCAGTCGTTCTTTAACGCGACTGGCAGAATAGGAGCGGACAGTCTTTCCTATTTTGGGATCGCTTCCGATTTGCCCAGATTGGAGACGAACCTTTTTCCATTGGGTTTTCCAGTGGTGATCGAATTTTTCCACAAGATTTTCGGTGATTATTTCTGGGCTTCGAAGATTCTCAATATTTCTATGGTCATCACGATCTTACTGTTTTCCTATTTCAGAAAATTTTATTTTAAAGAGACTGTTTTGCTTTTTGCTGGTAAAACACTGTTTTTTGCATTGAACTATGCTGCTTCCGAAGGTTTATTTGTTTTTATGCTTTATTTTTTGATCTACCTATTTCATGAGAGATTTCAGGATCGGATTAAACCTGTATCTTTTATAATTTTTGCTTCCTTATTATTTATTCTTTTATTTTCTGTGCGATATTCCGGGATCTATATATTTCTTGGATTTGGAATCTTTTTGTTGATGATGTTTTTGAAAAATCATTTTAATCCTTTAAATAGGGATTTTTTTAAAGTGATTTTATGGAGCGGATCTGGAATTTTCGCTTATCTATTTTTTAATCACTATATATATGGAAGTTTCACGGGAGAGAATCTTCGGGGTGTTCCTGCCCAATATTATCCTGTCTATATTTTACGCGATATTCTGGGAGTAACTAATGTTGTAGATCCTTTTGTTGGAATTAAACCTGCTTCCAACAGTTTAGTGAGTCTGAGTTTTCAAGTGGTACTGATGCTTTTTGATGTAATGCTTCTGCGGTATTTTATCAATTTAGTAAAGAGAAAAAAAACGGTTATCGATTTAGATTTTCATCGTTTGCTTTGGATCATTTCGGGTGTTTATACGATTACCGTTTTTGCTTCCGGATATTTTCAGCAAATTGAGGAGATGAATGTAAGAATGTTGGCTGCGGCGAACTTTATTCTGTTTTTCTCTTTTCTCATCATTTATTTCAAAAATTTAACATCGGATAAAGTCCTGTTTAGAATTGGATGTTTTTTTCTGGTCTTCCTCACTTTTTACATTTTAAAAATGCCGGAAAATTATTTTAAAAGTCGAAAACAGATCGAGCCTCAAATGTCAAAATTTGAGCATAAAAAATTTATGTTTAATAATGAAGAGAGAGCAGATATTTCATTGACAACTTATCATCTTCCGATCATTAATAAAACATTTCAGTACCAACATACTAATAATCAGAAGGGAGATATTAAACGCGCAATCGCTGGAACGATCAATCCTCAGATCAAATGGTTAAAGTACGATACCATTAAAGATAAGCGTCAGGTTTTGTATACTTCCGAGATAATTTTGAAATAAATTTCTGTCGGTTAATGCTGCAATTTTTTATTAATTAAATATTTATGATTGTAGATTTAAAAATTATTCCTATTTTTGCACCCTAAAATAAAAAGCAATTTAATGCCTACTATTCAACAATTAGTTAGAAAAGGAAGAGTCGCACTTACCAAGAAGAGTAAATCGGCTGCCCTTGATTCATGTCCACAAAGACGAGGTGTATGTACTAGAGTATATACAACTACTCCTAAGAAACCTAACTCTGCACTTAGAAAAGTTGCAAGGGTAAGACTTTCAAACGGTAAAGAGATCAACGCCTACATTCCCGGCGAAGGACATAATCTTCAAGAGCACTCGATAGTATTGGTACGCGGAGGAAGGGTGAAAGACCTACCGGGAGTACGTTATCACATTGTTCGTGGAGCTTTGGACACCGCAGGTGTAGCTGGAAGAACTCAAAGAAGATCTAAGTACGGAGCCAAAAGACCAAAACCAGGTCAGGCAGCTGCAGCACCAGCAAAAGGTAAGAAAAAGTAATCATTAATTTTTAAGAAACGAAACAATGAGAAAGACGAAAGCGAAAAAAAGACCGTTGTTACCTGATCCAAAATTTAATGATCAACTGGTAACAAGATTTGTAAACAATTTGATGTTTGATGGTAAAAAATCAATCGCATTCAAAATATTCTATGATGCAATGGATATCGTAGAAGCAAAAAAAGGAGAAAACGAAAAAGATTCTTTGGAGATCTGGAAAGATGCTTTAACTAACGTAATGCCACACGTAGAAGTACGTTCACGCAGAATCGGTGGTGCAAACTTCCAAATTCCTATGCCAATTAGAGCTGATAGAAAAATTTCTATGGCGATGAAATGGTTAATTAAATATTCTACTGCAAGAAATGATAAATCAATGGCTATGAAATTAGCTTCTGAAGTTATCGCTGCTGCAAAAGAAGAAGGTGCTGCGTACAAAAAGAAAACAGACACTCATAGAATGGCTGAAGCAAACAAAGCATTTTCACACTTTAAATTCTAATCTGAAATGGCAAGAGATCTTAAATTAACAAGAAACATCGGGATCGCTGCGCACATTGATGCAGGGAAAACCACCACTACAGAAAGAATATTATTCTACACCGGAGTTAATCATAAAATTGGAGAAGTACATGATGGTGCTTCTACAATGGACTGGATGGAGCAGGAAGCAGAACGAGGTATTACAATTACTTCTGCAGCAACTACTTGTGAATGGAATTTTCCAACAACGCAGGGAAAAGTTCTTCCGGAATCTAAATCTTATCACTTTAACATTATCGATACTCCTGGACACGTAGATTTTACGGTTGAGGTAAACAGATCTTTAAGAGTTTTAGACGGTTTGGTGTTTTTATTTTCAGCAGTTGATGGTGTTGAGCCACAATCTGAAACCAACTGGAGATTAGCTGATAATTACAACGTAGCGAGACTTGGTTTCGTAAATAAAATGGACCGTCAAGGTGCAGATTTTTTAAATGTTGTAAAGCAGGTAAAAGAAATGTTAGGTTCTAATGCAGTTCCTATCGTTTTGCCAATTGGATCTGAAGAAACATTTAAAGGTGTTGTAGATCTAATTAAAAACAGAGCAATCGTTTGGGATGAAGCAGGACAGGGTGCAACTTATGAAGTAGTGCCAATTCCTGAAGACATGAAAGCAGAAGTTCTGGAATACAGAGAAAAATTAGTAGAAGCTGTTGCAGATTACGATGATACTTTGATGGAGAAATTCTTCGAAGATCCGGATTCAATTTCAGAAGAAGAGATCAACGAAGCTTTGAGAAAAGCAACGATTGATTTATCTATTATACCAATGACTTGCGGTTCTTCCTTTAAAAATAAAGGAGTTCAGTTTATGTTAGATGCAGTTTGTAAATATCTTCCTTCTCCTATGGATAAAGATGATATCGTAGGAACAAATCCTGATACTGAATTAGAAGTTACAAGAAAACCTAGTGTTACAGAGCCTTTCGCTGCATTGGCTTTTAAAATTGCAACCGATCCTTTCGTAGGTAGATTAGCATTTTTTAGAGCATACTCTGGAAGATTAGATGCAGGTTCTTATGTTTTAAACACAAGATCTGGTAACAAAGAGAGGATTTCACGTATTTACCAGATGCATGCTAACAAGCAGAATCCGGTAGAATATATTGAAGCAGGAGATATTGGTGCAGCAGTAGGATTTAAATCTATCAAAACAGGGGATACTTTGTGCGATGAGAAATTTCCTATCGTTTTAGAATCTATGGTTTTCCCAGATCCAGTAATTGGTATCGCGGTAGAACCAAAAACTAAAGCTGACCAGGATAAAATGGGTAATGCTTTGGCTAAATTAGCTGAAGAAGATCCTACTTTCCAGGTTAAAACGGACGAGGCTTCTGGTCAAACGATCATTTCAGGAATGGGTGAACTTCACTTAGATATTCTTGTTGATCGTATGAGAAGAGAATTCAAAGTTGAGGTTAACCAAGGTCAACCACAAGTTGAGTACAAAGAAAACCTTACGCAGGAAGCCAATCATAGAGAAGTTTACAAAAAACAATCTGGTGGTCGTGGTAAATTTGCTGATATTGTTTTCACTATTGGTCCCGCTACAGATGGCAAACCAGGTTTGGAATTTGTAAATGAGATCAAAGGTGGTAACGTTCCAAAAGAATTTGTACCGGCTGTAGAAAAAGGATTTAAAGAATGTTTGAAAAACGGTCCTTTAGCAGGTTTTGAAGTAGAAGGCTTTAAAATTGTTTTAAAAGACGGTTCTTTCCACCCGGTGGATTCAGATGCTCTATCTTTTGAATTAGCAGCGAAGATCGGTTTCCGTGAAGCTGGTAAAAAAGCAAAACCTGTAATCATGGAACCTATCATGAAAATTGAAGTGGTAACACCGGAAGAATACATGGGAGACATCGTAGGTGACCTTAACAAAAGAAGAGGTACTATCAATGGAATGGATGACCGTAACAACGCGAAAGTAATCAAAGGATTCGTTCCACTTTCAGAAATGTTTGGTTATGTAACTACTCTTAGAACACTTTCTTCAGGAAGAGCAACTTCATCTATGGAATTCGAAAAATACGAAGCAGCACCGCAAAGTGTAGCTGAAGCTGTAATCGAAAAAGCAAGAGGTTAATATTTAAATTAGATTAAAATGTCACAAAGAATCAGAATAAAATTAAAATCTTACGATTACAATTTAGTAGACAAATCTGCTGAGAAGATCGTAAGAACGGTAAAAGCAACTGGCGCTATTGTTAATGGCCCAATTCCTTTGCCAACGAATAAGAGAATCTTCACTGTGTTGAGATCTCCACACGTAAACAAAAAAGCAAGAGAGCAATTTCAACTTTCTGCACACAAAAGATTGATGGATATTTATTCATCTTCTTCTAAAACTGTAGATGCGTTAATGAAATTAGAACTTCCTTCAGGAGTTGACGTAGAAATTAAAGTATGATGATTGTAGAGACGCGATTTCATCGTTGCTTGAAAAAATCTACCTAATATTTAAAATCCCTTTTCGAAAGATCAGGGATTTCTTACTTTGTCAAAGTTCCAAATCTTTGACAAAGTTGAGTAAAAGATATTTTAAATCTGCGCAGATCTGTGAAATCTGTGAGCTATAATTCAAGGAGCAAACAGATTATTTTCCATTCCAAAGATTACACCCGCTTTCCGCTCTATCTTTTCCTCGTCGTTCCTCCTCAAAAAAGGATGCCGCTGCAATCGGGGCTAAAATAAATATTTCTCTTATTTCCGACAGGTTTTTCAAAGTTTGTTTAACCTTGCCAAGGTTCCAAACCTTGACAAGGTTATTCAAATAAGTTTAAATAGAAAAAAGCAAAACCAAAATTCAGTATTTTCACCAAATGAAAGAAATGCTCATCGCCTATATTTTCGGAATATCGATTTTTACCCTTGCAGTTTTCGGCATTGATAAACGCAAAGCCCGAAAACACCAAAACAGGATCTCAGAAAACACTTTATTAATACTGACCTTTTTCGGTGGAACCATCGGTTCAATTGTAGGAATGATCGTCTTCAATCATAAAATTTCAAAACGAAGTTTTCTGTTCAAAATCTTCTTCGTCATCGCTCTTCAGATTTTATTGATCTGTTTAATTTACAACCATCAAAATATTTTTTAGATGCTTAGAAATCGATAAATTCCCGACGTATCTCAAATAAAAAAAGGAATCGCATTGATTCCTTTTTTGTTTAGTTTTTCTTCATGAAATAATCATAATAAGAACAACTCGTTTGCAAAGCCTTTGACGTTTGAGTTTGTACGTAGTTTTTCTTCAACTCAGCGAAATAGGTTCTGTATTTAGTATTTTTTGTTGATGCCATATTTTTCATGTAATCTTCCTGCTTCTTAGAATAATCCGGATCATCATAGTTTATTTCAGGAGAATTATTCGCTTCATACTGGTAATATTTTCCCTGTTCTGCACTTGCCATTTGAAACAGGATTCGCGCTTTCTGTTCATGATCATTAGAGTTTGTCAAGGCTTTATTGTAGAAGCTAACGGCAAGATCAAAATTATCCGGTTTAATGAAGACATTATTGCTGTAATTTTTATAATAATATTGAAACGGACTGTCGGTTGTACCGAAATAATATTTACCACCGTTTGCATTATCAAAATCCATCACAAAAACCTGGCGGAAATATCCGAGGATAGAAGTGTTGTATAATAAGTTTCCAATAAGTTGGTTTGCTTTTGCACCTTTTTCATCTTTTCCATTTCCAATTTTCTGCAGATCCAGAACCGCGGTAGCCAATTCAAGCTTCGTCATATTTGATTTGATCTGCGGAAACTGATTTACGAAATCTTCCGCTTTCATACTTTGCGCTGCATCACTCTGATAACTTTCCCAAACATTGTGCCCGAAAATTAATCCCGAAATATTATTGAAACCGTTATACAATTTACTCGCGTCGGTATATTTTTTATAGTCGTCGGTTGCGTAATCATATCGACCTTCAGGTAAAGGCAGCCCGGAAAATTGTTCGCCCTTTTCATAATATTTTTTGGCACTCGCAAAATCTGCAGAACGAATTGCGAAATCTCCGTAGATGACATTAAAGAAAGCTTCCGGATTTCCCACTTCATTTATATTCTTCGCTATAATTTCTTTCTCGAAATTCGTTTTATCTTTTTTATTACAGAAAACTTCCAGTTTTTTAGTCAGGTCTAAATTTGGATTATAACGCAGATCAGAGAGCTGGTTATTCATCAAAAATGATTTTGCATCATCGCCCTGAATAAAATATCGATTCGCTAAAATATCGCGTAAAAAATCGTTGGTGGATGGTTGCGAATATTCGTCATATCCGTAGTTTTCTGCCAAAGAATCTGTTTCTTTTTTAGGAACTTTAACGGCAAAAAAGTCTTTGTAATCTTTCATCAAATGATCTTCAAAACCAGAATTGATTTCGGGTTGCGATACAATATCATTGAGCATTTTCATTCGGTTAATCTGCGTAAGATATTCCGGGTTTGTGGTTTTGATCTGATCTAAAGTTTCTTTGCTTTTTTCGTAATCTTTCTTCAAAAAAGAAAGATAAGCATCAGTAATTTGCCAGAATTCATCGGCGGATTTCTCTTTTATCTTTGAGGTCAAGTTTTCAAAATCATTAATAAAATTGGCTGATTTATCATCACTGCCATAAACCTGGTTTTGCGTGTAAAACGGAATTCGGTTCGGATTATTAAGCAATTGATCATCACTTTGACCAGAACCTTTCGGTGAAGATTCGTTTTTATTGGAAGAAAATAAGTTGTTGAAGAAATTTTTGATCTTTTGCCAAAAACTAACCTCGCTAATTTCAACTTTATCCTTAACCGTATCTGAAGTTTTTTGATCAGCAGAATTAGCCTTGGAATTTCCTTTTGTCGGAGCGTTAAAGTAAATCGGCAAATAACTTCTCTCCAGTTCATTCACACTTCTTGCGGCGAGAACTTTTAGGATTTCAGAATTTGGATCATTATCGTACATTTTCTCCATCATCAGAATCGGATTGCTGTAATCTTCATAACCTAAAAGAAAATAAGCCATGTTTTTATCTTCCGGAGTCTGCGCTCTTTTTAGCAGATTGTTAAATGAAGCAGAATCGGTTAATTGCATCGAAATAAACGCGCTTTCTTTTCGGCTTTTGCTGTTCTTAAAAACCTGAAAAAAATTCCAGTTCGCCTCGCCTGTCATTTTCAAACCTCGTTGCGCACCGGCTAATTGATCCAAAGCTAAAAAGTATGGAGCGGTTTTTAACTGTAAAGGTTTTACGTATTTTTTGAAAGCCTGCGTCGAAGCTTCATAATTTCTGGTGTAATGATTAAACCGAACCAACTGATAACCATAACGTAATTTAATTTCCGGATTTTTCGCTGCATTATAAAGCGAGGTTAAAGCGGAAACTGTTTTGGCGTAATCGAGCTTCGTCGCATTTTTATCATTCTGCTCCGGAGTAAAATAGAAAGAGTCTGGACTTTCAACATAATTGATTCGCATGAAGGGTTCCAGATACTTGGCTTCGATTAAATAATCAATTGCTTCCGCGTATTTTTGATAAGAACCCAATTTGGAAAGGATTGTATTTCCGGAATTGCCTTTCTTAAAAGAATTCAGATCATTCATCGGTATTTTTTCTACCAAAGTTTGGGTTTCAACATAACTTAAATTATTGCCAAAGAATTTCTGCCAGCTTTCTATATTTTCACTTGGGATTTCGAAATGTTCATGACCATAAAATCTGTTTGATAAAGTATGCAGAAAAGGCAAGTAGGTTTTATCTTTAATGATGCTTTGGGTAAATAAATTGAAATATTCATAGTCTGGATCGTACCATGAACAAGCCACAACTTTCGATGACATTAAAAATAATACGGTAGCGGAAAGAATTAATTTTTTCATAACTAAAATTTGTGGTTGTTAACAAATTTACCATCTAAGTGATAATATACAATAGTGTAATCAGATAATTTTTTGTTTAGAAAGGCTTTGACTTCATTTAATTGATCGTCGGTGATTTCTTCAACTTTAATCGTGAAACCTTTGTTCAGATAATTCCCGAAATAAAAGCCGTCTTTTAAGATCTCAACTTTATCATTTCCGATTTTTTTAAAGTTCGGGTTTTCAAGATGTTTTGCTGAAAGTGCATTAATTAGTTTGTGTTTCCCAAAATGGTTGGTGACAATTCCCCAGGAATAAATAGGCAAAGCAACATCTAGATCTAAAGGATAATGATCAATGTTTTTCAGATAAACTTTTAAGGTTGGTAAATCTAAAATTGAATTTCTTGTGGAATTTTCTAAAGGTGATGATGTAGAGTAACACATCAAATAAACTTTATGAACCGGCGGGATCCCGGAAAGCTTGCTGTTTTTTACCTGATGAAGCCGAAGCGTACAGGTGATTTCTTTTCCGGTAATTTCTTTCAGTTCTTTTAAAAACTCAAAATATTCTTTGTTTGTTCCGGCGGTCCAGTCGCAGTCGATTTGAATTTCTCTTGAAACTTTAAAACCAAATTCTTTTTGTTTTTTAGTAATTAAAGAAGAAACGTTTTTTGCGAGAAAGTTAATTTCATCTAAAGTGATATCGTAGAAGACCTCATTTTTAATGAAAACTACGGGAACAATTTCTTTATCTGTTTTAAAGGTTTCGTCTTTAGTAATTACAGCAACGGGCTGAAATTTCCCATCTACTTTTTCAATATCGAAAAACCGCGTGTATAAATAAGGAAGGTCTGATTTTTTTAGCGCTTCTTTTTCAGCATTGTTTAAAGAAAGGGTCGTGCGCCAATAGTAAAAGGTGTAAGAATGCTTTTCAGAATTTTGGCAGGAGAGGATAAATGCGAAAAGAAAAATTAATCGGAATAATTTCATTCGATAAAAGTATAAAAAATTGTAATATGTTAAAAATCAAAATATTTTTACATGTAATATTGTCATTTCAAAAAATCTTCATACATTTGCACACTCAATTTAAGGAAGAAGTGCGCCTATTTCAAACGTAGAAATCACCACAACCTTGATTGATATTCAGTGAATATAAATAACATATATAAATAATGTCAGGTATTATTGGAAAAAAAATCGGGATGACTTCTCTGTTTGACGAAAACGGCAAAAATATGCCGTGCACCGTTATTCAAGCAGGTCCTTGCTCGGTTTTACAGGTCAGAACCATAGAAAAGGATGGGTACAAAGCTGCTCAACTTGGTTTCGATGACAAGAGTGAAAAGAACGTTGGTAAAGCGTTAATCGGCCATTTTAAAAAGGCTGGTTCTACTCCTAAAGCTAAATTGGTAGAATTCTATCATGCTTTCGTAGAAAAGTTAAGCGTAGGAGATGAAGTGAAAGTAGATCTATTCGCTCAAGGCGAATTTGTAGATGTTACTGGAACTTCAAAAGGTAAAGGTTTCCAAGGGGTTGTAAAAAGACACAACTTTGCGGGGGTAATGCAAGCAACTCACGGACAGCACAACCGATTAAGAGCCCCAGGTTCTATTGGTGCAGGTTCCGATCCATCCAGAGTATTCAAAGGAATGCGTATGGCTGGAAGAATGGGTGGTAAGCAAGTTACTGTACAAAATCTTCAAGTGTTAAGAGTGGATCAAGAACAAAATCTTTTAGTAGTAAAAGGAGCTGTTCCGGGAGCAAAAAATTCTTATGTAATTATTAGAAAATGGAATTAGTAGTACTTAATACATCAGGAAAAGAAACCGGAAGAAAAGTAACTCTTGACGAAACAATTTTCGGAATTGAGCCAAATCAACACGCGGTTTACTTAGAAGTAAAGCAATATCTTGCCGCTCAGCGTCAAGGTACACATAAATCAAAAGAAAGAAGCGAAATTGCAGGTTCAACTAAAAAGTTGAAAAAGCAAAAAGGTTCAGGTTCTGCAAGATATGGTGATATCAAATCTCCAATTTTCAGAGGTGGAGGTCGTATCTTCGGTCCAAAACCAAGAGATTACCGTTTCAAACTGAACAAAGCTTTGAAAAGATTAGCTAAAAAATCTGTACTTTCTGCAAAAATGAGAGACAATTCTATCATGGTATTAGAAAGCTTCAATTTTGATGCTCCTAAAACCAAAGAATTTATTACTTTGAATACTGCATTAGGATTCGAAGGTAAAAAAGCTCTTTATATCTTACCAGAAGCGAACAAAAATGTTTATTTGTCTTCAAGAAACTTAGCGAAAACTAAAGTTTTGACTTATAACGAAATTAGTTCTTATGACTTAGTTCATGCAGGTGAGATTATCTTTTTAGAAGGTGCTATCGAAAAATTTCAAGAAAATTTAAAGAAATAAATCATGTCTATTATTATTAAACCCATCATCTCAGAGAAAGCCAACTATCTTACTGATCTAAGAGGTGCTTATTCTTTCTTGGTTAATCCAAAGGCGAATAAAATCCAGGTTAGAAAAGCGATAGAAGTACTTTACGGTGTGAAAGTTTCAGACGTAAGAACAATGATTTACGCTCCGAAAGTTTCTTCGAAAAATACCAAAAAAGGATTGCAGGTTGGTAAAACCAGCAAATTGAAAAAAGCGATCGTTACCCTTGCAGAAGGAGAAGTGATCGATATTTTCGCAACAGCTTAGGTGATAACCTTCGCTTTATAAATACTATTTTATTAATTATAAATAATTGTAATGTCTGTTAGAAAATTAAAACCTATCACCCCGGGACAGAGATTCAGAGTTGTAAATAACTTTGAGGAAATTACTACCAACAAACCAGAGAAATCTCTAACCGTTGGTCTAAGTAAGTCAGGTGGTCGTAACAATACTGGTAAAATGACCATGCGTTACACCGGAGGTGGACACAAGAAAAAATACAGAATTATCGACTTCAAACGAAATAAATTCGATGTTGAAGCTACGGTAAAAACTGTGGAGTACGATCCAAACAGAACTGCTTTCATCGCTTTACTAGAGTACACAGACGGAGAGAAGAGATACATAATCGCTCCAAACGGTATCAAAGTAGAAATGACAGTAATTTCTGCTGAAACCGCAGAACCAAATGTTGGTAATGCAATGAAGTTGAAAAACATTCCTTTGGGAACTGTTGTTTCTTGTATCGAATTGCGACCTGGTCAAGGTGCAGTAATGGCAAGAAGTGCAGGCTCATCGGCACAGTTAACTTCAAGAGATGGTAAATACGCAATCGTTAAATTACCTTCAGGAGAATCTAGAATGATCCTTACTGAATGTATGGCAATGATTGGATCTGTTTCTAACTCTGATCACCAGCTTACCGTTTCTGGTAAAGCGGGTAGAAGCAGATGGTTAGGAAGAAGACCTAGAACAAGACCAGTTGTAATGAACCCTGTCGATCACCCAATGGGAGGTGGAGAAGGTAAATCTTCTGGAGGTCACCCAAGATCTAGAAACGGACAACCGTCTAAAGGTTACAAAACAAGAACTAAAAATAAAGCGTCTAACCGATTTATCGTATCTAAAAGAAAATAATTATGGCAAGATCACTTAAAAAAGGACCTTTCATTGCTCACACTTTAGATAAGAAGGTTCAGGCAAATATAGAGTCTAGTAAAAAGACAGTAATTAAAACTTGGTCTAGAGCATCAATGATCTCTCCAGACTTCGTAGGACAAACTATCGCAGTACACAACGGGAAATCATTTATCCCTGTTTATGTAACTGAAAACATGGTAGGTCACAAGTTAGGCGAATTTTCTCCGACAAGATCTTTTAGAGGTCACGGTGGTAACAAAAATAAAGGAGGTAGATAATCATGGGATCAAGAAAAAGAGAAAGTGCTTTGGCACGTAAAATAGCAAACCAGGATGTAGCGAAAGCTTTACATAACGATTGCCCGTCTTCCCCAAGAAAGATGAGATTAGTAGTTGATATTATCAGAGGAGTTGAAGTTGATAAAGCTTTGGCAATTCTTAAATTTTCGAAAAAAGACGCTTCTAATAAGTTAGAAAAAGTTTTACTTTCAGCAATGGCCAACTGGCAGTTGAAAAATGAAGGTGCGGATATTGAAGAAGCAAATTTAATCGTAAAAGAAATTATGGTTGATAGTGCAAGACAATTGAAGAGACTAAGACCAGCTCCACAAGGAAGAGGTCATAGAATCAGAAAAAGATCGAACCACATTACATTAATTTTGGGTAACAAAGAAACTAAATAATCAAGGTATGGGACAAAAGACAAATCCAATAGGCAACAGATTAGGGATCATCAGAGGATGGGATTCTAACTGGTATGGCGGAAAAGATTATGGTGACAGACTCGCTGAAGACTTTAAAATCCGAAGATACCTTGAAGCTCGTTTATCAAAAGGAGGAATTTCAAGAATTTATATTGAAAGAACTTTAAAACTAGTTACAATTACAATTACTACCGCTAGACCAGGTTTAATCATTGGTAAAGGTGGGCAGGAAGTTGATAAATTGAAAGAAGAATTGAAAAAATTGACGGATAAAGATATCCAGATCAATATTTTCGAAATCAAAAGACCTGAACTTGACGCGGTTTTAGTTGCAGACAGCATCGCAAAACAAATCGAGAACAGAATATCTTATAGAAGAGCTGTTAAAATGTCAATCCAAAGTACCATGAGAATGGGAGCTGAAGGAATCAAAGTTCAAATCTCCGGTAGATTGAATGGAGCTGAAATGGCAAGAAGTGAAAACTTCAAAGACGGTAGAATTCCTTTATCAACTTTTAGAGCAGATATCGATTATCATATCGGTGAAGCTTTAACTCAGTACGGTAAATTAGGAGTGAAAGTTTGGATTATGAAAGGTGAGGTTTACGGTAAACGTGACTTAATGCCATTAGTAGGACAACAGAAAAAAGGAGCACCTGCAGGAAGAGGAGACCGTAACGACAGAAATGATCGTGGTGACCGACCAGACAGAGGCGACAGAAGACCAAGAGATAGAAAATAATTACAAAATTTTAGAGGACAGTTTTAAATGACCGTTACTTTTTTAAAATCTAAATTCTAAAATCTAAAATTTAAGAAATTATGTTACAACCAAAAAGAACCAAATTCCGTAAAGTTCACAAGATGAAAATGAAGGGGGTTGCTCACAGAGGCAGTCAACTTGCTTACGGAACTTTCGGGATCAAAGCGAATGAAGGAGCTTGGATCACTGCAAGACAAATTGAAGCAGCGCGTATCGCAGCGACGAGATATATGAAAAGAGAAGGTCAGTTATGGATCAAAGTATTTCCAGATAAACCGATTACTAAAAAACCAGCCGAAGTACGGATGGGAAAAGGTAAAGGTGCTGTGGAATATTGGGTATCTGTAGTGAAACCTGGTAAAATAATGTTCGAAGTGGGAGGTGTTTCTTACGAAGTAGCAAAAGAAGCTTTGCGTCTTGCTGCTCAGAAACTTCCTGTAACTACAAGATTTGTAGTGGCGAATGATTTTGTTCAACCTCAATAATCTGAATTATTATGAAAAAAGCTGACATCAAAAATCTAAGCGCAGGAGACATTCAAAACAAGTTGACTGAAGTAAGAGCAGATTTCAATAAAATGAAAATGTCTCACAGCATCAGTCCAATTGAAAATCCTATTCAAATCAGAGACATGAGAAAAACAATCGCACGTCTGGAAACTGAATTAACACTAAAACAACAATAGAATTTCCTTTTATCATGGATAGAAATTTAAGAAAAGAGAGAATCGGAATTGTTTCCAGCAATAAAATGGAAAAGACCATTGTTGTAAGTGAAACTACAAGAGTAAAACACCCAATGTACGGTAAATTCGTTTTGAAAACGAAAAAATATACCGCTCACGATGAGAACAACGAGTGTACTGAAGGTGATACTGTAATGATTACAGAAACAAGACCTTTAAGTAAAAGTAAGAGATGGAGATTAGTACGAATCATTGAAAAAGCTAAGTAATGTTACAAACCGAATCAAGAATAAAAGTTGCTGATAACACAGGTGCCAAAGAAGTACTGGTTATTAGAGTTCTAGGAGGAACTAGAAGAAGATATGCTTCAGTTGGTGATAAAGTAGTAGTTACTATCAAAGATTCTGCACCACAAGGACAAGCGAAAAAAGGAACTGTTTCTAAAGCAGTTGTAGTAAGAACCAAAAAAGCAGTACGTAGAAAAGATGGATCATACATCAAATTCGACGATAATGCTTGTGTTCTGTTAAATGCTGCAGGTGAAATGAGAGGAACACGTGTTTTCGGACCCGTTGCTCGTGAACTAAGAGACAAAGAATACATGAAAGTTATTTCATTAGCTCCAGAAGTGCTTTAATTTTAAAATTTACAAAAATGACAAAGTTAAAAATCAAAAAAGGAGATAACGTAATCATCACTACCGGAAAAAAAGAAATTAAAGGTAAAAAAGGTGAAGTTATTGAAGTGATCAGAAAAGAAGGCAAAGACGCTAGAGTAATTATAGCAGGTTTAAATATTGTTAAAAAACATACTAAACCATCTGCAGGTAATCCACAAGGCGGAATTGTAGAGAAAGAAGCATCCATCCATATTTCAAATGTAATGCTTATCGATAAAAACGGTAAGACGACTAAAACAGGATCTAAGGTTGACGGTGATAAAAAAGTAAGAGTTGCGAAATCAACCGGTGAAACTTTATAATTATAAAAGACGATGGAATATATAGTAAGACCAAAACAACAATATAAAGAGAAAATTGTTCCTGCAATGATGGAAGAATTTGGGTACAAATCTGTTATGCAGGTTCCTAAATTACTTAAAATCGTTGTATCACAAGGTTTGGGTGCTGCATCTGCTGACAAGAAAATTGTTGATTATGCAATCGAAGAATTAACAGCGATCACCGGTCAAAAAGCGGTAGGAACTATTTCTAAGAAAGATGAAGCTGCTTTTAAATTAAGAAAAGGAATGCCGATTGGTGCAAGAGTTACTCTTAGAGCTAATCAAATGTATGAGTTTCTTGATAGATTAAATTCTTCAGCTTTACCACGAATCCGTGATTTTAACGGAATCAAAGCTGATGGTTTCGACGGAAGAGGAAATTACAATTTAGGGATTACTGAGCAGATCATTTTTCCTGAGATCGTAATTGACAAAGTAAAAAAAATCCAGGGGATGGACATTACTTTTGTAACTTCTGCGAAAACTGATAAAGAAGCGAAATCATTATTAACGCATTTTGGTATGCCTTTTAAAAAGAACTAAAAGATGGCTAAAGAATCAATGAAAGCGCGTGAGCGCAAAAGAGAAGCTACGGTAGCAAAATATGCTGAGAAAAGAAAAGCTTTGAAAGAAGCTAATGATTATCTTGGTTTACAAAAATTGCCGAAAGATGCTTCACCAGTAAGACTACACAACAGATGTAAATTAACTGGAAGACCAAGAGGTTACATGAGAACATTCGGTCTTTCAAGAGTAACTTTCAGAGAAATGGCCAACAACGGTCTTATCCCGGGAGTGAAAAAAGCAAGTTGGTAATAATTTAGAACAATCGAGGTGATCAAGTTGATTTGATTGCGGTGAAAATATATTTTGAAAACAGACTTCGGTCTTGGCTCTCTTTAATTTTTACTAAACTCTTATCAAAACTGCTCATCACAAACCAATAATTTAAAATAGAAAAATGGTAACAGATCCAATTTCAGATTTCCTAACCAGAGTAAGGAACGCACAAAGCGCAGGCCACAAAGTGGTGGATATTCCTGCATCGAAAATCAAAAAGGAGATTACAAAAATTTTGTTTGACCAGGGTTTTATCTTGAACTACAAGTTCGAGGAAAGCGCTGTTCAGGGAAATATCAAAATCGCTTTAAAGTACGACAAAACAACCAACAAACCGGTTATTAAAAGCATTCAACGTGCTTCTAGACCAGGTTTGAGACAATACAAAGGGTCAGGAGAACTGCCTAGAGTATTAAACGGATTGGGTATCGCTATTATCTCAACTTCAAGAGGAGTTATGACAGATAAAAAAGCACGTCAGGAAAAAGTGGGTGGAGAAGTAATCTGCTATGTTTATTAATAAATAATCAAAGGAAAATGTCAAGAATTGGTAAAGCAATTATAGAAATTCCCGCTAATGTTACTGTAACCGAGAAAAACGGACTGGTAACTGTGAAAGGACCGAAAGGCGAACTTACACAGCAATTAGAAGAGGGGATCACTCTAAAACAAGAAGACGGAATCTTAACTTTAGACCGTCCATCTGAATCAAAATCACACAAAGCATTACACGGTCTTTACAGAGCGTTAATCAATAATATGGTTTTAGGAACTTCCGAAGGTTGGTCTAAAAAACTAGAATTAGTAGGAGTAGGATATAGAGCATCTAATCAAGGAAACAAATTAGAATTAGCTTTAGGATTCTCTCACGGGATCGTACTGGATCTTCCGAAAGAAATCGTGGTAGAAACTTTATCCGAAAAAGGTAAAAACCCTGTCATCACCTTGTCATCATTTGACAAACAATTATTAGGAATGGTTGCTGCGAAGATCAGATCTTTCAGAAAGCCAGAACCATATAAAGGAAAGGGTGTTAGATTCGTTGGAGAAATTGTAAGACGTAAAGCTGGTAAATCTGCTTAATTTTTAAACTTAAGAACATGGCACTAAGCAAAGTACAAAAAAGAAATAGAATTAAAAGAAGAGTAAGAGGGAAAATCTCTGGCTCTGCTGAATTACCAAGATTATCTGTTTACAAAAGCAATAAAGAAATTTACGCTCAATTGATCGACGATAAAGATGGTAAAACCTTAGCTTCAGCTTCGTCAAGAGCGTTGACTGCTAAAGGAAACAAAGTAGAAATCTCTGCAGAAGTTGGAAAAGCGATCGCTGAAAAAGCTAAAGCTGCAGGAATTGAAAAAATAGTGTTCGACAGAAACGGATTTGTATATCATGGTAGAGTGAAAGCTTTAGCAGACGGTGCAAGAGAAGGCGGACTAAAATTCTAATCATTAAATTTCGGAAATATGTTAGGACTAGATAATATAGAAAAAGTAAAACCGGGAGGATTAGAACTTAAAGATCGTCTCGTTTCAGTAAACAGAGTTACCAAAGTAACCAAAGGAGGTAGAGCTTTCGGGTTTTCTGCAATCGTGGTTGTAGGTGATGAAGCTGGAACCGTAGGTTTCGGATTAGGAAAATCTAAAGAAGTAGCTTCAGCTATTGCAAAAGCAGTAGAAGACGCTAAGAAAAATTTAGTAAAAGTTCCTGTTGTAAATCATACCATCCCTCACCAAACTTCCGCTCGTTACGGTGGTGCAGATATCTTCTTGAGACCTGCAACTCATGGTACCGGTGTAATCGCAGGTGGTACTGTTCGTATGGTAGTTGAAGCTGCTGGAATCAAAGATATTCTTTCAAAATCTAAAGGATCATCTAACCCACATAACGTTGTGAAAGCTACTTTCAAAGCATTATTGGATATCAGAAGACCTGAAGAAATTGCAAAATTGAGAGGTATTTCATTAGATAAAGTGTTTAACGGTTAATTTAAAAAAATGGCAAAGATTCAAGTAAAACAGGTAAAAAGTGCTATTAATAGAACTAAAACCCAAAAAAGAACGCTAGAAGCATTAGGATTAAAAAAACTTCACCAAGTAGTGGAACATGATGATACTCCTTCCATCTTAGGAATGGTAGCTTCAGTTGCTCACCTCGTAGAAGTTGTAAAATAGAAATAGATCAAGAGACAAGAGACTCTAATTAATTAAAGTCTCTTTCTCTAATCTTAAAATCTCAAATCTAAAATATAATGAATTTAAATAATATTAGACCTGCAGCAGGTTCTACTCACAGTACAAAAAGAATCGGAAGAGGACAAGGTAGTGGTAAAGGGGGTACAGCTGGAAAAGGTCACAATGGTCAGCAAGCAAGAGCTGGTTATTCACAAAAAATCGGTTTTGAAGGGGGTCAAATGCCTTTGCAAAGAAGATTGCCTAAATTCGGTTTTACCAACGTAAACAGAAAAGAGTACAGAGCAATCAATATTGATACTATTCAAGTTTTAGCTGATACTAAGAATATCACTGACTTTACTCAAGAAGTATTAGTACAAAACGGATTAGCGAAGAAAAACGAAATCGTAAAGATTTTGGGAAGAGGAGAATTGAAATCAGGTGTTTCCATCTCTGCTCACAAATTCACAAAATCTGCTGAAGAAGCAATTGCTAAAGCAGGCGGTAAAGCAATTACTCTATAATTACGACAATGAAAGAATTTATACAAACACTAAAAAACATTTGGAGTCTTAAGGAATTGAGGGATAAAATTATGTTTACTCTCGGTATCATCCTTGTGTATAGATTCGCATCTTATATTTCTTTACCTGCCATTAACATGTCAGAAGTAGGGAATCTTTTGGATATTTACAAACAGCAAGGAGGCAACAAGCAAGGAGCAGGACTTCTTGGCTTGCTTTCTTCGTTTACAGGTGGTGCATTCTCCAGAGCCTCAATTATGGCGCTCGGGATCATGCCTTATATTTCTGCTTCCATTATTGTGCAGTTGATGGGTATGGCAATTCCGTACCTTCAGAAATTGCAGAAAGATGGGGAAAGTGGTAGAAATACTTTGAACCAAATTACAAGATGGTTAACAATTGCAGTTTGTTTGGTACAGGCTCCTTCTTATCTTACTTCGATCACTCAGATGTTTTTGCCGCATGCACAGTTTGCTTCTGCATATTTTGTACATCCGGAATCAATTATGTTCTGGTTGCCAAGTATCGTAATTCTGGTAGCAGGTTCGGTATTTGCAATGTGGTTAGGAGAAAAAATTACAGATAAGGGAATAGGAAACGGTATCTCGATCTTAATTATGGTTGGTATTTTAGCAGATCTACCTGGAGCATTTATTCAGGAAATCGCTACACAAACCGGAAAAGGAGGATTTGGTACGATCATGATTCTTATTGAAGTTTTATTCTGGATGGTAGTAGTATTATTAGCGATTATATTATCGGTTGCAGTACGAAAAATTCCTATCCAGTATGTAAGCAGAGCACAGGCAAGAGGTGGAGTAACAAAAAATTTGATGCAGGGCGCAAGACAGTGGATTCCTTTAAAGGTAAATGCTGCCGGAGTTATGCCGATCATTTTTGCTCAGGCCTTAATGTTTGTTCCTGGACTTTTAACGAAAGTTGATGAGTCTAATACCTTCTTGGCAGGATTCAAAAATGTTTTTAGTTGGCAATACAATGTATTATTTGCGATATTAATTATCATCTTCTCTTTCTTCTATACTGCGATCACGATTCCTGTGAATCAAATGGCAGATGATCTGAAGAGAAACGGTGGTCTAATTCCAAAGGTAAGACCTGGGAAAGAAACCTCTGATTATCTGGATGATATCCTCTCAAAAATAACTTTGCCAGGTTCGATGTTTTTAGCTATCTTTGCAATCCTTCCGGCAATAGTGCACGGAGCGTTTGTTCAGACGGATAGATTTGCTCTTTTCTTCGGTGGAACATCACTATTAATCATGGTTGGTGTAATACTGGATACGATTCAGCAGATCAATACGTACTTATTAAATCATCATTATGATGGCTTGATGCAGTCGAAATTATCCAGAACAAGCAACAATCTGTAAATAATAAATGGCTAAACAAAAACATATTGAACAAGACGGCGTGATCACGGAAGCACTTTCGAACGCGCAGTTTCGTGTAGAACTGGAAAATGGGCATGTTCTTATCGCTCATATTTCTGGGAAAATGCGAATGCATTACATCAAACTTTTACCTGGAGACAAGGTAAAATTAGAACTTTCTCCTTACGATTTATCGAAAGGAAGAATCACCTTCAGATATTAATTTCAGGTTAACTGAATTTAACTATAAACGAGAACTTGTAGAATTACATAATTTTATTGAAGTTCTAAATTTAAACAAAATGGGAATGATTCCGTAAGATCTCATTTAACCGTTGTAAAATTAAAAAAGAAAAGTAACGAATGAAAGTTAGAGCATCTATCAAAAAAAGAAGTGCTGATTGCAAGATCGTTCGCCGGAAAGGCGTTCTGTTCGTGATCAACAAGAAGAACCCAAAATTTAAACAAAGACAAGGCTAAAATTAAATTATGGCGAGAATTTCCGGTATTGATTTACCAAAGAACAAAAGAGGCGTTATCGGCTTAACCTATATTTTTGGAGTTGGAAGAAGTACTTCTTCTAAAATCCTTAAAGCTGCCGGTATCAGCGAAGACAAGAAAGTCAACGAATGGAATGACGATGAATTGGCATTGATCAGAACCTACATCACTGAACACGTAAAAGTAGAAGGTGAATTGCGTACTGAAACTTCAACTAATATCAAGCGATTGATGGATATTGGTTGCCAACGAGGAATACGTCACAGACTGGGATTACCTTTAAGAGGACAAAGAACTAAAAATAATTCTAGAACCCGAAAAGGAAAGAGAAAAACTGTTGCTAACAAGAAAAAAGCAAGTAAATAATCGGTAAGAATTATGGCAAAACAGACAAAAGCAGTTAAGAAAAGAAAAGTTAAAGTTGAAGCAATTGGGGAAGCTCATATTCAGGCAACTTTTAACAATATCATTATTTCTTTAACGAATAAAAACGGAGAAGTAATCTCTTGGGCATCTGCCGGAAAAATGGGATTCAGAGGTTCTAAAAAGAATACTCCCTTCGCAGCACAAATGGCTGCAGAAAATTGCTCTACAGTAGCTCACGACGCTGGACTACGCAGAGTAAAGGTTTACGTGAAAGGTCCTGGTGCAGGTAGAGAATCTGCCATCAGAACTATTCACAATTCAGGAATTGAAGTTAGTGAAATCGTTGACGTGACTCCTATGCCACATAACGGATGTAGACCACCAAAAAGAAGAAGAGTATAATCTATTATTTTATGTTTTAGTTTTAAATTCTTAATGGTAAACCCATTCTAATCTAAAATCTAAAATCTAGAATCTAAAATCTTAAAAAATATGGCAAGATATATTGGACCTAAAACGAAAATTGCAAGAAAATTTGGTGCTGCAATTTACGGAGATGACAAAAACTTCGAGAAAAGAAAGAACCAACCACCAGGACAACATGGTGTGAACAAAAGAAGAGGATCTAAGAAATCCGAGTATGCTGTTCAGTTAATGGAAAAGCAGAAAGCTAAATATACCTATGGTATCTTAGAGAAACAATTTGCGAACTTATACGAAAAAGCCAACCGAGCAAAAGGTGTTACAGGTGAAGTTCTATTGCAATTGTGTGAATCTAGATTAGACAATGTAGTGTACAGATTCGGGTTTGCAAAAACCAGAGCAGGTGCAAGACAATTGGTTTCTCACAGACACATCACAGTAAATGGAGAATTAGTAAACATCGCATCTTACACTCTTAAAGCTGGAGACGTGGTAGCAATCAGAGAGAAATCAAAATCTTTGGAAGTTATTGCTGATTCATTAGCTTATAAGTCAAGTTATGAGTGGTTACAATTCAACGACGAAACTAAACAAGGTACTTTCATAGCAGCTCCCGAGAGAATTCAAATCCCGGAAGACTTGAAAGAACAGTTGATCGTCGAACTTTACTCTAAATAATAATTTTTTCAAATTTTTGCTCAACCCAAATTATATGGCAATTTTAACATTTATTAAACCCGATAAAGTAATCCTTCTTAACTCCGATGATTTCAAAGGTCAATTTGAATTTAGACCATTGGAGCCAGGATTTGGACTTACGATCGGTAATGCTTTGAGAAGAGTATTGCTTTCTTCTCTAGAAGGATATGCTATTTCCTCTATCAAAATAGAAGGCGTAGAGCACGAATTTTCAACAATTCCGGGTGTTATAGAAGATGTTACAGAAATCATTCTGAATCTTAAACAGTTAAGACTTAAAGCGAAAACTGAAGCTGCTACTGCAGAATCAGTGACTGCAAAAGTTTCCGGACAAACTACCGTAACTGCAGGAGATTTAGGAAAATCAATTCAAGGTTTCGAAATTTTGAACCCAGAGTTGATCATCTGTAATCTTAACAAGGATGTGAAATTTGAAATTACATTCAACGTAGAAAAAGGAAGAGGTTATGTTCCATCGGATCAAAACAAAACTAGTAATGCTGCCATTGGTACCATTGCTATTGACTCTATCTTTACTCCGATCAAGAAAGTACAGTACAGTGTTGAGAATTATCGTGTAGAGCAAAAAACAGACTACGAAAAACTCGTTTTAGATATTGAGACTGATGGTTCCATCTCTCCTCAAAACGCTTTAACTGAAGCTTCTAAGATATTAATTTATCACTTCATGTTGTTCTCCGACGAGAGAATTACACTAGAAACTGAAGCTGTAAAAGCATCTATTCAATACGATGAAGAAACTTTACATACAAGACAACTCCTTAAATCTAAATTAACAGATATGGACTTGTCCGTAAGAGCACTAAACTGCTTGAAAGCTGCTGAAGTAGAAACTTTAGGAGAACTGGTTTCTTACACGAAGTCTGATTTGATGAAATTCCGAAATTTCGGTAAAAAATCATTAACAGAATTAGAAGAATTAGTGCATGCAAAAGGTCTTAACTTCGGTTTCGACGTTGCTAAATATAAATTAGACGCTGACAAATAAATAACAATGAGACACGGTAAAAAATTCAATCACTTATCTAGAACAGCTTCACACAGAAGTGCGATGCTTTCTAATATGGCTTGTTCTCTTATTGAGCATAAAAGAATCATGACTACTGTTGCAAAAGCGAAAGCTTTGAGAGTGTACGTTGAGCCTATCCTTACAAAATCGAAAGACGATACTACACACAACAGAAGAACGGTTTTCTCCTACTTGCAAAGCAAAGAAGCAGTTACTGAATTATTCAGAACAGTTGCTCCGAAAATTGCAGGAAGACCGGGAGGTTATACAAGAATCATTAAAACAGGATTTAGACAAGGAGATGCTGCCGATATGGCAATGATCGAATTGGTAGATTTCAATGAGCTTTACAACCCGAATGCTGAAGAGAAAAAAGTAACAAGAAGAAGCAGAAGAGCGGCTCCAAAAGCGACAGAAACTGTAGCTGAAGCAGCAACGATCCCTGGCAAAGAAGTTAAAACTGAAGAGCCAACAGCAGAAGCTGCTGATTCAACAGAAGAAAAGGCTGCGGAATAATTATCCCAACTTTTATATACTAAAAAGCCATTCATTTATTTGAATGGCTTTTTTTAGCTTAATCCCGCTTGCCGCTATATCTTTTTATTTTTCAGAGCAAAAATAAAAAGGATGCCGCTGCAATCGGGGCTATTAAATTATGCGTTAATTAATACTTTTTCGAAAAAGAAAAACATAACTGGTTTCGTAAAAATATTTTAACTTTTTGATAATCCTCAAATCCTCAAATCCTCAAATCCTCAAATCCTCAAATCCTCAAATCCTCAAATCCTCAAATCCTCAAATCCTCAAATCCTCAAATCCTCAAATCCTCAAATCCTCAAATCCTCAAATTCTCAAATCCTCAACTACTTTTCACTTGACTCTTTTTACTTTTCACTTGGCTCTTCTACCTACTGTCCTCTCGCTTTCTTCAACTTAATAATATTATTTCCCTGCGTAATCGTAATACTATCGGTTTTCGCCATAATCTCAAAATCATAGTTTCCGTAAATCGCGCCATCTGAAGTTTTCTTTTTCTCCGGTGCAGAGATCGTTTTATTATTGCTTCTAATGCTGATGCTTTTTTCTTTATCCGTATTTTTAAAGGTGACCAAAGCAGATGAGCCATCATCAGCAACATAACGGTCTGTATATTCCTGTGCAGTTTTATCTCCGGCATTTTCTGTAACAGTCATACTGTCTTTGGGCAGATTTTCCGAATATCCATTTTCCTGTTTGATAACACCTTTATTACCCTCTGTACTTTTATTACAGCTAAATGTCAACAGAAGTAAGGAAGTTGATAGGGTGATGATTGTCTTTTTCATTGGTAGTGATTTTGTCGTTAATTCAAATTTAATGATAACTTTTCTAATTCTCAGTTAAGCCGTAGAATTAACTAAATTTTAACTCAAACCCTGCTAAAATCATTGCAGAAATCAACGGCAATCATTCAATTTTAACTAAATTTGTAATCATTAATAAAACTTAAAATAAATACAATGAGTTACATTTCTTACATTGAAGCAAGACAAATTTTTGATTCCAGAGGCAATCCTACAATCGAAGTTGATGTTTTCACAGAAAGTGGTGCAATGGGAAGAGCTGCTGTTCCTTCCGGTGCTTCTACAGGCGAACATGAAGCTGTAGAATTACGTGATGGTTCGAAAGAATATGGTGGAAAAGGAGTTTTGAAAGCCATAGAAAATGTAAGAGAAGTTATCGCTCCAGAATTGATTGGGACTTCTGTTTTTGAGCAAAATTTTATCGATCAGCTGATGATTGAGTTAGATGGAACTCCAAACAAAGCCAACCTTGGTGCAAATGCAATTTTGGGTGTTTCTTTAGCAGTGGCAAAAGCTGCGGCGATAGAATTGAAAATCCCCTTGTATAAATATATTGGCGGTGTAAATGCAAATACGCTTCCAGTACCAATGATGAATGTTATTAATGGCGGTTCGCATTCAGATGCTCCAATAGCTTTTCAGGAATTTATGATTATGCCTGTAAAAGCTGATTCATTTTCTCATGCTTTGCAAAAAGGGACAGAGATTTTCCATGAATTGAAATCAATCTTAAAAAAGAGAAATCTTTCTACCGCAGTTGGCGATGAAGGTGGTTTTGCACCAAAATTCCACGGAACTGAAGATGCTTTAGATACTTTAACCCAAGCAATTGCAAATGCTGGTTATAAAGCTGGAGACGATATTATGTTTGCCTTAGATTCAGCAGCTTCAGAATTTTATGTAGATGGAAAATACGATTATAGAAAATTTGAAGGTGAAAATGGTGCCTGCAGAACTCGTGAAGAACAAGTTGATTATTTAGCTGAATTAGCTTCAAAATATCCGATCATTTCCATCGAAGATGGTATGGACGAAAACGATTGGGAAGGTTGGAAATTATTAACGGAAAGATTAGGAAAAACAGTACAGATCGTTGGTGATGATTTATTTGTAACCAATACCGAAATTTTAGCCAAAGGAATTGCCGGAGATATCGCCAATTCAATTTTGATTAAAGTAAACCAGATCGGTACTTTATCTGAAACGATGGCGGCTGTACAAATGGCGCAACATAATAAATATACCACTATAATTTCTCACAGATCCGGAGAAACAGAAGATTCAACGATTGCTGATTTAGCAGTAGCAATGAATTGTGGACAGATCAAAACCGGCTCCGCTTCGCGTTCAGACAGAATGGCAAAGTATAATCAGCTTTTGAGAATTGAAGAGGCTTTAGGAGATACAGCAATTTTTCCAGGATTAGATGCTTTCAAAATAAAACGATAATAGATAAAATTAATCGAGAATGAAAAAAATCGTTTGTGGTTTTCTCTTAATATTCATAAATTAGTAAAAAAATAAATTATAATGTCAGATAACAAAGTTATATTAAATTATGATGGGAAAGCATTTGAGTACCCTATCATAGAAAGTACAATCGGTGACAGAGGAATCGATATCTCAAAACTGAGAGACCAAACTGGATTAATTACTTTAGATTTAGGATATAAAAATACAGGCGCTACTATTAGTGATATCACTTATTTAGATGGTGATAATGGAGAATTATATTACAGAGGTTATCCAATCGAGCAAATTGCAGAAAAATCTAACTTTACGGAAGTTATTTACCTTTTATTGAATGGTAGTTTGCCAACAACCGATCAGTTTGCAGGTTTCGAAAAAGGAATTAAAAAATATAATTTCGTTGCTGATGAGATGAAAAGACTCATCGACGTTTTCCCTCGTTCAGCTCATCCAATGGGAGTTTTGTCCTCTTTAACTTCTGCTTTAACTGCCTTTAATCCAAAAGCGGTAGATGTAACTTCAAAAGAAGATATGGATCACGCTGCAGAAATGCTGATCGCTAAATTCTCTCACCTTTGTGCTTGGACGTACCGTAAAAAAATGGGACTATCCATCAATCATGGAGATGACAGTTTAAATTATGTAGAAAATTTCTACAAAATGTGTTTCCGTCGGCCAAATCAAGAATTTCATTTAGATCCAGTTGTTGTTGGTGCCTTAGACAAATTATTAATTCTTCACGCAGATCATGAGCAAAACTGTTCTACATCAACTGTAAGAATGGTTGGTTCAGCGCATACCGGCTTATTCGCTTCAGTTTCCGCAGGGATTTCTGCGCTTTGGGGTCCACTTCACGGTGGTGCAAATCAGGCAGTAATCGAAATGCTTGAAATGATCGAAAAAGATGGAGGCGATGTCGCAAAATATGTAGAAAAAGCAAAAAATAAAGACGATAATTTCCGTTTAATGGGATTTGGTCACCGAGTTTACAAAAACTTCGATCCAAGAGCACGAATTATCAAAAAAGCTGCAGATGATATTCTAACTTCATTAGGAGTTGAAGATAAAGCCTTAGATATCGCACTACAATTAGAAAAAGTAGCCTTAGAAGATGAATATTTCATCGAAAGAAAATTGTATCCAAACGTAGATTTCTATTCCGGCATTATTTACCGCGCTTTAGGAATTCCTACAGAAATGTTCACCGTAATGTTCGCCTTAGGAAGATTACCAGGATGGATTTCCCAGTGGAAAGAAATGCGTTTACACAACGATCCGATCGGAAGACCAAGACAAGTTTATCAGGGAGCTCAAAAACGCGATTACGTGGACATGAGCCAAAGATAAATTCTTTAAATACCTACAGATTCCCTTTCAATTTATTTTGAGAGGGAATTTTTTTTATTTTTTTTGGGCGCCTCTTTCCACCTACCACTCCCGCTTTTTTGCTCCTCGTTCCTCCTCGCAAAAAGAGCTCCGTTCAAGTTGGGGCGCAGATTATGCGAAAAAGAAAATTTTAGCAAAATTGAAAATTTATGTATCTTAACGATCTGAAAAAAAGCGTTACTCAAGGCATTAAGAACGGACTTTAGTACGTGCAAATTTCGAATTAGTCATTGGCTCTAGCCGAAAAGCTTCCATTATAAAAATCATCAATGTTTAAAAATTCTAACAAAAAAAAATGGATCATTTCCGGAATAATTATTTTACTTCCACTCAATTTTCTGGCTGTCTATCTCATCAAACAAAGCATCGGAATTACAGAGGCATTAGGACATGTTGATAATCAAAAAGCAGCAGAATATCTTCATCAAAAAGTTCTTGCTTATAATGTTTTTGCAGCGGTGGTGATTACCCTCGATTTTGTTTTTATTTTAATTTTGCTCTATTTTTTATTTAAAATCATTACTAAAAATTTTAAAAATTCTCATCAATAATGAAACTTAAAAATTACATATACGGAGAATGGGTTGAAGGCTCCGGAGACGGAACTCAACTCTATAATTCAGTGAACGGTGAAAAAGTTGCCGTTGTCGACACGAAAGGAATTAATTTCGAGCACGCTCTAGATTTCGGTCGAACTGTAGGTTACAAAAATTTAGCTTCGATGACTTTTTATGATCGGGGTGAAATGTTGAAGAATATCGCATTATATCTTCTCGAAAGAAAAAAAAAATATTACGAAATCTCCTACAAAACGGGTGCAACTCACGCAGATTCCTGGGTAGATATAGAAGGAGGTTTCGGAACTTTTTTTACCTATTCAGGTTTGGCAAAAAGAATGTTACCGAACACGCCTTTTTGGGTCGATGGTGATACCCAGAAACTTGGAGCAAACGGAACTTTTCTCGGAACACATATTCTCACGCCAAGTGAAGGAATTTCGGTACAAATAAATGCCTACAATTTTCCGGTTTGGGGAATGTTAGAAAAACTTTCGACCTCTCTTTTAGCGGGAGTTCCGAGTGTCGTAAAGCCTGCAACTCCTACAAGTTATTTAACGCACGCAGTTTTTGAAGATATTATAGAAAGCGGAATTCTTCCGGAAGGTTCACTTCAACTCATTTGTGGAAGCGCCGGAAATATGCTGGAATATATGAAAGACGGAGATTCTGTGCTTTTCACAGGTTCTGCTTCCACCGGGAAAAAATTAAAATCAATGCCTTCAATCGCGCAAAATTCAGTGCGATTTAATATGGAAGCAGATTCCTTAAATTGTTCCATCCTTGGATTGGATGCAAAACTTGGAACTCCAGAATTTGATCTTTTTATCAAAGAGGTTCGAAATGAAATGACCACCAAATCTGGTCAGAAATGTACCGCCATTCGAAGAATCATCGTGCCTGAAAATTTAATTGCAGAGGTACAGAATGCTTTAATAAAATCTTTAGATCAGGTAAAAATCGGAAATCCTTTAAGCCGCGAAACTAGAATGGGCGCTCTCGCTGGAAAAGATCAATTCGCTGAAGTTTCAGAAAAAATCGAATTATTAAAAACAGAAACCGAATTAATTTACGACGGAAAACAGGATTTAGTCGATGCTAATTACGAAAGCGGTTCATTTATGAGTCCGAAATTATTCTTAAATGACAAACCTTTCGAAAAAAATATTTCCCATGATGTAGAAGCTTTCGGCCCGGTTTCCACAATAATGCCTTACAAAGATGCGGAAGAAGCTGCAGCTTTGGCAAAACGCGGAAAAGGAAGTTTGGTCGGTTCTATCATTTCTCACGACGAAAAATTTGTAGCAGAAACTGCCTGGAAAATGGCAACAACGCACGGAAGAATTTTTGTTTTAAACCGAGATAACGCGAAAGAATCAACAGGTCACGGTTCGCCTTTGCCAACATTAATGCACGGTGGTCCAGGAAGAGCAGGTGGCGGAGAAGAAATGGGGGGCTTAAATGGACTTCATTTTTTTCTACAGAAAACTGCGATTCAAGGTTCACCAGATATTTTAACTGCGATCACCAAAGTTTATCAGCAAGGAGCAACACCGACTTATTCAGAAAAACATCCATTCAGAAAATATTTTGAAGAAGTAGAAATCGGAGATTCCCTAGAAACCGCTGGAAGAACTGTAACGGAAGCAGATATCGTAAATTTCGGAAATGTTTCCTGGGATCATTTTTATGCTCATACTGATTCGACTTCATTGAACGGAACTATTTTCGACAAAACTGTTGCACATGGATATTTCATACTTTCCGCAGCTGCAGGATTATTTGTTTCCGGAAAAAAAGGTCCGGTTATCGCAAACTATGGATTAGAAAACGCTAATTTCTTCAAACCGGTTTATGCAGGAGATACGATCACTGTTTATTTAACAGCGAAAGAAAGAATCAACAAAGGTGTAAAAGGTAGAAATGTTCCAAGTGGCGTTGTAAAATGGCTGGTTGAAGTCGTGAATCAAAGAGAAGAAACCGTTTGCATCGCTACGATTTTAACTTTGGTCGCGAAAAAATCTCCTTTCATCAAAATTGACTACAAAGATTTTGCAAAACGATTGAATAATTTAACTGAGAAAACTTTGCCAAATTGGGGAAGAATGAAAGCGCAGGAAATGCTCGAACATTTGGAAGCGACAATGAAATACAGCACCGGAGAATTAGAAACCTCGGAATGTAAAACTCCGACTGAACATATCGAAATGTATCAAGATTCGCTTTATAACTTTAGAAAAATGCCGCAAGATTTCCCTGCACCTTTTTTAGAAGACGATAAATTACCGGATTTGAAATATAAAAACTTAGAAGAAGCCAAAACACATTTCATTGAATCGGTAAAAAACTATCAGATTTATTACCGGGAAAATCCAGACGCTGAACATTTACATTTTGTTTTCGGAACTTTGAATAAAGAGATGATGGAGTTGTTTCACCAGAAACATGTAACGCATCACTTTGAACAATTTGGCTTAGTAGCAGGCTAGTTCTAATTATTTCTGGAGCACAGATTTACACGGAATTATCTGTGGAAATTCGTGTAATCCGTGAGACATTTAGCGTATTTACATAATGACTTTATGGATATTTATAAAGTAATCCATCAAAGCCGGTGGAATCTGTTAAATATAAATTACAAATTATGACTGAAAATGAAATGTCCTATTTGATAAGGAGAGCGATTTTCGAAGTTTATAATACACTTGGACCCGGATTGGTGGAAAGTGTTTAAGAAAAGGAATTAGGATTGGAACTTGAAAATCAGAGTTTAGCAATTAAATTTCAGTTTCCCATTTCAGTCATTTATAAAGGAACTGATTTAGGTTTAGGTTTTCGTACAGATATTTTAGTTGAAGATAGAATTATTATAGAAATAAAATCGGTGTCAGAATTAGCGCCAATTCATCACAAACAATTATTAAATTATCTAAAATTAACCGATCTTCATTTAGGGATTTTAGTTAATTTCAACACCGATGATTTACCAAGAAATATTGTTAGAATTGTAAACGGATACCTGTAAACAAAGATCTGTGCAAATCAGTGAAATCTGTGAGCTATTTCTCGTACAGATTTGACAGATTTTCACAGAAAAATGAAAATAAGTGGAAAAAACCATCGGCGAAAAAGTAGTAGCATTCAACAAGAAATTACATTATTCTGGAGAGCTTCCTGAAGGTTTCGATGTGCTCAATCCTTTCTTCGATAATCCCGAAACTTTAACGGTGATGACCGATTTTTATAAAAAATTCTACAATGATCACAATCAAAGAAAATTCATCATCGGAATCAATCCCAGTCGTCACGGAGCAGGAGTTACCGGCGTTCCATTCACTGATACAAAACGATTGGAAAGTATCTGTGGAATTGAAATGAAATCTGCGCATACGCATGAAATTTCTTCTGTTTATCTCTACGATGTCATTATGAACTTTGGAGGTCCAGAACTTTTTTATAAAGAATTTTACATTAATTCACCTTTTCCTTTGGCAATTATTCGAAAGACTTTAAAAGGTGGATTAAACGCTAATTATTATGATGACAAAAAACTCTTCGAAGCCGTAAAACCTTTTATAATCCAGAGTTTAAAAGATCACATCAGTTTGGGTTTAGACACTTCGGAAGTTTTTATTTTAGGAAAAAAGAACGCCACTTTCATTGATAAGATCAACAGTCAGGAACATTTCTTTGATAAACTGACCGTGTTGGAACATCCAAGATATATCCAGCAATATAAAAGCAAAGAAAAACAATTATACATCGATAAATATTTAATCGCCCTAAATAAAGCATAATGAACAACGGATTCGTCAATCAGGAACTTAAAAATAATATTTCAGAAATCACTTTTGGAACCCCAAAAAGCAATTCTTTGCCGGGAGAAATTTTAGAATTACTCGCTCAAACTATTTTGGAAGAAGGTTTGAAAAAAGAAGTAAAAGCAATTTTATTAAAAAGTGAAGGGGAAAAATCATTTTGCGCCGGAGCTAGCTTCGATGAATTGCTAGAAATTGAAAAACTGGAAAAATCCAAAATATTCTTCGGAGGTTTTGCTAAAGTTTTAAATGCCATGAGATCTTGCGGTAAATTAGTCATAGTGAGAGTTCAGGGAAAAACAACTGGCGGCGGAGTTGGAATTGCATGTGCAGCAGATTATTGTTTTGCCACGAAAGATGCAGCTTTGGCTTTAACGGAATTAAATTTAGGAATTGGACCTTTCGTAATCGGACCCTTTGTAGAAAGAAAAATTGGCAAATCCGCTTATTCTGCAATGTCGATAGACGCAGATTTTCGCAGTGCAGAATGGTGTGAAAGACACGATATTTATCAGTCTGTTTCCGAAAATATTCCGGAGATGGATTCTAAAATTGAAAAATTTATTGAAGTTCTTTCCAATCGAAGTTCAGACGCTTTGGCTTTAATTAAAAAAGTTTCCTGGGAAGGAACAGAACATTTCGAACAGTTGATGCCCGAAAGAATTTTGATGAGCGCGAGTTTAATTTTAGAAGATTCTGCGAAAGAAAATATTGGTAAAATTAAAGAAAGACTTCGCGCCAAATAGTCGATGAATAATAATTCCACCAAAACCGTCCTCATTTTAGGCGCCAATTCCGATGTGGCAAAACAATGTATTTTGCAATATCTGGAAAAGGATTTCTCCATCATTGCTTCTTCTCGAAATTTAAAATCGTTGGAAAATTTCGTTAAGGAACATAAGCTTGACTCCTCCAAAATAAAGTTAAATTATTTCGACGCAACCGATTTTTCCTCCCATCATAAATTTTATGATGAACTGCCTTCAAAACCACATATTGTAATTTATGCTGCTGGCTTTTTAGTTGAAAATCAGAAAGCTTTAAAAGATTTTGAGGGAGCAAAACAAATGATGGAAGTCAATTATATGGGCGCAGTTTCCATTTTAAATATTATTGCGACAGATGACTCCAATAAAAATTTAAAAAGAATTATTGGTTTGTCTTCGCTTTCTGGAGTTCGTGGACGAAAAAGTAATTTTATTTATGGAAGTACAAAATCGGCGTTTACTCAATATTTGGCAGGACTTCGACAAGAGTTGGCTTCTAGAAATATTACGGTAAATGTTTTGGTGAGCGGTTACATTAATACGAAAATTAACGAAGGTTTAAACCTCAATAAATCTTTATTGATGGAACCAGCTTATGTAGCGAAACATATCGTGAATGCCGGAAATTATTTCTCGATCGTTCCCAATTTTAAATGGAAAATCATTTATTATATTTTGAAAATACTTCCGGAAAGTTTAGTTTCAAAATTGCCTTAAAAAATCGGAAAAATTAATTTTCCGCTTCTGATTTTAAAAAAAAACTCTAAAGATTCATAAATGATAGATCTTTATTTTAAATTTTTTTTCTCTTCCCATTTATAGAAAGCAACTGCGATATTTATTTCAAAGTAAGTAAATTCTTCTCCTAATTCTTCTTTGATCGCTTTCAATGATTGAATAGTTTGAGTTTTTGCAATAGCAATTATGGGATCTATTTTGGTCACATCTATCAACTCGCTTGGTTTAATCGTTCCCAATTCTACGAAATTAGCCAAGTGATTTTGAATAGTATTTAAAGACAAATTCCTGATTTTCGCAATCTCTTCCAAGTTATTTCCAGCTTTGTACAGATCGAAAGTTATTGTGTATGTTCCTGCCAGACTTTTATTCTCTTGTTTCGGCGCACGTTGTTTTTTCGGTGTTTTCTCTGATATTTTACTGCTCAAATTATGGTTTGTGCAATAATTTACAATTACTTTTAAAAATAAATCTCCATATTTTTCTATTTTAAAGGCGCCAAATCCACTAATTTCCCCAAGCTCGTCAATCGTAGTAGGAAGATAACCCGCCATTTCCATTAAAGTTGCATCGGAGAAAATCACGTACGGTGGCACATTTTCTTTCTCGGCTTGTTGTCTTCTCAAAATTCTTAGTTCATCAAACAATTCCTGATTTGCATCGATTTCATTGGTTTGATAAGTGGTTTCTATTTCTTCGACTGACACTGCTTTTGCCAATTCTTTTACTTTCTGTAAATTGACTTTTCTCTTTTTAAATAAAACTTCATTGCTGCTTTCCGTTAGTTTTAAAACAGAAAATTCACCTTCTGAATCCCTTAAAAATCCATTTATTGTTAATTGTTTAATTAAATTTTGCCAATGTGTTTTATCTGAATTTGCGCCAATTCCATACGTTGGTAAACCTTTCATGTACTCGGTGATTTTTACACCTTTTGAACCTCGTAAAAAATCAATAATCAAATTTTTTCCGTAGCGTTCTTTTAATCTAAATATTGCACTTAACAATTTTTGAGCATCCAATGTGGCGTCCCAACTTTCAAAATCACTCAAACAATAATCGCAGGAATTACAATTTCCAGGATGAGATTCTCCGAAGTATTCCATCAGATATTGTCGTCTGCATTTTTGCATCTCGGCAAAATCGGTCATTTGTTGCACTTTCCGAAGCATTAAACTCGACTGTTCTTCATTTCCTTCGACCATTGCAAATTTTTTCAGCTTCATCACATCCGCAATGGAATAGAACAAAATGGCTTCACTCGGCAATCCATCTCTTCCGGCTCTTCCTGTTTCCTGATAATAACTTTCGATGTTTTTAGGGAGATCTGCGTGGATTACAAAACGAACGTTACTTTTGTCTATTCCCATTCCAAAGGCAATTGTAGCAACCATGACCCGAGTTTTGTCTTTTATAAAATCATCCTGAACTTTAGCTCTTTCTATTGAAGAAATTCCTGCATGATAAAATTCTGCATCAACACCGTTTTCTTTCAAATTATTCGCCAGATCTTCCGTTCCTTTTCGGGATAAACAGTAAATAATTCCCGAATCGTTTGGATGCTCTTTTAAATATTGCAGAATATGAGTTAAAACCGACTGCTTTGGTTGCACAAAATATTTAATATTAGGTCTGTCAAAAGAGGATATTAAAACAGTCGGATTTTGAAGATTTAATTGTTTGATGATATCTTGCCGTGTTATTTCGTCGGCACTTGCGGTTAATGCAATGATTGGCGTTTCTGAAAATCCTTTTTTAATTCCATTTAAAAATAAATAATCCGGACGAAAATCATGTCCCCAATGTGAAACACAGTGCGCTTCATCTACTGCAAAAAGGGAAATTTTGATTTCTTTCAGTAAATTTAAAAAGTGACCATTATCTGCGCTCAACTTTTCGGGCGCAACATACAACAGTTTTAATTCACCATTTTTCAATTGACGAAAAGTTTCATTTTGCTCATTTGGATTCATCGAAGAATTTAGAAATGCTGCAGAAATTCCATTGACGCGCAAAGCATCAACCTGATCTTTCATCAAAGCAATTAAGGGGGAAATAACAATCGCAGTTCCTTCCAATACCAAAGCTGGAATTTGATAGCACAAAGATTTTCCACCGCCAGTTGGCATCAAGACGAAGGTGTCTTTTTTCGCAATTACATTTTCAACTGCGCTCGCTTGATAGAGTCGGAAACTATCGTAACCAAAGTATTGTTGAAGTATTGCTAAAGGAGATTTCATAAGATTCAAAATTTGTGCAGATTTAAAATTAATTAATTTTTGAGACTTTTTATTCTAATTTTGAATGTCAATTTTACTTAAATTATAAAAGATGGAAGAGTTCGTCGGCAAAATGAGTGTTCCTATCGGTAAAGTTTTCAAAGAATAGCAACGTACGATAATTTTGACAAAAAATTAAAAGATATGTCATTATTTACACCACTCATTTGGATTCTTATCATCCTTCCAATTATTATTTTAGCTATTTTTAGGTCAGAAAAGGTCAATCTGAAATATTTGGGATTGTTCGTTCTTTATTTTTTAACGGATTCTTACATTCAGCATTTGTCGAAACTCTATTTTGATTTAGACTTTTTAGGATTAAAATTCTCTTGGATTGGTAAAATTTTCAGTTTATGTTTTGCTTTGATTGTTATTTTTTCTGTTTCAAAAAAAGACAGAGAAGAAATTGGATTTACAACGAAAACAAATTCAAAAAGTCAGGTAAAATCTGGAATTCTAATTTTTATAGGATTTCTGGCTTTCGATTTTATATTCAAAATGATTCTGTTTCCGAAAGGTGGTAATTTCGATTTAGAAACTTTTGCTTTTCAAATGACAATGCCCGGTTTAACGGAGGAATTGGTTTTTAGAGGGATTTTATTTTGGCTTTTAGACAAAGCTTTCGCCCCGAAATGGAATTTCAAAGGCATAAAATTTGGTTGGGGATTTGTGATTGTTACCATACTTTTTGCAGAAGCACACGGTGTTGTGCTTACAGAAAATTATGAATTCAAGTTTGATATTATTACAATTCTTTACTTAGCCATTATTTCGTCTCTCAGTCTCGGGATTTTGCGCAAACTTTCGGGGAATCTTATTTTTCCCATTATGGGACATAATATCATCAACACGATGAATGCAATTGTTAGAATTTTATAGAAATCATCAATCAAACAGCTTCAAAAAACTATCTTTGAAGCTGTTTTTCAATTAGAAAATTATGCAAAAAATATCTTCAAATTATTTTACCGAAGGTATTGGTGAATTTGATTTTGAACAATTTTACACCAAGCAAAAAAGAGTAATATTTCATTCTTTAATGTGGTTGAGTTTTGCTTTTTTATTATTTTTAAGTTATCGATTAGCGTATCAACTCACCTATTTCAACAGCTTCATTCTTACAGTTCGGATGTGCATTGTCAATATGATTGTTTTCTATTTATTTTTCTATTTACTTCTTCCAAAAATTTTAAAATTATCGTTCGGATTTGCATTGTTTTATTTGATTGTCAGTTTTCCTGTGTTTGTAATTATTTGGCTGTTATCTACTTATGCTTTTTCTCTTATTTATCACAGTCTCGGATTTGAAATTTTAGAAGGAGAATTGAAAGGTGCAATTAAAGCAAGTGCAAGCCAAACTTTCTGGGAATCTATTTCTTTTGAAAGAATAATTTCTCAGACAATTATCTTTATTTCGATTTTATCACCGTTCTTTTTTATTAAAATCTTATTTGAAATTACTAAACTTTATAGCAGAACGATAAAGATTCAAAACCAAAAAAATCTATTGGAAATTAAAAATATTAATATTGAAAAAGATTTTTTGAAATCTCAACTCAATCCACATTTTCTTTTTAATACTTTGAATAATTTATACAGTTTAAGTCTTAAAAAAGACAATGCTGTTCCAGACGTGATTCTTAATCTTTCCGATACAATGAGTTATACTTTGTACGAATCGAACAGTGAAAAAGTAGAACTTTGGAAAGAAGTAGAATTTGTTAAAAACTATTTTGAGCTCGAAAAAATGCGTTATTCTGCGGATAGGAAAATTAATTATGAGTTTCCAACTGAAACAGATTGTAAGAATTTAAAGATTGCCCCACTTTTGACTTTCACTTTTATAGAAAATGCTTTTAAATATGGTTTAAAATCAAAAGAATCAGCTTTTTTAAATCTTAAAATAAAAGTTGAAAACGGGAATTTTATTTTTGTAATCAAAAATGATTTTGAAGAATACAAAAAAGAAAATATTCACGGTGGAATCGGAATTGAAAATGTAAAAAAACGCCTTCAGCTTTTATATCCGAATGATTTTCAGTTAGAAATTCTAAGTTCAAAAAATATTTTTAAAGTGGAGTTAATAATCAATTTAATCAAATAATGGAGAAAATAAATTGTATCATTATCGATGACGAACCACTTGGAAGAGACCTTGTAGAATCATTTGCCAAAGAAGTTTCGTATCTTAATATTCTGGGAATTTTTGAAAACCCGGTGACAGCTTTAGCTTTTCTTCAAGAAAATCCGGTAGACCTTGTTTTCAGTGATATTGAAATGCCAAAAATAAATGGGTTGGATTTTCTACGAACACTAGAAAATCCGCCGGTTTTTATTTAGGAAAAATCATCAAAATTTTGTTGTTAGAAATTTTATACATCGAAGCGCAAGGCGATTATTTGAATGTTAATACAGCATCGCAAAACTATTCAACCCAAATGACACTTAATTCAATGGAAGAGGTTTTACAAAACAAAAAATTCTTTAGAATTCAGCGTTCTTTTATCTTGAATCTTGATTTTGTAAGAAGCATTCACGGAAATATGGTGGAATTACTGAACGGAAAATCGATATCTGTTTCTGTTAATAAAAAGGAAGAACTTTACAAATTGTTAGGATTGTAATTTCTTAAAATAAAAAAGCGAAGAAAAATTTCCTCGCTTCTAATTTATGCTTTTAAATTCAATTTCAACTCCAATTCATCTAACTGCTCATCCGCAATCGAACTCGGCGCATCAATCATAACATCCCGTCCTGAATTATTTTTTGGGAAAGCGATGTAATCTCTGATCACTTCATTTCCATCAAGAATTGCAACCAATCTATCAAAACCTAAAGCCAAACCTGCGTGAGGAGGTGCGCCATATTGGAATGCATTCATCAAGAATCCGAATTGTGCTTCTGCATCTTCTTTGGTGAATCCTAAAAGATTAAACATTTTCGCCTGTAAATCTTTATCGAAAATTCTTACTGAACCACCACCAATTTCATTTCCGTTTAGAATTAAATCGTAAGCGTTTGCTCTTGCTTTTCCTGGATCGGTTTCTAATAAATGAACATCTTCCGGTTTTGGTGCAGTAAACGGATGGTGCATTGCGTGATAACGGTTAGTTTCTTCATCCCATTCTAATAATGGGAAATCGATTACCCAAAGTGGTGCGAATTCTTTTGGATTTCTTAATCCTAATCTGTTCCCCAATTCCATTCTTAAAGCGGAAAGTTGAGTTCTTACTTTATTTTCGTTTCCGGACATTAGGAAAATTAAATCTCCTGCTTTCGCGCCGAATTTTTCTGTTATTTTCTTTAAGTCTTCTTCGTTGTAAAATTTATTGACGGAAGAAGTAACAACACCATCGTTTTGGAATTTGATCCAAATCATTCCGTTTGCGCCAACTTGCGGACGTTTTACCCAATCGATCAATTCGTCGATTTGTTTTCTCGTATATTCTGCACAACCTTCTACATTGATTCCTACCACCAATTCTGCCTCGTCGAATATTTTGAAATCTTTTCCTTTCACCAATTCGTTTACTTCCACGAATTCCATCCCGAATCTGATGTCCGGTTTATCGTTTCCGTATTTTTTCATCGCATCGGCGAAAGTCATTCTTGGGAATTTCCCGAATTCTTTTCCGGCAATATCTTTCAATAAAGTTGCGGTCATTCCTTCGAAGATCTCCAAAACATCTTCCTGCTCAACAAATGCCATTTCACAATCGATCTGTGTAAATTCCGGTTGGCGGTCGGCTCTTAAATCTTCATCACGGAAACATTTTACAATCTGAAAATAACGGTCCATTCCACCGATCATTAACAACTGTTTGAATGTTTGTGGAGATTGTGGCAATGCATAAAATTGTCCCGGATTCATACGACTTGGAACAACGAAATCTCTCGCTCCCTCCGGAGTTGATTTAATAAGAACCGGAGTTTCAACTTCAATAAAATTTTGTTCTGATAAATAGTTGCGGACTTTCTGCGCCATTTTGTGACGGAAGATCAATTTGTCTTTTACCGGATTACGACGAATATCTAAATATCTGTATTTCATACGAAGTTCTTCGCCACCATCAGTTTGGTCTTCAATGGTAAATGGTGGAACTTCTGAGGCGTTCAAAATGGTCAGTTTCTCCACTAAAATTTCGATATTTCCGGTGGCGATTTTAGGATTTTTACTTTGTCGTTCAATTACTTTTCCTTCAATTTGAATCACAAATTCGCGTCCTAATTTTCCAGCAGATTCCAGTAATTCTTTTGAAGATCTGTCTGCATCAAATACCAATTGCGTAATTCCGTACCGGTCGCGAAGATCGATCCACATCATAAAACCTTTGTCCCGAATGGTTTGAACCCAGCCGGAAAGGGTGACTTTTTGATCAATATTTTGGGAGTTTAATTCTCCGTTGGTGTGCGTACGAAACATAATTTTCAGATATTAGAAGTTAAAATTGAAATTGAGATTTACTCTGAAATTTCAGGTGCAAAGATAAGTTTTTTGGATGATTTTTAGAAGTGATTTTTCAGCGATTCCCTGCGTGAGGGATTATCTCTATCTGTTTTTTTGAGGCTGATTCGATGAATGTTTCACATTTGCAATGGAAATCCCGGAATGGAACAAAGTGGAATGAGGAATTGTAATGGAAAGCCCGACCCGCGCGGCTGGAAGTATTTACGGCATAATTATAAGCGCTGGAAAGGGTCACGCCCAAAACTTTATGATTATTTAAGAAGTGCTTGCCAAATTATTATTTTAACTTTGATATAATCAATACATTAAAAATAATTAATTATGGGAAAAGGAGACAAAAAATCAAGAAAAGGAAAAATTACAGCGGGAAGCTACGGTAACAAAAGACCAAGAAAAGCCAGTTCTGTCATAGACATCCCAGTTAAAGTATTAGATGAAAATGATAAAAAAGCGCCGAAAGAGAAAGTGAAAAAAGTAGTCGCTTCTCCAGTAGAGAAAACTGAAAATGCAGAATTAGAAAAAAAACCGAAAGTTGCTGCAAAACCGAAAGCAGATAAAAAAGAAGACACCGAAGAGGTGAAAACTAAAGAGTAGATATAAAAAAAACCGAAGATTAATCCTCGGTTTTTTTTATGATTTGATTTTTGTAGAATTATTTTCCGCCGAAGAGACCGCCTAAAAGTGTACCTAAACCGCCTTGCTCCTGGTTTTGTTGGCCACCACCAAGAACGCTTTCAAGAATTCCTCCGAGACCACCGCCTGAACTTTGGTTCGCGCCACCAAGAACACTTCCTAAAATATCAGTTATAGGATTTGAGCCGCCTTGCGATTGTTGCTGCTGAACCTGGCTGCTTGCGTTGCCCAAAATTCCGCCAAGTAAATCTCCTAAACCACCGCCGGAAGTTATGCCGTTCGATTGCTTTTCCTTACCAATAAATCCCATAATGACAGGAGCCAACATTGCCAAAATTGGTCCGATCTTATCCATTGAAATCCCGGTATTCTGCGAAAGTTGATTTTCTACGGTTGATTTTTGCTCTCCAAAAACATGATCTAAAATTGAACTTCCTTCTTGCTGCCGATCTGCTGCCTGAGAAGGATCGTTCAAGATACTTCCGTCGTGATCTTTGTCAAGCGCTGTATTTAATGCTTCTGCATCTGCAGGACTGTCTTGTGATTTTTTTCTTAAGTAAGAAATAACAAGTGGTGCGGCTACTGCCAATAAAGCGATAACCTGCGTGTTGCTGATTCCGAATTTGTTTTCAGCATCAGAAGCAACTTGGTTTCCTGTGCTGCCTGTGATTAAATCGAGTAAGCTCATAGTGTTTTATTTTTAAGTTAATGATATATGACAATCAAAGTTATCAATAATTAGTCCTAATATTTTTCCCAAAAACTTAAATAAATGTTAAACTTTAATTTTTAAAGATGGGAACATTCGAACAAGCTTCACCAAACATTAGTGATTTTACGAGCGGTTTTAACTGTTCAACCAATTCAATATAAGCGTTCTCTGGAATTGATTCGTCGGAACATCCTTTGACCAAAACCCGCTTACCAATCATTTCTGTAAAATCGTAGGTTTGAACAGCATTGTGCATCAAGAGAACTTCTAAATCTTCGCGATTTCCAAATACTATCTTTTTTGAAGTTTCGGTCAGTTTTGCGGTGAGAAGAAAATAGGCCCAAAGTGGAACGATTGCATCTGCAGAATTATAAATGTAGATATAAGCATCTTTATATTCTTCTGCATTAATGTTCGCAATTTTTTCTCTGAAATCTTTTTCTTTTAAAATCAGTTCTTCGAAAAGGAAATCTTTTAAATCGATACCTATTCTTTTTCCTTTTGGCACCAATTGGGAGAGATCAAAATTGACCAATCCGCTTTCGGCTATTTTATTTTTTATTTCTAAATCAGACATTTTTTTATTTTATCTTTGAACAAAATTAAGGTAAATAATCGGTTTTAATTTGATGGTTGAAAGATCCTAAAACTAAAATTTAAATTCAAAATATCAATTGAAATATTATATCATCGCAGGAGAAGCCTCTGGAGATCTGCACGCTTCAAATTTAATGAAGTCGATTTTGAAAAAAGATCCAACTGCAGAATTTCGTTTCTGGGGTGGAGATTTAATGACTGAAGTTGCGGGATTTCCGCCCGTGAAACATTATCGGGATTTAGCGTTCATGGGATTTCTGGAAGTTGCCAAGAATTTGGGAACAATTCTAAAAAACATTAGATTTTGCAAAGAAGATATTCAGAATTACAAACCTGATGTTTTAATTTTGGTTGATTATCCTGGATTTAATTTAAGGATTGCTGAATTTGGAAAAAATTTGGGAATTAGAATTATCTATTATATTTCGCCGCAACTGTGGGCCTGGAAAGAAGGCAGAGTGGAAAAAATTAGAAAATTTGTAGACGAAATGTTGGTGATCTTACCTTTTGAAAAAGACTTTTACAAAAAACACCACGTTGATGCGCATTTCACAGGACATCCTTTATTAGATGCGATTTCAGATTTAAAGGAAATAAATATTCAGAAATTTAAATCTGATAATAATTTAAACGAAAAGGAAATTATCGCACTTTTACCAGGTTCTCGTGAACAGGAAGTGACGAAAATGTTAGAATTGATGCTTTCGGTTCGTCCATATTTTAAAGAATATCAGTTTGTAATTGCAGGAGCGCCAAGTTTACCGAAAGAATTTTATCAGAAATATGTTGATGAAAATGTGCATTTCGTTTCCAATAAAACCTACGATTTATTGAGATGTTCGAAAGCGGCGTTAGTTACTTCAGGAACAGCAACTTTGGAAACAGCTTTGCTTAATATTCCCGAAGTAGTTTGTTACAGAAGTAGCCGAATCTCCTATGAAATCGGGAAAAGAGTTGTTAAAAACATCAAGTATATTTCTTTGGTTAATTTAATTATGGATCAGGAAGTTGTGACTGAATTGATTCAAAGTGATCTCAACACTAAGAATTTAGTGAAAGAATTGCAATTAATTTTAGAAGGAAAATCCAGAGATAAGATGTTGCAGGATTTTGAACTTTTACGAAAAAAACTGGGCGGAAAAGGAGCAAGCGACCACGCTGCAGATATTATTGTAAAAGGGTGATTTCACGCGTGATTTTATCAGTTGAAGTTGATAATTTTACACGAAAACACCATTGCAAAAACAACCACTATTTATCCTTTCTATTTGTTTTATTCTTGGAATTTTCTTTCAGGATTTTTTCAGCATGGAAAGTGAATTCGTTTACCTCTTTGTAGGATTCAGCTTTTTTACGCTCTTCGTTTTTTTAGTAAAGAGATTTTACTATTATCAATTGCGCCATCTTTCGCTCTTCATTTTGTTTTTCTCTTTGGGAATTTTCGCACACTCTCTGAATTCGCAAAAACCGAAACTTCCAGAATTGAAGAGTAAGGAGAATATTATTTTTAAGATCACAAAAAAACTAAATTCTAATCAAAAAAGCCGTCGTTATGAAATTGAAGCTTGGAAGGGTAATGAATCTTTTAAAAGTGTTTTATCAATTCCTAAAGACGAAAAAGAATTCGATTATCTTCATTATTACAAAGCCGAAGTTTATATCAACAAAATTGAAAAACCGTACAGCGATTTTCAGTTTGATTACGGAAGATATTTAGCGAGAAAAGATATTTATTTTCAAAGTTATTTGCCCAATTCTTTTCAATCAAGTAAACGGGATGATCTTTCTTTTCCGGAGAAAATACGTCAGAAGCGCTTAGAAACTTTAATTAAAATTGACGCTACAAATTTAAATAAAGCCAGTCGGGAATTTACGAAAGGAATTATTCTCGCCGACCGGACAGAAATGGATAAAGAAATTGTTCGGGATTTCAGCAAATCTGGTTTAGTACATATTTTAGCGATTTCTGGTTCTCACATGGCGATTATTTTTTGGTTGATTTTACTTGTTTTGAATCCTATTTTTCCACCTAAACTAAGGAATTACAAAATTGTAATTTCACTTTTATTGATTTGGAGTTTTGCCATATTTATTGATTACGGGAGTTCTGTAGTTCGGAGTTGCGTGATGATTTCTGCTTATTACACTTTTATTTTATTGCAAAGAAAAACAGATTTGCTACATTCCATGGCAATCGCGGGGCTCGCAATTTTAATTACGGATACCAATCAACTTTTTGATGTGGGTTTTCAATTAAGTTTTCTGGCGGTTTTGGGAATATTTTGGTTTAACCAACCTATTTTGAAATATTTACCGAAACCTAAAAATAATTTTCAGAATTTTTTTATGAATATCGTTTCGATTAGTATTTCGGCACAGTTGGCGACACTTCCTTTGGTGATCTATTATTTTCACCAGTATTCTTTTATTTCAATTATTGCGAACTTAGTAGTAATTCCTTTTTCAGAGATTTTGATTATTTTTGCTTTGTTAATGACTTTGCTGACTGCATTTTCTTTGCAATTCACTTTCTTAAATTTGATTTATGATTTCTGCGTAACTTACACTTTGAAAGTAATTCATTTTTTCGCAGATATTGATTTTGCTTTTTATAAAATTATTCCGTTGACGCTTTTAGAAGTTTTCGTGTCTTTTATTATCATCTATTTATTAAGATTTGCGATTTTAAAATTCAATGTTAAAAATCTTCTTCGAGTAACTTATTTTGTTTTGACGTTTATCGCTTTACGTTTGGTTTTAAATTTTAAAGCGAATCAGATCGATGAGATTTTAGCTCATCAATATTTTAAAGAAGCTGTTATTTCGGTAAAAAGTAATAATAAAGTTCAGTTTATTATGCGTGAAAATTCAAATCCGGAAAAAATTGAGCAATATGTGATTGAGCCTTATTTAACATCAAGAAGAACCAAAAATTTTGAAATTGTTCAAATTCCAAAGTCAGTTCATCAGGTCAATATTAATGGAGTAAAGTATAATTTAAAGTAGTTCTCTCAATCAAAAATATTCTTAATTATGAATTAGCTTTTGAACTACTTGATATTAAAGCTTGTTATTTAGAAGTATTACAAACTAAAAGATTGTGACTTTTCTCATCTCCAAATAGCTTAACATTTTTTTAACTTTGTGAAAATTCAAATATAAATATTAATTATGGCAGGATACACAAGTTCTACTATTGGTAGAAAGTACGCAATGGCATTGTCTGCAATGTTTTTGCTCATATTCCTTATCATCCACCTTTCGGTCAACCTACTTTCAGTTTTTGGAAAAGATGGTCCTTACAATTCGGCTTCAGAATTTATGGGGTATAATCCGTTGATTCAGTTTTTAATGCAGCCTATTCTAGGTTTTGCAGTTGTTTTTCACTTTGTGATGGGATTTGTTCTTGAGCTTAAAAACAGAAGTGCAAGACCAATTAAATACGATATGAACAATGGTGCTGCGAATTCTACATGGATGTCGCGTAACATGATCATTTCAGGATTGGTTGTTTTGGCTTTTTTAGGCCTTCACTTTTATGATTTTTGGTGGCATGAGATGAACTTCAAATATATTGAAGGAAACACACCGGACGAAGCGAGATTCTGGCCAGAAATTCATGAAAAATTTGCAGATTTATGGAGAGTAGTGATTTATGTGGTTGCTTTTGTTTTATTAGGACTGCATTTAGCGCACGGTTTTCAATCATCGTTTCAGTCGATCGGTGCAAGACATCCGAAATACACACCTATCATTAAAGCTGTAGGAACTTGGTATTCTATCCTTATTCCTGCAGGATTTATTTTCATTGCATTATATCATTTTTTAACTCAATAGGATTTTAGATTTTATATTAAAGTTTAAAATACGAAGTATTCACGATCTCAAATTTTTATTTTGAAATTCGGGAGTATAATAAAAATTCAAAATTTCTGAAAATGAGCAAATTAGATTCAAAAATTCCAGCTGGCCCTATCGCGGACAAATGGACAAATCATAAAAATCACATGAACCTTGTTTCACCCAACAATCGAGATAAAATCGATATTATAGTTGTTGGAACAGGTTTAGCAGGAGGTTCTGCCGCTGCAACTTTAGCCGAGCAAGGCTACAATGTAAAAGCATTTTGCTATCAAGATTCTCCTAGAAGAGCGCATTCAATCGCTGCTCAAGGTGGAATAAATGCCGCGAAAAATTATCAGGGAGATGGTGATTCTACCTATAGATTGTTTTACGATACCGTAAAAGGTGGTGATTATCGTTCTAGAGAAGGTAATGTTTATCGATTGGCAGAAGTTTCCGGAAGTATTATTGACCAGTGTGTTTCCCAAGGTGTTCCGTTCGGAAGAGATTACGGCGGACAATTAGATAACCGATCTTTCGGTGGGGTTCAGGTAAAAAGAACTTTTTATGCAAAAGGTCAAACCGGACAACAGCTTTTACTGGGGGCTTATTCTGCAATGAGTCGCCAAATCGGAAAAGGAAGAATAAAAATGTATAACCGTCACGAAATGCTTGATTTAGTAATCGTAGACGGAAAAGCAAGAGGAATTATCGCAAGAAATTTAGTGACCGGAGAAATTGAAAGACATTCTGCACATGCAGTTGTTATCGCTTCCGGTGGTTACGGAAATGTTTATTTTCTTTCTACTAATGCAATGGGTTCAAATGTTTCCGCCGCGTGGAAAATTCATAAAAAAGGAGCCTATTTCGCAAATCCTTGTTATGTGCAAATTCACCCAACTTGTATTCCAGTTCACGGTACAGCACAATCGAAACTGACTTTAATGTCAGAATCTTTAAGAAATTCCGGTAGAATCTGGGTTCCTAAAAATATTGAAGATGCAGTAGCAATTCGGGAAGGCAAATTGAAAGCAGAAAGCATTACTCCAGAAAATCGTGATTATTATTTGGAAAGAAGATATCCAGCTTTTGGAAATCTTGTTCCGCGTGATGTTGCTTCGAGAGCAGCTAAAGAAAGATGTGACGCAGGTTACGGAATCGAAAATAATGATACTCAGGAAGGGGTTTTCCTTGATTTCTCTACCGAAATCATTAAAAAAGGAAAAGAGGCCGCTCTTGAACAAAATATTCACAATCCTACTGAACAACAAATTAGTGATTTAGGAAAAGCTTGGATCGAAGAAAAATACGGAAATCTTTTCGTGATGTATGAAAAAATTACAGGCGAAAATCCTTACGTAACTCCGATGAAGATTTATCCTGCAGTTCATTACACGATGGGTGGAGTTTGGGTAGATTACAATTTACAGTCAACCATTCCAGGATGTTTTGTGATTGGTGAAGCTAATTTCTCCGATCACGGTGCAAACAGATTAGGTGCTTCGGCTTTGATGCAAGGTTTGGCAGATGGTTATTTTGTACTTCCTTATACCATTGCAGATTATCTTGCTGCAGATATTACAACAGGTGCAATTCCGACGAACGGTGCTGATTTTGATGTGGCTGAAAAAGGAGTTCAGGAAAAAGTTGATTTCTTTTTAAATAATAACGGAACGCATTCTGTAGATCACTTCCACAAACTATTGGGACACATTATGTGGAATAAAGTAGGAATGGGAAGAACTCCTGAAGGTTTGAGAGAGGCAATTCAGGAAATTGAAGAAGTTAGAAATGATTTCTGGAAAAATGTAAAAGTTATCGGTGACGCAAATAGTTTGAATCCTGAATTAGAAAAAGCTTTTAGAGTAGCTGACTTTTTAGAATTGGGTCAATTGATGGCAATCGATGCTTTGAACAGAGAAGAATCTTGTGGTGGGCATTTCCGCTGGGATCACTCAACACCTGAAGGTGAAGCCAAAAGAGATGATGAACATTACAAATTTGTTTCTTCGTGGGAATATCAAGGACCAGACATTAAGCAAGAGGTTTTACATAAGGAAGATTTGATTTATGAAAACATCGAAGTTAAAACAAGAAGTTATAAATAATCTCCAAAAAAGTAAATAAGAAAATGAGTACACAAAAAGGATTAAACCTGACTCTAAAAATTTGGAGACAGAAAAATAATAAAACAAAAGGTCAATTCGAAACCCACAAAATTTCCGATGTCTCCACGGATTCATCATTCTTGGAAATGTTGGACATGCTTAATGAGCAATTGATCAACGAAGGGAAAGAATCAATCGCTTTTGACCACGATTGTCGCGAAGGAATTTGCGGAATGTGTTCGCTATATATAAACGGAAGACCTCACGGTCCAGATACAGGAATCACAACTTGCCAACTTCACATGAGAATGTTCAAAGATGGCGAAACCATTCATATCGAACCTTGGAGAAGTGCTGCTTTTCCAGTAATCAAAGATTTGGTGGTAGACAGAAGTTCTTTTGATCGAGTGATGGCTGCAGGTGGATTTATTTCTATAAATACGTCTGGACATACTACCGATGCAAATTCAATTTTAGTTCCGAAAGAAGATGCTGATAAAGCGATGGATGCAGCAGCTTGCATCGGTTGTGGAGCTTGTGTTGCCACTTGTAAAAATGGTTCTGCCATGTTATTTGTAGGAGCAAAAGTTTCTCAGTATGCACTACTTCCTCAAGGTAGAGTAGAAGCGAAAAGAAGAGTTTTAAATATGGTGAAAGCAATGGACGAAGAAGGTTTCGGAAACTGCTCTAATACAGGTGCTTGCGAAGTAGAATGTCCGAAAGGAATTACGCTCGAAGTAATCGCAAGATTGAACCGAGAATTTGCAGTAGCCAATATCGAGAAAGAATAAAATATTATTTACCTAATAAATCAAATCGTCTTTTTAACAGAAGGCGATTTTTTTTGTTCTAAATTTTAGATTAATTGTAATCATTTATTTTAATCTTATCAATATAATCACACTATTTTCCTTTTCTTAAAGATTTTCTCCATTAATAATTAATTGTAAATGAATTAGATATGATGTATATATAAATTATTTATTAAAATTGTTAGACTAATCTAACAAATTATGTTTTATTACAAAAACTTTTTTCTATATTTGCCCATACAATAATTTATGAAGCAAATATCTACACTCATTTTAGTACTGTTATGTACATTGCAACTCTCTGCACAAACGGGAAGTTTAGCTGGAGCCGTAAGTTCTAAACAAAAAACTATATCCGATATTTCAGTTAGTATTTTAAAAACATCTTACTCAAAAGTTACAGATTCAGTAGGTAATTATGAAATGGATAATCTTCCCATAGGAAATTATCAAGCAGTAATTTCTTCAGATGGGTACAAAAAAAATATAAAACCTTTCACTATTAAAGAAAATCAAACGACGACTTTAGATTTTGATTTAATTTCTGAATTACATTCAATAGAACAGGTTGTTATTACCGGAACCCGAACTCCGAAAAGAAAAACAAATTCTGCCGTGATCGTAAATCTCATTAACAGTAAAACTTTAGATCAGGTAGTTGCAACTACATTATCTGAGGGTTTAAAATATCAGCCGGGATTAAGGGTAGAAACCGATTGTCAAACGTGTAATTATACGCAGTTAAGAATTAATGGATTGCAAGGTGGTTATTCCCAAATTCTGATTAACAGCCGACCAATTTTTAGTCCTTTGATGGGATTGTACGGAATGGAACAGATTCCTACCAACATGATTGATCGGATAGAAGTCGTTCGTGGTGGAGTTTCGGCACTTTATGGATCAAGTGCAATTGGTGGAACGGTGAATGTAATTACGAAAATTCCCGATGGTAATAATTATAGTTTTACAAATACGCTCCAAAGTATAAAAGGCAAAACAACCGATAATATCATCACTGGAAATGCCTCCTTTGTCAATGAAGACCGGAACATGGGCGTCAGTTTATTTGTGAACAACAGAAACAGAGGACAGTACGATGCAAATGGTGACAACTATTCCGAACTTCCTGAGCTGAAAGACAATACTTTTGGTGCAAATTTTTTCTTTAAACCTGCCATGAATCAAAAATTGGAGTTAAGTTTAAGCAGCATCAACGAATACAGATTTGGTGGTGAAATTGTAGATAAACCAGCTTATTTGGCAAAACAGTCAGAAGAAAGAACGCATAATATTTTGATGGGAAGTGCAGACTATACCATCGGTTTTAATGATAATAAAAATTCATTAAGTTTTTTCTACGGCGGCCAGAAAACTGACCGTAAACATTATACAGGAATTAATCCCGACGATCCCGACGAATTGGCAGCCTTTTTTGCAAATCCTCCTTATGGCACTTCCGACGTAATTACGCATCAAGGTGGAGTTCAGTTCAATAATAAATTTGAAAAATTCATTGTCGGAAGTTCTGTTTTAACCGCCGGTGCAGAATATGTTTACGATAAAGTCTTCGATGAAATCCCAACGTACAGATATGAGATCGATCAAACCACGAAAAATTTTGGAGCTTACGTTCAGAATGATTGGGACATTACGCCAACCTTAAATTTCCTCACCGGATTTCGATTAGATAAACACAATTTGGTCAATCATGCGATTTTTAGTCCTAGAATTTCTCTGCTTTACAAAGGACTTGCAAATACTCAGTTCAGAGCGGGATGGGGAACAGGTTTTCGCGCACCACAAGCTTTTGATACCGATTTGCATATCGCTTTTGCAGGAGGTGGAGTTTCCAGAATTTCTTTGTCTCCAAATTTAAAAGAGGAAAGATCGAATAGTTTCACAGGTTCTGTCAATTATGATAAAGCGACGGAACATTTTATCGCAGGATTTACTGTTGAAGGTTTTTACACGAGATTGAAAGATGCTTTTTTCCAGTTTCCTTTAGGCAAAGATGAATTCGGAGATATTTTTGAAAAAAGAAATGGCGATGAAGCTGTTGTTAAAGGAATTACCATCGAAGCGCGTGCAAATTTTGATTATGTGGTGCAGCTGGATGGCGGATTTACTTTTCAAAAAAGTCAGTTTAAAACTCCGGTTTCAAATGTCGAAGGTTTAGAGCCGAGAAGAGAATTTTTGCGTACACCAAATAATTACGGTTATGCAACGATCACTTACAATCCAAATAAAAACTGGAACATTAGTGCCAATGGAGTTTTCACGGGTAAAATGGTTCTTGCTCACGTTGCGGCCGAAGGAACAGGACAGGATGTTGATGAATATTTCAACGCGAAATCTTTTACAGATTTAGGGTTTCGCGCTGGTCATACTTTCAATTTCCCTAAAATTAAATCCGGAATTGAAATATTTGGTGGAATGAAAAATATTTTTGATTCCTATCAGAAGACTTTTGACACGGGTAAAAACCGGGACAGCAACTTTATTTACGGACCGAATATGCCCCGAACTTTGTTTTTAGGAATACGTATAAAATCTATATAAATTTTTTTTTGGTTTGAATCGTTCAGCTTGTTTAATAATATTGTTTTTTCTCTTTGGTGGAAATCTTGCTTGCTCGCAAAAATTCGCCGAGAAAGTTCATTGGTTAAATTTTACACAGCTGAACGATTCTTTATTATTAAAACCGAAGAAAGTGTTTGTGAATTTTTATGCTGATTGGTGCATGTACTGTAAAGAAATGGAGCGCACAACTTTTCAGGATACAGCAGTGATCAAAGTTTTAAACGAAGAGTATTACGCTGTGAAAATGAATGTTGAAACCAAGGAAAGCTTTGTCTTCGGAAATCAAACCTTTACCAATAAAAGAGTCAAAAAATTAAATCCCGTTCACGAACTTCCGTTACTGCTCGCGAGTAGAAAAAATAAACCATTTTCTTTGCCCGCTTTTATTTTTTTTGATGAAAATTTTCAGGCTCAGTCGAGGTATTTTCAATTCTTAGACAAAGTGGCACTTTTAAAATTATTACATAAAGAGTAGAAATTCAAAGAGAATCATAGATCTTCAAAGATTTACAGCTTTTAAAGTTTATTCTTATTTTCAAATTAAAATGCATTGAATCATTTGAATTGCAGTAAATCTTAACGTTTTTTTGTGAATTGATAGGGGATACATTCAAAATAAAACACCTATTTTTGCGGAAATTTAAATTTAAAAGATGAAAAATTATTTGTTGATGCTTTTCGTTGCTATTGCCACGATATCATGTTCAAAAAAAGTAGAAGTAAAAGGTAATTTTGCAGGCGGTTCTCCATTAGAAAGAATCGAATTTGTAGAAGCTTCAGGTGTTGCAACTTTACCGCTTGTAAATATGGGTGTTGACGCGAAAGGAAGTTTTTCCGGAAGTTTCGATGCACCGAAAGACGGAATGTACATTATGTCGTACGCCGGAAAAACTGCTATGGTTTATCTGAAAGGTGGTCAGACATTTAATATTTCCGGAAAAGCTGAGAATTTCCCAAATCAATTTACCATTACTGGTGATGCAAAAAAGAACAACGATTTTCTTTTGGAAGTTCAAAAGTTCATTCAGACTTACGCTGCTAAAATTAATGTAGGAGAACTGGTTGCGAAAGATGAAGCTAATTTTTTGAAAGAAGCTGACAAAATCAAAACTGACATTGAAAAAAATATCGATGCTTCTGCAAAGAATACTTCAGCGGACAGCGAAGTTGTAAAATGGAAAAAAGACGAATTGAATGCAAGTATCTTAGGATTGATGAATCAGTACGAAACGAATCATGCACAAGCTGCACAGGACGTTGCTTACAAACCTTCTCAGAAATTCAAAGATGCTGTAAAAAAATTGGAGGGCGACAGCGACCGATTATTAAAAGAGCAGCCTATTTACAGAAATTATCTTTTAGGAAAATTAAGTCCGGAAATTCAAACATTTAGTACGACTAACAAAAAAGAAGGCGAACTTCCTTCTTCTATGTTTTCTAGATTTTTAGATACGAAAAAAGACCTGTCACAAATTACCAAAGATTATCTTTTAGCATATGTTATTGGTGGTGATCTTGCGCCGGGAATGACTGCAGAACATGCTGCTGCCGTCGCAAACACCATTAAAGATAAGATCAAAGACGCCGGGATCAAAAAAGATTTAGAGCATCTTCAGTTTGTGATTAGCGGACCGAAAATCGGAGAAGCGGTTCCAACTGCAAAATTGATCAAGCAAGATGGCAGCGATTTTAAACTTGCAGATGTTAAAGGAAAACCAACATTGGTAATGTTTTACGCTTCCTGGAATCCTTATATTTCTGAAGCTACCATTCCTGTTTTGAAAGAAGTTGCTAATTTCTACAAATCAAAAATGGATTTCACTTATGTGAATTTCGATGATACCAAAGATCAGTTCATCAAAACCAGCAATGCAATGTTGAAAGGACTTCCTGGAAATAATGCTTATGCTGATGGTGGATTAAATTCTCAGGTTGCGAAAGATCTAGGACTTTATGGTTTCAAACTTCCTTCTTTCGTTGTTTTAGATAAAGATGGAAAAATTGCAAGCAGATTCTTTAATAATTTAGGAGATCCTGAATTGATCACGGCATTAGATAAAGTTTCTGGTTTGAAAGCGCCGACTGCGCAACCACAAGCACAATTGCAAAATGATTTATTAGCGCCACAACCACAGGCTCAACAGCAGCAGGCTCCACAACCTGCTCCAGCGAAATAAAAATTTCATCAATCATATAATTCCTGACAGATTTTTCTGTCAGGAATTTTTTTTATATTTGATGAAATTCTACTATGAAAACAAAACTACTTATTCCAGCAAACATTTTGATTCCGCTTGCCTTATTTGGTGCAATTTTTACCGTTTTTACAGTGTCATTCGATCTGACATCTTTTGGAATTCCACTCGCAGCCGGAAAATTTCTGACGTATATCGCTTTTCTGTGCAGTTTTCTTGTCGCTCTTGTTTTAATATCTGATGTTTTCAGAAACAACATTCCGGGGAAATATCTCTGGACTTTAGGGTTTTTGATTTCAGGTGGAATTACAGGTTTATTTTATCTGCGAAGCCGGCCGAAATATTTTGTCCAGGCTTGAGGTGAAAGTTTTCTAAATCGATAGGATTCAAAATATTAAAGAGTTTCTTTAAACACTTAATTTGAAAGAGAAGGCGATTTATCGTCTTTTTTTTATTTTAAAACCTTACTTTTGCCACCATTAAAATTTCCATGAGAAGAAAAAAGCAAAATATCGTTTTAGAAAATATTAGATTGGTTTCAGCAGGATCAAAAGGTATTGCAGTAGGAAGAACGGAGGAAGGGAAAACCGTTCTGGTTTCCGGCGCAGTTCCTGGCGATCTGGTCAATGTACGCGTGAAGAAATCGAAATCAAATTATTTTGAAGCTGAAATGATAGAGATTTTAGAAAAGTCGCCTTTCAGAGTAGAGCCAAAATGTATTCACTTCGGAGTTTGCGGCGGTTGCAAATGGCAAAATCTTTCTTATGAAAAACAACTTGATATTAAACAGGACGAAGTTTTTAATAATATTAAAAGAATTGGCGGTTTAGAAGATTTCGAAACATTACCGATTCTCGGAAGTGAAGAGCAGTATTTTTACCGCAATAAAATGGAATTTTCTTTTTCCAACGCACGTTGGTTAACGCAATATGAGATCAGTTCTGAGGAAAATTTTGGTAATCGTGATGCTTTAGGTTTTCATATTCCCGGAATGTGGAGCAAGATTCTTGATCTGAAAGAATGTTGGTTGCAAGAAGAACCTTCTAATTCTATTCGACTTGCAGTGAGAGATTATGCGATCAATAATGGGTTTGAATTTTTCGATGTTAAAGAACAAAAGGGATTTCTTCGAACTTTAATGCTTCGTCAGAATTCCAAAGGAGAATGGATGGTTTTGTTTCAGCTGTATCGGAAAGATGAGGCAAACCGCACGAAATTATTTGATTTCTTACTGGAAAAATTCCCGCAGATCAAAACGTTGGTTTACTGTATCAATTCAAAACAAAATGATTCAATTTACGATCAGGATGTTCAGACTTATTTCGGTGAAGGATTTATCATGGAAGAAATGGATGGTCTGCGATTCAAGATCGGACCGAAATCTTTTTTCCAGACGAATTACAAACAAGCACTAGAATTATACCGTAAAACTTTAGAATTTGCTGATTTAAAAGGCCATGAAGTTGTTTACGATTTATATACCGGAACTGGAACGATTGCGCAATATGTTGCCAGAAATGCGAAACAGGTTATTGGAATAGAATCCGTTCCCGAGGCGATTGAAGCTGCAAAAGAACACGCTAAATTAAATGGTTTAGATAACTGTACTTTTTATTGTGGTGATATGAAAGCTATTTTTAACGATGAATTTTTAGAAAATCATCCAAGAGCTGATGTATTGATCACTGATCCACCAAGAGACGGAATGCATCAAAAAGTAGTGGAGCAAATTCTAAAACTGGCTCCGGAGAAAATTGTTTATGTAAGTTGTAATTCTGCCACACAAGCGAGAGATCTGGCTTTGATGAAAGAACAGTATAAATTGGTGAAAATTCTTCCGGTCGATATGTTTCCACAAACGCATCACGTAGAAAATATTGCACTTTTGGTAAAAATTTAAATTCTACATTTGTTTCATGAAATTTCTTAAAATATTCTGGATATCGATCTTTTTAATTTCCCTCTTTTCCTGCGGAAGTGATGATGATATTTGTCTCGGCGGTGAAGCAACTCCAAGAATGAAACTGAGATTTAAAACCCAGTCTACAGGCAAGCTGAAAACGATGGATTCGCTTTACGTGAATGTAGATTACGGAAATGGTCCGATTTCGGTGGTGGCAAAATCTAAAGTTGATTCTGTACTAATCCCGTTGCGGGTTGATGATGTTCCTTTTACCAAAATTTATGTGGGCATCACAAAAAAGGCGGTAACTTCTGAAATTAAAATTAATTATACCACGAAATCGCAGTACGTTTCTCCTGCGTGTGGAGTTAAAAGAATATATGAAAATGTGACTTCAGTTCTAGACGTTCCGAACCCTGTCTTAGCTGTTGAACAGAATCAAAACCAAATTACCGATGAATCAAAAACTCATTTTTACCTTCTTTTTTAGCCTCTTGTTTTCCTTTGGTTTTGCACAAAAAAAAGACCAGGATACTTTAAAGACAAAATGGAAATATCAACCCAATTTTATGGTTGGTTTTGATCTTTTGAATGCGGGAATTGGAGCATTCTCTGATCGTAAACTTTTTCAGGGATTTGTTTCGTCCCGAATTACCAAAAATATTCATGCCGTGGCTGATGTAGGTTTTGAAAAAAATATTTACCAGAAAAATGGATATGATGCTTCTGCAAATGGTCCTTTTTTGAAATTAGGAGCTTTTTATATGTTGGCGAATGATCGGGAAAATGAACTGAACGGTTTCTACGCGGGCGGAAAAGTGGGAGCTTCATTTTACAAGCAGGAATATAAAGCAGTTCCCGTTCGTGGATTTGGTGGAAGCGCAACTTCTATAGCTTTCCCGCCCTCTTCTCAAAGTTCTTACTGGATCGAAGCAACCATTGGTGGAAGAGTTCAACTTTTTGAATCTCCTTTTTATATTGATATCAATGTACAGCCTAAATATTTAGTGTATTCAACTACGCAGGATGAAATTAAACCGATGATCGTTCCGGGCTTTGGTAAAAGTTCGGCGAAATTCAATATGGGCTTTTCCTGGAATATTGCCTATCACTTTTAAAAGAATACGCATACTATGCAATGAATATCTTATTGATATTTTTTTCGCTGTTATTTTACAATTATTTTCTTAATCTTTTTTGTTCATTTAGATATTCTATAAATTTTCGGTGATATCGATATAAATAAGCTATTAATAGTTCTTATGACTTGTCTTATTTTTTAAAAAATACAAGAAAGTTTAACATTTTTATTTTGATTAGAAGGGAAAAAAATCTACTTTTGGGAAACAATTTTAATAAATTAATCTTATGAAGAAAATTTTTACTTCTTTGCTTTGCGGATTGATGACTACGGCTGCTTTTGCACAATGGAGCCCGACCTCAATGCAAGGTGACAGAATCCGCGCGACATCTAATGTCACAAGTTATTATTCACTAGATCTTGCAACGATGAGATCTACACTTGCCAAAGCGCAAGAAACCGGAAAAAATTCGGTTCCAGTTGAAATTAAAATCCCTACGTTAGATGGTAAAATTGAAAGATTTGCCGTGTACAGTGCGCCCGTAGTTGTAAAAAGTTTGGCAGACCGTTACCAGTTAGGCTCTTATGTAGGAGTAGGTATCGATGATCCAACTGCTCATATTCGTTTTTCTGTTGCTCCAAACGATTTTCAATCGATGGTAGTGAGAAATGGAAAATATGAATTTATCGAGCCTCAAAATAAAGACAAGTCTGTTTACGGAGTTCATCCAAAAACAAACAAATCTGAAGCTGACAAAGCTTTTGTTTGTTCAACATCTGAAGCTCCTTTAACGAAGCAGCAAATTGATAAATTATACATGTCTGGTAAAAGTTTTAACAATAATCCCTCGGATTTTAGCAAAGCTTCTGACAAAAAATACAGAACAATGCGTCTTGCAATGACTACAAATGGAGAATATACTACTTATTTTGGTGGTGTTGCCGGAGCGTTGACTCAAATTAATGCTACAATAACCCGTTGCAATGGTGTTTTCGAAATGGACTTTGGTCTTCATGTGATTCTTCAGGATTTCCCTGCTTTAATTTATACCAATGCTGCGACAGATCCATTTACAACTGCAACACCAACTGGCGTTCCTGCAGCATGGAATTTAGAAACTCAAAAAGCTATTACTGCTGTAGCAGGAGAAGGTAATTACGACATTGGTCATATGTTCGGTGCTTTCGGAGGTGGTGGAAATGCAGGTTGTATTGGTTGTGTTTGTATAAGCCCTACCTTAAATGGAACTGGTATTCCTACTAACAACGGGAAAGGATCAGGTATCACTTCTCCTGCAGATGGAATTCCACAGGGAGATAACTTTGATATTGATTATGTTGCCCACGAAATGGGTCATCAATTAGGAGCAAATCATACTTTTTCTCAAGGTCTGGAAGGTACAGGTCAAAATGTAGAACCAGGTTCTGGATCTACGATTATGGGTTATGCTGGGATTACAGGAGCGAATACAGATGTACAAGCACATTCAGATGCTTATTTCCATATCAATTCTATCATCCAGGTTCAAACGAATTTAATATCTAAAACGTGTGATATTGAAGTGCCAGTTGCTAATAATCCAGCGGTTATTACGCCAATGCCTGATGTTACTATTCCGAAAGGAACTGCTTTTGTATTAACAGCTGAGGCAACGGATCCGGATGGCAATCCAATGACTTACACTTGGGAAGAAGTTGACAATGCAACGGTTGCAATCTCAAAAACTAATTTAGGAACTACAACTTCTGGTGCAAGTTTCCGATCAATTACTGGAACAGCAAGTCCGATACGCTATTTCCCAAAATTTGCAACGGTAATGTCTGGAGTATTAAGTAATCCAAACGGTTGGGAAGCAGTTTCTTCTGTAGCAAGAGCTTCTAATTACAGAGTTACCGTAAGAGATACTCCCGCAGATCCAAAGCAAAGACAAACGCAACAAGCTTTACAGAAAGTAACTGTTAGTGCTAATGGACCTTTCAAAATTACTTCTACGAAAGTGTATAACAACGCTCCAGGACCATTAACTTGGGATGTGGTAGGAACTAATGCAGCTCCTTTTAATGTAGCAAATGTAAAGATTGACTATACGATGGACAATGGAACATCATGGACTGTTTTATCTGCATCTACCCTAAATGATGGGTCAGAAGATTTCAGTTTTGCTTCTTTGCCAACAAATACAGCCTTAAAGATTAGAATTTCTGCAATTGGTAACGTATTTTATGCAGTAGCTCCAGTAACAGTTTCTGCTCTTGTTGCTTGTGACGGAACTGCTCCTGCAGGTCTTGCCGCATCTTCAATTACGACAGTTGGTGCAACAGTTTCTTGGGATCCAATTGCATCTGCAACTTATATCGTAAGATACAAAAAAGCAACAGATGCTACGTGGACTGAAGTAGCAGTAGCAACAAATTCTTATGCTATTACAGGTTTAGAAGAAGGTACTGCATATAATGTGCAAGTTGCAGCAGTTTGTACTGGTACAACCGGTGCTTATTCCGCAACTGTTAATTTTACGACATCAATGATCGCTTATTGTACACTGACTTCTACAAATTCAAATGATGAGTATATTTCTAATGTATCAATTAATGCGGAAGGTGCTGCAGGAGTAAACAGTACTTCTGGTGCCTCTAATTATACCAATTATTCAGCAGATCCTACAAGATTGGTGAAATTGGCGAAAGGAACAACCAATAATACGATTTCCGTAACAAAAGCGTGGCCTTCTACGCAATGGAATGATGCTGTTACTGTATGGATTGATTTTGATAGAAGTGGAACTTTTGATGCGAACGAGGTCGTAATGGCTACAGTTGCAGATAAAACAACACCGGTTACCGAAACTTTCTCTGTTCCAGCAGCGGCTTACTCTGGTAGTAAAACAGTTGGAATGAGAGTAGCTTTAAGATTTAGTACTCCTCAAGCAACACCTTGCGGTACTTATACTTACGGTGAAGTAGAAGATTATGCGGTTCTGATCTCTCCAACCCTTGGAGTAAATGCAGCTACTGTGCAGTCTGCTCAAGTTTATCCAAATCCAGCAATTGATTTGTTAAATATTACTAAAGTTTCCGACAAAGCAACTTACACGATTGTCAATATGGCTGGTCAAGTTGTTGCAAAAGGAAAAATAATTAACAATAAAGTGCAGGTTTCACAATTAGTAAAAGGAGTTTATGTCATTGCTGTTGATAACGGTGGTGAAGTAAGCCAAGTGAAATTTATTAAGAAATAATAATTTTTTCTAAATATTGAAATCCCCAGAATTTTCTGGGGATTTTTTTTGCTGTTTATGGAATTTTTTTTAATTTATATTTAACAGTATTTGGTACTATTTAACCAAACTTTAACCACCGATTTTTACCCAAATTAACGTATTTGTGCGAAAATTCAATTATTTTTGCGCTCTATATGAAGAAACTTTTTCTGCTCGCCACTTTATTTCTTTTAACAGAAGTTCATGCCCAATTCTTTTCCGGGGATATTATCATCAGAGATAATTCTGTGTATTACCTTAATCAGGTATATGTCACCAATATTACGGATCAAAAAACAGTCTATACCGACTATTTTGGTGCATTTAAAATTCCTGCTAAAGTGGGTGATGTTATCCGATTCACTTCTATCATTACTGATCGAAAAGATGTAACAGTTACCGCAGAAAATATTCAAAACATCAATAACTTTGTTGAGCTGAAAGTTGCTTATTACGATATTCAGGAAGTAGTTATTAGCAGATTCAGACCTACAGGAAATCTTCGAAAGGACGTAAGCTCCTTAAAAACTGGGGAGAAAACTTTAGCACTGCAAAAAATGCTTGGTCTTCCTTCTCCGAAAGGAGACGGAACGCCGACCCAACTCCCTGTCGCTGGACTTTCTGGTGGCGGATTAACATTTGGTTTAGACAGTATTTATGACATTCTTTCTGGCGAACGCAAAAAGAAGGAACGAGCTAGCCAATATGAAAAAATGAATGCTACCATTACTGGTATCAAGAATTATTATGGTACTGAATATTTTACGAATCTAAAAATTCCTGCGCCTCTGATTGATAATTTCCTGCAGTTTATCTATACTTCCGATAATCTGTATCCTTACATTCAAGCGAATAATTATGAAGCGGTCGCTATTTATATTGAGAAATATCTGCCGATTTATCAGCGAAGATTAAAAAACTCTCATTTGATGGATTTTAAATAAGGAATAATTTCTTAACTAATATGATTTTCAATATTTTTTTTTAATTTCGCTAACATAACTGTTTATCAATAATTTAATTCTAAATTAGAATCGAATGAATAGCAGTTATGCTGTAAAAATACTAAGTCAAATGTTTTCATTTAAAAATATTTTCTTTCTTTTAATCCTCTTGTCATTTTCTAATCTTTCTGCGCAGAAGAAGAGTAAAGATTACTCCAATATTCTTAACAGTACCAATATTTATGAGATTGATGCCTATTTAAGAGATGCTCATCCCGACGATCCGAAACGGACTGTATTGAAACCCAAACTGGTGAAGATGCTGAAAGAATACATCAGAACTGCGCATGTTGGAGATCAAAGGGTAAAAGATTTTCAGGAAAAAATTGTCTTGTTGCGGAAACGATCTTCTACACGGATCAGTTTCGAGGAGCTGAATGAAATAATTCGCCAGAAGCAAATTGCTAAATTCAAAGAAGAATTACGAAAGAAAGATGGAAGTTCTATCACTTATATCACGACCGTTTATGGCAGTGAATCTGTACCCAATAACGCAACAACTTTTGGCAATTCTGTAGATACCGAAGTTGAGGAGTTTAAGATGTTATTATCTGTAAGTCCCATCGAACATAAAAATAATACGGTAAAAATCCTCAATTCACTTTTTGATAATAATCCAGAAAGCAAGGAAAGTATTGTAATGATTGAAAATCGATCCGACTGTAATCTCATTATGAGAATCGAAGGTGTGGGAAATATGAAATATCGTTTAGCAGTTCCGGCGCATGCACAAAATACAATTGTAGTTTCAAAAGGTGATTATCTTTTCTCCAGTCTGGTTTGTGGAGCGCAGTATGCTTCTCAAAAGACCGTTCAAAAGGCGATCATGGTTGCATTAGGTGATTCTCCTGCAAAATAATTTTAATTAAAAAATAGAAAAGCGTGCAAACTCAAAAATTGTGCGTTTCTGAATAAGAAATGGGTAAAAATAAACAAAAAAGATTCGACGAAAATAAAACGCTTCCCAATGTTTTTCAACCAACCAGAGCTGAAGCAGTCGAAGGCTTTAATATAAAAGGAAAGTGGCGTAGTGAAGTCTTTAAAAATGATAATCCAATTGTTTTGGAATTGGGTTGCGGAAAAGGAGAGTATTCCATAGGTTTGGCAAAAGCGTTCCCAGAGAAAAATTTTATTGGAATTGATATCAAAGGAGCAAGATTTTGGTTCGGTGCCAAAGAAGCTATTGAGAAAAATCTAACCAACGTTGCATTTCTGCGAACTCAAATTGAATTGGTAGACAACTTTTTTGAAACTGATGAGGTCGATGAAATTTGGATCACTTTCCCCGATCCGCAAATTAAATACCGAAGAACGAAACACCGAATGACGCATCCTGAATTTCTGGAAAGGTATCAGAAAATCTTAAAAAAAGACGGCATCATGCACTTGAAAACTGATTCTGAATTTCTGCATGGTTACACTTTAGGTCTGCTTCAAGGTCAAAATCGGGAAATTCTGTTTGCTAATCATGATATTTATGGAGCACCAGAATTCGATCCGGAAACTCCATTGTTAAGAGAAATTAAAACGTATTACGAAACTTTATTCGAGTCAAAAGGAAAAACGATCACCTATATCAAATTTAAATTATAATTTCCCGTTAGAGCATTAATGAAAAAAATTATTTTTACACTCACTGTAGTTACGAGTCTGTCACTTTCAGCACAGAAAAAAAATAAAGATATTTTAAACAGCAAAAACATCAAGGAAATCGAAAGTTTCCTGAAAACGGCACATCCGGATGATGGCAGAAGAACGGTATTGAAATCGAAACTGATCGCACTTAAAAATGCGGCTTGGATGAAGCCCGATCAGCAGAAAGCATTCAATTTAAAACCATCCTATATCGAAATTCCGAAAGCTGTTATGCAGCAAAAAGATAATAATGAAGTAGAAGAATTTAAAAAACTCCTCTCAGAAAATTCCAAAAAGCACGAAGAGAAAACGGTGAAATTATTAAATCAGCTTTTCGAAAACGATGTTACAAATAAAGAGGCAATTCTTTTGATGCAAAATAATTCGGACTGTAATATGATCGTGAGAATTCAAGGTAAAGAATTTTACAATTTAGCGGTTCCGGCTCATGGCGAAAATTCGGTGGTCATTAAAAAAGGCGATTATCAATTGAGAAGTAATGTTTGTGATGCCTTTTATACCTCTACCAAATCGATCGCTAAGAATATGTTGGTCATTCTAAATAAACCAGTGGTTAATTTTCTGAGTACAACTTATGCGCAAAATAAAAATGGTGCTTCTTATTAATAGAAAGTAAACCCTTTTACTTACCAAAAACAAGGCACAAAAACAAGTCACAAAAAAAGGTTCAGAAGTAATTCTGAACCTTTTTATATTTGAAGATAAAATCTTATTCTGCTGCAGTTGCAGGAGTTTCAGAATCGAAATCAGCATCAGCATCAGCTGAAACTTTTTCTCCTTCTTCTTTAGATTTTTCTTTATCTGCTTTTCTTTGAGACAAACCATCTTTGATAGAAGCTGAAACAACGCTCAACAACATATCGATAGATTTAGATGCATCATCATTTCCAGGAATTACATATTCTACTTTTCTTGGATCAGAGTTTGTATCAACGATCGCAAAAATTGGAATACCCAATTTTTTAGCCTCAGTTACAGCGATATGTTCTTTCATAATATCAACAATAAATAATGCTGATGGAAGACGCACCATGTCAGAAATTGAACCTAAATTTTTCTCCAGGTTTGCTCTTTGACGATCAACCTGTAGTCTTTCTTTTTTAGATAAAGTTTCGAAAGTACCATCTTTCTTCATTTTATCAATGTGGTTCATTTTCTTAACAGCTTTACGGATGGTAACAAAGTTTGTTAACATTCCTCCTGGCCATCTTTCAGTAATATAAGGCATATTAAGTTCAGCTGCATATTTCGCTACAACTTCTTTCGCTTGCTTTTTAGTCGCTACGAAAAGAACTTTTTTACCTGCAGAAGTGATTTTTTCTAAAGCTGTACAAGCTTCATCTAATTTCACTGCCGTTTTATGTAAGTCTACGATGTGAATACCGTTTTTCTCCATAAAAATGTATGGAGCCATATTTGGATTCCACTTTCTGGTCATGTGACCAAAGTGTACTCCTGCCTCTAAAAGGTCTTTAACATTTGCTTTTGCCATGTCTCTTTTTTGTTTTTAGTTTACGTGCCGCTTTATGCAATCAACGATTTCTTTGATGGGAGAAATGTTTGGGTGCTAAACTAACGGGGCATTTTGTGATTAAAAATAAATTTTTGTAAAAAGAATTGAAATAAGAAAATAAATTCTCTGATCTCTGTTCTCCAAATCTCACGTTGAATATTAACGTTTTGAGAACTGGAATTTCTTTCTTGCTTTTTTCTGACCTGGTTTCTTTCTTTCTACCATTCTTGCGTCTCTCGTAAGCAATCCGTGTGGCTTCAAAAGCAAACGGTTTTCTTCATTGATTTCGCACATAGCTCTAGAAATAGCGAGTCTGATTGCTTCAGCCTGACCTGTAATTCCACCACCGAAAACATTCACAGTTACGTCATATTGACCTACTGTTTCTGTTAACAAAAATGCCTGATTCACTTTGTAAACCAAAACGTCAGTTCCGAAGTATTCCTTAGAATCCTTTTTGTTTATCGTGATCGCACCAGAACCTGGTCTCACGTAAACTCTTGCAACAGAAGTTTTTCTTCTTCCGATTTTATGAACTATTGACATATTAATTATTTGAATTCGTTAATATTAATTACTTTCGGCTGCTGAGCTTCATGTTTATGTTCTGTTCCTTCATATAAATAAAGGTTCTTGAACAATTGATTCCCTAATTTAGTTTTTGGGATCATTCCTTTTACAGATTTTTCCAATACTTTCAAAGAATCTTTCTTTTGAAGTTCGAGCGCAGTCATTGACTTTTGACCACCTGGATAACCAGTATGCCAAATGTAAGTTTTGTCAGCCCACTTGTTTCCGGAAAGAGTAATCTTTCCAGCATTCAAAACGATCACATTGTCTCCGCAATCTGCGTGAGGGGTGAAATTCGTTTTGTGCTTACCTCTCAAAATCTTTGCAACCTTAGAAGCTAATCTTCCTAAAGGTTGTCCTTCAGCGTCTACCACAACCCATTCTTTATTTGCAGTAGCTTTGTTAGCTGAGACGGTTTTGTAACTTAATGTATTCACACTTTTTTCGTTTACGATTAAACATAATTTTTCCCTTAAAAAGGGTGTGCAAAGCTATGAAATATTTTTCTATCTGAAAACCTTTTGCCAATATTTATTGCAATCATTTGGAAAAGAAAATCTTAGAAGTTGTGATCGTTCTCTATCTTAATGGTTAATAGCACGATAAATTGCCTAATTCCGCAGTGATTTTGAAGGTTTGAAGCTTGCGATCAAATAGTACGCAACGAAAACCATGGAGAATTTAATGACTGAAGGTACAGCGAGTTCCAGACCGAAAAGCAAAAATCCGATCAGGACTAACAAGCCCATTCCAAGAAAAGAAATTCCCAGTTTTTGAGGCAATGTAAATTTTGGATCATCCAGAAAATAAGCCATTCCCCACGCAGAACCAAACGCAAATCCGTAATACAGATCCAGTTCCCAGCCTTGACTTCCCAAGAGAAAGTAATTCAATAAAAAACTGACTGCGGTTCCACCTGTTAAATAAAGGAGTGCTCTTTTCATTCTTAAATTTTGGCAAAAATATCGAAAATTAAATAATCCCTGGCTTTAAATTGATTTTCTGTTAAACCTGGAAAAGAATATTTTATTTTAACGGTCTTTCATTCAATTGTTTAAGATAACTTTTAAAATTTTATTTAATTCATTATCTTTGAAGACAACCGAAATTATATTATGAATCAAGAAAAATATACGCCGAAAAATAAAGTGAGAGTCGTAACCGCCGCTTCTTTATTTGATGGACACGACGCTGCTATTAATATTATGAGAAGAATGATTCAGGCGACAGGAGCCGAAGTTATTCATCTTGGCCACGATAAATCTGCGGAAGAAGTGGTGGATTGCGCGATTCAGGAAGATGCAAATGCGATCGCCTTAACTTCTTACCAAGGTGGTCACAACGAATATTTCAAGTATATCTACGATCTTCTGCGCGAAAAAGGTGCACCTCAAATTAAGATTTTTGGTGGTGGTGGTGGAGTAATTCTTCCGGAAGAAATCAGAGAATTAATGGAGTACGGGATCGATCGTATTTATTCGCCAGATGATGGCCGCGAAATGGGATTACAGGGAATGATCAATGATCTGGTACAGAAATCTGATTTTGCCACTGGAGAACATATCCAAGTTTCAGATTTGGACAAAATTAAATTTGAAGATTCAAAATCAATCGCAGAAGTAATTTCAGCCGTAGAAAATTTCTCTGATGAAAAACCTGATCTCGTAAAAGCAATTGACGAACAAGCAAAAGATTCTAAAATTCCAATTATCGGAATCACCGGAACGGGTGGAGCTGGAAAATCTTCTTTAACGGATGAACTGGTTCGCCGATTTTTACGTTCCAATCCGGAGCAGAAAATTGCCATTGTTTCTGTAGATCCTTCCAAAAAGAAAACAGGTGGAGCTTTGTTAGGTGATAGAATTCGAATGAATTCCATTAATGATCCGCGTGTTTACATGCGTTCAATGGCAACTCGGGAGAATAACGTTTCTGTTTCCCCATATATTCATTCGGCTTTAAATATTTTAAAATTAGCTAAACCTGATGTTATCATTTTGGAAACTTCCGGAATTGGACAATCGGGTTCCGAAATTACTGATATTGCAGATGTTTCCATGTATGTTATGACGCCTGAATATGGTGCATCCACGCAGCTGGAAAAAATTGACATGCTGGATTATGCAGATCTGATCGCTTTAAATAAATCGGATAAACGTGGCGCTTTAGATGCGTTGCAGGCAGTTCGTAAAACCTATCAGAGAAATCACACGGCATTTGATAAACCTTTGGAAGAAATGCCGGTTTTCTTTACGAAAGCCAGTCAGTTCAATGATTACGGAACCACCGAATTATACAATGCTTTAATTAACAAAGTCAACGAAAAATTAGTTGAGACTGTTGGTGAAAATTCACCGAAGTTTCAAGAATTTGTGGAACAGAATATTTCTGAAGACACTACCGTAATTCCACCAAAACGGGTGCGATACCTTTCTGAAATCGTAGAAAGCAATCACGCTTATGATAAAGAAGTAGAAAATCAGGCTTTGATCGCAAAGAAAATGTATTTGTTAGAAGGCGCAAGAGTTTTGATCACCGACGATCAGCACACAACCGATAAACTGGAAAAAGTTTTCCTCAAAACTAAAAAGGAACTCTCTGAAGAAAATATCGCTTTTCTAAAAGGCTGGAAACATTTCAAAGAAGAAATGTCCGGAGATGCTTATTCTTACTTCGTGCGTGGAAAAGAAATCAAAGTAGAAACGAAATATGAATCTTTATCCCATTTAAAAATTCCAAAACTTTCTTTACCGAAATTTCAGGATTGGGGTGATCTGTTACGTTGGAAAGGTCAGGAAAATGTTCCGGGACAATTTCCTTACACGGCAGGATTATTTCCTTTTAAAAGAACGGGTGAAGATCCAACAAGAATGTTTGCCGGAGAAGGCGGACCGGAAAGAACGAATCGTAGATTCCATTATGTTTCCGCAGATATGGACGCAAAACGTTTGTCAACCGCTTTTGATTCAGTGACTTTATACGGACAAGATCCCGCTTTACCACCGGATATTTATGGGAAGATCGGAAATGCCGGAGTTTCTATCGCAACATTAGATGATGCGAAAAAGTTGTATTCAGGTTTTGATTTGGTGAATGCGATGACTTCTGTTTCAATGACGATTAATGGTCCAGCTCCAATGTTGCTCGCCTTTTTCATGAATGCGGCCATCGATCAGAATGTAGAAAAATATTTATCAGAAAATAATCTTTGGGACGGAGTTGAGGCAAAATTAAAAGTCAAATTTGATGATCAAGGTTTAAAAAGACCAGCTTACGAAGGCGAACTTCCAAAAGGAAATAATGGTTTAGGTTTAAAATTATTAGGAATTACAGGTGATGAAGTAATTGATGCCGAAGTCTACAATAAAATTAAAGCAGAAACCATCGCAAATGTTCGTGGAACGGTTCAGGCAGATATATTAAAGGAAGATCAGGCACAAAATACCTGTATTTTTTCAACTGAATTTGCTTTAAGATTAATGGGCGATGTTCAGCAATATTTCATTGATGAGAAAGTGAGAAATTTTTATTCAGTTTCAATTTCCGGGTATCACATTGCAGAAGCGGGGGCAAATCCGATTTCTCAGTTGGCATTTACTTTGGCAAATGGATTCACGTACGTAGAATATTATTTGAGCCGCGGAATGAATATCAATGATTTCGCACCGAATTTATCTTTCTTCTTTTCTAATGGACTGGATCCGGAATATGCTGTAATTGGTAGAGTAGCGCGTAGAATCTGGGCAAAAGCAATGAAATTGAAATACCACGCCAACGAAAGATCTCAAATGTTGAAATATCATATTCAAACCTCCGGAAGATCTTTGCATGCGCAGGAAATTGACTTTAATGATATCAGAACGACATTGCAGGCATTGTATGCGATTTATGATAACTGTAATTCGCTTCATACCAATGCTTATGATGAGGCAATCACGACTCCGACTGAAGATTCAGTTCGTAGAGCAATGGCAATTCAGCTCATCATTAATAAGGAATTAGGTTTAGCAAAAAACGAAAATCCGTTGCAAGGCTCATTTATTATTGAAGAATTAACAGATTTAGTAGAGGATTCAGTTTATACCGAATTCGACAGAATCACTGAAAGAGGCGGCGTTCTTGGTGCGATGGAAACCATGTATCAACGTTCAAAAATTCAGGAGGAAAGTATGCATTACGAAATGCTGAAACACACCGGAGAATTTCCGATTATCGGCGTGAATACCTTCTTAGGAAAAGATGGTTCACCAACGGTTCGTCCCGGTGAAGTTATTCGTTCGACGGAAGAAGAAAAGCAGGTTCAAATTAAAAATTTAGAAAACTTCCAGAAATCTCACGCTGATAAAAGCGACGGGATTTTGAAAGATCTACAGACTTCCGCCATCAATCAGGAAAATTTATTTGCAAAAATGATGGAAGCCGTGAAATACTGTTCACTCGGACAAATCACCAATGCTTTATTTGAAGTGGGCGGAATGTATCGAAGAAATATGTAGATCAATTATTTAAATCTTCATTTATTTACCAACCGTGTCAAATTTCAAAATCTTGACACGGTTTTTTTTATTAATTTTTTCAATGACGTTAATTTTCGTTAAATCAGATAATTACGATCTTCCTTTGAAAATCATTTTTTACATTTACGTCAATATTAATTTAATAGAAATTATGGAAAATACGAATTGTACCTGCAACTGCGAATCTTGCAAATCAGGAGACTGTAAAAAATGTACGTGTACCAATTGTACTTGCAAAGGCTGTACGTGCGAAAAGTAGGTCATTGAGAGAACAACAATAATTAATATATAGGGCCATCAAATTTTTAAAGGTTTGAGGGTCTTTTTTATACTTTTTAAAAGCAAAAATTTAAACAAATAAAAAATTTAGTAAATGAATATTACGTTATCGCAAGCTGAAAAATTGATTTCAGCAGCACAGGAAAAAGCCAGATCAATCGAATGTAAAATGAATATCGCCGTAGTCGACGGTGGCGCAAACTTAGTTGCTTTCGCAAGAATGGACGGCGCTTGGTTAGGATCATTGGATATCTCAATTAAGAAAGCAAAAACAGCAAGATTTTTTGATATGAATTCCGGGGAGATCGGAAATCTTTCTCAACCCGGAGGTTCGCTTTACAACATCGAACATTCCAACGGTGGTTTAATTACTTTCCCGGGCGGAATTCCAATTAAAAATGCTGAAGGTGAAATTATTGGCGCGATTGGAGTAAGCGGAAGTTCTGTTGAAAATGATCATGCGGTTGCAAGTGCAGGTTCAGAAGCCTTGTAAAGTTTAAAAAAATGCAGGGGTAGATCCTAAAAAATAATCACAGTTTGAAAAATTTTTAATGGATTATTTAAAATAAATTTATTTTTTATGATCTTGTTACTATGCATTGGACGGTATCTTCAAATTTTAGTAACTTTATAAAAAATTAATATGAAAAAGTTAGCGGTATTTTTAATGATTGCTTCTTCCAGCATAATTTATGCGCAATCGATTCTTGGAACTTATACGCAATCGGCTTTTCTGGCACCGGACAAAATTCGGGATGCCGCTACAAAAGATCTCGTAATTACAAAAGATCCGGTGAAGAAAAATGTGATCTGGATCTCTAATTTATTAGGAAACAGTAGAATTTATGCCGTAGCCAATACAAAAACTGAAGATGCCGAAGTATATAGTATTCCTCCACAGACTGCTTTTGGATATGCGGTAAAGTTAGGGTGCATCGCTTACAAAACCGAGGACAGCGAAATCAGTATTTCCCTGAATAACAAAACCAATTGTCTGGGCATGTCACAATCAGATTACAGCAATATCTCTGTCGGAAAAAATGGAATAAAAACGAAGGATATTTCCATGAATTCAAAAGGAGCAAAAATTGACGTAGCAAAGGTTTTGGCGGGTGTTCAATATGTCGGTAAGAAGAATTAATTAAAATTTTTTTGTAAAATTTGAAAAGTCTCAATATTTCTTTGAGACTTTTTTTTGTGTAAAATTTAGAAAAGTCTGTGCTTCAATATTCTTTTTTTTATATTTGAAAAAATGCCGGTTTTTATGAATTCAAAAAAAATTCTATATTTTGCTTTTCTGCTCTTCATTATTTCCTGTAAATCTGAAAAGGAAAAATTTGCGGCGCAACCAATTTCTCCCGAAGTTATTGTTGAAAATGCCGTCAATCAGTTCGAAAAAAGTATATTGAAAGATAAAATTGATTCTGTCTTTTCCAAGTATCATTTCAACGGTTCTGTGGCAGTTCTGAAAGGTGAAAATATGTTATATCAAAAAAGTGAAGGATTTCAAAATTTTAAGGATAAGGCTAAACTCGATAGCAATTCGGTTTTTGCAATTGCCTCCATCAGTAAACAATTTACCGCGGTTCTAATATTGCTTCAGGAAGATCAAGTCCAACTTAACACAGAAGATAAAGTTTCAAAATATCTGAAAGGCTTTGAAAAAAACGGCTTTGAAAATATCAGCATTAAGAATTTATTAAATCATACCTCAGGAATCAGTGATTCTGGAAATGGATTGCTTTCAAAACCCGGAGAAAAATTTCATTATTCTAACAAAGGATATCGGCTGTTGGGCGAAATTATTGAAAAAGTTTCAGGGAAATCTTACGATGAAAACGCGCTCGAACTTTTTAAAAAAGTTGGAATGACCAATTCTTCTACTGCTAATTTATCGCAGGGAAATCATCTTGCAGGAGCTTTCTTAGGGAATTCCAAAAAATTTCAGGAAATTGTAAATATGCCGAAACGTCTTGCCAACAAAGAAATCTCCGTTCCTGCCGGCGGAATATTGACCACCGTTTCTGATCTTCATCTCTGGAATACCAAACTATATGGCGGCCAAATTCTGAAGCCGGAAACTTTAAAAAAAATGACTGAAAAATCAGCGGATAGAAATCATCCGGTTTTTGGAAAAATGGAATATGGTTTCGGAATTATGATTAATACTGCACCTCGTTCTTATTTTCATTCAGGTTATGTAAAAGGTGCGCCGTCGCTCAATATTTATTATCCCGAAACTAAAACCTCAGTCATTATTTTGTCCAATATTGCTAATGAGGCGATAGGAAAAAATGCGATTTTTAATCCTCATAAAGAAATAAAAAAGATTACAGATTCAGCTCAAAACAAAGTAGTTGAGTTGCGGACGGAAATGTTGAAGCCACTTTCTTCGCTGTAATAGATTTCTTTTCATTCCAAAAAAAATGGTTTCAGCACTGCCGAAACCATTTTTTAATACTATCTCTGAAAGTTCTTAAGATTGAAAACCATCCATCACTTTTAATGATGCTAAGGCTTTGTCCACCGAATTTTTCTGAGTTTGAACCATATCTTTTACATCTTGTGGTAAAACTTCTTTGGTTAACATGTCTCCGTACTCTGCGGAAAATGCTTCTTCACCACGAATTGCTTCTGCGTAGATCGCATTGTCTCCATCTGTAAATGCGTCTCTGATTGCGATCCAGGTTCTGTGCAGATCTCCCACAATACTTGTTCCTTTGTGCGGTTCGCCACCATATTTAGAAATTAATGCTTTGATCTGATGTCCGAAATCATATCTGTTTTGAGCTTGAGCATCAAAATAAGATTTCAGAGAAGTGTGCTCAATTTTTTCAGCAACTTCTTTATATCCTTTTTCAGCGTCGTAATTTTTGGTCAGTAAATCGTTTAATAAGCTAACTACTTTGTCGTTTTCCATTGTAATATTATTTAATGTTATTTCCTTTATTAGTGCACAAAACATTCCAATTTCAGAGGAATAGTAAGATTTAACTTAGTTTAACAATAGTAAATTTCTCGATGGAAAAAAAATTAAAATTCGAACTCTCCAATCAAAACGCCATCGCCGTTTCCTTCTTTTGATTTTTTCTGATTTTGAAAAATAACGAGTTTTCTTTCCTGTTTTCCGGTAGCGTAATTAAGATAGATCTCCGCTAAGATCGCAGTTGGTCCACTCAAAGTCACCTGGTTTTCTCCATAGAAATTGGTTTCTATTTTATATTTTCCTTTGATGGCTTTCTTTAATAAAAATTGTTCCGGTCCGAATCCTCCCGTGAAATCATCGCTCAATCTTCCGCCGAGCGCCGTTTTTTTATTAGAATACATGCATTTTTCCCCGTTCGGATCGGTCACCCAAAGATCAATATCGGTATTGTCTTTATTCCAGTTCAGAACGACGCGAATATTGACAGGTAGATCTGTTATTAATTTTGGATTAATTTTACTTAGATCGAGTTTATTGCCGTTTCTGGAGACCAATTCATTTAATTCCATGATGATGGTTTCTTCTATTCCATTATCTCGGTTTGCGAGTTCCTGCGTGTACGATCTATTCAAAATTTTGTAAAGATTATTCAAAGCTTCCTGTGGTTTCCCCTCATCTTCCAGTGCTAATGCATAATCGCGGTAACTGTGAGGATCCATCGGTCGCCACTCCATAATTTTTTTAGCGATCCAGACTTGTTTGTCATTGATATTCTGTTCTTTTAATTTGTAAATCAGGAGTTTGTACAATTCTTCATTTTCAAGATCCAGATCCGCAATTGAACTCAAAACCTTTAAACCTAATTTTCCATTATTTTTTTGCAAGAGCAGATTTGCCACATCAAAATAGAAAGTCGGTGTTTGAATATAATTTTCTCTTTGCACCAAATATTGCGAATAAATACTTTCTGCAGAATTTAATTTGTCAAAAAACTTCATGTATTCCTGATCAGATTTCACATCGATGGTAGTGATCTTTCCTTTTGCGATGTTTTCTATTTCAGCGGATTTGTTATTACTGACTTCATCGTCACTCCTGCTTTTATTACTGGCTGAACTAATTCCTCTAACTGTGACTACTTCCTGAATATCTTGAGTCCGCTCTGCAGAATTATTTCCACGAATTTGAACGCCCTGAACCTGACCGGATAATTCGGTGTGAACTTCAGAATTATTGACTGATGGCGCTTGATTTTGACGATCCAACGGTTTTGGATATTTTTTCGAACTTTTAAAATCAGTATTCCACCATTTTTTCAGATCTTCCGTCATCAGTTCCGCTTTCTCCATCAAATTCGTCATTCGGGCATCTCTTTGATCTCGGTTTCCTTTTATGATTTGATCATATTCTGCCCGCAATTCTGCAGGTGGAAAAATTTCGTAACGTGCATAATCCTGTACATTTTCTAAGACAATTAAACTCGTGTTATTGGTGGCGATACCAAACTGTTTACCTAAATCCTCAATATCTTCTTTATTTTTCTCTCCAAAAAGCTCCAGTTCAGAAATCTTTTTTTGTGCCCAAAATTTCGAAATATCCCAGTCTTTGGTGCTTTGGTTTTCAGCGTTAATGGTGATTACTATTTCTTGAGAAACCTTATTTCCAAAGCCGAAAAGTAAAGTGATTGAAGTTTTTCCCTGATTTGAAATCCCGGTCAATACCACGTTATTATTAATAGTTTGTGGAAGTTGTGGATAAACTTCACTCACATCCGAACCAGGTTTAATACCCAGAAATTTTAGATTTTGGAAAAGTAATTTTTTTACTTCCTGCGCAGGTAAATTTTGATTGATATTTAAAAGTTCACCACCTGTTTTTAAACTGATGAATTTCATCTGACTGAAGTTAGCTTTCGGCGAAGAAATGATGGTATAAACGGGTTTGTTTAAAGTTAGATTTAAATCACCAAAAGTAGAGAGTCCATCAGAAAAGAGAACATATTCCTCCACATTCAGATTCTTTATTTCTCCGAAGTCTGTTCCTCCATCGTAGGTTAGAGTTTTTAAAAAAGTTTTTAATTCCGCCCAGTTTCCATTAGTAATTTTAAAGCTTTTGCTTTCTTCAAATTCATTGCTGAGAAGTGCTAATTTGACATTGATATTTTTTGCCACTTTAAAATATTCCTCCAGTAATTCAAATTCTTTTTCGTGATCGCGTTTTAAACCACTCAAAGAATTATCCCAAATAATGCCGATCGTCTGCGGAATTTTTTTTGAAATTGAAGAAGCCGTCACGGGAACATTTGCTAAAAAATAAAATTGATCGTCACTCGCTTTCTGCATCAAAACAGAATTTTCTTCATTATTTTGAGGAAGATTAATTCGCAGGTTTTCTGTCGTTTTATAATTAGATCTTTTAGTTTCGGCAACCCAAACATTTCCATTCTTTTTAAAATCAAAACTTCCATCGGGTCTTTCTTCTAATTGTGGCATTGTGCTGTTTTCAAAAACCGTAGTTTTTAAACTAAAAAGAGGAATAGGAGCTTTATAATCCAGCGGTAAAAAATACTCGAGATTATTTCCCGATTTTTTTAATTCTTGATTATAAGTAATTTGAACGGTTCTTTCTCCATTGGCGAGAACGGGATAAATACGCGTCCGAAAATTATTTCCCTCTACTTTTTCCAAAATTCCGGGATCAACGCTTCTTTTCTCAATACTTTCAAAAACTTCTTTCGCCCTGGCTTTTTCAACGGGAACTGCATTGCGTAATTTTCCGTTAATATCTAAAGCGTAACCACTTACGGAAACGTTTTCCGGCAAAGGAAATGTTATTCTGCCTTCTAATATTCTGCTGGAATTATTTTTAAAAACCATTGTTGCAACGGTGGTAGAAATATTTCCCGTGATCTTAATGTCATAATTCAAACTTTGAAGAATTACCTCGTTATTCATTTTATAATCTCCATTTTTCGAAGCAATTTCTAAGATGGGAATTTGAGCGAAAAACAAATTTGAAAACAGCAAAAACGAGAAAAGAGTTGACAATTTTTTCATAAGACAGAAGATTTTTTATTTGACATCACGTATTGTTTAAAGTTAAAAAGATTTCCCCTTTTTTACAGAGAAATTTCCCAAAAAAAATCCGGCGCATTTTTGAACCGGATTAATCAAACTTTAATTTTTGTCCTACTTCTTATTGAAATCCCCTGCATACACAGAAGTCAAACGATCTAAAGTCAGATATTTTCTCAGTGCCGCATTTACTTCCTCTTGTTTTAAATTGGCGATCTTAGAATTTAAAGCGTCATATTCATCTAGAGAAACGCCGTACTGTAATTTTTTATTAACCAGATTGATCAGCGTATTATCCATTCCCAACATGGTTTTCTGAATGTTGGCGTAACTCTTTTTATTGGTCGTAACTTCATCTGCAGTAAAACCGTCTTTCAAAGCTTTGCTTACTTCATCTTTCACCGCACTTTCTACCGCATCTCTTTTTGTCGGATTTAATAAAGCATAAAATCCCCAGGAAGCTACATCATTGGAAACAGGGACATTTAAAAATGAACCAACTCCGTAACTTATTCCTTCTTTTTCACGCAGTCTCATCGGTAATCTTGCCGATAAAAATCCGCCACTTCCCAATATTTCATTTGCCAAAAGTAACGCTGGATAATCTGCACTCTTTTGATCCATTTTGAAACTTTCTGTTCCTAAAGCCATGGCATTTTCTTTGTCAGGCGTCAAGAAATTTTTATCAATTTTTTTAGTATCAAAATAGGTAGGTTTTATTTCGGTGTATTTCGATTTTGCATTCCATTTTCCGAAAGTGTTTTCTAAGGAAGAAGCTGCAATTTTCGGATCAAGATTTCCTAGAACCGTTCCGAAGCCGGTGTTTGCTCCCATAATGTTTTCGTAGAAATTTACGATTTGATCGCGGGTGACTTTTCTGGTATTATCAATTTCTTCCTGTAAAGATGCGGTGTAAAAAACGCTTTCTTTTGGATATGGCATTGCTAAACGTTGCAGTTCATTTTGCGCAAGTGCTTGTGGGTCCTTTAGTTGACCTTCTAAAGCAGTGGTATATTCTGATATCGTTTTCGTTAATTCATTTTGTGGAAAAGTAGAATTAGCCAACATATCTTTTAAAATATCCATCACTTCCGGATAATTATTTTTGTAAGTTGACAAACTAATAAATAAGTTCTGTCCGCTAATTCTTGTGTCAATAGATGATTTTAATTGATCAAGTTTATCCTGAATCTGTTCTTTTGTTTTGGTCTTGGTTCCTGCTTTTAACAGATCTGCAGTTAAGTCACCAATGGTATTTTTGCCGGCCAGATCTTTTTCGTTTCCGAGTAGAAACTTAAAAGTAGCCATTACTTTATCACCTTTCACTTCTTTATTGATGAGACCATATTTCATTCCATTGGAAAGAACGCCTTCTGTTACATTTTTCTTCAGATTCGCAATAGAAGCTTCAAACGGTGCAGCTTCTTTTTCTAAATCTTTTCCCTTATAATTGGAGGTTAAAGAGGCGATTTGACTGGGTAAATACTCTGAAGGTTTCACCCGCATTTCATTCGCACTTGGAACAAAAAGCCCAATTGTTCTGTTGTTGCTTTTAAAATATTTCTGCGCCACATTTTTAATGTCGGCAAGTGTTAATTTTTCTACATTGTCGCGATATAAAAATGCCAGTTTGTAATTCCCTGCTCCGACAATTTCCGTCAGGGAGATCGCATAACCGATGGTATTATTTTTGGTGTCTGCGATCTGTTTTACGAGTTTAGATTTTGCGCGAGCTAAATCCTCTTCTGTATAATTAGTAGTGGCGATTTTATCTAATTCAGTTTTTACCAATTTTTCAGTGACGTCTAAATTTTTGTCTTTAGGGACATCAAAGTTAAAATACATCATGCCTGGATCTCTTGATTCCGGAGAATAAGCCCAGATCGCAGAAACTTTTTGTGTTTCTACCAAACTTTTATATAAATATCCGGAAGGATTTCCTGTTAAAATTTCGCTGAGAGCCGCCAAAGCTGCAAAATCTTTATCCGCGTAAGCGGAAGTATGATAAGCTGCGGCAACCAGTTTACTTTCTCCGGCGCGATTCAGAACTACCGTTTTTTCTCCGTCTTGTGGTGGTTCAACGGTGTAAGTTCCGCCCAATTCTCTGGTTGGTTTTGGTAAGTTTGAAAAATTTTCCGCAATATATTTTAAAGCATTGTTTTCATCAAATTTGCCCGCAATGATCAAGGTTGCGTTATCGGGTTGATAATATTTTTCGTAAAATTTTCGGAGCGTATTTGCTTTTACACGTTCGATATCCTCTTTGCTTCCAATCGTAGAATTTCCGTAATTATGCCACATGTACGCCGTAGAAAATACCTTTTCCATCAAAACGCCGGAAGGATTGTTTTCCCCGATCTCAAATTCATTTCTAACCACAGAAAATTCTTTGTCTAAGTCGGTTTGCAAAATGGTCGCGTTGATCATTCGATCGGCTTCCATATTAATTGCCCACTTCAGATTCTCATCATTAGAAGGAAAAATTTCGTAATAATTGGTTCGGTCATAATAAGTGGTTCCGTTTGCAGCACCGCCTTTGTCGGATAATTGTTTCTTAATATCACCCAGGTTTTTCGTGCTTTTAAAAAGCATGTGTTCCAGCAAATGCGCCATTCCTTTTTCTCCATAACCTTCATCTTTGGAACCTACATGGTAAATAATGTTAACGACCATATTGCTCTGTGAACCGTCTGGAATCAACAAAACTCTCATTCCGTTGGTTAAAGAATATTCTTTTATTCCTTCAATGTTTCCGACAAATTTCGGATTTTCGGTTTTTTGAGCAAACGTAAAATTGGAAAGTGCGAATGTTCCCATTAAACTTAGACCCAGTAGAAGTTTTTTCATGTTTTTATTTTTAATATGACCAAATTTAATACTATTCTTTAATGTATTGATACTGAAAATTATAAATGTTTGTTAAATATCCAATGATTGCAAATAAAGTTTAAATAAAAAAATCCGGAATTCCATAAGGATCCGGATTTTTATGAATTAAAAAATAAATTTATTCTTTTATGATTTTTTGGGTCAAGATCAAAGATTTATTTTCGTACACTTTGATAAAATAGGTTTGTGGCAAAAGTCCTTCAACATCTACAGAAACTTCACCTGAACTCAAAAGTTCTACTTTCGGAGTTCTTAAACTTCGACCTGAAGCATCAAGAATCTCTACTGAGATATTCTTTAAACTTTTATTTTGATCTTTAATAAAAATCTGGGATTTCACAGGATTTGGATAAAGGGTAAAATTTCTTTGCGTAGCATTTACATCAATTGCAGCAAGTGTTTTAGTTACCGTCCAGGAAACGGTTCCAACATGTAGAGAGGGGTGATTGTCAACCTTCAATAAGCTATTGTTATCCACTACCGAAAAAAGCACCGTGTTATTTCCCATATTAAAACTTGCAGGATTAATGGTGGTCGCGTTTGATGTTTCCGCCAAAGAAGTTCCATTTAAACTCCAGGAATTTGCCAAAGTATTTGGGACCGGTAAAATTTCGGTTACATTAAACGTTATTGGAGCAGTAAGATTAATTGCAGCTGCATTGCTCGGTGTAAAGGAATCGATCGGATTTTGTAAAGTATGAACTCTTTCGATCAACTGCTGTTTGCAAACTGAGCAAAATTCGCGGTTTAAATAACGCATTTCGCAATTTTGATTAGGTCTGAACCAGGTCGGACTTTCCTCATACGGAAACATGCCGATTGAATTAATTCCCAACCAGTTTTTCCATCTGTTGGTTGCAGCATTATTGTCTTTCGTTTTGTTTGGAGATTCACCCGTTCCTGAAAACCAGTATTCATCGGCTAAATTTCCAAAAGAATGTCCAAGTTCATGCACTACAATTTCGGGCGCGGAAGGATGATTGGATAAGAAAGCGTACGTTCCGCCGCAACCGCCATATTCCGGAGAATTTCCTAACACAAATGCAATGTCAAAATCAGGTACATTACTCGCCAAAACACCGGTTACTTTATTCGTCGTGTTTGAATACACGCAGCGATGAACGCCAACGTCGAAGGTTGTTCCTAAAAAATTATTGGGATTACTTACAGGAAATACAGGTTCTGTTACATCAGTTGCCGTTCCCGGATGTTTTACGCCGGATTCCAAAGAGATTACTTTGATCGCGTACACATTAAAATAGTTTTTGTACTGATTAAAAGGTGATTTTGCGAAAATGTAGTTGACGAGAGTAGTGGCGTCTGCGATAAAATTTGCCTGTTGCGCCGCAGTAAATCCATCTCCGATTACCACCATATTGATTCTTTTATCTCTGGGTCCGTTCTCTATAATTGGGACGGTTTCAAAAACTTGAGAAAAGCACAACTGGCTCATCATCAAAAATAGTAGAATTTTTTTCATCGGTTAAAGTTTTAAGGTTATTAAATTGTTTTTTGAGGTTGTAGTTATTTTTTCGATTTTTACGGAAGAGATCTCTCCCTTTTGATTAAATCTTACGCTGAACTCAGCTTTTGATAAATTGACTTTATTCTTACTCAATCCATCTTCTGCAAACACTTCAAGAACAGGATTGAGCGGATCTTCGATAATTCTTTCTTCCAAAACTTCTCCACCTTTTCCGAGCATGGTGATCAGGAGATTTCCTGCCTTATTTTCTTTGTTGTCAATGGAGGTGTTCTTAATAATTCCTTTTGTTATTCTCGTTTCGGTATGTGTTACTTTTTCAGAGCCAGACGGTGTTTTTTCAATTCCAAAAAAAAGATAAACAATGCTGTTTTCAGGGGCAACACCTTTCGGAATTGAGCCAGAATTGTTGGGCACGGCAGTTTGTACATTGCAGGAACCCATCAAAATTAACAGAGGCAGGTAACAAAAAGAAAGAAGTCGGACCATAGCGCAATAATTTCTAAACAAAATTAATATAAAATACTAAATTATAAGTATTTATCTGAAGTTATTAAATTAAACGGATTATTTTTGCAGCGTGCAAACAGAAAAAATTATTTTAGGAATCGATCCCGGAACCACGATTATGGGCTTCGGATTGATCTCAGTGAAAGGAAACAAAATAGAAATGATTTCTATGCATGAACTTATTCTAAAGAAATATCCCAATCACGAAACCAAGCTGAAATATATTTTCGAGCGAACTTTATCTTTAATTGATGAGTTTCATCCCGATGAGGTTGCGCTAGAAGCTCCTTTCTTTGGAAAAAATGTACAGTCGATGCTGAAATTAGGTCGCGCGCAAGGAGTTGCAATGGCAGCGTCTCTTTATCGCGATGTTCCGATTACCGAGTATTCTCCCAAAAAGATTAAAATGGCGATTACAGGAAACGGAAATGCGAGCAAGGAACAGGTTGCAGGTATGCTGAAACATCTTTTAAACCTGAAAGAATTTCCCACCAAATATTTGGATGCTTCCGATGGTTTGGCCGTTGCCGTTTGTCATCATTTTAATTCGGCTACCATCTCTCTTGATAAATCTTACACCGGATGGGATAGTTTTCTAAAACAAAATCCCGATCGTTTAAAATAGATCAATCTTTTAATTTTCAGTTACTTACTTTTTAAAGTTGATTTACAAATAATACACAAAAGATTTACTTGGCTAAACCTAATACTATCTGTAACATTGTTGCGTTTTCTAAGACAGATTAGTTAAAGTTTTAATTTTTAAACCGATGAAAAATCAAAAAATAAATCCAGTAATTCAAACCGCTCATTCGATGAACTGGTTTCAGAAATTTCTGATGATTTGTTCCGGAAGCAACATCCATATTTTAAGAAAAACACCGAGCGAATGGAATAAGTTTGCGGGAATAGGCGGAATCGTTTTGTTCACCGCAGTTTTTGCGACGCTTTCTGCGGGGTATGCAATGTTTACAATTTTCGATAATATCTGGACTTCCGGTGGATTTGCAATTCTCTGGGGTTTAATGATCTTCAATCTTGACCGGTATATTGTTTCCTCCATCAAAAAAACGGGGACTTGGTGGAATCAAATTTTGATGGCCATTCCCAGGTTGATATTGGCGACTTTTTTGGGAATCATTATTTCGAAGCCTTTAGAATTAAAAATATTTGAAAAAGAAGTCAACAAACAATTGAACACCATTATTCAGAAGAATAAAACCCAGCTTCAAGCCGAAATGAACGGCAGGATTTTGCAGCAATCCGGTCCATTTGACACGGAGAAAAAACAAATTCAGAACAAAGTTGTCGAGTATCAAAAATCCTATGATTCTGCTTCAGTGGAATTAGAGAAAGAAATTTTAGGCAAACAAAGTGGCTTAACCAGTGGAAAAATTGGTTATGGAACAAATGCCAAAAGGAAAGCTGAATTAAAAGAACAGCGTCGACAGGATCTGGAAAATTATCAAAAACAAATTGGTCCCCGACTGGAATATCTGGACAAAGAAGTTTCAAAAGTGTACACCAATATCGAAAAGGAAAGAGATAAAACAGAAACCTTCGAAGATCAATTCAACGGTTTTGCGGCAAGACTTCAAGCTTTAGATGAATTGGGTAAAAATTCTGCGATCATAGGAGTTGCGGCCGCTTTTATTATGGGGCTATTTATCACTTTAGAAATTTCGCCAGTTTTGGTTAAACTAATTTCTTCGGTTGGACCTTATGATTATCTTTTAGAAAAAACGGAAAATGATTTTAAATTATACGCTAAAGAAAAAATAGAAAAAGGAAATGCTTTAACCGATTTTCGAATCGATGATTTTAAAGATAAACTGGGGAAATAAACCAAAAGATTTTCACAAAAAAATACCTGCAAAATTTCTTCAGCAGGCATTAATGGTTGTTTTAGTGTTATTTTAATTCAGACCATTTACTGTTTTCGCGATCGCATCAGAATTTACAGTTCCTTCTTCCTGACTCACCATTTCGCCCTTTTTATTAAAGATCGAAATTATATTGGAGTGAGAAAAAATAATCGGTGTGATCTTTTTGTATTTCACCGCCAGAACATTTGCAAATTCCCGCGTTGATTCAAGATCGCTGCGGAGGAAAACCCAGGGTTCGCCATACATATCTCTTTTTTGAGCGTATTTTTTCAAAACTTCCGGAGTATCATTGGTAGGATCGATGGTGATCAGAACCATTGAAGTATTTTTAAGTTTGTCTTTCGTAATTTTACCTTCTACTTTTTTCATATCGGCCACCAAAAGCGGACAAGCTGTTTGACAACTCGTGAAAATCATTACGACTACCAAATTTTTACCTTTTAAATCTTTCAGCTGAATTTCCTTGCCATCTTGATTTTGCCATTTAGAGTCTAATAAGAAAATAGAATCTGTTGTTTTTGCTTTGATCTCTTCTGGTTTTTCAGAATTGTCTTTGCAGGCAAAAAGGAGAAGAACAGAGAAAATGAGTATGATGAAATTTTTCATTTTATTTTTTTTGAAGGTCTTTTGCACATCTGAATCCCAAGTTTTCTACCGTGAAATTGGCTTTTAAACTTGATCTGAAAGCGTATCTCATAAACGAGGCATAGTTCAGAACATCAGTTGCGCTTGTTGCTGCAGAAGCACAAAATAATCCTTTGTCATCGAATTCGCCATTTCTGGAATCCGCGGTCGACATGATCGAATTGAAATCGTCCGTCCATTCCCAAACCAGATCAAACATATTGTAAACGCCGTAAAAGTTCGGTTTTGAAATCATTACTTTATTTTTCTCTCTTAATTTTTCATTATAAAGATTGATGAGATGAGCAGAATACGTAGGTTTTTTTCGGGCATTTGCAATTTCTTCGTCTGCCATTGCTACAAATTCCCATTCGTCTAAAGTCGGCAATCTTTTTCCGGCACTTTTTGCAAAAGCTTTTGCTGCAAACCACGAAACAAAAGTGATTGGTGCATCTGGATCAGCATTTTTTGGAAGAGTTTCGTCATTTTGCCAATTTTTCAAGTATGTGTCGTCTGCAAAAATTGTTTTGATGTTGCTGCGTTTCCATTTCGGATTTTTGATTACAAAATCACGGAATTCCTTATTTGTTACTGGTCTTTCATCCAAAAGAAAATCATCCACTTTAACCAGAGAACTGTCCCCGTAAAAAGGTAAATAACTTCCGCCTTTAATGGAGATCATTTTCACGTTTGGGTGAATTGCGGCTTCCTGAGTAATAGCAGCAGGAACTTTTTTTGAAGAAATTTCCGTGCCTTTTTTATTGCAGGATATTAGAATAAAAAAGAAACCGCCGATGTACAGAAATATTTTGAAAATTGATGACATGGCAGTTTCTTTTATTTGATATTTAAGATTTTCGATTATTGTACTTTATTGTAAACTTTCGGATTTTTCTCTCCCGTAACTTTTAACTTACCGATCGCTCCTTTATTGAAGGCTCTGAAAATAGAGTGGTCGACAATCACATATTCTCCCGGTTCCTCTACTTTGAATTCTACCATTGCTGCTCCACCTGCAGGAATTACTGTGGTCTGCACATTTTCATTATATTTTGTTCCACCTTCTGCATACACTTTGTCGAAGATTTCCCCGATAACGTGGAATGAAGATACTAAGTTTGGTCCCGCGTTTCCTATGAAAATACGTACGGTTTCGCCCACTTTTGCCTGAAGCATTTTTTCACCCATCAAAGCATTTTTCTTACCGTTGAAGACTACATAAGTTGGTCTTTCGTCGAGTGCTTTGTCCTGGTCAAATTCCTGTAGACCTTTATCATCGGTTTTTCCTTTCGTATAGAATTCACCCTGCATGATGTAATATTCTTTGTCAACTTTAGCTAAACCTCCTTCTGGTTCCACTAAAATTAAACCATACATTCCGTTAGCAATGTGCAATGGAACCGGAGCTGCAGCACAATGATAAACAAAAAGTCCTGGATTTAAAGCTTTAAAATTAAAGATGGCTTCTTTTCCTGGAGCAACATTGGTAGCTTCTGCACCTCCACCTGGACCGTTTACGGCGTGAAGATCAATATTGTGGGGCATCACACTGTTACTTGCGTTTTTCAAGTGAAGTTCAACTTCGTCGCCGACTCTAATTCTGATAAATGATCCCGGAACGGTTCCGTTAAAAGTCCAGAATTTGTAGGTCGCGCCATCCGCAAGTTCGCCAACTTCTTCGGTTGCTTCTAAATGTACGATCACTTTTTTGGCAGCTCTGTCGCCAACTGGTGCAGGAACTGTAGGAGGATTTACTGGCTTTTGGTCTTCAGTTTCACCACTTACTTTTATTTCCATTGCAGCGGTTTCTGATTTTGCAGCGGAAGTTTCGTTCGGATTTTGTTTGCACGCCTGAAGCGCTAAAAGAGCGAGTGCAAAGGTTGTAAGAATGTTTTTCATTGATTGATATTTAACTGTTTTTTTTTAATAGGACAAAATTATCCGAATTAGATTTATTTTCAAAGTTTTCAGATATGAGTTTTATCAGAAATGAAAAATAATTGTTTCTCTCGCCGCTGTTATATTAATTGCAGGTCTTTCCGTGCTTTCACTTTTTCTATTCAACTTTGACTAATTTTTAGAAAGTTTCAGACTCAGTGGATCCAGAATATTTTTCTGTGAATAATATTTTGCAGCGCAAATATTTGATCTCAAGGTATAACTGCCTTTTTGAATAACGAATTGATTTTTGGAGTTTGCAGAAATCGGCAGATTGTAGATTTGATTATTAGATTTTCCGACCAGTCTTACAATGATATTACAGTTCGAGTTATTTTCGATAACTGCTGCTGTGTTTTTTTCGGCAGGATTTGAATCATTCAATAAGTAAGTTAAAACTTCAGCATTTACGCGGGTTTTGTTGATCTGATCTTTCTCCATTAAAGTTCTAAATTCCTGCACTTCATTATTTGAGGAAGAATTACCGCCATAACTGGGAGTATTGGGAATGACATCGCAACTTGCGAAAAGCAGAAAAATAAAGAGAAAGTAGTAAGACTTCATTGCTGATTTTAGTAGGACGTAAATATAAACTGATTTTGAGCAATCCGAAAAAAAAACCGACGTTTTTAAATAGTCGGCCTTATATATTTTATTTATTTAAAGGGAATAATTCGGAGCTTCCTGCGTAATGATCACATCATGTGGATGAGATTCTTTCAAACCACTTCCGGTTATCATAACCATTTTTCCGTCTTTTTGTAAAGTGTTGATATCTTTTGTTCCGCAGTAACCCATTCCTGCGCGAATTCCACCCGTTAACTGGAATACAACTTCTTCTAATTTACCTTTGTGCGGAACTCTGCCTTCAATTCCTTCAGGAACAAATTTTTTGGCTTCACTTTGAAAATATCTTTCTTTTCCACCGCGTCTCATGGCAGAAAGTGAGCCCATTCCTTGATAAGCTTTGAATTTTCGCCCCTGGAAAATAATTTCTTCACCCGGCGCTTCATCAGTTCCGGCTAATAAAGAACCGAGCATCACGGCACTTGCACCGGAAGCTAAAGCTTTTACGATATCTCCGGATAATTTAATTCCACCATCGGCAATCACGGCAACGTTTTTAGTTTTAGCATATTCGAAAACATTATAGATCGCAGTCAATTGAGGAACTCCAACACCAGCTACAACGCGGGTTGTACAAATCGAACCTGGACCAACACCAACTTTTAGAATATTTGCACCAGCTTCAATTAAATCTTTCGCAGCTTCTGCAGTGACTATATTACCACCAACAATATCCAGATCTGGAAAATGTTTTCTAATTTCTGTTACTTTATCGAGAACTCCTTTTGAATGTCCGTGCGCAGAATCTACGGCGATGATATCAACTCCAGCGTTTACCAGAGCGGTAACGCGATCTATGGTATCGTCACCAACTCCCACGCCAGCTCCAACGATCAGTCGACCATTTTTATCTTTATTGGCATTGGGATATTCCATTTGATTGTCGATATCTTTGATGGTGATTAAACCAACTAGTTTAAAATCTTTGTCGACGATCGGAAGTTTTTCTACGCGATTTTTTAAAAGAATTTCTTTGGCTTCATCCAGATTTGTGGCTTTATCGGAAGTAATGAGTTTATCTTTCGTCATTAATTCTTCTACCTTCAAATCTAAATTTTCCTGATATTTTACATCACGATTCGTAATAATTCCAATCAAAGTATTCGTCTCATCAACTACAGGAAGTCCGGAAATTTTAAATCTCGTCATTAATTCTTTGGCTTCGGCTAAAGTATGATCTTTCGATAAAGTCACAGGATCAGAAATCATCCCGTTTTCAGAACGTTTTACATTGTAAACTTGAGTTGCCTGTTCCTCAATCGGCATATTTTTATGTATAAAACCAATTCCACCAACTCTCGCCAAAGCAATTGCCATTTCAGCTTCTGTAACCGTATCCATTGCTGCGGAAACGATGGGAACATTGAGCGTAATTTTATCGGAAAGTCGTGATTTTAGGGAAACCTGATTAGGCAAAACTTCTGAATAAGAAGGAATTAAGAGAACGTCATCGAAAGTGATGGCAGTTTCTACGATTTTGTTGTGAATAGACATCTTTTACTTTCTGTGCGAAATTAAGTTATTTTTTTTTAAAATGAAAGTTTTTGGTTTTTATGAACAATATTTAATTTAAAACGGAGTCGTAACTAGCCCTTATTGACTCATTTTAGTTATATTTTATAATTGAATCGTCTAAACTCGTTCTTGTTTTGAAACGAAAAGTTCGCTATGAACTGCGAGTAAAGCGACTGCTGAAATTAAGAATTGGGATGGAAAGCATCTCGTCTTAAGGACGGGTCGACTCATAATAAAAATAGCCACAAAAAAAATTGAGGCTATTTTCTACTGAAATCTCATTTATTTCGAAACCAATTTCTTTATATCGTTTTTCTCTGAATAGTTAATAATTCTCGAAATATCATCTGCTGTAAATTTTCCCGAAACATCTACATAAACCAGATCCTTCTCGGAAGCTATCGTGATGAGTAATCGTCGAATTTCTTCTCCTTTTTGTTTCGCCTGAAATTTGATGATTTCCTTATCCTTCTTTATCGTCATCCATTCTTCGTAATTATTTTTGGTTAGATATTTTGCGTAATCAGAAACCATATTTTCGTTTCCATTTTCCACAGTCATTACTTTGATGTCTGATACTTTTTTGATGAGGTTAATGAGTTCTTCACTTTCACCATCTTCACGCAAAGCTCTTTTTACAATGGGTTTTGCCAGAAACATCGGCACATTTACACTTATGAATTTTACGTCTTTGTTGTCATAATTAGAATGATCAAAGAAATCCATTTTTGGTTTTTGAGAAACGATACAGGATTGAAGTGTAATTATTAGTAATAAAAAAGCACTTAAAGAATACAATTTTTTCATGACTTTAATTTAAAGGTTTTACACTTCCGCCGCTCACTGATGATTTTTCTCCCTGGAAATTTTGTGGATTTCCTTTGTACCGAATAGAGGCACCCGAAGTTGCATTTGCATTTAAAGTTTCAATTGCATGAACTTTGACCGTAGCGCCGGAAGAAGCACGAACCATTGCAGTTTTTGCTACCAGGTTCTGCGCATTACAAGCCGCTGCACTTGATAAATCGATGGAGATTTTTTCTGCATTTCCTTCGATGGTGGCCATTGAACCGCTGCTACCATCAACTTCTATGGTTTTAGAATTCACCTCAATTCTCGCACTGGAACCGGAACTGATATCCACTTTCACACTGTTCGCAATATTTAGATCTGCATTCAGATTGGCGCCGGAAGAAATTTTGGTCTCGAAATCATTTTCATTAATGGTATTTAATGTGGTGAGCAATGATCCCGAACTCACTTTTACAGAAGAAAGTCGAGGCGCCTCAATGGTTACCAATAACTTTTTGAAATTCAGATTCTTGTTGTCTTTATTTTTAACTGAAATGGTTAAGATTCCGTTTTGAACTTCTGTGGAAACATATTTCTGCAAATTTGAATCGGTATCCACAATGACAGATTGATTATTTCCCTGTGTGAAATTCACTTTAATTCCGCTTGAAACTGAAACGCCTGTAAATTTTCCTACGTTCCGAACCTGCATATTAGCATTTGAACTGATGTTTTGGGAAGTAACTGAACTGATCGGCGTAGAATTCTGAGCTTCGTTGACTAAGTTATTCACATCATCCATAGAAATTTTCCCTTCCAGCATCAGCAACATTGTATTTCCTTCTGAATTAATGCTGAGCAAGAGATCATCTAAAATCCCATTCGCAGCATCCGAAGACAGGAATTTTATTTTATTGTCTTTGTTATTTACCGTGATGAGTTCTTCGTACTTCATGTTTTTCAAAGAACTTGTAATGTCGGCCTGTAATTTTTGAAACTGCAATTGCTGTTTTTGATCTTCTGGCTTAGCAGAAACTTTTGGTTTTTCGACAATCAGGATCTTCAAACCATTGATTTTACTGAGCAAAGGTTTAATTTGAGACAGTTCGTCATCGGCAATATTTAATTTGTTGAGCATATTAAACATTGGTTTTGCAATCTTGATGGAGGTAACTCCTTCCGCTTCCTGATATTTTTCAAAAAGCTGATCCAGTTTATCTTTCTGCGCATTAATTTGAAAGAAATGCGAAAAGAAAAGGGCGAATATGATAAGTAATTTTTGCATGATATTATATTTTAGTAATCATTTTTAAAGTTGTTTAGGACATCGGTTTGAGCCACTGTTTTCGAAACATTTTCAGACAGAATTCGGAAGGAATACTTCGTCAAGTCAATTGCTTCCTGTTCACTTTCTATTTTCTGACCATTAATTATTACGTAATTAGATTTATAGTCAGAGTTTTCAGTTTTTGATGCAGTCTTAGTCGGCGTTGAATTTTTCGCATATCTCGGTCTCGAATCTCTTCTGATTCGACCTCGTTTGGGTAAAATTTGATTCATAATATCGGTCTCATTCTGGTCTACGGTAGAAGCAGAGTCAGAAATGATGCTGTCGGATTTTATTTTTAAAGAATCATTGGTGAGGTTGATTGCCAGTTGGGATTCCTTTTGGAAAGTATCTTTCTGTTTCAGGATTTCATTTTGAACCAAATTATCCTGTTCTTTAACTGATTTCTTAGTTTCATAATTAAAGAAAATTCCTATAGATAGAAGAAAAATTACACTTGCAGCCATCCAAAACGTTTTCGGGAAAGAACCGCCTTTCGTTTTATTAACGAGAGGAATTATTTTTTCACTTTCTTCAGTTTTTTTCAGAAAATCTTCAAAGTCCCAGTTCATTTTCTCTTCCTTAAGTTCCTGGGTGATTTCCTTGTATTTATCTTGAGATCTATCTTTTTCCATGATAATAATTGTTATAAATTTTCAATCATTCTATTTTCGAAATCCATCAGTTTCAGGATTTGTTCTTTTACTTTTGTTCTTGCCCGCATCAGATTTACGCGAACTGCATTTTGCTCCATTTCCAGAATTTCTGCAATCTCTACGACATCGAAATCCTCTACATCTTTCAGGTGAATCACCGCTTTCTGTTTCTCTGGAAGTTCATTAATAAAACCGATGATCTGGTCTTTCATATTATTCGATTCCACTTCATGAATTTCACTTCTGTGTTTTTGAAAATCTGCGAAACCCATTTTTACGTCTTCGTGTTTCAATCGGTTCAGGCATTCATTCTTTACCGATTTCATCGCGTACGATTTCAAGTTCCCAAAACCTGCGAGCTCCTCTTTTTTCTGCCAGAATTTCATCATCAGATCCTGCACAACATCTTCCGCTTCGTCACTGCTGATCACGAATCTTTTCGCAAAACGATACATCTCATCCTTGAGACAGAATACCGTGTTTTTAAAAATATCGTGGGTCATTGTTTAGTTTCTATAAGTAAGACAACTAATTTCCGAAATATATTACATCAAAATAAAAAAAACTTCAAAATAGTTTTGAAGTTCGATTTTCCTCGAAATTGGCTGGGAAAAATTTTCTCTATTTAGGCAGACATTTGACTAAGTCGAATGTCCATTTATCATTTTTTGTGGCAGACATTTCCGCCTTCCACTCCCGCTTTTTTTATTGTTATCTTCGACTTCGCTCAGACAACAATAAAAAAGAGCTCCGTTCAAGTCGGGCTGCAGATTAGGTTTTAAGATAACTTGGAGTTATGCGTGAAAAAATATTATTTAAAATTACTATTCATTCAAGCGGTTTTCAATATCCATTCTTTGGTGAAGTATTCTGATGATTTCTATAGTATCTCTTTTTGATTTTCGGTAAAAAATAAGATGAGATTTTACTTTTGTAGAGCGATAACCTTTTCTAATATGTTCAAATGATTTACCACTTTCAAAATTCTCAGTGATGTATTCAATCTCATTTAGGATAAGATTATAATAGCGGTCTGCCTGTTCTTGCGACCAATTTTCATAAGTGTATAACCAAATGTTTTCAAGATCTTCATTTGCTTTCTCACTTATTTCAAAAATCATTTGATTAAATGTTTGGAGTGAATTTTATTTAAATTTTCATTCCGGTCAAAATCTTTGACGATTCCACTTTTTTCACCGATTTTAAGTTCGTTGATCAAGGTCTTCGTTTTATTTTCTTCATTCTCCATTAAACGCAACGCATTTCTAATGACTTCACTTACAGACGAAAATTTTCCGGAAGTAATTTTTTCATTGACAAAATTTTCAAAATAGTCGCCAAGTAATATTGATGTGTTTTTTCCCATTTCGATTTTATTTAAAACAAATGTACCAAGATTTGGTATAAATAACAAATCATTTTGTATATGTTTTAAATTATAATCTCTATGATTATTAGATGGTTAATTAAGTTGTCTAGCCCTTAAATCTACAAATCCGTCACCTTCTTCTCAATTTTATAAACCGTTCCCCGAAAAGTCGCCACCAAAACTTTATGCTGATTTGTAATCGAAATATCATAAACCCCGGTTTTTCTGGTATCGGAAATCAAAACACTTTCTGCGGTTAAAATATCACCCAATCGAATCGCTTTCGTAAAATTCATTGAACAATGTAGCGCAACGGAGGCTTCATTCGTATTATTACTTGAAAAAGCCAAAGCAGAATCTGCGAGGGAAAAAGTAACGCCACCGTGAACCGTTCGCAATCCGTTGATCATTTCTTGTTTTACAGGCATTTCAATCAGACAATATTTCTCCCGAATTTCGATGAGTTTTATTCCCATCCATTGCGAGAAAGCATCTTGATTGAGCATGTATTGAGCGAGTTCGTGTGGAGTCATGTTTATATTTTTTCTGTGCAGATCCGTGAAATCGGTGTGATAATTTTATTGCTCACAGATTTACCCAGATGTTAGATTAGTTTTCGCAACAAAGGACTTTGACGATAACGTTCTTCCTGATAAGTGTTGTAAAGATTTTGAAGCGTGTCTGAAATTTTTTGGTAACCAATTTCTTTTCCCCACTGCAATAAACCTTTTGGATAATTCACGCCTTTTTGCATCGCTAATTCTATGGCTTCATCATCTGCAATTCCGAGTCGTTTTGCTTCTACGGCTTCGTTTATTAACATTGATAAAATCCTCATAAAGATTTCTTGATACAATTCTTCGTCTTTTATAGGAGTTGGTTTTATGGCGTTTTCTGAATAGTCGTAAAAACCTTTTCTTGTTTTTCTGCCGTGTAATTTAGCCTCGCTCATTCTTTGTTGAAGCAAACTCGGCTTGTATTTCGGATCGAAAAAATAATCAGCGTAAACCGTTTTTGTAACTGAGAAATTGACGTCAATTCCTATTAAATCCATCAGTTCAAAAGGTCCCATTTTGAAATTCCCCAAAGTTCGCATCGCATCATCGATCTGTTCCGGTGTTGCAATATTTTCTTCAGCAATTCTTAAAGCTTCTCCATAAAATGGACGCGCAATTCTGTTCACAATAAATCCGGGAACATCTTTCGCAATCACAGGAATTTTACCCCAACTTTTCATTAAAGAAACAATTTCTTCAGCTAAATTTTTCTCCGTTAAAAGTCCAGGAATTACTTCCACCAAAGGCATTAAAGGAGCTGGATTGAAAAAATGAATACCAATAAAACGTTTAGGGTTTTTTAATTCTGAAGAAAGGGAAGTGATAGAAATCGAAGACGTATTGCTCGAAATAATACAGTCCTCAGAAACAATTTCTTCTAATTGTTGAAAAACTTTCGTTTTGATTTCTTTGTTTTCAATAATGGCTTCGATCACCAAATCGCAATCTTTGAAGTCTTTAAGTTCTGTACAAAATTTGATTCGATTGTAAATGTTTTCACTTTCTTCGAAACCAATTTTATTTTTTTCTACTAATCTTGTTAAAACTTTTTGAAGTCCTTCTAAAGATTTTTCGGTTTGCTCCGCGTTTTGATCGTAAAGAAAAACATTACATTGATTCATGGCTGCGACTTGTGCAATGCCAATTCCCATGGTTCCAGAACCTATAATTCCAATTTTATTCATTGTCCTATTTTTGTAAAAAGTAAAATGTCGGATGTAGAAAGTATTTTACATTTTACATTGTACATCCGACATGCTACTATGTTCTATTTTCCTTTGTATTCTGGTTTTCTTTTTTCCAGAAATGCAGAAACTCCCTCCATAAAATCTTCTGATTCTGCGGCTTCCTGCTGAAGAATTCCTTCGATATCCAATTGTTTATTTAAAGAATTATCGTAAGATTCATTGAACGCTTTTTTGGTAAGCGAAATCGCTTTCGTCGGTAAATTTGAAATTTGAATCAGAACTTCCATTGCGTTGTCCATGAAATTTTCATCTGCAAAAACATCTGCGATCAAACCTAAACTTTTAGCTTCCGTTGCTGATAATTTTTTCCCTGTAAACGCAAGATAGTTTGCTTGTTGTCTTCCCAAAAGTTTTGGTAACCAATAAGTTCCGCCGGTATCTGGAATCAATCCAATATTAACAAAAGCCTGAGAAAAATAAGAAGATTCTGTGGCCAAAGTAAAATCACAGATCAAAGCCAACATCGCTCCAGCTCCTACAGCAGGACCGTTTACCAAAGAAATTACCGGTTTTCTGGCGTTTGCAATTTCTTTTACCAAAGGATTATAAAAATCGATCACCATTCTCTGAATTACCCGATCTTCATCAGGATCGCTGAAGGACATCGCGTCTTTTAAATTTTGTCCGGAACAGAAAGCTTTTCCACGACCTGAGATCGCAAGACAACGAACATTTTCATCACGACTTCCATCATGAATAAAAGTTCGTAGTTCCGAAAGTAAAGTTTTATTTAAACTGTTAAAAGTTTTTTCGTCGTTCAAATAAGCGATTTGAAGTTTCCCGTCCAGGTGAGATTCTATTTCGAGTTGTGTGTACATATTAATGTGTTGATGTGTTGATTTGGTGATGTGTTAATGTGAGTGGGTTTTTCCCGTTTATTATTAGGATTCTAACAAAGATAAAACTTTAATTATATAAAAAATAATGCTTAGAATAGCGATTTTTAATCCTCAAATTAGCACATTATCTAATCCTCAAATCATATCAATGACATTTAAAATAATCAAAAGGTTCCAGACAATCGTTACATTGATAACTGGCTTTGCAAAGCGTAGAACCAAATCGGCTGATTTGTTTGGTGTTTTCAGATCCACATCTCGGGCATTTTTTCGGAACATTTAAATGATCTTCATGAGAACCTTTTTCGGGTGGTGTAATTCCGTAAACGCGAAGTTTTTCTCTCGCTTCATCGGTGATCCAATCGGTTGTCCAAATTGGGGCAATTCTGGAAATTACTTTGGCCTGAATTCCTTTTTCCTTAAAGAGTTTGATAATATCTTCTTCAATATTAAACATCGCGGGGCAAGCGGAATAAGTGGGAGTAATCACGATTTCTACTTCGTTGTCGGAAACCATTTTTGCTTCCCTAACAATGCCGAGTTCCACGATATTGATAACCGGAATTTCTGGATCAGGAATTTGGGAAAGTATCTCTAATAAGTTTGCTTGATTAACCACGGGATTTTTAAATTAATTATTTTAAACAACAAAAGTCACAAAAGTTTTATGATTATTAAAGTTAAAATTATGCTTCAGAAAAGTTCACAAAAACTGAAAATTAATAATTTATCAACTATCAACTAAAATTACCACGCGCAGTTAGGATAGGTTTTCTGCATAAACTGCAATTCACATAAAATAAAACCGAAATATTCGGTGTGATAACCAGTTCTGGAACCTTTCTGCATAAATTCACTTTCTGGGATTTCTATTCCAAAATTTTGGAAATCTTCTTTAACAGTTTTTGTCCATAGTTCGTGAATTTCTTTTCCGTTCGGAACTACATCTAATTTTGCTAAATCTTCTTCGCCTATAGTTTCTGCAAACATTCCGCCGGTATACTCCCAAAGATTTTCAACCGCATTTTTAACTCTGTTTTTGCTTTCTTCAGTTCCGCCAGCAAACATTTTAATCCAGGTTGAAGTATGCGTATAATGGTATTTTACTTCTTTCAAAGATTTTTCCGCAATCGCAGAAAGTTGTTCATCGCTGCTTTTCATTAATTCTGAATAAAGAATTTTTTGATAAACAGAAAAGAAATAAACCTTCAAAATCGTCTGTGCATAATCGCCGTTCGGGATTTCTGTCAACTGACAATTCAGATATTCTTTTTCCAAACGCAAAAAAGCCAAATCATCTTCTGATTTTCCAAGATCCTGAATTTGTGCGGTGTATTTATAAAAATTATTGGACTGTCCGAGATAGTCTAGAGCGATATTTGTCAAGGCGATATCTTCTTCTAGATAGGGACCCTGTCCGCACAATTCGCCCAACCTTTGACCAAAAATCAAGGTATCATCGGCTAATTTTAAAGTATAATTAAAAAGTGGATTCATTTGTAATGTTAGGTGTTTGATGTTAGATGTTAGGTGTTGGATGATTGGCGCTGTCAAAAACATCTGACATCCTTCATCCATCATCCTTCATTTACATGTTTTTCACATCATTTGGGATTTCGTAAAAAGTTGGGTGGCGATAGAGTTTATCATCTGCCGGATCGAAAAATGCTTCTTTATCGATTCCTTCAGAGGTCACCAAATATTTACTTGGAACGACCCAAATTGAAGTTCCTTCCATTCTTCTGGTGTACACGTCTCTTGCATTTTGCAGTGCCATTTCTGCAGTTGCAGCTTGTACTATTCCTGCGTGTTTATGAGAAAGTCCGGGTTTTGTCTGGATAAAAACTTCCCACATATCTAAGTTGCTCATTGCTGTAAATTTTATGGTTTAAAGATAAGGGTTTTTTTAAACTTTTTCGCCGTCAATATAAACAGATTGCGCTTTTAAACTTCCCTGGTGATAAAGAATACTCTGGAAATTATCAGTTTTAAAAGTGACGAAATCTGCTTTCTTTCCTTTTTCTAAAGTTCCGCGATCTTCTAAACTCAGCGCAAAGGCCGACCGGAAAGTAATTCCTGCCAAAACTTCTGCCGTAGATAATTTTTCAAAAGTTGCTAAAATACTCGCTTGAGTAATCAAATTTCCCATCGGTGCAGAACCCGGATTCCAATCGGAGGCGATGGCAAAAATTCCACCAGCATCTAAAATTTTTCTGGCAGGTGTAAATTTTTCTCCCAAGCCTAAACTCGCTCCCGGAAGTGCGGTTGCCACCGTTTCAGATTTCGCTAAAAATTGAATATCTTCATCAATCGTTGCTTCTAAATGATCGGCGGATTTTGCACCAACTTCAACGGCGATTCTTGAACTTCCTGAGGTGAATTGATCGGCGTGAACGGTTATTTCAAAACCTAATTCTTTTGCTTTTAATAAAAACGCTTTACTTTCTTCCGGTAGAAATGCAGATTTTTCAATGAAAATATCAACTCTTTTTGCGAGATTTTCTTCTTTTACTTTTGGTAAAATTTCAGTAATAATATAGTTTAGATATTCTTCTGAACTTCCTTCAAAATCTCTTGGTTTTAAATGTGCCGAAAGACAAGTTGGAACTAAAGTCGCTTTTGTAAAAGTTTGTGCTTTTTTAATGACGCGTAACATTTTTAATTCATTTTCAACATCTAAACCATAACCGGATTTTATTTCAATTGTCGTAATTCCTTGTGAAATCAGGAAGTTGATTCTTTCTAAAGTCGTTTTTAATAATTCTTCTTCGCTCGCTTCTCTAGTATGTAGAACAGAACTCCAGATTCCGCCGCCACTTTCTGCGATTTCTAAATAAGTTTTTCCAGCGTTTCGCATAGCAAAATCATTCGCGCGATTTCCACCAAAACAAATATGCGTATGAGAATCGGTAAATGCAGGCAAACAGATTTGTTCCCCTTCAATATTTTCGATTTCGATATTTGGAAATTGTTTCTTTAAATCTTGAAAAGAAGCAGCGGTTTCAATTTTCTCCTCTTTAATTAAAAGTCCGCTATCATTGATGATTTCGAGTTGATCATCAGAAAGTTTTCCACGCAACGGAAGATTGGCAAGCGTAACAATTTGTTTGAAAGGACCGATTAATTTCATGAGGTTGTTTTTAAAATTGCAGTATAGATTTTATCAAAAAGAAATTTAAACACATAAGTCACATTAGCAAATTACATTTCTTAAAATTATTAGAGCACATTAGTTTTAAAAATCTTTGATTTTTATCTTTTGTGAACTTTTTTATTAAGATTATTTTTTCTTAAAACTTATGTGACTTATGTGGTTAAAAAATTAAATGTGCTGTAAATTTTTTCATCAATTTAGTTCGTTTTCTTTAAATGATCAAAAACCATTTTAGAAAGTGGAATAAACATGATTCCCGCGACAATAAATGTGATAAATGCTTTCTGCAATCCAAACGCACTTGCAAGATAACCAATAATCGGTGGTCCTAAAAACATACCCACCGTAGAATACGTGCTGATAATGGAAATCACAATGGGAACTGAATATTTTTTAGCTTTCCCAGCGAGGATAAAAGTCATAGGAAAAAGGCCGGAAACTCCAAAACCAACCATGCAAAATCCAATAAGAACCGGAACAAGGAAGGGAAATACTATTGCGATCAGAACTCCGGAAATGATCAGGATTGAACTTGTAATGAAAAGTTTTTGCATGCCAAATCTACTCATCAAATTATCGATGGTTAATCTGGAAATCGTCATACAAACCATGAATAGTAAGTACCCATAAGTGAACACTTCCTGTTTTACGATTTCTTTTAAATAAACGCCATTCCAGTCGTACATTCCGCCCTCACAAACTGCAGCGAAAAAGACCATGAATCCTAACAGGGAAATGTATTTACTGGGTTTTTGAAATTTGAAAGGATTACTTGTTTTGACTTTATCATTTTTAATGAGGAAAGGAAACATGCAAATAATTATCAAAAGCCCAAAAAGCATGATCATCAAAAAGTGCCAGAAGATCGAGACTTCATATTTGAGCATAATTGTTGAGAAAAGTACGCCGGCAATACCACCAATGCTCCAGACGCCATGAAATTTTCCCATGATCCTTTTCTTGAATTTTTGCTGTATCGAGAGTGATTGCGTATTAATTGCGACGTTAATAATTCGGAGCGCAATTGAGAATAATACAAGAGAAATTACAAGTCCAATCAAGGAAAATCCCCAACCGATTGAAAATAAAGACAAAAGGAATAGTACACTCGCTAATTGCAAAGGAATTCTGCTATCATATTTTGCAACCAACCAGCCAGAAAGAGGAATTCCAACAATGGCACTTGCAGGCATGATCATTAGAAGATTTCCTAAATCTCCTTCTGTAAGATTAAAAATAGATTTGATGGTGGGAATTCTGGAAGCCCAGGTAGAAAAACAAAGTCCAGATAAAAAGAAATAGGATGATAATGCAATTCTTTGCTTTTGAGGTGTTGAAAACATATCGCGCAAAATTACGATATTAGACTTTTAGATTTCGAGTGTTTACTACATTAATTTGGAGATTGAAGGAGAAAAAGTAAGTTCTGACTTTTTTATTTTAAAGAAATAGAAGAATATTTCCGTTCTAAAATTTTCTATCTTTGAACAAATTTATTAAATGACCGATTTTTTGCATCCCGATCAAGAAAATTTTTCCGAGGATGAATTGATTTTAGAAGAAAAAATCCGTCCGCAGAGTTTTCAGGATTTTGCCGGACAGCGCAAAACTTTGGATAATTTAGAAGTGTTTGTTGCAGCGGCGAAAAACCGTGGTGGCGCATTGGATCACGTTCTTTTACACGGTCCTCCCGGATTGGGAAAAACGACTTTAGCACATATTATTGCGAATGAATTGGGAGTTGGTTGCAAAATAACTTCAGGTCCTGTTTTGGATAAACCAGGAAGTTTGGCCGGATTGCTCACGAACTTAGAAGAAAATGATGTTTTATTTATCGATGAAATCCATAGACTTTCACCGATTGTAGAAGAATATTTGTATTCGGCGATGGAAGATTATAAAATCGACATCATGCTGGAAAGTGGTCCGAATGCGAGAAGTGTTCAGATTGGTTTAAACCCTTTTACTTTGGTTGGAGCAACGACGAGAAGTGGAATGTTGACCAAACCGATGTTGGCAAGATTTGGAATTCAGTCGCGATTGGAATATTATACCATTGAACTTTTATCAATGATCATTGAAAGAAGTGCGCGCGTTTTAGATGTTAAAATCTATGAAGATGCTGCTTTGGAAATTGCAAGAAGAAGTCGTGGAACGCCCAGAATTGCAAATGCTCTATTGAGAAGAGTTCGGGATTTTGCTGAGATAAAAGGAAATGGTGAAATTGAAATTAATATTACGAAATTCGCTTTGAACTCATTGAACGTCGATGAATTCGGGTTGGATGATATGGACAATAGAATTATGCGTGTGATGATTGAAAATTTCCGGGGGAAACCGGTGGGAATTTCTGCATTGGCAACGTCGATCGGAGAAAATCCGGAAACTTTGGAAGAGGTTTATGAACCGTTTTTGATTCAGGAAGGTTTTATTATTCGAACTCCAAGAGGAAGAGAAGTGACTGAAAAAGCGTATAAACATCTAAATATTACGATGCCGAGAAGACCGGATGAGTTGTTTTAAAGAGCCAAGTAAAAAGAGCCAAGTGAAAAGAGCAAATACTTATATTTATAAATCTCTTTTTTAAGTCGCGAAAATCTACAGCCCGACTTGAGTGGAGCTCATTTTTTTCGTTGGCAAAAGCATTGGTAAAAAAATAGCGGGAACGGAAGGCGGAAAAAGCTGCCCAAATAAAAATAGATAAGAATTTAAAAGATAAAATTTTATGAAACTCTATCCTATACAGTGTGGAAAATTTAAATTAGATGGTGGTGCCATGTTTGGTGTTGTTCCAAAAACCCTTTGGCAACGGACAAATCCGGCTGATGAAAATAATTTGATTGAATTGGGAACGCGTTCACTTTTGGTGGAAGATGGTAAAAAACTGATCCTCATCGATTGTGGTCTGGGAAATAAACAGGACGAAAAATTCTTTGGACATTACTCTCTTTGGGGCGATGATACTTTAGATAAAAACCTGAAAAAATATGGTTTTGTAAAAGATGATATTACTGATGTTTTTTTGACGCATCTCCATTTTGACCATTGCGGTGGTGCGATTGAGTGGAATGACGACAGAAGCGGTTATAGATCTGCTTTTAAAAACGCCCATTTTTGGTCGAATGAAGAACATTGGAAATGGGCAACAGAACCGAATCCGAGAGAAAAGGCAAGTTTTTTGAAGGAGAATATTCTGCCGATGCAGGAAAGCGGTCAATTGAATTTTCTCCCAACACCTCAAAATGGAAATTATGGTTTCGCTCCAGATTTAAAAATGGATGTCATTTTTGTGGATGGACACACCGAAAAACAGATGCTTCCTGTCATTCGATATCAGGAAAAGACGATTGTTTTTGCCGCAGATTTAATTCCGACTGTTGGACATATTCCTCAGGTTTATGTGATGGGTTACGATACTCGACCGCTCTTAACCATGGAAGAAAAAGCGAAGTTTTTGAAGCAATGTGTTGATAATGATTACCTTTTGTTTTTTGAACATGATGCACACAACGAACTGGCGAGTTTGAAAATGACTGAAAAAGGAATTCGCTTAGACCAAACTTTTAGCATGAACGAAGTTTTTGGTTATTAAAATAGAACAACTTATAAAATTATGATAGAAGAAGAAGCCGAACCCGAACCCAGGGAAAACGCAAAAATTATTGGAATTACCGGCGGAATTGGTTCCGGAAAAACAACCGTCTCAAAATTCATAGAAGAAGCAGGGTTTCCTGTTTATTACTCGGATGTGCGTGCGAAAACAATCGTTAACGACGATGCAGAACTTCAGAAAAACATCAAAGCTCTTTTAGGAGAAAATTCTTACGATGATAACGGTTTTTATAACCGCAGATATGTGGGTGAAATTATATTTAATGATGAAGAATTGCGTTTAAAACTGAATTCTTTAATTCATCCGGCAGTAAAAATTAATTTTGAAAAATGGGTTTCGCAGCAAAAAACTCCTTTTATATTTAAAGAAACTGCGCTTTTATTTGAATTAAAATTAAATCAAAGTTGCTACAAATCTATTTTGGTGACAGCAGATGATAACTGTCGCCTTAAAAGAGTGATGGATCGTGATGAGAAAACATATCGTGAAGTTGAAGCGGTGATGAATAAACAAATGCCGGAAAAAGACAAAATTAAATTCGCTGATTTTGTAATTTACAATAATGATGGTTTAGATGAACTTCACGAAGAAACGATGATGATCTTAAGTGAAATAAAAACTTTATAAACCTTCGAGATAATTTTAAAGAAAACCTGAATTCAAAAAAGAATTCAGGTTTTTTAATGCCAGTTTTTAGTCTCTATTTTTTACCAGAACCCAGCCTTTATATTGGGTAAATGTTTCGTGACCAGGTTCTTTCCAGGAAATTATGAACCAATATGTTCCGGTATTTACCAATCTGCCAGAAAATTTTCCGTTCCAAATAAATTGATTGTTTTTGTCCCCGCTGAATACCAATTGTCCGTATCGATTGTAAATCTGCAGAGAAGCGTCATCTTTTTTCAATAAACCTGAGTAGTCGAGGATATCATTAATTCCGTCATAATTTGGCGTAATGGCGTTGTAGAGCTGAATCACATTGATGTCGACAGAAACCGGAATGCAATTATCAGCAGAAATTACATAAATCTTATGATCACCACCACGAACATTTAAAAATACATTAGAAGACTGATAATTAAGATTGTCGATCGCGTATTGATAAGGAGGATTTCCGCCGGAAACATTCACAGTCACTGTAGAACCTACAATATCGATGCGGATAATTTTTGGCAGTTCAACCGCTGTTACGGAAACATTTTGTCGGTAAATACAACCATTGAAATATAAATCGACCCAATAATTACCCAATGGAACGTTTTGTATAATCTGGGTTTTTTCCCCGGTGCTCCAAAGATATCCATCAAAACCAAAACCTGCATCAAGACTGGTTTTTGATATGGTACAAATTTCTTTATCCACCAAAACCGTGGATTTTTTTGGTTGTCTGATTTTTAAATTTAATGTTCCTACAACGTCGCAAAAACCAGGTTTTTTTAATCGGTAATAAAAGATTTTGTTGCCAGTTATGATTTTGTTTGCCGAAATATTTTCACCCGGGAAGTTTTTTTGAGCCTTTATTAAATCATCAAAATAGATTGCCGTAATACCAGAATCACTTGTAAAAAGTGAAATGTAGGAGGCTAAATTGATGGTCACTTCATTATCGAAATCGTTATCACATGCAAAATCTGACACTGCATTATTAATATTTAATTTAGTTCCAATTTGCAGGATGATTTTTTTGATTACTGGTGGACAAACATTTGGAGCATCAACTCTGATCCAAATTTCATTAGTAGTACTTGTAAAAACATAAACTCCTGTAATATTATCACTTCCACCAATGATTGCTTTTGTCTCATTGTCGTAATATCGAATGTTTAAACCAAGAGGATTTGGAACAACAAAGGGAATTATGGAATTTACATTTACTTTGTATTTCCCATCGATAATGCCATCTAAATCTTCATCGCAGTGGTTTTTGGTATAAAGATTTTCGGTAACAATTGGTGGAATATCTATTTTTAAAGTGATGGTCGCAACAGCATCACAGCCGAAATTATTTTTAATATAAACGTAAACCACATCGCCATCAACAGCAAGATAATTCGCAAGTTGATTATTTGGAATTTGATTTTGTAAAGCCGCATCGCTATAATATTTTTTTAGCGCTGTATTGTCTGGAGTTAAGATTGCATCATTCAAATTAAAAATGACATTGTTGATCGCGCTGCATTTTTTCAAGACAACATTATTGGTTATGACTTGATTAAGTTGAATGGTTGCCTGAACGACTTCGCAGTCTGAGATTGCACCAACTCCACAAAAAGTATAACGAAAAGTATCAATTCCAGTTTCGTTTTTGTTTGCTTTGTAGGTGATGGTTCCATCTGCAGCAATTGTTACGACCCCTTTTGTGGGCGGAATCGTGACTTGAACCGTGGAAGGATTTATCGTCTGAGTGCTTAAAACAAATTTTGGGATGATCGTTTGATTGGCGCAGGTTGTATAATTATAATTAGTGTAATTCGTACAGTTAAAAAACTTGTAATCTTCTGTTTGAACTTCGGGACAAAAACCTTGTTTAATTTTCACCGCATAAATCCCAGCTTGTGGCGGATAATAAAAGTAATCGGTATTGGAAGGGTGTTTTACAGTAACGGGTGCATTAATATAAATATTTCCCACTTTTTGCAACCATTGATAATGATCAAAACCTTCTATCACAGCAAGTTTCACATCATCTGGAAGACAGTCGCCTTCAATTTTATTAATCAATGGAGTGGAGGAAAATCCCGCGAAAAATCCGCCATAACCAACCGCATCATTTCCGGCAGTTATTCCTGCTGTAACGGCAAGTGAAGAAATTAAAGAGATGTTTCCAGAAATATTAGGGATAGAATAAGTAACCCAACTGCTGTTTCCGGTTACGTTAAAAGGACCATTTGCAGGGGAAAGAGTAAGCGCGGTTCCGTTGCTTTTAACGGTTATTGTGGCCCCTTTTTCTGTAATAATATTCAGTTTTGTAGGAACTGTTGCGCTGTATGGTACATTATTACTGCTATACTCGTTTTCATCGATGAATCCAATTTCATCTATTTTTCTTGGGAGATAACAACTTAAAGGCGGGATATAATTAAAACCACCAGTTGCAACACTACTTGAGCCGCTTAATCCTGCCAAAAGTTGATAGACATAAATATTTTCAGTGGCCTCAATGGACATATTGAAATGACCGGAACCTTGATCAACATAACTATTTGGCGGAGTTTCGAAAAATTCGCCGGTGTTGATCGTTGCAGCAGGAGTCGCACTTCCGTTGAGATAAATTTTGGTATTATCTTTTACAGCTACGATAATTGCCCGTTCCATTGTTGTTAATATTCCACCATCAGATAAGCTGTTATCTCCGTTTCCCTTCACCAAAATAAAAGTTTTCCCCAGTTTATTGATAGGAACCGTCTGATCCATTAAGATATCAGATGAACTGGTAAAATTTCCGGCATATTGACCATTGAAATTTCCGTTGGTTACAACAACCGCTTTATCAGAAACTATTTTTGCACCGATATAACCTGTACTATTTTCGCTGTAACTATCGGTTCCTTCAATAATATAAGATTGTCCTTTGTTTAATTCAAATGTAATTTCAGTTCTGGGGATTTCGTCAGTAAAAGTAACATTGGGTTTGAATTCATTAATAATAACTTTGGTATGATCTTCGGTCGCCATTACACTATTAATGAAATTCAGCGATCCAGTCGAAGCCGTAATTGGTGCCACTACAACTCTGAATTCTGTACCCAAAGCTGCAGTTCCTTTTGAGGTTTGAATTTCGCCATGATTTAATACTGAAAACCTTAAACTTGCAAAAAAGGGTTTCTCTCCTTTTAAATAAAATCCCATCGACACAGGTGTAAATAAACCAACAGTCGGATTGGTCGCATTGCCTTTTATGATAATTTTATTTCGATCAGCGGATGAAATGATATGTTTTTGAGGATTATTTTTGCTAACCATGTAAGTTGCTACAACCAGATTATCGAAATAAACATCTACTTTGAAAGGAGTAATTTCTCCAGTTGAAATATAAATAGTTTGGTAATTTACGGTCGAACTGTTGCTTACTCGATCAACCATAGGTCCAAACCAATGTTCCCGATCAAGCTGCGCTTGGGAAAATAAGGAAAAGAAGATTAAGAGAGCAAGTAGAAATTTTTTCATTTATGAAATTAATGGTGTAACAAAAGTAACTTTTTCTTCTAAAAGATAGTTGACGCAAATATTTTTAAATCTACAATAAAATAGATCTACTTGTTGAATTGATTGGTGATATTAAAGTAGAAGAATCTTCAACAATTATTCTTCTGATGAGGTTGTTTTAATAGAAATTGATATCTAAGACTACTACATTGATGTTTAAGACTGCTAGATTGACGTTTAAGACTAGTAAATAGATGTTTAAGACTGCTAAATAGACGTTTAATACGACTAAATAGATGCCTAAGACTGATAAATTGGTGTTTAATACTAATAATTAAGTGCTTTGTACCTATAAAATAGCGTCTAAAACGTATAATTTGAAAAGTAAAACTGATATTTTTAATCTAAATCAAATATGAAAAAATGCATCGATTGTAACAATACCCTAATCAACGATTTGTTTGAAGGGTAAAAGCAGTAATACAATACGTTAGCTTTCTACTTTTTAAAGAAATTTTTAAGGATCCATTTCTAAAAACTTTCACACTCAAAATAAAAAAGCCTGAGTTCAATTCGAATTCAGGCTTTTTTAGTTTTAGGAATTTTATGTTATTTATTCTCTGTTTTTTACGAGAACCCAACCACTATATTGGGTAACAGTATTGAATCCAGGTTCGATCCATTTCATGATATACCAATAGCTCTCTGTATTGACTAGTTTTCCGAAGGCTTTCCCATCCCAGGAAAATCGGTTGTTTTTATCACCTGTGAAAACTAATTTTCCGTATCGATCATAAATTTGAAGGAAAGGTTCCTCTTTTTTCAATAATGCAGAATAATTAAGGATATCATTAATTCCATCGCCATTTGGCGTAATCACATTGTATAATTCCACCACATCAATATCTGCAGAAACCGGCGTACAATTGTCTGCCGAAATCACGTAAATCGTATGATCACCTCCGCGAACATTGGTAAATATATTTGATGTTTGGTAACTACCATTGTCTATCGCATATTGATAAGGAGGATTTCCACCCGTAACAGTTACTGTAACTGTAGAACCTTTAATTTCTATGCTCGTAATTGTTGGCAATGCAACTGCTTTTACAGAAACATTTTGCTTGTAAGTACAGCCATTAGTAGTTAATTCAACCCAGTAACTTCCTACAGGAACTTCGATGGTTTGCGTTTTTTCTCCGGTGCTCCACAAATACTTGTCGAAACCAGGTCCTGCATCTAAAATTACAGTTGCTTCCGGACAAATATCAAGTTTTTGATTCTCAAGTAGCTCTGATTTTTTTGCTTTTTGAATGTTGATGGTTAATTTACCAATCGCATCGCAGAATAAATTTTTGTGAAATCTTAAATAATAAATTCCAGAAGTGGTTACCGTTACAGGATTTGAAACTGGGTTTACTTTATTTTGAGCATCGACTAAAGAGCTATAATAGGAAACACTTACACCAGAATCTGCTGTAAATTCAGGAATGAAAGTCGACAGATTCACCGCTTTAATTCCATCGAAATCATCATCACAAACCTTCGCAGTCACATCATTTTTAAGCAAAGGAAGATCGTTCCCAAATTTAAAATCGATTGATTTGGTCTCCGCCGGACAATAAGGTGAAGTTGCTCTCACATAAATCGTAGTATTTGCAGAGTAAGTCCAGTTGGTAGGATTTGTTATCAGATTTTGTAATGCTGAATCTGTAAAATATTCTACGGTGAAGAAAGCAAAATTCGGCAAAATCACTGGAGTAACTGTTGAAAGATCAATGGTAATAATTCCATCAAAATTTTCATCACAATTGGTAGCGTTATAAGTAGAAACCTTCCAGATCGGTTTCGGCGCTTCTACAATGGTGATGTTTTTTGTAAAGACGCAACCTGAGGTATTTGTGAATGAAACGGTATAAACTCCCACAGAGAGAACCGCAGTTCGTGTCGTCGAAATTGTTGTTGTTCCTTTTTTCCAAAGATATGCGGTGTAAGTAGATTCCGCGTTTAATGTTTGTGAACTTCCGGCACAAACAGTATAAGAATTGAGCAATGCAGTTGGAGTAGAAGCTTTAAAAGTAATATTTAAAGTTCCGATCATATCACAAACTCCAGCTTTAGAAAATCTATAATAGAAAGTTTTATCGCCAGTAATGGTTTGTGTGGCTGAAATTGCTGCAGTATTATTCTGAGCATTTGCTAACGTCGCAAAATATTTTACAGTTGCAGCTGCATCTAAAGTAAAGAGGTTTCTGTAATTTCCTAAATTAATATTTTCGGTATTGTTCAAATCATTATCACAAGTACTTGTCGCGACAATATCTTTAATTAAAGGCAATTTTGCACCAATTTTAAAATCGATTTGTCGGGTTTCAGTCGGACAAATTGCAGAAACTGCACGAACATAAACAGTTGTATTTACAGAGTAAGTCCAGTCATTTGGTAAAAGAGTAGAGAAATTAGCGAATAAAGAATATTCCACTGTAAACAAAGCAAAATTTGGTAAAATTACGGGTGTAATTGTCGAAAATTTCACTTTAATAATTCCATCGAAATTATCATCGCAATTCGTAGCGTTGTAAGCGGTAATATTAAATTGTGCTTTTGGAGTATCTTTTACGATTACATTTTGGCGATAAACACAACCAGAAGCATTTGTTAAATCGACGAAATAATTTCCGACACCAACAGTAATGGTGGTTGAAGTTGCACCTGTACTCCAAAGAACATTGGTATAACCGGAACCGACATTTAAAGTAGTTGTACTTCCTGCACAAATTGTAACAGTTGCTGCAAGAAGAGTTGAAGGAGTAGAAGCTTTAAAAGTAATATTCAAAGTTCCGATCACATCACAAACTCCACCTTTAGAAAATCTGTAATAGAAAGTTTTATCTCCAGTAATCGTTTGTGCCGCTGAAATTGCTGCAGTATTATTCTGAGCATTTGCTAACGTCGCAAAATATTTTACAGTCGCAGTTGCATCTAAAGTAAAGAGGTTTCTATAATTTAGTAAATTAATATTTTCGGTATTGTTCAAATCGTTATCACAAGTATTTGTCGCGACAATATCTTTAATTAAAGGCAATTTTGCACCAATTTTAAAATCAATTGTTTTAAATTCTGTAGGACAAACCGTCGATTTTGCTCTAACATAAATAGTTGTATTTGCAGAATAGGTCCAGTTATTTGGTAACGGAATGGTGAAAGCTGCATCTGCAAAATACTCTACAGTAAATAAAGCGAAGTTTGGCAAAATCACTGGAGTTATGGTAGTCAAATTAATATTAATGATTCCATCAAAATTATCATCACAATTTGTGGCATTGTAAGCTGCGATGTTCCATTGGGGTTTCGGAGAATCAACTACTGTCACATTTTGGCGGTAAACACAACCAGAAGCATTAGTTAAGTCTACGTAATAAGTTCCAGCACCAACTGTAATGGTGGTTGAAGTTGCACCGGTACTCCAAAGAACATTTGTATAACCGGAACCGACATTTAAAGTAGTTGAACTTCCCTCGCAAACGGGAACAGATGCCGGAAGAAGGGTTGAAGGCGTAGAAGTTTTAAATGAGATACTTAGCGTTCCGATCGCATCACAAACACCTGCTTTTGAGAAACGGTAATAAAATGTTTTATCTCCCGTAATTGTTTGTGCCGCTGAAATCGGAGCTGTGTTATTCTGAGCATTGGCTAACGTTGCAAAATATTTTACGGTTGCTGTGGTATCGTTCGTAAATAAACTTGTTAAAAATGAAAGATCTATATTTTCTGTGTTATTCAAATCATTATCGCAAACATTTAAGTGAGGAGAATCATAAATACTGTATTTAGTTCCTCTTGTTAACATAATTTCTTTAACAACAGGTGAACAACCATTTTTCGGATCTACTCTTATCCAGACTGAAATGTTGGCAGTAAAACTAAAAATTCCTGTTATATTATCTGCTAATCCTGCATTGGCTTTTGTTTGATTGGCGTAATAACGAACAACATGATCTGAAGGACTGAATAAAACGATGGGAGTAATGGTATTTAAATCTAATTTATAAATACCGTCAATAATTCCATCCAGATCTTCATCGCAAGTACTTTTCGTAAAAAGCTCCGGTTTTAAATCTGCGGCTAATTTCGATTTTAATTCAATAGTCGCAACTGTTGTACAACCATAAGAATTTTTCATGTGTACATAAACGAAACGATTTGCACTTGTAAAATTAGTAAAATTGGTAATCAATTCTGCAGGAATTTCGTTTTGCGCTCCATTTAAAGTTTGATAGTAAGCTTTAGTAACAGTCGCATCCGGAGAAACTGCCGCTGAACTTAAATCATAAGTAGCAATTCCGGTCAATGTACATTCCGATAGCGTTACATCATATTTTACGATCTGATTCAAGTTTACCGTCGCCTGAACCGTTTCGCAATCTGGAATTGCACCTGATCCGCAAAAAGAAAACTTGAACGTATCGCTTCCTGTTGCATTCGGATTTGCTGTGTAAGTAATGGTTCCATTTGCATTTATAACAACGGTTCCTTTTGTAGGTTGCGTGTCAATTTTTATTGTTGGCACGTTTACCAATTGAGAACTTAACGCAAAATTGACCGGAACAACTTGACTTGTACAAGTCGTATAATTATAATTGGTATAAGTGGTACAATTGTAGAATTTGTAATCTTTGGTTTGAATTTCTGGACAAGACCCCTGCTTTACTTTTACAGCATAAATTCCTGCTTGGGTTGGAGAATACTCAAAAGTATTGTTGATTCCTGGCGCAGGAACATAAGTTGCGCCTACTTTGATCAGCCATTCGTAAGAATCGAAACCTGCGGTAACCTCTAATTTTACACCAGGAAGACATTCGCCATCAGTTTTTAAAATTAAAGGAATGGAAGAAAATCCAGCAAAATAACCACCATAACCTACTGCATCATTGCCGGCAGAAATTCCTGCAGTAACTGCATTTGAGGAAAATATTGCAATATTTCCTGTGATATCTGGAATAGAATAAGTTACCCAATTGCTATTTCCTAAAACAGGGAAAGGTCCATTACTCGAATTTAATAATAAAGAAATTCCGTTTCGTTTTACATCAACTGTAGCACCACTTTCAGTGATGATATTGAGTTTGGTAGGAACGGTTAAACTGTAAGAAACTCCATTGGAAGAATATTCATTTTCTTCAATTTTACCAATTTCATCAATTTTTTTCGGAAGATAACAGTTTAATGGTGGAATATAATTAAAACCTCCGGTCGCCTCTGTTGATGAATTATTGGCTCCTGCTAATAATTGATAAACATACACGTTTTTGGTAGCACGAATAAACATATTATAATTCCCGAACCCCTGATTGATATATGCAGAATTATCTGTTTCGTAATATTGTCCTGCATTCAACGTAGCTACAGGTGTGCCAGAACCGTTGATGTAAATTTCTGTACCATTTTCTGTCGCTAAAATAAGTCCTTTTTCCATGTTGGAACTTGGATCGCCATTTCCTTTCATCAAAACAAATTCCTGTCCCAATTTATCGATGGGAACTCCCTGATCCATTAGAATATCTGATGAACTGCCAAAATTTCCGGCATATTGCCCATTAAAATTACCATTTGCAATAATTACAGGTTTATCTGAAACTATTTTTGCACCAATATATCCCGTGAAATTTGCAGAATAGTCGCCAGTTCCTTCTATAATATAAGATTGTCCTTTATTTAATTTGAAAGAAAATTGTATTCTGGGAACAAAATCTGAAAAAGTAATATTGGGATCAAAATTTGTAATGGTAACATTTGTATTATCTTCGGTTGCCATTATACTATTCATGAAATTTAAAATTCCATTACTTACCGTAATCGGAGCCATAACCGCACGAAATTCTGTCCCTAAAGCAGCCGTTCCCTTGGAAGTTTGCATTTCTCCATGATTTTTTATGGAAAATCTTAAACTCGCAAAAAAGGGTTTAGCTCCTTTCAAATAAAATCCCATTGCGACTGGCTTGAAAAGATCACTATTGCTTGTAGTAATGATTCTGCCTCTTTGTGCGTTTGCAATGCTATATTTTACAGGATTATTTTTGCTGATCGTGACTGAAGCAACAACTACATTATTGGAATAAATATCAACATTAAAGGGAACAGCCTCGTTTGTTGACATGTAAATTGACTGATATTGATTGCCATTTCCTACTTCATCCATCATTGGTGCAAACCAATGCTCCCGATCAAGCTGAGCGTAAGAATTCAAAGAAATTGCAACGAAAAGGAAGAATAGAAGTTTTTTCATAATAAAGAATAGAAATCTTCACAAATGTAGTATTTTCTTAACAAGATTTAACTCATTTTCTATTTTTGTTATGAAGGTCATAAAATTCAATATTTTAAATCTCGAATTCTTCTCTAATGTAAAGCAGAAATCTATAATTTTAAAAATATTTAGTTCATCTTATTTTAATCGATTTCCTTTACATTTGTTAACCAATTCGAACCAATGAAAAAATTATTTGCTCTCTTGTTTTCAGTGCTTTTTATAGTTGGATCTGCACAAACAGATACCGCGCAAGTTGTTGTACCGAACAGAAAAAATTCAGTTGAAGCGCTTGCGAAACCTTATGTCATTTTAATATCTGCAGATGGTTTTAGATATGATTATGCTAAAAAATATAAAGCTGAAAACATTCTCAATTATGCTAAAATCGGCGTTGCTGCAAAAGCCATGATTCCGAGTTTTCCCTCCATTACTTTCCCGAATCACTGGAGTTTAATTACGGGTTTGTATCCTGCGCATCATGGTTTGATCGATAATTATTTCTATGATTACAAAAAGCAGAAATTCTACGCCATGAGCAGCAAAGAAAATGCAGAAGATGGTTCCTGGTACGGCGGAATTCCACTTTGGAGTTTGGCGGAAAAAGAAGGAGTGCTTTCCGCTTCAATGATGTGGGTGGGTTCGGCAAGTGATGCGGGAGGAATGAGATCAAGTTATTATTACCACTATCATGAGAAATTCAGTCCAAACGAAAAAGTAGATAAGGTGATCAATTGGTTAAAATTACCGGAGGAAAATCGGCCCCACTTTATTTCTCTTTATTTCCCTGAAGTGGATGCAGCAGGACATCGTTTCGGACCAGATTCTCCGGAAACCGAAAAAGCCGTTCATTTAATAGATGATGCCCTTAAAAAATTAGTGGAAAAAGTAAAGGAGTTAGGTCTGAAAAATATTAATTTTATTTTTGTAGCAGATCATGGAATGATAAAAGTTGATACTGAAAAACCTCTTGAAATTCCAGAAATTTTGTTTGATAAGAAACGTTTTGATTTCTATAATTCCCAAACTTTACTGCGGGTTGAGGTTAAAGATCCTGGAGAAGTAAAAGCGGTTTATAGGGCATTGAAGAAAAATAAAACCAATAACTACGATGTTTATTTGGACAAAAGATTTCCACGGAAATTAAATTTTGGCCAGCGAGACGATCGTTACAACAGAATCGGACAAATTTTAATCGTTCCGAAACCTTCCAAAATATTTTTAGAAAAAGGCAAAAAAACCTCATCCGGAAAACATGGGTACAATCCTTACGAGGTTCCGGAAATGAAAGCGGTTTTCGTAGCTTTCGGTCCAGCTTTTAAGAAAGATAAAGAAATTGGGGAATTTCAGAATGTAAATGTTTATCCGATTGTTACCGATATTTTAGGATTAAAAATTACAGAACCCATCGATGGAACTCAAAAAGTAGCAAAAGCGATTCTTAAATAATTTCACAAAAAAATCCAGCTGAATATTTCAACTGGATTTATATAAGTTTCGAATAGTTCTAATTTTTTAAAGACTGCATATCAATCACAAAACGATAGCGAACATCGCTTTTCAACATTCTTTCATAAGCTTCATTAATATCCTGCATGTTGATCATTTCGATTTCCGGCAAAATATTATGTTCACCGCAGAAATCAAGCATTTCCTGAGTTTCTTTAATTCCACCGATCACAGAACCCGCAACAGATCTTCTTCCCAAAATCATAGGAGGAGTAAATAATGCTTCTTCCATTTTACCGATGTATCCGACCAAAACTAAAGTTCCACTGATGTTCAAAGTAGCAACATAAGGATTAATGTCGTGATCATAAGGAACGGTATCGATGATCAAATCGAATTTTCCTTTTACACTTTCCATTTCGTTATCGTAGGTAGAAATCACGACTGTATCTGCACCTAAATCCAAAGCGTCCTGAATTTTATCCGGGCTTCTAGAAAATAAAGTTACTTCTGCACCTAAACCTTTTGCTAACTTAATCGCCATGTGACCCAATCCGCCTAGACCTACGACTGCAACTTTGCTGCCTTCTTTTACATTCCAGTGTTTCAAAGGTGACCAGGTTGTAATACCAGCACACAATAAAGGAGCAACTGCTTTCAAGTCTAAATTTTCTGGAATTTTCAAACAGAATGCTTCAGTAACAACGACTTTTTCAGAATATCCTCCGAACGTATGACCTTGCAAATGTTTATCTGCACCGTTATAAGTTCCGGTGGAACCGGTTAAACAGTATTGTTCTAAATCCTGCTTACAACTTTCGCATTCTTTGCAGGAATCGACTAAACAACCAACTCCGGCTAAATCGCCTACATTAAATTTGGTAACATCAGATCCAACTTTGGTAATTCTTCCTACGATCTCATGTCCTGGAACAGAAGGGTATTTCGTTCCGCCCCAATCATTTCTGGCAGTATGCAAATCACTGTGACAAACGCCACAAAATAAAATTTCAATTTCAATATCAGTCGCGGTAAGTTCTCGCCGTTCGATTTGCATTTCTTTCAAATCATCATCTTTAGAAGTAGTTCCGTATGCTTTTACGTTAAATGTATTCATATAATTTTTTCTCTTTTAAAGAGCAAAGGTAAGGTGTTGTAAAAGGAATTGATGTTAAAGAAGTAATAAAAGAATTTAATCTTCCGGAACCCAAATAGAAACATTTCCAGCCGGAACTGGGAAACTTCCCCAACCATTTTCATCGATGGTCACTTTATCTGGAAACCAACCCACAAAATCATAAAAATTTTTCCCCGCATATTGTTTACCCATTTCCATGGCTTTTGTATAAGCATCTTTGTTGCTTAGAACAACTGCGCAACCATTATGATCTTCATCACCTTCGCGAATCCAACCTAAACAATTGGCATCTTCAAAATAATCCCGCTGATTTCCGTAAGCAAATTGTTGACGGGCTTTTAACAGTTCTTCGATTTTTTCTACTTTATCTAAAAATATTTCCTGATCATTGCCTTCTTTGTCTTTATCGGTATAATTTGCGCCAAATAAATCGGGATAAAAAACGCATGGATAACCATCTTTCCTCAATAAAATTAATGCGTATGCCAAAGGTTTGAACCATTTTTCTACAGGCGCTTCTAATGCTTGCAGTGGTTGCGTATCGTGATTATCAACCAACGTTACCGATAAAAGTGGGTTGGCTAAAGTCAAAGTATCATCAAATATTTTTCTTAAATCATACGCTGCACCTTCCAAAGAAGCGACATGAAAATTGCGGTGCAATGATGAATCGAACAAACTCATAGACCCTTCTGTGGCTTCAATATATTTCTCCAAAAGTGGCAATTCTCCCGGAGCCCAATATTCTCCAACCGCGAAAACATTTTTCCCCGTGTTAACTCGTAATTTGTAAAGCCATTCCTGATAAAATTCGGGAGATTGATGTTTCACGGCATCCAAACGAACACCATCAAAATGAACCTGATCGTGGTACCATTTTCCCCAGTTATTCAGTTCTTCGCGTACAAAAGGATTTCTTTGATCGATATCATCGTACATCAGATAATCATAATTTCCTTTTTCATCATCAATCATTTCTTCCCAACCATCACCATAATCATTGATGGTTTGGTAAATTCCTTTTTCCTGACCTTCAGCAAAATCAACTCCAGAAAAACATTGAAAATTCCATTTGAAATTTGAATATTTCTCACCTCTCCCCGGAAATGTAAATTTAGTGTAAGATTCTATTTCAAAAGGTTCAGAAATATTTTGTTGACGGTTTTCAGGATTCACTTTTACCGCATGAAACTTCTCTTTTTCGTCGCCACCTGCTTTATGATTAAGGACAATATCTGCAATAATTGAAATGCCATTCTCCTGCAAAGTTTTGCAAGAATCTAAATATTGTTCTTTCGTTCCGTATTTTGTTTGGATCGTTCCTTTTTGATCAAATTCACCTAAATCAAATAAATCGTAGGGATCATAACCTACAGAGTAACCACCACCTGCACCTTTATAAGCCGGTGGAAACCAAACTGCAGAAATTCCTAATTCTTTTAAATAAGGCGCTGAATTTTTTGCTTCATCATATAATTTTGAATCTCCTTCGGAATACCAATGGAAAAACTGAATCATGGTCGGGTTCATAAGTAAAGTTTTAAAAATCTTCAGATAGCAAAAATTATCCCAAATTTTTTTAGAAGAAAATAAATTGTTATCACTAAAAAATTTGAGAGTTTTTTTTAATTTTTACTCGAACTCCTCAAAAGGGATTTTCAGTTGAACAGAAATTTGTTTTTTCTCTTGCGTATTCAAATTAGAAAGTGATAATCCTAATAACCGAACCGGTTTGTCAAAAGGTCTAAGTTCCCAAAGTTTTTTGGCCGTTTTGTAAAAATCTTTTGCATTATCGTAATAAATTTCTTGTGTTTTACTTCTGGTATAAACTGTGAAATCTTTGTATTTAATTTTTAATGTTAAAGACTTTCCTTTGATTTCTTTGTTGGAAAGACGCGTTTCTAAATCTTCACTAATGATTTTAAGTTGTTTAAAAACGGCTTCTTCATCCAATAAATTTTCCCAGAAAGTTTCTTCAACACCCACACTTTTCTGGATGCGATGAGGTTTTACTTCACTGTTATGTATTCCGCGAACGACATTATGATAGTAGTTTCCAGACTTTCCAAAAAGGCGAATTAGTTCTTCCAAAGATTTCTCCTTTAAATGTGCTCCTTTGAATATATGTAATTCATGCATTTTATTCGCCGTCACTTTTCCAATTCCATGAAATTTCTCGATCGGAAGTTCTTCCATAAACTCCAGAATCTGCGTTGGATGGATGGTTTTCTGGCCGTTCGGTTTGTTATAATCTGAAGCGACTTTTGCCAAAAATTTATTGATCGAAATCCCCGCAGAAGCAGTTAATCCTGTTTCTTCAAAAATTCTCTTGCGGATTTCTCTTGCGATATCGTTCGCCGATTCCATGTGTTTTTTATTCTCAGTCACGTCGAGATAGGCTTCATCCAACGATAGGGGTTCAACCAGATCGGTGAATTCGTAAAAAATCGCTCGAATTTGCTGTGAAATTTCTTTATACCGATGAAACCGGGGTTTAACAACAATTAAGTGCGGACACTTTTCTAAAGCCAGTCTTCCCGGCATCGCAGAACGGACGCCAAATTTTCGGGCTTCATAACTTGCGGCTGCAACCACACCATACATTCCACCGCCGACTGCCAAAGGTTTGCCTTTCAGTTCCGGGAAATCATGTTGCTCCACAGAAGCGTAAAACGCATCCATATCGACGTGAATTATTTTTCGGTCGTTTTGCACGCTGCAAAATTAGGGAATGGCTTTCGGATTATCATCATTTATAATTGATTCAGATAAATGCCGTAAATTTGGCTACAAGTGACATACAACTTATATAAATTCAAAAATAATGACCGACCAAAAATTAGCAGTCCTCATCGACGCAGATAACGTGCCCTATAAAAATGTGAAAGAAATGTTGGAGGAAATTTCCAAAAATGGAACTCCAACAATTAAAAGGATTTATGCAGACTGGACGAAACCAACCGTTTCTGGATGGAAAAATGTTTTGCTCGAAAATGCCATTACTCCAATCCAACAATACAGCTATACGACCGGAAAAAACTCCAGCGACAGTGCATTAATTATTGACGCGATGGATATTTTGTATTCGGAAAAAGTAACAGGATTTTGTATTGTTTCCAGCGATAGTGATTTTACGAGACTGGCGACAAGACTTCGGGAAGCCGGAATGATGGTGATGGGATTTGGCGAAAAGAAAACACCAAAACCTTTTATTTCTGCTTGCGATAAATTTATTTATTTGGAAATTTTAAACAACACTGAAGAAACAGAAAATACAGAACACACAGAAGAGCCTGAAAATACGGTTACCAAAAAAACGGAGAAACCAAAGCGCAAAAAAGAACCGCTTAGTAAAGTAGATTTTAAAACCATTAAATTGATTACGGAAAGTATAAACGATTTAGGTGACGAAGAAGGCTGGACTTTTCTTGGAAATCTCGGCAGTTTTATCATTAAGAAAAAACCAGATTTTGATCCGCGAAACTTTGGTTTTGCAAAATTGTTGCCGTTAATTAAAAGTATTGGAAAGATTGAAATTGATGAAAGAGAAACCGGTGTTAATAATATTCGACACATTTATGTGAAAGTAAAATAGCCTTTGAAACAAAAAGAAACGCATCTCCGAAAAGATGCGTTTCTTTAATTTATATGCTTGATGAAAATTAAGCGTTATAATTTTTGACCAAACCTTTAACGATTTTAATCACATGGGGCATTGCTTTATCAGCAGCTTGCAACACTTCTTCGTGAGAAACCGTAAAAGCGATATCTGGTCCACCAACATCGGTAATAATAGAAATTCCGAAGCAATTCATTCCCTGATGTTTTGCGACAATGACTTCAGGAACGGTACTCATTCCAACTGCATCTCCACCAATTGCTTTGATCATTCCATATTCTGCCGGAGTTTCAAAAGTTGGTCCCTGCAACGCAACGTAACAACCTTGATGTGCTTTGATCCCTAAATCTTTCGCAACATTTGCCGCAACTTCAATCATTTTTTTATTGTAAGGTTCGCTCATATCCACAAATCGTGGTCCGAATTTTTCCAGATTTTTTCCACGCAAAGGATGTTCCGGCATCATGTTAATATGATCATTAATGATCATAATATCTGCAACATGAAAATTAGGATTTACGCCACCACAAGCGTTTGAAACAATCAAGTTTTTAATTCCCAAAAGATTAAAAACCCGAATTGGGAAAACCACCGTTTGAATATCGTGACCTTCATAATAATGAAATCTGCCACTCATCATCAACACTTTTTTACCTTCCAAAATTCCGTAAATTAACTCGCCGCCATGTCCAACTACAGTCGTTTGCGGAAAATTTGCGATATCGTGATATTCTAAAGTGTGAATTGCCTGAACTTCATTTTTCAGCGCACCCAAACCGGAACCTAACACGATTGCGAATTCGGGAGTGTCTTGAATAATATTTTTGATGAAATCTGCGGTCTCTTTAATTTTTGCTAACATAACTGAGAATGATTTGGTTAAACTCTTCCTTTTTGTCAATATGAACATTGATCGGCCAATAATAAACAAGTTCCCGAAGATAATCAAAAGTTTTCAGCCGTACATAATCCTTTTCTGTAGTGAGAATGAGTTTGTATTCGCCTAATTTTTTGTACTCCGCAATAATGTTTTTAATATCCTGATCGCTGAAATTATGGTGATCTTTAAATTTTAAATGTTTTACACGCTGCGAAAATTTCGACAAGTGATTTAGCAACGGTTTCGGGTTTGCAATTCCTGTAATTAATAAGATATCGTAATAACTTAAATTATTATCGGGTAGAAATTGATTGTGTGCGTATACATTTTCATCATAACCAATGCTCGAAAAAAATACTTTTTGATGATGTTGCGGTTTTATTCTCGAAATATAATACTGCTTTTTTTCGTCCGTTAAATCATTCGGACACTTTGAAACCATGATGATCTGAGCTCTTCTTGCGCCACTTCTGCTTTCTCTTAAATCTCCTGCAGGAAGAAGAAAATCTTTAAAATAAGGATCATTATAATCGGTCATCAAAATATTAAATCCAGGTTTGATGGCTCTGTGCTGATAAGCGTCATCTAAAACCAAAACATTCAGATCCATATCATCGATCATTTTTTTTGCGCCCGGAACTCTTTCTTCAGAAACACCAATGACAAATTTATTTTTGAATCTTTCAAAAAGCTGCATTGCTTCGTCGCCTACTGTTTTATAATTGCTGTCGTAATTTGTTATTCCGTAACCTTTGGTGATTCGTCCGTAACCCCGGGAAAGCACGCCGGTTTTGTAAGTTTTGGATAAAAATTCTGCCAGATACATGACCATCGGAGATTTTCCGCTTCCGCCCACCGAAAGATTTCCGACATTGATGATCGGAGTTTTAAATGTGGTCGATTTTGAGATTCCCCAATCATACATTAAGTTTCTTAGACTTGTTACGAAATGATAACCAAGGGAAAAAGGGTAGAGATACCATCTTTTCATAGCCTGCAAAATTACATATTTTTAACAGGAAAATAAAATAGTAGAAAGGCCAATTTTTTCTCTAATTCAACATAATTTCCTTTTAGATATAATAATTGCCCGCTTCAACCGGAATTTTAAACATTTTGACTAAATTTGCTTCTATAGATAAAATCGTATGAACAAGAAAAATGTAGCCGTGGTCATGGGCGGTTATTCCGACGAATATAAAGTATCACTGAAAAGTGGACAACTGATTTATGATTCCCTCGACCGCGATTTGTACAACGTTTACAAAGTGGTGATCTTAAGAGATGAATGGTATTTCCTTGATGACAGAGGACAAAAAGCGGCTATCAATAAAGCTGATTTTTCTGTGAATTTGAGCAGCGGTTTCGATGTTAAATTTGATGTTTGCTTTAATATCATTCATGGGAAACCTGGCGAGAATGGTGAACTTCAAGCTTATTGGGACACGATCGGACAAAAATATACAGGTTGCGATTTTTATCAAAGTGCCTTAACATTTAATAAAAAAGATACTTTGGCAGTACTTTCGAAATACGAAATTCCGTCTGCCGAAAGCGTTTATCTGCGCAAAAATGAATATATTGACGAAGAGGAAATTATTACAAAATTAGGATTGCCATTGTTTGTAAAACCAAATCAATCTGGTTCTTCTCTAGGGATTACAAAGGTTAAGGACAAATTTGAATTTAGGCAAGCTTTAGATTTTGCTTTTGCGGAAGATGACGAGATTTTAATTGAAAGTTTCTTAGATGGAATGGAAGTTTCCGTTGGTGTTTTAGATTATAAAGGACAAACCATCGTTTTGGGAATCACTGAAATTGTTCCTCACAACGAATTTTTCGATTACGAAGCGAAATATGAAGGTGCTTCCGAAGAAATTACTCCCGCCAGAATTGATGACGAAACCCGCAGAAAAGTAGAAGAGATTGCGAGAAAAGCTTATGATTCTTTAGGAATGAGCGGTTTTTCCAGAAGCGAATTTATTATCATGAACGGCATTCCTTACATGCTCGAAATGAATACCAATCCAGGTTTTTCGCCTGCTTCAATCCTTCCACAACAGGCAAAAATTTATGGTATTTCACTAAAAGATTTATGTGGAAACGAGGTAGATAAAGCTTTGCAAAAAAGGAAATAAAACAAAAATATTTTAGATTTGAAAAAGATAGTGATCTAAAATTTATAATTCAAAATCTAAAATTATTTTATGAGAGTTGCAATTTTTCCCGGCTCATTTGATCCAATTACTCTTGGACATTACGATATTGTAGAAAGAGCGACACCGCTTTTCGATAAAATTATTATCGCTATTGGTCAAAATTCGCAGAAAAAATATATGTTTTCTCTGGAACAGAGAATGGAATTCATTCGAAAAACTTTTAAGGATTTTCCAAATGTTGAAGTTGATCATTTTGAAGGTTTAACTATTGATTACTGCCATAGTAAAAATGTTAGTTTTATTTTGAGAGGACTTCGAAATCCCTCCGATTTCGAGTTTGAAAAAGCCATCGCACAAACAAATCGAGAATTGACTCAAGATAATAAAGTGGAAACAATATTCTTGTTAACTTCGGCGAGTAAGTCGTTCATCAGTTCAAGTATTGTGCGTGAAATTTTAACTTTCGGTGGCCACTACGAATTATTGGTTCCGGATTCTGTTAGAATTTAAATATATAGTAAACATTCAAAAAACTAAAAAGCTTATAAAAATTTTAATAATTTGGAAATTCATCAAAATTTTAATTTGATCATCGAAATTCTGGGTACGATTTCCTTCGCGATGTCGGGAAGTTTTGCTGCGATGCAGAAACGCCTTGATCCATTTGGAGTTTTAATTATCGCTTTTGTAACCGCAGTTGGCGGCGGAACAGTGAGGGATGTTTTGTTAGATGTTCCTGTTTTTTGGATGCACGATATGATTATGTGTTCGCTAATTTTTTTCACATGTTTAATTTCAATGATTTTTAAATCAGTAGAAAGAAAATTTCGCGTAACCCTTTTTTTGTTTGACAGTTTTGGATTGGGTTTATTTACGATTGTGGGAATTCAAAAAGGATTGAGTGCGGAACTCCATCCCTTAATCTGCCTAACTTTGGGAACGATTACCGGCTGTTTCGGTGGAATCATTCGAGATATATTATTGAATAGAATTCCATTGATTTTCCGAAAAGAAATTTATGCAACAGCTAGTCTTTTAGGCGGCAGTGTTTTTCTTTTATTCGTAAATTACAGCAGGTTCTCATATACTTTTGTACAGATTTCAACAATTCTTCTCATCGTCGGAATTCGGACTTTGGCCGTGAAATATCAGTGGCAGATACCGAAATTTTATGGATCGGAACAGAATTCTGAGATGTAGATTTTTATGAGTAAAGTAAAAAGTAAGAAGAGCCAAGGTAGTATTGATAAGAGTCTTTAAACAGGTCTATAATTTTCATTTTTTGTAAACATCCATCCAGCATCTTCCATCTTCCATCTTCCAACAAAAAAATCCCGCAATTTGCAAGATTTATATAAATGTAAAATATGATTTTTTAGAAAGATTTTCCTCGTTGTCTCATATTCGGATTATGCACATGTTTCTGCATCGATGGCATTTTCAGCTGACTCTTCATCATTTTGATCTGCTCCGTCATCATTCCTGCAGTATCTAATTTTTTCGCTTCTTCCAACAGTTTTATCGCTTCCTGTCTTCTTCCTTTTTGCAAAGCGCCTGCAGCGATATTTAAAGTAGCCATTGCTCGGTCATGTTTCATATTAAGACCAAATTCCAAAGCTTTTTTCATCAAAGGTTCTACTTTTTCTGGATGTTTCTCTGCTAAAGTTAAACCTTGTAAATAATGAAAGTAGCCAAACTGAGATTTATGAAGTTGTGATTCATAATTGGTGATTTTCGAAAGCCAGAGATTTGCCTTTGCTGTATTTTGTTTTCTCAAAAACCAGAATGATAAAAGAATAAGCTCATTTTTAAAAAACAAAAAGATAGGAACAGCAGACAAAATAACCACAACAATTCCCCACCCAATATTTCGGTTCATCATCAGATAAACTCCGGCGGCAATCATTAAAGCTGCGATAACGAATTTTAGGTATTTGTTCATTGTTTAAATTTTAGTGGTGCAAAGATAATAATTTGAAGTAAGGATGAAAATCCAATTGCAGAAGATTTAACTTATTATTAAAGAGCCTCTTTTCTCTCATACGTTTGAAAGCAAAAATCAAACTCATTTTTCTCGTCTTTTTCGTAGCAAATTTCTTCTGTTTTGTTCCATATTTTCATGCTGATCTTTGGGAAGAAAACATCTGCTTTTAAATTGGTTTTTACTAAAGTAACCTGAAGTTTGTCGCATAAATCCATCGTTTGTTCGTAAATGTTTCCACCGCCAATAATGAATATTTCCTCGTCGATTTTTTTAGCAAACTTGATGGCTTCTTTTACGCTGCCTACGATCAAAATCCCCTCTTCAAACCAGTCTTTTCTTTTTGAGACTACAATATTGGTGCGGTTTGGTAAAGGCTTGCCAATACTTTCATAAGTTTTTCGTCCCATGATGATCGGGTGATTGGTAGTAGTTTCTTTAAAATATTTTAAATCTTTTGGTAGATGCCAAAGCAATTGGTTGTCAGCTCCAATTTCATTATCTAAACCCATCGCTACGACGATTGTTATCATTTTTCTGTAATTTTCACAAATTTAGCACATAATTTGTATATTTGGGTATCGATTTTAAACATTAAAAACTTTTAACTATGAGAAATAAAGGATGTATGAGCGCCGGAACGATCGGTATCGCTCTACTTGTAATTGCCGCTGTATTGTTTTTTTGGGGCAAGAATGGGTATAACAGTTTTACCACAAAAGAACAGAACGTAAATACAAAATGGTCCAACGTGGAAACCGTTTACCAAAAACGTGCGAATTTGATTCCGAACTTAGAAAGAACGGTAAAATCCTATTCTCAATTTGAGCAGGAAACTTTGACCAAAGTAGTTGAGGCCCGTTCAAAAGCAACATCAATTACCATCGATCCTACGAATATGACCGAAGCAGATATGGCGAAATTTCAAGCTGCGCAAGGTGAATTAAGTGGTTCACTGAGCAGATTAATGGCGGTTGTAGAAAGTTATCCTAATTTGAAAGCCGATCAGCAGTACATTAATTTTCAGAGAGAATATACTGCGATTGAAAACAGCATCCGAAGCGAAACCGTTTATTTCAATGAAGCTGCGCAGGACTATAACACTTCAATAAAAACTTTCCCAAATAATATTTTGGCAAGTTTCACAAACTTTAAAGAAAAACCGTATTTCAAAGCTGCAGTTGGTGCCGAAAAAGCGCCGGAAGTTTTCACAAAATAATGAACGATTTTTTAACAGATCAACAAATGGCTTCTCTCGTAGAAGCCATTCAAACGGCGGAAGATTATTCCAGCGGTGAGATCCGTATTCATATTGATTCAAACACTGAGGGAAATAATGCAGAGATCGCTTTTGAAGTCTTTAAAAGACTTTGTAAAGACAAAACTGTTGCAAGGAATGCCGTTCTCTTTCATGTAAATTTTGAGCAGAAATATTTGACCATTATTGGCGACGAAGGAATTCATGAAAAAGTAAATCAAAATTTCTGGGAGCGAATGCACGATAGAATTACCGCTGAGTTTTCAAAAGGAAATTTTCATGATGGTTTAAAAAATGCGGTACTAGAAACTGGTCTTGAACTCAAAAAATATTTCCCTATCACGGGAGAAAATCCCAATGAACTTCCGAATGAGATTACTTTCTCTTAAAAATTTTATCACTTTTTTTCTCCTTGGCTTAAGCATTTTTGTTTTTGCCCAAAAAGTTCCAGAGAAACCAAAAATTCTTTATCCTGTTACCGATAATGCAGGTTTGTTAACGCAAACTGAGAAGGATGAACTGAATCAAAAACTGATTAAATTTTCCGACTCTACTTCCACAGAAATTGCAGTCATCATTATTCCTACAACAGGCGGTGAAGACGTCAATTATCTAGCAACAATGTATGGTGAAAAGTGGAAAATTGGTCAGAAAGGAATCGACAACGGAATTGTTTTTCTCATCGCGACAGAAGATCATACCATGGCGATACAGCAAGGTAGAGCTGTTGAACAATATTTAACTGCTTCGGTTGCAGGGCAAATTTTGGATTATATCGTAACACCAAATTTCAAAAAAGGACTTTGGTATGAAGGTATAAATCGCGGAACTACGGCTTTAATGGAAGCAGTTCAGGGAAAGTTTAAGCCGATCACTAAAACTTCGCAGGAAAAAGGTTTAACTCCTGCGCAAATGGTGATGATCGCTTTCTTTATCATAATGATACTGAGCTTTTTCTTCAAGAATCGAGGCGGTGGCGGAAATAACGGCGATGATGATGAAATGCTTTCCGGACGCGGCAGAAGAACTTATCCAGGCGGATTCTTTCCTTTTCCAGGAAGTTTTGGTGGTGGTGGATTTGGCGGTGGTTCCAGCGGCGGCGGCGGATTCGGCGGGTTTGGCGGCGGCGGAAGTTTCGGTGGTGGTGGCGCTTCCGGAGGTTGGTAATATTTTTATCGCAGGGACAAGTCGCGACTTGTCCAAGCCGAGTTAAAATAAAAAAGAGCCAAAATAGAATATCTTTTAATTAAAAAATTTTATTATAATTTTCAATAGGAACGGGCTTTAGCCCGTTTTTTCATTAAAACATTGCATTGGCTTTAGCCAAAACTCATTGTAAAATAAAAATTAATTTCAGATTGTTATCATCTTATTTTCACTAAGTCATATTTTCATCAATTTTCTAAAAAACCCTTTCAGTCTTTCAAAGGCTGAAACGATTGAATTCTAATTTAGAAATACCCGAAAATAATTACCACAAAAAAATTCAGCTTCGATATTCCGAAGCTGAATTTCCATTTATTTGAAAACAATACTTCCTACTGAATCGAAACGCTTCCACCACTGCTTTCCTTTTTGCTGACAACATTCAAATTGCCTTTTCGGGTAATATTAATGTCTCCTGAAGAACTCGCAGAAGCATTTAATTGGTTCGAAACAGAAACACTCACATCTCCTGAACTAGAAGCTTCGATATTTGCATTTTCAGCGGTCATTTTTTGTGCGTTCAAAGTTCCCGAAGAAGAAGCGCTAAGATTTGCGTTTTTCGCTTTACCCGAAATATCGATATCTCCGGAGGAAGTGACTTCAGATTTTAAATTAACTGCCCAAATTTGCCCCGTGAAACTTCCTGAACTCGAAACATCGATTGACATTTCATTAGCTTCTAAATTTCCGGTAACATCTCCTGAACTTGAAGCTTCAATATTCATTTTGTCCTGCGTGAATTTATCTTTTATATTAATAGATGCTGAAGAACTTGCTTTTACAGCTGAAAAATCTTTAGCAAAAATTTTCGCAGATACATTTCTCGCAGAAATATTTGATCCTGATTTGAAATGGATGTATAATTTTCCATCAGAATTTTCGACCAAAATATCATCTAAAATATCAGAAGGTGCTGTGATCACAACTTTTTCCTCCTCCGATTTTACCACTTCAGCAGAAATTGATTGAGCCACTTTGATCTCATCAAAAGACATTTTATATTCTTTATTTTTAATGATTCCCTTTCCTTCTTTGGTCGTAATATTAAAAGGAAATCCATTGTCAGTTTTGATGTTGCAGGACGAAAGAGTTAAAAATGCAGAGAGCATAGAGATTGTTAATGTTTTCATAGTTTTTATTTTTAGCGAAGATTTATTATGTTAAAGATAAAATTTAAATTAATATCTTTATCCTTTAATAACAATTTACGAATGAAAAATATTACATCAGTTTTTTTAATTTCTTCTTTGGCAATAACTTCTGCCTGTACCACAATGAAAACGACCAATAATTCCGCTACCGAAATTCCTGCGCCCGACGCAAGTTTATCTTCTAATCCTTTTATGAAAAAAAGTTCGCTGCAATATCAAGCACCCGAATTTGATAAAATTAAGGACGAACATTTCAAGCCGGCTTTTGATTATGGTATGAAAGTTCAGATGGTTGAAGTTGACAAAATTGCAAATAATTCTGCGGCTCCAACTTTTGAAAACACCATCGTTGCGTTAGAAAATAGTGGAGAAGTTTTAAAAAGAGCTCAAATCGTATTTTATAATCTGACAGGATCAAATACGAATCCGACTTTACAGAAACTGGAAGAGGAATACGCACCGGTTTTTTCAGCATTGAGCGATAAAATTCTTTTGAATGAGAAATTATATGCGAGAATTAAAGTGATTAAAACAGAAGGTTTAGGTTCTGAAGAAAAACGGGTTTTAGATTTGTATACGACCAATTTCGAAATTGCCGGAGCTAATCTTTCTCCTGAAAATAAAGCAAAAGTTAAAAAAATTAACGAGGAATTAGCCACGCTTTCCACGCAATATTCCAGTAAATTATTGGATGCCAGAAAAGACGGCGCATTACTTATTACTGATGTTAAAGAATTAGACGGGCTTTCTCCGGATGAAATTGAAGCAGCGAAAACAGATGCGAAAACAGCCGGGAAAACTGGGTATTTATTAGCGTTGCAAAATACGACGCAGCAACCAATGCTTCAGAATTTAAAAAATAGAGCAACAAGAGAAAAACTCTTCAAAGCATCCTGGTACAGAGCTGAAAAAGGCGATGCTGATGACACAAGAAGTATTTTGGAAAGACTCGCAAAAATTCGAATGGACAAAGGACATTTGATGGGTAAAAAATCATTTGCTGAATGGAAATTGCAGGATCAAATGGCGAAAAATCCGGAGAATGCAATGAATCTTTTGGCAAGACTGGCAACTCCAGCTGTGGAAACTGCGAAAAGAGAAAGCGACGAGATTCAAGCTTTAATTGATAAACAAAAAGGCGGTTTCACCGTAGAACCTTGGGACTGGAATTTTTACGCAGAACAGGTTCGTAAAGAAAAATACGATTTAGATGAAAATCAAATTAAACCTTATTTTGAAGTAAGAACTGTTTTAGAGAAAGGTGTTTTCTATGCAGCTGAAAAATTTTACGGAATTACCTTTAAAGAGAGAAATGATCTTCCCGTTTATCACCCAGACGTGAAAGCGTACGAAGTTTTCGATAGAGACGGAAAATCTTTAGCGATCTATTATTTAGATTTCTATACCAGAAACAATAAAAATGGTGGCGCTTGGATGAGTAATTTTGTTGAGCAATCGCATTTGTTAGGCCAAAAACCTGTGATCGTAAATGTTTTCAATTTCCAGAAACCGGCAGAAGGTAAACCGTCACTTATCTCTTATGATGATGTTTCTACGATGTTTCACGAATTTGGACATACTTTACACGGATTATTTGCGGATCAAAAATATATTTCAATTTCAGGAACCAGTGTTCCACGAGATTTTGTAGAATTTCCTTCACAAATTAATGAGTTTTTCGCTTTGGAACCTTCTGTGTTGAAAAATTACGCACTGCATTATCAAACGAAACAACCGATGCCACAAGCTTTAGTTGATAAAATTAAGAAAGCCGGAACTTTTAATCAAGGATATTCTACGACAGAATTAGTTTCTGCTGCGACGCTTGATATGAACTGGCATTCTGTAACCGATGCATCTCAATTTAAACCAACTTTGGAATTCGAAAAAGATGTTTTGGCTAAATATGGTTTTAACTTAAAAGAAGTTCCGCCAAGATACCATACTCCGTATTTCGCTCACATTTGGGGCGGTGGATATTCCGCAGGATATTACGCTTATATGTGGAGTGATATGTTGAATGCTGATGCGTGGGACTGGATCACGACGCACGGTGGAATGACGCGTGAAAATGGCGACCGTTTCCGTAAATATATTTTATCAGTCGGAAATTCGATGGATTTGAATACGGCATTTAAGAACTTTACCGGAAGAGATCCTGATTTGAAACCGTTGTTGAAAAGCAAAGGATTTATTAAATAGTCTTTTTTAAAATTGATTAATATGAACCGCAGATTTTTCTGCGGTTTTTTTATTTGTAAATTTCAGTAATTTTAAGTTTCTAAATTTTTTAAAAAATAGAATGATGAAAGATTATAAACCAAAAGATTACAATTCGCTTTCCGCTTATTTGATAGTGGATGATGCGGATCAACTTGCAGCACAACTCAAAAGTATTTTTGATGCAGAACAGTTGCGCAGAATTGAACTCGAAGGAAGGGTGCAACATCTTGAGCTCAAAATTGATGACACGGTTTTGATGATGAGCAACAGCGTTCCTGGTTATCCGGCGCAAAAGGTAATGCTGCATTGTTATGTTCCCGATGTATTTGAAACTTTTGAAAAAGCTTTGGCAAATGGTGCTGAAAAAATTGAAGAACCTCATCAAAGGGAAGATGACGATGATATCCGCGGCGCTTTTTGTGATTTAGCAGGCAATTATTGGGCGATTTCTACACAGAAAGACTGAGTCTCTTTTTGGAAAGGCAAAATACCTGAACTTTTAGCCCGGATCGAAAAGGAAATCCTTTTTTTTGAAGCTGGAGAAGGAAAGGCAAAAAAAGATTGTAATGAAGAGCCGGAACGATTTTTCAAAAAAGCAAAAATAGTTTTGCTCCAAAAAAAATTCTTAATTTTGCAAAAAATATATCAGAATGCCAAAAATTTCTCACAGAGCACAAAATATGCCCGCTTCGCCAGTTCGAAAACTCGTTCCTTTTGCATTAAAAGCGAAACAAAAAGGAATAAAAGTTTATCATTTAAATATTGGTCAACCCGATATTGAAACACCGCAAACTGCATTGGATGCTGTGAAAAATAATGATTTGAAAATTTTCGAATACGCGCTTTCTGAAGGAAATTTAGAGTACAGAACGGCGCTAAACAATTATTATCATTCACTTGGTTTTACGGATCTTACGACCGATAATTTTATTGTAACTAATGGTGGTTCGGAAGCTTTGAACTTTGCAATTTCTACTTTGTGTGATGATGGCGACGAAATTATTATTCCGGAACCTTATTACGCGAATTATAACGGTTTCGCAAACACTTTCAATGTAAACGTCGTTGCGGTTTCTTCTACGATCGATACGGGATTTGCTTTGCCACCGATTGAAGATTTTGAGAAGAAAATCACACCGAAAACAAGAGCGATTTTAATTTGTAATCCTGGAAATCCGACGGGTTATCTTTATACAAGAGAAGAATTACAGAAGTTGGCGGATATTGCTTTGAAGCATGATATCGTGATTATTTCTGATGAGGTTTACAGAGAATATGTGTATGATGGAAAACAGCAGGTTTCTATGTTTGAATTTCCGGAAATTGCCGAAAACTGTATTATTATTGATTCTGAATCAAAACGTTACTCAATGTGTGGCGTTCGAATTGGATGTTTGATTACCCGTTCGAAAAAAATTCATGATGCTGCGATGCTTTTTGCACAGGCAAGATTAAGTCCGGTTCTTTTGGGTCAAATTGCAGCAACTGCAGCACACGTAAATGATTCGGAATATATTTTGAAAGTTCGGGCGGAATATACGCATCGCAGAAATGTTTTGGTAGATCTACTGAATGGAATTCCGGGTGTGATTTGTCCGAAACCAAAAGGAGCATTTTATTGTGCGGTTGAACTTCCGGTTGATGATACTGATAAATTTGCACAGTGGCTTTTGGAAAGTTATTCCCACAATAATGAAACAATCATGGTTGCTCCGATGAGCGGTTTTTACAGCAATCCAGAATTGGGTAAAAAACAGGTGCGAATTGCTTACGTTTTGAATGAAGCAGATCTGAGAAGAAGTGTAGAATTATTGAATGACGCGCTACAGAAATATAAAATTGAATTTAATTTGTAATAAAATAAATTCATGGTTAAAAAAATAAAAAATTTCGCGCTTTTATCATTGCTTACTTTTTTAGTTTGCAGTTGTTCAAGCACGATGCAGAATAATTCATCGAAAAGTAGCGACATTAAATCCGTTTCTTATTCAAAAACTTTAGGACGAGCTGGTTTTCTGAAAATAGTCGCGACGAAAGATTCTTTAATTTCCACAAAATTCGGAACTGCTTTCAATGATATTCCAGAGGTTAAAAAGAAAATCAATGCTGAAGACTGGAATAAAATGGTGTCCGCTCTTAATTTAGAGATGGTCAAAAAAACCAAAAGTGGTGATGGAAGAGGATATTATGATGGTCCAGATGAAACATTTGAAATTGCAACTTCAGATCAAAAATATACGTTGATCAATGTGGCAGATTCCACACAATACAAGCAGCTTGGAAATCTGAGAGACGCTATTAAAAAAATCGCCACCTCCCAAAAATAATGCAGGAAAACATTTCATTAAAACCTTACAATACTTTTGGCGTTGATGTTTCTGCAATATATTTCGCAGAAGTAAATACTTCGGAAGAACTTCTTGAAGCGCTTAATTTATCAAAAACTCAAAAACTTCCGCTTCTCCTTCTTGGTGGCGGAAGTAATCTGTTGTTGACGAAAGATTTTGATGGATTGGTAATTCAAGTGAATTTGAAGGGAATTTCTGAGGAAGTTATTAGTGAAAATGTAGTTTTAGTCACGTCAAAAGCCGGAGAAAACTGGCATGAATTTGTTCAGTTCTGTTTGGATAGAAATTACGGTGGTTTAGAAAATTTATCACTCATTCCGGGAAACGTCGGAACTTCGCCCATGCAAAATATTGGTGCGTACGGAACTGAAATTAAAGACACTTTTGTTAGTTGTAAAGTGTTGAATTTGGAAACTTTGGAAGTGGAGGAATTCGATCATCAAAAATGCAATTTCGGATATCGGGAATCAATTTTCAAGAGAGAAGGAAAAGGGAAATATATTATTTTGGATGTTACTTTTAAACTGACTACGAAAGACCATTCCATCAAAACAGAATATGGCGCTATTCAATCTGAATTACAAAATTTGGGAATTGAAAATCCAACCATTCAGGATATTTCGAAAGCTGTTATCAATATCAGACAAAGTAAATTACCTGATCCGAAAGTCATCGGAAATGCGGGAAGTTTTTTTAAAAATCCGACGATTCCTTTAATGCAATTTGAAGTTTTAAAACAGAAATTCTCAACTATTCCAGGTTATCCGAACGGAGAATTTGTGAAAGTTCCTGCAGGTTGGCTCATCGAACAATGCGGTTGGAAAGGAAAACAAATCGGGAATGTCGCGTCGCACAAATTACAGGCTCTGGTTCTTGTCAATGCAACCGGAAATGCTTCTGGAAAAGAAATTTTTGATTTTTCTACGATGATCATTGATTCCGTAAAAGAAAAATTCGGGATAGAACTGGAAAGGGAAGTGAATATTATTTGATGTGATAGTGCGATGATACAGAAATTTGATAATCTCAAATTATTAATTAACGACAGAATAAACCATCCAATCACCACTTTCTCACCTCGTCAAATCAATACATCAAATTATGAAAATAGCAGTTCTCGGAGCCGGAAATATGGGATTATCTTTTTCAAAATCTTTTTTGAAATACGAACTTATTCTCCCCGAAAATCTTCATTTAATTACCCGCAAAAAAGAAAAGGTTAACAAAATATCAAAACTATTTCCAGGATCAAAAGTTTCTGCTTTTGAAGATGTGAAAGAAATTGAGTCAGATTTAATAATTATTGCCGTGAAACCACAAGATTTTTATTTTGTTGTGGAGAATATGTCTTTTCAATTGAAGGAAGATCAAATGTTACTTTCCATCATGGCGGGAATTAAAATCGAAAAAATTCAGCATCATTTTAACCATAAAAAAGTAGTTCGAGCCATGCCAAATTCACCCACGCTTTTGGGAATGGGAATTACCGGTTATACTGCGGCAGAAGGAATTTCTTTTCCCGATCTAATGCAGATCGAACGATTTTTAAACTCGACGGGACGTTCTGTTTATTTAGAAGATGAAAATCTTTTGGATGGTGTTACAGCACTATCAGGAAGTGGACCTGCTTATTTTTATTATATCGTCGACGCGATGATCAAAGCCGGAACAGAGATGGGAATTGAGGAAAATCTTGCCAAACTTTTTGTAAAACAAACCATGCTTGGCGCTTATCATTTGATCAATAATTCCGATAAAAATTTAGAAGAACTCATCAAAGATGTCGCCTCAAAAGGCGGAACAACTGAAGCTGCTTTGAAAGCTTTTGAGGAAAATGAACTGAAAGAAACTTTAAGAAAAGGAATTTTAGCAGCAGAAAAGCGATCAAAAGAATTGAGTAATTAATTATCTTAATGTAAATTTTAGTGACGCAAATAATGTAAAATTCTACAGAATTAATTTCATAAATATTTGTCTATTTGAAATTTTCTTCGTTATTTTGCACTCTCAAATATTCATAAGAAATAAGAACATCCAGATATGTCAAGAATTTGCCAAATAACAGGAAAGCGTGCAATGGTAGGAAACAATGTTTCTCACGCTAATAACAAAACGAAGCGTCGTTTTGAAATTAACTTATTAGAGAAGAAATTTTACCTTCCAGAGCAAGAGAAATCTGTAACTTTAAAAGTTACTGCTCACGGATTGAGAATTATTAATCGAATTGGGATTGAAGAAGCGATCCTAAGAGCAACTAGAAACGGATTTATTAAATAATTAGAATCATGGCAAAAAAAGGAAATAGAGTACAGGTGATTTTGGAGTGCACTGAGCACAAAGAAACAGGTGTTGCAGGAATGTCAAGATACATCACTACGAAAAATAAAAAGAACACTACTGAGAGATTAGAATTGAAAAAATTTAATCCGGTTCTTAAGAAATACACCCTTCACAAAGAAATCAAGTAATTTTTTAAAAGAATAAAAGATGGCAAAGAAAGTAGTAGCAACGCTTCAAGGTGGTGCAGGTTCAAAAAAAATGACCAAAGTAGTGAAAATGGTAAAATCCGCTAAAAGTGGTGCTTACGTTTTCGAAGAGAAAGTAATGAACGCAGAAGAAGTTGAAGGTTTTTTGAAAAAATAATTTTCTGCTTAGCGAGAATATATAAAACTATCCAATTGGGTAGTTTTTTTATTTTATCTTTGTTTGTAGTCTGTAACGGACGGCAAGTCTTAATATTAAATTTGTAATTTTTGGAATGAGCTGGTTTAAAAAAGTATTTAAAAAAGAAGAGAAAGAAACTTTAGATAAAGGTTTGGAAAAATCGAACCAAGGTTTTTTTGAAAAAATCTCGAAAGCAGTTGTCGGAAAAAGTACGGTTGATGATGAGGTTTTAGATGATCTGGAAGAAGTTCTTATCGCCTCAGATGTTGGTGCTTCAACAACCATTAAAATTATTGAAAGAATTGAAGCCCGCGTTGCCAAAGATAAATTTGTAGGGACGGATGAACTTGATAAAATTCTGCGCGAAGAAATCACAGGCTTACTTTTAGAAAATCCACATGCCGGAACTGGTAATATTGACGAAAGCAAAAAGCCTTACGTCATTATGGTTGTCGGCGTAAATGGCGTAGGAAAAACCACAACGATCGGTAAATTAGCGCATCAATTTAAATCGGAAGGAAGAAATGTTCTTTTGGGAGCCGCAGATACTTTCCGGGCAGCTGCGACAGAACAGTTAACTATTTGGAGTGAAAGAGTCGGAGTTCCGATCGTAAAACAAAATATGGGATCTGATCCTGCTTCGGTTGCGTTTGATACGGTTCAAAGTGCAGTAGCAAATAATTCAGATGTTGTGATCATTGATACTGCAGGAAGACTTCATAATAAAGTCAACTTAATGAACGAGCTGACCAAAATTAAAAGAGTCATGCAAAAAATTATTCCGGATGCTCCACACGAAATTTTATTGGTACTCGATGGTTCAACAGGACAAAATGCTTTTGAACAGGCGAAACAGTTTACTGCTGCGACAGAAGTTAACGCTTTGGCTGTGACGAAATTAGATGGAACCGCAAAAGGTGGAGTCGTTATTGGGATTTCGGATCAGTTCCAGATTCCGGTAAAATATATTGGCGTTGGAGAAAAAATGACAGACTTGCAATTATTTAATGGAACAGAATTTGTAGATTCTTTTTTTAGAAAACGAAATTAAATATTATTATTTAATTTTTTTTGCTAAATTTATTTAAACATTTACAAATTATTAACATTAAATTTTTAAAACTATGGGAATTTTAACTTGGATCATTTTTGGTCTTATCGCAGGTGCAATCGCTAAAATGATTATGCCGGGAAATCAGGGAATGGGTTGGCTCTTAACCATCATCCTTGGAATTGTAGGAGCGTACGTTGGTGCGTTTATCGGACAACTTTTAGGATTAGGAGATGTGACAGGATTTAATATCGGAAGCATGTTTCTAGCCATCGGTGGTGCATTAGTTGTTCTCTGGATATACGGAATGGCGACCAAAAGAGGTTAATCAGCATTTTATAAAAAAAATCCCGACTTGAATTTCAAGTCGGGATTTTTTATGGAGTTAATCGAATTTAATGTGATACGGCATTTCCATCATCACACTGCTCTGTAATTTAGGACTGGTAATCTGCTCGAAAACTTTGTAATTATCGATTCCGATCTTGTTTTTTATAACTCTTGCGGAGATCTCATCTTCGCTCATGTCTTTAAACAACTGTTCGAATTTGCTCACTTTTTTCGGATAAGTTGCAACGTTGTAATCTTTTAGTTTTACTTTTTGAGCGGCAAAAGTTATGGCATCGTTCAGTGTTCCAAGATCATCTACCAAACCAATTTCTTTGGCTCTGGTTCCACTCCAAACTCTTCCACCACCGACTTCATCAATTTGATCGAAAGATTTTTTACGGTTCACCGTTACAAAATGGACAAATCTTTTGTAAGTCTGCTCCACACTTTTAGTCATCATTGAGATTCCACCTGGAGTAATCCCGTTGATCGGCGAATACATATTTGAATTAGCGTTCGTATTTACAGCGTAAGAATTTAAGCCATTTTTGTTAGCGAGTTCTTTAAAATAAGGAATCATTCCGAAAACACCGATTGAACCTGTTAAAGTATTGGGTTCTGAATAAATCTTATCTGCAGCCATTGCAATATAGTAACCTCCGGAAGCTGCATAATCACCAAAAGAAGCGATCAATGGTTTCTTCTTTTTCAATTGTTGAAGTTCGAAAAGTATTTCATCAGAAGCATTTGCGCTTCCACCAGGAGAGTTGATTCTGAAAACTACAGCTTTAACTTTATCGTCATCGGAAAGCTTTTTTATTTCTTTTACAAAATTTTCTGCGTACACTGCGTCATAACCTTCGCCGTTATAAATTGCTCCTGATGCGTAAAGAACCGCGATCTGATTGTCTTTTTTAACATTGTCGTTGTCTAAATTTCCGATATAGGTATTGAAAGATATTTTATTGAGTTTGTCTTTCTCCTTCAGATTTAATTTTGATTTTAAAAGGTTATCGTATTCAGTTTTCTGAATGAGTTGGTCGGCCAATTTATATTTTAAACTTAAATCGGGAATCATTCCATAAAGACTGTCAACAACTGTTTTGAACTGCGCAGTATCAATTTTCCTGGAATTCGCCATTTTCGCGGAATTAATGGACCAGATATCATTTAATAAGGTGGAAAGTTGCTCCCTGTTTTCTGGAGACATGTCATCTCTTAAAAATGGTTCTACCGCAGATTTATATTTTCCGTGACGTATAACTTGAATTCCAATCCCGTATTTTTCGGCGAAACTCTTCATGTACAAAACTTCTGTAGTCAAACCCTTTAAATCGATTCCACCTGCAGGATTCAGGAAATATTTGTCGGCTACAGAACCTAGATAATATGCGGGTTGAGAAACTACATTCCCGTAAGCATACACAAATTTTCCACTTTTCTTAAAGTCTTCCAAAGAACTTCTAATGTCATCAAGCTGAGTGATTCCGGCTTTAATTCCGTCGGTCTCAATACTGATACCTTTTATCTTATCATCTGTTTTTGCATTTTTAATGGCTTTGACAATATCAAAAACCATAATGTTTTTCTGCTTCTCATTTAATGAAAAAAGTTGTTGATTATCCTCAGAAGGACTATCAATAATTTGAGTTCTGAAATCTAAAATTAGAACGGAATTCTTTTTAATATTTGGTTTCGAATCAGAACTGAAAGCACTTGCCGCAATCACCATCACTAAAAATAGGAGAAAAACTGCTCCAATAATCATAATTGCCACTATATTTGCTAGGACATTCTTAAAAAAACTTTTCATAATTTTTTAAATATTTTCTAATATGTCGCAACATGATGTTACTTTGTTACTCGGTAGCAATCTCGGAGATACAGAGAGAAATATCGAAACTGCATTAAATTTTATTGAAATAGAAGTTGGTCCTATTATAAGGAGAAGTAATATTTTATTTACAAAACCTGTAGAGTTTGCTAGTAATAATATTTTTTGTAATATTGTAGTATTAATAAAAACACAATTTTCTCCTGTTAATCTGTTGAATTTCATAAAAAGAATTGAGTTAGACATGGGGAGGAAAGAAGATTCATCTGTTACAAATGCTTATGTAGACAGGATTATCGACATCGATATCGTACTTTATGGGGACCTTAAGTTTGAATGTAAAACTTTACAAATTCCTCATAAAAAACATTTGTATGAACGTGAGTTTTCACGAAATTTGTTAATGAGTATAAAAACACATTAAAAACAACAAATATGAAATTAGGTTTATTTTTAGCATTAACCTTTCCTATTGCTTTCTACGCACAAGATCGCTCAGGAGTTACAGGTAACAATGAGTATCCTAATACTTTCTCTAGCGGTTCTGCAAAAGTTCAGAAATTTGACAATTCCGCGAGAAGGTTTAACGATTGGGCAGTCTCTGTAGGTGGTGGTTCAGCCTTGATGGCCAAATCAGATTTAACATCTTTTTATGATGGTAAAATTAATTGGGGATGGAATGCGTACGTAAGTTTAGACAAACAAATTACTCATACTTTCGGGTTGAGTTTACAGTATGCAATGGGGAAAAGTAACCAGCGTGGACAATTACCTGGTGCGGAAGGAATCAAAGCTGGTGTTGCTGAAGCTTGGACTAAGTATAGACAGGTTTCTTTAATAGGAGATATTAATTTTTCCAATCTATTAAGACGAGTTGATAATCATTCTCCTTACCGATGGGCTTTGCATGGCTATCTGGGAGCTGGTTTTCAAGGATATGAAACTTTACTTCTTGACAATGATATTTCAAATTACAACCCTAGAACATTTCCTCTTTCTGTAGATCAGAAATTAGGGATTTCATCATTCTTCTATCAAGGAGGTCTTGGATTGAAATATAAAGTTTCAAAACTGATCGACTTGGAATTGAGAAGCATGTATATTTTAAGTGGAGATGAAGAGTTTGATGGTGGTGGTGATTTACGCGATACTGGTAATCCTAGAATTAATTATAATCTTATCAACGATACTACTTCTGATGATATGTTGACTGTTAATTTAGGTTTAACATTTAAATTAGGTAAACATAATTCACATCTTTCTTGGCATGATCCTTTACAGGAAGCTTATTATAAAATCAACGTTTTAGAAAATGCATCTGATGATTTCGTTGTTTGTCAAAAAGGCGATAAAGATAACGATGGTGTTTGCGACGATTGGGATAGACAACTAGATACTCCTGCAGGTGCAAGGGTTGATGGTGCTGGTGTGGCTTTAGATATGGATTTAGATGGCGTTATCGATCTTTACGACAAATGCGTCACTGTTCCAGGTCCTGTAGAAAACAATGGATGCCCTGTTAATACTCCGACAACCAAATAATAATCACGAAAATTAATAAAAGTAAATTTTATTATGGTATATTAATTGCTGACGTCACGAACTGAATTACACAGTGACATTAAGGCAATTGTGATAAATATATACCATCATTTATAATTAATTAAAATACAAATTAAAATACACATTATGAAACTAAATTTAGCAATCGTGGCCTTAGCTGTAGCCTTACCTACTGCTATCTTCGCGCAAGATTCAGTAGCAGTTTCTACCGGAGGATATCCTAACACATTCTCTTCGGGATCTGCAAATGTATCTCCGTTTACTCAGAGTTCAAAAAGATTTAATGATTGGGCAATATCAGTCGGTGGTGGTGTTCCACTTTTACAGTCTGCTGATTTAACTTCTATCAAAAATGGTAACGGTAAGAATCTTTTCGGATATTCTGCTTATGTAAGTGTTGATAAGGCAATTACCCATGCTTTTGGTTTAAATCTTCAGTATGACCACGGTGAAACTAGACAAGGATGGTTTAATACCAAATCAGAGAATGCTGCTCCTGGAGCGATTGGTTACCAAAATGTTGGTGCGAGAACACAATATGATGCAATCTCTATATTAGGAGATTTGAATTTTTCTAATCTTTTGAGAAGAGTTGATAATAAATCGCCTTATAGATGGGCTTTACATGGCTACGCAGGTATCGGTACTTTAGCGTATAGAGCTTATTTAGAAGATGGTGCAGGACAAAGATTAATGACGGAAATTAAACCATTCCAGCTAGGTTCAATGTTTGGTCAAGCTGGTGCAGGATTAAAATATAAAGTGAACAGAAGAATAGATCTTGAAGGTAGAGTGATGTATGTAGTTACTGGAGATGATGAATTTGATGGTGGTGGTGCACAGTATAGTGCAATCAACAAAAGAGAAGAGCAGATTTCAGATAACTTCTTCAACGCAACTTTAGGTCTTTCTCTAAAATTAGGAAAACACCAGTCTCACTTAATGTGGCATGATCCGTTGCAAGAGATTTATTACAAACTAGACGTGTTGGCTGATAAAAACCAAGATGTAGAAGTTTGTAAAAAAGGTGATGCAGATAATGACGGAGTTTGCGACGATTGGGACAGACAACTTGATACTCCTGCAGGTGCAAGAGTTGATGGTGCAGGTGTAGCTTTAGATACTGATTTAGATGGAGTAATCGATCTTTATGACAAATGTGTAACAGTTCCTGGTCCTGTAGAAAATAATGGTTGTCCTTTAAATACTACTTCCAAAATTACAGACACTACAAGAACAATGGAAGGAATCGAATTCGATTTGAATTCTGATAAAATTCTTCCTTCTAACACGCCAATTTTGAATAACGCGGTTAGTTATATTAACTCTTCAACTGGATCATATAATGTAATTGGTGCAACAGACACAAGAGCTTCAGATGCTTATAACCAAAAATTATCTGAAAGAAGAGCAAACAGTGTTAAAAATTATTTAATGCAGAACGGCGTAGAGTCTGGTAAATTAAACGCAATAGGTAGAGGTGAAAAAGACCTTAAATATCCAGAATGTGAACCAGCTACAAAATGTCCGGAATGGAAAAACAGAGCGAACAGAAGAGTTTACTTTGAAGCAAAATAATTTTTTAGAAATTATATAAATTAAAAGTCACGCATTGCGTGGCTTTTTTTGTTTTCTGTAATTTCTTTCAGTATTTTTACTCCATGATTTCTCCGCAAGATTTTCATCAACTCAAATTTCAGACCTTAAAACATTTTTGGGGTTATGAAACTTTTAGAGATTCTCAAGAAGAAATCATCAATTCTCTAATTGAAGGAAAAGACACTTTGGTTCTTCTTCCTACGGGTGGCGGAAAATCTTTATGCTATCAACTTCCTGCGCTCATTTTAGAAGGCACTTGTCTAGTAATTTCTCCCCTTTTGGCCTTGATGAAAGACCAGGTTTATCAGCTTAAAATTAATGGCATAGAAGCAGAATATTTATCCTCTGAACTCGATGAATTTGATGCTGAATCCATTTTCAACAGATGTAAAAATGGTTTAACCAAACTACTATATATTTCCCCGGAAAGACTTACCAACAGAATTTTTTTACAGAAAATAGAAGAAATTCAAATTTCTTTTTTAGCAGTTGATGAAGCACACTGTATTTCCGAATGGGGACAGGATTTTCGGCCAAGTTATCAAAATATCAAACAATTTCGGGAGAATTTAAAAAATATTCCTGTGTTGGCGCTTACTGCAACGGCAACTCCAAAGGTTTTAGAAGAGATTCAACTTAAATTAAATTTAAAGAACGCCAAAATATTTCAGCGAAGTTTTCGACGAACCAATATCAAAATTATAGCCGATAAAATTGCCGATAAGTACGAAAGGGTTTTAAATATTATGAAATACAATAATTCATCAGGGATTATTTACGTCAGAAGTCGAAAAGAAACTGAAGAATTGACCAAATTTCTCCAAAGAAATCAAATTCAAAATGTAGATTTTTTTCACGCAGGTTTACCTTTAAAGGAAAAAAACGCCAAACAGAAATTGTGGATTCAAAGTCAAAATAACGTTTTGGTTTCTACAAATGCTTTCGGAATGGGGATCGATAAAGATCAGGTTCGTTTCGTTATTCACTTTTCCCCTGCGCAATCGCTGGAAAATTATTACCAGGAAATTGGTAGAGCCGGTCGCGATGGTTTAGAATCTTACGCTTTTCTACTTTGGAATGAGCAGGAATTAACTAATTTTGATCAGATTTTAAGAAACCAAATTCCCTCAAAAGCTGAGTTTTTAAAAATTGTTTCGTATCTCTATTCGACATTTCAAATTGCGGAAAATGATCTCCCTGAAAACGTTTTTCAACTTCCTATTCAGAGAATTCAAAATTTTACAAAAACGTCTTTGGCTAAAATTAGAAACGTTTTAAATTTTCTGCATAATCAGGAATTTATTTTCTTCAACAGCAATCAGTCTCTTTCTTCTCTGGAACTGAAAATTTCTCCGGATGAACTCGATCTGCTTTCTCAAAATGATTCTTATTTTATCGAACTGTTGCTTCGGAGTTTTTCTGGATTTACAACGCATAAGATTATGTTCAGCGAGAAAACTTTAAGCAATAAAATAGATTCAGATCCGCATTTGATCAAAGAAAGGCTCAAAGAACTTCAGCGAAAAGGATATTTAGAATATATTGATGGTGCTCTGTCGAGTGTTAAATTTCTGAAGCCTCGTGAAGACCGGCATTTCAATGGTAAATATTGGAATCTTTTCGAACAGATCCAAAAAAATAAATTACAGAAATGGGAAGAAATGAAATTCTTTGTGGAAGATTCAGATTTTTGTAAGATGAAGCTTATTTTGTCTTATTTTGGAGAAAAAGATGTCAAGAATTGCGGTAAATGTTCCGTGTGTGAGAAACAGAAAGAAAGTATTTTCGGACGAAATATATCAGCTGAGATCATTGAAACACTCCAGCAAAAACCATCGAACGTGGAGGAGATCGCCATTAAACTGAATTATTACGAAAAAGAAAATATTCTGGAAAATCTTATTTATCTGCTGGATTCTGGCAAAGTAAAAATGCTCAATTTCAGAACGTACGCGGTTAATCATGAGTCATAAAAAATAAGTAATCAGTAATTTTCAACTATCAACTATAAATGAAAGCATTAAAAGTCGTATTCTTCGGAACGCCCGAATTCGCAAAATCGTGTTTAGACGCTATTCACCAATCTGCACATGAAGTTGTCGGCGTAGTAACAGTCGCGGACAAAGCAAGCGGTCGTGGCCAAAAACTTAATCAATCTGCAGCAAAACTTTTCGCAGTAGAAAATGATCTTGCCGTTTTTCAACCTGAAAAACTAAGAAACCCAGAATTTTTAGAAGAAATTCAAAAATTAAACGCCGATGTTTTCGTGGTTGTTGCTTTTCGAATGATGCCGAAAGTTTTATTTGAAATGCCAAGACTGGGAACTTTTAATCTTCATGCGTCATTGCTTCCCGATTATCGTGGTGCTGCACCGATCAATTATGCGGTAATTAATGCCGAGAAAAAAACGGGCGCGACGACTTTTTTTATTAATGAAAAAATTGATGAAGGGAATATTCTTTTACAGGAAGAACTTGAAATTTCACCGACCGAAAATGCTGGTTCTTTGCATGACCGTTTAATGGCGTTGGGTGCAAAACTCGTTGTAAAAACGCTGGATGGTTTGGCTGAAAATTCTATTCAGGAAAAACCGCAGCCTGAAGTTGAACATCCGAAAAATGCTTTTAAAATTTTCAAAGAAGACACCAAAATCAACTGGGATCAAAATTCTGAAAATGTTCACAATTTTATCCGGGGAATGTCTCCTTATCCTTGTGCATTCACCAGTTTGAAAATTGGCGAGGATGGTAAAACTTTAAAAATTTATGAAGGAAAATTCGAAGTTTCAACCCATGAAAAAGATGCCGGAACATTGGAGATCGACAAACATCAATTCAAAATTTATACAAAAGATGGTTTTTATCTTCCGGAAGAATTACAGCTTGAAGGCAAGAAAAGAATGTCGGTGAAGGATTTTCTAAATGGTTTCCAAAATTTTGATCTTATTTCAAAAACCATTCAGTCTTAGAAATTCTAATTTCTGTTTTTAAGTACGATCCAGCCTTTGTAAGAGACCGGTAGATTGGTGTCGGGTTCAGTCCAGTTCAGAATATACCAGTAATTTCCTGTTGGTAAAGCTCTTCCGTTCAACTTTCCGTCCCAGATGAACTGTTGATTTTGTGATTTAAAAACCTGACTTCCGAACCGGTCATAGATTGAGATACTGACGTCTTTTTTTATATTGAGATCTGAATAATCGAGGAAATCATTTAAACCATCATTATTTGGAGTGATCACGTTGATTAAATTTATGACCAAAAATTCTTTTTCAATAATTTCACAATTTGCATCATCTTTAACAAAAATCTTATGAACTCCGCGTTGAATATTCGTAAAAATATTTGAAGTTTGATAATTTCCATTATCCAAGGCATATTGATAAGGAGGTTTTCCGCCGGTTACAAAAACGGTCGCTGTATTTCCGGTTACGTCAATGTTGATGATTTGAGGCAGTTCTGCAGCGATTACTTCAACTTTTTGAATTAGAGAACAGCCATTCATGGAAGTCAGTTCCACCGAATATTTCCCCACCGGAATATTGTCAACGAAATTTATTAATGCGCCTTGAGCGATGATATCACCGTTTTCGCGCATCCATTTATAATTTTTGAATCCAACTTCTGCTTCTAATTTTGCGGTCGCATTTTGACAAATTTTTTGGTCATCGAGAATGAGGGATTTTTTTGGAGTGTATAGATGAACAACCTGCTTAACTTTCGCGCAATTTCCACTTTCAACTTCTGCATAAATATCAACGTCTGAAGTATAAGAAAAGTTATCGGACAGCGGGATCAAACAGGCAGAATCCTGAAAGTATTTGACCTTAAAATAGTCTTTAAGATTAGAAACGATCAGCGTATTTAAATCCTGTAATTTGACGGAAATTGAATTTCCCTCATTGTAATTGCAAAATGTTTTCTCTATAACGACTGGTTTTTCAGCAAATTCAATTTTAATGGAGCCTTTTTGCTGGCATCCGGAATCGTCGATCATCACCTCATAATCTCCGGAAGTTGCCACAGTATAAGTTCCTGAAGTTGCTCCAGCAATTAAAACGCCATCTTTATACCACTGATAAGTCGCACCGGAAGTCGTAGCATTCAATTGCAAAGTAGAATTTTCGCAGAGCGCGCTTCCTGTGGATATTAAACGGTCGCTTCCAAGATCTTTATTTCCCAAAAAACTTCCAGCCTTTAGAAAAACTGCGGAGTCAAAAAGTCCCGTCGTATCGCCATGATCGGCAATCACTAATTTAATATGATACTTTACTCCAATTTCAACATCGGCTTTTGCAGAAAGTATTTTGGTTTGTCCGTTGAAATTCGTGGGAGTTTTTACATCATTATAACTTCCGAAATAACCTGTGTTTTGCGGACAACCCGCAGAAGCATTAATGGTGAGCGTAGAAACAGGAATGGTAGTACCCGGAACGACGGCGATATTCAGGTAAGGATCTGTGTTGTTGGCTTTTTTGATAAGAAAGGCAAATGCGTCGGAATATTTGCAATTCCCTTCCCGATACTCTTCGGAAAGAAACATGTATTCAAAACTGATCTTATTACTTTTTAAAGCAGTAAAATCGAATTCTAAAGTCGTTGCATTTAAAATATCATCGTAATTTAAATTAGATTGTGCGAGAACATCAACCAAATCCTGATCTCCCGCCCAACTTGAATTAGCAAAAGGACTGTTCCGATCAGCTGTTTGAATATAGGAGTTCGGACCAACTGCTGTTAAAGCACTTCCGGTGGAAAGAATGATTCCGTCTGACATCTCAAAATTACTCCCGTTTTTATTAAAGTAACCGAAACTTTTATTTCCGAAACCGAAATCAAAACCGGTAACGGTTACATTATCTACAGAAATGCAATTTGCATTCTGACTTCCAAAAAAAATGTCTTTCACCAGCTGATCAGCAGTATAAGTGGTATTTACACTGATATATTGCGCATTCAACATCGTGATGCTCAAAGTACAAATGACGCTGATAAAAAAGGTGAAAATTCTGATAAATTTCATAAAGGAAAATGGACTGCAAAAATAGCCCTTATTAACCGCAAAAAAAAATCTCTTTCTACAAATAGAAAGAGATTTTAATCATTTATTTTTTAGTGCAATTACGTAAGACTTACTCTTACGAAACCTACTACTTTTAAATCGCTGTTTACAGATTTTACGTAATCGGCAACTGACATATTTCCGTCTTTAATAAAAGCCTGGTGAACCAATGTGTTGTCTTTGTAGAATTTCTGCATTTTTCCTTTCAAGATATTATCGATGATGTTTGCAGGTTTCCCTTCTTTAATCAATAATTCTTTTTCGATCTCTAATTCTTTATCGATTGTTTCCTGAGAAACCATCGTTTCATCTAAAGCGATCGGCTTCATTGCAGCAACCTGCATAGAAACAGATTTTGCAACTTCAGCAGCACCGTCAACATCACCAGAAAGTGAAGTGATTGCAGCAATTTTATTTCCTGCGTGAATATAAGCTCCTAAATAAGGACCTTCAATTCTTTCGAAAGAACCGATCTCAATTTTTTCTCCGATCAAACCTGTTTGCTCAATTAATTTTTCAGCAACAGTCATTCCGTGGAAATCAGAAGCAAAGAACTCGTCTTTATTTGCATAAAAAACAGCTTGTTCAGCAAGTTCGTGTGCTAATTCTACGAAATTATCATTTTTTGCAACGAAATCTGTTTCGCAATTCAAAGCGATGATCGCGCCCATGGTGTTATCTTCGTTTACTTTCGCAATTACAGCACCTTCATGAGAATCTCTGTCTGCTCTGTTAGCGGCAACTTTCTGTCCTTTTTTTCTTAGGTTTTCAATTGCTTTGTCAAAGTCTCCTTCAGCTTCTACCAATGCTTTTTTGCAGTCCATCATTCCTGCTCCTGTAATGTTTCTTAATTTCGCTACATCTGCAGCAACCGGTGTATACATATATTTATTTTTTATATTAAAATTTTGATTAATTTAGCTTTTTTAGAGTGGTGCAAAGATAATAAATTTCACACAAACTAAAAAGAAGATTTATTCGTTATCAGTAAAATTGTATCCGCTAAAAAATCCTTATTTTTATGTACAAATATCTATTGTTTTTCGGCTTATTTTTCTCCTCTATAGCTTGCGCGCAGTCTACCTATACCGCAGATCAGGTGGAAAAAAGTACAGATCCACAGGTTATAGCTAATTTCATTAAATATAATCCGACCCATCCCAGAACTCCAGAATTCAAAAGAAAATTATTGGCTGTTATCAACAATGATAAATCACCTGCTAAAAAGGCTGCAGTTGCAAAACCTACAGTGAAAGCTATAAATACCGAAAAATTGGAAAAGGCAGTAATTAGGGGTGCTGCAAAAGGAGAACCTTCTGAAAAAAATAAAAGAACTGCAGAATTATTAACTCATATTTTCAGTAACGATACTTCGAGCAAGACCGCTTATGTTCAGATTATCAATAAATCCAAGTGTAATTTAATTGTGAAAATCAGCGGAAAAAGATTCTACAATCTGGATGTTCCTGCTCATAATCAAAATTTTGTTTTGGTTGATAAAGGAACTTATATTTTGACAACTTCCGTCTGTGACGCGAAATACTCTTCCAGCAAAAATATCAATAAAGATATTGTGGTAACGCTGAATCCTCCTAAATAAAATCAAAATCTTCTACTTTTGAAAGAGATGAAAATCTTTCGTCAGTTCTAAATATTGTTCACTATAAACTCGCGGAGATCTTTCAATCGTGAATTGCTCTTCTGAGATTTCTCTCTGATCAAAACCGAATTCAAGAATCCACCTTTTTGGCGCAGAATTTTTGATGCCGAAAATTTGAATTTTGCGCGAGAGAAAGAGTTTGTTGTTAAGAGAAAGTTCTTCAAAATCAGCTCCGGATTCGAACGGAATGATGACTGCCAATCGACCTTTTTCCGATAAAATTTCAGCAGACTTTTCAATTAAATTTTCAAATGAAAGTTCAGTTTGTTGTCTGGCCAAAATATCTTTGTCGGAAGAATTTTCTTTAAAATATGGTGGATTTGAAATAATTAGATCAAATCGTTGCTGCGTTTTAAAATCCTTGAAATCCTGTAATTCTATGCTTAATCTTTCACCAAAAGGAGAGTTTCTGAAATTTTCATCTGCGATATTTTTCGCTTCTTCATTGATATCGAGTGCAAGAATTCTCGCGGTGAGATTTCTTTGAGTCAACATTAGAGAAACTAAACCCGTTCCGGTTCCAACTTCCAAAATTGTTTGTACATTTTCTACGCTCGATAAAGCGCCCAATAAAACGCCATCAGTTCCGACACGGAAAACTTTTTTGGATTGATTAATGCTGAAATTCTTAAACAGGAAAGGTTTCATTAGTTGCTAAGAAAATTACAGATTGGTCGGAAGTAAAATCGTAAATGTTGAGCCTTTTCCAACTTCAGATTTAACTGAAATTTCACCTTTATAATCTTCCACCATTTTTCTAACCATCGTTAAACCAAGTCCTGTTCCACTTGTTTTGGATGTAAAATTAGGTTCAAAAATGCGATCATACAAGTCTTCAGAAATACCGATACCGTTATCTTCAATCGTAATAATTATTCGTTTTTGGCGCAGTTCTAAATCAACATTAATGATATTTTCTCGGTCATCGTGTCGCGCTTGTCTTGCATTGGCAACAAGATTTGTGATAATTCTGGATAAATAAATTTTGTCCATTTCGATCATTACATTTTCACTGTTAGCATGGAAATAAATTCGTTCATCACTGAAAATAGTGATGATATTCTTTATTTCTCTATTAAGATTGAAAACTTCATTATTTTTTTCTGGGAGTTGCGCAAACTGGGAAAAAGCACTCGCAACTTTCGCGACCAAATCAATCTGATCTGCGATGGTTTTACTCAGATGTTTTACTTTTTCGCGAATATCCGGGTCATTTGGATCAAATTTTCTCTCAAAATTTTGAATGGTAAGCTTCATCGGTGTTAACGGATTCTTCACTTCATGTGCAACCTGTTTTGCCATTTCGCGCCACGCTTCTTCTTTTTCCCTGAAGCTTAACCTTTCTTTCTGTTCTTTGATCTGAAGAATCATTTTGTTATACGCTTTGACCAACTGGCTTAATTCATCACGTTCATAATAGCGAATTGCTTGTGGCTCCTTATCGAAAAGAGTAACGCGGTTCACTAAATCAGAAAATTTGGTGACTGCTTTCGTCAGGTTATTTGAGATGATCCAGCTTAACCAGATTGCAAAAGCAATGATAAATAAATTGACGATGAGAATATAATTCACGTATTTGTTGAAGACATTAAAGTAAGAACCATCATTATGATAAAATGGAAAATATACAATAGCAATAGTTTCCAGCATATTGTTTTTCAGTAAAATATAAGATGACGTAATATTGGCATCAGTTTTTTTATCATATTTTTGAAAATCGACTCTCCGATCGCTTTTTAATACGCGATTTACGATAGCGAGCGGTATTTTTTTCTCCGCAATAAGATGGCTGTCTTTGTTCGAAATTAAAAGATTTCCTTTTAAATCATAAATAACAATATCCTGATTGTTAATATCGGCAATTTCAAAAATATCATTATTTAAAATAGTGGGTAGATCTGAAGTTTGAACCTGTGTATGGCTCACTCCGTAATCCAATGCAGACATCATGGATTCCGATTTTTTTTGCATATCGGTACGACTTTGCTCAACCGCATTATTTTTTAAAATAAAAAAAGATAGGATAGAAGAACCCAAAATACTCAGTAGGCAAATCAGCAGAAAACCACCGAAAACCTTATTTCTTAAACTATAACCTTTGTATTTAGAGAACGGCATTTTTTTTCATCAATTTTGTTACATATTTACCAATAATGTCGAATTCGAGATTAACCATATCGCCAATTTGAAGATTTTTCATGTTCGTAAATTCCCACGTGTAAGGAATTATTGCAACAGAAAATTGTCCATTTCCACTTTCTGCAACTGTCAAACTAATTCCATTGACCGTGATCGAACCTTGTGAAACCGTAGTAAAATCATCAGTTTCATCATATTGAATGGTGATAAAAAAGCTTCCACCTCGGTCTTCAATATTTTTTACAACTCCGGTTTTATCGACATGACCTTGAACGAGGTGTCCATCGAGTCTACCATCGAACTTCAAACAACGTTCCAAATTGACTTCAGTTCCTATTATCCATTCATTAAGATTGGTTTTTTCTAATGTTTCTGCAATTGCGGTTACGCTGTATTGATCACCTGAAATCTCTACAACAGTAAGGCAACAACCGTTGTGCGCCAAACTCTGATCAATTTTTAATTCATCTGTAAAAGGACAGCTTAAAGTAAAGTGTATGTTTTCGGCACGTTTCTCAATTTTTTGAATGATAGCCGTAGATTCGATAATTCCTGTGAACATAAAAAAGAAATTTTCTGGTGAAAAATATTTAGTTTAGAAATAAAATGGGATAGTTATTTCTATTTTCCTAAATTTGTGAAATTCTATTAATTTTCAAAGATAATTAAAAATGAGTCTGAAACATCATAAAGTACGAGTGGGAATTTCTATTGGAGATTTCAATGGGATTGGTCCCGAAATTATCATGAAGTCGCTCAACGACAAAACAATTACCGATTTTTTTACTCCAATTATTTTTGGTTCCGGAAAGTTGTTTACCTATCAGAAAAATATTTTCAAACTCAACCATAACTTTCATTATATCACAGAAACTTCGCAGGCTCAGAGTGATAAAATTAATATGGTCAATCTTTGGAAAGATAATGTGAATGTAGATTTAGGGAAGCCTACAGAAGAATCTACAAAAATGGCGATTGAGTCCTTAGAAGCCGCGACAAATGCTTTGATGAATGGCGAGATTGACGTTTTGGTCACTGCTCCGATCAATAAAGAAGAAATGATGAAGCATGGTTTTGCACACGCAGGGCACACCGGTTATTTAGAAGAGAAATTTGGTAAAAAGGGATTGATGTTTTTGGTCACTGAAGATTTGAAAGTAGCAGTTTCAACGCATCATATTCCTATTTCGCAAGTCGCTGAAAACATTTCAAAGGAAAAAATTAAAAAGCAGATCAAAATGCTTAACCAATGTTTGATCGAAGATTTTCAGGTAGAAAGACCAAAAATCGCAATTTTAGGTTTAAATCCTCATGCGGGAGATGGAGGAGCAATTGGGAATGAAGAAATTGAGATCATCGAACCTGCAATTCGCGAACTTTTTGACAACGGAATTTTAGCTTTCGGACCTTTTCCGGCAGATAGTTTTTTTCAGCCCAATAAATATAAAAATTACGACGCTGTATTGGCGATGTATCACGATCAGGGTTTAGCGCCATTTAAAACACTTGCATACGAAGAAGGGGTGAATTTCACCGCTGGATTGCCATATATCCGAACTTCTCCAGATCACGGAGTTGCCTATGACATCGCGGGACAAAATATCGCAGACGAACAAAGTTTTAGCGAGGCGATCTTCATGGCGATCAAAATTTTTAAAAACAGACAGGAATATAATGATTTGATGAATAACCGAATGCAGCCAAGAAGAAATGCTTCTTCCCATGGTTTTGACGAGGATTTACCGAGAGAAAATCATCATTAAAAATTAGAAAATAGAATTTCTAAAATATTTGTTTGAGAAATCATTTGTAATATTAAAAAATTTGCATATTTTTGCACACTCATTTTATGGACAGACTAAGAAACTACGACATCGTGTTTTCGGGACTGAAAAACGGTAAACACGAATTCAAATTTGAGATAGATAAGGAGTTCTTTCAACTTTTCGATACTGAACAGGAATTTACAGAACCGAAGGTCGTTGCTGATGTTTTAATGGAAAAACACACGACTTTCTTAGAATTTTGGATAAAGACAGGAGGTATGGTTAATTTAGTTTGTGACATTACAAACGACCAATTTGATCATCCGATAGAAAACGAAATGAAGGTCTTAGTGAAATTCGGAGAAGAATATGATGACAGCGAAATTGATGTAATTACAATTCCAAGCAAAGATCACGCGTTCAATATAGCGCAGTTGATTTATGAAAATGTAATGTTGTCGATCCCGATGAAAAAAGTTTCTCCTAATATTTCAAAAGAAGATTTAGAGATATTAGAAAAGTTCAGTCCAAAAGACGAAATAGTAGAAGAACCGAAAAGCGACCCGAGATGGGAAGCACTGAAGAATTTAAAAGATAATAATAAATAGTTTAAAATGATGAGGATTGAGCAATCAACGACTCATCGCTCATCAAATTAAAAATATAAGAAATGGCACATCCTAAAAGAAGACAATCCTCCACGAGAAGAGATAAGAGAAGAACTCACTACAAAGCAGTAGTTCCTCAATTGGCAAAAGATGCAACATCAGGTGAAATGCACTTGTACCACAGAGCACACTGGTCTGAAGGAAAAATGTACTACAGAGGTAAAGTAGTAATGGAAAAAACAGTAGAAGCTATCGAAGAAAACTAAGCGTAAAACTTAGAAAAACTTCAATTTTATACTAAAACCACTCGATTTTTTGAATTTTGAGTGGTTTTTTGTTGTTTTTTATTATCTTTGGCATATAAATAAATACCAACTATATGGACATTAAAGACATCCAAAATCTTATAAAATTTGTTTCTAAAGCGGAAGTTTCCGAAGTAAAATACAAAACAAAAGATTTTGAAATTACCATTAAAACTCCACTTGGAGGAAACGAAATGACCTATATGCAGCAACCTGCAGTTTATCATTCTGCACCTCAACAACAATCTGCACCTTCTCAAAGTTTTCCGCCAGTTGCAAATTCTCCTGTTGCGGAAAATGTTTCTGACGATAATAAATTTATTACTATTAAATCTCCGATGATTGGGACTTTCTACAGAAAACCTTCTCCAGACAAAGACGTTTTTGTAAATGTTGGAGACGAGGTTTCTATGGGTAAAGTAGTTTGTGTGATTGAAGCAATGAAATTATTCAACCAGATCGAATCTGAAATTTCAGGAAAAATCGTGAAAATTTTGGTAGATGATATGACTCCTGTAGAGTACGATCAGCCATTATTCTTAGTTGATCCTTCTTAATATAATTGATAAGTAATCATTGATTATACAGATATTGATGATTTTCAAATTTTCAAATTATTAAATTTTCAAATTAAATTAAGATGTTCAAAAAAATATTAATAGCTAACCGCGGCGAAATTGCAATGCGGATTCTTCGCACCTGCAAAGAAATGGGAATCAAAACCGTTGCTGTTTATTCTACAGCTGATAAAGACAGTCTTCATGTACGTTTTGCGGATGAAGCGGTTTGCATCGGTCCACCAGCAAGCAAAGATTCTTATCTTAAAATTTCAAACATTATTGCAGCTGCAGAAATTACCAATGCAGATGCGATTCATCCAGGATATGGTTTTTTATCAGAAAATTCTAATTTTTCCAGAATTTGTCAGGAAAATGGAATTAAATTTATTGGAGCAACTCCAGATCAGATCGATCGAATGGGAGATAAAGCCAATGCAAAGAAGACGATGAAAGAAGCCGGCGTTCCTTGTGTTCCCGGTTCTGAAGGTTTAATTGATGGATATGAAGAAGCTGCAATTTTAGCTGCAGAAATGGGTTATCCTGTTATGATCAAAGCAACTGCAGGTGGCGGTGGAAAAGGAATGCGTGCTGTCTGGAAAGCTGAAGATCTTCACGAACTTTGGGATTCTGCAGTTCAGGAAGCAACTGCTGCTTTCGGAAATGGTGGAATGTACATGGAAAAATTGATTCAAGAACCGCGACATATTGAAATTCAAATTGCTGGTGATCAATACGGAAGAGCTTGTCACTTATCTGAAAGAGACTGTTCTGTACAGCGTAGAAATCAAAAACTGACAGAAGAGACACCTTCCCCTTTTATGACCAATGAACTTCGTGAGAAAATGGGTGCAGCTGCAGTGAAAGCCGCAGAATATATCGCTTACGAAGGAGTAGGAACAATTGAGTTTTTGGTTGACAAAGACCGTAATTTCTATTTCATGGAAATGAATACCAGAATTCAGGTAGAGCATCCGATTACAGAGCAAGTTGTAGATTACGATCTGATTCGCGAGCAGATTCTTTTAGCTTCAGGAACAGCAATTTCTGGAATTAATTATTTGCCGAAATTGCATTCCATTGAATGCAGAATTAATGCGGAAGATCCTTACAATGATTTCAGACCATCTCCAGGTAAAATTACGGAATTGAATATTCCCGGTGGACATGGAATTCGTGTTGATACGCATGTTTACTCAGGTTACACGATTCCATCCAATTACGATTCTATGATTGCAAAGTTGATTACAACAGCGCAAACACGTGATGAAGCGATCGCGAAAATGAAACGCGCTTTAGAAGAATTTTATATTGAAGGCGTAAAAACGACGATTCCTTTCCACAGACAATTGATGGAAGATGAAGACTATCTTGCCGGAAATTACACTACAAAATTCATGGAAGATTTCGTGATGGATAAAAAATTTAATTACTAAAAGTTATTTTCCTTTATAATAGATGCCTCTCTTTTGAGGCATTTTTTGTTTTATAACATTTGATTAATTATCATTAAATTTGCAAAAAGTAAAAATATGTCAGAAACAGCAGTCTTAAAAAATTCTCAATATTATATTGATTTAGAAAACGAACACGGTGCTCATAACTATCATCCACTTCCTGTGGTTTTAGAAAAAGGAGAAGGAGTCTACGTTTGGGACGTTGAAGGAAAAAAATATTACGATTTTCTTTCGGCTTATTCAGCGGTGAATCAAGGACATTCTCATCCAAAAATTTTGGAAGCTTTGGTGAATCAAGCGAGCAAATTAGCTTTAACATCAAGAGCTTTTCATAATTCCAGTTTAGGCGAATACGAAAAAAAAATTACTACTCTTTTCGGATATGATAAAGTTTTACCAATGAATTCTGGTGCTGAAGCTGTGGAAACTGCAGTGAAATTAGCTCGTAAATGGAGTTATGAAGTGAAAGGAATTGCTGAAAATGCTGCTAAAATTATCGTGTGCGAAAATAACTTTCACGGAAGAACAACTACTATAGTTTCTTTTTCTAATGATCCGGATGCAAGCAAAAATTACGGCCCTTTTACTCCTGGTTTTGTTAAAATTCCTTATAATGATTTGAATGCATTAGAAGAAATTTTAAAAAATGATTCTCAAAATATTGCAGGATTTTTAGTAGAACCAATTCAAGGTGAAGCTGGAGTTTACGTTCCGGATGAAGGTTATTTGAAAAGTGCAGCCAACTTGTGCAAAAATTATAATGTTCTTTTCATTGCGGATGAAGTTCAAACTGGAATTGCGAGAACTGGACAGTTAATCGCATGTTATCATGAAGACGTTCAACCTGATATTTTGGTTTTAGGAAAAGCGATTTCTGGTGGAATGTATCCAGTTTCTGCAGTTTTGGCGAACGATGAAATTATGCACGTCATTCAACCTGGACAACACGGTTCTACTTTTGGTGGAAATCCAATCGCTTGCGCAGTTGCAGTTGCAGCTTTACAAGTGGTTGCAGACGAAAATCTTTCCGAAAGAGCTGAAAAACTAGGACAACTTTTCCGTTCAGAAATTGAAAAAGTAATTGCAAAATCTGATCTTATTACGAAAGTTCGTGGTAAAGGTTTATTAAACGCAATTCTTATTAATGATACGCCAGAAAGCAAAACTGCTTGGAATCTTTGTTTAGCTTTAAAAGAAAATGGACTTCTTGCAAAACCAACGCACGGAAATATTATTCGTCTTGCGCCACCTTTGGTGATTACGGAGGAACAGATTTTAGAATGTGTTGCTATTATTGAGAAAACATTTCTGGAATTTAAGAAATAGATTTCTCTAAAATCTCTTCATAAAATTTAAGATAATTATTGGACATTACTTTATAATCATATTGTTTTGTCCAATTTTTTATTTTTAAAGATAAATCTTCTTCATTTTCCTCGTAAAATTTCATTTTTTCAGTAAAGAATTCCGCCATTTTTTGCGGCTCGAAATTTTCAAAATAAAAAGCTGCATCGCCACCAATTTCTGGCAGACTTGTAAAGGTGGAAAGAAAAACCGGTTTGCCAAAAGCCATCGCTTCAATAGGCGGAATTCCGAAACCTTCAGCAATACTCGGATGACACATCGCATCACAATTTTGAATGAGCGCATATTTTTCCTCTTCCGAAATATTTCTTAGAAAATGAACTCTATTTTCTAATTTCAACTCTTTTATTCTAGTTCGCAAATTTTCTGCGTAAGGATTCTTTTCGTCTGAAGCGATTAATACCAGATCATCATCAATGAAAGGAAGCATTTCTACTAATGAAAGCTGATTTTTTTTATCGAAAAGAACACCAATATTCAGGATATATTTTTTTTGATTTAAAAATGAAAATTTCCCCAAATCATAGATTCGATCTTCAGGAAGTTCTACACCGTTATGAATGACAACGATTTCTTTTAATTTATTAAAAGTAAGAAGATGTTTGTTTTCTTCGACATCTTTTTTAGCATACTCTGAAATACAAACCAAATAATCTGTATTTTTCAGATTATTATTTACTTTTTTCAGCATTTTTCTTCTCTTCTTATCTGAAAGATTTTCATGCAGAAAATTGAGATCATGAACCGTCACCACTTTAATTGAATTTTTATAGTTCTTTTGGAAGTATGACGATAATTGATGACTTACATGAATAATATCAAATTTCTGACTAAAATTTTCGTAAAATTTATGCCACTTCTTCCACTCAATTATATTGGAAAGTTTGAAATCTAAAGCTGAAAAATCCCCAAAATATGTAATATCGAATTGTTGATTTTTATTCTCAGAACCTTTGGCTAAATTCCGAAAAACATTTGCAATCCCGGAATAAGGATAGCGAAGACGTTCTAAATCGAGGAGTATTTTTTTTTTGGACAAAATTTAAATATTAGTACTACAAATTTAACTTATATGTGGCAATCTTATTACATTTGTAACAATGAAAAAGAAATTAGTTCTTGTTTTACCAGTACATTTTAAACTTTATGAAGGAATTGTAAATAATTTAAGAAATAGCAATTATGAAATATCTTTGCTTTTTTTAACTGATCAACCTTATAAATATAAAAGCTTCCGCGAAAAACTCTACGCTCTAATTCAAAAAAATATTTTTAACAGGAAGGATATCAAATATCAGTTGGCTAAAATAAAAAACGGCAAAGATATTGAGATCGAATTTGAAAAGCAGCAAGAAATTTTTGATTATGTTTTTATCATAAGACCCGACCTTTTTACCAGAGAAACCTTATTGAAGCTCAAATCCAAGACAAAAAAGATAGTTGCTTATCAATGGGACGGTCTGAATAGATTTAGTGATGTTTTCTATCTTATCTCTATTTTCGATCGTTTCGGGGTTTTTGATATTGACGATTATTCAAAATACAAAAATATTCATAAAAACATTGTTTTAGTACCCAATTTTTATTTGGAAGACAAAGAATTTTCGAACAGTAATCCTGAGGAAAAAGTTTTTTTTATTGGGAGTTTTTTGGCAGAACGAATCGAAGATATTGTTAAGATCGCAAAATATTTAAAATCTATAGATATAGTAACAGATATAAGAATTTATAGCAACAGCAGAAGTACTCAAAATAAATACAATAGTGATATCGATTTTTTTACTGAAAAAGTCAACTATTTAGACGTTTTGAAATTGGTTAAAAATAGCACGGTCTTGCTTGATTTTGAAAATAGAATCCATAATGGTTTATCGTTTCGAATTTTTGAAGGCATTTATTATAAAAAGAAAATTCTCACTAATAATCCTTTAGTAAAATCATATGATTTCTACCATCCAAATAATATCTTTGTTCTGGAAAATAATAATTTCGCTGAAATAAAAACGTTTCTATCTTTAGAATATGTTGATATTGATGAATCTGTTATAGAAAAATATTCCTTTTCTAATTGGTTAGATACCATTTTAGATAATGTTAGTCAACGAAATACATAAAAAGTGATAAAATAATTATGGGACTTTTAAAAATAATTAAATATTTTAAAGAAAAAAAAGAGCGAATTGAAAAATTGGAATCTATAAATTATGCAGTTTCAATCCCTAATGAACTAAGTCCTATCGCACTCAATTTTCCTTTACATACCCAACCCAAAGTTTCGATAATTATTCCGTTTTTCAATCAGGAAAACTATACTTGGGCCTGCTTAAAATCGATCTTCGAGAATCTACCAGAAGTATCCTTCGAAATTATATTGGTCGATGATCACAGTCCCGATGCTTACGATTTCTCATTAGTCAATAATATTACGATTTTAAAAAATAGTTCAAATCTTGGTTTTCTAAGAAGCTGCAATAAAAGTATTTCTCAGGCGAAAGGCGAATATATTTATCTTTTAAATAATGACACCATCGTTTTGAAAGGCTTTCTGGATGAGTTAGTATCTGTCTTTAATAACTTTGATAATGTTGGTGCAGTCGGATCAATGCTAATAAATGCTGATAACAGTTTGCAGGAAGCAGGAAGTGTTATCATGAAAAATGAGAAGATTGAGCAAATTGTTACCAATAAAAAAACTTTTTATCCTGAAATCAATTACATCTACAAAGTAGATTACTGTTCCGGCTGTAGTTTGCTTTTTAAGAAGAATGATGATCGTGGCGGAATCAATTATTTTGATGAGCAATTTGCACCTGCTTATTTTGAAGAGACCGATTTGTGTTTCCGTCTAAAGTATGAACAGGGAAAAGACACTTACTATACTCCTTTTTCTAAATTAATTCATTTTAATGGAGTTTCTTATCATCAAATGAAAGATAATACTCCAACTGAAAAGGATAAATTATTTGAAAGAAATCTTTCTTTATTCAAACAAAAGTGGCAAACTCAATTAGATGCGATTCAATCTAAGACCGTTCAAGAAAGAGTTTTAGAATTGAATAATGATAATAATATCTTTTTTTATAATAATGAATTGCCGCATTTTGACAAAAACTCTGGTGATCTTCGACTAACAGAAATTATAAAAGCCTATAAAAGACAGGGATTTAATGTGTTTTATGTAGTAAGAAATAACCTCATCGACAATCCTTATAACGAATATTTTCAAAGACTGGGAGTTTGTGTTTATTATGAACATCTCCCTTTAAAGGATTTCAAACAATTTTATAAAAGAGTATCGGTCAAAAAATCAATTGCCTGGTTTTATGCGGGTTATGTTTTCTATAAACAGTATGGTAGCGTAAGGGAAATGTTTGACAAATGTTTTATGGTTTATGATATGGTCGATATTCATCATCTTCGGTTTAAGAGGACGCTCGAAAATTCGCCGAACGATAAATTCTATAAAAGGAGTTATGATAAATTCTTAAAGTATGAGCGGATCTCCGCGGAGAAAGCTGATTTAGTAATTCCTATTTCAGAGGACGAAAAATCATATATGGAAAAATTTGTGCATTCTAAAGATTATCTTGTTATCAGCAATATTCATTACGTCAAAATACAAGAGTTGGAAGCTCCTAGCTTTGCATCTCGAAAAGATATTCTTTTTATAGGATCGAAGCATCATCCAAATATTGATGCGGTTTATTTTTTAGTAAACGAAATACTTCCATTTGTTTGGAAGAAAATCCCAGATCTAAAACTAAACATCATCGGAAATGTTAAAGATGAAATTAATGATATTATAAATGATAAAGTTAATTTTTTAGGCTTTGTTCCAGATGTTAAAGATCAATTTCTCAATAACAGACTTATGGTTGCACCTATAAGATTTGGTGCTGGTGTAAAAGGGAAAATAGGGCAGGCTTTTGAATATTTCTTACCAGTAGTTAGTAGCACTATTGGAGCAGAAGGAATGAAGCTGACAGATTATAAAAATGCTTTGATTGAAGATGATGCGCAGTTATTTGCTGAAAAAATCATACAATTATATACGGATGAAAATCTTTGGAATGTGTTGAAAAATAATTCTGAAGAAAGCCTTTATCCCTTTTCAATTGACCATTTACAGAATCAATTAGAAAAAATAAATATGAAAGCAAAAGCATCATTCAAAAAATAACTTTAATAGAATTTTAGAAAGATCAAAAGGTTTTAGAAATTTGGGGGCAGATGATTTTTTTTAATTCTTGCTTGAATTCCTGTAATAAGTTTAATGATTGCGAAATTTAATTTCTTTCGTAATCATCATCTAACCGCACGATATCATCTTCGCCGAAATAAGTTCCGGTTTGTACTTCTACAAAAACTACCGATTTTGAACTTCTATTTTCGATGCGATGTTTTGCTCCTAAAGGAATATGAATGCTTTCTCCGTATTTCAAGTGATGTTCGATCTCATCAAGAATTACAACTGCTTCACCTTCTACGATCGTCCAAAATTCCTGCCGATGATGATGATATTGGTAAGAAAGTCTTTGGCCTGGATTAACTTCAATTCTTTTTAATTTATAGTGAGGTTCATCTGCTAAAACGTAATATTTTCCCCATGGTCTTTCGCCAATTTCTAACATAGTTGCTTTATTTATTTACAAAAATAAGTAATTTTATGAAATATGATGTTTAGAATTTTTAGCCCGTTGAAAAATTATTGAGAAAGTGTTTAGTGTTATTGCTTAAAACAATAGGATTTAAGATACAAATGGAGGATTTTTCTTTAAATTTGCAACTTAAATTTTAAGAAAAATGAGCAAAGTAAGAGTGCGTTTTGCACCAAGTCCGACCGGACCTTTACATTTAGGAGGAGTAAGAACCGCTTTATACGATTATCTTTTTGCGAAAAATCAAGGCGGAGATTTTGTTTTAAGAATCGAAGATACCGATACCGCAAGATTTGTAGAAGGTGCCGAAGAATATATTTTAGAAGCATTGGAATGGTGTGGAATTATTCCCGATGAAAGTCCGAAACATGGTGGCAAATTTGCGCCTTACCGACAATCTGAAAGAAAGGATATTTATGATAAACATTTGGTTGAACTCCTTAAAACAGATTTTGCTTATCTCGCCTTTGATACGCCGGAAGAATTGGATGAGATACGCAACGAGTTTGAAAAAAACGGTGAAGTTTTCGCCTACAACTATATCACAAGAAATCGGTTAAAAAATTCTTTGACTTTATCTAAAGAAGAAGTTCAGAAATTAATTGACGAAAAAGTTCCTTACGTTGTTCGTTTCAAAATGCCCGTAGATCGAATTTTAAATCTGGAAGATATTATTCGAGGGAAATCTTCTGTAAATACTAATACTTTAGATGATAAAGTGTTGGTAAAAAACGACGGAATGCCGACTTATCATTTTGCCAATGTTGTCGATGATCACGAAATGGAAATTTCTCACGTTATTCGTGGTGAAGAATGGCTTCCTTCTCTTGGTTTGCATTACTTATTATATGAAGCGATGGGTTGGGAAAAGCCTGAATTTGCTCATTTATCTTTAATTCTGAAGCCTGAAGGAAAAGGAAAACTCAGTAAAAGAGATGGCGATAAATTTGGATTCCCAGTATTTCCTTTAAATTTTAAAGATGCTGAAACTGGAAATATTTCTAAAGGATTTCGTGAAGAAGGTTATCTTCCGGAAGCATTTATCAATATGGTTGCACTGCTTGGTTGGAGTCCGGCAAACGACCGGGAGATTTTGACTTTGGAAGAAATGGGGAAAGAATTCGATTTAAATAAAGTTCATAAAGCCGGCGCAAGATTCAATAAAGAAAAAGCGGAATGGTTTAACCACGAATATTTGAAAGTAAAATCTAACGAAGATGTTTTAGTATTATTAAGGAATGTTGAAGGAATTAATCTTAAAAATTCAAGTGATGCTCAATTATTGAAAATTATTTCATTAATGAAAGAAAGAGCCACTTTTGTTAAAGATATTTTTAACGAAGGAAAATTCTTCTTTGAAGCTCCAACCGAATATGAGGAGAAAGCAGTGAAAAAATCATGGAGTGAAGGAACTTCAGAAGTGATGAAAGATTTTATTTTAAAGCTACAGAATTCTGACTTCGAGGCTGAAATATTAAAACAAGACATTCATGATTTTGCAGAAAGCAAAGGATTGGGAATGGGAAAAGTGATGATGCCACTACGATTAAGTCTCGTTGGCGAATTAAAAGGACCAGATGTTCCGGATATTATGCAAATCCTTGGGAAAGATGAGAGTATCGCAAGAATTCAAAATGCAGTGAATAATATTTCCTGATTTCCTATATTTTTCCCTAAATTTGAAAGATAATTTTTAATTACAAAAATGGAATATTTAAGTTTTGAACTTCCGGTTAAAGAATTGATGGATCAGTATCAAACCTGTTCATTGGTTGGTGAAGAAAGTGGAGTAGATGTAAAACTCGCTTGCTCGCAAATCGAAGATAAAATTATAGAAAAAAAGAAGGAAATATATTTGAATCTTACGCCTTGGCAAAGGGTTCAGCTTTCCCGTCATCCAGATCGTCCTTATACTTTAGATTTTATTAAAGGAATTACGGATAAAGACAGTTTTTTAGAATTGCACGGCGACCGTAATTTTGCAGATGATCCCGCAATGATCGGCGGTTTAGCAACAATCGATGGAGAAAGAGTAATGATTATCGGGACGCAAAAAGGAAGAACAACGAAAGAAAGACAATTTCGTAGGTTCGGAATGAGTAATCCGGAAGGCTACCGAAAAGCGTTAAGATTAATGAAATTGGCTGAGAAATTTAAAATTCCTGTGATTTCTTTAATCGATACACCTGGAGCTTATCCTGGTTTAGAAGCCGAAGAACGCGGACAAGGTGAAGCAATTGCAAGAAATATTTTTGAAATGACGATGTTAAAAACGCCGCTTTTTGTTTATATCATTGGTGAAGGAGCAAGTGGTGGTGCATTAGGAATTGGCGTTGGAAATAAAGTGTACATGTTGGAAAATACTTGGTACACCGTAATTGCGCCAGAAAGTTGTTCATCAATTCTTTGGAGAAACTGGGATCATAAAGAAGATGCAGCCAATGCTTTGAAATTAACCCCTGCTGATGCATTGAAAGAAAAATTCATCGATGGAATTATTGAAGAACCTCTTGGTGGAGCACAATACGATCCACAAGTTGCTTACGACCATTTGAAAGTTTCTATTCTGCAAAACATTAAAGCTTTTTCTAAATTTACAGGAAAAGAGTTGGAAACTCAAAGACAGGACAAATTTATTGCAATGGGTCAATTCAAAGGATAAGAATAAAATTGTAAGATTTAGATAATTGTAGATAAGAATCAATAGGAACGGGCTTTAGCCCGTTTTTTTATTTAAATTATGGTTGGCTTTAGCCAAAACTTATCATATTTCTATAAAAGAAAAATCCTGTAGTTATTAATTACAGGATCTTTTATATTTAAAAACGTTTTTAAAATTATTCAAAAAGTTCAGCGGTATCTAAAACCGTCACTTTTCCATCTTCACAACGGATTGCTTCACCTGGGAAGTTTTGAATCATGTGATAATCGTGCGTTGCCATAACTACCGCAGAATTATTTTCAAAAGCTACTTGTTTTAAAAGGGTCATAATCTCGTTTGAAGTTTCTGGATCCAGGTTACCAGTAGGTTCGTCTGCCAATATCACTTCAGGATGGTTCAATAGTGCTCTCGCAATGGCGATACGCTGTTGTTCACCACCAGAAAGTTCATGCGGCATTTTGTGTTTTTTAGATTTCATTCCTACACTTCCGAGGACTTCATTGATTCTGTCATCCATTTTAGTCTTATCAGTCCAACCTGTGGCTTCTAAAACAAATTTTAGATTTTTCTCAACAGTTCGGTCTGGTAATAATTGAAAGTCCTGAAAAACAATTCCTAATTTTCGTCTTAAGTTTGGTACGTCAGAAGTTCGAAGTTTTTGCAAATCAAATCCAGCAACATTGCCTTGACCGGAACTTAAAGGAATGTGTCCATAAAGCGTCTTCAATAAAGAGCTTTTTCCGGATCCCGTTTTCCCGATGAGATAGCAGAATCTCCCTTTTTTAATATGAAGATTCACCTCATTTAAAACAGTGAAGTTTTTCTGTGCAATTTTTGCATTGGTTAGATGAATTACGTCTTGGCCTTCTTGAGAAGAATGTGGCATATTTTTGTTTGATTGAAGTTGATAAAATTGAAAGTGGTTTAACAGCAATCCAAAAGTAGAGAAAAGTTTCTTTTTCTGCTAAATATTGGCAAATTTTAACAAACAAAAAATGCCTGAAAAATTACTTTCAAGCATATTTCGTATATGATAATTCCTGAGATTATCTCTTAGCGCGCTGTGCACTTACAGTTAAACTCTTTCTGCCTTTCGCTCTTCTCGCCGCCAAAATTCTTCTACCGTTAGGTGTTGACATTCTTAGACGGAAACCGTGTTTGTTTCTCTTTTTTCTTTCCGATGGTTGAAACGTTCTCTTGCTCATTGCTAATATTTTTAGTAAAAACTATATCTTATTTTTCAGATTGCAAATATAAGAAACTTTTTATTTTCTACAAACTATATCTCTTGTTTTTATAAAGAAAAAGAGATTTACTTATAAAGGTAAATCTCTTCTCTATTTTAAAAAACTATTTCTATTTTTTAATAAATTTGGTAGTTGTACTATTTCCGTCTTTATCTTTCATTTGAAGTAAATAATTACCTTTTGCTAATCCTTCTACATTAATCTGATTTTCAGTACTTTTCACTGCAATCAATTTTCCACTTACATCATAAACTTTAGCATCATTCACTTTCATTCCGTTTACAAAAAGTATTGTTTTTACTGGATTTGGGTAAATGCTGACACTTTTTCCTCCCACTTCTCCTGTTCTTAAGATTCCTCCGCAGTTCGTAGAGAGTATATCCAGGGTATAATCTACACTAAATGTGCTATTTGCAACAGCTTCATTTGCTACAATCACCATTGTTGAATTTGCGGGCATCGTAATGCTCATTGTTGCTACTGAACTACCAAAACTACTTGTTCCAGAATCACCAATATAATTTAGAGCAATATTAGCTGGATTAAAAGAACCAGAGTAAGCTACTAAATGAACTTGATTAGTTGGGTCTGGGTTTGTTAAATTTACAGTTACACAATTTGTTGTTGACAGCGTATTTTGTATAGTATACGATTTATAATGATAATTGCCTGAAAATGCTGGAGTCGGATAAACTTTTGTAGTTCCACAAACTGATGGAACTGCGTCTCTATAAAGTCTTGTTGTTTCTGTGAGATCTGTACTAAGAATTCTTCCTACATACGTTTTACAAGGAGCTGCAACAGCATTGGTTTCTATACCATCCAGACTGAACTGAAGATCTTTTAACTGACCTGCGATGCAAATGGATCCAGTATTCCATACCGTATTACAGGGAGTTGCAAAACCATTTCCTGGGTTAGTCCATGCAAATGGTGCGCTTAACGTTGCGGTATCAGTATAAGTTTCCCAATACCATTGTCCGCCACCTGTAAAATCTAACACAGCCTGTACAGAAACCCAGTATTTACCCGCAGCGAGTGTCAGTGCAGTAGCAAGGGGTAAAGCGGGGCTATTAGAGCCTGCTGCCAACATCACATTTTCTGTGCGAACTATTGTTCCCGGTAAATTAGAAGCGGTATTGGTATAAAAAGTAACATTGTACGAAGTAGGATAAACAGGTGAAACGGAATATCCTCGCACGTAAACGGCACTAACTTGCCAGGATTTACCTGCAGGAACTGTGAAATCATCTGCTGCATTAGAACTGTACTGAGCATTTGCTGCTTCAAACTGTTGCGAGGTTATAGTACTGGTGCCAATCGGGGGAAATTGTCCGTACAACAATGGAGCATTTATATTTTGGGAATTAAATGCTTTATTGTAAGCATCCAAAGTTACGTAGGGTTTCGTGGGGGTGTTGTAAACAACTGGAAGTTGTTGTACCGTTTTCTGAACATCCGAGTTTCGATTGGTTTGTGAAAACAAAAGCAAGTTGCAAGCGGTGAGCAACAAAAGAGTAATTTTTTTCATGATCATTATTATTTTGGGTTAAGAAATTTTATTAATTCTGCTATAGAAATGTTCGACTTTAAATTAAGTAATAGAAAATACACGAACAACCAATTTTATAGGGGTGTTACATCTTGTAATCAATAGCTACAAAAATTAGCATACCAAAATTGCCACTTTTAATTCAATTTTAATGCTGGGAAATCACCCATGTTTGTCAGGTGAAATGACCCTATTTATGTAGGTGTTTTAACGGTACATCTTTTTTTTATTGTTGAATTCTGTGAAATTAACAGCGAAACCTACCTTTTATTAAAAGGAAATAAATTCTTCTCAACTACTTTTTTAAATGTTTATTGATAGATGTAAAAACTGAATCGTAAGAAAGAACTATTTTTTATATATCCTATTTAAGTCTTAGTGAAAAAATAAAAAAAGTCTGCTTATGAAAATAAGCAGACCCTTTTAATAAAGATGATTGTTTAATTTTTAATAAACTTATCTTGATATACTTTCCCAGATTTGTCTTTCATTTGAAGTAAATAATTTCCTTTAGTAAGTCCTTCTACATTGATCTGATTTTCTGTACTTTTCACTGGGATTAGTTTTCCGCTTGCGTCATATACTTTCGCTTCATTCATCTTCATCCCGTTCACATAAAGTAAAGTTCTAACAGGGTTTGGATAAATACTCACGTTGGAGCCGGTAACTTCGCCAGTTTTCAAAATGCTTCCGCAGTTTCCAGCAATTACACTTAAAGTATAATTGTTGATGAATGTAGTGTTAACCACAACCTCACTAACTACCAAAACTACTGTAGAACTTGCGGGCATCGTAAATGCCATATTAGATGAACTGCCACTAAATGGACTGGAACCTATATCTGCTAAGTAGTTCTGTGATAAATTTGCAGGATTGAAAGTACCGCTATAAGCAACTACAAACATCTGATTTGCTTCTGGATTTGTTATAATAATATTAACGCATTGAGCTGATGCAGCAGTATTTTGTATCGTATATTTTTTATAATGATAATTTCCAGATCCTATATTACCGGGATAAACTTTTGGGGTACCGCAAACCGAAGGATTTCCGTCTCGCGTTACTCTAGGAGTTTGGGTAGGATCGGTAGAAACAATTTTATCCGTAAATGTTTTACAAGATGATAAGATATTACCATTCAATGTAAAACTTAAATCTTTAGCAGATCCTGGTGAACATACGGATCCTACTCCCCAATTTGCGGAGCAAGTTGTCCCAAAACCATTTCCTGGGTTTATCCAAACAAAAGGAGAGCCGAGTGTAGAGCTGTCTGCATAGGTTTGCCAAAACCAGTCACCGGGTAAATCTGCAACTGCCTGAACAGAAATCCAATATCTTCCTGGATTTAAAAGCAAGCTAGTGCCTAAAGATAAATTAGGACTTTGCGTTCCCGCAGAAGGCTGTATATTTTCCTGTCTGATAATAGTTCCCGGTAAATTGGTGCCACTATTTGCGTAAATAATGACATTATAAGAATCAGGATTTTTTGCTGTCAGAATGTAACCATCAGCAGCAATATTTTTTATCTCCCATATTTGTCCCGCGGGAACTGTAAAATCATCTGCTGCCGTGCAGTCATACGTGGCATTTGCCGCATCAAATTTTTGGGATCTGATTGAATTGACAAATGGAACCTGTCCATAAACGCGGGGATCCAAATTATTGAGAAGTGCAAAATCATCACTATATTCTTTCGAAGTTTTGAAAATTTTGGTCGGCAATTTTTGAATGTTTTTTGTAACAGTCATTGGTGTCGGCATTTTGTTATCGGTGCCGTCATTTTGAGCAAACATCAGAATGCTGCAAATTGTTAAGAGAAACAGAGTAATTTTTTTCATGGTGTAAAGTTTTAATTGGTTTATATAAAATTATTATTGCAAAGCTTTAATTTTCAATTCAATAATGAAATATCAAATCGACCAACGACGAAAATAAACGACGAATGACACTTTCTTTTAAATTTCTGAAAGAAGATTAGTATTGCAAATTTCTTCCTTATTTTATTTATGAGAGCGGTGAAAACACCCTTTTTCGTCAAGCTAAATCACCCTAAATCGCAGATTGAAATTTTAGCGCGGCTTAAATTTGTCAAAAACAAAGATTATCTTTGCAATTCCAAAAAATTGTACTAAATGTTTACTTCTACAGAAATTTCCGAAATTCAAAAACTGTTAACACCAGAGAAAAAGATTGTAATTATCACCCATTATAATCCCGATGGAGATGCTATTGGATCCAGTTTGGGTCTGAAACATTTTTTAAAACAGAAAGGTTTAGAAGCTGATGTTATCGTTCCAAACGATTTCCCTAAATTTTTGAAATGGATGCCCGAATCCAAACAAATTATTATTGCAGATTATAAAAGAAAGCAAGCCGGAGAAGCAATTTATAACGCTGATGTTATTTTTATTTTAGATTTTAATGCTTCTCACAGAAGTGGTAATTTAGTTGGTCCGTGGATTGAGAAAGCGAGAGCGAAAAAGATATTGATCGATCATCATCAACAACCTGATGATTTTCATTATGTGTATTCCGATGTTACAATACCTGCGACTTCGCAAATGGTATATCATTTTATACAAGAATTAAACGAAGAAAATTTAGTAAATAAAGATATCGCAGAATGTCTTTATACCGGCATTATGACTGATACTGGAGGTTTCCGTTTTCGATCAACCAGCGCGACAACTCACCGAATTGTGGCTAATTTAATTGAAAAAGGCGCAGATCCAGCAATGATTACTTCTAATACTTGGGATACAAATACGGTTTCAAGACTTCATCTTTTAGCCTTAATTTTAGGTAGAATTGAAGTAGTGAAAGACGGAAAAGTTGCCATTCTTTGGTTGAAACGGGACGAATTGAAAGAATTTGGTTTCCAGAAAGGAGATACGGAAGGTTTTGTAAATTACGGTTTAAGCATCATGGGAACACAAGTTGCCGCATTTTTTATGGAAGATTTATATGATGATTTTATCAAAATTTCTTTCCGTTCCAAAGATGAGGTTGATGTAAATCAGTTTTCCCGAAACTATTTCAACGGCGGTGGTCACATCAACGCAGCCGGTGGAAAATATATGAAAACCATCGAAGAAACCATCGTTGATTTCAAAGAGAAAATAGAAGCTGAATATTTTTAAAATATTAAATTTTTCGGTAAATTGTGAAGAAGTTCAGTATTAATAATTTCTGCACAGATTGTCGGCTTTTCCCAATGTCCATTATGCCCGCAATCTAAAACGTAAGATTTAATATTCGTTTTTTCTGGTAAGTTTTTTGTGGTTTTTTCCACGTTTATTGCATTGTCGTGTTTCCCGCAAAGCACCAAAATTTTACCTTCAAAATTCTCCAGCACCGATTTTTTGTCGGTTCTTTCTATCATTCCTTTTACCGCTGCTAAAACGCCCTCATTTTTTGTAGAAAGAGCGATTTCTTTTGCGAGATTTATCTTCCCTTCCAAAATATCTTTTTCATTTGGATTAAATAGATTGGGAACTCCTGCACTTACATAAGTAGGAAAGGCTTCTTTGATGATTCGGAGACTTTTCTTCCGTTGTTCTTTTTTCTCTTCGTCATCTGCAAAATAAGTGGAGAAAAATAAAGTCACACTTTTCAGAATCTCTGGATATTTTTCGGCAAACGCCAACGAAACATAACCTCCCATTGAATGACCGAGAAGGTGAAAATTTTTGAGTTTTAAATAATCCGTCACTTTTTTTACTTCTTCCGCCATCAATTCCATCGAATGAATATCGGAATAAATTTTAGATAGACCATGTCCAGGAAGATCAATTTTTATGAGTGTAAAATCTTTTGAAAGACCCACTTCCAAATCCTCCCAAATAAGTAGATTTTCCATAAAACCATGTAACATGACAAGGTTTTCTTTTCCTTTTCCAGCTATTTCGTAATTCAACATCAGAGGTGATTTTTAAAAGTAAATATCGATATAGTCAGCAAATCCGGAACCATTAATTTTATTCTGTAATCTCCAGTATTTTCCTTTTCCTTCATCAAAGAAGGTTGTTTTTTTAGTTCTTTTAAAAACAACTCCGTTAATTTTTTGTGTGATTTCTCCTTCAAAATTAAGATGTTTTTCAGAAACTCTTTTTATGGTGCCTTTTATTTCTAAAGTATTTTTGCCTGATTTCGCATTTCCGTTAAGCGTGTATAAATCACGACCAGTTTTTTCGAAGTTTGCCGTTCCAGCAAATGCAGACGTTTCATCTGAAGTGAATTTAAGCTGATGGCTTCCGCTCAGATCTTTGAAAATATTTTGTTGATTTAAAATTTCAATACTGTCATTCATTTTTTTACGTACGATATTTACAGATTCGATTTTTTTAGCTTCCGGAGAAAGAACTTCTGTTTGATCATTATCTTTTTTTGAACAGGATATTATTGATATCGCAGAAATTAAAAGGATAGTTCGCTTCATATATTTAATAGTATTTTCATCAAATTTAATTAAAAATAAGAGTTGTTTTTGAAGTGGAATGAAATTTAATTTAAAGTTTCGTTTTAGAATCCATCACGATTGTTACCGGACCATCATTCAATAAAGAAACTTTCATGTCTGCACCGAATATGCCGCTTTCAATTTTCAAATTTGATTTTGAAATTTCAGTTTTAAAATATTCAAATAACGGAATGGCTTTCTCTGGTTTAGCTGCCTTTATGAAAGAAGGTCGATTTCCTTTCTTATAATCTGCAATTAAAGTAAACTGACTGATGCAAAGAATTTCACCGGAAATATCCAGAATCGATAGATTTAGTTTGCCATCCTGATCACCAAAAATTCTGAGATTCAAAATTTTCTGAACAAGCCAGTTCGCATCACTTGATTCATCTTCTTCATCAACGCCAATTAATAAAAGCAAACCGTTCGAAATTTCGCCCACGATTTCACCATCAACTGTTACACTCGCTTCAGAAACTCTTTGAATAGCTGCTTTCATTAAAAAATAAGATTTAGGAAAAAAAATTAATCAAAAATAGAAAGAATTCCGGAAGTTGAATCGAAATTGTATCGGTAAGTTTTCGGCGCAATTTGGGCAACATTAGTAGGTTCACCCGTAATGAGAATCCATGTTGCATTGTCTTTTGGACAAACTACTTTGATGTTGTTTTCGACAACCAAAGTAGTGTTGTTATCAGGACAAATGTGAGGAGCATTTCTATCATATACTTTAAAGCCGTTTGTTGTTCTTACGACAATCAAACCGCGTGTTCCAGATTCTTGTTGGTTAACATAGATCCATCCATTTACATTTTGTAGATCGTAATACGCGGGAAGATTAAGGTTTAAAACAACGTTGATAGGAATTTTAGGAAAACAACTGACTGTTTCTTCCCGACTGCTGCATGAATTAAGATTTAAGGCGCTGAAAATGAGTAATATTGGGAAAAGTAAGATTGAAATATTTCTTTTCATTTAAAATAAATTTATATCTTTGTAAAACGATCAACGCAAAAAAACATTGTCCGACAAATGTCGGATTATTTTTTTATACTAACGCTAAATATAAGAACTTATGGCAAGTTATGTTACCAAAGATGGATTAGATAAAATGAAAGCTGAACTGGAGCTGCTGGAAACCATCGAAAGACCAAAAATTACACAGCAAATTGCTGAAGCTAGAGATAAAGGCGACCTTTCTGAAAACGCAGAATACGATGCTGCAAAGGAAGCACAGGGAATGTTAGAAATGAGAATTTCGAAATTAAAAAATTTACTGGCAGATGCAAAAGTAATCGATGAAACTAATTTAGATACTTCCAAAGTATCCATTTTGACGACTGTACGTTTGAAAAATATGGTAACGAAAGGAGAACAGAAATTCACTTTAGTTCCTGATAATGAAAGCGATTTGAAAGCTGGAAAAATTTCAATAAATACACCGATCGCAAAAGGACTTTTGGGTAAAGTAATTGGTCAGACCGCAGATATTGTTTTGCCAAACGGAAATAAACTTTCCTTCGAAGTGCTGGAAATTTCTATCTAAAATTTTAAATGATTTTAGACAAAGTTTTACGAAGTCTTTAACAATCAATTTTTTAATTAAATTGTAATTTTGCAATATTATAGAAACTGAGGTGGTTGTGTACTTTAAATAGTTTCTAAAATATAATTACAAATACCAAAATCATGAGTTCCATATTTACAAAAATTATAAAAAATGAAATCCCTTCCTATAAAATTGCGGAAGACGAAAAATATTTAGCTTTTCTGGATGCAATGCCTTTGGTGAAAGGTCACACTTTAGTCATTCCGAAGCAGGAAATCGATTTTATTTTTGATCTGGAAAATGAAGATTTCAGAAATCTTTGGAGTTTTGCGCAAACTGTTGCAAAAAAACTGCAGAAAACTTATCCCGACAAAAGAATTACTGTATCTGTAATCGGATTAGAAGTGCCACACGCACATATTCATCTCATTCCTATTACCGAAATGGGTGACATGAATTTTAAAAATGTACGTTTGAAATTTTCTAATGAAGAATATCGCGAGATTCAAAACTCGATTCTTAATTTCTGAAAATACGATTTTGTCAAAGTGTTTATACTTTGACAAAATTTTTTAATTTAACTCTTAACTTATTATTATATATGAATTCAAACGAGTGTTCTTTTTGTGGAAGAAAACGAACTGAAGTACAAATGCTGATTTCCGGAAACAACGGATTTATCTGCGAAAACTGTATCGAACAAGCTCATGCAATTGTAGCGGAAGGCGCTTCAGATTCAAAATTTTCGCCGGCAGAAACTATGGCAGATTTAAAAAAGCCCAAAGAAATTAAAGCATTTCTAGATCTTTATGTTATTGGACAAGATCAGGCAAAAAAGCAGCTTTCTATTGCAGTCTATAATCATTACAAACGTATTTTACATGCCAAGAATGAGAACAGGGAAGTTGAAATAGAAAAATCCAACATCATTATGATTGGTGAAACTGGGACCGGCAAAACGCTTCTAGCAAAAACAATTGCTAAAGAATTAAATGTTCCGTTCTGTATCGTCGATGCTACTATTCTTACCGAGGCAGGTTATGTTGGAGAAGATGTAGAAAGTATTCTATCGCGTCTATTGATGGTTGCTGATTATGATGTAGAAAAAGCCGAAAAAGGTATTGTTTTTATTGATGAGATCGACAAAATTGCCAGAAAATCTGATAATCCAAGTATAACAAGAGACGTTTCCGGTGAAGGAGTGCAACAAGGATTGCTTAAATTATTAGAGGGAAGTATTGTAAATGTTCCGCCACAAGGAGGTAGAAAGCATCCTGATCAAAAATATATTCAGGTAAACACTCAAAATATTTTATTCATTGCAGGTGGTGCTTTCGATGGAATTAAAGAAATTATTGAAAAACGTCTGAATAAACAAGCTATTGGATTCAGCATGGACAAATTAAATAAAGTTGAAGACGAAGATTATATTCTGCGTCAGATCAATGCAATCGATCTGCGAAAATTCGGTCTAATTCCAGAGCTTTTGGGGCGTTTCCCTATCGTAACTTATTTGGAGAAACTCGACAAGGAAACCATGATCAGAATTATGAAAGAACCAAAGAATTCGATAATTAATCAATTTGTTGAGTTATTTAAAATGGATGGAGTTACGTTGAAATTTAGTGATGAATCCATTGATAAGATTGTTGATGAAACAATGGATAAAGGATTGGGAGCGAGAGGTTTAAGAGGAACAACCGAAAAAGTTTTAGAAGACTTTATGTTTGATATTACTACTCAAAAGAAAATTACATTAACCAATGATAATGTACATTTCTAGTATTTTTTTAGGATTTTCATTGAAATACTAAAAATTATGAATACATTTGTAACTGTATTATTTTTCAGCTAAAAACACAAAACACACAATAATGAAAAAAAATCTATTAACTGTGGCGCTTATGGCGCTAAGTTTATCCGTTGGTGCCCAAGTCATCTGCAGTGTAAATAAGGATGCGGTTTTTTATGTAGGAGAAAACGCACTGGTTTATAATGGTGGTGGCGTTCAAACTCAAGAAAACGCAATTTACGATGTACGAGGCAATGTTATGATTGTAGGATCAGGTTCTGATCTTTTCAAAACTTTAGCCTTAGGTGGAGGTAATAAATTAGATGGAGGAAATTTTATCCTTAGACTAAATACCCCAGCAAGTTCAGCAACTTCTACTTATGGTCAGCTTTACATAAATGGTTTGGCTCAAGGTAATATGACTGCGATTGTCGATAAAGAATATCGTACTCCTAAACATGGAACGTACCAGCAAATTGCATTACCATTCAACAATAAAACACTTTCCAGCCTTTCAGGAACACCTTCTGCGATAGGAACTTTAGGGAAAGTTTTTTCTAACGCAAGATATTCAAAAAATGAAATTTTAACGTGGAATAATTCTACTGCTGTTTCAGACAATTTGAATGTATCTGCTACAACTCCTAACAACACAACTTATTATATGTTGGGTTCGAATGGTTTAGATTCTGGAAATCCACCTATGACAATGCCTTCCAATATTGATCCAGCAGACCCTGCTTATATTGGTGGAACTAACCTGCAACGATTTGGTACAGTTTATACCTTAAGAGGACAAGCTTTTGCAAATGGAGTAACTGAAACTTTGGCTGACGCAGCAAAAAATGTAATTTTTGGAGCAGGAGGGAATAATAATAATTCCTACAATGAAAGATACAACACTTATCTTCAAGATGATTGGGATGCAGCTACTGCTTGGAGTGGTAACTTTGGTAAAAACATTTACCAATTCGGAAACCCTTATTTGACAAATTTAGATTTAGGCTTCATTAATAAAACCGAGACTGGTACTACTACGGATAATAATCTTATTACAACAGTACAGGGTATTCGTTACGATCCAGGAGTTGTTACTACTGATAGCGGAGGAACTTATTCTGTAGCAGCGAAATTTATAAATTTTACTGATTCCGGAGGTACCCCGAATGCAAGTTTTCCAGTAGGAGATGTTGGTTTGATTATAAAGCCGATGCAGACATTTGTTGTAAAACTTAGAAATAATTTAACTGCACAAACTTTAAATTTTGATAATTTGAGAAGATTTAAAAATTCTCGACGATTGGAGGGTACTAATTATGACGTAAACGCTTTAAGATCTGGTGGTACAAACAGTAGTACCATGAAACAATTAGGAATAATTGGACTAGACGAAAATGGACAAGAAATCGCTCGCACTTATTATGCAGTATATCCCACCGCAACTACAGGTCACACTGCTCAACCAACTGTACAGTCAACGTTGACAAGTACAAATATCCTGGGAACTTATGAGGAAGATGTTAATGGTGGTTATGATATGAACTACATAGATTCTTATTGGTTATATATCAACGAGGCCAATGAAACAGACTTCTTTGGAAAAGCAATTCCTTTAGCGCTATATGGTACTAGTATTAAATCTTTAAAATTTGAAGTTAGAGAAAATGCAGAATTAATACCAGACATGGAACATAATTTATCAACTGGAATTGGATTTTATTATAAATCAACGGATGGAGCAATTTCTGAGGTTGCACAGAACCAGGTAATCCCAGTAGTGGGAGATAAATATAATCTATATTATGGAAAATCAACGCTAATACTAGGAACTGATGGAACGGCAAAACCTTCAAGAACAAAGGTTATTTACAACGGTGCCATCAATAAGTTTGTAGTACGTTTTGATCCTCAATGGAAAAAATCAGATATTAATGTTTATGATATGAGTGGAAAATTGGTTATTTCTCAAAAAGGTGTTGTAGCCGATAAGGATTTTGAGATAAATCTTGCGAAAGCTAATGCAGCTTATATCGTAACAGCTGTTTCCGAAAAAGGAGAAAAAGTTAGTTCCAAAATTATCAGATAACATTTAAAACACAAATTATGAAAATTTTTAATAAAACTTTATTTTTTTTATTCCTGATTATAGGAACATTATATAAAGCGGGAGGAATTCCTGGTGATGTCCCAGCTCCGCCTCCTGGTGGCGGTGGTGGCGGTGGAGGTACAGGTCCAGGTACAATGTCTTCACCAATTGATATGTATGTTTATATTCTAGCATTGGTCGGTTTTCTTTTGATTATTTACTTCGCGAGAAAACAACATAAAAGTATAGCTTAAATATTTGCTAAAATTATATGAAACCCATCGAAAATTCGGTGGGTTTTTTTATATTTACACCATGAAGAAAATTTTAGCAGTACTTAGTTTAGTCCTCTTGAACTCATTATCAGCTCAATTTAAAATTGAGATAGAAGCACCGCCAACTTTCACTCCCAAAGAGGTTTATCTTTATACCTTAAGTGGATCAAAAGACCTCTTGGAAACTAAGGAGGTTAGAAAAGGAAATACGTGGCAAATCAATGTCACTAAACCTTATTCCGGAATGATGAAGCTGTACTTTCCAGAACAAAATGTATCGATTAATTTTATTTCTGAAAATAAAAATGTAAAATTAAAATTTGATGTTGAAAAATCCAAGGTTACTAATATTCAATATCTAGATGATAGTAATTTCGTGATGAATAATTTACAGGACGTGCAACAAAAAAAAGAATTTATTCTGCCTGCATTATTTCAAATGAAAGAATATTACAAAGACAATACAGATTTCGGGAAATCAATTGAAACCGAAATTGGTCGTTTGTCAAATAATTCTGATATAAGTGTTAAATATCCGTTTGTCAATTTCTACAAAACGAATTATGCCAGATTCTTAGAAAAAAGTGCTGCGAAAAAACCCTTAACACATGAAGAAATTATTGATTTTCTTACAAAATCAAATTACCTGTTAGAAACCTCATCGCTTATGAGACCAATTCTAGTTGCTTATCTAAACATTGGTCCTAGTGCGAACGTTTCCTCAGATATTGACAAGTTATTGACCGCCGTGAATATAGAAACACCTCGTGGTCAGACGGTACTGTCAGAATTTATTGAAATTTTTGACCTTTATGAAATGAAGGATTTGAAAGATAAATATCTTACAGAGGCCAGCAATTTGAAATGTACAATTAATGAAAGGCTTTCCTCTACGATCGCAACTAACAAGAATACAGAGATTGGCGCGCAGTTCCCGGACCAAATATTTACCCAGCCAATCAATACAAAGGCAAAATCACTTTCTGAAGTGAAAGCTGCTAAGAAAATTATTATTTTTTGGGCCTCTACTTGTTCACATTGTGAAGCTGAACTCCCTAAATTTCTGGAGAAATACAACGCCTTACAAGCCCAAAATATACAAATAATTGGTCTTTCTCTGGATAGTGAAAAAGCTTCGTACGAAAATAAGGTGAAGAGTTTACCTTGGATTAATGATTCTGAACTCAAAGGTTGGTACAGCTCTTATGTTGACAAGTATAATGTTCATGCTACTCCGTCGTACTTTATACTCGACTCGAATAACAAGATTATTGCCAAGCCCGATCATGCAGCAGATGTATTTTCTTATTTAAAATTAAATTAAATTAAAATTTTTGCTACCTCACAAAATATTTTTATATTTGCACCACCGAAAAAAAGGCGAGGTAGCTCAGTCGGTTAGAGCGCAGGATTCATAACCCTGAGGTCACGGGTTCAATTCCCGTCCTCGCTACTAAAAAACCCAAACAATTGTTTGGGTTTTTTTATTTTAAAATTAAACAATGGTTCAGACCTAAATTGTCATTTTGATATTTCAACAAATAATCGTTAATTTTTTACTATAATTTTGTTGAATTATTAATAGATATAATTATTCGTTAGTAAAATTATAATATTTACAGTCTATAAGTATTAAACAGATATTAATAATGAAAATTATTTATTTTTTTCTATAAAAAATTTTGGCAAATTAAAAAATAGTATTACCTTTACAACGCTTTAGTGATTACGCAAGTTATCATATAAGCAAATTTTTTTTCATCATTTGTGTTTTTAGAATCGCATTTCATTATGCGGTTCTTTTTTTTTATTTTTTTGAGACAGATCTTTCGAAGCGAATCAGTAGATCAACGAAATAGGAATATGTTACACTACCTTCCTGTTGGTTGCTTTTTAAGAATAAATCATTAGTATAACCAAACATCACATCAAGAAACCCTTCATGTCTTTTTACAAAATCTTTTTCAGCCATGCGATCTCGCTTCATTTCTGAGGAATAATTTTGGATAACTTGCTTTACAAATTCAGGTTTTTTCTCTACCAGTGAATTAAGAAGCGATTTCAGAACAAAATATTCGGTACTGTATTTTAAATCTAAATTCGTAGCGTTTCTACCAATAAGATATCCTGTGAAATTTGCCTCCTGCTCGCGCGCAAAACCTAACTGATGCATACTTTCGTGCGCTAGTGTAAACGGAAGGAAAGTAGAGGGTAATTCGGCGTTATACTGCGCTTCTGCAGTAAACGGATTGTAATATCCCAGAATTCCGGAATAACTCATCACTCCTTCGTATAAACTTGGTTTAAAAGCATTAATATTTACAGCTTTTTTATGACCTAAGAAGTTGGGAAGGTTGCCTTGATTGTGTAGAATTTCAGTTTTAATCTTGTTTAAATCCGTGACGATGAAAACTCCATTTTTATCTTCATTTACCAATTTGCGGGTTTGTTTGCAAAGAGTAAGATATTTCAAAGTTAAATCCTGAGTTTCTTTTAGCGTAATATTTCCTCTCGGAAGATTTTGAATAATAGGTTTCTGAAAATAAAGCATGCCCCAAAATAGCTGATAACTGAAATAGAGAATATTTGCAAGGATTAAGAATCTCAAAAGAAAAATGTTTCTGCTTTTCTTCTTTATAATTTTAAGAATAAAGTAGAGGAGGCCAATTCCAAGTATGATATACAAGATATCGCCCACTGAAAAAGAAAGCAGTGAAAATATTTTTTGGTGAACACTTTTCTGAAATTCAAAAAATTTCACAAAAAGATTTACGATAAATTCAACTTTTGAGAAGAGGAAGAACAAAAGAAATTGGGCAAGTAAAATACCCGCCCAAAATCTTTTTGTTTTATATGTAGGTTTTTGTTTAATGTCCACCTTCACTTTCAATTTGATCAATATTAATATTTTGCTTCTTTAAAAATCCTTTTACTAAAAAAGCAAAAAGTGCTAAATATGCAAAACAAAAAACAGGAATTATATAAGAATTATGAATTCCAATGATATCCGATAACTTACCTTGTATTGGTGGGATTATACCACCACCCAAAATCATCATAACTAAAAATGCAGAACCTTGGGCGGTATATTTTCCAAGACCAACTATTGATAAACTAAAAATTGCAGGCCACATAATACTACAAGCTAATCCTGCTGCTAAAAATGAGTAAATTGCAATATTTCCAGTTGAAAGTAAACCAATAATCATTGCTATAACCCCTAATATTCCGAAAACCATTAATGTTTGAGCGGGTTTTTCTTTACAAAGTAAAAAAGCAGCAATTTGAATTAATACGCAGATAATGAATAGGTATAAACTATTCATATCGTATCCTGCCAAAGTATTTACACCAATAATTATTAAAAATGCAACTATTGGTACAGCTACGGTAAGAATTTTTTTTGTTGAACCACTCAAATTAAAAGCACTTATAGCTCCTGCCCATCTACCAATCATTAAACCTCCCCAATACATTGAAATATATGGTGCAATTTCAGATGATTGCAATCCTCCAAAATCCTTTAGTTTTAATAATTCGCCTAAATTACTTCCTACGGCAACTTCTACACCGACATATAGAAAGATTGCTAACATACCCAAAACTAATTGCGGATATTGCATAGCTCCCCATCCATCTGAATTTTTTTGAGCTTTATTATAGGAGAATAAAAGGGTGAAAACTACTATTGCCAATGCTCCAAAAAGCCAATACATTCTGTATTTTTCCAAAGGCATTTTAAGTTCTTTAATTTGTGAATTTTCAGTAGAAATGCTGCGTTCTTTTTCGTTTATTTTTCGTTCAAGCTCTGTTATTTTGTCCTGTTTTGAAGAGATTTCTATTTTCTTATTATGTTTTATTGAGACTATTTCGTCCACATAATTATTAATTTGAGTAGTTATGGGTTTTATAGAATTTTCAATATTTACTATTGCCTGGGCTTCCTTCGAATTATAACTCATAAAGACTGGAGTGAAAGCGATAATCAATAAAACTGACATTATAATTAATGTTTTCATTGCCTTACTGGCTTTTTCCATTGGTTCATTATTAATACTTGAGGGTACTTTTTTCGAAAAATGGAAAAGCGTTGCGGCCAATATAAAAAGTAAACCAACAGCTGAATATAATATTATTACTTTATCTAATGGTAATTTTTCAATAGCAGTGTCAGAGATAGCGGCAGTGGTGCCAAAAAGAGCTAATCCTACTACTAATGGGCCAATGGTTGTACCGAAAGAATTAATCCCACCTCCCAAGTTAATTCGTGATGTCCCAGTTTTTGGATCTCCAAGTAAGACGGCAAAAGGATTTGCTGCCGTTTGTTGTAATGAAAATCCTAAAGCAACAATAAACAATCCTATTAACATCCCGTAGTAAAAATTCATTTTTACTGCAACTATCATTACGCCAGCTCCCAATGCGGAAAATAATAGCCCATAAACAATAGATTTTTTGTAACCCCATTTTCCTACAATATCAAAGCCTTTGAGTGTGCTTAAAATAAATAATAGTAATGCACCTAAAAAGTACGCAGTATAAAAAGCAAAATCTATTAGTTGAGATTGAAATTGATCAAGTTTAAAATAATGTTTACAAAAAGGTATGAAAACACTATTTCCTGCAGCAATGAAGCCCCAAAAGAAAAACACAATTATTAATGTGTATAAAGCAGGATAGTTTGTTTTTTGTTGAGTTTGAGACATAGTTTAATATAGTTTCTTAAAAACAAATATAACTAATTTAAATTCTCAAAGGGATTTTTCCAAAACTTTTTTTATTGCAGCATGAGAAGTCAATTTGAGTTCTTTTGCAGTTTCATCAGATCCCAAAATATCATTGAAATAAACCTGTACTTTTCCGGGAAAACCTTTCGAGTAATTAAAAGGAAACATTTCCTTTAAACCTACAAATGTAAAAACAACAATTGGGACCCGATATTTTGAGGCTAAAATGAAAGCACCGTCTTTAAAATCATCTAACATGATCGACTCATCATCGGGAACACCACCTTCCGGGAAAATAACGATACTTTGCCCTTCTTCCATTCTTTCGGCACATCTTCGGTAAACATCTGCGCGGCTTTTCGCAGAACTTCTATCAACCATTACACAAATTCTTTTATAGATAGTTCCAAAAATAGGAATTTTCACCAGTTCTTTTTTTCCAACATAGCAAAGCGGATGATCTGGCATCAAAATACAGGGCAACATGATATCCATGATGGAGGTATGGTTTGCAATAAAGACATATTGCGTGTTTTTATCGATTTTTTTATCGGTCAATTTTTTTAGATCATAGCGAAATCCCATTCCATAAAACATTCCTATAGACCAAAAGCGAATGAATTTATAGGAGTATTTATAATGATTTTTTCTGATTGAAAAAAGCAAAACAGGAATTCCCATGACGATGGTGAGAACTGTACCTAAAATCAGCATCCAGCCACGCCAAATATAATTGAGAATTTTTTTCATTTAATTTTTTAAAAAGTAAAGCTAGTCTTTAAGAGATTAACCATTAAAAATAATTTTCTTTTTTACAGTGTAATTGAGTACAGACACCAGTATAATTGCGGCGATCTTACTCAGCATTTCCTGGCTGAATACAAAGAAGCCCAAATCAATATGATCTAAGAATACAAAACGGAAGAAGATCTGGAAAAAACTTAAACTTACTATTGTTGATAAAAAAGAGATTCCCATAAAATAAGCAAATTCCTTATTTTTCGAATGTTTGCCACGTTCAAAGACAAACCAAATACTTAAAAAATAATTCGTGATAATTCCGCAACTTGTCGAGAATATATTGCTCAGAGGAAAGTGGATCCCATGAAAATTAGTTTCATGAGAAAATACTTGTGGTAAATGAACGCTGAATATTTTAAAAGTTCCAATCTCCACGATTGCACTTAGCGCTCCCGCAAAAGCGAAAAGCAAGATCTGTCTTTGTTTTAGTAAAAGTTCTTTCATCTTTAATAAATGCAAATTTAAAATTATATGTTAAACAATCAGAAAATCTTGTTAAAGTTTTTTTTTGTCTCATTTTATTGTTTACTTTTATTTTCTCTTAAAGCAGAAGGTTATTATAATATTTTCATTTTTAGGTAGTTACAGAAGTGATTTTATTTTTAAATACCGATAAGTAGATTTAAATTTTACAAAGAAAGAAGTAATATCAAAAAAAAATCATGACAATACAGAAACCTTTCAGAAAATTCATTCCTCAACAGAAAAAAATTGAAGAATTAGAGAAAAACAGTCCCAGGTTCAAAAGAATTTATGAGGAATACGAATTGATGTCGGATGAGTTATATAATATGGAGAATAGCGATACCTCAAATATTCCTGACGATTTTATGGACGCTGTAAAAATTCAAACCGAATATCTGGAAGATGAAATCGGTGATTGGCTTTTGGAGAAAAGCAATAAAGAAAGCTAAAGATTTTAAAGTAGATATTGTTTTATCAATTTATACTTTTGAATATTTATTTTCTAAAAACGCTCGGATTTGTATAAAACCAGGCGTTTTATTTTGACCCTTAATCAAATTTTACTTTACAAGTTCTTATTTAGATTGGATTTTCAGTTTTAATCACGCTTCTCTTTTCCTTATCTTTGCAAAAATTAAAACTTCAATCATTCGATTGTGGTAATTCAGCTTATGAATATCAATCTCACGCAAAATAAAAATTTCAAAACCTTTAAGATTTTTTCCGAAGTTGCGGCTAAAAATAATCAAACTCTTTTTATTGTCGGGGGTTACGTTCGTGATTTGTTGATGAAGCGTCAAAGTCCGACCGATATTGATTTTGTTACGGAAGGAAATGGTATAGAACTCGCAAAGGCCATCGCAAAAGAACTCAATCCAAAGCTTAAAGTTTCTGTTTTCAAAAATTATGGGACGGCAATGTTCAAGCATCAAGGTCTTGATTTAGAATTCGTAGGCGCTCGAAAAGAAAGCTACGCCGAAGATTCCAGAAAACCTTCTGTAGAAATCGGGACTTTGGAAGACGATCAAAAACGCCGAGATTTTACCATTAATGCTTTGGCAATTTCTTTAAATAAAGAAAACTTTGGCGATTTAATCGATCCTTTTGAGGGAATTCTTGATATTAAAAATAGAATTCTTCGCACGCCTTTAGAACCCAGTCAAACTTATTCCGATGATCCTTTGAGAATGATGCGTGCAATTCGGTTTGCTTCTACCTTAAATTTTAAGATTGAAGAAAACTCCTTGAATGCGATCAAAAATGAATCTGAAAGAATAAGAATTGTTTCTCTCGAACGGATCATGGTTGAATTTAATAAGATCATGCTTTCTGCAAAACCATCTGCTGGTTTAAAATTAATGGAAGAAACCGGTTTAATGCAATTGATCATTCCAGAATTAACTGCATTAAAAGGAATCGAAGAAGTTGAAGGACAAACGCACAAAGATAATTTCTGGCACACCCTTGAAGTCGTAGATAATATTTCTACAAATACTGATAATCTTTGGCTTCGATGGGCAGCTTTATTGCACGATATCGGAAAAGCACCGACGAAAAAATTTGTAGACGGAATTGGCTGGACTTTCCACGGACATGAATTTTTGGGATCAAAAATGGTAAAGAATCTTTTCTACCGTTTAAAATTACCGCTTGGAACGGATATGAAATATGTTCAGAAACTCGTCAAACTTTCCTCAAGACCAATCGCTTTGGTTGATGACGGAACTTCAGATTCTGCGCTGCGACGACTATTATTTGATGCTGGTGAAGATCTGGAGGATTTGTTTATTTTGAATAAAGCAGATATTACTACAAAAAATTCGTCGAAACAGGCAAAGTTCAAACGAAATTTTGAAGAAGTTGCCATTAAAATTAAAGAAGTAGAAGAGAAAGATCAGGTCCGAAATTTTCAACCACCAATTTCAGGAGAAGAAATTATGGAGCTGTTTAATATAAAACCCAGTCGGGAAATCGGGATTTTAAAAGAAAAAGTAAAAGAAGCTATTTTGGAAGGTGAAATTGCAAACGATAAAGATGAAGCGAGAAATTTCGTCATTAAAGAAGGTGAACTTCTTGGATTAAAGATTGGAATATAAACGTAATAAACTTTCTATATAAAACAAAAAAGAACGCATTTCTAAGTGCGTTCTTTTTTTATAATGAGAATATTTTTTTGAAATACTTACAGTTCGAATTTTAGTTTTTATAAAAACCATTGGTCCCGATTCCTGTGTTCAAAGTTTTTACTATGGTTCCTGTAGAATTATAGATTCTCACGGTGCTGTCTCCGGTAAATGAACCATCAGAAACATAAACATTTCCATCAATTACATTAAATCCGTAAGCATAACTTGCCGTTGCAGTAAACATAGAGTTTGCCGTAGTTGCAGTTAAATTATAAATCTTGTTCCCGGAAGTCATGAAATATAATTTGCTGTTATCCAAAGCTAGTTTTTGCGCTCCTGTAATACCTGGCAATTCGATTTTCTGTACATTTCCGGTCGCAGAAGTAATTTTGTAAATGTTAGAATTCGTATAATCTGACGTTACTACATAAACAAAATTGTCATCGGCAATCATATCGCGAATTACCAAATCATCAGATAAAGTAATCGTTTTATCAACCGCATTGGTCGCAGGATTAATTCTGGAGATCGTATGTCCGGTCGCCAATTCGTTGTAAGATGAATCGTAAGTTAAACCATCCGTTTGTACATAAACATAACCGTTTGAAGCTGATATTTTCTCAGCATAACGATCAAAATCAATACTTTTTACAAAATTATTCGCGTTGTCATAAATATTTACTTTTTTCACGGTAGAAAAATCGTGATTGGTGATATAAGTATTGTTTGGAGTAAACGCAATGTATCTTGGTGTGCTCAAATTAGAAGTGATTGTCGCGGTTTTTTTGAAAGTATAACGGTTTACGATTTCCACTTTATTAGGAACGTTCAAAACGAGATATGCTAAATCACCTTTGAATCCGATCGTCTGGAAAACATTTCCCAAAATCGCATTATCGTTATTTTTTGCGAAAATATTGTCTTCCTGCTTTGATAAATCGGTTGGAATAAAAGAAACCGTAGAAGTTGGCGTAGAATATCCACCTTCATTAGTGATGATGATTCCGTTTTCGTACGCGCCTTTTGGTAATTCTTCTTTAATCGGATCGTCATTCGTTCGACAAGAAATGTTGAACAGTAAAGTCAGCGCAAAAGCTGAAGCAAGAATTTTAGAAAATTTCATATTTTTATTTTTAAAAGTTAATTAAAAGGTTGGCGCTGTAATTCCTTTTTGGTAAAGGATAATAAGCTGTAGTTTCGTAGATTTCATCGAGAATATTATTCACTTTAAAACCGATTTGATAATGTTTTAAAACAGTGATGTTGATTCCTGAATTCATCACGAAATAGGATTTAATTGCGTCCTTCAGTTTTTCGTCATCTGAAGTATAAGTCAATCCATTAAACATTCCCTGAACAAAAAGTTCTAAGAAATCATAGCGATAATTCGCGTTTCCGTAAATTTTATGTTGTGGAACGTACGCTAAAAACCGGTCTGTTTTCACATTTTTTGAATGGGTGAAAATGTAGCCAAGCGAAAATTTAGTTTTGTTTTTTCCGAATTCTTTTTCAAAATCAAACTTTGATTCTACTCCATAAGATTCCACTTTATTCGTATTCATCGGCGACCAGATTCCTTTCGAATTGGGTAACCAACGGATCATATCTTTAATGCTGATATAATAAGGAGTAACATTTAATTTGAAATCGCCGTATTTAAAATTATTTCCTAATTCTCCCTGATAAGAAATCTCTGAACGTAAATTTAAATTTCCGCCAGGTTGCCAATATAAATCATTGAAAGACGGATATCTGAAGTTTTTAGAAGCGTTCAAAGCAACTTGATACCAATCGCTTACTTTCATTTTTCCGGAAAAAGAGAAAAGAACTGGAGTTTCAATTTTTTCTACAAAATCTTTTTTAATTCCGGCTTCAAAATAAAATTTTTGTGAAGGATTCCATCTTAGTAAACCTGCTGCTGAACCAGCGTTTCTTTCCACTGAAGTGATCCCAGATTTGTAACCTTTGGCTTTATTAAGTTGATATTCTCCAATAATATTTAAGGCGATCTTATCAGTAAAAATATAATTGAGATCATTTTTTGCCAAATAAATATCCGCCGTTCCGCCACTGCTTTTTGGTTTTTCAATATGATCGAAATATTGAAATTCATCTTGCAAATAAGCCAGTTTGAAGCTATTTTGAAGTTTTTTATTCTTAAAATCCCAAGCGACCAAACTTCGGAAAGTATCAGAAAAATATTTTGTTTTTGTAAAATCTTCTGAAGAAACAGGGTAGTGCTGAACGCCGTCGTAAATTTGAGTTTGCCAGGAAACCGTGTTTCTGTGATCGATTTTGTAAGCAGTTCCTAAATTAAAAGTGCGGTTGTCATATTCGCCGTTTAAGTTGACGTATTTTTTTTCCGGAACTTCGTAATAATTATCACTTTTAACAAAATTCCCCGATACTTTTACCGATACTTTTTCGTCGCTGTAAGATGTTTTTAGAAAAGAATTAAAGGTATCAAAAGAACCTCCTTCTAAAAATAAGCTCGTCTTAAAACCTTTATTAAAGGATAATTCATTATTTAAATGGATCGTTCCGCCTATTGCACCACTTCCGTAAATAACACTTCCACCGCCAGATTTTATTTCTAATTGATCGTAACCAAGAAGATTTAGATTATTGACATCACCTTGTCCTAAAAAGGTTGAATTGATATTAATTCCGTTCCAGATAAAAGCGGTTTGTTGTGCGGAAGTTCCTCGAAAAGACGGTGAGGAAACCATTCCACGACCGTTTTCTTTGATGTAAACCGGTGATTGAAACCGCAGCACTTCCGAAAGATTCGTTGTGTTTTTTAGCAGATCTGATTCATCTAAGGTTTCAATTTTGTGGAATTTCTTAGAATTCTGCAACTGATTGTCGAAGATATAAACCGTGTCGATCACTTTCTCCTGAGAAAAACCCAAGAAAAAACAAAATAGTAAAACAGCCGAAAATTGGTATTTTTTAGTCATTAATGAAGCCTTTCCTCCGAAAGCATTTTATAAGTTAATACTTTCAGTAAGGTCTCCTGACTTTCACAAAACTGCACCTTCCCGATTGCTCAGTGGTTGTATTGCAGTTTCACTAGTGGTGATTTACAGTTGCGGGGACAGTTTGTGATTTGCACACAATTCCCTTTTCTAAAAGCACTGCAAAGGTATGCAATAAATGTGAATTGGTGGATGGTGAATTTTATGAATTTTATTTTACTAATGATGATCGAAAATTAAAACTTTCGATAAAAGGAATTTATCCATAAGTTTTTAACCTGGATCTTTTTACTTCTAACTTGGCTCTTTAAACCTTTTCCTTGGCTCTTAAATACCGATAAGTTTCGATCTGTGAACGAATTTTTATTTTATCACCTTCCACATATTGGTTGCTCAATTTCTTATCCAGAATTCTTGCTTTTACATTATCGCTCAATTGAATGTCGAGCAAGTCTTTAATTTCTTTTTTGATGTTTTTCTGGGTGATTTTTGCAGCTGCTTCAATTCGGTAATCCAGGTTTCGCGTCATCCAGTCGGCGGAAGAAATGTAGATATCTTCGCTTCCTTTGCTATAAAAATACATGACTCTCGCGTGTTCCAAATATTCATCAACAATACTGATAGCGGTAATCTTTTGCTTAAAATCTTTCTGATTAACGGCGCAGTAAATTCCTCTGACAATTAATTTTACAACGACACCGGCTTTTGCGGCATCATAAATTTTCTCAATTAAAGCGCGGTCACTCAATGAATTAGTTTTAATGATCATCAAAGCTTTTCGTCCGGCTTTGGCTTCTTCAATTTCTTTGTCGATATGATGAATGATTTTTTCGCGCATGAATTCCGGACAAACCAATAATTTTTTACACCCTTTTAAAGCCTGCATGATATTATCTTTTGGTTTTCTCAAAACATTGAAAATCTTATTAATGTCTGCCATGATAATTCGGTCAGAAGTCATTAAGAGATGATCGCCATAAATTTTCGCTGTTTTTTCATTGAAATTTCCGGTGCTTACAAAACCATACTGCACCGTTTTATTATGCACTCTTTTTTTGATGACACAGAGTTTTGCGTGAACTTTTTTGTTTGGAATTCCGACTAAAACTTTCACACCTTCCTGTTCCAGGATTTCTTTCCAGCCTAGATTGCTTTCTTCATCAAATCTTGCGCGAAGTTCGAGCATTACGGTAACCTCTTTTCCGTTTCGAGCCGCATTGATCAGAGCATTAATTATTTTTGAATTACTCGCCAAACGATAAGCGGTAATTTGAATCGATTTTACATCCGGATCCATTGCTGATTCCCGCAGCAGATCGATAACCTGCGTATAATTATGATAGGGAAAAGTAAGCAGAATATCGGTTTTTTGAATCACATCGGTGACTCTTCTTCCGACCAGGTCAGGATGATCAAAAGACGTTCTCTCTACGGGTTTTTTATAGGCTTTAAAAACGTCGGGAAACTCCATAAAATGACGAAAATTATGAATTTTTCCACCTGGAATAATGCTGTCTTTTTTTGTTAAATGTAATTTTCTGATGAGAAACTCCAGTAAGGCTTTATCCATTGCTTTGTCAAAAACAAAACGTGTTGGTTTTCCTTTCCGACGGGATTTAATTCCTTTCTCAATTTTTTGTGCAAGCGTTGTTTTAATGTCATTATCTAAATCGAATTCGGCGTCTTTAGTAACTTTAAAACAATGCGCTTCAAACTCATCATATCCGAAATAGGAAAAAATATGGGGTAAATTATAGGTGATCACATCTTCCAGAAGCATTACGTTTTTGATGTCGTCGTCGGACGGTAATAGTACAAAACGACCCAAAATTCGTGAAGGAATTTCGATGATGGCAAATTTGCTTTCGTATTGAAATTGCTTTGTACGCATCGCGACTCCCAAATAAAGAGATTTGTCTCTCAAATAAGGCATCGGCGAATTTTCATTCAACAAAATCGGAATGACATTGCTTTCTACCATTTCATCAAAATAGTGAACAACAAATCTTTTCTGCTCAGCGTTCAGGGTTTTAGAATTCTTGATGAATACATTTTCATCTGCCATTTCTACCTGAATTTTTTTCCAGGTTTTATCGAAATTTTGCTGCTGCTTAATGACCACTTCGGTGATATTCTGTAAAATTTTTGTAGGTGGTTGGTAAAAAGATTCGGTGATGTATTTTTCTTTAAAATCCATCGCCCGTTTTAGTCCGGCAACACGAACGCGAAAAAATTCATCTAAATTATTTGAAAAAATTCCGAGAAACCGAATACGCAGATGAAGAGGAACCTCAACATCCATCGCTTCCTGCAAAACTCTTTCGTTAAAAGCGAGCCACGTAATATCTCTTGGGTTAAATTGATTCGACATTTTAATTGAATTAGATTTCCCCAAAAATAAGGAATTTTGCGCATTAGTTTGTGATCGCAATCATAGGTGGAACAATAATTTAGTGTTAAATTTGAATCAAACTAAAATTATGTTCTCAAAAGAAATTTTGTTGAAAAATAAAATTCCGGTTCTTCATTTTAAGAAAAAAGACACTCTTTTTCGGGAAGATCAGAAAGCTGTTAATCTTTATTATCTGCTGGAAGGTGAGATCAAAATTTACAATACCGACTCTGAAGGTAAAGAGTTTTTGATCAGTACCGTGGTGAATCACATGTTTTTGGGTGAACCTCCTTTTTTGTTGGGTGAAAGATATCCTGCAAATGCAATTATTGCTAGCGAAACGGCGAAAGTTTTCTGTTTTAATGAGGAGCAATTTCAAAAATTCATGATCGATAATCCGCCATTGCTATTTAGATTTACAAAAGAAATTGCCCGGAAAGCTTATGAAAAAACCATGAAGCTGAAATCTATCGTTCACTTGAGTCCGCATGAAAGAATTCTACAATTTCTAAAAATTCACAAGAGAACTTTAGGATTAGAACCTGAGCAAAAAACAATCATTGATGTCACACGAAAAGAAATGGCAAATTCAACTGGATTGGCTGTAGAAACTGTAATTCGAGCAGTGAAAAAGATGGAGAGAGAAGAAAAGTTACAATTAATCAATCATAAAATTTATTACTAATGCAAAGAAGTTTCTGGCTGAAATTTTCAATTTTCAATTTTTTGATCGTCGCACTTTTGGGCGTTACGATGCGCTACAAAATTTTATATTCAATGCCTTTTTTAGATCAGAAGCATTTACAGGAAGCTCATTCGCATTTTGCTTTTTATGCCTGGATCACCAATGTGATCTATGTGCTGATCCTAAATTATTTGAGTAAAATCAATTCGGCAATTAATCTGAAAAAGTATGAGAAACTCATCATTATCAATTTGATCGCTTCCTTTTCTATGCTCGGAACATTTATTTATGGTGGCTATTTCTGGGCGTCGATCGCGGGTTCTACAACAGCTTTGCTCTGTAGCTTTGCCTTTTTCTTTTTCTTCATTAGAGATTCCAATAAAATTCAGGATACTTCGAAAATTTGGTTTTTAGCAGGTCTGTTTTTCGCGGTTATTTCCTCTGTCGGAGTATTTAATTTGGGATTTATGATGATGTCTAAAACGGCGACACAGGATCTTTATCTAGCCTCAGAATATTATTATCTGCATTTTCAATATAATGGTTTCTTTATTTTTTCCTGTATTGGTTTTCTTTTATTCTCTATGAAACAAGTGGGTTCTGCGATTTCTGAGAAGCAAAATAAATTAATATTCTGGCTTCTGTTTTTCGGTTGCATCATTGGTTACGGATTATCGGTTTTATGGATGAAAATGCCGGTTTATGTTTTTGCAGTTATTGTTGTTGCGACCATCGGACAAACGATCGGTGCAGTAATGCTTTATCTTTTCGTGAAAAAGAACTGGACCAATTTAGTTTTGAAATGGTCACCAATGCATCGGTTTGTTTTGATGTATGCAGGATTTGCTTTCGCGGTGAAGATCGCACTTCAGTTAGGTTCTAATATTCCGGCGCTCAATCAGTTCGCATTTGGCTTTAGAAACGTTGTGATCGCTTATCTACATTTGATTTTATTGATGTGTATCGCCACATTTTTAGTCAATCAGATTTTAGCGACCAATTATTTTACGATAACAAAAAAGCTTCTTCTGGGAGTGAAGCTTCTTTTATTAGGAATTTTCCTGAATGAGTTTATCCTTGGTTTGATGGGCGTTTTCTCTATCAAATATATTTCTATTCCCTTTGCAAATGAAATGCTTCTGCTTGTTTCGGTATTAATGTTTGCTTCGATATTCTGGATTTTCATTAATTTAAAATCGTTTAAGAAGACTTAATTTTAATGAATTACAGATTATAATTTCGATTTAACCCATAAAAAAAACGGCTTTCAAAATTATTTTGAAAGCCGTTCCAACATTAAATTCAATAAACTCAGATCTTTATTTTGCCGGAAGCAGCACTTCATCAATTACATACACGATTCCGTTTGAAGCCGGTACTGTTGCAACAATTTTTGCTTTTCCGTTGATGACAGGTTTTCCGTCAACTATAGTAATTTTTATGTTTTTTCCGTTCACCATTCCGAGAGTTTGTCCATCTGACATCTGGTCTTCTTTGATTACTCCAACGTAAGTGTGATATCCTAAAATATCTGATAAATCATCTACTTTATCTGGTTTTAGTAAACCTTCAACTGTTCCTGCAGGAAGTTTATCAAACGCAGAATTTAGAGGTGCAAAGACGGTAAAAGGTCCGGCGTTACTTAGTGATGTTGCTAAACCCGCAGCTTTTACAGCCGTTACCAATGTAGATAAATCTGGGGTTTTAGCAGCCAACTGAACCACATTAGGTTTAGAATCTTCATCTTGCACTCCTTCCTGTCCGTGACCCACTGCTTCCGTGGCATTAGTAGTATCAGCAGCAGTTACTGTTTCACTTTTTTTGCAGGAAACCAGGGCAAATCCTATCATGCCCAAAATTAGAATTGACTTTTTCATTATGCTTTAATTTTATATAAATTTACGGCAGAATGAAGAAAAAACGTATGACCACAGTCATATCATTAAAAAGAAGTTTATTGACTTTTATCACCTTAAAGCTCAGTGAGTTAAAGATTAGGTCAATCTAGATAGAATCTTTGTGAAGTAGTGAAGTTTTCAGAAATAGAAGATCAGTCTAGTTACAGATCTTTTTTATTAAATTTAATTAAGGAGAGTATGAAAGGAACGGTTGCCCAGAGTAGGAGAATCAACATGGAAATTCCCATACCACCTCCGGAACCGAAAACTTTTTGGAAAACGGCACCAGAATATCCCAACATCGCAGAAATATTCAACTGAAGTAAGACGAAAATTCTAGATAAACCAACAGGATTTAATCCTGCTAAAGTCGCCATAATTCCTTCAATTGGATAATCGGAAAATTGGAACATTAAAATTAAAAGAATTCCATCATAGATGATACTAAAGAAAAGCCAGATAAAAATTGAAATACCTATTCCTTTTGCACGATCACGAGTCAAAATCGCAGAAAGCATTGCAAATGAGGTGAAAATTACAGACAACAGAACTCCGATTATTATTAATGAGAATCCGGTTTCTATAGAAGAGTAGAGTAGAATAGGAATTCCACAACCAATTAGAAAAGCGAAAATCAATGCCGTGGAGAGTCCCAAAAAGATATTAAACCAAACTTTTACCCGTGGAACCGGTTGACTGAGAAGCAATTCTATAAACTGACTGCTATTGTAAACATAAATTGTTGAAAATATGATGCTTACCAATGGAACTACGAGTAGAACAACATTTAGCAAACTCAAAGTAGCCTTTGTGTAATTTCCTTCTAAACCGAGAACGGACCACGAAATAATGAAGAGCAAAATGGTATAGAAAATTACGATTTTGTTTTTTAAAATATCAAAAAGAATAAAGCGTGCTATTTTGTTCATTGATCTAAATTTTTGACTAACATCCTAACTTTTAAGTTAAAGATAAGAGTGAAAGTCTGTTCAAAATTTGTATTTACTTGGAGTTATTTTTCATCTCCTTTAAAATACTTACAATTGATTCGGAAATTTTTTCTGAATTTCTTTCGGTCATTAAGTCAGTGACAGATTGCTGTACGATGATTCTACCTTCGTTGATGAAAACAATTTCACTCACAATATCATCAAGCTCACTCAAAAGGTGAGAGGTGATAATGATAAGTTTGCCTTTGTTCTTTTCCTGGATAATTTTATTTTTCAGAATTTCGGAAGCCAAAGGATCAAGTCCCGCAGTTGGTTCATCTAGAATTATAACTTTTGGATCAAACATAAAAGCGAGAACTGCACTTACTTTCTGCGTAGTTCCGCCGGAAAGATTACCCATTTTCTTATCGTATATTTTTTCGAGTTCGAAAGCTTCGAGTAGTTCGGTATCTAAATGAGTTTCCGACATTTTTCGAGTGTCTTTGATCATTTTGATGGTCTGTCCGATGGTCATATTTTCTGGGTAACGCCCGATTTGAGGCATATAACCGATTTCTCTGCGGTAGAGATAATCGTCTTTTACACTTTTGCCATCGACTAAAATATCACCAGTTTCGATGACATTTAAACCCAATATACATTTAATCAACGTGGTTTTTCCGCAACCGTTTGGACCGATCAATGCGATTGATTTACCGTCGGTAAAGGACAAACTCAAATCATCTAATGCTGTAAAGCTATCGAATTTTTTCGTTAAATTTTTTACTTCTATCATATCAGTAAGAGATATAAAAGGCAATGAAGAACGTTTTGGCGACTTCATTTTCTTCATCCTCAGAATTTTTAAATATTTATTTTCTTCATTAAAGGTTCCCGATCTACAAAGTTTTCGGGTGTCAAACTTGGAATTATTTTTTCTGTTTTATCGAGCAGATCTACAAAAAATGTACGGTATAAAAGCATTACTGCCGGATTACTTTCTACCAAAACCGCGTATAAACTTAAAGGATGAAAGGGAACGTCGCCAATTTTGTCTTTGTCGAGGTCGTAACCTTCATATTTATCCCAAAAATTTCTTTTGAAATCGTTCATAGCCATCGATCCACTTGTTCCGACATCGAAAACGTTGTTGACAAAATTATTATTAATGATTTTGTTTTCCATACAGTTGGAGTTAATTTTCATGCCCCATCCATTATTTTCGAAATCATTTCTTAAAAGATCAATTTTTGTGGCACCATCTAGATAAATGGCAGTCGTATTGTTATGAAAGCGATTGTCTATTATTTTGCTGAAACTAATGTCTTTTAAAAGTAAGCCATAATTCGCATCGCCCCAATTATTAATAAAATTATTGCCGACCATTCCAACATTATTGCTGTACATCACAGCAACTCCGGCGTTGTTGTTATCAAAAGTATTATTTACGTAAACGTTGTCATCGGCAAACATAAAATGTAAACCGTACCTTAGATTTTTCTTTGAATAGTTGTGGTAAATATAAGATTTGATCACTTTTTCAAGATAGATTCCATCTTTCTGACCTTCAATGTAATTATTTTTAATCCAGAGTTCTTCGCTTACCCAAGCATGAATTCCGTCGCCGCTTCGTTCCTGGGAAGTAGCTCTTTTGGAAGTGATTCTGTTATTTTGAATTAAACATCGGAAACCACGCTGAATATAAATTCCGAAATAATTATTCTCGAAAATATTATTTTCAATGGTTGAATATTGACTGTCGTAAAGGCGAATTGCACCGATATTTATAATTTCATCTTCTCCTGAATTAATAATTTTGAATCCTTTCATCAAAATATGATTGGCTCGGAAAGAGACGATTTCATATTTCATCTCCCCATCTAAAACCGGTAATCCGATACCGATTAATGATAATGGTTTCGTAATGTTGATATTACCTTCTTTGTAAATTCCACTTTGTACCAAAATACTATCGCCACTTTTCGAGGCGGCGATAGCTTGTTTGATAGTGGTGAATTGTTCATTTTTTCCAACTTTTAAAACATTCGAAAAGATAAAAACTGGAAAAAGTAAGAGCAATAATTTGAACATGAATTGATTAATTAATTATACTTGCGCCTAAAGTTGCTGCTGCTTTCTGAGCCGCTTCTTTATTTTCAAAAGCCTGGGTATTTCCGCCCATGGGTGATTTTATACTTCCACCTGTGATGAGTGTTGCTTTTGGTAATTCTAAAAATTTTCCGGTCGGCGCATTAATGACATATTTTTTTGAATTTTTCACTTTATCAGCTTCAGAATTTTCATACATCGTCATGCAACTGATGTCATCAAACTTATAAACTCTACCTTTTTCTGTAATTAATTCTGTGGCATAAGTTAAATCCGTGATCGTCATTTTACAGTTATCACACTGATCTTTTTCAAGAAGGAAATCTTTGGGTCCACTTTCCTGACAAGACATTATGGCTAAAAAAGGAAGTGCAAGTAAGATGATTTTTGGAAATTTCATAATATTTAAATTGATGATTAAATGATTTTTTAATGGTAAATCTTAAACCGTTTTTGGTTTTCTAAACTCAATAAATGCTAAGATAGCTAAAATTGCTGCAACACCTATCATTATGGCACCACCAATATTAGGGTAAGAATAGGCAACAAAATTAAGAAGTTGTTTGGATCCGAGTAATGGTGGTTGATAAGACATTCCGGGAACGATGATCGCAGCATGAGGGTCTAAGTTATGACCATAATTGTATTCCCACATATAGAAATCTACCATGAAAGCTACACCAAAAATCATGAATAAGGCTGTAGCAATATAAAGCCATTTTTTGGTGTTTAAAAAAGCTGCAATAAAACACAAAAGTGCAAAAAATCCTAGAGCGTACGGTAAGATTTTAAATTCGTAGAAATCTTCCTGATGAATGGTTTTCATTCCGATGTAGTGATTCAGTCCGTTGATGATTTGGTAATCGCCAGTAATTTTATACGGCCACAAGAACATTGATAATCCTTCTGGGTATTGCGGAGCTTGCAGATAAATCGACCACATTGGTACAAACATAGAAACGCCCAACGCAACTCCGCAAATAACGAGCCCAATTCTTGTCCATTGTTTTAATAATTTTTTTTCCATTTTTTTAAATTTTTTAAGATGCTGGATATTTGATGATTTTCTCTAGTAAAGGTCGTTCCTTTCAACGGTTTTTAAGGTAACATAAGTTACAAAATGACACATATCATCAAAAAGAAAAAGGGCAGTGAAAACTGCCCTTTTGTTATAAATTTCTATTTGGTTTCACCTTGTTTGACTGGGCTTTGCGCGTTGTCTTTTTTATTATTCAAGGAGTAAGTAAGCGGAGTGGAGCTTCCTGCTGGAGAAACTCTAACATATCCCTGCATTTCTTGGTGCAATGCACTACAGAAATCGGTACAATACATTGGGAACATTCCGGCTTTTTTAGGAACCCATTTCAGAGTACAAGTTTCTCCTGGCATAACTAGAAGTTCAGCATTTTGGTTACCTTTTACAGCAAAACCGTGAGGAACATCCCAGTCTTGCTCAAGATTGGTAACGTGGAAGTAAACTTCGTCGCCCACTCGAACACCTTCAATATTATCCGGAGCAAAGTGAGATCTGATTGAAGTCATGTAAACATGAACTTTATTTCCCTCTCTTACTACTTTGCTATCTTTTTCTCCTTTGGTTACATAAGGGTGGTGATTATCTTCGATTTTAAAGAATTTCACCTGGTCTTTAAGCATTGCTGCTGGTAAAGCTTGTGCGTAATGCGGTTCACCAAAAAGCGGGTAATCTAATAACAGTTTCATTTTGTCTCCTGTTATATCAAATAACTGGGCAGATTGTGCCAATTCCGGACCTGTTGGAAGGAATCTGTCTTTGGTAATTTTATTATAAGCTACCACATATTTTCCAAAAGGTTTTTTGGTGTCTCCTCCAGGAATCATCAAGTGACCAGTTGAGTAATAGGTAGGAACTCTGTCGATAACTTTTAAATCTTTGAGATTCCATTTTACCAATTCCGAAGAAACAAACATAGAAGTTATTGCATTTCCTCTGCCGTCAAATTCAGTATGGAGTGGTCCCAAACCAGGTTTTTGAACTTCACCGTGAAGTGCTGCTTCGTATTTAATTACTTTTACACCATCGTATTCTCCACTAAATGCTTTGTCAGCAATTGCTTTCTGAATTTTAGTAAAGCTGAAAACAGGGATTAAAGCTGCTAATTTACCAGATCCTACAATATATTCACCAGTTGGATCAACATCACAACCATGTGGAGATTTAGGACAAGGAATAAAATACATCGCATCTTTCATATCTTCAACAGAAAGTACCAAAACCTCTTTTTTCATGGTAGAAGTTGCACTGTGAGTTCTTTCGTCCCATTTATTATGAACGTATTCTGTCGCAACTTTTCTGCCTTTTCCTGCTTTCGCCATTTCTGCTGCTTTCTTCCAGTTGATCGCCATAATGAAATCTTTATCATTTTGAGAGGCGTTTACTTCAAGCAAAGTGTTGGCTTTTTCAGAATTATAGCAAGAGAAGAAGAACCAGTCTCCAGATTTTCCTTTACCTGCATGAGAAAGGTCAAAGTTAATTCCAGGTGCTTCAATTTGGAATGCGATATCCATTTCTCCGCTGTCTTTATTAATTCCGATAAAAGAAACTACTCCTTTAAAGTTTTCTTTGAAAGACGAGATTGGAACGTCACCATTTTTATCATCAGTCGGAACTGCGAAACGTGTTCCTGCCACTACATACTCCGTATTTTCGGTTAAGAAAGGGGAAGAGTGATTCCCGGCAGAATTAGGTATTTCTAAAATCTCTACCGTTTTAAAAGTTTTAAGATCTAGTCTTGCAACACGCGGCGTATTGTTTGCATTGGCAAAAAGCCATCTTCCATCCACTTCACCATTAGTTTGAGAAAGTGCAAGGTGATGCTGATCATCCCAAGGAATAAAACCATGAGAAGTTTCGAGCATTGGTTTGGTTTCTTCACTATATCCATAACCATTCTCAGGATTTACAGAAAATACAGGAAGCGATTTTAACAATCTTCCGCTTGGTAATCCGTAAACACTTACCTGTCCATTGAAACCTCCGCTGACAAAGTTGTAAAACTCATCATATTTTCCCGGGGCAACATAGACTTTCTGTGCGGCATCACCACTTACAGCGGTTTCAGTACCTTTTGGCTTACAACCACTTAGCGCAATTAAGGCTACGATGGCGGGGAGCCCGAATAATTTAAGACTTTTCATATTGATATTTGATTAAATTTTTTGCTAAAGAATATTACTTCGCACCGTCGATCTCTCTCATGTATTCGAGAATTTCGCGTGCTTCAGTATCATTCAAACTTTGGTTCGGCATTCTTACCAAACAAAGTTCTAATTGTTTCTGCAACTCAGGATCTACATCAATCATTGGATCAGGATTAGAGATAAAGTTCATAATCCATTCTGGGGTTTGTTTTTTGGTAACACCTTTCCAACCTGGACCAACTAATTTTTCATCAGTAGGTTTATGACAAGAAGTACATTTTACTTCAGCAACCTTTTTACCAGATGCAGCCATTGCAGGATCGAATTTAGTAATATCGATTTTTTCATGTTTCCCAAGACCTCTGTTTGGATCATATTTTGCTGCAGTAGCTTCCATTTCCGCACTGCTTTGATCAGTCGTAGTTGTGGTCGTAGCTGTAGAGCCAGATGGGATCGAATCTGTTTTCTTGTCACCACCACAAGAGAAAAGCGCCATAGTTAACACTGAGAGTGCAATCGTTTTTAATGTTTTCATATCTTTAATATATTTATTACCCAAAAGTAGTAAGATTTGGTCAGATTCGAGTATGATCTCAGTCATAAGCTTTATATGACATTTATCTTCACTTTTATTCAAGAAATTTTATATTTTTGTACCAAATTAAAAAAGATGAACAAATACTTAGTAATCTGTGCAATGTTTGCAATTGTTTCTTGCGGCAAAAAAGTTAATCCCAACAAAGAAAGCAATGTAATGCTGGAAGAACCTGTAGTAAAAGTGGTAGATTCAGCAGCAGCAGGAAAAAATGAAGGTTTGGCACTCATTGAAGGTGCAGACTGCTTAACTTGTCATAAAATGGATGCAAGATTAGTAGGACCATCTTATCAGGAAGTGGCAGATAAATATACAGATGCTGATATTGATCATCTTGCAACAAAAATCATTGATGGAGGAAAAGGCGTTTGGGGAGAAATTCCTATGACTCCACATGCAGGAATGAGCCCGGAAAATGCAAAGAAAATGGTAGCATATATTCTTACCCTAAAGAAATAATTAGAGTTTATCTATTTTAAAAGACATCTCATAATTTTATGAGATGTCTTTTTTTTGATTTTGTCTTTAGAAATTTTGCTTTAATTAGATGTCAGTTGAAATTGGTCAAAAGCATTTTCAGTATTAAACATTTTGGAAGTTTGGTGGAGTTTCATTCATTTCTTACAAACTTCTCAATAATAATTTCTGTCAATTTGTCATAATTTTTCACTTGGTATATTTTTAGAGAAACTCATATCAAATAAGTTTAAAACTAAAAATATACATACTATGAGTAAAATAATTGGAATTGATTTAGGAACAACAAACTCTTGTGTTTCCGTAATGGAAGGTAAAGATCCTGTTGTAATCCCAAATTCAGAAGGTAAAAGAACAACACCTTCAATCGTTGCATTCACCGAAGATGGTGAAAGAAAAGTAGGTGATCCTGCAAAAAGACAAGCAGTTACGAATCCTACGAAAACTGTTTATTCAATCAAGAGATTTATCGGAACGCATTTCAAAGATGATGCGAAAGAAGTTTCGAGAGTACCTTACAAAGTAGTGAGCGGACCAAACGACACCATCAAAGTAAAAATTGACGACAGAGAATATACGCCACAGGAAATTTCTGCGATGATCCTTCAGAAAATGAAGAAAACGGCAGAAGATTATTTGGGTCAGGAAGTAACAAGAGCGGTAATTACTGTTCCGGCTTACTTTAACGACGCTCAAAGACAGGCGACAAAAGAGGCGGGTGAAATCGCTGGTTTAACAGTAGAAAGAATTATCAATGAGCCGACTGCAGCAGCTTTGGCTTATGGAATGGATAAAGCACATAAAGATCAAAAAATTGCAGTTTACGATTTAGGTGGTGGAACATTTGACGTTTCAATCCTTGATCTTGGAGACGGTGTTTTTGAAGTATTATCTACAAACGGAGATACCCATTTAGGTGGTGATGATTTCGATGATGTCATCATCAACTGGATGGCAGATGAATTTAAGGCTGAGGAAGGGGTAGAATTAAAATCAGATCCTATAGCTTTACAAAGATTGAAAGAAGCGGCAGAAAAAGCGAAAATTGAATTGTCTTCAGCTCCACAAACAGAAATCAATTTACCTTATATAACCGCGACTGCAACTGGTCCGAAACACATGGTAAAAACTTTGACCAAAGCGAAATTTGAGCAATTGTCTGCTGATTTGGTAAGACGTTCAATGGAGCCTTGTAAAAAAGCGCTTTCAGATGCAGGTCTTGCAATTACAGATATCGATGAGGTAATTTTGGTAGGTGGTTCTACAAGAATCCCAATCATTCAGGAGCAAGTAGAAAAATTCTTCGGTAGAAAACCTTCGAAAGGAGTTAATCCGGATGAGGTTGTTGCCATTGGTGCAGCGATTCAGGGTGGAGTTTTAACCGGTGATGTAAAAGACGTTCTTTTATTAGATGTTACGCCACTTTCTTTAGGAATTGAAACAATGGGATCTGTATTCACGAAATTAATTGATGCGAATACAACCATTCCAACCAAGAAATCAGAAGTATTCTCTACCGCAAGTGATAACCAACCTGCCGTTTCTATTAGAGTAGGACAGGGAGAAAGACCAATGTTTAATGACAATAAAGAAATCGGAAGATTTGATCTTGCTGATATTCCACCGGCACAAAGAGGAGTTCCTCAAATTGAAGTAACTTTCGATATTGATGCCAACGGAATCTTGAGTGTTTCTGCAAAAGATAAAGGAACCGGAAAAGAGCAAACGATCAAAATTCAGGCAAGTTCAGGACTTTCAGATGATGAGATCCAAAGAATGAAGAGAGAAGCTGAAGAAAATGCTTCCTCTGATGCGAAAAGAAAAGAAGAAGTGGAAATCTTCAATAAAGCAGACGGATTGCTTTTCCAAACTGAAAAACAACTGAAAGAATTCGGTGATAAATTATCTGCAGATAAAAAAGCAGCAGTTGAATCTGCTCACGCAGAATTGAAAACCGCTTTCGAAGCAAAAGATATGGACAGTGTAAAAACGAAAACTGAAGCATTAGATGCTGCTTGGATGGCTGCTTCAGAAGAAATGTACGCTGCAGGAAATCAAGGACAACCGGGAGCTGATCAAGCACAGGGAAATCCAGAAGCTAATTCAGGAACAGAAGATGTTCAGGATGCTGATTTCGAAGAAGTCAAATAATTAGCAATTATCATCGATTAACATCGATTGAAATAAAGTAGTAAATCGCTGTAAACGTAATGTTTACAGCGATTTTTTTGTTTTTAACATTTTTCAATAATAGTTGATTTTAATCGATTTTTATCGTATTTTTGTATCTTACTTGTACCGAGCGATATTTCGAAAGTATGTGCGTCTTATGCGCACTAATGTGATTTAAAACTCCAAAAACGGAGAATGTTCAGGATGTTATTTAATAATGGGATTTAGTAAATTAAAAATACCGAGGGTTTGTGAGCATTGTTCAAAACCATTTGAAGCAAAAACAGTTATGACTCGTTTTTGCTCTGTTTCTTGTAATAACAAAGAAATAGTTGCAAGAAAAAAGCGAGAAAGAGAAGGATTGGAAAAAGAAACTCTTTTAAGAAATTTTGCGGAAAAGATTGCTGAAGTTCAATCACGAGAATTTATTTCTATTCCTGAAGCGACAATTATGTTTGGAATCTCAAAAGACACCTTACATAGATTAATAAAACGAGGCATAATTACCGGAGTTAATTTAGGAGTAAGATTGACTCGAGTAAAGCGATCAGATTTGGAAGATTTATTTTCATCTGTAGAAATACCAGATAAGTTAAAAGAAGTCCCTGATAAACCAAATTTTGAAGTAGGGAATTGCTACACAATTTCTGAAATAAGCGCTAAATTCCATGCTGATCCCGGAACGGTAAACAGCGTAATTAGGAGAAACAAAATTCCGACAAAGCAAGTTGGAAGTTTCGTTTATGTGCCTAAAAATTTAATTGATAAAATTTTTGACGGAAAATGAAAGAGTTATTAAAAACCAAAGTTACCGTACGATTGCGAAAAGCCGAGTTCCGAAAAGAATGGTTTATTTATTTGGAAAGTTATCCCGTGATGATTCCTGGTAAAAATGACATTCAAAGAATTCGGGAATATTTGAACCGGAGCGTCACAACCGTAGATTTTGACAAGAAAAGACCTGCACGAACAACGCAGAATTCAGTTTCATTTAAACCCAAAAGAGATGATAACGGAATTATAGTTTGCAAAAGTGAAAACGACCGTGAAACAATGTTTTATGCGGATGCTTTGCGAAAATTGAGACAGAATGAATATGATAATATTGAACTTTATAGCGAACTCGACAAAATTCAAGTCGAACAAAGGGAGAAATCTCAAGAGAATTTTGTGAGGTATTTTGATCTGCTTACTAACAAACGACATAAAAATAACTCTGAATCCATTAAGGTAAATTGGTATCGCTCCATAGAATTTCTAAAAGATTTTGGTGGTGAGAATATTATGTTCTCACAGATTGATACTAAATTCTGTGAAAATTTCAAATCATATTTGCTGACTGCGAAAAGCGGTAGTAATAAAGCAGAGATTATTTCACAAAATACGGCTTCAACGTATTTTTCAATTTTCAAAGCGGCACTAAAACAAGCGTTTATTGATGATTATTTTACTATTGATATTGCAGCTAAAATAAAAGCAATTCCACATGAAGAATCCAGAAGGGAATATTTAACGCTCGAAGAATTGAACACTTTAGTCGAAACACCTTGCGAACTTGATGTTCTAAAACGTGCAGCGTTATTTTCCTCTTTGACTGGTTTAAGACATTCAGATATTCAAAAATTAACATGGAATGAAATAAGTCTTGAAAAAGATCAAGCAAGAATAAACTTCACTCAAAAAAAGACCAAAGGTGTGGAATATATGCCGATGTCTAAACAAGCTTTACAACTTTGCGGTGAAGCAGGAGTTCCAAACGATTTAGTTTTTAAAGATTTAACGAACCCAGCTTGGATTTCTCGACCACTTAAAAAATGGATTGAAAGTGCAGGAATTACCAAAAAAATAACTTTCCATAATTTCAGACATACATTTGCAACTTTACAACTTTCCAATGGAACGGATATTTACACAGTCAGTAAAATGCTTGGTCATACCAACGTAAAAACTACGCAGGTTTACGCAAAAGTTGTTGATGAAAAGAAAAATAAAGCTTCTTCCGCTATTCATTTGAAAAATTTATAAAATGAATTTTAAATATTTTGAACATATAGTAAAACATTTGCCGGTAATTTCTGCATGCTTATTAGTAGGTGCTTTGGCAAGATTGGCTTTTCTTGATAAAGGAGTCGATGATTACACTGCAAATATTATCTTTTGGTGCGTGACTGCTTTAGGTATAATCCTTTATGCATTAATCGTTTTATTTCTAGACGGAATTATTAAAAATAGAAAAATACTACCTCAAAAAAATAGTTCTAAAAATTCTACTAAAGATGATATTCCAACTGAAAATCTTGAGAATATAAAACAAGAGCAACAAAGCATAATTGATCAAAATGAACAAGGCAAGAAAGATATTGCGATAAAATATACCCAAAATCAATTTGCACTTTACACTTCAGAAGATGATTTAAAATCACTTTGTAATTACGTTGTGCTCTATTCCGAGAAAAATAAATTGGACAACATTAAACCAATCAAAATCGAGAAATTATCCAACCTAGATTTGTATCATTTCGGGTGGAATATATGGAAACATTTTAATGTGCGAAACCAATTCGAAACTGCTGTGTTTCTAAAAAATATATTTTTAGAATCTTTGAAAGAAGTAGAACCTGAAAGTATCAAAAGACATTTAAAAGATGATGAAATGAAAGGAATAATTACCATCATGGAATCTCTTTCTGAGTAGAAAAAATTACTAAAACGCTGTGTTTTTAAAGTGTTTTCTCCGTGTACCATGCGACACAGGGAAAACACTTTTTTTATTTGCACCATAACAATTAAAAACGATAGTTATGGAAGTAAATGACATTTCATTTGAAAACCTGCCTAGAGCAGTTGCGCATCTGGTTAGCGAAATAGCCGAAATTAAATTTCTGGTAGAAAGGAAAGAACCACCAATAATTTCTCAAAAAAGAATTCCTTTAGATATTACGGAAGCCTGTCAAATCATTGGAAAGGCAAAACCGACAGTTTATACACTTGTGCGAAAAAGATTAATTCCCTGCTACAAAAACGGTAAAAAACTCTACTTTTTTGAAGATGAATTATTAGACTGGATTTCTCAAGGGAAAAAGAAAACTTTAAAAGAAATTGAAGCGGAAGCGAAGTTAGATTTCGGCAAAAACTTTAAGAAGATCAGCACTAATTTTAATAAAAACTGATGCTGAAAAGTAAAAACATACAAGAAAGAAAATATTTCACGCCAAGACCAAGGAAAAAAGTTCTTGTTTCAAATGATTTTAGAGAGGTTTTAGTATCGCAAGAAACTTCTATCATAGAACAGCGCGTGATTACAATAATACTTTCCTGTATCAAAGAAGAGCAGTCGCTTTTCATATCTGTAAAATCACCATTAAATATTAATGGTCCTATCCAATTTAATTTTGATGATTATTTTGAAGGCTGGGCAAATCAGGGAACTGTTAATTTTGAGATTCCTCTTAAATTTTTGAACCCGAAAAGAATTATGAAAAATATGACTATCAAATCAGCTTTAGTTAATATGGCAAATATTAATTGGCTCCAATTAAAAGACAGTTCAATTAATGGTTATCAGACAGTTCCTTTCATTTTGAAACCACAGTGGAATAAAAATAATTTGTATTTTAAAATGGATAAGACAGTGCTCAAACATTTGCTTAATATGAGTCATTATTTTCCTCTAAAAAAAGATCTTGCTTATCAGGTTTCGTCTTCCAATACTTTGCGTTTTTTAATGTGGATAATGAAGTTTAAAAAATTCGGAGGTTTATCAATGGAATATTCTCAAATTTTAAAACAATTTTCAATAAACAAAGATAAATACGAAGGACGTTCCAGATTTGAAAGAGATTTTTTGCAAAGTATAAAGGCAGATCTGGATTCTTTTAATGATTTGAGTTTCAATTATGCCTATCACGACGGCAAATACACATTTTCGATTTACAATACTTCAAAATCAACGAGTAATAATGTAAATTTTGTTTCACTTAATGACTTACAGGTTGAACGTTCAATAAAATATTTGAAGAGGAAAAGAACTTTAAATGACGCTAATGTCAGGACTTTGCGAAAACTCTTTGACATAAAGGGTTACAAAGAACTTTCTACCAGATTAAAAAACAAAATTGACTCCAAATTAAACAGTGATAATTACATAAAAGCGGTTTTTAATTTACTCGAAAAACAATCGTGATTTTATCTCCGGAAAACGTGCCTTTAATTCCGAATTAGAGGATTCTATTTCCGAAATATTATACTTTATCTCCATAACAATGGACTTTATCTCCGTGAAAATGGACTTTATCTCCGTCATATTACTAATTTATATCTATAAAATTGAGTGTTAATAATGGTTTGAGAAGATTCAAAAAGTTCCTCTTAATTATACTAATGTTATTAATCATTCTAATCTTACTAATAAAAATAATAAATGCGGATAACTAATTTAAAAAACACATTGTGTAAATGACAGATTGATAAACATTTAAGTTTTAAACATTTTTAATTATTTATGGATTTTATCTCCGAAAAGACTTTTTGCTTTAAAAAAAAAATATGAATTGCGCTCAAGCCAAAAAAATACCGATTAGATTAGTTTTAGAAAGTTTTTCTCTTTTTCCGAGCAAAGTAAATCCGAAGACTGCTTTTTACTTTGCATTAGATCGCGTAGAAAAAACTCCAAGTTTATCAGTCGACTTTGTAACAAATAAAGCATTTGATTTTGGAACAGGGATAAATTATGACATTGTTTCGATAGTTCAAACGATTAAAAAATGTTCGGTGATTGAAGCATTAAAATATTTGGAACAATTTAGTTCTTCTTTTCAAAATCAAACAAATCATCCTAAACAGAAAATGGCAAATCTTTCTAAATCTTATGAAATAGCACAAGTAAAAGAAATCCAACATCCTGCTTTGTTAGAATATTTAAAAAGCAGAAGAGTAGATAATCAAACTGAATTTTTAAATGAAATCCATTATCGAATGAATGGGAAGAATTATTTCGGAATTGGTTTTAAAAATGATTCCAATGGTTACGAAATCAGGAACGCTTATTCTAAAATTTGTTTGGGTAAAAAAGGTATTTCAATGATCGAAAATGGCTCAAATTCAATCCGAATTTTCGAAGGATTCTTTGACTTTCTATCTTTTAAAAATGTGGAGAATTATCTTGAAAAAGAACCTTCAGATTATATCATTTTGAATTCAGTTTCGATGATTAATAAAATTCAAAATTCAATTCAAAATTACGAAAATATAGAACTCTATTTCGATAACGATGAAGCTGGAAATCGAGCCGTTGAAATGATAAAAAATGAAAACGAAAATGCAGAAGATTGTCGGATTTTGTATGCAGATTTTAAGGATTTGAACGATTGGTTGATTCAGAAAGATCCAAAGAATGAAGTTGAAATTCAATATAAATCAAGATTTAAAAGATGAAAACTCCCAAAATTTTTGCAGCAAACTTATTTGAAAAAATTTTTGAATTAAATTCAAAAAACAAAATTGGCGCAAACACCATCGCTGTTTTTACATATATATTGTACAAATGCGAAGATCCTCAAAAGGAAATTGTATTGTCTGATTACGAAATGGCAAGAGAACTTGGGCTTTCCAGGCAAACCGTAATTACGGCAAAAAACAAATTAAAACTTTTGGGAATATTAAATTATGAAAGAAATCGTGGTTTTCCGAATCGTTTCGTTTTGAATGAAAATTATCAGATAAAAGAAATCCCAAAAATAGTTGAGATAAAGGAAACTTTGGTTGAAAAATTAATTCCAATTCCAGAACCAAAAATTATTTCAAATAATTCCGTTTCCAAATACCCAACTCTAAATCAGTTTATGGATTTTGCCAAAAACTTAAAAGATTATTCAGAAAAATTAGACCAACTTTTGATTCAGAAATTTCATCAATGGGAAAATTCTGGTTGGAAAAATGTAATCGGAAAACCTATTTTGGATTGGCAATCTGTTCTTGAAAAAAACATCAACATGCTTGAATTATCTCTTCCTCGTGAAAACATTTCTGCATTTAAAATTCCAAATATCATAAGACCGAAAGTAGACTAAAATAAGTAATTGCAACCAGATTAAAATAAAGTAGACTAAAAAAAATTCAGACCTCTGAAGAATGTATAAGCAAGATGTGTCTTTGTACCTACAAAATTTAGATTTTGTACTACTAAAGACTTTCTTGCCTTTTCTGCGAAAAGGATAAAAAAACTTCGGAACTCGTTTTTATTGTATTTATTTTACTCAGGTTGATCTTGATTATTTAAAATAAAAACTTTCATTTTCGAAAATTTAATTCCTAAAATTCAGCAAGATTTCTTTCTTAAATTACAGCAGAATTTTTAAATGAAATTGCTGATGAAGGAAAAAAAATCTACGAGGAAACCGATATAAAATCTCTACAAGAAAACATTCAGTAAATGCAATTGTGGATTAAAAATAATCCAGAAACAACAGAATCTTTTTTACGATTTAAAAATGGGTTTGAGGCGAGAAAAGAATAAAAGTAAGAATAACTTTGTCTTGTAAATGATTGTTATTTCATACAAATATTGTATATTTGTATGAAATAACAGACATTTTGAATAAGAAAGAACAAACTATACTTCCAAAATTCACTCAATTATTGGAAGAAATGGGCGAGAATATCAAACTTGCCAGAAAGCGGCGAAAATTAACTGCTGTTCAAGTTGCAGAGAGAGCAGGAATTGCACGCTCAACATTATACTTAATTGAAAAGGGAGATTCCGGTGTTTCGATGGGAGCTTATTTTAATGTTTTAAGAGTTTTAGGATTACAAAATGATTTTCTAAAAATAGCTGCAGATGATGAATTTGGAAGAAAACTTCAGGATTTGGATTTACTTAAATAATTGAATGATGAAATCGCCAGTAACCAACTTGGTTAGCAAACACTAATGAAGATTTGGCGATACCATATGACCTTAAAAAATATAAATAACTACATATGAAACAAGGAAAATTTGAAATTTATGTTTTTGCAGATTGGAAAGGAATGACTGAAGCAAAATTGATGGGAGTACTTTCTGCACATTATGGAAAAGGAAAAAAAGCATTTGGTTTTGAATATGATAAAGAGTGGATTCAATCTGAAACTCAAAGATTAATTGATCCAGATATTCAGTTTTTTTCGGGGGCGCAATTTGCAAATAACAAAGAAAATTTTGGAGTATTTCTCGATAGTATGCCCGATACTTGGGGAAGAACTCTAATGAAGAGAAAATCAGCACAACAAGCCAGAGAAAATGGCGAAAAAGCCCAAACTCTTTACGATATTGATTATCTTTTAGGAGTTTACGACAAAACAAGAATGGGTGCATTGAGGTTCAAAACTTCGTTAGATGGTTTGTTTTTAGATGATGATATAAATAACTCAACACCACCTTGGTCTTCAATTAGAGAATTGCAAGCAGCAGCAAAAAATCTTGAAGATGATGAAAATGTAAATGTCAAAAAATGGTTAGCGATTCTGATGGCACCTGGATCTTCTTTGGGTGGAGCGAGACCGAAAGCGAATATTGAAGATGAAAATGGAGATCTATGGATTGCAAAATTCCCATCAAAAAATGATACAATTGACAAAGGAGCATGGGAATTTTTAGCTTTTCAGTTAGCAGTGAATTGCGGAATAGAAATGTCTGAATGCAAAATAGAGAAAATCACTGGTAAATACCATACTTTTTTTACTAAAAGATTTGATAGAGAGGGCAAACAAAGAATTCATTTTTCTTCTGCAATGACGATGACAGGAAATAATGAAGAATCTTTAAGGTTTTCTACAGCAAGTTATCTTGAAATTGCTGAGTTTGTGATGAATAATGGTGCAAATATTAATGAAAATCTTCATCAATTGTGGCGAAGAATTGTTTTCAATATTTGTATTTCAAACACAGATGACCATTTGCGAAATCATGGTTTTATTTTAACCGAAAAAGGTTGGATTTTATCACCAGCTTATGATTTAAATCCTTCTATCGAAAAAGATGGATTGTCTTTAAATATCGATATGGACGATAATTCCTTGGATTTGGAATTGGCAAAAAGTGTCGGGATTTATTTTAGGTTAAATGATTCTGAAATGAATGCAATAATTTTAGAAATTAAAAATGCAGTAAGTAACTGGCAAAAAATTGCATTTGAAATTGGGATTTCGAGAGCAGAGCAGGAACTAATGCAACATGCTTTTCGATTCTAATTTTAAAAATGATTTTTTCTGTTTTTTCTTCCGCTTACATTTCGTATTTTTGAGAGTTCAGTGAAAAATTTAAATGGCAAGTAACAAAAATGCAGTAATTAGATATAAAGCACTCGACAAGTGCTTTTCTAATGCTTTTAAAAAATTTTACATCAATGATCTTATAGAATATTGTTCTAATATTTTAACAGAATATTATGCTCAGGATACAACAGTTTCCAGAAGGCAGATTTTTGATGATATAGATTTTATGAAAAGTGAAGCAGGTTATGATGCGCCAATAGAATCTATTAAAGACGGCCGAAAAGTATTCTATAGATATTCAGATTTAGATTTTTCAATTTTGAAAAAACCTCTCAATGCATCTGAGTTAAGTACTCTAAACCAAGCATTAGAAACATTGAGCAGGATGAATAACATTCCTGGTTTTGATTGGGTAAATACTATTCAAACTAAATTAAATTCAGGTTTAAAACTTAAAAAAGAAGAAAATCAAATTATTAGTTTTGAAGAAAATGAATTCTTAAAAGGAGTGGAATTTCTGAATCCTTTGTATCAATATATTGTCAACAAACAATGTTTAGATATTACTTACAAAAGTTTTTCATCTGATCATGAAAAAGTATTTACCGTTTCTCCTTTTTACCTTAAACAATACAATAATCGTTGGTTTCTATTTGGGCACAATCATGAAGTAGAAAAAATTCAAAACCTTGCTTTAGATAGAATTATTGAAATCAAAAATTCAAAGACTGAATTTGAAGAATCTTCTATCGATTTCGAGGAATATTTTGAAGATATCATTGGTGTAAGTAATGATCAGGATGCGGAAGTTGTGTCAATAGTTATAGAGCTTTCAGATAATATATTACCATATGTCAAATCGAAACCAGTTCATGGATCACAGAAGATTAATGGAAATGTCTTACAATTAAAAGTTAAAATTAATTATGAATTAACCTCTCTAATTCTTTCTTACGGTGAAAACATGAAAATTGTTAAGCCTCGAGAATTAGTTGAAAAGTTAAAAGTTAGAATTAGTAATTTAAAATCATTTTATTAATGCATTTCTACTGCACTATATAAAAATATTTTTGCGATAAATAACATAATATAAAAAGATGAAAATAGGAGTTACTAATTTTAGAGTTTTTAAAGACCGGCAGGAATTTGATATTAAACCCATTACGCTTTTAACAGGACCTAATAACGCAGGTAAAAGCGCATTTACAAAATTGTTGGAGCTTTTAAAGTTGGGGGTTGATAATCTTGACTTAACTGGTGGTCGACATAATTTAGGTTCTTTTGAAAACGCTGTAAATTGGGAAAGTCCTGAAAAAAAATTCAAGATTGATTTTCCTTCTGAAATAGATTACCTAACTAATAATCTAACTACCGAAATTACATTTGTTGATGGAGAGGCAAATCAATTACAAATACACAATAAAGAAGTAAGTGTTTTTAATTTTAAAATTGTTGATCATGATATTATTGAAGTTGATGATCACACACAACTAGTTAATGATATAGATAGAGCAGATACTTTTGAATTATCTTTTGACTATAAATATATCATCGATCGTTTTTTTGATCGGTCCATTCTACTTAAATCCGATTGGAGCGGTAAAAATTTCCTTTATAAAAAAATGTCCGCGTTTAGGCAAATACCACCGGAAATTATTTTTAATAATTACAGAGATTTCTCGATTTTGCATAGTGGATTAATACCGTCAGTAAAAGAAGAATCAGAGGTTGACCCTGTATATGGAACTTCATTGGCAACTGATATTATTTCCAATAGATATTTTTCCAGCGCGTTTCTTATAAACAACGTTATGGATAATATTGCGGAAGAAGAGAAGTATCTCTTATATGATATAATAATCAATGGTGTAGATGTTACAGAAAGATTTGCCGAAATGCTAATCAAATGTCAAGATGAAGTGTTTGACAATTTCTCATATTTTATACCTTATTCTAATTCGGAAAAAAAATTAAGTTATTTATTGAAGACCGCCATAGCAATTGTTTTAAAAGAAATTCATGATAATTTCTTAGATGAAATAATAGACAATGATTTATTTGATGACAGTGTTGACCGATTAAAATTGACCGAAAATGATCTATTTAGATTAATTTTTAAAGAGAAAATAATTGGATGGAAATTGTTTGATGAAAATAGTGGAATGACGTTTTTCGAGCAATTCGGAAATCAAAGCGATTATTTAGAAAAATCATTAAGTAAAGTTAATTTCATAAGTGCTCAACGTGGAAATATTGATAGAGTTTTATTAAATGGTGGTTCACAAGAGATGAACAGGGTTTTATTAAATTTTCAAAATCAAAAAGATAAGCCTAACGCGGTTTACAAAAAGTTTATCAAAGAAGCATTTGAAATATTTGGAATTAACGGTGAATTGAAAATTAAAACGTTTGAAAATACAATAATGGTTCCCTATATTTTAAGAGATGGGAAAGAAATATCATTTGCTGATTTGGGTTTTGGTTATTCACAAATAATACCAATCATAATTAAAATTGCAATAATGCAAGGTAATATGTCATTGCATAGTAATGTCAATAACATCTTGATTATAGAAGAACCCGAAGCTAATTTGCATCCCAATCTTCAATCAAAATTAGCAGATTTATTCGCTTTAACTGCGGTCACTTTTCCAAATTTAAGATTGATTATTGAGACACATAGTGAGTACATAATACGCAAATTACAATTTCTGACTGCAAAAAAGCAACTTGATAACGACCATTCAATTATATATTACTTCAATTCAGACGAATATGTGGATGCTGACGAACCAAAAGTAAAAGAAATTGTAATTAATGCTAGTGGTACTTTATCCGAGGATTTCGGTCCAGGTTTTTATGATGAAGCAATCCGCTTGCGTTTTGATTTAATGAAACTTAACAGCGAACAGTTAAATTAAAATGCGATGCGTGTATATGTTGAAAAAGAATTTATGAATCATTTCGTTTCCTTACAGAACAAAAGGTCAAAAGGAATAGATATTTTGTGGTCTATAATTAGAGATTACGCCGAAGTAGTATGGGTATTTAATGAAGAAGTTAAATATGACGATTTTGAAAGATGGGAAGTTACCAATAGTTTCATTACTACTGTAAGTTCCAAAGGGAGTAATTCTATTGAATTCAATAAAAATTTTAAGCAGGAAATTGAACAAGATACTCAGAGCCTTCAAATTATACTATCAAATAAGATGGAGAACTGGCATAAAGACAGTATTCCTAACCTGCTAGTTTTTTACATTGAAGACTTCGAGAAACAGTTAGAAGATATTGTAGCAAAATTTAGTTTTCGATTTATTGCGGATGAAAATTATCACTGGAATGGTATCGAAAATCTTAGATCATCTTTGATAAATGAAATAACGATCACGGATAAGTATATAATAGATAAATTTCTCCAAACAAAAGAAATTAGAAATTTAGATCAAAACTTTATTTTCCTTTTACGTAAAATTGTGGAAAACCAAAGTTTCAGAATTAAGTTATATATAAAATCGAAAGATGCTGATTTCGGAAGATTAAAAGAATTGCAAGAAAAGTTAGAAATAATGTCGAGGCACACAAAGGATAGTTTCTCCGAAAAACTGTCTTTACAAATTATTAATGCGGAACTGGATGCAGATTTTGATTTTCATGACAGAAATATTATTACCAATTTCTATATTTTAAAAACGGGTAAAGGATTTGAAAGAATTAAAGATAAGAAAGTGAATACTGAAGTAGAGTGTTATTCTTTTTTAGAGAAATGGGGTTACGATCTAATTCGACACCGTAAAAAAATGATGAAAGAATATGAAGATTTATTAATTAATTATCCGAACACATTTTCTACTTTATCTTTCTAATACATCAAATAGTCATTTTTTATAAGTTTATCAAGCACCGCAAATAGCAGTGCTTTTTTTTGAAACATATTCCAGAATTTCATTTTTCAACTCTTCTTATTATTTAACACTAATATTTTTTTTACAGTGCAGTCCTACCGCATAGGATACAAATACCTTTGTAGTATGAATTAATAGAAACTAGTTAATGAACTGAAAAATAATTAAAAGCATGAATGAAACAGTAAGAAAAAAATTGATTGAAGTTGCAAAAGACAAAGCGATCATCCACTACCAGGAATTAGCCAACGCCTGCAATCTGAAACTCGATATGCACAATAATCCGGCAGACCGAACAGAAATAGGAAGGATATTAGGAGAAATCTCCGTGAACGAATTTAATCAAAAACGACCGCTTTTAAGTGCAGTAGTTATTTCTAAAAGTGGTGAAGAAGGCGACGGATTTTATAAACTCTGTCAGGAACTAGGGTATACAAAAAACTGGAAAAAACTTAAAGAAGAAGGTATATTTAGTATTCAGGAAATTATCAGGTGTCATCAATATTGGTCTAACAATTAAAATTATTTATTATGGAAAAGCAAAAAGTACACAACCTTATCATTTTGGATGAAAGCGGTTCAATGGGAAGTATTAAATCAGAAATCATCTCTGGTTTTAATGAAACCGTACAATCAATTAAAGGTTTTCAAAAAAAATTTCCGGAACAGGAACATTTTATCTCCCTCGTAAGTTTTAATAGTCTTAGCAATCAACTGCTACATTTTATTGATCCTGTTGATAAATTGAATGAGATTAATTCAGAATTGTATCGGCCAAATGGAGGTACGCCACTGTTCGATGCGATAGGCTATGCGGTCAACAAACTTCATTATGTTGTGAAAAATCAGGAGAATTGCAATGTATTAGTTACAATCATGACGGACGGCGAAGAAAATTCTTCCAGAGAATATTCTGGCGCGCAGATTAAAGCATTGATTGAAAAACTAAAAGAGGAAAAATGGACTTTTACCTATATCGGCACCGATCACGATGTAGATAAGATTGCCCTTAATCTTTCCATCTCGAACACTTTGATTTTCAAGAAAAACGGAGAAGGGATCAAAAATATGTTTGTCAAAGAAAGACAGTCCCGGGATGTGTATTATTCGAAAGTCCAAAGAAATGAGGACACGAAAGATGATTACTTTAAGGATAAATAACTATTTTTAACCCTTAATTGAAAAAAGTATAAAAATCATCAGATTGTTGAATAGAAGAGAGAAGAGAAAGTGGATCTTCGCCGGAAATAATAGTCTAGAAAAAATTTAGAAATTGGCAAATGATAAGAAAAGATCAATATAAAGAGGAAATAAACAATATAGTTGCAGATTTATGGCAGATAGCTAATTCGGCACGAGGTCAGATGTCCGCAAAACCTATGTACGTTTTGATGTATCTTCTATCTGGCTATAAAGATGGTTTGTTTCTGAGTTTTGAGGATCGATTTGAACATCATGATTTTTATTTTTTACAAGAAGTAAAAAAGGTTTACGAATCTGTTGAGCAATATAGCGATATAAACCCATTTTATCAAGATTTAATCGATCAAATTCAACCAAATATTCTAGAAGGAATCATTATGTTCTTATTTCGATTAGAAAGGAAGCTGTTAAACGAAAATTTCCCTAAAATTTTTGACAGTGTTTTATCAAGTTCTAATGAAAGAAGCGATGTTGGTCTCGGAGTAAATTTTCAACCGCTAGAATTAAGCCGTTTTATTACGAATCTTGCTGAATTATCTGATGATGCTAAAGTGTATAATCCATTTGCGGGCTTAGCTTCTTTCAGTACATATTTGAAATCCAGTCAAAGTTATATTGGTCAGGAAATTATAACTAGTGACTGGGCTTTAGGTAAATTGCGTCTATTGGCGTACGGTAATAAAAATACCAGATATGTAAACGAAGACTCTATTAAATCATGGGATTTTACCAATAAGTATGATCTTATTGTTACACGCTCACCTTTTCAGTTAAAAGGATCGAATTTAGGTAATGATTTCGGAAAAGATTCCTTAAGTGAATTTATTATTAAAAATGGTTTGAATAGCCTTTCAGATAAAGGGAAGTTAATTGTAATATTTCCCCAATCTTTATTATCAAATTCAATAACCCGTGATAAAGACCTTAGAAAAAATCTTGTTGAAAGAAATCTGATAGAAACAGTTATAACGTTGCCAAGTAGAATTCTTTCTTATGCTGCAGTCAATCTTTCCATAATTATTTTAAGAAAATCTCAAGAATACGCAGCAAAAATTAGGATGATTGATGCTTCATCTTTCATTGCCTCATCTTCTCATCGTAAAGAAAACATTCTAGATGATGAAAAACTTTGGACGTATATCAATTCGAATAATAATTCAGAATTTGTACGGTTTGTCGAGAAATCAGAAATTGAACGAGAAGATTTTGATCTTCAGGTAGGTAGATATTTTATTGATGAGAACATATCGGGTACTAAATTAGGTGAAATAGCATCCTTTGTTGCAGGAAAACCTTTCAGTCCAAGCGGTACTCTGAGAGCTACGGTAGGGATAGATATGCATAGAGAAACAAGTTTTGCGAAATTTGTACGGATCAAAGATTTGAAAAATGATCCGTTCAATAGCAATTTGGATATTACGCAGTTGGTTGATGAATTGCCATCAAATGTTTCTTTCCGAAAAATTAGTCAAAATAGTTTACTAATTTCATCGCGATTTGCAACACTGAAGCCTACCTATTTTAAATATGAAGGTACACCTATATGTATTTCAGGAGATGTATATGCATTAAATATTGATGAATCTCTCTATGATATAAGATATTTGATATATGCACTTAATTCTGCGCAAGTAACAAAGCAAATAGAGAAGTATACTGCTGGTCAGATAATGCCTAGAATCAATAAAAAAGATTTGCTTAATCTGAAAATTAGAATACCTTCTTTGGATGAGCAGAGAAATCAATATATTGAGCTTGCACAGAAGCAATTGTCCACAAAATCTGCACAATATGGTATTGATTTGCAAGAGCAAATTATAAATGTCAATGATGAAAATAGCTTTTTAAGGCACCAAATCGCAGGTTCTTTAAAGAGCGTGAGGAATTCTTTTAAATTCGTTCAAAAAATACTATCTGAAAAAGTCAATCCGGAGTTCCCAGAATTGTATAATTTAAAGGTAGATTATCGACTGGGTTCAACCTTGAATACTTACTTGAATATAATCGAAAGAGACCTAAATTCTATAAACAAATCTGTAAATAAGATCAGTGATCAAATTGATTTGATGGATTTGAATTTAGAAGAATTTGATTTATTGAAATTTATCAAGGATTATGCTGAAGATCTTCGGGTAAGAGGACACAATTATTACGACGTTTTCGTTGATTTGGACGAAGACAGTTTGATTGAAGGAGCTGTGAAAAATGTTTATGTTAAAGGAGATAGAGATCTTCTGAAGAAGGCTTTCGACAACATCGTAGAAAATGCGGAAAGACATGCTTTTAGTAAAACCATTAATTCTGGTAATAAAGTAAAAATTGATTTGCTTTATGATTTTCAGGATATGAAAGTTCAGATTGATTTCGGTAATACTGGCCACCTGTTGCCAGAAAACTTGTCTTATGAATCCATGGTTAGAAAAGGAAGCTCAATAGGTGAAAATGCTGGTGATGGCACAGGCATTTGGTTTGTGCGCGAGGTGATGAAGATCCATGGTGGCGAATTCTCTTTTACCGATAAGAAAAACGGTAGCGAAGGTATTGAAGGAGAATATGTGACAACAATTGAATTAACTTTACCAATAATAGAAATAAATGAGAAATTATAAAGTACTTTGGTGTGATGACGAGCATGAAAATTTTCAGGCTATTAAAGATGAAGCAATTCTGCAAGATGTCCAATTAATTGGGTACACGAATTCAGATGAAGGTGGCGATGAATTACGCCAAAATTTCAGGGATTACGATGCCGTTTTATTAGATGGATTATTTTTCAAGCAAAAAGACCAAAAAGGCAGTGATTTAAAGCAAACTGCATTCGGGGAAATTGCTAAAATACTTACTGAACTAAAAGCGAACGGCAATTTAATGCCCTGGTTTATTTATTCAGGTCAGCCGTCATTCGTTAAGGATAGTAATGAAATTGTAGAAATATTTAAAGATGCCGCTTTTGCCAATGGGAAAGTTTTCGATAAAAGTAAAGATCAGGATTTTTCCGAACTGCTTGAAGAAATTAAAAAAGCAGCAGATGCAAATCCTATTCGGCAAATTAAAATAAACAATCCTGAAATTTTCAATATTTTTGATACTGGTTTATTATTGGAAGAAACGGAAAATGAACTATTGGAAGTCTTCAATGAGTTAGAAAAAACTACAGATATTGATACTAAAGCTGTACTAACGAAAATGCGCAGTATCCAGGAGAAAGTATTTATAAAGTTGGAGAGCATCAATGTTTTACCAAAGGGATTATCGTTTAATCAAAAAAATAATCATTTATCGGGTAATAAATCCCATAAGAGTAATTACACTGCTACATCAATAGAATACCAGACTGCTGAAATTGAAACTTTAAATAAATGGATTTACATTACTTGTGGCAGATATATTCATGAATTAAAAGAACAACATTTTGGTGGCTACATGATTTCTGTTTACTCCTTGAAATCAATGTTTTATGGATTGCTAGAAATTTTATTATGGTTTGACAAAACGTATAACGACTACAAATGATTATTATAGAGAAAACACTTCAATAAAAACACAATATGATGAAAAATTTACTTCTAGATCTGATTGCCAAAAAAAGTAATGAGCATGGAAAGCCATTGTTTATTCTTAAAGGTTTTTCCATAGCAACAATCACTACTGTTTATAAATCACTTCAAAACAATAGAAAGCTTCCAATATCTGGAGGTAAAATATTAATAACGGAAATTGAAAAAAAGTACAGAGATATAATTAAGAAGCTAATGTTTTCTGAAAAAGCAGATTTTATTTTGTACGAAGAAGCCATAAAAATTAGCAGTTTTGATTTATTCGGTAGAAAAATTGTGCTTATTGATTCGGGTATAGCAACATTGTACAATTACGAAGGAGATGCACAGCCTTTTGATACTGAAAAAAACCTTTTTAATCTTAAAGCTTCTTCAACTAGTATTCTTGATAGTTATTATTCTGAAATTATCGCAGAAGAAAGTTTTACAAAAGTTGCACACTTAGATATCGTTTCCCGTATTTATGATGAAATTGGAGATTTATTAGAAGTTATTGAATTATTTGAAGCAAAACAGATTAAACCTAAAACAGTCTTAATTGAGAATTTACCTGAGGATGCGGTATGGTTTGAAAGTAATGGGTCTGATTTAAGTTCTATTTCTAATGAAATTTTCAATGGTGAAAAAATTTCAAAAAAATATAATATCGTTGCTGATAGTGAAGTGTATAATGACCTTGTGAAAAGGCGAGATGCTGAAAGAATCAATGGAGTATTACATGGATTGGGAAGTGAGGTGAATTGGTTTAAGACAAGTAATGTTACTGATGCTGAGGTTTCTCCTGTAGTTACAAAATTATTCAAGAAGCATTGGGGTGATGATAAAGTATTCAGAAATATATTGTTTTACGATGCACCAGAAGTCAGTAATGAAGTTAAAGAAATTAGTCAGGGAGAGGTTGTTCAGCAGATTATAAATCAAGCTGAAATTGCCTACAAAAACTTTTCTTCTAAAGAAAAAAATCCTTATTCCGATGTGTTCCTTACAGCTCCAACTGGTGCTGGTAAAAGTTTACTTTTTCAGGTGCCCGCTTTTTATCTTTCCGAAAAATATAATTTAGTGACCATTATTATTTCACCGCTTATTGCGCTGATGAAGGATCAAGTAAACGCTATTAAAGTTAATAGAGGTTTTGAAAAAGTAGCCTATATTAATTCCGAACTTTCGTTAACTGATCGAGAAGAAATTATAAACGATACTCATGATGGGAAGATTGATATTTTATACCTCTCACCAGAACTCTTCCTATCATACTCAATCGATTATTTTGTCGGAGAAAGAACTCTTGGTTTGCTGGTTGTTGATGAGGCGCATCTAGTGACTACTTGGGGAAGAGATTTTCGCGTTGATTATTGGTTTCTAGGGAATCATTTAAATAAACTTCGTAAATATGTTCAGGAATTCCCAATTCTCACCGTTACTGCAACCGCAGTTTATGGCGGAGATAATGATATGGTTTACGACACCATTGACAGTTTATACCTTAACAATACCATAAAGTACATCGGTAAAGTTACCCGTGATAATATTGGATTTGATATTAGTCTTGAGGAAATTAAAGGTCAAGGATTTAGAAAAGCAAAATTACTTAAGACTGTTGCTTTTATTAAAGAGGCTATAGAGTCAGGTAAAAAAACCTTAATTTATTGTCCTTACACTACTCATATAAAAGATATTTATGAGTTGTTGGATCATAATGGTAAAATGAATGTCTGCACTTACTATGGTTCTATGGATGCCGACCTGAAGCAGGATGCATTTATGAAATATCTACATAATAATGTGAAAGTGATGATTTGCACCAAAGCGTTTGGGATGGGGGTAGATATTCCCGATATTGAACTTGTTTATCATCATGCACCCAGTGGTAATCTTGCGGATTATGTACAAGAGATCGGTCGTTCTGCCAGATTAGATCACATTAATGGAATTGCAAAAACTGATTATAGTTCCAAAGATCTTTCGTTTACCAAGATGTTATATGGTCTTTCTTCTATTAAGCCATGGGAACTTTCTGAAATTATGCGAAAGATTTACAAGGTATATGAAATTAGAAAATCCCAAAATTTCCTCATCGACATTAATCAGTTTCAACATATCTATCCTGAAGATATGCAATTGGATAATAAAGTGAAAAGCGGGATAATGATGATTGAAAAAGACCTGTTACAAAAATATGGATTCAATGTTCTAATCGGTCGTCCCAAAAATCTTTTCGCTCACGTATTTGCCAGAATTGTTAATGCTGAATTCGATCCGTTTCTCAAAGAATTTGGATGTTATGCAACATACATAAAAGATAAAAGTGTTGAAGAGAAAGGTTATAAGGTAGTCTGTATAAGACTTGATGAATTGTGGACTGAAAAATTTTCCTTTTTAAGTTTTCCATTTTTAAAATCGAAATTTTTTAAAAAAGAACTTTTTACCGATTTTCCGTCCGTAAGTCCTCAGCAAGAAATTGAAATTGAATTACATAATGATTACGATAAGATCTTGCCGATATTTAGAAAATATTTAGATGGAATTATTTATTCATTTGGTAGATTACATGATAGATTATTCTTCAAGCAGGATTTTGAAGTGGGATTTGGTAGTTACATTGCAGACCACTCGAAAATAAAAGATCCAGAATATCAGCGGCAATTAACCAACATCATTAATAAAGTTTCGTCAATTATTTTTAGCGTTTATATTGCTGGTAATGATCACGGTTTCTTGCAAAGAACAGACAGAACAGGTGAAGGAAATCCAAAATATAGAATAATTAATGGATCTTATCATTTAACAATGTCAGGAATGATAAAGCGGTTTGTTAATCATTTTAATGCATTAGGTGTGAATCGTAAAAAGAAATATTATTTGGCAACATCTAATACATATAATGAAGGGATTTATATGATGGCATATTTACTTGAAGCCTTTGAATTGGGAACATATATTGTAGCCGGTGGTAAAATGCCGGTGATGTTTATCCGTCTTAATGACCCGAAAAAATTTAAAAAACTAAGCGAATCATACTATGAAAATAGTTTGCTAAAAAATGTACATAATAGACACAAAATTTCAATGACCCTTTTTACGTACTTCTTTAATTGTGGTCTAGATGATCAGAAGAGATGGCAGTTTATAGAAGATTACTTCCTAGGTGAGGATGCAAGAACTTTAATTGAGAATTATTCCAAATTTTCTGGACATAATCATTTGGATTATGTGGACGGATTGAACTAATTTGCAACTCAACTTTGAATGAATGCTTAAGATTTACAACAAATGACCATGGTGTTTTTGTTATTTTTTGACGAAGTTAAAAGAAGGTCAGAATAATAAAGTTAGTAGAGGGAATTACCTAGACTGTGGAAACATGCTTGTTTATAAGGATCTAATATGAAAAGCAATAAATAATTTCTTGTGGTGCGCTTATGTTGCATAGATTAAATATAAATTTGCACCAGTAAAACAATAAGAGTTCTTTGAAAAGCCTGTTTTTAAGATTTTGATTTCGCTTGCTGTTGGGTCTCCCAAAAATCGGCAAGTGTTCCGGAAATTATTTTCCGGAATGAAAGTTTGGACTTTATAGTAATTAGAGAGAATTTTGATTAACAATATTTTAATATATATTATTATTTATATTTTGTTGTCAGGATTGCCCTCGCTCATTACGCTGTCCTTTCTTATACCTTATTTAAAGTCGAATAGATAAAGAAAACAAAAGACAGGCTTCAAAGAATTTAATAATACTCATTATGGATTTTAAGGATATACCTGCTTAAGAAAAAGAAAATATTAAAAAAGAATTTAGTGTTATCAAAACACTGACAGATTTTACGATTCTTTTAAGTTACTGCCAGGAATTATTGTATCCTTTTGAACTAGTAAAGATCGACGAATATAAAGTTAGAACTTTAGCACAACAAAACTCCGTTCTGCGTTATAAAACTTTTGAAATAAAAAAGAAAAATGGCGGCGTACGGCATATTCACGCACCAAAATCTGAACTTAAGGTTTTGTTAAAATGTATCAATTTAATATTTCACTGTATTTATACGCCACATGATTCTGCATACGGCTTTGTAGATGGTCGTTCTGTTGTTGACAATGCAAGACTTCACTGTAGAAATAACTATGTATTTAATTTAGATTTAAAAGATTTCTTCCCAAGTATTGAAATTGGAAGAATTTTAAAACGCTTTAATTTTCCACCTTTTAATCTTAATAAAGAGAATGGAAGACAGGAAATTGGTAATTATATTGCCTGGCTTTGCTGTGAGAATATGATGGTGGAAAGAGAGCTAATGGGAGAAACGAAGAAAGTTTTTAAAAGAGTTTTGCCGCAAGGATCACCTGTTTCGCCCATATTAACTAATATTATTTGTGAACGTCTAGATTACAAATTGTCTGCGGTGGCCAAGAAATTTGGTATTAAATATACTCGTTATGCTGATGATATTACCTTCAGTTCGATGCATAACGTATATCACAAAGAGGGTGATTTTAGAAAAGAAGTTGAGCGTATTATTAAAGAACAGTATTTTGTTATTAACCAAAGTAAAGTGCGTTTGCAAAAAACAAATGTAAGACAGGAAGTTACAGGCATAACGGTAAATAGCGAAACGAATGTACCGCGCAGATATGTAAAACAGATTAGAATGTGGTTATACTATTGGGAAAATTACGGTGATAGTAAAGCGCTTTCGCTGTTTTTACAATCCTATATGAAGGATAAAAGTCATATTAAAAAGGCTGTTCCTACCTTAGGATTTATGACTGCAGTTATTGGAGGAAAACTCAATTATCTTTCTATGGTTAAAAGTGAAGGAAATTCAACTTACTTAAAACTAAAAGATAGATTTGAAATAATTGCAGAAAAGCAAATAAAAATTTCCGGGATTTCTGAAAACACCAATGATGAAAAATTAAAAAAATTCGTATCTTCTTCTTTTAATTATGATTTTTTATAAAATAATTTATGAATGAGAAGCGACAGAATTTGGTGAAATTATTAGGGTTTATAGATGAATTGTCTAAAGATCACGAAAATAAGTGGTTCGCCGATCAATTAAAATCTAAATACAATTTATCAAAAATTGAGAGTAAAGCTGAACAAAATATTCAGGAGATCAGAGATGCTCTGCAGATAAAGGGAAGTCCTAGCGTAAAGTATGAATTTGTTACTCACAATCGGCTTAGAGATCAGTTGATTATAGACAATTTGAGGATGGAAAATGCAGCTTTAGACTTGAAGGAAAAAGATGAATTAGAAAGGTTTTTTAATTTTTGTGTCAATGCTTTTTTTCAAATAGAGAATCTTATTAATTATTATTACCATATAAAATATCCTAACATAAATGACTTATTAATTCATCTTGAGCAAATCCCTGGTACTGTTTTTAGAAGAAATTCTAAAAGACCTGAAAAAAGTGTTGCAGATATAGTTATTGCTACAAAAATTTACTCTTTTGGAGTTAGCTTTAAAGATTCATTGAATTTTAATAGTTATACTTTAACAACATTAAATAAAATTAGAAATGAAGGCTTGCATAGATGTAAAGTAATTGAAAGGAATAGTTCACTGGATTTAAATATATTTAAATTTTTTCAAAAAGAGGATTTCAGTTCAATTCGAACTCTTCTAAAAAACCTTGTTAATAAAATTGAAGAAGAGCTGCAGATAAAAAATAACGAATTTGAATTAGCAACAATTTCTTCGATGTTTCCAAGTTCAGGCTTTTTAAGGTTGGGAAATGGAAAAACAGTAGAAATACCCAGTAAATATTTTTCAGAATGTAAGAAATTAGCTGTTGGAACTAAGTTAAGAGTTGAACTTAAAGTAGATAATGGTAAGATAAATATCATTTCCATTAGTACAAATGAATCAACTGACTAAACTAAAAAATATTCCGATGCATCTGTACTGCACTTTAAAGTTTTAAACTTGCATTATAAAAGCAAGAATTATGAGAAATTTAAAAGTTTACGATTATAATACAAGTTTGGATTTTGGCTCATATAAAGGATTTTTATTAGCTCAAATTTTAAAGAATGATACTTATATTTTATGGTGCATAGAAAATGTGGACTGGTTTTGTGTACCAGAAGAACTTTTAAATAGTTTAGAATTATTTGTTATTCAAAAAGCAATATCTGGCTATAAAGAAAATGTTGACAAAATTCAAATAATAAATTCGCAAAAATTGAGTAGGATTATCTCATTTCAGAAACAGGATGATTTTAATGAATATGAAGATAATTACTACTCTTCAAGTAATAATTGGCTTATTGATGCTGCAGGGACCGATGATCCTGAAACAATGAACGATGTTTTTTGGAATTTGGATTAAATCAATGATTCAATAATTATAAAGAATATAACTTTCAGAAATAATCTATTTTAACGTAAAATCGGATTGATTGCAAAATTTCCAAATAACTTATGAATATTTCTCAACTACTTGATCTAAAAACCTCCGACCACATAACTTATCAGGATTTACTTAATTGTGATGAATGGAAAAATAAGCGGGAAGAAATTTTGGATAGAGATAACCATCTTTGTACGATTTGTAAAACTTCAAAAACATTAGATGGAACTTTTCTTACAGGCTATTCTAAAAATATTTTATATGCAAGGCGAATGAATGGTGAATTATCTTTACCCGATTTTAGAATCCATTTAGAAGTTCATCATGAGTTTTATATAAGAAATCTTTTTCCTTGGGAATATGATGATGCCCTAATTACGGTCTGCAACGAATGTCATGCAGCCATTCACCAAGAGCGAAAAATTCCCGTTTATTTTGATCAATCTAAAACGATAGCAGTAAATGAAGATCCTTGTCAGAAATGCGGAGGATTAGGCTTTCTAGATATGTTTGCACATGTTCAAAATGGGATCTGCTTTCAGTGTCACGGAACAGGTATTCAAACATTTTGGTCTCCTAATAAGAAAGAAAAAAAATTCACTTGGCAATTCCTTTATGAATATCGCACAGCTTTTAATTATTTGTTTTCTGGTAATTACAGTTTCTCTGAAAAACAATTGATTGATTTTAAAAACTATTTGGAGTTAGGAAACGAACACTATGAAATTAATTCAGTAATAAGTAAAGAGTTGAAACTAGGCTTAATCTTTAATACAAATATTTGTTGGACAGATTATTTGGAAATACTCTTCTACAATAAACCTCAAATAATTTATACTGGTGACGGTATTGATATTTATGATTATCAAATTGATTTTGCAAAACTGCCAATTGATAAAACCGTAGAACTATTTAAAAATAAAGACTATCAAGAAAGTTTATTTATAAAATTATATGAAGCTATCGAAAGTGATACGGACTCCCAACATATAACTGTGGAATTTGAACGAAATCAAAAGTATTATAATTTGCTTAGAGAAAAGACTAATTATTCCGCAGATGAAATATTTCACATTATGTCTGGGGAGGAAAGATTGCACTATTTTAATGAAAATTTTTATAACATCGTTTTTGAGAAAATAACTAATGATATTCCTAATTTCACCATAGAGAAGTTTTATGGCCTATTTGCAAAAAGAACTGCTAACCAAACTTGATGACAATAAATATCTTAGCCAACACAAATGAAAATACTTCCGCACTTCCAAATATCTCTCAATCCTGATCAGCAAAATACTATCGAAAAATTAGAAGAATTTTTGGATAGTGGTGATCGTGTGTTCTTATTGAAGGGGTATGCAGGAACAGGGAAGACTACGTTAATTAAAGGTTTGATTGATGCATTAAAAGAAAACAAGAAGGATTTCGTTGTATGTGCTCCAACCGGAAGAGCAGCGAAAATTTTGAGGAATAAAACTGGATATGGATCTACAATTCATTCAGCTATATATGATTTTGATAATCTAGTAACAAAAAATTCTCAGAAAAAAGATGTTGCGGAGCATTCATTCGAATATTTTTTCCCGTTGCAATCAATACAAAAGGATACCATCGTCATTGTTGATGAAGCTTCAATGATTTCAAGTAAAGAATCTAAAAATGAACTGTTTAATTTTGGTACTAATGTTTTGCTTGATGATTTACTCACTTTTAGTCGTCTGCAAATGAAGGGTAATACAAATAAAATGATTATAATTGGTGATCCTGCACAATTGGCACCAGTAGGTGATAATACTTCCTGGGCTTTGGAATCGAACTTCTATGAACAAAAAGAGATACCCTTTCAAGAAGTTTTTCTTACACACGTCATGAGACAGGGCGACAATCTAATTCTAGAAAATGCAACTAGAATTAGGAATTGCATCGACAATCCGAACCAAAATATACTAGATCTTAGCTTTGATGAGGAAACATTTATTGATTTTAATAACGCAGACGTTGTTGAAAAGTATTGTGAAATTTTTCCAGCTCCAAATTTTAATTCGGGAATTATAATTAATTTTTCAAACGCACAAAACTACCACTATAACAAAGAAATTCGGAAATCATATTTTCCAGGTAAAATACATGTTGCAGTGGGCGATATCGTGCAGATAATTAGTAATAATTATCATAAATATGAGGTTAGTATTTATAACGGAGAATTTGCGAAAATTATTGAAGTTGGTGAACAGATAAGCCAATCTGCTCCAGTGTATATTGATGTGGCAGGTGAACGTGTAAGAAAGATAATAGAATTTAATTTTAGGAAAGTGGTTTTACAATTACCCGATTTCGCTGAGCCAATATCTGCATTTATTAATGAAACATTATTAGAATCAACTTCAAGGGACTTAAACGTTGATGAAATGAAAGCTGTTTATATTAACGCTGTTATGAGATTTAAAATGATTTATCCCAAAGCAGAATTAAATTCAGAATTATTTAAAAACTATTTAAAAAGTGATGATTTTTATAATGCAGTACGTGTAAAATATGGGTATTCTATTACAGGACATAAGTCACAGGGTGGCGAGTGGGAAACTATTTTTGTTGATTATTTTGGCAGGGCAAGTATGAAGAAAGATCCCTTGCGATGGTGTTATACTGCCACAACCCGAGCATCAAAAAAGTTATTTGCTATTAATTATCCAAAGTTTGGTAAGTATCAAACTCTTAATTTTTCATCCCAAAATTCGATAAGTAAAATACCGCAAGATGCTATGGAATTCTCACGAGTTCCCTGTTCCCCATTTCATAATGAAACTGATCATAAATGTAAAAGTCTATTATATTGGAATTTACTTGAGAATTGCCACGATACGGCTGTTGAAATAAGAGAAATCACTTCTTCAGATTATTTGGAAAAATACATCTTTGATGTTAGCGGGAATTTAGTTCGTGGAGAAGTAAATCATAAATTATCGGGTTATTTTTCAGACTTTAAATTTACAGAAGGAAATGAAAACGCGATCAAATTAGTTCAGGAAATTTTAAATAAACCTTCTCAAGTTTTTTTTCCTGTTAACTATCATCCATCCGAAATTTTCCTGCTTGATTTATATAAAATAGTTCAGGCTTCTTGTAATGATCTAGGAATTAGAATAACAAATGTCGTTGAGCATTTGGATAATTATTTTGTAAATTATTTCTTTGAAACTGACAGTATTTGTTCACAAATTCAGTTTTATTTTAATGGCAAGAAATTAATGACAAAAGCATTAGTCAAAGCTTTTGAAAATACAGATGATCCAAAACTTCAGCTTTTAATCCAAAAAATTTCAGAATATGCTTCGGTCACCGCAAATTAAAGAATTAAGGAAATCAGGAAAACTTCAGGAGGCGCTAACGATGGCGGCGGAGGATTTAACTAATCTTCCGGAAGATAGATTTGCCAAATCAAATATTGGTTGGGTATATTATGAATATTTAAAAAAATATGTTCAAGAAGAGAATGTTATTAAATTTTCAGAAATTCTGTATCATCTAACGGAACTAAGTTTGCCAGAAACAGATAAAATGCTGCCAGATAATATTGCATGGCAGACGGGAAAGATAATTTTTAAAGAGGTGAAAAAGCAGTACATCGATTATACGGTATTGTATAAAATTATAGAGGACTGCATGACAATGCATTTTACTAAACCATCCGATGGTTACAGTTTTCTCTTGAAAGCTTTTCATAAAGTGTTAAAACCGAATAGTCACAAATATATTGAGCTCATCAACTGGTGGAATCTTGATAACTTGCAGGAAGCAGACAAAAATAAAGATGTACTTCCCAATGGTAAAGAAGTGATGTCGGTAGCAGAACAAGTTCTAACTGCTTATTTTAAAGCGAAGGTTCCAGTAGGTAATGAGCCTATCGACAAAGAAAAAGTTTTCGAATCAGTTGCGGAATTGGATAAAGCAATTGAAGAATATCCAAAGTATCTATATCTTGTTTATTTTAAAGTAAAGATGCTACTTGCAATCAATGAAAAAGATCGGTTGTTAGAAAGTTTTCTTCCTTTTGCCCAAAAAAAATCTGGAGAGTTTTGGGTGTGGGATAATCTTTCCGAAATTCTTGAAGACGAGGAAGATAAAGTTACTTGTCTGTGTAAGGCTGTTTTATCAAGTGAGAGAACTGAAAATATGACGTCTAATGTCCACTTAAAATTAGCAAAATATTTTTTATCAATGAATATGTTTCCTGAAGCAAAGTGGGAGGTTCTAAAAATTGTTGATATAAAGAACGCTGAAAGTAGACGGATTCCCGTGGATGTACTTTTATTACAAAATCAAAGTTGGTTTACAGAAACTGAATCTGCAGAAAATAATTATAAATTTTACCAAAATCACGCTGAAAATTCAGTTGAACTTCTTTTTCCAGATAAGCAGACCGAATATATTTTTATTACCAACGTGAACGAAAATAATGGGATGATTAATTTTACAAAAGAAAACGATCAGTTAGGATTTTTTAATAAAGAACGAAACAGACTTAGGTTTCCGATCAGAGAGGGCGATATTATAAAAGTAAAATTCGATATTTTTTCTGAAAATGCTCCATCAAAGATAATTGTTGCTAAAAAAGACTCACAAGAAACCTTGCTGCAAAGAAATTTTAAGATGGTGGTGGGAGATATTCGAATCACCGATAAAGGATTTGGTTTTATTGATGATGTTTTTGTAGCACCTCATATAATATCGAAGCATAATTATGCTCACGGCCAACAAATAAACGGGAAGGCAATCAGAACCTTTAATAAAAAGAAAGAACAGTTTGGTTGGACTTTACTTTAAAGACTCTCGATTAATCACGGAAGTAATTCATTTTCAAAACAAGTTATAAAAGTAAAAGTAACCGTAAATATTGAATGTATAAAACTGTTTATATGCTCATCCAATAAAAAAATAAAGAGTGCACATCAGTTGCACTCTTTATTATTTTCTTTGTACTTTAATTAAGATCTCAATAACAACAGTTATACTTTAAAATTATGCAAATAACAGTAAAACTCGCAAATATTCTTCCAAAACAAAGCGGTACAGGTAAAAATGGAGAATGGAAAAAACAGGATTTAGTTTTTGAAACCCAAGATCAGTTTCCTAAAAAAATATGTATTTCTTTTTGGGGAGATAAATTACAAAATATTTCGCTTCGGGAATCCGAAACGTTTACAATCGATTTTGATGTAGAAAGTCGGGAGTATAATGGTAAATGGTTTACCGATTTAAAGGGATGGAAAATAGTTCAAATTAGTGACTATACTGACGATCATACAACTAATTCAAAAACTATACTAAAGGATATTGATAAAAATTCAGTATTTACTGAAGAAGAGGACGATTTTCCTTTTTAAAGGCTTTTGAAATTGATTAGGTAATGTTCTCAGCGGTAGAGGAATTTTAAATTATTGTAAATATTTAGTAAAAGTGAAAAATAAAAAAAACCTTATAATCGAAGCCTTCGAGCAATTAGATGCCAATATGCTGGACGTTTTGCTCAATGACGATCAACCTTATCAGGATGTTCCCAAAGATATGTTTGTTGACGAACTTAAGCGATATTTTAGTGAAATGAAAACTTCAAATTATTCTAAATTTGATTATAAAGCATATAAAGGCGTTTGTCAAAACTGCAGCAAAGGAAAAACTGGATATTCTTTTATAAATTCCGAAGGACACAGTTTTATGAGTTTAGTTTTCGAAGAATCAGAAAATGATTATACAGATATTTACAATTGTGGTAGCTTTTGCACTGAGGGAAAAGAAATTGAAGAGGAAATGACCGGCATCTCTTTTTATAAGGATGATGAAGTAAACTATATACCAACGGCAGAAAACATTTTGGAAGAGAAAAGATGTAATAGTGCCTTCGCTGAATTACAAAGAGAAATTACGACTGAAGGAATTCTGTCTAAACAATTTTATAATCCATGGACAGAAAAGTATGGTGATATTGATGATATCTCACGCGTTTTTACGGGAGAAATTTATCGTTATCATTTAAAAATCAAATACGAAATTAGTACTCTAAAATTTATTTCTAGAATTTTGCCATTAGAAAATCTTGCAAAATCCTATTGGCAGGAATTCATGGCTTTTCCAATTGTCAATCGGGAATTAATCCAAGATTGGTTGATAAAATGTGATAAAGATTTAGAATATTTAAAATACGGTTTTGGTGATAAAGCAAATTTCCTTGCAGGATATTTTGAAGATAGAAATTTAAAGATTGATCTTCAAGAATTTTATTTTTATCATAATGTTGCTGCAATTCTAAGCAAATATTTTGACTGGATTCCAGAAACAGATTTGCCAATTGAAACATTTGAGTCGGAAGGTGATTTCGAATTCCCATTTTAATATTTGATAAACATTCCCATTTCCAGCTACGTCACATTTTGGCGCAATCACCATTTATCTTTACTGAAAATTAAGCATTATAAACCTTAAAATCAGTAAAAATGGAAAATCAAAAAGAAACAAGACTTCGCTTATTTGCAGAAGGTGGAAGCATCAAAATTTGCAGTATTTATAAAGGAAATAACGAAGGTTTTGATTATTTTGTAGAATCATCAGATGTGGAAATGTGCGTTGAAGATATCATGAAAGAACCACCTTTAATTCACGAGTCATTTTATGGCGCATTTAATGAATTAGATAAGAGATATTGTTGGCATTTTTTACATATAGATTTTGTAGATGAAGATTTTTCCGAATATGTTGCGGACAAATTATTAGAAAAACTAAATGATCCGCTCGAAATGTGGCAAGATTTTGAAGCAGAAAATTTTGAGAAAATATTGGGAATCAAAATCGCTCAAAAGAAAATGCAAACCAAAACAGGATTTTCAGAAATTACCGTTAAAACTTTAGCCAAAGAAACCGAATACTTTTACCAAGAATTTGTAGATAGTTATGCAAATGAAATCGGGCAAAAATTCAAGTTGGAAAGTACCGTAGAAACTTGGAGTACTTTCCGTGGAGAATCTTTTCACTTTACAGGAACTTTAGAAATAGTCGGAAATACCATTATTTTAAAAAATGAAAATAAGGAAATTTGCCATATTTTGCCTGTAGAAAAATTTCAAATTGCAGCCAAACCAGAAGTTGCTTTGGAGAAAAAATGGGTTTTCGAAATTGTTTGAAAAGTAAATTGTTGAAATTAACTTTATTTTCTGTTTTATAGATTTTTTCTTCCATTCTACGTTTCACAGTAGTGTAATTTTTCTTAAATTTCAACTTCATAAAGAAACGCAATAATAATTTTCAAAATACTTCTCTTTTATGAAATACGTTTTGAATTTGCTTCAGGAAATGACTCCAGAGCAGAAAGAACCTTTAGCTAAAATACTGGGATTAAAAAATCAATCTGATTCCGAAATCATCAAGAAATTTTCCAAAATGCTTCTTCCAGTTAAAGGATTTATGCAAGAACCCATGAATTATGATCAGGTTTTAAAGTCACTATCTGAAAAGAACGGTGAAGTAATCGATTTTAGCAAAGGCAATGTTATCGCCGAAAAGGAATTGTATCTGAAATTATTTCAAAATGAATTTGAAAAGTTGAGTCAAGAAGATAAGCAGAAAATTATTGAAGAATTAGAAAAAGCGGGTTTGAACAAAGACCAAATATCATCTTTAAGTGGTATTACAGCAATAAGCATTGCACAATTATCAGGTTTTGGAATTTATATGTTGGCAAGTACAACTTTGGGAGCCATAACTTCTATGTTAGGTTTGACGCTTCCTTTTGCTGTTTATACCGGAATGTCTTCCGCAATTTCTTTTATTATTGGTCCTGTTGGTTTTTTGGTAATGGGCGTAATGATTTACCGAAGTTTCCGTCATGTTAAAAGTTGGGAAGAAGTACAAGAAATACTTAACGAGAGTTGGAAAGAAGTAGTTACTTTATTTAGTGGAGATTATGATCGTGCAACGCAATGTTTCAAATATTTGGCTGCTTCCAGAATTGTTCTTGAGCAGAATTTTAATAAAGAAAAAGAAGGTAACGATGAAGAAATACAAAGTATTAATCGAAGAACAGTAGAAATTCAAGACAAGATTGAAACTCAAAAATTAGAGATAAAAAATATTCAAAATGCTGTTGGGCAAAAAAAAGATCTCATTTATCGGATAGAAAATGAAATTAGGGAAAGGCATAATGAAATTGCACGTGTCAATTCCGAAATTTACTCAATCAAAGAGAAAATTGGAGATTACGAAATTAAAAAGTCAGAATTGAATATGGAAAAGCAACAAGGAGAAGCAGAATTACTTGCCATTCAACAAAATTCTAAAACCTTACAAGAAAGAATTAAAAATATTACTCAATAGCAGCCAACAAAATTGGCTTTAGATATTAAAGTATTTAAATCGGTAAATACAGCGACAATTAAAAATCAAATGACTCAAGACACCATAAAAAAACTCGAAATAGAACTTTGGGAAGCAGCAGACGAACTGCGTGCGAATTCTAAACTCACGGCTTCCGAATACAAAGATCCTTTGCTGGGTTTAATCCTACTGCGATTTGCAGAAAATAAATACGAAGAAGCTAAAGAGAATCTGGCGAAAACTTTGCCCATTAATCCACGAACCAAACAAAGACGGGAAGCAACCAAAGAAGATTTTGCTGCCGCAGGTTCTATGCAATTACCCGAAAAAGCACAATACAGTTATTTGGCTTCTCTGCCGGAAAGCGAAGATTTGGCAGAAGCGGTGAACACAGCAATGAAACTTATCGAAGCCGAGTATGAAGAATTAGCGGGAATTTTACCCAAGAATTATCAGGACTTAACACCGGAAGATGATTCCGATAATAATCTGTTGGCGAATCTGATTCGGATTTTTAATTCCGATTCGGTACGTAATGCTAAAGGTGATGTTTTTGGTAGGGTTTATGAATATTTCCTGATGAAACTTTCCATGATGGGAGCGGGTGCGCAGGAAGGTGGTGAGTTTTTTACGCCGCCCTCTTTGGTGCAACTCATTGTAAATTTTATTCAACCCAATCACGGGATTATTCACGATCCTGCTTGTGGGTCGGGTGGAATGTTTGTGCAAACAGCGCATTTCATCAAAGACACCGAAAACAAAAGTGTCAACCAAGCCATCACGGTTTATGGAACCGAATATAAATCAAATACCACACGTTTGGCAAAGATGAACTTAGCCATTCATGGGATTGAGGGGAAAATCGCCAACAACAATTCTTTTTATTCAGATCCGCATGAGCTGTTTGGCAAATGTGATTTCGTGATGGCGAATCCGCCCTTTAATGTGGATAAAGTAGATGCGAAAAACAAATTTCTGGCAGAAGATCAGCGTTTGCCTTTTGGTGCGCCACTGACTGGGAAAGGAACGATCGGAAATGGAAATTATCTGTGGATTCAGTATTTTATGTCTTACCTGAATCCTACAGGAAGAGCCGGTTTTGTAATGGCATCTTCGGCCACAGATGCTGGAAATGCGGAGAAACGAATTCGGGAAGAACTGGTGAAATCGGGCAATGTAGATTGTATTGTTTCCATAAGCAACAACTTTTTCTATACGCGGTCTTTGCCGTGTCATTTGTGGTTTTTTGATAAAGGAAAATCTAAAAGCAACCGCGATAAAATTCTAATGATTGATGCCCGAAACGTTTACCGAAAAGTAAGCACGACCATTAATGATTTCTCGGAAGAACAGATGGAAGGTTTAACCGCAATTATGGCAATGCACCGCGGCGAACAACCTAAAGTTGCCAATGACAATGCTTGGTTCAACGAACATTTCCCCGACGGAAAATATCAGGATATTGAAGGTTTGTGCAAAGTGGTGACTTTGGAAGAAGTAGCCGAACAGGATTACAGTTTGACGCCGGGACGGTATGTAGGTGTGAATATCGATATTGATATGGATTTTGATTACAAAAGCCGCATGGAAATTTTGCATAATGAATTGGCAGATTTGAATGCCGAAGCGAATGATTTGATGAACCAAATTCAATCTTTTAAATTATGAGAGAGGGTTGGAAAGAAGAAAAAATTGGAAATTATGTAAAGCTACAGCAAGGTTTTGCATTAAATAAAAAGAGTGATCACTACATTTCTGAAAAACCTACAGCATTTCCATTGCTGAAGATTTCTGATTTGATAAATGGAACAAAAACTTTATTTGTTAAAGAAACTATACCTAAACAGTTTCTTTTTTTTGAGGATGAACTTATTTATAGCAGAACTGGACAAGTTGGTTTAATTTTTAAAAATAAAAAAGGTGTAGTTTATAATAATTGCTTTAAGATTAAACCAACGGTAGATTTAGATTCTAATTTTTTGTTTTACTTTTTAAAGCAGCAATATGTAATTAATTATGCACAAACATTAGCAACAGGAACTGCACAACCAGACTTAAATCATAGTGCTTTTAAAAGTATTAAAATTTTATTTCCGGAAAAGTTAGAAACCCAGCGCAAGATTGCTTCTATTTTATCGGGTTATGATGATTTGATAGAGAACAACTTGAAGCGCATTAAAATTTTGGAAGAAATGGCACAACAAACCTATGAAGAATGGTTTGTGCGCATGCGTTTTCCGGGTTTTGAAACTGCGGTGTTGAATGAGGAGACGGGTTTGCCGGAAGGTTGGGAGAAAGTGAAGTTGGGAGATAAAATTGAAGTCGGACGAGGAAGTTCGCCACGTCCAATTGCCGACAAGAAATATTTTGAAGGTGGGACAATTCCTTGGTTGAAAATTGCAGATGCCACTGCTTCAAAAATCTATATCTATAAAACCAAAGAATATGTAAACGATTACGGTGCATCGTTCAGTAGAAAATTGCCCGTAGGTTCATTAATATTGGCAGCAAGCGGTACATTGGGGTTTCCAATGTTTTTAGGAGTTGAAGCATGTATTCATGATGGGTGGATCTATTTCAAAGGTATTAAAGAAGAATTGAAAGAATATTTCTATTTCAGTTTTATAGGATTAAAACAGTATTTTGATGGAATCGCTTACGGTGCAGCAATCCAAAATATTAATACTACAATATTAAGAGAATCGCCATTAATTATTCCTGATTTTAAAACATTACAAAATTTTAAAATAATTGCTTCAAGCGCATTAGAAACTATCGTAAATCTACAGCAACAAAACCAACGTTTACGGGAGTCGCGGGATCTTTTGTTGCCACGGTTGATGATGGGGATGATTGAAGTTTAATAAAACGATAATGTATGTTTGATGAATTAGAAAAATACAAAGAAAATGGTCATTTCTTTTTTCAAAAAGGAGATAACCTAAAAAACGTTAGCAAAAATGTTCCTGATAAACCGGGTGTTTATTATTTTTTACGTTTGCGAAAAGGAAAGATAGATTTGGTGTATATCGGAAAATCTGGAACGATGATGCAAAATGGGCTGTTTAGAAATCAATTGCTTAAAAATCGTTTGAATAATAAGCAAGGGGGAATGAAACGGCAATTTTTTTTAGATTTAAAATTAGCTGATGAAGAAATAGATGCAGTTGATATTTATTGGTTTGTAACTCACAATGAACAGCATCACGATTTACCCGCATTTGTAGAAGGGATATTACTACAACGTTATTTTGAAATGTATGGAGAATTGCCTGAATGGAATAGCGGATTTTAAGAAACAAACAATCATTTTATCTAATTGAATTTTAAGGAAAATAAAAAAATAAACTATAATAATTATGAATGAAACTGGTGTTAATGAACTTGAATTGATAGCCATTCCAGATTTAATGGAACGAAATTTTTTCATTCCAGATTATCAAAGAGGTTATCGGTGGGAAGAAATACATATTTTCCAATTACTTTCTGATATTTGGGATTTTACTAATAAAAATAGTGGAGATTTCTACTGTTTACAACCTATTGTAGTAAAAGAATTGGACCCGACAATTGTTGAAAAAAACAAATTAGAATCTTCATTTGATAACAACAGATGGTTTGAGGTAATAGACGGTCAACAAAGATTGACTACAATAAGGCTTATTATTCAAATGAATAATATTATAACACCTATTTCTAAAATTAAAAATTGTTATAATTTGTTTTATGAAACACGCTCTGAACTAAAGGATGTTTTTGAAAAATTAAGTATTACGTCAGAAGATGATAGCTTAAATGTAGTGGTTGATAAAACTAGTATCGACTCTTTTTATTTAACATCTGGCTTGAAGCATATTGTAGATTGGTTTAATCTACCTGGGAAAGATTATGAAAAAAGAGCAACTATGCAACAGTTTCCAAGCTTCTTTTCCGTGTTTTTTGGTCAAAAATCAAAACCAGAATCCCAAAGACAAGGTAAATCTACACAAGTAATTTGGTATGAGGTTAATCAAACTGAAAAAGACAGTTCATTAGATTCTAAAAAATTATTTAACAGATTGAATGATTCCAAAATCCCGTTGACTAATTCTGAATTGATAAAAGCATTATTTCTTTCAGAAGACAGTAAATTCAAATTAGATTATCTACCAAGCAATAGTGCGGATGAAGATTTACAAAATCTTGCATTAAAAATAGATAAAGCCAAAAAACAAAATCATATTTCCAAAAAATGGGATATGATTGAACATTCTTTGGGAAGTCCAAGATTTTGGAATTTTGTAACCAATAATGACATAACAAAATACAGTTCAAAAATTGAATTGTTGTTTGATTTAGTTTCCAAAAAGCATATTAAAAATGAAAAATTTAGTGATTTAAATAAAAATGACAATTTATATACTTTTTTATATTTTGACCGAAAAATAAGAAAAGGCAGTGATTTGTGGGAGATTTGGATGCAAATAGAACTGTATTATGAAACCATCTGCTACTGGTTTGAAGATAGAGATCTTTACCACAAAATTGGATATCTTGTGTGTATCATGGGAGATAGTATTTTAATAGATTTATTAGCAAAAGCATCAACACAGAATAAAGATGAATTTTTAAAATATTTAAAAAGTGCAATTACAAAAAGTGTAAGTTTCGATTTAGCGACTATAGATTATAAACAAAATTACGAAGAAATACAGCGTATTCTCATCTTATATAATGTAGAAACGGTTCGCAGATTAGAAAGTTTAGATTTTTATCCTTTCCATCTTCATAAAGAAATGAAATGGACTTTGGAACATATTCATGCCCAGAATTCTGACAATTTAAATAAAGATGAAAAAAAATCTTGGTACAATTGGATTGATGAGCATATTCCTGTTTTATCACATTTTATAACAATTGACACCATTTCAGATACAAATAAATCTGAACTTCAACTAATATTAAAAAGTTTAGTAACACAGCGAGAAAGTTCCAAATTAGATTTCTCAACATTTTTAAATGAATTTAATAGAGTTATTAAATTTTTAAATTTAATAGATACATCAAGCGGTTCAAAAAATAAAGTTCATCTGCTTTCAAATATGGCATTACTTGGTGGTTTAGAGAATACGATTTTAAGTAATTCTATTTTTGAAGTAAAAAGAAAAGAAATTCTTAGAATGGATGCAGATGGGAAATATATTCCACTTTGTACAAAAAATCTATTCTTAAAATACCATAATGTAAAAGATGAAAATTTTCTTAATCAACAATTATATTTTTGGAGCGAAAATGATCGAAAGAATTATTTGACGCATATAAATCTAATTTTAAGCGAATATCTTGAAATAGAAAACCTCTCGCCAATAACAGAAAGCCTAAAACCAGAATTACTAGAAGAATGAAAAATAGAAAATACACTTTTTGGTCACTACTGCAAAGAGGTAGGATCGTTATACCGCAAATTCAACGAGATTATGCTTATGGAAGAGATACAGAAAAAGCAAACAACGTTAGGAAAGATTTGCTAAATGCCATGTTTGATGCTCTTAAAAATGATATTTATAACATAGAAGAAACTCTTGTGTTAGATTTCGTTTATGGAAGTATTTTAAAGGATAAAAGTATGACGCCCATTGATGGGCAACAAAGATTAACGACTTTATTTTTACTGCATCTTTATGCATCTATAGAAAATGGAATTGTAAAAAATAAAGAATTATTGCAGTTTTCGTACGAGACAAGACATTCTGCAAATGAATTTTGTAAATCTTTGATTAATGATTTTATTTATGATTTAGATTCAAATAAAACTATTTCAATTCAAATTCAAAATCAAGCAAAATTTTTGAATTCTTACCATGACGATCCTACAATACAATCAATGTTGGTTGTTTTAGATGATGTTCATAAAAAGTTTTATAATGTTGAAAAATTATGGGAAAAACTTACTACTCAGGAAAGAATAATATTTTATTATTTAGATCTTGAAAAATTTGGACTTACTGATGATTTATATATAAAAATGAATTCCAGAGGAAAAAGTCTTACAAGATATGAGATTTTTAAATCTTCTTTTGAAAAGTATCTTGAAGAAAAATTTCCAACTTACAAAGAAGAAATATCTAATAAGTTAGATGTTCAATGGACTAATATGCTTTGGAAAGAAGAATGTAAAATTGATTCTGGTTTTTTAAATCTATTTAAAAACATTTTCACACTTAGATATTATCTACAAAATTCTGAGGCAAAAAAAATCGAGGATGCAGATCGATGTTTTCGTGAAATGATTGCTTCAAAAGAAGATTTAGAGTTTTTCATTAAATTCTTAGACGCCTTTTATTTGTTGTATAATAAGGATGAAAAAGGTATATCGGAATATTATAGTCGATTTTTTTATCATTCGAATAATGGATTAGGTAAAAACAATTTAATTAGGGTTTTTTGGCAAGGTGATGACAATCTTTTTATTAAAGCAACTTCTTCCACTTTACGATATGCTGAATTAATCATGTTTTATGCATTAAATCTTTCACTGCAAAATGACCTTGAAGAAAATATTTTATTCTTTAGATTTAGACAATTGCGAAACCTGATTTCAAACAGTAATTTTGAAATGAGACCAGAAAATATGAATAGATTTTTATTACAAGTAAATGATCTTATTCTATTTGGAAAAATTCCAACGGACACGTTTAATCAAAATCAAATTGATGAAGAAAATTTAGTAGAAAAGTTTAGCGATGTAGAAAACAAACTTTTGGTTTTTGAGAATCATGATATTTTACGTGGTTCATTGTCGCTATTTGTTAATAATATAGTGGATTTCAGTATAATATTGGAGAAATTCGTAGATATTTTTGATGATAATTATAAAGCAAATACACCTTTAATAAGAAAAGCATTACTTTCTACCGGTGATTATTCCAATCGCGATAAAGATGAACGCAAAAGATTTTTAATTCACAAGAGTGATGCTTGGCGAGATTTCTTTACAACTAATCAAAGAAGATTTGAACAGGAAGAAATAATTAAAACTTTAGATAAAATAAATATTGGTACAGATGTAAAACAATCATTAGAAAACAGTTCAATTGATTATCTAAAAGCTTCTAAAAAAGACTGGAAATATTATTTTATTAAATATGATAATCAAGCACATGATGCTGAAACTCAAGGTTACTATTATTGGAAAAATCGCGATGTAAATCCATTAGAGGTAATTATGTTAAATAGTAGTATGGAATCTTCTACCAATCTAGAATGGAATATTTTTAATTGGATATTGTTTGACAATAATAGGGAAATAATTTATTTGGATTATCATGGTGCTTCTAAAATGCTTTTGCTGAAGGCAGGATTAACAATGGATGCAAAGCAAGAAGGTTTTAAAATAGAAATAACAAATGAGCAAACTAACTTATTTGATAATTTATTACAAGAAAATTTAGTAAATGAAGAAGGTTTTTATAAGATTGAACCTGATGAAGATTTTATTGAAAAAGGTCAATTATTAATTGATAAAATTGAATTAATTTTACAAGAAATAGCAGTTTTAGATTTATAATTAATATAATTTTATGTCCTACGAATACTCAGAAGACGCACTCATAGAACAAGCCACCGAAGACGTTCTGAAAGAACTCGGTTGGAAGGTGGTTACTGCTTGGCAAAATGAAAGTTTTGGCGAACAGGGATTGTTGGGTCGTGATAACAAAACTGAAGTTATTTTAGAAAGGTCTGTCTTGGCGGCTTTGAAAAGATTGAATCCTAATTTACCGGAACTGGCTTATTCCAGAGCGATTGACAAACTGGAGCAGCGGGAGGCGGATAAAACAATATCCCAACAAAACAAAGCCAAATACCAATTGCTGAAAAATGGCATCGAAGTTTCGTTTGTAAATGCAGCAGGGAAATCTGAAAAGAAAACCTTGAAGATTTTTGATTATAAAGACTATCGCAACAATGATTTTCTAGCCGTAAGGCAATTGGAAGTCAGCGGTGAACTGCATAACCGACGTCCTGATGTTATTGGTTTTGTCAATGGCATTCCTTTGGTTTTCTTTGAACTGAAATCGCATGCTGTCGATTTGCGTTCGGCGTATGATGATAATTTTAAAGATTACAAAGACACCATTCCGCATTTGTTTTACCACAATGCCTTTGTAATTTTAAGTAATGGGACGGATGCGAAAGTTGGAACCATAACCAGTCCGTATAAATATTTTCTGGACTGGAAAAGAATTACCGAAGATGCGGAAGGATTGGTGAGTTTAGATACCATGTTGCGTGGAACTTGTTCCCCGGAAAATCTGATGGACATTTTTGAGAACTTTTTGTTATTTGATGAAAGCAACGGAAACATTGTAAAGTTAATGGCGAAAAATCACCAGTTTATCGGTGTGAATAAAGTTTTAGAAAATGTTACTAACATTGAAGATCTTGAAGGGAAGTTAGGTGTTTATTGGCATACCCAAGGTTCGGGAAAAACCTATTCCATGGTTTTTATGTGTGAAAAGATTCATCGGAAGTTTGGCGGTTCTTATACTTTTTTAATAGTCGTTGATCGAACTGAACTGGAGAACCAAGCCTACGATACTTTTTCAGGAGTTGGAGTAGTAAACAATAAAAATGTCATTGCCGGCAAAAAGAAAGGAATTACAGGACGCGATCATCTGCGGGAATTGTTGAGTGAAAATCACCGTTATGTATTTTCTTTAATCCATAAATTTTCGATTGATCCAAATCTGGAGACAGAATATCCGCTCATTACCGACCGAAAAAACATTATCGTTATTTCTGATGAAGCACACAGAACGCAAGGTGGAAAATATGCTAGAAATATGCGTTTCTTCGGCTTGCCAAATGCGTCTTATTTAGGATTTACAGGAACACCGATTATCAAAGATGAAGAAGAAGTCACCAAAAATATATTTGGAGAATATGTTTCGGTTTATGATTTTAAAAGAGCCATTGAAGATGAAGCAACATTACCTTTAAAATACCTTAATCGTGGCGAACGTTTGAATATTGAAAATCCTGCCTTAGATGAACAGATGGCGGAGATTTTAGAAGAAGAAAATCTGGACGAAGATCAAAAGAAAAAACTGGCGTATTTGTTCAGTAAAGAATATCCAATCTTAACGGCTGAATCACGTTTGCGTGCGATTGCCAAAGATTTAGTTTGGCATTTCAATGAAAGAGGTTATCAGGGAAAAGCAATGTTGGTTGCTTTAGATAAACCTACGGCTGTTCGGATGTACGATTTTGTAATGGAATATTGGCCAGAATATTTGGCTGAATTAAAACAAAGAATTGACCAATCAAACGACAGTCAGGAAGTACAGGAATTAAACAGAAAGTATGAGTTAGTTGCTACCACAGAAGTTTGCGTGGTCATTAGTTCAGAGCAAAATGAAATTGATAAGTTCAAGAAAATGAATTTGGAGATCGAACCACATCGCCGAAGAATGGTGGAGCGCAATCTGGAAAAAGAATTTAAAGATGAAGACAATCCTTTCCGATTAGCCATCGTTTGTGCCATGTGGATTACCGGATTTGATGCGCCTTGCGTTTCTACCGTTTATCTGGATAAACCGATTAAAGGACATACTTTGATGCAAACTATTGCTCGTGCCAATCGAGTTTACGATGACGAAAAAGAAAACGGTTTAATCGTTGATTATGGAAATGTCTATCAACAATTAGAAAAGGCTTATGCCATCTACGGAGAAGGACAGAAAGGAAAAGGAAGTGAAGACGGAAAGAAAGACACCAAACCTTTTGAGCAGTTAAAAGCAATAGCTGCAGAGATTCAGCAAGCAATTAATGAGGTTGTGGAAATGTTGAAGGAAGAAGATTTTGATCTGATGACTTTAATAGAGTCAACAGCGATGGGGAAAATTGCAGCGGTGAACAATGGAGCTAATGCAGTTTGCAGAAATGAGGAATCAAGAGCGAAATTTGAAATCGCAGCACGCAATGTTTTTAGAAAATATAAAGCCTTATTTCCAGAAAAGGAAGCCAAGAAATTCACCAAGCAATACAACGCAATTGATGCGATTTACAATAAACTGAACCAGAAAACAAAAAGTGCCGATGTCACGGAGATTATTTTGCGTTTGCAAAGTGTTGTAAATGATTCCATAATTATAGATACAGTTTCTGAACCCGTAAACGTTGCCATTGATTTATCAAATTTGGATGCTGATGCTTTGCGCAAAGCTTTTGAGAAAGTTCAGCGTAAAAATGAATTGGTTTACGATCTGAATAAAGCAGTAGAGCAGAAATTAGAACAAATGCTCAAGGAGAATCCTTTGCGAATGGAATTTTATGATCGCTATAAAGAAATTGTTGAAGAATATAACAATGGAAAATCTGAAGCGGAATTAAAACGAAGTTTTACGAAATTAACAGATTTTGTCCAAACACTTTCAACAGAAGAAAAGAGAGCGTTTCAAGAAAATTTAGATGAACCGACTTTGTCGATTTTCGATTTGCTGATTCAAAATAAAGAATTGACTCAAACTGAAAGAGAACAGGTTAAAAAAGTGGCAAAAGATACTTTAGAAAAACTGCAAACCGAAAAATTAAATATTCTAAACTGGAAAGAAAGTCGGGAAATGAAAGCCGGGATTAAAACTACAATATACGATCAATTGCTTTGGCTACCAGAGGAGAAATATACAGATGAAGAAGTGAGTTTGAAAAGTTTGGCTGTTTATCAGCATGTTTATAGTTATGCACAATTTTAAAACTTCTATTTTAATCTAACTTAACCGCCATATTTCGGCGTAGTGACTTACCATCTTTGTAAAAATAAATTACAAAGCATGGAAACAAAAATCACTTTCAACGTTTTAGAATGTATCGAAACCATTCACAAATTTTCTAAATATTCTCATCTTCGTGAACCTCTTTTTGAGTCGATTGAAAAAGAATTGGCATCGCTTTGTCCGTATTTACAACTGAATAAAATAGAAGTTGTTTTATTTGCAAATGCTTTTGTTTCGTGGTTTGAGGAAGCTTCCTTTACAAAAGTATTTCAGTATTTCGGAATGACCAGTTTTCAAGTGCTCAAATATCGAGAAGCCATTGAAGTTTTGTACCAACGAAATCTTTTGATGAATAAAGAAAGCCGGAAAAGACAAATTTCCACCTATGAATTGTCGCAATCCGTGATCAACACGATTTCCAAAAATGAACCATTAAAAATCTTTCAGAATAAAAATTGTACTAAAGAGAAAAATTTTGTGGATTTGCTCGAAGAATTTGATGGAATGAGCGATCAGTTGGATGCAAATATGATTCATCAATATGATTTTACGGATTATATAGAAACGCTTTGCGAAGAAAATTTGCACATGCCGATCTTTCGGGAAATCAAAAATTACAAACTCGACCTTTTCGAAACCTTCTTTTTTTTAGATGCAATTTGGGACACCATCAGTTGTGGTGATAACGATTTCAATACCAATATTCAATCCACGGTTAACGATTATTTTAAACAAAAAAGCCAAGCTTTATATAATATTAAAAAATTGGTTAATAAAGAAACGAAATTGAGCAAGTTGGGTTTAATTGAAATCTCCAATCAAAGCTTCGCCAATAAACCACACGCAAAACTCACCCAAAAAGTTATCACTTTTCTACGCGATCACCAAGATTTATTAATAGATGACGTTTCAAATGAAAATTCAAAATTGATTCTGGCTAAAAATATTCAACAGAAAAAACTCTTTTTTAATGAAGATGAAAGTACGCAATTAGATCAAATTTCCGCTATTTTGGAAGATCAGAAGTTTAAAGAAATGCAAAATAGATTAAAAGAAAAAGCAATGGCAATTGGGATTACCGCCATTCTTCACGGCGTTCCTGGAACTGGTAAAACAGAAAGTGTATTTCAATTGGCAAAAAATTCTGGACGAAATATTTTTAAAGTAGATATTTCCGAAACCAAAAGCATGTGGTTTGGCGAAAGTCAGAAATTAGTGAAAAAGATTTTCACGCAATATGAAGACATGAAAAAAACAGAAAAATTGTGTCCCATTTTGCTCTTCAATGAAGCAGATGCAATTATTGGCAAACGAAAATCTGCTGGAAGTAGCAATGTTGCAGATACCGAAAATGCGATTCAAAATATCATTTTAGAAGAAATGGAAAATTTTGAAGGTATTCTTTTCGCCACCACAAATCTTGTAGAAAATATGGATACCGCTTTTGAACGGCGGTTTTTATTTAAAGTAAAATTTGAGCAACCATCGACAGAAAATTCGGCAAAAATCTGGCGTGAAAGACTATCGCAACTATCAAAAAAAGAAAGTGAAACATTAGCAGAATGTTTTAATTTTTCTGGTGGCGAAATGGAAAATATTGCTCGAAAATGTGCGATGCAAGAAATTCTATCGGGTGAAAAACTTCATTTTGAAGAAATTAAAAACCTCTGTAAAAATGAAAAATGGAGTGGGGAAGTAAGAGGTAAAATTGGATTCTAAAAAACAAATGATGAAATCGCTATCAGCAAATTTGTAAGAAAAAACCTATGACCAGTAAGGCGATACCATTTGACCTTAAAAAAAATAAAATCTACAAATGAAAAAAATATTTGAAATCTTCTTTGAAGAAATTCCAACTGCAGAATTAAATGTAGAAAGAAAACTTGAGTGGAAAATGTTCCTTCCAAAATCTACGGATGTGATAGAATTAGCACTGTTAAAAGGACTCTTGCTGTTCTTCCCTATATTTTTGGTGTTATACTTTTCATCCATAGTATTTGCAGTGCTATTCAAATACCATGAATAATTATCTATTAACTTTAAAAATGTAATCATGTCACAAATAATTTATATCGGAATTAAGCTTATAAAAATATCATCCGAAAATCCTTATCAATTGCTAGTGTCTAATAATGCGGGTATTTCTTGGAGCGTCGTATTTGAAGGATCAGCGGAATTAGGGTCGTTTTTTGAGTTAGGAAATAAAGGTGCAACTGTTTTCGCCAAGACTTCAATTGGCAAATTTCGGTCTGTTACAGAAGGTCGCGATTGGACGAAAATAAATTCCTAAATAAGCAGAAATAAAATCTTTTTAAATTCATTTTTGCTAAGAATTGAAGTAAAGATCAATTTAATGGTTAATGCACTAATAAATAAATGTAATTTTATAAAAAACAAATAAACATGACATTAGAGAAATTTAAATTGGCTGAAGAAGCCAATGATCAATTGTTTGAAGGTGACAAAGTAATTTATGACGGAATTGTTGATTTTGTACAGTATAGTCAATCTTCGCCTAAAATTTTATGGATTTTAAAAGAAGCAAATAGTGAAGAACATGGCTGGACTATGAGAGATGCACTCAAAAACTTAAAAAATATAAATAAAGTTGGTCTCACTGATGGTTGGGCAAACACTTTTACTTCAATTGTGTATACGACAAATGGTATTTTTACCGGCGAAGATTGGGATTCTATGGGAAACTTTTATGAAGATCAATCAATTATTAATGTGATGGAAAAAGTAGCGTATATCAACGTGAAAAAGATTCCCGGTGGAAGTTTAGCAGATTGGAATTTGATCAAAAGATATTATTCTGAAAATAAAATTGCACTACATGAACAAATAAAAATGATTAATCCTGAAGTAATTATTTTTGGAGGAACTTATAATTTTTTCGACGATGATTTTTTCAATTCATTCGGAGAATTGGAAGAAAATGTAGAAAATAACTCTTTACATATTTATCAAAACAAAAATCATTTACTTTTAAATGCTTACCATCCTAATAATCGCGTTATTAAACATTCAACATACTGTAATTTGATTTTGCACGCTTTTAAAAATTGGCAACTAAAATACAGCAATTAAATTACAACCTAAGCCACTCTCGAAGTGGCTTTCTTCTTTTTAAAAGCAAAAGTGCAACATCTGTAAAAGTAGGAATTTCATCAAATAAATAGGGTAAAATTAACTCTTCTTTCAAATCGATAATTCCGTACTTCAGTTTTCCTTGGATGTCTTTTCCCACAGCAAAAAGGCAATTTCCCAGATGTTGCCCTTTCAGGTAATGGGCTGGAATTTTAAAATTTCCATTTCGATCGACAAATCCGAAAGTCTTTCCGTTCTTGCTCACACATGCATATCCATTCTGGAATGTTTCCACTTCTTCAAATTGTTTATTATTAATTTCAATATTTTCAAAATTGTGGAGCTTCCATTTTTCATTTTTACAACCCCAAAAGTGATGTGTAAATGCGGGTAAAATCTCTTCATAGGTGGGTGGGATTATGGTTTTGAAATTATACGCAATTAAACCATAAAAGTTTTCAGAAGAATACACGAATATATTCTCCATAAAACAAAATTTAGTTGTTGATGTTTGCGACAATCTTTCGATTTTTAAAATTGGGTAGTTCATTTTGCTTCAAATATAAACGCTGAACCCGACAAAACAAGTCCTTAAACAATCACAAGCATTTTAAACTGTTTTATTTTAGATTGTTCTATTTTGTCTCAATGGTCAATTAAATTGCGACATAATCTATACAGGAAAAATGTCACAAATCATCAAATTCAAAGAAAATTATATAAGAATATGTTCTACAAATTCATCGCATTTACTTCAATCGACAGATCGCGGAAAGTCGTGGGAATTGCTCTTTGATGGAACGTTCATGATGAATTCGATCATGAAAATTGCTTGCGATGATAAAATAATTCTTTTAGATTCAAACAAAGGATATTTTATTTCAAAGTCAGGAATGTTTTGGATAAAATATGTAGATTTAGAACAAATTGAAGATCTAGCAGATGAAAATTGATAAGAGGTATTTTAGAAATACAAAGCTAACATTTATAAGAATAGATGAGATCTTGGTAGTATAGAATTGAAAAGAATCACAAAATATAATAGTAATCAAAACCTAAAATCAGATATGGAAATTACAGAACAAATAATTGAATTAAAAGAAAAAATAGCTCAAATAAAGTTTACAGAATCATTTGACGACTTAAAAGAAATGGATGATTGTGATTTTGATGTCATGAACTTAATTTATAACTATTGTCTTTCAAAAAATTATAATACAGATGATTTTCCCAGTAAATATTTAGATTTAATAGAAAATGAAGATGAAGACTTTGAAGATTTTTTAAACTATGATGTGAAATCATATTATGTGTACAAAGTTTCTTTACTGCATGAGGATGTTTTTCAATTGGTTAAAGTCTCCTTTTTTGGTACGGAAGCTCTAGAAACAGATGAATTTTGCAGAGAAGGAATTGTAATATCAATTGCAATTTTAGAAAAAGATAAAATAAATCTAACTTTCAATAAAGAAGATTGGGAAGCTGCACCTCCATTTAGACCGAAACTTCCGGGATAATTATAAATGATTTTAAAGAAAAATAACTCCAATGAAAATAGTTTTTATATCCGATACACACGGACAACATCGCAAACTTAAAAACCTTCCTAAAGGAGATGTGATCATTCATGGTGGAGATGTTTCAAAAATGGGGAGAGATCATGAAGTGGAAGATTTTATCCATTGGTTTCTTCGTTTAGACTATGCTCACAAAATTTTTATTGCCGGAAATCACGATTTTTATTTTGAAGAAAATTCCATGAAATTTATTCAGCAAAAACTGACTTCCAACTGTCATTATTTGTGCAATAATGGAGTAGAAATAGAAGGAATTAAAATTTGGGGTTCGCCAATTACACCCACATTTTTCAATTGGGCATTTAACGAAGACCGCGGAAAACCGATTCAAAAATATTGGAAAAAGATTCCGAAAAACACAGATATTTTGGTAACGCATGGTCCGCCAAATGGAATTTTAGATAAAACAACTTCAAACATCAATGCAGGATGTGGAGATTTACTAAAAACCGTAAATCACTTAAAAATAAAATTTCATTTATTTGGGCATATTCATGAGGCTTCTGGACAAGAAACGCTAAACGAAACTACCTTTATTAATGGAAGTTTGTTGGATGAGAATTACAATCTGGTGAATTTACCGATGGAGTTTGATTACCCGCTCTAAATATTTTGTAAATGTTTAAAAAACGTTGTCAATATATTTTTTCTAACGGACTTCGTTTGTCGGTGTTAGAATTTATATTTGTCAAAAATTAAAACTATGGCAAATTTTTACTGCGAATATTGTGGAACAAAAGCAACCAGCATTGCTACATTAACGGCAAGTTCTTGCCAACATCATCCAAACGGTAGCAACAAGGGAAAACATAAATTGTATGAAGGCATTGAAAAAACAAAATATAGTTGCAAATATTGTGGCACATCTGCATCGTCAATAAAAAATTTAGTTATAAATTCGTGCCATCGCCATCCAAATGGAAGCAATAAAGGGAAACATGCGGTGGCTTTGTAACAATCAAAAAAAACAAAAAATATTAAAATATGCCATTTATCTGGATTATAAATATAGCATTTGCGGGAATACCATTGCTTATTATATTTTTAAAATATAAAAAAAACATAAAAGATTTCTTTTCTGATCCAGCAAAAAACAAACTTGGTATTTTAGGAATGGATGCAGCAGGAAAAACATTATTTCTATGTTTTTTAAGAGGTGTTCCATATCACGAGAATATGGCTAAAACGGCAGTGAATGATGAATATAAATCATTCATTTTTACAACTTCATCTGGAGATAAAATTAACGTAGATTCAGGATTTGATATTCCAGGTATGTCTGATTATCGAATTAAATATCATGAAATAATGGACAAATCTGATATGATTTTTTATTTTTTTGACATTAATAGATATTTTGATGAAATTGATTATCAGCGAGAGTGTAACAGCAGATTTTTATATTTAAACGAATACTTTGAAAAAAAATCAGAAAAAAAACTTCTGATTTTTGGTTCACACCTTGACAAATGCAAAGAAGATAAGAATAAAGTGTTAGAAAATCTTAGAAAATTAATTAGGGAAAAGCCTTACAAAGGACTGATAGAAAAAATAACTCCCATTAATCTCACTAACAAAGAAGAGTTAATAAAAATAACTGATTTAATTTTTAAAAAATAATGAAACGTATTTTATTATCACAAAACGAGCACAATGATGGCACTAATTATATAGTTGTAGATGGAAAACTTCTATCAAAAAATCCAGAGAATTTAAAATATGTTGAATTACTCTCCGATACAAAAGATTATAAAAAACTGTACAAAGATGGATTTATTACTATAAGTGAAAAAGATAATATAATTTTATTTTCTTCGCATTACAAAGATTTAGATGATAAGGGAAGGCGTATTTTTTATATGTATCTTCTTGACAAAATAGATAATCTTGAAAAAATTATAGAGTTACTTATTCAAGATTCAAAAGTAATTAATAAAAGTATTGATTATCAAATGACACTGGAGATTGTAATAAAAATAAAACAAAATTCTATGCTACAAAGAAAATTGCGGATTTTTATTGGCGTTACGTTGTTCGCTTTAATATTATCTTCTGCCGTAATTTATCTCATATCAAAATCTAATAAAACTCAACAAAATACAATTAAAAATGAACGAACAAATCCCTGAAATTATATTATTTCAAAAGGATGAGAATGCTTTAGGATATAAATATCAACTTCCAACAAAGAATCAACTTTCTTCCTCAATTGAAGTTAAATCAATAGACTATGATGTAGAAGATTTTTCACAGAATTTTGAACTTATAGGTGGAAGACCAAAAGAAAATTCTGTGTATTATCTTCACCCCTATAGAAAAAACACATATGTTCATGAAAGTCAAGGTGAAAATTATTTTATCGCAGAAAAAATTGCGCTTTATAGAAAAATTGGCTTTTATCTAGGTGCAAAAAAAATTGATACTAAAATTACTTTTAAGAAAGAGAAGAGATTAATAACTAATGCTGATGGAACTATTTCGTATAATCTGGTAGATGCAGAAATCAAAATCAAAACAGAAAAAGAAGAAAAATATAAAGAAGAATACGAAATACATGAGGATGTCGAACTACAAGATAATTTTGATTTAAAAAAGAATTTAATGGACTGTAGAAAATTTATAAAAGACCATTATTTAGGACATGAAACTGAACTTCTATCTCTGATAGATTTTAGAGATTCTAGTGAATCAGGAGTTTTACTAACAAAAAAAAATGTCATAACTGAGATTACTTCTGAATATAATAATTTACTTGAGATTTCCGCAAAATTATCCTCACCTGTTTTTAGTGTTTCAACTAACTTTAAAAGTAAAATTGAAACTTTAAATATTGTTAATATTGATATTACTTATAATTTTTAAAGATGTAAAATAATGACATCCAATATCAATATTTCCCAAGACCAAAATTTCAAAAAAATCCAAAACCTAAAATGGCTTCCGTGGATTGGGAAAGATTATTTTGCGCAAGACAAAAGATTGCTCATCATCGCAGAATCGCAGTATGCACAAGGCGAAACAAAGGAGCAATACGAGAAAGATTTGGCATTGGTCAACAGTGCAAATTTTACCAGAAATGCAGTGCAGCAAACGCAAATAGAAAACTATTACAAACATCTGGCATTAGACAATTTTTTGAAAGCAATGTTTGGAAATGCTACCATCAACAAAGAAAAATTGTGGCAAAACTTGGCTTTCTACAATTTTGTACAACGCACGATGGATTACAGCAATTTCAACGGAAACAAAACCGAACAACCTACAAACACAGATTTTGATGAAGGTTGGAAAGTTTTTGCAGAGATCATCAAAATTTTAAAACCTACAGATTGCGTTTTCATCGGCGTAACTGGCGCCACAAGTTTTGAAAGAATGATGGATTCCTTAAACATCCAAAGAACAGAAAGAATCTACCACAACAAGATCAATTCTGCAAAACCTGCTACAAGTTCCGTAACAATCGATGGTTTGAAAACGAATATTTCTTTTATCAAACATTCTTCTGCTTATTTTTCGCCAGAAAGTTGGCACCCTTTTTTAAAGGAAAATCATTCGGAAATAATTGCTGATTTAACTTCTAAAATTTTCTAAAAAATCTTTAACAAACTTTTTTTTTGACTGTGTCCTATTTTGGCGTAGTCGTGAATTATATTTGCTTAAAATTATTCCAGAGGGATATATAGAAGAAAATAATCAAAGTATAATTGCATTAACATTGGTTATTTACATTAAAAATGATGATTCTATCTAAAATGAAATTATAAACAACAAAATTTATCTAAATTAAACAGAAAACTGAACTAAATTAACAACATGGAAACCATTGATTTAATAGCTCAACTAAAACAGAATATTGTTAGAATTCAACATACGGATTCATTGGATGACGTAAAAGAACTAGAATTTTACGATTTTCAAATCATCAACACCATTTTTTATTATGGGTTGAAGCATCAATATTCAACCGAAGGATTTCCAGAAAAATATAATAAACTCATTAAAAATGAAGATGAGGATTTTCAGGATTTTCTAAATTATGATGTTAAATCTTATTACGTTTATAAAATTGCTTTACAACACGATGATGTTTTCCAAATGGTAAAAGTTTATTTCAATGATTCGAATAGTAATTATAAGGATGAAAATTGCAAAGAAGACTTATTAATTAGCATTAAAATTCTGGAAAGTGAAGGTGTTAATTTAATTTTTGATGCAGAAAGTTTTGGAACTATTCCACTGTTTAGACCGAAACTTCCTCGTTGAACAATCTAAAATCTCTCTTATTTAAACGCCGTATATTGTCGTTCATCTTTATTATCTTTACCCGATAAAATAATCCAAATGGCAAAAAAAGAACAAATGCTTCGCTTGAAATTTATAGAAGAATTTCTGAGAAGAAGAAAAGATAAAGGCGCATCTTACGAAGAAATCAACGATTATCTTGTACGAAAATATGAGGAAAAAGGAATTGAAGAATTAAAATTCACAAAACGCACTTTCCTTCGCGACAAAGAAGCAATTTTGGAAGTTTTTCTGATTAATATTTCCTACCGTCGTTCCAGCAATACTTATGCGATTGAATATGATGAAATAGATGAATACCACGAAGATGTTTTTGATAACCTTCTTTTGGTAGAAGCGTACAGAGAAGTGAAAGGGAAGAAAAATGTAATGTTTTTTGAGCAAAGAAAATCCCGAGGTTTGCATTGGTTAAATGGTTTGGTTCACACCATCACGCATCAAAAAATAATTACTTTCAATTATACCAAATTTTGGGAAGGTGTTTCCTATAAAAAAACGATCGAACCTTACGCTTTGAAAGAATTCCGTAATCGTTGGTATTTATTGGCGAATGAAAGAGATGGAAAAGATTTTTTTTTAAAAACCTACGGTTTGGATCGTATTTCAGATTTGGAAATTTCTAACTCAAGTTTTAAACCTGAAAAAATTGATATTGAAAACTATTTTAAACATTCTTTTGGGATTATTTATGGTGATAATGAACAAGTAGAAGAAATCGTTTTGTCTTTCGATCCAGAGCAAGGACAATACATAAAAACCCTTCCTATGCATCATTCTCAAATAATTTTGATAGATAATGAGCAAGAATTTCGCATCCAGTTGACCATTTTTCCCACCTATGATTTTGAACGTGAACTACTTTCACACGGAGAAAGAGTAAAGGTCATTTCGCCAAAAAGTTTGAGAGAACATTTGAGCAATGAAGTGAAAAATATGATGGAGAATTATAAAGATTAATTTAATGAAAAGTATTTCTAAATCCCGTTTTGTTTCTGGAGTTCAATGTTCCAAAAAAATCTATTTTGAATATTTCAGAAAAGATCTAAAACTTCCTGTAAGTGAAGCAACTCAGCAGATTTTTGATTTAGGACATACCGTCGGAAGTTTGGCGCAAAATTGTTTTCCGAATGGAGAAGATGCAACGCCCGAAGATTTTTCAGATTTTTCAACATCTATTCAACAAACTACAAAATGGATTGCAGAAAAAAAGAAAACAATCTACGAAGCTACTTTTGCTACGGAAAATACTTTGGTAATGCTCGATATTTTACATCGAAATGATGATGAAATTTGGGCGATAGAAGTTAAAAGCAGCACCTCTGTAAAAGAGTATCATTATACAGATGCGGCTTTTCAATATTATGTGATGTCGAAATCGGGATGTGTTCCAGATCAATTTTTTTTAATGCACATCAACAATCAATATGTAAAAAATGGCGCAATTTCTTCAGAATTTTTCCATCTTGAAAACATTACCGATGAAGTAATAGAAATGCAAGATTGGGTTGAATTAAATTTTGAAAATTTGCTTCAAGTTCTTAATTCAAAACAAGAACCTGTTATAGAAATTGGTGCGCATTGCAGCGATCCTTTTGAATGCGAATTTGCCCACCATTGCTGGAAACACGTTCCTGAAAATTCTGTCTTTGGTTTGACGAGAGCCGGAAAAAAATCTTGGCAATTGTATAATGATGGAATTTTAAAATTGGCAGATATTCCAGAAGATTATAATCTTACTTTTGCTCAGCAATTGCAGGTAAATGGAATTAAAAATAATGAATCCTATAAGGATTTTCCGGCAATTCGAGAGTTCTTAAATTCTTGGGAAGAACCGCTTCATTTTTTTGATTTTGAAACTATTTTTGCGGCAATTCCAGTTTTAGATGGAACAAAACCTTATCAACAAATTCCGTTTCAATATTCGCTGCATATTTTAGAAGGTGAAAAAGCGATTTCTCACAAAGAATTTCTGGCGAATCCGAAAGATTTCACCAATGGACAAACAGATCCAAGAAAGAAAATGATAGACCAAATGAAATTGGATTTTTTGGATAAGGGAAGCATTGTAACCTATAATCAAAGCTTTGAAGTGGGTAGATTGAAAGAATTGGCAAAAGATTTCCCCGAAGATGCTGCTTTTCTTTTTGGTTTAATAGATAGAATTGTAGATTTATTGGTTGTTTTTAATAAAAGATGGTATTATTTGCCGGCGATGGGAAATTCGGCTTCCATTAAATCTGTACTTCCCGCAATTGCACCTGAATTTTCTTATGATGATTTAGAAATTAGCGATGGTGGTAGTGCAAGTACATTATTTCATGAAAGTATTTTAGATGAAACTCAAAACACAGAACAATTAAGACAAAATTTATTAAAATATTGCGAGAGAGATACCTACGGAATGGTTGTTATTTATGAGTTTTTGAGAAATGAATTGGATAAGTTTTAAATTTTAAATTTTCCGAGATTTAAAAATGGCAGAATTATATGTAAGTAAAGAAATTTAATCAACCAATACGCTCAACCCAACTTCTTCAACTTCGCCTGATAACTTTGTATAAAATTTCTTTTTAATTGCTCGGTAAGAAAAGAACGATTCGTCAATTCTATGACTTCCTTTTCGTGTGAAGTGATATTTTTGAAAATCTTGGCAGTTGTTTTTTCTGGTATTTCGGCTTTTTGACTTAATAAAAAAAACTGATCTTTTATTTTTCCTTTGCTGATAGATTTTGGTAAAAGTCCTTCATTTAAGGCAAAGTCAGCATCTGCAATGTGAATTTTTGTATTCAATAAATCATAAGCCGGACTTAATTTAAAATCTCCTTGTTCGGTTTCTTTTAAAGAAAAGTTTTTTAAATGAGCATCTCCATTAGAAAATAAATAATTGAAGAGGATCAATTTGAAAAGTTTTGGAGCTTCCACTTTTGTTGCCGGAACATATTTTTTCAATGTTTCAAAAAGTTCCAGATAATTTCCTTTGTATTTGTATTGTTCTCCGTGGGTTGCAGGAGATTTTTGAAGAAGTGAAGCAAAATCTTCAACGGCTAATTTTTCACCATTTTTATTAACATCAAAGCGTTTTGTAATATATGCAGGTTTACCATCTTGAAAGAAAATGAGCGCATTTTCTGCTGTTTCAATTTTGAAAATTTGCTGTGCAATTTGCATAGTAAGATGTTCATTGGCTGGAGCAAATTCACTGTTTTTCGGCAAATCTGAAATCGGTTTCAAAATATATTGTCCGCATTCATCTTCATTGGTCAATCTTAATTTAGAATTTTCTATAATCAAAGAATATTTTTCTTGAAAACCAGAGATAGAAATATGCAATTGATTTTCATTAAATACCGAACGTTCCTTAGAATCTGATGGAGAAGGATAGAATAACATAGGACTGATTTTTTTACCATTGAACATTTTCCGTAAAACAATCGGACTGTAAGTTTCGAAACCTTCCGTCAATTTCCCAGGACAGTATTTTATTTTGGGCATTTCCATGTTATATTCTTTCAATAGTAATCGCTCCAACTGTATCCGTTTTTGCTGTTTTGAGTAGAATTCCGAAAGGATCGGATTCATCAATTTTGTAGGTTCTGCAAACCATTTTTTTATTGACACCTTCTGGTAAAAGATGGTAAAAAAATGGGAATAATTCCTTTGAAGAAAATTCTTTTTGTGCTTTTGGAAGTGTTAAGCTAATTGGCGGTTTGGTACTGTCTTGCAGCCAATCTTCATTATATTTAAACATGAAACTCCCATCATTATTTTGTTCAAGAATTCCTGCTTGTTGACCTTTATATAAGACTTTAGCGACTCTCAATGTTCAATATTTTTAATTTCCAGTTTTATTTCAAATCCTAAAGCATCGCAGATTTTTTGTAATGTTTCGAGTGTCGGATTTCCTTTTCCGCTTTCAAATTGTTTCAAGGTTCGAAGTCCGACACCTGCTATTTCCGCAAGGGTTTCTTGCGTGACATCAAGTATTTTTCTACGTTCTTTGATTTGTTCTATAAAATAAGATAGTGTCATATATTGCACTTTGAATACAAATTTACATAATTATTTGGTTTACACAATTAAAAGTGCTGTTTAATGCACGAATTGTAAATTTAATTTGATAAAAGCAAATTCGAAACAAGATAAGTACAACACAATGCACTTATTGTCATTTGTAATAAAGAAGATAAATTCAATTGAATTTTCCGATATTTACATTGTATTTTAAAATTATGGACACAGAAAATCAAATAGAAATATACCAAAACAAGAATCTGGTATTTCGCTTGAAGTGAAGTTTGAAGGAGATACTGTTTGGTTATCCCAAAGTCAATTGAGCGAATTATTCAAGCAAACAAAACAAAATGTAAGTCTGCATATAAATAATTGTTTCAAAGAAGAAGAATTAGATTCAAATTCAGTTGTCAAGGAATCCTTGACAACTGCTTCAGATGGAAAGAAATATAAAATCAAATATTACAATTTAGATGTCATTATCTCTGTTGGTTACCGTGTAAAATCCAAACAAGGAACTCAATTTAGTATTTGGGCAAACAAAATTCTAAAAGAATATTTGGTAAAAGGTTATTCCCTCAACCAAAAAAGATTAGCACAAAAAGAGAAATTAATATGAATGAAATAATTATTTATGAAGCAGAAAATCAGGTTCGAGTTGAAGTAACATACGAAGATGATTCACTTTGGCTAAATCTTAATCAAATCTCTGCGTTATTTGAAAGGGACAAATCAGTAGTATCTAGACATATTAAGAATATTTATAAAGAAAAGGAATTAAAAGAATATGCAACTGTTGCAAAAAATGCAACAGTTCAAATAGAGGGAGGAAGAGAAATTACGAGAAATATTGAATATTATAATTTAGATATTATAATTGCCGTTGGTTATAGAGTGAGTTCATCAAAAGGAACCCAATTCCGTATTTGGGCAAATAGTATTCTAAAAGATTATTTGGTAAACGGTTACGCCATTAACGAAAAAAGATTAGCCCAAAAAGAACAGGAAGTTCAACTTTTGAAAAATGGGATTCAGATTTTAAGCAGAGCGATTGAAGAAAAATTGGAGGAAAATGAATGGTTATCTGTTTTTTCTAAAGGATTGAAATTGTTAGATGACTACGATCACGAAGAATTGGATTCAAAAGGTTTAACGAAGAAACAAGCACTGTATCCTACAAGGCAAGATTATCAGGAACTCATCAATCAAATGGTTGTAGATTTTGATTCGCAGGTTTTTGGAAAAGAAAAGGATCAAAATTTCCAAAGTTCGATTGCACAGATAGAAAAAGGATTTGGCGAAAATGATTTTTATCCAACTCTTGAAGAAAAAGCGACGATGCTTTTATATTTAATTGTGAAAAATCATTCATTCGTAGATGGCAATAAAAGAATTGCTGCAGCGTGTTTTTTGAAGTTTTTACAAACCAATAGAATGCTTTACAACTCTCAAAAAGAACTAATTATTAGCAATGATACTTTAGCGAGTTTAACGCTATTTATAGCATCTAGTAAACCCGATGAAATGGAAACGGTGAAGCGATTGGTGATAAGTGTGTTAAATCGGAATAAGTAAGCATTGATATCAATGCATCCAAGACAAATATTAATGTATTCTGTCGCAAATATCTCCCATATTTGCGACAGAATAATTAGAAAATAGTAACGTAGAGCATTAATGTTATAATAGTTACAATAGTTTATGAAGCGAGCAGGGGTTCGCTATTTTTATTGAATATTTTCTTAAAACTTGCTCTAATAATTTCAAGTCTTTTATATCTCATCACATATAAAACATACCCCTTAATAATCGATATATGTAATTGCATATAATTTTATATATTTGTACTAAATACTTGCAAAAGCATATAATAATGTATAAAAATTTAGCGCAATTTACCAAAGATAAACGCAAAGAAGCCAACCTTACACAGCAGGAATTTGCTGAAAAAGCTGGTGTAGCTTTAACTGTGGTTAGAAAAATAGAACAAGGAAAGGATAATTTAAGTTTAGCAAAAGTGAATCACGTACTATTGATGTTTGGCAATAAATTAGTTCCAGCATCAATAAAGGATATTGAGAAATGAGAAATAGGAAACGTAATTCACCATAAAGATATAAGAGAATGATTAATTTTACTTCAGAAAATCAAGAAAAGTATAAAGCGATGATTAGTAGTAGATTAGATGTTTTTAGTTAAAAATCCTTGTATTATTCAATACCTTATTTGTACCATAAAAATGTAAATAATTGATTTACAATGGTCGTTATTTTTGAAGAAGTGAAATAAGACTTTAAAATTTATAAATAGAAATTCCCCGAGTGAAAACTTGGGGAATTTTTTTGATAAATGCCAAAAAAAATACCTCAATCGAGGTATTTAAATTATTGTTTTAAAAATTCATTAAGTTTCATTGCCTCCGCATTCATTGGGTCATATGCCAGTGATTTTCCGATATGCTGTTTCGCTTGCTCTTTATCGGTTTCCTGCAGTTTGTATGCGACAAAGAAATGTGCGTAACCCAAATTCTTTTTACTCGCTTCCACTTCTGCAGGTTTTACTGTTGCGATATATTTTTCGTAAGCCATTTTTGCATTGGCATCATCTTTCATGCTTTGATAAACATACGCTTGGCTATAATAAGATGGAGCCCAATCTGGTAATAAAGTCGACATTTTTTTCCAGGTTTCCAATGCACCATTCCAATCTTTCTCATCTTGATAAGCAGTTGCTAGTTTCACAATAGATTCCGTATCATTAGGATTGGCTTCAATTTGTTTTTTCAACGTTTCGATTGTTGAATTTTGTTGCGGTGCCTGAACCTGAGCTGTTGTATTTGCGACAGTTTCAGATGCCACAGTTTCGGTTTGTGCATATCCGAAACTTACTGCTCCTAAAAATAATGCAGCAACTAAAACTTTCTTTGTGTTTATAACGCTTTCCTTTTTCATATTCCTTTTTTTTGATTAATGTATAAGTCGCGGTGTTCCCTACAACAATAATTCCATACAAATAAATATTTGGAAACTTTAATAGTTTTTATAACAACTTAACTTTTTAATCTTATTAAATAAATAAGTTAAAATGTTTACAGAATGAAGATTCTAAAATAAAAAATATGTTTACATAAATCTACTAATAGAAAAATTTCTGAGAAAGATTGAAAGTGAAATATTTCCACTAAAGATATTTTTACTATTTCAAATAATAAAAATTTGGAAATGCCCGTAGTTAATTGGTTCATGATATTCAATATTTAAGGAGTAAATATCTTTGGGTAACCAACTATTAGAAAGGACATGCAAATCAGATGATTTAATATTTAATAAACTGATAATCAATTTATTATGAAAAGGCAAAATTGTTTAGAATTAATATTACCTTGTAATTATCTTATTGTCAGATAGTTATCAGTATCTTTTTGGTACTTTTTTAACCATCTAATCTTTAATGATATTAAAAACCTTAGCTATCAATTCAATATTAATGCAGATGTTTTGGTCTAAAAATTTCTTGCTTCAATCTTTTAAAAATATCTTTGCACTTATATAAATTTTCAAAAATGCTCTCTAAAATCATTGTTCACAAAGTCGGAAATAAAGTCAATCAGGAAAATCTTTTTCTCTCAGAAAATGAGTTGCAAATTGATGACGACATGAAGGAACTCTTAACCGATTACTTTCTCAATGCCTTTAAATCTGAAGAACAATTTCAGTTTTACAGTGATTCTTATTTGTCCTTAAATCCTGTCTATTCTTCTGTTTCAGAAATTTTTGAAGAAAAAGACAAATTCAGATTTGAATCTGAAAATATCGCAAAACATCTTTTTGAGATCAGTGATAATCCACGAATTCAAGGTGGCGAATTATTTGTCGTTTATTTTGAAGGCGGCATTACTGAAGAAGGAAATCAGATCGATTCCATCGGGATTTTTAAGACAGAAAATAAAAACCCCTTCCTGAAAATACTACCGATTGATGAAAATTATGAAATAGAAAAAGATTACGGAATTTCTCTTGCAAAACTCGACAAAGGTTGCCTGATTTACAATACGGATAAAGAAACAGGTTATGCAATTTCAGTGGTTGATAATAATAAAAACGGCGATCAATATTATTGGTTTGAAGATTTTTTGAAAGTTCGACAACGCGATGACGAATATTTTCACACCCAGGAAACGCTTTCCGTTTTCAAAGATTTTGTGATCAAACAGTTGCCGCAAGAATTTGATGTAAGCAAACCCGATCAAGCTGATTTTCTGACCAAATCACTCACTTTTTTTAAAGAAAAAGAAACCTTTGATTTCGAAGAATTTACCAATGAAGTTTTAGCAGATAAAAATGTGATTGAAAGTTTTATTAACTTCAAAACCGATTATGAACAGGAAATGCAGGTTTCGATTTCCGAAGAATTCCCTATCAATCAAACCGCGGTGAAGAAAAACCAACGGTATTTTAAAAGTGTCATCAAACTGGATAAGAATTTTTCTATCTACGTTCATGGCGATCGAAAAATGATCGAACAAGGTCAGGATGAAAACGGAAAATATTACCGACTGTATTTTGAGGAAGAAAAGTAAATATTCTAAAATTATAAAAGTAAATTACCTACTCAAATTGTAATAGAATAATCTATCGGTGCCATGAAAATTCAATTTTTGAAAGATTTTTACGCAAATAATTCTGCGAAACTGCTCATTTCACTGCTGTTTCTTCTTATAGCTTTATTTCTGTTAGTGGAAATTACCGATGAAATGGTTCTTGAAAAGGAAGACAATGTTGATTTTCTGGTTTTCAAATTTTTCAATAAGTATGTCATAAGGAATAGCTTAACAGGATTTATGTCTTTGATCACGCAGTTTTCTTCTACACCCTTTATAAAAGTTGTTTATCCTTTTCTGATCATTATTTTACTTATTTTTAAATTCTATCGAAAAGCTATTTTTACATTTTTAGCCGGAGTTGGAGGTTTGCTCCTCATCTATGGTATGAAAATGTTTTTTGCAAGACCAAGACCACCTTATCCGCTCATTCACAAAGAAGAGAATTTTAGTTTTCCGAGTGGTCACGCGACTTTTAGTTTTATTTTTTATGGAACCTTGGCTTATTTTATTTGGTTGACCGATTTACCGAAAGTCTGGAAATATATCGCGATGATATTTTTGATTTCGCTTTCATTGACCATTGGTTTAAGTCGGGTTTACTTACGGGTTCATTTTCCAAGCGACGTTTTAGGTGGGTTTTGTCTTGGTTATTCCTGGTTGTTTTTAATGATTTTTGCCTTTAGAAAATGGTATCCTTTAAACTAAGGAATTGAGTCGTTAATAATTAATTCTGAAAAGTAAAAAAACCTTCATTTTTTGCTTACTCGTCTTACATTTTGTAAATTTGAAATTGTGCAAAAATTCAGAGTCTGAATAAATGAATTGCAGAATTTTTTTCTACTATAAATTTAATTTCTTCAAAATAAAATAAAATGCCAGAAGGACCATCCATACATTTTCTTAAAAATAAATTGCAAAGATTTAAGGGTAAAACCGTCTCCGAAGCTTCTGGTTATGGAGAAATGGAAAAGTCAGAAATGACTAATATTAAACTTTTGGACATTGAAACTTACGGAAAAAATTTACTTTTTGTTTTCAAAGATTTCTTTGTCGGCGTTCATCTCGGACTTTTTGGAAGCATGTTGGTCAACAAACAAAAAAAAGTGAATGCCAGTTTTGCACTCCATTTTGCAGATGGTGAAATTAATTTTTATGTTGCCAAAACGAAATTATATTCTGGAAAACCAACCGATCATTTCAATTTTAAAACCGATATTTTAAAACCGGAATTTGATGTAGAATTTGTTTTAAATGAATTGCAAACGAATCATTCAGAAGAACAAATCGGTGATGTATTAATGAATCAGAAACTTTTTGCCGGCGTCGGAAATATCATAAGAATTGAAAGCCTTTACCACGCCAAAATCCATCCTGAAAGTATTGTTAAAGTAATCCCGGAGAAAAAATTAATCTTCCTTCTTTCCATGCTCGTCGATTACAGCGAAGAATTTTTAAGTTTACTGAAAACCGACGGTGTAAAAGAAGCCGCCATGATTTATGGAAAAAAGATTTGCCCAAAAGATAAATCAGAGCTTTTGATCGAAGAAATGGGTAAAGTAAAAAGAAAAACTTACGTCTGCTTAAAATGCCAGAAATTATATAAATAAAAAAAATCCTGCATGATCGCAGGATTTTATGTTTTCAGGATAAACTATTAAAGATTAACCTTTATAAGGATTTTCTTCAAAAAGTCCCTCAACAGACCAATATCTTTCACCTGTATCATAATTGAAAGTCAAAACGACAGAACCTTCAGGGATTTCTGATAACTTTTTATTCACTGCTGCACAAGATGCTCCGGTTGAAACTCCGGCTAAAATTCCTTCTTCGCTTGCGAGTCTTTTTGTGAATTCAAAAGCTTCTCCTTTTTCAACAGCAATTGTTCCGTCTAAAAGTTCAGTGTGTAAATTTTTTGGAACAAATCCAGCGCCGATTCCCTGCAAAGGATGCGGTCCAGGTTTTCCGCCAGAAATTACGGGAGAATCGGTAGGTTCAACCGCAAAACTTTTCATATTTGGAAATTTCTGTTTTAAAACTTCAGTTACTCCGGTAATGTGACCTCCAGTTCCAACACCAGTGATAAGGTAATCGATCCCGTTTGGAAAATCATTTAAAATTTCCTGAGCCGTAGTTTTCGCATGGATTTCTGGATTAGCAGGATTTTCAAACTGTTGTGGGATCCAGGAGTTTTCGATTTCTTCAGCCATTTGCATGGCTTTTTTGATCGCTCCCGACGTTCCTTCTTCTTTTGGTGTCAAAACAAATGATGCTCCGTAAGAACTCATCAGTTTTCTCCTTTCAACACTCATACTTTCCGGCATTACCAATACCAATTTGTAACCTTTTACGGCACAAACCATTGCTAATCCAACACCGGTATTACCAGAAGTTGGCTCTATAATCAGAGTGTCTTTATTGATTGTTCCATCCTTTTCCGCTTTTTCTATCATTGCCAAAGCAATTCGATCCTTCAAACTTCCACCGGGATTTTGTTTTTCCAGCTTCATCCAAACTTCCACGTTGTTTGGAAAAAGTTTATTGATCTTGATTACCGGTGTATTTCCGATAGCTTCTAATATATTGTTCAGTTTCATAAAATAAATTTTAAAATTTGTTAATTATTTGGGCAGCTTTTTGACTACGTCGAATGTCTATTTACTATTTTTTTATGGCAGCTTTTTCCGCCCTCCATTCCCGCTTTTTTTATTGTCATCTTCGGCAAGCTCAGAAAACAATAAAAAAGAGCTCCATTCAGGTCGGGCTGTAAGAAATTCCGTTTTAAATACTAAAAATAATTGGTTCATTTCCGGGGAATTTATTCTTTACGGTAACTTGACCTTTATGAAAAACCACAGAGTTTGGTGCTACACTTTCTGTAATCCAGACATTTCCACCAATTAATGCATTTTTTCCAATCACCGTTTCGCCACCCAAAATCGTAGCATTTGCATAAATCACAACACCATCTTCAATGGTTGGATGACGTTTTATGTTTTGTAAATTTTTGGCAACTGAGTGAGCACCTAAAGTCACTCCTTGGTAAATTTTCACGTGATTTCCAATGATTGTAGTCTCTCCAATTACAATTCCTGTGCCGTGATCAATGAAGAAATAGTCACCAATTTTAGCACCTGGATTAATGTCTATTCCTGTTTTACTGTGCGCAAATTCCGTCCAAATTCTTGGAATTAACGGAATGTTATTTTTATAAAGTTCATGCGCAAATCGATAAACAGCAATTGCAAAAAACCCAGGATAAGAAAACATGACTTCTTCTCTGCTTTTTGCCGCAGGATCATTGTCAAGAATTGTTTGGGCATCATTTTCCAGTGACTCGTAAACTTTCGGGAAACTTTCAAAAAAGTGATCTGTTTTAAGACTGTCTTTTTCTTCAGTTACGGAGCATAATATTTCTTTAAATTCAATTTTAAAAGCATTTAAACGCATTTCAATATTATCCAGTTCCGAACATCTTTGATATTCCAGAAAGAAAATAAACCGGAAAAATCGGTCGATAAAATCTTCGATTTTCTTTTTATCGATGTCATATTTTCGGTTCGAGTACCCTTCGTGAAGTCGTTTTGCAAAACCCATTTTGACTGCTAATTTTAAACAAATTTAGTTTATAATATTTCCAAAAATCTTGATTTAGGGCAAGAATTAACTATGGCAATGATCCAGATTATGAATTGCCTGCATTTTTTAAATAATTAGGAAAACTTTAATAATACTAAAATTGCCCAAAACTTTAACATTTCGTAAATTTACGTCACATAAAAAAGGGAAATCTACTTTATTAAAAATGAAAGTCGAGTTTCCATATTACCTTTAAAATCAATAAAAATTTAAATATGAAAGTTACCGTAGTTGGAGCAGGAGCAGTTGGCGCAAGTTGCGCAGAATACATCGCGATGAAAAATTTCGCAGCAGAAGTTGTTTTAGTTGACATTAAAGAAGGTTTTGCTGAAGGTAAAGCGATGGATTTGATGCAAACCGCCTCTCTAAATAATTTCGATACCAAAATTACTGGAACAACCGGTGATTACAGCAAAACAGCTGGATCAAAAGTTGCCGTAATCACTTCAGGAATTCCAAGAAAACCTGGAATGACGCGTGAAGAATTGATCGGAATTAACGCTGGAATCGTGAAAGATGTTACTGCAAACCTGGTAAAACATTCGCCAAACGTAATTATTATCGTGGTTTCTAACCCGATGGATACGATGGCTTACTTGGTTCATAAAACTTCTGGTTTACCGAAAAATCAAATTATCGGAATGGGCGGAGCTTTAGATTCTGCACGTTTTAAATACAGATTGGCAGAAGCTTTAGAATGTCCAATTTCAGACGTTGACGGAATGGTAATCGCTGCTCACAGTGATACAGGAATGTTGCCTTTGATGAGTAAAGCAACCAGAAACGGTGTTCCAGTAACTGAATTCTTAGACGAAGCAAAACAAAATCAAGTTGCGGAAGAGACCAAAGTTGGTGGTGCAACGCTAACTAAATTATTGGGAACTTCCGCTTGGTACGCTCCAGGTGCGGCAGTTTCTGTAATGGTACAGGCAATTTTTTGCGACCACAAAAAAATGATTCCTTGTTCACTAATGTTAGACGGAGAATACGGTCAAAGTGATATCTGTCTAGGAGTTCCTGCAATTATCGGTGCAAATGGTGTTGAGAAAATTGTAGAAATAAAATTAACCGATGCTGAAAAAGAAAAATTCGCTACCGCTGCACAAGCAGTAAGAGAGGTGAATGGTGATTTGAAATTCTAAATTTCCAAGAAGCCATGAAATGGCGAAATCAACAGCAAAGGGCGAAACCCTTTGAAAACGGAGATTTGAAATTCTAAGAAATTATCATTAATATTGAAACGCATCTTTCCGAAGGTGCGTTTTTTTTTGGTGTAACAAGATTATTGCTTTGTAGAAAATTCTTCACTCTTTCCATTACAATCTTTTTTATATTTTGAAAATTATAAAAAAGGATTTCCATTGCGAACCGAAAAATGAGATTCGGCGATTCCTTAAAATAATTTAGAAAAAGAGTCAATCGGGCCTAAAAATTAACATTCATTTATTTTTGATCATTTGTTTAAAGTTGTTCATGAAAAGTTCATTCTTTTTTTTAGAATTAAACCCTTAAATTTGTCTCTAAAATTCGAACATCCGTAAATTTTTAATTATGTTGAAAAATATTTCTATCATTTTTTTAGCCCTTGTCTCAACGGGTTTTTCTGCTCAAAAAAATAAATCCTCTCAAATCGAAAGACCAAAACTCGTCGTGGGTTTAGTCGTTGATCAAATGCGGTGGGATTATCTCTATCGTTATTATGAAAAATATGGTAATGATGGTTTTAAAAGACTTTTAAACCAAGGATATTCTTTAAATAATGTTCACATTAATTATATTCCAACGTACACTGCGGTTGGACATACCACCATTTATACCGGTTCTGTTCCGGCGATTCATGGTATTGCTGGAAATGATTGGTACGATAAAACAACTGGAAAAAATGTCTACTGTACAACCGACGACAGCGTAAAACCAGTCGGAACATCTGATGCTAAAGTAGGCAGTCATTCTCCTAAAAATCTATGGTCAACTACGGTTACTGATGAACTTCGTTTAGCAAGTAATTTTCAGGCAAAGGTGGTGGGAGTTTCTCTAAAAGATAGGGCTTCAATTCTTCCCGCAGGTCATAATCCTACAGGAGCTTACTGGTTTGATGACACTAGCGGAAATTTCATCACAAGTTCTTATTATATGAATCAGTTGCCAAAATGGGTGAATGATTTTAATGCTCAAAAAATTCCAGATGAATTGGTGAAGAATGGTTGGAATACTTTGCTACCAATTAATCAATATACCGAAAGTTCACCGGACAATTCACCTTGGGAAGGACTTTTGGGAAGTGCTAAAACACCCACTTTCCCTTATAATAATTTGGCTGCTGATTATCAAACGAAGAGAGACAACATACGATCTACGCCTTTTGGAAATACCTTGACGCTGAAAATTGCAGAAGCTGCCATCAAAGGAGAAAATTTAGGAGCCGATGCAATCACCGATTTCTTAGCCATCAATTTAGCTTCTACTGATTATGCCGGACATAAATTTGGACCCAATTCAATTGAAGTTGAAGATGTTTATTTAAGATTAGACCGCGACTTGGCAGATTTCTTTAAATATCTAGATCAAACAGTTGGTAAAGATCAATATACCGTTTTTCTTTCTGCAGATCATGGTGGTGCCCATTCTGAAGGTTTTATGGAAGAACATAAAATGCCGACCGGTTTTTATGGTGAAGACAATAAAGAATTTAATGTGATGTTGAAAGATAAATTTAATGTTGATAAATTAATTTCTAAAATAACCAACAATCAGGTTTATTTAGATGATAAATTAATGACTGACAATAAATTAGATGCGGAACAAGTGAAGCAATATTTGATTGATATTTTGAACAAAGATAAATCTATATTGTTTGCCGTTGACATGAAAAAAGCTGGCTCATCATCAATCCCCGAACCGATTAAAACAAGAATTATGAATGGTTACAATTGGCAAAGAAGTGGAGATATTCAAGTTATTTACCATGATTCCTGGTTGCCAACTTATTCTAAACTGGGAACAACTCACGGAGCCTGGAATTCTTATGACTCTCACATTCCTTTAATCTTTATGGGTTGGGGAATTAAAAAAGGGGAGAGTAATAAAGATTACAACATGACCGATATTGCACCAACAATTTCTGCATTATTGCACATTCAGTTCCCAAGCGGAAATATAGGAAATCCAGTTACAGAGGTGATTGGGAAATAAGATATAAATAAATATAGAATAATTAAAACCGCTTTCGAGCGGTTTTTTATTTAATATCAATACTTGCTACTTGCGCGGAATTTAATTGGCATCGGAAATGGAGGCGTAAAGAAAAATTGATAGAAAACCGTGAAAAAATTTCTTTGTCCGAAGCGCGTAATAATTTTAATACTCATGAAAAAATTAAACGATCGCGCGAGTTCAGAAATTTTAGGTTAAAAAATAAATTTTTAGCCGGAGTTTCAAGCCTTGTCCGCCGCGGCGGATTGTTATTTTGTTTCAAGACAAAAGAACAAGACAAAATATAACAAGATTAAATTAATGAGATTCTTCCTTTGTCAGAATGACAAAGTCGTTGTAATTATTTTCAAGACATTATTTCCATTAGAAATTAAAAAAATTAATAATCTTCACCATTAAGAAATTAAGATTTCTATATCTTTAATTTCATTAATGAAAATGAATAGATTTTTATCATTAAGATATTTAAGGTTGAGTTCGGAATATGATTACAACAATCTTTCATATTCTTTTGTAAATCTATATAGACGTGAACCTTTTGTGACTTTACTTCATTTATTTATTCTTTTTTAAGGAATCAGTGAATCTTAAATTTTTGGTTAAAAAAAAGACCGCATTTATGCAGTCTTCATTATTTTCTAAAAAAATTATTTCATTTTATTTGGAGGATAATTCGCCATAATCTCCGCAACAATCTCCGGAATCTGTTTCTGTTTCGCTTTTGGTGAATCTACCGAAATTCCGCTTCCGACACCTTGCCAAACCAACTTCTGCGTTCTTGCATCAATTAAATCCAGAATCAAAGCACCTTGATTATAATTTTGAGTCCACGTTCTGTTCATTCCAACTCCCCAACCGAAAGATCCGCCCCAACCGTACATTCCGTAAGGTCGGTTGCTTTGTACGTCCTGAATTTTCTTGTAATTCGCTTTCACGTTTACAATTAAATCGGGATTATCAGAAACGCTCAAGCCTTTCATTTGGAGTTGTTTCGAGACTTCATTCAAAACGCGATCTTTATCAATATCGTTCATTTTTAAATCATCAACTCTCAATTTGTACGATTTGTACATATTGAAATTTGCGGTTTCTGCATAATCAGATTTCACTTGAAAAGGACTGCAAGAAGCAAGTCCCAATGTGGCCGAAGCCAATAAAAGTAAGATATATTTTTTGCTCATGACCTGAAATTTTTTGTGTAAATATATTTTTTAAAAAATTGAATGCTAATTCTATTATCTTTTAGTCTGCATTTGGTTTCGTCTCCGCTCTCAACGGTTTTTTAAAACTATCCGTCTTTTTATCATAACCGTACGGACAATGTTTACACCCACTTTTGCAACAATAACCGCGCTTTAGGTGATAAGCTTCCGTAAAAACTTTATAACCCTGTTCGTTGTAATAAAAGTCTTCGTGTTCTTTGATGATTTTCTGGTACATAAGTTAAATCAGATTTCCTGAAATTAATATCTTTGTTTCATGATCCTGATTTGCCAAAGACTTCTCAAAAATACAAAAATTTCGGGGATCACTCTTTTTCCCTTTATCCTTCTTCGAAAGCCAGAAGATCTTCAAAATAAAACCTTGATCAACCACGAGAAAATTCATCTGCGTCAACAAGCGGAACTCCTGATTATTTTCTTTTATCTATGGTATGTTTTAGAATATTATTACCACTATTTCAAGTTAAAAGATTCTTTCCTCGCCTACAAATCCATCTCTTTCGAGCGCGAAGCTTACGCCATGGAAGATGATTTAAACTATCTCACCAAAAGAAAATTCTGGAGTTTCTGGAAATATATTTTAGATTAATATTTTTTGTGCGCCTTTTTCCGCCCTCCGTTCCCGCTTTTTTAATTGTTGACTTCGACAAGCTCAGTCACCAATTAAAAAGAGCTCCACTCAGGTCGGGGCGCAGCTTGAGCGAAAAATGAATATTAGTTTTAAGCAACTTAAAGATTTTCTTCTTTTGGATTTTGTCTGTTAGAGAAGAAAGATAAGATTTCTACATCGTTTCCTGTGATCCGATAGTAGAGCGTATTGATCTTTAGGATTACAACTTTGTAAATTTCCTTATTTTCAGACTTCGGAAAAATTAATGGATTGATAGAAATGAGTTCGAGAACAGTTTCTGTTTTTTTAGCAAGCTTTTTAATTTCTTTTTCTGTGAAATTTATTTCAAGATACTCGATAGTTTTTTCTAACTCTTCTAAAGCATATTCAGTCCAAAGAATATTATAACCACTTTTCATATATTTTTCGTGCTTCAGAATGGGGCTTTAGTTTTTTCTCATCAGCATCATTAATTCCTTTCTGGATCGCAATTTTCTCTTCGGCAGAAATAGAAGTCCACCAATCTTTAGTTTCTTGTTGGCGAAAATTAATCAATTTTTCAATCACCGATTGATCCTCCAATGCCGAAAGCCACTGAATTAATTCTAATTTTTTACTTAAGATTTGAGTATCCATAATGTTCTTTACTAAAAATGTCGCTTATCAAATTTAGGATTTTTTAATTAATCTGTTATAAGTCTTTTCATAAAGTCTTGAGAGTTTGTCTTTATTTCTTTATCGTTTCCAAATAACTTTCCCCATTCATCACAGGAATCATCGCATTTTTAAAATCTTTTTCGTTTCTCGTAACAATCAAATCACAATGTGATGCAATCGCACTAAAATACTGCATCGCATCTTCAAAATCTTTGAAGTCAGAATTGATTGCTTTTTCAACAACTTCATCATCCATCAAGGAAATTGCACAAAGCACTTTAAATTTTCTAATTTTCTCCATTGCTATTTTTGTGTTTTCGTATTTTGAAAGCAGGTAATAGGTATTTGAGATAGAACTTGGCGAGGTGAAAATTTTAATTTTCTTGTGATCTGCTAAAGTCATTATTTTTGCTGCAGGTTCATAGAAACCATCTCTTTCTCCGAGAAAGTCAATGACAATATTGGTATCTAAAAATATCCTCTGCATTTTACTGATATTTTTTGTCTAAATAATCAGTGTAATCTTCCGTTGAAGTTTTCCAGTCGGCATCAGCAGGAATACTTTTTCCGCTCGAAATGCTTTTCACAAAAGGAGAAATCTCAAAATCATTATTTTGTTCTTGAGTAATCGAGTCCAGATAGTTTTCAATTAATCTTGATAAACTCAATTTTTTAGTTGAAGCGTATTTTTTCGCACGTTCAATTACGTTTTCGTTGAGTTTAAGAGTGAGTTTGCTATCCATAACTTAGATTATACGTACAAATATAATAATTTTATACGACCTTCACATTTAATTATGCAACTTTTTGTATTCTATCAATATTTCTCCCAACTTTACACCAATGAAAATCCCCACCTTTTCAATTCCCATCATCGAAATCCCTCTTCAGAAAAATATTCAGCTTTTTTTGAAAAGAGAAGACCTCATTCATCCAAAAATTTCAGGGAACAAATACTGGAAACTCTTTTATAATATCAATTCTTATTTAGATCAAAATCCAGAAAATCCTTTCCTTATTACTTTTGGTGGCGCTTTTTCCAATCATATTGCCGCAACCGCTGCTTTGGGAAAAGAATTTAAATTGAAAACTATGGGACTTATTCGGGGGGAAGAAATTCAGGAAAAATGGCAGGAAAATCCAACCTTAAAACTCGCGCACCAAAACGGAATGAACTTTCGATTTGTAACACGAGAAGAATATAGAGACAAAGATTCTTTAACCCAAATCCTACTTAAGGAATTTCCCGAAGCTTTGATCGTTCCAGAAGGCGGAACCAACGAACTCGCCGTGGAAGGGATTCAGTTTATGCTCGATTCTTATACAAAAAGTTTTGATTATCTTTGCACCGCAGTTGGAACTGGTGGAACAATCGCAGGAATTTCCAAGTTTGCAGAAGAAAATCAGCAGGTTTTAGGTTTCAAAGTCGTAGATGATGACTCCTTATATAATAAGGTGATTGAACTTTCAAAAAGGAACAATTTTAAACTCCTTGAAGCACATGATGGAGGTTACGGTAAAATAAGTGACGATAATATCCGTTTTATCAATGACTTCAAAGAAAAATACGGAATTCAACTCGATCCGATTTATACCGGGAAGATGATGAAGAAGATCTTCGAATTGATAGAGGAAGATTATTTTCCGGAAGGATCAAAGATTCTGGCTTTTCACACGGGTGGTTTACAAGGAATTTTCGGAGCAAACGAAATGTTGAAAAAACAAAATCGGGAATTGATTAAATTGTAAAATTGATAAAGATATTCCTGCCCATAGAGCAGATGACGCTGCGTAATGCATTTTTGATCTGCTAAATACGCGAGAGAAATAAAATTAAATATGAGATAAAACTTTACTTGTTTTAAAATCATCAAAAAGAATTTATGAAAAGAATATTTTTTGCTTTTGCACTCCTAATTATAGCAAAATTTCACGCTCAAACCTGGAAAACAGATGAGCAATACATCCAGAAATTCGCGCCGTACGCCGTAGAAGAAATGGAGAAATATAAAATCCCGGCTTCAATCACTTTAGCGCAGGGACTTTTGGAAACCGGTGGCGGACAAAGTCGATTGGCACAACAGGGAAATAATCATTTCGGTATTAAATGCAAAGAAGACTGGACCGGAAAAACGATGACGCACACCGACGATGCGCCGAATGAGTGTTTTCGGGTTTATAATGATCCGAGACAATCTTACGAAGACCACTCAAAATTTCTCGCCTACAGACCATTTTATGTGAATTTGTTCAAACTCGATATGATGGATTACAAATCTTGGGCACACGGTTTGAAAAAAGCCGGCTATGCGACGAATCCAAAATATGCCTACATTCTCATCGATAAAATTGAAAAGAACAGGCTCTATGAATTTGATAAAAGCAGTTCTGGCGAGGTGCTTTACGCCGTTTTGAGAATGTATCCTGATCTAAAAAATGACCGTATTTTTATGGCGCAGTTAGATCAAAGCAGATCTTCCTCAAACCCCGTAACTGTAAAAGTTCCTTACGAACAGGTTTCCTATGCGAAACAGCAGCAGAATGTAGAAAAAATTGTTTCAAAAGCCGAAACTTTAAATTCAATCTTAATTAAAAGTCATCCGAATGATGGGATGAAATTCGTGATTATTCCAGATAATTTAGATTTAGCAGCAGTTTCAAAAAAGTTCGGTATCAGCGAAAGTCGTTTGATGAAATGGAATGAATTGGACGGAACACAATTAAAAAGAAATGACTTTCTTTTCTTAGAATCAAAATCTTCCAGTGGAAATGTAGCAACTTATAAATCTCAGGTTGGCGAATCAATGCACGATATCGCTCAGAAATTCGGAATCAAACTAAAAAAACTCTATTCAAAAAACAGAATGGATTACGGTCAACAACCACAATCCGGACAACTCATCTATCTTCAAAGCAAAAAACCTAGAAAATAATCCGCGATTTTGAAATGATGATCTATTATATATTTTTGACTCATCCATCATCCATCATCCAACATCCAACAATATTATGTTATACCAAAGAAGTTCAGCTTTATTCGACGAAGCGTACAAATATATTCCGGGCGGCGTAAATTCTCCCGTTCGTGCTTTTAAATCTGTAGGTGGCGTTCCGATTTTTATGAAATCCGCAAAAGGAGCTTATATGACCGATGTTGACGACAATCAATACATCGAATATATCAATTCATGGGGTCCCGCAATTCTAGGACATACTCATCCCGAAGTTTTAGAAGCGATTAAAAAGCAAGCTAAAAAAGGTTTTTCTTACGGAACTCCAACCGAACTGGAAACGGAGATCGCGAAATACATCGTAGAAAATGTCCCGAATATTGACCAGATCAGAATGGTTTCTTCCGGTACAGAAGCTTGTATGAGCGCTATCCGATTGGCGCGAGGATTTACAGGAAGAAATAAATTCATCAAGTTCGAAGGTTGTTACCACGGACATTCCGATTCTTTTTTAATTAAAGCGGGAAGTGGAATGGCGACTTTTGGAAATCCAAGTTCTCCCGGCGTAACTCCCGGAACTGCGAAAGATACTTTGCTTGCGAAATATAATGATATTGAAGAGGTTGAAGATCTGTTCCGACATAATCAAGGTGAGATCGCTGCAATAATTGTAGAACCAGTTGCCGGAAATATGGGTTGTGTTTTACCGGAAAATAATTTCCTTCAAAAATTGAGAACATTGTGTGACGAAAACGGAGCGCTTCTAATTTTCGATGAGGTGATGACGGGATTCCGTCTGGCTTTCGGTGGTGCTCAGGAATTATATAAGGTGAAAGCCGATATCGTAACTTTTGGAAAAGTAATTGGTGGTGGACTTCCTGTTGGAGCTTTTGCAGCGCGTAATGAGATCATGGATCATCTTGCCCCAAAAGGTGCAGTTTATCAAGCCGGAACTTTAAGTGGAAATCCTTTAGCGATGAGAGCGGGTTTGACGACTTTGCAATTGATTAAAAGTGATGAAAATTTCTATCAAAAATTGAACAAGTCGACAGAGACTTTAGATTTTGAAATTGGTAAAATTTTAAATCAGAAATCAATTCCACATCGAATTAACAGAAAAGGTTCGATGATGAGTATCTTTTTCCATGTTAATGCGGTTTCTAATTTTGATGAAGCAGCGAATGCGAACCATGCTTTGTTTAATAATTTCTTCCATCAGTTATTAGAAAAGGGGATTTATTTACCACCAAGTGGTTATGAAAGCTGGTTTATTTCTGCTGCGATCACCGAAAAAGAAATTGATAAGACCTTGGAAGTAGTTCGGAAATTTGAATATTCCTAATATTGAAAACTTATTTATACTAAAACTATCTAATAGCAGTTTTTAAGTAAGAACTTAAAACAGAACCCATGAAAAAGAAACTCTTAAACATCTTGATGATTTCTTCAATTTTTACAACAATTGGATTTATAATGGATGGTGATCCCAAAGTTCCCAGCATTATTTTGCGATTTACCGAATTTTTTCTAATGTTAGGAATCTTCTTCTTAGTTCTATCCGTTTTATATTTTGGCAGTATATTTATAAAGCGAAGTTTTCGAAAAGTGATTAATTAAGAATTTAATATAGATAAAGCAGAAAAGCCATTTCAAATCGAAATGGCTTTTCTATTATTAACAAATGAAGTTTAGATCCTCGCTCTATCATACTGATGCGGGAAAAAACATTCTCCTTTTCCTTCGAAAGAATTTTCAACCGCCAAATAAGGGTTTCTCAAAATTTCTCTTGCGACAAAAATTAAATCCGCTTCTCCTTTTTCTAAAATTTCTTCTGCCTGTTCTGCAGATTTAATGAGTCCAACCGCGCCGGTTTTGATTCCTGCTTCTTTTTTGATCTCCGCAGAAAGTGGAACTTGATAGCCATCAAACAAAGTGATTTTAGCACCGTGAATATTTCCACCACTCGAAACATCAATTAAATCCACATTTTTAGTTTTTAAAACTTCCGCCAGTTTCACGCTTTCTTCGATATCCCAACCATTTTCAGCATATTCTGTTCCGGAGATTCTCACAAAAAGCGGATGATTTTCATTCAACAATTCATTTACTGCTTCCACTATTTCTACCAGAAAACGAATTCTATTTTCAAAACTTCCACCATATTCATCAGTTCTGACATTTGATAAAGGCGACAAAAACTGGTGAATTAAATATCCGTGAGCAGCGTGAATTTCAATGAGATCAAAACCAGCTTCCAAAGCTCTTCTCGCAGAATCCTGAAAATCGTGAACGAGTTTTTTAATTTCTTCCACCGACAATTCGTGTGGAATTCTTTCCTCTTCTGAATAAGGAATTTTTGAAGGTGCAACAGTTTCCCAACCTTTTTCCAAAGACAGTTGTTTGCCATTCCAGGTAGAAGCTTTTCGTCCAGCGTGACCCAATTGAATTCCAAATTTACTGTCAGAATTCTGGTGCACAAAATCCACGATTTTTTTCAGACTTTCTTGCTGTTTATCGTTCCAAAGTCCCATACATTTGTGCGTAATACGACCTTCAGGAACAACTCCGGTTGCTTCAACCATCAGTAATCCGGTTCCACCTTGAGCACGACTTCCGTAATGCACATAATGAAAATCAGTCGCAACACCGTCGTTACTTGAATACATACACATTGGCGACATCACCCAACGGTTTTTAAGTTCTAAGTTTCTAAATTTAATTGGCGAGTATAAAATCATAAATATTTTTTTAATTAAGAGCACAAATTTACAACAAGTGGAGTGGAGCGGCACATTTTTAGCCATTCAAAATATCGATAAAAGAGAAAGGTATTTTAGAATAAAATCTCTTTTTCTAGATGAATTTTTTCAGGCAATACTTTTATCTTTACTGAACTTGTGCTTTTCATTAAATAAATTTGGCTGATCTTAAACTACAACTATGACTAAAAAAATTATCCCCGAAAGTGATTTGACGAATATTGCAATCATTGGCAGCGGTCCAACTGCACTGTTTCTCCTCAAATATATTTGGGAAAATATTGATATTTTAAAATTGAAAATTAAAAAGATCACTATTTTCGAAAAAGAAGAAGTTCTGGGAATCGGAATGCCTTATAATTCTAAAACGACGGATATTTATAATTTGGCGAACATTTCTTCCGAAGAAATTCCGATGCTGCAGGAATCTTTCGCAGACTGGCTTCGAAAACAAAGTCCGGAATTATTAGAAAAGTTGAATGTGAGGGATTTTCCAATTGATGATTCGGAAGTTTACAGCCGGGTTTCTCTCGGACATTATTTTGAAGAGCAGTTTAAACTTTTGATTTCGGCTTTAGAATCGAAAGGAATTGAGGTCATTCAAAAGGTGAGATGTGAAGTTGCGGATATTTCAAAAGATAAAAATCAATTAGTAGTTACTGATTGTCATCAGGAAAAAACTCAGTTTTCTACCGTAATTATTGCAAATGGCCATGAATGGAGAGGCGAGGACAAACCGGAATCTGGATATTTTGCTTCACCGTGGCCAATTCATAAATTAATTCCGGAAAATGGAGAAGGTTATAATTTTCCAGTCGGGACTTTAGGCGCTTCTTTAAGTGCTTTTGATGTTGTGACTTCATTATCACATCGTGCTGGAACTTTTAAAAAAGAAAACGGCAAATTAAGTTTCAAAAAAAATGATGCAAATCCTAATTTTAAGATCGTTTTGCATTCTTCCGAAGGTTGGTTGCCGCATTTGCAGTATGAACAAAAAGAACCGATCCGGGAAATCTATCGTCATTTTAACCGAAATCAAATTTTACAATTAATTGATCAAGACGGTTTTCTACGGATTGAAAATTATTTCGTTCATTTATGCAGACCCGCTTTAATTGAAGCTTTCAGAAAAGATCACTTGGAGGATGTGGTGAAAAAGTTAAATGATTCGTCTTTCAGTTTTAAAGATCTTGTAGAACTGATGAGCCAAAAACATGAATATATCAATTCTTTCGAAGGAATGAAAAAGGAAATGGTCACAGCGAAAAATTCCGTTGAAAATAAAATTCCGATTTACTGGATGGAAACTTTGGATGATTTAATGTACAGTTTAAATTATCACGTAGATCTATTACCGGCGGAAGATCACCTCTTCTTTCACAAAGAAATAATGTCATTTTTAATGAATGTCATCGCTGCTTTACCGCTACAATCTGCAAATATTCTTTTGGCTTTATACGACGCAAATTGCATAGAACTGAAAGCCGGATTTGTAAATTTCCCTGAAGATTCTTTTGGTAAAGGTAAAACTAAGATTACTTTAAAATCGGAAGATGGAAATGAAGAAGAAATTGAATATCAGTTATTCGTGAATTGCGGCGGTGAAAAAAAATTAGAATTGGAGGATTATCCTTTTCAATCGTTAGTAAAACAAGAAGTAATTAGCACTGCGACTGCAAAATGTGCAGAGGAAAATATTTGCAAAGAGAAAGCGAAAAATTCAGATAAAATTGATTTATTTCAAACTGAAAATGGTTTAGAAATGAAATTATCCGGAATTCAAATTGATTCAAGTTACCGAACTATTAATAAAGAAAATGTTGCGAATGCTTTTCTATATGATATCAATTTTACGCATGCAAATGGTTTAAGACCTTATTCGTACGGACTTCAAGCGTGTAGCGCAACAAGTTTAATCGTAGTTCAATCTTGGTTGGCAGAAATTGTAGAAGATAAAAATGTAAGTGAAGAAATTGAAACGATCACCGAATTATATGAAGACGTGGATGGTTTATAAAATATTTAAAAATGAAAAAGGCTCCAATTACGGAGCCTTTTCTATTTAAGTTAAAATACTAAGCGGGCACAACAGGATTTTTTTCACGTTCCCAAAATCGGTGCTGTTGAATATTTTTTACAAAATCTTCTAAATTTCCATTGATAGAAACTCCTTTTGCGGGAAGTTTAATTTCTGGAATTGCTTTTTGCAAAAATGCCGCTGCATCTGAATCGCATGCGATAGGTTTACAATGTTTAAAAGCTTCTGCAACAAAATGAAGCGCATCTGGATTTGATAAAAGTGTTTTCATATCATCTCCACCCGCAACATAAACGGCGTCAAAAACAACCGAAGCTGCAGTTAACAAACTTTCGTCAACTGGATATTCATCTCCGGATTTTGTAGTGACAAAACCATGTTTCGGTGCAATTACTGCGACCATCGCATCCAAATCACACAATCCTTTTTTAATTTTGGTGAAAGCGTCATCGTTGACACCATCTGCAGTGATTATCGCAATTCTTCTCGCTTTAATATCGTTTACTAATTTATTTGACATGCTTAAAGACGGCGCATCTTTGATCGGTAATTTTTCTTTGAAAGAATGATAATGCTCCAAATTTCCGTCCGCAGGAATACTTCCCGTAATTGGTTGAGGAAGTTTAGCTGGAATCAAACCTAAATTATCACCTACGATTTTTGCTAATTCTTCATCGATTTCCAAAAGCATATTAACCATTCTTTGACGAATTGGAACAATTTTCACTTTTCCTAACTCAAAAGAAAATGCATTTTGAATGTGTCTTTTTTCATTGTCCGTCATGCTTTTATAAAATAATTCAGGCTGACTGAAATGATCAAAGAAACTTTTACTTCTCATTCTGATTTTTTTAGAATCGATTCTCTCTTCGAAAGAATTAAAACCACCTTCCGCAATTTTCGCCTGGAAAGGGCAACCTCCTCCCATAGAATTTGGGTTGTAGGAAACCTTTCCTTTCACGATCTGCATTCTGTGCATTCCGTCGCGCTGATTATTTGTGACTTCTGGAATCGATTTATTGATGGGGATTTCATGAAAATTTGGTCCACCTAATCTGGAGATTTGAGTATCCGTGTAAGAAAATAGTCTTCCTTGTAACAACGGATCATTCGTGAAATCAATTCCTGGAACCAAATGTCCGGGATGAAAAGCAACTTGCTCGGTTTCTGCGAAAAAATTATCAGGATTTCTATTCAAAGTCATTTTTCCAATGATTTCCACGGGAACCATTTCTTCCGGAATTAATTTCGTAGGATCCAATAAATCGAAAGCATATTTGTGTTCATCTTCTTGTGGAACGATTTGAACTCCCAATTCCCACTCGGGAAAATGCCCTTCGTCAATGGCTTCCCACAAATCTCGACGGTGAAAATCCGTGTCTTTTCCGGCAATTCTCTGCGCTTCGTCCCATGCTAAACCTAAAACGCCTTGTTTTGGTTTCCAGTGGAATTTTACAAAATGAGATTTTCCTTCATCATTTATAAATCTAAAAGTGTGAATTCCAAAACCTTCCATTGTTCGTAAACTTCTTGGAATTGCGCGGTCACTCATTAACCACATTACATTATGCATCGCTTCGGGCATGAGCGAAATAAAATCCCAAAAAGTATCGTGTGCAGAAGCGGCTTGCGGAATTTCATTGTGAGGTTCAGGTTTTACTGCGTGAACTAAATCCGGGAATTTTGTCGCGTCCTGAATAAAAAACACAGGCATATTATTTCCGACCAAGTCATAATTACCTTCTTCCGTATAAAATTTCACAGCAAATCCACGAACATCTCTTGGAACATCGGTTGAACCTCGAAATCCAGCAACGGTGGAAAATCTTACAAAAACAGGAGTTTTTATCGAAGTGTTATTGAGGAATTTTGCTTTCGTATATTTTCCCATGGATTTGTAAAGTTCGAAAACTCCATAAGCTCCGGAACCTCTTGCATGAACGATTCTTTCCGGAATTCTTTCGTGGTCAAAATGCGTAATTTTTTCCCGAAGGATAAAATCTTCCAATAAAGTTGCGCCTCTTTCACCTGTTTTTAAAGAGTTCTGATCGTCATTTATTTTTAAACCTTGGTCAGTTGTCAGAAATTCACCTTGATTATCGGTGGTAAATTTCCCTAATTGTTCCTGTTTTGGATTTGCGCCATTTTCAAACGGTTCGCTTTCGTTTATTTTCATAGTAGTATTTCTAATGTTGGTGATTAATTTTAAACGGCATTTAAATCTTTAGACTGTAATTTTCCATCAACTACTTGAGAATTCAAATTGGTATCTGCAATCGTACTGAGCAAACAATCTGACTTTTTTTCTTCACCTAAAGTTTTCAGAATTAAATCCAGCGCAGTTCTTTCATTCAAAGTTTTCGCAAATGCTGCTAAAGTTCCATAAGTTGCGATTTCATAATGCTCTACTTTTTGCGCACTTGCAATAATTCCGGCGTCACGAACTGGACCTTCTGCGGTTTCTTCCATAATTTCTTCGCCTTCTTTAATGATTCCATCCATTGCGAGACATTTTTTACCTTCCGCTTTTAAGCCCATCGATTCGAAAACCTGTTCTAAACGCGTAACATGTTCTTTTGTTTGCGCCAAATGGTCTTTAATGGCTGTTTTCAATTTTTGATCTGTTGCCTGATCGAACATTTTCGGAAGGGTTTTTACCAGAGCATTTTCTGCCCAATAAATGTCTTTTAGGGAGTCGATGAAAAATTCTTTTAGATTTTTAGCAACTTTACTTTTTTCTGATTTCGGTGATTTTGGTTTTTTGGTGTCCATTTTTTGATGTTTTTATTTTTAATGATTTTCGAGAATTTATTTAATCTTCACTCTAAAGTTTAAAGAATATTTAAGAATAAATTAATAATTTTCAGAAACATTTTTTTTCAAATTAATAATTTAAATAAATTGTATCACTTTAGCAATAAGGGTTTTAGATGAAAACTGAATCAAATTTTAAACCAAAATATTTAGAACTTTAATAATTCTTTCATCGAAAGTTTTATACAATTCTAGTTAGAAATCTACTTATAAAATTTTAGAATCACTTCAGATTATGTTGTCAATTAGATTTATAACGTTTGTACTCGGAGCACAATAAAACGTTTTAAAAATTTCCAATGATTATCCTTAAACATTAAAAAAAACAATTTTTCTATAATTATTTATTTGAGTTTCTTAGAGGATCTTTAAGTTTACAATAAGATTTATAGCAAAAACTTTTCGGGAGACAGCACAAAAAGATTTTCTACGAACAATCACAATCACGAATTCGTTGTTAGCAATTTCTGAAACATCCGTTTTGCAGACCAGAAGTTTACTGCTTTCTGCCAATTTATATTTTCAAAAAGAAAATGCTAAAAAATCTGTAGAACCCGCTTTGCAGATAAAATGAAGAGTAAATTTTATGGGTATTTTGTCCAGCTTATACAAGGATTTAAATCTTTGTAATTGGTCAAAAGAGTATTTAGATAAATGGGTAAAAGTGCGTGATAAGATTTAGGATAAAAACGTGGCGAATAATAATCAAGAATTAAGTTATTTAATTTTTATACCCTTCTACATGAGAAGCCAGAAAAGCATCGAATATGCGATTTAGATGGTTGGCTATAAATTCTTCTTCTTCTTGGGCGCTAACTGCTAATAAAGTTGCAGCTTTATAATAGTTTAGTTTAATAGCCAGATGAGCAAGACCGCCATAAGACGCTATTTTATAATGAGCTAATTTCTGAGAAACAAGAATAAGGGCTATTTCCCAATTTACGGGATCATCTGCAAACATGGCAAGCTGCTTCTTTCCCTCTGAAAGTAAAGCATTAAAAGTTTCGCAATTTTTACCTTCGATCGATTCATCTTTTAATCGAAAAATCTTTTCCAGGCGTATTTTATGTTTAAGGAGAATGGAGTAATGATTTTCAAGAATTTTCTTTAAGTTTTCCGAAATGATCTGACCTTCTATGAGCGAGAATTCTTTAGATATTTTGCATTCAGCAAAGTACATTTCCTGTAAAGAATGAATAAAAAAATCCTCTAAAACAGATTTTGAATTTGTAATGGTATCTTTTGGTGTAGTATGAATATTTTTATCTAAATTTTTCATGAGTCTCATTTATTTGTTCACTAAATTTAAAAAGACCGGGAAGTTGGATTAGTAAAATTACGACATTAGTTTTGTATAAAGTCATTTTTTGGTACCGTGATTACACCCTTTCGTATGGATAAATTTACTGCAAATGATAAACCGAATTTTTACTGCAATTATTTATTTATTGTCAATTTTCAAAACCAAAAGAAATTTTAACATATATAAAGAGGAACTATTATGATTTCAAATTCTACAAAATAATACTATCTTTTTGTAAATAATAAATGCTCATTGTACAAGTTTCTGAACCTATCTCAAGCATTTCTTTTCTCCTGCTGCGAAGCTTTCTTTCAAAAAAAATATCTATCTTTACTCTCCTATTTTTAATACATGCAAAAAGAATATACCACTAGTTTTGAAGCCATCGAGAGTTACGATCACCTTGATGAAACTGAAAAAAAACTATTCGATTCCGCCCAAAAATTTCGTGCAATTGCTTATGCACCATACTCTAACTTTACAGTAGGGTGCGCAATTTTATTAGAAAACGGCGAAATCATTTCTGGAAGTAATCAAGAAAATGCAGCTTATCCTTCAGGTTTGTGTGCAGAAAGAACGACCATCTTTTGGATTGGTGCCAATTTTCCGGATGTGAAGATCAAGAAGCTTTTTGTAATTGGTGCGCCGAGAGAAGCTTTGACTTCTGTGCCGATTCCACCTTGTGGAGCTTGCCGACAGTCTATATTGGAATATGAAGCCAAACAATCAGATCCGATCGAGATTTATTTTGCGTCTTTAGACGGAGCGATCTATAAAACAAAATCAATTCGAGATCTACTGCCTTTTTCCTTTGATTCTTCTTACCTTTAATAAATAATATTTCCCCGAAAACAATGAGAATTGCCGCGATTGACATCGGAAGTAATGCAGCACGATTGCTGATCAATGAAGTGACGGAACCCAAGAAAGGGAAACCGCAATTCACTAAGCTCAATCTGCTCCGTATTCCGCTTCGTTTGGGGATGGATGTTTTCACGAAAGGAGAAATCGGTGCAGAAAGAGAACAGATGATCATGGATTCAATGAATATTTTCAGCAATCTCATGAAAATTTATAAAGTTGAACATTATCGAGCTTGTGCAACGAGTGCGATGCGCGACGCGAAAAATGGACAGGAGATCATACAGCAGGTGAAAGAAAATTCCGGACTTAATATCGAAATCATTTCCGGTGACGAGGAAGCCAGTTTGGTTTTCGAAACACATATTGCAGAAGGTCTTGATAAGAATTTCGATTATCTCTATATCGACGTTGGTGGCGGTTCTACAGAACTCACTTTCTACGAGAACGGAAAAATAAAATACGAAAGGTCGATTAATATTGGAACGATTCGTTTGCTCGAAGGTTTGGTAAAAGACGATTTGTGGAGAGAAATGAAAGAAGATATCCGCAAAAATATCAACAGCAGTAAGCCGATTGTTGCGATTGGTTCCGGTGGGAACATCAATAAAATATTTTCGATGAGTAAGACCAAAGACAGCAAACCGATGTCGAGTGCTTATTTGAAAAAATATTATAAAGAAATGAATGAACTGACGGTCGCGGAAAGAATGAGCAAATTCAATCTCCGGGAAGACCGTGCCGATGTTTTGGTTCCGGCGTTACAGATTTTTAATAATGTAATGACTTGGGGTGATATTGATAAAATATTTGTGCCTAAGATTTCTGTTGCTGATGGTTTAATTCACAGTATTTATGAAGGTTTGCAGAAGAAATAATCTTTTATTTCTTCCCTAGTTCAATCACTTCCAAGTTTTCAATTTGATCACCATTAATTTCAAAACGCATCATCGTTCTCATTTGATGCCATCCAACTTTTCCCATTGCGCCAGGATTTAAGTGAAGCAATTTATTTTTCTGATCGTACATTGCTTTCAAAATATGAGAATGTCCGGAAATGAAAAGTTTAGGTGTTTTTTCTTCGATTTCCTTTTTGGCTAAAAGCGTATATTTTCCCGGATAACCGCCGATATGAATCATTAAAACTTCTACATCTTCACATTTGAACCGTGAAACTTCTGGGAATGTTCTTCTTATTTCTGTTCCATCGATATTTCCGTAAACGCCGCGTAAAGGTTTTGTTTTCTCTAATTCTTCTAAAACTTCCATATTCCCGAAATCTCCGCAATGCCAAATTTCGTCTGCATTTTTTGCATATTCTAAAATTCGGTCATCGATATAAGAATGAGAGTCGGAGAGAAGGAGTATTTTCATAGGGTAAATTTCTTACTTTTTTATATAACTACAAATATATAAGGTTCATTTTAGTGGATTATTGAGAGGATTTTTAACACATGAGTCACATTAGTTTTTATTAATTCTTTTCTTGAAGAAAGCTCAAATGAGTTTTTCAAAATGCATTCTCTATAGAATAACTTAATTATCTTAATTTCTTAATTAAAGCTTAATGGTGAGACGTTTTGAATTCATTTTGAGCTTGATTTCGATATTTTGATTTGTAAAGGTTTAATAGGTTTCGGCTAAAGCCGATTTCTCTACTTTATTTTTAAACGGGCTAAAGCCCGTTCCTATTGATGGCTATTATAAGTTGAAAATAATTTTGATGACGATTTATTTTCCACAGATTTTACAGGTTCACAGATTCGCGGATTCCATCATTTTTCATATTTAGCAGATATAGTAGTTTTTGCGCAGCTTATTTTGACGAAGTTTTTAAAATAAGAGATGAGAAATAATCTTTATTTTAGCCCCGATTGAACGGCATGTTTGAGCTCTCCCAATGCATTTGATTGGGAAGCGAGTAGTGAAAGCGGGTAGGTTTTTCGGAAGACATTCACCCTTTTTTGCTCCTAAAAAATCAGTAAATTTGCAGCCGATGAGGTATTTTATAGAATTTTCTTATTCGGGTAAAAATTATTTTGGTTATCAAATTCAGCCGAACCAAATTTCTGTGCAGGAAGTTTTGGAAAAAGCTTTATCAACAATTTTACGCGAAAAAATTAAGACGACAGGAGCGGGCAGAACCGATACCGGCGTTCATGCGAAGAAAATTTTTGCGCATTTTGATACTGAGAAAAATTTGGATGACAATTTAGTTTATCAACTCAATAGTTTTTTGCCTTCTGATATTTCTATTTCCAGAATTTTCAGGGTTAAAGAAACCTTTCATGCCAGGTTTGATGCGACTTTTCGGACTTATGGATATTACATCAATTTAGAAAAAAATCCGTTTACGCAAGATTCTTCCTGGCAAATCTGGAAAAGGGATTTGGATGTAACGAGGATGAATGAAGCGTGTGAAATCCTTTTTGAGTACGAAGATTTCACGAGTTTTTCAAAATTGCATACTGGAAATAAAACCAATAATTGCAAAATTTATAAAGCGTTTTGGGAACAAAATGGATCTGAACTGAAATTTACGATCTCTGCGGATCGGTTTCTGCGAAATATGGTTCGTTCGATTGTAGGAACGATGGTCGAAATTGGAAATGGAAAAATAGAACCTTCGGATTTGCGAAAAATAATTGAAGACAAAAATCGAAATTCTGCCGGGACTTCCGCTTCTGCACAAGGTTTGTTTCTGGTAGATGTTGGTTACGATTTTTAATTATCAATCATCACAATATCAAATCTCAATCTTTCAACACCTTTCATCACTGCAAAATTTCTTATTTTTGCAAAGAATTTTTAATTAAAATATGAAGCAGCAATCTACCTGGGATATTATAAAACGGCTATTTAAAATCGGCATGAAATTTCGGTCGTGGTTTATGGTCACGCTGATTATCTCGATTGTTTTATCGGTGATTTCTACGTATCGACCGTACTTAACGATGCTTATTGTAGATACAGATATCATTCAACTTCGTGACAAAGAGTTGATGATGAAGCATATTTATATTTTGGTGGCTTTGGTTTTTGGAGAAACTATTTTGAATTTTTTCCTGGTTTATTTCTCCAATTTTATTTCTCAAAATGTGATTCGCGATATTCGAGAAAGGCTTTATCATAAACTCATTTATTTCAGAACTGCTTTTTTTGATAAAACTGCGATCGGACAATTGGTTACTCGCGCAGTTGGCGATGTAGAAACGATTGCGACGGTTTACACGGATGGATTTTTGATGGTTTTTGGAGATATTTTGAGAATCGTTTTCGTTTTGGTGATGATGTTTCAGGTCGATGTGCATTTGAGTTATATTTCTCTTGCGATTCTTCCGTTAATGGTTTTGATAACGCGATTTTTCCAGAAAAGATTGAAGAAAGCATTTACTGATGAGCGCGCCTGGACTTCGAATCAGAATTCTTTTGTTCAGGAACGACTTTCCGGAATGTCTTTAATCCAGGTTTTTAACAGGCAAAAAGCGGAATTTCAGAAATTCGATGAGATCAATATTACTTTAAAATCTGCCTTGCTTCGAACCGTTTTTATTTTCTCCTTATTTTTTCCTGTTGTTGAATTAATTTCTTCTTTATTTATAGGATTTATTCTTTTTTATGGTGGATTTATAACTATTAAAGCGGGAGCGGTAATCGCCTTTATTCAATATATTTCAATGTTAATTCGCCCGTTGCGACAAATTGCTGATCGTTTTAATAATATTCAAAGAGGAATTGTTGGTGCAGAAAGAGTTTTGGGAGTGATGGATGAAGATTTCGCTTTGCCAAACAAGGGTAACATCTCAAAAAATCATTTCGATGGAAAAATAGAATTTAGGAATGTGCATTTTGCCTATGATGATAAACAGGAAGTTTTAAAAGGAATCAGTTTCAAAGTGAATCCTGGAGAAACTGTCGCAATTGTTGGAGCGACCGGAGCCGGAAAATCTACGATCATCAGTTTAATTACGAGATTGTATGACATCAATTCCGGTAAAATTTTACTTGATGATGTGGAGTTAAAAGAATATGAACTCTACAATCTTCGAAGTCATATTGGAGTGGTGTTGCAGGATGTTTTCCTTTTTCACGGAAGTATTTTTGAAAATCTTTCTTTTGGAGATGAAACCGTGACTTTGGAAAAAATTAAAAGTATCGCGAAGGATATTGAAGTTGATGATTTCATTGAAAGTCTTCCCGGTGGTTACGAATATGTGGTGAGAGAAAGAGGTTCGTCGATTTCTTTGGGTCAAAGACAGTTGTTGTCATTTTTGAGAGCTTATCTTTCTGATCCGAAAATATTGATTCTAGATGAAGCAACTTCTTCAATCGATCATGAAAGTGAGAAATTGATTCAAAGAGCTACCGAAAAAATTACGAAAAACCGAACTTCAATTATTATTGCGCACCGACTTTCTACGATCGAAAAAGCTGACAAAATTATCGTCATGGAACATGGGAAAATTGTAGAGGAAGGAAAACACCTGGAACTTCTGGACAAAAACGGTTATTATGCGACCTTATATAAAGCGCAGTTGAAAGTTAAAATTCTGGAAACAGAATAAATTACATCTAAAGAAGAAGCCGTCTCAAAATAAAATTTGAGGCGGTTTTTTTATTTTGTTTTACAAGACGCTAAATTGTTGATTATAATGTTCTTTTTTAGAATTGTCTAAAAAAGTGCTCCTTTTAGGCACTTTTCTTCCTTAGATTGTGTGCTAAAGCGTGTAATCCGAACTCTAGTTCTGCTTTTTCTATTCCGATGTGCGTAAAACGCTTGAAGTTCCGGTTGGATTTGATATGTGCGAAGACAGGTTCTACATCTGCGGTTCGTTGTCTGCGTTTTAGTTTACCGATTTCACTTAAGAGGTTTTCCCGAACTCTGTCCTTATGGCGTTCTAAATTTTGGTTCCGTTCTATTATTCTGTTTCCCTTCGATTTATGGCAAGTCCCTCGCAGCGGGCAACCATTACAGTTTTGAGCTTGGTACAAAGAACTTGCCTGAGCATAACCGCTTTTGGTTTTTCGGTTTTTAGAAGATATTTTGTTCATCGGTTGCCCCATCGGACAGATATACTGATTTTTTTCTTCGTTATAATAAAGCTTATC
>NZ_JSYL01000001.1 GCF_000812865.1 Kaistella jeonii | reverse complement strand
AACCCGTAGTGCATTATTAAATTATTGAGATTTTAATATTGTTCATATTTCTTTTAAAGACAAATACGTTTACAAGTTGGATAAATGTTAATGCTGTTATTTTACTTAATATTCTGGTTTTAAAACCATTAAAAGATTTTGCATAATTATTTCTGATTTTAAATTGATCGCAAAGTTGAGAGAATAAGGTTTCAATTCTTTTTCTTGATTTCATTAAAATATAAGGTTGCTTTTTATAATCTTTTTGGTTGCTTCTCATCGGTGTTTCGAGTTTAATTTTAGCATAATTAAACAAATCTATTTGAACGGTTGCTGATAAATAACCACGATCTCCAATCAAAGTGCAATTTTTAAATTGTGGCTTTATATCTTTTAAAAAATGAATGTCATGAATACTTGCAGTAGAAATATCAAAACTCTGAAACACGCCGGAAACAGAGCAAACTGCATGCAATTTATATCCATAATAATAACTTGATTGCGAGGCACAAAAACCCCTGCTGGGAAATGAGAATTCACTTTCCTTACAAATTTTAGAACGATTTGCCCTTGCATTTTTGCAAATTTCCAACGGCATTGAATCTATAATAAATGAATTTCCAACATCATTAAATTTTGCTACCATGAGTTTCCTTACATCTTCCATGTAATAAAAAAGCTTTCTCTTTCTGCGATTATAAACACTTCTTTCAATCATTCCTTTCATTTTAGAATTAGCCAGATATCTAAATAATTGATATTCAGAATCAATTGCCAAATATTCTGCACAGATATTAATTGCAATTAGTTCTATATCAGACAGTTTAGGTTTAATCGGTTTAAAATAAAAATTTTCAATTGGTGTTAATTCTCTCAATTGATTTAAAATAAAATCGTAAATTGCTTCCAGGTTATTCATACTGTATTAGATTGGTAGTCAATACAATATACGATTTTTTATCGTATTATGAATAACCTTTTATAATGCACTACGGGTATTTCAAATAAATTTGATACATTTAATAAAAATATAAACCCAAATAGACTATGAATGTTTGAATTGAATTATGACCTGAATGATATCGATCCCAAAATCTTTTATGGAATCAATAACCAGTATTTCAATCTGTTGAAATCGAGTTTCCCCACCCTGAAAATTACAGGAAGAGACCATTTTATTTTCGCCCATGGAAATCAGGAAACGCTGGATTTTTTTGAAAAGAAGTTAGATGATATTGTAAGTTTTATCTCCACAAATAATTCCATCACTTTAAAAGATTTTGAAAGTATTCTGAAAATGAAAGACGACTCTGAGAAGCAACTCGTTTTTGATCAGGATATTATTGTAAAAGGGGTTCATGGAAAAGTCATTAAAGCCAAAACAACGAACCTAAAGAAGCTGGTTAAAGCTTGCGATACCAAAGATATGGTTTTTGCGATCGGACCTGCCGGAACCGGAAAAACTTATACAAGTGTAGCTTTAGCAGTAAGATCTTTGAGAGACAAAGAAGTAAAAAGAATAATTTTAACCAGACCCGCTGTAGAAGCAGGCGAGAGTTTAGGTTTTCTTCCGGGCGATCTGAAGGAGAAACTAGATCCGTACTTACAACCTTTATATGATGCGCTTCGGGATATGATTCCGCATGAAAAGTTGGAAGGTCTTATTGAGAAAAATGTTATAGAAGTAGCACCTCTTGCTTTTATGAGAGGACGAACTTTAGATGAAGCTTTCGTGATATTAGATGAAGCGCAAAATACAACTCATGCGCAAATGAAAATGTTTCTCACCAGAATGGGTATGAACGCAAAATTTATAATTACAGGAGATCCAAGTCAGGTTGATTTGCCCTTAAGACAGAAATCTGGGTTGCAGGAAGCGATGAGAATTCTAAAAGACGTTGATGAAATAGGTTTTGTATTCTTAACAGAAGAAGATGTAGTGCGACATCCTATTGTAAGAAAAATTATTCAGTCTTATAGTAAAGAAGAACAGAGAGTACGGGAAGAATAGATTTTTTGTAGAGGAATGAAGTTATCACCATTGATTTAACTATTTTACAAATTTTTTCTTAAAATTGTTAATTATTTGTTAATTAAAAAAATTAGTTTATATTTGCTGAACTAATTTTTAAAATAAAATCATGAAAAAAGTATTTTTAGTTGGTGCTATTGCACTTTTCGGAGCGATGAATGCTCAAACCTTCGGATTAAAAGCAGGAATGAATGTTTCTAACTTATCTAATTCGACTGATGCAGCAAAATCTAAAGTTGGGTTTTATGCAGGTGTTCTAATGAATGCACCTATTGCTGAGAAATTCAGCATCCAACCCGAAGTACTTTATAGTTCAAAAGGAGCACAATCTGATGGAGGTGATGTTAAACTTAATTTGGATTATATTTCTGTTCCAGTAATGTTCCAATATAATGCAACACCTTCGCTTTACTTAGAGGCTGGTCCTGAATTTGGATTTATAATAAGTGCAAAATTAAAAGTTGGTGGTGGAACCATGGATGTTAAAGATACATTTAATGGATTTGATTTAGGAATTGGTCTTGGAGCTGGTTATTATTTCATTCCAAGTGTTGGTATTAATGCGAGATATGTTGCTGGTGTTACAGATGTTGTTAAAAATAATCCTGATACTGCTGTAAGAAACAATGTATTTCAAATTGGTTTGACTTATAAATTTATGAAATAGTCATAAATAAGATATATTTAATCCCACATTTAGTGGGATTTTTTTATTTAAATGATATCTTATTTTGCTGTTAATTTTTTATAAATGTATTTTGGCATAAATTATGTTAACGTTAAAGAAAATAAATATTATGAAAAAATTATTATTAGCAGGTGCTGTTGCATTTTTCGGAATCACAGCTAACGCACAATTACAAAAAGGAAATATTATGGTAGGTGGCGAATTAGCTGCAGCCAATTTTGGACTGAACAAAGGTGCAGGATATAATTTCCAAATTACGCCACAAGCTGCATTTTTTGTGCAGGATAACTGGGCAGTTGGACCTTATGTGAGACTAGGATTTTCTGGAGCAAAAGATTCCCCAACCTATTTTACATACGGAGTTGGTGCATTATCTAGATATTACATCTCACCAGGAGAGCAAGGTGTTGATAGTTTATTGAAGCACGGTAGATTCTTCCTTGAAGGTAATGCTGGGATTGGTGGTAGTACTATTTCTGATGGCGGAGATTCTGCTAATGGCTTAGATTTAGGAGTAGGACCTGGTTATACTTATTTTATTACCCAAAATATAGGATTAGACGCATCTGTTAAATTAAATGGAAATTTAGGTTTTGGAAACAGAGGTACTACATCTTCAGTAGATTTTAGATTAGGATTAAACATTTTCTTGCCTTCAAAAAAAGCAATGAGCAATATAAAATCTGAGTAATAAATCCAGACAAATTATAAAATTTAAAAGGCTGTTCACTATTTGTGTACAGCCTTTTTATTTGGATATTATTCTATTATCAATATAATGAAAGTTTTATTTTATGATTTAAATCATTTTTTTTTAGTTGAAATTTAAGATTACTTTTGCCACTTAAATTTTTAAACTATGAAAAAAATATTGCTTGTAGGTGCGGTTGCACTTTTCGCATCAGTAAACGCTCAGGAAACTGAAACAGTAGGTTTTAACAAAGGTAACACTTTCATGACCGGAGCTGTAGGATACAGTTCTCAAAAAGAGGGTGACTTCAAAAATGACAGTTTTACAATTGCTCCGAGCGTAGGTTACTTTGTAACTTCGAACGTAGCAGTAGGAGCTAGATTGGAGTATATGAACGCTACTGCAACTACTAAAGTTCTTGATAAAGAATTTAAAAATAAATCAGATGTGTTTACAGCTGGACTTTTTGGTAGATATTACTGGATGCCTGCTTCAAGATTCTCTATTTTTAGTGAATTAAATGTTAATTACGCTACTGCTAAAACAACAGTAGATAACGGAATTGGTGGTACTATAGATAGTAAAGCAAATGGCTTTGGTTTCGGTATTGCTCCGGGTGTTAATTATTTCCTTTCGAAAAACTTCGCTTTAGAAGCTTCTGTTGGAATTTTGAACTACTCTTCTGTAAAACCAGATGCTGATGGTGCTGAGTCTACTGAAAACTTCAATATTGGATTAAACTTAAGAGATATTTCTCTAGGTTTGGTTTACAAGTTTTAATAGGACACAATCAACAAAATATAAAATCCCGATTCTTATGAATCGGGATTTTTGTTATCTAGTAATTTTTATATTTTATTTTCCAAATAAATTTCCTCCGCCCATTCCTGGGACTTTCGGCATTCCCTTACTCATCATTTCCATCATTTGTTTTCCTTGTGGTCCCTGCATCATTTTCATCATTTTGCCCATCTGATCAAACTGTTTCATCAAAGCGTTTAAATCCTCAATTTTTCTTCCGGCTCCTTTCGCAATTCTTCCTTTTCTTTGCGTATTGATAATTGATGGTCTTCTTCTCTCTTCCGGCGTCATTGAGTGAATCATGGCTTCAATATGTTTGAAAGCATCATCTTGAATATCAACATCTTTAATGGCTTTTCCAACTCCTGGAATCATTCCCATCAAGTCTTTCATATTACCCATTTTTTTGATCTGATTGATCTGTTTTAAAAAATCATCAAAACCAAATTCATTTTTGGCAATTTTTTTATGAAGTTTTTTCGCTTCTTCTTCGTCAAACTGTTCCTGAGCTCTTTCAACCAAAGAAACAACATCTCCCATTCCAAGAATACGATCCGCCATTCTTTCCGGATAGAAAACATCAAGTGCTTCCATTTTTTCTCCTGTCGAAATAAACTTAATTGGTTTTTCAACAACAGAACGAATTGTTAAAGCTGCTCCACCTCGAGTATCACCATCTAATTTCGTAAGAACAACACCATCGAAATTCAAAGCATCATTAAATGCTTTTGCAGTATTCACTGCATCTTGTCCCGTCATGGAATCTACAACAAAAAGCGTTTCATTAGGCTTAATGAAATAATGAACCGACTTAATTTCGTTCATCATCGCTTCATCAATCGCCAATCGTCCTGCAGTATCCACGATCACAACATCGTGACCATTCGCTTTTGCAAATTTCACTGCATTCTCTGCAATTGAAGATGGGTTTACTGCGCCTTCTTCCGTATAAACAGGAATTCCAACTTGCTCTCCTAATATTTTCAACTGCTCAATTGCCGCCGGACGATAAACGTCACATGCAACCAAAAGTGGTTTTTTATTTTTCTTCTGCTTTAAAAAATTCGCCAGTTTCCCGGAAAAAGTAGTTTTACCAGAACCTTGAAGTCCCGCAATTAGAATAACGCTTGGTTTGCCGGAAAGATCAATACCTTCTTGCGTTCCACCCATTAAATCTACCAATTCATCGTGAACAATCTTCGTCATCAATTGTCCCGGACTTAAACTCGTTAAAACATTTTGTCCTAAAGCTTTATCCTGAACTCTTTTGGTTAGATCTTTCGCAACTTTATAATTCACATCGGCATCTACCAACGCGCGGCGAATTTCTTTAACCGTTTCTGCAACGTTGATCTCTGAGATTTTCCCACGCCCTGAAATATTATGAAGCGCTTTATCTAATTTATCCTGTAAACTGTTGAACATTGTTTTTTATTTAAGAATTGCAAAAATAGGGAAATATTCGCGGATTTGAAATTGTTAAAATATAAATATTAATTTTCTTTGGTGTATATTTACATCACTTAAAATTTGATATGATGACTAGACAAAGCATTACATTAGCAGAAAAAAATGATGAATGGTTAAAAAACCAAGTTGCAGAGCAAGAATTTAATAGCAAGAGTGAAGCGGTGAATTATTTAATCAAAAAAGCAAGAGATCAGAAAGAGTATGACGATTATGTGCGTTTAAAATTAAGTAAAGCAGAAAAAAGTGATTTCAGTACTCTAACAAAGGATGAATTATTATCGAAAATAAAATCAAAATATAACAATGTTTAGATTTATTTTAAATGTATGTGCAGAAGAGGATTTAGAAAGAATTTACGATTACGGTGTTGGTCAATTTGGTATTATGCAAGCAGATAGATATTACGATAAACTATTTAGGTATTTTGAAATGATTGCCTCTAATCCTTTAATGTTTCCAATTTCAAGGCAAAATCCTTCATATAGAAGTTGCGTTTCTGGCGTAGATACCATTTATTTTAAAATAAATAACGATGTAATAGAGATAATGGCAATTATTGGACGACAAGATTTTTAATATTTTATACTTCCATTTTTCCCTATTTTTGCAAAAACAAATTAATGGCCAACGAAAATCCTTCCAATCAGGAATTCAACGAAGAAGACCAGAAGAATTATAATAAAAATAGTCTTCGTCAATACGGTGTTTATTCCGCTATTGTTTTTCAAATGTTGGCAACGATGGGATTGGCATTTTGGGGTGGAAATAAACTGAATGAATATTTAGAACTTCCAAACAAACTTTTAACCGTCGCAATCGGCTTTATCGGAATGGGTCTCGCTTTCTACAATCTTTTAAATCAATTAAAAAAAGTTCAGAACAATGAAAATAAAAAATAACACTATATATATCGTTCTTTATTTTGTGATGTTTTTCGTCCATTTTGCAATTTGGCAAATTCTAAAAATTGGTTTTGAGACTACTTTTGTTAAATATTATCTTTTTCTGACTTTACTTTTCGTTATGGTATTGACCATTCTTTCGATTATCAAGAAAATTTATCCGACATATATCGGCTTTGCTTTCATGGGATTGGTAATGTTTAAGATTATGATTATGTTTTTGATAATGAAAAAGCTCAATTTAAGTGAAGTTCCAAATTATAAAATTCATTTTATAATTCCTTATTTAATTTCTCTGTTGCTCGAAACCCTTTATGCGGTGAAGTTGATCAACAAAGATGAAGTTACTGTTGAGGCAAAAGATGAATAAAATCAGTAAAAAATGATTTTTATATTATGAATATTTGTCCTATTTTTGCAAAACTTTAAAATAAGATATAGCAATGCTGAAAAGAGTAGTACTTATAATTGGTTTTTTATCGACATTTTCAACATCGTTCGCACAGCACGAAACTGCAGTTGGTTCTACTAATGAAACGGTTGGTGAAACGGTCGCTTCAAAAGAAGTTGCAGCGCCGCTTTCTGAAGCTGAGAAAATTAAATCTGAAAATAAAACCTACATTGATCATCACTTGTTAGATGCGCATAGTTTCGATATTATGGTTTCTAAAAATGCTGATGGTACAGAAAATCACATTGGCTTTCCTTTGCCGGTTATTTTTTACGACAGCGCAAACGGAATTCACGCTTTTATGAGTTCAAAATTTCACCACGGTGAAGAAGTTGTAGAAAGCAAAGGTGGTCATTACGCTCTTTCTCACGAGAAAATCTATAAAACAGACGCAAACGGAACATTAAATCCTAATGAAGAAGGTCACTCAACAAATGAAAAAGTTTTAGATCTTTCAATCACTAAAAGTGTATTAATGATTTTGATTACTTCATTGATGTTGATCTTAATCTTCGTTTCGATCGCAAGAAGTTATAAGAAATCTTTAGTTCCATCTGGAGCTGCTAAAATATTAGAGCCGGTTATTTTGTTTATCAGAGACGATATTGCAAAACCAAATATTGGTGCGAACTACAAAAAATACATGGGTTATTTATTAACCATCTTTTTCTTTATCCTTTTCCTAAACATTTTTGGATTAATGCCTTTCGGGATTAATGTTACCGGGAACATTGCGATTACTTTCGCTTTAGCTCTATTAACATTCCTGATCACTCAATTTACAGCTAACAAAAATTACTGGCAACACATTTTCTGGATGCCGGGATTGCCTTGGCCAATGAAAATTGTAATGATGCCGATTGAGATCATTGGATTATTTATCAAGCCCTTCTCCCTGCTTATTCGTCTTTTTGCGAATATGTCGGCAGGTCACATTATCGTGATGAGTTTGATTGCTTTGATTTATTATTTCCAGAATGTAATTGCAGGAATTGCTTTTCCATTCTTAACATTCGTTATTTATTTGCTGGAAGTTTTGGTAGCGTTTTTACAGGCGTATATCTTCACTATGCTTTCTGCGGTATATTTCGGTATGGCAAACGAAGAGCACGGTCATGAAGGAGAAGAAGGAATGGCTCATTAATAAAAGAAACTAATTTTTTAAAATTTATATTATGGCAGACGTTGCAACAGCAGGAATGGTAATCCCAAAAATTATTGGGGCAGGTTTAGTAGTAATCGGAACAGGTATCGGTATCGGAAAAATCGGTGCTGCTGCTTTGGAAGGAATGGCTAGACAACCAGAGCAAGCTGGTAAACTTCAAACAGCGATGTTGATCGCTGCAGCTCTTGTAGAAGGAGTTGCTTTTGCTGCATTATTCGCAGTAAACTAAGAAGTTTCTACACAATTTATCACTTGCCGGGAACGGTTGGTTACGGCAGGTGATTTTTTAAAAAATTAAAAGAATTAATTACACAATTTTATTATAACTCATATGGGATTATTAGAAAATTTTTCATCAGGTTTATTTATCATTCAATCGATAATTTTCATCATCTTACTTTTAGTTTTAAGAAAGTTTGCCTGGAAACCGATCATGGATGCTGTAAATGAAAGAGAAGTGACCATCGTAGATTCTTTGAACCAAGCTAAATTGGCAAAACAGGAAGTTTTAAATTTGAAAGCTGAAAACGAAGTAATTATCCGTGAAGCGAAAGTGGAGCGTGATAACATTTTAAAAGAAGCCAGAGAAATCAAAGACAGAATCGTTGGTGAAGCAAAAAGTTTGGCGCAAACAGAAGGCGATAAAATGATTGAGCAAGCGAGACAGTCGATTCAGGCTGAGAAAGCTTCTGCAATGTCAGATATAAAAAACCAGATCAGTACTTTATCTGTAAACATCGCAGAAACAATTTTGAAACAAAAATTGGATAACGATGGTGCGCAGAATGCTTTGGTAGAAAATATGCTTAACAAATCTAACCTGAACTAAAATGCTTACAAGTAAAGTAGCAAAAAGATACGCACAAGGTTTGCTTAATTTCACGCAGGAATCTGGAAGCACTGCTTCTGTTTTCGCTGAAATGGGCGATGTTGTGAAAACCATCAGTAATTCTAAAGAACTGCAGAATTTCTTCGGTTCGCCAATTATCGATGTGAAGAAAAAAATTAGTATTGCCTCTGAAATTTTTAAAAGCTTTTCTCCAGTTTCCATAAATATGATCACCATGGTCATTAAACACGGAAGAGAAAGTCAAATGCAGAATATTGCTCAGGAATTTGTGAATAAAGTAGAAGATCTAAATGGAGTTCAAAGAATTACTTTGACTGCTGCAACTTCACTTTCTCAGGAAAATATTCAGAATATTTTAAAATCTTCAGCTTTGGTGAATCACGACAATAAATTTGACGTGAAAACCATCATTAATCCTAATATTTTAGGAGGTTATATTTTGAGAGTTGGTGATCAGCAGATTGATGCTTCGGTAAAATCGAAATTGACTCAGCTTCAAAAAGAATTTCAATTAAATTAAGACAAAAACAACCATAAAATGGCAGAAATAAATCCGGCAGAAGTATCTGCAATTCTTAAACAACAGTTAGCAAACTTTGATACACAGGCAAATGTGGAAGAAGTGGGAACTGTATTGACCATCGGTGATGGTATCGCTTTAGTATACGGTTTAGAAAATGTTCAGTACGGAGAATTGGTAAAATTCCAAAGTGGTATTGAAGGGATCGTACTAAATCTTGCAGAAGATAACGTAGGTGTTGCACTTCTTGGTGAATCTAAATTGGTAAGAGAAGGTGATACCGTTAACAGAACCAAAAGAATTTCTTCTATTAAAGTAGGAGAAGGTATGTTGGGAAGAGTAGTTGATACTCTTGGTAACCCGATCGATGGAAAGGGACCAATTTCTGGTGTTACTTATGAATTGCCTTTGGAAAGAAAAGCTCCGGGAGTAATTTTCCGTCAACCGGTAACTGAACCATTACAAACTGGTATTGTTGCGATCGACTCTATGATTCCTGTGGGAAGAGGTCAGAGAGAATTGATCATTGGTGACCGTCAAACTGGTAAAACAACCGTTGCGATTGATACGATCATCAACCAAAGAGAATTTTATGATGCAGGTGAACCTGTATTCTGTATATATGTTGCGATTGGACAAAAAGGTTCGACTGTAGCACAAATTGTAAAAACATTAGAAGACAGAGGTGCGATGGCTTATACAGTAATTGTAGCAGCAAACGCTTCTGATCCAACTCCGATGCAGGTGTACGCACCAATGGCAGGAGCTGCGATCGGTGAGTTCTTCCGTGATACTGGTAGACCAGCTTTAATTATTTATGATGATTTATCGAAACAAGCGGTAGCTTACCGTGAACTTTCTTTGCTACTAAGAAGACCACCGGGTCGTGAAGCTTATCCAGGAGACGTTTTCTATCTTCACTCCAGACTATTGGAGAGAGCTGCAAAAGTAATCAAAGATGATACAATCGCTTCTCAGATGAATGATTTACCAGACACTTTGAGACCAATTGTAAAAGGCGGTGGTTCTTTAACTGCACTTCCTATTATTGAAACTCAAGCAGGTGACGTTTCTGCATATATTCCGACAAACGTAATTTCAATTACAGATGGTCAGATTTTTCTGGAAACAGATTTGTTTAACTCAGGAGTTCGTCCAGCGATCAACGTAGGTATTTCTGTATCTCGTGTTGGAGGAAATGCTCAGATCAAATCAATGAAAAAAGTTTCAGGAACTTTGAAATTAGATCAGGCACAGTACAAAGAATTAGAAGCATTTGCTAAATTCGGTTCTGACCTTGATGCTTCAACACAAGCAGTTATTTCGAAAGGAGAAAGAAACGTAGAGATCTTGAAACAACCTGTAAATTCACCACTTCCTGTTGATGCGCAAGTTGCGATGATTTATTCTGGAACTGAAAATCTTTTGAAAAATGTTCCTATCAACAAAGTGAAGGAATTTCAAATAGAATATGTTGCGTTTTTGAGATCAAAACACCCTGAAACAATGGCAGCCATTAAAACAGGAAAAATTGATAACGACATTACAGCAGTTCTAAAACAGGCGGCAGCAGAATTAGCTTCCAAATACAACTAAAAATATTCGATCTTCAGTATTCAGAATCTTGGTTTTGAATACTGAATTTTTTAAACTTTGAATTCAAAGAATGGCAAATTTAAAGGAAATACGGGCAAGAATTACTTCGATCTCTTCCACAATGCAAATTACGAGTGCGATGAAAATGGTTTCGGCAGCGAAACTAAAGAAAGCAACCGATGCGATTGTGATGTTGAGACCTTACTCTGAAAAACTGCAGGAAATTATCGAAAACGTAAGTTCCACAACAGATTTGGAAGGCGTTTCGATGTACACTGCGGAAAGAGAAGTAAAGAAAGTTCTTTATATTGTAGTGACTTCTAACAAAGGTCTTGCCGGTGCATTTAACTCTTCAGTAATTAAAGAATTAAATACTGCGATCAGCAATACTAAACATGAAGTTGAAATTCTTTCTGTAGGTAAAAAAGTATATGATGCGGTGAGAAGAAGCCGAAAAGTATATGATAACCAAAGTGCGATTTTTGATTCGATGAGTTTTCAGGGCGTTTCCAATTTTGTGGAAAATGTGATGAATGACTATAAAGAAGGAAAATTTGATAAAGTTTTTGTGATTTATAATAAGTTCATTAATGCTGCGACTCAGGAAGTACATTCTGAGCAGGTTTTACCTATTGCAATGGCCGAAAAGAAAGACGCTGTAAATACAGATTATATTTTCGAACCAAATGCGGCAGAAATTTTGAATGTTTTAATGCCTAAATCTATTAAAACTCAAGTTTATAAAGCTATTTTAGATTCAGTGGCTTCAGAACACGGAGCGAGAATGACGGCAATGCACAAAGCAACCGACAACGCTGAAGCATTAAGAAATGATTTGAAAATATTTTATAACAAAGCGCGTCAAGCTGCAATTACCAATGAGATCTTGGAGATTGTTGGTGGAGCAGAAGCTTTGAAGAATTCTTAAACTAAAGATTTCTAAACCATATAAAGGACTGCGATTTTTCGCAGTCTTTTTTTTTGTGCAAATTTGGGTTATTTCACCTTTTTAAATTGGGTTATTACACGAACCAAGGATTCCATACTATTTCTAATTTTGTTTTAATTAATAACCTTAAAACTTAATCATGAAAAAATTTTATTTTCTCGCAATCAGCTTAATTGCATCAAATTTTTTTTTACAAGCACAAATTTTCCAAAATACAACCGCTACAGCGGCAGTAGATGCGATAACTCGAAGCACTGGATGCGGATTTGGAACGCAGCCTGGTGTTAATATGTCAGATATCGCAATCCCACTTGCTGGAACTATCGCTGATCCCACAAAAATTACAATCAACTTAGCCATTTCAGCAGTATGGCTTGGTGATGTTACAGTGGATATTGTAAGTCCACAGGGAGAAGCTATAACATTAATCAGAAGAATTGGTGCATCAATTAATAGTAGTTGTGGAGATTCATCGTCATTTATTGCTGCAAATATATTAAGTTTTAATTCTGGCAATACTGGTCTTATCGATGCGGCTTCAATCGCAATGGGTGTTCCTGTTCCTTCGGGAAATTATGCACCAACACTAAGTGCAGCATCATATCCAAGTCATAACCCTGTGAACATGACTCCATTTTTAACTGGTAAAACGTTAAATGGAACTTGGAGAATGGTCGTTTATGATTATGGTCAGGGTGATGCATCAAGCGTTGCTTCCTGGCAAATAGTTGTTTCACCTGGAGCTTTATTAAAATCAAATGAAGGTGGGGTATTCAGCAATGACATTTCTTTACAACAAAATCCGGTAAAAGATTTTCTTAAATTGAATGTGCAAAAAGATTTTAAAAATTTAGTTTTTGAGATCTATGATGCAAGTGGAAAAGCAGTAAAGCAAGAAAGTAGGTCGAACAGCGCAAAAGATTTTGATATTGATGTTAGAACATTATCTCCTGGAATGTATCTTTTAATTCCTATTAAAGACGGTGAGCGTAAGCAAACCATTAAATTCATTAAACAATAGGTCGAAAATTATTATAAATTTAAAGCATCTGTATTATAGATGCTTTTTTTATTTGTTTAGAAAAGCTGAAAAAATAATCTTAAAACAACTATATTTATCATAATAAAATCATCTAGAAAGTAAAAAAATAAAAATAAAAAAAAACAAATAAGTCTCTCATATCAAATAAAAATAAGACCATTCATTAAAGTCATTCTGCTATTAATAATAAATTTTATAATTATTACAGGATGTAGAAATACTGACGATCCCAATACTGAACAATCTCCAACCAAAGATGTGTATGCTGTAGGAGATGAAAGAGGTAATGATAAAGCAATTGCAAAATTATGGAAAAACGGTATTGCCACTAATCTTACGGATGGAACTAATACTGCCTCCGCGAATTCTGTTTATGTTTCTGGAAACGACGTTTATGCAGTAGGTTTTGAATTTAACGGTGCGAAAGCTATTGCTAAAGTTTGGAAAAATGGTATTCCTATGAATTTGTCGAATGGTCTGAATGCAGCTTTTGCGACATCTGTTTTTGTTAGTGAGGGTGTCGTTTATGTTTCTGGGAATGAAATAATTGGTACACATTCAGTTGCTAAAATATGGGAAAATGGTAAAGCAACAAATCTTTCGGATGGAACTAATGATGCAGACGCTCGCTCCATATTTGTTTTTGGGAATGATGTTTATGCAGCAGGATCAGAATATGATGGAAATAATACTGTTGCAAAATATTGGAAAAATGGAATTCCCATTGTACTTACAACTGGAAATTTTAGCGCATCCGCAAATGCTCTTTTTGTTTCCGACAATAATGTTTACATTGCTGGATATGAGTTTAATGGAACAAAAAATATCGCAAAAGTATGGAAAAATGGAGTTCCCATGAATCTTACTGATGGAAATAATGATGCAGATGCTAGCGCTATTTTTATTTCAAAGAATAATATTTATACCGCTGGATACGAATATGCAGAAACAACTATCGCAAAAATTTGGAATAATATGATAGGGACTAATCTCAGTGATGGGACTTTATCTACCGACATACATTCTGTCTTTGTTTCGGAAAATAACGTTTATGTAGCAGGAGATGGAAGTAACGGTTCAAAGTCTGTTGCAAAAATATGGAAAAACGCTGTTTTAACAAATCTTACCGACGGTAGTAATAATTCCTTTTGCTATTCAGTATTTGTAAAATGATAAAATAGTTCTTAAACCGAGAAAGCATCGTTTTTATTTCGATGCTTTTTTAATGATAATTTCTCTATAATAATACAAGTTCTTTGTTTAAAATCAGAGATTTACTTATTAATTTTTCTCTATCTTTGCATCAAATATTTCAAAAATTAAATGGACTCAGACGTCGTCAAGCTCTTTTTAGCTTTATTCTTAGTAGTACTCAATGGTTTTTTTGTAGCCGCAGAATTTTCTATCGTTAAAGTTCGTTATTCTCAGATTCAGATAAAAGCCGCCGAAGGAAACGCGATGGCGAAACAGGCTGAGCATCTTATCAAACACTTAGATGAATACCTTTCTGCAACGCAATTAGGAATTACTTTGGCTTCTCTTGCCTTAGGTTGGGTCGGAGAAAGTGCGATGCATCATGTCATCGAAAAAACCTTCATTTATTTCAGTCTGGATATTGCCGCAGCAACAATCACAACTATTTCCCTCGTAATTAGTTTTTTATTGATCACCATTATGCATATTGTTTTTGGGGAATTAATTCCGAAATCAATTGCAATTCGAAAATCTGAATCTACTGCAATGGCAATCGCAGTGCCTTTGAGAATTTTTTATACTATTTTCAAACCTTTCATTTGGACAATGAATAAAATGTCAAATGCAGCTTTAAGATTGATGAAAATTCATCCAGCTTCTGAACAGGAAATTCACTCCACCGAAGAACTTCAGCTTTTAGTAAAACAATCTGCAGATTCAGGCGAAATCGAGGAGGAAAATTACGAGATCATTAAAAATGCTTTCGATTTCACAGATCACTCTGCGAAACAAATTATGGTTCCCCGTCAAAATATTGCCTCCATTGATTTTGACTCCGAAATTGAAGAAATGATTTCTACCATAATGGATGGCGGATATTCTAGAATTCCCGTGTATAGAGGAACCATTGATAATATTATCGGTATATTTTACGCAAAAGAAATCATTCGCGAATATATCAGAAGCAAAGGTGAAATTGATCATGACCACTTAAATGAGTTGATGCGCGAACCTTTCTTTGTAGTTGGAAGTAAGAAAATTTCCGATTTATTGAAAGTTTTCCAACAGAAAAAACAACATTTAGCCGTTGTCATCGATGAGTTCGGAGGTACAGAAGGAATTATTACTTTAGAAGATATCTTAGAAGAATTGGTGGGCGAGATTCAGGATGAAGAGGATGATGAAGAGAGAATTGTTGACAAAGTAGGAGAAAATGTTTTTTGGGTGAAGGCCACACAGCCTTTAGACGAGATCAATGAAAACCTACCGAAAAAGTTCCCGATTTCCGAAGATGGTGATTACAATACTTTGGCAGGATTTATATTGCATGAGCTAGAAGATATTCCAGAAGAAAATCAGGAGTTCAACATTAATAATTACCACGTGAAAATTCTGAAAATGCAGAATAAAAGTGTCGATTTAGTTGAACTGGTTTACGAAGAACCAAGTCTTCTTGATGAGATTTCAGATGAAATGACCGAATTGTAAAGTCAATTTTAGAGGTTGTCATTTCATTATTTAAATTCAAAAATATGTTCAGTACCATTTATAATATTAAGGATTACGAGAATCCAAAGCGAGAATACGACGAAGATGTCGCGTTACTCGAGAAAGAAGACGAAGTTTACAAAATTGTACTTTGGAACGACGATGTAAATACTTTTGATGATGTCATCGACGCCTTAGTTGAAATTTGCGGACATACCTTAGAACAGGCAGAACAATGCACCATGCTCGTTCATTACAAAGGAAAATGCACTGTAAAAACCGGCAGTTTAGAAGTTCTTAAGCCGATGCACGAAAAATTACTTTCCCGGAGTTTAACTTCAGAAATCGTTTAACTAAAGTTTCGTTTTTCGAGACTTTTTCTTTTTATAAAAAAATATGAATTCAGTTTTAATAATCATTATTGCAGCCACGTCAATTATTAGTTATATCGCTTTTACAAATCAGGCACTTTTCGAAAAATACAAGTTTAATGTCGGAGCGATTTTACGCAACAAAGAATATGTAAGATTAATTTCTGCGGGTTTTTTACATGCAGATTTCATGCACTTATTGCTGAATATGTATGTTTTGTACATGTTCAGTCAACCAATTCTTGAAGCTTTCGGCGCAGTTGGCTTTCTATTGATTTATTTTGGTTCCATTTTACTCGGCAATTTATTTAGCCTTTATTTGTACAAAAATCAGTCGTGGTATTCCGCGATCGGCGCAAGTGGTGGCGTTTCAGGAATTATTTTTGCGAGTGTGGCTTTGTATCCGAATTTGATTAAAATTGGGATCATTTTTCTACCATCACAATTTAGTCTTCCCGGTTATATTTTCGGCTTTTTATATTTCGGTTATTCCGTTTATATGATGTTGAACCCGAAACAGCATGATAATATTGGTCACGCTGCCCATTTAGGAGGCGCGTTTTTCGGTTTGGTTTATGTTGTAGCAACTTTCCCACAGATGGCGATCGAAAACGGTTTCTATCTCGGAATTATGGCTTTACCATTGTTATATATGGCGTTTCAGGTATTTGTAAAAAAGAAAATTAACTAATTTTTTTAGAAGCCCGAAGATTTCGGCTTCGTTCCAAAATTATACCCGTTTTCCGTTACAATCTTTTTTCGGTCGCAAGACCGAAAAAAGGATTTCCACTACAACCCGGGCTAAAATTTCAGGTATTTTTTCTTAGACAGATTTATAAAATTATCTTCAAGTAATAAGGTATCAATTTCAAGTTTACACATTTTTTTCCTTCTGACGAAGAAGTAATCTCAAAATCAAAAAAGAAATAGATTTAAATAAAAATTTATTCTCAGCAAAACTCACTTTTAGAAGTTACCGACGCTCGCTTCGCTCGCGCCAAACCTAAAAATTCAAGCAGTTTTTCTTATCCAATGATTTTGTAATAACGATTTATAATCTAAATTAAAATCCAATCGCAATTATCGACGCTCGCTTCGCTCGCGCCAAATATCAATAGAAAAGGGCTTTAGCCCGTTTAAAAATTTAAAAATCAAATTGGCTTTAGCCAAAACCTATTTTCTACCCCAAACAAACCGCTCATTTCCCGACAGATCTTTCATCAATTCAACTTCACACAAAACATCAACAAACAATTCTTTTGTTTCATTCCCTAATTTCTGATTGATCTCCAAAAAAACCAATCCATTTTCGCCTAAATATTTTTTGCAATCCTGCGCAATTTTTTCATAAAAAACCAAAGCATTTGAATTCGGAGAAAACAAAGCCATTTTTGGTTCAAATTCTTTCACCGAATCTTCAATCTGACCTTCTTCATCAATCCCAATATAAGGTGGATTAGAAATAATCACATCATAAGTTTCAGTTAATTCTTCATTCAAATAATCTTGGTGAATAAAATTAATTTCAACCTCATGAAAATCTGCATTTCTTTTCGCAGTTTTCAAAGCATTTTCCGAAAAATCAATCGCAGAAATTTCAGCTTGCGGAAAATGTTTTTTCATCACAATCGGAATAATCCCAGAACCTGTTCCAATATCCAATATTTTCAGATTATTTTTAAATCCTGATTTTTTAATCTCTTCAATCGCCAATTCCAGCAATTCTTCCGTCTCCGGACGTGGAATTAAAACATGTTCATCCACGAAAAATTTCAAGCCATAAAATTCTGTCTCACCCAAAATCTGTTGAAAAGGTTTACCCGTTTTCAATTCCGAAATTATTTTATTTAAATTTTCAATCTGTATTTCAGAAAGCTTTTCGTTTCCAGATTGTCGTTGCTCAAATTTATTGTAACCAACCTCTTTTTCAATAAAAATAGAGTAGATTTCAGCGCTTTCAGAGAAAGTATAAAATGAAGATAGATTTTCGGTGAAGATTTTTTTAAATTCTAAAATAGTCATGATTATTCGCGCAATAAAGTAAGTTTTAAATATAATTACTTTTTAGTAGAATTAAACCTAAATCATTCAAAACATTTATTAAATCAAGGAAAATCTCTAAAAATTCTGCGAAATGAAAATAATTTTACTATTTTTGAGAAATCACTAAAGTAAAATATGAAAAAGTGTTTATTTGCAATTCTTGGATTTCTATTTTTAGTTTCTTGTGGAGCTTCGAAAACCGTTGTTAAAAGATCAATTCCTACAAAAACAGTCGCTAAAACTGCAGATCTCAAAACACTGGAATCTAACTTCTCCGGAAACCTAAACGGAGAAATTAAAGAAATTTTGAAAGATGCCGAAAAATATCTCGGTGCTCCTTATAAATATGCCGGAAATACCTCTTCTGGCTTCGATTGCTCTGGATTTACAACCAAGGTTTTTGACGAGAATAACACCAAACTTCCACGCCGTTCTGAAGATCAGTCCAATGCGGGAAAACAAATAACCATCAGAGAAACAAAACCCGGTGATTTGCTGTTTTTTGCAACAGCAGGTGGAAGCAAAGTCACGCATGTGGGAATTGTCCATGATATTGGAAATGAAGGTGAAGTAAAATTTATTCACGCCTCAACTTCCAAAGGTGTTGTTATTTCTTCGCTCAACGAAAAATACTGGAACAAAGCCTACCTTTTCGCAAGAAGAGTTTTGTAAATTTGCTTCCAAACTTCAATTAAAATAAAAAAGTAATGACATTACAGGAAACGATAGAAAATATTTGGGAGAACCGGGAATTATTAAAAAATGAAGATAACCATAAATCGATTCGCGAAGTTATTCGTCAGTTGGATTTAGGTGAACTTCGCGTGGCAGAACCCACAGAAAACGGGTGGAAAGTTAACGAATGGGTAAAAAAAGCGGTCGTAATGTATTTCCCAATTCAAAAAATGGAAACCATTGAAGTTGGTCCTTTTGAATTTCATGATAAAATGCCTTTGAAAAGAAATTATGCAGAAAAAGGAGTGCGTGTTGTTCCTCCTGCAGTCGCTCGAGAAGGCGCTTATATCGCACCTGGAGTAATTTTGATGCCTTCTTATGTCAATATCGGAGCTTATGTAGATTCTGGTACAATGGTCGATACTTGGGCAACTGTTGGAAGTTGTGCACAAATCGGAAAGGACGTTCATTTAAGTGGCGGAGTAGGAATTGGTGGCGTTTTAGAACCACTTCAGGCGGCTCCCGTAATTATTGAAGATAATGTTTTTGTCGGTTCGAGATGTATCGTTGTAGAAGGCGTTCATGTTGAAAAAGAAGCAGTTTTAGGTGCAAATGTTGTACTTACCGCTTCCACGAAGATAATTGATGTGACTGGTGAAACTCCTGTAGAAATTAAAGGCAGAGTTCCCTCAAGATCTGTCGTTATTCCTGGAAGTTATACTAAGAAATTTCCTGCCGGAGAATTCCAGGTTCCTTGCGCTTTAATTATCGGGCAAAGAAAAGAATCAACTGACAAAAAAACTTCTCTTAATGATGCTTTGAGAGAAAATAATGTGTCAGTTTAAATAATAATTCTAAATAATTTTGAAAGATAAATTTTTAAAATTCATTTCAAATCCCAAATATATTTTTGGGATTTATCTGCTTGTATCCGTCCTGTCGGCAATTGCAAAATTTCGAGGCGGTCCGGCGAAATATAATAATTATTTGATCTTCAAAAACGTTTTCTACAATACGCTCCACGAGAATAATATTTATCTTCGGTATCCCGAAGTCCATCTGGATTCTAATCATTACGGCGTATTTTTTAGTTTACTCATTGCTCCTTTTGCCGTGTTTCCCGATTGGTTAGGAATGCCTCTTTGGAATGTCGCGAATACTTTGGTTTTTCTTTTTGCGATCCACAAACTTCCTTTTTCTAATCAGAAAAAAGCTTTTTTTGCCTGGCTCTGTTTGCAGGAATTCATTACAGCCGCAGTAAGTTTGCAATTTAATATCGCTCTCACAGGATTATTAATGTTGTCTGCAGTTTACATTTATGAGAGAAAAGAAACCCAATCCGCTTTTTCTATCATGATTGGTTTTTTTGTAAAATTATATGGAGTGGCAGGACTTTCAGCTTTCTTTTTTGTTAAAAATAAATTAAAATTTATTTTAGCTTTGATAGGATTCGGAATTCTATTTTTTGTTTTACCGATGTTGCTTTCCAGCTATCATTTCGGAATTCAGTCTTACGCGGATTGGTTTCAATCTTTGTCAGAAAAAAATGTTTCGAACCAGGTCTTAGGAAATAGACAGGATTTTTCTTTGATGGGAATCGTACGGAGAGTTTTAGGTGATGCATCCATTTCTAATCTTACTTTTTTACTTCCGGGAATGCTTGTTTTTGCACTCCCTTATTTAAGGATTAAGCAATACAAAAATCTACCATTTCAACTCCTGATTTTATCATCAACGCTTTTATTCATTGTGCTTTTTAGTTCAGGATCAGAATCTCCGACATATATTATTGCAGTTGCTGGTGTGATGATCTGGTTTATTATTCAGAAAGAGAAAACACCTTTAATCATTGGGTTGTTGATTTTTGTCATTATTTTAACTTGCTTTTCTTTCTCAGATTTATTTCCGAAATTCATTAAGGAAAATTATGTCATCAAATATTCTCTAAAAGCCTTACCTTGTTGTTTCGTTTGGTTCAGAGTAATTTATGAACTCCTGACCAAAGATTTCCAAAAAGATTATAAATTAGATTAAACAGATTCCCTCAGTGAAGAAAATTTCCGTCGTTATTCCCGCGCACAACGAAGAAGGCAATATTTTTTTGATCCATCAAAGAATAAAAGACGTTTTTTCTAAACTCGAAAATTACCATTTCGAAATTATATTCGTGAACGATGGCAGTCGCGATCAAACGCAGGCAAAAATTGAAGAATTAGCGAAACAGTTTGAAGAGGTAAAGTTTATAGAATTTTCTAGAAATTTTGGACATCAACCAGCAGTAAAAGCTGGAATTGACAGTTCTAACGCAAACGCAGTAATTTCAATGGATGCCGATTTACAACATCCGCCAGAATTAATTCCGGAACTTATTGAAAAATGGGAAGAAGGTTTTGATATTGTTTATACCATCAGAACTTACCCGAAAGAAATTTCCGCTTTTAAAAGAAGAACATCGTCCCTTTACTACAAATTTTTGTCGAAAATTTCAGACGTCAATCTTCGCGAAGGAGGTGGTTCAGATTTCAGATTGATGGACTCGTCAGTAGTTGACGTGGTGCGAAATATGAACGAAGCTGATATTTTTCTGCGCGGACTTTCCAATTGGATGGGTTTCCGACAAACAGGAATTCGTTTTACCGCCGGAGAAAGAGCTTCGGGAGAAAGCAGTTACAATCTACAAAAAATGATGCGTTTTGCTTTTACAGGAATCACGGCTTTCAGTGTGAAACCTCTTTATTTAGCCGCATATTTAGGATTTATTTTTTCCGCAATCGCCGTACTTGGATATGGGATTTATGTGATTCATTCTTTTGTTTCGCAAACCGAAATTTCAGGATGGGCATCCTTAATTATGACCGTTGTATTTTTCGGCGGATTGCAATTAATTATACTCGGGATTATAGGAATTTATCTGGGGAAAATTTTTAAACAGGTAAAAGAACGACCGAATTATATCATTCGTTCTAAAAATTTTTGATGATGAAAATTGCTTTTGATGGAAAACGTTTTTTTAATAACAGCTCAGGTCTGGGAAACTATTCCCGCGATCTGGTCCGGATTTTAGCGACTTATTACCCTGAAAATAAATTTGTACTTTTTAATAAAAATAAGTCAGAAAAAGGAACAGATATTCTAAAACTTCCTAATGTTTCTTTTGTCGAAACTTCGAAAGGGAATTTTTCCCGACAACTGTTAATGGGAAAAGATGCACAACAAATCGATGCTGATATTTTCCACGGACTTTCCGGCGAACTGCCATTAAAATGGAACGATAAACCTATAAAAAAAGTTGTCACCATTCATGATTTAATCTTCCTCAGATTTCCTAAATATTATTCTTTTCTTGATAGGAAAATCTATTTCTGGAAATTCAAAAAAGCCGCTGAACAAGCCGATTTAATTATTGCTATTTCTGAACAGACGAAGCGAGACATTATTCAGTTTTTAAAAGTTCCGGAGAGTAAAATTAAAGTTATCTATCAAGGTTGTCATCAAGCTTTCAAAGAAGATCAAACTGAAGAATTCCTATCTTCAGTTAAAGAAAAGCATAATCTACCTGTAAGATTTATTTTGAATGTCGGGACAATTGAAGAAAGGAAAAATTTGTTGAGCATCGTCAAAGCCATTAATGGAACAGAAATTCCTTTAGTTGTAATTGGTAAGAAAACAAAATATTTTAAAAAAGTTCAAAAGTATTTAGCAAAGAATAAGTTAGTCGATCAAGTTCAATTTCTCGAAAATGTTTCCATGGAAGAACTGGCCGCAATTTATAAACTTGCAGATATTTTCATTTATCCAAGTATTTTCGAAGGTTTTGGAATTCCCGTGATTGAAGCGCTGTTTTCAAAAACTGCCGTAATCACGAGTAATTTGAGTTGTCTTCCTGAAGCAGGCGGAGAAAATTCCGTCTACATTAATCCTCATAATTTTGAAGATGTAAAAGCAAAAATTCTATTTCTCTGGAATAATAAATCTGAAAGAAACCGCAGAGCTGAAAAAGGTTTTGAGTTCGTTCAGAAATTTAATGACGAAAATATTGCATCTCAAATAATGAGCGTTTATCGAAGTCTTCTTTGATTTATTATTTATCTCCGTTTCAATATTTCCCGCAATTTGTCTCCAATTTCATTGGCTCCTTTATTCATAGGATTTTCTTGAAGTTTTCCCTTTTTAAAATTACAGTCTAAATTAATATCTCTCATTTTTTGAAAATATAAGACGTTTTTTTCCGCTAACGCTTTTCCATAATTGCTTCCCTGTCTTGCATCAATGTCTTTTAAAGATGCTTCTAAATTGCTCAAATCATTTACTGCATCATTATAGCAAGCTAATTTCTTTTGATAGGTTGAAAGCTGACCTGCAGTTGAATTTCTGGAAGGTGCAGTTTGGATATTCTTCTCCGTTTGGCAAATTTTCAATTCAGTTTCTAATCGGTGTTTTATCACTTCATTTCTAACGTCTTGTGCTTTTGAACCTAATTTTAAACCTTCTTTACTCATTGGATTTCCGCCACCTTTTACATAATTATTGTAGATCAATTCTGTATTCAAAACCTGGGTCTTATGCAGATTTAAAGTTTTTGCAGCGTTACAAGAATTTCCTGAAGCATTTTCTGCTTCATTTTCCAATCCTTTTTTACGGTCATTGATCGATTGCTCGTTGGTCGCAATATTTTCTTCATCTCCATTTTTAAATTTGCTTCCATCAAAACATTCATTTACATCTGTTATTTTCACCACTTTAATAAATTGATCGATACTTTCTACCGCCAAAGAAATAAACGTATTTCCCATTCCATCAGTATAATATCCAAGTCCAAAAACGCCAAAATAATCTTTCAGCGGAATTCTTTGCGCATAATAAGGTCCAAATAGATATTTCGCACTACTTGCTGTAATTCCCTCAATAAAATACGGAAGCGTAGGTAAATTTTGATTCGTAAAAGGTTCACGAAAATTAGATAAAAGACTATTCACATTTTTCACTACAAAATTTATGGAGCCGCCATAACGAATATTTTCAAGTGGTTTTTGACTATATACGAATTTCTCCCCACGACTATTAATCCTAAAAGTAAGAGATTCTCCAATTTTTGAAGCTATGATCATATCAAATCCAGGTACTGGATTCGTCATTCCTAAACATGTATTTCGATCATCAGTATTAAATAGTGCGACATAACCGGTAATCGTATTGATGTAAAAACAACCTCTAGTAGTTTTACCGTCGATGGTAGAAATGTATTCAAACTTTTTATTGAAACAAATTTTTTGAGTTTTGTTAATTTTTCTTGGTGCATATTTTCTAAAGACAGAATTCACACCAATCACCTCCGCATAATTTAAACAAGAATTTGGGGATTTTTTACAAATAGAATCCAATTTCGCCTTGTCTTTTTTTCGTTGTGATTCTGTATAAGTTCCCTGTCCAAAAGTAAATTGCACAAAAATTATGGCAAATAGTAAAGTTAAAAAAGATTTCATGTTGTATTTTTTTATTTTTTTGGGCATCTTTTTCCGCCCTCCATTCCCGCTTTTTTTCCTCCGCTTTGCTACAGAAAAAAGAGCTCCATTCAGGTCGGGCTGCAAAATTTCGTAGATAATATAATCTGTTTTTTATTATCTTCGTTTTGTTTTTTCGCAGCAAACCTAACGAAGTGGTTCGAAAAAGTCAATCTCAACATAATAGAATGTAACAGTAGAGATTTCTTTGTAATGCCAAAAAAGGGTCAATATTTATTTTGCCTTCTATTTAATCACCACAAATTCCACTCTTCTATTTTGCATTTTATCTTTTTCAGATGTATTTTCATTCAAAGGTTCAGAAGCGCCTTTTCCAAAAGTTTCTAATCGGGAGCTTACAATTTTATATTTGGTTTGAAAATATTCTGCAACTGCTTTTGCACGGTTTTCAGACAATTTTTGATTGTCGGAATCTTTTCCCACATTATCAGTATGTCCAGTTATACTAACTTTTACAGCTTCGTTTTCCATTAAAACAGTTGCTAATTCATCCAGGATTTTAAAGCTTGAGGGTTTTATAACCGCTTTGTTCGTATCAAACAAAATTTCATTGGTACTGAAACTTCCGTTTTCCAAAAGTTGGTGTCGAAGATCTTCGCCTGCTTCTGCCAATTTAATGTTGGAGATAAACCATTTGTCGGTAGAATTTTTGTAAGTTCCAATGAAAAAAATAACCTGGTTGTAATTCGCCTCCCCAAATGCCGAAGGTAAATCCCAAAATTTCTCGCCGTCAACATACATCCTGAACCGATCTTTTTGCCGCCAAATCTGTACTCGAACGGTATTATTCGTTTTGCTAAAATTGGGAACATCTACTTTATTTTTGATGAATTGTTTTTTATCTTGAATGGTAATAACTTCGCTTCGACCAGTTCCCTTCAATGAATTAGAAGGGTGAATACTAAAAATTACGGCCTCTTTTCTTTTCGTAACAATATTCCAAATTTGGTCTATCTTCGTTTTTTTTTCTGTAAAAACTATTGAAAGTGGAGTAGAATAAAAATTGAAATTATCGGTAGTTGTAACATCAAATTCAAAAGTAAAATTTTCTGGAAGTTGTGTTAATTTAATTGGCGTAAAACTTCCTTTATCCGAAAGTTGAAGCCACTTTTTACCGTCGAAACTTTTAATTTTACCACTGCTGTTCGTAAACCATTGGACAGGGAAATCTGACTCTGCATCATTTCTAAAATTTTCTTCAAACAATATTTTCGTTCCGGAAACAAAATCAGAATTTTGTGCTGATGATTTTCCATTTGATTTAGATTCGCCCGAGGAACCGGATTTTGTGTTGGTTTTATTATTCAAAATCACATCCATTCCCTTGTTGGTCGTTGTGGTAGCTTTTTGTTCAATCTTTTTTTCAATAGCTCTTTCTGTAGCTTTTTGGGCTTTTTTGCCAAGTTTGTTGATGAACTGACCGTTAGATATAGTAAAAAGAAGAAGGAGTAGCGTAGTTATTGGTATCTTCATGACGATGTTGTTTTATTCTTTAATGAATTTTTTCTGAACAGTTTTTCCATCCGATAAAATTTGCAGATGATAAATCCCCACTGGAAGATTTTGAACATTGATTGAATTATATTCTACTTTCCCTTCCGTTACTATTTTACCGCTTGCGTCAAGAATGTTAATTTTGTTTATTTTATTGTTGCTGTTATTTTGAATATTAAGCACCGAATGAGTTGGGTTTGGATAAACAGTAAAATTATTTTCTCTCGAGTTTTCTACTGCCATTACCAAAATATTGCAGGTATACACAACAGTAGGAACAGATTTATTTATAAACGTTCCATCTGCAAGTTGACCATAATTATTTGATCCCCATGTATTTAGAGATGATAAAACAAAAGATCCGCTTGATTTTGCCAAAGAGAAATTTCCTCCTGCAATGAGATCGGTCCAATTAGTTGCAGTTCCGATTTGCATAGGAACTATTTTGTTAATTAAAGTATTGTCTCCTAATTGCCCGTATGTATTATCTCCCCAAGTCCAAATGGTACCAGTATCTTTTTGTGCGGCGGAGTGAAAACCAGCAGATGAAACTGAGACCCAGTTATTGTCTGAGCCAATCTTTGTGGGAATATTTTTAGAGATAATTGTATTATCGCCTAATTGTCCGAAATCATTATAACCCCAAGTCCAAAGAGTTCCATCATTTTTTATAGCAAGGGAGTGAAGTCTCGCGGTTTTTATTTTCTGAACATTTGTAATATTGATAAGGGTTGGAGAATATTTAGTGACAGTAGTTCCATCGCCAACCTGACCAAATGCATTTTGTCCCCAACCTCTCAATGTTCCATCAGTTTTTATGGCGAAAGAATGCGTGAAACCTGCTGAAATCGCTGTCCAGTCAGTGTCTGTACCAATTCTTGTTGGAACTTTTGTACTAATATTTGTTCCATTTCCCAATTCCCCATTTCCGTTTCCGCCCCAGGTCCATAATGTTCCATCATTTTTAATTCCCACACTGTGAATTCCGCCGGGAGAAACGCTTTTCCAATCGGTAGCATAACCAATTTGTACGGGAATATTACTTGCTGTTGTCGTGTTGTTTCCTAATTGTCCGAAACCATTACTTCCCCAACCCCAAAGCGTTCCATCAGTTTTGATACCAAATGAATGAATATCTCCTGCTTCTATTTTTGCCCAATTATTTGCAGTTCCAATTTGGACGGGTACATTTTTATTAACATTTGTTCCATCGCCCAGTTGGGACAAATTGTTATTTCCCCAACCCCATAAAGTTCCGTCATATTTGATGGCAAGGACATGGCTGTAGCCGGCTGAAATTTTTGTATAACATTGCGCGTTAATTTGAAGAATAAGTAATACAGATAGAAGGAAGGTAGAGATTGTTTTCATGGTTTTTATTTTAAAAAAACCACTCAATCTGTATTTTCAAAATTAGGAAAATATGACTATATCGACTGGTAGTTTTCGTGGTTATTAGTTTCAACGTAAAAATCAGGAAAAAAAAACATTTAAAAAATAGTAGATATCTGTCATATATTAAATAAAAAAAAGTCTAAAATATAAAATCTTTAGTCCTGAATTCAAGCTTTTTCATCATGCAAATTTTAGTATTTTTAGTAATCAGACAATTAAATCGAAATAAATTGCGCTCCATATCAATTACTTATGAAAAAGTACGCGAAAAAATTTGCGTAGTAAAAAAAATATTGGATATATTTGCAGAGTTATTATAACATGAAAAATACAATCACTTTATCCCATCATCATCATCTCATCTAAAGACGAGTTGATTTAATATGGTCCAAAGTGACTGAAAATAATAAATAACCGTCTGAGCAAAGACGGTTTTTTTTATGTAAAAATTAAAACATTTGTTCAGACCCAAGATAAAAATTGAAAAATGAACAAATTAAAAATTGCCATCCAAAAAAGTGGACGTTTAAGCGAAAAGTCCCTCGAACTTTTAAAAGAATGTGGAATAAAAATTCCTGATTTTAAAAGCAAACTCAAAAATTCTGCCACCAATTTTCCTTTAGAAATTCTTTTCCTCCGTGATGATGATATTCCAAAATATGTAGAACAGGGAATTGTTGATATTGGAATCATCGGAGAAAACGAGGTTTTGGAGCAGAACAAAAATGTAGATTTAGTTCGCAAATTAGGTTTCGCCAATTGCAGACTATCTTTAGCAATTCCAAAAGAACAGGAATACTCAGGCATCAACTTTTTCGAATTAAAAAAAATCGCAACTTCTTATCCCTCGATTGTTAAAAATTACTTTGAAAGCAAAAATATAAATACAGAAATCGTTGAGATTTCCGGTAGTGTGGAAATTGCACCAAGTATCGGTTTAGCAGATACGATTGCCGATTTGGTAAGTTCTGGAAGTACGTTGTTACATAATGGATTGAAAGAGGTAGAAGAAGTTTTAAAAAGTGAAGCAGTTATTATTTCTAGCAAAAATATTGCAGAGGACGTTTCTATTATTTTGGAATCTTTCCTCTTTAGAATTCAAGCCGTCATCAATTCCCGGGAGAATAAATACATTTTGCTGAATGCGCCGAATCATTCTATTGAAAAAATAATCGAAATTTTACCTGGAATGAAATCACCCACCGTTTTGCCACTCGCAGAAACGGGATGGAGCAGTATTCACTCCGTTGTTCGGGAAAATGAATTCTGGAAAATTATTGATGAGTTAAGAAAATATGGTGCAGAAGGAATTCTCGTGATTCCGATCGAAAAAATGGTCATGTAAAAAAGAGGAAAAATGAAAAATATTAGTAAATATCCAGAAAAAAATACTTGGTTAACGCTTTTAGAAAGGCCGGTTTTGGAAAAAAAAGATTTAAGAAATACCGTTGGCGAAATTTTCTTGAAGGTAAAAAATGAAGGAGATTCTGCTTTAAAGGAATTTTCCGAAAAGTTTGATCAGGTTCAAATCGATCAGTTTTTAGTTTCTGAAAATGAAATTGAATCTGCGATCGATGAAGTTTCCGAGGATTTAAAAACCGCTATCAAGCAGGCTAAAGAAAATATCTGTAAATTTCACCTTACTCAAAAGTCGGAAAAAAAAGAAATTGAAACCACAGAAGGTGTTGTTTGCTGGAGAGAATCCAGAGCTATTGAAAATGTTGGATTATATATTCCAGGCGGAACCGCCCCGCTTTTTTCTACGGTTTTAATGTTGGCTGTTCCCGCACAAATCGCAGGTTGCAAAGAATTGATTCTTTGTACGCCGCCGCAAAAAGACGGCTCCATTAATCCCGCCATTTTATTTACGGCGCAGTTGTGTGCAGTCACAAAAATTTTCAAAGTTGGTGGCGCTCAAGCGATTGCCGCTTTAACTTTAGGCACAGAAAGCATTCCGAAAGTGGATAAAATTTTCGGCCCTGGAAATCAATATGTGACGCAAGCGAAACAATTAGCTATGGAGTATAACGTCGCCATCGATTTACCAGCGGGACCAAGTGAAGTTTTAGTGATTGCGGATGAAACTGCAAATCCTGAATTTTGTGCGGCAGATTTATTGTCTCAAGCGGAACACGGAATAGATTCTCAAGTCATTTTTATTTCTACGGATGAAGTCATTTTTAATGAAACTTTAAAGGAAATTGAAAAACAAGTAGCAGAACTTTCTCGTAATGAAATCGCTAAAGTAGCGATTGAAAACAGCCAATTTATTTTAATGAATTCCATTTCGGAAGCCATTGAAATGAGCAATTCTTACGCACCGGAACACTTAATTCTATCAATAGAAAATCCAAGAAATTACATTGCAGACATTACGAATGCAGGATCAATTTTTCTCGGAAATTATACGCCAGAATCTGCGGGAGATTACGCAAGTGGAACCAATCACACTTTGCCAACGAACGGTTTTGCAAGAAATTACAGTGGCGTTTCACTCGATAGTTTTGTGAAAAAAATTACGATTCAGGAAATCTCCAAAACCGGGATTCAAAATATTGGAAAAACGATAGAAATTATGGCAGCAGCGGAAGGTTTGACCGCTCACAAAAATGCAGTTTCTCTGCGCTTAAAATCTTTAAAAAATGAAATTTAATATTGAAAATATGATTCGTCCCCATTTGTTGGGTTCGAAATCTTACCAAAGTTTGCGCAATTCTTACCTCAATAAGAAAATGATTTTGTTGGACGCCAATGAAAATCCATTTGGGGAATTTAACCGGTATCCAGATTCGGAACATCTTCAATTAAAAAAGAAATTGGCCGAAATGAATGAAGTGAATTCCGACCAATTATTTCTTGGAAATGGTAGCGATGAACTCATTGATTTAGCGATGCGTATTTTTTGCGAACCCACTAAAGATGGGATCATGATGATGAATCCGAGTTTTGTGATGTACGAAATGTCTGCAAAATTGAATAATCTGGAAGTGGAAAAATTAGAGTTAAATGAAAACTTCCAATTGAATAAGGAAGCTTTTATAACCGCGCTTTCCACGACAAAAGCTAAAATTTTATTTCTCTGTTCCCCGAACAATCCGACTGGAAATTCGATTGATGATTTAGAATTTTATATTCAGTATTTTACTGGGATCGTAATTGTGGACGAAGCTTATATTGAATTTTCAGAAGAAATTTCTACCGTAAGTTTGTTAGAGAAATATCCGAATCTAATCGTTTTAAAAACTTTATCGAAAGCTTATGGAATGGCAGGTTTACGGATCGGAGTTGGATTTGCTTCACCGGAAATCTCTACTTTGTTTAACCAGTTTAAACCGCCGTACAACGTTAGTTCAGAAAATCAAAGACTGGCTTTACTACAATTGGAAAAGCTAGATAACTTAAGAGAAGATATTTTACTTATTTTAAAAGAAAGAGAGGAATTGAAAGTTGGTTTAGAAAAATTCGATTCAATAACTAAAATTTATCCTTCGGACGCCAATTTCTTCCTGATTGAATTTAAAGAGGCTGAAATCGTTTATCTAAAATTATTAAATGCAAGTATTCTGACGAGTTTAAGACATCCCGCTTTAAAAAATTGTCTTAGAATAAGTGTCGGAACAAATGAAGAAAATTCCAAATTATTAAATATTTTATCAGAACTATAAATCATGAAAAAAGTATTATTCATCGACCGCGACGGAACAATAATTTTAGAACCGCCCACCGATTTTCAAGTCGATTCTTTAGAGAAATTAGAATTTTATCCGAAAGTCATTCAGAATTTAGCCAAGATCGTAAAGGAATTAGATTATGAATTGGTCATGGTTACAAATCAGGACGGTTTGGGAACCGCTTCTTTCCCAGAAGAAGATTTTAGAATTGCACAGGAGAAAATGCTGAAAACTTTAGCAAATGAAAATATTGTGTTTTCCGATCTATTGATTGATGATAGTTTTGAATCTGAAAACTCTCCCAATAGAAAACCACGAACCGGATTACTTCAAAAATATATTCACGGAAATTATGATTTGAAAAATTCATTCGTTATCGGAGATCGAAAAACAGATGTAGAACTTGCTAAAAATCTAGGTACAAAATCCATTTTCATTTCAGATGAAAATTTTGATGAAGCGACTTTAACGACTAAAAACTGGGATGAGATCTACCAATATTTAAAACAAATTCCTCGCAAGGCGAAAGTTAATCGTAAAACAAAAGAAACGGTGATTACGGTTGCACTCAATTTAGATGGAAGCGGAAAATCAAATATTAATACCGGATTGGCATTCTTCGATCACATGTTGGAACAGATCTCAAAACATGGAAATTTCGATCTGGAGGTTATGGTGAATGGCGATCTACAAGTTGATGAGCACCATACGATCGAAGATACCGCTTTGGTTTTAGGAGCGTGTTTCGAGCAAGCTTTAGGTTCAAAAAAAGGAATCGAAAGATATGCATTTGCTTTACCAATGGATGATTGTTTGGCGCAAGTCGCACTCGATTTTGGCGGACGAAACTGGTTGGTGTGGAATGTTGATTTTAAAAGAGAAAGAATTGGCGATGTTCCGACTGAATTATTTTATCACTTCTTTAAATCCTTTACTGATACAGGAAAATGCAATCTCAATATTCAATGCGAAGGTGAAAATGAACATCACAAAATTGAATCAATCTTTAAAGCATTTGCGAAAGTTTTACGGGATTCTGTGAAGCAAGATCAGAATAATTTTTCCATCCCAAGTACAAAAGGAATATTATGATAGCGATTATAGATTACGTGGCGGGAAATGTAAAGTCCGTTGAAAATGCAGTGAGAAAGTTGGGTTATGAAACTTTGATTACGTCAGATTTTGAGGAAATAAGAAATGCAGAAAAAGTTATTTTTCCTGGAGTTGGTGAAGCTTCGACAGCGATGAATTATTTGAGATCTCTAAAATTGGATGAATTAATTCCAACTCTAAAGCAACCTTTTTTAGGAATTTGCTTGGGACAACAATTATTATGTAATTTTTCGGAAGAAGGAAATACAAAATGTCTCGGAATATTTGAATTGAAAGTGAAACAATTTCCAGCCACAGACATTGTTCCGCACATGGGTTGGAATAATTTACAGAAAATTCAGGGTTCTCTTTTCGAAGGAATTTCAGAAGAAGATAATTTCTACTTTGTTCACAGTTATTATTGCGAAGTGGGACAAAATACTACTTCGGAATGTGATTATATCTTGCCTTTCAGTGCGACTTTACAGAAAGATAATTTTTATGGAACGCAATTTCACCCGGAGAAATCAGGAGATGTTGGGTCAATAATTCTTCAAAATTTTTTAAAATTATAAAATTAAATCGCCATTACAAATTTTCCTTAGTGAAACTAAAGATTGGCGATTCCATTTGACATCAAACTAAACAACTACAAATGAAAATAATTCCAGCCATAGATGTTATCGACGGAAAATGTGTCCGACTTTCAAAAGGTGATTACGATACGAAAAAAGTTTATCACGAAAATCCTCTGGATATTGCGAAAGAATATGAAGCCAACGGTATCCAATATTTACATTTGGTGGATTTGGATGGTGCGAAAGCGAAGAGCATTAAAAATCTTAAAACCTTAGAAATATTAGCTTCTGAAACCAATTTAATTATTGATTTCGGAGGTGGAATTAAAACACGTGAAAGTTTAGAAAGTGCTTTTAATGCAGGAGCCAATCAAGTTACGATTGGAAGCATTGCAGTCGAAAATCCAGAGGTTTGTGAAGAATGGATCAAAGAATTCGGTGAAAAACTCATTTTAGGCTCAGATTGTTTAGACCGAAAAGTTAAAACGTCTGGTTGGTTAGAAGATTCAAAATTGGATGTTATCGAATTTATTCAGTCCTATCAAAAAAATGGAATAAAATACGTAATCTGTACCGATATTTCCAAGGACGGAATGTTGCAAGGACCTTCTTTCGAATTGTATGAAGAAATATTAAGTCAATGTGAAATCTCTCTAATTGCAAGTGGCGGAATTTCTTCCATGAAAGATTTAGAGGATTTGAAAGAACTCGGTTGTTCCGGAGCGATCATTGGCAAAGCTTTATATGAAAGAAAAATAAGTTTAAAAGAACTTCAGAAATTTTTATAAAATGTTAAAAAAAAGAATCATTCCGTGTTTGGATATCAAAGATGGAAAAACGGTGAAAGGAATTCAGTTTGAAGATCTGCGAATTGCTGGAGATCCTGTGGACCTTGCAAAAAAGTATGTCATAGACGGCGCCGATGAATTGGTTTTTTTAGATATTACCGCAACTTTAGAAGGACGAAAAACTTTAATTGAACTCGTTGAAAAACTGAGTTTAGAAATTAATATTCCTTTTACGATCGGGGGCGGAATTTCTTCCGTTCAGGATGTGGAAGCATTATTGAAAGCGGGAGCCGATAAAGTTTCCATCAATTCTGCCGCAGTTCGACGTCCGGAATTGGTTCGGGAAATCGCGCAACAGTTCGGAAATCAATGCGTCGTAGTTGCCATAGATACCAAAAATGTTAATGGTGAAGATTACGTTTTCATTAATGGTGGAAAAATTCAAACCGAATATAAAACTTTAGATTGGGTAAGAACAGTCGCTGATTTAGGAGCTGGAGAAATCTTGTTGACGTCCATGGATTTTGACGGAACGAAAAATGGTTTCGATATCCGAATGCTGCAAAATATTTCAGCGGTTTGTCAACTCCCGATCATCGCATCTGGTGGTGCCGGAAAGATGGAAGATTTCACCGAAGTTTTTACCGAAACCAATGTTACCGGAGCTTTGGCCGCAAGTATTTTTCACTTCAATGAAATTAAAATATCTGATTTAAAAGAAAATTTGAAACAAAATAAAATATCCATCAGATGAAATCGCCATTGACAAGTTTAGAAATAAACATGAATAATATTTGATGAGATTGCACATGACATTTAAAAACAATAAAAAAATTACATATGAAATTAGATTTTGAAAAAGGAAATGGTTTAGTTCCTGTAATTATTCAGGATGACCGTACGCAGCATGTTTTAATGTTGGGTTATATGAATGAAGAAGCTCTGAAATTAACTCAAAAAGATGGACGTGTTCATTTCTTCAGCCGGACAAAAAACCGAATTTGGTTGAAAGGTGAAACTTCTGAAAATTATCTTTATGTAATGAGTATTAAAGAAGATTGTGATTCTGATGCTTTATTAATTCAGGCAAAACCAGCGGGAAATGTTTGTCATACTGGAAGTTTCAGTTGTTTTGAAGAGAAAAATTCAAAAGGTTTTTTATATGAATTAGAAGAAACCATTTCAGAACGAATTGACCAGAAAGTGGAAAAATCCTACACGTATGATTTGTATCAAAGAGGAATCAATAAAATGGCGCAGAAAGTAGGAGAGGAAGCTGTAGAATTGGTCATCGAAGCAAAAGATGACAACGCTAAACTCTTTAAAGATGAAGCCGCAGATTTATTATATCACTTCTTAATTTTACTCAAAGCGAAATCATTTTCATTGAGTGAAATCGAAGAAGTATTGATGGAAAGAAGCCGAAAATAATTAGTAATTATAACAATAAAATAAAAAAACCTGAGCAATGCCCAGGTTTTTAGTAGGAAATAAATTAACTTATTTCTTAATGATTAATTTTTTGGTGGTTGTTTCATTACCCATAGTAATTTTAACAAGATAAATTCCGTTGATAAGTTTAGAAGTGTCCAAATCTTGCTGATCTTTAGATTGCATTATTGTTTTACCAGACATATCTACAATAGTCGTAGTAAAACCTTTACCATCCAAACCAATATTTAAAAAGTTATTAGCAGGATTAGGAAATAAACTTACGCGATCACTCAAATTTTTTGAGACGGCATTTGCGCTGAGTGTTATAGAAGTATCTGCTGTTGAGAAATGCTGTATTGCTCCCACAATACCTTGGGCAATATTATAAACATAAACGGGGTCCATATTCACGTAAGTATCATTTGCAGTGTGTGGTTTGTTACTTTCGTTAAATTCATATAATCCAGTGACAACATAGCCTTCTTTTTCAAAAGGCATATAATCCGAACGTTCAATGTAACCATCTACAGGCGTAATGTTGGAATAGTTCAACATCGAATTTTTTAACTCCGTTGTTTTTATCGTAGAAGCCGCATTGTTGGATGATGGGTATGTAGAGTACGTTCCATTAGTAGGATATGTAGGAGTTCCATCTTTTTCAGCGATGACTTTATTATTGGTCATTCCGGCGACACCACCAACTTCATCCAGATTAAGAACAAGAATAATGTCCATTTTTGGATTAGTAGCTTTCACAACATTTGTCACATAGGCTTGGCTTCCATAGAGACCTTGTTCTTCTCCCGAAAAGTTGATGAATTTAATTGAATATTCGCTGGAAACATTTTGTAAAATTCGGGCAGCTTCTAAAATGATGCTTATTCCTGAACCATTATCGTTTGTTCCAGGTCCCGTAATTGTGTCGTAGTGTCCACAAACAATAAGATATTTATTTGGATAAACTGTTCCGGTTTTCGTTACAATTAAGTTTTTGGTTTGCTTTGAATTATAGGTAAATGCATTTTCTGTGATTTGTGCAGCATCATAACCAAAGGCGACATATTTGCTTTTAAGCCAAGCAAACGCATTATTATTTGCTGTAGAACCGGTTGTTTTCACGCCATACGAAGTAAAATCGGTTAAGAGAGTATTAATGTTTGTTTGAGTAACCTGGGTTGCCCGGTTTTTATAAGCTTGTACAAGACTTTGTGAGAACCCCATTGCAGAAAGAAGAAGGAAGGAAGGAAGTAGAATCTTTTTCATGTAAATTTTTTCCAAATATAGAAAAAAATCCTAAACAAACGTTTAGGATTTTATAATTGATAACAAAAATTTTACATTTATTTTAATGAATCTACGATCGCTTTGAACGATTCCGGGTGATTCATTGCTAAATCAGCTAAAACTTTTCTGTTCAATTCGATGTTGTTCGTTTTTAGAGCGCCCATAAACTGGGAGTAAGACATTCCGTGTTCTCTTGCACCCGCGTTGATACGCATGATCCATAAGCTTCGGAAACTTCTCTTTTTCTCTTTTCTACCGCGGTAAGCATATTGCATTGCTTTTTGTACGGCATTTTTTGCTACGGTCCAAACGTTCTTTCTTCTACCGAAAAAACCTTTAGCAAGCTTTATTACTTTTTTTCTGCGAGCTCTGGAAGCTACTGCATTTACTGATCTTGGCATAATTTAAATTTGTTTTTTTGAAAAGGGCGGTAATTTATTTCATTACACTTTTTTGCACCGTTTCAGGGTTAAATTTTCTGAATTTGTTAATTCTTATAAACCGGTTGATTTATAAAAACTATCTTAAAGCTAATTGACGTAAAACACTCTTTTTGTCCACTTTTGCAACATAAGAAGTCTGCGTAAGATTTCTCTTTTGCTTCGTTTCTTTTTTGGTCAAGATGTGGCTTTTAAAAGCACCTTTTCTTTTAATCTTTCCGGTTCCGGTCAGCTTAAAACGCTTCTTAGCACCTGATTTAGTTTTTAATTTTGGCATTTTGCTTAATTTTATCTATTTGTTATCAATGTCTTTTTGCTGTATAAGTGAGGACCTCGCAGTATTCTACACATTTTTCAGACTGCAAAAGTACGAATTCTCACCCAATTAAAAAAGACATTTTCCTTTATTATTTTCAGAATTTGGGCGTGCCCTTCAGTCGTTCATTATCTCGTCTCATCTTTCAGATGTGACGAGACCATTCACTTCTTCAGGTCGAGCTATACACTCATACTCCTCATGCCAAAGCTTTTCCCCCCGCTTGTTCCGGGGTAACCGTTTCTATCCCTCACGCGGGAGCAGATTTTTTGGATTGCAAGATTTTTTGCAGTTATCTATTTGAGCTTTTAATAGACGCAAATTAATAACTTGGAATTTCAATTAGTTCATTATGTGATATTTAAAAAATGAGAAATTATTACCAACATTTTTCTGTATTTTTATATATCAAAAATCTAAACCTTATTATCTTCAAATCCTACTATCCATGAAAAGAAGCGATTTTTTAAAGAACACCGCCTTGGCCACAATTGGTATCCCAACACTATTGGCCGCAAACTCATTTACCGAAAATAAAAAAGATCCTAAACAAGAAAATCCAGTAGAAGAATCCCACAATAATTTTGAATTAGATGAAATGACTGTTTTAGAACTTCAAGACAAAATGGAGAAAGGAATTTATACTTCGGCGCAAATTACCCAACTTTATCTGGACCGCATTGAAGCCATTGATGAAAATGGTCCGAAACTCAACTCAATGATAGAGGTGAATCCAGAAGCTTTAAGTATTGCAAAAGCGATGGATCAAGAAAGAAAAGAAGGCAATGTCAGAGGTCCTTTACACGGAATTCCGGTGGTGATCAAAGATAATATTGATACAGAAGATAAAATGATGACGACAGCCGGAGCACTCGCTTTGGTCGGACATATCGCAGAAAAAGATGCCTTCATTGTAACTCAATTAAGAAATGCGGGTGCAGTAATTTTAGGAAAAACCAATTTAAGTGAATGGGCAAATTTTCGCTCCACCAATTCCTCTTCCGGTTGGAGCAGCCGTGGTTTACAGACAAAAAATCCTTATATTTTAGATCATTCGCCGTGTGGTTCGAGCGCAGGTTCCGGTTCAGCAGTTTCGGCAAATTTATGTGCGATTGCGGTGGGTACAGAAACGGACGGTTCAGTAACTTGTCCGGCTTCTATCAATGGTGCAGTTGGTATAAAACCGACGGTTGGTTTGGTGAGTCGTTCCGGAATTATTCCCATTTCAAGTACGCAGGATACAGCAGGACCTTTGACGAGAACGGTTACCGATGCAGCCATACTTTTGGAAGTTTTAGCAGGCGTTGATAAAGCAGATCTTGTGACTCATGAAAGCCGTGGTAAAAATACCAATTACACCCAATTTTTAAATAAGGATGGTTTAAATGGAAAAAGGATCGGCGTGGAAAAGAAAAAATATGCCAATCAATTCCTCAATGAATTACAGGAAAAAGCTTTAGATGTTCTCAAAAAACAAGGTGCGACAATCGTAGAACTCGTTTATTTAGACAGCATTAACGCGTTGGGAAGTGACGAATTAAAAGTGTTGAAATATGAGTTTAAAAATGGCGTAAATAATTATCTTTCAAATACGAACGCTAAAATGAAAAATTTAGCAGCAGTCATAAAATTCAACAAAGACAATGAAGACGCAGCAATGCCTACTTTTAAGCAGGAACTCCTGGAAGAAAGTGAAACCAAAAAAGATTTGAAGGATCCTGCTTATATTAAAGCAGTAAAAAATAGTCATATTGGATCGAAAAAGATTATTGACGATGTAATGAAAAAAAATAATCTCGATGCGATCACCGGTTTGACAATTGGACCAGCTTGTAGTATCGATGTTATTTATGGCGACAAATGGGGCGAAGTTTCTCTCACAGCGCCTGCTGCAATGAGCTGTTATCCGCATATTTCTGTGCCTTGTGGAAAGGTTTACGATTTGCCAGTTGGTTTGTCTTTTTTTAGCAGTGCTTATCGCGAAGGTGAAATTATTTCTTTAGCGTACGCTTTTGAACAAGCTACCAAACACAGGGTAAAACCGGAATTTAAAAAGTCATTTTTGGCTTAATGATTCATCTAATTTAAAGTTCACCATCTTTTAGATAATTAAAAAAATATTCTATACATAGAAGTAAAAAAAGAGACTCCAAAAAGAGTCTCTTAAATATTATAATTTAAAGCAATGTGATTATCAAATCAAGACATCACCAAAATGTCAAATTATTTAGCAGGTTTTTTCGGGCTCATCATCATGATCATTCTCTTACCTTCTAATTTAGGCAACTGATCAACTTTTCCAACGTGCTCTAATTCCTGAGCTAATTTAAGAAGAAGGATTTCTCCCTGATCTTTAAAGATGATCGAACGTCCTTTAAAGAAAACGTAGGTTTTCAATTTTGAACCTTCTTCTAAGAATTTTTCAGCGTGTTTTTTCTTGAAGTCATAATCATGCTCATCGGTTTGAGGACCGAATCTGATTTCTTTTACGACAACCTTAACTTGTTTCGCTTTTAGCTCTTTTGTTTTTTTCTTTTGCTCATAAAGAAACTTTTTATAATCCAGAATTCTGGAAATAAAAGGTTCTGCTTTATCTGAAATAACCACTAAATCCAATTCCAGGCCTTTAGCTATTTCCAGCGCTTTTTCTAGCGGATAAACGCCGGGTTCCACATTATCACCTACCAAACGAACTTCTCTTGCACGGATCTTTTGATTGATCTGGTGCAAATCTTCCTGAACTCGTCTCTGTGGACCTCTACCTCTGTAATGAAATTTTTGTGCTATGGTTTTAAATTTTAATTGGTTATATTCTAATTATTAATTTTTGCTTCTTTTTTGAAGTAACTGATGAAGTCTTCTACGCTCATTTCGCCCAAATCTCCTTCGCCTCTTCTTCTTACAGAAATAGTGCCATTCAATTCTTCGTTTTCTCCTACAATAAGCATAAATGGTAGTTTGTTCATTTCCGCATCGCGAATTTTTCTACCTGTTTTTTCGTTTCTTTCGTCAACTATTCCGCAAATATCGTGATTTTCCAGCAATTGTGAAACTTTTTTTGCATAATCCAAATATTTTTCGCTGATCGGCAAAATTGTAAATTGATCCGGAGCTAACCACAATGGGAAATCTCCTGCAGTATTTTCAAGCAAGATCGCGATAAACCGCTCCATAGAACCGAACGGCGCTCTGTGGATCATCACTGGTCTGTGTTTTTCACCATCGCTTCCGGTGTACCAAAGATCAAATCGTTCTGGTAAGTTGTAATCAACCTGAATGGTTCCTAACTGCCATTTTCTACCCAACGCATCTTTGACCATGAAGTCGAGTTTTGGACCGTAGAATGCAGCTTCACCATATTCTACAACATAATTTAGATTTTTCTTTTGGGCTGCTTGGATAATTGCATCTTCCGCTTTTTTCCAGTTTTCGTCGCTGCCGATATATTTTTCTTTATTTTCTGGATCTCTTAAAGAAACCTGCGTAACAAAATCTTCGAAACCTAAAGATTTGAAAACATATAAAGTTAGGTCGATTACATTTTCAAATTCTGCCATCAATTGATCCGGTGTACAGAAAATGTGTGCATCATCCTGCGTAAATCCACGAACTCTGGTTAAACCATGAAGTTCACCTGATTGTTCGTAACGATAAACGGTTCCGAATTCTGCAAAACGTTTTGGTAAATCTCTATATGACCATTGACCAACTTTGTAAATTTCGCAGTGGTGTGGACAGTTCATGGGTTTTAGCATAAACTCTTCGCCTTCGTTTGGAGTTTTGATGGGTTGAAAACTGTCGGCTCCATATTTATCCCAATGTCCAGAAGTAACATACAATTCTTTCGATCCAATATGTGGTGTCATCACAAATTCGTAGCCGGATTTTTTCTGTGCTGCGGAAAGAAATTCTTCTAATTTTTTTCGTAAAGCCGTTCCTTTTGGCAACCATAAAGGTAAACCCGCACCCACTTTTTCGGAGAAAGCAAAAATTCCTAATTCTTTACCGAGTTTTCGGTGATCACGTCTTTTTGCTTCTTCTAAAAGTTCTAAATATTCTGTTAAATCTTTTTGTTTTGGGAAAGAAATAGCGTAAACTCGGGTGAGTTGTTTGTTTTTTTCGTCTCCTCTCCAATAAGCTCCTGCTGCGTTTAATATTTTTACCGCTTTTACAATTCCAGTTGCGGGAATGTGACCTCCTCGACATAAATCGGTGAAGTTTTCGTGCGTACAGAACGTAATTTCACCATCGTTTAAGTTGGTAATCAATTCTGTTTTATAGGGATTGTCTGCGTATTCTTTTAATGCATCGGATTTTGAAACCGGATAAATACTGAAGCTTGCGTTTTTCTTCGCATTCTCCAACATTTTCTTTTCTATTTTCTCGAAATCCTTTTCAGATAAAACCTCATCGCCGAAATCAACGTCATAATAGAAACCTTGCTCAATTGCAGGTCCGATCGTTAATTTAGCTTCCGGATAAAATTCCATGATGGCTTGCGCCAAAAGGTGAGCGGAAGAATGCCAAAAAGCTTTTTTCCCCAAATCATCGTTCCAGGTGAGCAACTGAACCGTAGAATCTGTCGTTATCGGCGTGGTATTTTCAACCTGCGTTCCGTTTACCAAAGCAGAAATAACGTTTCTAGCTAAACCTTCGCTGATTGATTTTGCGACTTCTAGCGGAGTTACCGCGCTTTCAAATTCTTTGATGCTCCCATCGGGAAGAGTAATTTTTATCATTTTGAACGAAAAATTTTAAGTTGCAAAAATACGGATTTTCTGCGAAAGAGTCTTTTAGTTTTGAGGTTTTTATAGTGTATTCATTTTATTTTCTCTAAATTTTTAGAATTAATGTCCCGAATTCCTTGTTAGAAAATAGAAATAAAGTTTTAGCCCCGATTGAATGGCCTGTTCAGCTCTCCCGATTCATCGGGAAGCGAGTAGTGAAAGCGGGTGGAATATTGGAGATGTACAAAAATTTTCGGGCTCCCAAAAAAAAATCGGTTTCACAAAATTGAAACCGATTGAATTATTATGGAAAATATTTTTAGAAAGTATTTCTACTTCCATCGGGATCCATATCTGATTCCATTCCGTCGCTTGTTGCATCATAGAATCGAGTATCATCAGTCAAATAAAGATTATTCTTTGCTTTACTGATAATTCTGGCTCGTTGTGCTTCACTTAAATCATCGTGTTTTGCAGTGGTTTCCGCATGCGGATATCTTTCTTTCGTGAATTCGTTGACATTGATTGCACCTTCATCATTCATAATGTCTCTTGCTTTTTCTGCACGATCCATATCGTCGGCATAAACGGTTACCAGGTTACTTTTGGTTCCTGCATAACTGTATTTATTTTTTTCATCATCGTCATCACCAAAGAGCCAGTTCCAAAATCCGGATGTTTTTTCGTCTTCTTTGTAATGGTAATTGCTAGATGTTTTATCGTAATTGCCTGTGGTAGAGTAGCGGGAAACTTTATTGTCTTCTTTTTCGAAACCAGCGGAATCTAATTTATTTGATGCTTCGTCTGCATCTTCGGTAGTTGGGAACATTCCCACGATCGTGTAAGCCATAATTTTGATTTTTAATGTTAATAAACTGTGATTTGGTATTTAACAGATTATCAAAAACTGTGACAAAAGCGAAGGGTTGCATAAAATTTACGAATTTTTTAACATAACAGAGAAGGAAGTTATTTTTGATCAGCTATTTTTAAGAAACTTTTAGTGGAGGATCTATAATAAAAAAACAGCGAAAAATTAATTTTCGCTATTTTTTTCTGTATTGTCGGTTTTACCGTCTTCGTGCAGTTTTGATGTTTCTTTGATTTGCTTTTTCATTGTTTTACCAGAGTCGACTTTTTCTGAGGATACAGGAATATTTGGGAAGTCTTCATTTTGCTTCTTGACTTCTGCATCTTTACTTTTTTTGATGTCTTTTTCGTTGCTCATAATATTATTTTAAATTGTTAAATATTTAATGGTCAAAAGTGCTGCCAAATAACTCCAAAATTGGATTTTCTGATGAATTTTCTGAACTTTTTATTTTACAAAAAAGGATTTATAAATAAAAAGCCGCCTCAAAGAAAACTTTGAGGCGGCTGAATAAATATCTGAAATTTATTTTTTGATAAATTTATTAGTCATTTTGTTGCCGGTTTTATCGGTAAGTTCAATGATGTAAGTTCCAACAGAAAGTTTTTGTACATTCACTTTTTTATCTGCAGAAGTACCGTTGTTCACAATTTGTCCCGCAGTGTTAAAGATCTTGTAAGAAAATTCTCCGCTAACTTTGCTTAGGATATTAATAATATCTTTAACAGGATTTGGATAAATCGCTGTAGAAGTATTATTGACATTTGAAGCTGCTAAAATTTTATCTTTAACATTTAAAGTGTAATCTTCTATTTGTCCATAAGGAATTGTTCCACATGCTGTAGTTGGAGTGGTACTAAATCTCATGATCACTCTCATACGAACAGGTCCTGTATAAGTATAAGTTGCAGGAACTGTAATACTTCCTACTGCTGGATTATCTTTGGAGCCAACTTTTGTGAATGCAGTTTCGCCTTCATCTAAGAAATCACCATCATTATTCCAATCCACAAAAACAACATATGCTTCATTGTATATAGTGGTAGTCCATTCTGGAGTGATTGTAATCGGATAAGTGGACTCTTTAGTTACATCTGTAGTAAGATAAGAGAAATCTTCATAACCTGCGAGACTTGTACTTGGATTGTCGATCGTTCCAAATTGTACGCGTTTAATTCTCTCATCAGCTGTACTGCTTGAAGAAGCTACACAGTATGCGGGTGTATTTAATGTAGTAATCGAAACGGTGTTACTTGCCACAGAAAAATTATCATAAGGATCAACTGCTTTTATATAAAAATTATAGGTGGTATTTGTTGAAAGACCCGCTATGATAGTAGTTGTAATATTTCCAGCAACAGTGGCTGTTTCGGTACCATCTTTATAAATTATATATCGGTCTATTCCATTTGTATCGGTAGAAGCGTTCCAGGTTAATTTAGTTTGTACACCCGTTGTATTTGTTGCTACCAAACTTGTAGGAGCTGTTGGAGCGGTGGTGTCTGGGATTGATAGGTATTTCGGACCAATTCCTACTGCGTAGAAAGCGTCCTGTGTTGCAATTGCTTCCGGAGAACCAACTCCATACAAATCTTTTGCAGCTTGAATACCAAAGTCTCTAGCATTTTTGTAGTTGGAAGAAGGTGTTAAATAAGTGGTTTCTAAACGATACACAATTTTTTCTGCTTTTGCAATGGTAATACCTGTCACGTTGTAAATACTTCCAATATCATTTGTCCCAGCTTTTCCTACAGAAAGAATGTAGAACCAATGGTTTAAAACTCCACTGTTGTAATGTACACCACAATTATCATTTGAATTAGAATTAGGAACTGCACAACCTTCCTCCACCGTTGCAGGTTTCCAATTGATACCATGATAAGTATCTGGTTGTGGAGAAAGACCCGATTTCGGATTACTCATTGAACGAAGATAGAACGGAGAAACTTTGGTAATATCTTCGCCGATCAACCAAGTTTGTTTTGTGGGAGCATATTTAAATTCTGCTGCAGCTGCCCAAATATCAGATAAACCTTCATTCATAGCTCCAGATTCTCTACTGTAAATTAAAGCGGCGGAGCTTGAACAAACGCCATGACCTAATTCATGTGCAGTAACATCAAATGCTGTTAGAGGTTTAAAAGTTGAGGCACCATCACCGTAAACCATTTCAGAACCTGTCCAACCTGCGTTTTCATACGCATTACTATAATGTACATAACTTCTTAAAAGTGTTCCAAGTCCATCATAACTATTTCTACCAAAAGTGGTGAAGAAATAATCATACGTATTTTCTACTCCCAAATGTGCATCTAAAGCAGCATCATCAAAAGCAGCATTATCAAATTCTGCGGCAGTCCAGTTATTGTCATTATCTTCGAAATCTACTCCTGCAGACAGTGTGGTTCCTTTTTTCAAGTTATAAGTTCGAACTCCACCACCTCGCGTTGTATCGTTCAACGTGTATTTAACTGCAGTTACCATTGTAGTTTGTATGGTTTTAGTACCACTATATCTTGTATCGGCAGTTCCTAGAACTAGAGTCGGGAAATTTTTACTTGTTTCTGCAAATGGTGCGACTGAAATTGGCAAATTTTCATCGTTGTCCTGTTTCTTTTGAGCATGTTTTAAAATCGGATCAACTGCAATAATTCTTCCCTCAGTCGCATCCACGAAAATATAATCTCTACTCAAGGGTTGCGCCGCATAAATATCAAATTTGTAAGCTAATACTAAACTGTATTTATCAGCACCTTGAGAAACTGGCATGTAAACCAGTTCACCTGCGGGTTTTTTGTAGGTATTTTCTGCAATATATGCAGCATCTTCCCACATGTATTTTTCAGCACCAACACTTTTAACGGCTTGTTGAAAAGCTGCATTTGAAGAAAGGACAGGAGTTGAAGATGTTTTGTCATCCTGAAAAATTTCACCATTCATACTGATGAGTTTTCCATTTTGGTAATGCATAAAGTAAATCCCACCCTCTACTTTGATGTTGTTTTGATAAAGTTGGTATTTAGCATCGGTAAATTTTCCCGTAAAATCTTTCTCAGATTTTAAAAGTCGCAATTCTTCTGTAGGACGCAATTTCAAAATGTCTTGAAAAATCGTTTTTACAGAACTTTCATTTAGGTTCGAATTATCGTTGAAAACGACAAGACTTACACCGCCATTTGCATTGGTTATTCTTTGCTTAACAAGATCTTGAGCAGAAACTGAATCAGTAAAACTAAGGAGCATTCCCAAGATACCAAGCGTGAGTAATTGTTTTTTCATAACTATTGGTTTAATGTGGTGTAAAATTAATAATTATTTTAATGTCTTCTTATAAAATTGAGAATAAATTTCGACCAAGTTTAGTTTTTATTAAATATGCAGAGTCAGAATTCAAATTATTAGTACTTGAAAAAAAATTTCCTTTCTTTAAATAAGGAGAGGAAATTAAATATTGTGAAAATTAGAAATATTTGAGCAGCAGAAAATTTAATTCTTTATTACGTTTTCATTCATCTTCCCTTTTTTTTGAAAAAGAACAGATGATGAATCAGATGAGTTAGTACTTTGATCTTTTTTATAGGAGATACCTGTTGCTTTTTTGATATCAGCACCAAATTTCATCAAAATATTTTTTGCTTTATGCGCGCGGTTCAAGTTTGGCGTATAAACCGTAATCTCATTTTCATCAAGAAAATGATCTTCGACTAAAGATTCTGGGTGAAACTTTGTGTTCCTCGTAAAACCAGGAAACTGTTTTATGAAGCCTGCTTTTTTCAGTCGGTTTGCTGCAGAAATCGCCTCATCGATAGTTGGAAAAATTCCTATTATATTGTAGGTCATGACTCAAATGTTTAAAATTAGTGAAAAAGTATGCTTCACATATAGTATGCAAATCTTATGACATTCGAGGACTGGTTTTAGACTTTAGTAATACTTTAACATTAAAAAAGCGAAAAAAAATAATTTTCGCTTTTATGAATGTGTCGTCCGTTTTCAAAACAGAATTTAAGTCTAAAAATTTTACTGCTTTCTTTAACTTTCTTTGGAATGTTTTGTTTCAATTTTAAAGTTTGGAAACATCAATTTGACCGGTTTTATCTTCAATTTTATAATTCAGCGCTTTGGCTAAAACAAAAATATTGTCAAGATTTTCTAACAATTGCTTTCTGCCTTCGTCGCGGAGTCGATTTTGATTCACGCTTTTGTAAGCATTATCTTTTGCCGATTTCGTAATTTTCTGGAAATCTTTTTCATCAAAACGATTGAAGAAAGAATCGTCGAGCGACTGAATTTCTACACTGGGCGTAATTCTTATATCTGCATTTGGCAACTCTTTGATGATCAATTTTTTGTTGATCGAATCGACTTCGAGTTTCATTTTGGTGAGGTCATAAGAAACCTGTGCATTAGTCTTTGTAAAAGTGATCAATTCTTTTTCAATTTTTGGCAGCATTCCACCTAAAAGCTCCGAAGAAATTTTGGTTTTCTGCATGCTCGAAAAATCCTGTTCCATAACCACCAGTTTATTCATTTTTGTTATTTGATTGGTGATGATGTAATAGTCGTTTTGAACTTTGTCTTCCGATTTTTTTGTGATCGCATTCCAGATTAAAAATAGGAGCAGCATTGCCGCAGCTCCTAAAACGAACGCTATGATTGTTTTGTTTGTTTTCAATTTATTTCAGTAAATCTTTAAATGAGGTATCGTCTTTTTTTAGAATTTCAACCAAGTCTCTCTCGAGGTAACCTGATTGAGGACTTTCAATAATCCGGCCAATTTCTTTGCCATATTTTTGCACGATAACTGTGGGAACTTTCTGAATGTTATAAGGACCTTCTTCGCCACCCGGAGCTTCTTTTTTACGGTTTACCGCAATGATATTTATTTTGTTCTCTGGATAATTTACGGCTTCCAAAATTTTGAATAATCGCGGAACTTCTCGGTGGCTGTCTTCACACCAGGTTCCCATTACCAAAGTTATGTTGTACGTATTTATTTTTGCTTTTTTCAAGTCTGCAATTGCATTTTGATCGATTGCATATTCATCGTGTTCTTTTACGTACCATTCACTGTAAGGTTCTTTCAGTAATTGATTTTTGGTTTGATGTCCTAAAAGCATTTTTCCGTCATTTGTAGTTTGAACTTCTCTGTTAACGACCATTTTTTTAGTATTACAAGATTGAAGGGTTAGAAATAAAGTTGTTGCAGCAAATATAGCCTGAGATATCTTTTTCATTGAGTTGGGATAAAATTATAATTAAAAAATTTAATTTTCTAAAATTGTTTTTAAATCGGCAGGAGAATAGTATTTGTTTTTTAAAACTTTGTGATCCGTTTTCCGATGAACATTAATCTTTTCACCAGATTTCTCCGAAAAAGCATCTTCTCCTTTTTCTTTATAAAATTCGATGGTTTCATCTGCTTCCTTTTGACTGGAGCAAGCTTTCGACATATTAGATCGCTGAACTTCATTGAAAAGTTCTGGAAATTTTTCACCCAAACCAAATTCTAAAACCGCGCCACTTAAAACATACTGGAGATCGCATAAAGCATCGGCAATTTCTACCATATCATTATCGGCAATGGCTGCTTTCAATTCATTTAATTCTTCCTGCAAAAGGGAAACTCTCAATTCGCATCTTTCTTTGGACGGAATTTGGGGTTTTTCTAAAATCGGAGCATTAAAGGTTTTGTGAAATTCTGCAACCTGATTCAGCGAGTCTATTTTTTCCATTAAATTTTAATTTGAACAAAGATAAACATTCAGTTTAATAAATTGAAATGGCTCAAGAAAACAATGTTTATTTAAGCATTATTCATGGCAGAAATCTTTTAAATTTTCCCTCACGAGGATTATTTAAAAACTTTTAGGCAGGAAACGAATAACTTTAAATTTCTATTTTATTCACAAATATTCATGGGTAAAACTCTGCCATCATTATTGAACATTTTCCCGCTGAAGCATCCATCATTTCCTTTTTTTAAAACACAGTTTGCCGAAATATTCCCTTTTGTTAATTCATTCAGATGCAGATCATCCTTCATCGCGATTCCGGAAAGTTCATATAATTGGTCTTGTTTTTTATCATAGGAGTAAGTTCCTTTGACGGCTGTAGATTTACTGTCAAAAGATAATTTAAAAGTAGCTTCTGCTTTCCCCACATTTCCGTGGTATATTTTTTCGATATTTTCTACAAGATATACGGGATCTTTGTTGTCAGGCAATGAATTTGGCAAAGGTGATTTCAGTGCATAAATTAATCCTCCTAATGCAGTCATTAAGGTCGCAATTGCGGTAATCGTGACGGCAATCGATGTTTTCTCGGTTTTGTTTTCAGTTGTCATTTGTGTAGTTTTTGTTATTATAAAATTAATAAAAATTTGAACACAAAAAAAAGCACCTTAAAAAGGTGCTTTGTATATCATAAAATTGCAGTTGCTATTTTGAAATTTCTCTTCCAATAACCAGTCTCTGGATTTCGGAAGTTCCTTCGCCAATCGTACATAATTTTGAATCTCTGTAGAATTTCTCAGCCGGGAAATCTTTCGTGTAACCGTAGCCGCCAAAAACCTGAACAGCGTTGTTCGCAATTCTTACACAAGCTTCAGAAGCGTATAGTTTTGCCATTGCGCCTTCCTTAGTCATCGGTTGTTTTGCATTTTTCAAATTTGAAGCACGTTGAATTAAAAGTTCAGCAGCATCAATTTCTGTCGCCATATCTGCAAGCATAAAATTGATCGCCTGGAATTGATTGATCGCTTTACCGAACTGATGTCTTTCCAGTGAATATTTTAAAGCTGCTTTGTAAGCTCCTCTTGCTGTACCTAAACTTAAGGCAGCGATAGAAATACGACCACCATCTAAAATTTTCATAGCCTGTTTAAATCCTGAACCAACTTCTCCTAAACGGTTTGCATCTGAAACTCTTACATTATCAAAGATAAGTTCTGCAGTTTCGGAAGCACGCATTCCTAATTTATTTTCTTTTTTACCGGAAGTAAAACCAGGTGTTCCTTTTTCTATAACAAAAGCTGTAGAATTATTTTTTTCTCCTTTTTCTCCTGTTCTGGTCATAACGACTGCAATGTCACCGGAAATAGCGTGGGTGATGAAATTTTTAGCACCATTGATGATCCATTCATCGCCATCTTTCACAGCAGTTGTACTCATGCCACCAGAATCAGATCCTGTGTTATGTTCAGTTAAACCCCATGCTCCGATTACTTTTCCGGAAGCTAATTGAGGCAACCAGCGGTGTCTTTGTTCTTCACTTCCAAATTCATAGATATGATTTGTACAAAGTGAATTATGTGCCGCAACAGACAATCCGATAGAAGGATCAACCTGTGAGATCTCATCTAAAATCGTCACATACTCATGGTAACCTAATCCGGAACCACCATATTCTTCGGGAATTACAATTCCCATAAAACCCATATCTCCTAATTCGTGGAACAATTCTACGGGAAAAGTCTGGCTTTCGTCCCAATCCATAATGTTCGGTCTGATCTTTTTTTCTGCGAAGTCTCTCGCAGTTTCTGCGATCATATTAATGTTGTGTAAAGTATCACTATTCATATCAAATATTTGTTTTCAAAGTTAATTAAAATGCTCTAGTCTGAAAACACTTTTTTTAAGAAAAATGTTATGCTGTGATTGGTTCATTTAGATAATCATCAGTTTGAAATTATAATTTCTCTAAAGTTTAATATGAAAAGTACTTTTTGATGTACTTAATTATCTACTTTAGCAATCCAAAATTTTTAGTAATGAAAAGAATTCTATTTTTTTGTCTTTTAATTCCTTGTATAGGATTTGCTCAGATTCCATCAGGATATTATGATGGAACCTCAACTTTGACAGGTTACTCTCTGAAGTCAAAACTTCACGATATTATTGCCAAAAAAACAATCAGCTGGCATTATGGTGATCTGCAGAATTTTTACAACCAGACCGATGTTGATAAATATTATGATTATGATGCGTCGAATACGACCATTTTATTAGATATGTATTCTAATAATCCAACAGGAACCACCGCTTATCATTATACCAGTGCGCAAATGATCGGTTCTGCAAATGCGGAAGGTTTGGGTTGGAACAGAGAGCATATGATGCCGCAAAGTTCTTTTAACAGTAATTATCCGATGTATTCAGATTTGTTTTTTGTGATCCCAACTGATGCAAGAATTAATCAGCTGAGAAGTAATTATCCTTACGGAATGGCGGGAACAACTAATTACTGGTTGTTTACCAACGGTTCTAAAATTAATAAAAACGGCACGCCAAATTCCGGATATACAGGAAGAGTGTATGAGCCAATTAATGAGTTTAAAGGCGACATCGCAAGAAGCTTATTATATTTCGCTGTTCGATATGAAGGTAAACTCAACTCTTTTAATTTCTATAATGGAACTTCGCCCGCAAATGACACGAGTCCTTTAGATGGAACGGAAGAAAAAGCTTTTGAAAACTGGTACATTGCCATGTTGCTCCAATGGAATAATCAAGATCCCGTTTCACAGAAGGAAATTGACAGAAACAACGCAGTTTATAACATTCAGAAAAACAGAAATCCTTTTATCGATCATCCTGAATGGGTAAATTTGATCTGGTCACAAACTCCCGCGACTGTCGCTCCACAAGCTGCTTCAAATTTGGCCAGCTCACAAACCAGCGCTTATTTTGTTAATTTAAACTGGACTCCGTCTGCAGATACAAATGTAATGGGTTATAAAATTTACCAAAACGGAGTTTATGTAGATTACAGCAGAACTAACACTATTATAATTGATCACCTCACGCCGTCAACTACTTATAATTATACGGTAAAAGCTTACAACAGTAGTTACATGGAGTCTGCTGAAAGTAATTTATTACCGGTAACTACTCTGGATTCTGATGTTTATGCGCAGGATTTAATGATTACAAAATATCTGGAAGGAACAAGTGATAACAAAGCCCTGGAAATTACCAATAAAACAGGACATCCTGTTAATATGAGTAAATACCGTTTGAATATTCAGTATTACAGCGGTACAAATTACTATTCTCCTGCACCTTTTGAATTGGAAGGAACAGTCGCAAATAATGAAACTTTCGTTGTTTTGAATCCAAAATCGAATTTTTCATGCATCACCAATGATCAGGCGAGATTTGTTTCAGATGCACCGCAAATGACTTATGATGGAAGCAATTACATTGAACTTAAATACCTTACCTCAACTGTAGAAAGTGTAGGAACTTATGGGGTTAATAATTTCTCAACTTTAGGGAATGTATCGTTATATCGATTGCCCTCTGTTGGTCAACCTACCAAAACCTTTGATCTTTCAGAATGGAAAACTTACCCTTCAGATTATTGCCAGAATATAGGAAGTTTAGCTGCTTCAAATGTAAATCTTAATATAGAAAATGCATATTCTATATATCCGAATCCGGTTATAGGAAATATTTTATCTGTTAAAGGGGTTCAACTTGAAAAAATTAAAAACATTTCGGTGATTGATATTTCTGGAAAACTGATCCTTCAGGAAAATTTACCATTTAAGAATAAAAACACTTTAGATGTTCATCAGTTGAAAACTGGAGTTTATATTCTACAGCTTGATGATCAAGCGGTGAAGTTTATTAAAAAATAAATAAACTTCTATATTTCACAAAATCCCATCGGTTCGTTTTGATGGGATTTCTTTTTGGAGAAATTTAATCTTGAGCCAAATATAATTTCATTCTCGCTTCATATTCAGGCTTTACTTTAATAAAGTTGAAGATTTTCTTATTGTTCGGTGATGTACTTCGAATGTAGATGATTTTATCTGCAGAATATTTAAAATAAGGATGATTTTTCAGCCATTCTTCTGGGGCGTCTGATAAAGTATATTTCACGATTTTCGATTGATCCAGTCTTGCAATAGCGATCAATTTTTGAGCTAAATTTTTATCAATTTCATACGTGTCGATAATTTGCTGCGTGTTTGCAAAACCTCCTAATTTCTTACGGAAACTCAGCATCATTGCGGCGCTCTTTTCATCAAAACCAAATTCGACCATTTGTTTAAATGTAATTTGATTCAAATCAATTTTTGAAAAATCTGTTTTTGCTTCTACAGAAGATGCTTTGGATTCGGAAGTGTAATTTCCTTCTTGTTTCTTTGAAGAGATAGTTTTAAAATTTTCAGGATTTAAAATCATATAAGGTTTGATTTCTTCCATTTTTTCTGGAGAAATAACGAAACAACTTGCTATCTCCTCCATGTTTTTGAAACTGCCTTTCAAATTTCTGTCCCGGTAATTTAAAATTACTTGTGCTTGTTTTTCTGAGAAACCTAATTTTTTCCAACCTTCAAAATCAGTCGTATTTGGATCAAAACTTTGATAGGCGGTTTTTGCTTTTTCAGTAGTTGTGCTTTTAAATTTTGAAGAGGGCGAATAGTTTTCTGGCGTATTTTCCGGCAGTAAGATATAAGGTGCCATTTTGCGATAATTTTCCTCACTGATCATAAAACAAGCTTTGAACTTTTCTTTGCTTAAAAAACTTCCGCCTAAATAATTTTTATATTTCAAAATGGAAGTGGCCTGGTTTTCGGTAAAACCCATTTTTACAAAATCATTTACACTAAAGTTATCAGGATTAAATTTCCCTGGAATGATGAGGTCTTTTTTCTTAAAAGTCTTGTAATTGTTGGAATAGTTGCCAGAACTTTTATATCCACCTGAAGAATAGCTTTTATAAGAAGATGAACCAGTTTCGGGCAACAAAATATAAGCTTCCAGTTCATTAAATTTCTCTGGGGAGATCGCATAACATTTTTTGAGTTGTGCTTTTGATGTAAAATTTCCACCGACTACTTCTTTGTATTTCAAAATGGTCGCAACTTTCCTTTCTGTAAATCCTAGTTTTACCCAGCCTTCTTCTGTTAATTTATTTGGATTAAATTCTTTTAAAGGAAATTTTTCTGAAGCTATATACTCTTCAGTCTTAAAAGTGGGAGAGGAGGAAGGTTGATTTTTGCTGTTAAAATAAAGTAAACTTGAAAAGAGGATCGTCCCGGAAGTGGCGAATCCTAAAAAGTAATTTTTGGCGGCGGAGAATTGTATGTGGAAACTCATGGCGTTATATTTATGCAAACATAAGCTCATTCAAGAAAAAAATCGAGGGTAAAATTACCCTTTTGACATAGTGAATTAACCCATTTTATTCGGGTTTTTCCACCAGAGAATCTTTTAATTTTTGTAATTCTGCTTTTACAAATTCCAGTCGGTCAATCATACTCACTGTTTCGGAGATTTTAGAATTAGTCGTCACTGCAATTCGGGCACCATCTAAAGTATAGCCTTTCTCTTTAACGAGATGGTAAATGATTTTTAGATTTTTTATGTCTTCCGGCGTAAAATAGCGATTCCCTTTTTTATTTTTTTTAGGCTTAATGATGGGGAATTCTTTCTCCCAATACCGGATAAGCGAAGCGTTCACATCAAATGCTTTTGCGACTTCACCGATGGAATAGTAAAGTTTGTCTGGTAGATTTAGTTTCATTTTAAAAAGGTCATAGCTTCAAATTTACATAAAATACATAAGGTAGAAGATTTTGTTTTGAGGCTTTTAATAAGCAATTTCGATTTTCAGTTTTTTGTTCTTCAATCTCTGATTCTCTAGTTTTTTAAGAAGTGCAACTACTTTTTGTCGATTGACTGCAACATAAGAAGTAGTGTCTTTCACTTCAATGAGACCAATATCGTCTTTTTCTAATTCTCCTTTTTTGATGAGGAAACCTACGATGTCAACTTTATTAACCTTGTCTTTTTTTCCGGCACTTATATATATAGTTAGATACGGAGTTCTTGCAGGCATTTTATAATCCTGAGTCAGTTTTTCTTCAGGCGTATTTTTTTTGATGAAAGGGAAATTTTCATCTTCTGTCATTATTAAATAAACAAAACCTTTCGCATTCATTCTCGCTGTTCGTCCATTTCTGTGGATAAACGCGTCTTCTTTTGGCGGCAACTGATAATGAACAATTGATTCTACTTCCGGAATATCTAAACCACGGGAAGCGAGATCAGTGGTAATTAAAATTCGGGAAGAATCATTTTTAAATTTTAATAAAGCGCGCTCTCTTTCGTCCTGTTCCATTCCGCCGTGAAAGGTTTCTCTTGAAATTCCTTTTTCTTTTAGTAATTCTGAAATGCGATCTACTGCATCACGGTGATTACAGAAAATCAAAGTTCTTTTGTTTCCTATTTTACATAAAAGTTGAAAAAGTGTTTCCAGTTTTTCTTCAGAAGTCGTAATTACTTTACGCAATTGAAAATCTGGTTTTATTTCTAACACTTTCAAGAAATCAACTTTTTCTTCATTGTTTAAGCCTGTGAAATCTGGAATTTGGTCCATTGCGGTTGCAGAAGTCAGAATTCTTTGAGAAAGAAGCGGCATTTCACTGATAATTAAACTCATATCGTCGTGAAAACCAAATTCTAATGATTTATCAAATTCGTCTAAAACTAAAGTTTTAATCGTCGTTGCGTCGAAATTATCATTTTTTAAATGGTAAGCAATCCTTCCGGGAGTTCCTATTAATAAAGCCGGAGCTTCAATTAGATTATTGACTTCAATTTTTTTATCGTGACCGCCATAGCAAACACTTACTTTGAAATCGGTTCCCATTGATTTGAAAACCTGTTCTATTTGTAAACCTAATTCACGGGAAGGAACCAAAATCATGGCTTGAATTCCTGAAAGTTCTTTTTTTAAATTTCTTAAGACCGGAAAAAGGAAAGCAAGTGTTTTTCCTGAACCTGTAGGAGATAATAGGAGAAGATCTTTTTCGTTTTCGGAGGCTTTATATGCGGATTTCTGCATTTGATTCATATCCTGAATCTGCAAATTTTGATAGAGTGACTGTAATTCCATTTTGCAAAGGTAAGAATTTCGAGGTTGAATTGTATGCGGATTTAGATTTCGGGGCGAGATTTTCTAGCCCGGATCGGAGCGGCATCCTTTTTTGTTATTGCGATTGCGGCCTTTTTCGATAGGTTGCGTGTTTTCGTTCGCAATGACAAAAAAGATAGAGCGGAGAGCCGGAATCAGCTTCAAATAATCGGAAATTTATATAAAGTCTTTCATAAAAAACACTTATCTTTGCACCACTTTTTGTGGAAGCATTTGGCGCAGTTAAAACATTAACAATTAACATCTTCTCTATTTTTCATTATACCACATTGAGCCAATATTGAAAAATTTAGAATACAAATTATTTATTTTATGTCAGAAACGACAGACAAAGCAGTGGTTCTTTTGAACCAAAACGTAGCTCCAGAACAATTTGACTGGGATTCATTTGAATCAGGTTTAGATGCTGAAGCAAGACAAGAGAAAAGCGATTTGGAAGAAATCTATAATGGATCTCTTAACAATCTTCAAGACAATGACGTACTTATTGGTAGAGTTGTAAGACTTACGGATAAAGAAGCTATTGTTGATATCAACTTCAAATCTGAAGGGGTTATTTCTCTAAACGAATTCCGTTATAACCAAGGACTTGCTGTAGGCGATGAGGTGGAAGTAATGGTTGACAGAAGAGAAGACAAATCTGGTCAATTACAATTATCTCACAAAAAAGCAAGAACGCTTAAAGCTTGGGATCGAGTAAACGAACTTCATGATACTGGCGAAATCGTAAACGGTTTTGTGAAATCAAGAACGAAAGGAGGTATGATCGTAGATATTCACGGTATCGAAGCTTTCTTACCAGGATCTCAGATTGATGTTAAGCCTATTAAAGATTACGATCAGTTTGTAGGAAAAACAATGGAATTCAAAGTTGTAAAAATCAACCCGGAATTTAAAAACGTTGTCGTTTCTCACAAAGGATTGATCGAAGCAGATCTTGAAGGTCAGAAAAAAGAAATCATTGGTCAATTAGAAAAAGGACAGGTTCTGGAAGGAACTGTTAAAAATATTACTTCTTACGGGGTATTCGTAGATTTAGGTGGTGTTGATGGATTGATCCATATTACAGACCTTTCTTGGAGCCGTGTTAATCATCCATCAGAAATCTTGGAAGACGGACAAACTGTAAAAGTGGTAATCCTTGATTTTGATGACGAGAAAACAAGAATCCAATTAGGTATGAAGCAATTGGAAGCACATCCTTGGGATGCACTTTCTGCTGATCTTAAAGTTGGTGACAGAGTGAAAGGAAAAGTAGTAGTTCTTGCAGATTACGGTGCATTCGTTGAGGTTGCTCCAGGTGTAGAAGGATTAATTCACGTTTCTGAAATGTCTTGGTCAACTCACTTAAGAAGTGCAGGTGATTTCGTTAAAGTTGGTGATGAAGTAGAAGCTGAAATCTTAACTTTAGACAGAGAAGACAGAAAAGTTTCTTTAGGAATGAAACAATTAAACCAAGATCCTTGGTCAAATATCGAAGCTAAATATCCAGTAGGTTCTGAGCACACAGGAACAGTAAGAAACTTTACTAATTTCGGTGTATTCGTTGAACTGGAAGAAGGTATTGATGGATTAATTTACATCTCAGATCTTTCTTGGACTAAGAAAATCAAACATCCATCAGAATTCTGTGCAGTAGGTGATAAATTGAAAGTTGTTGTTCTGGAATTAGATACAGCTGCAAGAAGATTATCATTAGGTCACAAACAATTGTTAGAGAATCCTTGGGATAAATTTGAAACTAAATACGCTGAAGGTTCTGTACATGCAGGAAAAGCTACAGAAGTATTCGACAAAGGTGCGCAGGTACAGTTTGAAGATGCAGAAGTTGAAGCTTTCTGTCCTTCAAGATTATTAGAAAAAGAAGACGGATCCAAAATTAAAAAAGGAGAAGACGCTCAATTCAAAGTAATCGAATTCAACAAAGAATTCAAAAGAGTAGTAGTTTCTCATACAGGAATCTTCAGAGACGAAGAAAAGAAAAATGTAAGAGATAACTCATCTAACACTTCATCTGTAAAACCAGCATCATCTTCAAACAACGAAGAAAAATCAACACTTGGTGATTTAGATGTATTAGCAGAATTGAAAAAGAAAATGGAAGGGAATTAAGCCTGATTTTCAATTACAAAAAAGACGCCTCAATAACATGAGGCGTTTTTTTGTGTTAAATATTCAAAACATATCAAAATTTTTTATAAATTCGGTGCCAGATAATTAATATATATGAAAAATAGAAATTTACCCTTGAAGATTGCAGCGGTTTGTTTTATGTTTTCTTTCGGTAGTGTGAATGCGCAGGATTTTAAATCAATAATCCAGAATCACATCTCAGCAAAGAATACGTTCTTGAAACCTAATCTAAATCATTTTGAAATCGTTAATCAAGATTTTTCCAAATCAATGAACGGCGAAGTTGTAAAAATACAACAGTCCTTTAATGGAATACCAGTTTACAATGCTTTAGGTACTGCGTTGATCAAAGACGCAAAAGTTACTTACATCAATGACACTTTTACTAAAAATTATGTAACTGCCTCACAGCCGAGTTCAGCGAAAGCAACAAAATCAATTTTTGGTGATGTAGCGCAGACTTTAAACTTGAAAAACAGCAGTAATTACGAACTTATTGGGATTAATGATGCTGACAAAGAAGGAGCTGCATTTGTTAAAACCCGTTTGATTTATTTTCAAACTGAAAGTAATGACCTGAAATTATGTCATGAATTCATTTTCGAAGAAAAAGGTACTTCAAACTATTGGGATATTCTTGCTGATGCGACTACAGGACAAATTTTGAGCAAACAAAATCTTACCCTTTCTTGCAACTTTAAACATGATGCTTACAGCCATGATTATTCGGCGCATACACCAGAAGGTTTTGCAAGTGATTTCTCGTCAAATTCAAATAAAGAAGTTGGCGCTTTGGCACCTTTAGCTGCAAGTTACCGAGTTTTCGCTTTGCCTCTCGAAAGTCCAAGTCATGGTGCAAGAACTTTGGTTAATAATCCTTGGTTTACAGACGCTTCTCCAGAAGGATGGCATTCAATTCCAGGAGGAAGTTTCATTGGTAATTACAATACAACAAGAGGAAATAATGTAATGGCTTATGACGACAAAGCTAATGCAAATGCACCTGGAGCTTACGCTGATGGTGGCGCGGCTAGATCATTCGATTTTCCTTTTATTGTAAACGATACTGCAGGAAATCTAAATTCAGCAACAACCAACTTGTTTTACATTAATAATAAAGTTCACGATATTTTTTATCGTTTAGGCTTTACAGAAACAGCCAGAAATTTCCAGGGATGGAATTTTGGCAAAGGTGGTTCACAAAATGATTATGTTCAGGCAGAGTCGCAAGATGGTGGTGGAACAAATAATGCTAATTTCTCTACGCCAGGAGATGGTTCTAGACCAAGAATGCAAATGTATCTTTGGGATGCAACAGTTATAGAAAGAGTTTTTTATAATGCGCCAACAGAAGCAGTTGGTAGAGTTGTAGCTAACTATATATCTACAACTTTTGGTCCTACTTTAGATGCAACAGGTATCACTGCAGATGTTAAAATAGCAGCTGTTATCGACGGTTGTGCTCCATTACCGGCAGGTTCACTTGCAGGAAAAATTGGATTAATTGCAAGAGGAACTTGCGAGTTTCAGGCAAAAGTACAGGCAGCACAAGATGCAGGAGCAAAAGGAGTTATCATTTACAATATGCCCGATTCTGCACCAACAGCTGGAATGGCAGGAGTAAATGCAAACATAACAATTCCGTCTGTGTTGATTGATAGTTCTGAAGGTATTTATATGAAAGGACTTTTAGCAACCCAAAACGTAAATATTACTTTAAAGTACGATCCTGCTGGACAAGCAACAAGAGATGGAAGTTTTGATAATGGAGTAGTAATTCACGAATATGGCCACGGAATTTCTAATAGAAATACAGGTAACGGTTCATCTTGTCTTAACTCATCAGCTGATAAAGAACAAATGGGTGAAGGTTGGTCAGATTTCTTTGCATTGATGTTGACTAATCAACCGGGAGCTACAGCTGCTGTTGCAAGAGGAATTGGTACTTACGCCACTTCTGAAGCGATTACTGGTGGTGGAATCAGACCTGCAAAATATTCTCCAGACTTGGCAATCAACGGTTACGGTTATGGTGATACCAACGGAATGGAATATCTACCTCAAGGAGGAACTGTTTTAGTACCAGATGTTCACTCAATTGGATTCGTTTGGGCAACAATGTTATGGGATTTACATTGGAAATATGCTGAAAAATACGGTTATTCCTCAGATGTAAGTGCAAACACAACAAACGGAAGTACAAGAGTTTTACAAAATGTAGTGAATGGTTTGAAACTACAGGTTTGTAACCCTACATTTATAGATGGGAGAGATGCAATTTTAGCTGCTGAAGCTGCAAATACCACTACTGGAGGTGCAGATAAATGTATGATTTGGAATGTTTTTGCAGCCAGAGGTTTAGGTGTAGATGCATCTGCGGGTTCTAAAACAGATATCAACGATCAAACTTATAGTTATGATGTTCCTGTAGAATGTGTTTTAGCAACAAATGATGTTAATGCTACAAAAGCTTTCAGTATCTATCCAAACCCTGCTAAAAACGAATTTTTCTTAAAATCAAACAAAAGTATATTAGGAAAAGTTAGTGTAGAAGTTTTCGATGCTAGTGGAAAATTAGTTTCCAGTCAAAAAATCGCAGCTACAGAAGCAGTAAACACACAAGCTCTTCCAAATGGAGTTTATGTAGTGAAAGTTACAGGATTAGGAGTAGAGTATTCTTCTAAACTAATGATTAAAAAATAATTTTAATTAATATTTTCAAACCGCCTTGTATTTGCAAGGCGGTTTTTTTATGGTATTTTTTTAAGTTGATATTTTTAGTAAAACATTTATATCTTTATGCTAAACTAAAAACACCATCATGAAAAAAATCTACATTTTAATTTTAGGATTCTTCTGCTTTTTCGCTTCGGCACAACCCTACAGTATTTTACTCAAAAATGCAGACTGGACGATCACGAAAATCCAGTGGAGCGGCGTTGATTATTATCCGCCAGTTCCATTCACACAATCAGGCAAAGTGGCTTTCGATTTCGATAACAATAATGGATTCAATTCTATTTTTTTCAATACTGCGGGTGGGAAACTTACTTTTGGTGCTAACAATGCAGCTTATTTTACACTTCAGAATGTTGCGGTTACTTTAGCCGAATATTATGGAGAAAACGAACAAGCTATTCGACAGTTTGATTCGATGGCAACGACCTTTTATTTCGGATTTCAAACCTCAGATCAGTTCACTTTTCAATATGAACAGATTTTTTCGGGTAAAAATTTAATTGTCACCAATAAATATGGAAACAAAATTTTCTACTCCAATCTGATCTTAGGGAATAGCGAAATTCTTTTAGATAACGCAATTTCCATCTATCCTAACCCGGCAAAAAATGAGATCTTCCTGAGATCATCAAAAGCTATCGCAGAAAATTCTACTGTAGAAATTTTCGATAACTCTGGAAAATTGATTTCTACACAGAAAATTTCGCCTAAAAATTCATTTAGTGTACAAATGCTTCAGAATGGGGTATACACGGCTAGAGTCAGCAATTTAGGAGAGCAATATTCTTCCCGATTTATTATTGAAAAATAATTATTGAAAAATATTCTTAGACTTTCTTTCCATTTGAAGACTCGTTTTATATATTTTCAAATCCCAAATCACGTTTCAATAATGCGATCTAAAAAATAAATTTGAATACAATTTTACAAAATACGGGCAAAATATCGAGCTACCTCATCGAAATGGGGATTTCTGATTTTGACGAAGCCTGTGAATTCGTTAAAAATCTACCTTATAAAAGAAATATTAATAAGGAAAATATTTTCTGCATCTTGGAGGAAGATGGTGGTACCTGCAGCACGAAACACGCTTTGCTCAAAAGATTAGCTGATGAAAATAATATACGCGACGTGAAATTAATGCTTGGAATTTTTAAGATGAATTCACAAAATACTCCAAAAATCGCCGCAGTTCTTCAAAATTATCGTTTAAAAGAAATGCCCGAAGCGCACAATTACTTAAAATTAGAAAACGAAATTCATGACTTCACCACCAGAAATTCCAAACCTGAAGATTTTATACACGATCTGGTAGAAGAAATAGAAATTCAACCGGATCAAATCACCGATTTTAAAGTAGATTATCACAAAAAATTCCTCAGAAATTACCTTCAACAAAATCCCAAAATTAACTATTCACCGGCAGAATTGTGGCAAATCCGAGAAGAGTGCATCGTCGCTTTACAGCATTAAAAAATCCATCAAAATGAACTATTGGGTTTCTTTTATTCTTGTAATCAGAATTATTTTTTGTAACCAGCTTCTTTATTCTCGCTTTTTACTCTAAGGTTTTGAACTCGTAGAAATTTCTTTTAAGATAAGATCCATCATTTAAAATATTTTAAATAAAATGATATAATTTTATAAATTTAATTTTGGTAAAGTGACTTATGTTACATTATTAAAAAAAATTGTTTACTAAATTTGAAGATAATTAAAATTTTAAATTTAAAAATTATGGAAATGTTACAACAAGAACAGGAAGTTTTTACAATGCCTAGAATTGGAGATAAAGCGCCAGAATTTACAGCGGTAACCACTCAGGGTGAAATTAATTTTCCATCAGACTATAAGGGAGAATGGGCGATTTTATTTAGTCATCCCGCAGATTTTACTCCGGTATGTACTTCAGAGTTTATAACTTTTGCTCATTTAGAAGAAAAATTTAGAAAAGCAAACTGTAATTTGGTAGGTTTATCAATTGATGGTTTATACAGTCATATTGCGTGGTTACGAACGATTAAAGATAAAATTAAATTCAACGGAATGGAAAATGTTGAAGTTAAATTTCCTTTAATAGAAGATATTTCTATGAGTGTTGCAAAAAAATATGGAATGATTCAACCCGGTGAAAGTAAGACTCAAGCGGTTAGAGCGGTTTTTTTTGTTGATCCACAAGGAATAGTGCGAGCTTTAATCTATTATCCTTTAAGCCTCGGACGCAATTTTGATGAGCTTTACAGAGCATTAATTGCAATGCAAACTGCAGATAAATTTAATGTTGCAACTCCTGCAGATTGGAATCCGGGAGACGATGTGATCATTTCTCCAGCAGGATCTTGTGGTGTTGCTGAAGAGAGAATGACCTGGACTGACGATTTGGAATGTGAAGATTGGTTTTTCTGTACAAAAAAATTAGACAAAGATTTAATTTTAGACGAAATTCTGAAAAAATAGAATAATTTATAATTTGAAAGAGCATCAAAAAGATGCTCTTTTTAGAATCTAACCATCCTTTTATGGAAGACATGATTTTTTACGATAGGTTGCAATTTGCATTTACCATCACTTTTCACTACATATTCCCACAGCTAACAATGGGATTATCTTTAATGATCGTCTATTTTAAGTGGAAATTTTTAAGAACAAAAGTTGATCAATACAACGATGCTGCTAAATTTTTTATGAAAATTTTTGCCATAAATTTTACAATGGGAGTCGTCACAGGAATTCCTATGGAGTTTCAATTCGGCACCAACTGGGCAAAATTTTCTGAATTAACGGGTGGTATTATTGGTCAAACATTAGCAATGGAAGGAATGTTTTCCTTCTTTTTAGAATCCTCCTTTTTAGCCCTATTTATTTTTGGGGAAAAACTCATGGGACAGAAACTACATTTTCTCACAGGTTTTCTCGTTTTCCTTGGTTCTTGGGCAAGTGGATGGTTTATTTTGGCCACCAACGCCTGGATGCAAAATCCAGTAGGTTTCGAAATTTTAGAAAATGGAAAATATGCTTTGAAAAATTTTTCTGCCCTGTTTATAAATCCATGGCTTCTGCCTGCTTTTTTACATAATCAATTCGCTTCTGTGGTAACCTCCTCTTTTGTGGTTGCAAGTATCGGAGCTTTTTATATTTTAAGAAAGAAACAAGTTGAATACGGGAAATTATTTTTAAAAACAGGAGTCGTTTTTGGATTAATTTCGAGCGTTTTATTAGCATTTCCAACAGGAGATTGGAATGCGAAAAATGTGGCAAAATACCAACCTGCATCTTTTGCTGCAATGGAAGGGATTTTTAAAACAGAAGAAAAAGGAGCAGAGATCGTACTCATTGGTCAACCCAATATGGTTGAAAAAAAATTAGACAATAAGATTGCCGTTCCCAATATATTGAGTTTTTTAACCTATCAGGAATGGGATAAACAAATACCAGGAATGGATCAATTTAAACAAGATCAATTACCAGATAATATTCCAGCACTTTACTACTCTTATCATATCATGGTTGGTTTGGGCACCTTATTTATTGCTATTATGGCAATGGCACTTTTATTTTTATGGCGAAAAAAATTGTACAACTCAAAACCATTACTTTGGATAATTATGTTCCTACTTCCATTTCCATATATCGCAAACATTACCGGTTGGTATACCGCAGAATTAGGAAGACAGCCTTATTTGGTTTATGGTTTATTAAGAACAAGTGAGGGTATTTCTCCCACTGTTTCCTCCGGTAATACCTTATTCACTTTGCTTGGTTTTGTTGCTTTGTATATGTTACTGGGTTTATTATTTTTAGTCTTAGTTGGTAAAACTATTCACCATGGTCCAAGACCTCAAACAAATTAAATGATGGAAATATTTTGGTATATAATTATTGCAGTTGTTTTAACCATATTTTTTATTTTAGATGGTTATGATTTTGGAACAGGTATAATTCATTTGTTTTTTGCGAAAGAAGAAAACGATAAAGAAGTAATTGCAAAATCTGCGGGTTTATTTTGGGATTCAAATGAGGTTTGGCTGGTTGCAGGCGGCGGAATGCTTTTTATGGCTTTTCCCTCTTTTTATGCCTCTGTTTTTAGTGGTTTCTATTTGCCTTTAATAATAGTTTTATGGTTAATCGTTTTTAGAGCAATTGGCTTAGAATTTAGAAGCCAATTTAATTATCAAATGTGGAAAGATTTATGGGATACCTCCTTCGGAGTTTCTAGTTTATTACTGGCATTATTTTTCGGTATTGCTTTAGGAAATATTGTAAGAGGAGTAAATTTAGGTGGTGTTACCAATGGAGTTTCTGTTTATGAAGGACACTATTTTTTCTTACCATTATGGGATAGTAGCTTTAGTCCCTTAAGCAAAACGCCCGGTATTATAGATTGGTTTACTATTATTATTGGTTTAATTTCAGTAGTTACTTTAGCAATTCACGGTGCGAACTGGATTATTTTAAAAACCAATTCTTCTATCAACAGTAAGCTCAAAGGCGTCATTTTTAAATTGAACATTGTACTTACTGTTCTCACCTTTTTTTCCTTATTGGTTTGGCAAATAGTAAAGCCCAATTCTTTGGATAATTTTTTCGACAAACCCTATTTAATAGTATTTCCTTTGATTTATTTTACAGGATTGATTGGTCTATTTTTTATAAAAAAATTAAAAAAAGATATTTATGGATTCGTTTTTTCAACTTTAGTAATATTGGGCGGAATAACATCCTCACTTGCATCTTTATTCCCCGTAATTCTTCCTTCCATCAATAATGTTAACGAATCTTTAACAATTTATAATACTGCAGCAGGAGAATATGGTTTGTCGGTGGCTTTAATTTGGGGAATTATTGGGTTCATCCTTCTTTTTACTTATTTTATCGTTCAAAAAAGATTGATGAGTGGGAAAATTGATAAAATGGATTATGGTCATTAAAATTGAGTAGCTATGACAGATACTTTGATCTCGCTCCTAAGTATTTTAATTGGTATCATTGGTGCTAACTTAATAGGTTATATTTTCAAAAAATATTCCTTAGGCATTATAGGAAATACCATTGCTGGTGTTTTTGGCAGTATATTCTTTATTAAAATGTTTGGTAGGCTAGGTTTCGATCCTATGTCAATCATGAAAACCGGAACTGTAAATACTCTTTTATTTGGGATCAATATTTTGGTCTCATTTATCGGTGGAGTAATTGGATCAGTAGCAGCGAAATGGCTGAAAAATAAACTTAATCAATAGCTTAAACATTACCAACAAAATTTAAGTCATAATTTTCCACCGAATGTATCACTGCTTTACAACTAAAAAACCCATCAAAATGAATTGATGGGTTTCTTTTATTCTTGGAATCAGAATTACTTTTTGTAAGCAGCGTCTTTAATTCTCGCTTTTTTACCTCTAAGTTGTTTAAAGTAGTAGATTCTAGCTCTTCTAACTTTACCTCTTCTGTCGATTTCAATTTTTTGCAAAGCAGGCATGTTCAAAGGAAAAACTCTTTGTACACCAACATCGCCGCTCATTTTTCTGATTGTAAATGTTTTGGTAGCACCAGTTCCTCTTAATTGAAGAACAGTTCCTTTAAAGAACTGAGTTCTTGTTTTCGCGCCCTCTTTAATTTCGTAATACACAGTGATGGTGTCACCGGCTTTGAATTCTGGGAATTCTTTTTTTGTGATGTACTTGTCTTGTACGTACTTTACTAAATCCATTTTTATAATAAAAATTTGTTTTGTCGAGCTAAGCAACTTTCACGGCCATCGTCAGAGGTTGATTAACAGGTTGCAAAAATACTACAAAAAATATTATCACCCAACACTTTAAAAAAATAAATCACATATTTCTTAACCTTAACCTTAACCTTAACCTCAATCTTTTTTTGGGCGTGTCCTTCACTCGGTCATTCAGCGCTCGCTTCGCTCGCGCAACATTCCCTCATTCAGGTCGGGCTGTACGCTAAATCTTTTTTTGCCCTTCCTTTTCCCTCTGAAAAAAAAGGATACCGCTTCTATCCCTCACGCAAGACTGCGCAAAAATAAAAATAAAAATTTTAAAAAGATTATGGAGGATAGAACTTCTGTGGACTTTTTACATAATTATTTTTCTAAAAACTCATGTGACTAATGTGTTAAAACATCTTTGTGACTTTGTGGTTAAAACTAAATCAGAACGTTTTACAAAAAATCAAAATTCCAAAAAAAATCGTAAATTAATGCCACCAATTTAATAAAGAAAAATGATCGATAAAAGAGTAAAAAATGTAGAAGAAGCCATCGCAGGAATCAGCGACGGAATGACCTTAATCGTCGGCGGATTCGGACTCTGCGGAATTCCAGAGAATACGATTCATGCATTAGTAGAAAGTAATGTTACCGATTTAACCTGTATCTCAAATAATGCAGGAGTTGATGATTTCGGATTAGGATTACTTTTGAAAAAGAAGCAAATCAAAAAAATGATCGCTTCTTACGTTGGAGAAAACGCCGAATTCGAACGTCAAATGCTTTCCGGTGAATTAGAAGTAGAATTAACGCCACAAGGGACTTTAGCCGAGAAATGCCGCGCGGCACAATGTGGGATCCCTGCTTTTTATACTCCTGCAGGTTACGGAACTGAAGTCGCAGAAGGAAAAGAAACCAAAGATTTCGATGGTAAAATGCATATTTTAGAACACGCTTTCAAAGCAGATTATTCCATCGTAAAAGCTTGGAAAGGTGATCACGCCGGAAATTTGATTTTCAAAGGAACCGCCAGAAACTTCAATGCTCCAATGGCAGGAAGTGGAAAAATAACCATCGCTGAAGTGGAAGAATTGGTAGAACCGGGGCAACTCGATCCGAACGAAATCCACATTCCCGGAATTATGGTGCAAAGAATTTTCCAGGGAGAAAAATTTGAGAAGAGAATTGAGCAGAGAACCGTTAGAAAAAGAGATTAGAACTTCCATTTTAATTTAATGATAAAAAAAACATTTCTCGAAAGGGAAATGTTTTTTTAGTGAAAAATCCAACGAATATTTCTAAAGACTAATTCCAAGTTCAAGTTTTCCACCCAATCCTTTCTCTACAATTTTTTGTAGTGTTGAAAGTCTCACGTCTTTAATATTATTTTCAACTTTTGAAATATAACTTTTATTGGTTCCGCATTTCTCCGCAAGTTGTTCTTGAGTAAGACCTCTCTCAAGCCTCGCTTTCTGAATTAACATTCCCAATTTAAACTCTTCAAATCCATTTTCGAAATCATCTCTTTTTTTTGTGCCTTTTTTACCATATTGTTTATCCAAAAGTTCATCAAAAGAAGTTAGTTTCATATTTTTTGCTTTATTCATTTTATTGTGATTTCAAGTTTTACTATTATATTCCAAGTGATACTGGTCTTTTATTTTCAGTGCTTTTTCAATTTCTTTCTTCGGTGTTTTCTGAGTTTTCTTTTGGAATCCATTTATTAAAATCACCAATTTACCTTCATCAAAAAAGCAAAATATTCTAAATATATCGCTTCCATTTTGAACTCTAATTTCGTAAAGTCCATTTGTGCCTTCCAAATGTTTAAAATATTCGGCAGGAATCTGATCAATTGTTTCAATCAATTTTATTGTCCAAAGAATTTTATCTCTAACCTTCTGCCTTTGTTTTTCGAGGAAGTCAGAAAAATAATTTTTGTAGATAAAGATATTTCTGATTTTTTGCTCACTCATGTCACTTGCAAATATACAAAATAAAGTTGTCCAAATAGGCAACTTTGTTTAAAGTAGATTCGCATTTCAGGAATTATAATTTAAATGATTTTCGAGGGAGGACATTTGAATAGAGAATTGAGTAGAAAATGCTGCGAAGAAGAGATGAAGGGAAATACGATTTATAAATTTTGAAAAAGTATAAAAAAATAAGTCTCGAAAATTGAGATTATTTTATATCAAATTGAAATTTTCATCGTCGTGATTCAACGATTTTCTGCACACTTTCAATCGCAGATATCACTGCTCCTTCCATATATCCAGGAAATTTTGAGGAAGTTTCTGAACCGGAAATAATTAATCGATTATCGAAATATAAATCCCTAAAAATTGGATTGCCATTATTTTGATGCGGAAAAAGGGAATGTTCAGAATCTTCAAAAGTATCAATTTCTTCACTCCAAACACATTCTTCATAATGTAAAAATTCTTCGACCCGACTTCCAAAAATATTTTTCAACTGATCGATAACGAGTTCTTTTCGCTCTGAATATGAGAGTTGCTTAAATGCAGAATTGATAAATCCACAAAGTGCATATCTGGAGTTTTCCTCATCACACTGATCATAAAACTCCACTATTGGACCAACATTACTAAAAAGCGTTCGAGGTAAATTTTCTTCCTTCCAAAAAGGTTTTGCAAACGTAAGTGCAACTTTTATAGAATCTTCCATCCAAGTGTGCGTTTGTAAAGCAATTTCTTTTAAATGTTCTGCAATTTCAGGCTCAAAAATAATTCCATTCGCCCACAATTTCGGCGGTAGAGCGAGAACAACAGCTTTGCCTTCAAAAATATTTTCTGCTTTTACAAAAACTGAATTTGTATTGAATTCGATTTCTTTTACCGCTTGATTAAGAATTACATCTTCTGGATTTAATTTCCGCACCAAAGTGTTAATCAGATTTGAAGTTCCACCAGCAATTCGGTAATTCGGCTCATTCTTCGGAATTTCTACAATTTGTGCAGGAAAATTAGAGTTCGGTTCATAAAAAACTTTCGAGTCCATGTATTGCTCAAATCGTCCGATTCCTAATTCTTCCAAAAGCGCTATTAAATTCGGATGTTGAGCAGTAAACCACGTCGCACCCATTTCTATTGGCGCTTCCTCTTTCCTGTAGATGGTATTTATTCTTCCGCCAACTCTGTTTCTGGCTTCTAAAATTTTAAATGGGATGCCTTCTTTTTTCAAAAGATAGGCGGTCAAAAGTCCAGATAAACCTGCTCCTACGATAACGATCATTCTTAATAATTTCTAATTGTAATATAATTTAACTGCTCCGTTTTCAATATTTTATGAAAAATTAGATGATGGGGTTTTCTTGAAGAAAGTCATAATTGCAGCGATAAATAGAGCTATAATGCTCAAAAGCCAAAGATAATATCCAGAACCAAGTGCTGTAATGTTTGTCGTTGCGCCACTTTCACCGTCCATAATAGAATTGAGACTTGCGAAATAGATTGCAAGAATTAGAGATAAGGTTACCGGTATAATTGCAAATTTCTCTTTATTGAGTATCAAAAAACCACCAAAAAAATAGAGTGGATTTGCGAGCCAGATGATTGTTGGGATTAATCCTCCGCCCAAAATGGCCATCCATCCTGCAAGCAACATATAAAAGGAATTGGAATAAATATCTGCCTTTGGATTAGCAACATAAAAAGGCGTAAAAAACATTGAAGAAATATAGAGCATAAAACTTCCTACTACCAGCCAAAAATGCACACTTTTAAACTTTTCTTTCATCATAATTACAGTTTTCGTTCCAACAATTTCAATAAAGGTTAGCTCTCAAATATACGTAATCTCACTAATCGGTTCGAAAATCGAAACACCGATATTTACACGAAATTGCGAGTAAAAACGTATTACTTAAACCGTCGTTCCAACCATTTTCCTTTCCCCAATTTGTTGTCTCCACATTGCATAGTACAACCCTTTTTCTGTCAATAAATTTTCGTGAGAACCGGTTTCGATAACCTGACCTCTTTCCAAAACATAAATTCTGTCCGCATGCATGATCGTGCTTAATCGATGAGCAATCAGAACCGTAATTTGTTCTTTTTCTCTGGAAATTTCCCGGATGGTAGAAGTGATCTCTTCCTCCGTAATACTGTCTAGAGCCGACGTTGCTTCATCAAAAATAAGCAAGTGTGGCTTTCTCAATAGTGCTCTTGCAATCGCGATTCTTTGCTTTTCTCCACCGCTTAACTTTAAGCCAGCTTCACCAATTACGGTATCAATTCCTTTCTCCGCTCGTTCAATTAATGCAGTACAACTTGATTTTTTCAAAGCCAGTCGCAGATCTTCCTTGGTCGCATTTGGATTTACGAAGAGAAGATTTTCTTTAATGGTTCCAGCAAAAAGTTGTGTGTCCTGTGTTACAAAACCGATCTGATTTCTCAGTTCATCAAAATCAAATTCATTTCCGTTGATATTATTGTAAAAAATAGAACCTTCTTTCGGGCGGTACAATCCAACTAATAATTTCACCAAAGTACTTTTTCCGGATCCACTTGGACCAACAAATGCGATGGTTTCTCCATTTTTCACTTCAAAAGAAATGTTATTCAAAGCTTTATAAGACGCAGATTGATGTTGGAATGAAACTTTTTCAAACTGTAATTTTTCTATCGCACCAATTTGTTTCGGCGTGTGCGGTTTCTCTTCACTCGGCTTCTTCATTAAATTATCGAAATTGAAAAGCGACGCTTCAGCTTCCCGATAAGAAATAATGATATTCCCGATTTCCTGCATCGGTCCGAAAATGAAGAATCCATAAAAAACCAAGGATAAATACTGTCCTGGAGTAACGATATTTTTGAAAATTAAAAACAATAAAGTAAACGTGATCACCTGTTGCAGAAAATTAACCAGCGTTCCCTGAATAAAACTCAAAGACCGAATGCTCTTTACTTTTCGCAATTCCAGTCCTAAAATCTTATAGGTATTGCTGTTCAGCCGTTTAACTTCCTGATTGGTTAAACCCAAACTTTTTACGATCTCAATATTTCTTAAACTTTCTGTCGTGCTTCCCGCTAAAGCCGTTGTTTCTGCAACAATATTTTTTTGAATACCTTTAATTCTCTTGCTCAACATATTGGTAATGAACGCGATAAAGAATATTCCAACCACATAAACCGGCATGATCGACCAGTGCAAACGGATCGCATAAATGGAAACGAAAATAATACTTACCAGAATCCCGAAAAAGATGTTGATGAAATTAGTGATAAATTTTACTGAATCCTCACGAACCTTCGTTAAGATCGAGAGTGTTTCGCCACTTCTTTGATCTTCAAACTGCTGATAAGGCAATGCCATTGAATGTTGCAGACCATCCGTAAAAATATTAGCACCAAATTTTTGCGTGATGACACTTACGACATAATCCTGAAAAGCTTTCGCAATTCGGCTCACCATGGCAGTTCCTATCAATAATCCTAAAAAATAAAAAACCCCGTGATAAAGATCGGTTCCCTTTAAAAATTCATCTAAAGTTCTGGGCAAAAGTTTTTTAGTATCAAAAAAATTAGGATGTGTTACCAACTGATCCAGAATATTTCCCGTGATCGCAGGACCGAACAAGGAGAAAACCTGATTAATTGTTGCTAATGCTAAAGATAAGATCAGCAGCCATTTATGTGGTTTTAAATATCGTAATAATGTTTTCATTCTGTAAAAATAATTGGGCGCAAAATTACAGATATAATTCCGATTGCTCACGAAATCTCATAGATTGACTCGATACTATTTTTATATTAAAAGGAATTTCTATAAATTGCAGCATAAGATAAACCCATGCTCACAAAAGAACAAATCGCCCAAAGAATTTCAAAAGAAGTTAAAGACCGTTACTACGTAAACCTCGGTATCGGAATTCCGACTTTGGTGGCGAATTTCGTTTCTCACGATCTTTCTGTAGAATTCCAGAGTGAAAATGGCGTTCTCGGAATGGGACCTTTTCCTTTTGAAGGAGAAGAAGACCCGGATCTAATAAACGCGGGAAAACAAACCATTACAACGCTTCCGGGGGCTTCGTTTTTTGATTCTGCTTTCAGTTTTGGAATGATCAGAAGTAAAAAAGTGGATCTCACCATTCTCGGTGCGATGGAAGTTTCGGAAAAAGGAGATATTGCCAACTGGAAAATTCCGGGAAAAATGGTGAAAGGAATGGGTGGAGCGATGGATCTCGTGGCTTCTGCAGAAAATATTATCGTGGCAATGATGCATGTAAACAAAGCCGGAGAAAGCAAAATATTGAAAAATTGTACGCTTCCTTTAACAGGAGTTGGTTGTGTGAAAAAAGTGGTGACAGAAATGGCTGTTTTAGAAGTAACACCAAATGGGTTCAAACTTTTGGAAAGAGCACCCGGAGTTTCAGTTGAAGATATTATAAAATCCACAGAAGCCGACTTAATTATCGACGGAGAAATCCCCGAAATGCAATTCTAACCAAATTAACACATCATACAAAAATCCTTTTCAAAACTGAAAAGGATTTTTTTTGAGAACTTTCTAGCGTTGATTTTTCAGATTAAGCAAATTCAAAAAGTATACTAATTAAATCTGCGTAATCTTTAAAATTTGCAAGAAAATATTTTACTTAAATTCACTGTCATGCTGAGCTTGTTGCAGCATTTTAAATTATTTTAAAATCTCCTTCAAAAACGTCATCGTATGATTCCAGGCTCTTTTTGCCATCACTGCATTATAATCAGGTGATTCTGGATTGGTAAAAGTATGTTTTGAATTCGCGTAAGTGATAATTTGCCAATCCGCTTTTCCTTCCTTCATTTCTGCGACCAAAGCGTTGTAATTATCCTGAGTCACGCCTTCATCATCTGCGCCATTTTCAACTAACATTTTTGTGGAGATCATTTCGTTTTTTCTCGATGCATCTTTTCCTAAACCTCCATGAATAGAAACGACACCTACAACCGGTATTTTTCCCCGCGCTACTTCCAAAGCTCCGGTTCCGCCAAAGCAGTAACCGATCACTGCGATTTTTTCAGGATTTGCACCACTTTTTTTCAATTGTTCCAGAGCCAAAGAAATTCTTTTTTGGTAAGCTTCAAAGTTTTGTTTGTAAGAACCTGCGATTTTTCCGGCAGATGGATAATCAGTTGGATTATTTCCTACACCATAAATATCGGCAATAAAGGCGATGTATCCAGCTATTTCTAATTCTTCAGCGGCCATTTTTGCCTCTTTATCAATTCCCATCCAAGCAGGTAAGATCAAAACTCCCGGAAGTTTCTTTCCTGCATTTGAAGTGACTAAACCACTTAATTTTTGAGCGCCGTCCTGGTAAGAAACGCTTTTCAGTTTTTGCCCGAATATTGTTCCTGATGCCATAAAAATTGCTGCTAAAAATACATTACGTATCATATTATTTATTTTTTATTAGTGTAAAAGTACATACAAACTCATTTACATCGATGGCTAAAAATAAAATCATGTCGATTGATATTTTTAATAATAAAATTACCAAGATTTTCATTTTGAAAAAGTCATGCTCTTATTTTTGATTTTTAAATTTAAAGATTTAATTTTGTTCTGATCGAAGTTGTAAGTTATTTACTTTCCTCATTCTTAATACTCATTAAAGCTTTTAAAAATTAAAAAAATATGTCAAAATATAAAATTCAAAAATCACCATTCATCGTTCCGACAACTGACGGAAAACTTATTGAAGAGATCTGGGGAAATTCCACCGATAATTCTAATATTTCGATTGCTCACATGGTTGCACCACCAAACTGGAGCGAACCTTTTCAAACGCCTGAATTTGATGAATTCACCTATATTATTAAAGGAAAAAAACAATTTGAAATCGACGGGGAAATGGTCATTTTAGAAACCGGACAAAGTATTCTAATTCAAAAAGGAGCTAGAGTGAAATATAGCAATCCCTTTGAAGATCCATGCGATTATTTAGCAATTTGTCTACCTGCATTTTCAATGGATCTGGTAAATAGGGAGGAGGTTTAAGTCGCAAGATTTAAACCTACTAAAAGATATCATGAATAAGTTTACTTCTTTGGAATTAGTTATCGAAAAAAGTAAAAAAACATTTTCAAATCCCTCTTCACTGGAGAGGGATTTAGGGTGAGGATTAAAATTCCACGCCTAATTCCTTCAGTTCTTTTTCTAAATCTGTATCTTCTTTAATATGAATGCAGATAAATCCTAAGGTTTTAGCAACCTCAATATTTTTGAAATTATCATCGATAAATACGGATTCATCTGCTTTAATTTGATAACGGTTTAATAGAACTTCCCAAATTTTCGGATCAGGTTTAATCAATTTTTCTGTGCCAGAAACTACAATTTTATCTTGAAATATTTTGAAGAAATCATAGTGGTCTAACGCATAGGGAAATAACTCTAAAGACCAATTCGTTAAACCAAACAATTCATATTTTGAATGTTCCAGTTTTCGTAAAACCGCCACGTTTTCGGGAATATCAGATTTTAGCATTGTTGCCCAGTTGTCATAATAAGCCCGAATTTCCTTTTCCCATTCGGGATGTTTTTTCACTTGTATTTCTGTACCTTCTTTTGTTGTTCTGCCACGATCTTGCTCTGAATTCCATTCGTCGGTCGCAATATTTTTCAGAAAATGTTCCATCTTTTCATCATCATTAAAATGATCCTTGAAAAAATAACGTGGATTCCAATCCATCACCACGCCGCCGAAATCGAAAATAATATTTTTAATCATTTAGATATTTATTAGTAATACAACAAAGGTCGTCAATAAAGACCTGAAAAAAAATCAATCTTTCAAAATTCACTCCTATAAAACTCATACTTTCCGTCGATAAACTTTGCAGAAATATGTTGTAAACCATTGCTTAAAATAATTTCTTCCGCGTCTAAAACAGAATTATATCTTGCAGTTTGCTCAAATGTTTTTTCGGTGAGTTTAATTTCCGGCGCTTTGCATTCTACCAAAATTTTTGCTACTGTTTTTTCAGTGACGAGCAAGTCAATTCTCTTTGTTGTATCATTTAAAATCAATTTTTTTTCTAAAATTAATGAAGACAGATTTCGGCCTTTAATAAAGTGAAAATAATGCAGCCAATGTTGTCGTACCCATTCTTCCGGCGTTAACAGGAACCAGGATTTGCGCACCAGATCATAAATAAAAAACTTATCTTTGTCTCTCTTGATTTGAAAGTCAAAATCCTCATTAAAATTCAGTTTCGGAAGTTCCATTTATGAAAGAATTAGATTTAATCCTCAAAAATATTAAAAATAAAGAGCTTTTGCCTATTTATTTTTTTCATGGTGAAGAACCTTACTTTATGGATGTTGCTTTGAAATCTTTTGAAAATGACTATTTAGAAGAAGACGAAAAAGCCTTTAATCAAACCGTAGTTTACGGGAAAGACACCAATTATTCCGACGTTCTTTCGTTAGCGCGACAATTTCCAATGATGGGAGATAAACAAGTCATTATTTTGCGGGAAGCGCAGGAAATTAAAATGACGGAGAAAGAAGCGGAAGCGCTGAAAGTTTATTCCGAAAATCCTGTCGAATCAACACTTTTGGTCATTGCGCACAAGTATAAAAAAGTGGATGCACGTAAAAGTTTTGCGAAAAACCTGACTAAAAGTAAAATGCTTTTCCTGAGTGATAAAGTGAAGGATTACGAAGTTGCAAAATGGATTACGAGCGAAATGATCAAGTTGAGTTTGAAAAGCAAACCACATATTCCGGTTCTACTTTCAGAGTATTTAGGAACCGATTTATCCAGGATTTCCAATGAGTTGCAGAAACTCAAAATGATTTTAAAGGAAGGCGAACTGATCGACGAAAAAATCATCGAAACGCATATTGGGATAAGCAAAGATTTTAATATTTTCGAACTCATCAAAGCTTTAGGCAAGAAAGATTCGACCAATTCTTTTAGAATTGCTCATTTTTTAGGTAAATCGCCCAAACAAAATTCATTTCCGATGATGATGGGGAATTTATACAATTTCTTCTCAAATCTGGTTATTTTCCATACGATGAAAGGAGAATCGCCTCAAAATCAAGCCTCTTCGATGGGAATTAATCCCTATTTTATCAAGGATTTTGCTGAAGCTGCACGTCTTTACAACCTTAAGCATTGCACCAGAATTATTTCCATTTTGCGCGAGATGGATCTCAAAAGCAAGGGGTTAGGCGCTGTAAACATGACGGAAAGCGAGTTGTTGAAAGAGATGGTATATAAAATTCTACATGTTGATCAATATAAAGTGAAGCTTTAAAATTTTCTTTTTTTGGGCGACTTAATCCGCCCTCCGTTCCCGCTTTTTTGTTCCACTCCGTTTCACAAAAAGAGCTCCACTCAGGTCGGGTCGCAATTTGGATATTTTAATGGCCAAGGAAATGGAGGCGTTAAGAAAAATTGATAGGAAAACGTCAAAAAATTTCTTTGTGCGAAGCGCGCAAAAATCTCAATACTCATGAAATATTTAAATTTTCGCGCGAGTTCAGAAATTTTAGTTTTTATATTAATTTTTTAGCTGTAGTTTCCAAGCCTTGAACTTTTTGTTCTCGTATGTTTGCAATAGTATAAATATCAGTTACTTTAGAGAATAAAGCTAAGAGACAGAAGAAATATTTTGGTTCAGGTAATTAAGTTTAATATACCGTAAAAAGAAAGATTCTCTGTCTCTAAGTTTCTCTGAATCTGAACAGTACTTAGGGAGTTTTATACATCCCGTATAAATGCGAGAAAAGATGATAAGGAACTGTGGCTTTTTTCCTAATTAAAATTAAAAAGTTATGGAAAAACATTGTGTAGGCATCGACGTGTCGATGGATTTTTTAGATTGTTGTTTTGGAACTTCTGATAGTTTTCAAAATCAAAAATTTGGAAAGAGTAAAAAGTTTGGTAATAATCAGGAGGGTTTTAAAGAACTTTTGAAATGGACAAATCAACAGAAAGTTTCCGCAGAATTAATTTTTGTAATGGAAGCTACGGGAGTTTATTATGAGCATCTGGCGTATTTTTTGAGCGAACATGAATGTAATTTATCCGTTTTGCTTCCCAATATGGTTAAACATTACTCCAAGAGTTTAAATGTAAAGACCAAGACAGATCAGAAGGATTCGGAGGTTTTATGCAAGTTAGGATTAGAAAGGAAATTAAGAAACTGGAACATGCCGACTAAAATCATGCGGAATTTAAAATTCTTTAGTCGTGAGTACCGTGAAGTAAAGTATAAAATAAATCAAATTAAAAATCAATTGCATGCACGTCAACACAGCCACGGTTGTCCCTCTTCTACAGAAAAGCGTATGAGAAAGCAGTTGGCTTTACTTGAAACACAAGTTGTAGAAATAGAAGCAGAATTACGAGTGTTGGTCATGTCTGATTCTGAATTTTATGAGAAGATACAGAAAGTATGCAGCATTCCTGGAGTGAGTTTTATAACTGTAATTTGCATAGTTGCTGAAACCAATGCCTTCGCTCTGATAACAAACACTAGACAATTGGCCAGTTACGCAGGATTAGATATCCAGCAAAATCAGTCTGGTAATCGAATAGGAAAAACAAGAATCTCAAAAAAAGGAAATAGTTTTATCAGATACGCATTGTATATGCCGGCTTTGTGTGCAAGTAGATTTAATCCGATAATGAAGGATTTTATAATAATTTAAAAGATAGAAAACCTGCAAAAAAGATAGCGGTAACCGCCGTTGCAAGAAAGTTAATGATCTTAATGTATATTCTATGGAAAAATGAGGAAGTATTTGACTCAGCTTATGAGCAAAAAAAAGTAGACAGGGTTGCGCCTGCCTACACGGGATGAACATAAAGTTCTCCTTAAAATAGTTTAAACAAATATCGAAAAATATTTGGAAATTAACACAGTACCTTTTGTTTCAAGACAAAAGGACAATGAGAAAGTTGTAGTGAGTACTTAATCAAGAGATTCTTCCTTCGTCAGAATGACAAAAAAATCACTGGTATTAAAAGCATCATTTCATTCAAAACTCAAAAGAACTATTTCTTTAAAAATTATACGTTATCGAAAAAATTCATCGCCGAAAACTTCGTTACCCCGAAATAAATCACGATTTTTGACAACTCAAAATTGTATCTCAACTTTAACCTTAATTAATGGAAGAAAATATTTTAGAATGTGTTATCGTAGGTTCCGGTCCGGCCGGATTTACAGCTGCAATTTACGCCGCAAGAGCCGACTTGAAACCAGAATTATATACCGGTCTTGAACCAGGCGGACAATTAACAACAACCACAGAAGTTGATAATTTTCCCGGATATCCAAACGGTGTTACCGGTCCTGAAATGATGATGGATCTTCAAAAACAAGCAGAACGTTTTGAAACAAAAGTTCATTATGAAATGATTACCAAAGCCGAATTTTCTACGGTAGTTGGTGGAAATCATAAATTATGGGCGGGGAATAAAGAAATCGTAGCAAAGTCTGTCATTATCTCTACAGGAGCGACTGCAAAATATTTAGGTTTAGATGATGAAAAGAAATATTCAGGAGGTGGCGTTTCTGCATGTGCGACCTGTGACGGCTTTTTCTACAAAGGAAAAGATGTTGTGGTTGTCGGAGCTGGAGATACCGCTGCTGAAGAAGCTACTTATTTGGCCAAATTGGTTAATAAAGTGACGATTTTAGTTCGTAAAGATTATATGAGAGCTTCAAAAGCCATGATTCATCGGGTAAGCAACACTCCAAATATCGAAGTAAAATTTAACCATGAATTAATTGGAATTGAAGGCGAAAATTCTCTGGTAGAAAGAGCTGTTGTCATCAATAACCAAACTCAGGAAACTTCGAAAATCGACGTTCACGGAATTTTTATTGCAATTGGTCATAAACCAAATACAGAAATTTTCAAAAATCAAATTACCCTAGACGATAACGGTTATATTAATACCATTCCAGGGACGTCAAAAACCAATTTACCAGGAATTTTTGCCGTAGGAGATGTTCAGGACAGCCATTACAGACAGGCAATTACCGCTGCTGGAAGTGGTTGTATGGGTGCGATGGATGCGGAAAAATATTTGGGAGAATTGATATAGATGTTTTTTAAAGATTATATTTTTCAAAGATCTTATTTCTAAAACTACGACCTTAAAAGATGAGAAACCTGTTCTACATATTCATTGGAGGAGGATTAGGAAGCGTATTTCGTTTTCTAATTTCGAATTTTACCCAAAAACTTTGGAATATCAATTCATTTCCGATGGGAACATTTGTGGTAAATATTATCGGGTGTTTTCTGATTGGAGTGTTTACTTCTTATTTTATCAAATTTGACAACTATTTGAAGTTTCTTTTGATTACAGGCTTTTGTGGAGGTTTTACAACGTTCTCTACTTTCTCAGCCGAAAACTATTCATTATGGCAAAGTGGCAACTATTCAATACTGATATTGTATGTTATATTGAGTGTAATTGTTGGTTTAATCGCTGTTTACTTCGGTTTACAAGTCTCTGAGAATTAATTTTTCCTTTGATAATGAAGGGTTTAAAATTTTTTTTCAAAAATAATTTGGTCAATATCTAAAAGGTCTTTATATTTGCACCACTGAAAATGAGAAATCAAATTTAGTTGGAGAACTGGCAGAGTGGTCGATTGCGGCAGTCTTGAAAACTGTTGACTGTAACAGGTCCTGGGGTTCGAATCCCTAGTTCTCCGCAAAAGCAAGCCCTAAACTATTAATGTTTAGGGCTTTTTTGTTTTTCGTTACGACTTACGTTATCGTTGCTAATTTTTTAAAAAAAATATTCGATTAATTGAAATTATTTACAGTTTTGATTGCAGTCTTAAATCCTTCTCTGCTTTAAGAATCCTTTCAGGTGTTTAATTATTTTTAAAAATGATAGCATTAAAAAGGTAAATCAATCGATTCCGGATCAATAAAATCCTTGGAATACGGATTCTCCAAATAACTCAATGGTGGTTTTTGAAACTTAATAATATCTTCTCGTTGAATGCCATAAACCGACCAGTAATTCGACAGTAACTGCGCAAATATATCCTCGTCCCAAAATCCAAAAGTTGGTCGGTTAGCGACCTGCAAAATAGGAATTGCTTCCATCGTAATTCCTTGGTCATTATTTTCAATTTTATATTCAGATCTATACTGTAAAAGATAATCTGAATAATGGAATCTTGCGTACAACTCTTCAAACTGAACAGGGTGTAAAACGTGACCTTTCATTTTGTCGAGAATGTCTTTTTGTTTCTCTCCAATAATTCCATTGTCTTGTAAACACGCGATAAAGCCAAAACCATTAACTCCAAACTGGAATAATAAATTAATAGCATCGTTGCGATAACTGAAAATATCGGCAGAATATTTAAGGGGAAATACAGCAATGCTCCAAGGTTTTTTTCCAATAAAGGAAACTGGTTCTATGATAGACTGCATCATTAAATGGAAATTGCCAAAACGTTCCCGAAGTGAGGAAGAAAGGTTAAAGTTTTCTCTTTGTCTTAGTAATCGGTCTCGTTCATAACGCATTTCGTAGTATAAATGTCCATAAACTATTCTTCCAGTCCATAGAAAAAGCAAATTTTCATCGAGTGATGCCATTCCTTCAAATCCTTTTTGATAAGCTTCCTGAATTTTTTCGTCCAGTTGCTCAAAAGCTTTTTTTACTCGGGGAGAACAAGGTAATTTCAGATCTTCATAATGATAAGACTTAGCTTTATCCATCATCTCAATGCGATCACCACCAAATTTAAAATGGTCCATCAACCAATCTGGGAACACGGATATTTTTTCAGTAGTTAAATCTCCGGTAAGGAAGCAAAATTGTTCGTCAAAAATCAAATCCTTAAAAGGATTAAAGAGTTGTAAGGACATAAATTAGTAAAGGATTAAGTTTGGAACTAATTGCAAATATAGCCATAAACTGCGGGTTTTTTCGCTCAATTTACAAGCATATTATTTCAGAAATAAAATTTTAAAAGTACGTTCATAAAGAGTAGTGATACTAAAAATGATATTTTATTAAAGTTTTTTTAACTAACATTTATCTCTCCTTACTTTTTTAAATCGAAATTATTTATTTTCGATTATTGTATAAAACGTTATTGAAAAATAAGTAATTGATACCACTTTTGGGTCTTTTTCTAACACGCTTTTCATTCGGGTCTTTGTAATTTTGCCTCAAGATTTTTTATGAACCATAAAATAAAATGCAGATGAGAACCGAAATCAATACCTTATTAATACCAGTTGATTTTTCAGATAAATCAAAAAATGCCCTTAAAGTTGCAGCGAAAATGGCACTTCGTCATCAAGCGAAATTAATTATAACACACATCGTTCAAACGTACACGATGATTGATCACGGCGGAAAACAAGTAATTGGTTCGCAAACGGTACAACATAATATTGAAGCGGCCGAAATAAAACTTGAGAAATTGAGAATCAGATTGTACGAAAAATATAATTTGAATATCGAAACCAAAATCAGCACCCAAAATATTGTAGATACAATTAATGATTTTGTAAATTCAGAGAAGGTAGATGTTGTGGTGATGGGAACTTCGGGACGTCAAAAGATGAAACAGTTTATTTTGGGATCTAATTCCTATAACGTGCTTTTACATTCAAACTGTTCCGTTCTTTTGGTGCCTGAAAATTTCAAAAAGACTTCTTTCAAAAAAATTCTTTTTCCAGTAAGAGTGCAACATGAACTTCATCAAAAGGCAGATATTTCTATGTTATTGGCTAATAAAAATGAAGGTGGAATTAATCTTTTGGGAGTTGGGAAACCAAACCAACTCATCGATGTTAGAAAAGCTTACATGGAAATGAAGAAGAATTTGCTCTTGAAATCTGCAGTTTATATTTCAGAATTTCAGCTGTCTCATGATAATGCAGAAATTATTTGTAAAGCAGCAAAGGAAAAGAACAGTGATATTATTCTCTTGGCTGATCAGGATGAAGACTCATGGAAATCCTTTATGGGAGATAATTTCTTTAAGAAAATGATCAATAAAAGTGATATTCCTTTGTTCATTGTGAAACCGAAATTGAAGAAACTCAATAATAAAACCGAAAGTGTCGCTGGTTATGATTTAACGATGCCGATTCCGGGATAAAATTAAGAAATGATAAATATAAATACCTACTCAGAACAAAATATTCCCTCAAACGAAATCAAACAAGAAATCATCAATTTCTTATTTGAAAATCTTGAACAGTATGGTGATCCGAAAAATGATATAGAAAAATCTTTGGATTATGCTTTTGGTAAAGAAAATAAACCAGGCGGAAACGTACTTTCTGCCGTTGATTCACAAACCCAGAAAATCGTCGGTGCAGTTATCATTAATAAAACTGGGATGAATGGATATATTCCAGAAAATATTTTGGTTTATATCGCTACCGATAAAAATCTGCGTGGTAAAGGAGTTGGAAAACAATTGATGCAAAAAGCGATCGAACTTTCAGAAGGCGATATGGCATTGCACTGCGAACCCGATAATCCTGCCAAATTTCTATACGAAAAACTGGGATTCACCAGCAAATATCTCGAGATGAGATTAAAAAAATAAAATGTCATACATTACTTTACATGCAACAAAGCTTCGTCATAATTTCAAAGTACTCGATCAGGTTTTTGCACAAAATAAAATTGAGTGGGCTATTGTTGCCAAATTATTATGTGGAAATGAAAAATTTCTGAAAGTTTTATTAAATCTTTCTGATAAAGAAATTTGCGATTCCAGATTAAGCAATTTAAAAACGATTAAAAAACTTTCTCCAAAAACGCAAACGATCTACATAAAACCACCTGCAAAACGCCTGGCAAAAAGTATTGTCGAATTTGCAGATGTAAGTTTCAATACTGAATTGGCTACTTTGGAACTGCTTTCTGAGGAAGCCGTAAAACAAAATAAAATTCACAAAGTAGTTTTGATGGTTGAAATGGGAGAACTTCGGGAAGGAATTATGGTGCGAAATCTCATGCATTTTTACGATGAAGTTATCGCCTTATCTAATATCGAAGTTGTTGGATTGGGAACCAATTTAAACTGTTTGAACGGTATTTTGCCCGACGAAAGAAAATTGTATAAACTCAACCGTTTCAAAGAGATTATCGAAGAAAATTCCGGGGAGACAATTCCTTATATTTCTGGCGGTTCATCGGTGACAATTCCGTTAATTTTTAAAAATGAAATTCCTTTTGGCATCAATCATTTTCGGATAGGTGAAACCCTGTTTTTTGGGACCAATGTTTATGAGGATTCCTTAATTGCAGGAATGTATCAAGATGTTTTTACCCTCACTGCAGAAATTATAGAAATGCAGGAAAAACCCACGATTCCTTCCGGACTTTCGGGGACCAATTTAACAGGAGAAACACCCATTTTCTCGGATGATGAAAAAGGGAAATTTTCTCTTCGAGCTATTGTAGATGTCGGATTATTAGATATTGATCATAAAGATATTTCGACCATTATCCCGGGAATTGAAATTATCGGCGCCAGTTCTGACATGCTTATTTTAGATTTGGGAGAAAATTCCGAAAATCTGGAAGTTGGTGATACCATTAACTTTAGTATGAATTATATGGCTGTTTTACGAGCGATGAATTCCGATTACGTTGATAAAAAAGTTGAAACTGAAATGGTTCCTTTCGAAATTGGAACTAATGAATATTTGTGTTTGAATTAAAATAAATCACTTTTTATTTTCATCTTTTTACTTATTAAAATAGTTTGTTTTATCTTTATTTAAATATTAAAACAGACTACTTCATGGCAACTTCATTAATCAATGCGATAACAATCAATTCTTTGAAACGTCCTTTTTCTTTTGATGGAGAGTTTGTGGTCTTGACGGTTTCGGATCTTATTTCAGTTTTTTCTGCTCAGAATTCATTTAAGACCAAATTCTATACTTTGTTAATCGTAGAAAGTGGTTCCGGGAATTTAATGATCGATAATGAGGTGTATGAACTGCAGAAAGGCAGCGTTTTCTTTGTCAATTATAACCAGGTTTTTCGTTTTTCTGAAGTAGAAAATTTTAAAGGAGAAGCCGTGCTTTTCACCCGTTCTTTTTACAATTTAATCTACACCGGAAATCGAAAGATAAAAAATGATACGGCTTTTCTGAACTTACCTTCATTAATGGGTTTTTCTAAAAATGATTTGGCCAATTTTAAAACAGGAATTTCAGATATGAAAAAAGAATTCCTGTCACCAAGTCTTTTAAGCAAAGAAATCATTTGTTTATTGCTAAAAGCGTCGATGCTTAAATACATTCGGAAGACCGCGAATGTGGAGTATATCGATTTCAAGACGAATCGCAAAAGTTTATATCTGGAAGATTTCAGGAATTTAGTCGAACTTCATTTTAAAGAATTGAAGAGAACTTCAGATTATTCTCAAAAATTAACGATTTCTGCAAACTATTTGAATGCTTTAATTAAAGAAAAATTAGATATATCTGCAGAAAATTATATACAGAACAGAGTGATTTTAGAAGCGGAAAGATTGCTTCTTAATACCCATTTATCGGTAACCGAAATTTCATTTGAATTGGGTTTTTCCGATAAGTCACACTTTGGGAAATACTTTAAAAAAATCAATCAGGAAAGTCCTAATTATTTTAGAAAGAAATTTAGAAATACAAACAATACCTTTTAACCTTTAAAATTGATACAATGAAATTAACTACAGAAAATGCAGCACCAAAGGAATCTAATTCTTTTTACACAGGCGTAAAGTCGCTGATCGACCGGAAAATTGGTGGAATAAATATTCTTAGCAATCATCAGATTTTGCAGGAAAAAGAAAAATTAAATAACATGAGAAATGGTAAAGTACTAATTTCTCCTCCTGAAAGATTTGACAAATAAAGATGAAAATTATTACTTTATAACATCTACAAGAAAGGGATTAGTTTTGTAGTGAAGAGAGATTCAGAAATCATACTTTTTCAATTTCAATCCTTTCTAACCAAACTTTAAATAAAGATCCAAATTTGTTCTGCAAATCCAAATGTTGAAGTTGCGTAATCATACCCAACAGTTCCGTCTGAATATATTGATCTTTTCTGCCGTAGTTCCAAATCGGTAAAATGCATTTCTCAAAATTCTGGATAAAAGTAGAAGTGGGACGGAAAATTCTTGCGGTTTTTTGATCATCAAACAAAATTTGCGGTAATTCATTGGTCATCTTAAATTGTAAAAGAGAAAAAATGGCATGAGTACTTAAAACCGCAGTCGTGGGATCATTAATTCCAGGGCTTAAAGCTTTCAGTGCGATCTCTGCTAATTGATTGAATCCGTAATCTGCACTTCGATCAATTGGTTGTCCGCTAAAAAAATCTGCCGAATCAGCGATGTTTTTCAAATGGTCTATTGTAATTTCTGCATTACCATAAACACGGATATATGGCGTATCTTCTATAATATAACTGCCTTGTCTGAATATAAAACTAACGAACAAATCATTTTTCTCACAGTAATTCAAAAGTCTTTTTTCATTGAATCCCTGGAAATAATCAGATTTCTGGGCTTTAATTTCAGAATAAGTTAAATGTTCCCAAGTTGGAGAAATTGAACTTATTTTCGCAAAATCTTTTTCCATTGTTGCGAAAGTCTGCTTTTTTACGCGGTCGATAACCGTTTCATATTTTACAGTCTGTGTCACATAATCCAGAAAATAAATAAAGAGAAAAATATCAATAACAGTCAATAATATAAGTAGATAAATACTGAGTGCAGGAACATAAATCCCACTGGAAATATCTCGAATGGTACTCAATAAAAATAAGGCATAAACAATTGTTCCTATATAAATTCCTAAAATAACTTGCTGAAACCGATTCTCAATCATGCTGTTCAAAACACGATTACTCATTTGCGAAGCTGCCTGATTTAGCACAATCATCACCATAGAAAAACTGAAAACGGTGAGAGAAATGATGGCACCTGCAACAGTAGAAATAATGGTTCGTGCGGTTCCTGCATCTTTTAAACTTAGCCAACTAAGTCCGCTTTTCAAATTTTTTCCGAATTCTGAAAAATCCAGAACCAACATTCCCCAAGATAAAGCCAGAAAGCCAACTGCAATGAGAGCAGGGTAGAAGGCAATACTTTCTACCATTTTATTATAGTAAACCCGCGTTAATTTGCTCATGCTCATGCTTTCATTTTTTATACATTAAATATATCACTAAAAATCATTTGTTCAATAAAAATTTCTCGAAGGATCATCTGTTTTATTCTAAAAAATTCCGCTCATTTTTCCTAATTTAGTTTTTCTAATAATTGAATATGGATGAAAATATTTTAGGTCTTGTCGCAGGTGGAATTACCTCAGTTGCAATGTTGCCACAACTCATCAAAGTTTTAAAAGAAAAAGACGTAGAAGATCTTTCCTTATTAATGATTTGTACCTTAATCGTCGGTTTGTCGCTTTGGGTTTGGTACGGTTTCACCAAAAATGAATTGCCAATTATTCTTTCCAATGCTTTTGCTGTTTTAGTGAATATTTGTCTTTTAATAAGTTTTTTGATCTATCGCAAAAAAAGTAAATAACTAAAGAGTAGCAATTATTTCTGTCCTAATAAAGCAATAAATATTTTTTTGAAACAGAATATCTTGGCAAACTTTTTTCTGTGTCGAAATTAATTATAAAAATGTTGAAATGAGTACTAACAAAAATTTCTTTGAAAATTTTGCTAATGCTGCAACTACTTTTACAGGAAGCTATTATGTATTTTTAGGCGCTTTGGCGATTGTTATTATTTGGGCTGCAACAAGTCCCGTTTTTCAGTATTCCGAAACCTGGCAATTGATTATTAATATAGGAACGACCATTATCACTTTTTTAATGGTTTTCTTAATTCAAAAAGCGCAAAATAAAGATTCTAAGGCCATTCAAATTAAGTTGAACGAATTAATTGCCGCCAATAAAACCACGAGCAATAGGATTGTAAATATCGAAAATTTGACCGAAGAAGAACTGGATCGGATTCATAAATATTATGAAAAATTATCTGATGAAGCCGAAGAAGATGCAGATTTACATGCTTCCCACTCCATTGATGCGGCCACAAAAAACCAGGAAGAGAAATCAGAGTATTTTCGGAAAGAGCAGTACTGATCATCTTTATAAACCAAAATAAACAACATTATTTAATCATTTTCCGCAGAGGTTCAAAACAAATTTTATGTTAAAATTTGAGCTTTGAATGTTTTTTATGTAATATTGAAAGATCAATAGTCATTGTGGAAGAACTTATAAAACGTTTTTTATCTCTAATAAAGTTGAAATTTAGTAATTTGGTAGTGATGCTTTTTTTAGTGTTCACCAATTTTTTGTTAGCAAAACCGCTGGCTTCTAGAAATGTGATCGACAGTTTAAAAAAAGAACTCAATCGAAATTCGATTGATAATCTGCAAAAATTTTCAATTTTTAATTCCTTAAGTATTTCTTACAGAAAAGTGTCTCCCGACAGCAGCATGCATTATGCAACAAAAGCTTTGGAACTGGCAAATAAATTGAAGTTGGAGAAAGAAAAAGGAGATGCGCTTCAAAATTTGGGGATCGCATATTTCTATGCAAATGACTTCAAAAAATCTTTAGATTATTTATACCAGTCTTTAAGCATAAGGGAAAAAATGGCAGATTCTGATAAAATTGCTCATACCTTAAACAGTATTGGGAATGTTTACTTTAATCTAAATAATGTTTCGGAAGCTCTTAAATTTTACAAACGATCTTTAGTACTTGCACGCAAGTTAGGCGACCAAAAAAGGGAAGCTTCCATTTTGAATAACATGGGGAGTTTGTACGTTTCTAACAATCGAATTGACACTGCTTATATTATTTTAAATCAATCAGTCGCAATACTTGAAAAGCAGCACGATTCTCCTACACTAAGCAGTTCTTATAACAATTTAGCCCTTTTGTACCGTAAAAACGGAGCGTATGAAAAGTCCTTGAAGTACGATCAAAAAGCCCTGAACATTAATAAAGAAATGGGTCGGAATTGGGAAATCTCTTATGTCTCCAATTCTATTGGTGAAACCTATTTGTTGATGAAAAATTATCAGAAGGCATTTGAATATTTTAGTGAAGGTTTACGTGTTGCTGAAACTTTACAAAATCAAGATATTTTGCTTTTTAGTTATCGGTCGATGACAAAATACTACAATGCGGTAGGAAATCATGCTGAGTTTGATAATTATTTCAATAAATATGAAGCAACCAAAGACGCTATTTTCACTACTCAAAATACGAACTCCATTGCAGAAATGCAGGTTAAATACGAAACGGAGCGAAAGGAAAAAGAAAATGCTTTGCAGAAACTACAGATTACCAAAGAGCGAAGTTTAAAGAACACGTTTATTTATCTCTCCATTCTTGTTTTGGTCGCGGTAGTTATTCTCTTTTTCCGATTCAGGGTGAAGAAAAAACTCAGTTCCAAACTGGAAATTTTAGTTAATGAGAGAACGCATGATCTGCTCTTAAACCAATCGAAACTTACCGAAGCGCAACGTATCGGAAAATCTGGAAGCTGGGATTGGGATTTGGTGCATGATCAATTGAGCTGGTCCCATGAACTTCCCATTATTCTGGGGGGAAAAAACATGGAGATGAATTGGGTTACTATTTTGCGCACTGTTCATGCAGAAGATCGTCCTAAACTCATTGAAATTCTCCGAAAAAAATTTAGTGAGTTGGATTCCCATTTTGTTTTCGATTTTAGAATAGTATCAAATAATACAATAGAAAAATATATTAGCGTGTACGCGGAATTAACGAAAGACAATTCGGGCAAAATAATTTTAGTTCAAGGAAATATTCAGGATGTCACCGAACGAAAACTTGCGGAACTGGCTTTAATTGAAAGTGAAGAGTTATACAGAAAATTAATTAGCGCTTCACCGGACGCTGTTTTCAAAATAAATACGGAGGGATTAATTGTTTTTGCGAGTCAGCAAAGTAAAAAACTTTTTAGGATTTCAGATGAAAGTTTAATTATCGGTACCCATATCAACGAATGGATTGTGAAAACGGATCAATTAAGAGTGATCGAAAATCTCACGTTGAAAAGTTCCGAAAAAAGCAACAGAGATACCGATATACTTTTACAGCGGAAAGATGGAAGCACTTTTTCGGGCGAGCTAAGAACTGCGATCATCAGTGATTCTAACGGAAAATCTACAGGATTAATTGTTGTCGTAAGAAATATCACCGACAGAAAGCAAATGGAGCAGAAAATTTTGCGAAATACCATAGAAACTGAAGAGCGCGAAAGACAACGGTTTTCAGAAGATCTGCATGATGGTTTAGGACCTTTACTATCTACAGCGAAGATTTATTTGGAATTAATTGCTGCTCGAATGGAGAAACCTATTGAACAAAAGGAATTTATAAAAATGACAGATGATCTCCTACTTGAATCCATAAAAAGTACCCGTGAAATTGCAAATAATCTTACGCCAAATTTGTTGAATGATTTTGGACTTATTGAAGCATTAAGCGTATATGTAGATAAGATCAATAAAATGAACACCATTTCTGTAGCCCTCCAAATTGAAGAAAATTTCCCTGATTTACCCAAGCAAACGGAAGTCGCCCTATACAGAATTATTTCAGAATTGATTAATAATACCCTTAAACACGCCTCCGCAAGTAAAATAGAAATTGCACTTTTAAAAACGAATAAAGAAGTGAAAATCACCTATTCTGACAATGGAATTGGGTGCGATATCCAAAAAATACTTTTATCACCTTCGAAAGGTTTGGGCTTATCAAATATCATTTCACGCGTAAAATCTATTAATGGACATTGTAATTTTAAGTCTGTACCTGGACAATATTTCAGAACAAATATAACCTTACCACCTGCTGTAGAAAACGAACAAAGTATAATGTAAACTTTCTTAAAGATATGACAGACATTATTAAAATAATTTTGGTAGATGACCATACGATTTTTTTGAAGGGACTGCGTTTAATGATTAACGAATGCAGTCAGTTTAAAGTCATTGGAGAAGCGACCAACGGGCAGGAATTTCTGCAACTTCTGACCACGATGACTCCAGATCTTGTTTTGATTGATATTAAAATGCCGGTTATGAACGGAGTGGATGCAACAAAAGAAGCGATCCAAAAATATCCCGATTTAAAAATAATGGCGCTCACCATGTTTAGCGACTTGAAATATCTTCGGCTTATGGCAGAAGCTGGAGCGAGTGGATTTATCCTAAAAAGTATCGGTAAATCTGAATTGGAGTTTGCAATAAATAGCTTGAACGGGGGTAAAACTTATTTTTCACCGCAATTACTCGGCGAAATTGCAGAGTTTGATCCTGCGGAATCTTCAGGCATTTTTCTGGAGGATTTAAATGAGCGTCTTACTGAGCGGGAACTTGATGTTTTACAATATATTGTCAATGGTCTATCTACACAGGAAATTGCTGATAAATTATTTATAAGTAAACGAACAGTAGAAGGACATCGTGCTAATCTTATCGCTAAAACTGCTACGCGAAATGTTGTTGATCTCGTAATTTATGCCATCAGAAATAAATTGACGATCGTGTAAAAAAAGATTTCTTAGCTTTTTTTAAGTTTTTTTTCAACAAATATCTGATAAACTTGTTCTTCACATCAGGTATTTTTACGCTGTCTCACATCCACTTTTTACCCTAATTTCATCCTTTATAAAATGAGTTGAATGACAAAAATTGTAATTGTGGACCATCATGCTAGTTTTCGACAGAGCTTGCGTTTAATGTTACAGGAAATTCCGGGACAAATAGAAATTAACGAGATCGATAGCAGCTTTAAATTTATCGATGATCTAAATCTTCTTTCCCCGGATCTGGTGCTTATCGATAGTAGAATATCAGAACGGAATGGAATTGAAACAGCAATAATCGCACTCGCCAAAAAACCAACACTGCGCATTATTATTCTTACAATGTTTAGTGAGAATAAATATGTACAAGAAGCTAAAAATGCTGGTATAAAAGGTTTACTTCCTAAACCACCAAGTCTTAAAGAAATTAAGGATGCTTATCATGCAGTAATGAATGACGGGTTCTATTTTCCTTCCGACTTAAAATAAAAGGGAAAACAGAAACTTTAAAATCACGTAAAAATACGCTTACACAGAGCAAACAAATAAATTAACTTCGCCAGTAAAGATCTAATTAATTATACTTTATGATCTGCTATATTTTATTACCAAATTAAAAAAAAATATTATGAAAAAAAACTCCTTATTTAAGTTTCAGAAAAGTCGCAACGCTCTGTTGTGTGGTATGATGATCAGTTTTTTGTCTGCTTCTTCTTTGAGTGCTCAATATTTTACTAAAATAAACACCGGAACACTGCCAGATACTCGAATTAAAACGTATAGTGCCTCATTTGCCGATTACAACGGCGATGGATTTGATGATGTTTTAATTGTTGGAACTATTGATGGCGGCAGCACTTTATTTGTAAATAATGGCGACGGAACTTTTACCACAAAAACAGATAACGTAATTTATACCACGATCGGACCTTCAATTGCCTGCACTTGGGGAGATTATAACAATGACGGGAATATAGATCTGTTTATTTGTAACAGCGGAAATAGTGGTGCCGCACAATCTGTCAATTTTTTATATCGAAATGATGGAAACGGCGTTTTCACCAGAATAATGGAAGGTGATATTGTAACTGATCAGGATTGGTCTTTGGGCGCAGCTTGGGCAGATTATGACAACGATGGTTTTTTAGATCTTTACGTTGCGAATTTTGAACAGCCAAATCGTTTGTATCACAACAATGGGAACGGAACTTTTACTAAAATTACGACAGGTGCTATTGTTACCGACGACTTTAATACGTACAGCGCTTCCTGGGTTGATTATGACAATGATGGTTTTCAGGATATGTACGTGGTGAATTATTTTAATAATGCTTTGCCGGGTCAAAATAACTGTCTTTATCACAATAACGGCGACGGTACATTCACGAAGAATACGACGTCTCTCATCGCAAATGATGCATCGGCTTCACAAGGAAGTTCCTGGGGAGATTACAATAATGATGGTTTGATGGATCTTTTTATGACGGTGAATGATTTTGCCGATATCAAACATAATTTCCTTTACAAAAATTTGGGCGGTGGGAATTTCGAAGTTGTTAATGCACTTCCGTCTATTGATGGTGGCTCTGGTTTTGGTTCCGCCTGGCTCGACATTAATAACGATGGTTTTTTGGATCTTACTGTTTCAAATAATGGAAGCAGCCAAAAACGTCTGAATAAATTGTACCTCAATAATGGCGATGATACCTTTACCAATCAAGCGACCGATGATGCAACCACGACCCCAATTCGGGATTATTGTTCTACCATTTCTGATTATAATAATGATGGTTATCCCGATATTTTTACGCCTTCTTATTCTACAACAATTGTTCACGGACTTTATAAAAATAATGGCGGTACCAATAATTGGATCAGTTTGCGTTTGCAAGGAGTGCAATCTAACCGTTCCGGGATTGGTGCGCGAGTAGTTTGTTATGCGAATGGAAAAGTTCAAACGCGACAGGTTTCTTCCGCTTCAGGTGAATATACCGGTAGTACGCTCGTTCAAACTTTTGGTCTTGGAACCGCAACTGCGATTGATAAAATTGAAATTTTTTGGCCTTCAGGAATTAAACAAACAATTACCAATCCTGCGAAGAATCAGATCTACAATATTGTAGAGGCTGCTACTTTAGCAACTACGGAAAATACAAATTCAAAATCTCTTTCAATTTATCCAAACCCTGCAAAATCTGATGGAAATGTAAATGTTAAATCGATGAAAAGTGGGAACTATGATTTAATCGTAACCAATTATGTTGGTCAACGAATTAAAAGCCTGAAAATTAATTTAGAAAGTGGAAAAAGTAAATTAGTGAACCTTGGATTATTAGCACCTGGAGTTTATATCATTTCTGCTGCCAATAACACTGACAAAACTTCCCAGAAATTGATCATCACAAAATAGTAGTTTTAAATTATTTTTGAAGTATAGTAAATTATAAATTTCACACCAATTAACCTCTCAAATCATATTGAATTTGGGAGGTTTTTTATTTAAAATTTACACACCAATTATCCGTGAAATTAGTGTAAAAAATTAGTACAATTTGTGTTAAAAAAACTATCAAATCTCCTACCAAAACTCTAATCTTAAGCCACGAATTAACGAATTTCCATCCACCTTAATTTCCCGCAGGAAAACTTAACCTATCTCAAAACCTTCATCATCTTAATGTTGAAAAATTCTAAAAGTTAAGTTTCTTATTTTCTCTTTATCAAATCAATCTCCTTCTTCAAACTCAAAAACATCTCCTTCACCGTCATCATATCCAAAGTCTCCGTCTCAAATTCTACCGTATTAATACTACAGGAATATTCCCAAATTTCCACCAGATCCGATAGTTTAATATCATAAGGTTTATACAGCGGATTATCCGAACTCACGGTAATATTTCTCGAAGTTTTCTTTTCAAATCTTTTATAAACAACACCTTCATTTTGAGTGATAAAAATATAAGTTTTATTGCTTTTCAGATCATTCACATTTTCCACATATTTCCCCACGATGTATGTTCCATTTTTAAAAGGCGGCATCGAATCTCCACTTGCGGGAAAAGCCCGAAACTTTCCGTTTCTCAAAAAAGGCAAAGAAATGGTTTGCAACTTTTCAATATATTCCGGATCGCTGTATCCTTGAAGATAACCCATTTGTGCTTTTTCCGGAATAATTTCTATCTTATTTTCCCCTTTTTCATCCACCATGATCGGAAGAATAACGCGGTTATCGGGAAGCTTCATCATCTTGTCTAAGGAATATTTTCGCACATCCATTCCCACGAGTAAATCGATACTTACCCGATAATATTTAGACATTCGGATCAGGATTTCAATCGGCGGTTCTGTGGCGCCATCTTCATATTTCGCATACCGACCGCGGGTGATTAAAAGATCGTCGGCGGTTTTTTGTTGCGCGTATTTTTGCTGAGCTCTCAAATACCGCATGTTTTCTGATAAAATTGACATTGCTATAAATTATATCAACAAAGGTACAAAAAATTGATATAAATCGTACTAAGTTTGTACCTATGAATCGAGCAATTGCACATATGGATCTGGACACTTTTTTTGTGTCATGTGAAAGGTTACAGGAATCAAAACTGAACGGAATTCCCGTCATCATAGGAGGTGGCGATCGTGGAGTAGTAGCGTCTTGCTCCTATGAAGCACGTTATTTTGGCGTGCGTTCTGCGATGCCTATTAAGATGGCTTTAAGGTTATGTCCTGAAGCAAAAGTGATCCGTGGCGACTATGAACGTTACTCCAAATTTTCAAAAGAAGTCACCGAAATTATTCAGGAAAAAGTTCCCGTTTTAGAAAAAGCCAGCATCGATGAATTTTATATGGATCTTTCAGGAATGGATCAGTTTTTTGGATGTTATCAATGGACCAAAGAAATTGCAGATTCCGTCACGAAAAATACAGGATTACCAATCAGTTTCGCTTTATCCACGAATAAGACGGTTTCCAAAATAGGAACCGGAGAATCGAAACCTGTTGGAAGATTAGATATTCCGGCTCAAAATATAAAACCTTTCCTAAATCCCTTGTCGGTGCGCAAAATTCCAATGGTTGGCGACGTAACTTTTCAATTACTTTCCCGCGTCGGAATTCGAACCATTCAGACTTTATCCGAAATGCCTGTTTTAGTTTTACAGCAAATAATTGGTAAAAATGGGGGCGAACTTTGGAAAAAAGCTAACGGAATTGATTTAACTCCGGTTGTTCCTTATTCCGAAAGAAAATCACTCTCCAGCGAACATACTTTTACGAATGACACAATGGATATTTTTGAATTGAAAAGATTAATTTCTGCGATGGCAGAATCGTTGGCTTATCAACTTAGAAAAGAAAAATGGCTGACTTCCACCGTTGTTTTAAAAATAAGATATGCCAATTTCGATACTGAAACTAAACAGTGTAAAATCTCTTATACTTCTATTGATCACACTTTGGCAAGAGTTGCTTTAGATTTATTCGAGAAACTCTACACGCGAAGAATGCGATTGCGATTGGTCGGTTTACGGTTTACGAATCTCGTTCACGGAACCTATCAAATGAATTTATTTGAAGACAGCGAAGAACTGATGAATCTTTACCAAGCCATGGATCGCATGAAAAACCGCTTCGGCAAAAATGCTTTGGGACGGGCGTCGGGATTTGAGTTGGTTTGTATTTAACCACAAATCAAAGATTCACTGATTCCATCAAAAAACAATAAATAAGAGAAGTAAAAGTCACAAAAGTTTTCTTACTTTTTTTAAATGCTCAAAAGTCCAAAAAAGGTGATTTTACAATTTCTGAAGAGGTCTTTGTGATTATGAAGTATTTTTCTCCGACTTAGGAAACGGAGCCGTTAAAAAAATTAGAATTTGAGCCGTTAAAAAACTTCCAGTGTTTGAAGCGCGCCAGAATTTTAAGTCTAAAAAAACAATCTTGATTCGCGCGAGTTTGGAAGTTTAGGATTAAATTCTAATTTTTAGGTGAGTTTCCAGTCTTGAACTTTTGGTTCAAGACAAAAGAATGAAGAAGAATAATATAGTTATGCTCTAAATTCTCACTTAGAATTCATTTTTTAAAATCTCTTGTGATTATATTTTTAATGACAATCTGTTTTAAACACTTGAATTATTTCATCTAAAATCTAAAATCTAAAATCTAAAATTCATAATTAATAATCGTGTTCCTCAATTCCCACACTTTCCACAGCTTACGTTACGGCACTTTATCGGTTGAAGAACTCGTGAATCAAGCAGTCGATTCCGGCGCAAAAGAATTGGTGTTAACTGATATCAATACCGTTACAGCGATTTATGATTTTAAAAAAGAATGTGAAAAATTTGACATCAAACCCATTGTCGGCGTAGAAATCCGCAAAGAAAATCAACTCCTATATATTACGATCGCAAAAGACGAAACCGGAATTGCCGAGATCAACCGTTTGCTCACGAATCATAATTGTGATGGCGCAGAACTTCCACAGGTTTCTCCTGATTTTGAGAAAGTTTTTGTGATTTATCCGCTTCAAAATATTCCGGAAATTTTAAAGGAGAACGAATTTATCGGAATTCGGGCAGAAGAATTGAATCTTTTAATAAGACCGGAATGGAAGAGATTTTCAGATAAAATGGTCATTTTGCATCCGATTACTTTTAAAACAAAAAAGGAGTTTAATCTTCATAAAATTTTAAGGACGATCGATCAGAATACTTTAATTTCAAAACTCTCGGAAAAAGATTGCTGTTATCCAAATGAAATTTTTCAGTCTGTCGAAACTATTTTAGAGAAGTTTAAAAGATATCCGATAATCATTGAAAATACTCAATTTATTTTAGATGAATGTTCTTTCAATTTTGATTTTAAAACGCCTAAAAATAAAATCCATTTTACGCGAAATAAAAAAAATGACGATGCGCTTTTAAGGAAATTCGCCTACGATGGCTTGGAAAAAAGATATCCGGAAAAATCAAAAGAGGTCATTGATCGCATTGAAAAAGAATTAAAAGTAATTACCGATCTGAACTTTTCGGGCTATTTTTTGATCACTTTAGATATTGTAAAATACAGCATGAGTCGTGGTTTTCTGCATGTAGGACGGGGAAGTGGCGCCAATAGTATCGTGAGTTATTTGCTCGGAATTACAGAAATTTGTCCCATCGAACTCAATCTTTATTTTGAGCGTTTCCTCAATAAAAACCGAAATAATCCGCCCGATTTTGATATTGACTGGAGTTGGCGCGAACGGGACGAAATTTTGAAATATATTTTTGAACGCTACGGAAGAGAGCATGTCGCTTTTTGTGGAACCAATGTCGAATTTAAGTATCGCTCCATCTTTCGGGAAGTTGGGAAAGCTTTTGGTTTACCCAAAGAAGAACTCGATGTTCTGGCGAAAAATCCCATGGCAACGCACGATGATAATAAAGTCGTGAAACTCGTCCAAAAATACGGAATGTTGCTGGAGAAATTCCCGAATCAACGCAGTATGCATTCTTGTGGAATCATTATTTCCCAGGAACCGATCACCAATTATACCGCTTTGGAAATGCCACCAAAAGGTTTTCCGATTGTACAATTTGATATGAATGTTGCGGAAGATATTGGCTTTGAAAAGTTTGATATTCTGTCTCAGCGCGGATTAGGAACGATCAAGGACACTTTGGAACTCGTAAAGAAAAATCAGGGAATTACGATTGATATTCATAAAACCACCGTTTTTAAAAATGATAAAAATTGTAACGATTTTCTAAGCAAGGGAAAAACAATCGGGTGTTTTTATATTGAAAGTCCGGCAATGCGTGGATTATTGCGGCGTTTGAAATGCGAAGATTACAAAACTTTGGTGGCGGCTTCTTCCATTATTCGTCCGGGTGTGGCGAAAAGTGGTATGATGAAGGAATATATTTTCCGTCATAATAATCCGACGAAGTTTGAATATTTTCATGATGTTTTTAAAGAGCAACTCGGGGAAACTTACGGAATTATGGTTTATCAGGAAGATGTTATTAAAATTGCCTTGCATTTCGGAGGTGTTTCTGCAGATGATGGCGATGTGTTGCGACGGGCGATGAGTGGAAAAAGTCGGTCGATTCAAAAGCTCCAAGAAGTTCGAGAACATTTTTTCGAATCTTGTTCCCGACAAGGACATCCGGAACAATTATCCAAAGAAGTATATCGACAGATTGAATCTTTTGCGGGTTATTCATTTTGTAAAGCACATTCCGCGTCTTATGCCGTAGAAAGTTATCAAAGTTTGTACTTAAAGGTCTATTATCCGATTGAATTTATGGTTTCTGCCATAAATAATGGCGGTGGTTTTTACCGGACAGAAGTGTATGTGCACGAATGCAGAATGGGCGGTGGAAAAATTCATAATCCGTGCGTCAATAAAGGTTTATTTGAAACGACGGTTTATGGGGAAGATGTTTTTTTAGGCTTTATGCATATTGAAAAACTCGAAAGCAGAATTGCCAATTTTATTCCGGAAGAAAGAAGAAAAAATGGAGATTATACTTCTTTAGAAAACTTTATCAAACGTGTTCCGGTCGGAATTGAAACGTTGCAAACTTTGATTTTTGTTGGTGCTTTTCGTTTTACGGGCAAACCTAAAAATGAACTTTTGATTGAAGCGCGATTGCTCATGATCCATTTCAAACCTGAATATCGATTACCGACTTTTTTTGAAACTCCCGTTCAGGAATATCAACTTCCTGTGTTGAAAAGAAACCGGTTTGAAGATGCTTTTGATGAAATAGAAATTCTCGGATTTTGCGTTTCCTGCAGTCCTTTTGATTTGTTGCAGACGAAATATCGCAGTATCATAATGGCAAGACATTTACCGCGGCATCATAAACGACAGGTGAGAATGTTGGCCTATTTAATTTCAAGAAAACACGTTCCAACCAAGAAAGGAACCATGTTTTTCGGAACTTGGATTGATTCAGAAGGAAACTTTTTCGACACCGCTCATTTTCCGGATAATTTACAGAAGTATCCTTTCCAAGGCGGTGGTTGTTATTTGTTGTTGGGAATGGTGGAAGTTGATTTTCATTTCCCCACGATCACGATTTTCAAGATGGCAAAAATGCCTTTTATTCCAGATCCAAGATATGCGGAAGATCAGCAGAAAAGTTATGAAGTCCACAAAAAAATAAATGAAGATGTGAGTATGACGACGAGAAATCCTTATCCGCAGGAACATGAGATTGGTTTGCCGCGGAATAAAATGGTGGTGAAGTAGAATTTTTAACGCAAAGACGTGAAGGTTTTGGAAAAAAATGACTCTTTAAATTACGGACGCAAAGGCGTTTCACTTAGCAAAGAGAATTTCTAGTTTGTTAAAAAAGATTAGTTATTACTGAATGGTCGAGTTGATTTTTCGTCCACATCCCATTTCAATTAATTTGTAAAGTGTTGAAAGTTGAATGTCGCTGTGTCGGTTTTAGATTCTTGAAATAAAACTTTTTTTAGCTCCAATTTTGTCCGCAAGTTGTTTCTGGGTCATGTTTGCTAATTTTCTTTCTTCTTTAATTAACTCCCAATTGCAAAAGATTTGGCTTTAATTTCAAAGTTAGTTCTTGCTTCTGTATCTATTTTGCCGTGTCTTTTGTCAAGATGTTCAGCGAAAGTCTTGATGTTTTTATTTTTCGTTTCCATCTTTAATTTCTCTACCTTGTTTAATTCTTTCCATAAAACCAAACTACTAAAAAATGTGCAGTGGAAATCGAACATTCTATTATCAATTTTAAAATCCCATCTGCAGCCCGCCGCGGCGGAAGCGGGAACGGAAGGCGGAAATGTCTGCCATAAAAAACCAGCAAAGAAAACTTCACTGGTCAATTATATTTTCGAAATTTTATCTAAAATCTAAAATCTAAAATCTAATCCAAAGTCTGACTTCCGCCACCATTCACAAATAAAACCTGTCCGCTCACCCAACTGGAAACCGGGGAAGCGAAATAAAGTACGGCTCCTGCGATGTCATCAGCTTCGCCCAAACGTTGTAAAGGCGTATGAGCCAACATGGTTTTTTCAATTTCCGGAGTTAAAACCGTGGACAAAGCATGCGTACGAACTGCACCTGGACCAATCGCATTTACGCGGATATGTGGACCATAATCGAAGGCTAAATTTTTGGTCATGTGATTTACGGCAGCTTTTGAAGATGCATACGCGCTGATTGCCGGACTTGTATTAATACTCGCCATTGAGGACATATTGATGATGCTTCCATAACCGGATTCAATCATGTGCGGCGCGACCAACTGACACAATCGCCACATGCTGAAAACGTTCATTTCAAATACTTTTTTAAACTGCGCGACTTCGATTTTTGTTGGATCTTCTTGTCCGGCTCCGCCACCGCCGACGTTGTTCACTAAAATATTGAGATTTCCATAATGTTTTACAGATTCATCAACCAGGCGAACGAGGGCTTCATCTTTGGTGACATCACAATCGATGGCGATGGCTGAACCACCGTCTTTTTCTATTTCCTGCGCGACTTCTTTTGCGGCATCTAAATTATAGTCAGACACGACAACGTTGGCTCCGAACGCGGCGAGCATTTTACAGCTGGCTTTTCCGATTCCGTTTCCACCGCCGGTTACGATGGCGGTTTTTCCTTTTAAATCAAACAATGTGGAAGTATTCATATTTTTAAATTTATTTTTTATTCATTAAATAGTCTGCTATTTTTTCATAAGCGGGCAATGACCATGGATCATTGGCACTGTTATCGGCAGTGGGCTGCGACGCCATTCTTACAATCACCATTTCAGCTTTTGGATCGATATAAATCGTTTGTCCATAAACGCCACGCGCGGCAAAAGCACCGTGGGAATTCTCGGTCATCCACCACATATTTCGGTAAGACCAACCTTTTAATAATGGATGTCCGGATTTTTCAAAAGCAATTTTGTTGCCGCCTTTTTCAATATCTTCAACTGCTGGAGCGGGGAAAAGTTGCTGACCATTAAAATTTCCTTTATTTCTGATGAGTTCACCAAAACGTGCGAGATCTCGCAATCCGGCATTAAATCCACCGCCTGCAAAAGGAATTCCTAAAGCATCCACCTGATAATAAGCAGATTGTTCCATTCCGAGTTTTGACCAGATCTTTGCTGATAATAATTCTGCGACTGATTTTCCCGTGACTTTAGAAATGATCCAGCCTAAAGCATCGGCGTTGACAGTTTTGTAGCCGAAGATTTCACCGTGAGTTCCCTGTTTTTTAACGGTTTCTAAATAAGCATAATATCCGATCGGACCTTTATAATCTTTCGGTTTTGGTAAAGGATTTCCGGCGGCAGAAAAATCCCAGATCTCGGCTTTTGGATTGGCGTATTCTTCGCTGTACTTTAAAGCGGTCGTCATGTCCATCACCTGTCGAACGGTCGCGTCGGCGAAGGCAGAATTCTTTAATTCAGGAACATATTCGACTACTTTTTTATTTTCATCAAGCAAACCTTCAGCAACTAAAATCGATGCTAAAGTTCCGGTGAATGATTTGGTGAGGGACATAACAGCGTGCACTTTATCTTCTTTTAAAGCACCGAAATATTTTTCATAAACGATATTTCCTTTATGTAAAATTAAAATTCCATCTACATAATTCTTTTGAAGAGAAGCTTCCCAAGACATCTTTTGTTTTTCGCCCAAAGGAAGAAATTCCAGCGCATCGATGTTTTTATCCAATTGATAAGTTAAAGGTTTCGGCGCATCTAAACCACGGGAAACTTCAACGGTTGGCATGAGTTCCCGCATGTGAACAACGCTCCAGCGAATGGCGGGGAAATTGAAAAAGGAACCGTCGGCGGCGTTGAGAATTTTATCTTTTGGTGGTGGAAAACCTTGCATCTAACCTAATTTTATAGGATCGCTTTCCTGTGCAGTGAGCACTGTTTTTTTAGTTTGAGCAATTGAAGAGATTGACATAAAACAGATTAAGGAGGTTACAATTATTTTCTTGGGAATTATTGAAAAAGGTCTGGTTTTAATCATCGTTTAATTTTATTAAAGTTAATCAATAAGAAATTTCTGGCGCAGAATTTCCTCAATTGTTTGAATCTGTTTTCTCAATAATTGAGATGCTCTTTTAAATTTTGGATGGCTTTTAAAATAGTTTCCTCTTTTTTCGCAAAACAAAATCTCACGTTTCCTGTACTTTTTTGATCATGATAAAAGGCAGAAACCGGAATGGTCGCGACTTTCGCTTTTTCCGTCAGCCAAACAGCAAAGTCTTTATCAGAAAGGTCAGAAATATTTTTAAAATTGAGAATTTGAAAATATCCAGCTTCGGCTTTTTCATTTAAAGTAAATGGCAAATTTTGAAATTCATTGAGGAAGAAATCTCTTTTTTCCTGCATCAATTTGATGTTAACATTTCGATCAAAAACTTCCAGATATTTTGCTAAAGCATATTGAGCCGGAGCATTTACGCTAAAAGCGAGATATTGATGAACGCGTCGATAGGCTTCAGAAAGTTCGGGAGAAGCTAAAATGTAACCGACTTTCCAGCCTGTGATATGGAACATTTTGCCAAAAGAAAAAATACTGAAACACCTTTCCCGAAGTTTTGGATGATGAAAAGCACTGTAAAATTCTCTGTCATCGTAAGTTAGAATATCATAAACTTCATCTGAAATGATGATGATTTCGGTGTCTTCGATGATGTTGGATAGTTTTTCCCAATCTTCTTTTTTCCAGATCTTGCCCGAAGGATTATGAGGTGAATTGATGATAATGGCTTTTGATTTCTCAGCAATGGCTTGTTTCAAAGCTTCAAAATCTACTTTAAAATCATCATTAAGACTTACGAAAACTGATTTTCCACCATTCATTTCAATGGCGGGAACATAAGAATCATAATTGGGTTCGAGAACAATTACTTCATCGCCAAAACTAATTATAGAAGCTAATGCCGTGTAAATTCCATACGTCGCACCAGGAGAAATAGTAATATTTTCTTTTGTGATAGAAATTGGAATTGTTCTCTGCTTATTAAATTCAATAAGGTTTTCAATGAGTAGGGGATTTCCCGGCATCGGTGCATATTGATTGAAGTTTTTTTCTGTTCCTTCACACAATAGTTTTTTCAAACGGTTATCAATTTCGTAATCAGGAAATCCTTGAGAAAGATTTACAGCCTCCTGTTTTTGAGCGAGTATAGTCATTTCAGAAAAGATTGTACTGCCGGAATCAGAATGCTTTTTGGGAAGAAACATATTTTACTTTTTATCAAAATTACTGAAAAATCCGATGGACTTATCCTAAAAATTAAACTTATCTTTAGACTTCAAAAATTGATTAATACATGAAAAATTCAAAGTTTCTAATACCCATTATTGCGTTTGCTTTGCTACAAAGTTGTGCGGCTAATCTATCTTATTCAGGTTCTCCCTTTAAAAAATCCTACGAATCAATTACTTCTGCTGATTTAAAAACCAATCTTTATGTCGTAGCGTCAGATGAAATGGAAGGACGAAATACTGGAAGTGAAGGTCAGAAAAAAGCTGGTCGTTATTTGATTGAACAGTATCAAAAAATGGGAGTTTCCCATCCAAAATCAATGAATTCTTATTATCAAATTGTTCCGAAAGAAGCTTTGATGGGAAGACGTGGAAACTTACACGAATCTGAGAATATTTTAGCCTTCATCGAAGGTTCAGAAAAACCGGAAGAAGTAATTGTGATTTCTGCGCATTATGATCATCTCGGAATGAAAGATGGTCAAATTTACAACGGAGCCGATGACGACGGAGGTGGAACAGTTGCCGTTCTGGAAATTGCAAAAGCTTTTCAAATGGCGAAAAAATCTGGAAATGGACCCAAACGTTCGATCTTATTTTTACATGTTACGGGAGAAGAACACGGACTTTTAGGTTCCAAATATTATTCAGAAAACCCTGTTTTTCCTATGGCAAATACGGTGGTAGATCTGAATATCGATATGATCGGAAGATGCGATCCAGCGAATTGCGGAAAAGATTATGTTTACGTAATTGGTTCAGAAATGTTGAGTAAAGAATTAAAAAAGATCAATGTTGCAGCGAATGATACCACGACGAAATTAGAACTCAATTACAAATATGACGATCCTAATGACACAGAAAGATTGTATTACCGTTCAGATCATTACAATTTTGCAAAAAATGGAGTGCCAGTTGCCTTTTACTTTGACGGCATTCACGCCGATTATCACAAACCAAGTGACACTCCAGATAAAATTGATTATGTTGCTTTACAAAAACGTACCCAATTGGTTTTTGCGACTGCCTGGGAATTGGCGAATAGAAAAGACCGAATTGTAGTGGATAAGAAATAAAATAGCCAAGGCAAAAGTTAAAATAGCCAGGTGGAAAGTAAAAGAGCGAAACAGGTTTCTTTTTACTTTTTACCTGGCTCTTTGTTTTAGTAGCTTCACCGGGAATCGAACCCGGATCTAAAGTTTAGGAAACTCTTATTCTATCCGTTGAACTATGAAGCCGCAAGTGCACCAAATTTAAGGATTTTTAGGCAGTGCTAAAAAAAAGAATCCACTCTTTAGAAGTGGATTCAGTAGATAAGAAGATCTCATTTTTTAGTTAGATACCAAGAAAAAAGAGAAGCCGACGGTGCTTCTCTTAACTTTTTATATTAAGTAATAAATTTAAATCCGAAGAAAAGAAAATGGTTTTCATTTCATTTTTAATTCGAAGTAAAAATAATAATTATTTCAATACGGAATGTGAATTTAATGTTAAAATTAACAGCTTACTAACATTTTTTTGTGGATAAGTGATTGATTATGACCATTGTTAGCGATATTTACTGAAAATGAAAATAGATTTCTTCTATTATCCAAAAAAACGAAAATATTATTCTGGTCCCGATTTACGTGGAAATCCTTTTTGTTTTGGCGAAAGACAAAACAAAAAAATTGTAACAGAAAGCGGGTGGAATCTTTGGAAGAGAAAATAATTTTCTAACACCTTAAAAGGAAAATTACAGAGCATCTAAGCTTTTCAGAAAATCATTCGCATGCTTTAAATGAGCTTCTTTTTTTTCAGGATCCATTTTTTGAAAGGAATAATGCATCATTGAAACGCGTGGATTTTTTTTGAAAAATTCTTCCTGCGTTCCCACAAATCGCCAAAATAGTCCGTCCCAAATTTTTTCCCAGTCGCCCGTAGAATAATCACTCATTTTTTTGATGTAATTGGAGCCGCTCAAATAAGGTTTCGTGGCGAAAGTTCCACCGTCTGCGAACTGACTCATGCCATAAATGTTGGGAACCATGACCCAATCGTAAGCATCGATGAAGAGTTCCATGAACCACTTATAGATTTCTTTTGGATCAAATTCGCAGAGCAACATGAAGTTTCCGAGGATCATCAAACGTTCGATGTGATGGCAATAAGCATTTTTCAAAACTTTCTTTATGGTTTCATCGATGGGCGGAATTCCGGTCGTTCCATCATAGAAACTCTTTGGAATTTTTCTTTTGAAGTTGAAGAAATTCTGAGTTCGGGAAAACCGACTTTTGTAAAGATACATTCCGTGCATAAATTCTCGCCAACCGATGATCTGGCGAATAAAACCTTCCAAAGAATTGAGGGGAATTTTATTTTTCTCCGCAAAAATCAGCGTTTGATTAATGACTTCAACAGGTTTTAAAAGTCCGGAATTGAGGAGCGGAGAAAGCACGCTGTGATTCAGAAATGCTTCTTTTTCTACAATGGAATCTTCATAAATTCCAAAATCCTGAAAGCGGTAATCAAAAAACTGATTCAGCCAGTTTTGAGATTCTTCATGAGTGATTGGGTAGAGCGGATTTTCTGAAAGTTCCCCGGGATTATTTTCAAAATTTTCTTCGGTGTATTTTATAGCTTCCTTCCAGAATTCTGAAGATTCAGGAAAAAGAATGGAAGGTGGAGTTTTGGTTTTTGGATATTTCTTCCGATTATCAACGTCGAAAGTCCATTTTTCACCTTCGGGTTTTCCGTCTTCGGTCATTAAAATATTCAGTCGAATTCTTTCCTGCTTATAAAATGCGGTTTGAAAGTAAAACTTTTTTTCTGTGTTAAAGAATTCGGCTAAATTACTTTTGTCATTAATGAATTGTGGCGAGTCGAGAATATTCAGTTTGATGTTTTCGCAAACTTTCTTTAATCTTCGTTCCAGCCAATCATCGCTTGGAGAAACAACATTGATTTCTGTGATCTTTTTTTTATCAACTTCAACATGAAAATTTCTCATGTCAGATAATTCGTCATCACTTTCAATGTAAATTACTTTCGCCCCTTTCTCTTCTAAGTAAGTTTGAAAAAAATTCATGGAGGCTCGATGGAATGCGATTTTCTGCTTATGAAATTTGAATTTTTTGAAAAATAAATACTCTTCAATTAAGTAAATATCACCACCATTTTCAAGCAAAGGATGATTTTCAAATAATTGATTGGGGAAAATGAGATTCACGGATTTAGACATAAATTTAGAAGTTGTTTATCTGGTTTCAAATTCCTTTTGCAATTCTTTTTTGATTTTTTTCCAGTAGTTGAAAAAGGAGGGGAAACTTCCCTCTAAAGTTGAAAGTGATTTGCGATTTTCCTTTGTTCCTAAATAATGCAAATTTGTTGGATGTTCTTTGTAATAAAGATTTTCAGTAGAAACAATTGCATTCAGGTCTGCGAATTCTCCAACGAAAACTTTAAGATCAGGAATGTTTTTAGATATATCTAAAGCGAAATTCAGAACTTTTTTAGAAACAGGATATTTTTCAAAAAAGGAAGGTTCAAGAAGTAGAACGTGCTGATTATTTTCTCCGCTTTTCCAATTTAGATCAAAATTATAATGATTAAATATCAATGCTTTTTCATTTTCAATGTCGTCACTTTTTAAAAAATCCAAGGAAGTTTCTAAATTGAATTTCTCAATTTCTTTTAAAATTTCGGGCGTTTTTAAAGTTTCAAATTCTGAATAATCAACATCAAGAAAGGTATTTTTCTGAGTTCCTCCAAAATATTTATTAAGATTATCCTGATTCGCAAAATACTTTTTATTAGAAAAGCTACCCGCGACCCATTGCCAACTTAAATGATTGCTCGCTAAATCTCCGTCAAGCAAATTACTATAAAGCCATTTCGCAGGTTCCGACCAATGACAATGCGCAATATTACAACAAACAGAGGCCAAATACATTCGTAAATGATTATGAAGATATCCGGTTTTATAAAGGGTTTTCACGGCTTCATCTAAAATTTTAATTCCAGTTTCCCCTTTTAAGATCGCAGTTGGAATTCCGTGATTTTCTAGATTTTCCTGCGGTTGTTTTAGGTCAGAAAAAATTTCATTTTCTTTTTCTTTCCAGACATTTTGAAAAAAATCGCGCCAAGCTAATTCCTGAACTAACCTTTCGATCTGGAACCATTCTAAATTTAAAGTTTTTAAATGTTCAAAAACATCTCTTGTAGTAATAACACCACGGGAAATGTAAGGACTCAATTTGGTGACTGCCCCGTTTCTAAAATTTCTGGTGATGCCATATTGAATGGGATCAATTTCTTGAATACGTTGCTGAATTGACGTAAGATCTGTTGGAAAATCGATGGCAGTATTATTTGATATTTGAAATGATTGAACTAAAAATAGAGTGGATTAAATTTATAAAATTAATTTGGGTTTGCGGGAACTGAGTCATTAATATTTAAAGTTACATGTAAAGAAACCACTTTTAAAAAAGTGGATTTAGTTTGATTAATTTTTCTGTGACCATTATTGCTTTTCAATTTTTATCGGCATCGAAAAAAGATTGTTTTTCCTATTGCTTTCATAATATTTATGATCCGGATCTATTTCAATTTCCAAAATATAATCTCCGTTTTTCATGTATTTTGGTAGTTGCAAAAACTGACCTTCATACATCAAACCGTAATAATCATAGCCGCCAACTGCAATACCCTGTTTCATTAATTCACAACTAGGGTAATCACCTAAACCGTAATTTTTCAGATCATTACCATATTGTTTATTATCAATGATGCTGTTTTTATCTTTTTCATAAAGCATTCCATTAGTAAAAAGACAGTAACTTACTTTAGCACCTTTTGCAACAATAATTTTTTTGTTTTTTTCAAATTTCACCAATCTCATTTCTATCCAATCATCTACATGATAATGTTCATGACCGGGGAGTTTTTCATAATAAATGGTTCCTGATTTTTTATTTACGGAAGAAAAATTTTTGTCTTTTAAAGAATAAATTTTCTGAAAAAGGGGAAATCTTTTATCCGATTTGTCAAAAGCGGGTTTATTGATTTTCATTCCTAAAGTATCTGGAAAAACTTCTAATGGTCCTAAACCAATATTTGCTATTGCTACAGATATTTTTAGTTGAGAATGAAAGTGTTCATCATCGTTAGAAAATTCTTGAAACTGTGTTTTTGTAAAATTAGGAACGATAACTAAATCTGGTAAAAGTTCAATGTTTTTTCCATTATTCAAACAAAATTCGGGAGTAGCAAAACTGCAAATATTTCTTTTTTTAATGATAGCTGGGTTTTTACCAAAAGTAATTTGTACTTCATCGAGAAATCCTTTTTCTTCCGGTTTTAAATCTTCGATTAATACTTTCCAAGTTCCGTTTGGATTTTGATTGTTGTTGAAATAAGCAAACTGTCCGTCGGGAATAAAATTTCCAGTAAACGGATTTTTTGCAGTGTTTATAATTCCATCTTTTCCAAATTGTGAAAATTTAGTTGCGATATAATTTTTGCCAATTAAACCTCCATTTCTGTTGGTTACCCATGAAGTTGTTCCGTCTGGAGCTTGTAACTGGATTTTCAAATCACTAGTTCTATTATGATGAAGCGTTATTTCCACACTTTCTAGTCCGAAAATGCCATCAATGTTGATTGGTAGTCCGGAAACTTCAACGGGTATTTCTTGCGTAAATACCTCTCTGAAATTATCATAAAGTTCTACATTTTTAGCTGTAAATGTTTGGGCATTTATTGTTGATGAAATAATTAAGCTAAAAAAAACATAAACAGACACTTGTAAAAAGCGTCTGTTTAAAGTATTAATCTTCACTATTTGCATTTTGCTTTATAAATTTATTTCAAATCTACAGTAAAACATTTTAAAATTTCTTTCTCGCAACAATTAACATCACGGATGATAATTTTCACGCAGATTTCTGCTTTAAGATTACAACAATCTAAACCTGTAGTTTGTGGTAAAGCAAGAGAGAAAGATAAGGTTCCTGGCATTGGTATAATTCCGCCATTATTGAAAACGGCTTCTCTATTATCAATGGTTACTGCATTACTAAATGAAGGAGCAATAGATGAAAGAACTGCGGATTGAATACTTCCCCAAGTTTTCGGCGTGTTTTTGCAAAGAATACAGTTTTCGTTTCCTGTGGATGAAACCAATCTAAATTCCTCTACCAACATTCTTACCTCTGAAATTGGTGTAGAATTATTGATAACAAAATTCCCAGAAATCATTCCATTTTGATAAACCGGATTTCCTTGTAATGTTACCGATGCATTTCCTCCACAATCGCTGCACGGTGGTGGACAAACGATAACCAAGGGAATCCTGATTGGTGGACATTTTATGTTTCCGCAAATTGGTGTGATGTTAATAAAATAACTACCACAAGGTAAATTTTTAATTGCAGTTTGTCCTAAATCTAAACTGCTCGATCCTGATAATGCTATACTTGAACCAGTAGTTGGGCTTATCAAATTATAGGAGAAACTAGCATTACAATTTCCTTTGCAATTATAGTGCGGAAATAAAATTCCCGTAGAAGTTCCTTGATTAAAACTTAAAGATGGAATCGGAGCGGGAGGCGTAGAAGTATTTGTCCACCAATTGGCGTTATCGCCTAAACCAACACTTGCCCAATCACCGCAGTCGCATGGAGAACAAGCGTTCGGGTTTTTATAAATTTCTACATCGCCGAGGAAGGTTTTATCATAGTAATTTAAATTATCGTCTGCATCAATCCATATTGAATTAGAAATACTATTTGAGCTGCCGCCATGTGCGTTCATTCCTTGCACTCCATATACGGTATTACTTCCTGTCGCAACATTTATATAATCTGCGGTGAAATAAACAGCATCATCACAAGCATAATTTGAATTTGTTCTTAATTTATTGTCAGAATAACTCACTCCACCTACAGCGTTTTTACTTCCACCGACACCTGAACAATTAGCACCCAAGTTTTGACCAGAAGGAAATAAGTTCACAGAATTTACCCAATTTGTTGACAGAAGTGGTGAATTTTCAAATTCTTTTACATTTGAATTATGTGGTGCTAAAACTCCAAAAACTCCCCAAGATTGTTGACCGACCAACATCTTTTTTCCATCATTAGTGAAGGCTATATCAGAAATTACTGGAAGAATTTGACAACCATAACTAACTGAACCTACATAACCTCCCCAAGATCCTGGTGACAAATTTATAACGGGAATATTGACAAAAGTTTCCGTTCCAAAAATAAAATTTCCCCCAGCATCTAAATCTACAGAATAAATTTCATTGTTTCCATAGCCACCAATTGAATTAAAGTTGCTGTCGGTTGAAATTTTCGAATAATATAATTTTGATAAGCTTGAAGATATCTTTCTAATCGCTAAACCATAAGGCATTTCTCTTTTATCATCATTGTTTTTACCAAATTTAGGATTAAAGGCTGGTTGGTTACTCCAAAGCGAAGATGCAGTTGAATTTCCTGTTAATCGATGAATCTCCCCTGTTTCCCAGTCAGAGACATAAATGTTTTCAGTAGTTCCAAATTTTCCATATTTCAGATTACCAAGAGATCTTAAACTTGTTGCGGTTCCAGATCCAGAAATATTATTAAAATCAAAGACCAATGAATTTGATCCTATCGAAGGAGTTTGCCCTTTTAATCTCCAGATTTTTCTATTGTTTAAAGTTAAACTTCCATAAATCTGAGTAGAACTAACGTAAACATTCGGATCTGTATTTTGATCCATTGTAATTCCAAAAACATAACCTAAGGTATTTACATTCCAATTGGTATAAAAATCATTTGGAGGTTTTGGCGCTGGTGAAGTCCACGTTGAACCTAAAGGTGCAGTCATAGTATTAGATGTATGTATAACTCTTACTACTGCAGGAGTTGTCGAGGGTCCCGCCGCAGTATACGAATTCGGACTGTGTGTAATAACTCCATCACCAAATTTTAGCGGAAACTGACCAAAACACTTCGTATTAATAATTAAAAAGGCCAGGATAAATATATATTTTAAATTTTTCATGATTTTAGTTTTTAATGTTAGATACTTTTGTAGAAACATCTTTAATATCAATACCGCCACCTGTTGGGTTTTTGATTGGACATTGTCCTTTTTGGTAAGAATATTCAAATACTTCACTACACATTCTGCATGCTCCGTTTTGATCTTTGTAAGTGTAGGTGTATCGTATTTTAATTTTAAATTTTTCACAACAACAAGTCAATGTAGAAATTGGTGGTAAACTGATATTTAAATCAAAAAAATACTTATTAGGATTGGCAAAATATAAAGTGTGATGCGTGTTCCCAGTAAGAGGATTTGTAGCATTGCCAAAACTTCCATTGGATAAACCAGAGGTTCCACTAATAAAATTCCCCCATTGGTTTGAGTTTTTATCACATTTCATACAGTCATCGCTTACTTCCCGGCTGAACGAAATAATTTCTGCTTTTGCTGCCACGATTGTTGCTGCTGTTGCAGGATTCATATCCCACCATGCTTGGTGAATGCTTAGAGAATTTCCTGCTGCAGTATAAGATGCATTTGGCGTATAATCACTGTCATATTCCAATGCTTTTTCACAAAAATCACAAATACAGGATTTTAAATCTAACGTTGCTTCCACACCGGGAATACATTGCGTAGTAACTGAACCCGGACATTGATCACCTTGAAGTGCTATTAATATTGAAGGTGAAGTTGTAATGATTTCTATACAATAATTTTTACTTGTTGCTGCTCCTTGTAATTGTGCTTGTAAAGGAAATCCAGAAACTTGTGTAAAGGCAATTGGGGAAATAGAAGAATCATAAATTTTAAGATCTGAAAGAGCAGATGTGAATTTTAAATCACAGTTACTGCTTTGGTAATTAGAAGTGAAACAAATTTTATGTTTGAAACCGCCGTTTACATAACCTTCACAGACATCTGTAATATTTGTAATATTTAGATGAACATCACAAGGTGTTACGGTAAAATTACTTGATGTTACACCACATTCACTAACTACAACCATTCTATAAACGCCTTCTGTAAGTTTTCCTTTTTCTACAGAAGATTCTATCACCGCGCCACTTTGCTTACCCACTAAAGTAATAGGATTAAATCCAGTATTCTGTGCTTCTTTGTCAAATTTTGTTGATATTAAAGTAGAATTTTGGGTATCTGTGAAGTGTGACAAGTTTTCTATTTTATTAAAATAATTTTTGTCATTTGAGATTTTATAAATTTTGATATCGACATTTCCTGTTTTCGCCAAATTTTCATTATTTATTACAACTTTTATTGGTTCATTAATACTTTGGTTACTACCATTACTTGGTGAAAGAATCTGTACACAATTTGGTTTTTTTGATGATTCTTTTTTAATATGAGTTGCCGTGAAAATATCAGAACCGTTTGACATCTCAGTATTTTTTATTCCAGAATCTGCTTTTGTCATTTTGCTTATACCATTCCAACCTTTATCATCAACTTTTTTTCTATCACGACAGTCACCATTTGGACATCTGTTTCTACCAAAATCAAAGCTAAATCCTACATTTAAAGACAGTGCGTTATAGGAGGTAGATTTTACATCGCTTTTTACTGTAGTTCCTAAATCCAATTGTTGTTGTTCATATTGCCCAGCTTGATTAGGGTTTCCTAAAGGTTTTAATATTGAGATTTGCGTATTGATCTTCGGACCGAAAATATAAGCAGCATCTGCAAAAATTCCCAAACTATTCGTAAACATATATCTTAACCTTACTTTTGGAGTAATTGCTAAACCAGTAGTTTTTGTTTCTGGTAAAGTCCATAAATTATATTCTTTGGTTTGTCCATTAACTTGAGTTGTTTGTACGGCACTGACTTCTTTTTGGGTCATGCTGAAATATTCTGCCAAAACCAGTGAAGAAATAGTGAAATGTTCTCCAAAATTAAAATTGGCTTGTGGTCCGCCGCCAATTCTAAAGCCTGGATTTTTTGGATCTACCCCTTTATATGCAACAGAACTGGAATTTTGCCCAAAAATTTGATAGGCATTAGGTAAAGCAACACTTGGATCGCCATTTCCACCAAAATTATAAGTTCCACCGATATTTAAACCGAAACTATGACCTTTCACTGTTCCATCCCAACCTTTTCGAAAAAGTTGAAGTGGTATAAAGACATCTCCACTGATTCCCGACGAATTATTCACGTAAACATCTTTGGTTGCAGAATTAGGCATTGTAGAATTATAACTTACATTAAGTCGAGGACCGCCTTTTACGACTCCGTCCCAACCTTTACGGGCAGTCTGTTGCGCATGAGTTGATAAAAATGATCCGAAGAAAAGTAGAATCATAATTTGTTGAATTGTTTTCATACTATTGATTTTTTAATTTTTTTCTTTACAAAGATTATTGAATTTTATGCAACAAAAAATCCCTAAAAATAGGGATGAGGTAAATTGTAAACAGGAAGGTAAGAGACTTAGAGATTTTTGTAATACCAAGCAATAGCTTCGCCCAAAGAGGAGATATGCAGTTTCTCGTAAATGTGTTTCGTGTGAGAATTGATGGTAGAGTAACTTACACCTAAAATATCCGCAACCATTTTATAACTGTTTCCTTCCGCGAGGGATTTTAGAACTTCCTGCTCTTTCGCGGTTAGGATTTCTAAATTTTTTTTTGGAGAGAAATAATCTAAAACCCGTTTTGCAATTGCAGGATTCATGGCGGCACCACCTTCATAAACTTCTTCTATGGCCTGCAAAATCCTCGTCGGATGGTCAGATTTTAGAATATATCCACTTGCACCATTAGAAATACTTTGAAAAATTTTATCACTGTCGTCAAATGCGGTTTGTATCAAAACTTTTATTTGCGGAAACTTGGATTTTATTTGTTTCAAACCTTCTAAACCATCAACAATAGGCATATTAATGTCCATTAAAACTACATCAGGATAAAACTCTTCCATTTTGCTCAAGACATTTTCGCAATTTTCTGCGTCTCCTACATATTCCAGATTGTCGCTTAAGGAAATAAGCGCTTTCAAACTGTTGAGCCGTTCTAAACTATCGTCAAAGGCGAAAATCCGAATCATTCTGTAGATTTCTTCAAAAATTATTTTTACAAAGCTAATGGTAAAATCACGGTATATTATTCCCTAAATCTAGGGATATTAATGATAATTGAAGTTCCGTCATCAGTAGCTATTTTTATTTTTGCTCCTAATTCCCCTGCTCTTTTTTTCATATTGGTAAGACCGTTTCCCCCGTTTTCAGTTTTTGTAAACCCAATTCCATTATCAAAAATCTGTAATATATAATGAGTTTCATACTTTGTTATGACCAATTCGGCTTTTGTGGAATCGCTATGTTTCAGGATGTTATTAAGTGCTTCTTTACAAATTAAAATAATGTTTTTCCGAGCTGAAAAATCAGTGATTTCTTCATTAATCGATTCATCTATTTTTATTTTATACTTAATATTAGAACTGCCCAAAATCTCGCTTGTGATTTTTTTTATTCTCGTGCTCAAAGACATAAATTCATCTTTCGAAGGTTTTAAACTCCAAATGATATCCCCAATATTTTCGGAAATATTCTTCGCTTGGGATTCTATTTTTTTCAGAATTTTTTTTGCTTCTATAGGATTATTATCGAATAATTTTTGAACAACAGCACTGTTAATTTGCAAACTACTAAGTGAAGCTCCCAAATCATCATGCAAATCTGCGGTAATTTTATTCCGTTGTTTTTCCAGTTCTAATTTGTGCCGGAATTTTCTTTTTTGAAGCGTATATTTCCGCCTGTTATAAAGATAAAATAACAGCCCGGTGAATAAAATTGAATTGATGATCCAAAACCAAATTGTTCTATAAAATGGATTTTTAATGGTAATTTTTACTGTTTTCTGAACGTTAAATTTATTACTGAATTTATCATAAACCGCCAATTGTAACTGATAAGTTTTTGGTGATAAACTGGTGAAATCGATCTGTGCTAAATTTGATTTTAAGATCCATTTCTTACCATCAATCCGATAAGCTATTTTATAAGATTCCGCATTAGCCAAATCCGAAATAGCGACTTTTAGCGAAATGTTGTTTTCATCTGCTTTAAAATTGATTTTTTCGATAAAATCTGGATTAATTTCAGGTCGAAAGATTTTAGAATTTATCTGTATTTCATCAACATAAATTTTAGGTTGATAATTAGAAGAATGCTTTAGCGGCGGTTTAAAATAATTAAAACCCATTGCGCCACCAAAATACAAAGTTCCATCTGGAGTTTTACAAAATGACCGATTATTGAAATCCCAGTCTTGCACTCCGTCTTCTAAATCATAATTAATAACTTCAAAAGTCGTAGCATTGATAGAGCTTAAACCTCTTTGATGACTCACCCAAATATTCCCGAAATCATCCATCAGTAATCCATAAATATAAGTTCCTGCCATTCCGGAATTAGCATCAAATAATTTTAAAATGTTGAAGTTTTTGTCTAGAAGGTAAAGTCCGTTATCGGTTCCAACCCAATAATTTCGTTTTCGAACATCTTCCTGCAAATAAAAAGATTGTTTACCAGGAAGAATCTTTTTTTCAAAAATTACGTTTCCGTTTTCGGTCGTTTTTGCCAAGAGCATATCGCGATTAATGTAGCTTATTGCAAAACGATTCCCCGAAAGTGGGTTGATGTAAAAAGCGTTTTTTTGCGTTTGATGAGGTATTTCTGTAAAGCTGTTTTTTTTGATATCAAATTTTATAAGTCCCATTTCCGTTGCCAGCAGAAGCAGATTTTCGGAAACCGCTTTTATATCCTGAATTTTGCCGAATGGACTTAAAGTTTTACTGGATGCGAACTGCGATACTTTTTTATTTTTATCCATAAAAAGTAAATTGCTGCCCGCAAAACTTGCGTCATTATATAACCAAATTCCTTTCCTGTATTGATCATGACTGCTTCTAAAGCTGGAGTTATTATTTATAATTCCAGTAATTCTTTGTGCAGCTTTTGTATTTTTATTCCAGGTATAGTTTGAATTGATGAGCAGTTCATTTTCATTAATAGAATTTATAGTAGCAACCCCGTTAAAATCTGGATTGGTAAAAGTATTTTCACTCGTTGCTTTTTTAATTAAAGGTCCACCAAAATCAAAAATGAGTTGACCTTTTCCATCATCACAAAGCCAGAGTCGGTTATTTTTATCGAAACCAAATTGATAATAAGAAAAATTTTTATTTTCTTGAAAGATTTTTTCACTGGTCTTTTCCTTTAAAATCGTTAATTTATTCTGCTGAAATAGAACCAAAAGCTTTCCGTTTGAACTTGCCGCTAATAAATTTTTTAAAGAAGAATTACCGATTTCATTTTGAAGGACTACATCATTATTTGTTAAATCATCAATCAATAAACCTTCGTTCGTACCGAAAAGGAGTTTCTTGTTTTCTTTGGTATAATAAATAGAATTGAATTCCAGATTCTCCTTCAAAGAAATTTGATCCAAAGGTTTATCGATGTCTTTTGTTTTCAAGTCTAATTTTAAAACTTTATTTTTAGTGCAAAACCACGCTTGACCGCCAATAATCATGGGAAAACTTTGGTAAAAAGTCTTAGAAAAATTTTGATTGTAAACGTGGACAGAAGATAGTTCCGGTAAATTGAGCTTGGTGAAAAATGCTACTTTATGCGTTTTAACATCAAAACTGGAAATTTCATATTTACTATTGAAACACCAGATTTTATTATCCCAAAATACAAATGGCATTGTCAGCTGAATATTGTTATCCGGAAAAATTTTAAGTAAATGAAACTTATTTTTTTTCCTTGTGTAGCAATATAAACCTTTTGTAGAACCAAAATACATATTGTTTTCTGCATCATCCGCAATTCCGTAAGCTTGAGCCAAATTCGGACAATTTTCAAAATAGCGGTTCAGATTATAAACTTTTACTTGGCTTCCGTCTAATCTATTGATCGCATCATTTGCAGAGAGCCACATAAAACCGAGTTGGTCTTCAAATCGAAAATAATTAGAACCCTGCGAAAGTCCTTCGTTTAAGGATAATGTTTTTACAGAAAAATTAGGAGTTTGAGAAAAAATAAAGGTTCCCGAAAATAGAAGTAGTATCAAAACTGTAAATTTTCGAGTGATCATTCATAGGAATTTAAGTAAAGTTAAAAATATTTTGGAATTAGAAGAAAGAATTTTTTTTAGGAATTTAAAAAGCCAACTTCGAAAAGCTGGCTTATATATTATCAATGTTGAAATCAGTTTACTCCAATTTCTCCTTCAAGTATTTACCTGTGTGCGATTTTTTATCTTTCGCCAAATCTTCCGGTGTTCCGGCAAAAACAACTTCACCACCGTATTTTCCCGCTTCCGGACCAATGTCGATCACATAATCTGCTGTTTTTATAATATCAGGTTGATGTTCAATTACAATCACCGAATGTCCTAATTCTATTAATGCTTGAAGAGATTTCAATAATTTATTGATATCATGAAAGTGCAGTCCTGTAGAAGGTTCATCAAAAATAAAGAGGGATTTGTCAGTCGTAACACCTTTAACTAAAAATGAGGCTAATTTTACCCGCTGCGCTTCACCGCCAGAAAGGGTAGAAGAACTTTGACCCAACTGCAAATATCCTAAACCAACTTCCTGCAAAGGTTTTAGTTTGGTCACGATTTTTGTCTGATTATTTTCTGCGAAGAATTCCAACGCTTCATCAACCGTCAAATGAAGGATATCGGAAATGTTTTTTTCGTCGAATTTTATTTCCAGAATTTCATCTTTAAAACGGGTTCCGTGACAGGTTTCACATTCCAGTTCAATATCTGCCATGAACTGCATTGATACGGTAATTACGCCGTCTCCTTTGCATTCATCGCATCTTCCGCCATCAACGTTAAAGGAGAAATGTTTCGGTTTTAGATTTTGAACTTTCGCCAGTTTCTGTTTTGAATATAAATCCCGTATATCATCATAAGCTTTCAAATAAGTAACGGGATTTGAACGGCTTGATTTTCCGATGGGATTTTGATCAATGAGTTCAATGTTTTTAATGATTTTATCCGGAAATTCCACCGAATCATAATCACCTTTTTTTCCACCCATTCCGAGCTGAATCTGAATGTCATTAGTCAAAATATCTTTCATCAAAGTCGATTTTCCACTACCGGAAACACCGGAAATGACGACCAGACATTCCAAAGGAATATCAACATCGATATTTTTTAAATTATTTTGTCGCGCTCCTTTTATATGAATCCACTCTTTCGGTTTTCTACGGGTTTCAGGAACTTTGATTTCCAGTTTTCCTGTTAAATATTGTGCGGTTAATGAATCTGAATTTTTCAGTTCTTTAAAATGTCCCGCAAAAACCAGTTCGCCGCCTAGATATCCTGCTTCCGGACCAATATCAATAATGTAATCTGCAGCTTTCATCACGTCTTCATCGTGTTCTACAACGATTACGGTATTTCCCAGATCACGCAGATTTTTTAAAACTTCAATTAAGTTTTCGGTGTCTTTGGAATGTAAACCAATCGAAGGTTCATCTAAAATATAAATGGAACCAACCAACGAACTCCCCAAACTTGTCGCCAGATTAATTCTTTGACTTTCTCCACCCGAAAGTGTGTTGGAAGTCCTGTTAATGGTCAAATATCCCAAACCAACTTTCTCCAAAAATGCTAATCTTGTGGTGATTTCATAAAGCAAACGTTTCGCGATTTCTGCGTCGTGTTTGTTCAGCTTTAAAGAATTCATTAATGGTAAGAATTCATCTAAAGGAAGATCAATCATCGACTGAATATTGTGTCCATCGATCTTTACCCATTTTGTTTCTTCACGCAACCGCAAACCTTCGCAAGTTGGGCATAAGGTTTTTCCACGATAACGTGAAAGCATCACGCGATACTGAATTTTATATAAATTTCCTTCGAGCATTTTGAAGAAATTATTGATGGAAGGGAAAGTTTTCGACTCGTCGCCTTTCCATAAATAATTTTTTTGCTCTTTCGTCAGTTGAAAATAAGGTTTGTGAATCGGGAAATCTTTTGCTTTTTTGATGAAATCTTTTTTCCATTCACTCATGCTTTCGCCTTTCCAGCTTGCAACAGCATCTTCAAAAACAGAGAGATTTTTATTCGGAATCACCAGATCTTCATCAATACCAATTACTTTTCCGTACCCTTCACATTCCGGACAAGCTCCGTAAGGATTATTAAAGCTGAAAAAATGAACATTAGGTTCCATAAATTCAATGCCATCAAGCTCAAATTTATTAGAGAATTCTCTGATCGTTCCGGTTTCAATATTTTTCAAAGAACAATAGCCGCGACCTTCATAAAAAGCCATTTGAATGGAATCAGCCAACCTTTGTAGAAAACTTTCGTCCTCTTCATAACTGAAACGATCGATGACCAGTTGAATTTCCATTTCTTTTTCCGGCACGAAACCAAAACTTTCTAAATCTTCAATTCCCGCAACATTTCCATTCACTTCTAATCGGGTAAAACCAGTAAGTTTTAACGTATTTAAAAGTTCAGTAAAATGATCAATTTCATAAATTAAAGGACTTCGCAAGAGAAACGTCTGATTTTCATTTTCTTTAATGAAATTAATGACGTCGGTAACCGAATCTTTTTTCACTTCATTTCCGGAAACTGGCGAATAAGTACGACCAACTCTCGCAAAAAATAATTTCAGATAATCATAAACTTCCGTGGAAGTTCCAACCGTAGAACGGGGATTTGAAGAAATTACTTTCTGTTGGATCGCAATCGACGGCGCTAAACCTTTGATATCATCAACTTTTGGTTTTTCTAATTTTCCTAAAAACTGTCGCGCATACGAACTTAAACTTTCTACATAACGTCGCTGTCCTTCTGCATAAATAGTGTCAAAAGCGAGCGACGATTTCCCACTTCCCGAGACACCTGTAATCACAATGAGTTTATTCTTCGGCAGAAGTACATCAATGTGTTTCAGATTGTTAAGGTGTGCGTTTTTTACGAAAAGTTGTTTCTTGATATCGATTTCTGTCGTTGTAGCCATAAGTAAAATTGAGACCTACAAAAATACTATTTTTTTAAGGGAAAAATTTTAATAATATTCACAATAAAATTTGGTTTGTATTGATATTTTTCCAATATTTGTGTAACAAATAAGTAATAATATCATGAGAAAACTATTCAATGATCTAATTACACATTTGATGAGAAAAAGATAAAGTTTTAAGTTCTAACTTTTAATAAGATGCAACTCCAAATGGTTGCATCTTTTGTTTTTCATATTAAAATATTCCGAGAGAGAATCCTTTGTTTATTGGTTATTTCTGAAATATATTTGCCGCTTCTTTTATAAAAATCTATTAATTCAACACGATTATTTTAAATTGAGTTTAATGAAAAAAGCAGTTTTAAGTATTTTAATTCTAAGTGCAACGATCAATTTTTCAGCCCAGGAAAAAGAAGGCAGTATTCCCGAAGTTATGGTTTCGGGTAAATTACTAGAAATGCCTCTGAAAAAGGTGAATGAAAATATCACCGTGATTTCCAAAGAAGAAATTAAAAATTCTCCTGCTAAAAGTGTAGAAGAACTTCTTGCACAAGTCACAGGATTTGACATCCGCAGAAGAGGCGGAAATGGCGTTCAAGCTGATATTTCTTTGCGGGGAAGCAGTTTCGAGCAGGTATTAATTTTGGTGAACGGAATCCGGATGAATGATTCACAAACCGGTCATAATTCAATGAGTATTCCTTTCGATCTGGCGTCGGTAGAAAAAATAGAAATTGTGAAAGGTCCTGCGGCAAGGCGTTTTGGTCAAAATGCTTATGCTGGCGTCGTGAATATTATCACCAAACCAAGTTCTGAGGAAAATGTAATTATTTCCGGAAGTGGCGGTGATTTCGAAACTTATTCTTTAGGAATTGGTGCTAATTTTGGAACAAAGAAGTTCTCTAATTTTCTGCAGGCTGGTTCCTCAAGTTCAGAAGGTTACCGATACAACACCGATTACAAGATCAGCAATATTTTTTACCAGAACCAATATCAGTTGGAGAATGGAAGTTTAAAATTTCAGGCTGGAATTCAAGAGAAAAAATTTGGTGCCAACGGTTTTTATTCCACGCCAACTGCAACGGAACAATACGAAGAAACACAGGCATCGATCGTGAGTTTGGGTCTTACAAAAAAGTACAATAAATTCAATTTAAATTCAAATATTTACTGGAGAAGAGGGCAGGATTTGTATTTATTCAATAGAGCAAAACCTGACGTGTACCGAAATATGCACATTGGAAATAATATTGGCGGAGAAATAAGCGGAAATTATCAATCTACTTTGGGAACGACTGGAATTGGTGTTGAGTTGCGGAAAGAATTTTTGGCCAGTAATAATTTAGGTTCACGAGAAAGATTTGTAACACAGGTTTTTTTGGAGCATCATTTTTCTTTTTTTCAGGATAAATTTCACCTTTCTCCCGGCATTTCCTGGGCGAATTATGATACAGAAGGACAGTTCTTTTATCCCGGTTTAGATGTGGGATTTGACTTTAATGATAACCATAAGATTTACGGAAATATTGCAAAAGTAAATCGTGTTCCAACATTTACTGATTTGTATTATGTTAGTAAAACCGAAACAGGAAATCCTAATTTACTGCCAGAAAACGCCATCTCTGCAGAGATTGGTTATCGTTTTCAGCAAAATAATTTTGTTGCAAAAGTGAGCGGTTTTCTACGTAATTCGAACAATGCGATCGACTGGACAAAGCAAAATCAAAACGATATTTGGCGGGCGGAAAATATCGGTAAAATTGAGACAAAAGGGGTAGAAATTGAGTTAGGACAGAATTTCAATTCTTTTCTTAAATCGTATTCCGTAGGTTATACTTATTTGGATAGTAAATCGCTGCAATCTACCAATTTAATTTCGAGATATGTTTTAGAAAATTTGAAGCATCAGTTTGTCGCTAAACTAGAAAACAGATTCTTTAAAAATCTGACCAATCAATTGATTTACAGATATAACGAGAGGGTTACAACAGGAAGTTATCAAATATTAGATGAAAAGTTAAGCTATGATCTCAAAAAGTTGAATCTCTATGTTTTGGTCAATAATATAACCACTTCCTCTTATACAGAAACATTTGGGGTTCCGATGCCAAAACGCTGGTTTCATGTAGGTTTTACTTATAAAATTGGACTTTAACACTACTGAAAAAACTGTGTTTTATTCCGCTAGTTTTATTATTTTTGTGACATGAAAAAAAGGATTTTCCAGTTGTTTATTTTTCTTCTGATCCTGAACGTTTCGGCTCAAAGTGAACATGTTTCAAGTTTCAATGCTATTTCGGTAACTTATAAGTTTCACCCTAAATTTTTCCTGTTCGCGGAAAGTCAAATGCGTGGAATTGACGATTATTCTTATCCGGATTACTATGAAATTAAAGGTGGAATCGGGTATAATTTGACCAAGAATCATAAACCTTTCATCGGAATCGGAAGATATGGAAATTACAAAAATCATGAATTCAGCAAAGAGGAATTTCGAATCTGGCTGCAGGATGTCATTGATTTGAAAGCGGGAAAATTTAAATTTGAAAACCGTTTCCGCGCAGAAAAAAGCTGGTTTTATGAACCGCTGAAAGATCTGCATTCCGAGCGAATTCGTTTGCGTTACCGGATGAATATCTCAGTTCCATTGAATTCAGAAACGGTAAAACCTGGAACTTTGTTTGCTAATGCTTACGATGAAGTATTTTTTGTGACTACAGAAAAACCATTATTTGCGCGAAACAGAGTTTACGGTGGATTTGGATACCAGATTGATGAAAATTTTGGAATTGCGTCAGGTTATCTTTGGCAACGAGAATTCGCAAATTCAGGCAATAAAAATTTACATTTTTTATATCTCGCTTTAAACATCACGATCGACGGTTCTGCGGAGAAACATTATCATTTTCCGGGGGCAGATTAAGTGTTGATAACTTTTTCTCAAATTAACCTTTAATTTTTGCGTTTGTTTCCTTATTTTGGTCCAAATCCTTATATTTGTCAAAATATTTTTTGAAGGGGACGAATATGTTTCACAAAACTTTAGAAAAAATAAAAATTAACGAATGAAATTTATTGTTGCAAGCGGAGAATTACAGAAAGCCTTGAACACCGTAAGTGGTGTGATTTCCAGTTCTCAATCGAGACCAATTCTCGAAAACTATCTTTTTGAGCTTGAAGAAAACAATCTAAAAATAACAGCTTCCGACGGGGAAACGACTTTGATCACGACTTTGGAAGTTAAATCTGACGACACCGGAAAATTTGCGGTTCCTGCAAAGATCTTTCAGGATTTTGTAAAAACGTATAACGAGCAACCCTTAACTTTATCAGTGAAGGAAGCTTCAGACGGAAATGGAAGTTTGCTGGAGATTTTAGATGAGAAAGATAATTTCGCTGTCGCTTTGGATAACGCAGATGATTACCCGGAACTTCCGGAATTTGATGCTTCCCAAAGTGTGAAAATTTCTGCCGGAATTTTATCTGAAGCTTTAGCAAATACCCTTTTTGCGACAAGTAATGATTCTCTAAGACCTGTAATGACGGGAGTTTTGTTCCAGTTTAAAGAAGATGAAACGAATTTTGTTTCTACCGATTCTCACCGATTGGTGGTTTACAAAAGAACAGATCTGATCAACGCAGAACCGATTGAATTCATCATGCCGAAAAAGCCTTTGGCGATTTTCAAAAATATTTTAGCCAATTCTGGGGAAGATGTTATGATTGAATTTAATGAAAACATGGCGAAATTTACATTTGGAAATAATACCTGGATCTGTAGATTGATCGACGGAAAATATCCAAATTATACTGCCGTAATTCCAAAAGAAAATCCGAATGTTTTGACGATCAACAGAAATTTATTGTTGAGTTCCATTAGAAGAGCTTCGATCATGTCGAACAAATCTACGAATCAAGTTCGATTTAAATTGTCTGGAAATATTCTTCACCTTCACGCAGAAGATACTGAATATGCAAACAAAGCTGATATGCAGATTCCTTGCGATTACAATGGAGAAGACATCAATATCGGTTTCAGTTCTAAATTCTTAACAGAAATGTTATCTGTTTTAAGTTCAGACGATATCACTATGAAAATGTCACAGCCAAACCGACCAGGAATTATCGAGCCTGTTGACGGTTTAGAAGACGAAGAAAAAATCTTAATGCTTTCGATGCCGGTAATCGGAATGTAAATTAAGACCTACTATAAAATACCAATTGAGATTCAAACTTTTTGAATCTCAATTTTTTTTTAACCTTCGAAAACACGATATTTGCACCGTTCAAAATTTAGAGCGATTGTTCCGGGTTTTGAAATATAACATCTGAAACGTACATCAAAAATGAAAATCTCAAATAACTGGCTTAAAGAATATATCAAAACAGATTTAAAATCCGATAAGATCGGAGAATATCTTACCGATATCGGTCTTGAAGTTGAAGGTATCGACAAGTTTGAATCTGTAAAAGGCAGTCTGGAAGGAATTGTTGTGGGAAAAGTTTTGACTTGCGAACAACATCCGAATGCGGATAAATTGAAAGTGACCACTGTAGATATAGGTAAAGGAAAAATCCTGAATATCGTTTGTGGAGCGCCGAATGTTGCTGCAGGACAAGTTGTTCCAGTTGCAGTTGTAGGAACCATTATTCATAAAGGTTCAGATTCTTTTCCTATTAAAGAAGCCAAAATTCGGGGCGAAGTTTCTCAGGGAATGATCTGCGCAGAAGACGAAATGGGTTTGAGCGACGATCACGGCGGAATTATGATCTTAGATGAAACAAAATTCGAAGTTGGAAAAAATTTCGTTGATTATTTTGAATTGACGAATGACGAAGTTTACGAAATTGGTTTAACGCCAAACAGAACCGATGCAATGTCACATTACGGTGTTGCCCGGGATTTGAATGCGTTTTTGGTTTCGAATCAAATGAAATCAGATTTCGAAAAAGCAGTTTCCAAAACTTTAAATATTGATGGAAATACTGATTTCCAGTTAGAAATTGAGGATTCAGAATTGTGCCCAAGATATATCGGTGCAGTGATCGAAAATGTAACTGTTGCAGATTCTCCGGCTTGGTTGAAAGACCGTTTGAAAGCAATTGGCTTAAGTCCTATCAACAATATTGTAGATATTACGAATTATATTTTGCACGGTTTTGGTCAACCGCTTCATGCTTTTGATGCCGATAAAATTTCAGGTAAAAAAGTAAAAGTTGGAGTAAATCCGGCAGGATCGAAATTCACAACTTTAGATGGAGTAGAACGAACTTTGAACGGTTCTGAAATTATGATCAAAGATAGTGAAGATCACGCAATGTGTATCGCGGGAGTTTTCGGTGGTCAAAATTCTGGCGTCTCTGCAGAAACAAAAACCATCTTTTTAGAAAGCGCTTATTTCAATCCGATTGCGGTGAGAAAAGCGGCAAAAGCTCACGGTTTAAATACCGATGCTTCTTTCCGTTTTGAACGTGGAGTAGATCCAAACAGTACAAGAACGTCGATTACTCACGCGATTTCGATGATTGAAGAAATTGCAGGTGGAAAATTAGCGGGACAACTTTTAGAGCATTATCCGAAAAAGTTAGATGATCATTATGTGATCTTACGATTTTCAAAAATCGAACAGATTTTAGGAACCAAAATTCATCAGGAAAAGATTAAAGAGATTTTAAAATCTTTAGAAATTGTCGTTCTTAATGAAATTCAAAATGGATTAGAACTTTCTGTTCCTGCTTACAGAGCCGATGTAACGAGAGAAATCGATGTTATCGAAGAGATTCTAAGAATTTATGGATATAACAAAATAGATTCACCACAGAAGTTTTCTTTCAGCCCCGTAAAACTGAGTTTTGATGATCAGGATGCATTAGAAAATTCATGGGCGAGAACTTTGCAAAGCAATGGTTTTAATGAAGTGATGAACAATTCGCTTACTTCTGTGAAAGATGAAACCGACGCTGTCAAACTTTTGAATCCTTTGAGTGGTGATTTAGCATTTATGAGAAAGTCTTTATTAGAAGGACTTTTGGAAAATGCTGATTACAATATTAAAAGAAAAAATCAGGATATCAAATTTTTCGAATTGGGAAAAATTTATCATAAAAAAGAGAAGTACGAAGAGAGAAAACAATTAGCTCTTTTGATTTCCGGACGTAATGTTTCTGAAAACTGGTTGCAGCCAAAATCTACTACCGATTTTTATGTTTTGAAATCTTACGTAAAAGTTCTTTTGGATAAATTGAATTTAAAAACAGAAGAACAATATCTTGAAGATGCACGCTTTTCTGATGCTTTAGAATTTGTTTCCAACGGAAAAATTATCGCAAGATTAGGAAAAGTTTCTCCAGAATTATTGAAAGATGCCGATATTGATCAGGATTGTTTTTACGCGGAAATCGAGTTGGAAAACTGTCAGCAACTTCGGTCGAAAGATAATTTTAAATTCGTAGATATTCCGAAATTCAACAAGATCAGACGTGATTTGGCTTTGTTGATTGATAAAGATGTCACTTACGCAGATCTTTACAAATCGGCGAAGAAAAACCCTTCTAAATATTTGAAAAACATCAACCTTTTCGATGTATATGAAGGCAAAAATCTTCCGGAAGGCAAGAAATCATATGCTTTGAGTTTTGAACTTTTAAATGAAGAAAAAACTCTGGAAGAGAAAGATATTACTGAGGTTATGAATTCTTTAATTAAAACTTTCCAGAAAGAATTTTCTGCAGAATTGAGATCATAAAAAAGATCTTATTATATACAAAAGCATTTCAGCCGGAAATGCTTTTTTTTGGCAGTATATCTAAAAGCGATTCTGTGAAAGTCGATATAATTTCTTAAATTTGAGAAAATAAAAAAAATGAAGAATATTTTTTTAGCCTTGTTTGCGGTTGCTACATTTGCTTCTTGTTCTACAATGTCAAGTTCAAAAGTTGGTGGTGCTCAAGCAAACATTAGCAATACACACTGGACTTTGGCTGATAATGTAAAAGGAAAAAAACCTACGCTGAATATTGAAGCAGGTAAAATTACTGGAAATGCAGGGTGTAATAATTATTTTGGAGAATTATCTCTGGATCCAACTGCTGGAAATTTTATGACCAAAAATGTAGGCGCTACAAAAATGGCTTGTGATAATCTGCAGGTTGAAAATCAGTTTTTGAGTATGTTGAATGAAGCGAATAAATACGTGGTTTCAGGAAATACTTTGGAATTGTACAAAGGAAATCTTCTTTTAATGAAGCTTAATAAATTATAAAATATTTCAAAAATACACCTAAAAAAAGGAACTCAATTTTGAGTTCCTTTTTGCTTTTTTATTTATGCTTCTTCGTCTTCTTCGTCATATTTTGCGAGTTCTTCGTCGCACCATTTAAAGGCTGCTTCTACAACTTTGGTGGCTTCGTCTGCCATTGTTTCTTCATCATCGCCTTCTAAATCATCGAACCATTCAACTTCTTCTTCCTCTACGTTGAGGACAAATCTTGGGTATTCTGTGTGAACTACGAATAGATCTTCAGGAAAATCTGAATTGTCGGCTAATAAAAACTTTGGTAATTTCATAATAATTAATTTAACTCGTCAAAAATACAAAAATTATTGAAATTTATTCGTGTCGATCTTAATTTTTTGTAAAACTTTATATTGTGTTAATACATTTTCTTTCAGCGTATCACTTGCTTTAAAAGTGACTTTCACATTTGGATTTACAGTGCTGATCAATTCGGCGATCTGCATTTTTGAGAGGTCAGTTTCGCTTTCCATATAAAAATTGACTCGGCCTTTTTCTAATTTTTCAGATTTGAGAAATTTGGTGATTTCTCGCCGGTTTTCCAGATAATTTCCTTTAGAGAGCCAGGTGAAAACAAAGCCGGTCATCAAACTTAAAACCGTAATTCCGTAGGTTAATTTACCAAAAATTTGATAGAGTTTCTTGAAATAGACTATCCAAATCCCCAGAGAAAAAGGCGCCATCAAACGGTAGTCGATTGGATTTACAGAATAGAAATACTGAATAAAATAAGAACAGATTATACCAATAATTCCGATGAAAACGAAGAAAAATTCGGTTTCAGAAAGTTTATTTTTAAGAAAGAGAAATGCCATCAACACCATATTTAAGAATCCAATTCCATAAATAGCAACGTTAATAATTCCACCCGATGGATTTGCAATGTGAATGAAAGGATTAAAAACAGTCGTTAAACCTTGGAAAAGCTCGAACAATAAAGTAGAAGTAGAATGCAAACCGATCTCTAAAAATGTAGCAACATAATTTTCATTAAAATAATCGATGAACAAAAATTTATATGCAACCACAAAAATGAATCCGATCAATCCGGAAAGAACGAAGATTTTACCAAACGATTTTTTAAATTTTACAATCCCAAAAAGCCCGGTTCCAAACATTAAAAATAACGCCGGATAACGAATGTTGTACAATAAAATTAAGGTTAAACTTAAATAGATAATAGCTTTCGAGTCTTTGATCTCCTCATTAATTATTTTATGGGACAAGTAAAGAAATACGAATACAACAGGTAAAATTAATGTTTCGCTCATGGTATAAGAAAAGATGGAAACGAAACTAAAAAGGCCACCGATGAGAATAGTTTCTGTCAAATAAAATTTCTTTTTTCTGGCGAAATAAATGATAAATAAATAGGATAGAATTCCAACAATTTTACTTCCCCAAAATTCATCAAGTCCAAACATCGTAAAAAACTTTAAACTTAAAGGATATCCAAGCGGAGTCACTGTATTATCGATCACCGGAAAAGCGTCGGCTGTTCGCATATAACGAATAGAATCGGGATTTACCCGTCCTTTTTCGTTGAGCAGAAAACGCAAAATGATCATTACAAAAGTTGCAATGACCAATAGGATCTGGATACGGATTTCGGGTAATTTTCTGCGCATTTATTATTTAATCGTGATAAAGTCTTTTTTTCTCAGCTTCATAATATTTAACATCTTGATCCATATACTTGTAGAAAACATCGCCCAAATCATCAAAATAAATTTTCGGAAAAATCATTTTCTTTTTTATCGAAGGTATTTTAACCAATTTACTCTTTTTCACATCATAATAATTCCAGTCACCGATATAGTTGTTTGTGAGTAAATTTACACTCGATTCCCCGCTGCCATCATTGTTTGCAGGACCAAATTCGCTGCGCCACATTCCAATCAACCGCATCTTTTTCGATTCTTTTTCATACCTAAACTGAAAAGAGTTTCCGGCTCTCATTTGAGAAACACTGATTTCAAAGCCATTTTTAGTTTTCCCTAAACTAAGTGTGCCGTCATCATTATAACTGTTAGTCTTTACTTTCTTAAATTTTTCTGATGAAAGCTGACAGATCACCATACCACTTTCCGAATCGAAATAAACCTTGTCCATGATTTTATCACCATCAAAATCGCTTTTAACTATTTGATTTTGAGCAAATAAGATGGTGGGAAAAATCAGTAAAAAAAATTGGAGACTTTTCATTTTTTATTTTAAAAACATCTTTGAAACTTTCTCTGCTTTTCTACTTTCCGAATAATCATAAAAACCTTCCCCAGATTTCGCGCCCAGTTTTCCAGCCATTACCATATTGACCAATAAAGGATTAGGAGCATACTTTGGATTTTTGAAACCGTCGTACATCACATTTAAAATGGCTAAACAAACATCAAGTCCAATAAAATCAGCCAGTTGCAAAGGTCCCATCGGATGAGCCATTCCCAGTTTCATCACGGTATCAATTTCTTCAACACCCGCAACTCCGTTATATAAAGTTTCGATTGCTTCATTGATCATGGGCATCAAAATTCTGTTTGCCACAAATCCCGGATAATCATTTACCTCCGTCGGAACTTTTCCTAAAGTTTTACTCATGTCGAAAATCGCATCAAAAGTTTCTTTAGAAGTAGAGTAGCCTTTGATGATTTCTACCAGTTTCATAATCGGAACTGGATTCATAAAATGCATTCCGATCACTTTTTCCGGACGTTTGGTGACAGAAGCGATCTTCGTAATAGAAATAGAAGAAGTGTTGGTCGCGAGAATACAATTTTCTGGTGCCAATTCATCCATTTGTTTAAAAATTTTTAGCTTCAGATCTAAGTTTTCTGTTGCTGCTTCTACGATCAAATCTGCATTTGAAGCGCACTCTTTTAAATTGGTGAAAGTAGAAATGTTATTTAAAGTCCCTTCTTTTTGTTCTTCTGTGAGATTTCCTTTGATAATAATTCGGTCCAGATTTTTTGTAATTGTGGCAATACCTTTATCCAGTGCTTCTTGTGAAACATCAACTAATTTAACCTTGAATCCGGTTTGTGCAAAAGTGTGTGCAATTCCGTTTCCCATGGTTCCGGCTCCGATTACTACGATATTTTTCATAAATTTTATTTTTTTTACTTGACAGACGAAATGTAAATTTCGCTATTTATTAATAATTCTTTGTATACGTTTTTCCCTCTTCTAAAAGCGTTCCCTCACTTTCTGAGGTTTTAAATTTTGTTTCTATAAATGTTCTTTTTCCGTCAATTCTATTAATAAAAACTGCAAAATGAAGATGTGGTCCACTTGCAAAACCCGTACTTCCACTGTAACCGATGAGTTGGGCTTTTTTTACTTCATCACCTTTTTTAACAACTCCTCCACGATATTTTAAATGCGAGTAATCAGCAAAAGTTCCGTCGTTGTGCATGATGAGAATTTTGTTATTGTATTTTGCACAGGAAATATCCGGACAATTTTTATTGTTATTATCGACTACTTGAACTACGATTCCTTCCCGGGCAGCCAAAATCGGACTTCCCATTTTCAGATCAAAATCCAGTGCAAATTCGTTTTGATGAGAAAACTTTCCGTTGTATCCTTGAAAAATTAATTGTGTTTTTCCTTTTTCGAAAGGCAAGGAATAAATATAATCGTCATCGAAATTTTCCTGCAGCGCATTTCCAAAATTGTAAGTATTGGTATATGAAAAAGAATTGGCTGTGTTGGGTTTAATTTCTTTTAAGACTGTAATCAGAAATCGTTTTGTTTTCGCCGGAATTAAAACGATTTCATCATTCGGAAGAGTAGATGATAAATTGGTTATTTTAAAATTAAACTTCGACGACATTGGCATTGCTTCCTCATTATCTGCAAATATCGAAATCTCGCGCTTGTTCACTTCATTGTAAAAACGAAGATTCCACTTCTCCTGCGAAAAGAGAAAGGTTTGTATAAAGAGAAAAAATAGAAAAAGATTTGCTTTCATTTATTTTTTGCTAAAATAATCAAAAACGATTTTAGAAATGTCGGCAATCATTTTAGTATTCGTTTCTGCACTTTCCATAGAATCTGAAACGAAAATGCTGATTGCATAATGCTTTCCGTTCGGAAGTGTAATAATTGCGATGTCATTTTCGGCGATAGTTAATCCATTATCATTTTTGCCAGATGAACCAGTTTTATGAGCAACTTGAGTTCCTTTTGGAAGTTGTGCGACAATTTTATTGGTTCCTGTTGTCGTTTCAATCATAATTTTCATTAGAAAATTAGTAGAATTTTTCGATACTATTTTATCATTATAAAACTTTTTAAGCAAATCATTCGCAGAATTGGTAGTCGTGAAGTTTTCATACATCGCCTTATAACTTTGATGCATTTCTTCCTCGTTGGCTTTGATTTGAAAGTTTTTAATTCCTTTACTATTGATGAATTTTTGAACGGTTTTTGTTCCACCAATTAATCTTAGCAAAATATCACATCCGTTATTATCACTTTGTGCAACGGTATATTTGATGAGTTCGCTTAAAGGCATTTCGATATTTCCCTCCGGATATTTCTCCCGAATCGGACTCCAGGTTTTTTCTAAAAGTTCAGATTTCTTAATGAAAATGTTTTGGTTTAAACTTAATTTCCCTTCATCAACTTTATTCAAAACCGCCAAAGCAATATGGAATTTGAAAACACTCAACATCGGAAGTTTTTTATCTCCGTTGATATTCAGATTAAATTGATTTTCAAATGAATTGATAGAAACAGCGACGGTGGCATTTTTGTTTTTCGTAATGTCAAAAATCTCTTTTTTTAAATTTTGCTTTTGCGCAAAACTGAAGATTGATATAAAAAGGAATAGGGAAATTGTTTTTTTCATTAAATACTTTTATAATTGTAAAATTAGATAAAGTCATTGTGAGGAATGAGGAACGAATGACGAAGCAATCCGTTTATTTCATAGATCCATGACGCTTAAAATACTTTCATATAAATCATTCCAATCAGGATTTATACTATTTATTAAATCTAGTTTTTTCTGCCTGGAACCGCCTTTCAATTGCTTTTCTCTTCCAATTGCATCTCCTATGTCTTGAATAGATTCCCAATAAACCAATTTGTCTAAATTATATTTCGCGGTGAAACTATTTTTGAATTTTTTCTTTTTGTGTTCCAAAATTCTTGTGGGTAACTTTGAAGTTACGCCAATATATAAAGCAGTGTTATTCTTATTGGTTACAATATAAATAAATCCGGGTTTCATAATTAATTTCTATCAAAAGGATTGCTTCGTCGTTCCTCCTCGCAATGACGCTAAGAAATCAGTCTCACAATTTCCAGCGCCACTTTCAAAGCTTCTGTTCCGTCTTCCAAAGAAACTTCTACATTTTTATTTTCTGTAATCGCATCTGCAAAACTTTCCAGTTCATCTAGAATTGCATTATTCGGCTGAATGTTTGGATATTCAAAAATGATCTGATTTTTTTCACCTTCTGCATTTTCGATGATCATATCAAAATCACTCGGATTTTCCGGAGCTGGTTTCATGCGAATAACTTCTGCTTTTTTTTCTAAAAAATCGACGGAAATATAAGCATCTTGCTGAAAGAAACGGGATTTACGCATCGCTTTCATCGAAATTCGGGAAGTTGTCAAATTCGCGACACAACCATTTTCAAACTCAATTCTCGCATTACAAATATCCGGAGATTTTGAAACTACCGAAACGCCACTCGCATGAATGTTTTTTACCTTAGAATCTACTACAGAAAGCAAAATATCCAGATCGTGGATCATTAGATCTAAAACCACAGAAACATCAGTTCCGCGTGGATTAAATTCTGCTAAACGATGAATCTCAATGAACATCGGGTTTTTAATATATTCTTTCGAACCAATAAAAGCTGGATTATATCTTTCAACATGTCCTACCTGAGCTTTTATTCCAAATTCACGGCATTTGTATAAAATTTCTTCCGCTTGTTTTAAAGTCTGAGTAATCGGTTTTTCAATGAAGAAATGAATTCGCTTTTCAATGGCTTTCATCGCATAATCGTAGTGATATAAGGTCGGAGTTACAATATCAAGCATTTCGATTTCACTAAGTAAATCTTCGAATTTCTCAAAATATTTATATCCTAATTCACTTTCCAGCTTTCTGCCATTTTCAGCATCTGCATCGTGAAAGCCGACTAATTCGTATTTTTCTGACTGATTCAGAAGTTTTAAATGTATTTTTCCTAAATGACCTGCGCCAACTAAACCCGCTTTTAGCATTGAAAATTAATTTTTGTAAAGATAATAATTTTGAGAAGAGATTGGAGAGGAAAAGAGGATAGAATGAAGACGAAACGATAATTTTCTAAAAGACAATAAACAGAGATGGGAAAATTGAAAGCATCAATATTTTTAAAGTTTCTTATTTCTAAATCTCGGATCTAATTCCTATTTTTGTGAAATGCAGGATTCATTTGTACATAAAGGAAAAAGAAAAATTTTGGTAGAATATCTTCGGGAGAAAGTTGGGATTTCAGATGAAAGCGTTTTGAAAGCTATCAACGAAGTTCCACGTCATCTTTTTCTGGAAAGTATTTTTGAGGATTTTGCTTACGAAGATCGTGCTTTCCCGATTTTATCAAAACAAACGATTTCACATCCTTCGACTGTTGCAGAACAAACGGAACTTCTCGAACTTCAGGAAAAAGAAAAAGTTCTGGAAATCGGAACAGGAAGTGGTTATCAAACTGCCGTATTGATTGCTATGAATGCTGTAGTTTACACCATTGAGCGACAAAAAGACCTGCACGATTTCTCTCAGAAAAAATTACGTGAACTTTATCTTCGTCCGAAATTTCAAAGTTTCGGAGATGGTTTTGCGGGACTTCCGACTTTCGCACCATTCGATAAAATTTTGGTGACTTGTGGCGCAGAAATTCTTCCCACCGAATTGCTTCATCAATTAAAAGTTGGCGGAATAATGGTGATTCCACTTGGAAAAACTGAAGAACAGGTTTTGACCAGATTCACGAAAAAATCGGAGAAAGAATTTGAGAAAGAAGAATTTGGTGCTTACAAATTTGTTCCGATGCTGAATGACACAAATCATTAAAAGCGATGCAAAAGATGGTTTTTAAATCAAAAAAATCGGATGCGGTTTTTATTTCGCTTTACTGTTTCATTATTATTTTTTTGTCGTTAATGACATTCCTTAGCTATTTAAAACAAAAAGATCCTTTTATTTTTATTCCGATTGGATTGCTGATAGGTATCCTTTTGTTTTTTGCAGTTGTGGGTAATTTTATATTAAAAATCATCATTGACGATCAACAACTTATCATTCGGTTTTTCTTCAATATCTATAAAACCGATATTAAGCATATTACGAAAATTAGAAAAGGCGAAACAATGTGGAGCGGTTTTCATAAGTATGGAACCGGAACAAAAGGTTTGATAATTTTTTCGAAATATAAAAATGAGCTTTATATTACACCCGAAAATGAAGAGCTTTTTTACCAAAAAATTCTTGAAATTAATCCCAATGTTGTTATTGATAAAGTTTAGTCAGAGTTATGGTTTACTTAAATTTGAAAACTTATTCTGCGTATAATTTTTATAGATAACTTCAATTTTATTCCTCCCAAAAAAGGACGTTGCAAATTCGCTTATTAAATATATACAATGTATTTTTGCACCTTATTGAAACTTATAGTGAAATTTTCTGTAGTAATGCGGGAAAAGTCACTGAATAGACCTTAAAAAATTACCTATTCAAATGAAAAAACTTCAGGATATTTTTATTTCTACACGTACAATGGCCGTTTTGTTGCTGATTTTTGCCTTTTCAATGGCTTACGCAACTTTTCTCGAAAATGATTACGGAACTCCCACTGCAAAAGCACTTATTTACGAAGCAAAATGGTTTGAAGCCGTAATGTTGCTTCTCATTTTAAACTTTATAGGAAATATTTCGCGATATAGACTGTGGAGACGGGAAAAATGGCCGACTTTGGTTTTTCACCTCGCTTTTATCTTGATATTTATTGGCGGTGCGATTACGCGTTACATCAGTTATGAAGGAATTATGCACATTCGTGAAGGTGCGACTTCTAACGAAGTGGTGACCGATAAAAATTTCTTTAAAATTCAAATTGAAGAAAAAGGGGATATTCTAAATTATGAAGATGTTCCATTTACAATGATTCCCGATGATGCCCGCGAACATAAACTTATCGCGAAGATTTCTGCGAAAACTTTTAAAGCAGGTTATGATTATCACGGAAAACAAATCAGTGTAAAGCAGATTAAATACATTCAGAGAAAAAAAGACAGTTTGGTCGTTGATAATTCCGGCGCAGATTATCTGCATTTGGTTTCTACAGGACAAGCGGGAAGAGAGAATATTTACATCAAACCAGGAGATTCCAAATTGGTGAACGGAACTTTGGTTTCATTTAACAGAGCGATTGACGGTGCTGTAGAATTTAATAATACCAACGGTACATTGCTCATCAAAACTCCAGCTGATGGAAGTTTCATGACAATGGCGACTCAAGCTACCGGAACAACTAAAAAAGATGAATTTCAACCTTTGGTGTTGAGAAGTCTTTATACCATCAATGATTTAAAACTGGTAGTTCCTGAAGGTTTGAAAAAAGGAAAACTGATCGCTTATGAAGGTGATCGTAGAAAAGACAAAGATGCTTCTGACCAGTTAACGGTTGAAGTTCAGGGACCAAAATCAAAAATGCTTGTAGATTTGCCCGTGGAGAAAGGAAATCCAAACGCGTTTAAACAAATTGCTTTAGATGGAATGAATGTGATTTTAGGTTTTGGACCCAAAGTTTACAACACGCCATTTTCTTTGAAATTAGATAAATTTTTAATGGAAACTTATCCAGGAAGTTCTGCGCCAAGTGCTTATGAAAGCCATGTTCACGTAATTGATCAGGGAAAACAAACGCCATACAAAATTTATATGAATCACGTTTTAAATCATGGCGGTTACCGATTTTTCCAGGCAAGTTTTGATCCCGATCGAAAAGGAACTGTACTTTCTGTAAACCACGATTTTTGGGGAACAATCATTACCTATTTCGGTTATACCTTTTTATTTTTAGGAATGTTTGTAATGTTTTTCTGGAAAGGCTCTCATTTCTGGAAACTCAATAAAAATTTGAAATCTGTGAATCATAAAAGAGCAGCAACCGTAATTTTATTATTGTTGAGCATGAGTTTTAATGCGCAATATATTGATTCTCACGGAAATGATGGTTCTGCTGAACAAGCACATTCTGCAGCAGATGGACACGATCACGGTAAAGCGGATGCTGCTCTGATGGAAGATGCGACACCAAAAAAGCAGTCTCAGAATTCTTTAACTTTAAGATCACCGAAACCAATTACAGCAGATGATATCATTGCAAGAAATAAAATTTCTAAAGAACATGCAGATCAATTCGCTTATCTTTTAGTTCAGAATTACGATGGTCGTATTGTTCCGATGAATACGCAGGCTTTGGATGTTCTGAGAAAATTATACAAAAAAGATTCATTTACAGGGACTGATGGAAAATCTTTAGATGCCAATCAATGGTTTCTTTCCATTAATACCGATACCGCAAGCTGGACAATGGTTCCAATGATCAAAGTGGGTACGAAAGGAGGCGATGAATTAAAGAAAAAAACCAAAGCCAACGACGAAGGCTATACTTCTTTAATGCAAATGTTTCCCGCAGATGCTAATGGTCAATTGCATTATGTTTTAGAAGAAGATTATAATACCGCTTTTAGAAAAAAACCGGCAGATCAAACCAATTATGATAAAGAAGTAATTTCGGTAAATGACCGTGTTCAGGTTTTTAATGAATTTTTTAGCGGTCAACTCATGCGAATTGTTCCTGTTCAAAATGATCCAAACAATACCTGGCATTCTTGGTTAGACCAAAATTTTGAACCAGACGAAGCTTCTCAAAAAGTGATGGGACCTTATTTCTCCAGTGTTTTAGATGCGCAGAAAAGTGGTAATTGGACAAAAGCAGGTGAAGAACTCAAAAAATTAGAGCAATATCAAAATACCTGGGGAAAAAATGTAGTTCCTTCCGAATCGAAAGTGAAGCTGGAAGTTTTCATGAATAAAGTAAATCTGAACTTCAAACTCCTTATTTTCTATACTTTAATTGGTAGTTTACTTTTACTTTTAGGTTTTATTGAATTATTCAGACCCAATAAAATTTTAAATAAAGTCATCAAAGCAATAATTCTTCTCGGAGTTGTTGGATATACCGCACATTTCCTCGGATTGGTTGCAAGATGGTATTTATCTGGCCACGCTCCTTGGAGTAACGGCTACGAAGCGATTATCTTTATTTCCTGGGTCGGAATTTCTGCGGGATTAATGTTGTACAGAAATTCAAACGCACTGATTCCTGCTGCCGGATTTATGGTTGCCGTAATTATGATGGGATTTGCACATGGTGGTTCCGCTTTAGATCCGCAAATTACACCTCTTGTTCCTGTTTTAAAATCCTATTGGTTGATTATTCACGTTGCAATTATCACCTCGAGTTACGGCTTCTTTGCCTTATCGATGATTATCGCCGTGATCAGTTTAGTGTTTTATATCATTTCCAATAAAAAATTATACAAAATTCACCACGATACCACTTTAAAAGAATTAACCATCGTATCAGAAATGTCTCTTACAATCGGACTTTTCGCCTTAACAGTTGGTAATTTCTTGGGTGGAATTTGGGCAAATGAATCTTGGGGTAGATACTGGAGTTGGGATCCAAAAGAAACTTGGGCCTTTATTTCAATCATCGTTTATGCCTTCGTTTTGCACATGAGATTAGTTCCGGGATTGCGCGGAAGATGGTCGTTCCATGTTGCGGTGATGTTCGCATTTTGTTCCATGGTCATGACGTACTTCGGCGTAAATTATTACTTGAGCGGACTGCATTCTTACGCAGCAGGAGATCCAGTTCCTATTCCAGCTTGGGTTTACATCGGTTTAGCAGGTATGGTTTTGCTCTCCGCAGTTTCTTTTATAAGATTCAAAGCTTTGAAAAAATCATTTGGCAGATAAATTTTAAATCCCGAAAATTCTTTTTTGGGATTTTTTTTAGGAGCAACCAGGTTTCGCTTTTGCACCAAGACTACACCCGCTTTCACTACTCGCTTCCCGACGAATCGGGAGAGCTCAAACAAGCCGTTTAATCGGGGCTAAAATCATATTTCGTTTCTTCTTTCCCAAGTCCCCAAATTATTGTTAAATTTGTAAACATTAAATAAGCAATAAGCTAACATCCAACTCCATCACCTAAAATCCATCATCCAACGATTTGAGCACTTATCTAACTATTCTCGGCTTCAATTCCGCAATTCCAACCATAACTTCTTCGCCAACTGCGCAGTTTTTAGAAATGGAAGAGCGTGCATTTCTCATCGATTGTGGCGAAGGAACACAGGTTCAGCTTCGAAAAGCAAAAGCCAGATTTTCTAAAATAAATAATATCTTTATTTCGCATCTTCATGGCGATCACTGTTTTGGTTTGCCCGGATTAATTGCTTCTTTCCGACTTTTAGGTCGCGATATGCCTCTGAATGTTTACGGCCCGAAAGGAATCAAAGAAATGATGGAAACCATTTTCCGACTTACAGAAACGCATCGCGGTTTCGAAGTCATTTATCATGAACTCAGCGGCAAAACTTCCGAGAAAATATATGAAGATAATAGAGTAGAAGTCTTCACCATTCCTCTTGATCACCGGATTTATTGCAACGGTTATCTCTTCAAAGAAAAACCAAAAGAACGCCATCTTAATATGCAGGAAGTTTCAAAATATTCCGAAATAGAAACCTGCGATTATCACAATTTAAAACTCGGTAAAGATTTTATTTTAAGCGATGGTTACGTTTTGAAGAACGAAATTTTAACTTTAGAACCCACCAAATCTGTTTCTTACGCTTTCTGCAGCGACACCAGATATTTGGAAGATATAATTCCTTTAATCGAAAATGTAGATGTATTGTATCACGAATCTACATTCCTTCACGATTTAAAAGAAATGGCAGATTACACCGGACATACAACTGCTTTAGAAGCCGCAAGAATCGCCAGGAAAGCCAACGTTGGAAAATTGATCTTAGGACATTTCTCCAACCGTTACAGCGATTTAAGCGTTTTCACTGATGAAGCCCGAGAAGTTTTTCCAAACAGTTTTTTACCAAAAGCTTTGGAAGCGGTGAAGATTGGGTAGGAATATAATTACAGCAGCGAACATTGTATAAAGCAGAATTGAGAAATAGCATATAGAAATATGTTCAATAACCAAATTTCAAATAAAATGCTAAAATATCTAATTCCTTTTTTTATTCTTTTCTCTTTTTTAAGTTTTAAAATTGAATCTGAAAACGACTTAAAATGTATAGATTTTCATAAGGGAAAATTTTATCTGATAAATAAAGACACTAATAGAAAATATTTTATTTCAAGAAAAATCGATTTTCAATCTGAAAAGACTTTCAATTTAAAAACTGGCAAAAAATTTAGTGGTATAAAAAACTATAAAATAAAATGGAAAAATGATTGTGAATATACTCTAATAATTGATACATCTAAAAAAAATATTGACGAAACTGATTTGTATATAAATTCAAATGGAGGTTTAAACTGCAAAATAGTTAAAATTGAAGGTAATTGCGCTAGTGTAATCACAAGTTTTGAAAATAGCACTATAGAATCTAAAATTTGTAAATATGAATAATACTTTTTCTGTTAACATTTTTACTTCTAATAGCCTTGAAAGCAAAAGTAAATTTTAATGTTGAACTCTTAAATAGCAATGTAAAAATTGCTTGATAAAATATTAATCAGATAATTCACTCAAACTAATAAACTAATTCCAATACTAGATGAAAAAGATTTCTATTATATTAATTCTGTTGATGACAACTTCAAATATTTTTGCTCAAGAACAAATAAAAAAAGTGAATTTAAATGATTACTCACAAAAAAAGCAAGAGTTTGCAACTTCCGTTTATCAATTGTTCCCAACACAGAATATGTGGAATTTTCTTAAATTTAATACAAGAAACGGACAAATTTGGCAGCTACAATTTAGTGCGGACAGTCAAAATCGTTTCGAAACAATTTTAAATTCAAATTCTTTAGTCTCTAGCGAAAAGGAAATTAATGGTAGGTTTACTTTGTATCCAACTCAAAATATTTGGACTTTTATCTTGCTTGACCAAATTGAAGGAAATACATGGCAAGTCCAATGGTCAACTGAACATGAAAAAAGATTTATTGTCCCATTAAATTAGTTTAAAAAATAGAAATTATCAAGTTTTCAAAGCATCAAATTAAAAAATGACCTTCTCCGAACTAAAAGATTTCCTCGACGAAAAAGCAGATTTCTATAACAATCTTTCCTTTATCGACGACGATCCCATTTCAATTCCGCACCGCTTTTCTCTGAAACAAGACATTGAAATTGTCGGATTTCTCACCGCCACCATTTCTTGGGGAAACCGGAAATCCATCATCAACGACGCTGAAAAGATGCTGAATTTCATGGAGAATGCACCTTTTGATTTTATAAAAAATGTTTCCGAGAGAGAGTTGAAATCTTTAGAGAAAATAACTGTTCACCGAACTTTTATGGGTGAAGATTTTCGTGAATTCATCCTAAATTTAAAACGTCTTTATTCCAAAAATGACAGTTTAGAAAATTTCTTTTTTATTCAAAATGAAGAGCAAAATTTCTACCACGCTTTACACCGGTTCCGCGAAAATTTTATTGGAGAAAATATCCATCGAAGCAAAAAGCACGTAAGTTCGACGTACAAAAATTCTTCTGCAAAAAGATTAATTATGTTTCTCCGTTGGATGGTTCGGAAAGATAGAAAAGGCGTCGATTTTGGAATCTGGGAGAATATTGATCAAAAATATCTATCTGTTCCTTTAGATGTTCACACCGGCAATATTTCGAGAAAAATCAACATCATCCAAAGAAAACAAAACGACTGGAAAACCGTCGAGGAAATGGATTTAGTGTTACGAAAATTTAATCCCGAAGATCCCGCTCTTTACGATTTTGCTCTGTTCGGTTTGGGTGTTTCCAAGGATTTTTAACTAAATTTGCGCTCTTATGGAAAAAATTAGTAGAGCCGAGCTGCGCGAAAATAATATAAAATTTTTAGAGAAAATTACCGATTGGGTAATGTGGTGGATTGGTTCTATTCCTTCGCTTATTGTCCATTCGATCGTATTCTTGATTGCTTTTTTACTTCCTGTTTTCGGAATTGTCGCCGTAGATAAAATGCTCTTAATTTTAACCACTGTGTTATCTTTAGAAGCAATTTATCTCGCAATTTTTATTCAAATGTCCGTGAACAGAAGTCATGAGCACATTGAAGATATCCGCGAAGATATCGAAGAAATTCAGGATGATATCGAAGAAATTAGCGAAGACATTGAAGAGATTAGCGAAGATATTGAAGAAATCAGCGTTGATATTGACGATATCCAGGAAGATATCGAAGATATTGCCGAAGATGAAGACGAAGATGATCACAACGAACGTGCAAGAAACGTCATGTTAAAAAGCAATGTTTCTTCTAACAAAAATGATATCAAAGCAATGAGAGAAGTCATTGCAAATCTTCAAAAACAATTAGAAGAATTAAAAAAAGACGGTAATATTCCGTCTTCAGATCAATAAATTATTTCTTTAAATTTTAGAATTTACATAGCATTTTTCCACTCCTTTGTAAACGAAATAAAATCCTGAATTGATAATTCTTCCGCTCGTTTATCCATAAAGATATGCGTTTGCAAAGCTTCCGGGATTTCCAGAACTTTCAAAGAATTCGACAGCTTTTTCCGTCTCTGTCCAAAGCCAGCTTTTACAATTTTCTTGAATAAAACTTCGTTCCCAACCAAACCTTCTTTCGGATTTCTTGTCAATTTGATAACACCCGATTTTACTTTCGGCGGTGGATTAAAGACATTTTCGTGTACCGTAAAAAGATATTCCACATCATACAAAGCCTGAACTAAAACTGAAAGAATTCCGTACGCTTTTGTACGTGGAACAGCCGCCGTTCGTTCTGCAACTTCCTTCTGAAACATTCCCACCATTTCAGGAACATGACCGTAAGAATCAATGATTTTAAATAAAATTTGAGAAGAAATATTGTACGGGAAGTTTCCAATGATCGCAACCTGATCACCAAAAGTTTCCTCAATATTCAATTTTAAAAAATCTCCAATGATATGCTGATCGTCTAGTTTTGCATAATGTTTCTGCAGATAATCAACAGATTCTTTATCAATTTCCGCTACGAAAATTTCTGAATCTTTTTCCAGAAGATATTTAGTAAGAACGCCCATTCCTGGTCCAACTTCCAATATTTTTTGGTACTGATCAAAGGAAAGTGACTCCACAATATTTTTTGCGATATTTTCGTCCATAAGGAAATGTTGGCCGAGATATTTTTTTGCTTTTACGTTCATAAATTCAATGTTCAAAAGGAAAAATCTGCGTTAGAAAGTATTTTCTTTATGTTTTTTTTAACACCGATTTTCTAGGATTCTCGGCAAATTACGGAAGATTTTTTCTATTTTAGCAGAAATTTATTATTTAATGGCAAAGACAGTTGAAGATTTTAACAAAAGACGGCTTCGCTCCAGTAATATTACCGTTGTGGTTAGTATTGCTCTGGTGTTATTTTTATTAGGATTAATGGGTCTTATCCTCATCAATGCTCAAAAATATTCCGATTATATCAAAGAACAATTGGTTGTGAATGCCTATTTTGACGAAAATTTTGATGCAAAGGATTCTGTGAAGATCGTGAAGCAGGAAAATGATGCTTTCAAAAAAATTCAAACTTTAGCACCCGTAAAACGGGCCACTTATATTTCGCGGGAAATGGCGGCTGAAGAAGCCAGAAAAAGTATGGGAATCGAATCCAGCGCACTTTTCGAAGAGAATATTTTCCCATCTTCTGTAGAAATTGCATTGAAACCGGAATATGTAGATCCTGCGAAAATCAATGAAGCCATCAAGCAAATAAAAGCGACACCCGGAATTATGGATGTCAAGAACAACAGCACTTTGATGGTTGAAGTGTATAACAATCTGAACAATATTTTAAAATGGATCTTAGGATTTTCAATTCTGTTCCTCGTTTTAGCGGTTGTTTTAATTAACAACTCGATCCGGCTCAAAATTTTCTCTAAGCGATTCATTATCAAAACAATGCAACTGGTTGGAGCAAAAAGGCGGTTCATTCTAAAACCTTTTATTAAAGAAGCAATAATTCTTGGTGTAGTTGGAGCAGTCATCGGATTAGCAGTTCTTTTTGGAGCATGGTATTATTTTATCACCCAGATCGGAACTCCCTTTGTACAGGACAATAATCAACTGATTATTTTAGTGGTCGGAATTTTCTTTTTGGGCATAATTATTACTGTTCTCAGCACTATTTTCGCCACCTGGAAATTCCTCAGATCTAATGTAGATGATCTTTATTATTCTTAAAAATGAGCAAAAAAAATCAAAAATTTTCCGCTGATAATTACGGAAAAAAAGAAGTCAAAACAGTTCCTGAAAATACCTTTTATTTCGGCAAGGAAAATTATAAATTCATGTTGATCGGTTTGGCTTTAATTGTCGTAGGTTTCCTTTTAATGATGGGACCCGACGCAAATACCGTTGATGGAAAATACGACCCAAATGTCTGGAACGAAGGAATTTTCTCCATCCGTAGAATCCGTATCGCACCCATGTTGGTCATCGCCGGTTTCGCAGTAGAAGTTTACGCAATACTCAAGCGAAAAAAAGTCTGATTTTCACACAAAATATTCACCACTTTGTCAAAGTTAAAATCTTTGACAAAGTTTTTTTTTAAACTATCATATGGATACACTTCAAGCGATCATCCTTGCAATTGTCGAAGGTCTAACCGAATTTCTGCCTATTTCTTCCACAGCACACATGGGTTTTGCCGCCAATTTGATGGGAATGGAAGAATCTGAATTTTTAAAAATGTTTCAGGTTTCGATACAGTTCGGAGCAATTTTAGCAGTCGTTGCAGCTTACTGGAAGAAATTTTTTGACTTTTCCAATCTCAAATTTTATTACAAATTAGGTTTCGCAGTTTTGCCTGCTTTAGGATTAGGATTTTTATTCGATGATAAAATTGAAGCCGTTCTCGGTAATCAAGTCGCCATTTCCTCCATGTTGGTTTTAGGTGGAATCGTTTTGTTGTTCGTCGATAATTGGTTCAAAAATCCTGTCATCCATGATGAAAAAGAAATGTCCATCAAAAAAGCAGTCATCATTGGATTTTGGCAATGTTTGGCGATGATGCCCGGAACGAGTAGAAGTGCAGCTTCCATCATCGGTGGAATGACGCAAGGTTTAACTCGAAAAGCCGCGGCTGAATTCTCTTTTTTCCTGGCTGTTCCAACGATGTTAGCAGTAACCGTTTATTCAGTTTTCGTGAAAACCTGGGGAAAAGGAACTCCAAATCCAATGAAAGGATACAAAATGATCATGGCAGACAATCATCATATCTTGCTCTTTTTCCTCGGAAATGTAGTTGCATTTATTGTCGCCTGGATTGCTATAAAATCGTTCATCAGTTTGCTCAATAAATACGGATTCAAACCTTGGGGTTGGTACAGAATTATCGTTGGGATTTTTTTGCTGATTTATTTTACACAGTTTCAATAATTTTTTTGGGCAGACATTTCCGCCCTCCGTTCCCGCTTTTTTGCCTTCACTTCGTTGCGGCAAAAAGAGCTCCACTCAGGTCGGGCTGCAATTGGGATATTCTTACCAAATTTTATTTTAAATGACAGACGAAGATTTACTTTCCGGACAAATAATTCTCCTCGACAAACCTCTGGAATGGACGAGTTTTCAAGCCGTCAACAAACTGAAATACAAACTCAAAAGCGAATTCAATCTTCCAAAGAAATTTAAGATCGGTCACGCCGGAACTTTAGATCCAAGAGCAACAGGATTATTGATTGTCTGCACCGGAAAATTCACGAAGATCATTCCTGAAATTCAGGACGCACCCAAAGAATATTTCACCGAAATAAAAATCGGCGTTCAAACAGAATCTTACGATACCGAAAAACCAGAGATTCTTCAACAGGATATTTCAGAAATCACAGAAAAACAAATCACGGAGACTTTACCTAAATTCCTTGGTGAGATCGATCAGAAACCACCCATTTTTTCTGCCATCAAAATCGAGGGAAATCGTGCTTATGATTTAGCCAGAGCCGGAAAAGAAGTAGAAATGAAATCTCGTAAAACCAACATTAATTATATCAAGGACATTTCTATTGAATTGCCTTTCGTACGATTTACGGTAGGTTGTTCGAAAGGAACTTATATTCGTAGTTTAGCGCACGATATCGGTCAGGAATTAGGAGTTGGAGCCTATTTGACAAACTTACGAAGAACAAAAATCGGTGATTATACGATCGAAAATGCAAGTTCTCAATATTTAGAAAATGATTATAAATTCGAAAATTTTAATAAATAAAAAAATCTATTCTAACTTCGCAATTCAAAATTCGTTCGTCCTTCAAAAAATCGTTTAAAATGGAATCAGAAAAAACCAGAATCAATAAATATCTATCAGAAGTTGGCTATTGTTCGCGCAGAGAAGCCGACCGACTTTTGGAACAGGGAAGAATTACCATCAATGGGGCAATTCCAGAAATGGGTACGAAAGTTTCTGGCGACGATGAAATCTTCGTAGACGGAAATTCCATTAAAAAATCAGAAGAAAAACCTGTTTACATCGTGTTGAATAAACCCGTTGGAATTGTTTGCACCACCGATACCAAAAGAGAACTCGACAATATTGTAGAATTCGTGAATCATCCAAAGAGAATTTTTCCGATCGGAAGATTAGATAAGCCAAGTGAAGGTTTAATTATGCTGACAAATGACGGCGATATTGTGAATAAAATTTTGCGCGCCAGAAACAATCACGAAAAAGAATATATCGTACGAGTTGATAAACCGATTTCTCCAAAATTCCTTATGCAAATGCGCGGTGGAATTCAAATTTTGGATACGGTGACGAATAAATGTGAGGTGGAACAAATCGATAATTTATCTTTCAGAATTGTTTTAACGCAAGGTTTAAACCGTCAAATCCGCAGAATGTGTGAGTTTTGTGGTTATGAAGTCAAGAAGCTGAAACGCATCCGAATTATGAATCTCAAACTTGATCTTCCGGTGGGGAAATGGCGTGATTTAACGGAAACTGAACTTGCTGATTTAAACAAACTTCTGAACGATTCTAATAAAACTACCGATTAATTTTCTTCAAATTTTTAATATTTTTCCTTTAAATAAAGATAAGCCGTCAAATATTTATTGAGTCGAATCATATCTTTTTCAGTAATCGGTCGATTAAATCTTGTGAGATTCATATTATCTTGCAGATCATTCATTTTCACCGAAACTGCAAGTGGTGATTTTTCAGTCTGTTTTACGAATTCCATATAATCCTGATCTTCGGGATTTTTCGTTAAACATTCGATCGCGAAAACAAGATCATTTGGAAAACCTTCCTGCAAAAGGTAATCTAAAGTAATTTCGGGGCAGTCTTCAATCACATCGTGTAAAACTCCGACGATTTTTTCATCATACGTTTTTCCAGAATTCATCACCCTTATAACGTGTCCAATATAAAGAGTTCCAAATTTATCAGTTTGTCCTTTGTGAGCCTTCTGAGCAATTTTCATGGCTTTATTTAAGAGTTCGTCTTTGATCATTTTTTAATTTATTAAAGAGAATAATTCGGTAGAAATATAAGGTGATTTTCTGAAATATAGATAATGTTGAAGAAAAATTTTAATGGAATTTAAGATAAAATTTTACGAAGGTTTTGCCATTAATTTGAGTTTTTTATTCAACTCTTCTAATAATTCCAGTTGCTTTTGCTGAATCTCGCAAAGGTGTTTATATTGATCGATTACTGATAAATCTACTTTTTCGTGTAGATTTCTAATTTCAATTTCAGATTTTAGATTAATCATATAATCGTTAATAGATCTTTTTCTGTCTTTCACCTCTTTTCTATTTTGGCTCATCATAATTATCGGTGCCTGAATTGCGGCGATGCACGAAAGAATAAGATTCAACAAAATGTATGGATATGGATCGAAACTCTTGTTGACCATAATTTGAGTATTATAGAAAATCCAAATCGCGAGCAAAACTCCAAAAAGAATGATGAACTTCCAGCTTCCGCCTAATTCTGCAACTTTATCAGAAAGTTTTTCACCATAAGTTCGATCTTGGTCAGTTTCTTCGATTGTGCTGGTAATCAACGTTTCTTCTTTAATTGCCTTTTCTACAATTTCATGCATCTTCTGAAGTTGGTCATCTTCATTTTTTAATAGATCGAGAACATACTTTTTATTTTTCATTATTTAAGTTTCAATGATTAAGATAATACAAACTTAAAAAAAAATGACAACTGTTTCACTTAAATTAGTTTACTGGAACCAGAATTTTCTTAATATAACAAGGACTATTAAACCAATTCCTACAATGGCAATTTCGAATAAAATTTCGGCAGCTAACTCGAATCTCCGTGTCCATATTCTGTTTTCACTTTTAATAGAAGCAAAAGAAAGAATTACAGAAAAGCAGAGCAGAACCGCTACAATACTCGTAAATTCATCTAAAACAGAGCTTTTGGTAGAGGAACTGATGTGTAAGGAAGTGATCACAATAAGACAGAAACCCAATAGATTTGACGCAGTTGGTAAAATATGTTGTGAGGTTTTGTTCGACATTGAATTGAATTTTAAAAGTATTTTACGAGCGTATCGGCAAGCATTTTAGTGTTGCCACCGAAATGATGGTCACCCGGAATATGAAGAAACCGATAACCTCGCAGCGTAATTTCTTTTCGTGGAAAATATCTGTTCTCGAAATCACTGACTACCAAAGTGAAAGGCACGTTCTTTATCTGATTAATTTCGTTGGTAACGCTGTATCCATGCTCCATGTGACCAGTTATGTATTCTTCCAGATGAATTTCAAAATCGTTCACTTTTGATGGACCAATAATGATCAGCTGCTGAATATTTTTTTGAAATTCCGGATCGAAGCGGTTGTAAATAAAAGGCGAAACATCTGCGCCGTAGGAATATCCGATCATGATGATTTTTTTATTTGTACGGTTTTTAATGATCTGTTTCAAATATTTTTCGGAATCCTGAGAGGCTTGTAAAGGTGTTTTTTTATTCCAGAAGTATTTCTTCGTGTTCAGCGCGAAAACATCATAGCCATAACGGTGAAGTTCCTGGCCAAATGTATTTGAAAAAGTGTTAAAACCCGCATCACCACTCACGTAAAAAATAATCGGTTTGCTGCTGTTGCTGTTCCATTCTGTCACGGGAAATGAGCTGTCATCCGAACAGGAAAACAGGAGGAATAGTGAAGTTAGACTGAGAATTTTTACTAACTTTTTCATTGCGGTTTAGTAATTTTATTTAAAGCTGCGGGAATTTGCAACAGATCAAAATCATTGCTGTACATCAAATATTTATTTTGCCACTGGTTTGCATATTTTTCTTTGAAATCGCGCAAACTCTGATAATGTTTGAAACTTCCGATCCGGTTGTATACAAATTTCAAAATTTCTTCAGCCGTATTGTCGGGCTGCTTCATTCCGCCCAAAGGTGTTAATCCCAGATTGATATAAAGCATTTTTTTGGTCTTCGCATATTCCACGAGTTTTACGATCATGGCATCCATACTTCCGTTTGGGGCAGTTACGGTCTTTCGAATCAGATCATATGTACATTCATCCGGCGCAAAATCTGGAATAACATTAAGAAACGCTTCTATCTTTCCTGCTTCATCTTTAATAACGATCAGATCTTGCGTTTCTATTTCAGATCGGTCAAACATTCCCTGTGAAAAAACCATTTCTTCTTTGTCAAATTCCTTTAACCATTCATCGGAAATACTTTGAATTTCATTTAAAATCTCTTCATTTTGAGGATGGTATAAAATCTCTGAGGTGTATCCTTTTTTAGACAAAGAGTTCAGACCATTTCTTAAAGTTTTTCTGTCTTTTCCCTCCAGTTTAAAGTCTTCGATTTTCATGATCGCTTCCTGACCAATAAATAGTTTCTGTTTTTTGAAAGGTTTAAAGAGAAATAAACTTTGCTCATCAATTCGATAATAAATAGATTTTAAACCATTTTTCTTACAGAAATCTTCGAACTCTTCAATTAGTTTTTCTTTGTGCTCTTCATCGCAAACTGGTTCTTCTAAAACGATGGCAAAATGATTTGCAATGCGATAAGAAATGAAACCTTCTACATCATCAGAAAAGTAAAACAGTTTGTCTTTGGCTGTTTTAAAGAAATCAAGCGCTGAAGTTCCGTAGCTTTCCATTAAATTTTGGGCGTCTCGAAAATCACTCGAACGATCAACACTTTTTGTTAATTTCCGAACATTAAACAGGGAAAAAATAAGCAGCAACCAGGAAACAATTCCGAGGAAAACGTTGATGTATTCAAAGTCCCGCGCAAATCCGGTTTTCGGAACCAATCCACTATCCTGAAAAAGAAGAAAACTGTGAATCGTGTAATACAGTGATTCGCTCCAGGTAAAATCAATTCCAAAATGGCGTTTATCAATGAAATAAAAACTGAGAAAATTAAAAATAACGACGCTGATTAAAAGTCCTATCAACCAGGAAAAACCCAGTTTCAAATATTTCCTGTTCGTTTTTAAGATGTATTCTTTACGACTGATCAATAACAGCAAAATAATGAACAGAGCAAAAGACGCTTCTTCGTAATCTAAGGCTTTAATGATATTTCCAAAAAAGGAAATTATGGCGAGGATCATCGCAAAATACCAACCGCGTTTTAATCCCCGCAACATATATGCAGCCGTGACTAATAAAAGAATTCCTGCGACCAAAGTCAGTATTTTTGAGAAGTGGATCGTATCTTCAGAGAGATAAAGTTTCCCCAGTTTTAGCCGGTGTTTTAATGGTGGAGTGATCACCGAGATAATATTAATAAGTCCTAAAATAAAAATAGCGAGTGCAGGGAAAATTCGCGCGACGATTTTTCTTCCTTTCCAGATAAAAGCAAATAATCCCAGAAGCAAAGGCAACCAAAATTCAAAAACCCGGTAAAGCAAGGTGATTCCTAAACCCTGGCTATGAGAGAATCCGAAGCTTGCCAGAATATAGATCAGTGTGAATTCTACGGCACCCAAACCTCGTAAAAATGGAGAAACGAGCATCAGTAATACCGAAATCGTATACCCAACTGCAGCGGCAGAGAAAGATCCTTCTGCACCAAATGCGAACATCGCGATCAAAAGGTGAAAAATCCCACAGAACTCTATTAAAACTGAAATTAAAACGGTGATGTAAAAATGTTTTTTGTGAATTTCTCCAGCAAAAAATTCGTCGATATCACTAATTTTTTTCGGAACGTGTTTTTCTAAAAATTGATAAAGAATTCCTTTTGTTCGAAGGGAGTTCACCATCCAAAAAACCAGCGCTATAAAAATTCCAACTCCTAACAACCACATCCAGGAATTTCCAAAATTTTTATTGAAGAGAGCGGCATATGCAACAACCGGTATTCCCACAAGAAAAACAGTCACAATGCCGACAAATCCATAAATAGCACTTGCTTTATGAATGCTGTTTTTGTCGTAATCTTTTCGTTGAAGTTGTCGCGGCGTATAAGCCAGAGAACTGATTCCGCCTGCAGGAAGAAAAACGCTCAGGAAATTTCTTTTTAAAAATAATTCCAGAGCATCTGAAAGTTTTAGTTTGATGCCGACCGCTCTGAAACTCGCCATATACATGAATGCCTGCAATAAAACGTAAATGATGGTGAGGAAAATACCGGCAGATATCCAAATTGGTTTTGCCTGATGAAGTTGCGGCAGAATAGAGGACATTTCTTTTCTTTCACTTCGAAAAAAGACGAAAGCCAGAAATAAAATTAAAACGGCGAGAATTTCCTGCCATTTAATTTTTGAAAGATTTTTTTTGAAAAATAATTCTATTTTTTTAATCATTAATTTGTTCTTTATTCTTCGGTTCTTTAAAATAAATAAGGAGTGAAATTACGGCGCCGATCAACATAAAAACGCCGCCTGCAAAAATTGTTTCGATCATTTCACCATGAAAATATTGTTTCGTCATAAAAGCCAGTAAAAATGCCGCAACAGCTTGCGGAATGACGGTAGAAAAATTAAAAACCGAATAATATTTTTCGTTTTCTTCATCTGGCGCCATTTCGCCAACCAATAAATAAGGCGTCGTACTGATGCTGCTCCAGGCGATGCCGATGAATGCAAATGACAGCAGTAATAAATATTTTGAGTGAATAAATCCCATAGACATTAAACCTAATGCGCCACAAAATAATGCCACGGCATGAACTGCATATTTCGAATTTCGCTTTAAAATTTTATGCAAAGTAAAGGTCAAACTTGCTCCTAAAATACTGTACAGTGCAAAACAGATCCCGACCCATTTTGTGCCGTTTTCAAAATCGAAACTCTCTGAATTTCCTGTGGTAAAAAAGTATTTCGTGATGACCGGCGTTGCATAGATCCACAACGAAAATAATCCCAACCACGTGAAAAACTGCACGAGAAAAAGAGGAAATAATTTTTTGTATTTGAACATACACCAGGTTTTTAAATAAAATTACGTCGTTTTCACATTCCCGGTTCTTTTCAGAACACCCCAGTTTTGAATTTCTCCTTTAATTGCTTTTCGGAAAGATTTAAACAGAATATAGTACATCAATTGTCGATAGATCAATCGTTGCGGAATCATCCAGATCAGTTTGCTGAATTTTTCTTTCTCAAAGGCAAAAGCTATTGCAGCTCCCAATATGTCGACGAGGGAGAAAATGATATAATATAAAATAATGTGATACGGATCTGCGACTATCAAACCTAATCCTGAAAGGATTAAACTCATTACCAAAAGTAAATCTGCGAGTGGAGCCAAGAATGGTAGTAAAATCTGGTACAACAAAATATTGGGTAATGCAACCCGACCGAAGTTTTTGTATTTTTTTCTGAAAATCGCATCACGGTGTTTCCAGAAACTTTGCAGGATCCCAAAACTCCAGCGGAAACGCTGTTTCAAAAACTGCCCGATCGTTTCAGGTGCTTCTGTATAAGAAATGGCTTCATTGCATTGTTCAATAATATAGCCCAGTTTATGCAATCTCATGGTCAAGTCACAATCTTCGGCTAAAGTATCAGTCGTAAATCCACCAGCTTCGATAACCGCTTTTCTTCTAAAAGCTCCTAATGCTCCCGGAATTACGGTGATACAATTCAATAATGAAAATGCACGGCGGTCAAAATTTTGCGATGTAATGTATTCAATACTTTGCCATTTTGTAATCATGTTGATTTCGTTACCGACTTTTACATTTCCCGCAACAGCACCCACTTCATTAGGTTTTCCAGCTAAATAAAAGGTATTCATTAGTTGAGAAACAGCATCGGTTTTTAACTGTGTATCTGCGTCGATACACACGATAAATTCGGAATCGGTTTTTGAAATTCCGAAATTTAAAGCGGACGCTTTTCCTCCGTTTGATTTGGTGAAAACTTTTACTTTTGGGTTTCCTTCGAAGGCTTTTTTTACATTTTCAAACGTATTGTCTTTACTGCCGTCATCAACAAAAACAATGTTAATATCCGGATAATCCTGACTCAATAAAGAATCGACCGTTCTAATCGCATTTACTTCTTCATTGTAAGCCGGAACGATGATGCTTACTTGCAAACCTGCAGGAATTCCCTTGAAAGTTTCACGCAATTTTTTCTCTTTTTTCGTTTGAAGATACGCAAGAACACCCATAAAAAGCATTCGGCTGATCGAAAGAATAATTCCAAGTAAAAAGAGGGAATAAATGACCTGTCCTATCCAATAACTTGCGGCAGCAAAAAAGAAATTTAAATCATTTTTCCAGCTTCTTGGTACTGGTGGCATCAATTGAGATTCGGGAACCTTCATCAAATCTGCAACCGTCGTAAACTTACACCCTTTGTCCTTAAAATATTTAATAATTCGTGGAAGCGCATCTACAGTCGGCTGTCTCGTATCACCGCCAGAATCGTGGAGTAGAATGATGCTTGCATTGTTTTGGGTCGCAAAACGAATTGTTCGGTTCACAATGGAATCTGCATTCATTTTGGGATCCCAGTCATTGGGATCTATACTTTCGCCGATCGCGATATAATTGTCTCGCTTACTTTGCACCAAAGGTTCCAGTTCCTCATAAGTTTGAGGTTCAGAATCCGCATTGTAAGGTGCGCGGAAAAGTACGGTTGATTTCCCAGTGATGCATTCAATTAATGAACGGGTTGTTTTTAATTCTAAAGCAGCTCTTTCGGGAGACATTTTTGCCAGATTTCCGTGGGTGAACGTATGGTTTCCAATTTCGAAACCATCGCGGTTAATTCTTTGAACCAGAGGAATATTTGCTTCGGCATTTTCACCAATGAGGAAGAACGTCGCCGGAACTTTTTCCCGCTCCAGAATATCGAGAATTTTGGGCGTATATTCTGAACTCGGTCCGTCGTCAAAGGTTAAAATGATCTTGTGACCGGGACCAATTTTTGAGCTATCCTCCGCAAATTTTTCGTAAAGAAATCCAGATGGTAATTGCGAATAAGTTTCGTCTGCAATTAAATTTTCATTTTTATCGGCCTGAATTTTCGTGCGACCCTGTTGCGGTGAATAGAGAATGTTAATGATCTCCCCATTCCCAATTGCAGTTGGTTTGCTATTGAAATTCGGCGGCATCATCTCCAAAAGTGTATAATTATATGGACTTTTATTTAAACTTTCTGTACTGAGATCTCTCGCGTAAAAAGACCAGATTCGTGGATCCTCACTGCCTAATCTCCATAATGCAGTTCCGGCATTCCGATAATCATCAGAAAATCTTAAGATATTATAAACTGATGCAGCGTCGGTAAACCAAACATCGTTTTTCGAAGCTGGTTCATCTTCACTTCCTGCAAAATTATAAGCATAATGGAGATTGTAGGAATTCTCATCAAAATCAATATCAGACTTCGAAATTTTTGCACGATCGATAACCTGGCTGTAGGTGAGATCTTCCGTTCTTTTACCATTTTCATCTGTGATCCATTGTCTTCCGTATGCTCCAACACCGAGAATCAGTTTCTCGGAAGGAATATCTTTTGCAATTTGATCAAGTTGCTTCTCGATCCATGTCTGATCACTGATGGGTCCTGCGTGTGAAGGATCATTAAACTGATCATAGGCCATTATGATAAAATAATCGGTATAATCTTTTAAATAATTGTGATTATAATCGGTATTATCTGCCATGATATCAATCGAAACGATCAATCCATTTTGTTTGAACTGGGTGTATAAGTTTTTCATAAAGGCGTTCAGAAACTCATCTGAATTCTCCTTCATTTCCTCGAAATCGATATTGATTCCCTGAAGATTATTTGTTTTAAGAGTTGTGATGATCTGACCAATCAACTGATTTTGAAGTTTTTGATTATGAAGAATGGTGTGAAGCAGATCTCCATTGAAATTTCCCTGTTTCCCAGGAATAGAAATGAAATTATTAAGGATCGGCTGAACACTTAATTTATGATATTTCATGACCGAAAGTGCCTCTTTATCGATGCGGGAATCCAGTTGAAACGTTTTTGGATTGATAAAAAACCATTCCGGATAAATTGTATTGAGTTTACTTCCGTTCGCACGAAGATCAGAAAGCGAAAGGGGAGACCACGGAACGTAAAATGCGCCACGGATCAACTGTGCATTCACAACATTCCTGGGTTTTTTTTCTTCCAGAATTCTTTTCTGTAGAAAATCTTTAAAACCTTTGAACTTCTTGTTCAGTGGTGTTGCTAAAGTAAATTTGTTATCGGGATTTATTTTCGACTCAAAGGATTTTCGGATGGAATTCATTTGTGGCATTGAAGGATTTTTCCCTCTTCCAACTGCAATTCCTACCACAATAAGTATGAAAAGAAGAATGGAACCAATGACTCTTATAGTCCATTGAGTAAATCGGTACCGTTTTGCGTTATTTGTTTGAAATACCTGTCTTTCTTTGTCTGACATTGATTAATTAATTAAGTATCAAAGGTAATTCAGTTTTAAAATTTATTTCTATTTGAAATTTTAATTTTAATTGATAGTTTAAATAAAATGTACTACTAATAAAAGCTTTTATCTATTTTAATACATATTGCATAAAATTGAATTTTCAATGCAGAAGACGATTTTTAGCGTTCATCTTTTTAAAAGTATTCTTTTGATAATAATCATTCATAATTTAAATTAATTTTGATAAGTAGTTTAAATTGTTTTTTGTTAATTGTACCCTTATTAAATAATCATCATGAATTTATCTCCGGAAGGACAAAAACTGTTTAATAAATTAATTTCCGAAATGTTGGAAGATGGGTTTGTGAAAGTAAGTGAACATACTTTCTATAAAAAATTGGGAAGTATGACAGTGTCTTTGGGAGATCATGCGTTGAATTTGATTCATCAGGGAAAATGTTACGGCAGCATTCCAGAAAGAGAATTTCTAAAATTAGCGAATGGATTTGAGCCGCTTCTTTTCCAGTTAAAATATCTTTTGGCTTTTTCTATGAGACAGGATATGAACCGATTGCTTAATTTTCTTTCAACTTATTTTTGGAATTGATTTTCTTTAAATTACTGAGATTCCCTTATTATACTGCAAAAAAAAATACTTTAATCTCTTAAAGCATTTTGAATAATATTTAAATCTTATTCTTCAATGATCATTGCGGTCGGAGCATTTGTTTTTACTGATTCTATGCCTTTTTCCATTCCGTTAGAACTTTCATACATTTCGCTGGAACCTAAGATTTCTCCGTTTCCGGCCTTTAAATTAAAGTACCATTTGTCATTGTTTGATTTTTTTCTGTCGAATTTTGAATCATCTTCAGAATTTTTCTTTGTAGATTCAAGTCCTTTTTCACAGGAAGCTTTCGCTTTGTAACCTTCGCTGGTTAAAATAATGGCACCGTTCGTGGCTTTCAGGTTAAACTGATATTCACCGTTTTTTCTTTTAGAAATAATAAATTTTTGCATGATTAGTTTTTTGGTTGATTAGTTTTTTAAATCTACGAAAATTTAAGCATGATTGTAAACTGTTTTTTTTATGTTAAATTGCATACATATTAATGGAAGATTATTTTCTATTTTATTAAAGTATTGAAAATCAGGTGGATAATTCTTTATTCTTCGATGGCCACTAAATATTCTGGATCTTTAATAATATTTACGTCAATCACCGCTTCAGCATTATTTAAAAGTCGAATACAGTCTGGACTCAGATTTTGAAGATGAATCTTTTTACCGGCTTGGCTATATTTTTTGGTAATTGAATTCAGAGTTTCAATTGCGGACATATCTGCAACACGGGATTCTTTGAAATTGATGATGATTTCAGCTGGATCTTCGTTAATCTTGAATTTTTCTGAAAAAGTCATTACCGATCCGAAAAATAATGGTCCGTAAATTTCGTAATGTTTTATTCCTGCATTGTCGATATGAGTTCTTGCTCGAATTCTTTTCGCACTTTCCCAAGAAAAAACGAGTGCCGAAATGATAACCCCAACCAAAACAGCCAAAGCTAAATTATGCAGATAAACGGTAATTGCGGCGACGAGAACTCCTATAAAAATATCCTGTTTTGGCATTTTATTAATGATTTTGAAACTCGCCCACTCAAACGTTCCAAGAGCGACCATAATCATCACTCCAACCAGTGCGGCCATAGGTAATTTGCCAATGATCGGGGCACCAAAAAGGATGATGACCAAAATAGTTATTGAGGCAATAATTCCAGAAAGTCGTGCTCTTGAACCTGCAGAAAGATTAACCAATGTTTGTGCAATCATGGGACAACCACCCATTCCAAAAAAGAAACCGTTTGCAATGTTAGACGTTCCTTGAGCGATACATTCGCGGTTTCCATTTCCTTTTGTTCCCGTCATTTCATCGACGAGATTTAAAGTTAAAAGTCCTTCTGTTAAACCGACTGCTGCGAATATTAAAGAGTAGGGAAGTATGGTTTGAAGTGCTTCTAAGGAAAATGGAATGTTAGGAATATGAAAAGGTGGGAAACCGCCATCAACAGAAGCAATATCCTGAACTGTTTTCGTATTGATTCCAAAACCAACGACCACCGCAAAAACGATAATAATCGCAACCAACGAAGCGGGAATTTTTTTTGTAATCTTGGGGAATAAAACTACAATTGCTACTGTTAAAGCAACCAAACCAGTCATTATCATCAAAGCTTCACCTTTGAGCCAAGATAATTGTCCGTTTTCAATGACTTTAAATTGCGTCAACTGTGACATAAAAATAATAATAGCAAGTCCGTTTACAAATCCGTACATCACAGGTTGCGGAACCAATCTTATGAATTTGCTGAATTTAAAAAGTCCGATTATGATCTGAATCACTCCGGCGAGTACCACTGCTGCGAAAACATATTCGATCCCGTTGGAGCGCATTAATGCGATTAAAACAACAACTGTTGCGCCGGCTCCTCCGGAAACCATTCCGGGTCTTCCGCCGAAAACTGACGTGATTAATCCGGCAATAAATGCTGCATATAAACCTACTAAAGGTGGAAAACCTGCTAATATTGCAAATGATAAAGATTCGGGAATCATGGTCATTGCGACAGTTAATCCGGCTAATATTTCGTTTCTGTAATTTATTTTTTGAGAGAAGTCGAATAAGTTGAGTATTAATTTCATATATTTTTCAACAGTCTTTTTCTAGAATTTGTAAATAATTGAATCTGAACAAAAAATTGCTCAGACTTTGAAAAGTTTGAAGGATATACAAGGTTATTTTCGAAAGAAAACTTTGCTCCTCCATAATTTTTGGAGGCTGCAAAAGTAGAAAAATAAAATGGATGGTAGGAAATCAGATATTAGGATCTCATTGTGAGAAGCTCCTAATTATATGCTGTTATTAAACTTGTCTTTTTAAACGCTCTACAATTTTGTAGACCGCAGGATCAGAATATAATCCAAATGCGTTGATCACAATTCCCTTCAAACCGTGCATTTCGGAGGAAATTGCATAGACAATCATTTCATCTCCTGGATCGGAGTCACCTTCAAAACGGTAGATTTCATCAATTACAAATTCTTCGGGTGAAAGATTGGTCGCAGATTGATGACAGATTAAACATTCTTTTTCGGCCATTATCTCGAAATCTGTTGTGTATCCTCGTTCAGCAAGATGTTTCATCGCCTCGCTTACGGTGTCATAGGAATAATTTTTCATGGTTTTAAAGTTAAAAACTTCTTAAATTAAGGATCGATTGTATTATTACTTTCTCAATTTTCATATTCTTTCGTGAAAGTTACGATTTTTAGAATATTGAGCTTGTATTAAAACCGAACAACTATACCTCAAAATAATTTTTATTAAACACTAAACCAAAATTCCCTGCTTTACGTTTAAAAACAGAATGGATTTCTACCCAAGAAATACAATTATTATTCAAAATACTATAGATAGATGCTATTGAAGATTTATAACTATTCTCGTAGATTTCTTTACCGATAATTATGGTTTCAGTTGCACTTTTACAATTTGCATAAAGCTTATTGTTGACGTATTTTTTATCGACAATTAATAAATTAAAATGTCTCGAAGAAAAAGATTTTACTTCTGTCTTAATTAATGAATAATTGATTTTTAAAGAGTTTTTTTTGTGAATCAAAGATTTTATATTTAGAGCATCTACATTATTACTAACGCCATTTATTACGGCAATTGCAAAATTCTTAGAAAAATCTATTTCTGTTGGTGTTCCATTTTTTCCCATCGCTGCTGCCATTCCGAAAATCCCGACTAATTGTTTGTTGTTGGTTATTTTAATTATTTGAAATTTATGATCAGGAAAGTCATTTCTTACAAAATAATTCTGAGCCAATCTGTAAGGAATATTTTCCTTTGCAAAGAATAGCGATACTGAACCAAATAAAAGGATCAAAAAAGTGAATTTGAACATTGGTATTTTCATATTTAAGACTTATTTATTTGTAACGAATCAATTTTTTTTAAGCAGAATGTAAAAAATATTTTTATTGTCACTTCTTTCTATCACAATGCAAGAAACATCTTCTACAACATTGTCTATTATGATTAATTTCAAAGATAATCCAATAAAAATTATTTTGGCATTTATTCCATCATTTTATCAATCGCTTTGGCAAGTTTGTGATCTTTGTCCGTAATTTTATCACCTGCGTCGTGCGTAAATAAATTGATTTCAACTTTGTTATATTCATTGGACCAGTTCGGGTGATGTTGTTGACTTTCGGCGATCAAGGCCACTCTTGTCATAAAGGCAAATGCCTCCGAAAAATCTTTAAACTTAAAAGTTTGATGAAGTTTTCCATTCGTTTCTTTCCACATGATTTTATATATTTATTGATTAAAACTATTTCAAGTAGGAGAAGTCTCTGTTTTTATTACTGCAAAAATCCCTCCAATTTCCAGCGATTTAGATTTTGATAAATTACTTTTTAAATAGAATGATAAGGATATCGTTAGTATTAGATCATCTTATCTTTTAATCATTGTTATCATTATAACGAAAATGACAAGAGCTTTACTTTGTTCCAGCAAATCTTAAAATTATATTCGTAGTGTTATAAAGTTCACTTTATTCCAAATGATTAACGGTTTAGAAAACAGTAATTTAGGAATTATTAAAAAGTACTGTTATCATATAAAATGATATAATTGAATCAAAATTTTAAGAAAATATTGATATGAAAAACGCCTCTTTGAAAAATAATATTAATTCAATACATCAAATTTCTCTGATTGGAAAGACAAAGGAAGAAATAATAGAAGAGCTAGGAGACGGTTTTAATTTCTATCCAGATAATCTTTGGGATTACGAATTAGGGAAAAATTGGTGGGGTACAAAAAAGGTATTATTTCTCTTGTTTGAAGATAAAAAAGTAAAGAAGAAAACGATCAGAAAAGTTTATGGGAAGGTTCCCAAAATTTCTATATTCTGAAATAGGTATAATCTTTAACCTAGAAATTTCTTTGGATGTAGCGAAAGTCACAAATTATCATTTTACAATACCTTATCTTTTATCAAAGAATTCACATTGGGTGTAAATCTTTGAAAAATTATCAGATACCCGATGAATATATTTGTCTGCTGTATTCAACTTTAAGATTTTGGGGGAAAAGATCCAGATATTGTTTACCCCAACTATAATTCATTTCCAGCCGTTGAGAAAGCGGTGTGATATAATTATTTCCTATAATTGATCGCGTAAAATAATTTCCTTTACTAAACATTTGCTCTACTTTTCCATACAATCTTATCACCGAATCTTTTTGTTCTTTGTAAATTTTTTTAATAGTTTTGATCTCTAAATCCTTTATTTTCAGCAATTCAGTTTTTTCTTTGATTGTCATAACAATATTAATTTATTTGACTAGCTAACGTCAATTTTCATTCCACTGCTTTATAAATGATCCATAACTGTCTAACTGATAGTATTTTGTTATTTAATTTAAATAAGAATGAAGATGAAAATCACTTCATTTTGATAGGATATTCTATCAAAATGAAAGGGTTTTAGATGGAGAAATTTGCACTTTTCAAAAAAAGGAACATTGTAATTGTACAAAAGAGTGCTCGATTTATCGCTCTTTTTTATTTTCTTTTCTTTAAAAATATCTTAGAGATTTCCAGCATTATTAAAGGGATCAGTCCAAGCGCCAAAGCCATAAGCCAACCATTCAGATCGGGCATGTGAAGTCTGAAAGCATTTCTTAGAAAAGGAATAAATAACAAGGACAATTGCAAGAATAGTCCTAACGCGATTGCTCCGTTTAAAAACTTGTTGCTGAAAATTTTAAATTTATAAAAGGGTTTTTTACTGTTTCTTAAACCGAAAGAATAAAAGAGTTGTGAACAAACTAAAACTAGAAAAGTTAAAGTTCTGGCATTTTTAACTACTTCTTCTGGGATTTGTTTGTCAAAAGGGGAGTAGCCAAGTTCGTAAAATCCATACCAAAATGCCAGGATAGTAATTAAACCAATGAGTATTCCACCTAGAACAACGTGAATTCCGGCACCTTGCGAAAAGAAACTTTCTTTGGCATCTCGGGGTTTTTCTTGCATAACATCGGAATCATCGCCATCCATTCCAAGTGCGATCGCAGGTAGAGAATCCGTGAGCAGATTGATCCATAAAAGTTGGGTAGCAATAAGTGGAACCGGCCAACCGAGCGAGAGCGTCACAAACATGACGAGTACTTCACCCAAGTTACAAGTCAGCAGAAATATAACTGATTTCTTAATATTATTAAAAATATTTCTTCCCTGTTCAATTGCTACTACAATAGTCGAGAAATTATCATCCGTGAGAATCATATCTGCCGCGTTTTTGGCGACGTCGGTCCCTGTAATTCCCATGGCAACTCCAATGTCCGCAACAGTGAGTGAAGGTCCGTCATTTACGCCATCACCTGTCATTGATACAATATTTCCTTTTGCCTGAAGTGCCTGAACAATCTGGACTTTATGTTGTGGAGAAACCCTCGCAAAAACGCGATAATTCTCCACTTTTTCTGCAAGTTCTGCTTCACTTAATTCTTCCAGTTCTGGACCAGTAAGCACTTGTTCTATGGAATCGGCAACCTTAAGATTTTTTGCGATAGCAAAAGCAGTATTTTTATGATCGCCAGTAATGATAATTGTTTTTATTCCTGCCTGTTTCGCCAGCTGAATAGAAGGCTTCACTTCATCTCGGGCGGGATCGATCATCCCAACAAGGCCGACCAAAACTAGACCTTCTTCCATTTCATCTGAAGTCATATCAGATGAAGCTGATTTGTACGCCAAAGCTAAGGTTCGCAAAGCATTGTTGGACATCTTTCTGGCAGCATCGCTAAAATTTTGTTTGTCTTTTGCTGTAATAGAACGGATTTCTCCCTGATCAAAAATAAATTCGGCAACATGATACAAACTTCCCAACGCTCCTTTTGTATAAACCGTAAAATCAGTTCCCGACTTTATAAGAACCGACATCATCTTTCGGTTACTGTCAAAAGGATATTCTCCAACTCTTTGATTTTTTTCTAATAAATCGGTGCGGTCAATTTTCATTTTATCACCGAGCACCAGAAGCGCAATCTCCGTGGGGTCGCCTGTTGCTTCCTCATTTTCAAGGGTTGCGTCTGAGCAGAGGATCATTCCTTCTGTCAATATTCTTACTGATTCCGAGAGGATATTTTTATTAGCAGCTTGTATTAAAATGGGGCCTTCCGAAGTATAGACTTCAGTTACCGTCATTTTATTAAGCGTTAAAGTACCAGTTTTGTCGGAACAAATAATATTCACCGAGCCCAAAGTTTCAACTGCAGGGAGTTTTCTTATAATTGCATTTTTCTTCGACATTGCTGTAACACCGATGGACAGAACCACTGCCACAATTGCAGCCAAACCTTCCGGAATGGAAGCGACGGCAAGCGAAACTGAGATCAAAAACATTTCAGCCGGATCTCTTCCCTGAATCCAGGAGATACCAAAGATGATGATGCAGATTGCAACTGCGATTTTTCCAAGCGTTTTTCCGAGTTCGCTTAATTTTTTTTCTAAAGGAGTTTTTTGATGAACGTTTGTGTCGAGAAGATCAGCAATTTTTCCCACTTCGGTATTCATTCCGGTTTCCACTACAACACCTGCTCCTCTTCCTGCAGTAACCACCGTTGACATAAAGCACATATTTGCCATCTCTGCGATTGGCATTTTAGTATTATCAAAAGAAGCCTCAGCATTTTTATGAACAGGAAGAGATTCTCCCGTTAAAGATGATTCTTCTATTTGAAGGTTTACCGTTTCTATCAGGCGCAAATCTGCCGGTATAACTCTGCCCGCATCTAAAATAACTAGATCTCCCGGAACCAATTCCGCGCTGTCTATTTCTTTGGTTTGTCCGTCTCGTTTCACCAAAGCTTTAGGAGAGGACATTTTTAATAATGCATCGATTGCTTTGCCGGCTTTTACTTCCTGAAAAGTTCCGATACCGGCATTAATAAGAATGACGAGCGTAATAATGACGGAATCAATATATTCGCCCATGAAAAGCGTAATAATAACGGCGGCTAGGAGAACGTAGATGAGCCAATCCTGAAGTTGCGATAGCAATATTTTATAAACGGGTTTCTTTTTTTTTGCCTGGAGACGATTTGGTCCTATTTCCTCTTTTATCTGAAGCGCCTTTGCTTGAGATAAACCGCTGCAAGATTCAACACCCAGTTGATCTAAAGTTTCAGCCACAGATTGCATGAAATAATTTGGTTTTTTATCCGACATTTTAATTTTATAGATGGTGCAACTTCATTATTGCAAATTAGTGTTTTTAGTCAGAACCTGAAAGCGAAGGGAATAGATTCTGGAATGATTTTAAATAGCAACCGAAACTCACTGCAGAAAAGTGATAATGTGGTATAAAATGAACTATCGTCATCTAAATCCTGTAAGAGGAGGTAGTTTTGGACATATAATAATTATGATGAGTGACATTATTTCGCCTAAAAGCCCTGGATTTAGTATAGCTGGTTCATATCTGGTTTACTGTTTTGACAGTATTATTACCAATTTTTACTTTTAAAATTATTGAATTTGATATTAAAAAAGAAATTCAACGTGACAATTATTGAATTCAAATGGTGGCATATAAAAATACCTTCAATAAAGAAGGTATTGTGTAATATGAAATTTTGTGAAGTTGGCTTAATTTTCAAATCCTTGACTAATTTCAAATAAAAACCAGATTCTACGCTCTGTAGCATCCAGTTGTTCTTGCAAAAGATTACTGGTTGGTGAATCTCTGTTATCTTCAGTTGTTTTAATTGCTGTTCTTTGATTTGCAGCAATGTGTCTGTTATCCGCAAGTAACGCTGCAATCATGTCTTGCGCGCTCACGAAATCGTCGTTGTTATCAGAAATTGTTTGCAATTGTGAAATATGAGAAATACTTCTTATCGTAGTACCTCCGATTCTTCTAACCCTCTCTGCAAGAATATCGATGCTGTCATAAATCGCTTCTGCCTGCTCATCAAATAAAAGGTGATAATCTCTAAAGTGAGAACCTGATAAGTGCCAGTGGAAATTTTTTGTTTTCGTATAGAGTGCGAAAGCATCAGCTATTAAAGGATTTACTGCATGTACGACATTTTGTACTTCAGTTGGTTTTAAATCGGTCGGCACAGATAGTTGTGGTTGTGCCGGAAATCCTTTAGATTCCATTTTATTTGAACTTTTTTTAGAAGTTGGACTTGTTGTTTTGTCTTGTTTTGCCATAATTTTATTTTTATATAATTTATTTTTAATAATCGTCAATTTATATGCCCTAAATAAACTTAAAATATGTTTTATGATAAATTTAACTGAAAAGTTAACTAATTAAAATTATAAGAAATAAGTTTTAGATCTTTGGGAATGTCTTTAATAATATAGAATTAGTCAATAAAATAAAAAATGATCAGAAAAGCAAAGAATCATTAATTCAGCAGTGCGAGAATTATGAATATTTAGAAAGCCCATTGGATCTTTTTGTGATCGTTATGGGATGATTTTAATCACGAATTACAAATCCACGACATCGGGTATTGCTAAAGGTGAATTAATCTTTAATGATGACCACGCGGAAGCATTCCTGTGGCAACGGCGCTTATATAAAATCAAAATCTTCAAAAATTATATTTTCATTTGGAACATGAAGGACTTTAAAATCTTTTAACAAAGCACTCCTCATTACCTTTGGACCACAAATAAATATGGTCCTACTATTTGCGTTTTTAATATCGCTTCCTTTTATAAATCCAGTTTTATCTGAACAGCACAAATGCACTCTAAAATTGGGAATTTTATTTTCGAATTGTTCGAATTCTTTTAAATGAAAGGCCTCCGTTTCGTTATTTACACAGTAATATAAATCAACTTCGAGTCCTGCCATATCATTTTTTTCTAAATCTCTGCACCAACTGATGAATGGAGCGATCCCGACGCCCCCAGCAATCCATATTTGCTTGTCTTTCCCGGTTCTATAATTGAAGCAACCAAAAGGTCCTTCAATCAAGGCAGGAGTATTAATTGTCAGTTTTTCATAAAGGTTTACAGTAAAATCTCCTAAAGATTTCACGAGTATATTTATTTCTCCTTCGTTTTTAGAGCCACAAATGGTAAATGGATGAGATTCCATGGTAATGTCTTCGTTTACAAACTGGAAGAAACAAAATTGCCCTGGAATATAATTTAAAACAGTTGATTTATTGAGCAATGTGATTTCCATTACCTTCTCATTCAACTTATTAATTTTTAATACTTTGAAGGAATGTTTTTTTACGAGCCAGTTATAAAATATTGCTTTATATAAATAGGCAGATATCCCGAGAACCGAAATAATTATAAAGTAGATTGCAAGGAAAGGATTTTTAGTATAAAAACTATCTACACCAAAGACATGAGCAATACTCAAAATAAAAAATAGTCCCATAAATTTGTGTGTTATTTTCCACTTATCATAAGGTAATTTTATAAATATGGTAAACAGCAACAATACAAACACTCCCAATAATGCCCAACTGCCAAAATTGATTTCAATCTTTCTATGTACTGGCAATAAATACCAAAATATTTTTTCTGTGTTGTCGGGAATCCATCTCAACGCTAATAAAACCGGATGAATCATCATCATCATAAAAGCTAGTTTGCCAATTGTATGATGTTTATGATATAACTTATCAAGGCCGCCAAAATACTTTTCTATTACTTTAATCCTAGTTGATAGTATAAAGGATGTAGCAAACAGGGAAAAACCAATTACAGCAAATAATTGACTGCTATATACAATAATGGGAAAGGCATTATGCTTTATAGTTGTATTTGGAAAATTTAAAAGCCAAAGAAGGATTGGTAAGATAACTATCAGAAAAATAAATATCAGATATTTAACATTTTTCATAGTAATTGTTTTAATATTTTCCGGGTATCGAAGTTTTACATTTACGAATGTTTGTAGTGTTTATATATCTTCAGATCCGGATGTATTTAATTTCAAATTGCTAATCTCAAATTTACGATAGTCTTTTTGATTATAAAATGACCAATGTCACTTTTCAAAAAACTGAAGAATGATATATGTCTTTCAACCAAAAGGAACGCCGTAATGTTTCCCAACTTTCATCAATTTAATACAAAGAAAACGCCCCGTTTTCTCCCGGTGAGCAAAGTGCGGAGACTTCGAGCCCTTTACAAAAAAAGAAAGCCCCAGTTTCCCGGAGCGTCCAAAACACCTCTCACACTTTTTGTAGTATTAATTGCCTGGTAAACACTCTTTAAATACTATATCATAGTGTAAGATTACAGATATACGTTTAATGCTGATAAATTGAAGGTTTAAGCTTATATTATTAAGTATTAAGTATATAATTATTCGTTTAATGCTTATATTTATACGTTTAATACTAAAATATATGAGGTTAATGCTCCATTTTACCAGTTTAAAACGTCAAATTACTATATTTAGACTTTAAATATTTATATTTATACTTGTAAATGAATGTTAAATTACTTTTCTTCGGTTTATTCTATCTGAAATAGTAGAAGAAAATGGAATTGATCTGACCTAAAAAAAACCAAATTTATTGATGATGACAAACGCTCGTACCTACCTAAAACAGGGTATTCATCCTTACCCGCATATCGGTCAATTTATTCGAAAAAAATTGCACGATCTGAATATTTCTAACACCGAAGCTTCGCGCAGATTGGGTATAACCACCTCCAGTATGCATGCCTACTACAAACAACCCTCGCTTCAGTTTGGGATCATCTGGAAATTAAGTATTGCTCTGAATTACGATTTGTTATCAGATCTCATGAGCAGTTATCCAGAGAGTTTTCCTGTAAAAATTAATGATAAAATGGTGGCGATGGAAAAGGAGTTGGAGATTTATAAAAGTCTTTTGAAAAGGTAGAAATCAGCGATTAACTTACACCGTGTTGCGCAAAGTCTCCGACTTTGAGCCATTTATTACTGCTGCGCAGCGGCTATACAAAGAATTACTTTGCTATAGTAGGAATTTTATCCATGATCGGTTGTTTCTTACTGATTTTTCCTTTCGCATCGTAAACTTTTACCTGTTGATTAGCTTTGTTATAAACTTCGTAAAATTTTAGTTTTCCTTTTTCGTAAGTATATTCCTTTACCTCTGTTGGGTTGCTGCATTTTTTGGATTCCATTAATCCTTCAGTATATTCCTCGCTGCAAGAATCACCGTTTTTAGTGTAATATTGGCTGATCATTTTACCATTTTCCTGAAATTCTTTTCCGTAATTTCCTCTATTATTGGTCTGCCTTTTTATTTGTCCATTTTCGTAATAGGAAATAAAACCTTCTTCTATATTATTTTGTTCGCTGCTTACTTTTCCCTTTTTGTAATGCGTAGAAATAGTATTTGCCTGACCACCACCTAATTTCAAATTGATGGATCTTTTATTCACCAATTTCCCTTCCTTATCAAATAATTCCGACATAAAAATATCATTGGTTAAAGAGGTTTTTTCAACGATTATACTGTTCTTTTTTTCAACACTTTGTACCGCAATACCCCCTAAAAATGTAAAAACCGATTGACTACCAGAATCATTATTGGTGTAAATGCCTTCATCGGTGAGCAACCCATCTTTATCGATTTTAAATTTAAAATTAAAGTCTTCATTATCAATATAATAATTCCCTTGTTTTAGAGTAATTAGCTCCGCTTCCCAAGCTTTTTTATAAAAATCCATTTGCTCTTTTCCTTTTAAATTCTTTACTTTTTCAGAATTTCTTGTAATATAGAGATCATAATGAGTCAGGTTTTTTATCTTCAACATTTTACCATCCTCCAAGCCAGATTTATCGAGGTAATAAGATGCCGGTAGTTTTTTAAAATCCTGAGCAAGAAAGTGGTTCAAACCAAATATCAGTAGCAATGTAAAAGACAAAATAGATTTCATTTTCATAATTTTATTTAGGGTAAAAATAAGACTTTTTTTAAAAAAATCGATTGCGCGAATTCAAAATTGATGTTTGTAATAATGGATTACGCTCAGTCCCTCTAACCGAAGTGATATTTATAGGAGATAAAATGATAATGGTTAAAAAGGAGTTGGAAATCTATGAGAAATCCGGTGCATAGAAAATTGTAGACATTTTAAATCTAAACAAGATTAGAAAGAAGCAATATGAAATATGTAAAATAAATATCGTTTTAAATACAATAGAATATTATCAAATTTGTAATTTTGAATAGTATTAATTATAGAAAATAAGATTTTACAGCATTAATGTTAAAATAGTCGGATAAAAAAAGTCTTCTCAATCGATCTATTTTAAAACAAAAGTGAAGAAGACAAAAATTGTGATGAGCACTCAAACGTATTATACCGTATTTGTAATTCTATTTATTGCAGTCTTAATTTTTAGTATTACAGAAATTATAAAAAGTCCTTATTCAACACCCAGAAAATTAATGTGGCTTTTCATTTGTGTATTGATGCCATTTTTGGGCTCCATATTATTTCATTGGTATCGAAAAGGGTAGGTGAAATTACATTAAAACATTTGCATAGTGCGGTTACAATTACGATAGCGCCAAATGATTATAGCGCGGAGTAAGTTATTATTGCGCGGAATGATGAATGATAAAAGCGCGGATTTGCAATCCGTGCTTTTACTTCTTTAAAAAAAACAATGATGTCTACCAAATACAAAGCTCCAGATATTGATATGGCCTATTTTATAACGGTTACGGTTGGTGGTTGGGTTGATGTTTTCACGCGGTTATCTCAGAAAATGGTGATTGTAGATTCTTTAAAATATTGTCAAGCTCAGAAAGGTTTATCAATATTTGCGTACTGCTTAATGTCTAATCATCTGCATATTCTTTGCAGGTCCGATGGAAAAGATTCTTTGTCAGAGATCATGCGAGATTTTAAAAAGTTCACCTCCAAGAAAATTATTGAAACCATTGAAAACTCACCTGAAAGTAGAAGAGAGTGGATGTTGGATTATTTTAAAAAATCTTGTGAACATTTGGCACGTGAGCAGAAATATAAGGTTTGGCAAGATGGTTATCATGCAGAAGAAGTCTATTCTAATAAATGGATTAAAGAAAAGATAAATTATATCCACCAAAATCCTGTAAAAGAGAAAATTGTCTCGGAAGCGGAGAATTATTATTTCAGCAGTGCGAGAAATTATGCTGATTTAGAAAATCCTTTAGATGTTTTTGTGGTTTTTATGGGTTGATTGTAGTTGTTGTAGTGTCGTCACGGATTGCAAATCCGCGACATCGGGTTTTTTTGGTTTTTATGGGGTGAGGCAATGTTTAAATTATCGTAAAGGAATCGTTAAATATAATTTTATAGTTATAAATTTTTTTAAAAATTCACCTTTTTTCCTCGTAAACCCGATAGCGCGGATTTACAATCCGTGCTTACAATTCCAAAAAAAAGAAAAAAGAACGCCCTGATTTCTCAGAGCGTTCAAACCACATATCAGACTATTTCTAGTAAGATCCTTTTTCCACGAAATGGGCTGCAACTTTTTCAGTCAGGGCAACTACATTTGGCATATTGGTGTATTTTGTAAATCTGCGTAAGCCAGAAAGCATCATGCGCTGTTCGTCGCCTTCTGCAAAGGATACAATTCCTTCTTTCGCTGCTGTGGTAATTGCTTCCACAGCTTTATAAAGATTTAATCTCGCCATTGCTGCTTGCACAGAATCAGTATCGAAATGTTTTTCTGCTCTTAAAACTGCAGATTCTGCCATATAGATTTGGTTCAGAATTTCAGAAGCATTTAATAAAAGATGCTGCTGTTTTTCAATGTCCATCATGTATTTCTGAAGTGCAGCTCCGGCAACCATTAAGAATACTTTCTTCAAGTTGTGAAGAATTGCTTTTTCCTCAGACATGTATTCTGAATAATCAGGAACTTCAAATGAAGGAATTCCCATCAATTCTTTTCCGATTGCCATGGCTGGTTTCAACAGATCAAGTTCGCCTTTCATTGTTTTCTTGATCAACATTCCTACGGCGAGAAGTCGGTTGATTTCATTGGTTCCTTCGTATATACGTCCTATTCGTGAATCTCTCCAGGCTGCTTCCATTGGTGCATCTTCGGAGAATCCCATTCCACCGTAGATCTGAATTCCTTCATCAGCAATATGTTGCGTAAGATCGGAAACGTAAACTTTCAAAATAGAACATTCAACGGCGTATTCTGCTAAAGCATTCATTTCCGCTTTTTCGTGCGTCATTCCTTCCGTTACAAATTCTTCAATTTTATCTTCTACATTTTTCGCTGCTCTGTACGCTCCAGATTCTGAAACGAAAATCCCAGTTGACATTTCAGCAATTTTCTTACGGATCGCGCCGAAAGTAGAAATTGAAACACCGAATTGTTTTCTTTCGTTTGCATAATTGATAGCCAATGAAGTAATTCTTCTTTGTCCATCAACGTTTGCTGCAGCCAATTTAATTCGACCTGCATTCAAAGCATTCAAAGCGATTTTGAAACCGTTATTTCTTTCTCCTAAAAGATTCTCTACCGGAATTTTCATATCATTAAAGAAAACCTGACGGGTGGAAGAGGAGCGAATTCCTAATTTATGTTCTTCTTCGCCCATTGTCATGCTGTTTGGATCTTCCAGTTCTGAACGGTTGATCACGAATCCGGTAATGTTTTTGTCATCTTCAATTCTGGCAAAAAGCGTAAAAGTTTCTGCAAATCCTGCATTCGAGATCCACATTTTTTGTCCGGTGATGATCCAGTGTTTTCCATCTTCAGAAAGAACTGCTCTCGTTTTCCCTGAGTTCGCATCGGAACCTGCATCTGGCTCTGTCAAGCAGTAAGCACCGAATTTTTCACCTGTCGCTAAAGCTGGAAGGTATTTTTGTTTTTGCTCTTCAGTTCCGTACAAGAGGATAGGAAGTGTTCCAATTCCCGTGTGTGCGCCATAAGCAGTTGCCAAGGAACCATTTCCACCGGAAACAACATCACATGCCAACATCGTACTCACGAATCCCATTCCAAGACCGCCATATTCCTCCGGAACTGCAATTCCCAAAGTTCCCAGTTCGCCCAGTTTACGCATTGTTTCCTGAGTCAAAGCGTAATCTTTCTGCTCGAAACGCTCTCTGTTTGGAATGACTTCTCTCTCCATAAATTCATGAAGTGAATCACGAAGCATTTTTTGTTCTTCTGTCAGTTCTTCAAGACTGTACAGTTCTGCTGCAGGAATATCTTTGATGATGAATTCACCGCCTTTTAATGTTGTTTTTGTTGTATCGCTCATGATGTTAATTTTTTAATGATAATAGATGATAGACTGATAGATAATAGACTGTCATCTTAATTAATTTGGTTGTTATAATTATTAATTCAATGTGTTTTGGAAAACCATCGTAGCACGTTGAAATTCTTCAATTTTACTTTCTAATGAAACAGTAAGTTCATCCGAAATGTATTTTTTATAGTTTGCTAAAATAAGTTGGGTTTGCAATTCGAAAGATGAACCTAAAGACATATCTAAGAAATGACTAAAAGATTTATTAGTTCTACTTGAACCTTCGGCTACATTTGATACAATTGAAACCGAACATCTATCCATCTGACTTCTCATTCCAAAATTTTCAAAGGAAGGAAAGGTGATAGTGATATCTGAAATATTTTTCGCAATTTCCAGAGCCATATGCCAAATTTTCAATTTCTTGAAATTATGTCTTTTGAAATCGCTCATATTTAAAAGTTATTTAATTAAACTTATCTTATTGCAGTCTATCATCTATCCGTCTATCATCTATCCGTCCTTTAGAGAAGTTCAAAGATAGAAGCCGCTCCTTGACCCGTTCCTACGCACATAGAAACCATTCCGTATTTCATGTTGCCGCGTTTTTTCATTTCGTCTAGAAGTTGAACGGTTAATTTTGTTCCGGTACAACCAAGTGGATGTCCGAGTGCGATGGCACCACCGTTTACATTTAGAATATCTGGATTAAGATTCAACTCTTTTTTTAAAGCAACTGATTGAGATGCAAAGGCTTCATTCAATTCTATTAAATCGATGTCCTTTAATTCCAAACCTGCTTGTTTTAATGCTTTCGGAATTGCGTATAATGGACCCATTCCCATGATTCTTGGCTCAACACCTGCTGCTGCATAAGCCACCAATCTTGCTTCTGGTTCCAAATTTAATTCCTTCATCATTTCCTCTGACATTACAATTACGAAAGCCGCACCATCACTCATTTGAGAAGAGTTTCCCGCAGTTACACTTCCGCCATTTGCAAATACAGGACGAAGTTTTGCCAAACCTTCTAAACTCGTTCCCTTTCTTGGACCTTCATCTACAGAAAAATCATATTTCTTGGTTTGCATTTTTTGGTTTTCATCCAGGTAATTGTATTCAACTGGAATCGGAATGATCTGATCTTTAAATCTACCTGTTTCGTTGGCTTTCAAAGCTTTATTGTGTGATTCGAAAGAAAACTGATCTTGCTCTTCACGCGAAATATTGAACTGTTTTGCCACTTCTTCCGCCGTATAACCCATTCCCCAATAGTAATCAGGATTTAATTTCGCCATATCACTTTCCGGAACTGGTTTATAACCACCCATCGGAATGTAAGACATTGATTCTGTTCCACCTGCGATGATACAATCAGCCATTCCAGCCTGGATTTTTGCAGAAGCAATTGCAATTGCTTCACTTCCGGATGCGCAATATCTGTTTACCGTAACACCCGGAACTTGATCCGTTTTTAATCCCATTAATGAAATTAAACGCGCTACATTTAAACCTTGTTCAGCTTCTGGCATTGCGTTACCAACGATTAAGTCGTCGATTCTGTTTTTATCCAGATTTGGAACTGCCTCCATTAATTTTTCAATAACGGTCGCTGCCATTACGTCGGGACGTGTGAATCTCAAACTTCCTTTCGGTGCTTTACCAACCGCCGTTCTGAACCCTCTTATTATATATGCTTGTTTTGACATTTTTTAAATTTTAATTTAATTTCATATCATTGGGCTTCACCCAATGCTTTTGATTTCACCACTTCGTGGCTCAACAATTGAAAATTAGTTTCTAAGCGGTTTCCCCTTAGTTAACATGAACTGAATACGCTCCAAAGTTTTTCTTTCTCCACAAAGTTGTAAGAAAGTTTCTCTTTCCAAATTCAATAAATACTGTTCAGTAACGATTGTTGGTTCAGAAAGATTTCCACCCACTAAAACGTTGGCTAATTTGTCTGCAATTAGTTTATCGTGCGCAGAAATATAATTTCCGGTTAACATTTGATCCGTTCCAACCAAGAACATTCCTAATGCATCACGACCCAAAACTTTTACTTTTTGTTCGATCGGTTGCGTGTAACCATGTTCCGCTAAACTTAAGGCTAACATTTTAGCAGTCTTTATCTGACGGTTTTTATTCACCACCACGATGTCTTTATGGTTTTCTAAAATCCCCATATCGTAGGCTTCATAAGCAGAAGTTGCTACTTTACCCATCGCGATATTCATGAACATATCTCGAAGTCTGTTATTCTTAACATCATCAGAATGGAATTCTCGAGATACTCTCAACGCCATTTCTTTGGTACCACCACCGCCAGGAATTACACCGACTCCGGTTTCTACCAAACCAATATACGTTTCTGCCGCGGCAACAACTCTATCCGCGTGCATTGTCATTTCGCAACCACCACCAAGAGTCATTCCGTGTGGAGCAACTATTACAGGAATTGAAGAGTAACGAACGCGCATCATTGATTTCTGGAAATAAGCAATTGCCATATTCAGATCGTCCCAATCCTGATCGATCGCCATCATTAAGATCATGGCTAAATTTGCTCCGACAGAGAAATTCGCTCCTTGATTTCCAACTACTAAACCGTCATATTCTTTTTCTGCTAAGTCGATCGCTCTGTTCAAACCATCTAAAACTTCGCCTCCTAAAGAGTTCATTTTTGAATGGATCTCAAAGTTGATAATTCCATCGCCTAAATCCTGAATTGAAGATCCTGAATTTTTCCAAAGGGTTTTATTTTTTCTTATATTATCAAGAATGATAAAAGATTCTTGTCCCGGAATACTATTATAGTTTCCAGAGTTTTTATCGAAATAGATGCTTTGACCTTCGTCGTTTACTTTATAAAAACTTTCTACGTTTTTCACCCAGTCAGAAACTTCATAATCAGCATCTTTCGCCAATTCAATTCCTTTTTGAACTCCAACCGCATCCCAGATTTCGAAGGGACCATTTTCCCAACCAAAACCTGCACGCATGGCATCGTCGATTTTGTAAACTTCATCAGAAATTTCCGGAACTTTATGAGAAACATAAGCGAACAAAGCGCCTAAAGATTTACGATATAATTCTCCGGCCTTGTCTTTTCCACCAATAAGAACTTTGAAACGATCAATCGGTTTATCAATACTTTTCGTTAATTCCAGAGTAGGGAAGTTCGATTTTCCTTGAAGTTCATATTCCATGGTATCTAAATTCAACCCATGAATTTCAGATTTACCTTCAGCATTTTTAATTTTCTTATAGAAACCCTGCTCAGATTTTGAACCCAACCATTTGTTTTCTACCATTTTCTGAACGTAATCCGGCAATTTGAAAACGTCGTTAAAATCGTTCGCTTCCATTTTACTGTTTCGAACGCCATCAGCAACCATTACCAAAGTATCCAGCCCAACAACATCCGCAGTTCTAAAGGTAGCAGATTTTGGACGACCGATAATTGGACCGGTTAATTTATCAATATCAGAAACATTTAAGCCTAAACCTTTGATTTCATGAAGCAAATTCATCATGGAAAAAACACCAATTCTATTAGCGATAAAAGCTGGAGTATCTTTTGCTAAAACCGTTGTTTTGCCCAAAAACTTCGCGCCATAATCCATATAGAATTGAATAATTTTAGGATCGGTTTCCGGCGTAGGAATAACTTCTAAAAGTGGTAAATATCTTACCGGATTAAAGAAATGCGTTCCTGCAAAATATTTTTTGAAATCATCGCTTCTACCTTCAATTAAGAAATGAATTGGAATTCCGGAAGTATTTGATGAAACCAAAGTTCCTGGCTTCCTAAACTGTTCGATCTTTTCGTAAACCGATTTTTTAATGTCTAGTCTTTCAACAACAACCTCAATGATCCAGTCGGTTTTTTTGATCTTTTCTAAATCATCGTCGAAGTTTCCAACCGTAATTCTCTCTGCAAATTTCGGAGAATACAATAAAGCCGGACTTGACTTGGTCAATTTGACAAAATTTTCGGCAGCGATTCTGTTTCTAACAATCTTATCTTCTTTCGTTAAACCTTTTTTCTGTTCAGTCTCGGTCAATTCAAAAGGAACAATATCGAGCAAAAGCACTTGTACACCAATGTTGGCGAAGTGTGCTGCGATACCGGAACCCATAATTCCTGAACCTAAAACCGTAACGTGTTTGATTCTTCTGTTCATTTTACTTATTTTTTATTATTTAATTCATTGGCGATTTTCAAAATGTCGGTCATGACCTCTTTAAAAATATCCATTTTTTCAGCTGGAATATTTTCCATTACTTTTTTGTTAAAGTTCACTACCACTTCTTTGGATAAGTTTCTAGAGTTGAGACCTTTATCTGTTAGTTTAATAATGACTTCTCGTTTGTCGTTAGAGGTTTTTTCTTTGTAGATGTAGCCATTGTCTTCTAACAATTTAATAATTCTTGTTAGAGAAGTTGGTTCGATCGCCATTTTAGGCCCGAGATTGGTACTTCGAGTTCCTTCCTTGGGATCGATCTTCAATAAGGTCAACGCTTGAACAGCTGTTGCATCATGGACTTGTGCTAATTCCGAATACATTTTCGAAACTGCAAGCCAGGTAGATTTCAAAATGAGATCTACATTTTCAACTTTTTCATGAGGAGATTTATTCATATCAATAGTATAATGTGGTTATGTCAAATATAAATAATATTATGCATGCATAGTATATTTATATTGTTAATATTTTGTTAAATACTATAAATCAACTACTTAAAAGATATGAAAAGCATAATACTATGCATGCATAGTATTTAAAAAAAGTCGAGTAAATAAGGATTTAATGAAGGTTTTTGATCAATCTTGAAATATCCGCAAAAGAATCACAATTTTGCTGAAAATTATGATTAGATATTAACCAAAAAGTACCTTTCCATTCAAATTTGTATGCAGAAAGATTTTTTGAGAAGTTTTTTTGAAGAAAGGAATAGAGCATTTCTTTCTCTAAAGAAGGTGCAAAAATGTGTGGCGGAATAAATTCTTTATCGATATGAAAAAGCTGTGGATTTAGAAGTTCGTCATGTTTTAATAAAATATCTTCAGTAATTCCAGCTTCTAATTTCTCGTTGTGAATAAACCACATTTTGTCGGCAAATTCTTTAGACAAACGCCAGTCGTGAGATGAAAATAGAATGCACTTATTTTGATTTTTCGCAAGTTTTCTGAGTAACTTTAAGATGATAATTTTATTTTCTTCATCTAAATGGGTTGTCGGTTCATCTAAAATAATCATTGGGGAATTCTGCGCTAAAGCTCTTCCAATAAACGCTTTCTGAAGATTACCATCTGATAATTGGTTTAAAGAAAAGTTTCTGTATTGCCTTAAATTCAAATTTTCGATAATTTCATCAACTTCTTCTTTGTCAGCAGAATTCAATTCAAAATAATATGGATAATGAATATACTTTCCGAGTGAAATTAAATCAATCATCGTAAAGTTCGAAGGAATTGGTGCTTTGGAAAATACAACTGCGATCTGCTCTGCAATTTGTTTATTTGAAAGGTTTTTTATGTTTTTGTCGCCAAGAATTATCTCGCCTTTTAAAGTTGAGATTTGGTGGAGAATACTTTTTATTAAAGTCGTTTTGCCAACACCATTATTTCCGATCAACAGACAAATATCACCAAGATCCAAAGAAGTTTCAACTCCTTTGATCAAAGGGGTTTTATAACCGATCGCTGTATTTTTTAATTCTAAAAACATTGCTGATAAATGGATATTATTTTCACTCGACTCTTTTTACTTTATACCTGGCTCTTTCTACTATTCAGCATCATCGTTAATATTACCGGAATTCCAAACAGAGAAGTAATCACATTTAAAGGAAATTGTGTCGTTTCGGAAATGATAGAAAAAACTTCCATAATTAAAATTCCTAAGATCATATTCAAGATCCATTGTTGCCAAAGCTTCGCAGGATTAAAAAGCATTCTGCAGAAATGTGGAACAACAATTCCTATAAATAAAATCGGTCCAAGAAACGCTGTGACAGAAGCTGCCAGAAGAGATGAGGCAATAATTACAAAAAATTTAAGTTGTGTCAAATTTACGCCCAAACTTTGGGCATAAGCCGTTCCCAAAGAATTTCCGATTAATGGTTTTATCGTCTTGAAAGTGAGAAACAATCCAATGATAACGATGATAGAAAGCACCCAAATTTGATTCGTAGAAACCTGATTGTTTGCACCGAAACTCCAAAGAATATAATTTTTCAAACTTTGATTTTCCGCGTAGAATTGTAGAATAGAAACGACTGCTCCTGCTAAAGCAGAAACCAAAAACCCAAATATGATCAGGAATGATTTATCCTGAAATCTTCCGGAAAACAGGAGTAGAATCGCCATTAAAATTAAACTTCCACCGATTGCTGTAATGCTCAAAAAACTATTTTGTAAAAATTCAGGTAGAAGAAGGTTCTGGGAAAAAAAAATGTAAAAAGCGACACTTAAACTTGCCACAGATGTAATTCCCAAAACGGAAGGTCCAGCCAAAGGATTTTGAAAATATTCCTGTAAAAGAAATCCGGATGTTGGGATCGAAATTCCCGCCAAAAGCATGACCAGTATTCGGTTAACCCGCAGTTGAGCGATCTGGGAATTATCAGAAGTTGAAGAAAAAAAGTCTGTAAAGTGAAGTTCCAAAAAACCAATGTTCAAATTCACGACAATCGAAATTACGATTGCAACAAGGATTATAATAGTAGTGATCTTGAAATTTTTAGTCATAAAAAGAACTTGCGGTAAATTTAAAAAAAAAGAAAACACCTTCTGAAAAGATGTTTTCTATAAATTAAAATATTTTGATTATTTGAAAGAATTTAGCTTTTCTGTCAGCATTTCTTCACTCATTGATCCTAAAGTTTCGTCGGTTTTATCGCCTTTTCTTATAAACGTGAAAGGAATTGCACCGCCGTCCCATTTTTTGAAATTCGCTTTAAAAAATTCTGGAGTCAGTTTTGAACCATCAATCAAAACCATATGATTTGACAGACCTTCTTTCTCCGCGAAATTTTTCACCTTCGTATCCCAATCTTCTTTCTGGTCCAGATCAAAAAAAGTAAATTTCACCGGTTGACCTTTCATTTCCTCCATTTTCTTTTTGAAATGTGGAATTTCCTGCATACATGGACCACACCAGGTTGCGAAAAAATTGTTGACATATAAAGTATCGTTGTTTTGTTTGCCTAAAAATTTTGCAGTTTGTTCAGGACTCAACTCAATTTTTTTGAAAGGTATTGCCGCTTCGGTTGTTTCATTAGATTCCGGAACAGTAATAGAATCAGTCGTCATTTTATCAGTACTCTCCACGGTTTTATTTTCTTTTTTACACGCTGTAAAAGTCGCAGCCATCATTATTCCTAAAATTACTTTTTTCATATGTAGATATTTATTTTTTTAAGGTCATATGCAATCGCCAATCTTTATTAGTACCGGTATTTTCCCAAGTAGGGCGATTTCATATTATTTTTATTATTTTTGAATTCTTATACTATGGAAAATCTTTTACCCAAAACAAGACCAATCAAATTTCACTGGCTAAAATTAGCGAAAAAGCAAAGACTGACCAAAAGTATCTTCTCGCTTGAATTTGAAATTCCTTATTCTTTAAAGCCAAATTTCACCTTTGAAGCCGGACAATATGTTACTTTAAAATATCTTTCCAACGGCGCAATAATTCAAAATGATTTCTCGATGACTTCTGCACCTTTTGAGGATAAAATTTCCTTAGGTATTAAAATTAATTACGATAAAAGTTCTTCTAAAGATTTGTTTGACAATTTAGAAGTCGGCGATTTCCTTGAAGTTTCGGAACCGAGAGGACGTTTCACGATAGTTTCAAAACCGCATGAATTCCGCACCATTATTGGTTTTGCAGGTGGAATTGGTATTACTCCTTTAATCAGTCACTTCAAAAATATACTTCACAACGAACCACGAACGCGACTCTTTCTTTTTTACGGCAATAAAAATACACAAGACATTCCCTTCAAAAATGAACTGGATGAATTGCACGAAAAATATTCAGATCGGTTACAGATTCAATACTTTTATTCTCAGGAAAAAGTAGGAAACGGTTTATTTGAAGGTCGATTAAATGAAAAAAAAGTTGCTTTGATTATCAATCAATTTTTGAATTTAGATGATACTGATGAAGAAAGTACGATTTGGGATGCTGTAGATGAAGTTTTAATTTGTGGGAAAGGCGAGATGATCAAGTCGATCGCAAATGCATGTTATCATCACGGGATTCCAAAAAAGAATATTCATTTTGAATTATTTGAGGAATTTAATGAAGATATTTATCCGATTGAAAAAGAATTTGCTTTGATAGAAAATATCAAGGTTGATTTCAAACTTTTTAAACATCAGTATGCTGCAACTTTAAAAAATAATAAGGTCAAGCTTTTGCAGCAGCTTTTAATTCAGGGATTTCCAGTTCCTTATTCCTGTAAATCCGGGATTTGTGGAAGTTGCGAATGCATTTTAGAAGAAGGAGAAGTGGAGCTTTTGGAGAATGAATATTTAACGGAAACGGAAGAAAAATCTGGGAAAATTTTAGCGTGTATGTCGGTTGTTTTAAGTAAAAATATTAAAGTTAACTTTGATTTAAACTTTTAATTTGAAAAAGATTTTAGATGTATTGAAATCGTTTTTCACTTTGGTGGAAATTGGAATCTTGCTGATGATTTTAGCAAACATATGGGTATTTGCCGTCACCAATGGGAAAACTTTTACCAAAATTTCAAAAATTCCGCCAAGAGAAACTGCCTTGGTTTTAGGAACTTCACCTAAAATGAAATCAGGAATTTCAAATCCGTATTTTACTTCGAGAATGGATGCAACGGCGTTATTATATCACCACGGAAAAATCAAAAAAATCATTGTTAGTGGAGAAAAAAGCCAGGGATACGACGAACCTTCTGCCATGAAAGATTATCTGGTTTATCAGGAAGGAGTTCCCGAAAATATAATTACCGAAGATCCGAAAGGTTTTAAAACGCAAACCAGCATCAATAACTGCAAAAATATTTATCATCAGAACGATGTGATCATCGTTTCGCAGGGTTTTCATAATCTGCGGGCTTTATTTTATGCGAGAAATAATGATATGAATGCTTTGGGTTTCGATGCTCAGGACGTTTTGAGTAATCAAAGTTTTTACAGAAACCAATCGCGGGAATTTTTGGCCAGAGTTTCTGCAGTCCTCTTTTATATTTTAGACATTGAGAAAAAAGGGTGATTTTAAAGGATTTTGGTGAAATTCTTGACCTTAATTTTCAGAAAATTCGTACAAAAAGCTATATTTGTACAAACAAAATAATATGCTCGTTATCGGAATTGCAGGTGGAACTGGCTCAGGAAAAACCACTGTTGTCAATAAAATTCTTCAGCAACTCAATGTTGAAGGCGTGAATGTACTTTCTCAGGATAACTACTACCATGATAATCAACACCTTACACTTTCAGAAAGAGAAGTCTTAAATTATGACCATCCAAAGTCTATTGATTTTGATCTGTTGATCAAACATGTGAAAGCACTAAAAAATGGGGAACCAATTGAGCAACCTATTTACTCTTTTGTCACGCATTCCAGATCTGGAGATTTCGTTTCTATAGAGCCGAAAAGCGTATTGATCGTGGAAGGAATTTTGGTTTTGACCAACTCTGAATTATTGAAAGAATATGATCTGAAAGTCTTTGTTCATGCAGATTCTGATGAAAGATTAATTCGTAGAATTCGTCGCGATACACAGGAAAGAGGTCGCGATCTGCAGGAAGTTCTGCACCGTTACCAAACGACTTTGAAACCGATGCATCAGGAATTTATAGAACCTTCAAAAAATGAAGCAGATCTAATTGTTCCCAACATGAAACAAAATACGGTTGCAATTGATTTTCTTTCGACAGTAATTAATAATACTTTGAAAAAAACGCATTAAATTTGAAATGAAAATTTCAATGAAAATTTTTGAAATAATCCTATTCCGATGAAAGAATTAATTAAAGAGATCACGCCAAAATCACCAGTTGTGAAATTTCTTCAAAAATATATTTTGACGAAATATTTTATTACTGTTTTTCTCTTTTTAATATGGATGGTTTTCTTCGATAATACTTCTTTTCTCGTTGTTAATGAGCTCAATGGTGAGATCAACCGTTATGAAAAACAACTCGTTTATTATAAGGAAGAGTATCAAAAAAATGATGATTTCTTTAAAAAATTGATGAATAATAAATCTGAGAAAGAAAAATTTGCCCGGGAAAATTATTTCATGAAAAAGCCAAATGAAGAAATTTTTATTTTGGTTGTTGATTCTTCGCAAGTAAAAAAGAATTAGACGAAGTTGATTTAAATAATACGATTATTTCTAAAATTCATGTTGACCAGTAACAAAAAATATATCATTTTATTTTCCGTATTTTTATCAATGTCATTTGTTGGTGTCGTAATTAATTTATACACCGAACTGAATGATAAAAAAGTAATTGATATTCACATTTTCAATTCGCAATTATTAAAATCGATGGTGATTTCCTTTGCTGTTTTGCTGATTATAATGATAACGAAAAGAAAGCAAATGTTTTAAAATATCTCTTTTAAATTTTTTTTAGAAGAATTATTAATCAATTTAAATTGTTAGCCCTACAAAATAATGTTTACAAAAACGACTTTAAAAGATTGGGAAAGTTTAGTGCAAAAGCAACTAAAAACTGAAGGTATTTATTCGATTTTATCTAAAGAAAATCTCGAAGGAATTGAGGTTAAACCTTATTACGATTCTAGTTTAAAACCTTTAAGTAATCTTCCGAAAGTAGAAGAATCTACGCACCTTGTTTCGCTTTATCATGAAAGTGCTGAAGAAAATGTCTTTGCTTTTCTACTCAATCAAAATGTTGAAGATTTAACGGAGAAAGTGATTTTTGTGAATAATAAAGATTTGGCTGATCATATTTCTTTAGACGAAACAAACCGTTATTTTTCCCTGATCGATGTTTTTTCGGAAGATAAAAATGGAGAGATCAACCAGCAATTGGTCAAAGAATTATTGGCGAAAGATTTTGAAAGAAATATTTGTATTGATGTTTCTTTGCATCAAAATTCGGGCGCAACGATTATTCAGCAATTAACTTTTGCTTTGGCTAAAACTAAAGAGTTGACTGAGATTTTTGGATCAGAAATCTTAAATAAAATAATTTTTAACGTGGCTGCTGGTGGAAATTATTTCTTTGAGATTGCTAAAATTCGGGCTTTAAAATTAATTTTCAATCAGTTTTCAAAAGAATTTAATTTAGATGAAATTCCATTTATTTTTGCTGAAACTTCTTTGCGCAATAAATCGAAAAATGATCCTGAGAATAACTTAATTCGTTCAACTTTAGAACTTTCTGCAGCCATGATTGGTGGAGCTGATGCGGTTTTCAGTAATGATTATAAAATTGAAAATTCTGATTCTGTTTCTGAGGAAATTTCTTTCAAACAGCAAATAGTTTTGGCGTACGAAAGTATTATTAATGTTTTTGATGACGCCGGAAACGGAAGTTATTATATTGAAAATATCACGCAACAATTCACAGAAAGATCCTGGCAAGAATTTTTGAAAATTGAAGAAGAAGGTGGTTATTGTAAACTTTTAAAAGATGGGAATATTCAGGAAGGAATATATGAAAGCGCCATTAAAGAACAAAATTGGGTAGAAGAAGGTAAAACGAAAATCATCGGTGTAAATCTTTATCCTAAACTTGAAAAAACAAAGTCTGCAGAGGAAATGTACGACAAAAACGAAATGAAAAAAGTTCGTTTAGCGGAAATGTTTGAGTAATATTTCCGTCTTTGACAGGCAATTTAATTAATCTCACAGAAAAACTTTTGTGATTTTGGTAGTTTAAAAAGATACGTTGAAAAATATCCTTAATAAAGAAGTTCAAAATTATATCAATGCAAATCTACAAACAGATTTGCATTCTTTGTTATTAAAGAAATCACCATTTTACGAAGTTTCCATGCAGGAAATTGTGCAACAGATCAAAGGTAAAAAGGTGGCGCAGAAAAAATTTCCTTTTTTATTGAAAGACGGAATTATTTTTCCGCCGAATCTAAATTTGGAGCAGTCTTCTTCACAATCGACTGCAGAATTAAAGGCGGACAATTTACTGGGAAAAAGTTTTATCGATTTGACTTCAGGCTTTGGAATTGATGCTTATTTTCTTTCAAAGAATTTTGATGAAATTACTTTGGTTGAGCAGAATACAGAACTATTAGATATTGTAAAGCACAATTGGGGAGTTCTGGAAAGAAAAGTCAATTTTATCAATGAAAATTTGGAAGATTTCTTAGCTAAAAATACAGAGAATTTTGACTTAATTTATTTGGATCCCGCGAGAAGAGATTCTGAAAAAAATAAAAAGTTTTTACTCGAAGATCTATCTCCTAATCTTTTAGAAATTCAGGATCAACTTTTTGAAATTTCTTTACAAATTATTATCAAACTTTCACCTTTGATTGATATTTCTTATTTGATTTCTGTTTTAAAAAATATTTCAAAAATCCAAATTATTGCGGTTAGAAATGAAGTGAAAGAACTGCTGGTCTTCCTTGAAAGCAATAAAATAGTTGACGATGTAGAGATTTCCTGCATTAATTTGGAAAGTGAAGATGCAAATTTTTCTTATAAATTTAAAGAAGAAAAAACAGCTGTCTCCAATTTTTCTGAACCAGAAGAGTTTTTATACATTCCAAATAACGCGGTTTTAAAATCGGGTGCTTTTAATTTGATTTCGAATAGATTTGAGTGTAATAAACTTCATCCCAATACTCATTTTTATACATCTGGTGAACGAATCCAGAATTTTCCTGGAAGAGTTTTGCAAATAGAAATCATCGATTCCAAGTCAATTAAAAAAGGAGAGAAGTATAATATTATTTCAAAAAATCATCCGTTATCACCCGAAGAAATTAAGAAAAAATACAAGATTTCTGACGGTGGAAATTCTTATTTAATTTTCACTCAAACTCAAAAAGGAAAGATTATTCTAAAATCTCAGTAATTTCTTTGTGAAAAATGCCAATATTTCTTACTTTTGGGGCAGTGAAAATTTTAAAAATTCATAATAATCATAAAGTAGATATGAAAAAAGTAATTTTAGTTGTTGCAATCGCAGGTTTAGCGATCAGTTGTCAGAAAATTCAGGCAGGTGGAAACAAAGGTGTTCTGAAAATGGAAGAAGGCGCCACAAGATACAGCGATGATGTGATGACCGATAAGCCAATGACAGTAAAAGAAACAGAGGTAAAACCCACAATCGGAATGGTAACAAGCGACAGTACAAAAACTGTTGATCCCTTGAAAATGGACAGTGCGAAAGTAACTGCACCAACTTCCGCAACAGCTACACCGGTAAAAAAATAAATATTTCAAAAAAATATAATTAGGAATGTCTTGCTTTGGCGAGACATTTTTTTTATTTTTACAAAGTTCGATGTTAAATAATTTTAATTAAAATAAAATGAAAGAAACCTTAGATTACATTCAAGAAAATAAACAGCGTTACGTAGATGAACTTTTTGAATTGTTGAAAATCGCTTCTATCAGTGCAGATCCTGCTTATAAAGATGAAGTGTTGAAATGTGCTGATGAAGTTTCAAAATTTTTGAGAGATGCCGGTGCAGATGAAGTAGAAGTTTGTGCAACTAAAGGATATCCAATTGTTTACGGTGAAAAATTAATCGATAAAAATTTACCAACCGTTTTGGTTTACGGACATTACGATGTGCAACCACCAGATCCTTTAGAGTTATGGACAAAACCACCTTTTGAACCGTATATTGAAAAAACAGAAATTCATCCTGAAGGCGCAATTTTCGCCAGAGGTTCAGCAGATGATAAAGGACAGTTTTTCATGCACATCAAAGCACTTGAGGCAATGATGAAAACAAATACTTTACCTTGTAATGTGAAATGTATTTTTGAAGGTGAAGAAGAAGTGGGTTCTAAAAGTTTGGAAGAGTTTGTAAATGAAAATAAAGAAAAATTATCATGTGATGTGATTTTAATTTCAGATACGCATATTTATTCTAATGAACAACCGACCGTGACCACAGGCTTAAGAGGACTAAGTTATGTAGAGGTAGAAGTTGAAGGACCAAACCGAGATCTGCATTCCGGACTTTATGGTGGTGCAGTTCCAAATCCGATTCACGTGCTTTCGAGAATAATCGCAAATTTAATTGATGATAACGGACACATTACGATTGATGGTTTTTATGATAATGTAGAAACCGTTTCTGATGAAGAAAGAACTGATATGAATAAATTAAAAGACGATCCGGAACATTTCAAAAAATCAATTGGCTTAAATGGAGTAGAAGGCGAGAAAGGTTATACGACTTTGGAAAGAACTTCAATTCGTCCGACTTTAGATTGCAACGGAATTTGGGGTGGCTATACAGGTGAAGGTGCGAAAACCGTGATTCCGTCAAAAGCTTTCGCGAAGATATCCATGCGTTTGGTTCCTTACCAAACTCCGGATGAGATAACAGAAAAGTTCACGAAATATTTTGAAAAGATTGCTCCTGCAAATGTAAAAGTTAAAGTAACACCACATCACGGTGGAATGCCATATGTTTTACCGAGCGACACCAAAGAATTCAGAGCGGCTAAAAGAGCGATGGAAACTGCTTTCGGAAAAGAAGTTTTGCCGTACAGAAGCGGCGGAAGTATTCCGATCACCGCAATGTTCGAGCAAGTTTTAGAAGCAAAATCTGTTTTGATGGGGTTTGGTTTAGATTCAGATTCAATCCACTCGCCTAATGAGCATTATGGACTTTATAATTTCTATAAAGGAATTGAAAGTATTCCGTTATTCTTCGAGAATTATGCGAAATCATAAATATTTATTTAGAAAAACGTTTCATTTTGAAGCGTTTTTTTATTTTTAAAAAGATGCGAATTGTTGATATTTCACGTAAAATTTAATTTGATAACAAAGTTAAAAACAATCAAGTAGATGTAAGAAATCTCCCGTTTGGAGACTATATCATTAATGTGAATACTGAAAATGGTATTCAATCTCAAAAATTCATCAAGAAATAGTTTTATTTCAGAAATTAATTTTAAAAGGCGCCTCTATTTGGGGTGTTTTTTTATAATAAAATTTTTTTTATATTTGTTTCTAATTAAATAAAATTTTATGAAAAAAACATTTACTCTTTTAGCAATGGCAGTTTTTGCTGCAAATGTTAGCGCACAGGTTATTACGCAAAATACAGATGCAGTCACTGTTACTGCATTAAATTCAGTAGCATGTGGTGCAGGTGGTCTTACCGCAGATAATTTTTATTCCAGAGCTTTTACTTTGGCAGATTATGCGATAACCTATGATTATAAAATAACCAATATACAATTTGGTGTAGAAACGGCAAGTGAACCTTTGAATGCAACTGTTAATCTTTATAGTTTAGTAGGAACTTATCCTGGAGGGACTAAAACACTTTTAAAATCAGTAGATGTTCCTGTCACTCCAGCTGACGCTTTAAAATTGGTAAGTACTGGAACAAATTTAACACAAGTAGTACCTGCTGGTTCAAAAATTGTTTTAGAAGTTGCTCATGATGGTGGTTCTGTAGTAGGTTTTTATTTAGGGACTAATGCAAGTGCAGAGACTAAACCTTCTTACGTAAAATCCGTTACATGCAGTATTCCTAATCCAGTTACAACAACTTCTATTGGCTTTCCGAACGCACATTGGGTGATGACTATTACAGGAGTAAATAACTTGGGTGTTACTGAGATTATTAACTCTAAAAATCTTCAAGTTTATCCTAATCCTGTAAAAGATGTTTTAAACTTTAAATTGGCTAATAACTTAAAAGTTGAATCTATCGAACTTTTTGATATGACTGGTAAAAAAGTTATTACTGTAAACTCTAAAGCAACACAAGGTGTTAATGTAGCTGGTTTCGCAAAAGGAACTTACATTCTTAAAGTAAAAGGTAGCGACGGGAATGTTTACATTCAAAAAGTACTTAAAAACTAAAAAATTATTTTAAATAAATAAAAGTACCTTCTGAAGGTGCTTTTTTTTTGGTGTATTACTCATTTTTGAAATATAGATTTTGATAATCATGGTATCTTTCAATTAAAATCGGGGAGGTTTAAATAATTAATATACTTTTTTTATCTTTAAGGATTAAAATAAAAGAATATGTTTACAGGAAAAGTTGCTTATATAACGGGAGGTACAAAAGGTATCGGTTTTGGAATTGCAAAAATCTTATCCGAGCAGGGAATTAGAGTAGCAATCAGTGGCAGAAAAAAAGAAGATGTAGATCATGCAGTCTCGCAACTTTCATCTGATCCTTCGAAAGTTTTAGGAATCGTTTCCAATGTGAGGAATTTTCAGGATGAAGAAAAAGCAGTTTCAGAAATAAAAAAGCACTTTGGTCAATTAGATTATGTGATTGCGAATGCAGGTTTAGGAGTTTTCAAGCCGGTTGATGAACTTTCGGTTGATGATTGGAACGATATGATTGAAACCAATCTTTCGGGTCTATTCTATACTTTGAAAGCTTCTGTTGAAGAATTAAAAAAATCTGAAGGTTATTTTATCAGTATTTCTAGTTTAGCAGGAACTAATTTTTTCGAAAAAGGGTCCGGTTACAATGCTTCCAAATTTGGTGCAGTCGGTTTTACACAAGCTGCAATGGTTGACTTACGGAAATACAATATTAAAGTTTCTACCATAATGCCGGGTTCCGTTTCTACTCATTTTAATGGAAATGAACCTTCTGAAAAAGATGCCTGGAAAATTCAGCCAGAGGATTTAGGAAATCTTGTTTTAGATATCTTCAAAATGAATCCTCGCTCTTTGCCGTCAAAAATTGAGATTAGACCCTCAAAACCAAATAATTAGTCTCCATAATTATTATGCGGTTAATATATTTTCCTGAAAATATATTATGCATGCATAGTATTTATATTTATATTTACAGAAATTAAAAAAACATAGTAAACTTGAAATCTAAAGTTTCAATTTTACTAAAAAAATAATTAAACTTTGACAAATGAAAATATTAGTATGTATAAGTAGTGTTCCAGATACTACTTCAAAAATTAATTTTACTGCAGACAAATCGGCTTTCGACAAAACCGGAATTCAGTGGGTAATTAATCCGTGGGATGAATTTGCTTTAACGAAAGCGATTAAATTGCAGGAATCTCAGGGAGCAACAGTAACTGTAATAAATGTTGGTGATGCTACAACTGAACCTGTGATCAGAAAGTCATTAGCAATCGGTGCAAATGACGCCATAAGAGTTAATGTAGAACCAAAAGATAGTTTTTCCGTTGCTAAAGAAATTGCAAATGTTGCTCAAAATGGTTCGTATGATTTAATTCTTTGTGGTAGAGAATCTATTGATTATAATGGTGGTGCAGTTCCGGGAATGGTTGCGCAGTTATTAAATCAGCCTTTTGTAAATGCATGTGTTGGTTTAGACGTCAACGGTGCAGAAGCAACGGCTATTCGTGAAATTGAAGGTGGAAAAGAAACTATTTCTGTAAAACTTCCCGCCGTAATTGCTGGACAAAAAGGAATGGTTGATGAAAAAGATCTCATCATCCCAAACATGAGAGGAATTATGTCTGCAAGATCCAAACCTTTGGTTGTTGTAGAGCCTGCTTCTTCTGAAGTAAAAGTAGAAGGTGTTTCTTATGATTCAGTTCCACAAAGAGCAGCGGTGAAAATGGTTTCAGCAGATAATCTTGACGAATTGGTGAGATTACTTCACGAGGAAGCAAAAGTGATTTAAGTTAAAATTTAACATTTAAAATTCAAAGAAAATGGCAATATTCGTATATGCAGAAAATATAAACGGAATTTACAAAAAAGCGGCCTTCGAAGCGGTTTCTTATGCAAAAGCAATTGCAGATCAAGCTGGTGAAACGGTGACTGCGATCACGGTAAATCCGACCGATTCTTCAGATTTACTTTATAAATATGGAGCAACAAACGTCATCAATATTAAAGATGAAGGTTTGAAAAATTTTAGCGCAAAATCGTATGCTAAAGCGGTGAACGAAGTAGTAAGTGGAAATAAAATTGTATTTCCTCACACTACAGATGCTTCTTCTATTGCACCAATGTTGGCCATAATGAACGGTTTTTCATTGATTACCAATGTGATCGAAGTACCAGAAAGTCTTTCCCCATTTCAAGTTAAAAGAAGAGCATTCTCCGGAAAAGGTTTTATGCACGCAAAAGCAGATGCAGAAGGAGTAATTGTTACGGTTTCTCAAAATGCTTATGGCGTAAAAGAAAATGCTACTTCAGGTTCTGAAGAAGTAAAAGAATTGTCTGTTACAAATGAAGATACCAAAGTAATTTCTCACGAACAAAGTTCTGGTAAATTAGATTTGAAAGAAGCAGAAATTGTGGTTTCCGCAGGACGTGGAATGAAAGGTCCGGAAAACTGGGGAATGATCGAAGATTTAGCGAATCTTTTGGGAGCAGCAACTGCTTGTTCGAAACCAGTTTCAGATATTGGTTGGAGACCTCACTCCGAACACGTTGGACAAACAGGAAAAGCAATTTCACCCAATCTTTACGTTGCAGTCGGGATTTCCGGCGCAATTCAGCATTTGGCGGGAGTGAATTCTTCTAAAACTATTGTTGTTATCAACAGTGATCCAGAAGCACCATTCTTCAAATCTGCAGATTATGGAGTAGTAGGAGATGCTTTCCAGATTATTCCTGCATTAACAGAGAAAATTAGGGCTCTGAAAGGTTAATACTTTTTCAAGATAGGAAGTAAACGTCAGAGAAATCTGGCGTTTTTTTTTGCGTTATAAAGAGAACTAAAATGATATTTGCAAATAATTGATGAATTGCTAATAAAATTGTCTAATTTTACTTGTAATGAGAAAAATAATTATAAATTTTCATTGATGGATTTGTTCGTTTGGAACATGGCTATTTCTTTTCAACTCCTTTTCATTATTGTTAGTGGAGTTATTTTTGTATACATCCAGGAGAAAAGTTTTAAATATTATGCACTTTATAATATTTGCTTGCTCATGTATCTGTTAAGTCGAAATGATGATTATTACAATTGGTTTGAAGGTGGAGTTGCTTATTTTATGGGGAAGGAAAATGCAACTGTTTTTACGCATATCTCGAGTTTTTACTTGCAGGTTATTTTTTATAATTTCTATTCCATTTTTGCACTTTATTTTTTGGATCTGGATAAGAGGACTAAAAAATATTTCAATAGGGTTCGATGGATCTTAAAATTTGTAGCAGTTTTATTTCTGTTTTTAGCGATACTTACTTTTTTCATGAAAAATGAAGATCTGTATGTCTCCCTGTATACCTTTATTTATTTGCCAATAATGCTGACAATTTTTGTAGTGAGTGTTTTGAAAGCAATTAGAAATTCGGGAAGTCATAAATATTTTTTTCTGTTTGGAGTTTGCGTATTTGTAATTTTTGCGCTCATCGCTTTTGCAGGTAGTTTTATTCCCTCTTTAAATATGACCAATCCCATTGCATTTTTTTATGTTGGAATCGTTGTAGAAACTATCTTTTTCAGCCTTGGTTTGGCCTACAAAATAAAATTGATGAATGACGAAAAAAATCGAGTTTACAATCTTGTCATTCGTCACAAACATCAGCAACAAATTAGCAAACTTCGAGGTTTACTGGAAGGTGAGGAAAAAGAAAGAAAAAGAATTGCCGAAGAACTTCATGACGGTATTGCTGGAGATTTATCTGCCATCAAATTAAATTTAGCTTATTTGGAGAACGAAAATAATAATCCAAATAATGAAAATGTTCTGAATAATTTATCTAAAATTATTGATAAATCCTGTCAACAGATCAGAGAAATTTCGCACAATCTGTCCAATTCATCAATTACGAACTATGGACTTTTTGGAGCAGTTGAAAATTTTTGTAAAAAAGTTGCAGAACTCTATAAAATTAAAATCAATCTTACCTTCTCAGAGAAAGAAATTCTGCTCAGCGAAACTATTAAAACGCATATTTATAGAATAATTCAAGAATTGGTCAACAATGTGGTTAAGCATTCTGAAGCGAAAGTTGCTGATGTCAAAATTAGGTATGATCATCCGCTCATAGAAGTTTCTGTGAATGATAACGGCAGAGGATTTCCGATCAATTCATTGTCAAAAGGGATTGGTTTAAGCAATATCGATTCCAGAATTCGATTTATGAATGCGAAAGTTAAAAAAGAAAGCAGTGTGATGGGAAGTGCATTCACGATAATAATAAATTTGAATGAAATTCCTGAAACATAGATCGATTTACTGATTTACTTCATGATTTCTTAAATATTTCTCATAAAACATTTGAAAATAAATTCCTAATCTAAAAAATCATTTATATTTGTAGTTATGGATTACAAACGATTAATCATACGTGGAATTTCTTACAGCCAAACACAATCCGGAGCTTACGCGCTCCTTTTGGAACATGAGGAAACCAGCGTAAAATTACCTGTCGTAATAGGAAATTTCGAAGCACAGTCAATTTCTTTAGGTTTAGAGAAAGATATTCATCCGCCGCGACCTTTAACGCACGATTTATTTGCAAAATTTGTGACCTCTGCAAATTTCACAATAACTTCGGTCATTATCTACCAAATTATCGACGGAGTATTTTTTTCAAATATCAATTTTAAAAATAATGCAAACGGCGAAGAGTTGATCTTAGATGCCCGAACTTCCGATGCTGTTGCAATGGCAGTACGCTTTGAAGTCCCTATTTATACTACACCACAAGTTCTCAGTGAAGCAGGAATATTATTAGAACTGGATGAACCTGGTACAACAGAAGCAGAATTTTCTCCCGTAGCTTCAGAAGGAGATTTAGCCTCTTTTCCCGTAGAAGATTTACAGAAATTATTAGAAGATGCGGTAAAAGACGAAGACTTCGATGCTGCGTTAGAATTGCAGCAGGAAATAAAAAGACGAAATAAAAAAATAGAATAAAAAATTTTATAAATAAGTTATGAATTTAAAATTAAGACTTACCGTATTGTCTTTCCTACAATTTTTTGTGTGGGGAGCTTGGCTCATTACCATCGGGGTTTACTGGTTCGGAACAAAACAATGGGGTGGCGAAGAATTCGGTAAGGTTTTCGCAACTTTAGGTATTGCCTCGATCATCATGCCTGCTTTAACAGGAATTATTGCCGATCGATGGATGAATGCTGAAAAATTATTTGGGATTTTGCATATTTTATATGGAATTACTTTGTTCTTTTTACCTTCCGTTACGACGCCGGAAAATTTCTTTTGGGTCATGCTCATCGCGATGATGTTTTATATGCCGACGATTTCTTTATCGAATTCCATCGCTTATTATGTTCTGAAAAATAATAATTACGATGTTGTAAAAGTTTTTCCGCCAATTCGTGTTTGGGGAACTATTGGTTTTATTGCAGCGATGTGGATTACCAATCTCACCGGAAATAAAGCTTCTGGAAATCAATTTTATATAGCCGCAGTTGTCGCTATTGTTTTAGGGATTTACTCTTTTACTTTACCGAAATGTCCGCCTCAGAATTTAATTCCGGCGAATGCTACCTTATCTGAAAAATTGGGTTTAAATGCTTTTTCTTTATTTAAAGATTACAAAATGGCATTGTTCTTTTTCTTTTCCATGTTTTTGGGAGCAGCATTGCAGTTGACGAATATGTATGGTGATACTTTTTTGTCTGACTTCGGTAAAATACCTGAATATGCTGATAGTTTCGTTGTAACAAGATCGACTTTGATTATGTCGATTTCGCAGATATCGGAAACGCTGTTTATCCTTGCAATTCCTTTCTTTTTAAGCAAATATGGAATCAAAAATGTCATGCTTATTTCGATGTTTGCATGGGTGTTACGTTTCGGTTTGTTTGCCTATGGCGTTCCGGTAGGATTTGGTTTAGGACTCATTGTTCTTTCTTGTATCGTTTATGGTATGGCTTTCGATTTTTTCAATATTTCAGGTTCTCTTTTTGTGGAAACGACGACTGATTATAAAATTCGTTCTTCTGCTCAAGGTTTGTTTATGATGATGACTAATGGTTTCGGTGCAATTGCCGGAAGTTTAGCGAGTGGTTGGTTGATCCAGAAATATTTTACAATGTCAAATGGAGATAAAATGTGGCACGACATATGGCTCGTTTTCGCAGGATATGCTTTAGTAATTGCAGTGTTGTTTGCTGTAATGTTCAAACACAAACATAATCCGGAAGAAATTGCAGCGGTAAAACATTAAGAATTACCTTCCAAATAAGATAAAACACGCTTTTCCGAAAGTGTGTTTTTTTTTGTAATTTAGCGTACTGAAAATTAACGCCTACAACCTGAAAAATTCAAGTTGAAAGGCATTTGTAAAAAATATAAAATCTATTTATGAAAGAAGTATTCATCGTATCTGCAGCAAGAACTCCAATGGGAAGTTTCATGGGAAGTTTATCTACAGTTCCGGCTACGAAATTAGGTTCAACCGCTATTAAAGGCGCTTTAGAAAAAATTAATCTTGATCCGAAAATGGTTCAGGAAGTGTATATGGGAAATGTTTTGCAAGCTGGTGAAGGTCAAGCTCCGGCTCGTCAAGCTGCCATGGGTGCAGGATTGTCTGAAGAAACTCCCGCAACAACCATTAATAAAGTTTGCGCATCTGGAATGAAGGCAGTGATGATGGCTGCACAATCCATTAAATCTGGTGATCAAGATGTTATCGTAGCAGGTGGAATGGAAAATATGTCCTCAGTTCCGCATTACTACAACGCAAGAGTCGCTACCAAATTGGGTGACGTGAAAATGCAGGACGGAATGGTTCTCGACGGTTTAACCGATGTTTACGGAAAAGTTCACATGGGAGTTTGCGCCGAAAAATGTGCTGCTGAATATGGTTTTACAAGAGAAGATCAGGATAATTTTGCAGTTGAATCTTACAAACGTTCCGCAAAAGCCTGGAGCGAAGGGAAATTTAATGATGAGATCGTTTCTGTCGAAATTCCACAAAGAAAAGGCGATCCAATTATTTTTAAAGAAGACGAAGAATATAAATCGGTTAATTTCGATAGAATAGGAAGTCTGGCTACTGTTTTCCAGAAAGAAAATGGTACGGTAACTGCGGCAAATGCCTCTACTTTAAATGATGGTGCTTCTGCTTTAGTTTTAATGTCTAAAGAAAAAATGGAAGAGTTGGGATTGAAACCTTTAGCCAGAATTGTTTCTTACGCAGATGCAGCTCAAGCTCCGGAATGGTTTACAACTTCACCGTCAAAAGCTATACCGATCGCCTTGAAAAAAGCAGGTCTTGAAATTTCTGATATTGATTTCTTCGAATTTAATGAAGCATTTGCAGTGGTAGGTTTAGCTAATAATAAAATTTTAGGACTTGATTCCTCAAAAGTAAATGTGAACGGAGGCGCAGTTTCTCTCGGTCATCCGCTTGGAAGTTCAGGTTCAAGAATCATCGTTAGTTTAATCAATATTCTAAAACAAAATAACGGAAAATACGGCGCAGCTGCGATTTGCAACGGCGGTGGTGGAGCGAGTGCGATCGTTATCGAGAACATGTAATTCCTCTTAATTTTTAAAGTTTGAACCATTAAGAATTATTAATGACATTTTTTCATTAATATCTTAATGGTTTTTTTATTTTTGTTTAACTAATTATTTCAAAATGTCAGAAAACGCCGATTTGCAAAAGCCAAATATCAAGAATAATCCGAAGATCATGAAAGCTTGGGCTTTTTACGATTGGGCAAATTCTGTATACTCTCTGGTAATTACCTCCACGATTTTTCCTATTTATTATTCCATCATTACAACTGCATATAAAAAGAAAGTCTTAATAGAAGCTTCTGGCGAATGGAAAGAGGTTCCTGTTCCACACATGATCAACATTTTGGGCAATTCCTACGAACCCACCGCGATTTTTAGTTTTTCCTTAACCTTATCTTTTTTGATCGTTGTTGTTATTTCGCCCATATTATCTTCATTAGCAGATACGATTGGAAACAAGAAATCATTTCTCCAGTTTTTCTGTTATTTGGGATCTTGTTCTTGTATGGGTTTAGCCATGTTTACGGGAATGCAAAATGTATTTTTGGGTTTACTATTTAGTGTGACTGCAAGTGTAGGTTTTTGGGGTAGTTTGGTTTTTTATAACTCGTTTTTACCCGATATTGCAACGCCGGATAAACAAGATGCACTTTCTGCAAAAGGGTACGTTTACGGATATATTGGTTCTGTAATTTTATTAATTCTTTGCTTACTATTAATTCAGGTTGTTGCGAAAACGCCGGAGGAAACTAAGATTTATACCAGAATTACTTTCCTAATTACCGGAGCTTGGTGGTTTGGATTTTCACAATATACTTTCAGATATTTACCGCAGTTCGGCTTGGTTAAAGATAAATTGCCAAAAGATCTTGTGCTTTTAAATTATAAAAATATCTTTGAAACACACGAAGAGCACGGCGGAATTTTTGAAGTAATTAAAGATAATTTAGCCTTTTACAAAGATGTTGCGAAGGAAAGTTTCCGTGAATTGTTTAAAGTAGGAAGAGAATTATTCGAAGATAGAAATCTGAAGTTTTTTCTATCCTCCTTTTTCTTTTACAGTATTGGAATGCAGACGATTTTTTTGATGGCAACCTTATTCGGAACCTCAGAAATTTTCACGAAAGAAGAAGATCAGTACAAGTTGATCATTACGATTTTGGTTATTCAGATCGTGGCTATTTTTGGTGCGTTGGCTTTTTCCAGATTATCAAGATCAATAGGAAATAAAAATGTGATCAGTATTGCTGTCGGAATCTGGATCATTTGTTGTCTTTCTGCTTATTTTCTTAACAAAGAAAATCCTAATGTTGAGACGCAGTTTTATGTTTTAGCTGCATTTATAGGTTTAGTAATGGGTGGTTTGCAGGCAATGTCCCGTTCGACCTACTCGAAATTATTACCGGAAGATTCTATGGACAACACGACTTACTTTAGTTTTTACGATGTTTTAGAGAAGCTTGCAATTATTTTAGGATCCCTTATTTTCGGTGTTACCATTCAGAAATTTCACAATATGCATTATGCATTCATCGGGATGTCTATCTTTTTTGCAATTGGTTTAATTTTAATAAGATTCCTCAAATTAAAAGCTCATAAATAATATCTAATGTAGTGCTGTACATTTTGATAAGTTAATTTATTGATAATCAGAAATGTTGTATATTTGCAACAGGAAAACAGATTACAAACTATGACCAATCCTTTATTTTACGCAAAAATCTTATTGTTCGGTGAATACGGCATTATTGAAGATTCACAGGGACTTACTTTGCCGTATAGTTTTTATAAAGGTGCTTTGAAATTTTCTGATTTGGATAGTGATTTCGAAAAAGAATCAAACGAATCTTTGCTGAAATATGCAAATTATCTGAAAGATCTGGAACTTCCTGAAGCCTATAAAATTAGTATTTCCAAATTTCAAAAAGACATTCGCAAAGGACTTTTCTTTGATTCCAATATTCCGCAAGGTTATGGTGTTGGGAGTTCTGGCGCTTTAGTTGCCGCGATTTTCGAACGTTATTCTGTTAAAACTTATCTTCCTGAACATATTTCGAAAGACGAACTTAAAGATCTCAAAAAGATTTTCGGTGAAATGGAGAGTTTTTTCCACGGGAAAAGTTCTGGAATTGATCCACTGATCTGCTACATGAATCTTCCTATTTTGATTGAAAATAAGGAAAATGTAAATAAAGTTTTGATCCCTGCGAGTGAAGCTGGGAAAGGCGCCATTTTCTTGATCGATTCTGGAATGACGGGCGAAACTGGACCAATGGTTCAGATTTTCTTTGAAAAAATGAAGACTGAAGGTTTCCGGAAAACAATGAAAGAGGAGTTTATTCGCTACAATAATGCGTGTATCGAAGCTTTCCTGAAAAAAGAAATGACACCACTTTTCAGAAATTTAAAAAGTCTTTCCGTTTGGGCATATGAACATTTCAAACCGATGATTCCCGAAAGCATTTATAAAGTCTGGAAAAAAGGTCTTGACACGAATGCTTATTACCTTAAACTTTGCGGTAGCGGCGGTGGCGGATATATTTTAGGCTTTACCAAAGATTACGAAAAAGCCGAGAAAATGCTCGAAGGTTTTCACAAAGAAGTCATCTACAGATTCTAGAAATTGAAGTCGGAAAATTTGCAATCTATTTTACATTTATTCGGCTTTTTTTATGAATAATCCTCTCTTTTACAGAATTTCGCAATTGATAGGTTTCCTCTTGGGAGCTCGTGTATTCGTTGCTTTACTCTTAACATTTGCTTTGTATGTTTCTACTTTTTTTCTCTTTAGCAGAGAAGAGAGCGTACGGAATTTTGTCTTTGATTTCAGAGTTCACGGAATTATTTTCTGTACTGTTCTAAGTATTTTGGCGGGCGGAATTATCAACCAGTTTTACGATCGGGAAAAAGATCAGTTGACGAAACCATTCCGAACGAGAATTCAAAAATTTTTGAAGCAGAAATATTTTCTTTATGCCTATCTTACCTTAAATTTAATTTCCCTCGGAATTGCATTTCTCATCTCTCCGCGGGTTTTCTTCTTCTTTTTGACTTACCAGTTCTTCATGTGGTTTTACAGTCACAAGCTTAGCAAAGTTTTGATCGTTAACAATCTCACTTTTGTAACGCTGACTGTTTATCCCTTTTTTGGAATGTGGATCTATTATAAAACATTTTCAGCCAAAATTTTTCTGATGGCGATTTTTCTGTTTTTAATTCTTTTAATGATCGACATTATCAAAGATCTTTTAACGAAGAATGCAGATAAAATGTTTGGTTATGCTACGATCCCAAATCAGTTCGGGATTAAAGTGTCTAAAGTCATTTTGGGAATTATTTCTGTTCTTTTAATGTGGATTTCCACTCTAATCATAAGCAAAGAAGGAATTCATAATATCATGAATCTCTATTTTGCCGGCGGATTACTGGTGCTTGTATTCGCCTTGTATCTTCTTTTAAACCCTTACAAAAAAAGCAATTTTTTTGTTCTCAATATACTTAGAATCTGGGTATTCATAGGCATTATCGCCATGCTGATGGACGGAATTATTTTAAGATTCTGATTTATTCTCTTTTACTTTATTTCACGGTTTATTCCTATGAATGATTCTGTTCAAAAAAGAATGAAATCGATTTCAAAGCTCCGCAAAAAGAACTAAAAAATACCTTATCTTTGCAGATAAATTTTTCAGAACATGAGCAGAGATAGAAACAGTAAAAGTAAGCCACAACGAATAAGCAAAATTTCCAATTCCGGAAGTACTGCGAAACCACGTGCACAAAAATCTACTCGACCACGTACTGAAAAATCAGAAGAAAGCAAAGAGCCCAAAGCTCCAAAAACGCCGAGAGAACCTAGACTAATGTCACAGTCGGAAGCGAAAAGCTACGACAAATCATATGAAAGACATTCTAAACCAGCTGGTAAAAGAGTTGGAAAATCTTTTGGTGCAGGAGGAAAATTTGTAAAAGGCGACGATAAAACCCGCACGACAAAACTTTTCAAAAACTACGAACGACCGATAGATGAGGGAGAAAAAACCCGAAATTTCGTTCAAAAAAGAAGATTTGATAAATTAGCGAAAGAGGTTCCTAAAGAATCCATCCGTTTAAATAAATACATTGCCAATTCAGGGATTTGTTCGAGAAGAGAAGCCGATGAATTAATTACTCAGGGGTTAGTTCAGGTGAATGGTACTGTTGTAACTGAAATGGGTTACCAAGTTCAAAAAACAGATAAAGTAATTTTCGACGGTCAGGGAATTACCCCGGAAAAACCCGTTTATATTTTGTTGAATAAACCAAAAGGATATATTTCTACAACGAAGGACGAAAAAGCCAGAAAAACCGTAATGGATCTGGTTGCAAACGCGTCTCCGTACAGAGTTTTTCCGGTGGGAAGATTAGACCGTTCTACAACTGGGGTAATTTTGCTTACAAATGATGGTCATATGACAAAGAAATTGACGCATCCATCATTCAACATGAAGAAAATATATCATGTTACTTTAGATCGGAAATTAGACAGAGCTGATTTAAATGCAATCGCAGAAGGAATTCGTTTAGAAGAAGGTGTTGCTGAAGTTGACAGTATTTCTTACATCGAAGGAAAACCTAAAAACGAAATTGGAATCGAGATCCACATTGGTTGGAATCGGGTAGTGCGCAGAATTTTTACAAGACTTGGTTATGAAGTTGAATTATTGGATCGTGTAATGTTTGCCGGATTAACAAAGAAGAACATCAAACGTGGACACTGGAGAATTTTGTCTGAATTAGAAGTTAACAATTTGAAAATGATGTAAATTTCTTTTATTTAAAGAAATTTAATAAAATATAAAAAACCCTTTTTGCTTTGATGCAGAAAGGGTTTTTAGTTTTAAATCAAATATATTATAATCCGGAAGTATTGATTTCGCCAAAAGCTTTTAATAGATCTTCGTAAGAAATTCCTTCGCCACTCATCGTAAAAAGATATCGTTTTTTTGCAATGACCTGAATTTTTGAACTTACGTTTTCTCCACTTTTTTCTTCGGAAACCAAGGCTTTCATTCCGTTGATTTCGGTGGTTTTTTCAAATCTATTTTCAGTAGTTTTTTCACGATTTCCGCCCAAACCCATCATCATGGAGGAAACCATTGCAGATCCCATTTCACCGGCACCATCCATTATTTGTACGTCGATCGATTTTCGATCTTCTGATTTGTATTTGGCTTCCGCTGTCGTAAGAGTCATCATTGAAGTATCGCCTACAGAAATCTCGGTTCTTTTCAGTCCGAGCAAACTCTCTGGTAAAATCGCTTTTAATTCTTCGTTAGAAAGCGGAGTTGTTTTCTTTAAAACCTCGATGTTTTTAGAAACTTCGTCCACCGATTTACTTATTTCGCTGTAGTTCTTAACACCGGAAACGAGGTCAGATATACCGCCTGATTTTTCCTCTGTCTTCGTTTCACTTTTCGTACAACTGATCAAAGTGAGAGCAAGAATGCTCATCATTAATTTTTTCATGCTATTTGTTTTTTAGTTTAAACAAAAATAGAGAATTTTTTTCATATTAGATATGGTACAAAAAATAGACTCTCCAAATAAATGAAGAGTCTTATTTAAGAATATTTTATTTAAATTAAATCGAATTAATAATGGTATTCAAAGTTGCCGAAGGTCGCATCGCCTCATCTGTTTTCTGGAAATTTGGTTGATAATATCCGCCAATATCCTGTGCTTTTCCTTGAGAACCGATTAATTCTTCATTGATTTTTGACTCATTTTCTTGCAACGCCTTAGCAATTGGTGCAAATTTCTGAGAAAGTTCAGCATCTTTTGTTTGATTGGCTAAAGCTTCCGCCCAATACATCGCCAGATAAAAGTGCGAACCTCTGTTGTCGATCGAACCAACTTTTCTGGACGGTGATTTGTCGTTTGCTAAAAATTTCTCGTTTGCCAAATCTAAAGCATCTGCCAAAACCTGGGATTTATTATTATGCTGCGTTTGTGCCAAATGTTCCAGACTCGCTTGCAGTGCCATAAATTCCCCTAAAGAATCCCAACGCAAATAACCTTCTTCGATGAACTGTTCGATATGTTTTGGTGCAGAACCTCCCGCTCCGGTTTCAAATAAACCACCGCCATTCATCAATGGAACTATGGAAAGCATTTTCGCCGAAGTTCCCAATTCTAAAATAGGAAACAGATCGGTCAGATAATCTCTCAAAACATTTCCGGAAACTGAAATGGTATCTAAACCTTGACGAATTCTGTCTAAAGTAAAATGCATCGAATCTTCAATATTTAAAATTCTGATATCCAAACCATTGGTGTCATAATCTTTTAAATATTTCTCTACTTTTTTGATCATTTCACGGTCATGTGCTCTTTGATCATCTAACCAGAAAATCGCTGGAGTGTCAGAAAGTCGCGCTCTGTTTACAGCCAGTTTTACCCAATCCTGAATCGGTGCATCTTTGGTTTGACACATTCTGAAAATATCTCCTTTCTCAACATCCTGTTCCAGGAAAACATTACCATCAGCGTCGGAAACTTTTACTTTTCCGTCAGCAGTCATTTGGAATGTTTTGTTGTGAGAACCGTATTCTTCAGCTTGTTGCGCCATTAATCCAACATTAGGAACAGAACCAATAGTCGTTACGTCTAATGCTCCGTGTTTTTTCATATCATCAATCGCTGCCTGGTAAAAACCTGCATAACTGCGATCCGGGATCATTGCGATCGTATCTTCTTCCTGTCCCGCTTTGTTCCACATTTTTCCGCCGCCTCTGATCAATGCTGCCATAGAAGCATCAACAATAATGTCGGAAGGAACGTGAAAATTGGTAATTCCTTTTTCAGAATTCACCATTGCAACAGCAGGTCCGTTTTCCAGTGCTGCAGCAATATCTGCTTTGATCGCTGATTCATTTAAATTTCCTTTAACTTTCTCCAATAAATTTTGAAGACCATTATTAGGATTAATATCTAATTCTTTAAATAAATCGCTATATTTTTCAAAAATCGCTTTAAAATAAACCTGAACCATGGCTCCGAAAATAATTGGATCAGAAACTTTCATCATGGTTGCTTTTAAATGTCCTGATAGAAGTACATTCGCAGCTTTTGTTTCTGCGATAGATTCAGCCACAAAAGTTTTCAAAGCCGAAATACTCATCTTCGAAGAATCAATAATTTCCAAAGCTTTTAGGGGAGCGAGACCTTTCAATTCTTTTACAGAACCGTCGTTTCCGAAAAAGTCAATTTTGAATTGGGAGTCTTTTTCTACAGTTACCGATTTCTCCGTACCATAAAAATCACCTTCAGTCATGTGCAAAACTTTCGTTTTAGAATCAGCACTCCAGGCGCCCATTCGGTGTGGGTTTGCTTTGGCGTAATTTTTCACTGCTTTTGGTGCTCTTCTGTCTGAGTTTCCCTCGCGAAGTACAGGATTTACCGCACTTCCCAAAACTTTTGCATATTTCGTTTTAATGGCTTCTTCCTCTGCATTTTTTGGTTCTGCCGGATAATTCGGAACCGCGAAACCATGTTTTTGCAATTCAGCGATCGCTGCTTCCAACTGTGGAGAAGATGCAGAAATATTTGGTAATTTAATAATATTGGTGTCAGATCTTGAAACCATTTCTCCCAGTTCCGCTAATGCGTCCTCTACTTTTTGATCTTCATTCAAAAATTCGTGGAAATTGGCTAAAATTCTCGAGGCCAAGGAGATATCTTTAGGTAAAATTTCAATCGCTGCCGTTTTGGTAAACGCTTTTACAATAGGTAAAAATGAATGAGTTGCCAACATCGGCGCTTCGTCTGTCAACGTATAGACGATTTTTGAATTTTCTGACATTATAATATATTTTTATTAAAAATTTAAGAATTACAAATTTACTGAAATATTTAAATTTTAGGGCAATCCCGCCCAAGATTTTCCCCCACACCTTTTCCCAGGCTAAAAATTTGGTCGGTCGGGCTCTTCTCTCCAATTCCTCGCCTCGCCCCGCCTTTGCAAGACGAGTCGAGGCTGCGGGATTTCCGTTGCGATCCCTATTGCGGGATTTTTGCTTTTGTCGAGTGATGAGTATAAAATGAACAAGATAGTATTGCTTTTTCTATAATTTTTGAGAACTGATTTAAGAATATTTTAACTTTTATTGAGATCACAACCTCTAAAATATTCAGTAAATTTGGGTAAATAAAATAATTAGAATTATGGCAGATATTACATTGCACGGTGGTGCGGTTCATACGATCGGTTCATTGCCGGCAGTTGGCAGTACAGTAAAAAAATTCAATTTGATCAGCAAAGATCTAAAAGAAATGACGAACGATGATTATTCTTCAAAGAGGATCATTTTTAATATTTTCCCCAGTATCGATACCGGAGTTTGCGCTGCGTCTGCGAGAAAATTCAATGAGGAAGCTTCTGGATTAAATAATACCGTAGTGATCAACGTTTCTAAAGATCTACCTTTTGCATTAAACAGATTTTGTGCAGCTGAAGGATTAGATAATGTCGTGAATCTCTCAGATTTCCGTGGTACTTTTGGCGATGATTATGGCGTTACCATGATCGACTCTCCAATGCAGGGTTTACTGAGCAGAGCGGTTATTGTTACCGACGAGAACGGAAAAGTTCTTTACACCGAACAGGTTCCGGAAATCGCTCAGGAACCAAACTACGAAAATGCTTTGAACGCTTTAAAATAAACCTTTTAAAAGATAGTTTTAGCCTTGTCAGGAATTAAAACTTGACAAGGTTTTTTATTTTAAGATCCAAACTTAGAAATCCAATTTCTCAATATGAAACGTTCAGGTTCCGCAGATTTACCTCTTCATTATGGCTATGTTCCGCAATGGCTTTATGAACGCATGTCGAAACTTGGTTTGGCGGTTTTCGAAGTTTTATTAAGCGATTACGGAAAAGATGAAGTGCTGAGAAGAATGAGCGATCCATTTTGGTTTCAATGTTTTGGCGCCGTTATGGGAATGGATTGGCATTCTTCCGGCGTTACAACTTCCGTTATGGGTGCTTTAAAAAGAGTTGTAAATCCCAATGCAAAAGCTCTCGGAATTTATATTGCGGGTGGAAAAGGCAAACAATCGCTCGCTACACCAGATGAACTTCTGAAGATTTCTGAAAGCACCGGTTTAAATGGAACAGAATTAATTCGTGCGAGTAAACTTTCTGCCAAAGTTGACAACACCGCACTTCAAGACGGTTATCAATTATACACGCATAATTTTTTGGTGAGTGACGAAGGAAACTGGACCGTAATTCAGCAGGGAATGAATGTAAAAGACAAAACTGCGCGCCGTTATCATTGGCATTCAGAAAATTTAAAATCTTTTATCGAAGAACCGCACACTGGAATTTCTGGCATCAACCAGGGAAAAATCTTAAATCTGACTGCTCATGACGCCAAAGAAAACAGATCCGGAATTCTCGAAATTTCACACACCAATTCAGAAAAAATCATGTCTGATTTTGCGCGTTTGATTCTACCTGCACATCACGATATCCAGGCTGCAGACGTCGATCTTAAACGGTTGGGCGCATTATTACACATCACGAGAGAAACGCAACCCGAAAATTTTGAAGAACTTTTATTATTAAAAGGAGTTGGACCCAGAACTTTGCAAAGTTTAGCTTTAGTCAGCGAAGTCATTCATGGCGCACCGTCACGATTTCAAGATCCTGCAAGATTCGCTTTCGCACATGGTGGAAAAGATGGTCATCCGTTTCCGGTTCCGCTCAAAATTTATGATGAAACCATTTCAATTCTGCAAAAAGGAATTGAAAAATCAAAACTGGGAAATTCTGACAAACTTCAATCTGTTGAAAAATTACATCGACTCATTTCGAAAGCAGAGGAAAACTTCACACCAAACTTTGATATCAATGAAGTCATTGAAGAAGAACGCGCGAATTCCTGGAAATATGGCGGTAAGACAGTTTTCGGAGATGCTGAAAAACCTAAAGGACAAAAGGGTATTCAACTCTCATTATTTTAAAATTTATGAGGTATAAAAAATCTTGTGCGAGTTGATAAACTTTTTGTCTGGATGTAATTTTGATGTTCCTGTTCAAGTCATTAAATAAATTTTTATCTTTAACTCTAAATAAAAAATATGGACCCTATAAAAATTGATATTACCATTTTAAAACCTGTAAAAAAAGTGTGGGATTTCTTCACGGAAGCTGAACACATTACCAAATGGAATTTTGCCACTGAGGAATGGGTTTGTCCCACTGCCGAAAATAATTTAAAAGAAGGCGGAGATTTCAATTACAGAATGGAAGCAAAGGATGCATCTTTCGGTTTTGATTACACCGGAACATATGACGAGATCATTCCCCTTCGGAAAATTAAATATCATTTGAGTGATGGCAGAAAAGTAGAGGTAATTTTTGAAAATATCGATGCAAACACGACCAAAGTGATCGAAATTTTTGAGCCCGATCCATCGCAACCCCGAGATATGCAACGTGACGGATGGTATGCAATTTTAAATAATTTTCATAAGCATGTCGAAAACAATTAGCTTATAACAGCGCTTCACCGAATTAGCTTTAAATAAAATTCCGTATTTTTAGAAAAATTACTATATATGGAGCCGATCACGATTGATATTATTATTCTACAACCTATTCATAAAGTTTGGGATTATTTCTATAATGCTAAACATATTGTGAAGTGGAATTTTACAACCCCAAATTGGCACTGTCCAAAAGCCACGATTGATTTTCGCGAAGGTGGGCGGTTCGATTACCGGTTGGAGTGCAAAGACAATAGTTTTGGCTATAATTTTTCAGGGATCATCAATGAAATTAAAGATCAGGAATCTGTAAAAAGCAAATTAGATGATGGCCGGTTGATTGAAGTTCATTTCAGAATAATTGACGAAAATACAACGGAAGTTATAGAAATTTTTCAACCGGAAGCTCAATATTCAAGGGAAATGCAGCGAACTGGTTGGTATGCGATCTTAGACCGTTTTCACAAATATGTCGAGAAAAATTAAATAACGAACAGCATAACAAATGCTGTTTTTTTCTATAAAAATCTTAAAATGAACAAGAATATATTTCCCTGTCTTTGGTTTGACGGAAACGGAAAAGAAGCCGCAATTTTCTATACCCAAACATTTGGTGGGAAAATTACAACCGACACTTCAGTAGTTTTGAATCTTCAACTTTTTGGGCAGCAATTCATGATTCTCAATGCCGGTCCGCAGTTCAAAAAAAATGCGTCAATTTCTTTTATGGTTTTATGTGAAACCGAAGAAGAAGTACAGAAATATTGGGAAAACCTTTCACAAGGTGGAATTATTTTAATGGAATTGGGTGAATATTCATGGAGTAAAAAATACGGTTGGGTTCGAGATCAGTTCGGTGTGACCTGGCAAATTTGTCTAGGTGAAAATTTAGGCGATCAAAAACTCGTTCCTAATTTAATGTTCATTCACCAAAATAATGGCAAAGCTCTGGAAGCGATGAGATTATACACCAAAATTTTCCCGAATTCTAAAATTGGCGGAGTTTTAAAATATGGAGAAGGCGTTGAAAATGAAACGCACGAAATTCCGGACAATGTGCAGCATGCTGATTTTGAAATTAATGGCTATTCTTTTTTCTGTATGGACAATTCTTTTGACCATCAGTTTGATTTTAATGAAGGAATATCTATGGTTGTAATGACCGATGATCAGGAAGAAACAGATCATTTATGGAATTCTTTGATTGCCAATGGGGGAAGAGAGTCGATGTGTGGCTGGCTCAAAGATCAGTTCGGAATGAGCTGGCAAATTGTACCCAAGAAATTACTGGAATTAATGAATGGCGAAGACCGTACAAAAGGCTTAAAGGTAATGCAGGCAATGATGAATATGAAAAAAATCGTGATTGCAGACTTAGAAAATGCCTGATTAAATAAAATTAAAAACTTCAATTATGGAAACTTTGAATTACGAAATTATCATCAACGCGCCTGTTCAAAAAGTTTGGGATATTCTTTGGAATGAGAAAACCTATCCTGAATGGACGAAATTTTTTATGGAAGGTTCTCAATTAAAAACAGATTGGAAAATTGGAGGAAAAACTTATTTCCTCGATACAAAAGGAAACGGAATGGTTTCTACAATTAAAAGCCTTAATGAACCTCATGAAATTATTTTTTCTCATTTAGGAATGATTAAAGATGGCGTTGAAGATATCAAAAGCCAGGCTGTGGTAGATTGGAGTGGAATGGAAGAGAAATATTTTCTGAGAGCGATTAACGAAAATACAACTGAACTCCGCGCCATCACGCACACCGAAAAAAACTACGAGGAATTTATGAATAATAGCTTCAACAAAGGTTTTGAGATCGTGAAAGATCTTGCAGAAAAATCCTAATTATTTTTTGGTCATCAACCATAATTTCAATTCCTGTAAAAAAAATCACTTTTTTTAAAGTAAAATAAATCTTGCATCGTCTTATACAATATGGACGTGGAAGTTATCGATATGTCAGAAAGGGAAAAAGAAAGTCTCATTGCACAAACCGTAAGAAATTATGGCGGAAAACTGCTGTCTTTCATTCGTCCGAAAGTGAATAATACGGAAGATGCAGAAGATATTTTGCAGGAAGTTTGGTATCAGTTCAGCAATCTGACGAATATTTCTGAAATCGTAAATTTAAGTGGTTGGTTGTATACCGTTTCGCGCAACAAAATAACCGACAGTTATCGCAAGAAAAAAACAGAAAATTTAGAGGATTTTACCTTTGAAAATGAAGACGGTACCTTTTCCATCAAAGATATTTTGCTTCTGGATGATTCAGAAAACCCAGAACTTTTGGCTTTTCGGGAAGAGGTTTGGAAAGAACTGTTTACAGCCTTAGAAGAACTTCCGGAAAAGCAGCGTCTGGCTTTTGTGGAGAGTGAAATTGAAGGAAAAAAACTGCACGAAATTGCAGATGAACAGAGAGAAAATATAAAAACAATCATCAGCAGAAAAAATTATGCAGTGAAGCATTTGAGAAAAAGAATGGCAATTTTGTATAAAGATCTAAACGAATAAAAAAGAAAAAATGAAAAATAGATTTAAGGGAAAGATCGCACTTTTTGCATTGTTTGTAATAGCGATGTTTTTTGCGGTTTCAGCAATTGTGATGGGACTTTGGAATTGGTTGCTACCTAATATTTTGGGTGCAAAAGTGATCACTTTCTGGCAAGCTGCGGGAATTTTGGTCTTGTCTAAAATTCTTTTCGGCGGATTTGGTGGAAGAAAAAGTTTCGGCAGCGAAAAATTTCGCAAATTAAAAGAAGAACGAATGAATGGAATGTCAGATGAGGAAAAACAAAAATTTAAAGAAATGTGGAAACAGCGTTGTGATCGCGGTTTCTTCCGGGATAAATGTTAATTAAAATTGTTGTTAAGATCAATAGAAACGGACTTTTGTTCGTTTTTTTTATGTAAAATGATGAATGGTCTTTGTTAAAATTAAAAATATTAAAATTTATTAAGTCAACTTTTTAAGGTAAAACTTAAAGTGATTCGTCTATATTATAAAGAGGATTTCTTCTAAAAGTTGAAACTTTAAAGTCAATTACAAAAATTCTTTAAAGTAAAATAAAAAATGATTCGTCTTTAATAAAAAATAAAAGAATAGTAGTAAAACATAAAATTTAAAATTTAAAAAAAATGAAAAATTCAAATTTAAAAGGAGCATTCGGTGCACTTGCAGTAGTAGGAATTGCTTTGGCAGTTAAAAAAATGTCAGAGAGAAAAAAAGCGATGAAAGGTATTTTCGAAGAATACGACATCAAAGGTAGAACGCCTTTCGCATTTGCCGACAAAATAAGAGAACTCGATGATGAAAAATATGCAGAATTAAAAGGAAAATTAAAAGAGAAGTTTTCTTCCAGATGTTGCAGTAGAAATCGCAAAAACGAAAGTGCTGAAGCGTAAGAAAATTTGCGACTCGATCATTTATTTATAAAACGGGGGAATTTATTCTTTCCGTTTTTTTTTTTGCGGAAAATTTTAAATCCTTACTTTTGTGTATCGCATTCGTCAATGAAAAACTACTATTATTTTCTCGGGATTTTAGAAAATGCTTCGGAAGAAGATATTAAGAAAGCCTTCAGAAAATTATCTTTAAAATACCATCCCGATAAAAATCCCAATGATGATTTCTTTGAAAATCGTTTTCGGGAAATCCGTGAAGCGTATGATATTTTGGGAGATCCTGAAAAACGCCGGATTTACGACGAAAATTTAGGACATCAACAGAGAAGTTACCGGCCGACGATGCCACCTTTCATCAAAACTTTTACAGCGAACAGAATCAGAGTTAAAAAAGGGGAAGAAGTGATCATCACCTGGCAAACTCAAAATGCGGATATTGTGAAAATTCTGCCTTTTGGTCTGGAGAAAGGTTATGGGGAAAGAGTTTTTAAGATCAATGAATTTAAAGACGGTAAATTCAACATCTTACTTCACGCAACCAATTCACTGCTCAACAAAACAATTGTTCGGGGAATTACGATTACTGAACTTTTTGAAAATGATAAAGAGAAATTCAGAAATGACGTGGAGGAAATGTTTAAACCGCAGAAACCATCAAGAACCAATCCTGGCGGTCAGTCAAAATTTTTACGGTTTGTTTTCGCTGCGATTCTTTTGCTCGTTGCGATTTTGCTTTTGATCAAAACATTTTCTAACTAGATCGAAATTGTTATTTTACGCCAGTTTTAATCTTCCGGGACATTTTTTACAACGTTTTCCTTTCTTAAATTTTTTGCAGCAATTTTTTTTAGCGCAGAACATGTCTTCCTGTTTAGAAGAGAATGGGCTCAATGGAGCAATTTTAAATGGAACGATTGATACATTCATATCGCAAATATAAAATTTTATTTAGAATAACTCCAAATAACATAAATAATATTTTAATTTGATGAGATTTATCAATTGTACTTTTCACCAAAAATTTGTATTTTTACGAACCTTTATTTTGAAATAAAATCTACCGTAAAAATATGAACACCACACAATTTGTAAACCGTCACATTTCTATGAACGAAGCCGATAAAGAGGCAATGTTAGAGAGAATCGGCGTTTCGAGTATTGACGAATTAATTGATCAGGCAATTCCGAGGGCTATTCGTTTGGAGAAAGACCTTGAAATTTCGGCACCACTTTCAGAGCAGGAAATGTTGATGCATTCTAAAGAGTTAGCTTCAAAAAATATCGAATTTGATAATTATATTGGTTTCGGTTATCACAGCACTCTTTTGCCAAGCGCAATTCAAAGAAATATTTTAGAAAATCCATCCTGGTACACCGCTTATACACCGTATCAAGCTGAAATAGCACAGGGAAGATTAGAAGCCTTATTAAATTTTCAGACTGTAGTTTGCGATTTAACTGGTTTTAAACTAGCAAATGCTTCTCTTTTAGATGAGTCGACTGCAGCTGCAGAAGCAATGCATATGTTTTTTGAAAGCAGAACAAAAGAACAGAAAAAAGAAGGTTCTATAAAATTCTTCGTATCTGATCTGGTTTTGCCACAAACGATCGCAGTATTGAAAACCAAAGCAGAAGGTTTGGGAATCGATATTATTGTAGGAAATTATAAAAACCATCAGTTTAACAATTCTTATTTCGGTGTTTTATTGCAATATCCCGGCAAAAATGGGATCATTGTAGATTACACAGAAAATATTAGATATTACAAAGAACACGAGCTACAGGTTGTGGTTGCCTGTGATCCGTTGGCGTTGGTGAAATTAAAATCGCCCGCAGATATGGGAGCAGATTGCGCAGTGGGAACAACACAACGATTCGGAATTCCGATGGGTTATGGTGGTCCTCACGCAGCATTTTTTGCTTGTAAAGATGTCTACAAAAGAGATATTCCGGGAAGAATAATTGGGGTTTCCCAGGATGCTTACGGAAAACGCGCTCTGAGAATGGCTCTGCAAACTCGTGAGCAACATATCAAAAGAGAAAAAGCAACTTCAAATATTTGTACAGCACAAGTTCTTTTGGCAGTGATGGCGGGAATGTACGCTGTTTATCACGGACCAAGTGGTTTAAACTTTATCGCGGATCAAATTCATTTCAAAGCAAATGCGTTGCATGACGGTTTAAAAATGTTGGGTTATGATATTGTAGAAGAAGCCATTTTCGATACCGTAAAATTCCGTATTCACGAAGATGAGAAAAATTCTTTGATGCGTTTGATGCGTGACAGAAGATTTAATCTTAATTATTTCTCTGAAGGGATCGTAAGTATTTCAGTGAATGAAGCTTCTACTTTAGAAAAATTACAGTGTTTATTTGATGCTTTTGCCCAGTTCAAAGACAAGCAAAGTTTTAAATTACTCATTAAAGAAGAAGTTCAAATCCCAGCAGATTCCTTGCGAACTGATCCTATTTTACAGGACGAAGTTTTCAACCGTTACCATACCGAAACCGAATTGATGAGATACATCAAGCGTTTGGAGAGAAAAGATTTATCATTAACGCATTCTATGATTTCCCTCGGTTCTTGCACCATGAAATTAAATGCAGCGACTCAAATGTTGCCACTTTCCTGGTCAGAGTGGGGAAATGTTCATCCATTTGTTCCAACTGAACAAGCAGGAGGTTACCAAATTTTAATTAAAGAATTAGAAAAAGACTTAGCAGAGATTACAGGTTTTGCCGGAACATCTTTACAACCAAATTCAGGAGCTCAAGGAGAATATGCAGGTTTAATGGTGATCCGCGAATATCACAAATCACGTGGCGAAGGTCATCGAAATATTGCTTTAATTCCGCAGTCAGCACACGGAACAAATCCTGCTTCTGCAGTAATGGCAGGAATGAAAGTAGTTGTTGTAAAAAATCTTGAAAATGGAGAGATCGATTTCGAAGATCTAAAAGCAAAAGCTGAATTGCACAGCGCAAATCTTTCCGCTGCCATGATCACATATCCTTCTACTTATGGTTTGTTTGATGAAAACATCAAGGAAATCACCCAATTAATTCACGAGCACGGCGGTCAGGTTTACCTGGATGGCGCGAATATGAATGCTCAGGTTGGTTACACAAGTCCGGGAAATGTTGGAGCCGATGTTTGTCACCTTAATTTACATAAAACTTTTGCCATTCCTCACGGTGGAGGTGGTCCCGGAGTTGGTCCGATCTGCGTTGCGGAGCATTTGGTGAAGTTTTTACCGAGCAATCCAAACATTAAAATAGGAACAAAAGAATCTATTGATGCGATCTCAGGAGCGCCTTTTGGTTCAAGTTTAGTTCTGAATATTTCTTACGCCTACATCAAAATGCTTGGAACAGATGGTTTGATGAAAGCAACTGCACATGCGATTTTAAATGCAAATTATTTGAAAGTTGTTTTAGGCGAGCATTTCCCAATATTGTACGCCAACAAAAATAATAGAGTAGCGCATGAGTGCATAGTAGATTTCCGACAGTTTAAAGCGATAGGAATTGAAGTTGCCGACGTTGCAAAACGATTGATGGATTATGGTTTCCATGCTCCAACAGTGAGTTTCCCCGTTGCCGGAACTTTGATGATTGAACCGACAGAATCTGAAAGCAAACGCGAACTAGACCGTTTTGCAGAAGCGTTGATCTCTATTAAAAAAGAAATCGATGAAATTGCAAATGGTGAAGCTGACGAGAAAAATAATGTCTTGAAAAATGCCCCTCACACAGAGCAGATCGTAATTTCTGACTCTTGGGACAAACCTTACAGCCGTGAAAAAGCTGCATATCCATTAGATTGGGTGCGAGATCATAAATTTTTCGCCACTGTTTCCAGAGTTGACGAAGCGTATGGAGACAGAAATTTAATTTGTACTTGCGCTCCGATCGAAAGTTATATGGAGTAGTAGATCTTTCATAAAAATAAAATTCCTGAATATGATATTCAGGAATTTTTTTTCGAATCAGAGTTTGATTGTATTGTTTATTTGGGCAGACATTTCCGCCTTCCACTCCCGCTTTTTTTACTTCACTTCGTTCCATAAAAAAGAGCTCCGTTCAAGTCGGGCTGCAGATTTTCGCCTTTAAAACAGGTGATCTCTAAAAATTTAATTTTAATCATATTTCAAGCACTAAGCTTCAAGCATCAAACATCAAACATCAAACATCAAGCGTCAAGCATCATTCATCAAACATTTACATCCCAAAAGTAACTGTATATTTTCTACCCAATTTCCATTTACCCTTGATGAATTCTGCGGAAATGGTTCCGTCGCCGGTTGCATCAGAGAAATCGGTAAAATAGACTTCCGGGTAATTTTCATACGTTTTCATTTTACTGTATTTTCCGGGGAAGAATAGATCTAAAACATCTTCTTTGATCGGTGCTTTTTCTGAAGTATTGTACATTAAAACTTTCAGATTTTTAGGATTTATTTTCTGGAAATATTCACAGTTCGTCAAAACTTCGGTAAAAGAATATTGCTCGTTTTTTACTGGTTGATCCACCACCAATTCGTACATCGAAGTGAATTTTGAATTTTCAGATTTATATTTTGGGTTATGATCTTCAAAATCAGGAATTCCGTCTCCATCCGAATCTGCAGAATTTGGATTAAGACCAATGAAATTTTCAAATAAATCATTGAAACCATCTTTATCATTGTCTTTTCTTACATCATCTAGATTGATTGTAAATGAAATACCATCTTTAATCACTTCATATTTCGGCAACATCGGAATTCTTGATAAGCGCTGCACATCTACCAAAGTTCCATTCATCACAAACTGATTATTCTGAATAAATTTTTGACTCTTTCCATAAAAATCCTGCAGATAACAATTTTGAGTTAGGCCTAAAAAATATGGTTTGTATTGATCATTTATTTTTTCAACCAGCCAAAGTCCGTATTTATTTTTTGCCAACGCGAAATTATCATTTACAGAAACGTAATTGAATTCAGGTAATGCAGCGATCCAGTCTTTGAATTGATTTTTGTATTCATTGGATTCAAAATATTCTTTTTCTTTTCCTTTCATTTCTGCAGTTTCTTTCTTATCATAACTGAATTTTTTGAAATCTGGTAATGACTTGATCTGAATATGTTTAGGAAGATTTTTTAGAATTTCTTCATGAGTCGGAATCGAAACTGGCTTCGAAGCTTCGTCATAATTGATACCATTGCTTAGTATAAAACATTGATTTTCAGTATTTTCATATTTTTTGTGTTTATCGGTTTCACTCTTATTACAGGAGAACAAAAGAATTGGCAACAACAGTAGGTAAACTTTCATATCAAAAATTTTTATTCTTTAAATTTAAGGCTTATTTTTGGCTTTCTATTATGATTTTAAACAGACTTTATACGCATCAACGCACAGGAAAAAATCTTGCAACTTCCGCTTCAAGGACAGATTTCCAAAGAGATTTTGACCGGATTATATTTTCGGCAGCATTTCGAAGACTGCAAAATAAAACGCAGGTTTTTCCGCTTCCCGGAAGTGTTTTTGTGCATAACAGATTGACGCATTCCCTCGAGGTTTCATCAGTTGGTCGCAGCTTAGGAAGTGTTATCGGTGAGTTTATTGTCGACAATTTCGAAAATGAACTGGATGAGAATTCAAAAAATTTCTATCAGCATAATCTTCAAAATGTAATTGCCGCGGCGTGTCTTTGTCACGATGTTGGTAATCCCGCTTTCGGACATTCAGGTGAAGATGCAATCGCAAGTTATTTTGAGAAAAATGAGATAGATTTAAAGCAAAAATTTACAGAAAAAGAGTGGGCTGATTTAGTGAATTTTGAAGGAAATGCAAATGCAATAAGGGTTCTAACGCATCAACAAAATGGCAAAGATGAAGGTGGAACTCAGCTGACTTATACGACTTTGGCGAGTATTGCAAAATATCCGTGTGAAGCGATTGCCAAAAAGAAAGGAATCATTCATCGTAAGAAATCCGGTTTTTTTCAAAATGAAAAGGATACTTTTCTTGATATTGCAAAATCGGTGAATTTGGCGCAGGAGAGTGTAGAACCAACTATTTTTAAAAGACATCCTTTTGTTTGGCTTGTAGAAGCTGCAGATGATATTTGCTACAATATCATCGATATGGAAGATGCGCACCGATTAGGAATTGTCTCGACTTCTGATTGTGAAAATCTTTTTATTGAACTCATCAGATCAGAAAATTCAAATATTAAAAGGGTAGAAGAGAAGCTTTCCATCCTGACAAATGCTAATGAAAGGATTTCTTATTTAAGAGCGAAAGTCATTAATGCTTTAATTAACAAATCGCTGGAAATTTATAAGACTAATTTTTCTAAAATTTTAGAAGGAAATTTAGACAAGGCCTTGCTCGATATTTATAAATCTGAAAATAGATCTCTGCAGGAAATTGAAAGTTTTTCTATCGATAAAATTTACAATCATAAAAATGTAATTGAAATAGAAAACGCGGGTTATAATGTGATGAATGAGTTACTCGATCATTTTATTCCGCCCATTTTAAAGGAAAATTCAGAAAGAAAATCGTACGATAAGATGGCTTTAAAATTATTACCGCAACAGTTTATTTATGAAAATGGTACTGACTATCAAAAAGTTTTGGGAGTAATTGATTTTGTTTCCGGCATGACCGATAATTTTGCTACAGATCTTTACCGCAAAATAAAAGGGATCGATATCGGAATGACGATGTAGAAACTATATTTTCCCTACTTTTCTCCTAAACACTAAAAATAAGATGGTGGCCAGGAAAATGTAAATAAATGACACTACAAAATAGTTATCCAGCAACAGTAAACCTTTAAAACCCTCCGTTTGAAAATCCTTCGTAAATTGTATTATATAAAACAAAACTATTGCAATTGGAATTCCGAGAAATGTAAGAAATGAAAATAATGTATTATTTCTAATTCGGTCGTTCAGGTTGAGAAAATAAGTGGTTGAACAAACAATCATCACCACTGAAAATAGACCAATGATATAGAGGTCTAAAAAAGTTTTTATAATATATAAAATAAATTCAAAGGTGTTGCTCGCTTCTGTTTCTGTATTGATAAGAATTATTCTGAACCCAATATATAACGCCAAACTTAACAATAAATTAAGGATGTAAAATTTAAATATTAATTTTTTCATTAGTTTTGGTTATGTATTAACCTTGAAGCCAGTTAATTTGGAATTAAAGCATTACAATTCTTAAGGGTAAAGTTGAACTTTTTTTGTTAAACATAACAATTATAATAATACAATATTCCGATTAATAGCGAAACAACATACATTTTACTTTAAAAAATATGAAATTGATATTGAAATGAGGATATAATTAGCAGCCAAAATTATTCAGCCATTTTTCTATAAAAATTTTACCATTTTCAAACATGATCCCGCGGACAATTTTTTTAAGATCTGTGGTAGATTTTCCAAAAAGAATACGTGTTCCACCATTTTCATTAACGTAAGCTTTTTCTGCAACAGGAAGCCATTTGATCATATTTGCTTCCAATTCTTCCAACGAAGAAATGTCTGGAGAAATTTTTAAAGGTTCGATCAAACCATCAAAATCACTTCCAAGACAAATTTGTTTCCAGGGTTCTTCAATATCGGTTTTGAGTAATCCAACTTGAATGATATGAATAATATTGAAATAGAAAGATAATGGATGACGGTCTTCTTTTGTCGGAATCAGCCAGCTTTCATTCTCAGAAATTATTGATTCCATCGTATTTATGGGTAAGTTCTTCACTGCTATTTGTGGGAAGTGCGTATGAAAATCGGCAGTGCTCAAAAATTCATTTTCACTCGTTAAACTGATTCCATATTCAGATTGAAATCCTAAAATTCTCACATCCAGACTCATTCCTAAAATTCCGTTGCTGTTCAAAATTTCGGTAATATCTTCATCCATTAAATTGATGGACCAGGGGTTAAAAGTAAAATCATTGTTGACAAAAGAGCCCCATTTTCCACAATTTTTTTTATCCATTTCGATAGAAACGGCGCGAGCTCCTTCGTAGTTATAAACGGTGCAATTGTTTCTTTTCAAAGCATTTTTCCATTCATTATTCGTATATCCTGTAACTCCGATGTGAGAAGCGATGATTGGAATGTTTTCGTATTTTTTTTCTTTTTCAATTAAAGATTTTCGAAAGGCATAAAAATCCTGCCGCGATTTTAAACCTAAATGTTTCACATCTAAAATAATCGGTCGATACTCCTCTTTGTGATTGGTCATCGAATAGCATTTCTCAATAACCTCATATCCCAAAGTGGTAATTCCGTTTCCGAAAGGGTAAAAAGAGGGGTGTTTCAACATTTTCATCCCAAAAGCATGCGTCGCCAAAAACTGTTCGTTGATATGCGTGAGATGAGTCAACGTAATATAAAGCAGATCCATTTTTTCTCTGGAGAGACTTTTGTAAAATTTTTCCAGATTTGCCGCAGGATTTTGATTGTAATTTGCGGTAGGATCTTCTCCATTTTCTATATCAACGATCATTTCTTTCCAAAGGTTATCGGCAGTTTGCGACAGTTTTTTGGTTTTTGTGGAGTCTGTGAACTGGTCTTCTATAAAATCAATTTTAAGAGGATTTCCAATCATTAATTTACTAAAGTTATGAGAACCTTCTAAACTCAAAATAATGTTGAGTCCGTTTTCGCTGGCTATCTTGGTGTTATTTCGTGAGAGAATTGTGATGTTGCTTTCCTTATCATCCCGCAATTTCTTATAAAGACTCAACTCCATCAACATCAATCGGTAGTAGGAAACTTCTCCATTTCGAACTTTTTCGAAGTATATTTTATCAAGGGGATTCGAAAATTTACTTTTTAGAATATTGCCAAAAAATCCACGGCTATCCGCAAAACCAAATTCCAGATTTACGATTGCTGCAACTGCATAATTCACACTACCTTTTTTACATTGCTGAATGCTGCTCTGACTTTTTAGAATATGGATAAACAATTCATCCACGACACTTGTCAGCGCATTCGACATTCTCACAGGTTGCGTTAATTCTTCCAGCGTTCTGGTCGTAGGTGGGATTGCAACATCATAATGACTGAGGAAGTTTTTGAATAAAGGATGAAGATGTAGGTCAAAATATTTTTTTTCCATGGTTAGCTTTTTTTATAACTGTCGAAGTACATTTTTAAAATTTTTTCAGAATCGGTAACCGAAGTAATACTGTCAGCTTCAAAAATACTGGAAACCGTATTTCCCGTCATGGCAGTAATCGCAATTCGGGAACGTTCTGTCATCACCATTTCCTGACTTGATTCTCTTGTAGAAATTGTTTTTTTGAGAAGGGTTTTCCAAAGAAAATGTACCGCTTCCCGAACTCCTAAATCCCATTCTTGGCGTGGATCTTTCGCATATGCGTATTTTTTTTCATCAATATCTGGTAATTCACATTTCAGAAGTTCGTAAATATTGAGTATTCCAGCGCCATAATTTGCAGCATCCCAAACTGGTGGTTTCGTTGCAGATTCTTTTAAACAGATTCTGAAAGCTTCCACAATTTGCCACGGGAATTTATATTTCTCAAAAATTTTATCTCTTTTTGTAGCTTTCCAAAGTGCTGCAGCGGCTGCAACATGCGGTGTTGCGTAACTTGTTCCACTTCCATAGACCATAATTTCATTATATTTTTCATCCATCGAGGGAACATAAACGTCTTCTCCAGGTGCAGAAATATCGACTGCAGTGCCATAGCTGCTTCCACGCCAAGGTTTTTGATTGGGATTTGTGGCGGAAACAGCAATAGTTCCTGGATATAAAGCGGGCGAAACGACCATTTCAACTTCATTTCCAGAAGCACAAATCCAGATTACACCATTATCATACGCAACTTTCGCAGCTTCGGCGATCATAGGTCGCGGATAAGTTCCCATACACATAAACATAACATCAGCATTCGTATGAACCGCCTGATTCACTGCGTCGACAACATTCTTTCCTCTATTGATTAAAACTACGGATTCAGAAATTCGGTAGGGAATAATGTTTACTAATGTGTTTTTCTTTTCGTCACATAAAATTCCATAATTCCCGTCGTTTTTATAGATAGAACTCATGTCACCTCCAGTAATAATGCTTGCTGTTCTGGTTCCGTGACCAGGATGTCGTAGAAAACCAGTTCTCATTTCATCGCGTGCATCAGAACCATCTATAAAATCTTCGTCACAGTCAAAATTAAACCTTCCCTTTACTTTTGCATGATCGGTATAACCTGTATCGAGCTGAACTAAATTGATTTTCTTTAAATTTTCGATGATCTTATTAACTTCTAAATTATTAGAAGCAGATTTGTTTTTATTTTGAGAGTTTTTATATCCGATAACATCTTTTATTAAAGAATAGACATCGGTATGAGTCGTATTTTTAATTTTTAAACCTACCGCAGTTCTATTCCAAAGTCTTTGGTTGAAGACATCAGAATCATCGAGTTTGAAATAAGTAGAAGCGCTCCATTTTGTTTTAAAATCATCTTGTCTTCCGGCTGCGTTGCTGGTTTTCATATTTTCCAGCATGTCTGATTCGGTGAGTTGATTGTCGCTTTTGCTTTTTTTCTGAAGGTCAGTTTCCATTTCCAGATCTGGAGTTGCCGTTTTAATTTGGGGTAAAGCTTCCAGTTTTGCCGCAATTTCCCACGGATTGTCATTAGAACGTAAAGTGATATATTGAATGATTTTTTGCGAAGGAATGGTCGACAAAGGAAATAATGGTTCTGAACTGATCGCTTCCGGAACCAGCTTTTTGTAATTTTCTTTCCAGTCATCTTGCATGGTGAGAATATTAGAAAGTTCAATTTCAAAATACTGAACAGGAAGATTGTCTTTCGTGGAAACATTCTGAATCATATTTACAGCCTGATTCAAGACCGATTCGTTTGAGTTTTTCATTTCGGTTTCAGGTTTTTCTTCTTTTGATTCTTCTGAATTTTTTTGAACTTTTTCCAGCTGTGTTTTACCTAAAATAGTATTTCTCAGCGGGGACATTTCCTCCGGTACTTTTATATTTCTAATGCATCGGATGAGCGAACTGACCCTAATTCCTTCATTTCCGAGCCAGTTTATCGTTTCATCGGCATCGCCTTCTTTGTAAACTCCGCCATCTTTTCGCAACCATTGTCCCTGCGGATTTTTATTCGGAATGCTGCTGTGATGAAGCGCAACCACTTCACCGGTTCCCAAACCAATAACAACCGCGCCGGATGAGCCGGGAAGCGTATCGGATTCATAAATTAAAAAATCATCTTTCAGCGTTAGCATTCGAATGTCTTTCATCACCGTTTTTTTATAATCCCCTTTTGGATGTTGAATGATGACACAATTTTCGCCTTCAATAATTTTACCCAAAGTTTCATCTAAAACCGTGCACGGAATTTCACTGATATTTTTTCCCTCTTTTGATTTATCTGAAACTGCGACAATTGTAAAATCAAGTCCACTGTTCACGTTGGCCGGATCCGCCTGGTAAGATGAAGTCATGAATAATTTCTCCGGCACAAAGCCGAAAGTCTGAACTTTTTTTGATTCGTTGTTTTCATCAAGTTCGTAATAGAATTGCACCATCGAATTTCTGGCAGTTTCGGCATCGGGAAAAACATGATTATTGGTGATCAAAATTCCAGGTGCGACTAAAAAACCGGTTCCATATCCGGAATTTCCGTAGCGGGTTTTAATGGTAATTCTTCCAACAGATTCCGAAATTTTTAGAATTTTATAAAGAATATTGATATCCTGAAAATTTGGCACCCCATTTATCCGCTCTAAAGCTGCAGAAATAGGCATGTTTTCTCTTGCAATTCTTTTTGAAAGTTTATCACTATCTGTTTGAATATCCGTCAAGCTCGCTTCACCCATCCGATTTTCCTGAATGCCTTTTTTTACACTGTCGATTTTGGAGTTTGCCTGCTGAAAACGCTCGTAAGCGAGATCATTGATGATTTTTTGGGACGACATTTTTTGATGATTTTAGTTTTATTTATACAAGAAACTTTTCATTACAAGATATTAATCCTCTCAAACTGCCAGATTTCTTGAAAAAAAAGATTTAATATATTGAATTCTAGTAATTTACATTTCCTCTTCAATCAAAATTACAACAAAAATAGCTATGCAAACCATAACCTATTAAGAAACAGTGTTTTCCCTTATTAAATAGGGTGTTTTAACCTTTTTTAATGGTTATCCCAATTTTTTAATTATCTTTATGAAATCAGCAAAATTAACAGCTGAATAATTTATTAACCCATTAAAATTAAACCATGGCATTTTTAGGAGCTATTATTTTTTTCGGACTTATTGTTCTTTTCGCTTCATTTTTTACAGTGAAACAGGCAACCGCTGCAATCGTAGAACGATTAGGGAAATTTCACGTTGTACGTCAATCAGGACTGCATTTAAAAATCCCTTTCATTGATCAAGTCGCAAAACGTATGAATCTGAGAATTCAACAGTTAGATGTGATCATTGATACCAAAACTTTAGATAACGTTTTCATTAGAATGAAAGTTTCTGTACAGTATCAAGTTATTGCCTCGCAAGTTGCAGATTCTTTTTACCGTTTAGAAAATCCAGAAAATCAAATTACTTCTTATGTTTTTGATGTTGTAAGAGCAGAAGTTCCAAAGTTGAAGTTGGACGATGTTTTTGTAAGAAAAGACGATGTAGCAATTGCGGTAAAAGGTGAACTTCAGGAAGCGATGCAAAGTTATGGTTATGATATCATCAAAGCTTTGGTAACCGACATCGATCCTGATGAACAAGTAAAACACGCGATGAACAGGATTAATGCAGCAGAACGTGAAAAAACTGCAGCTGAGTACGAATCTGAAGCTCAAAAAATTAGAATTGTAGCGGTGGCAAAAGCAGAAGCGGAATCAAAGAAATTACAAGGTCAAGGTATCGCCGATCAGCGTAGAGAGATTGCTGCTGGTTTGGTAGAATCTGTGAAAATGTTGAATGAAGCAAATATCAATGCGCAGGAAGCCTCGGCTTTAATCGTGGTAACACAGCATTATGACACGCTTCAAGCGATTGGTGCAACGAACAAAAGCAGTTTGGTTTTATTGCCAAATTCGCCTAATTCTGCGAGTACTTTATTAAATGATTTAATGGTTTCTATGGCTGCAACACAGCAAATGGACCATATCAAATAATTCTAGTAAATTGATAAAAAAACAAAAGCCAACTTATTTAAGTTGGCTTTTGTTTGGTTAAAATTTTAGAGATTAACTTTTGAATTTTAGCTTACCGATCAACAGTTCAAAGAACATTTTAAAATCGGAAACCAAGCTCCATATTGGATATTTAAAAGTTGCCGGTCTATTCTTTTCGAAAACCACATGACTGAACCACGCAAAACCATACCCGAAAATTGGGATGTACCAAAGGAATCGCTCTTTCCCAGATTTGATCACGTAGAAAAGAACCAAAAAAATCAGAAGCGTACCAATAAAATGGAAAATTCGTGTGCCCAATTGACTATGTTCTTTCAGATAAAACTGATAAAATTCATCGAAGGTTTTTATTCTTTCTGCCATTACTTTTGATTTTCGTCATTATTTGAACTTCGGTGCAGTTTACTATTTCTATATCCGTAGGAAAAATAAATGATGAGTCCGATTGCAAACCATACTAAGAACCAAAACCAGTTATTATGGCTCATTCCTGTGAGAAGATAAAGACAGGAACTTAGGCCCATTAACGGAATCAAAGAAAGGTTTTTCACGAAAGCTAAAACACAAAGACCTATATTAATAATGATGAAAAAGAACATCGAAATCCGGAATTCACCTTCAGTTTTATGATCCCATTCCATTAAAGTGTGGAAAAACTCCGGTTGCCACCAGTAAAAGAATAGCAATCCGCCCAGGAAAATAATTGGGAAAAGAATCTTAGCATTAATATAGGGTAAATGAAATCTGCCTTTCAATTTTTCTTTCGATGGAAGCAATAAAACACCACCACAAACCAAGACAAAAGCGAAAATAGTTCCGATACTCGTGAAATCTAAAATAAAGGATTTATCTGTAAACAAAATAGGTACTCCAACCACGATTCCTGTAATTATGGTAGCAAAAGAAGGAGTTTTATGTTTAGGATGAATTTCCATGAATTTTTTTGGCATCAAACCATCGCGACTCATTGCATACCAAATTCTCGGCTGTCCCATTTGAAAAACCAATAAAACGGTCGTAATCGCAATGATGGCACCCAAAGACACGAGCAATTCCATCCAAGCAATATTCGCATTAGACCTTTCGAAAATAAATGCGAGCGGATCACCGATTCCTTCAAATTTTCTATAGTCAACCATTCCGGTTAAAACCAAGGTCAAAATAATATAAATAACAGTACATAAAACGAGGGAAATGATCATTCCGCGTGGAAGATTTTTCTGCGGATCTTTGGTCTCTTCTGAAAGTACACTCAACGCATCAAAGCCGATGTAGGCAAAGAAAACCCCCGAAACTGCACTCATCACTCCAGCAAATCCATTCGGCATAAAAGAGGGAACGTGAGTAACCGTACTTACAGGAAACCAGTTATCAGTGCTGATAAAGGCGATTCCCATTGCGATCACCATTAAAATGATAAAAAGTTTTAGAATAACAAAAACGTTGTTTAAATTTTTGGATTCTTTTACACCAACATAGACCAACCAGGTGATCAGTCCATTAATAACCAAAGCGGGAATATCTAAAATAATTTTTAAATTCCCTATAGTTGGTGCCGTTTTCCAGGCATTGATCAATTCTATATTTTGAGAACCACCAAAAAAAGCTTTTTTCGCTTCAGGATAACTGCATGTTAAAAACTCCGGAATATGCACGCCAATTCGGCCCATGAAGCTTGTAAAATAGTCGCTCCAGGAAAAAGCCACATAAATATTTCCGAAAGAATATTCCATGATCAGCGCCCAACCAATAACCCAGGCGATCAATTCTCCGAAACTTGCGTAGGCATAGGTATATGCGGAACCGGCGGTAGGAATTCTGCTCGCAAATTCTGCGTAACAAAGAGCCGTAAAACCACAAGCGAAACCACAAATAATGTACAGAATAATTACTCCGGGACCACCTCGAAAAACGGCTTCACCTAAACTACTAAAACTTCCGGCACCAATAATTGCGGCAATACCAAAAAACACGATATCCCAAACGCCTAAAACACGTAATAAACCGGAAGGATGATCATTTGCACTGTAGTTTTTTCTTCTGAAAAGCTGATTCATATTGGGAAGTAATTTACACAAATGTAAAATAAAATTTGAGAAAACTGATTTTTTTTAAATTTGAAATACTAAAACAGGTAAAAAATGGGTTATAAATAATGGCTTAAATTTGTTAAAATTTTTGGTGAATGAGGAATTTCTCCGTTGTACTTTTTCTTTTTTCTTTTCTTTTGGGTCACTCCCAAACAGTAAATCTTTTCAATCCGGCAGATAACGTTGCTTATCCGTCGCAACTTTATTTTTGCAATGGGGAGAAATTTAATTTAAAAGTAGATGCAGTAGCTACTTCGACGGGTGATTATGCAATGACCAAAGATCTGCCTTCCAATTATCCTTTGACTGCAGGTGGAACTCCGATCACATTTTCGGCAACAGGAACAGATAAATTTAGCACCGCTTTTCCCATTGGTTTCAATTTTAGTTTTTATGGAAAAAATTATTCTAAAGTTGTAGCTGGTAGTAATGGGAGATTAGTTTTTACAAACGATGCAGAACTGGATAATCTTAAAGACATCACTACTTACAAAGACCGTACTTTTAGCGGAATTACAGGATATAATACCTATTCAGCTTTGCCTTCCACCGATTATAATAAGGTTTTTAAAAATAATACAGCGCAGGAACTTAATTTGGCGCAAATATTTTTCGGATACACCGATTTAATTCCAAAATCTCAAAATTCGAGCGTTAATTATTTGTATAAAAATATTGTTGTTGGAGGAGTAAATGCACTGTTAGTTTCTTTTCAGAATCAAATTCGAAGCAATGGAACGGGTGGGTTTTCGAGTTCCACCTACAGCAGCAGTATTTTGTTGTTTGAAGATGGCAGAGTAATTATTTATGTGAATAATAAAATTGAAGATACCTACAACGCAATTTTAGGAATTCAAAATGATGATGCTTCTAAATTTAGAGTTCCGGTGCACAGCAATGTTGCTTATAACTATAATAACGGACCTTGGAAAACTGAAGGTGTTGCATGGGTCTTCACACCAAATCAGAATTTAACGCCGCAATTTAAATGGTTTCAAAATGCAACTTTGCTGGGTGAAACTTCAAATACCTTATCAGCTTTTGCACCGAATGATGGCGATGTTTTAAAAGTTGAAGTAACGTATCGTGATTCAAATGGCGTGCAAGTTGGAAATGCTGTTTCAGATCAGGTGACTTTCAAAAAAATTGCAAAACCTGTCATTACTACGAACGGTGGAAGTGGCTGTGTAAGCGGAGTTACGATGACAGTTACGAATGATCCTGATCTTAATTTTGAATGGTTTCGCATCGGAAATACTACTGTTTTGGGTACGGGAAATACTTATTATGCGACACAAACCGGAAGCTATTTTGCACGGGCTTCCAGAAAAACTTCGCCTGTTTGTTCCGTAGATTCTGATCCTTTTGCTGTTAATTTGAATTCAACGATTCCTCCTTTTAATGCGAATAACGTTTCTCTCAACTATTGTGATAAAACGGGAGCTTCTTCCAGAATTATTAATTTGTACGATTATTATCCACAAGGCTCAAATTACACGTTAGTTTTTATGGATGGAACGACTGTTATTCCAAACCCTGCGAATTTTGTGATTGCTGCAAATACGGTGAAAATTTTAACAGTAAATGCTAGTGATCCTGTTTCTGGCTGTTCAGTCAACCAAAATTTCAGTATTCGTTTTGATTCCGTTCCAAGTGCTGTTAATAATTTGGCTAAAAAATATTGTTTTGGAGAAACTACTGTAGATGTTTCTAAATATTTATCGGATTTAGCAGGTGCTAATTTTGCGATTTTTGATTATCAATATTCCACAGATGGAATTAATTATTCTGCAAATTCAACAATTAACATTCAACAATTTCCGAAAGTTTGGGTGAAAATTTCGCCTAAAAATCTAAGTACTGGAAGTTGCAACACCATTTCTACACTTATTCTTACAGAATATGCAAAAGTAGTTGCAAATATTCCTACAACGCAACTGGCGCCTCAATGTGCAAGTGCGACACAGACTTTTGATTTGGCGTCTTTAATTCCGCAAATTAATCCTGATCCAAATGTTACGGTAACTTTTCATAACTCTTTGGTGGATGCAGAAAATGGAATTAATCCTGTTCCTTACAATTTCAGAAGTGGACTTAATTATACCACGTTATATATTAGAGTAGTTAATAATTTGACGAGTTGCGTTTCACCGGATCATCCTTCGATCACGCTTTTGGTCTATTTAAAACCGAAATTGCTTATCAATTCAATAACCAAGAAAAATTGTCAGGGAAATACAACTTTTAATTTAACACAGATTGCATCAAATCTTACGGATGCGCAAAGTCCGGTGACTGTCAATTTAGAATATTATTCCACGACCGGAACGCTTTTAACCCCAGGTCAGATCCTCAATTACGACGCAAATGTTTTTGGTGTGAATCCTTATATTAAATTGATTTATAATACAAGCTGTAACGATACAGTACCATTTAATCTAAGTTATATCCCTAAACCTGCGGCCACTTCCAATCAGATTTTGATCTGTGAAGAAGTTGTTTATTCCCTTCAAAATTTTCAGAATTCTGTGATTTCGAATCCTTCACAATATACTTTTGTTGATTCAAGCGGAAATCCACTTCCAGCCAGTTTTGATGTGACCAATCTGCCGAAAACGGTTCAGTTCTATATTAAAGATAATCTTACAGGATGTATTTCAGATGTACAGTCAGTAGATTTTATAAAGGGTGGAAATTCCGCTTTATCAAACACACAGACCGACTACACGCTTTGTGATGATAATTTTGATGGCCAAACGCTTTTTAATCTGGATTCTAAAAAATCAGCATTTACAACTGATCCCGATGCGGTTTTTGAATATTTCAAAGATGCATCTTACACGCTGTCAATTGCGGCGAATTATACCAATGACACCCCTTTTGCACAGACTGTTTATTTGCGAATTACCCTTCCGGGATTTTGTCCTTCGTCAGCGAAAATTAATTTAATAGTCAATACGCCAAGTAAATCTTCAACACTTTTACCTAAATATTTCATTTGTTATAATGAAACAGTGCTTATTGATGCCGGCACAGAAAACGTCGCATGGAAATGGAGTACAGGTGAAACAACTCAAACTATCAATTTAAATAAAGCCGGGAATTATTCAGTCGTATTAACGAATCTGAATGGCTGTACTTACACTCATAATTTTATTGTTTCTGATGAAAATCAGCCGAAAATTGAAGTAATCAATCAAACCAATAATTCAATTGAAGTTATTGCAAATGGTGGTGTAAAACCTTACAAATATTATTTTAATGGCGTTCCACAAACTTCGAATATTTTATCTAATCCAACCGATCGGTCTTATGTAATTCAGGTAGAATCTGCAACGGGATGTTTTGGTCCGCCGAAAACCGTTTATTTTATTAAAATAAATAACGCTTTCACCCCAAATGCCGACGGAATTAATGATGTTTGGAAAGTAGAAGATCTGGATAAAATGCAGGAAGTTTCCATCATCATTATTGACAGGAACGGAACCAAAGTTTTCGAGTCTACCAATCCAAATAAAACGGAATGGGACGGAAAACTTAATGGCAGAGCTTTACCAACTTCTTCGTACTGGTATATTATTTCTTGGTACGATTCAGTCACCCAAAAAACGGAACAGCGTCAAGGTTGGATTTTGTTAAAAAATAGAAATTAAAGAATTTATAATTTTTGAATTACCATTAGTGTTTCTGAGGAAGCAAATTTTATAGTAAAAAATGCTATTTCATCTTTTTGATTATCAAAGAAATATAGAGTTATCCACATTTCCACAACCATCAAATAAACTTGTGTAGGCAATAACTTTTCTTTATTTTCGTTGATTAAATGTGGAAATCATTCTGGGTCTTTATTGCCTTGATCATCCATACGATTAATTCTAAAACTTTCCGAAAATCAGGATTAAATGAATTCAAAAAAAATCTTAATTGCGACAGCAATATTCTATTTCGGCTTATCCGAAGCTCAACAATCTCAATACTTCAGCGACCGCGAAAACTACCGTTTCAACCTCGCAGAAAATCTTTACCAGAATAAAATTTATAACGCTTCTCAGTTTGAATACGCCCGACAGTATTTCTATAACGAGAATCTTTCAAATTCCAAAAAAGAAGCAGCTCAGTTTTTCGATAATGTCATCGGCGTTATTTTACGAAAAAATCATGCGGAAGAAGGTTTAGATGCTTTCATCAAAGAATATCCAAACTCAGCGTATTTTGCTCAGGCAAATTTACCTTTGGCAGATTTCTATCTGGCCCAAAAGGATTTTGATAAAGCGCTGGAGACTTTAAAAAAAGTTAATCAGTACCAACTTTCAAAACAGGAAAACACGCAGTATATCATGAAACTCGGTTATGCGAAATTCATGACCGGTGATTCTCAGGGTGCAATAGAAGCTTTAGAAGAAGCCTATAAAACAAGTGAAGGTTCCGATAAAAACGATATTGGTTACATGTTGGGACATCTTTATTATGCTGACGGACAAAATGATAAAGCTTTTACTTATTTTGACCAAATTAAAGACAACGAGAAATATGGACGTGTTGTAAAACCTTATTATGTACAATTGTACTTTAATAATAAAGATTATGATAAGGCGATTGCAGAGGGAAATGCTTTACTCAACGAAAACATTTCCGCTGATTACAAAGCTGAAGTTCACAAAATGATTGGCGAAAGTTATTTCATGAAAGGCGATTACAATTCGGCTTATCCACATTTAAAAATTTATCTGGAAAGTAAAGGAACTCCCTCTGAAAGTGATTTGTATGAAATGGGATTTGTTTCAGCACATTTGAAAAAGTTTGATGAAGCAGTTTCTTATTACAATCAATTGTTGAACAGCAATTCTGCGACTTCACAAAACGCGTATTACCAATTAGGAAACGCTTATTTTGAAGTAGGTAAAAAACAGGAAGCACTTTCTGCCTTTCGTTCGGCGTATCAAATGACGTACGACCCAAAAGTGCAGCAACTCGCTCATTTACAATATGCGAAGTTGAGTTATGAATTGGGGAATCCTTTTGAATCTGCATCTACGGTGATTCAAAGTTATATTTCAAAATATCCAAACAGTCCTGATACGAAGGAAATGAAATCACTTTTGGTGAAATCTTATTTGTATTCCGGCGATTATAAAGGTACTTTGGCAGCGATCGATAAAATGCCGAATTCAACTCCGGAGACCAATAAAGTTGATCAGGAAGTTTCATTTTTAATAGGAACCGAAGAATTTAATAAAGGGAATTTAGATGCTGCAGAAAAATATTTCCTACGAAGTTTAGAATTTAACATCAATAAAGAATTCAACACGAGAGCAACCTATTGGTTGGCTCAAACGTATTATCAAAAAGGAAATTATCCTTCCGCGATCACGCGTTTAGAAAAATTAAAAAGCGAAAACTTTTTAGAGAAACAACAGCTGAATTACGATCTGGGTTACGCTTATTTTAAATCAAAGAAATTTGATAAAGCGAAACAGTATTTTGAAGCTTATTTAAAAGATCCGAAACCTGCATTTAAAAATGATGCAGAACTTCGTTTAGCCGATACGTATTATGCGAATAACGATCTGAATGAAGCGATCGCCATTTACGATAAAACGGAAAATGCTGATGATTACACCATGTTCCAAAAAGCAATGGCTTTAGGTTTTAAAGGTGATACCGTTGCAAAAATCGCGGAATTGAAAAAGTTACTTTCTCAGTATAAAAATTCAGAATATTTCGACGACGCACAATATGAGATTGGAACTTCTTATGCAGCAAATGACGATTTCAAAAACTCCAATGATTATTTCACACAAGTCATTAAAACAAGTACTGATAAGGATTTGGTAGCAAATGCTCAGATTTATCGTGCACAGAATTACATTGATCAGAATGAAGATGCGAAAGCCTTATCTGAATTAAAGTCTCTTGGAAACCAATATAAAAATACGGCGTTTGCAAGTAAAATTGTTCAGGCAGCGAGACCGATTTTCACTAAAAATAACGATGTTTCAGGATATCAGAATTTTGCTCAAAGTTTAGGCGTAAGAATCGATGCTTCAGAAATTGATGAAATCAACTTGAATACTGCGAAATCTTACTATGCCAGCAAAGAATACCAGAAAGCCATTCCGCTTTTTGAAAAGTATTTAACGCAGAATCCAACCGGAGAAGGTTTGTATCAGGCGCAATATGAATTGGGTGAAAGTTATTTCCAAACGAATAATTCTACAAAAGCCTTGTTGGTTTTACAGGATGTTGCCAATGTTCAGAACGATTATCAGGAAGATGCGCAGACCAGAATTACGCAGATTTATTTAGCGCAAAATAATACGAATGAAGCGAAGAAATATTTAGTATCGCTATCTAATTCTACGAATGTGAATGTGAAAAACTTCGCGAATGTAGAATTAATGAAAATTTATTCTGATGAAAAAGATTTTAAGAAATCAGAAATGCTGGCTGATCTCGTTTTACAAAATCCTAAAAATTCAGCTTCGGTAAATGAACTTGCGAAAGTTATTAAAGCCAGAAGTTTGATGAACAATGGAAAAGAGAACGAGGCGAAAACTGCGTACACGGCTTTAGAAAAATCTTCAAATACAGAAGTTGCAGCGGAAGCTTTATATGCAAAAGCCTTTTATCAAAACAAAGGAAAAGCCTTTAAATCATCCAATGAAACGATTTTTAAACTGGCTAATAATTATGCATCCGAAGAATATTGGGGCGCGAAATCTCTGGTTTTAATGGTAAAAAATTATATTGGTTTGAAAGATAATTATCAGGCAAGTTATACCGCGGATCAGATAATCGCCAACTATGGTGATTTTCCGGAGATTGTTTCAGAAGCAAAGGATTTAAAAAAACAAATTAAGAAATAAAACTTTAATGTAAAACGTAAAATGTAAATGCATTTTTGGGATTTTTACATAAATACAAAATATCAATGAACAAACGATTTCAAATATTATCGCTGTTATTTTTAGGATTTTCGCAGTTTGCGTTTTCCCAGATCAAAGACGAAAAATTGATTTTGGACAGAAAACGGGAACCGGAAGTAAAGAAAATCGAGAAGAAGAAAACTTCTATCGAAGCAGAAAAAAATTATCCACCTGAAGAAAAGTCTGCGAATCCGCCAACTTACGACATTACCAATGTTCCGGCGTCTTCAGATTTTAAAACTTCAATTATTCAGGGTGAAGACATTTCGCCGAAATTTGATGCAGAATATCAGAACAATTATTTTCAACTCGGAATGGGGAATTACGGTAAAATTCTTGCCGACGGAAATATTTCTACCAAATTAGAAAACGGAATGGAAGTAGGCGGAGATGTTCATTTCCTTTCTACCAATGGTTTGCGCAAAGTTTATGACTGGAATTCCAAACAAAGTACAGCGAATGTGGGATTATTTCTGAACTCTTACGGAGAAAAAGGAAAATTGAGTGTTAGTGCTGATTATGGATTAAATGATTATAATTATTACGGCATTTACGCTTTGACACCGGCTTCAAGTGAGGTAGATCTGCAGCAGAAAACCAATCGTATCAAAGTGAATGGTTATTATGATTTTTATTCAAATGAAATTTTAAATGATGTTCGCCTGAAATCATCTTTCCTAAGTGATCATTTTGGTTCTAAAGAAAATCAGGCAGAAGTTTTGGTGAATTTATCAAAGCATGGGGTAGAACTGCCGAGTTTCGATGATGTAAAATTTAATGCTGATTTAGGATTGAATTTAGAAACGGTGAAAACAGATTTCGATTTACTCGATAAAAATTCTTCACAATTTTTGAATGCGACTTTAGCACCAAAGATGACTTTCTTTAAGGAGAATTCATATTTAATGATCGGTTCTGATTTTTCCTTTTTAAATGCTAAAAATTCAAATTTAATAGTAGCGGATCAAGTTCAGAATAATAGAACCTTTTGGTTTCCGAAAGCTGAATTACAGTTTGCCGCAGCTGATGAATTCAAGTTTTATGCAGGAATCACGGGTGGATTAAAATTAAATTCTTACGCCGATCTATTGGAGCAAAATCCTTATTTGGTTTCTGATCAGGAATTGCGTGCGACGGAAACAAAGTATAAATTCTATTTTGGTTTGCGTGGTGATATTGATCAAAATATTAAATATGATTTCACCGCAGGATTCGGAAAAATGAATGATATCCTTTTCTTTAAAGCGAATGATCTCTTTAATAGTACGGTCGATTATAATCGTCCGGCTTATGATTTTGCGAATACTTTTTCTTCTGTTTATGACAATGGAACCGTGAGTGAGGCAAAAGCGAGTGTGCAATATTTCCCCTTGGCAAATTTAGCTTTAGATGCTGAAGTTAATTTTAAAAAATATCTGCTCGATAATTATGAGAATATTTTTAATAAACCTTTAGTTAGAGCAAGTTTAGGAGCAAAATACTCGATGTTGGATAAGAAATTGAACTTAGGAGCGAAAGCTATTTTTGCCACAGATCAAACGACAAACTCTTTTGAGTTGAATAATGGTGGCATTAATTCAAACGTATTTATTTCTTCAGAAAACAGAAATGATAAAGTTGGTGGATTTGCTGATTTAAATTTGTCTGCAGAGTACAAAGTTCACAAAAATTTCAGTATTTTTGCACTCGGAAATAATTTACTCAACACCCAGTATCAAACTTACAAAGGTTATAAAGTTTTGGGAGCACAGATTTTGGGCGGTGTGAAGATTACTTTCTAAATATGAGTAATAAGCAATAGGTTATGAGTAATTTTAGATTGTTTAGTACTAATTATTAATTGCTCATAAAGAAAATGGCTGCGTAGTTCAACTGGATAGAATTTCGGATTTCGGCTCCGAAGGTTACAGGTTCGAACCCTGTCGCGGTCACGTAAAAAGGATGAAATTAATTTTTTATCCTTTTTTGTTTTTAGAAAGTAAATTGATTAATTCTTTACTAAAAGAGAACATATTCAAAAATAAACGGCAAAACTTATACAAGTTCTGCCGTTTTTAATTTCAATTAAATCTCCTAATCGATTTAATCTTCTATATATAATGATGTGTTTCTAAATAATCTGACCTAAATTAATTATTGGTCACTGCAAGTTTAACCTCAATATTGTTTCTGGTTGCATTTGAATAAGGACAGATTTGATGCGCTTTTTCTGTTAAAGACTGCGCTTCTTCCAAAGTAACTTGCGGAATATTAACATCCATTTCTACGGCTAAACCGTAACCGCCGTTTTCAATTTGTCCGATGCTTACTTTCGCCGTTACAGAAACTTCGCCAGTTTTAATTTTTGCTTTACCGATTACTAAACTTAAGGCGCTTCCAAAACATGCGGAATAACCTGCTGCGAAAAGCATTTCAGGATTTGTAAATTCATCGCTTGCTCCACCCAAAGCTTTTGGAGTTTTAACATCTAATTCTAAAATTCCGTTTTCACTTTTGACTTTTCCGTCGCGTCCGCCTTTTGCAGTTACGCTTGTTGTATATAATGTTTTCATTTTTTTATTTTTCTATAATTTGCATTAATTTGGTCACTGTTTCTTTCATTTCTAAAAGATCGTTTTCCGATAAATTCAGTTTTTCCTGCATTTTTCCTGGGATGATACAGGCTTTTTTCTGAAGTTGATTTCCTTCTTCCGTTAGAAATACTTCTACAACACGTTCATCTTCTTTTTTTCGATGTCTGATGATGTAGGATTTTGCTTCCAATCTTTTTAATAAAGGTGTCAAAGTTCCGCTGTCCAGATACAATTTTTCTCCGATTTGATTGACGGTTAATCTTTCATATTCCCAAAGGACCATCATCACCAAATACTGAGAATACGTGATGTCTAATTCCTCTAAAAAAGGACGGTACATTCCCGTAATTTCTTTCGCGATCACGTAAAACGGAAAGCATAATTGGTCGCTTAATTTGGGGGTGTCTTGATTTTCTATCATTTCAAATTGAAAAAATTAAGTAACTCAAATTATTTTCTGATGATAAATTCCTCCATCGGAATTCTAACTTTCTTCATGTGAGAAAGATAATCTTTCTCTAGGTCTCTGTAGCCAAGATAGAGTAATGTTACACTTCTTAAACCTAATTCTTTCAAACCTAACATTTCGTCAACTACTTCATTGCTAAAACCTTCAGCTGGAGTACTGTCAATTTTCAGTTCTGCAGCTTGAGCCATTGCTAAACCTAACGCAATATAAGTTTGTCTTGCAGTATGCGCAAAATGTTCTTCTTTAGTTTGACCGTTGTATAATTCTTTAATTTGATCGGTATAACTACCAAATCTTCCTCTTGGCAAATCTCTCACATCGGTGTGATGATCGTAAACTTTATCAATTTTTGCATCAGAATAACTATCCCAAGCTGCAAAAACTAAAACTTGTGAGCAGTCTTTCATGACTTCTGGATTCAAAGCGCCTTGAACCATTTTTTCTTTCAATTCCTGATTTTCTACCACAATCACACGAAAAGGTTGAAGTCCTGAAGAAGTTGGAGCCAGTCTCGCCGCCTCTAATATTTTATTGAGGTCTTCTTGAGAAACTTTTTTTGTGGAGTCGTATGCTTTTACGGCATGTCTCCATTTTAAATCTTCTATTAATGACATGTACTTTAAATTTTATTTATTCGTATTTCGAACTGCAAATATAGTAAACAATTAAATTGTACACAATTTAAAAATAATAATTTTTTTTTAAATTTTTTCTGACAAAAAGCAGACAGAAAGACTAATAAAAATATCTTCTTCATCAAAATAGGGGTGTTTTCACCCTAAGTTATCTCATGAAACTTCTTAAATTTGCACTAACACAAAATGACATGAAAAAATTTACTTTTTTTCTGATTACCTTATTCGGTATTCAGGTATTTTCGCAGATTAATATCACAAAGGATAATTCTTTCGGAAACAATGGCGTCTTCACTGCCGACTTTAATTCAGCCCAAACCGTTCTTAATAGTAATTTACTTGTTTTACCTGACAACTCTATTCTATATATTATTAATAGCACTGGAAAGAATTATATTCTTAAACTGACAGCGAAAGGAGCACTAGATCAAAATTTCGCAAATAATGGAAAGTTAGAATTTGAGGAAAATAACTTTATGAATGCGGTGCTACAGGGTAATAAAATTATTATTTATTTAGGACCTAAACCAGCAGATTTTAATAATACTTATGAAGACTCAAAAATTTTGAGATTCAATCAAAACGGAACTTTAGATTCCACTTTTGGGAATAATGGAATCTTAAATGAAGTTACCGAAAGTGCGAATGCACAATCTCTAAGTGTTTTGGTTCTCGCAGATCAAAGTTTGGTTGTAAGTAATTCTAACAGTACTTATTCGAAAAAATATACGATTAATGGGCAATTAGAAACTGGTTTTGGAAATAACGGTGAAATTATTTATGATTATCATTTCCCGCTTGGACAATCTTCAAATGGAAAAATAGCAACTTGCGATATTAGCTCGCTTTCTTCATCAGTATATTCATTTTTTGATATAAATTCTTTAACAACAAATAAAGTTTTGGACTTAAATAATGCAGGTTGCCACCATTACAATGGTTTAGCATTGCAAAATAAAACCAATATTTCTACAAGGATGACCAATAATGGAATCGTTTATTCCGTTTTTGAATATAAGAATTATCCACTTCCAGATTTCAGTAGATTAATTGTGCTGAAGGATGAGTATTTAGATTCTAATTTTAATGGAAATGGTTTTGTAACTTCTGAAGATTATGAACAATTTTTAGATATCGGTTTCTCAGAAAATCAATTTTTTATTTTAAATCAAAAAGTAAATCAAAAAGCTTTAAACGCCTATTCCTCTACTGGTAATCCTTTAAAAATTAATAACAGCAGAGATTTTAGTCTTTTGTCTGGTGACGAAATTGAGATGAAAGATAATTTTATTTTGGTGAATTCTATAATACCAGATCAAAATCAAAATCTGATCCGCGTGAAAATTGAAAAATTTTTAATAGTAACTGAAAAACTTTCGACTTCAAATACTTCTCTTAAAAAGATAGAAGTTGAAAATCCAGTAAAAAATTTTTTAAATATTAAAAATGCGGAAGATGCTGAAAATTTTGAGCTTTATTCTACAGAAGGAAGAAAGATTTCTGAATCTAAAAACTATAAAAGTGTCAATACTGCAAATCTTCCAAAAGGAAATTATATTCTGAAAATTAGTATGAAAAACGGCGATAATTTCTCTAAAAAGTTAATAAAGAATTAAAAATTTCTTTTAATCATATTGTTGAAAATCATAATTTAAAAATATCAAAACCGTCTGATAATTCAGACGGTTTTGATATTTTTAGATATAAATTCTTCTTAGCTCATTTTTTTAGCATCCGCAACAAACTGTGCTAAACCTTTATCAGTTAATGGGTGATTCAATAAATTAAGAATTGAATCTAACGGCGAAGTAATCGCATCGGCACCAATTTTCGCACAATTAATAATGTGCATTGGCGAACGAATCGACGCTGCCAGGATTTCTGTGTCAAACATATAGTTATCGAAAATAATTCTGATCTCTTCGATCAAGTTCATTCCGTCGACAGAAATATCATCTAATCTTCCTAAAAATGGAGAAACATAGTTTGCTCCCGCTTTCGCCGCCAATAATGCTTGTCCGGCAGAAAAAATTAAAGTACAGTTGGTTTTGATTCCTTTCATGGAGAAATATTTTAAAGCTTTGATCCCGTCTTTGATCATTGGAATTTTAACTACGATGTTTGGGTGAATCGCTGCTAATTCATCACCTTCCTTAATCATTTCTTCATAAGTCGTGCTCAGAACTTCCGCAGAAATATCGCCGTCTACGATTTCGCAAATGGTTTTATAATGGTTTAGAACAGCTTCTTTCCCACTGATTCCTTCTTTTGCCATTAAGGATGGATTGGTAGTTACTCCATCTAAAATTCCTAAATCCTGTGCTTCTTTAATTTGCTCAAGATTGGCAGTGTCGATAAAAAATTTCATATTACTTTTTGTTTTTGCAAAGGTAAGATTTTCGGGTGCAATGGAAAAATGATTCTATTTAAAAATATAGTACAATTATTTCGCAGATAGTTTCTCTTCAATCACGGCCAATGCAGATTTTACATCACGCATTTTCTCCATCGAATCCGCATCGATCTCAATATCGAAAACTTCTTCCACATCTAAAATAACATCAACCAAATTAGCAGAATTAATATTTAAATCATTTATGAAATCTGTGTTTTCATTGATGTTTTCTAATGCAGCCTCATCTTTCACATAAGGTTTTACAATTACTTTTAATTTTTGAATAGCCTCTTCTTTGTTCATATTGAGAATTAATTTTTTATTAAGAATATTTTTTAAAGATAATACATCCGTTCACATCGCCAAAACCAAAACTGACTTTCGCTGCGATATTAATTACTTTTTGGATTAAATGCTGTGGAATACAATCTGAGTCGATAATCTCTGAAATTTCTGGATTTAAATCTTCGCAGTTAATATTGGGTGCGATAAAGTTTTCTGACAGTTGTAAAACAGTTGCCACACATTCAATACTTGCTGCTGCAGAAAGGCAATGTCCTGTTAAAGCTTTTAATGAATTAATATAGGGAAAATCGTTTCCAGATCGATTTAAAGCGGTTGATAAATTCTGAATTTCTGTAGCATCTTTCGAAGTTGCAGTTAAATGTCCGCTGATATAATCGATTTCATTTGAATCAATTCCAGCATCTGATATGGCATCTTTTACGCATTTCTGAACTGCAGTAGAGTTGGGCGCGGTCATACTTCCACCGCCACGTTGACCGCCGCTATTTAGATTTCCACCCAATATTTCGCAATAAATTTTTGCATTTCTTGCCAATGCAGATTCCAAATCTTCGATCACTAAGGCTCCGGCGCCACTGCCGGGAACAAAACCCGCTGCAGAAGCACTCATCGGCCGAGAAGCTTTTTCTGGACTGTCATTCGATTTAAAATTACAAACTTTGATTGCATCAAAACCTGCCCAAATGTACGGACCGGAATCACTTGTGCTTCCGGCTAAAATGCGTTTTGCTTTTCCAGCTTTTATGCGGTCAAAAGCCATTAAAATACTTTCTGTTCCTGTTGTACAAGCGGAAGAATTGGTAGTGACTTGATTTCCTAAACCTAATTTTCCTCCTAAATACGCAGAAATTCCGCTGTTCATGGTTTGCGAAACTGCGGTACTTCCTAATCTTCTAGTTTGCAGTGCATCAATTTTATAAATGCTTTCCCGAAATTTCTCAATTCCAGAAGTACCTGCGCCGAATATTGTTCCGCTATCCCAATCTGGATTTTCTTCTTCTGATGGTTTTAAACCCGCATCTTTCCAGGCATCTAAACCTGCGATAACACCGTACATAATTCCAGTCGAATTGAAATTCCGTAATTCTAAATCCGTAAAATATTGGTTTAAATTTTCTTTATCAATTGGTGGAGTTCCGGAAACCTGACAGGAAAATTGCAAGTCTGCCAATTGTTGATCAAACTGAATTCCAGAGCATCCTTCCATTAAAGCAGAACGGAAATTTTCCAAACCAACGCCATTTGGTGCAACGACTCCTAATCCCGTGATAACAACTCTTCTTTCCATCCTACTTGACTTTAATAATTCCCGCGATTGTTCCTTCACAAACGATTTCTGTATTTTCGTTCAGCATCTTAACTTTGCATTTTAGTTTATTAAATCTAAAGTAAATTTTCTCTGAAATAACGGTCACTTTTTCCCCCGGAAAAACGGGTTTTACAAATTCGATATCAGTCGAAGTTAAACCAATCTGATTTTCTTCATTTAAATCATCTCCAACCAGAAAAATTCCTAAACAAACCAGTCCGATTTGTGCCATGGTTTCTATTAAAATTACCCCAGGAGTTATTGGATTGTTTTTAAAATGACCTTTGTAGAAATCTAAATCTTCTTTAAAAGTGAAAGTTCCTTTTGCACCATTTTCATCAATGCTGACCAAATTATCCACGAATAAAAATGGAGTAGTGTACGGTAGTTTTTCTAAAATTTCTGAAGTATTCATTTAACTCAAATGTTCGCCACCATCGACCGGAATTACACAACCATTGATCCACGAAGCTTCGTCCTGACATAATAAGCTGACGACATTTCCCACATCTTCTGGTTTGGTCAATCTTTTAAATGGATTGCGTTTTTTGGTAATTTTTTTTATCTCCTCACTTCCCGGAATCATTTGTAATGATCTCGTGTCGGTAACTCCGGCTTGGATACAATTTGATCGTAAACCGAAAGGTGCAAATTCTAAAGCTATATTTCTGGAGATGGCTTCCAAAGCAGCTTTTGCGGCAGAAACTGCGCCATAATTATTGATAGGTTTTGAACTTCCTTCACTTGTAAACGCGAGAACTCTTGCATCTTCAGCAAATAGATTTTCGTTGAAAATTAATTTTGTCCAATCGTACAAACTGGTTGCCATGGCTTGAAGGGTAATTGCAAAATCATCGGTAGATAAACTTTCATTTTCCAGTCCTGTCATTGGCTTTAAATTTCCTTTGGCAATACTGTGTAAAAGACATCGAATCTTTGCTTCTGAACCTAATGCCGTCTTTAATTCTGTTAAAACATCCTTTTGATGCTGCGGATTTAAAACATCTTTATTTAAACTTAAAAATTGGATATTCTCGTTTTTAATTAAAGAAAATTCTTGGTTAATAGTTTCCATTTCAGTACGAGAACTTCGATGAATAATACAAATATTCATCCCTTCAGAAGCTAATTTCTTCGCAGAAGCCAAACCTAATCCTGAACTTCCGCCCAAGATTAAAGCCCAATAATTTGTATTTTCAAATCTTCTTACCATTCCAATAAAACTCGTTGTGCAGAAAATCCAGGTCCGAAACTTAACATCAATCCTTTCTCGCCTTTATTTGGTTTTTGATTCATTATTTCTTCTAAAACAAAGAGTACGGTTGCACTCGACATATTTCCATAAAGTCTTAAAATTTCTTTTGTTGTATCAATATTTTTACCCAAATCAGAAAATAAACCTTCGACCATTTGCACGATCTTTTTTCCACCTGGATGAAAAATAAGGTAGTCGACATCCTTAATCTCTAAATTTTGTTTGGCCAAAAAAGGATGAATAATATTTGGGAAATGTTCACCGATCGTATCTGGAACTTCAATATCTAAAATCATTTGTAATCCAGAATTGGTCAGTTTGAAACCCATCATGTGTTCATTGTTATAAAAATGGTACATTTCCTCTGCTAAGATTTCTGGACCTTCCGCATTTTCTTCGGAAGATAGTAGGACGCAAGCAGCACCATCACCGAAAATCGCTGCACTCACAATATTAGCCATTGAAAAATCTTCTAACTGAAATGTAGCGGTCGGACTTTCAACGGCAATCACGGCGGCACGTTTTCCAGGATTTGCCTGAAGGAAATTTTTAGCATAAATAATTCCAGAAACACCCGCTGCACAACCCATTTCTGTAACGGGTAAACGAACGATATCCTGACGTAAATTTAATTTATTGATCAGATAAGCATCAAGCGATGGAATCATAATTCCAGTACAACTTACGGTGATAATGTAATCCAAAGACTGCGGATCCCAGTTGGCTTTTTTCAAAGATTTATCCAAAACCTGTTCGCCTAATAAAACGACTTCACGCGCGTAAATATCATTTTTATCTTCGAACGAGGTGGCGGTGAAAACTTCAATTGGATCCATAATGGAATATCTTTCATCAACTGCCGCGCCTTCAAAAATCTTTTTGACTTTACGCACAAAACGGCTGTCCTGATTAACCAACCATTGATCTAAAAAAGGTAAAACTTCTGAAGTTTTTCGGGAATATTTGGGGAGTTGCTTAGCAACTGTAACTATTTTTACACTCATATGTCATTGCGAGGTACGAAGCAATCCGCAGCTTTTATTAATTAGTTTTTGTGATAATCCATTGGTAGCGGAATGCCCACTTCCATTTAATATTTACTTTTTTGAAATTTAATTGGGTAGAAAATTTCTCCAGATCTTTTCGTTTAAATCCCCGCAAAATAGAAATTAAACCATCATTTGCAGTCATTTCTTTTAATCTGAACACGAAAATTATCACCTGAAAAAGACGGTATGCTAATTTACTCCTTTGAAGATCATTTACCACAATTCCTTTGGTAACAAGACCGTAAATAACTTTCATTATGTTGATGATCCCATCATTTTTAAAGTGATGTAAAGTAAGCGTAATTAGGGCGATATCTATACTAAATTTAGAAAAATCGTATAAAAATATATCTTCAGCGAGATAGGTGATGTTTTTAAATTCGGCAGAACATTTCTCCGCGTGTCGAATTGTGGCTTCATTAGCATCGATCCCAATTAATTTGAAATTCAGATTATGATCTGTTCCATATTTTGAAAGCATTCTTAACATATCGCCGCTTCCACAACCGAAATCGATAATTGTAATCAATTTATCTTTCGGGAAATCCTTAATTAAAGTTCTCACGCCGTCTAAAGTCACGGAATTTCCACCGAGCAGTTGATTAATTCGAGCGATGTCATCCAAAGCGGTTACTAATCCTTCGTTATCCATCGAAAAATCATCCATTGATTCTTCTAAATCTGTTCTATATGTCGTGTCTAAAGCCATTATTGATTGATGGTGATTTCTTTACCATGGGTTTTTTTAATAACTAAAGGAAGCAGAAAGGGAACGTAAGTAATTAGAGTTGTCAAAATTTCTGAAAGTTTTGAATGTTCGAAAGTACTACCCAAAAGTCGGCCATACCATAATCTTTGTTTAAAGTTTTTATTCCAGTTTAAAGAATAGTTGTTTTCCATTTCCGTTCGTGAGATTTTATGTGACAAAAAATCTATTGTTTGTTCTGAAGCTAGTTTAGCACTATGAATCGCCATTGCCATTCCATTTCCGCATAAGGGATGAATTAAACCAGCGGTATCGCCCACCATTAAAATATGGTTTTCGACATTTTCTTTTTTCTCAAAACAAATTTGACTAATTGTCAATGGTTTTTCAAAAACAGGTTGAGAATTTTCTAAAATATTTTTTAAATGTGGATTTTTAGAGACGACTTTTTCTTGGAATTCCTCAATGTTTTTATATTTCTTGAAAGATTTAAAATTAGTTAAATAACAGATATTGAGCAAGTTGTTTTCAACTTTTGAAACCCCGCAATAACCGCCTTTAAAATTATGCAAGCCAACGACGTCATCTGCAAATTCTCCTTCAAAATGAGACTTAACGGCTAACCAAGGAGATTTTTTCTGAAGAAAATTTCGCTTCATTTTAAGATCTAAATTAGATCGTTTTCCAAACCCACCCAAAACTACTTTTGACGTCAAAGTTTTTCCGGAAGCCAACTGCACTTCGAAAATATCATCCTTAAAAATCACTTCATTCACCTGATCTTCTAGGATCTCACAGTTTTGAGAAAGCGCTTTTTTATAAAGTGCATAATCTAAAATATAACGGCTGATTCCAAAACCGCCAAGCGGAAGTTTTGTTTCGATTATTCGTCCAGACTCTGATGAAAACTGTAAATTTGAAATGTGGGTCGGCTTTAATTCTTCAATATTTATATTCAACCAATTAAAATAGGGAAGGATTTCATTGGAAATGTATTCGCCGCAGACTTTATGTTTTGGATAAGAATTCTTCTCAATAACAATTACTTTACAACCCATTTTCGTGAGGTGTATCGCGCTTGTTAAACCTGCTAAACCGCCGCCAATGATTAGGACTTCGTTATCGCAATTTGAATCTTTCAATTTTTATTTAAATGTAGTAAAAAATTTTACCACAAAGTCACAAAAGTTTTATTCTACCGATTTACTATTTGGTTTTTTACCACATTAGTCACATTAATTAAGTTTGAAAGAAACACGCTAAAAAGGTCACATTAGTTTTCAATTTTCAAGGAAAGCTGATAACCTTAACTCCTTAACCAAAATCTTAATGGTGAAATTTTTTGCAAATTCTTTTGTAGTCTTTTTAAAATCTATATATCAAGGCACATTTCTTTTGTCCCATTTGCGATAAAAACAAAAAACCTCACGTTTCCGCAAGGTTGATTGTAATTAATTGTCATGTGTTTTCATTAACTCATTATCACATCATCACATCATCAAATTAGATCTTCTCATTCTTAATTTCCTCCACAATTTCAGGATTCAAAAGAGTAGAAATATCACCGAAATTAGCAAAATCTCCTTCCGCAATTTTTCTCAAGATTCGACGCATTATTTTTCCTGAACGGGTTTTTGGCAACGCAGAAACAAACTGTATTTTATCCAGTTTCGCAATTGGCCCAATCGTATCGGAGATCACACCATTAATTTCTTTCCTCAAATTATCTTTATCACGCTCCTCACCACTGTCTTTCAACATTACAAAACCGTAAAGGGCACTTCCTTTCACATCGTGTGGATAACCGACAATCGCAGATTCCGCCACGGCTGGATGTAAATTCACACTATCCTCGATCGGAGCTGTTCCAAGATTATGTCCGGAAACAATGATTACATCATCAACTCGACCGGTAATTCTATAATAGCCAACTTCATCTCTCAACGCGCCATCTCCGGTAAAATATTTTCCAGGAAATGCTGTAAAATAAGTTTCTTTATATCTTTGATGATCGCCCCAAATTGTTCTTGCAATTCCCGGCCATGGAAAACGGATGCATAAATTTCCATCCACTTGATTTCCTGTAATTTCATTTCGTTTATCATCCATCAAAACGGGCTGAATTCCAGGCAGTGGCAAAGTCGCATAAGTCGGTTTCGTCGGTGTGATAAAGGGCAAAGGCGAAATCATAATTCCTCCAGTTTCTGTTTGCCACCACGTATCAACAATTGGGCATTTTCTCTTGCCAACGTGATCATTATACCAGTGCCACGCTTCATCATTAATAGGTTCACCAACGGATCCAATTACTCTCAAACTAGACAAATCATGTTTCTCCACCCATTCATAAGATTCCTTTGCAAGCGCACGAATCGCAGTAGGAGCCGTGTAAAACTGCGTTATTTTATGTTTTTCAATAACTTCCCAGAAACGATCCGGTTGCGGATAAGTCGGAACTCCTTCAAAAATAACGGTCGTCGCGCCATTCGCAAGTGGTCCGTACAAAATATAAGAATGTCCTGTAATCCAGCCAATATCTGCGGTACACCAATAAATGTCATTCTCTTTATAATTGAATACATTTTTAAAAGTATAAGCCGTAAACACCATAAAACCTGCTGTTGTATGCAGCATTCCTTTTGGTTTTCCAGTCGATCCAGAAGTGTATAAAATAAACAACGGATCTTCCGCGTCCATGATCACCGAAATAAAATCAGACGGCGCTTTGTCATAAAGCGGCGCCAACCAAAGATCTCTTCCTTCCTTCATTTTCACTTCGCCACCAGTTCTTTTCACGACCAAAACTTTCTCAACAGTCGGACATTTTTCTACGGCTTCATCAATGATTCCTTTCAAATCAATTGATTTTGTTCCCCGGAAACTTCCATCAGAACAAACAATCATTTTCGCACCGCAATCATTTACTCTAGATTCTACAGCCTGTGCAGAAAATCCTGCAAAAATAACAGAATGAACTGCACCTAATCTCGCACAAGCCAACATGGTCACCGCCAATTCAGGAATCATAGGCAAATAAATACAAACACGATCGCCTTTTTCAACACCTAAATCTCGCAATACATTTGCCATTTTACACACACGGTCGCGCAATTCGCTGTAAGAAATATGTTGTGCTTCCTCTTTTGGATCATTAGGTTCAAAAATAATTGCGGTTTTGGTACCACGTTCGTTTAAATGCCGGTCAATACAGTTTTTCGTAATATTAAGTTTGGCATTTTTGAACCATTCAATTTTCGCTTCCTGCATATCGTAAGCAACGACCTTTGACCACCGTTGATACCAAACAAAATTCTCATCAGCCACTTTATCCCAGAATTTTTTTGGGTTTTTAATCGATTTTTTGTACTGTTTAAAATAATCGGGCAAATCGTCTATCACATAATTTTTCATAATATATTATTTTTTGTATTTCTAATATTTAGGAGCCAGGAACCTGCTTTCCACTACAATCTTTTTTTTCAAAAAAGGATTTCCGTTGCAATCAGGGCTAGTTACGACTCGTTTTTTAGATTTTTTGATTGCAAAATATTTAGAGATATTTCTGTTTATAGTCATTCATTTTTAATTGCAATTCTTCCACAACACTTTCATCATCAATAGTCGATGGCATTTGATAATCCTTCCCATCCAGCATCGTTCTTATGAGTTTTCGTAAAATTTTACCTGAACGAGTTTTTGGTAATCGATTCACCACCAAAGCATTTTTCATACTTGCGACGGGACCAATTTTCTCCCGAATTAATACAACCAGTTCTTTTTCCAAAGTCTTCTCATCCACTTTCGAACCTGATTTTAAAACCGCAATCGCAAAAGGAATTTGACCTTTCAAATCATCATCGATTCCGACCACGCAACATTCGGCGACTTCTTTATGGGCGGCAACAACTTCTTCCATTTCTGCGGTTGAAAGTCGATGTCCTGCAACATTGATCACATCATCAACTCTTCCCGTCACGAAAACATAACCGTCTTCATCTTTTATCGCGCCGTCTCCAGAAAAATAATATCCCGGGAATTTTGCTAAATATCCAAATTTAAAACGTTCCGGATCGCCCCAAATTCCCATCATTGCTCCTGGCGCTAACGGTAGTTTAATGACCAAATAACCTTCGTGATGGGATTCCAATTCATAACCTTCTTCACTAAAAATTTTAATATCGTATCCTGGAATTGGTTTTCCGGCTGAAGCTCTTTTAATTTTTACATCTTCAATTCCGGGCATTAATCCTAACATTGGCCAACCTGATTCAGTTTGCCACCAATGGTCGATTGCGGGAACTCCAACAAATTCATCAAACCAATCGAGGGTTGCAACATCGCATCTTTCGCCTGCTAAAAACTGCGTTCTCAACGAGGATAGATCATATTTTTTTAAAAATTTTCCTTCCGGATCTTCTTTTTTAATTGCTCTAATTGCAGTTGGAGCCGTGAACATTACGGCAACTTTATGCTCTTCAATCACGCGCCAAAATGTTCCAGCATCTGGAGTTCCAATTGGTTTTCCTTCGAAAATAACGGTTGTATTTCTGTTGATGAGTGGACCGTAAACCGAATAACTGTGTCCAACTGCCCAACCAATATCGGAAGCTGCCCAGAATGTTTCTCCTTCTTTTACACCATAAATATTTTGCATCGAAAACTTCATCGCAACTGCATGACCACCGTTATCGCGAATAACTCCTTTTGGTTTTCCTGTCGTTCCAGAAGTGTAAAGGATATATAAAGGATGTGTAGATTCTACCGGAACGCAATCGGTTGGTTCAGATTCGGTCATTAATTTTTCAAAATCCGTGAGCGAAGAATCATTTTTGAAATCAACGCGATTTCCAAGTAATTTCCGATCAAATGCAACGATATGTTCCGGTTGGTGTTCCGACATGCTTATCGCTTCTTTCACAAATGGCAAATACGGAATTCTGCGCGAAACTTCCATTCCTGAGCTTGCGGTAATAATCGCTTTTGGATTGCAATCATCAATTCTAATTGCCAATTCTTGTGGTGCAAATCCGCCAAAAACCACGGAATGCGTAACGCCCAATCTCGCACAAGCCAACATTGCAAACACAGATTCTGGAATCATCGGCATATAAATTATAGCAGTATCGCCTTTTTCTAAACCCAATTTTTTCAGTCCGCCTGCAAATTTCGAAACGTGTTCTAAAACTTGACTATAGGTATATTTAATAATTCTATTAGTAACTGGTGAATCGTAAATAATTGCAACCTGATCGCCAAAACCATCATTAACATGTTTGTCAACCGCCAAAAAACACGTGTTCAATTCGCCATCTGCAAACCAAGTTGGATAATTTTCACCATCATCAGTTAAGATATGGGTTGGCTTCTTAAACCATTCGATTTTTTCTGCCTGTTCTGCCCAAAATTTTTCTTTGTGAGCAATACTTTCTATAAACATTTCATTTGCTTTCATCATGATTTATTTTTAGGTTTAAGAAAATTAGTAATCTTTTTTTTTATTTATTTCAACAATTCTTCAACTCTTTCCGTCAATTTTTTAATAGAGTAGGGTTTGGTGATATAATCGTCTGCACCCAGATCTAACCCTTTTTTAATATCTGCTTCTCCCGTTTTTGCGGAGAGGAAAATAACTTTAATTCGGGCCAGATTTTTATTTTTTTTAATTTCAGAAAGCGTTGTATAGCCGTCAACGTTAGGCATCATGATATCTAGTAAGATCATGTCTGGAACTTCAGTTTTTAAAATTTCTAAAACTTCGGAACCGTCTCGTGCAATAAATACTTCATAACCAGCTTTGCGAAAGGCATACTCCAAAGTCATGATGATCTTATGTTCGTCGTCGGCGATTAATATTTTTTTCATATCATTTCTTCTTTTTCTTCGTCTTTTTTTATTGGCAAATAAATCTCAAACGTTACTCCGATTTCTTTATTTTTAACTTCAATGTCGCCATTTTGGGCAATCATTATTTTTTTACAAATCGCTAAACCTAGTCCGCTTCCAATTGGTTTGCGAAGATTTTGATTTTTCGACTGATAAAATTTATCAAAGATAAATTCCACATCTTCTTCCGGAATAGTTTTTCCGGTATTGAAAATTGAAATTTTTAGTTGACCCTCTTTTTGCTGAAATTTGGTTTGGATCATTCCCTGATCGTTCGTGAATTTTAACGCATTTCCTAAAATATTTTGAAATACCTGAATCATTCTTGGTTCGTCGTATTCGAAGATTTCATTCTCTAAAAGATGAACTTCAGAGTGATGAAGATGTCTTTTTTCGAAGAGATGAATCAGAGGTTTTACAGATTTTTTAAAAGTTTCAATGATATTGTTTTCTTTGATATTTAATGAAATCGTTCCAGTTTCCAGTTTATCTAAATAGAGAATATCATTGATGATTTCAGTTAAACGGTCGGATTCTGAGATGATGTTTTCCAGGAAATCTTTCTTTAATTCTGGAGGCATATCTTCATCATCCAAAAGAATTTCACTCGTTGCACGAATTGCAGTAATTGGCGTTCGAAGTTCGTGCGCAACACTGTCTAGAAATTCATCTTTTTGCTGATCTTTTACAACCAGATGTTCATTAACATTTTGTAATTCATCTGAAAGTTTCAAAAGCTGACTTGATTGTTCGCTCAATTGTTTGTTAAGAGAAATGTTTTCTTTAGATTCTTCTAATATTTTTAAAACTTCCGGCAGGGAAATTTTGTCTTCTTTGGTTACGCCTTCAATTAAAATTTTTGCAGAAGCAGTACCGATTCTCCCACTTAAAAGATTTTCTGAAAATTTGATGAAACGGGAATCTGCAGTGTCATTCTCATTGGTAATATTATATTTTAAGTTAAAAATTTTTAAGGCTTGCTGTGTTTTTTTATCACCCAAAAATTTGACTAAAATCTTTTTGATATCTGAAATGTTCGCTGTTCCCTTCCAGATATAAGCGTTTTCGTGATTTTGAATATAATCATCAATATCAGCATACAACTCAGCATAGTTTCGTTCCCGATAATTGGAAAGTGTATTCGTTGAAATTAAAGTGAATAAGGAAATATTTACGAAGAAACTCCAGAAGAAAATTTGTGAAATTGGAGATAAATAGGGTATTGAAAAAAAACTAAAGACACTGCTGTTATAAAAGCTACTTTGGATAAAATTATCTGAAAAACTTGGTAATACCAATCCAAAATAGCAGATTATTATTCCGGCTAAAATTCCTACCAATGAACCTGCGTAAGTTCCCCGACGCCAAAAAATAGCTCCGAAAAAAGAGGGTGCTAATTGTGCAATGAGAACAAAAGAAACTAAGCCAATACTAAATAGAGTTTTACCCACTATCAAATATTTATAAAAGATAAATCCCGTTATAATTAAAAGAAAGATGCTTATTTTTCTGATATTAAAAATGGTTTTGGTGTTATCAACATCTGAATTAATTTTAAATTTATCCAGCCATCCATAAGGAATGATGATATTGTTTGAAAGCATAATCGAAAGGGAAATACTTGAAATAATGATCATTGAAATACAAGCACTTAATCCGCCAAAAAAAACCATTACGGCAATAAAAGTATTACCAAATTTTTGTGGAATCAAAATAGAGTAGAGTTCTGCATTTACATTTTCGTTTAGAAATAAAATTTTTCCACCCCACGCAATTGGGAAGACAAAAAAGTTGAAAATCAATAAATAAAGTGGAAAAAGCCAAATCGCAGTTCGAAGGTGTTTTTCTTTTCTGTTTTCAATAATTGCTGTGTGAAATTGTCTCGGTAAAAGGAAGATTGCAGACATGGAAAGCATCGACATCAAAAACCAATTAAAGCTTCCTTCCAAACCATTGAAGGTATTTTTAGCTGCGAAATCTGGTAATTTTGAAGCTTGAGTGTAGATATCTTCGAAACCATTAAAAACGCCATAAACAACGAAGATTCCCAAGATGATAAAGAAAATTAATTTCAGAAAACTTTCGACTGCAACTGCTGAGATTATTCCGAGTCTTTTTTCCGAGGCATCAACATATTTTGTTCCGTAATACGAAGAAAACAGGGCGATAATTAATACGACATAAGTTGCTGAATCAAAGAGTATATTATCGGATTGATCAGTTTCTGTAATCAAATGAAAAGTTTCGGAAATCGCTTTGATCTGCAAACTGATGTAAGGAATAATCGCAATCATGCAAACCAATGCAATCAATGCGCTTAATGATCGGCTGTTTCCGTACCTTAAAGAAATAAAATCTGCGATACTACTGATTTTATTAACCCTGGAAATTCTGATGATTTTTGTGTTAATATAAATCCATGCTGGAATAATAATGATTGGTCCAATGTAAATCGCCATATATTCAAGACCTTGATTTGCCGCAACACCAATACTTCCATAATAAGTCCAGGCTGAACAGTAAACTGCCAAAGACAGCGCATAAACGTAAGGATTGTTCACCCAAAAGCTGCTTCTCTTCTTCTCGGCAAAATGTGCAATGAAAAACAGAAGTCCCAAGTAGAGTACAACCAGTGCGAAAAGCATATAACTATTCATGAAATTTTTTGAAAATGATGAAGGAACTGAGAACTGAAAGCGTCCAAACGATAAAAATATAACCGTAAATGATAGGGAATCCCATAAAATGATCAGCGCTGTTAAACAAAAGCAAAACCGGTGCATTGAATAAAACAAACAATGAAATGCTTAAAATAACCAGTTTTTGTTGATGCCTTTTTTTCATATTGATAATTAAAAGAAAAGAACGGGAAACGAATTTCCCGCTGCTTTTCCTATCATTTTTTAATTACATATTTCTGTCAGAATATTCTCCTTTGAATGAATACCACCCGAAAATTCCTAAACCTCCCACGATGATCGGCATTAGAACGGTGAGGATGATCCAGCCGAAAACATGATCTTCCTGTTTGTCAGACATTACTTTTGGAATTCCGAAAACCGTTAATCCGTAATAGGCAACTACCAAAGCTAAGATTAACCAGACAATTCCTAATATTTTTTTTACTTGATCCATTTTTTTGTTTTTTAAAGTTACTTAAATTTTTAAAGATATGTAGAGAAGGTCATTTTTTAAACTACAGGACTTTCAGCCGGTGTTTCTACAAATTTATCTTCCTCTAAACTTTTGTTTTTAGTTTTTAAATAAAGCGTTCCAATGACGAGACAGACTCCTGCAACTACAATTGGGTACCAAAGTCCCTCGAGATACCATTCAGAATGACCTGCATCTTTTCCCGAAGTTACCAAATAAGTAGCGACTGCGGGAAGCAATCCTCCAAACACTCCATTACCAATATGATAAGGCAACGACATCGAAGTATATCGAATTTTCAGCGGGAACATTTCTACCAAAAATGCTGCGATCGGTCCATAAACCATGGTTACAAAAACGACTTGTATAAAGACTAAGAAGACCAATAACCATCTCGTATCAGGATTTACCGTGATTGCTTCTTTAATGAGCGGTGCTTCAGGTTTACCATCTTTAATGATCGGTCCTGCTGCTGCCCAATGAACAATACTGTCTCTTTTCATTAAAGTTCCATCTTCAAATATTTTTTCCTGATGAAAAGTAACAACACTGTCTGTGGCAATTTTGGCGTGAACTTTTGCGGTTCTTTTTTCAGTTAATCCATTTTTTGCTAGAACTTTAGTTTCAATATTTACAGACTTGTACATGGTTTTATAAATTGGTCGATACGCTATAATTGCGATCAGCATTCCAATCATCATAATAGGTTTTCTACCCACCTTATCAGACAACCAACCGAAAAGTACAAATAATGGAGTTCCCATAAATAAAGCGAGAGCCATCATTGTATCGACTTGAGCAGAGTCTATATTCATTACTTTTTGCATGAAACTCATGGCGTAGAATTGTCCAGTGTACCAAATAACTCCCTGTCCCATTACGGCTCCAAATAATGCAAGCAAAACGAATTTAAAATTGAATTTATTTCCGAAACTTTCTTTTAAAGGATTTTTTGAAGTTTTACCTTCTTTTTTAGCCTGAGCAAAAAGAGGAGATTCTTTCATATTTCTACGGATTACGTAAGAAACACCCACCATTAAGATAGAGATCCAGAAGGGAATTCTCCAACCCCAACTGTCGAATTCTTCAGCAGACAGAGACGTTTTAGTGACCAAAATTACGATGAGGGAAATAAATAAACCTGCTGTTGCGGTCGTTTGAATCCAGGAAGTCCAATAACCTCTTCGGTGTGGTTGGGAGTATTCTGCGACATAAGTTGCGGCTCCTCCGTATTCTCCACCTAAAGCAAGACCTTGTAAAAGTCTTAGGATTAACACTAAAACTGGGGCGAGAAATCCTATGGTTTCATAACCTGGAACACACCCAATTAAAAATGTCGAAAATCCCATGATCAATAAAGTGACCAGGAATGTATATTTTCTACCGATGATATCTCCTAATCTTCCGAAGAATAATGCTCCGAAAGGTCTTACTACAAATCCTGCAGCGAAAGTTGCCAACGTAGATAGAAATGCCGCAGTAGGATTATCTGCCGGGAAAAATTTTGTAGCTAAAACCACAGCTAAACTCCCGAAAATATAGAAATCATACCATTCAATCAAGGTTCCTAGAGACGACGCCATGATGACACCCCAAATCGTTCTGTTTTTCTTTTTCTCTTCAACATAAGCATCATGCTCCAGTTGGGTTGCAAATTTTTTGGCCATAATTTATTTGTTTTTGTTTTTTAAAATTTTGTGAATGACAAAGAAATTGAGTTGAATTATTTTTAAAATGAATACATCACCCTCACCATTCCGCGCAAGTTTCCGACATCTTTACTATTATTTCCGGCTTTAGCTTCTGTATTTGTATCGCCCCATTTTGCAGCGGTATATTCGATTTCCGGTGCGATATTAAATTTATTTTGTTTGAATTCGACTCTCGCAGAAGCGCGCCAAACCGCATCAAGAATTCTTGGTCCAGAAGAACCTCTCACGTAAAGGTTTTTAAAACCAGCATCAACTCCCGAATTTTTGGTATAACCAAAGAAAACTCCTGGAGCAATTTTCGAATTTGCACTTGCGACATCCACCCAAAAAGCAGAGGTCTTGGTTGGTTTGTAAGATTCCTGTCCGTTTGGTTCTGTATATCCTGCGAAACCTCCGAGCATTACCAGATGATTCAGGTTTCCACCAGTAATTCCATATAATTTGGTGATGATCTTATCGTTCGCATATTTAAAATATCCGAAAAACATCTCAGAATTTACTTTTTCAGTGGAAACTAAACCTGCCGATTCAATAACCGGTTTCAAAGATTGGTATTCTGCACCAACTCCGGTCGTAATTGTTTTTGTTTTGTATTGTAATTGTCCGTGGAACGTGGGAATAGAAGAATTGAAAGTCGCGCTGTTCGCAGAAGCACCTGTTGCATTTGCAGTTTGAAATTCCCGGTCTTTGTATGCGACAATACTTAAAGTTAATTCGGGAGTCAATTTTTGAGCAACTCTAACTTGACCTGCCCAACCAAAAGGATTGAACATAATTCCACTATTAAAGTTAATGACTCCTGGGAAAACGTCAGAAATGACAGAAGGATACCAGGTTTGTCCAAAAGTTACTGCGGTTTTCGGCCATGTCAAAGTCGCTGTAGCATGGCGAAGTCTCATTAATCCAGTACTTCCGCTTCCTCCTGAAGTTTTGTTGAGTTCTGTATTTCCGAAGAAATCAGCTTCGATATTTCCTGTAGCTTTTGCGCCCCAAACATCTGGACCTTTAAATCTAATTCCAACTCTGGACGTGATTGCTAAAAAGTTACTTCCTCCAGCACCATTGATGTCTTTCCCGTTCGCATCTAATTTCTCATCAAGTGGATAAAGGTTGAGTTGAAATTCTCTGGAATAAGCAGATTGTCTGCTATCAAAATTATATTCTGTTCGAACCCAGCCGTATAATGAAGCGTCCCATTCTTTCGGATTAGCTTTCTCAGCTTCTAATGCTTCAATTCTTCTTAATAGATCTTCATTTGAAGGGGTTACCTGTGAAATTAATTTTCCGGAAAATAATAGAAAAGAAACAATTCCCAATGAAATAGTAGTTTTCTTCATAGTTTTATAATTTTTAGTTTGTTTTTTTGTAGAAACGAAATTGAAACTAAAAATTTAACTGAGGAAATTTAATATATATCAGTGGTCTGAATATAGTTTTTGAAAATAGATTTTTAAAAGTGAAGAAAACAGCGCATTGTAAAAGTTATTTTATTTTTTAAACCGCTCCCATTTGATCATCATATATTTATCGCCAAACTCAGTGATGACAAGTCCTGAACCTTTTATGTTTTCCTCCTTTGACATATATTCCAAAAGTTCGGTATGTTTGAAAACTTTATAAACCGGATGAAAATCAGAGTGAGGCGGTCTTGTGATATTGTACTTTTTGATCCAGGAACTCACCGTGTTGTGAGAAACACCAATGATTCTCTCAATCTCGCGATAACTTAAACCTTCCAGATAGAGTTGGAGCGCTTTGGTGACAACATAATCATCTATTTGTTTGCCTAATTTTTTGACGGTGAAATAGTAGCTGCAATCCTTACATAGAAATCGTTGTCTCTCATTGATGATACCACTTTTTACAATGTTTTTCTCCTTACATTTAGGACAGGAATTTGGCATAACTATATCTTTTTAGCAAAGATATATTAAATTAGCAAACTTTAAAATTTAACAGCGATACTTATTTTAAATATTGTGACTTTTGAAATAAAATTCTATCTTTGCACCTAATGAAAAGAATATTTCCATTAGACAATTTACATAAAGGCAGCGATGCCAATAATCACGATATTTATTGATAACGAAGCCGTTTTGGCTTCGTTTTTTTTTATTTAAAAACTAAAATTATGCTTAGAACATCCGATCTGTCCGTTGACAAAATTAATAAATTGCTTAAGGAAGCCGACGAGTTTTCAAAAGGTAAAGTCCTTAAAGCTAAAAAGGAGATTTATGTTGCCAATCTTTTTTTTGAAGACAGCACGCGAACAAAAACAAGTTTTGATGTTGCCGAAAGAAAATTGGGATTAAATGTAGTTCCCTTTGATATCACCGCAAGCTCTGTAAATAAAGGAGAATCTTTATATGACACCGTGAAAACTTTGAAAAGTATCGGAATTGATCTTTGCGTGATCCGTCATAAAAAAGAAAAATTTTATGATGAGTTCAAAGGAATTGACATTTCTATTATTAATGGTGGCGATGGAACAGGAAATCATCCATCCCAAAATATGCTCGATCTAATGACGATTCAACAGGAATTCGGAAAATTCGAAGGCTTGAAAATAGGAATTGTCGGTGATGTAAAACACAGTCGGGTTGCAAACTCAAACGCAGAAGTATTAAGAAAATTAGGCGCAAAAGTTTATTTCTCCGGACCTGAACAATGGTTTGATGAGGGAGCAATTATCAATGGAACCTACTTAGCCATCGACGATCTGGTAAAAGAAGTTGATGTTTTGATGTTGTTGAGAATTCAGTACGAAAGACACGAAAGCGACGAGCAATTAAAATTGTCTCCCGAAAAATACCACCGAAAATTTGGTTTGACCAAAGAGCGTGAAAAAGCAATGAAAAAAAATGCCATCATTATGCATCCAGCGCCGATCAACAGAGGTGTGGAGATTGATGACGAATTGGTAGAATGCAAACGCTCCAGAATTTTCAAACAAATGGAAAATGGCGTTTTCGCCAGAATGGCTATTTTGAAAACAGCTTTGGAAGCAAAAGGTTTTGAGTTCGAGTAATAAGAAGAGCCAAGTAAAAAGTAAAAAGAGCCATGTAACTGAAAAATTGTCAAAAAAAATGAAAGAGTTTTTGGCAGTTGGTTTAATAGTAGAGATAAAAAGTAAAAATGAAAAAGAAATTAGTATTAGAATCCGGTGAAGTCTTCCACGGCAAAGGTTTCGGAGCCGATCAGGACATTGAAGGCGAAGTCGTTTTCAACACCGGAATGACGGGTTATCAGGAATTGATATCAGATCCGTCCTATTGTGGACAAATCGTTTGCATGACGTATCCGCTCATCGGAAATTACGGAATTAACCGCGATGATTACGAAAGTATCGAACCTGCCATCAAAGGTTTAATCGTAAAAGAAGTTTGCGATTTTCCCTCCAATTTCAGAACTCAAATGGATCTCGATGAATTTTTTCAAAAGAGAAACCTCTCCGGAATTTCTGGGATCGATACCAGAAGATTGACAAGAGTTCTCCGAAATTCAGGAGTTGTAAAAGGAAAAATCGTTGCGGAAGATGCTGATGAAAATTCAATAATTGAAAGTTTAAAAGCTACGGATTTTCCAACTGACCAGGTCGCCCAGGTTTCCACCAAAAAGGCTTACGCAAGTCCGGGAAGAGGTTTGAAAGTGGTCTTAGTAGATTATGGTTCAAAATCGGGAATTTTGCGCGAACTTACCCAAAGAGATTGCGATGTAACCGTAGTTTCGCAAGATACAACAGCTGAAGAAATTTTGTTGATTAATCCAGATGGCGTCATGCTTTCCAACGGTCCCGGTGATCCCGAAGATGTAAAGGGATCGATTGAAATGATTCAAAATACCTTAGGTAAAGTTCCAATTTTCGGAATCTGTTTAGGTCATCAGTTGATCGCTTTGGCAAGTGGTGCGAAAACTTTTAAATTGAAATTCGGACATCGTGGCGGAAATCATCCAGTTTTAGATTTAAAGAAAAATAAAGTAGCGATTACTTCCCAAAATCACGGTTATGCGGTGGATCAGGAATCTTTAGAGAAAACCGATTTAGAAGAAACACACATCGCTTTAAATGACCGAACAAACGAAGGTTTGAAACACAAAATTCATCCTTGTTTCTCCGTACAATATCACCCGGAAGCAAGTCCAGGTCCGGAAGATGCAAATTATTTATTCGACCAGTTTATTGAAATGATGGAAGAATTTAAATCTAAAAAAGTATTGAATTAAAGATGGCAAAACGTACAGATATAAAAACAATTTTAGTAATAGGAAGTGGTCCCATCATCATTGGGCAAGCCGCAGAATTTGATTACGCAGGAACTCAGGCTTGCTTATCTTTAAGAGAAGAAGGTTACAAAGTAATTCTCATCAATTCAAATCCGGCAACGATTATGACGGATGTTGAAATTGCTGACAAAGTATATATTGAACCAATCTCTCTGGAATTCGTAAGTCATATTATCCGCAAAGAACGTCCAGATGCGCTTTTGCCAACATTGGGCGGACAAACTGGATTAAACATGGCGGTAGAATTACAGAATTCCGGAATTCTGGAAGAATGTAAAGTGGAAGTTTTAGGAACGAAACTTTCAGCCATTAATCAAGCTGAAGACCGCGATTTGTTTCGGAATTTAATGCACGAATTAAACGAACCCGTTCCAGATTCTGATATTGTAAATGATGTTGAAGGTGCCTTAAAATTTGCCCAGAAAATCGGATTTCCTTTGATTGTTCGTCCCGCTTTTACAATGGGTGGAACAGGTGGTGGAATTGCTCATACGATTGAAGAATTAAAAGAAATCACGAGTTTTGGATTGAAATATAGTCCGGTTCGCCAGTGTTTGGTTGAAAGATCCATCGCTGGATATAAGGAAATTGAATACGAAGTAATGCGTGACAAAAACGACAACGCGATTGTGGTTTGTAATATGGAGAACATCGATCCGGTGGGAATTCATACCGGAGATTCGATTGTAGTTGCGCCTTCGCAAACGCTTTCTGATCGGGAATATCAAATGTTGCGTAACTCATCCTTAAAAATTATTCGCGCATTAGGAATTGAGGGCGGCTGTAATGTTCAGTTGGCTTTGGATCCGCATTCTTACAATTATTATATCATCGAAGTGAATCCAAGAGTTTCGCGTTCATCGGCTTTGGCGAGTAAAGCAACCGGTTATCCCATTGCGAAAATTGCGGCTAAAATTGCGGTCGGTTTGACATTAGATGAAATTATGAATCCTGTAACAGGAAAAACGTACGCATGTTTCGAACCCGCTTTGGATTATGTCGTAACGAAATTTCCACGTTTCCCTTTCGATAAATTTGAAACTGCTGATAGAAGACTTTCAACTCAAATGAAAGCAACTGGCGAAGTTATGGCAATCGGAAGAAATTTCGAGGAATCATTGCAGAAAGCCATCCGTTCTTTGGAGACTGGTTTGAGACATATTGGTTTAAAATCAAAAGACGCTGCAGCTTTAACTGACGAGGAAATCGAAAGAAGAATCAGAGTTTGTGACGATGAGCGTTTGTTCATTATTGGTGATGCTTTGAGAAGAGGTTACGAATGGGAAAAAATAGTTGAGTGGAGCAAGATCGATAAATTCTTCATCTGGAAAATTAAAAAACTCATCGATTTTGAAAAAGTTATCGCAGAAAATAAATTTGACAAAGAAACTTTACTGGAAGCTAAAAAATTAGGATTTTCAGATATGAGTATCGCAACATTGTGGGATTCTAATCAAAAAGAAATTTTTGAATATCGGAAAAATAATGGAGTAATGCCGGTTTATAAAATGGTAGATACTTGCGCCGCAGAATTCGAAAGTGAAACTCCATATTTCTACGGAACTTATGAAGAGGAAAACGAAAGTGTTCCTTCTGATAAAGAAAAAATCATCGTTCTGGGTTCTGGTCCAATCAGAATTGGACAAGGTGTAGAATTCGATTACGCCACGGTTCACTCGGTTTGGGCGATTAAAGAAATGGGTTACGAAGCGATTATCATTAATAATAATCCGGAAACAGTTTCTACAGATTTCTCGATTTCCGACAAATTATATTTCGAGCCCATTACGGAAGAAGACGTAATGAACATCATCGAACTTGAAAAACCAAAAGGAGTTGTCGTTCAGTTTGGTGGACAAACCGCCATTAATTTAGCAGATAAATTGGCTGCACACGGCGTTCAGATCTTAGGAACTTCTCTGGAAGATATAGATCGCGCTGAAAACAGAAATAAATTTGAAGCTGCGCTTCAGGAAATGGGAATTCCGCAACCTTTGGGAAAAACCTGTTTTACGAAAGAAGAAGCGCTGGTTATTGCAAACGAAATTGGTTTCCCGGTTTTGGTTCGTCCAAGTTACGTTTTGGGTGGAAGAGCCATGGAAATAGTTTATGATGATGCTGAACTCGCGCATTATATGACGAATGCGGTGAAAGAAAATTCGGAACATCCAATTTTGATAGACCGATATTTAACCGGAAAAGAAGTTGAAGTTGACGCCATTTGCGATGGTGAAACGGTTGTAATTCCCGGAATTATGGAGCATATCGAAAGAGCTGGAGTTCATTCCGGAGATTCTATTGCAGTTTATCCACCACAAAATATAAACGCTGAACAGATCGCAACCTTAGTTGATTATACCGAAAGATTGGCGAAAGGATTGAATATTATTGGTCTAATGAATATTCAGTATGTTTTGTTTGAGGGTAATGTTTACGTGATTGAAGTAAATCCAAGATCGAGTAGGACCGTTCCTTTCTTATCTAAAATTACAGAAATTCCTATGGCGAATTTAGCCACAAAAGTAATCCTAGGACAAAAATTAAAAGATCTCGGTTACAAAAACGGTTTAGCTCCTGTGAAAGAAGGAGTTTATGTAAAAGTTCCGGTCTTCTCATTTTCAAAACTAACGCGAGTAGATATTTCTCTCGGACCAGAAATGAAATCCACTGGAGAAGTAATGGGGAAAGATGTAACTTTAGAAAAAGCCCTGTACAAAGGTTTGATCGGAGCTGGAAGAAAAGTTCCTTTACACGGAGCAATTCTCTTTACGGTTGCCGATAAACATAAGGAAGAAGCGTGTGAATTGGCCAGAAGATTTCAGGAAATTGGATTCAAAATTTGGGCAACCGAGGGAACTGCCAATTATTTTGAAGAACACGGCGTTCGTACAAAAATCGGTTATAAAATTGAAGAAAATCCGGAAATTAATTTGATCGATCTCATTCAAACCGGAAAAGTTCAATACATCGTCAATACCATGACCAAAGGGAAACAATCCGAAAGAGATGGTTTCCAAATAAGAAGAACTTCGGTTGAAAATGGTGTTCCTTGTTTGACTTCAATGGATACGGTTGAAGCGATTTTAAAAGTCATTGAAAGTATGAGTTTTAAAATGGAACAGATGTAAATTACACTTCTTCTATGTAGAAAACCTTTGACAAAGTTTAATACCAATAGAAACCTTCAATCCTTTTAAAAGATTGAAGGTTTTTTTAATGTCTATTTTTACATATAATTTTACAGCAAACAAATATGAGTTTCCTCACCGCCGAATGGAATAATTTAGCCATGATCAATTACGTGATTGATCCAAAAATTCTGGAAAAATATGTTCCTTCTGGAACAGAACTGGATTTTTTCGAAGGTAAATGTTACGTTAGTTTTATTGGTTTTCTTTTCGAAAAGGTAAAAGTTTTAGGTCTTAAAATTCCTTTTCATACCGATTTTGAAGAAGTTAATTTAAGATTTTATGTAAAACGGTTTGAAAATGGAGCATGGAAAAGAGGTGCTGTTTTCATCAGTGAAATTGTGCCGAAGTTTGCGATTTCATTTGTAGCAAATACTTTTTACAATGAGCATTATGAAACTTTTCCCATGAAACATACTTTGAAAATCCAAGACAATTCGCGGGAGTTCATCTACCAATGGAAAGTCAATAATAAATGGAATACGATTCATGTAGAAACTCATAAAGATCCGATCGAAATTAAAATTGGTTCAGAAGCTGAGTTTATGACAGAACATTATTTCGGATATAACAAAGTGAGCGAAACAGAAACGATTGAATATCAAGTGAAACATCCGCGATGGCGACAATATGAAGTGCTGACTAATACTTCAACTATTGATTTTGAAGCTGTTTATGGAAAAGAATTCGCCTTCGTTAAAGATTTAGAACCTACTTCAGTTTTTCTCGCTGAAGGTTCGGCGATAAGTATCGAAGCCAAACGTAAAATAAAGTTGTAAGAAAAGTTGTACTGTTAAATAATGAAGATTCTCAATTCATATTGCGCACAAAAAATATAATTTTTATCTTGTATCAAATTATTTAAATGGATTTTTGGGAGCGCCGCATTTATTATCTTCAACTTTTAGCGGAACACTTGCTTCTTTCTTTAGGTTCACTTCTGGCTGTAACTTTTCTCGGTATTCTCATCGGTATTTTTGTTTTTTACTCTTCCAAAAGCCGAAAAATTATTCTTCCGCTCATCAACTTTCTGTACACTATTCCGTCGATTGCAATGTTTGGATTGTTAATTCCGTTGGTTGGAATTGGATTGAAAAATGCCTTAATTGTTTTAATTATTTACGGATTGCTTCCCATTGTCAGAAGTACGTACAGCGGTTTAAAGGAAGTTCCGGCTCAATTGGTGGAAGCTGCTGAAGGGTTGGGTTCTACGAAACGTCAAGTTTTCAGAAATATTTATTTTCCGCTTGCTTTACCTTCTATTTTATCGGGTTTGCGAATCACCGTTGTCATGATCGTCGCATTGACTGGTTTAGCTGCACTGATCGGTGCAGGAGGATTGGGACAGGCGATTTTCCGTGGTTTGAACACGATGAATACCGGATTGATTGTAACCGGATCGTTAGGTATTTCCCTCTTTGCAATTTTAGGTGATCAATGGATCGGCCAGTTTGAAAAAGATCAAAGTTTGCTGAGAGTGATTTCTAAAAATGCTACTAAGCGTCAGAAAAACAGAATTATTTTCCCAACCGTGGCTGTTTTAATTTTATCTATTGCAGCTGTTATTTATCTAAATCCACTAAGTTCGAACAGTGTTAAAACCATTGTCGTGGCGTCAAAACCGACGAGTGAACAATTTATTTTAGGAGAAATTATCTCCCAGGAAATTGAGAATAATACCGATATTAAAGTGGTTCGGAAATTCGGAATCGGCGGTGGTACGACCAACATTCATCCTGCAATGCTTTCTAAAGATTTAGATGTTTACGTGGAATATACGGGAACTGCATGGCTCAATGTTTTAAAGGAAAAGCTGCCGGAAAATCACCTTATCAATTTTGATGAATTAAATAAAATTTACCAAAATAAATTCAAATTAAAATGGCTCGGACTTTTAGGTTTCAATAATACCTATGGTGTGGCGATCAGTAAAAATGATTCTCAGAAAAATAATATCCTTACTTATACAGAACTCGCATTGAAAAGTAGCAACTATACTTTTGGTGCAGAATTCGATTTCTTTGAGAGAAGTGACGCTTTTCCAGGGTTGAAGAAATTATATCCTTTTCAGTTTATAAAATTAGAGGAAATGGATATTAATCTTCGTTACAAAGCTTTTGAGGAAGGAAAAATAAATGCAGTTGATGTTTTCACAACCGATGCACAGATCAAAAATTTAAATCTGAAAGTTTTAAAAGACGATAAAAATTATTTCCCAAGCTATGAAGCCGGGATCGTAATTCGGCAGGAGATTTTAGAAAAATACCCTGAAATAGAAACTCTTTTAAATAAGTTTCAGACTAAGATTTCAACCGAAAAAATGCAGCAGCTTAATTATGAAGTTGAGATTGAAAAGAAAAGTCCGGCAGAAGTGGCAAAAAATTTCCTAAAAACTGTAAACTAAAAGAATGGAAAACAAGGCGGTAATTTCAGTTCAAAATATCAATTTCTTTTACGGTTCGCAAAAAATTTTAAATAACTTTTCTGCAGATTTTGAGAAAGGAAGTTTTACCTGCATTTTGGGTGAAAGTGGAAGCGGAAAATCAACATTACTGCGTCTTATCAATGGACTTTTAACACCGGAAAGTGGTTTGATCAAAATTGATGGTGAGATTCTAAACGCAGAAAATTTAATTCAGAAACGATTAGAAATGGGTTATGTTTTACAGGGAAATTCCTTGTTTCCGCACTTCACTGTGTACCAGAATATGATCTACTGTTTAAAATTATTGAAAAAATCCGATGCTTTTTGCGAAGAGAAAATTTCAGATCTGCTGCATTTAGTTGGGTTGAGAGAAGATCTATTAAAAAAATTCCCGGATGAAATTAGTGGTGGACAAAAACAACGCGTAGGAATTATCCGTGCAATTGCGCACGACCCAAAAATTGTTTTGATGGACGAACCTTTTTCTGCGTTAGACAGCGAAACGCGTGACAAATTACAGCTTTTAGTAAAAGACATCCACGAAAAATTGAAAACTACTTTTGTAATGGTAACGCACTCTAAACGGGAAGCCGAGGTTTTATCAACTGACATTTTGCAGTTATAAAAAGTTTAGCAGAAAATTTCATTATTCAGATTTCTATATAAAAAAAAGCGAAGAATAAATCTTCGCTTCTATATTTTCTAAATATTTTTCTCATTAAATTGTACCCATCACATACATTTCACCCATTGTTGGAGTAGGGTTTCCACCTTCCTTTTCAAGAGTTATTGCGAAAGCTTTTGCATTAGTTACCGATTTCATTTCCTGAATGGTAGAAGCTTTATTCGCACTATACATTCCCATGTCTACAGGTTTCCCGTCAACAATCGCCCAAAGTTGATATTGTTTACCACTTGGCGCTTCAGGTAAGTTTTTTATTTCCAGGAAAACCTTTTTAGAAGTGTGCCAATAAACATCGGCCAGCATATTTGGATGATTAGCAACTCCTTTAAGTTCTATCTTAACAGAGTTTTGCATCATCGAATTCATTTCCTCTAAATTGGTAACTTTCGTTGCAAGAACGGTATTATTCTGAGCAATTTGCTCGAGTTCTGTGTTTTTCGAATTCACTTCGTATCCCAAAAATCCTAACCCAAAAAGAGCAGCAACTGAAGCGACCTTCATCCAGGTTGGAATCTGATAACTTGTTTTTTGCTCAACACGCTTTGTCTGAAGCGGAATTATTTTTCCACTCATTTCTTTAGGCGCTGAAAAATCTAAGTTTTTCAGTAATTCCAATTTAACGTGAGCTGGTGGAGTGATTGCGGTTTTTGTCGCAAATTCTTCTAAAATTTGTTGGTATTCCAATACGGCAGTTTTAACTTCTGGATTATTGGCTATCACGCATTCTAGAATCGAGGATTCTTCCTGAGAACAATTTCCCAAAACGTAATCTTCTATAACTCCTGATGATATGTAATTTTTAATATCCACTATTATTTAAGTAAAAAAAATAAAATAACAAATTGAAAATCTCTTAAAACTGTTTTTAATTCTAGTAAAGCTGCTCTTGTTCTTGTTTTTACGGTTCCTAAAGGAATCCCGAGTTGTTCTGCAATTTCCTCCTGCGTAAAACCTCCAAAATAAGCTTTGTTGATCAAAATACTGTAGTCCGACCTCAATGTGTTCACTAATTTCTCTACTTCCTGGAACTCATGTTTCTGTTCCGTAGAGAGTGACTTATTATCATCTACGAAATCTGGAATGCTTTGGTTTTGCAAATCGTTCTGAAATGATTTAGATTTCAGTCGGTCGATTGCAGAATTTCGAGCAATATTAAGCATCCAAGTATAAAGCGTGCCTTTATTTTGGTCGAACGAAGTTATGGAATTCCATATTTTCACAAAAGTATCTTGTAAAACTTCATTAGCTTCCTCTTCATATTTTACTATACGAAAAATCACCCCATAGAATGCAGGTGAGTAATTATCATATAAATAATTGAATCCCTTTTCATCCCTACTCAAGAGTAAGGAAACAAGTTGATCTGTGTTTAAAGATTCTTTTTTCATGAAGTTGGAAGGGCAAATATAAAAGTATTTAATCAAAAACAAAACCAATTTATAGTTATAGTCGTAAATTATTTTTAAAAGTCAGATTTTATGAAAGATATTATAAAATTTTCAACGATAGTATTATTGGGGACAAGTCTTCTCAGTAGCGCTTTCGGAGAGAAAATGCAAGTCGTAAATGGAAAGAATATTATAAATCCATATTATTCCCGAACAGATACAAAAATTTTAAAAATTCCAAATTCAACGTGGAAAAAGGTTTTAAGCTCTGATTTATATTCGGTTGCAAGATTGGGTGATACGGAAGCTGCTTTTACCGGAAAGTATAATGAGTTTGACAGCAAAGGAACTTATTATTGTGCAGTTTGTGGAAATGCGCTTTTCCGCTCAGATGCGAAATTTGCCAGTACGTGCGGTTGGCCAAGTTTTTATGAACCAATCCGTCCGAAATCGGTTATCTACAAAAAAGATGAATCTTTCAGTATGGTAAGAACTGAAGTACGATGTGGAAGATGTGATGCGCACTTAGGTCACGTTTTCGATGATGGTCCTAAACCTACCAAAAAAAGATTCTGTATGAATTCTATCGCTTTGGAATTTGAACCGTTAAAAATTTCACAAAATTAAATCCAAAAGAAAATCGACGTCGTAAATTATAGCAACATTAAATTATACAATAACATTAAATTTTTTATTATGAAATTCTTGAAAATCACAACAGCTGCTTTAGCACTAACAATGACTTTAGCAATCGGAAACACAGCCAACGCACAAAAGATGGCAAAACAAGAAAAAACAGTAATGGTAGGTGGAGCACAAATGTACCCTTCTAAAAATATTGTTGAAAACGCAATGAATTCTAAAGACCATACCACTTTGGTTGCCGCAGTAAAAGCAGCAGGTTTAGTAGGAACTTTAGAAAGCAAAGGACCATTTACGGTTTTCGCTCCGACCAATGAAGCATTTGCAAAATTACCTGCAGGAACTGTAGAAACATTATTAATGCCGGAAAACAAAGAAATGCTCAATAAAATTCTTACTTATCACGTCGTACCGGGAAAGATTTCGTCTAAAGATTTGATGACTTGGATCAAGAAAAACGGCGGAAAATACATGGCAAAAACAGTTCAGGGTGAAGAATTAACTTTCTGGATGAAAGGAATGAACATGTATGTAAAAGATGCAAAAGGGAACTCTGCGAAAATTACAATTGCAGATGTTAATCAGTCAAATGGCGTAATCCACGTAATCGATACGGTTTTAATGCCATAGTTTCATAGTTTTATTTTTAATGGAGTCACCTGAATTTCGGTTTAGGTGGCTTTGTTATTTCAAAGAGCATTAGAATATTCTTTACTTTTTCTTATCTTTATCTCAAATTAAATAAAATATGAAAAAATTACTTCTCACTGCTTTTCTAGCGGTTTCTGTGACAGCTTACTCACAGTGGTCAACTCCCGCACCAAGTCCAAAACAAATGATAGAGCAACAATTTTCTCTTTCTAAAATAACAGTTGAGTATGGAAGACCAGGCGTTAAAGGCCGAAAAATATTCGGAGATCTCGTTCCTTTTAGTAAAGTTTGGCGAGCTGGAGCAAATGCAGCAACAAAAATAACTTTCGGTCAAAATGTTAATTTTGGAGGAAAAATGGTCATGGCAGGATCTTACAGTTTATTTGTAATTCCAATGGAAAAAGAATGGAAAATTATTTTGAATTCGAACGCGGATCAATGGGGAGCCTATTCTTATGACGAAAAATTAAATATTGCTGATGTAACAGTTCTCGTTCAAAAATTAAGCGACAAACAGGAATATTTCGAAATTTCCTTGCAACCTGTTGATGATCATACGACCAATTTAGCAATGAAATGGGACATGACTCAAGTGTTGGTTCCAGTTAAAGAAGCTAAACCTGAAACCGTTCTAAAAATCATTGAAAAATTAAACGACATCAAGCAGATTGAAAAAGATGCAGCTGCTAAAAAATAATATAAAGTGAACTTCGGTTCACTTTTTTTGTGTAAAATAAGGAAGTATTATTTGGGCGTCTTCATCCGTCTTCCACTCCCGCTTTTTTTCTTATCATCTTCGGCTCCGCTCAGATAACAATAAAAAAGAGCTCCGTTCAAGTCGGGACGCAAGAGTTGTATTTCTAATTAAGTTTGGTTTTGAATATCTAAATTCAATTGTCTTTCCACAGTCTGAAAACATCCGACATCCAACTTCCAGAATCCATCATAAAAAAAATACTTGTCAATTTTTCGGTTGCGCTCTTATTGGTGTTAAGGTAAATTTGCTTTAAATTTACAACATGGAACTTTCAACCGACATCATGTATCAAGCTTCATTCAGCAAAAACCAAGATTTCGAAGGTGTTTTCTGGATGGGCGTGAAAACCACCGGAATTTTTTGCAGACCAACTTGTACGGCTCGAAAACCCAAACCCGAAAATGTAGAATTTTTTCAAAATACAAAAGATGCTATTTTAAAAGGTTATCGTCCGTGTAAAGTTTGTAAACCTTTAGAAAACCCAGATGAAACTCCAGAATATATTCAGAAGATTTTAAAAGAATTGCGGGAAGATCCTTCCTTAAAATTTAAAGATATAGATTTAGAAGAACGTGGATTAGAACCTGCAACGATCAGAAGATGGTTTCAGAAAAATCACGGAATGACATTTCATGCTTTTCAAAGAATGTTTCGGTTAAACACGGCGTTCAAAAAAATACAGCAAGGTGATAATATTATGGAAACAGCTTACGACAGCGGTTTCGAAAGTTTGAGTGGGTTTAATGAAAGTTTCAAAACCATATTTGGCGTTTCTCCGAAAAATTCAAAAACTCAAAAAATCATCGATTTAAAAAGAATTGAAACGCCCATCGGAACAATGTATGCCGCTGCAGTTGAAGAAGGAATTTGCATGCTCGAATTCACTGATCGGAAAATGTTGGAAACCGAGTTCAAAGATTTAGCAAAATCCCTAAATGCAACCATCGTTCAAGGTGAAAATCCACATTTCAAAATGTTAGAAAAAGAACTTGCAGAATATTTTGAAGGAAACAGAACATCATTCACCATTCCACTTTCACCTGTAGGAACAGAATTTCAAAAAAGTGTCTGGAAAATTTTACTAAAAATTCCTTATGGTGAAACCTGGAATTACAAAAAACAATCCGAAGTTTTAGGCGATGTTAAGAAAGTTCGCGCCGTCGCAAATGCAAATGGAATGAATAAAATTTCGATCATTATTCCTTGTCATCGCGTAATCGGCAGCAACGGAACTTTAACCGGTTATGGTGGCGGAATCTGGCGCAAACAAAAATTATTGGAATTGGAAAAAGCGATTCTTTTCTAAACAACTTAGATTTTCAAGACAATAAAAAATGTAAACGTATGAATCCCGACGATTTAAAAAATATTGCCGCGCTTTGGTTCAAAGCATTCAACGAACACCATTTAGAAAATCTACTGGAATTGTATGATGACAATGCAGAACATTTCAGTCCAAAATTAAAATTTCGCGAACCTCAAACGAAAGGTTTAATTAAGGGAAAAGAGGCGCTGAGGAAATGGTGGAAAGACTGTTTCGAAAGATTGCCCAGTTTACAATATTCAGTCAATAAATTAACTACCGATTCCGATCAGGTTTTTATGGAATATACCCGAAAAGTGGAGGGAGAAGAAGATATGCAGATCGGCGAGGTCCTTGAAATAAAGAATGGTAAAATCGTTTTCTCCAGAGTTTACCACGGATAACTTTCAGAAAATATTATTACGTAAACTAAAACTAATTTTTATCTTTGAAAAAATTAACGCTATGAATTTCTCAATACAACCGACTCTGGAAAACGAATATGTCGATTTAGTACCTTTAGAAAAACATGATTTCGAAGAGCTGTTTGATGTGGCTTCAGATCCTGAAGTTTGGGCAATGCATCCGAATAAAGAAAGATACAAGAGAGAAGTTTTTGAAAACTTTTTTACGGGAGCACTTGAAAGTAAAGGTGCTTTCTTGATCATCGATAAACGTACGGAGGAAGTTTTAGGCTGTACCAGATTTTATGATTTTAATGAAGATGATAAAAGTATTTTTATAGGATATACTTTTTATGGAACAAAATCGTGGGGAAAAAATATCAACGCGGGAGTAAAAGAAATGATGTTGGATTATATTTTTCAGTTCGTCGATAAAGTTATTTTTCACGTCGGGAAAGATAATATTCGTTCTATAAAAGCCATGAATAAACTGGGTGCAGAAAATTTAGGTGAAGAAGAAGTTGCTTATTTTGGAGAAGATTCAAAAACTAATACTGTTTTCCAAATTAAAAAGGAAGACTGGAAATTGAAACAAAATTTGCATTAAATTCTCTTTAATTAAATATCTAAAGATGATTATAAAAGGAACAAATGTGCAGTGGAAATGGGGAAGTGGAACTGCAAAGGGAAAAGTGATCGAAACATTTACTGAAGAAGTTCATAAGACCATCAAAGGTTCAAAAATTACGCGAAAAGGAGAGAAAGACAATAAGGCACTTCTCATCGAGCAGGAAGATGGCGCCAAAGTTTTAAAACTGGAAAGTGAAGTTACAAAAGCCTGATCAATGGTAACGGATTCGGATCGAATAAAAAAGCTTCATCTCGAATTTTCGGAAGATCGCGGTCTGGATAAAACTTATTGTCCGTCGGAAGTTGCACGGGAACTATTTCCGGATGATTGGCGAGAAAAAATGGATTTGGTTAGAAAAGTTGCCGATGAATTATTGATCGAAGGTAAATTAATCGTCCTGCAAAAAGGTCTTGAAAAAAAAAATTACCCTCAAAATTGACAGGACCAATTCGTTTGCGAAAAAAGTAAATCTCTTTAACTCAATCAATCTTTTAATTTTTGAATGAGATTGATCGCTCTCGTCCATTTCTTATAAACTTGAATGGGTTTTGGATAAGCCGGAATATCAAATTCCCAAGGAATTAAAGTTTCAATATCATTTTTATCTCCTAATTCTGGGATCCATTTTCTGATGTAATCCTGCGCTCTATATTTATTGGATTGATGAACAGGATTTGTGTAATAAATTTCAAAAGCCTGCATATGCCAGTTCATCCAGTTTGAAGTCACGTCGTAATCGATCAACTTACTTTCAAAATACGCTGCTCCCCAAGTCCAGTCGATGTTTAAGTCAACTACAAAATAACTTGCACAATTTACACGGCCTCGATTGCTCATGTAACCTGTTTCATTAAATTGTCTCATGTGTGCGTCTATGAAAGGAATTCCCGTCATTCCATCACACCATTTTTTAAATTTTTCCGGATCGTTTTCAAAAGGAATTTCTTTGTCTTTATAACCTTTTGTTTTAAAAATCTCGTTCCCAAATTTCATTCCTTTAAAAGTAAAATAATCCCGCCAAACCAGTTCGAAGATGAGCCACCACGTACTTTGATTTTTTGTCACCATTTGTTCATATTCTTTCACGGTCTCATAAATTTCGCGCGGAGAAATACAGCCTAAAGCCAGATAGGGCGAAAATTTTGAGCTGTAATCCAAACCTTCCGAGCGGTTTCTTGTCCAGCGATAACGGGTTAAAAGTTCTGATTTAAAGGTGTAATATTGAAGTCTTTCCAAAGCCAAAGTTTCTCCACCTTCTAAAAATGGATCTGCATGATCATATTCTTTTTTTGTAAAACTATACTTCTTATAAGAAGGAAATTTTGAGCTTTTTGTATTTTTACAACTATTTAAATTTTCTGGGCTTTTAAAGGTTTTCCGTGGTTCAGATTCTTTACCCGCCGGAATTCGATAAGCTTTGCTCGTCAAGGGAATATCTGTAATTCCAAAAGGGATATCATTTTTGTGATACAGTGTTTTTCCCCAGTAAAAATGGTAGTTGAGTGCGGGTAATATTTTCTGAACTTCCGAAATGAGATTTAGTTCTTCACTACAATATTCTTCTTCTGCGTAAAGATCTGTGATCTCAAATTCTTCAATTAATTCAGGTAAAGTTTTCAAGGCTGATTCTTCCCCGATCAAAAGATGACCACCAATTTTTTCTAAATTTTCCTGCAAATTCAGGACAGACTGTTCGAGAAATTTAAAACGGTTAATGTCTGCTTTTCGAAAACCTAAATCCAGTTTTGCAAATAATTGTTCTTCTACACAAAAGCAAAAAACCAATTCCTCACACTCAATTATTGCATGATGAAGCGCTTCGTTATCGTGAAGGCGCAAATCATTTTTAAACCAAACCAAACCTCTCTTCATTGAAAATACAATTAATAACTAAACAAGAATTTTTTTACACATTTTTTAAAATTACGGATGAGTCAATCAATTTTTATGCTATTTCCATACAAAAAAACTTTAATTTAGAAATTCATCTGAAGCGTCAAAAAATAAATGCTTTTATGTATGTTTGTAAAAACATACTTTATGGATTTTCTCAACCCTCTAACTTTAGTTTCGGTTATTTTACTCATCATCATCTTGCGGAAGATCAATTCTTCGCGATCTATCTCTGAAATTAATTTAAAAAAATTAGAAGATAAGCTGGATCGCCTTCAAAAAAAGATCGAGGAATTAACAGTTTCGGGCGTAAATTCAACAAACGTTTCGACGGAATCTCCAGAACAAGAACTCACCAAAGCACCAGAAATTATTGTGCGAACAGTTCCTTTGCATGAAGAAAAAATAATTGAAGAGGAAATCGTAGAACCGGAAACTGAATTTGACTCAGAAATTCCTTTGACAGAAGAGGAGTTTGAGTTCGAAAATCCGGAAGAGACAAGAATCGTTGCGTTTTCAAATGATCCGGTTTCCATTCCAGTTTCCAATAAGATTCAGGAACCTAAAATTCCGAAAAAATCCTGGTTAGAGAAATTCAAAGAAGAAAATCCAGATATTGAGAAATTTATCGGGGAAAATTTAATTAACAAGATCGGTATTTTAATTCTGGTTTTAGGAATTAGTTTCTTCGTTAAATATGCCATCGACAAAAACTGGATCAATGAACCGGCGCGAGTTGGGATCGGTGTTTTAGCCGGAGCTTTGGTGATGGGAATTGCGCATCGATTGAAGGCGAATTATAAAGCGTTCAGTTCTGTTTTTGTCGCGGGAGCTTTTGCCATTTTCTATTTTACGATTGCCATTGCTTTCCAGGAATATCATTTGTTCAGTCAATCTGTTGCCTTTGTAATAATGATCATTATTACAATTTTAAGTTCCTTTATTTCTGTCTCCTACAATCGACAGGAATTGGGCGTGCTTTCACTCATAGCTGGATTTGCCGTACCGTGGATGGTAAGTACAGGGGAAGGGAATTATATGGTTTTGCTCACTTACATCGCAATTTTAAATATTGGAATGCTGATTATTTCCTACTATAAAAAGTGGAATATCGTAACCATTTTAGCATTTGTCTTCACCTGCCTTCTTTTCTCAATCTGGTGGAATCATGCGATCAATTTACCAAATGTACCGCATCGTGGATCCCTGTTTTTTGCCACTTTATTCTATTTAATATTCAGCGTTGCAACTGTTCTTAATAATTTACGAAGTTCCGGGACATTTTCAAAAATTCAGTATTTTCTCATCGTTGCCAATACTTTCTTTTTCTTCGGAATGGGATTAGCCATTATTACGGACTGGAATGTTCCTTTCAAAGGTTTATTCACCGTTGTTCTGGGTGTTTATAATTTGGTTTTTGCGAGCATTCTTTACAAGCGCTTTGGCCTCAACAGAAATGCGGTTTATTTGCTTTTAGGTTTAACATTGACTTTCGCTACACTTACGATTCCGATTCAGTTTAAAGGAAATTATATCACTTTATTCTGGGCTTGTGAAGCGGCACTCTTATTTTGGTTGGCTCAGAAATCTAAAATCGAAGTTTTCAAATGGAGCGCTGTGATTGTTCAGGCCTTAATGTTAGTGAGTTTGATGATGGATTGGGAACAGTCTTACTCGGTCTTTAAAGATTCCGGAGAGATCATTCGACCAGTCTTTATCACAGGAATTGTGGCTGTAATTTCTCTAATTTATACCTCTTATTTAATGAGAAATGAAAGTGAGAAAAAGACCTTTTATGGGATCACCTTCGATCCTAAATTTTACGGGATGATCGCTTTCAGTTTATCGATAATAGTCGGCTATTTTACCGGGATTTTTGAAACAGTTTACCAGGCGAAATTATATAATGAAAGTTCTGCGACCGTGATTTCTTACGGCGCCGCTTTCCACTTTACATTTTCCGCTGTATTGATTTACTTCACTTTTAAAGGGAAATCGCATTTCTTAAAACAGGGTGTAACAGTTCTTGGGATTGTAAATCTATTGATTCTCATGTTTGCTTTCATGAATTTGCCGACTGCCGATCTACACGATGGACCTTTAAAAATGTCGAAAAATATTTCCGCTTATTTACTGCATTTCGTTTTGTTAGCAAGCGTAATTTTCAGTTTGTATGTCATCATCAAAAACAGTTTAATTACTCCGGTTTTAGGTCTTTTGAAATTGAAATGGGCACTCTGGATTTTTGTCATTGTGGGAGTTACAATTTTGAGTCAGGAAATGATTGTTCAGGTAATGTTTTATAACAGCGCCAATATCATTCCAGATACGATTGCTTCGATCTCTGAAATGAATGTGAGTTCAGAAGCCTATAATTCGATGACTGAGAAATATTTCACCGGAATATATAATTTAGAAACTCAAATTGTAAAAGTTGGATTCCCGGTTTTATGGGGAATAATTTCCTTTGGTTTACTCATTGTCGGGATAAAACGGGGTTGGAAACAATTGCGCATTATCGCTTTGGTTTTATTGGGAGTTACGGTTGTTAAACTGTTCACTTATGACATTAATGATGCCTCTGAAACCGGTAAAATTATCGCATTTATTCTTTTGGGGGTTTTAATTTTAATTATTTCTTTTGTGTACCAAAAATTGAAAAAATTAGTATCGGATGAACCGAAAATTGTTGAAGAAGAAAAAGAAGATGAAAGTATTTAAAGTTTTATTTTTAATGATTGCAGCATGGAGTAGTGCGCAGAATTTTACGGGGACTTTACAACCCGTAGAAAAAGATGGTCTGACTCAAATTATTGTTCAACCAGAATTACTTTCCGCTTTGCAAAACAACTGGGATCATTTTCGGATTTTAGATTCTAAAAAAAATGAAGTTCCCTATGTTTTAAATCCAAACCTGAGTTCAAATAAGAAAAGTGTTGTTGAAAATCTGAAAATTGTTGCCGTAAATACGCTTCCAAATATTTCTACTTCTGTCATTATCTCTAATGAAAATGCCGTCAAAATTGATCAACTGAATTTGACCATTGCAAATACGAATGTTGGAAAAATTTATTCTATTTCCGGAAGCAACGATCAAAATCAATGGTATGGTCTGGTTTACAATGAAAGTTTAAATGACCTTGAGAGCGCTACCAATACTGAGGTTTTAAAGAATTTTCGTTTTCCTTTAAATAATTACAAATTTCTAAAATTTGAATTCGTGGATAAGAAATCCCTTCCCATTCAGGTTTTAGCAGCTTCTTTAAAAAGTGATCAGGCGACGCAGGAAGTTCCATTAATTCAATTAAAAAATTTCAAGCAAACTGTCTCGCAAAATAAAACAGATAAAACCACAAGAATTGATATCGCTTTCAATTCAAAGCAAGTCATAAACGGTTTGAAATTTACGATCTCAGCGCCTCAGTTTTATTTAAGAGATGCCGCGATTTTGGTGAACAGGACCAAAGTTGTAAAACGCGAGGAAAAGAATTATTTGGAATCGCTCGTTGATTTTCAATTAAATTCGAAAGCGCCAAATCAGTTTAAGTTTGGAGAGATCTTTGAAAAAAACTTAAGTATTATTATTCAAAATGAAGATAATTTACCTTTACAAATATCTGATATTCAGTTTTTCCAAGAACCGGTTCTTCTTATTTCAGAATTGAAAGCGGGTGAAAAATACAATATTGTCATCGACTCCACACTCTTGCGACCGAGATACGATTTATCCAATTTTGAGGAAAATGTGCAGTCTCAGCTTCAGCAAACAGAAATTAGTAATTTGAGTAAAGTGACAGCCATAAATCATAATAAAAATGAAAATGTATTCTGGAGAACACCTTTGTTCATGTGGCTTTGCATCGGATTAGCTTTGCTGGTGATCGGTTATTTTTCTATGGGACTTTTAAAAGATCTAGGGAAGAATGACTAATTTATTTTCCGGTGCAATCCTGAAATAATTCCGCACCATAGTAAAAGACAAAAAGCCAGGCAATTCCTTTCACCGTAAAAAAGATTACGCCGCCAATTCCTACGCGCTTAAACCACTTTTTAAATTTCTGGTTTTTATCTTCTGGCTGTAAATTTTCCATGGAGAACTTTTCCCAAAATTAATACTATTATTTAGACCTTTAAAATTTAGATGTCAAAATAATTGATACTGATCTCATTAAAGAAAATCATGCTATTCATCGTATTTGCGATATTGTATTCTAAATTCCAAAATCCTTTTAAATTCAATAAAACCCTGTTAAAATTTTTCTGATTTCAGCAATTGTAGTATCTTTAAGGACAATTCAAAATAAAATTATGTCCCAAACAAATCAGGATTTTGGAATCGAAAAATCCCTTTCTAATTTAGGTATTCAACAAGAAAATTTAGGAGTTTCAACCGGTGGAAAATACTTTGCCAATGGTGATTTACTTGAAAGTTTCTCTCCAACAGATGGCAAGTTAATAGGAAAAGTTACTACAGCGAGTTCTGCTGATTACGACAAGGTTATTGAAACTGCAAAAAAAGCTTATTTAGAATTTCGTCAAATTCCCGCACCGAAAAGGGGAGAATTGGTTCGTCAGTTTGGTTTAAAATTAAGAGAATATAAAGATGACTTAGGAAAACTCGTTTCTTATGAGATGGGAAAATCTTTGCAGGAAGGTTTGGGTGAAGTTCAGGAAATGATCGATATCTGCGATTTTGCAGTTGGATTATCCCGTCAACTTCATGGTTACACGATGCATTCCGAAAGACCTGGACACAGAATGTATGAACAATATCATCCGCTAGGAATTATAGGAATTATTTCTGCCTTTAATTTCCCGGTTGCAGTTTGGTCCTGGAATACAGCGCTTGCTTGGATCTGTGGAAATGTTACCATCTGGAAGCCTTCTGAAAAAGCACCACTTTGTGGAATCGCCTGTCAAAATATTATCATCGAAGTTTTAAAAGAAAATAATCTTCCCGAAGGAATCTCAACCATGATCGTAGGCGATCACAAAATTGGGGAGAAAATGGTAAATGATAAAAATGTTGCCCTAATTTCTTTTACAGGTTCTACGAGAGTTGGAAGAATTGTAGGAACAAATGTGGCGCAAAGATTCGGCAAATCAATATTAGAATTGGGTGGAAATAACGCGATTATTTTTACAGAAAATGCAGATTTGAATATGTCGATTATCGGAGCAGTCTTTGGCGCAGTAGGAACTGCAGGACAAAGATGTACTTCTACCAGAAGATTAATTATTCACGAATCTATTTTTGATGATGTAAAAAACCGTTTGGTAAAAGCTTACGGACAAATAAAAATCGGGAATCCTTTAGACGAAAATAATCACGTCGGACCATTGATCGATAAACAAGCGGTTCAGCAATATCTTGATTCTATTGAAAAATGTAAAAAAGAAGGTGGAAATTTTGTCGTTGAAGGCGGCGTTTTGGAAGGTGATGATTTTTCTTCCGGATGTTACGTAAAACCATGTATCGCTGAAGTACAGAATTCTTACGAAATCGTACAGCACGAAACATTTGCACCGATCCTTTATATCATGAAATATAAAACTCTGGAAGAAGCGATCGCAATGCAGAACGATGTTCCTCAAGGTCTAAGTTCCGCGATTATGACGACAGATATGCGACAAGCAGAATTGTTTTTGTCTCAAAATGGTTCCGATTGTGGAATTGCCAATGTGAATATTGGAACTTCAGGTGCAGAAATCGGTGGTGCTTTTGGTGGCGAAAAGGAAACTGGCGGCGGAAGAGAATCCGGTTCTGATGTTTGGAAATATTACATGAGAAGACAAACTAATACCATAAATTATACAGACAGTTTGCCTTTAGCACAGGGAATTAAGTTTGATTTGTAAAATAATAAAAGTAATTTGGGCAGACAATTCCGCCCTCCGTTCCCGCTTTTTTTATTTTTTTCTCAGAAAAAAAATAAAAAAGAGCTCCACTCAGGTCGGGCTGCAAAAGATTCCACTTAATAAAGAATCTTTTAAAAAATGTAAAATACAGAGAAAATAACTTTTAATCTTGGACTTCCATTTTCGGACTTCCATCTTCTAACTTCAAAAAATATGAATAACGCAATTGCATCTCATCCAGAACCGACCAATACAGTAAAAGAAACCCTCGGAAAGCACATGCTTGCAGACGGTTTTGATTTTGTGATGGACATTGAAAATTCTCAGGGTTCCTGGATTCATGACCGAGTTACAGGCAAAAATTATCTCGATATGTTTTCCATGTTTGGTTCCGCTTCCATTGGTTACAATCATCCTTATTTGGTGGAAAGATCAGCTTGGTTAGGAAAAATGGCAATCTATAAGCCAACTTTAGCCGACGTTTATTCGGAAGAATTTGCAAATTTTATGGAAGTTTTCGAAAGAGTAGCTATTCCAAAAGAATTGCAGTATGCGTTCTTTATTGAAGGTGGAACGATGGGTGTAGAAAACGCTATGAAAGCTTGCTTCGACTGGAAAACACGCAAGAATTTTGAAAAGGGACTCGATTTGGAAGCTGGAATCTGTATCCATTTTAAACAGGCTTTTCATGGTAGAAGTGGTTACACTTTGAGTTTAACAAATACTTCTGATCCACGAAAATATCAGTACTTTCCAAAATTTGACTGGCCAAGAATCATCAATCCACATTTGAACTTTCCAATTACAGAGGAAAATTTAGCACAAACCATCAAAAATGAAAATTTGGCACTTTTAAATATTGAGGAAGCCATTCTTTCGAATCCTAATAAAGTTGCGTGTATAATTATTGAGCCAATCCAGGCAGAAGGCGGTGACAATCATTTTCGAGATGAATTTTTTGTTGGTTTAAGAAAAATTTGCGATGATAATGAGATTTTATTAATTTTTGATGAAGTACAAACCGGGATCGGTTTGACCGGAAAGATGTGGGCTTATGAACATTTTACTGCAAAACCCGATATTATTTCTTTTGGTAAAAAAGCTCAGGTTTGTGGAGTTTTGGCGAATAAAGAAAAATTTGATGAAATCCCGAATAATGTTTTCCAGGAAAGTTCCAGAATCAACTCTACTTTTGGTGGAAATTTCATTGATATTCTTCGTTTCCAATTGATAATGGAAGTTATTGAGAAAGAAAATTTAGTTGAAAATGCCAGAATTGTCGGTGAATATTTATTGGAAGGTTTGCAAAAATTACAAGCACAGTTCCCTGATAAAGTTTCCAATGCAAGAGGAAGAGGTTTAATGTGTGCGATTGATTTGCCGACAGGAGAACAGCGCGACCGTTTGCGGGAAGTTTTATATGATGATGGTCTAATTATCTTAGCGTGTGGTGATCATTCCATCCGTTTTCGTCCACACCTAAATGTCAGTAAAGAAGAAATTCAGATGGCATTAGATAAAATAATTGCTAACATTTCTAAAATTTAAAAATAAGACCTATTATAAATCAACCATAATCTGCAATTGATGAATTTTTAACATTTTTGATGAAGTTTCAGTACTAACGATATTGATTTCCTAGTGAAAATTTGGATAAAACGTAAATTTTTAATATATTGTGATTTCAAACCCGAAATTATTATGGCAAGAGAAACGAGAGTATCAGTATTTGAAAGTGAAAAACCTTCGGAAATTCAGTTAATTAAATCGAAATTGGAAGCGCAAGATATTATCACTTTTGTAAATGACAAATACATGTCATTTACCACCACACCGACTGCAAGTATGATTAAATTAATGGTCAATTTACGTCAGGAACAAGAAGCGTTCAAAATAATCGACGCTTACTTACGAGAAACAGAATTAAATTTTAGCAATCGTAAAAATTAATCTTATTAATTTAAATTTTACGTTTTACATCAATCGAAATCTTTTTATAGGATTTCGATTTTTTTTTAATTTTTTCGAAATGTAGATCTTCAGAAGGAAATGTCAAGCAGCCTAAATCCCAGATTTAACAAAATATTAATTGAACTCAGGTTTATAGTTTATCTTTCATCAGTTTGATAAATACCGAAGGTTTCAAATCAAATTTCCTGCGAAAATTATCTGAAAAATTTTCAGCACTCGAAAATCCAGCAATGGAGGCAAGTTCTTTTACATCTTTATTAATATATTTCATATCATTTTTAAGATGATCAATAATGAAGTCTAAACGAAGATCACTAATATAAAGTGCAAAATTTTTCCCTTTATAAGTGTTGATAATTTTCGAAAAATACGTAGAATTAGTGCCTAATTCCTCGCTTAAAGATTTTTGCGAAACCTGAGAATCCAGAAATTTATTTTCATTTTCAAAAATTTCCAGTTGTTTCAAAATATTTTCTACAAAAACAGGATTGAGTCCTGGGATTTTATTATAAAATTCGTAATCAAATTTCTGTTGATGTTCGTAATCAAGAGATGCTGTAATTAATTTATCTTCTTCTTTTTCGATTTTATTTTGCTGTGCGATAATTTCCTCAAATCTTTTCTTATAATTTTGCTTTTCCTTTTGAATGCGGTACCCAAAAAGTAAGAACCCAATTACAAGAATCGTTACTAAACTTATAAAAATAATTCTTTGATTTTCTAGTGTACTTTCAATTCTGTTTTTTTCTGATACCAATTTTTTAGTATCATATTCTTTTACGATCCTTCCATAAAGATATTTGTAATTCTTCTCATAAGATCTATCCAGAATCATCAGTTTATTAATATATTCCAACTGTTTTTCTTTATTACCTGTGGAATTGTAATACTTAATAAGCACTTCGTACGCTGACCTGAATTGAGGATCGAGCTTTTTAGTTTTATTATAATGTTTATCAATCTCTTCTAGATATTTTATCGCTAATTTTTTTTTGCCCGTATTCCAATAAGATAATCCCAGGTAGAAAACTTCAGTGTTATGTTCCCATTGGTCATTATACAATCTAATAGCTTCAGAAAATTTAGATATAGCAGTATCATAATCTTGCGAATAATAAGCATCAGTACCTTCAGAAGAAATAAAATAAGGAATATATTGTGTGAGTTTATTTTTTTGAAGATAATCGAAAGCTTCTTTTAAAAGGATTTTGTTTTCTTGAAACTGACCTAATTTTGTATTAGAATCAATCAGACTCATTAGAGAATAAATATAATATACTTCATAATTTTTCCCTAAAGATGTTTTTTTTTGTAAATTATCTTTAAAAAATTTTAAGCATGTAAAAAGCTCTTTATTAGCATCTTCATACTGCCCGAGATAAATTTTATTTTGAGCGATGTAGTAAATGGTTTTATTAAAAATATAGGCATCACCAGATTCTTGTGATAATTTATTTGCAACCAAAACATCATCCAGAGCCTTTTGATAAAATTCCTCGGACATATTTATATTACCACGATTTAAATATGCATCTAATAATATTTTTTTAATCTTCGATTTTTTTCCCGTAATCAATGCACTGTCAGCATATTTTAAATTTAAAGGATAAGTGCTGGTAATACTGGCATACCGATAGGCGTAAAATAAAGCCTCTGTATTGTTTTCTTTTTTAGATTTTTTGATGTAGAAATTGATGAGTTCCCACATTTTTGCAGGATCATTGCTGTAATCATCTATCTTCTTTTCAATCTCTTCATTAGTTAAGTTTGAATTCAAAACAGTCTGAGCATGAAAATTTGTAGAAAAATTTAGGGTAAATAGAAATAAAAAAGCTAAAATATATTTCAACTGCATAAGACCTTAATATGATGAACGTTAGTGAGATAACTTCTTTTTATTCACTTAATTTACAATATTACTGCATTTTTTTTTAAAAAACACCAAATAATTTACAATATGCTTGTGATTTTTTATAAACTAACGGTTGTTTTTTTTGTTTGATATCTGCTTACTAACATACATTTGTAAAAATTAAACGTATGAAAAGATTAGCACTTATCGCAGCAGTAGTTTTAACTACAATAACATTACAATCTTGCAGACAATCTGATGATGTATTATCTCCTGAAGAAACAGCAACTTTACAAAGAGTACAAGATTCCTCAAATAATTTATTACAGAAAGATAATGCTAATAATTTAAATACTGACCAAAACAATAATCCAGCTTCATTAGTCGATGGTGAAATTGTACCGCCACCAAAAAAATAACGTCTTTAGTTAAATAAATTTTTTTTTCATCATTTGTGTTGGTTCTTCCGTGAATTTATTCGCGGAAGAACTGTGTTTTTATAGAACTGCGTAATATTTCTATAATTCCTTATTTTATTAAGTTTCCTTATTTTTGTATATTTGTAAAATATCCCTTTGTTATGCAAGAAACCTATATTCAAACTCGAGAAATCTCTTTTGAGGATTTTAAAAAAAACATATTAGAAGATTATAAACTGGGCAGAATTTCGCGTGAAATGTCCTATTTAGGAAGACGCGAAGTTTTAACAGGGAAAGCAAAATTCGGAATTTTTGGCGACGGAAAAGAATTACCACAATTGGCGATGGCGAAAGTTTTTAAGAATGGTGATTTCCGATCTGGTTATTATCGGGATCAAACTTTTGCGTTAGCAATCGATGCAGTCTCTGTTGAAAGTTTCTTCGCTCAGCTATATGCTGATACAAGCGTTGAGCGTGAACCAGCTTCTGCAGGACGACAAATGAACGGCCACTACGCAACCCGCAGTTTAAATGAAGATGGAAGTTGGAAAGATTTAATGAGTCAAAAAAATATTTCTTCTGATATTTCTCCAACAGCAGGACAAATGCCAAGATTACTTGGACTAGCTTTGGCTTCGAAAGTTTATAAATCAGTAAAATTTGAAGGTTCAGAAAAATTTTCTAACAATGGAAACGAAATTGCTTTTGGTACCATTGGAGATGCGTCAACTGCGGAAGGTCATTTTTGGGAAACTTTAAATGCTGCTTGTGCATTACAAGTTCCGATGATTACTTCAATTTGGGATGATGGTTACGGCATTTCTGTTCCTACACAAAACCAAAGAGCAAAAGCTGATATTGCAGAAATGCTTTCAGGTTTTCAAAGAAATGAAGGCGAAAATCAAGGTTGTGAAATTATTCAGGTAAAAGCCTGGGATTATCCAGCACTACTAGATGCTTACGCAAAAGCAGAACATTTTGCTAGAACAGAAAGTGTTCCGGTTGTTGTTCACGTTATTGAAGTAACTCAACCTCAAGGACATTCCACTTCCGGTTCTCATGAAAGATATAAAAATGAAGAGCGTTTAAAATGGGAAGGTGAATTCGACGGCTTGTTGAAATTCAGAGAATGGGTTCTTAATTATTCTATAGAAATTGAAGATACTGAACAACAATTAGCAACCCTTGAAGAGCTGGAGAAAATCGAAGCAAACGCAAAGAAATTTGTTAAAGAAGGTCAGAAAAAAGCCTGGGAAAATTATCAGAAAACCATTCAGCATTTAAAAGGGGAAATTCTTCCTTTAGTTGAAAATTTAAAATCTCAAAATGCCGAAGTTGTTGTAGAATTAGAGAAATTTAATAAGATAATTACGATTGCAAAAAAAGATATTTTTCATTTGATAAGAAAGTCTTTGTTTGCAACTAGAACAAATCAAAGTTTAGAAAGAAAAAATCTGCAAAGTAAATATGAAGAGCTTTTTGCAGTAGAAAAAGACAATTATTCTTCGCACTTATATTCACAATCCGAATGGAAAGCAACTAATGTTAAAGAAATTGCGCCAATTTATTCCGACGCTTCAGAAACGGTTGATGGTAGAGTAGTCGTTCGAAATAATTTTGATAAAATTTTCGAAAATTATCCTGAATGTTTAATTTTCGGAGAAGACGCTGGAAATATAGGTGATGTAAATCAAGGATTAGAAGGACTTCAGGAAAAATATGGCGAAGTACGAATCGCAGATACCGGAATTCGTGAAGCTACAATTCTTGGTCAGGGAATTGGAATGGCAATGCGTGGTTTAAGACCAATTGCTGAAATTCAGTACTTGGACTATATTTTATACTGTCTTCAAGGAATGAGTGATGATTTGGCAACGGTTCAGTACCGTACAAAAGGTGGGCAAAAAGCACCTTTAATTATCAGAACTCGTGGTCACCGATTAGAAGGAATTTGGCATTCAGGTTCTCCAATGGCGGGAATTCTTAATCTTTCAAAAGGTATTTTAGTTCTCGTTCCAAGGAATTTAACGAAGGCTGCAGGATTTTATAATACTATGTTGAAATCTGATGATCCGGCTTTGATCATTGAATGTTTGAATGGATATCGTTTGAAGGAAAAACAACCTGATAATTTAGGAGAATTTACGGTTCCTGTTGGAAAAATTGAAGTTACCAAAGAAGGTAATGACGTGACTCTAGTAACTTACGGATCAACCTGGCGATTGGTGATGGAAGCTGCTCAGGAATTAGAAAAAATTGGAATCTCCGCAGAAGTGATTGATATTCAATCTTTGATTCCATTTGATTTAAGCCATGAGATTGGTGAAAGTGTTAAAAAAACGAGCAGATTGGTCGTGATTGACGAAGATGTTGAAGGAGGTGCAACTGCATGTATTTTACAGCAAATTTTAGAAAAACAGAAAGCATTCAGATATTTAGATTCCGATCCATTAACCATTTCTGCAGAAAATCACCGTCCACCGTATGGAAGTGATGGCGATTATTTCAGCAAGCCAAGTGTTGATGATATGGTTGAGAAAATTTACGGTTTATTTACGGAAACAAATCCGGCGAAATTTCCGAAGATTTAATAACTACAATTCACTTTGTCAAAATTTAAGATCTTAGACAAAGTTTTTTTAGAATCAACCCTTTTAGCATTTAAAATGCTGAAAGGGTTTTTTAATGAGTAATAGATTAGAATTAACATTTATTTAATTATAACTAGGAATGGCTTTAGCTCGCTTCCTTTCGTTTAATAAAGAATTGGCTTCTACCAAAACTTATCTTTACAATCTAATTTTCGAAGTTGATAAAATAAAAGATTAAAATAAACTTTCAGTAAGTATTGAAAGTTCAATAATATTTATTACATTTGTAATAGAAATTCAAACCAATCAAAATGAAACTCGCAGAAGCTAAAGAACAATACATTCAAACCTGGGGAACTTTCGCAACCAATTGGGGAATTAATAGAACCATGGCTCAAGTCCATGCATTGCTATTGGCGAATGGAAAAGCACTTTCAACAGACGAGGTAATGGAAGAATTACAAATTTCGCGTGGAAATGCAAACACAAATCTCCGGGCTTTAATGGATTGGGGAATTGTAAAGAAAGAATTGGTTAAAGGAGAACGAAAAGAATATTTCTCCGCAGATAAAGACGTTTGGTTTCTTTTTAAACAAATTACGAAAGAGCGCAGAAAAAGAGAGATTGAACCAATCATCGATTTTCTGGATGGATTAAAAGAAATTGAAGACAACGATTCCGACGAAGCAAAAGAGTTTATTAAACTCATGAATGATTTTGGTAATGTCACCAGTAAAATTAATAATATAATGGATTTGGCGATCAAGAGCGATGAACATTGGCTCGTTGGTAAGATCACGAATCTTTTAAAATAAAAAGAAAGGAAGAAATTCCTTTTTTATTTCCTGCCTATTTTCACTAATTACTGAAAGTATAAAAATTTAAATAAAATGAAAAATATAATCTTTAACTGGTTCTTCCATTTTATCTTCAAAAATTCCAAAAGAACAAAATCAGATTTTCTTCCATTTTAAAATTCTTAATCATGAAAAATCTCGCCGACCATAGTTTACTTTACGACAAAGATTGTCCAATGTGCAATGCTTATTCCAGCGCATTTATCAAGTGTGGAATGTTGGAAAAAGAAGGTCGAGAAAACTTTTCAGACATGTCAGAAAATAATAGACTGATCATTGATTACGATCGCGCTAAAAACGAAATTGCACTCATCAATCATCAAAATAATGAGGTTACGTATGGTTTAGACAGTTTGTTGTTGATCATAGGAAACTCATTTCCTTTCCTGGAAAAAATTGGACGTCTTCAACCCGTTTATTGGTTTTTTAAAAAATTATATTCCCTGATTTCATACAACCGCAAAGTGATTGTTCCGTCTTCAAAAATCATCACTGAAAAATCTTGTGTTCCAAGTTTCAATTTAAAATACAGAGTTTTATATCTTATTTTCGCAACGCTACTTTCTTCCTTTATCTTTGGGAAATTTTTAAGTCAAACTTTCTCTGGAAATTTGATAACTGAAAAAGTGTTTTTATTGATGATGGCTTTACTCTTTTGGCAAACGCTATTTACAAAAGCATTTTCAAAAGAAAAGTACTTTGAGTATATCGGAAATTTAATGACTGTAATTTTAATTTCAGCTTTAATCACAATTCCTTTTTTATATTTAAATTTTAGAATCGAATCAACTTATTATTTTGTTGCTTTTCTACTAATTTTTACAATCTTTGAAAATTTAAGACGGTCGAGAATATTGCGACTAGGCTATAAATCAACAATGTCATTAGTCTTATTTCACTTATTCATTATTGTTTTTATTGCTGTGTAAAGTTTTTATTAATAGCTACAAAGTTTTAAAATTTAGTATCAATCAAAAAAATATCAAAATGAAAATTATAATCGCAGGTGGAGCCGGATTCTTAGGCAAAGAATTAGAAAGTTTTTTCCTCTCAAAAAATAATCAAGTACAAATATTGACAAGAAATCCAAAAAATAAAAACGACATTTATTGGGACGGAAGAACAGTAGGAGATTGGAAATCTGATTTGGATAATGCCGATGTTCTCATTAATCTCGCAGGAAAATCTGTCGATTGCCGCTACACTGAAAAAAACAAGAAGGAGATTTTATCTTCCAGAATTGAAAGTACGAAGATTCTACAAGAGGCGATCGATCAGTGTGAAAATCCACCGAAAATTTGGTTGAATGCAAGTTCTGCAACGATTTATATCCACTCAGAATCCAATTTGAATACCGAAGAAAACGGAATTATTGGAGATGATTTTTCGATGAATATCTGCAAACAATGGGAAGCAGCATTCTTCAAAAAAGAGAATAAGAATGTTCGCAAAGTTGCGCTGAGAACTTCCATAGTTTTGGGTAAAAACGGTGGTGCTTTTCCAAAATTTGTCCAGATCTCTAAATTAGGTTTAGGCGGAGCACAAGGAAAAGGAAATCAATTAATGAGCTGGATTCACATCGAAGATTTCTGTAAAGCGGTAGCATTTATTATTGATAATGAAAATATTAAAGGCTCGATAAATGTAACCGCTCCAAATCCTTTGCCTAACAAAGAAATGATGACTTTACTGCGCAAAAAAGTAAAAGCTCCATTCGGAATTCCGGCTCCGGTTTGGCTTCTTGAAATCGCTGCAATTTTTATCAAGACCGAAACGGAACTGATGTTAAAAAGTAGAAATGTATTTCCTAAAAAATTAATAGATGCAGGCTTTGAATTTAACAATCCCAACTTTAACAAAGCCTTGGAAACTCTCATTTAAACCTCAAAAAATTTCCGTAAATTCGCATCAAATTTTTAAATAATGAACTACGATATTATTGTCATCGGAAGTGGTCCCGGTGGATACGTTACGGCAATCAGAGCCGCACAATTAGGTTTTAAAACGGCCATTATTGAAAAAGAAAGCTTGGGCGGAATTTGTTTGAACTGGGGTTGTATCCCAACCAAAGCATTGTTAAAATCTGCACACGTTTTTAAATATTTACAACAAGCCGAACAGTACGGTTTAAATAAAGTAGAAAATCCAGGATTTGATTTTACCAAAGTAATCCAGAGAAGTAGAGGAGTTGCCACTAAAATGAGTGGTGGAATCGCTTTCTTGATGAAGAAAAACAAGATCGATGTCATCATGGGAACTGCCAAAATTCAAAAAGGTAAAAAAGTTTCGGTAACCGATAAAGACGGAAAAGCAACTGAATATTCAGGGGAACATATCATTATCGCAACGGGAGCTCGTTCCAGAGAATTGCCAAATATTCCGCAAGATGGAAAAAAAATAATCGGATACCGTCAAGCGATGGTTCTTCCAGAGCAGCCGAAATCAATGATCGTTGTTGGTTCAGGTGCGATCGGAATTGAGTTTGCTGATTTCTATAATACGATGGGAACGAAAGTGACCGTTGTAGAATTCATGCCAAACATTCTTCCTGTGGAAGACGAAGACTCTTCAAAACACGTGGAGAAATCTTTGAAAAAATCAGGGATTGAAATCATGACCAGCGCTTCCGTAGAATCTGTTGATACTTCAGGAAACGGCGTAAAAGCAACCGTGAAAACTGCGACTGGAACCATTACTTTAGAAGCAGATATTTTACTTTCAGCCGTTGGGATCGCTTCCAATATCGAAGGGCAAGGTTTCGAAGAAGTTGGTATTCAGACTGACAAAGGAAAAGTTTTGGTGAACGAATGGTACGAAACTTCTGTTCCGGGCTATTATGCGATCGGTGATATTTTGCCAACGCAAGCTTTAGCGCACGTCGCGTCCGCAGAAGGAATTACCTGTGTTGAAAAGATCAAAGGCCTTCACGTAGAAAAAATCGATTACGGCAATGTTCCGGGATGCACGTATTGTCATCCGGAAGTGGCGTCTGTTGGTTTAACCGAGAAGCAGGCGAAAGAAAAAGGTTACGAATTGAAAGTTGGTAAGTTCCCGTTCTCAGCTTCCGGAAAAGCTACAGCCAACGGTGATACCGATGGTTTCATCAAAGTAATTTTCGATGCGAAATACGGCGAATGGCTGGGTTGTCATATGGTCGGCGACGGCGTTACCGATATGATCGCAGAAGCAGTTGTGGCGCGTAAATTAGAAACAACAGGTCACGAAGTTTTAAAATCAATTCACCCGCATCCAACCATTTCAGAAGCAGTGATGGAAGCAGTTGCCGCCGCTTATGGCGAAGTGATTCACATCTAATATAAACGATTTATAGATATATGAAACTCCAGTGTTGAACTGGAGTTTTTTTATTTGGAAAGGTTTGGTAATGATTATTATTTGGGCAGCTTAATCCGTCTTCCACTCCCGCTTTTTTGTTCCACTTCGTTTCACAAAAAGAGCTCCGTTCAAGCCGGGCTGCAGAAAGAGAGCGTCAAATAGATAAATTTCCTTCGCTGCCCAAAGTTTCCAGACTTTGAGCGATGATAATCAAAACATATCATCAAGTTACAGCTTCTCCTTTTTCTATCAGTACTATTTCATCCATAAAATTATACCATTAAACTATAAATTAAAATGTAAAGCTGATAAATTAAAGCTTAATACAAATAAATTTAAGTTTAATGCAGATAAATATCAGTTTAATACTTATAAATATCAGTTTAATACGTATAAATATAAGTTTAATACGTCTAAATATAAGTTTAATACGTCTAAATATATGTGTAGTACGTTAAATTATCAGTGTTATACGTAAAACAATCAGCTTAAGATGTCAAGAGATCAGCTTAACACCTAAAATTTGAACCTTTCAAATTTTAAACTAAGATAAAATGCTCCCAATATCAATTGTTTTAGTCCTATTGACCATCAATAGCAAATTATACGAAGCCTTGCATTACATAAACTGAAACAAAATCGCAGAATTGGTCTATGGTTTCTTACTTTTGACTCAATTTTAATCATGGAAAAATACGATCTTGGTTTGGTTCTTTCTGGTGGCGGTACAAAAGGTCTTGCTCACGCCGGAGTTCTGAAATTTTTGGCTGAAAAAAACATCAAAGCTGATGTTATGGCGTGTTGCAGTGCAGGTGCGATTGTGGGTGCGTTGTATGCAGCTGGAAAATCAGGAGAAGAAATTTTAAATTTTTTTAAATCGGTCTATTTTTTTAATTGGCGACATTTTGCATTCAACAAACCTGGATTGGTTTCCTCCACCATCTTTTCAAATTATCTGTATCCTGTTTTTAAGGACATGACGATGGGAGACCTTGAAATAAATTTGAAAATAATCGCCACAGAATTGGTTTCCGGTGAGCAGAAAATATTTGAAGGAAAAGATAGAATCGTGGATGCAGTTATAGCTTCCTGCTCGATCCCTGGAATTACGGTTCCTTATATTGTTGGTAATGAAATGTTCAGCGATGGCGGAGTTCTGAATAATTTTCCCGCAGATATTATTCATCATGATTGTAAAAAATTGATCGGTGTTTATGTTTCGCCCCCGCAAGATGTAGAATTAGGGGATCTGAATACCATAAAAGCGGTCACAACCCGGGCGTACGAATTGATGTCTCATCGAACCGAAATTCACAAATTTTCCTATTGTGACTGGATTATTACGTCTAAAAAACTGGCGAATTATGGCACTTTTGAAAGAAAAGCCAACCGACTCGAAGAAATTTTCGACATCGGTTATCAGGCTGCAAAAGATTCTTACGAAAGTTTTAGCCTTTAAAAAATATATTTCCAATAGACTAGAATTCCGGTGCAAATTGCCGCAAACGACATCAAAACTACTGCTCCTGCGGAAATGTCTTTGATGATTTTGATGCGTTCGTCAAATTCAGGTTGCACAACATCACAGATTTTTTCAGCTGCTGTATTTAAAATTTCCAAACTTAAAACTGCAAAACTGACAATTAAAATTAAAGCAGTATCCGTCGCATTTAATTTCAAGAAAACGATAAGGAAAAGATTCAGGATGAGTCCGAGTATTTCGAGCTGAAAATTTCTCTCTGATTTTAGCATCCAAAAAACGCCCGAGATTGAGTTTAAAAAACTCTTGTAAAAAGGAGGTTTTCTCATTACCAGCTTTTATCGATCATGTAAATTAATTGTCCCATTGCAACGGCTCCTAATAATAATTCTCTGCGGTTCACCTTGTCAAAAGTATCTTCATCGGAATGATGTATATCAAAATATCGTTGTGAATCAGGAACTAATTCCGCCAAAGGAACGCCGAAAGGTTCCATCGGTTCGATATCCGTTCCGGCATATTGCATATCGAAATTATAAACGCCGTATGGTAAAAAAAGATTTTTCCAGGACTGAACTTGCTTTCTTTTTTCGGGAGTCATTACCAAGGCAATTCCGCGCGGTGTAAAACCACCACCGTCAGTTTCTATTGCAAATAGATGGGTTTCGTTATTTTTCTTGATATTTTCCGCGTATTTGTTTCCGCCTTTCACTCCGTTCTCTTCATTGGCAAAACAGACTACACGAATGGTATGGTTATTTTTCAAACCCATTTTCTTGAAAGTTCTCAGAATTTCGATGCTTTGAACAATTCCGGCGCCGTCATCTTGCGCACCTTCACCAACATCCCAGGAATCTAAATGTCCACCAACGACGATGACGCTTTTATCTTTGTTTCCGGTGATTTCGCCAATAACAGAGTGGGAGAGTTTCTCGCCCTTCATCGCACAGTTTGAATTGAGTTTTGCAAATACTTTTTGAGATTTTAGAGTTTTTTCCAGTTCGTCGGCACTTTTTGGTCCGATTGCAACAGCGGCGATCTTGAAAGTGTCATCTTCATCATATCTCATCATTCCGGTGTGTGGAACATCATCAAACGCGGAAGAAAGTGAGCGAATAATTACGGCTTTTGCACCTCTCTTTCCAGCCCACGAAGCTGCACTTCTTCGGTATTTTCCGGCATCACCATAAGCTTGTCCGGTGCTGATAAATTTTTGGTTAAAAGCATAATTGAAGAATACAATCTTGCCTTTGATAGCAGCATCGGGTAGTTTATCAAAATCTTCTTTGTTTTTCACAAAGACGATCTCCGCTTCCACATCTTTGCCTTTTGTTCCTTCAGAATTACCGAGAGAAAGCATTCTTAAAGATTTCCACTTTCCATTTTGATCCTTAATTTGAAGAGATTCTTTGCCTCGTTCCCAAACTGGAACCATTACTTCTTCTTTCCAAACTTTATCTGCACCGGCTTCTTTTAATTTTAAAACCGCCCAATCTGTGGCTTTTTCGTAAGCTTCAGAACCGCTTAAACGGTGACCGATATTTTTTGTAAGTTGATGTAGATTTTTATAAGCCGTTCCATTGACCAACATTTCGTCGGCAATATTTCTAAACTGTAGGGAGTCTTGTTGGCTTTGAGAAAATAAAATTCCGCCCAAAAAGAGCGGAAGTATTTTTATAATAGAATATTTCATAGGGTTTCAAAATTGATAGACCCAAATTTAAAAAAAAATAATAACAATAAGTAGAATTATTATTTCATGTCATACATCACCAAAGCAGTAACCAACTTCGGTTCAATATAAGTGCATTTTGGAGGCATCACGATTTTGTTGTCGGAAACTTTTAGTAAATCATTGAAACTTACCGGGTAAATTCCAAATCCTACTTTATATTCGCCAGAATCTACGTTTTCTTTTAAATCGATAATTCCTTCAACTGCAGAATTTCCTTTGCAGTAGGTGATTCTCTCAGTCGTTTTCGGATCTGAAATTCCCAAAATATTTTTAAAAACAAATTCTTCAAGGAGGAAATGGTCAAGATCATTTAGATCACTTTGTTTTTTTCTAACATCATGTTTCACATGAAGAGAATAAAATCTCCCACCCAAATACATCGAAATATGGAACTTCTGTGAAGGATAATACGGAGTTTCTCCCTTGTCATGAACCAAAAAAGTTTCTTCAATCTTCTTTAAAAACTCATCTTCAGAAAGTCCGTTCAGGTCTTTTAAAAGTCTGTTATAATCGTGAATTTTGATGGACTGATTGGATACAATATAACTAAAGACAAAATTGTAATGTTCTGTGCCGTTGTGTTTTTTATTTTTATCCTGAAGGTGTTTTGCATTTAAAGCGGTAGAACCAATTCGGTGATGACCATCTGCAATATAAAATGAATCTATTTGTTCGATAACATCTTTGAATTCCTTCATTTTCAAACGATTATCAATACGCCAAACTTTGTGTCGGGTTCCGTGATCATCTAAATAATTGAGTATGGGAACATTTTTTTCTTCGTGATTCATCAGCAATTCCACTTTCGGATTTGCGATATAGGTCAGCAGAACAGGTTCTGCCTGAATATTCACTTTTTCTAAATAATAAGCGAGTTTTTCCTTTTTCTGAGTGAGGGTAGATTCGTGCTTTTTTATTTTCCCATTCCGGAAATCATCGACACTTACCAAACCCAAAAGTCCACGAAATACGGATTTATTAGGCAAAAACTGCTCATAAAGATAATAAGAAGAGGGATCCTGCACGACAACTTTATCGTCAAGTAGTTCTTCGAAATTAGTTCTTATTTTTCGCAAATTACGATCAACATCTTTAGATTTGCTCACAACATAAGGCTTTATCATCTGAATATATGATGATTCCGTTTGCGCTTTTTTGTTGATCTCTTCCTGAGAAAAATTATCCAGAGGATGAGTGGGAAAAATTTCAACGAAGTCTTCACTTGGTCGAACGCCCCGAAAAGGTTTGAAGATAGGCATTGTGTATTCTATAGTTTCGTTTTAATTGCAATAATTTGATTAGCCAGTTCGGTTCCGATCTTTTCCTGAGCATCTAAAGTATTTCCACCTAAATGTGGAGAAAGTGATAGATTTGGATTCATCAAAAGTGGAAGTTCGGGAGCGGGTTCATTTTCAAAAACATCTAAAGCTGCACCTGCAACTTTTCCGGATTCAATCGCTTTTAGAAGTTCAACTTCATTTAGAACGCCACCTCTTGCAGTGTTTACAATAAATACGCCATCTTTCATTTTTTGAAACTGAGGTGCGTCTAAAATATATTTTGTCGTTTTTGGCGTGTTGATGCTGATAAATTCGGTATCCTTCAAAAACTCATCCCAATCCTGCGTAGAAGTAATTTCGAAATCTACATACTGACCATCGAAAAAGCTTAATGATATTTTTTCCGTTTTTGGTTTTCTGGTCAAAACTTTTACATTCATCCCTAAAGAAATTCCCATTTTGATAACCTCTTTTCCGATTCCGCCAAAACCAATTACGCCTAAGTTTTTACCTTCTAATTCTACTGCTTTTGAAAAAGATTTTTTCATTGCAGAAAAATGAGTATCGCCTTCTAAAGGCATTAATCTATTGGATTCGTGAAGAAATCTTGCTAAAGAGAAAAAGTGTGCAAAAACCATTTCAGCCACTGATCTTGAAGATGCATTTGGCGTATTGATCACAAAAAGTCCTTTTTCTATGGCGTATTCAACGTCGATATTATCCATTCCGACACCGCCCCGTCCGATAATTTTCAAACTTGAACAAGCGTCTATAAGCTCTTTTCTAACTTTCGTGGCACTTCTTACTAAAAGAACATCAACTTTATTTTCATTAATAAAATCAACAAGTTGCTCCTGAGAAACTTTGGCATCTATAAATTCGATTCCTGCTTCCAGTAAAGCATTTTTTCCTGATTCTGAAATTCCGTCGTTTGCTAAAACCTTCATATTTTATAATTTAACAAGTTCAAAATAGTTTTTGAATTTGTTAGTTAATATTTTTCATTACGTCTACCAAAACCTGAACACTTTCTATCGGTAACGCATTATACATACTTGCTCTGTACCCTCCAATACTTCTGTGACCATTTAATCCATTGATTCCGGCAGCTTTCCAGGCAGCATCAAATTCGTCTTTTTTACTTTCATCTAATAATTTGAAACAGGCATTCATTAATGACCGGTCTTCTTTCACACAGAACGTTTCAAATAAAGGATTGCGATCGATCTCATCATATAATAATTTCGCTTTGGCTTCATTTCTAATTTCGGCAGCTTCGATTCCGCCATTATTTTCTAAATGTTGCAAGGTAAGAAGCGTTGCATAAACCGGGAAAACCGGCGGTGTATTGAACATTGAATCTTTTGCGATATGCAAAGAATAATCAAGGTAAGAAGGAATATCTCTTCCAGTTTTTCCTAAAACACTTTTTTTCACCACTACCATTGTAACTCCGGCTGGTCCCATATTTTTTTGAGCTCCAGCGTAAATAATATCAAATTTTGAGAAATCGATCACACGGGAAAAGATATCTGAACTCATATCGCAAACCATCAAAGTATCGACTTCTGGGAAAGATCTCATCTGCGTTCCGTAAATGGTATTATTGGAAGTACAGTGAAAATAATCATATTCACTTCCAACTTTATAATCTTTTGGTATAAATGAATAGTTTTCTGCTTTTGAAGAACCTACAACATCAACTGTTCCTAATTTCTTAGCTTCTTTAATCGCTCCTGCTGCCCAAGTTCCGGTATCCAAATAAGCTGCTTTACCATTTTCGCTTTTCATTAGATTAAAAGGTACCATTAAAAACTGTAAACTCGCACCACCACCAACATAGATCACTTCATAATCATCGTCCAATTTCATCAATCTTTTTACAATTGCTCTGGCTTCATCCATTACGGGAACAAAATCTTTGCTTCGATGAGAAATCTCGAGAAGTGAAAGACCAATTCCGTTGAAATCTAAAATTGCTGCGGCAGATTTTTCGAAAACTTCCTGTGGCAGAATGCAGGGACCGGCGCTAAAGTTGTGTTTTTTGCTCATTTTTTAAGTTTTATAAATTCTTTAAAGTAGATTTTAAATTGACATCAATTAATAAAAAGTCTATAAAAAAAATGCCCACAATAAGTGAGCAGAATTTTTATTCTCCGTGCAAAAATGCTTTTTTCTGGAGCAAGCTCTCCTCAGATTCTACATGATCTTCATCCGGGATGCAGCAATCTACAGGACATACTGCAGCACATTGCGGTTCCTCATGGAAGCCCATACATTCCGTACATTTATCGGTTACGATGAAATAAACATCGTCGCTCACTGGTTCTTGGGGTGCATCTGCATCGATCATTAAACCCGATTTCATAACGACTTTTCCTTTCAGTGCAGTACCATCGGAAGCTTTCCAATCTACTGCACCTTCATAAATCGCATTATTCGGACATTCTGGTTCACAAGCACCACAATTTATACATTCGTCTGTTATTCTGATAGCCATTGCTACTTTATTTTTTAGATTTGTACAAAATTACTAAAATTCCGCCAAATTCCTACATAATGAATAGAGAAAAACAGATTTCAGGACTTAGTCAACTGAGTTTTTATATTAAGAGTTTCTTAGAAACGAAACCTGAAAATTTTAATGAAAGTGATGAAAAATTTGCAGCATTGTTGCGAAAATCAGAAATTGAAAATTCATGGTTCACTCAAGAGAGTCAGCGATTTGCCTTAAATCAATGGGCTGATTTACTGACCGAAAAAAATTTAAATGACTGGCTTTCAAAATATAGACCTTCAAACATTCCGAAAAAAGTAGGATTAATTTTGGCTGGAAACATTCCGATGGTCGGCTTTCATGATATAATTTCTGTGATCTTGAGTCAAAACATTGCTTTAATTAAATTGTCATCGAAAGACAAAACGCTTTTGCCTTTTTTATTGAGTAAATGGCAGGAGTTCTCTGAAGGAAATATTCAATATGAATTTGTAGAAAGATTGACCGATTTTGATGCGGTGATCGCTACAGGAAGCAATAACACGGCGAGATATCTCGAATATTATTTTAAAGATCATTTAAGTATCATCCGAAAAAACAGAACGTCGATCGCGGTTTTAAAAGGAGACGAAACGGAATCAGAATTGCAACTTTTAGCAGAAGATATTTTCCGTTATTATGGATTAGGTTGTAGAAATGTGACGCGACTTTTTATTCCGGAAGATTTTGTAATTGATGCTTTGTTCGAGAATTTTTTAAACTTTAAAGAAGTTATCAATCACAATAAATATGCGAATAATTACGAATACAATCGCGCGATCTATCTACTGAATCAAGAGCGTTTTTGGGATAATAATTTTGTGATGTTGAAGGAAGATGAAGCTTTATTTTCTCCACTTTCTGTTTTGAATTTTACGCGCTATAAAAACTTAGATGAAGTCAAAAATTTCATTGAAGAAAATGAAAAAGACATTCAGGCGATTGTGGCAAAACCGGAACTTGGCTTAGATTCTATTGGCTTAGGAGAAGCGCAAAATCCCGACCTTAATTGTTTTGCTGATAATGTAAATACTTTAGAATTTTTGAGTGTAATTTAAATTTTTTTCTATATTCGCTTATTAAATTTTTAAAAAATGAATTCATCTGTGATTATTTCCCACGCTGCCGAATCTGAAAGAGCAGAATTTTACAAAAAAACGTACACTCATGTTGCAATGGCAATTTTGGCGTTTATCGTTGTCGAAAGTTTTCTACTCAAAGTTGTACCGGAAGAATTAATTTTAAAAATGCTGGGAGGTCGATTTATTTGGCTCGGAATTTTAGGCTTATTTTGGCTGGGTTCTTATGTCTCCGAAAAATGGACGTTATCACAAAGCAGATCGGTACAATATGCAGGTTTAGGATTTTATGTCTTGTTGGAAGCGGTTATCTTTTTACCACTAATTTACATCGCAGCGAGTTATTCCGGTATTGAAATTATTCAACAGGCGGGAATGATTACGTTAGCGCTTTTTGCAGGATTAACTGCAGTTGTTTTTATGACAAATAAAGATTTTTCTTTTCTGCGAACAGCAATCGTAGTAGGTGGATTTATCGCTTTAGGATTAATTGTTGCGGGTGCTATTTTTGGTTTCAATTTGGGACTTTGGTTTTCGGTAGGAATGGTCATTTTGGCGAGTGCAAGTATTTTATATCAAACAAGTAAATTAAAAGACACGTATTCTACGGATCAATATGTTGGAGCGTCGCTACTTTTATTTTCTTCCGTGATGTTGCTGTTCTGGTATATTTTAAGAATTTTAATGTCGAGAAGAGGTTAGAATTTAGAGATTACTAATTAGAGGTTTTTAGTTGCATTTGGGTTTTTTCTTTGTATGTTTTCGAAGGTATATTATTTCGGTGAGCGAGTTTGTGTTACCATAGGTTTTAAAGAGGTCGCTCCTACGGAGCTTCACGGTTAATATTTGAATTTCTACAGATACAAAGAGTCAACTCCTACGGAACCGTCCAAAAATAGCCAATTTGTTCACATATTTATTACTTAAAAAGACACTCTTTAAAACCTAGAATTTTTTGGATTCAACAGTGTTTGAAAAATCATTACATTTTCCCCAAATGCACCTTCAATTCTGTCCGTGATATTGATCAATTCAATTTCAATAAAATCTTGTCGCTTTTCCACATTATCAAAGACCAGTAAAAGATTGGTATTTTTTCCTTCGCTGATCATTTCACTTTCAACTTCAGAGAGAATGTATTTTTCAACATCAATTAAATCCTCCACCATTTGATGAAGATCTTTTTTCATATAGTTTTCCCAGTCTTTAGATATGTTTTCGGTCGTGTGAAAAGTAAGGCTTAAAACGCTCATTATTTTTAACTTTTTTTATGATTTTGATACTGAATTGAGAGGCAAAAATCGGTAAATTTTTCGTAAATTAGCACGTTATTAAAAACAGAAATTCATGAACTTTCAAGACGATTTATAACTGCTTGAATTTCATTCTATTAAAAAAGATATATGCATACAGAAGGAGAAAGGTTAATTCCTATCAACATTGTTGATGAAATGAAATCCTCTTATATCGATTATTCGATGTCGGTAATTGTTTCCAGAGCGTTACCCGATGTAAGAGATGGCTTGAAGCCCGTTCACAGAAGAGTTCTTTACGGTATGTACGGACTCAACGTTTTTTCAAACAGAAAACATTTAAAGTCAGCCAGAATTGTTGGAGACGTTCTTGGTAAATATCACCCACATGGAGACTCCTCCGTTTATGATGCGATGGTGAGAATGGCGCAACCCTGGAGTTTGCGTTATCCATTGGTTGACGGACAGGGTAACTTTGGTTCAATGGATGGTGATCCGCCTGCAGCAATGCGTTATACCGAAGCAAGATTAAAAAAGATTTCTGATGAGATTTTAGCTGATCTTGATAAAGATACAGTAGAATTTCAAAATAACTTTGATGATTCAATGACGGAACCTACCGTTATGCCAACAAAAATTCCAAACCTTTTGGTGAATGGGACTTCGGGGATTGCAGTAGGAATGGCGACAAATATGGCGCCCCATAACCTAACGGAAGTTATTGATGGAATCTGTGCATATATCGACGATCGCGAAATCACGATCGATGAATTAATGAAGCACATCATTGCACCCGATTTCCCAACTGGTGGGATTATTTATGGTTATGATGGTGTTCGTGACGCTTTACATACCGGACGAGGAAGAATCGTGTTACGTGCAAAAGTAGGCTTTGAAGAAGTACACAACAGAAATGCTATTATCGTTACCGAGATTCCTTATCAAGTGAATAAAGCGGAAATGATTGCAAGAACTGCAGAATTGGTTAAAGATGAAAAAATCTCAGGAATTTACGAAATCCGGGATGAATCAGACAGACAAGGAATGCGTATTGTTTACGAACTGAAGAATGATGCGATACCGAATGTAGTGTTGAACATGCTTTATAAGTATACGGCATTGCAAACTTCATTCAGTGTTAATAATATTGCCTTGGTTAAAGGGCGACCTGTTCAGTTAAATGTGAAGGATTTAATTCTTCATTTTGTTGATCACAGACATGAAGTAGTTGTTCGCAGAACAAAATATGATTTAAGAAAAGCACGCGAAAGAGCGCATATTCTTGAAGGTTTCATGAAAGTGATAGGAACTCAGGATTCTCTTGATAAGGCGATCGCAATTATTCGTCATAGTGCAAATCCTGCAGAAGCGAAAGAAGGTTTGATTACTGAATTTGAACTTTCCGATATTCAGGCACAAGCAGTTCTTGATCTTCGTTTGGCGAGGTTGACAGGAATGGAACTCGACAAAATTCGTGCAGAATACGACGAGATCATGGCTTTGATCAATGATTTGGAAGATATTTTGGCAAATGAGCCTAGAAGATATCAGATTATCAAAGACGAACTTTTAGATATGAGAGAAAAGTACGGCGACGAAAGAAGAACGGAAATCGATTATTCAGGTGGCGAAATGTCCATCGAAGATCTAATTCCGGATGAAAAAGTTGTTTTGACGATTTCTCATGCAGGTTATATTAAAAGGACTTCTCTTTCAGAATATAAAGTACAAAGTAGAGGTGGAGTTGGAAACAGAGCTGCCACAACAAGGGACGAAGATTTCTTAGAATATATTGTAGCAGCAACCAATCACCAGTACATGCTCTTCTTTACCGAAAAAGGAAAATGTTTCTGGTTAAGAGTATTTGAAATTCCGGAAGGATCTAAAATATCCAAAGGTAGAGCCGTTCAGAATCTGATAAACATTGAACCTGATGATAAAATTAAAGCTTACATCCGAACCAATGATTTAAAAGATCAGGAATATATCAATCAGATGAATGTAGTGATGATTACCAGAAACGGAACCATCAAGAAAACATCATTAGAAGCATATTCAAGACCGAGAGTTAATGGAGTAAATGCTATTGAAATTAGAGATAATGACCAGTTATTAGGTGCAAGATTAACAGATGGAAATTCTGAGATCATGATTGCTACGAAAGATGGTAAATGTATTCGATTCCCTGAAGAAAAAGCCAGAGCAGTTGGACGTGGTTCCATCGGTGTTCGCGGGATTACCTTAGCAAAAGGCGACGAAGTTATTGGTATGATAGTTGTGAACGATGTGCAGAATGAAACCGTTTTGGTAGTTTCTGAGCGTGGTTACGGTAAAAGAACAGCAGTTGAAGATTACCGGATTACCAACCGTGGTGGAAAAGGAGTTATTACCTTAAACATTACAGAAAAAACAGGAAATCTGATCGCAATTCAAATGGTAACCGATGATGATGGTTTAATGATCATCAATAAATCTGGAGTTGCCATCAGAATGGGAATGGATGAAATGCGCGTGATGGGTAGAAATACTCAGGGAGTGAAAGTCATTAATCTTAAAAAGAATGATGAAATCGCTGCCATCGCTAAAGTTGAAATGGATAAAGATGTAGAAGAGATCATCGAAGAAGATGCTGAAGCTTTACCAGGAGAAGTAGACAGTAACCTTGTTGAATTTAGTGATTCTGAACAAACCGGCGATAATGCGATCAGCAACATTGGCGATGAAAAGGAATTGAAAAAGATAGAAGAGGAAGAAGAAAAAGAAAAAGGGGAAGAAGGTGACTCTGATTCCGAAGATTAACTAATCAATTTTTTAATATTAAATATAATGAAAAAAATATTTTTAAGCATCGCATTAGTTTCTATGACTTTTGCACTTGCACAAAAAAAGGAAATCGCAGCAGCGGTCAAAGCGATTGATGCAGGAGATACTGCGACAGCAACTGCACAAATATCTGCTGCAGAAGCTGCGATGGGAGGTAAAACAACTTCGTTGGAACCTTCCGTTTTAGAGCAATATTATTATGCAAAAGGACTGTCTCTTTTGAAAGCTGGTAAAAATGCAGAAGGCGGTACTTACCTGGCGAAAATGAGTGAACTTGGGAAAACTAAAATTTACTCTGGGAAAGACAGCTCGAAAAATAGAGTCTATTTCGTAGGAAAAGAAGAAGCTGACAAATCTGGAATCCAGGGATTAAAAGAGGAAACCTATACTTCAACTTTAACAGGTAAAATTGCAACTACGATTAATCCTTTAATTGAAACTGCAAACAAATCTGCAATGGAGTCTTATAATGCGAAAAATTATTCGGTTGCAGCTCCGAAATTTCTAGAAGTGTACAACCTTCTAAAAGCTGGTGGTGACGATAACAAACAATTTCTGTATTATGCAGGATTAAATTATGCACTTGCCGGCAACAAAGAAGAAGCGATCAATCTTTACAATGAGTTGATTAATTCTGGCTTTACAGGAGTTCGTACAAACTATACTGCGAAAAATAAAAAGACAGGTGAAGTAGAACCAATAGACAAAACTTCTTGGGATCTGTATAAAAAAATGGGGACAACTTCTGAGTTCTCTGATTTCAATGTAGAAACTTCTAAAAGTATCGAAAACGAACTGTATGAAACCAACGCTGCGTTACTTATAGAAGCAAACAAAAACGAAGATGCTTTAAACTTGATTGAAAAAGGTTTGAAAAAATTCCCAACGAGTGCTAAACTTACAGAATTGCAGGGAACCGCTTATTTTAAATCTGGTAAAATGGATGAATTTATAGGCAACCTGAAAACTCAGATTACAAAGAATCCGAATGACGCGAATGCATGGTACAATTTAGGAGTTTTGCAGAGCAAAAATCCAGCTACTGAAGCAGATGGAATTGCATCTTACAAAAAAGCAGTCGAATTGAAACCTGGTATGGTGCAAGCTTGGCAAAATCTTACTTACATCACGATGGGCGATGATGCAAAAACAATCGATGATTATAATGCAGCCAAAAAAGCAGGAAAAGCAGAAGTTGCTAACAAAATTATCGAAGGTAGAAGAGCAAGATTAGCGGCAACATTACCTTTTGCCGAAAAATGGTATCAAAACGATGCGAATAATATCGACGTTGTAAAATTGCTCAAAGGTTTATACCTGTCCGGTAAAAACGACGCAAAGTTTCAGGAATTCAAAAAGAAAGAAGCAGAAATGGCTGCAGCTCAGAAATAAGATCTACTTCAAATAGATTGAAACAAAGTATATCGAATTCATTTTCGGTATACTTTTTTTTGAACTAAGGTGTCCTCAAATTATACATAATTCATTTAATTTTACCGATTATTGAATACAACTTTTCGGAGATTTGGCTTGCTGTCAGATTTAAAATTTGAAAAGTATCTGCTTCTTTTTCGCCAGGAACCAAAAAAATACACCAATGACAATTGGTGTATTTTTTATTAGTTTTACTTTGATTAATCTGAGAATCTAGATTTCAAAACGATCTGAATTTAAAATAAATTGTAACTCAATATTAAAGAAAATGTTGTGTAATCTGATTCCCAAAGATAACTTTCACTGGTAATATTCCTTTTAAAATTATACCGCGCTTCTACAGCGTACTTTTTATTGTAATTATAACCTGTACCCACGGCTACGTTCGGGCTCGATTTTAGTTTTAAACTATTAAAGGGCGAATCGTCATTTCTCGAAAAATCAATAGAAGAATTAAGATTCAAATCGAAAACAGCCTGTACGTTAACAAACAGTATAGAGTGATCATCAAGAAACATATAATGTCTCAACCCAATAGGCAGTTCCAACGATTTATAGTCAACTTTTGTCTTAAGTCTTCCGCCAATCAAAAAGCCCGCATCCGTTTCCTGTTCTGCTTTGTAGGATTGATAAGTTGGTTCAAAAATGATCGCCCACTTATTTTTATTAAAAGGAAATACGAACTCAGCTTCAAGCCCAATCCCGGCGGTAACTGCACTTTTTACGTCGAAAGTAGTCTGCAAATATGGATTGGCTAATTTTAACGAAGAAAAATTAACCCTCGGACGAATGTTTAAATTGATGTATCCTTTTTTCGTTTTCGTAACCACCTGTGCATTCTGTGGATTGCTGCACTGATTAAATTTATAGAAAAGTGCAGATAAACTTTTAGCATTATAATCGGTCCTTTCAATCTCGGTTTTGGTGATCGAAGAGCAAACCAGATCTTCTTTCAGTTGTTCTTTATAGTTCGTATTATAAGAAATGGCTTCAACTTCCTTTTCACCTTGTCGGCTTATATAAAGTTTGTATTCCAACTGTTTGATGGGTTGATTATTCTTTGTATAAAAAAAGCGGATTAAATTGATATCGTTATACTGATAAAGTATTGCATCGCCGGCTACAATCTCTTTTAGGAAAAGTTGTTCCTCTTTGAATGAGAAATTAGGATCAGTTGTCAGTTGCCTGATCTCTTTTCCGGACCGGTCAATTTTTACGTCTTCTCTTACGTATTTCACATGATCAGGAATTTCAAAAAGTTTAACGTCTTTTATAGAAGCTATTTTAATGTCAGCATTTTCAGCAGTTCTATATTCGAAGGTGGTCGGATTATTTTTCCAGTCAATATTTTTAATAAAACATTCGATACGATTGTCAGCATTATTAATAAAATAAGCTTTTTCAAAATTGATCTGGGCGAAAGTCAGATAGGATGATAAAATTGCAAAAATTAGGAGAGTTTGTTTCATAAAGATTTATCTATTTATATTTTATAAATATACATTTAATTTTGAATTTCCCAATCAATAAATGCCAATGCTGCAGGATAATTGATGAAATAGGTTCCGTCAAATTTTATGCTGGCGATTAGTAATATTCTCTTATCTAAAAATTCTTCATTCCTGACCGGTATTTTATTTTTAGTAAAACTTTAAGACCCATCTTTTTCTCAACCCTTAAATTCTTCGTAAATTCACTTCAAATTTAGAATTATGACCTCATCAGAAAAAATAGTGGCGCTGCGCCAGAAAATGTCAGAAAATAATATCGATGCTTTTATTATTTATTCTGCAGATCCTCACATGAGTGAATATTTACCCGCAGAATGGCAGGAAAGAACTTGGCTTTCAGGTTTTTCCGGTTCAGCTGGATTCGTTGTGATTACCAGAAATAAAGGCGGTTTATGGACCGATGGAAGATATTTTGTACAGGCACCGATAGAATTGAAAGGTTCCGGAATCGATCTTTTTAAAGACGGAATGGAAGGAACTCCAAATTATGTGGACTGGATCAATTCAGAAATCCCAGACCATGGTACCGTCGCCGTGAACGCAATCGCAACTTCGCACGCAAACTGGGAAATGTTAAATGATAAACTTTCTGCAAAAGGAAACAAACTGGTCGATTTACCTTTATTGCAAGAGATCTGGACCGACAGAAATTCAAACGCGACAAAAAATCCTGTATTCGTTCATCCAGTAGAAAGAGCCGGAAAATCGGTGACCGATAAATTAGTCGATATCCGCAATAAAATGGAAGAGATCGGCGCATCCGTTCATATCATTTCGAGTTTAGATGATGTTGCCTGGACTTTGAATTTAAGAGGAAGCGATGTGCAGTCAAATCCCGTATTTTTAGGATATATTATTTTAACCAAAAATGAAGCAAAACTCTACGTTGACTTAGATAAATTAGAAGTTGATGCCAGAAAACAAATGGACGAGGCTTGTGTGAAAATGCTTCCTTACGACAAATTCTATAACGATTTATTAGAAATCAACGGTGAAACAATATTAATTTCACCGAATGGCAACCAGTCTATTTTTGAAGCTTTAAAAGACAATAATACTTTCATCAAAGCCGCTGTTCCTGGAAATTTAATGAAAGCCATTAAAAATAAAACAGAGATCGAAGGTTTCAGAACCGTGATGCAGCGAGATGGAGTAGCGATGGTTAAATTTCTCTATTGGCTCACTCATCAAGCCGGAAAAGAACCAATGACTGAGTTTTCCATCGGTGAAAAATTAAGAGGTTTTCGCGCAGAAGGTAAAAACTTCGTGGGTGAAAGTTTTGGCAGCATCGTTGGCTACAAAGAAAACGGCGCCATCATGCATTATTCTGCAAAAGAAGACGACTGCAAAGACGTCACCAATGCGGAAACCATTCTCGTAGATTCCGGCGGACAATATTTAGAAGGAACAACGGATATTACACGAACTTTTGCGCTTGGCACTGCCTCTGAAGAATTCAAACACAACTGTACTTTGGCTTTTAAAGGAATGATTCAACTTTCGATGGTGAAATTTCCAAAAGGAACTCGTGGCGTTCAGCTCGATGCTTTTGCAAGAATGGCACTCTGGATGGAAGGAAAAGATTATAACCACGGAACTGGTCACGGAGTCGGAAGTTTTATGAACGTACATGAAGGTCCGCAAAATATCAGAAAAGATATGAATATGCAGGAACTCATTCCCGGAATGGTCTTGTCAAATGAGCCTGGTTTTTACTACGAAAACCATTACGGAATTCGTCACGAAAACCTGTTTTCCGTGCGCGAATTAGAAACGACAGATTTCGGAACCTTCTATGATTTTGAAACCTTAACTGTTTGTCCGTTCGACCGAAACGTACTCGCAACAGAATTACTCACAGAACCCGAAAGAGACTGGCTCAATAAATACCATAACTGGTGCAAAGAAAAATTAGAAAATGATTTGGAAGGCGACGTGAAAGATTGGTTTTTAGACCTTGTAAAACCGATTTAAAATAATAAAAGTGCAACCGATTAAAGTTGCACTTTTTTATGTAAAGATCCGATGCTTATTTTGTCGGAACCGTTTTTACATTTTTGTCCATTTCACCAGAATTTTTGGTTTTAATGGTCGTAGTGTGATTTTCCGTATTTACTTTCTTTACGTACTTTTTACCCCTTCTCGTTTTTTTCTTGATCTTGTAACCGTTGTGTTTCTTGTGTTTCGGATTCACCACATTGTTGATCGTTTGCGGAACCGTAGCTGTTTTTTGTACTTCATCTTTTTGTTTCGGTTTAGCTTCCTGCGCTTGCGTGAAAACCAGACCTACTAAGAATGCTGATAAAACAATTAATTTTTTCATAAGGCTTGTTTTTTGTTTAGTTTCATGATTTGTTCAATTATAATGCCACTTCATTATTAAAATTTTGTTAATTCTACTATTTAGTTTAAAAATCAATAAGGATTAACATCAAATATTTAAGAAATGTCAATGTAGAAACGAAAAGTTTAAAAAACAGTAAATTTTTGAGGAGCAACAAATTTTCAGATTTCCAGAAGATCTCACCCGCTTTCCACTATATCTTTTACTTTCCGGCGCTTGCCGAAAAGAAAAGGATGCCGTTTCAATCGCGGCTAAAAGTCAGGGAAATTTCTCTTCCGAAGATTTAATAAAAAGAATACTACAGAAAAACTATTATTTTAAAAATTACAACTTCAGCATTAATCTTTAAAGTCCAATATCTTTTAAAAAAAATATCCGCTGTCATTCTGAGCCTGTAGAAGAATCTCATTTCAGTTACAACTTCATCAAATCTCAATCTACATCTTTCCGGACCAAACGATCTCATGCAATTTCTTGATCTCCTCCAGCAATTCACCTTCCGTCGGACCACGAACTTCAACATTTTTAATAATATCTTCCACTGGTAAAAAGTTAATAGGAGCGGCTGCAAGATCAAATTCCTTTTGCCATTCTCCCAGTTGTTTCGCAGAACTCAAATAAACTAGCGTACCCAAACCAACCCAACCATGCGCTGCCGAACACATGGGACAGTGTTCACCCGTCGTGTACATTGTTGTCTTTGCTCTTTCTTCGTCAGACAAATTTTCTGCTGCCCAATACGCCAGATCAATTTCGGGATGCGCCAGAATCGTTTTTTCATTAACGCGGTTTCTCGCTTCTGCGATAATCTTTCCCTCCTCATTGACCAAAACAGAACCGAAAGCTTCATCTCCCGCTTCAACTGCTTCTTTTGCCAGTTCCAGACATCTTTTAAGATATTTTTCGTCCGTTGATTTAATAGTATTTTTCATTTTTATGATTTAAAAGTTTATCCACATTCTTTCAAATTGATCTGATTAAGAATAAAGATCAGCAGCAACGCGATAAGTGTTCGTATGCGCATTAATAATTGTTTTGATTTCCGGAGAATATCCACCGCCCATGCTACACTGCACTGGGATTTCAAATTTTTTGCAGTTCGAAAAAACAATTTCATCGCGTGTTTTACAACCTTCCAAAGAGACATTTAGATTTCCCAGTTTATCAGTCTCCAAAATATCGACACCACTCAGGTAAAAGATAAAATCAGGTTTTTCCCGGTTGATCAATTTCGGCACAATTTCACTAATGATGCGTAAATATTCCTGATCTCCAGTTCCCGTAAGCAATGGAATATCCAGATCAGAAGTTTCCTTTTTAAACGGATAATTCGTTTTTCCGTGAACAGAAAAAGTAAAAACCCGCGGATTATTTTGGAAGATCTCTGCCGTTCCATTTCCCTGATGAACATCGAGATCAATGATCAAAATTTTAGAAGCGAGCTTATTTTCCAGTAAATAATTTGCGCCAATTGCTTGATCGTTCAACATGCAAAAACCTTCGCCACGATCGGTAAAAGCATGATGTGTTCCACCTGCAATATTAAATGCGACGCCGTTTTGCAAAGCTTTTTCACAACCGATGATTGTTCCTTGAGCGATGCGCATTTCCCTTTCAATAAGTTCTGCCGAAAGAGGAAAACCAATTTTTCGAACTGCTTTGGGATCTAAAGTTAAATTCAACAGATCATCAACATATTTCTTTTCATGAACCGCATAAATAGAGGTAAGATCTGCGATCTCAGGTTCAAAAAAATCTTCCTCTTCCGCAATTCCTTCCAATAACAATTGCTGCGGCAATAGTTCATACTTCAACATGGGAAATTTGTGACCTTCCGGTAAAGGATGCTTATAAATAGGATGGAAAGCGATGGGCAACATTTATTTTTATGTTTATATATTGATCAATTTAAATCAACGAATCTTCACAACATGAGATCATCAAATTGCTGGTTTTTCAAAATACCTACTTCCAAAGTCTTTTCAAAAATTCTAAAGCATTTTGACTGCTAATTCTTTCTGTTTGTTCAGTTCCAAATTGTTGTTCGAAGACCTCATTAATTTGAGGATAACACCCTGCATTTTCATGTTCCTTAAAATAAAAAGGAATTCTTGACTTGTCCGGATTTTCCTTCGTGTAAAAATAATCAGTGCCATAACAGATCGCATTTTCTGCACCTAAATCAAGTCCGTGCGCAACGTGTTCTTCTAAAGCTTCTACTTTTTCTGGATTCACAAATGCGCGCACAAAATTCAGTCCGATCAATCCTTTTCTGTGAATGATCTCTTTCGCAATATCATCGGGTAAGTTTCTCGGATGTTCAAAAACCGGACGGTAATTCGAATGACTCGCAATAATTGGGACGTTGATATTTTCTTTTGAAATATACTCCAGAATATCATAAGCCAAAGCGTCGCTCGTATGGGAAAAATCGATTGCGATCTTTCTGTTGTGTAAATAATCGATCAAAGCTTTTCCGTCATTTTTTAAGCCTGCAGTGGAGTAGTTGCCACCGCCAAATCTGTTTTCAGCATGATGCGTAAAACTGATGTACATGATTGAACCAACATTGTCAATAATTCTTTCCAGATTTGCAAAACCTTCTTTTAGAGGCATGCTTTCATCACAAAATGCCGAACCACTTTCTACAGAAGCCAGCATTCCAATGTTTTCATTTGTCTGGAAACTTTCTAAATGCTGTTGTTCAAAACGGTACAGTTCATATTCTTCTTCATTTAAATTTTTGAAAATTTCACTTTGCTTCAAACCAAATTCATGGCTTTTACTTTCCACAGGCGCAAAAATGGCCATGATCTGCAGTTTCACATTTCCCTCTTTCAAAAAAGGCACCGCACAACCCATATCTTCTGCGTTATAAATGGAAGAATTTGGACGCGTTAAATAACTGAGTAGATCACAATGAAGATCGATAACTGGTTTTTTCATGATATTTTTATATTGATCATTTAGGAAACTTAGCCGTTAAGAAAATTATAAATTAATTCGTTAAAAAACCGACAACGGAGGTTCGCCAAAACAAATAAAACGATAATAAATGGTGAGGCAAACTTCTACTGTATGAAGAGCGGCAAGAATCTTTATTCGAAGAAATAATTTTCTATTCGCTCAAATCTCGTCTCGATGACGAGATAAATAATGGAAGTTTTAGAATTTAATTTCAATTTTTAGGTGAGTTTCGAGTCTTGAACTTTTTCTTTTTTAGTTTCAAGACAAAAGAACAAAAAATAATTTTTATATCATGTTATTCACGCTTAGAAAATTTTTTAATGCAGATAATTCCCGCTGAATAAGTAGAATTGAATCTGCATTTTCACATTTATCGTATCTTCCTAAAAATAAAACTTTGGTACGATTTATCCTCATTGTCATTCTGTTCATACTTTCCCTTGTTAATTTCTTTCCGGTTCCGAGCCATTACGTTTGGTATGTCGGCATTGCAGTTCCCGAATTTCCCTGGATATTTATGCTTGTTTCTTTGACTTTATTGATCTGGACTTGGTATTCGAAGAAGTTTCGTACCGCTTCTTTAATAATCGGTGTAATAACATTTATGATTTTAACCTCTCCAATCATTCGCGCTTATAATGTTGGAAGTCATTTACCGCAGGATTTGGAAAAGTCATTTGGAGTCAAAGATTCTGATATGACTGGATTTCATCAGGAAAAACCGTTTAGTTTTATTCAAATGTTTACTGGAAATGGCGCAAAAGATATTCCCTTTAAAACCTATCATTATTCAAAAAATGGCGGCGTAGATTTGACTTTAAACTTCACGCCTTCTGCAATTCCTGGTGTTCGTCCTTGTTTAATCGTTGTTCATGGCGGTTCCTGGAAGCAGGGAAATAACAGCGAAATCGCCGCGGCCAATAATTATTTTGCAAATGCAGGTTATCAAGTTGCTACCATTGAGTACCGTTTAGCCCCAAAATTTCCCAGTCCGGCGCAACAGGAAGATCTGCATTCTGCTTTTAAATGGCTTCGAAAACATTCGACCGAATTAAAAATCGATACCACCAACTTTGTGATGATGGGAAGATCAGCCGGAGCTTCTAACATTTTAACGATGGGTTACACCGGACATGAAAATGGTGTAAAAGGAATTGCTGCTTTTTACGGCGCCATCAATATGCCGTGGAGCTACAAAAATCCCGACAATCCCTGGATCATGGATTCCAGAAAAGTAGAACGCGACTTCTTAGGTGGCACTCCGGAAGAAGTTCCCGAAAGATATCATGCAGAATCACCTTTGTTTCACGTTACTGCAGATTCGCCACCGACGCTTCTTGCACACGGAATCAATGATGCTCATGTTTGGCACGTACAAAGTGTTGCCATGAGAAATGAACTGGAAAAACATAAAGTAAAAAATTATTTACTGACGATTCCTTGGGGAACCCATGGTTTTGAGTACAATTTAAATGGTCCCGGCGGACAATTGGCGATGTATGCTGTGGAAAGGTTTTTTAAGTCGGTGACGGAAGTAAAAAAGTAGTTGATCTGTTTTGATTTGTTTGAAGGAAAGCGAAAGGTAGAATCTCAAAAATAAATTTTCAACGTAAAAATTTTCTGAATTGCTTGAGATTGTTATTCATAGTGGAATGAAGTTGAACGTGAAATATTAGCATTTTTTTAAAAGAATTTTCTTTTCTGAATTCTTTTTTCTTGATAAAAAAGAAACAAAAAATCAAGACTGGAAATTCACCTAAAAATTGAAATCTGATCCTAAAACTTCTGAACTTGAGCGGAAAGAAAATTATTTCTTCGATTAAAAATTATTGCCGCTCTTCGAACACCAGAAGTTTCTAAACGGCTCAAATTCCAATTTTCTTAACGGCTCCGTTTCCTGGGTCACCTGCAAATACGAGTTTACTTTTTATAAAAGGATTTTGTCATTCAGAACGAATGCAGCAAAGCGAAATGTAGTGAAGAATCTCATCTTCAAATTAGCAAATTCTCAAATTCTCAAACTAGCATTAATCTATCGTTAGCAAAATCTTGCCGATATGTTCGCTGCTTTCCATTAATCGGTGTGCTTCGGCGGCTTCTGCGAGTGGGAAGGTTTTGTAGATTATGGGATGAATTTCTTTTGAATGAAACATCGGCCAGATGTTTTTTTCGACGTCTTTGGCGATTTGGGTTTTTACTTCGGCGGTTTGGGGTTTTAGAAAACTTCCGGTCAGGGTGAGATTCTTCGCCATAATGGTGCGCAGATTAATATTGACGTCTGTGGTTCTCATGCCGTTGATGTAACAAAGTCGGCCTTTTTTATTAAGGATCTCGAGATTCTTTTGGGTGTAATCTCCACCGACCATGTCTAAAATGACATCTATTTTCTCGTTTTTCCAAACTTCTTCGAAAGCCTCTTTTTTGTAGTTGATGACTTTGTCAACGCCCATTTTTTGGAGGAAATCGATCTTATCTTCACTTCCGGCGGTGGTGTAGGTTTTGCAACCCCACGCTTTTGCCATTTGCAAACCCATGGTTCCGATGCCGCTGGTTCCGCCGTGGATCAGTAATTTTTCACCCGGTTGAAGTTTGCCCAAATGAAAGACGTTGAACCAAACCGTAAAAACCGTTTCTGGAATTGCCGCCGCGTCGGTGAGACTGATTCCTTCAGGAACAGGAAGACAGTGAGAACCGTCGACCGCCACATATTCGGCATAGCCGCCGTCTGCGATGAGTGCACATACTTTATCGCCAACTTTTTTATCTGTTACGGCGAAACCGATTTCTGTTATTTCACCGGAAACTTCTAAGCCGGGAATTAAAGTGGTCGGCGAACCTTTGCCGTAAGTGGCTGTGTTTTGTCGCGTGATAATATCGCTGCGATTGACACCTGCAGCTTTTACTTTAATGAGCACCTGGTTTTCTGCCGGTTTTGGTTTTGGAGTTTCCTGTAATTGTAAAACTTCCGGTCCACCGGATTTTGTGATATGGATTGCTTTCATATTTTTGTTTTTTGATGGAGTAGTTTGGTTTTTTTTAAAACCACAAAAGTCACAAAAGTTTTATTTTAAGAGTTTATTTAAAAGTTTTCAAAAAGTGCATACAGAAAAAGTGAACAAAGAAGGAGAATGAAAATCAGACAACCATTTCTTTTATCTGTATCTGACATTCTTAAATTTTTATGATAGAAAATTGCATTTTGTTCAGTTAAAAAATATCCTCTCCAAGCATTGTCTGGTATTGATAACACATAGTTTTCATTGCAGGTATTACATTTGAAATACAAGCGATAATCAATTAATCCTTTTGTTCCTTCATTTTCTGATTCCATAATTTCAATCTTATGCGCGCGAGTTTTTAAATCTAGGATTTCTTCAAACTCTTCATATTCCGTGTAAGACGGAAAACCGTAATACTGCTTATCAAAACAATCGCTGCACATTTTATCTTTTATAAATAGGAATATCGTTAAGGAATCACTTTATATAATGTACTGTCATTATTTCCAAAAACTTCTTTTTGGATACGTTTTGCCAAATCGACCGTTTCCGTGATACTCGTATTTGTTTTAAGACTTAAATAAGGGATTCTATCCAGATTTTCTGTTTCAAACTTGATGTTGTTTTTCAAAGCAAATTTTTCTAACAGTTCTAAGTAAGGAAGCTGAATCTTTTTAAGTGCCCTAAACTCTAAATTAAAATTTTGGTCATTCCTGACAAAGAAGAAACTGTCGTACCCATTTGCATTGATCCCGGTAAAATTAAAATCGGTTTTTCCCTCCAAGACCAGGTTAAGTTCTTCACCTAAATCATCCAATTGAATTTGCTTTGCAGTAAAGCGATCTCTGCGTTTTTCAGTGCTGGTGTTTCTACCAAACGTTTTGACGCTGTTGATAATGGATTTAAATATATTCATATTGATTTAGCTTTTTAATCGAACGCTCTTACTTGCTTTTTGCTTTCTCTAATTCAGCACGGAAAACTTTACTATCTTTTAAAAGTTCTGCCTCTTTACTTTTCTTATACATTTTATTGGAAATCTCTTTTCCAGTTTGCTTGATTGAAAATAATTTGGAGTTTTCGAAATAAAACCGACCTGTGTAGACGGATGTGAGTTTTGTGTGATCCAATCCAGTTCCTTGATTTGACTGGTCGTTTATAGCTGCAAATTGATCCTGCTTTTCAAAAACGAAAATTAATTCATCGTTTGAAAAGAAATATTCGCAGGTTTTCATTCCGTAAGAAATTCCGACACTGTAAATAATTTTTTTTAGTTTTCCATTTTTATAATAACCGGAAAGTTCTTGTCCACCATCAGCAGTCTCGTTATTAACATTCACAAAATAGTCGCTATCTAATTTTTTGACCTGATAACTTTTTTCTGTGTTGATGGCTTCGACCTTTTTGCGAACTGCAGCAATTTTTTCTGCTGTTTGTCCGAAGAGCAAAGTTGTTAAAGTGAGAAATGTTAGAAGGAAGAGCTTAGTTTTCATTGAGGTTTTGGAGTTTCCTGTAATTGTAAAACTTTTGTCAAGCGGATTTTGTGATGTGGATTGCGCGCATATTTTATAGATAAAATATAAGTTAATTTTTATAAAACATACGTTATAATATACTTCGAATTTAAATATTTTTAGAAAAGGATTGATTTTTATCCGTCTATTAATTAAACTATACTTATTCTTAATTTTTCCTCGATTGTGATTGATGCAGATTTTACTGTGATCACGACTAAATATTTGTACAAAATTTGTAATAGTCTATTCTTTAAAACATAACTGAAGTTTTCTGGATATATCGTCACTTCGCCATTATGTACAAAATTATTTCTAATAGAATAAGTAATTGTTAATAATTCTGAATGATTTAATAGAGGGAGTTCATTATTGATAGAAATTTTATTTATTATCGTATTTAACCTGCTTTTTTGACCACCCTTAGCTCCTTCCATACAATAAATTAAATATTCTTTTAAGGCTTTCCTTTTATGAACATTTGGAAATTTGTCTATTACTTCATTATTAGTATCCCAAAGAGCAGTTTGTATATTATCATTGTTATAGTACATTTCGTTCGTATTGTCGTCCAACCAAATTATTTTTCTATTTGATAAATTAATATTTAGAGCGGAAAAATAAAACTTAAAATATGTTTCATATGCAAACCATAAATCAGTTAATTTGTAAAAATACAAGTGACAATCTTTTAATGCGCCCATCTTCCGACGTACAAAGTTATCATCAAGTGTTATTTCAGTTATTGAAATTCCTAATCTTAATTTAGTATCAAACTTATTAAACTCATTTTGGAATGATAATAAATTATTTATTTCTGCTTCGTTTTCTTCGTCCGCAATTCGAATTTCTACTTGATCGAAAAGATTTGAATATTCACGATAAATTGCTGGAAAATTAGGAATTAAATTTTCAATCATTGAGAGTGTTTTTAAAAAAATGTTCTATAATTTACTTTTTCAGAGCTATTTAGCAAGAAATTAAATTGTATTAATTACCTGTTAATTTTTTTTATTTCATCGATAATTACAAAGACACTTTTTCCAGTATCCCACAAAATATTAATTCCATATAAGAAAATTGCTAGGGAAAAAATATTTAAAATTTCAAACTTAAGTAGGAAATTTAAATTACTTTCACGAATAATTATTATAATAATCGCAAGTACAATCAAAATAATTTGTTCTACTAATGATTTCTTCATTTCAAAAATAGTAGCACTAAAATTTAGGTGATTATGAATAACCATAATATCTTGAATCTTTGCTGCCAAATGGCCTAGACTTGCTGTGTTTATAGCTAAGAAGGCAAGCAAAATCGTAAGTAGATTATTGTTTAAATATTCAAAAAGGCTACTTGATTCTATCAAATAACAAATGTAAATTGTTATAATAGAAATGAGAAAAACTATTGATATGTTTTTTATATCACTTGTCATTATTCAACTATTGTTTTATAAAGTTTTATTATTTGATCTGCTTGTCCTTCCAGATCAATTTCTCTGATTTCTATAAATTCTGGATTTTCGGAAGTGCTTTTTTGTTTTCTAATTCCCTTAATTTTAACTTTAATATTTCCGCCTCCTAACGAGCTATAATCAACGAGCCCACTAATAACTTTATTTTTCTTATCTATATTTTCCAGAACGCCATTTTCAGGAGCCTTTAAAGTCAAATGACTTTCATGACTATTAACATTTTCTGCTAATTTTCTAAAGTCTTCTGGGAGTTTGCCAGAAATATTTGCCATATTTGGCTTTATGTACTCGAAATTTAAGTAAGAGATTTTATATTTATAAGATTTAATAAATTCCCAGAAACTAATTGAACTGAATATTTGTTCAATTTCTATATTGAGTCCAAATTTTCTCAACTCCTTTCTTAAAATTGTTTTAAGTAGATTCTTCACCACTGTGGTTGTACTGAAAGCATCAAAGTTTTCACTAATTGCAATTTTCTGAACATCTTTATTATTATTTATTATTACATAAACATAAGGTTCATTATTTACAATTTTATTTTTAAAATTGTTGGTTATAATTGCTTGTTTTTTTTGCGCAATTTTAAATAAAAAAAGTTCACCGTCTTTATCTTCAAGTTTTAAGGGATTTGTATTAGAATCTGAATTCTCAAGCGACTCAAGTATTTTTTTTAACAGATCATTTTTGATTGCTTTTAAATCATCTAAAGTGTATTTCTTCTTTGGAAATAACTCTAAAATTTTTGGATTGCTATCAATTGGTAGTAAATGATATCTGAAAATATTAAATTTTATAATTTTGTTTTCTTTATCCATTTTTAAGTGATTAATTTTTTTTTATAAAAAGTGTTAATTATCAAATCTACAAAATACTTTTCTTAACTTTAAATTTATCTCCATCACTTTCCGAAATATCTATAATATCTTCGAATGAAGAACCACCCTCCATTCTAGCCCCGATGGAAACGGCATCCTTATTTGTTTCGCCGAAAGGCGGAACAAATAAGATATAGTGGACAGCGGGACGGGTCTTCGAAAGAGGCGAAATCTTGGTGCTCCTAAAAACAGGAATAATTCCGTAATTTTGCGACATGAACGTGAATTTAAATCAAGATACTATTTGTGCAATCGCCACGGCAAACGGAGTTGGAGCTATTGGAATTATAAGAATTTCGGGTAACGAGGCTTTTCAAATTGCGGCTAAAATTTTTGAAGGTAAGGATCTGCAGGAGGTGAAAACGCACACCATTCATTATGGTTATATCGTGGATAAGAGCCCAAATGCAAGTTTCGATGTGCGGGATGCGAGTTCCAACATGCAAAATGATTTAGTTGAAAATGATGGTTTAAAACCCGAAACCCGAAACCCGAAACCCGAGAATACTGAAGTGATTGATGAAGTGATGGTTTCGGTTTTTAAAGCTCCAAAAAGCTTTACGGCTGAAGATTCTGTCGAAATTTCTTTTCACGGATCGCCGCATATTGCGAAGAAAATTCTGGAAGTTTTGGTGAAGAACGGGGCGAGACTGGCGAAAGCCGGGGAATTTACGATGCGTGCTTTTATGAACGGCAGAATTGATCTGGCGCAGGCGGAATCGATTGCTGATTTGATTGCTTCGGAAAATGAGGCGTCGCGGAAAGTGGCATTAAATCAGTTGAAAGGGGGAATTACGAATGAGATTTCGATCCTTAGAAATGACTTGCTGAATTTTACGTCGCTGATTGAACTGGAACTGGATTTCGGGGAAGAGGATGTGGAATTTGCGGACCGTACTGCCATGAATAAACTGCTGCTCAACTTGCGCCATAAACTGAGCGCTTTGATTGAGAGTTTCCAATACGGAAATGCGCTGAAAAATGGAGTGGAAGTCGCCATTATCGGGAAACCGAACGCGGGGAAATCGACGCTTTTGAATGCTTTGCTGAAAGAGGAAAGAGCGATTGTTTCTGAAATTGCAGGGACAACGCGTGATACGATTGAAGAAGTGATTCATTTGAAAGGAACGGCTTTTCGGTTTGTGGATACGGCAGGACTTCGGGAAACAACGGATATCATTGAGAAAATTGGCGTAACGAAAGCGAAGGAGAAAATTGCTTCGGCGAAAGTGCTGTTGTATCTCTACGATGAGCGGGATTCTACGACGGAAGAAGTGATTGCTTTTGTGAAGGAATTCCACCGGGAGGATTTGAAAATTGTGCTGGTTCATAATAAAGTGGATTTGACCAACGACGAAACTCCAAACGAATTTGACGCCACTTTAAATCTGGAATTGTTTCCGGATTATTGTGATGAGTTATTGAGGATTTCCGCGAAAGATCAAACAGGAATTGAAGCCGTGAAAACTGTTTTGATCGATTACGTGGAGAATTTGAAAGATCAGGAAAGCAATGTGATCATTACGAATCAAAGGCATTTTGATGCGTTGCAGAAATCGCTGCAATCTGTTTTACAAGTGGAGGAAGCGGTGAGTTCTGGGATTCATACCGAATTGCTGGCGTATGAGTTGAGAAATGCGCTGGAGCAGTTGGGGGAGATTTCCGGGGAGTTTACGAATGATGAAGTGTTGGGGAATATTTTTTCTAAATTTTGTATTGGAAAGTAAATCCCAAAATCTTAAACCACTTATTTAAATTTTTTAAATCCGTAAAAGTCTATCTTTATCGACGAACATCATTTTTGAAAATTCTATTGAAGAATAGCAGATCACCTCAAAATTTTATGAAGAATAACGACCTCAAATACGATTATATCATTGCCGGCTCCGGTTGTGCAGGATTAAGTTTGCTTTACCGATTGCTCGTTGATCCGGTTTTACAATCTAAAAAAATCCTGGTGATCGATCGGGTTCAGAAAAATGAGAATGATAGAACCTGGTGTTTTTGGGAGGAAGGAAAAGGTCTTTTTGAATCGGTGGTTATGCACGAATGGAAATCTTTGATCTTTAAAAATGAAGAATTCACGCGGCAATTTGATCTGGAAAAGTATCGCTACAAAATGATACAGGGAAAAGATTTTTATGAATTCGTCCTATCTTATGCCGCAGGTTTTGAAAATGTGAGTTTTAAAAATGAAAATATAAAAGGAATTACTTCAGACGCTCTTGAAGCGACCGTAGAAACTGAGGAAAACACTTACCAATCTGAATATTTATTCAATTCAACTTCTTTATTCAATCCGAAGATCACTGAAGAAAATTCATTGCTTCAACATTTTACGGGTTGGGTGATTAAAACTAAAAACGATACTTTCGATTCAAAGGTGGGGACTTTAATGGACTTTACTTTAGATCAAAAACATGGCGCCACATTTATGTATGTTTTACCAACAAGTTCCACGGAAGCATTGGTAGAGTATACCTTATTCAGTAAAAGTGTTTTGCCCAAAGAAGAATATCAAGCGGCGTTGACGCATTACATTAAAAATGATCTTCAAATCTCGGATTACGAAATTACCCATACCGAATTTGGAATCATCCCAATGTCTCTCGCCAAGTTTGAGCGGAAAAGCGATGCTTTTAATCGCATCATCAACATTGGAACAGCAGGCGGTTACACCAAGGCAAGTAGTGGATACACTTTTCAGTTTGTGCAGAAAAATACAGCGAAAATAATTGACAATTTATTGCAAGAAAAAAATCCTAATCCGGAGAAATCGTTTGATGATAAGCGGTATGAATGGTATGACCGAACTTTGCTGGAAGTGATTTTATCTGGGAAAATGGCAGGAAAAGATATTTTCTCACTGATGTTTTCAAAACGCTCACCCGAAGATATTTTAAAATTCCTGGGAAATGAAAGTACGATTTGGGAGGATCTTAAAATGGTGACTGCGCTACCCATTGGACCTTTTATGAGGGCGGGCTTGAAACAACTCTGAAAATCCTGAACTTTTTTCTAATAGATACTATTTTTTATAACTATTCGATTAATAGTTTATTTTAGTTTGGGAAATAATCGATATTTAAATAAATTATTGATTATTTTATCAAATATTATTAATTCTTTAGTTTAATTTAAGAATAAAATTATCAATTGAGACACATTCTAATAATTAGAAAATTAGAATTATATTTGATTCAACTAATCAAATAAATAACTAAAGAAAAAAACTTAAAATTATGGCGTTAATCAATTGTAAAGAATGCGGTGCACAAGTTGGAAGTACAGCATTAACTTGTCCGAGTTGTGGAACAACACTTCGAAAACCGAAAAGGGGAGTATTTGGTCAAATAAGCAAATGGCTTTTTATTCTATTTAATTTACTTATGCTTTGGTGGTTCGTAGCTGGAATGGGCGCAGCATCAGATGGTATTTCGGGTGCAGACTCTGATGCCGGACAAGCAGGAGCTGCGATTGGAACAGGACTAGGTGCTATGTTTATAATTTTTATTTGGGTTGCAGGTGATGTAATATTAGGACTTTTAACATTTTTCACTAGAGCAAAAAAATAAAATTAACTTTTATTACTTTTCTAAGCAGTCCAAAAGGACTGTTTTTTTTTGTTCATTTAAGTTATAGAAAATTGGAAAAACGGCAGTAATGTAATGTAGGAAATATATTTTCTGAGTTTTGTATTGGGAAGTAATCAATTTCCTTATCTCCTAATTCCTAAACTCCATTTCAAAAGTAAAGCGCGTCTCCTTTTCATTGGAAACAAAAGATAAAGTCCCTCCGTGCGCCTGTGCAATTTGGTCCGCAATGTAAAGTCCTAAACCCAGACCATTATTACTTGGACGATCGGCTTCTCTTTTGAAAGGCGTAAATAAAATTGCCTGCAACGATTCCGGGATCTGCTCCCCTTCATTGGCTACAGAAATTTCCAGTTTATTGGATGGGTTGCGTGCAGTAAAATACACCGGGGATTGCGGATTACCGTGCGTCAAAGCGTTTGCAAGTAGATTGGAGACGAGCTGTGCAATTCGGTCTGCATCGCAAAAGATCGGGTCTATTAGAGAAAGGTCCGCCGCAATTTGCCGGTCTGGAAATAAGAATTTCAGTTCTTCCATCACGTGCTCTAATACAGGTTTCAGATCAACTTCCCGCGGTGAGATCACAATTCCTTCACCTAATCGGGTACGTGCAAAATCCATGACATTTCCGATCAACTCATTCATGCGGTAGCTGCTTCTTTTTAAAATTCCGAGCAGATTTTTTTGGTGATCATCTTTGATCGACCGTTCTAAAAGACCGACGGTCATGCTGATCGCGCCGAGTGGATTCCGCAGGTCATGTCCCAAAACAGCGATCAGTTGTTCTCTTAAGAGTACATTTTTTCGTTCGTCTTCCAGTTCTTCTTCCGTAAGGCGTTTTGCATTTTGTAGATTCTGTTCATATTGAACACGGTCCGAAGCTTCTAAAAGCGTATAGTAAATGAGTTTTGGTTTATCTTCTTTTGGAGCGGATTCTTTTGCATTGATCAGTATCTTAAGTCTTTTACCTGCCGCACCGCTCAATTCAACGAGGATCTCTTCAAAGTAGCCCTGCATTTTTAAAAGAGGTGAAAGGTGGGTTTCAAAATAGATCTTACTTCCAATAGAAAGGAGATCTATAAACTTTTTTCCTTCTATATCCGCCGCTGAAATTCCTAGCCAGTCGGATACGCGTGTATTGCTGCGAATAATTCTGTTTTTCTCATCGGCGATAAGAAAACCGGAGATTGATTCTTCAAAAAACAGATTGGCTTCGTGCTCTTGAATAGCATTATTTTTATTTTGATCAGACATCATTTTAGGAATGCTTTCATGGCTGCGATGGTTTCTTCCGGAGCACTAAGATTTGGGCAATGTCCGGTTGCTTTCATCATTACCAGTTGACTGTCTTTAATTTTTTCATGCATATAAATACCCACTTCTTCAGGCGCAATCACATCCTCCGAACATTGTAAGATCAGCGTAGGAAGATTAACTTCGGGAAGAAGGTGTCTTTTATCTGAAAAGAAAGTGGTGCGCGCAAACTCTTTTGCAATGTCAGGATTGCTGCGGCAAAAACTGTTTGACAATTCTTCCCCCAATTCTCCGCGCTCCGGATTTGCCATGATCACCGGTGCCATAGTCATCGACCATCCTAAGTGATTATTATCCAGGGATTCCATTAATTCAGTAATCTGTTCCCGCGTAAATCCGCCCACATAATCACCATCGTTGATGTAGGAAGGAGATGGACTTATCATAATTAAAGTTTTAAAAAGATCGGGTGATTGTAGGGAGGCAATCATTCCCATCAGGGAACTCACTGAATGACCTACAAAAATAATATCTTTTAATTCCATTTCTTCGCAAATCTCCACAATATCAGCAGCATATCCTTCCAGTTGTGAATACTTTTCAGTCGAATAAGCCGACAGATCAGAATTCCCAGCGCCCACATGATCGAATAAAACAACTTTATAATCCTCTTCGAAAGCAGGCGTTACAAAACGCCACATGTTTTGATCACAACCAAATCCATGTGCAAACAGCATCACTGGTGTTCCCTTTCCTTTGATCGTTACATTATTTCGTTGAATCGCATTCATAACGGTTAATTACTGCAGAAAATTAAATTTTAAAGCATGCAAGATAATTAATTAATATAAAATACATCTACTTTATTTTCTATGATCAAGTTGGATGGATAAAAAGCTTTCAATCAAGATTAAACGAGCTCTGTTTTACAACAAAACTGTTTCGCTACGATTGAATAGTAAACGGTGATTTGATAGATTTGAAATTGAAATAACATATTAGATTTTGACCTCCAAAATAAACAGAAATGTAAAACTTGAAAACAGTTCCGTTCGATGATGTTGAAAATCTGAAAGATGAGGAAAGCAATGTCGTCATTACAAATCAACGATACCTTAATCCCTTGTATATTCACTGCAATCTTTTTTGAAGTTTTAAAAGGTAAATTTTTCAACGATCCTTACGCAAGGGAGAGTTTATAAGTTAAAAAAATCGTTCGAGCAATCAGAGGCGATTTCTGGGTTATTTATGAATGATGAAGTTTAGAAAATATCTTTTTTAAGTTTGGAATTGCTAAGTAATTTTGCTTTCTGAAGTTTTCATCAGTTTGATATTCAATATTGCTGATATTTAAAACAAAACATCAAGATTTAACAGTTTAATTGCATATTTTTGATCAATGAAATAAATTTCTTATCGATAGTATTTACATTATGAAAAACATCCTCATTCTTCTGATTTCGCTATTCACTTTCTCAGCAGGTATTTCTCAAGAAAAAAAATCAACAGAAATTACTGGTTTAGACCCATCTATAAAACCGGGCGATAACTTTTTTATGTACGTCAATAAGAAATGGTACGATGCGACGCCTATTCCTGCAACGCAAGCCGGAGTCGGCGCCTATATGTTTATGAATTATCCGCAGAGGATGCGCTTACAGGGTATTTTGGAAAGTGTTTCAAAAGGTCAGTTTCCTGCAGGAAGCATTGAACAGAAAGTGGGCGATTTCTATGCCTCCGGAATGGATACGATCACTATTGAAAAACGCGGTTTCGAACCGATCAAACCAACGCTTGCGAAAATTGATGCCATTCGGGATATTCCGTCTTTAATGACTTTTGTCGCAGATGAAATTAAAGTGGGAAATGGTTCCATCATGTCGTTCGGAGTTGGACCCGATGATAAAAACAGCAGTATGAACATTGCGCACAGTTACCAAACTGGAATTGGTTTGCCGGATCGGGATTATTATTTTAAATCAGATGCACCAACTGTGGCCATACAAAACGCCTATAAAACCTGCCTTTCTACCTTGTTTCAACTGACGGGCACCGACGCAGCAACTTCTAAAAAGAATGCAGAGATCATTTATGATATCGACAGGCAAATTGCCACTTCCCATAAAACAAGAGTTGAACGCCGGGATGTTCACGCAAACTACAACATGATGGCGATCGCAGACCTGGAGAAAGAACAGCCCAATATTGGCTGGAAAGTTTTTCTAAAACATCTGGGTGCTCAAATTGATTCCATTGATGTCGCTCAACCTGCCTATTACGAAAAACTAAATGGTCTTTTAAAGTCTGTTCCGCTGCAAAACTGGAAACTGTATCTCAAAGCAAATACGATTTCAAGCTATGCAGGTGATTTAAGCAAAGCTTTTGTGAATGCCGACTTTAATTTTAATAAAGTGCTTTCGGGTCAGGCGGTACAAAAAACACGCGGTGAGATCATGGCAAGTGCCGTCGATAATAATTTAGGGGAAGCTTTGGGACAATTGTATGTGAAGAAATATTTTCCGGAAGCGGCAAAAAAACGCATGGCGGTTTTAGTGGATAATGTGCAAAAAGCATATGCTGCACGCATCGATAAACTGGACTGGATGAGTGATCTTACCAAACAAAAAGCAAAAGAAAAGCTTTCTGCCATCACGAAGAAAATCGGATATCCTGACCGATGGAAAGATTACAGCAAAGTCAATATTTCAAGAGATACTTATTTTGAGAATTTGATGTCTGCTTCGGCAGCCGATTATCAACTTGAAATTGCGAAACTGGGCAAACCAGTGGATAAATCGGAATGGTTTACAACACCTTCAACAGTTACGGCATATAACAATCCCTCCGCAAATGAGATCGTCTTTCCCGCCGGAATATTACAATCCCCTTATTTTGATAATGACGCCGATGACGCTTTGAATTATGGTGGAATCGGAATGGTGATCGGCCATGAACTGACGCATACTTTTGATGATCAGGGCGCACAATATGACAAAGACGGTAATGTGAAAAACTGGTGGACCAAAGAGGATTATGCGCAGTTCAAATCAAGAATTCAGCAGGTCATTAATCTGTACAGTACCTTTACGGTTTTAGATAATTTACACGTAAATGGTGCCATGACTGTTGGGGAGAATACCGCCGATATTGCCGGGATCGCTGTCGCTTATGACGCTTTTAAAATGACTAAAGAAGGGCAGGGTTCCACCAAAATTGATGGTTTAACACCGGACCAAAGATTCTTTATGTCGGTCGCTAAGATCTGGAAGGTAAAGATGAAAGATGAATTCCTTCGTTTATGGATCAACAATAATCCGCATTCTCCACCGCTTTGGCGTGTTAATGGTCCGTTGATGAACACGACTCCTTTTTATGAGGCATTTGATGTCAAAGAAGGCAATAAAATGTTCTTGCCAAAAAAAGACCGCATCACAATATGGTAAAGATGGTACGGAGAAATTATTTTCAACACGCGTCTTTGAGTTTTTATAATGCCTGCGCAATAAACGACAATTCATTTACGATAACCAGATTATAAACAAAAGGGAAGCTTCGTCAGGAGCTTCCTTTTTTAATGAATATTTTAATAAGTTGGAACGATTGCTCATCATATTGATCGTCTCGACTCCAAAAATTGATTCCCGATTTCGGAACAAAGAATTCTTAGGCTTTCTCTTCTATTTTTAATCTCATAAAAATAGATTAAAACGACCGTCTAATTTTCTTTTACTGCATTTGTAAACGCTTCCGAACCGCCTACAATAGGTAAAGTCAACATTGTTCCATCCAGATCAATTGTTAATTCCGTTCCTGGTTCTGGATGCAAGGTGAATTCCTTATCACTCGAAAAAATGAGCAGTCCTATTTGCTGTCCTTTTTTAATGATTTGATCATCGGGCATTAAATCAAAAGACACTTCATAATATTTTCCGGGAATTAAAGGTTCGCCCTTTCTTACCGAGGCATGGTTTTGTGGATCAGCCCAACCGCGGGTAATGATATTATCTGTTATTTTTGTTCCTCTTCCTTCATTCCAGGGTAGTGAAACCAACCAGACCGATAAGTTTGCCGCAGGTTTGCTGCTTGCTAATTTGACGGTTATTTTGGGCACTCCCGAAAGATGAACGTCGTTCAAAAGTTTTGGACTTACATATAATAAACGGTGATCGGTGTTTTCTGCTCTGGCTAAACTTTCACCATTAAATGAATAATTATCAACCAAAGTTTCTTTCCCCTGAATGGAAGATTTAGTAGTCATTAAACCTCCAACTTTTGGTGCCCCTTTCGTTAAATAAAAGGTTACGGGTTTTGCTTCAGGATTCGGAAAGTCTTTGTAAGGCGTTGGATTATTCAAATCTGCATTTTCCCGAACAATAAAGGCTTTATTCTCTTCTTTTTGGATGCCATTATCGATTCCAAATAAATAATGGGTGAACCATTTGTTCATCATTTCCAGGGGTGGTTGTCCGCCGTGGCCATTTTGGTGGTAGTAAATTGCGGTTTCTAAACCCATTTCTTTGGCTTTCTTATATATGCGGTAACTGTGTTCGGGCATCACATTCCAGTCATTAAAACCGTGAGACATTAGCATTGCAGCTTTCATCTTTCCCATTTGATTCAGATAATCACGTCCAGCCCAGAAATCATTGTAATCCCCCGTAATTCGATCCATACCATTTTTCATTTCGGTATCCCGAATTTTCGCATTGCTGTAGGCGCGTTTCAATTCATCACCACTGTGAATAAAATCATACAGCACATCGATATCTTCTCCTAAATAGCCTCCAGGTGAACGCACTAATCCATTAGAACGGTAGTAATGATAGTAAGAAGTATTGGGCGCAACAGGAATGATGACTTCTAAACCTTTTACGCCTGTTGTCGCTGCAGCAAGTGGGATCGTTCCGTTGTAGGAAGTTCCGGTCATTCCTACTTTTCCGGTTGTCCAGTAGGCTTTTACTTTTTCATTTCCGTCTGCAGAAGTATAGCCATTGGCTCTTCCGTTGAGCCAGTCGATGACGGCTTTTGGCGCCAAAGATTCATTTTCACCACCAACACTAGGCGAACCTTGCGACAAACCTGTACCCGGAGAACAGGAATGAACCACAATAAAACCTCGCGGAACCCAGGTCGCAGTCTGTGAGTTTGAAATAATAGGTCTTGTACCTGTTCGTACAACTTCTGCGTGAACGCGGTCTTTTCCGGCCACTCCTAATTCATGATTGACGTCCCAGTAACCTCCGTCTACATCAGGTGCAACACCAGAATAATAGGGACTTGATTCATAAATAACGGGAAGTTTTAAACCTTCCGTTTCGGTTTGATAAGGTCGCGTTACATCCACATACATGCGGTCTTTTTTGCCATCACCGTCCGTATCAAAAGATGTTTCGACCCAAAGATCTGTTCTGATCCATTTGTCGGCATCTTTAAATTCTGGGACAATTTGTGCCTGTCCATTTTCAAAAACAGGAACGGCTTTTACAATGGTTTGCGCATCTACAGAATGGAATGCACTGACTAGGAATAAAAGAAAACTTGACTGGATGAGTTTTTTCATACTATTTTTTGTCATAATAATTTTTACGGTTTGAGAGTGTTCCGCTGAGCAACGTCAGTTGTGCGGTTTTTAATTGATGTTAAAGATATCATTTCTTGTGAAAAGACAAAAATGAATTGACTGGAAATATTAGGTGCAGAATGATCCCTACTTTCAAACTTCTATTTAAAAAAGTACCTCAAACTTATTAATGCTGATAAAAATATAAAAAGTGATTTGCTTTAATTTGAAGGCACTTTTTTAAGATAAAACCTGCTTAAATTTTGTTAAAAGCAATTTAATGTTTAGAAAATAGATGGTCGCTTTTCTGGTTACTGAAAATTTAAGATTCATCCATAACCTTCTTGGTCAAATTATTGTTGTAATTATAATTATATCAACATTATTATCAATCGAGCAAAAATTAAAAAATGGAATATAGAAAATTAGGAAACAGCGATCTCGAATTATCTGCAATCACTTTCGGAGCCTGGGCTGCAGGAGGTTGGATGTGGGGAAGTACCGATCGAAACGATGCGATTGAAGCCATCAGATCATCTTACGATTTAGGAGTGACTTCAATCGACACAGCGCCAGTTTACGGACAGGGAACCAGTGAAGAAATTGTGGGGGAGGCGATCAAAGGAATTTCCCGTGACAAAATACAGATTCTAACCAAGTTTGGAATGCGTTGGGATCTCACGAAAGGAACTTTGGGCATGCATTCTAAAGACAACGACGGAAATAAAATTGATATTTATAAATACGCCGGAAAAGAAAGCGTCATTTATGAATGTGAGCAAAGTTTAAAAAGACTTGGTACCGACTATATTGATTTATACCAGATTCACTGGCCGGATGTAACCACACCGATTGATGAAACATTTGAAGCGGTCTCAAGGTTGATCGAACAGGGAAAAGTGAGGTTTGCGGGCGTTTGTAATTACACTGCAGACCAAATGGCAAAAGCCGGAGAAGCAGTGAATATCGTTTCAAATCAAATTCCGTTCAGCATGGTCACCAGAGGAATTGAAGATGAGACAGTTCCTTATTGTATCGAGAATGGCAAATCTATTTTAGCCTACAGTCCAATGGAAAGAGGTTTATTAACTGGAAAAATTCAGCCCGGACATCAATTCGCGGAAGGCGATCACAGAGCTGATCTGGCGCACTTTAAACCTGATTTTGTTAAAAAGACCAATTTCCTTTTGATGAAAATAAAACCGATTGCGGATGCACATGAAGCTAGTTTAAGTCAGTTGGTTTTGAGATGGACCATTGAAAGACCCGGAATTACCATCGCTTTAGCAGGGGCGAGAAATGCTAAACAGGCGAAGCAAAATGCAAAATCCATCGACATTCATTTAAGCAAAGAAGAATTAAAAACGATCGACGATTACGTAAATCAATTTTAATTCTATGTTTTAAATTATTCCCTGTTAAGTTTAAAAAGCCTTCTAACAAAATAATAGATAATATTTTAGAGAAAAGCTTCGAAAGGAGCTTTTTCTTTTTCTATTTGAAAGTAATTAAACTTTTCGAATGCCAGTTATTACTCACATCATTAACTTAGAAATTTTCCACAGAATGATGTAAAATAAACAGGAAAATATTCTTTAAATTTAACCTTAAAATAAGAGGTCTTTTTTGGATATATCTGTTTTTTAACGAAATTTTCTTTTAAATAATGGGTTGCCGTCCTCGCGGTGGTTGAGCTTGTCGAAACCACGTAGCTGTGCCTTCGACAGGCTCAGGCACCGGGAAGTATATGTTTTTTAACGAGATTTCCTTTTTGTGTGATGTATTGCCGTTCTTGTTGTGGTAGAGCCTGTCACGGTGGTTGAGCTTGTCGAAACCACGAAGCGGTGCCTTCGACAAGCTCAGGCACCGCGAAATAATTGTTTCAATAAAAACAAACCAGATAATGGCTAAAGGATTTATGTATATTTTAAAATGTGCGGATGACAGTTACTACACTGGTAGTACTGTAAATCTTGAATCACGATTAGCGCAACATCAAAGCGGAGAAGGATCTAACCACACCAGAAAAAGGCTCCCGGTAGTCTTGGTTTATTATGAAGAGTATCAGAACATTGCAGATGCATTTTACAGGGAAAAACAAGTTCAAGGTTGGAGCCGTTCCAAAAAAGAAGCTCTGATTGAAAACAGACCTGAAGATTTGCCGCTTTTGTCTAAAAATCTTCAAAGTGGTGGTTGAATCTTTCGTGATGCCTTCGACAGGCTCAGGCACCGAGACAGGTATCGCAACGGGTTCAGTATCAAGATGATTTAGATGTCATTATGGTGGTTGAGCTTTTCGTGGTGGATGAGATTTTTTTTGGTGGTTGAGCTTGTCGAAACCACTATAGAATGTACCTTCGACAGGCTCAGGAACCAAGAAATATTTGTTTTTTAACGATATTTCCTTTTTGTATGATGGTTTGCCGTCCTCGCGGTGGTTGAGCTTGTCGAAACCACTTTTGCTGTACCTTCGACAGGCTTAGGTACCGCAATATGTGCAGGGGCCGGGATATTTTACAGAATGATATAAAATAAATTATAAAATATTTTTTAAATTTAGTGTAGAAAGGAGCGGTCGTCTACGAGTTGGTATTCACGGCATTTTGAAATTCGTGATCAATGAATGACTGCTGTTTATATCAACTTTTGAAGCAGGAAAGATTTGCTTTAATTTGAATAAAAAAAAATGGAGAACAATAAAGCACTCATCAACGTAGTCACCAATCTTCAAATTGAAGAAAATACTGGAGATAAATCTAGTGCAAATCAATTCGAAGTTTTGGTTGCGTTTATTGATGACTTGATTCGAAATGATTTTAACCGCTTGTTAAGTATTCTTTATCGCGTCGATATTTCTGAACAGAAACTAAAAAGAAAGCTGGCTGAAAATAAAGAAACTACAGTGCGGTCTGCAGAAATTATCGCACAACTTCTCCTTGACAGAGAAGAAGAAAAAATCATTTCGCGGGCAAAATATAAGCAAGACTAAAAGGGGAGGACTCGTCCTCTGATCATTTTAAAATTTTAACCACTTAAATGTTCTGAATCATGAAAACTTTCATCATCCTACTTATCGCAATAACCGTCCTGTTCTTCGGGACTCAAATTTATTTTATCATGGCAAAAACGGAAACCCAACCATACGAGGTCCTCAAGAAAGAAAACGATTTTGAGATCCGAAAATATCCACCAGCTACGATGGCGACTGTTTCAATGAACGCGAAATCCTATAAAGAATTATCTTCTTCAGGTTTTAGAACTTTGGCTTCTTTTATTTTTGGCGGAAATCAATCTAAAAAAAGCATTGCCATGACCTCCCCGGTTCGCATGGATATTAATGATTCGCAATCCTCCATGAGTTTTGTAATGCCGTCTGAATATACCAAAGATAATCTGCCCAAACCCGATAATTCAGCGATTAAAATTGAAACCACTGCAGAAGAATATGTGGCTGCAATTGAGTTTGGCGGTTATGCCAATGATGAGGACATCAAAAAATACGCTGCGCAGTTAAAAAAATCTCTAGAAGCAAAAAATATCGAATACTTCGGCAACTTTCGTTTTTTAGGCTACAATGCGCCTTACCAGCTTCTCAATAGAAAAAATGAAATCATTGTGAGCGTCCACTGGAAATAAAATCTCGGACCACCTATTTTTTATTTTAATTCCACAACAATTCCTTACTTCTTCGTGTACTGAATCTAATTCCCTATAAATAATCGATTGCGCTACCAACGTGTGATAGATGTAATTTATAAATAATTACGTAGAACATTCTATCTTTCAAAGGGGTCATCTTTGTGTAAGAGGAAATAATCTTTTTTCTAATTTTTTTTAAATATTGTAAAGATTATAAGAACCTCATTTATTTAAATCATTTTAATGAAATAGGGGAAGTTTACTTGAATTTCGACTCTTCTGTTTTAAATGCATTTAATTAAAAATGTGTTATACACAACTATTATGAATCCAGCAGAACTCGAAAAATCAAAGTCATTTATCAGCGTAGAAATTATAGAATACATTCCCAATTCTATAGTAAGCAAAACAATTCTGAAAAAATCCACAGGTAATATCAGTGTGATGTCTTTTGACAGTGGAGAAGGACTTACGGAGAAAACATCTCCCTTTGACACCTTTGCACAAATCATTGAAGGGAAAGCTGAAATTGTAATCGATGGGAAATCTTTTTATTTAAATACGGGTCAATCTATTATTATTCCTGCACATCAAGCAAATATTGTAAAGGCAAATGAGCGTTTTAAAATGATTCTTACGGTAATAAAAAGCGGTTACGAATAACTTCATTACAACCCCAGAAAATATTATAGAAAACCAGACTTGAGATTGAATAAAATATCGTCTTGCGGTATTATTTGAAACAACTTTTGTTTGACTCCAAAAAAATATAAAAATTACAGATATCGATCTAGAAATCTCTCCATATCCAAAAAAAACTTTTGACCTGATTATTAAATTAATTCTTTTAAATAACATGAATAGTACCCTGAAAAACTTATTTAATCATTCAAAAAATTTGCTGAGAATGATGAATAAGAAAAAAGACCCGGATAAAACTTCCGAGTCTTATTCTGCTGCGTTATTTTACATTCGAAATACGAATATCGAGCTCGATAAAGACTTAACAGAGGTTTTAATCATGCTGAAAAGTTTAGAAAATCTCAATCATAAAATTTGTTTGATTTTTATCTCCAACTTTTCTACGAGTGAAAGCATAATCTGGGAAAGTGTTATAGAGCGTTTAAACGATCATTTGAGCCAAATCAGGGAACAACTCACTCATCTTAAAGAAAACAGGAGTAGCCATTGCAAGCTCCATTCTAATTTATTCTGGCAACAAAACGAAGACTTAATGGAAAGTTTGGCGGCGGAATATAGAAACTTAGAAGAAATTGGTTTTCAGGTTCTCCCTCCGAAAGAGAAAATGTATTGGAGAATGAATGTTTGCGATGTACAAAGTGAAACCTGTACCGCACTTGTTTCCCTGATTACGATATGCAAACAACAGTTTAATTTTATTAAACAGTACACTCCAATTGAGGTGAATACGATAACGCAAACAATTATCAATACTCCACCTCCAACTTATTCCCTGAATGAAGCTTGAAAATTCGAACTTGATGATATCCATTCAGTAAACGTGCCTCCTACTTTCCACTTTAGGTCATTTTAAGTGCAGAAATGAAGGTACTAGTTGCAAGATTTTCTCCTAATATAAATAAATGATGAATAATTTGTTTTACTTTTGTTTATACAGTAACTTTATATGTTCCAAAAAAACAGGGTCCTTTAAAACCCCTTTTGTAAATAAAACTGACCCTTGGAATTAAATAAAAAAACTATAACAAATACAGACTCATTAAAAACACATGAAAATATTCATCAAATATATGGTTAGTCTGCGCTGCAAAATGCTGGTTCGCGACACATTGGATCTATTAAAGATAAAATATTTCTCAATCGAATTAGGACTGGTAGAAACAGTGAAAGATTTAAGCGAGCATCAGATGGTAAAGCTGGCAGAAATATTAAAAAAATCTGGATTGATAATCTTGGATGATAAAAGAAGCATCCTCATAGAGAAAATAAAAAACGTTATTGTAGAAATGATTCATTATACTGATGAACCTCCAACTCAAAATTTTTCAGATTATTTAAGTAAAAAGCTGGGGTATGATTACACTTATCTTGCAAACGCTTTTTCTGAGGTCAAAGGCATCACCATCCAGCATTTTATTATTCTCCACAAGGTAGAAAAGGTCAAAGAACTGTTACTTTACGATGAGCTGAATCTTTCCGAGATTTCTTACAGACTCAATTACAGCAGTGTCGCTCATTTATCTACACAGTTCAAGAAGATAACGGGATTAACTCCGTCTTTTTACAAGAAGCTGGGCCAAAAAAGAAAAAAGAATTTAGAAGATTTCTAATCATTATATTTAGAAAATAAAAATAAGGAACCTGTAGAAGGTTGAGATAGGCGCGAATGATTAATTCGCGCCTATTGAGTTTTATAAAGTTGCATTAATAGATAAATACCATTAGCGAATTCGCAATATTACCCGCATTATACTACCAAAATAATCTCAAAAATTAAATGTGCATAGTTATAATAGGCTATTAATTTTTATTAAAAATACAATGCTTGATTCATAAATATAACTTTAGAAATAAACAGGCATTTTTTTAATATGATTACCTATTTTTTAAAATGTGTGAAATTTAGAAAACAATAATTTTTAAATATAACTGGTATTAAATATTAATTATTTTCGCCGTTAAATTACAAATATAATAGTTTTTTCACATAGTTTCTGCGATTTATTGAACTATCTTTGAGTAGCTGACTTAACTATTACTCAGCTTAAACTTAGAAATTATGAAAAAAATTCTATTCTTGGTCGCTTCGGCTGCCTTAATGTGTTTTAACGGAACACTTGCTGCTCAAGCTCCCAATTTGGGGACTTCCGCAAATTTTGCACTCTTTTCCACGGATGGTGCTGTAACCAATACAGGATTGTCTCATCTTACCGGAAATGTAGGTACAAACAACGGCTCCAGTACAAATTTCGGAAATGTAGATGGAGTCATGCATGATTCAGACGGAACCACTGCAATTGCTGCTGCTGATCTTCTTATTGCTTATAACCAGCTCAATGCTGCGATTCCTAATTATTTCCCCGCACCGCTTTTGGGAAATGGACAAATTTTCACAGCCGGAACTTATGCAATAGGGCAAACTGCTTCTTTGAATAATACGCTAACTCTCGACGGAGGCGGAAATGCCAATGCTGTTTTTATTTTTAAAGTACAAGGTGCATTTTCTTCTTCAGCAGGCTCAAAAGTCGTCTTAACCAATGGAGCTTTAGCCTGTAATGTTTTTTGGAAAATTGAAGGTCTTGTAGATCTGGCAACAAATACAGAGATGAAGGGAACCATTGTAGCGAATAATGCAGCGATTGTTTTAAATACAGGAGTGGCTATTGAAGGTCGTGCCCTATCTACAACCGGCGCAGTTACCGTTGCAGGAGTTACTGTTGCAAAACCTATTGGTTGCGGATCTGCAGTTCTTACCGGGCCTCTTGCTCCGCAGTTAAAATCAGTAGCTTGTTATACCATATTTACGGGAACAGGAGAAGTGACCAACGCGGGAATTTCTTTTGTAACGGGTGATATTGGCTCTAATCTTGGATTAACCACTGGCTTTCAAGCTACAAATGTAACAGGAACAATTCATCCAAATCCAGATACTTCAACAGCAACTTGCGCCGCAGATCTTAATACTGTGTACACCTATCTGAACACGCTTCCTGTCGATATCGAGTTGCTTTATCCAGCAGCTTTCGGACAAAATCTTGTTCTTACCCCACATACGTATCTCTTGAATGCGGAAACTGTTTTAAACGGAACGGTTATCTTAAACGCTCAGAATAATCCAGATGCTGTTTTTGTAATTAAAATTGTAGGAGCTTTATCTACCAGTACTTATGCTTCTGTAGTTTTAACCAATCAGGCACAGGCAAAAAACGTATATTGGAAAGTTGATGGTGCCATTAATATTAATGATTATGCCAATTTCAAAGGAACCCTTATTGGTAATAATGGAGCTGTAATATTAAATAATGGAGTTGCAATTGAAGGTCGTGTGTTGAGCACGAGTGGCGCAGTCTCTACGTTTGCCATCAATGCTCAGATGACTCCGGGTTGCACCATACTCGCTACCAATTCTTCAACTCTTGACAACAAACAGGTGCTGGTTTATCCAAATCCTTTTTCTACCGTTTTGAATGTAACGATGAATGCTGAAAATGAAGGTGCAGTTTTGACCCTCTTCAATGCAGCAGGAGCCAGAGTTTCAGAAAAAAGTTTAACTGGCAAAACAAGTAAATTGCAAATGAATCTTCCCGCAGGAGTTTATTTCTACCAGGTCAAAGGTAAAAATGGCACCCTGCAAAGTGGTAAGTTAATTGCAAAACCCTAAGAATTTTATGTTCTAAATAAGCCCTGCCATTTGGTGGGGCTTTTTTGATGGTGAAGGGTAGGAGTTTCAAAAAAGGCGTCCGCGGAAATTTAATTATTATCAATGCTTTTAAACTGCTACAAGTCCAAAAATTTTTACAAAATAAAATTGGCTTTTTGTGCTGATAGTTGATGATTGCCAGCATTTTTTTTTAATAACAGAAAGTGCGGACTCATCAGTTTCAATTCAATCATTCGAAATTAGGATATTAAGTGATTTCTTTAAAAATGATCATCAAACTAATTAACCGCTTCTATGAATAAACTCCTTATTGATATAGAAACCAAATTGATCAAATTACTGAATATATCTTTTTGGATTATAAACCGGTCTCTACATTTAAAGCACCTATTTTTATTTATAAAAAGCCTTTATCGATAATTCGAAGTACCTGTCAAGATTCCTCCACCATCAGAAATTCAGTTTCGACTTTTAACTTTTCCAGAATTTCTTCCATCACCTCCAGTTTTACTTCCGAACCATTCGTAAGATGATCATTGAATTTTAAATAATGATTGAGGTTTAGAAAAAAGCGCTCTTTCCACACCTTGTCGAAGAGGTACTCTAGTTTTTCCAGTGCCGGTTTTGAATATAGGCAAAGTTTCCACAGAATTTCCGGCGCCACATAACTCGGCATATAACTAAGGCTTCGATAGATATAAATTCGCAGAATTCTAGTGAACGCTGTAGCAAAAAGCGCGTGCAATCCTTCATAGTTATTTTCTGCCCTGTTTTTCTTTAGCACATTGAACTGCTCAATACTGCATTCCGCTGCACGATAATACAGATTTAGATCCGGATAATTAGCGGCATACGGTTCTTCCCAATGAATGCCTGGATGATAGGGGTTAGAAGAATAAACCATTTGATCCGCTGTCATTATTTTTTTGAAAAATCCTTGCCATAAATAAACATTTTCCTGAATCCAACTTCTGCGATGCCCAACCAGAACAACGCAACATTTATTTGCCGTTTTGTCCCTCAGCGATTGCTGAACACGCTCCAGCAGTTCACAACTTAGGCTTTCGCCCACTACCAGAAGATAGTAAACTGTTTGATGCTCCTCGGTTTTGGTATGATAATGATAAATTTCTTCCGGTTCTGCCATTTCGGTCACCACGGTCAAAGCCTCGAAAAGCATTTCCTTCCCACGATTTTCTTCCTCTTTCTCTGGTAACTTTTGCATTTCATTTTGTTGTTTCGTCATTCTTTTGAGCTCCCGGAAACGTTCACCCACAAGTGCAAATAATTGCCCTTCCGTTTTACAGATGCAGGAGTACAATTCATTGTTAAGTAGAAATTCATCATCAACTCTTTTAGATTTTTCTAGCACATCAATGAGGTAGAAAATCTTTGCATTCTTCTTTACAAACATTTGTTCCAGAATAGGCAGGTATGCCATTAAGTTTTGAATGCGTTCATGGAGATTCTGTTCAAAATTGATACTGCCCAAATAAAGACTTTCTAAATATTGAAGATCAAGTTCATAAACGGAAACATAACCCAAAAAAGCACCCATCACCGATTCATGCGTCTTACATTGGTGCACTTGTGTGAGAAGAAGATCATGATCGTGGTAAAAACGATCTTTGTAAGCCACAATGTTCTTCTTCCAGATTTTTTGTAAAGTGCCAGTTTCCGCCTTATCTCCGTAAATTAGATAATCACTGTGACAGTAACAGGACGCAAAAGGATTACCACATTTTGCCAGATGGTGTAGAGAAAGTCCATTTTGTACGTTGATCAGTATTTTTGTTTGTACGTACGCATTTATCACCCATTTCCGCGCCTTTACTGTTGTTGCATCTTTTGAATTAGCCGTACAGATCAAAAGTTGAGGTGAATCTTTTGAAGCATTGTTTTCTCGATAAAAAATGGCTTCGATGGGAATTTCCTGCACCACCTGTTGCAAAATATGTTGCAGATGGGGATTGCCGGGAAAAACGGGAATTACTTGTATTTTCATCATTAATAAATTTAGAGGGTTTATCAGAAAAAAGCAAAACTTCAATAAGCATTTTAATTAAATTTTTATCTCAAAAATTGTTTTGAATTAGTTGCATGTTAGAAGATTACACTTTGCTTTTCTGTGTTCTTTGGTCTGGTAAAGTTATTATGGTGTTTCAGAATAATCTATTCCGGAAAAGGATAAATTATCCCAAACAATGACTTAAATACCCATTCTTATGGATGATTTTGAAATGGTGATTTTGATGTAAGCAGAGTGATTATATATTTAGCCCGTGGTAACAGCTGATAAAATAGGCAATGAGCTGATTAATGGGTTTAATCCGCACATTATTTTCCTTATATTTGAACCTATATAAGACTTCATATTAAAAGAGCTAAGAATTGTCCAAAGAAACTTAGAAGTAAACAGTTGGATTAGATACTTCTGTTCTGTTTCTGTTCTGTTCCGTTCTACAGGATGGTTTACGGGATTCAAAAAAAGTAGTGCTGTTCATCCTTATGAAGTGTACTTTTCGATAACTTCAATTATCAGATGAATGAACGAGAATTAAAAGCGATGCGAAAAATGATGGAAATGGGGGAAGACTCATTTGTTGGCGGAATCTCCTAAGAAATACATTTCAATTATTAAATCATCCGAAGCAACAGCAACAAGATATTTGCAGCTTCCTTATGAAATTGGCACTATCGAACAAAAAGTGGTGGTCGATCAATTCCTTATAATTTGAATTTGTTATAAAATACTCTGGTTATTCTTTTACAACCATTAGAGAGATCGCAGAAGTTTATTTATTTCGGTTTGGGACAAGATAAAATACAAATGTCGCATCGGAGATTATTACAGGAAAGTAATCCGTCAGAAGAAAATCAGCAAGTAATTGATTCAATAGAAAATTGGATAAATTCTCAAAATTATGAATTTCTTACAATTGTAAATGTTGGAAGTTGGTCAGAGAAAAGTGTACGAGAAATGGCTACGGAAACAAATGAATTAGAATTATATAACTACTTTTATCAACCTTTTAGTAATGTTGCGCACAATTCTTGGAGTCATGTCGCGAAATATAATCTTGCAGGTTCTGATAATCCTCTTCATAAATTTGCAAAAGTACCAGCGATTTATAAATATTATTTTGATTTTTATTACATGGATTTAGCAATGAAATATGTTGATAAGATGTTCCAAAAATTTGATGCGGTATTAAAAGTGAAAATTGATGGAATGCGTGCTCGTGAAATTTTTTATGAACAGATAAGTAAAATAGACATTGATTAGTGAACAATTACAACAGAGATATAAATAATGTAAATTTGTTAATAAGTGTTATATATATTAAAATGCTTGCTTTTAATTAACCTATAGATTAACTTTGTGCTTTGAAAAGAACTTGTAAAATATTAATTTCTTCTAAAGATCGAAGTAGAGCGATCTATATCGATGAATTAAATAAAGAAGAAATTCTTAATTTTATTAGACAAGATGAGCGGCACCGCAAAAAATTTAAATATATTTCAGACTTGATTTTGAGTAACACTAAGAATACCGAGTTATACGATAAGGAGGATATTAATAAATTCTGTAAAGATGTAACAGCAATGAAGTTTTTTAAAGGACAAGAAAATGCAAGAATTTATTGTAAAGAAATGAAGAGTGATAAAGGTGTTTTTATTGTTGTTGCGGGAATTTTACATTCTAGAAAAAAATCACAGAAAAATAGTAGCAAAGAAAAGACTTTAATAAATAAATTAGGAAAATACGAATATGAAGTTTAACGAAAAATATAATATTGATCCTGAATTTGAAGATTTATTCAGTTTTAAAAGTGAAGAAGAACAATTAGAGCATGATGCAAGAATGATCATGTTTAGATTCTTTAATGAACTGGAAAAATTGGAGGTCGATACACCTATTCGAAATAAGGATATTGCAGAAATTTTTGGATCTTCAAAAAGTTATGTCACTCAACTAATGAGAGGAGACAAATTGATTAATTTGTTGAAGATTGCAAAACTTCAACAATCTTATGACATAACCTTTGAAATAAAGGCGAAACATAATTCAGAAAATTATCGTGAAGAAATAGAACACTTTTACCCACTTTCTGAAAAGAAAAAAAATAATAATGACTTAAGTGGTTTCTGGGTATACCATAACGCAAAACAAAGATATGACAGTATAGAAGGAGTTGATTATAGTCCAAGCAAGAATACAACATTAAAAGTAGCATAATGAAACCAATTCTTTCGCCTCTTATCTTACTTGATTTTTCTATCTTAAATAGTAATTTCCACTTCATTGCTCCGGGAGATGATGATGAAATTGGAAATGATTTATTTTCGGATTATGAAATCGATTTAGATTTTGCAATTTTCAATGAAGATGACACAAAAATTTTTGTAAAGGTTGCTATAAATCAAATTGAAAATCCTGCTGCAGGATATTCAATATTCGCAGAAGGAGTTGCTTTTTTCAAATTAGATGAAAGTGTATCACTTTCTGAAGATGATAAAATTTCCTTATTGCAATTTTCAGGATTTTCAATAACTCTAAATAGTTTAAGAGGCTTCATAACTGCTTTAACATCTATAGCGCCTTTAGGTAAATATATTTTGCCTTCCATTGATGTTAATGATGCTTTTCGCCAAAAATCTGAAAAACCTAAAAACTCGTCCGATAAAGTAGAGGGAAAATCAAAATCTACAAGTGAGAAAAAAACAAAAAAAATTCCGAAATCTTAATTTATAACGTAATTTTAGTTGCAACTTTTTCTTCAATATGATTTTTAAGTATTCCGAAATAAATTAGTGAAGAGCTGATTAACGTAATGTCTTCATTACTCCAAGGCTTGCCGTGGTTTACTGCTGGTTTCCCATAATGTAATGATTTAGTAATGATAAAATAAATAAATAAAACAGTGATTGCAGAACAAATAAATTTTTTATAGATACTAGAAAAATGACAATTTTAACTTCAAATTTTACTGTAAAAAAGCTTATACAAATTAGTGTAGTCTTACTTATAAATAAGTAATTATTCCGACTTCTTTAATTTTATTTCCCAATCAATTGCTCCATTCTCTCCATCATTTCATCTTTCTCTTTCAACATCCTTTCATACAAAGCAATCTTTTCTTCGTGTAGTTTTAAAATTGTTTCAATTGGATTAATATTTTGAATTTCAACTTTATTATTGAACATTGATTGGTCTGAAAATGTACAAGAAATAAGATTTACCGCCTGTTCTTCATCAAAATTCTGAAAAGCCTCCACTGGAATTTTCAAAACCTCAGCTATTTTCGCCAACAAGGGGTCTTCAATCAAATCTTTTTGCTCCAACAAGGATATTTTCTTTTGATTCCATTCCTCACCAAGGTCAAAAGCTAGAACTTCCTGCTTAATTCCCAACATTTCTCTAAAGCGTTTTACGTTGCGTCCCTGATGTATTTTCTGTGCCATGCGTTTTAATTTTTCTGCGTCGTAAAGATAAAGCCATTGCCCTACCAATTTCAAAAGTAAAGTTAAAGATTCTCCCGTAAAAATCCTAATCAACGGCATAAATTATTCGTTTTAAGAATAGAATATCCTTTTAATAGGGTGGTACTTCGCATTACACTAAGCAGCTAAGAATGAAAAAGCCCAAAATAGATTTTGATGCAGAATTTTGGTCAAGTTATCGAGGAAATGATCCTCTGCAATTATTCGATGCATTTTTCAAGGGTGATCTTTTGAGTGAAGCAAAAGACAGATTGTTTGAAATAATGAATTATTCCGTGAAGCGAAAGGTGCTCTCTCAAAAGGATCCTTCCCATATTTTTTATTTTTACCTCTCACTCCGTTCCTTTCTTCGGGCATCCTGCGTATTGTATTTAAAGTCAGAAAAATTAGAACTCAAGGATCCCCCGGAATATATTTCTCGTTTGTTACAGGGTTCATTATCTGATGACGAATATCTAAATCCATTTTTGGTCTTTCGCAGAGCATTCAAAGAATGGTCCCTCACAGAATTGGAGCAGTTTCTTACGGAGATTACTTATTTTTCTTTAGGAGCATATACAGACCTTCCCGCCGGAAATACAATAACACCCTTCATTCATGTACAGAAAATGTTAGATGCTGCACAGATGATCCGCGAAAGAGAATTCAAAAAACAAAAAAGCAAGAAATAAATTAGTTCCAGCCTCCGCGGAATCAATGTTCTGTATTTTTAATCAGTGATTATATTTTCGTCTTTCACTTATAATGAAAAGATTAATAAGACCATTAAATTCTAGGTAAAATAAATTTTTCGTCGGTATCAAAATAATAGCATTTGTACTCAGACTTTGTCTTCATATTCCAGTAATAGTCAAAAAAAAATTAAGTAAAAGGTAGAAGAACTTTAATAGGATATTGATCTATGAAAAAACAGGGGTATAGTTCAATTAGGATCATCAATTATATTTGTATAGTTATATCAGGATTTATTGAGTAATTTGTATAGTTATTTCAGGACGGGTCATTCTCCATAGATACTTAATGGATGCTTCATGGATACTTCATGGATAGTTCATGGATAGTTCATGAGAATGGTTCTGCCAAAAATCAAAAAAATCAGCCCTTTTTGAACCAGTTTTTGCATCGCTTCCAATACTTCCTTTTTTAATGGGAGGCGAAAAAATAAATGCCGGAAATCAACAGACAGCGAATTATATTTTACTGATTCATCTTAACTCAGGTTGAAATCTTTTTCATAAATAAATCTTTTTTATACCATTCCTACGCTCTTCCGCAAAAACTCTTTCACCACCGCTCAAAACCATTCAAAACCAATATTTTGGCATGGGCAGTGGTGCAAAATCCAGAGTGAATCTGGCGGCATCTTACATGCTCGACAATGCTTTGCTTGTGGTGGCGAATGTTCCGGAACTCGTGTACAACAAAATTCTGATCACCAAGGGAGAATTGGCTGGATTTCAGAATGCAGTGAGCACACCGGCAGCGGGAAACATTGTAGATTTTACCTGGGAAGACAACAGTTTGCAAGGCAACGCCAGTGCAACCGATGTGGTAAATGTGGTCTGCTACAACGAAGAGCTTGGAAATTTCGAGATCTACCAGGCGATCGCCACGAGAGCAGATCTGGCAGCACAGGTGATACTGCCTCCTTTCTACACAGGCTTAGACGTACATGTCTGGATGTACCTCAACAATGCAGCAGAAAAATCGGGCTGTAACAGTCCCTATCTCGGCCTCCTCACCATTCTTTAAAACGAAACTCCACTTGCGAAAGTGGAGTTTTTTTATGGGTAAAAAGCCGTTTCAAAGGTGTAAAAAAAAACTTCGGGAAATTAAAAGGCTATTGTCAAACAAGGTTGCTCATTACATAACAAAATAGCAATGAACTTTGTCCAAGTGCTTTCTTCCTGAATTTTAAAAAAGTAATTTTGAAAACTTTAAAATGAAGATAAGAAACTTAATTTGTAGACCAGCCTGAAATAAAGAGAAATGATAAAATCTGCTGTGCAAACCAAAACTACCCATCTGTTATTTTTAGGCCTTTTGAGCCTTGTCTTATATTCCTGTGGCGCAAACAGAGGAAACACTTCCTCCGCTTATCAATCAACCACGGTTACTTATTATGCTGATAAATTTGAAGGGCAAAAAACATCAAGCGGCGAGATTTACCAACATTCGAAAATGACGGCTGCGCACAAAAACCTGGCTTTCGGTACCAAAGTGGAAATCATCAATACTGAAAATTCCAAAAAAGTAATTGTCACCGTCAATGACAGAGGTCCACTAAAAGCGGGCAGAGCTTTCGATTTGAGTCAGGGTGCTTTCAAACAAATAGGGAATTTGAATGATGGGATTTTAAAGGTGAAATATAAGGTACAAAAGTAAAGGTGGCTTTTAACAATGATCCAACAGTTATTTTCTCGGGTTAACCGCCCTTTTTTAAAGTGAAACTCTGCTTTTGAAAGTGGAGTTTTTTGTTGAGGGTTAGTGCTTGACTTTAATTAAAATAACATTATTAAATAGGTTTTTATTGCGTCTAATTTAAAAATTACTAATTACGGGAAATGTTATAAGAATTACCATATTTAATGTGAAGGTATTAGTTTTTAATTGTATTTTTATCATCTTATGTTAATCAAACAACATCTAATGAAAATCAATAGGTTAAAAGTTATCTTGGCTGAAAAAGAGAAAACCAGCAAATGGCTTGCGGAGAAATTGGGTAAAAGTGACGTTACAGTTTCACGATGGTGTACCAATGAAGTCCAACCTTCACTTGATACACTTACAGAAATTGCCCAGTTGTTAAATGTAGATATAAAAGAATTATTGAATTCTACGAAATAAATGAGTACAAAATTTTTCACAAATAAAAACGGCAATAGTTTAATTAAGAAATTTGAAGGTGTTTTTACCAATCAAACAATATTCTATTTTGATGCGTTAGTCGGCTATTTTCGAGCATCTGGATATTTTAAACTAAGACCTTTCCTAGATGATGTTCCTGAGATAAGAATTTTAGTGGGAATTAATGCAGATAATTTGATAGCAGAGGCTAATAGAAAAGGTCAACTTTATTTAGAAAATTCAGATAAAACTAAGGAAGAATACTTAAAATTTATTGCTGATGACATAGAGAAAGCTTCTTATGACGAAACTACAGAAAAAAGTATTTTGCAGTTTATCGAAGATATCTTACACGGCAAAGTGACAATTAAAGCGTACGGACAAAAAAACTTGCACGCTAAAATATATATTTTCAGACCAAAGCCTTTTAATGAACATACTTTAAGTTCAGTCATTACAGGATCTTCCAATCTAACAGATTCTGGTTTGGGAACATACGACAATTCTAATTATGAGTTCAATGTTCAACTCAATGATTTTTCTGATGTGAAATTTGCAACCGAAGAATTTGAGGATCTTTGGAAAGATGCTACTGAAATTATTCCGACTGATATTGATCAATTAAAAGCGAAAACCTATTTAAAAGAAGACGTCACTCCTTACGAATTATTTATTAAAATGCTTGTCGAATATTTTGGTGATGCCGTCATCCGAGATAAAATTGGTAGTCTAAATTTGCCCAGTGGCTATACTAATTTGCAATATCAAGCTGACGCGGTAGTTGAAGGATTTCATAAATTAATGAAACATAACGGTTTTATATTGGCCGATGTTGTTGGGTTAGGAAAAACTATTGTTGCGACTCGAATTATTAAAAAGTACATAGAGAAAAACGGTTACAATACAAAAGCATTAGTTGTCTATCCAAACGCACTTGAAACCAACTGGAAAACGACAATTAAAGATTTTGGTATCGGTAACTATGTGCATTTTATTTCAAATGGTAGTTTGCATAAAATTATTAATGGCGACAATCCAAATTATTTGTTACCTGAAGATTATGATTTCATCATCATTGATGAAGCCCATAAGTTTAGGACTTCAAATACCAATATGTATGGTTTGCTAGAGTTAATATGTAAAACACCTAGAGCTACTGTCGGCAATGATATTGACCGACGTAAAAAAGTAATGTTGATAACCGCAACGCCACTCAATAACAAGCCGGAAGATATTGCAAACCAAGTCTATTTATTCCAAGATTCTAGAAAATCTACTTTGGAAGGAGTTCCTAACTTACAAACGTTTTTTGCCGATAAAATTGAAAAATATAAAAAACTTTATTTAATTAAAGATCACGATCAACTTATCAAAAAAGTAAAAGAAATATATGAACCGATTAGAGAGAAATTATTCTCTGAATTAGTAATCCGAAGAACTAGAGCGGATATTAAAAAAATACCACGCTATTATGATGATGTAAAAGAACAGGGAATGACTTTCCCAGACGTAATTGGGCCACATAAAATAGAATATGCATTTAGTGATGCTCAAGAAAAAATATTCTTTGAAACGGTGGCAGCTCTTGTTGAAAGTTTGGGCTATTTCCGATATCGTGCAATAGAATTTGTAGATCCCAAATATGCAGATTTATATGATAATGCGAAATTAATTTCGGAACAGTTGGCAATTATTATGAAGACCCAATTAGTGAAGCGATTAGAAAGTAGTTTTTTTGCCTTCAAAATGTCTTTGCAAAGGTTTCATACATCCAATCAAAGGATGATAGATATGTTTGCCAATGATAAAGTATACGTTGTACCGGATATTGATTTAAATAAATTTTTGAATGAAGATCGGATTGAGGATTTAGAAAAGAAAATTGAAGAGCTAAGTGAAGATTCTCCGAAAAACAAAGTATATAAAGCTGAAGATTTTTCACCGGAACTACTTAAAGGATTACAAAGCGATCAGGAAATTTTAAATAATTTAATACAAAGCTGGACCAACATTGGAGACGATCCGAAAACGAAAAAATTCCTTGAACAAATTGATCAGCATCTTTTTGACGAAAGAAACGTAGATAAAAAACTGGTTATTTTTTCCGAAAGTAAAGAAACAGTTGAATATCTCGCAGAAGAACTTCGTAAAAAAGGAAGGCTGGATGTTTTAGCAATAAGCGCTTCAAATAATAAACAAAAATTCGCAACCATTCGAAAAAATTTCGATGCAAATTATCCTGAAAAACAAGAGAATAATTACAATATTATAATTACAACGGAGGTTCTTGCTGAAGGTATAAACTTGCATCGAAGCAATATTATATTAAACTATGATATTCCTTGGAATGCAACAAAATTAATGCAGCGCATTGGAAGGGTGAATAGAATCGGTACCAGAGCAACTGCAATTTATGTTTACAATTTCTTCCCCACCGCACAGTCAAATAATCTGATTAAATTAAATGAGAAGGCTTTAAAAAAATTACAAGGTTTTCACTCTGCCTTTAGTGAAGATAGTAAAGTTTATACAGAAGAGGAACAGCTTATAGAAAGCACTTTAGGAAATTTGGAGCCTAAAGAAGAAGTGGACGAACGACTACAATATTTAGAGATGGTTCGTGAACTTTTTGAAAAAAATCCGAAAGAGTATACTAGAATAAAAAATTTGCCACTTAAAAGTAGAGTAGGTAGATTAGCCAATATAAAACAGCAAGTCGCAAAAAAAATTATTGGTCAAGACTTAGAAAATTCGGTGCTGTGTTATTTAAGAAATAAAATGAAAGAAGGTTTTTATGTCGCAAATGAAAAAGATTGTGTCGAGATTACTTTCTATCAAGCAGTAAAATTATTTGAAGCAACTAAAAAAGAGGAAGCAATTCCAGTTTTTGAAAATCATTTTGCCGCTGTCGATAATGCATTGCAACATTTTAAGAAAGTTTATAATACTGTTTATTCTACAGAAGATTATGATACTTCCAATCTTTCAGTACAAGAACGAAATTCAATTTTATTTCTGAATAGTTTAAAGGATCTTAGAAGAAGTTTTCCCCAAGAACTTTCAGAGGAATTTATTGAAATGATCGATGCGTCGCTGAAATTAATCTACATGGGGGTTTTTAGAAAATTTAGAAATGAGATTGCGACTTTAGCCGCCAGACAGAAAAAGAAAAAAACACCGCTTCCAAAAGTAATTCAGGAACTCAATCAATTAATGACGAAGTACCCGATTAGAAATATTGTACGAATGGATGCGCTTAGAGCCCAAGAGGAGCAAGCGCCAAAAGTATTTGAAGAACCGAAAATTGTAATCACAGAAACATTTGCCTAATGAACAGATCAGAACTCAAGAATATTTTACAAAGTGCTTACGATAGAAGTCGCTGGATTTCTACTTTACAATTTCTTTCTGGCAAAAGAGATCTTTTAACAGTTAGGTTATCACCAATATTAGAGGAGTTCAATACCATTGAAGCAAATAACATAATAAAAACATTTCATCAAATCGGGACGCTGAAAACCTCTGATGGAGTCAGTCTTCCAATTTTTGAAGTAATTCTAAAAGATAGAGTTAGAATTGAACAAAATAGAGTTGGCGTAAATGAATTCATTAAGAAATTTATTATTAAAGATGCTGTAAAAGGTGCGATCGTTACTTTTTCATATTTTACAGATAACGAAAAACCAGAATGGAGATTTTCTTTCATTAGTAAAAATGCTGCAAATGATTTCTTTGCCGAGGTAGAAGCGCAAGAAACAAATCCAAAAAAATACACTTATATTTTTGGAAATAAAGAAGAACATAGAACAGCAATTGAACGGCTTTATAATCTAGAACAATCTCGCTTTCGTTTAGAGGATTTTTTTGAAGCGTTCAATGTAGAGCCTGTTTCTAAAAAGTTCTTTGAAGAATACAAACAGTTATATCGTGAGTTTTCAGATTTTATTATTGCTAACGATAATTATAAACTACTTTTTGAAAATATACAAACAGAAGACTTAAAGGAAAGAGAACAACAATGCCAAAAAGAAATACGGAATTTTGTAGGTAGATTATTGGGAAGAATAGTATTTCTATATTTTCTACAGAAAAAGAATTGGCTCGGTGCAACAACGACTGAATATAAAGATGGGAGTACCACATTTTTAAGTGATTTATTTTTAAATGATGTACATAACCAAGAGGATTTTTACGGCAAATATTTAACTCCAATATTTTTTAATGCGCTCAATTCAGATGGTAGAAAGAATGATGAGTTTGTTTTAGAGAATGGTGTAAAAATTTGCATTCCTTTTCTCAATGGGGGTTTATTTGAAGAGGAGCAAGAACCAAAGAAGCACAGAACAATTAAGTTTCCTGGACATCAATTTAAGATGTTGTTTGATTTTTTTAATTCTTACAATTTCACCGTGTACGAAAACAGTCCTGAAGAACACACTGTTGCCGTAGATCCTGAAATGTTGGGACATATATTTGAAAATTTAATCGATTATAATAAAGATACCGGAACATTCTACACGCCGAAAGAGATTGTGCAGTATATGACGCAGGAAAGTTTGATCGAATATCTAAATACACATCTTGAAAAGGAAAGATCTGAAATAGAAAATTTAGTCAAAAACCAAAGTCCAAAAAACTTTGTCGATAACGAACTTTCTAAAATTGATCAACTTTTAGATGATGTTAAAATCTGCGATCCTGCCATTGGTTCCGGTGCATTTCCGATGGGAATGTTGCAGGAAATTTTTAACCTTAAAGCATTGATTGCTTATCAATTAAAAAATGAATTTGATCCTGCTGCAACAAAACAAAATATTATACAAAATTCTATCTATGGCGTAGATTTAGACGAAGGGGCGGTAGAAATTGCAAGGTTGCGTTTTTGGTTGTCTTTGGTGGTAGATGAAGGAATGCCAAAATCTTTGCCGAATTTGGATTATAAAATAATGCAAGGTAATAGTTTGCTGGAGAGTTTCCGAGGAATTGATTTATCTAATCTGAAAAATATAAAAAATCTAGGAATTCCTGAACAGACACGAATTAATTTTGGAGATGAACATGCAGTAGAAATAACATTTTTTGATGATTTAAGTTTTGAAACTTTACAGGAATTGGTAAAGAAATACTTTACTGCAGGTAATACAGGAAATCTTACAAAAACGGAAATCAAAAAACAGATTAATGATTTTATCGAAGGTAAAATACATTTTAAAATCAAATCTGAAAAAGATCGCTTTAAAAGCTTGATTGATGCCTTTTACAAAAAATATAATTTACCTACAAATCATAATCTTGAAGGTTTTAATTTGAAATCGAAGGAATTAAAAGATCTTTTTGCATACAAAGAAAACTTTGCGGATTTAGAATCAATCGAAATTGAGCTGATATCTTTCCAAAACCAAAAAGAACGGCCATATTTTCTTTGGCATTTATTCTTTGGAGATGTACTGGATAATGGTGGTTTTGATATTGTGATTGGAAATCCTCCGTACGTGCAAATGCAAAAAATTGGGCAACAATCTTCTTATTTAGAAAATGAAAGTTACCTTACTTTCAAAAAGACAGGTGATATTTATGTTTTATTTTATGAAAAAGCATTTAACTTATTAAAAAGGGATGGAGTAATCTCCTACGTTACTTCCAATACTTGGATGCGTACAAAATTTGGAGAAGAGTTAAGAAAATATTTTTTGCAAAATACAAGTATTGTTAATTTGATTAATATTGAAGATACTCAAATTTTCCCTTCTGCTACTGTTGAAGTAAATATCTTAATCGCAAAAAAAAGTGAATGGAATTATCCTGTAAGCGCTACAGTTATTAAAGGTGATTTAAAAAAAGGTGATTCTATATCTGAGTACGTTTATAATAACTATTCTACAATAGAATATTTGGATTCTGAAGGTTGGATTATTTTAGATAACCTTAATTATAAACTGAAAAAAGAAATTGAAAATAATGGAATTAAATTAAAAAACTGGAATGTAGAATTTTACAGAGGTTTTTTGACAGGTTATAATGATGCTTTTTTTATTACTGAAAAAGAAAGAAACGACATAATTGCTAAAGAACCACAGGCAGAGATAATAATTAAACCACTTTTAAGAGGACGAGATATTCAGAAGTTTAATTATGATTTTAAAAAAAACTATGTTATTTTTCCTCATAACGGATATACTAAAAATAACAAAAAGCGCGAGAATAAAATAAATATTGATGAATATCCATTTGTAAAAGAACATCTTGATAAACATACTTCTAAATTAAAAGCACGAGCAGATAAAGGAGATACTATTTATAATTTAAGAAGTTGTGCTTACATTGAAAAGTTTGAAGAAGAAAAAATTGTGTGGCTTTCTATTTCAGATAAACCAGCATTTGCTTTAGATACTGAAAAAATGTATGTAACTGCACCTGCATATATCATGACCTCGGATTGTAATAAATACCTACTTGCTTTTCTTAATTCAAAAATTATGGAATGGTATCTTGATAAAGTTTCCTCATCTACAGGTCAAGGAACCAATCAATGGAGCAAAATTTTTGTAGAGCAATTGCCAATTCCAATTATTGAAGATGAGAGAAAAACTATTTTAGAAATTTTAGTTGATGTTATAGTTTATTGTAAACAAAATAAAGAGAAAATTTTCGATATAATTGACAATGATCATGTCACTACTTTTTTTGAAGAAATAATTGACGCTGTTATCTTTGAAATTTATTTCCCAATAGAAATGAATGATAAAAACATTTTAGTAATAGATGGAATAAAGAAAATAATAAAAAAGATGTTTTTGCCAATTACTGATGGTAATTATGCTTCTGCAATAAATAATATGGTTGTCGGATTTTTATATATGGAAATCAAAGAAAGCGAAGTACAGCAAAAAATGAGAAAATTTGTTACTGCAAGTCCAAATGTTTTAAAAGTAATTCTTCAAAGCTAATTACATGGCAAATATCAATAAGATCAAGCTTTATAATTTCAAAGCTTTTTACGGAGAAGAAACGATAGAGTTGGGCGGTAAACATTTGCTCATTTATGGTGAGAACGGTAGCGGAAAAAGTTCGATTTACTGGGCACTTTATACTTTATTGCAATCTTCTACAAAACCACTCGCAGAAATACAGAAATATTTTGAGCCAAAAAATGATCAGAATCTAATAAATACAAGTTATGTTGAATCTATTAGCTATATAGATGAAGCCAGTGGCGAAAAAATATACACTGATTCAGTTGGCTTAAATTCCAATGCAGAAATTATTTTAGAAAATGATTCAAGTTTCTTAATTGATAGTCGCGGTTTACAAGCGGATGATCTAGAACACCTTAAGAACTTAAATAAACATAGCGATTTTATATCACACCGACTTTTAATCAATTTTTATAATTATCGTAACTCTAAACAAATAAATCTTTGGGAAGTTTTTGTTCGTGATATATTTCCGTTTATAAAAACGAATAAGGGAAATAATGACAAAACTTTATCCGACGAGCTAAGAGATATTAAAAATAATCAGCCATTTATTTTTCGAGATCCAAATTTTAAATTAAGTAGAAGCCAAACTTTACAGAGTGACTTTGATTCGCGAATTTCATCTTTTAATGATGATATTTCTTATTGGATTAATGATATTAATAGTGAAGTTAATCAATTTTTCGAAAGACACTTTAAAAATAATGGTGATAAAGAAATAAGAATTTCTTTAGAATATATTGGAGATAATAAATTGAGCTTTAGCAATGGGTTTAATCAATTCTACAAAGGAAGGGAAAGATGGTATAACTATGTAGGTTTTAATGAACCACAAATTTCTCTAAAGATTGAAATAAAAAATGAAGATGGTAATTTTACGACCATTTCAAAACCTCAATCTTATTTTAATGAAGCCAAACTTACGAGTATTGGTTTAGCAGTACGATTCACATTGCTTTTAGAATTTATCCGTCCTGATTTTGAAGGTAAATTTTTGGCATTAGATGATTTGTTGGTGAGTTTAGATATGAGCAACCGGGATAAAGTTTTAGATATAATTCTTAATGTTTTTGCCCCAAAATATAAAATTTATCTTTTTACACATGAAAGGAGTTTTTTTAATATGGTGAAAAGGAGAATCGAATATTCAGGAAACTCTTCATTATGGAAAGTTAGAGAATTGTATCAAGTAAAAAATGAAGATGATATTTATTCCCCAAAAGATTTTCCGTCCAAAGGATTTTTTTCTCAGGCTTTACATCATAAAAATTCATATCCGCCAGATTATCCGGCATCAATGAATTATCTGCGGAAAGAATTAGAACAAACTTTTGAAAATTATCTTCCTAAAGAAATTTTTAAAAATGATGATGGAAGTGATAAGAAAAAATTAAATGATAAAATGATTTCTGCAAAGAAATTATTTGAATCTTTAGAAATAGATAATTCTATTTTAAATTCAATTGATGATTATATTTCTTTACTTCTAAATCCTCTCTCTCACAGTGATTTGATTAGTGAAATCTATAAAATTGATGTCGAAAAAATATTTTTATTAGTTGAAAATTTACGTAAACAATGTGAAATATTAAAACCACTTTTGAAAAAAATTCTTAATAGAAATCAAGAATTATTTCTGGTTTTACCAAAATCAGAAAAACTGATAAATGAATATGTTTTAAACATTGAGAAAGACGTTTTTTTATATCATAAAGATGCTACAACAAAGATTATTTCCAAAACTGAATTTAAAAAAGATGCAAAGTGTTACGAAGTGAAAGATGGTGTGAAAGGAGTAGAATTCCCTATTACCTTAAATGAAGAAAATAGAATCAATTTTGAGGAATTTTATAAAAAAACTTGTGTTAAAGAAAAAATAGCAGCAGAAAATGACTTTCTTAAATTTTATTTTTTAAAGGATAAATCCAAAAATGTTTTGGATTTAATTAATGATTGATTAGAATAAAATGAAACAACAAATATTTGATATTCTACAAAGTGGATGGAATTCAGTTGAAATACCATTTTTTACTTCTATAAGTGAATTACCTGCCTGTGTTGAAAGAAAACCAGGTATATATCAAATCAAAACTACAACACCCATCTCTGCCTTATCTATCTGTGAAAAAAGAAGTGATAAAGCACACTGTAAATTCAAAATAAAAATTACTGAATCACTCAAGTTAAAGTCCTTAACTATCCCGGAAGATTTAGAAAATGGTTATGTGGTTTACACCGGTCATCAAAAGTATCTTCGCCAAAGATGTAAAGAACATTTTATAGGTAGTAACGGAACCGGTTGTCTCAATTTATTTGAGATTGAAGAGTTCAGAAATTATAAGTGGTGGTTTGAATATTTAGAAGTAGAAAAGTTTGTAGGATTTGAAGATTCTAAGTTATTCAGAACTTATCTGGAACAATTGCACCGCGCAAATATTGGCTGGCCAATTTTGTGTAGTCAGTAAAATAAAAAAATTATGGAAGTAGAAGAAATCATCAATAATCTTGCACAAGGTGAAGTAAAACTTTCCGAAATAAAAACCTATTCCAAATTACCAGGAATTTATGCTCTCTTTTTTATAGGTAAAAAATTTCCATTGGAAAATTACAAAATACCGCAAAACAGAATTATCTACATTGGTAAAACAGAAAGTAGTCAACAATCGCGTGATGCAAATACCCATTTTAAAAGTGGAAAAACAGGTAGTTCTACAGTAAGAAAAAGTGTAGGTGCTTTATTGTCACAAACAGAACAGATAACACCATTAATTAGAAGTGTTTCTGATATAATAGCAGAGAGAAAAAGCCACTTTAAATTTGATAATGAGTCCGAAGAAAAGGTAACGAAATGGATGGTAGATAACTTAGCTGTTTCTTTTTATGAATATCCAGAATCAAAGATAGAGATAGATTTCATGGAGACTCAATTAATAAAAAAATTAAAGCCTGTTCTAAATATTGACCGTAAAAATATAGACAATCCACACCGGACATTTATTTCAGGATTACGAAAAAAATTAGGTTTAATTGCTCATGCAGATTTCATCGAAGAAAATAAAATTTTAGGTATGAAAAAAGAAAATACAATTTTATCTGAACAAAAAGTTGTTCAAAATAGTTCAGTCACAAAAGGTAAATATGTAGGAATTTGGACTGCTTATTTGAGTGAAATTAAAAAAGCAATTATTTCTGATAATAGTAGGAGTACTATTAAACTAGATAAGGAGCTTTTCCAACAAGCAGGAAATAGAAAAGATTATTCATTCAAGTTGGAATATACAAATGGAATTGTTTCAAATAATAATAGCGGAAGCGCAGTTGCGAGAGATCTTGATAATATTCTTACAAATAATAAAATAGAAGTAGCAAACAAAATATTTAGATTAACGAAAGAATTTAAACTAATTATTGAATAAAAATAGTAACCTTTTTACAGATTTAATTAAAAGCATTTTCGAAAAATTGTAAATTACTATGCACCAAACCTACCGCATCGCTCTCCTAGAAGACAACACCAAACAACTGGACAAATTAGAATTATACCTCAGTAAAATACCCAATCTAGAAATTGTTTTAAAAAGCAAAACTTCGGGTCATTTTTTTGAGGAAGTTCAACTGACGCATCCCGACATCCTAATTGCAGATTTAGATTTAGGGAATGACAGCATGTCGGGAATGGAAGTCGCACAAGAAATAAAAATCCCTGTCTTTTTTGCAAGCATCAATACTGCAGATTATGTAGAAAATATGGAGGCGTTAAAACGGGATGCAGAAATTTGCGTAGATCATCTAACCAAACCTTTTACTGAAGAACAGTTTGTAAAAAGTTTCAAGAGGTTTCTGCAGGAAGTTGCTTTTTTCAATTCATTGCAATATGTCTATCTGGACTTTAACAAAACCAAAAAAAACGCAATTCCTCTTCAAGATATTGTTTACCTGTGTGCAGATAAAAAAGCAGGATCAGAATCTAACAATAAACAAATTCACTTTATCAACCGACAGTCGGAGAACTTAATTGATTTCTCTTTTTCAAAAATGGAGGATAAAGGCTTTTTGAAAAATCAGTTTTTAACCGTTCATAAATCTTTTCGGGTAAACAGAAAGTACATCAAATGTTACCACAAAAAAACGGAAACCATCGAAATTAGCATTTACGATGGCAGCGGCACGACAAAAAGTCACCATTTGCCGGTGTCCGAAAATTACCAAATTGGTCTAAAAAAAGAATTGGGTTAACCGCTCTTATTCCTCAAAAAAAACCTCTTATTCCTGCGCCTCCGATGTTATTCTCGGAAGCGCATTTTTTTTGTTTTATGGATGTTGTTTTGATCTATGATTAGAGTCGACAACTTATAAATGCGGTATCCGAAAAGCATATAGAGTAGGAATTTAAAAACAAACAATTAAAACATTATGAGTAATTCTAAACCATCATCACCAGCTCCAAAGCCAGCTCCTGGTAAAAACTGGCCAAGTAAAGTGCTGGGTAAACCTTCAGGAGGAGGAAGAGATTTCAATCCGCCCAGAACTAAAAAATAGTAGTAACAAATAAATAATAAAAAAATGTCAAAGCAAACAATTAAACCGGCGGATAACGAATCAAATCAGTCTAATCCTAACAAAGGAACTCCGGGAACAAATACCCAATATGATCAAAATCAAGGGAATCGTGGAACACAATTAAATCCTAATAAAAAGAAATAATGAATTAGCCTGAGAATATTTCTTAGGCTTTTTTATTTTTTATGAGTACAATTTGACCAATAATAAAAAATATTATTTTTTTGAGTAAAAAAGCTTAAATGATTTTTATTTGAATTGTTTACCAGAAATATTGATTACTTTTATCATTATGCAAATCTATTCCGACAACCACGGCCGCGTCATCTGGCTCACTGTCAGTTCCACAGAAATTAGAGTGGATCTACAGGATTTAAGTCCAGCCTTTGAGTATAAGAGATGTGCAGTCGTGAAAGATGTCGTGGCAGTTTGTACAGCTTTAAACAGCAATTTTGAAAACGTAGAATCTAAACTTTTGGAGAAGCTGCAAAATCAAATGACCGCTTTCGATCTGTTCACCGAGTTGCTGGATGATCATGAAATTTACTTTGAGTATTTTTCCGGCTGAGGAGAAAAATGCTGTCTAAAACGATGCTTTTCCTACATTATAGCGTTCAGTAAACCGTATTAATTCCCGTTATTTAGCATTCATTTAAAATAAAAAGATATGTGCTACTACGTCGATTCAAGTTTAACGAAAAAAGAAATAAAAGAAGTGTATGGTGTTGGATATGAGGATGAAGACTTTGAAGCCCAACCCTTTTTAAATGGCTTCAGTCATCCGCTGGTTGCAGTTATTTTAGATGAAAATCCCACCGTTGCAACTTCCGCAAACTGGGGATTGATCCCTTCCTGGGCAACAGACCGGAAAATACAGAAACAAACTCTAAACGCAAGAGTAGAAACCGTCGCAGAAAAATCTTCTTTTAGAAATAATTACAACAAACGGTGTCTGGTGCTGGTGAAAGGTTTTTATGAGTGGAAATGGATTGATGCAAAAGGCAAAGAAAAGCAGAAACATTTTTTGACTTTACCGAACACGAAGCTCATTGCGCTGGGCGGCATTTACGGCAACTGGACCGATAAGGAAACGGGAGAAACACTTACGACCTTTTCTATCGTGACCACGGAAGCGAATGAGTTGATGACCGAAATTCATAATACCAAACACAGAATGCCCATCGTGTTGACAAAAGCGAAAGAGCAGGAGTGGTTAAGCAGCCGCGATATACAGGATTTTGCTTTTCCGAATCATGAAGCCGATCTGGTCGCCGTGAATATGGATGAACCGCCCATCGCATTAACCTTATTTTAAAGGGAGTTATTCGCAGCCAGCAAAGCGTGGTCTTTAATAATAAGATCCGTTTTCTGACGGACTATTTTAGACACAAAAAAAGCTTCTTTCGAAGCTTTTTATTTTTAAGTTCTTATCTGATTACTTTAATATCTACCGCAACCAAACCTTTGGGAGACCTTTCGATCTCGAAGGAGACTTTGTGGCCTTTCTTTACAGGTTCTACGCAGTTGTTGCTGTGAAAGAAAATGTTTTCACTTGATTTTTCCTGAGTGATAAAACCGTAGCCTTTTTCACTTAAGAAAGTGACCGTACCTGATTTTACAACCTCTTCAGCTTCAATCGGAGTTGCGCCCAGTTGAATACTATTGATGTCAACGTCAATTCTGTCATTCTTATCCGGAGGAGTGCTGGTCAACTGACCGTTATGATCAACATACATGATCATGTCATCCAGAGTTTTTCCTTTGTCATTGCTGTCTTTACGTTCTTCACGTCGAGCTGTCTTCTCTTTTTGCTTTTGAAGTTTTTTCTTAAAGTTTTCTTTTTTGGAGAAAGAATCCGCCATATAAATTGTTGGTTTTTAAATTGTGTGATAAGGTACAACATAATTTAATCGGATGCAAAATATTTGTTAATTTTAACCAAATTATGTGTTAAATTGATGAAGAAAACTACGTTCATCATCTCAAGCTGATATCAGAGGTAAAAATTATAAAGGCGTGTTTATTTTTTGTGATGAAGCAGAAAAAGAACTTGATCATGAAATTAATCCGATCGATCTGGAATGTAAAATCGCTTCACTTGTATGTTTATAAAGCAAAGTTTTGATAGAGTGATTATTCAAGGATGCCAGTATTTCTTTTGTGAAAGGCTCTTTCTTAGAACTGATATTTCTAATGTAGATCGCCAGTATTTGATGGGGATATTTGTCCGCAATCAATTTGTAAATATCCGGATCACTTTGTGAGTTATCTCCCAGCAAAATAAACTGCTGTTTCGGAAAAGCGAGAAGAACGCGTTCGATCCTGTTCAGTTTGCCAAAATGTTTCGTCGTACCCGTTTTCAGCAACTGCGTCCATTTTTTGATGTTGTTTAGAAGGAAAACGCCTTTTGGAAGTTGATTGTATTTAAAGAATTCATTCAGATAATCATAAAGATTCCATTCACTGCTCGACACATAAAAAAAAGGATTCGGCACACCGGTATGCGCAAAACTTAAAAGCTGGTAGTAGTTCACCACATCTGCAAAGGTTTTTCGACTTCGTGGATTTTTGGTGAGCATGGACCACAATTTCTTGCCCGTAGTTCCGGAGTGGGAAATAAGCACGGTATCATCAATGTCTGATATAAAACCATACTGCGTGCTTTCGGGAATAAATATTTTACCCTCGCCTGTCGCAGTGATCTCCTCTTCCTCACTGAGCAAATGCACTTTTACTTCATGCCATCCTGCAGCGACTTCATGGTCAGATCTCCATTCAAATTTAAAAAAACCATCGCTTCCGGTCCTTGCATCAAAAGATTGATCCTGCCAGTCGAGTTTTACTTTGGCATTTGGGATCGGACTGATAAAAAATAAACGAAGCAGATTGAGGATATTTTTGAGCGGATTGTCGGTATATTTCTTTTGGGTAAAAGATTTCTCCTTTAAAACATGACCATAAACAACAAGATCCGCGGTATGTCCGTAACCATGATAGATTTTCACAGCAGCATTCGGATATCTGGATTCTTTTACCATTCTCTGTTCAATTTTGTAATTTGTAGTGCAATTTCGTCTGAAAATACTGTTTAGAATTTAAACATTCATACCTTAGTTCACGAAAAAATCAGAAGACAAAGATACAATACCTATGGAATCGGCAATCAGACCCAAAATACTATTTATCGTCAATCCGCGCTCCGGAAACCATTCCATCGACTGGGAAAAAGAAATAGTCGATTATTTCAAACCTTTAGTGTATTCCATTGAATTATATATTCTGAAAGACGATTGTAATGTAACGGAAATTAAAGAAAAAATTGCCACTTACCATCCTGATCAAGTGGTTGCGGTAGGTGGCGATGGAACCGTGACGCTCGTCGGAGGTTGTCTTTTAGAAAAAAATATTCCACTGGCCATCTTACCTGCAGGTTCCGCGAACGGATTGGCAAAAGAACTCGGTATCAGTTCAATTCCAGCCGAAGCATTACATACCGTTATTTCTGGGATCGGAAAAAAAATACATGTCATCATGATCAATGGCAGGCTTAGTATTCATTTAAGTGATATTGGTTTTAATGCAAGAATGATTGAAAAGTTTCAAACAGAAAACACCCGGGGAATATGGGGCTATTTTAAAGCGACTTTACATGCAGTGCGCAATTTATTATTCATTGATCCCATCATGAAAGTTTCAATAACAATCGATAACGAAATGATCAAAACAAAAGCCGCCATGATCGTCATTGCAAATGCTACAAAATATGGCAGTGGTGCAGTGATCAATCCATCGGGCGATTTGGAAGATGAGTTATTTGAAGTCATCGTCATTAAACAGATCTCCATTCTGGAAATCTTTAAAATGATGGTTACGCATACTGCTTTTAATCCCCAAAAAACAGAAGTTTTAAAAACCAATATTTTAAAAATGGAGCTCTCCAAGAAAATGCATTTTCAGGTCGACGGCGAATATCTGGGGAAAGTAAATGAAGTTGAAGCTTATCTCATTCCGGCTGCTCTGGAAATTAGGGTGCCGACATCAATTTGATACCGTTTTGTTTTCGGTGATCAATTATTTCCGAAACATTAATATTTCGGGATCTTTCTGAAAGGAAAGCATTTAAAATAAAGCGTTAAATTGGGTTGGATCGAGTTGATCCGGTAAATTATTCTCAAGAGATCATTAATAATGATAAAAGTAAAAAAAATACCAATGGTAATAATTCAGATTGTATTCAGTATTTCAAATTAATTTACCAAAAAATTGCAATGAAGATTTTATTGATCGAAGACGAAAAACAACTGAGCAAAAGCATATTGACTTATTTAAAAAGTGAAAAGTACATTTGTGATCTCGCTGAAGACTTTAAAACCGCCGCAGAAAAACTAGAATTATACGACTATGACTGTATTTTATTAGATCTTACTTTACCGGATGGGAACGGTCTTCATCTTTTAAAATTATTAAAGGAGGAAAGAAAATCGGATGGCGTTATCATTATTTCCGCGAAGAATTCTCTGGATGATAAAATCAGTGGTCTGCAATTGGGCGCAGATGATTATCTGGCAAAACCTTTTCATCTTTCAGAACTCGGCGCGCGCATCTCATCAGTCATCAGAAGAAAACATTTTAAAGGAAACAACACTATTTTGATCAACGATCTGGAAATTAATGTGGATAATAAATCCATCTCCTTTGAAAAGAAAACCCTCGATTTCACCCGAAAAGAATACGATATTTTGCTTTATTTATCGGTGAATAAAAACAAGATCGTTTCCAAAAATGCCATCGCAGAGCATATTGCAGAAGATAATATCGATTTCTTTGATAATTTTGATTTCCTCTATGCTCATATCAAAAACATTAAGAAAAAACTCACTCTTGCCGGTGCACAGGACTGCATCAAATCGGTGTACGGAATGGGCTATAAAATAGAAGCGAAATGAAGCTGACCCAATATATTTCTTTGCGCTACATTGGAGCCACCATCCTGGCTATGGTGATCGCGATCCCGCTTTTCTATATCGTCATTCAAAAAGTTTTGATCAACAATATTGATGAGCATTTGGAAGACCAAAAAACTTCAATTGCACAAAAACTTCAAAATATTCCCACCCGGAACTTTGTGAATTTTGATGACAGAGTAACCATTACGACAAATCCGAAAGAACACTTTTCTGAAAAGATATTTACCCATACTTTTTTTAATGTAAAAGACGATGAAACAGAATCTTTCCGCATTTTAGAATTCCCCGTTCAAAGTGCAGGTGTCGCGTTTAATGTACAGATCAAACAATCTCTGGTAGAAAGTGAAGACCTGCTAAAAAGCATTCTGTATCTCCTCATCTCCTTGGTTTTTCTCTTAACGGCAACTTTACTTCTTATTAATTATCAAATTAAAAAAAAGGTTTGGGAACCCTTTTATAAAACCCTGGATCAGCTAAAAAACTTTAGGATCGATGACCAGAAAGAGCTTCATCTGGAAGCTAGCAAAATAAGTGAACTGAATGATCTGAATAATTCTTTGAACGAACTTTCTACAAAAAACCAAAGGGTCTATCAGTCGCAAAAAGAATTTACAGAAAATGCTTCTCACGAATTGCAAACGCCACTCGCAATTGTACAAAATAACATTGAACTCTTTTGGCAAACCGAACCGATATCGGAGCAACAGGCAGAAATTTTAAATGATATCTCTACGGCGACGTCCAGAATGGGAAAATTGAATAAAGCGCTTTTGCTGCTTTCAAAAATAGAAAACAGGCAGTTTAATGATATTCAGTCCGTGAATCTTAATGGTATCGCCGAACATTTTTTCAAGAATTATCAGGAACAGATCAAATCTAAAAATATCGACTTAAAAACTGATCTTAAAGAGGCTTTAAATGTTGAAATGGATTTTAGTTTAGCTGAGATTCTGGTGGGGAATCTTTTGCTTAATGCTTTGAAGTATGCACCGAAAGACAGTACGGTTGAACTTATTTTTACGAAGAATGAGATGAGCATTTCTAATCAGGCAGAACGGTTGGCATTATTTCAGGAGAAATTATTCAAAAGATTTCAGCGCCAAAATACGCAGGAAAACAGTACGGGTTTAGGTCTGGAGATCGCGAAACAGATCGCTGTTTCTTTTCATTTGAATTTAAATTATGCGTTTAAGAACGGAAGACATTTTTTTATAGTCAAGAAAAAATAGATCGCCTTGATTTTAGAAATATTTTTAAAGGGAAGAGAAATCATCATCCAACACGAAAAAGAAGAAGGTTAAGAGAATTAAAGATAATCACTTTTCATCCTGTCCTTCTCTTTATGAATTAAGAAAGGTTCATTAAAAAACACTTTTAATTCTTTTGCAGTAAAAAAATTCAGGATTAAATTTAAAGATAAAGCAGAATTCAGTATTTAAACAGAATTGAGATTTATTTTCGTCTTACTATTTAGGAATTTTACACGAATATGACCGATCTGAATCATTTTAAAAAACTCCTCATTCTGCTTATCGTACTGGTAAGCATTGGGTTTTACCACGCCCAAAATACCGGAACACTCGCTTATTATTTACAAGTTTCTCAGCAAAACAATCCTAATTTAAAAGACTTCAGCAATCAAATGAAGATCACGGCTTTGGACAGTATAAAAATGCGCAGGGATTTTGGTTTTAAAGTAAACGGGATTGCAGATGCGTCGTATTCTCCGCAAGTACAGGATTGGGGTTATAATGGAAATTCGACCATCAACGGAAAAAATCTGGCACTTTTAGGAAGAGTTTCCCGCGATATCATCAGCAAAAAGAATTACGAGTCCAAGCTGAATTCTTTTTCCCTTGGAATTCAACAACTTCTGAATCAGAAGAACTTGTCTGCATTAAATTTAAAAAAAGCAATTACGGAGCAATATCTTTTAACCTATGAGAATCAGGAACAGAAAAAAATAGATGCAGAGATCATTTACATTTTTGAACAGGAAGATCTGATCTTAAAAAAACTGACCCAAAACTCTGTCTTTCGCCAAACAGATTATTTGTCCTTCAAAGTGAACTCGCAACAGATCGTATTGACCCAAAAACAGCATCTTGCAGATTGGCAGCATAATTTTGCATTGCTGCAGTATCTTTCCGGGAATGATGAAACGAAACCCTCTAATCTGGAATCGCCCACCTTTGGACTGCAGGACACTCAGGATTTTCAACAGAGTGTTTACGCCCAAACTTTACGCACGGACAGTTTAAAACTGAACAATGATATTCAACTCATCAATTACAGTTATCAACCAAAAATAGCAATTTTCGCGGATGGCGGTTATTCCTCGGCTTTATTACAAAGTCCTTATAAAAATTTTGGAATCAGCGCCGGATTGTCTTTGAATATACCGATTTACGATGGGCATCAAAAAGAACTTTTGATCTCTCAAAAGAAAATAGAGCTGGACACCAAAAAGAATTATGCTGCATTTTATGAGAAACAATATCAGCAGCAAAAAGCGCAGATCAAACAGCAGATCCTGCAGTATAGAGAAATGGTCAACCTGGCAACGACTCAAATGAAATTTTCTAAAACATTGATCGAAGCCAATCTCAAACAATTGCCAACAGGAGATGTAAAAATGGTGGATTTCATATTGGCGATCACCAATTACACCAGTTTGAAAAGTGGCCTTTTACAGTATAAAATGCAGGTGCTGCGTTTAGAAAATCAACTTGATAATATGATATTACCCTAATGAAAATAGTTACCGTCTTCTTGCTTTCAATTTTACTTATTTCGTGTAAAAAAAATGCGGATACCGTTTCTGCTGAACCGGTAATAAACTCTGAAACTCCGGTTTCTGTGGCTTTTCCGACTGATACTTTAAGCATCAATAATGATATTTCGATCAACGCAACAGCGACTTATTTATTGAAATCTGAAGTGAAATCAAATGCTACAGGTTACCTTACGAATGTGAGAATTAATCTGGCCCAAGCCGTAAGAAAAGGTCAGCTTTTATTTTCGATTCAGACAAAAGAAGCGCGGGCTTTGGGAAATACCATTAATAAACTGGATCCTTCCTTTCGATTTTCGGGTGTTACTTCTGTTACCAGTCCGGCAACAGGTTTCGTGAATGCCTTAAACCATCAGGTTGGAGATTATGTGCAGGAAGGGGAGATTTTGGCAGGAATTACGGATAGTTCAACTTTCGGATTCGTGATGAATGTTCCCTACGAATACCACGAAATGCTCCTCAATAACAACAATTTGCAAATTAAATTACCGGATGGAAAAACGATACAGGGACATATCGCCAAACTTCTTCCCGCCGTAGATCCGGTGTCGCAAACTGAAAAAGTTTTGGTAAAACCGAATGAGGTCGTTTCTATTCCGGAAAATTTAATTGTAAGCATCAGTTTAAAACAGAAAAATAATGAAGTCGGGATTTACGTGCCTAAAAGTGCAGTTCTAACGGATGAAACGCAGACGAAATTTTGGGTGATGAAAATAAAAAACAAGAACACGGCAGTGAAAGTTGATATCACAAAAGGAACTGAAAATGATAACTGGGTGCAGGTTATTTCGGGCAATATTACGCTGAAAGATCAGATTATCACTTCCGGAAATTATGGTTTAGAAAATAACGCAAAAGTAAAAGTGGAGAAGTAACTATGAGGTCATCAACCACAAAAGTCACAAAAGATAAATGCAATACAGCTAAAATAAGTGAAAAAAAGTAAAAACGTGAGCATTGCAAAAATATTTATTTTTCTTTTACTCGCCAAAGACTAATCTTTAAAATCAAAAAGCTCTTGTGACTTTCTTTGTTAAAATAAACTTTCTGCAATAAAAATGCAGTGTAAAATAGAATGAAAAAATCCTTTTTTGTAACATATAAAAGTCCGCTGGTGGTCATGATCCTGCTCCTGTTAATGGGCGGCATCTTTTCCTATTCGCATATCAAGTCTTCACTTTTTCCACAGATCACTTTTCCGAAAATAAAAATCATAGCAGAAGCTGGCGAACAGCCCGTCGATCAAATGACCATCGCGGTGACACGACCGTTGGAGAACGCCGTGAAACAAATTCCCGATCTGGAAACGCTGAAAAGTACGACGAGTAGGGGAAGTTGCGAGATTTCAGCCTTTATGAGCTGGAACTCCAATATTGATTTGAGTCAGCAACAGATCGAAGCCAAGATCAATGCGATCAAAAATCAGTTGCCACCCAACATTAATATTACGGTAGAAAAGATGAATCCTTCCATTTTACCGGTGATGGGATATTCTTTGAATGCTACATCGATGTCGCCAATTGCGCTGAAACAACTTGCGCTTTACACCATCAAACCTTATCTTTCTCAAGTTCCCGGCGTAAGTGATATCCGGATCATTGGCGGGGAAGATAAGGAGTTTTGGGCCGTTTTGGATCAAGGGAAAATGACACAACTGGGTCTGAATCCAAAAGACATAGAAACGGCGCTGAATGAAACGAATTTCATCAAATCAAACGGTTATTCGGCAGATTATAATTTCCTTTATTTAACCTTGACCGATGCGCAATTACGAAACCTTGATGCCTTAAAAAATGTAGTCATTAAAAATGATGGAAACAGAATTATTTACTTTAATGACATCGCCAAAATTGAAGTCCATAAAGCAAAACAGTACATCAAAGTAAACGCTAATGGAACGGAAAGTATTCTGATCGCAGTCGTACAGCAACCCAATGCGAATGTGGTCGATCTCTCAACCGCTATGGAACTGAAGATCGCAGATCTGCAAAAAACCTTACCCAAAGATGTCGTCCTAAAACCTTATTACGTACAGGCAGATTTCGTGAACAGTTCTATAAAAAGCGTGACGGATGCGCTTTGGATCGGACTTTTACTGGCAATAATCGTGGCTATCATATTTTTAAAATCCTGGAAAGCGAGTGCTACTATTTTGATCACCATTCCGGTTACGATTTGTTTAACGATGGTTGTTTTGTATGCAACAGGCGCTACTTTTAACATCATGACTTTGGGCGCCATTGCCGCCGCGATCGGTTTGATCATCGATGATGCCATTGTTATTGTAGAACAGATCCACAGAACGCATGAAGAATTTCCGGAAGAGAACAGTAAAAGTCTGGTGCAGAAAGCCGTTAATTATTTGCTGAAAGCAATGGTCGGTTCTTCGCTCAGTACGATTGTTATTTTTCTGCCTTTTATGCTGATGAGCGGTGTTGCCGGTGCTTATTTTAAGGTCATGACAAACACCATGATCATCACTTTGGTCAGTTCATTTTTCGTGACCTGGCTATTATTGCCCGTGATCTATCTCTTTTTATCTAAAAATACAGCGCCAAAAAAAGAAGAAGTTCATCATGAAGTAAAGGAAAGAAAATGGGTGGGATTTTTTATCAGAAAACCTATTTTCACCTATATTTTTATGGCGATTTTGGTCGCAGCTACCGCTCTGATTATTCCCAATATTTCCACAGGATTTTTACCCGATATGGATGAGGGGAGTATTGTCTTAGATTACAATTCGCCGCCCGGAACATCCTTGCAGGAAACAGACCGCGAACTTCGGGAAGTCGAAAAGATCATTAAGGCAAATCCGCAAGTTGAAGCCTACAGCCGAAGGACGGGAACGCAAATGGGATTTTTTATTACCGAACCCAATCGTGGCGATTATCTGATCAACCTTAAAAAAGACCGAACCCAAACTACGGCAGAAGTTACAGATGAACTTCGGGCTAAAATTGCTACGACAGGTTTGCCCTTAACGGTAGATTTTGGGCAGGTTATTACCGATATGCTTGGCGATTTGATGAGCAGTGTACAACCGATTGAAATTAAAATTTTCGGGCCTTATGTTCAGACAATTCATCAATATTCGCAGCAAATTTCAAAAATTGTAGAAAAAGTTCCGGGAACAGCAGATGTTTTTGACGGGATCATTATTGCGGGACCTTCTATTCAGATCTCGCCCAACTTTTCAGTTTTAGCTCAGTATCAGATCTCGCCGCAGAATTTTCAGTACCAAACCCAGACGATACTGAGTGGAAATACCGTCGGAGATCTGTTTGATAAAAATCAATTTACGCCCATTCGTATTTTATACAATAACAAATCAAATGCTTCGCTCTACGAGATTCAAAATAGCATGATCTCTTTGCCCAATGGACAGTTAAAACCGTTGAAAGAATTTGCAAATGTGTCTGTTTTAAAAGGTTCCGCGGAGGTTCAAAGGGAAGATCTGCAAAATATTGGCATCGTAACCGCGCGTTTAGACAATGGCGATCTGGGTGGAACAATAAAAAACATTCAGAAAGAGATCGACAAAAGTGTTAAGCTTCCTTCTGGATATAGTGTTTCTTACGGCGGTGCTTATGCAGAACAGCAAAAATCTTTCAGCGAATTGCTATTAATTTTATTCGTTTCATGCTTATTGGTTTTCACGACTATTTTATTCCTTTTCAGAAATATCACAGTGGCATTTCTTATTTTACTGGTCTCCGTTTTAGGAATTTCGGGCAGTTTTATTTTGCTCTTTCTTACGGGAACGCCTTTGAATGTTGGAAGTTACACGGGAATCATTATGATGGTCGGAATTATCGGCGAGAACGCCATTTTTACCTATCTGCAGTTTGAAGAGACTTTAGCACAAAAATCGAAGGAAGAGTCTTTGATCTATGCCATCAGCACAAGATTAAGACCAAAGTTAATGACGGCTTTAGGTGCAATTATCGCCTTAATGCCTTTAGCTTTAGGAATAGGAACCGGCGCGCAAATGCATCAACCTTTGGCGATCGCTGTCATTGGCGGGTTTATCATCGCTTTGCCGTTACTTCTCGTAGTGTTCCCGACCTTGTTGAATAAACTCCATTTCAAAGAACAATCAAAAATGAACTCCTCAACTACATCAAATTAAATTATTAAAAAATGAAAACAAAACTGCTTTTAGTAGCCTTCCTGTCTGTTTTAAATTTGGTAAACAGTCAGACGAAATCGGAAACCTTTAAAGTTCTAAAATCAATTCCTGTGGAGGGAAGTGGTGGTTGGGATTATCTGGCGGTTTGTCCGGCGAATCATTTTATCTACGCGAGTCATTCCAATCAGGTCAATATTATCAACCCTGAAACTTCGGCATCTCAAGGAACCATCGAAAACCAGAACGGCGTTCATGGAATTGCTTTTGACCAAGATAATCGGGGTTACATTACAAATGGAAAATCAAATTCGGTGTATATATTTGATGTGAAAACAAATCAAAAAATCGCAATTATCGAAGTTGGTCAAAAACCTGATGCGGTGATCTTTGATGACTATTCAAAAAAAATAATTGTAGCCAATGCTGGAAGTAACAGTTTAAGCATCATCAATCCAAAAGATCTAAAGGTAGAAAAAACCATCGAACTCATCGGGAACCCAGAATTTTTGGTAAGCGATTTACACGGAAAAATTTTTGTCAATATTGAAGACAAATCGAAGATTGCAGAAATCAATTTAGCGGAGGGAAAAGTTGTAAACTATTTTTCTTTGGGCAAAGATGAAAGTCCGAGTGGTTTAGCAATCGACCATAAAACCCACCGCTTATTTTCGGCATGTGAAGAACATCTGGTTATCGTAAATGCAGAAGATGGAAAAATTGTAAATGCTTTACCAATTGCGAAAGGTTGTGATGGGGTAGTATTCGACGAAAAGTCTAAAATGATTTTTGCTTCAACCTATTCCGGTGTTTTATCGACTTATTTAGAAAAATCAAAAGATGAAATTGTAGCATTACCAAACATCATCACAGAAAAAGGAGCGCGAACAATTGCAATCGATGTTTCTTCTCAAAATATCTATGTAGCGACTGCAAAATTTGGTTCGGAAGAAAACAAGACGACGCACCGATTTCCACTCATCGACGAGTCTTTTCATTTATTGCAGATCGGAAAATAATTGAATTTAGATTGAATAGTGATTTATTATTAAATAATTTTAAAGAAATAATTCGAAAAGTATTAAATAAATGTTAAATGATTTGTTTTGGTTTTAAATTCAGATTCTCTACAGAATGATGCCGCAGATTTGTAGTAGAGATTGGAACAAGTTCAATCCTAAGTTTAAAAATAATCAAAATGAAAAAGTCAGTAATTGTAATGTTATCAGTTTTTGTAATGGGAGTAGGATCTTTTGCAGCGCAACACGGAATGAATAAAGGCGGCGAAGTTCCTGTGAATGTAAAAAATGCTTTCAAAAAAGACTATCCACAGGTAAAAAAAGTAAAATGGGACGAAGAGCACGGAAAATTTGAAGCAGAATTTAAATTAAACAATGAAAAGATTTCTGCAACATATAGCTCAACAGGAGTAAAAGAAGAAACAGAAACTTCTTTAAATGCAAAAAATTTACCAAAAAACGCAATTTCTTATGTTGCTCAAAATAAATACGGTAAAATAAAAGAAGCAGCTAAAATCGTAAAAGCAGATGGATCTGTGGTTTATGAAGCAGAAGTAGCAAAAGGAGATTTACTATTTGATCATAATGGAGCTTTCCAAAAATTGGTTGTAGAAAAAGACTAAATTATTAATAAAGGCAATCCTTTTTGATTGCCTTTTTTTTTGTTTAAAAGATTATATTGTACTTCTTATTTGATGATTAAAAAAACACAACATGAAATACAATCTAGATCGCTTTCATATCGCCCAGGAAAACTCTTATAAAAATGCTTGGCTGGAAATCAAAAACGGTAAAAAAACTTCGCACTGGATGTGGTATATTTTTCCTCAGATCAAAGGTTTAGGAAAATCAGATATTGCCAGAAAATTTGAAATTGAAAATAGCGATGAAGCGGTTGATTACTTAAAAAATTCTGTTTTGGCTGAAAGAATTATTGAACTCACCAGAATATTGGTCGAAGAGATTGAAGGGAAAACGGCAGAAGAAATTTTTGGATTTCCAGATTATTTAAAGTTTCAATCATCTATGACTTTATTTAAAACGGTTGTGGTGAACAACTCTGTGATCTTTCCTGCTGAAAATTATAAAATTTTTGGTAAAGCTTTAGATCAATTTTATAAGGGCGAATTAGATTTAATAACGATTGAACTCCTGTCGAAAACGCGATAAATCAAGCCTTTTTCTTTCTCATTTTATACCTTTGAATTCTCTGTAATTTTATAATACTTCTATTTTATTAAAGTATTAAAATCTCTTAAAATTAAAATGATAGTATGTTTTTGGACTAAAATTTGATTAATCAGAAATCAGATTTGATAAAAGATATTTGTTTTAAAAAAAACATTTCTCATCTCAATCATTCAAATTAACATTAATCAAAAATTACTATTATGGGACAAGCACAATCTCCACACAAAGACTTAAATGGACAGGAAGCCATTGAAACAATCAAAAAATTAACAGAAAAAGCCGGAGTATGTTTCTTCGTAACCAACATCGGAAAAAATGCGCACAGCATTCCAATGTCTTTACAGGAAGTTGACGAGGAAGGTACATTATGGTTTATCAGTTCTTCCGAAAGTACGCACAACGAAAATTTAGCGAAGGACAATACTGCTCAACTTTACTTTTTAAACAATTCTTCTTACGAATATGTTTTCATTCAAGGAAAAGCTGAAGTTTCCAAAGACAGAGCATTGATCGAAAAATATTACAGTCATTTCGCCGATGCTTGGTTTGACGGAAAAGATGATCCACGTATTACCGTAATCGGCGTAAAACCGGATGATGGATATTATTACGAAACCAAAGACAACAAAGTTTTTGCCATGGCAAAAATGGTTTTCGCAGCTGTAACCGGCGCTAAAACGGAAGATGGTGGAGTAGAAGGTGGACTAAATGTCTAACGGAAACCACTACAATTTCAAATAAAATTTGCTACAAAAAAGAGCAACGATCAATGTGTTTTGATATAAATTAGAACTATTTTTGATCGTTGCTTTTTAACATAATATGAATATCGATCGAATCCAGGAAAAGTTAGAGATCCTCGCAGATGCAGCGAAATATGATGTTTCGTGTTCTTCGAGTGGTGGAAACCGAAAGAATAAAAACGGTGGTTTAGGAGACAGTCATGCTTCCGGAATTTGCCATTCCTATACGGAAGATGGTCGCTGTGTTTCGTTGTTGAAAATCTTGCTGACAAATCATTGCATTTATGATTGTGCGTATTGTGTTTCGAGGAAATCAAATGATATTAAACGTGCAGCTTTCACCGTGGAAGAAGTTGTGGATCTCACCATTAATTTTTACCGCAGAAATTTTATTGAAGGATTATTTTTAAGCTCAGGAATTTTTACCGATTCAGATACGACCATGGAACGTTTGGTTCGCGTGGCTAAAAAATTAAGAACGGAACATAAATTTAACGGCTACATTCATTTAAAATCAATTCCCGGAGCGAGTGATGAAATTATGCGTGAAGCGGGATTGTACGCAGACCGACTTTCCGTTAATTTAGAAATTCCCACGGAAAAAGGTTTGAAATTATTGGCGCCGGAAAAGTCCCATTCGGAGATGATCAAACCCATGACTTATGTGAAAAATGAGTTAATATTATATAAGGATGAGCGGAAAATCTTTAAAAAAGTTCCAAAGTTCGCACCAGCTGGACAATCCACTCAAATGATCGTTGGCGCAACCGATGAAACAGATTTCAAAATTATCAAAGTAGCGGATCATTTCTACAAAAACTTCAATTTAAAACGTGTTTACTATTCAGGTTACGTTCCCATGCTGGAAGATGCAAGGTTGCCTTCAATCCATTCGCAAGTTCCGATGGTTCGGGAAAATCGTTTGTATCAAGCCGATTGGCTCATGCGTTTTTATGGATTTAAAGCTGATGAGATTTTAGACCGAAGCAATCCTTTTCTTGATTTAGAAGTCGATCCGAAGTTGGCTTGGTCTTTAAGACATTTAGAACAGTTTCCTGTTAATGTTAATACTGCTCCAAAAGAAATGTTGTTGCGAATTCCAGGTGTCGGAACAAAGTCTGTTCGGAAAATTTTAATGGCGCGTAAATTTCAAAAACTCAATTTAGACCATTTAAAGAAAATCGGAGTGGCCATTAATCGCGCAAAGTATTTTGTTGAATTTGAATCGCATAATGTTTTTACCAATTTTATCGATCATCAAAACTTCAGGAAAATTATTTTGGATACAACGAAGTCTAAATTTACCTCTCCTTTTTCTGAGCAATTGACTTTATTTTAATGACGACCGTAATTTATGATGGAAGTTTTGAAGGTTTAATGACCGCGATATTCGAAGTTTTCGAGTATAAATTTTTAGATGCTGAAATTTTTAGCACAGAAAATTATACTGTTGAAAATATTTTCGCCACTGTTCATGAAGTTCAAACCCAATCCGAAAAATCAGAAAGAGTTTTAAAAAAGTTAGAAGACAATATCGGGAAAAGCGCCGTTTCCCAATTACTGATGGTTTATCTCTCTGAAGATCCGCAACTTGAAAATTTAATTTTTAGCGCAGTAAAATATTCACTTTCCCGTCCGAAGCAAAATGTTTTAAATGATTTCGCAAATGCTAATATGATGCAGATCGCAAAAGTTTGCAAATCTGTTGGTCGGGAAATACACCGAATGAATGCATTTGTGCGTTTTGAAAAATTACAGGACGATTTTTATTTCGCCAAAGTAGAGCCTGACTTCAATGTTCTTCCTCTTATTTTTAAACACTTTAAAGCAAGATATCAGGATCAAAAATGGATGATATTTGATCTAAAAAGACATTACGGTATATTTTCTGACACCGAAAATGCAGACTTTTTTTATCCGGATGAAATTAATAAAAGCAAGTTTGTCAATACTCAAAACCTTTTGCATGAGGAAGAATTAAAATACCAGAAATTGTGGCAACGTTATTTCGTAAAGACCAATATTCCGGAAAGAAAAAATCTTAAACTGCACGTACAGTCTTTACCGAAACGATATTGGAAATACCTTACAGAGAAATATTAGAAAGAATACTATTTCTTAAATATTGGTATGAAAATAGCTTTTGCAATCATTAGTAAAAACCCTTTTAAATTCCTTTATATTTTAAAAACTAAAGATAAAATTACTCTATTTTGAAACTCGTCAAATTCACTAATAAAGGCATTTATTGCATTCCCGGAAAGTTTTATCTTGATCCGTGGCGACCCGTCGATTTGGCGGTTATTTCTCATGGACATGGAGATCACGCAAAGTGGGGCATGAAAAAATATCTTTGTCACCATTTTACAAAACCTATTTTACAGATCAGGATTGGACCAGATATCGAGGTTCAAAGTCTCGGCTATAACGAACCCATCATGATCAATGGCGTAAAAGTAAGTTTTCATCCAGCCGGTCACATTGTTGGGTCCTGTCAGATCCGAATGGAATATAAAGGGTATGTTACCGTTTTTTCCGGAGATTACAAAGTTCAGGATGATGGAATTTCTACACCTTTTGAATTGGTGAAATGCAATGAATTTATAACAGAAAGTACTTTCGGATTGCCGATTTACAAGTGGTTGACGCCACAACAATATTCGGAGCAATTAGGAGCTTGGGTAGAAAGCAATAAAAGTCAGGGAAAAACGTCGGTTTTTATCGGATATTCTTTAGGAAAAGCCCAGCGAATAATGAAGTCGGTAGAAGGTTATGGGAAAATATTTGTTCACAGTTCCATCGGAAGATTAAATGAAGCCATCGAAAGTGTCGGAGTTCAACTTCCAGATTATGAAACGGTGAATTTTACAGAAGATATTAAAAATCTAAACCAGGAGATCGTGATTGTTCCGCCCGCTTTATTGGACAGCAATATGATCCGCAAAATCCCAAATCGCGCGACAGGAATTTGTTCAGGTTGGATGCAGGTTCGCGGTTCACGAAGATGGCGCTCTGCAGATGCAGGTTTTGCGATTTCCGACCACGCTGACTGGACGGGATTATTAGAAACCGTAAAAGCAACAGGAGCCGAACAGGTTCACGTCACGCACGGACAAATCGCAGTTTTCACAAAATACTTAAATGAAATAGGAATTAAAGCAGACGAAGTAACAACTAAGTTTGGCGATGAAGAAGAATCTTCTGATACTGAGTCTAACAAAGAAGAATCTACAGAAAACAATGCTGAACCACAATCTAAAAATGACGATTAAAAATAAACTTTAATTTAAAATCAAAATCACATAAACTCTAATACTCAAATATTCAATCACTCAAAAACTAGTATCTCGTAACTCGCACCTAGAAAACCCGCAACTCGCACCCCATGAAACACTTCGCAGAACTCATATCATCCTTGGAAACCAGTAACAAAACGACTGCGAAAGTTGATGCGATGGTTCATTATCTTCAAACTGCAGATGATAAAGATAAGTTGTGGTTTCTGGCCTTGTTTACAGGGAAACGGCCGAAACGTCCCATCAATACGAATTTTTTAAGATCTTGGGCGCTTGAAATTACAGGTCTACCGGAATGGCTTTTTTTAGAAAGTTACAGTTCCGTAGGTGATATTGGTGAAACACTTTCTCTCATTTTACCCAGACCTGAATATACCATTGAAAAATCTTTGAGCCAATGGATGAGCGAATTGATCGCCTTAAAAGATCGATCAGATGAAGAAAAGAAAGAATATGTTCTCGAAAGCTGGAATGGCTTGGATTATACCGAGCGTTTTATTTTCAATAAATTGATTGGTGGAAGTTTTCGAATTGGAGTTTCAAAAAAATTATTGATCAATGCGCTATCGAAATATTCGGGGATTGAAACGAGTCAGCTCATGCATTCCATCATGGGAAAATGGAGTATTGAAGAGGCTGATTTTCAGGAATTAATTCAGGGCACAAACATTAATCCCGACAATTCTAAACCGTATCCGTTCTGTCTTGCTTATCCTTTAGAAAAAACGCCTGAAGAACTAGGTGATCTGGAAGAATGGCAAGCCGAATACAAATGGGATGGAATTCGTGGACAGTTTATCCGCCGAAATGATGAAGTTTTCATTTGGTCGCGCGGTGAAGAATTGGTGAATACGCAGTTTCCAGAATTGGTTTCCGCTTTGGAAAAGATGGAAGGAAATTTCGTTTTAGATGGAGAAATTTTAGCGGTGAAAGACGATGAAGTTTTGAATTTTAATGAACTGCAAAAACGTTTAAATCGCAAAACTATTTCCGCAAAAATGATGAAGGATATTCCGATTCAGGCTTTTGTTTATGATCTGCTGGAATTTGATGGCGAAGATTTTAGAGCAAAACCTTTAGTAGAAAGACGGTTAAAATTAGAAGAACTCTTAGAGAATTCTGAAATTAACAACTTTAAATTACCCGAAATCGTCGTTGCAAAATCGTGGGAAGAATTAGCGGAGATTCGTTTGGAATCCCGCCACAACAACAGCGAAGGTTTAATGTTGAAACAGAAAAACTCCCTCTATCATTCCGGACGGAAAAAAGGCGACTGGTGGAAATGGAAAGTCGATGCATTAACCATTGACGCCGTTTTAATCTACGCCCAAAAAGGAAGTGGGAGAAGAAGTGGGTTTTACACCGATTATACGTTCGCCGTGAAAAAAGACGATCAATTAGTCACGATTGCAAAAGCTTATTCAGGTTTAACAGACAAAGAAATTATGGAAGTCAGTCGTTTTGTAACGAAGAATTCTCTAGAAAAATTCGGACCCGTTCGCACCGTAAAAGCAGAACTCGTTTTTGAGATCGCTTTCGAAGGAATTGGTTTCAGTAATCGCCATAAAAGTGGAGTAGCACTGCGTTTCCCACGTATTGTAAGATGGCGCCGCGATAAAACAGTAAAAGATATTGATGATATTGAAGAAGTGAAAAAACTAATCACTTAATATATCTTTTATTTCATAAAATTATCAATAGAAGCGAGCTTTAGCCCGCATATTAAATTCAAAAATTAATTGGCTTTGGCCCAAACTTAATGACTGTAGATTTCCAAGAAACCGAAGGATTAAAAATCATCAAAAATTGGATGGCCGAAAAAGATTTCGCGCCCTTCACTTTTCAGCTGGAAACCTGGGAAAAATATCACAAAAACTACAGCGGAATGGTCGTCGCACCAACTGGTTTCGGGAAAACCTATTCTGTTTTCTTAGCCGTCATTGTTGACTTTCTTAATTTCCCTGAAAAATACGGCGACGGTTTAAAACTACTTTGGATAACACCGCTTCGAGCATTGGCAAAAGATATCGCAAAAGCCATGAAAGAAGCCATTGATGAAATTGGTCTCGACTGGACTGTTGGAGTTAGAAATGGAGATACGCCCATTAAAGAAAGAACTTCTCAGACGAAAAAAATGCCCGATATTCTTTTGGTTACTCCGGAAAGTTTGCATTTGCTTTTAGCGCAGAAAAACAATCAACGCTTTTTCAAAAATTTGAAATGCATCGCCGTTGATGAATGGCACGAATTGCTGGGTGGAAAACGCGGCGTTCTTACCGAATTGGCTTTGTCCCGCTTAGTTTCCTATCAAAATAAAGTTAGAATCTGGGGAATCACTGCAACGATTGGGAATTTAGATGAAGCTTTGGAAGTTTTAATTCCGTATAAATTAAAGAAAACAAAAGTCATTGCGAAGGAAAAGAAGAAGATCGATATCATCGCAGTTCTTCCGGACGAGGTGGAAATTTTACCTTGGGCAGGACATTTAGGAAATAAACTGGCGAACAAAGTCATTCCTATTATTTTGGAAAGCAAGACCACTTTGGTTTTTACAAATACGCGAAGTCAGGCGGAAATGTGGTATCAAATCCTCTTGCAGCAACATCCGGATTTTGCAGGACAAATTGCGATTCACCACAGTTCTATTGATAAAGATCTGCGGATCTGGATTGAAGAAAATTTAAGTTCTGGATATCTAAAAGCAGTCGTTTCTACTTCCTCTTTGGATTTGGGTGTGGATTTTAAACCTGTTGATACCGTGATTCAAATCGGTTCTGCGAAAGGAGTTGCACGTTTTTTACAACGCGCCGGGAGAAGTGGACATTCACCGTTTGAGACTTCCAAAATATATTTCATTCCGACGCATTCTTTGGAACTCATCGAAGTTGCTGCTTTGAAAGAGGCAGTAAAGCAAAAAGTAATCGAACCGCGGGTTCCGATGGTCATGACATTTGATGTACTTATTCAATATCTGATTACTTTGGCGGTTGGTGAAGGTTTCAAAGCGGAAGAAACTTTTGAACAAATTAAAAATACGTTTGCTTTTCAGGAAATAACAACTGAAGAATGGAAATCTATTTTACAGTTTATTACGATTGGAGGCGGCGCTTTTAAAAATTATGAAGAGTTTCATAAAGTCGTTATCGAAGATGGAATTTATAAAGTGACAAGCCGTAGAATTGCAATGCTTCACCGCATGAACATTGGTGTTATCGTGAGTGACGCCATGTTAAAAGTAAAAGTTTTGGGCGGAAGTTATGTCGGGATGATCGAAGAATATTTTATCACGCGCATGAAAAAAGATGATAAGTTTATTCTTGCGGGAAGAGTTCTTGAAGTTGCCCACATCAAAGAAATGACGGTTTATTGCCGAAATGCCAAAGGAAAAGCAATGGTTCCAAGTTATTTGGGTGGAAGATTGCCTTTGAGTTCATATCTCGGGCAATTTCTTCGCATGAAACTTTCACAGTCTTTAGACGCAAAATCGTCGGAGAAAGAATTGAAATTTTTGCATCCACTTTTGGCGAGTCAGGAAGGGATCTCTCACATTCCAAAAGAAGATGAGTTTTTGGTGGAGATCATCAAAACGCGCGACGGTTATCATCTTTTCATGTATCCGTTTGAAGGTCGTTTGATTCATGAAGTCATGTCGGCTTTGATCGCTTTTCGGATTTCTAAGATCACCCCGATCTCTTTTTCAATGGCGATGAATGATTATGGTTTTGAACTCTTAAGTTCTCAAGAAATTCCGTTGACGGAAGAAAATTTAAAGCAGATCTTATCGAAAGAAAATTTAATTCAGGATGTTTTAAGCAGTATTAATGCAACAGAAATGGCACGAAGGAAATTTCGGGATATCGCTGTGATTTCGGGATTGGTGATTCAAACTTATCCCGGACAACAGAAAAATAATAAAAGTTTACAGTCTTCCGCAGGATTAATTTTCAATGTTCTGGAGGATTATGATTCTCAAAATATATTATTGAAGCAAGCTTATACTGAAGTTTTTAATCAGCAGATCGATGAAGCAAGATTGGTAGAAGCTTTTAACAGGATTGAAAAGTCCAAAATAATCCTCAAATTTGCAAACTCTTTTACGCCTTTGAGTTTTCCTATTAAAGTCGATAGTTTGCGCCAATCATTAAGCAGTGAAGATTTGGGTGAAAGGATCAAAAGAATGCAGGCTGAAGCAATGAAGAAAGGAAAAACCGTCATGCAGATTGCGAGAGGAAAATAACTCTCGTCTGATTAAAATTAAAAACGGCAAATCTTATTAAATTCTTGATGAATTAATTTTTAACCATTAAGTTTATTTAAGTAGGTAAGATTAATTAAGAGAAATCTAAAGATTTTTTAAGTATGCTGCTTAAATTTACCTCCAAATTCTTAATCTTGCTCAATCTCTAAAATATCTTAATGGTTTATCATTTAAACTAAAATTTAAATATTTACTAATCTGATTTTAGGTACCAGTAAATTTCAAAAAATAAGAATATAAATGCTCGAACTTTTAGAGAAAAAAATTCAAAATACGACTTTAACTTTTACGAATCAGCGCGCTCTTTTTTGGGAAGCTAAGAAGATTCTAATTTTAAGTGATCTGCACGTTGGAAAATCCGCGCATTTTAGAAAACATGGAATTGCAATTTCTTCTGAAGTTTTAGTGACTGATTTAAAAAGATTGGAAGACTTAATTAATCATTTTCAACCGGAAAAGGTAGTGATTGTAGGTGATTTATTTCACGCAGGATACAATTCTGATCTGAATCTGTTTAAAAAATGGCGGCTACAATTTTCGCAACAATTTATTTTGATCAGAGGAAATCACGATAAAATGAAATGTGAAGTTTATGACGATCTGGGAATTGAATGCGAAGATGAATTTCTTGAAATTGAACCGTTCACTTTCGTTCATCATCCTGAAAAAATAGAGGAAAATAAATTTTATATTTCCGGACATATTCATCCGGGATTTGTTTTAAAAACGAAGAACGAAAGGCTTCGATTACCGTGTTTTGCAATTTCTGAGCAGCAGATTGTCCTTCCCGCTTTTAGCCAGTTTACAGGATTAGACACCAAAACTTTAAAAGGAAACTTTAAAAATATTGTTTTTACTGAAGGCACTATTTTTGAAGTGTAATGATCAAATTATTAAAAATGAAAAATTTCAAAAAGTTAGCAATTCCTTTAACTGTCGGAATTATCGCTGCATTGTTTTTAAGTTCATGTTCCGTTGGAATTCCAGAAGGAGCAAAAGCCGTTCAAAATTTTCAGGCAGATAAATATTTAGGAAAATGGTATGAAATTGCAAGATTCGATTACCGTTTCGAAAAAAATCTCGACAACGTAACTGCAGAATATACGCGTAAAGATGAAAATTCATTAAACGTAAAAAACCGCGGTCATAATTATAAAAAAGACAAATGGAGTGAATCAAATGGGGAAGCTCGATTTGTCAACTCACCGACAGAAGGTCGTCTGAAAGTTTCTTTCTTTAAACCAATTTGGGCCGGTTATAATGTGATTGATGTTGATGATGATTACAAATATGCTTTGGTTGCTGGAAATAATCTGGATTATTTATGGATCATGTCTCGCGAAACAACCATTCCAGATTCTTATAAACAGCGTTTTTTGGAAAAAGCAAAAGCTTTAGGATTTAAAACAGAAAATTTAATCTGGGTAAAACACAATTAAATTTTCATTCAAAATAGAAACACCCGTTGCAAAAGCTTCGGGTGTTTTCTTATGGAGTTGAGAGAGAATTTAAAATTCGAAAATAAATCCGAAGTAGGGAATCGGCATATTATTATCCTGACTTCCAACTTCTAGCAAATAATTTTGATCTGCAGGTGACGCATTCGGATTTTGAATGACACCATTGTCATTATTATCTCGCTGTAAGTTTACAACCGGTAAATTACTTGCAGTTTTTGACCCGTAAACATTAATGATATCGAGATATGCGGTAAACTGCCATTTCTTGAAAACCCATTTCTTTTCGGTACGCAGATCTAGTTGATGTGCCACATTTCCGCGAAGAGAATTTAATTTTGCAAAATCCTGAAGCGGTCCATTATTAATATTCCAAATCGGAACGGAAGCACTTCTAATCAAGTCATACGGAGTTTCTGGTAAACCTGATTGCAATCTAAATCTTGCACTGAAATTCCAGTTTCTTGGTAAAACTTTTCCGGCACTTACTGATAAAATATGTCTGGAATCCCAACTTGAAGGCAGAAGATTTCCCACTCCATCACTGAATTTCGAATATCCGAAAGTGTAAGCTAAAATTCCGTAGAAGTTATTCAAAGTCCTTTTTTGGGCTAAAAATTCAATTCCATACGTTTCACCGAATCCTCTGGAATCTAAAGGCTCACTTCCGACAACGCCGAAATCTGCACCAATATTTGCCAGAGAAATTTGGTTTCGAAGAGAGAACGGATAGTTTTTGTATTTTTTGTAGTAACCTTCCATCGTCAAACGCAGATTGTCTTTTCCATTATACTCTAAACCTGCAACATAATGAATGTTTTGAATGTATTTTAAAGTTTTTCGATTGACTAAAACATCATTCAGTTTCAAACCTAAAGCAGTATATGCTGGAAGAGCGTGGTAAATTCCGGTATTAAAATTAAACGCCCATCGGTCTGCAAATTTATAATTTAAAGAAAATCTCGGAGAAAACTGATCGAAAGGATTATCAGTTTGTTGTGAATAAGTACTTGCATCAAAACGGGTTCCTAAAGAAAGCTGCACTTTATTATCAAAGAATTTATGAGCACTTTGAACATAAAATCCATATTGGAAAACCTTTAGATCAGAATTGATCTGATCGAAACTTAATCCGGATTGATTCACCGATTTGATGGTAGAATTATTGGTATATTTTGCATAATTAAAATTGGTTCCGGCGCTGAAAACAAAATCACCGAGCATGAAATTCCGATCGATCCGAATTTTATTTTCACCTTCCTGAGAATTGTAATCAAAGAGTAAATTCTCCGGCGTTTCTATATTTCGATAATATTTTGTCGCTTGATTATCTAACATATTTCTACTAATTGTGAAAAGCCAGTTTCCATTATCAACCAAATGTCGGTAACCTGCACCAAAGGTATAATTCCACTGTGGCGCAACTGGTAAACGATCGATCAATGTAAGATTAGAAAGCGTTTTTTTAGCGTCGGTGTTGAATTCAAATTTATCAATCGCGCCTAAACCTATAAAATAAAGTTCATCACCACTTTTATATTTCTTCGAAACTTTGAAAGTGGCGTCGTAATAACTTGGCAAAAAAGGCAAACCGATGGCTTTGAAAAGAAGTTGCAAATTCGATTTCCGTACAGAAAATAAACCACTCCAGGATTGATCTTTTGAAAGTGGACCATCCATCATCAACTGCAAATCATCTAAACCTACAATTGCTTTGTAACCCAATTTATCTTTTCGGGCTTCCTTTAAATTAAATTCAAATAGCGAAGACAAAGCGCCATTTCTTTTGGCTGGAAAAGCTCCACTATAAAAATCGACATCTTTAATAAAATCTACGGTAATAATGCCACGAGGACCGCCAGAAGCGCCCTGCGTTTGAAAGTGATTGATGATCGGAACTTCAATCCCATCGATATAAAACTTGTTTTCTGCGGAACTTCCACCTCTGATAAATAAGTCATTCCGGAAAGTTGCCGTACTTCCAACTCCGGGAAAACTTAAAATTGCCCGTGAAATATCGCGGTTGGAACCTGCATTTTTTTGAATTTCTTCACTCGTAATATTTCGGAGAGAAACAGGACTTTCTGCGGTGGTTTTGTAAGTTTTTTTCGTAATTAAAACTTCCTGAATCGATTTAATTTCACTTTTATTTAAACCTACAGAATAGGAAAGATTCTGATTAGGAATAATGTTGATATCATACAAATAAGAAGTGTTGTAATTTTCCGAAGAAATCTCAAAAGTATAGGAACCGGACGGAATATTATCGAGCTGAATTCTACCAATTCCAGAAATACTGTCGCTTCTTTTTTGAATTTTGACTATAGCTTCCAGTGGTTTTTTGCTGAACTCATCAAATACTGAAATATTAATGGATCCAACTTGTGATTTTAAAACAAAGGAAAATAAAAGCAAAAAGAAAGTAAATAAATATCTCATAGTTATTTTTTAAAGGAGGTAAGAACAGTTTAAATTAATAATCAGCAAGTATCAATTTAACATTGTTTAAAGAGGAAAATTGAGCGCTGCAAAAGTATTGTTTTAAAAGGAATATGTCCGACACGGAAATAAAATTTTAAAAAAGGATCTGGGATTTTTAGTTTAGAGGTTTAAAAAAGAATACACCTTTTATAAAAAAAAGATGTATTCTCAACTATTAAAAACTTAAAAACTATGGTAATAAAACTCTATCTAATACGTGAATAATACCGTTTGAACACTGAACATCAGTCGCAATGACGTTTGATATTCTATTGTTTTGGTCAGTGATTTTTACGCCACCTGTAGTTGTGATTTTAAATGTTTCTCCCTGGAAAGTCGGAACAATCATATTATCGGTAATGTCTGTAGAAGCTACATTTGCACCGGCAACGACATGATATTTAAGAACAGATGTTAAAGTTGCTCCTGGAATCGCTGCTAAATTTGGCAAACTCAATTCGGTTAATAAATTAGTAAATGCCATATTTGTTGGAGCGAAAACCGTAAACGGAGAATTTGCTGTACCACCCAAAATAGATACGAAGTTAGGTTGATCTGCTCTGGTTAAAGCTGCAACTAAAGAGGTAAAGTTCGGGTTTGCCGCTGCATGCGTCACAATTGTTGGCAATCCGATTACTGCATCAACTTTGTGAATAACGCCGTTTGTAGCCATGATATCAGTTTTAGTAACGTTTGAAACGCCATTAATTTTTACACCAGATGCTGTATTGATAAACATACTTAGCGCTCTTGTGGAAGAAGCTGCTCCTTTTGCAAGAGTAGAAACATATCCTGTAGTTACTTGTGCTGCCATTACTTTTGTAGCAAGAACGTGGTTTAATAAAACTTGTTTCAACAGATCATTAGGAACATCATTAAGGCTTGCAAAACCGTTTGCTGTTAAAAACGCAGCGAATGCAGCATTCGAAGGTGCGAAAACGGTAAAAGTTCCAGATCCATTCAAAGTTGCAGAAAGACCTGCTTTGTCGATTGCAGCTTTTAAACTTGATAAATCAGAGTCAGCAGATGCTAATTCATAAATGGATTTTGGTGAGTCCATTGTTGTTTCGTCATCTTTACTCGCACAAGAGAAAGTCAACATACTTGCGCAAAATAATACTGCGAAGGTTTTAAATAAATGTTTCATAATATTTATATTTTTAATTATTATTCAAATGTAGAACAAAATTGTTCTATTATAAAAAATATGGTATAGATTTTTACTATTGACCTTATTGATGATATACGTTATTTCTGTAAAAGGTATTAAAACAGACTAAAAATTAAAGACAAATTTTTTTTAAGTGAATTTAATCTCTAGGACTGTAATTTTTCATTTTCTAATATTTTCATCACGACGGTTTCCTCTTTCGTTAAACCAGTTTTCCCATCATTTACTTCGATTTGATCGAGTTCGTCCATATATTTTTTGATGGAATGGTTCTCGTAAAGATTGATAACTAAAGGATGAACATAATATTTTCGACAAACATTTCCTGTATTTCCCAAGTGAGATGCGACCACTTCTAAAGCTTCTTTTACTTTAGATTTATATTCTCTATCATTTTCTGCTTCTCCAATTTCTTTAAAAGCAATTAACGCATTCACGGTTCCTGACCAAGTTCTAAAATCTTTCGCAGTAAAATCGTCGCCGCTGATCTCCTTAATATATTCGTTGACCATTCCAGATTCAATCGCGTGCCTTTTTCCGTCTTCATCATAATATTGAAAGAGTTCTTTACCGGGAATATCTTTACAGTTCTGGACAGCTTTCGCCAGTTTATTATTTTTCAGATCGATGTCATGATAAATCCCTTTTTTACCTTTAAAAGAGAAATGCATTTTTTGTCCTTGAATATTGACATGTCGGTCTTTCAAAGTAGTTAAACCAAAAGAGCCGTATAATTTTTCATACACGTTATTACCGATCCTAATATTCGTTCTTTCCATTAAGCTCACGACCACTGCAAGAACTTTGGTCTTTTCTAAATTTCTGAGAGCAAGATCTTTTTCTAACTGCAACCGCATTTGTGGTAAAGCATAACCAAACTGAAGCATACGGTAAAATTTGGTATGGTTCCGCAAAGCATTCCAAAGTGAATGATAACGATATTGTTTGCGTTGTTTCGCATCGATACCGGTTGCCTGAAGATGACCATTTTGTAGAGAACAGATCCACACATTTTCCCAGGCGGGCGGAATTGCCAGTTTGTTGATGCGTTGAATTTCTTCTTGATCTTTTATTTTTTCGTCTCCTATAAAGTAGGCATATTTTTTACCAGATTTCCTTCTCACGATTCCATCATATTCGTGATCAGACGTGTAAGTCAGGTGCACTGCTTTTGCAGATTTTACGGGATCCTTCATGATTTTTAGAATTTTTGAAGGAGTTAAAGAGGCGATAAGATCGGTTTCAGGATTTTTCATTGGAAAACTTGTAATTGGGAGACTATAAAATCATTAAAAATTAATTACGACTTCGTAGAAGATTTTCAATAAAGAGTTCTAAAAAACAAAAAGAAAGAATAAGACTCTGATTGATCAACGCCGGTTCTTTCTTTTTATAATCGTTCAAATTTAAACAAGTCTCGGTTTAAAGGAGATTTTCAAAGGAAATAATTAATTTTTTCCTCTTGTAAATAACCATATAATTAAACCTACAACTGCCGCGATAAGGATAAAAGCCCACCACATTCCGGCTTTAAATATGGTTCCGATGGCTTCACAACTTGTTAAAGAAAGAAATGCAAATACAGCTAAACTGAGTAAGGTAAACTTTTTCATGATCGTAAATTTTTAAGGTTTATTATTTAATGTTAATTTTTTAAACGCGGTTGAAATCAGGCTTCCAATTGGTTATTGATTTTTTAATTTCGTCACCTGATATATTTTGAGAAATTGCCTTTGCTAATAAAATTTTGAATTCGTCGTCGTCTGCAAATCTTAATGCAGCAATCTGACCAAAATTTAATTTTTCTACAATCTCGTCGGAACCTTTACCAAACAGTTCAAAATATCTTTGTTTGAATTCTAACCGAATAATTCGGTTTTGATTTCCTAAAGCGTAATGTTGACGCAACATAAAGGCAAGATAAAAAAGAAGGAAAATCACAACTGAAAATAAAATCCACGTCAATTGATTGCTTTCATCTGTAAAAATTTTTCTTATTCCTAATACTTCTAAAATAAGCAGAAGCGGTAAATAAATAAAATGATGTGGAGCGTAAAATTTTCGGTGATTGGCGTAGTTCTGAGTTTTCATGCAAAATTTCTATCAAATATGTTACCAAATTAATCTATTGATGATCAAAATGTAATATTATTCCTTTCCTAAAAGATCAATCGCTTTCAAAAGATCAATTCCCTTACCTAAAACGGGTTTGAAGAGATCTCCATTTTTTTTAATTCTTTCTAAAGCATTTTCGATGTTAAAATCGGTTGGTTTTAATCCTGGTTTTAATTCATTCCATTCAAGAGGCATGGAAACTGGAGCGCCATTTTTTGGTCTTAAACTGTAAACGCTTGCTAAGGTTTGTCCGCGACGGTTTTGAAGGTAATCGAGATAAATTTTATTCTTATCTCGTTTTTGTAAAGCTCTTTCCAAAGTGGTCATTTCTGGAAGTTCTTGCTGAACGAACTGCATTAGAATATGTCCAAAATTTTTCACCTGTTCAAAAGAATATTTTGCACCCATCGGAATATAAATATGAATTCCCGAACTTCCGGAAGTTTTGCAATAGCCTTCAATGTTTCCTTTATCCATAATTGTTTTCGCCATTTTCGCTGTTTCAATGACGTCATCAAAAGTATTATTGTCAGAAGGATCCAGATCCAAAACCAAGTAGTCCGGATTATCGATGGTTTTGATTTGGCTGGTCCAAACGTTAAATTCGATGCAGCCCAAATTATTCATATAAGCCATTGTCGCTTTATCGTTGCAAAGAATATAATTGATGTATTTGTCACTCGATTCCGAAAATACTTTCTCGATATCAATCCAATCAGGTGTTTCTTCGGAAGCATCTTTTTGATAGAAACTCATTCCATCGATCCCGTTCGGAAAACGGTTCATCGATTGCGGACGGTTTTTCAAATGGGGTAGAATATATTTGGAAACACTTTGGTAATAATCGATCAGATCACCTTTTGTCACATTATCTTTTGGGAAATAGATCTTATTTTGATTCGTGAGCTTAATCTTTTGCTTATCGATTTTCTGAAGTTTTTCTGCGTCCCGTTTCTCTATCGTTTTTTTCACGGGAACAACTTTTTCTTCTTCCTTCATTTCTGTAGTTTCAAAATTTAAATCTTCTGGATTCAGATCTTCGCGCAACCTCATAAAAACCGGATGACGAAAAATATGCTCTTCCGTTAGTTCTGTAAATTTAATTTCCGCGATCAGTTCAGGTTTGATCCAGGTTGGTTTATCATTGGCTTTTGGTATTACCTTGAAAGGCGATTTCGAAATAATGAGCGGTTCCATTTTTTCATGAAGTTCTTTTAAAGTTTTATCGCTGAAACCTGTTCCGGTATGACCACAAAAAATAAGTTCTTTCCCTTCATATCGTCCTAAAATTAAAGATCCAAATTTTTTCCTGCTTCCTTTCGGCGCGGTAAATCCGCAAATCAAAACCTCTTCGGTTTGTTGACTTTTCACTTTCAGCCAGTCACCGTTTCTAATGCCTTCCTGATAAGTGCTGTCAATTTTTTTGGCCATCATTCCTTCCAGGTCCATTTTTTCGATGAGTTTGAAAAAATCTTCGCCTTTTTCTAGAATATGATCGTGGTATTTTACAAATTCGGTTTCCTTTAAAGCTTCTTTCAACAATTCTTTTCGCTGTAAAAAACTCAGATTTTCCGTGGAATGTCCGTTCAACCACAGCAAATCAAAAACCTGATAAAAAACCGTTAAATTGGGATGATCGCTGATTCTTTGCAGCCATTGGAAATTCGGTTTTCCTTTGTTATCGTACGCAACCAGTTCCCCGTCCAGAACTATTTCGTGATCCTGTAATTTCAGAGAATTGACCACTTTTTTAAATTTCTCCAGGTAGGAGAGGCCGTTTCGAGAGTAGAGTTGAACGCCGTTTCGTAAATCTGCAATCGCTCGATAACCATCCCATTTTATTTCGAATGCCCAGTCTTTTCCGCTGAAAGGTTTCGGCGCAGTTTCGGCCAACATTGGCGTGATAAATTTGGTGAGTTTTTTTTCTTTAGAAAGAGAAGGAGCATAATTTTTAAAAGTTTTTACAGAATCCTCAGATTTACTTTTAGAGTTTCCTTTTTTGGCTTCCAAAACTTCAGTTACTTTCGAATTGGGATCTGTATTTTCTTCCGCATCATAGAAATCGGTGGCGTATTGATCTTTGTGTTTAATGAGCAGCCAGGGATTTCCATCCGTGGAATTTTTAATTTTGACCATGGCAAATTCCCCCTTTAATTTTTTTCCGTGAAGAACAATTTTTAAAGATTCTTTGTGAAGTTCATTTCGCATGATGAGATCATCGGTTTTGCCTTTCACTTTTTCTAAAGGTTCATACGTTCCTTCATCCCAGATCTCCACTTCTCCAGCGCCATAATTACCTTTCGGAATGCTTCCTTCAAACGTTCGGTAGGAATAAGGGTGATCTTCAACCATCATCGCCAAGCGTTTATCTTCCGGATTTAAAGAGGGACCTTTTGGAATAGCCCAGCTTTTTAAAACACCGTCCATTTCTAAACGGAAATCATAATGAAGCCGGCTTGCAGCGTGGCGTTGAATGACAAATTTCAATTTTCCTTTACCACTTTCGCTTTTGCCTTTTGGTTCAGATGTTTGCTCGAAATCCCGCTTTTTATTGTATTCCTCGAGTGCCATTTAGAAATTTATTTGAAGATTAAAAAGTTTCATTTTTGAGAAAATTATTTTAAAATTTAACTCGCTTTTACTTTTCCGGCTTCTAAACTTGCTTTTAATTGGGCCATTAAATCGGTTGCTTTTGCGGAAACTTCTTCTTTGGTTTCTACCTTTTTAGTTTTGCCTTTTGCTTTGGCTTCAATAATTTTCATGAGATCATCATTGTAGGTATTTTTGTATTTTTCAGGATCGAATTTTGTCGCCAACTGCTTGATGAGAGATTCTGCCATTGCCATTTCTTCGTCTTTCGGTTTTTTCGCAGTCGGAAGTTTTAAGTCTTCAAACGATCTTATCTCTTCTGGATAACGCATTCTGTTCACCATCAAAACTTTGTCTTCATAGGGACGAACCAAACACAGAATTTCTTTTTCTCTTAAAATAAATGTTCCGATTCCCGCCATTTTAGTTTTCAAAAGTGCTTTTAATAAAAGTCGATAGGCTTCTTCGCCGTTTTTCTGAGGTTCCAGAAAGTAAGAACTTTCGAAATAAGCGCTGTCAATTTCATTAATGTCCACAAATTGTTTGATGTTGAGAATCTTAGATTTTTCCGGACTCACTTCTTCGAAATCTTCTTTATCAAGAACAATGTAGCGATCTTCCATTTTGTATCCTTTCACAATATTTGCCCACTGTACTTCCTTTCCGGTTTTTGAATTGACTCTTTTAAAATTGATATTCTGCAGATCATCTTTATCCAACATATCTAAATCGATATTGCTTTCTTCGGTCGCCGAATATAATTTAATAGGAATGTTCACCAAACCAAAACCAATTGCACCGTTCCAAATTGCTCTCATAATCTTCAATTTATTTTCGGTTTTCACATCAAAAATGCTTCCAAAAAAAAGAAAGGTTTAATAATCTGATTAACTTTGAATAAAATTCTGGAGAAATGAAAATCGCAACTTATAACGTAAATGGAGTGAACGGACGATTGCCCGTTCTTTTAAGATGGCTCGAAGAATCGCAACCTGATATTGTTTGTTTGCAGGAATTAAAAGCTCCGCAGGATAAATTCCCGGAAGCTGAAATCTTAGAAGCAGGTTATCATTCCGTTTGGCTCGGTCAGAAAAGTTGGAATGGAGTAGCGGTTTTATCAAAGCTGGAAAAACCTGTAATTTCCCGTACCGATCTACCCGGTGAAGATGAAGTGGAAGCAAGTCGTTATCTGGAAGTGAAAATTAAAGATCTGATCATTGCGTGTATTTATTTACCCAATGGAAATCCAACTCCAGGACCAAAGTTCGATTACAAAATGCGATGGTTTGAAAGATTGGACGCTCACGCAGAAATGCTCATTACTTCAGGGAAAAAGGTTTTGCTTATCGGAGATTTTAATGTTATTCCGAATGAAAAAGATGTTTACAAACCTGAGAAATACAAGAACGACGGACTTTTCTTACCTGAAGTTCGAAAAGCATTTGAAAACTTGACCAGCCAAGGTTGGACGGATGCGTTGCGACATTTATATCCGACTGAAACCATCTATACTTTTTTTGACTATTTTCGAAAAGCGTACGAACGTAATGCAGGAATGAGAATTGATCATTTTTTACTGTCACCGGAAGTGGTGCCGCTCCTTAAAAGAGGTAAAGTTGACAAAGACGTTCGTGGTTGGGAAAAATCAAGTGATCATTGTCCGGTTTGGATTGAATTAGAAAATGTAAAATAATATTGAAAAAATAATGACTGAAAAGAATCTGCAAAAAATAATAGATACACAACCTTCGGTTTCGGGAAGCACCTTTCTCGTTTCCGCGCTATTCGTAATCTCATGGCTTTTAATGGTTGGTCTTTTTATCTTATCAATCGGATTATTTTTGGAAAGTTTTCTTCACTATAAAATATTTCTCGATTGGGTTTCACGACAATTAAGTTTTGGATTAAACGAAGATCAACGCTGGAAAATCGCCACAAGTTTTGGTCTTTTTTCCCTATTTTTGAGCATCATTTTTCTAGGAGTCATATTTCTGTGTAAAATGGTGTTGCGGAGAAATCATTTTATCATCCAGATCGAAGACTGGATTTTCGATAATGTGAAAGAAATAAAAAAGCCGAGACCTCCAAAGAGAAATTCATAAATCATATTAAAGCGCAAATATTGAAAATACCGAACAATTGGCAACAGTCTTGCATTGTCAGTTCCATGCTTAGAAAAACCTTTATTTTTATTTTTTATTTTTCTATTTTTACGCTTCATGCACAAGTGAAAGCGGATGACATTTTAGGAAACTGGACGACTGTTGAGAACAGCGTTTCTGTAAAAGTGTATCGATTAAATAATGAATATAGAGCAAAAGTAACATGGTTTGATGAACGGCTTGGAAGTGGAAAACCTATGAATCTGCGTCATGATACTCAAAATTTAGATCCTGAACTTCGAAAAAGAAAAGTAATCGGCATGGAAATTTTAGAAGGTTTAAAGTTCAATCCCGCAACATCATCCTGGGAAAACGGAACAATTTATGACGGTTCTTCCGGAAGATATTGGGATTCATCGGTAACTTTAAATAAAGACGGAACGTTGAAAGTTCGTGGTTACTGGAAAGTAAAGTGGATTGGAAAGAGCCTGATTTTTAGAAGAGTAAATCCTGGAACATTTAAAAAATTATAAACTATGAGAATTTTATTAAATCTATTAATTACAGCAATCGTCGCTTATGCCTTAACGTATATTTTAAGCGGGATTCATTTTGATGGTTTCAGTGGCGCCATTATTTTCGCCCTTGTATTGGGCGTTTTAAACCTTATCGTAACACCAATTTTGAAAATCTTAGGATTACCATTAACGATTATTACTTTGGGACTTTTTTCTTTAGTGATCAATGCTTTGGTTATTTTACTCGCTGCAAAATTCGTACCTGGAATGTCGATTGATGGATTTTTAACTGCCTTTATTTTCAGTATTTTACTGTCTCTTATTACTTCTTTACTCAGCGGGATTTTCACTTCTAAAGATTAAAAAAGAAAATTCAGTTTCAAGAAAAAACGAAAGACCCAATTTTAGAATTTCTGAGACTGGGTTTTTTATTTTTAAACCTCTTATTAAATTTCTTAATTTTGATTGACAAAAAATTAACACAATGACTCGTTTATTCAGCATTCTTTTGATCACCATATTTTCCTTCAGCACATTTGCGCAGGAATTATATATTCCAAGAAATATTAAAAAAGCTTACGAAAATCAAACACGCTCCAAAGATGGCAAACCGGGAAAAAACTACTGGCAGAATGGCGGCAATTATGCAATTGATTTCACCGTAAATCCTGCTACAAAAATAGTTTCAGGTGCAGAGATGATCGATTATTTAAACAATTCTCCCGATTCGCTAAAGACGGTGGTCATCCGTTTTGTGACGAATCTTCACAAAGCGACTTCCCCAAGAAATGGCAAAGTTTCAAAAGATTTTTTAAGTGAAGGTTTAAAAATGAAATCGCTTTCCATTAATGGTCAAAATTATAAAATTAACAGTGACGATTGGGAAACATTTTATGAATTAAAGTTGAATACCGCTTTAGTGCCGAAATCTAAGAATCAAATAAAAATAGAATGGGAATATCCATTATCAAAGGAAAGTGGGAGAGAAGGACAAATTGATGAAAACACGCTTTTCTGCGCATATGCGTATCCGCGAATTTCGGTTTATGACGATTACAACGGTTGGGATAAATTGCCGCACAACGGAAGAAATGAATTTTACAATGACTTTAATAATTACGAAGTTTCAGTTTCCGTTCCAAAGAATTTCATCGTTTACGCCACAGGAGTTTTAAAAAATCCTGAAGAAGTTTTACAACCCGCTATTTTAAATAAATTTAAAAAGTCTTTAACAAGCGATGAAATTATTCACGTTGCGACAAAAGAAGAAATTCAATCTCAAAAAGTAACCTTGCAAAATGCTCAAAATATCTGGAAATTTACGGCACAAAACGTGACTGACTTTACCTTTGGAACAAGTTCATCTTATATTTGGGATGCTTCGAGCGTTCAGTTGAAATCGAAAAAAGTGTCTGTTCAGGCGACTTATAATGCAGGAACCGTAGATTTTGAAAAATATGTGGAGTGGGAAAAATATTCCATAAAATGGTTTTCAGAAAACTGGCCGGGAATCGAATATCCATTTCCAACAATGACTGCTTTTCAGGGATTTGCCGATATGGAATTTCCGATGATGGTCAATGATTCTTCAATTCCTGATGACATGGCGGATTCCCGACAAACTGCGGATCACGAAATTGCGCATACTTATTTTCCGTTTTTCATGGGTATTAATGAAACTCGCTATGCATTTATGGATGAAGGTTGGGCGACAACTTTTGAATACCTGATTGCAGAAAGTGAAAATGGAAAAAGTTTTACCGATAAAGCCTTCATCAATTTTCGGGTAAAACGATATATTAATGATCCTTCAACCGAAGAAGATCAGCCCGTAATTTCGCTTAGTACGCAGGTTTCTGGATTAGGTTATGGAAATAATTCGTACGTAAAACCCGCATTTTCTTATTTGGCTTTGAAAGATATGCTAGGTGACGATTTATTCAAAAAATCGCTGCATTATTATATGCATACCTGGAATGGAAAACACCCAATGCCGTGGGATTTTTTCTACAGTATGAATTTAGGAAGCGGACAAAATCTGAACTGGTTTTGGAACAACTGGTTTTTCAGCAATAATTATGTTGACTTAAAAGTGAGTTCCGCTAAAATAAATGGTAAAAATTTAATGGTAAATATTCAAAATGTGGGGGGATTTGCCATTCCTTTTGATGTTGAAATTACTGCGATCGACGGAACGGTTTCTAAAAAGCATTTCACCCCAGAAGTTTGGAAAAAAGGTTCTTCTTACCAAACTCAAATTGCGGTAAATAAAAAAATAAAATCAGTAAAACTTGATGGAGGAATTTATCTTGATTATACGCCGAACGACAATGTAATTGCGCTTTAGGATGAAAGAATTTCAAACCGCAAAAATGGATGGTAGAACGAGGACAATGACTATAATTCTTGTGCTTTTTTTACTTCTTTTTCCATTTATATCTTTCTTTTTTGAACCACGGCGAACTGTTATTTCAATTTTCAGTTTGGTCATTATGTATGGTGTTATTCTGATTTCTTATGGATTTGTACCAAAAAAAATAACGATTACAGAATCGCAGATTTTAATCAAAAATCTTTACGGGAAAATTAGGATTAACTTAAATGAGATTTATTCCATTTCAAAAGTGAAAAAAACAGGTTTCAATCTCCGAACTTTTGGAGTTGGCGGTTTGTTTGGTTATTTTGGATATTTTAATGGAAAGGATATTTGGTATGTAACCAACATTCATAAAAAAATAAAGATCACTTTGAAATCGGGCAAAGTATATATGCTTAGTCCCGAAAATCCTGATGACTTTAGCAATGAAATTCAAACGCGGAAATCATCAGCAACATCCTAATCTGCTTCTTATCCTATGAATTTTCTATATTTGTACTGTTTCTTAATCTTCAAAATTTAAATTTCAAATGAAAATAAAAAACACCCTTATCGCTCTCGCAGCGCCTTTATTAATGAATGCACAAAACGTAATGACGCCAGAAACGTTGTGGACGCTGAATAAAATCGGAGTTTCTGCAGTTTCTCCGGATCAGAGTTCCCTAATTTACAGCGTTGGTAAAACCGATCTGAAAACCGAAAAAAACAACAAGAAGAATTTTTTCTTCAATATTAAAAATGGTGACGCGACCAATTTAGATCTCGGCAAGAAATCAATTATTCAATGGGATAAAAACGGAGTTTATGCGCAGGAAGATGATAAAATTTACTTATCAAAAGATGCCGGAAAAACCTGGATTGATTTTTATACTTTAGGTGAAGTTGATAATTTCATCATTTCTCCGGACGGTAAAAAAATCGCTTTCAGTAAAGAAGTTTTGGTAGAAAAAGTATTGGGAAAAGACAAATACTCCGACGTTCCAAAATCTACTGCACATATCTACGACGATTTAAATCACCGTCATTGGGATCGTTTTAATGAAGGAAAATACAATCACGTTTTTGTAGTAAATGTTTCTGAATCAGCTGATAAAGCCAAAGATTTGCTTCAGGGAAAACCCTGGGATTCGCCGCAAAGACCTTCTGGCGGAAGCGAAGATTTTCTTTGGAGTCCAGATTCTTCGCAGCTTTTATATGTGACAAAACCTTTGAGTGGCGCAGCATACGCACAATCAACGAACACCGATATTTTTGCTTACGACCTTAATTCTGGAATGGTTAAAAACCTGACTGAAAGCAACAAAGGCTACGATGTCAATCCTAAATTTTCCCCGGATGGAAAGTATTTGTCTTGGCAATCGATGGAAAGAGAAGGTTTCGAAGCCGATAAAAACGACGTCAAAATTTTAGACTGGAAATCAGGTAAAACGACTAATTTAACTAAAGCTTGGGACGAAAGCGTTGTCGGAGCAGTATTTTGGTCGCAAGATTCAAAACACATTTATTTCACGACTGCCTGGAAAGGAACAATGCAACTGTTCTCTTTAAATCCGAAAAATTCAACAATTCAGCAGATCACAAAAGGTGATTTTGATGTTACCGATATCCACGCAGAAAATAAAAACTCGCTTCTAGTTTCAAGAACCGACATGAATCACAATGCAGATCTATTTTCTGTTGATTTAAAAAATGGCGCAATGAAGCAAGTGACAGAAGTTAATAAAGATACTTACGCTAAAATAACTCCTTCAAAAACCGAACTGAAAATGGTGAAAACTACGGACGGAAAAGAAATGGGAGTTTGGTTTATTTATCCGCCAAATTTTGATCCTGCGAAAAAATATCCAACATTATTATATTGTCAAGGTGGACCACAATCTGCATTAACACAGTTTTTCAGCGTAAGATGGAATTTCGCTTTGATGGCTGCAAATGATTATATCGTTGTCGCGCCAAACCGTCGCGGAATGCCGGGATGGGGAACAAAATGGAATGAAGATATTTCAAAAGATTGGGGCGGTCAACCAATACGTGATTATTTAGCTGCTGCAGATTTTGCGAAAACTTTGCCTTACGTTGATGGTGACAGAATGGGTGCAGTTGGAGCAAGTTACGGTGGTTACAGCGTTTATATGTTGGCAGGAATTCATGAAAACCGATTCAAAACATTTATCGCGCACGACGGACTTTTCGATATGAAATCTTGGTTTTTAACCACTGAAGAATTATGGTTTGCGAAATGGGACCTTGGTGGTTCTCCTTATGATAACCCAACTCCGAAATCTTATACTGAATTTAATCCTTCCAATTATGTGAATAAATGGAACAAACCGATCATGGTTATTCAGGGTGGAATTGATTACAGAGTTCCTTATGAACAAGGTCAGGAAGCTTTTCAAGCTGCAAAATTAAAAGGTTTGAAAACAAAATTCCTTTACTTCCCGAATGAAAATCACTGGGTTTTACATGCTCAGAATGGTTTGGTTTGGCAGAGAGAATTCTTTGAATGGTTGAAAGAAACTTTATAAAATAACTCTTTCAAGAAAAATCTAAATAAATGATTTCCGATTAATTTTGGAAATCATTTTTTTTGCTATTTGATTTCTTAAGAAAAAGTTTAAATTTGTTTCAAAATAATAAGCAATTCACTATGGCGGAGTTAGAAGTAGTAAAATCAACCAAAAAAATTATTGAAACTGCAAAAGATAAAGAGAAAAGCTTTTGGCATAAAATAAAAGAGATGGCTTTGGAAATCGCTGTTATTATTTTCGCTGTTTCGTTATCTATTGCCTTTCATAGCTGGAGTGAAGCGCGACATGAGCAACATCAAGTTCGTGTTTTTCTGAAAGGTGTTCGTATCGATCTAAAGAAAGATATGATAGAAATGAAAGGAAATATCGAAGCTTATAAAAATCAGAGAAACGCATTTCGTTATTTGGCGACAATTCCAAAAGGTCATCTGGCTGATAACGACAGTATTCAGCATTTTGCACCCTATTTTTATAATTTCACTGGTTATGGTGGAAATACCGGTCGTTATGAAGGTTTTAAATCATCGGGGAAATTAGGTTTTATTGAAAATGATGACTTACAGAATAGTATTTTAGATTTATATGAAGAGAAAATTCCGCGACTCACTATTTCTACTGATTTCTATAAAACTCAAAAATTAAAATTCGCAGATTACATTACAGACAATACCGTAGATTATCCAGCAGGAAATATCACCAAAGTGATGGCCTCAAATCCTGTAAAAAACCGAAGTCAAATTTATCTTTCGTCAGTAAACCAGATTATTTCTAATTACGAGAATTGTACTGCACAAATGGAGGAGATTGTGAAAGAAATCGATACAGAACTTCCACGCAAGAAATAAGGATTTTCTGAAAGGCAGTATTAAAAAAATTTGTAAAAAATGCCTAATCGAATATCTTCTTTTCCACCAATTATTTCAGAAACTTCAAAAATTTTGATTCTAGGTTCAGTTCCAGGAATTAAATCTTTAGAGATGCAGCAATATTACGCTCATCCCCAAAATAAATTCTGGAGAATATTATTTGAATTGTTTCAGGAAGATTTCACAAAAGATTATTCTAAAAAATTAAAATTCTTAGAGAAAAACCATATCGCAGTTTGGGATGTCATTGATTCATGCGAGCGTGAAGGAAGTCTGGATACTAAAATCAAGAATGAAGTTCACAATGATGTTGAGCAGATTTTAATGGATTATCAAAATATAAAAGCCATCTTTTGTAATGGCCAAAAATCCTTTAAAAATGTACAAAATAAAATGAGGGAAAATCCTGAAATTCCTATATTTGTTTTACCTTCAACGAGTCCAGCTTACACGATCCCATTTGTAAAAAAAGTAGAGGAGTGGAAAATTATTAAAAACTTTATATGAAGAAATTTTATTTTTTGATGTTCTTATTAGTTTCTGTATTTAATTTCGGTCAAACCTATGACTTCGATTTTCTGACGAAATACAAAGCCCACAATTCAAAAAATAACTATAATTTTGATTCCGTTAATTATTTTAATACTGAAGATTTTTCCTATTACTTAAAATTAAGTAAAGACGAAAAGTTTTTAAGTGCATTTCTTTTTGATGAGAAAAGGAAATTCGTTCACTATTTTAAAGTCACAGAATCAAATATAAAACACGAAATTCAGTTTGAATTTTTATACGAATATTCTTATCCTTTTATTGCTGAACACCGTTTTGAAAATTATCATTTCGAATTCTCATCTATTTCCGAATCATCGCCGAAAGAAATTACTTTAAAAGTATTCAAATCAAAAAAAGCGAGAAAACCAGTGTTTGAGCAGACTTTAACGTTACAAACTGCCAACATAAATCTTTTTGAAATTTATAGAAAAAGTATTCTAAGCTATTTACATACTGCGGACGAAATTAGTTTTCCCGGTAATTATATCGTAAAAAAAGTGGTAGAAAAACACAAAGATTATATTTGCGAGATCGAATTAGTTGAGTACAAAAATGTAGAGCTAGAAATCGTTCTTCCAGAAAAATTAAATTTAAAAAATTCCTACCAAGCAGTGAATGGTACTTCTCTTAAGTTTAATCATTGATCGTTATTTTACAACTGAACTTTAATTTTAAAACCCGAATTAATTTTCATTTTAATTTGATCCGCAGTTACTTTACTTGCCCGAATTTCGATTATTAAAGAGTTTTGGGTGGTTCTAAAATATTCCAAAATTTCGTCGTCGGTCTCAGTAAATGTAATCGTGTTTGGATTCGTGTTATAGTAAGCTGTTGCAATTAAACGATCTGCTTGATTTGGAGCTTTCACATAAATTCTTGCATTCTTAATGACATCCAATTTATTTCCCAATTGAGAACTTACATAATCTAAACTCAAAGTACTCAGTTTCACTGATTTCAAATTGTTGATCGAAAAGTTTGCATTTTGCTCTTTAATCTTCGCATCTAAATTAATATTAATAGGAAGTTCTGGAGTTTGTGTGTAACCGGTTGTGCTTATTGCGGCGAAAGGAACATCAACCGTTGTCGTAAACGGAACTTCAAAAGGCGGTAAAACATCTAAAGCCGAATTAACAATATCCCGACAACTCGTGACAAAAAATAAGACGATAATTCCGGTAATTAACGATAACTTTTTCATACTGTAAATTTTAATGATTTTGCTTCTTGCATGAATCATTCCAATCTAAATATTTCGAAGAAATCTGGCTAAAATTAAAAGGACTTGACTTTGCCTTTTCAATGTCGTATATTTGCACTCCGAAAATTTTTCGTTTTCGGTCTTAATTTTTAAACCGTAATTTAAAAAAATGAAAACATCTGATTTTAATTTCCATTTACCGGAAGAACTTTTAGCTGAACATCCAAGCGAACACAGAGACGAAGCAAAACTCATGGTTTTAAACCGTGCAACTCAAACGATAGAGCATAAAAAATTTAAAGACGTTGTTGATTACTTCGACGAGCACGATTTGTTCATTTTTAATAATACCAAAGTTTTCCCCGCAAGATTATTCGGAAACAAAGAAAAAACCGGTGCCAAAATCGAAGTTTTTCTTTTGAGAGAATTAGATAAGGAAACGCGCGTTTGGGACGTATTGGTAGATCCGGCAAGAAAAATAAGAATTGGTAATAAATTATTCTTTACCGAAGATGAAGGTTTGGTTGCTGAAGTCATTGATAACACAACTTCCAGAGGAAGAACACTAAGATTTTTGTATGATGGTTCTTACGAAGAATTTCGTACAAAGTTGAAAGAATTGGGACAAACTCCACTTCCAAAATACATTAAAAGAGATGTTGAGCCAGAAGATGCAGAACGTTACCAAACGATTTATGCAAAGTATGAAGGTGCCGTTGCAGCTCCTACTGCAGGTCTACATTTCTCTAAACATTTAATGAAGAAATTAGAGATCAAAGGAATTGATTTTGCAGAAATTACGCTTCACGTTGGTTTGGGAACTTTTAATCCAATCGAAGTTGAAGATCTGTCGAAACACAAAATGGAATCGGAAGAAGCCATCATCACTCAAAAAAATGCAGATATCATCAACAAAGCTGTTGCTGAACAAAGGAGAGTTTGTGCAGTTGGAACGACGACGATGAGAGCGATAGAAACTTCAGTTTCCTCAAACAGAAAAATCGGACCTTATCACGGTTGGACGAATAAATTTATTTTCCCTCCACATGATTTTGGGGTTGCAAACTGTATGATCACCAACTTCCATACGCCAAAATCTACATTGATGATGATGGTTGCAGCATTTGCAGGAAAAGATTTTTTAATGCAAGCTTACGAAGAAGCCATCAAGAATGAATATAAATTCTATTCTTATGGTGATGCGATGTTGATCATTTAATCAATTATAAATGAAAAATTTTAAATTTTAGATTAAATTCATTTCTGTGTTTTTAATCTAAAATTTATCATTTAAAATCTAAAATTATTTTGAAAGATATCCGAACATTATCACTCGAACAACTCACTGATTATTTTTTGTCTTTGGGTGAAAAACCTTTTCGTGCAAAGCAGGTTTATGATTGGTTGTGGAGTAAAAATCTTCATTCAATTGAAGAAATGACGAATCTTTCGAAAGATTTAAGAGAAAAAATTTCGGAGGAATATATCATCAATCCAATTTCGGTTGACGAACTTCAGAAATCCAATGACGGAACGATTAAAAACGGTGTGAAATTACATGACGGACTTTTGGTTGAATCCGTTTTAATTCCGACCGAAACCAGAACTACAGCGTGTGTTTCTTCTCAGGTTGGATGTTCTTTAAACTGTGAATTCTGTGCAACTGCGCGTTTGAAAAGAATGCGAAATCTTGAAGTAGCAGAAATCGTAGATCAGGTCGCATTGATCGACCGACAAAGCAAATTGTATTTTGACCGACCACTTTCTAACATTGTCTTCATGGGAATGGGCGAACCAATGATGAACTACAAAAATGTAGTAGAATCGATTCGCAAAATTACCGAACCGGAAGGTTTAGGAATGTCTCCACGAAGAATTACGGTCTCAACTTCCGGAATTCCGAAGATGATCAAAATGTTGGCAGATGAAGGTTTAAAAGTAAAACTGGCGCTTTCTTTACATTCCGCGATTGAAAAAAAGCGAAACGAGATCATGCCTTTTTCGGATAAATTTCCGCTGACCGACATTATGGATTCTTTGAAATATTGGTATGAGAAAACAGGAAATATCATCACTTTTGAATATTGCGTCTGGAAAGAAATTAATGATAAAGACGAAGATATCAAAGCGCTTATTCAATATTGCAAGCAGATTCCAAGCAAAGTGAATTTGATTCAATACAATCCGATTGGTGATGGAAAGTACGATCAATGCAACAAAGATGCAGAAGAAAATTACGTACGACAACTGGAAAGAGCTGGAATCACGGTTCTCATCAGAAGAAGTCGCGGTGGAGATATCGACGCAGCTTGCGGACAACTCGCTAACAAAAGTAGTGAGTAATGTTCTCACACATCGGAAAAACCAGAACTCCCAAACATAATCTCGGAATTGCGTCCTTACTTTCTTTTGTTGCAGGATTGGTGAATGTTGTAGGCTTTTTCGCCGTGCAAAAATTGACTACTAATGTGACAGGACACTTCGCTTTTTTCGTGGACGAAGTTTTCAAACTCAATTTCACAAATGCATTTCACGTTGCGCTGTTTGTTATTTTCTTTCTCTCAGGTGCTTTTTTTGCTAATTTTGTGGTAGAAATTTATTCAAGAATTCGCGAAAATCAAACCTATATTCTTCCCATTATTACCGAAGCTTTAATTCTTGGAATCATTGCATTCATGGGAAATTATCTAATTAAAGAAGATCCCGATGTTATCGCTTACAGTTTGCTTTTTGCGATGGGAATGCAAAACTCTTTGGTAACCAGTATTTCAAAATCAATCGTTCGAACCACCCATTTAACGGGACTTTTTACTGATATGGGAATCGAACTCTCTCAATTGTTTTTTTATAAAGATGAAATGCATAAGTTCAAGTTGATCAGATCAATCAAGTTGCGTTTAACCATTATTTTCATGTTTTTTTTCGGCGGAATTACGGGCGGAATTTTATTCTCTTATTTCGGCATCAAATCACTTATTTTAGGTTCTGTAATTTTATTGAGTGGCCTGTTTTATGATTTCGTTAAAATCAGATTGCTACTCCTCAAACGAAATCGATCATGAATAAGTTCTACTTAATTATTATATTCTTTATTTCCCTTAGTTTCTCTGCTCAAAAAGAGGATCAATGGTTAAAAATGAATCGTTTTGAAGTTGCCGTTTTGAGCGATTCTTTAAAAGAAAATTCCGGATTAGAGTTTTATCATAAACGCCTCTTAACTTTCAATGATAGCGGAAACAGTTCGGACATTTTTGAAATTGATAAAACATCCGGGAAAATTAAAAATGTCTTCAAAACAAATCTTAAAAATATAGATTGGGAGTCTATTACAAGTGATTCTACCCATATTTATATCGGCGATTTTGGGAATAATGCAGGAACGAGAAAAGATATGAATATCTATAAAATTCCTTTTGACAGCTTAGAAAAAGGTTCGACTTCTATGAAAGCTCAGAAAATTCCGTTTTATTATCCGGAACAAAAAGACTTTACTTCAAAAAATTTAAACAATAATTTCGATGGTGAAGCGATAATTTTTTTGAATGGAAAAATTCATATTTTCACTAAAGAATGGAAGTCAAGATCAACAACGCACTATATTTTAGATCCAAATATTTCCGAAAATCAGTCTGCTGAAAAAGCAGAAACTTTTCACACCGGTTATGTCGTTACAGATGCTGCTTACTTTGATAAAAAGCTTTATTTAATTGGTTATACCAAAAAGACAGAAGTTTTCCTTTCTATTTTTAATGAAACGAATCCTGGAGTTTTCTTTGAGCAAAAACCTCGAAGATATTACCTCGGAAGTGCTTTATCAATTGGTCAAATTGAAGGAATTGCAGTCGATGACGAAGGGGTTTACATTTCGGGAGAAGAATTTATAACGCCTTTTCTAAAATCAAAACAACGCCTTTATTTTATTTCGTCTCAGAAATTGAAATAAATCCCACAGATTGAACAGTTTTTCCCAACTAATCTGTTTTTAATAATTATCTTTGCCTTTACTTACAATTTTAATAATTCTCTCAGTTTTGGCGAATATCGTAGAAGAAATCAAGAAGCCCATCAAAGAAGAAATGAAACTTTTCGAGCAGAAGTTTTATGAATCGATGCAGAGCAATGTTCCACTTTTGGATAAGGTGACGCGTTTTATCGTTACTACGAAAGGGAAGCAGATGCGCCCTATGTTTGTTTTTCTCTGCGCAAAACTCTTGGGAGAAGTGAACGAAAAAACATTTCGTGGAGCTTCGATGATCGAATTGATTCACACCGCAACTTTGGTTCATGATGACGTAGTAGATGAAAGTTTTAAACGAAGAAATTTCTTCTCTATAAATGCTTTATGGAAGAATAAAATCGCCGTTCTGGTTGGAGATTATCTTTTGTCAAAAGCAGTTTTACTTTCTACCGATCACAAAGATTACGATTTACTTTCTGTTATTTCTACTACCATTCGCGAAATGTCTGAAGGTGAACTTCTTCAGTTAGAAAAAGCCCGAAAATTGGATATTACCGAAGACGTTTACTTTGAAATTATCCGTCAGAAAACTGCAACACTCATTGCCGCGTGCTGTGAAATTGGCGTTCTCTCTAACAATGCTGATGAAAATTTGGCGAGTAAAATGCGGGAATTTGGAACTTTAACTGGAATGGCTTTTCAGATTAAAGATGATTTGTTTGATTTTTTGACCTCAAATATTATTGGAAAACCAGTTGGAATTGATATTAAAGAGAAGAAGATGACATTGCCTTTAATTCATAGTTTAAAAATGGCCAGTGAAAAGGATAGAAAATATTATTTCAATACCATCAAACGCTATAATAACGATACAAAACGGGTTAAAGAGCTCATTGAATTTGTAAAGAATTCTGGTGGTTTAGAATATGCAATCGGCGTCATGAAAGAATATCAGCAGAAAGCTAAAAATATTCTGAATGAATTCCCTGATCACGAAGCAAAACATTCGCTCAATCTGATGCTGGATTACGTGATTGAAAGAAAATATTAATTTATTGCAATGTTAAAATCCGCCGCAATTCCAGAGCATTTTTGATCCCTGCAATTCCCCAGGTATTATTAAAAAACATATAAGAAGTTCCCTCAAATCTTTTTATTTTTTCAGCAATGATTTGTAGCTCTTCTTCTGAATATTCAGATTTAAAAAGTACCGGAACACCGTGAAGCCGGTAATAAAGAAAGTGATCATTGTTGATCATCACTTCATCCGAAATATCTTTTGGAAAACTGACTCCCGCAAAAATAATTTTATTTTCCTGAAGCTTTTTTAATACTTTGTCATTCCACCAACTATTGTGTCGAAATTCCACAACATTCAAATAATTATCATTAACTGTTTGAATTAATTGCTCCAAATTTTCATCAGTAAAATGATAAGATGGAGGCAGTTGAAACAGAAACCCCGCGAGCTTTTCCTTTAATCCTGAAGAAATATGTTCGCAAAAGGCATCAGTATCTTCTTTGGTATTTATCAATTTCTTTATATGCGAAATGGTCTTTGGAATTTTAATGAAAAATCTAAAATCTTTTTCCGTTGATCCATACCATTTTTCAAGCGTTTTTACAGTCGGTCTACGATAAAAGGTCGAATTAATTTCGACTGCATTAATTTTGGTGGAATAGTAGGAAAGATATTCTTTAGACGGCAATTCTTCCGGATAAAAATAAACTTTCCAGGATCTTTCTGTAAATCCAGAACATCCGATGTAATGCTTATTTTTCATCATTTTTGATCAACGCTTCTGTTAAAGTTTTCCATTCAAATTTACTTCCCAATATAATTGCATTAACAGAAACCGCTATGTTTCTGGCTTTTTCCAAGAGCGTTAAATGTTCTGTATTTGGAATTTCATTTCTGCCATGAACTTCCGCTGTAGTTTTATTTCCGTCTCTTTTAATGAGGACATTTGAGGTGGCATTATCTCTAAAGAAATGAGAGATTTTTCCATCTTTTTTATCAGGATCTTCACTTGGTCTAAGTTTCATGTAAACCAGTTCTCCGTCAGCAAACTGCTCTTCTTCGATAAGTTCAATCCGAACCCAATCAAAAGTATTTCCGGTGGGATTATACAGCAATGGAAGTTTAATTTTTATATAATTATTGACAATAGGTTGTTTGAAAATTACTTTTCCGTTGTTGTCACAAAGGGAAAATTCCGCACCAGTTTTTTCAGCAAAAAAATACCAGGAATTAATATCAAACAATCGCTTTCTCACTTTATCAAAATGAAAAGCAGCTTCAGCAACCGTTTCAAATTCTACTTCTGAAACGTTATCGCTGAATCCACCTTCAATTTGCTCAGGAATTTTGTTGTTCATCATCAATCAGTTTTATCCTTTGTTTTTTCTACTTGCTGAATTCTTCAATAATTCTTTTATTAAACGCCGGCAAATCATCTGGATTTCTACTCGTCGTCAAATTACCATCCGTGATTACTTCTTCGTCTTTCCAAATTGCACCGGCATTTTTTAAATCGGTTGAAATTGATTGATACGAGGTCATGGTTTTTCCTTTTACGACATCAGCTTCAATCAAGGTTTGTGGACCGTGACAAATCGCAGCAACAGGCTTGTTAGCATCAAAGAATGACTTTACAAATTTAACTGCATTTTTATCACTTCTCAAAGCATCGGGATTGATGACTCCACCAGGTAAAAGCAATCCGTCATAATCGCTAACATTCGCTTCTGATAGTGTTTTATCAACGTTCACCGGATCGCTCCATTGATGATCTTTCATGCTTTTAATTTTTCCGGCTTTCAACGAAATAACTTCCACCGTTGCGCCAGCTTCTTTTAAAGCTTTGACTGGACTTTCTAATTCCGATTGTTCGTAACCATCTGTTGCAAGAACTGCAATCTTTTTATTTTCTAAGGTATTCATAAATTTTATTTGGAATATTAAAAACAGAAATTGTGCCTTTACGATCGAATTAAGATTTATTTAGGAAAATTTCTAAAATTTTTAACTGTTATAAAAATGCTCATAAAAAAAGCGGTTATAAAACCGCTTCACAATTATTTTGCCTTGATGTTGATTTCTGATTTTGCTAATTTGGTCAAATCCTTATCACAGGTTTTTTCCTCTCTCAAAGTTTCGAGAAGAAGCTGTAAAACATCCTTATGTCCAAGTAATTTCGCATACGTCGCAAGTGTTCCGTAAGAAGCGATTTCATAATGTTCTACTTTTTGTGCGGCTGCGATGATTCCTGCATCTCTTACTGCACCCGGTTCAGTTTCTTTGAGGATTTCTTCTGCCTCTTTTAAAATACCGTTCATTGCTTCGCATTTAACGGCTTCAGGTTTTAATTTTAATGCTTTAAATGCTTTTTCTAAACGCGTGACCTGTACTTTAGTTTCGGCTAAATGTCCATTTACAGCATCTGTTAATTTTTTTGAAGTCGCATTTTTTGCCATCTTCGGAAGATTTTTTACAAGCGCTTTTTCAGCCCAATATAAATCTTTCAAACCATCGATCATAAAGTCTTTCAGTTGATCTGCTGCATCTGCTTTTGGAGCAACTTTTCCTGTCTTTGTTTGTTTCTTTGCCATAATTTAAATTTTTAATAGATTTTTCAAAACCAAAAATATGCCAAAAATCTACCGGCAAAATATTGACAATTCACCTTTTTTATTATTACGAGAAACTATTAATCCTTAATATTTAAATCGACATTATTCAATCGGAGGGAATTTAAAATAACAGAAACCGAACTGAAACTCATCGCTGCAGCCGCAATCATTGGACTCAACAGAATTCCGAAAAAAGGGTAGAGCAAACCTGCTGCAATGGGAATTCCAAGCGTGTTATAGATGAAGGCGAAAAAGAGATTTTCTTTAATATTTTTCAATAATTTTTCACTTAAAATTTTCGCTTTTGCAACTCCCAGAATATCACCCTTCAACAAAGTGATTTGCGCGCTTTCGATGGCAACATCAGTTCCGGTTCCCATTGCGATTCCCACGTTAGATTGTGCTAAAGCTGGAGCATCATTGATTCCATCTCCTGTCATCGCTACGATTTTTCCTTCACTTTGTAGTTGTTTTATTTTCTCCAATTTATCTTGAGGAAGACAGTTTGCAAAATATTTTTCAATTCCTAATTCCTTCGCAACAGCTTTTGCGGTATGTTCATTATCACCCGTCATCATGATGACTTCTACATTATTTTTTTGAAGAAATTGTATGGCTTTTTTTGAACTTTCTTTGATATTATCTGAAAAACTTAAAATTCCTAAAAACTCAGTTCCTTTAGCCAAAAAAGAAATCGTTTTCGCTTTATCTTCATTTTCCGTGATTTTCTGTTTTAAAGAGGCTGGAATTTCAATATTAAATTGCTTTAATAGAGAAGAATTTCCGAGGAAAACCAATTCATTATCAATGCTTCCTTTTATTCCTTTTCCGGAAATATTTTCAAAGTTTTCTACTTTAAAAAAATCTTGATTTTCTTTTTTAAATTCATTCAAAACCGCATTGGAAAGTGGATGTTCAGAATTTTGGTTTAAAGAAGCTGCTAATTTCAAAACTAAAGATCGATCACTATTTTCAACAGCGATCACTTCATCTAATTTTGGTTTTCCTTCTGTTAGCGTACCTGTTTTATCGGTAATTAGAACATTTACTTTATGCATTTGTTCAAGTGCTTCCGCGTTTTTAATAAGGATTCCGTTTTTGGCGCCTTTTGCAATTCCGACCGTTAAAGCCATCGGTGTTGCCAATCCAAGAGCACATGGACAGGCGACAATTAAAACTGCAACAGCGTTGACCAAAGCGTAAATTAAAGCATTTTCACCGCCGAAAATTCGCCATAAAATAAAGGTCAAGACTGATATTCCTATGACCGTAGGAACAAATATTTTAGAAATTTTATCTGCTAATTTCTGAATTGGTGCTTTGCTTCGGCTCGCATCATTCACCATTTTAATGATTTGGGAAAGCAAGGTTTCATCACCTACTTTTTCGGCTGTCATTAAAAAGGTTCCGTTTCCATTGATTGTTCCAGAAGTTACTTTCATTCCAGATATTTTCTCCGTCGGGATCGGTTCACCTGTGATCATGCTTTCATCAACGGTCGAATTTCCTTCTGTAATTTTTCCGTCCACAGGAATCTTTTCTCCTGGTTTTACTCTTAATAAATTACCGATCTTAACTTCCGAAAGCGAAACTTTATTTTCAACATTATTGATGATTAAATTGGCTTCATCGGGAGAAAGATTCATGAGTTCTTCAATCGCTTTTCCTGTTTTTTGATGTGCTCTTGCTTCAAGCATTTGACCCATAATAACCAAAGTTAGAATTACACAAACCGATTCAAAATAAAGCGGTGTTTTTCCGCCATGGGAAATTTCGTGCGGTAATATTTCCGGAAAAAATAAAGCAAGTAAACTGAAAAAGAAAGCCGCTGCAGAGCCTAATGCAATCAAAGAAAACATGTTCAAATTCCAAGTTTTAAAGGAAATAAAACCACGTTTCAATAAGAACCAGCCTGCATAAAAAATAACCGGAATCGATAATGCTAATTCGAGAAATCCCTGCGTTTGATGAGAGAAAGGAAATTCGAACCACATTCCGCCCATTGATAAAATGAACACAGGAATGGTGAAGATTAAAGCAATTAAAAATTTATTTCTTAAAAGTTTATAAGTGTCATCATCAGAAGTTTTTTCTCCTTTTTCCAGAATTTTTACGAGATCCATTCCACAAACCGGACAACCGACATTAGAATCATAAACCTTGTCACCTTCACAAAACATTGGACAGTAATATTTCCCCGCATTTTTAGATTGATTAATATTTGAAGGTTGTGAAGTGTCATGAGAATGCGAATGGTTATGAATATTATTTTTTACCAGTTCGGGAGTAATTTCTTCCAAATGCATGTGACAAACGGGACAACCAACATCAGAAGAGTATGTTTTGTCGCTTTCGCAAAACATAGGACAAAAATATTCTCCTATTTTATTCTCGAAATTTTCAGGTAAATTCGTCCTCGAATAAGTTTGCGGTTTATTCTGATAATCAGCTCTTTCTTCGATAGGAACCAGATACATATTGCAGACAGGACAGCGTTTTCCGGGAACGAAATATACTTTTTCACCTTCACATTCCATTGGACAATAATACACGGAACTTGGTGAAATTCTCTCGGAGGGAGGAATATTATTTTGAGACATTTTTGTTGATTTTTTAATAGGTTTTTACCTTACATTCAGTAAACCTTCGATTTAGAGAAGTTATTCTTCCTGATTTTTCAGACGGTCTTTTATAAATTCGATCTGTGTTTTTCCATGTTCTGTAGGTTTTCCATCATTATCAACGCCTACAAAAACTAATTTATCGATAGTGATAATGGTTTGTCGCGTCATCATATTGCGAACATTACACGCCAAAGTGATAGACGTTCTACCAAAAGCGATGGCTTCAATACCAATTTCTATAATATCGCCTTGTTTTGCGGAACTGATGAAATTAATTTCTGAAATAAATTTTGTCACGCAACGTGGTGTCTCTAATTGTACAATGGCGTAAAGCGCAGATTCTTCGTCAATCCACTGTAATAATTTTCCTCCAAATAAGGTTTGATTGGGATTTAAATCTTCAGGTTTAATCCATTTTCTGGTATGATAGTTCATTTTTTAATTTTTAATTATCTTGTAAAAACAAGTTTTGTTTCTGTAGAAAGTTCTTCGTCGATGCGATATTTTTCGAGATTAAAAGCTTTAACTTCTTCTAAAGTTTTAACATCGTTTTCAGCACAATATCGAATGACTAAACCTCTTGCGTGCTTAGCATAAACGACGATTGTCTTCAGCTTACCTTCCTTATAATTATAAAATTCAAAATCGATTACGGGCGCTTTTATTTTGGTTTTATCAATGACTTTAAAATATTCCTTACTGGCTAAATTCAGGACGACGTCTTTTGATTTTAACTCACTGTTGAGTTGATCTGTAACTTTATTTGTCCAGAATTCATAAAGATTTTTATGGCCATCAAATTTAAATTTACGACCCATTTCTAAGCGGTAGAGCATAATTCTATCAGAAGGTTTCAGCAAGCCGTACAAGCCGGAAAGCATTCGGAAATTTTTCTGTAAATATTTTGTGGATTTCTCGTCTAAAGACTGAGCATCTAAACCCCGATAAACTTCACCGGTAAAAGCCATTAAAGCTGGTGCTGCTTCTTTTGAAGAAGGTTTTGAATTCCAGTTTTGATTTCTACTCCAATTTTCATCGGCGAGTTTTGAAGAAATCTCCATCAATTCTGAGAGATATTTTGGTGATTTATGTTTTAAGGTGTTCTGAATTTGCTCGGCTTCATGAATAAAATACGGTTGAGTTGTTTTTAAAAACGCGCTCGTATTTTCGATATTCATAAGTTTTGCTGGTGATGATAAAATTTTCATTTCTAAAATAATTAAAAATTTATTGTTATAAAGATGTTGTGAAGGAATCGTAATCTGCGTCCCGACCTGAATGGAGCTCTTATTTGTGGAACATCGTGAAGCAAATAAAGCGGGAATGGAGGGCGGAAAAAGACGCCCAAATAAAAAATAAAAAATAATAAATTACATTTCGCCTTTCCCCTGACGTAAAATTTCGGGTTCACCACTGGTTAAATCTACGATGGTCGAAGCAACGTTGTCACCATAACCGCAATCGATGACAATATCGACCAAACTGTCATATTTTTCTGCAATTAGCTCAGGATCAGTAGAGTACTCAATGACTTCATCATCATCTTTAATGGAAGTGGACGCAATTGGATGACCCAATTTTTCAACAATCATCTGTGGAATGATATGATCTGGAACTCGAATTCCGACCGTCTTTTTTCCTTTGTAAGCCAGCGGTAAACTTTTGTTGGCTTCTAAAATAAAGGTGAAAGGACCGGGAATATGAGTTTTCAAAAAGCGAAAAATAGAAGTGTCGATTGGTTTTGTAAAGTTTGAAAGATGGCTTAGGTCATTACAAATAATGGAGAAATGGGCTTTATCTAATTTTATTTTTTTGATCTGTGCTAATTTTTCCATGGCACGAATGTCAAAAATATTGCAACCCAAAGCATAAACAGTATCTGATGGGTAAATAATGATCCCACCATTATTTAAGGATTTAACGACTTCTGCAATTAGGTTTTGCTGTGGGTTATCAGGGTATATTTTAAGAATTTTTGCCATATACAAATTTAAGAAAAAATAGGTGAATAAACATTTTTAAGAAAAAATTTGGAAGTTATCATAATAGTTGTACATTTGCACCACAATAACGCGGGGTAGAGCAGTAGGTAGCTCGTCGGGCTCATAACCCGGAGGTCGCACGTTCGAGTCGTGTCTCCGCTACTAAGTAAAGAGAATCATTAATTTGGTTCTCTTTTTTTGTGGGGTTGTGTTAGGGTTTTGGGGACTAATGACCAAGAATAAAAATGGGAGAATAAGAAATCATATTGAATACTCTTGTAGGAAATCAATATAATAATTACTGTAAATTATTTACCAATTACTATGATTTATGAAGAAAGTGATCTAGAAATGTTGTATATTTGCACCATAATAACGCGGGGTAGAGCAGTAGGTAGCTCGTCGGGCTCATAACCCGGAGGTCGCACGTTCGAGTCGTGTCTCCGCTACTAAATTAAAGAGAATCAAGAAATTGGTTCTCTTTTTTTTTAGTTTCGGGGGGATTTTATGTCAAAATTTATTCATTTTTGATATGAATATTTTTATATTAGTGTAAATCATTTTGCATACTTTCTTTCAAATTTTTGGAGAAGTGCGTCATTATTAATTATGATTCGGTACCAAATCATTACCTAACAGATTTTAAATTAAGAATCGTGAACAACTGGAATTAGTGAATCAGTATTTGTTTTAATGATTTCTTCGCTTCAAATAATTACTTGTAGAGTTCTGTAAATAAGGTATTAAGCGATTCGGAATAAGTTGGATGCGAAAATATCGCTGTTGCCAAATGTTTTCCAGGAATACCACCTTCCATCGCCATTTGAATGATAGATGCTATTTCTCCGCCTTCGCTGCAAACGATTGCGGCTCCCAAAATATTTCCGGATTCTTTATCTACAATTGCCTTCCATAAACCTTGTGGTTTGCCATTTTCTATTCCACGCGTGATTCTTTTTCCCGGAATTTTGATCACAGAAAAATTCAAGCCTTTTTTGCGGGCTTCAGTTTCAGATAAGCCAACGCGCCCTAATTGTGGATCGGTAAACATGGTATAAGGAACGATTCTTCGTTTTGTAGAAGCGTTCCCTTTTTCCAGAATATTTTCCCGAATAATCACAAAATCATTGTAAGCAATATGGGTAAATTGTGGACCGCCATTAATATCTCCTAAGGCATAAACACCTTTAATATTGGTTTCTAGTTTGTCGTTTACTTTGATAAAACCTTTTTTGTCTAACTCAATTCCAGCAGCTTCGGTATTTAAACCATCTGCATTTGATTGGCGCCCAGTAGCGATCAGAAGATGAGTGCCACTCACTTTATCATTTTTTCCCTGCTTGCTATAAGTTACGGCAATTTCTTTAGGAGTTCCCTCTATCTTTTTAACGGAAGCATTGAGTATAAAAGTAAGACCTTCGTCTTCCAGAAGTTCCTGCAGAGAATTTGCAATATCGAGGTCTTCATTAGACATGATCTGTTCAGAAGTTTCAATGATTGTTACTTCGCTCCCAAAACGACTGTACATTTGTCCCAATTCCAAACCGATATAACCTGCACCGATTACAATTAACTTCTTCGGAATTTCTTTTAATTCTAGAATACCTGTGGAATCGTACCACTTCACGTCATCTAATCCTTCAATTTTCGGAACGGCTGGTCTGGAACCGGCATCAATAAAAATATAAGGTGCCGTAAATTCTTGCTCTTCACCATTGATTTTTTTAACGATCACGGTTTTTTCTCCACTAAAAGAAGCAATTCCATAAATCAATTCTAAATTTTCAGCCTCGGAAGTTCTTTTTATCAAACCCTCTTTGGAATCATCAACAATTTTATCTTTTCTTTTTTGTGTAATGCTAAAGTCAATTTTAGGATTTGAAACTGAAATTCCATGTTTTGTTGCCGTTTTAATATCATGCATCACCTTTGCAGAAGCAATCAATGTTTTTGTTGGAGTACAGCCGACATTTAAGCAAACTCCACCGAGTTCAGCTTCAGATTTTTCGATCATTACCGTCTTCCAACCAGCGTCAGACAATTTTTGAGAAAGCGGTTTTGCGGCTTGCCCAGAACCAATTATAATTGCGTCTCTTTTTATCATTTTTATTTTTTTTGTTTAATAATTTAAAAAATGTGTAATGATCTCATAAAGCTCCAATAAATAAAGATGATAATTTTAATATTTATTAATCATCATGGGATTTAATACTTGATTATTCTAAGTAAGGTAAGACTTTTTTTGGAGAAGATATTTACGATAAGAACCATCTGTTACGATATTAAGTTTTTAATAAAGCGAAAGTCAAGCCGAATCTTTCCAGAAGTAATATGGAATTGCTTATTTTAATTCTTGTTCGATAGTTATTGCTTTGAAAATTGTTTATAAAGAACCTCTTTATTAAGTTTTTTTACGGTTTGTGAAGGATCTTTAAAATAAAAAAAGCCAAACAAATCGTTTGGCTTTTCACTCTATTTTTAAACGCTACTGTTTAATTATCTTAATATTACTCTGTCCTAAAGAATTTGTAATGCTAATGAAATAAACTCCAGCAGGTTGCATTGTTAAATCAATGCTTGTACTGTTGAAGTTAGAAATGTTTTGATGATCAATTCTTCTTCCGGTTGTATCATATATTCTTAGATCTGTATTTCCAGCGATAATTTTGTCGCTTTTAATGTAAAAGATTCCATTACTTGGATTAGGATAAAGTTGATATGGAGTAAATGCTACTGCATTATTTGCTACTCCTAGTGGCGTGATAATTGTTCCTCCAGATAATTTATACAAGTAAGCAAATGCCTGATAATATTGATTGGCAATATTTAAGTCATGCACAATTAAAGTATTCTCGTCATTTTTATTTTCAGCAGAAGAACTCCAATTATGAGATCCTACAAGAACTAAAGGATCAGAGTTGCTGTTATAGTTGTCGACCACCATAAATTTGTGATGCATTACTCCACTTGTTGTATCAGTTCTAACTTGACTCGTGCTGATTCCGGCTTGTAACGCAGCTTTTTGATTCCCTTGTGGATTTTGAGTGTCCATGATCAGTTGCGTAGAAACGATATCATTAGAATACTTCGCAATGATAGTAGAACTAATATCTGATCTGGTAATCAACATCGCTGCAACATCAATGTCCGTATTTGCACTATTGATTGCATTAATTATTTTACCAGTAGTTCCATCACTTGGGCTAAAATAACTATTGACAATCTTTCCGCCAATGTTATAAGTGTGTGGTGTATTATCAATTTTATAGGGACCAAATCTTGAATTTGAATAATCCGGTATTGCAGTGGAAGAACCCCACATTTCTTCAAACTCCATTTGATAACCCAACGCTAACGATTGATCTTGAATGACAATTGCACTGTTTTTATCTGGCCCATCGATTTGTGCCACTGTCCAGTTGGTAGAGCCTGTCCAAACTACAGGTTTATTTGAATCACTAACATTCGCATCAAAAATCACAAATTTATTGTGCATGATGCCGTAATTGGAATTATTCGGACTGGCTATTCTTGGTATTGAACTGTTTAATAATGGGATCATCGTACTACCTGTACTTCCATCATAAACGATTCTCACTTGCACGCCTCTTGCAAAAGCACTGTTGATTGCACCTGCAATTCCGGTAACAGAACTAGGAGAATAGGAGTTGTAAATAGCAATATCCAGTGAAGTATTACAGGCATTTATGTAAGAAATCAGCTTGTCGTCTAGTTGGTTTCCAAGATTTACAGCATTTTGTCCCTGGCTGTAACTGGTATCGACTGGATGATTAAAATAGACGTTGATGGTACCGGATGACTTTGATGGAGTTGCGATATAACTTGTTTGAAAACCAGTGTTTTCGCCTTCTAATAGTTGATAATCTAATTTAATAATTGAACTTGGTTCTGTATTTTTTAAAGAATAGATAAAACGGTTATCATCAATATTATTTAATGAAACTTCTCGTTTATCGAGCCCAGAAAATGCTTTAGCGATGACCGGATGATCAAACTGTAATTCGATGGTATTTTCGTGATAGGTAATTTTGAAATCTCTTTCCTTTGAGGAAATCTGTCCAAAAATTATAAGGCTTTGCAGAAAAAATAATGAAAATAGTAAATTCTTCGTCATAATTAAATATTATTAATAATTTTGTAAAACTACAAAAATTATTAATGTTAAAGAAGAACGGTTTTATGTATTGTATCATTTAATAACATTGATTTGGAGGTCTATTATTTCCTCATCATCAGCTGTAATTCAGTATACTTAAAGATGTGGTTTTTTGTGTGATAATATATTATGATTGTCAAAAACTTACTCGTCACAAAAGTTTTCGTTTTGAAATTGAAATGCAACAGAGGAAAAGAAACGTCTTTTATTTGGATTAAAAGATTTGTACCTACAGAACATTATTTTCAATCTATCAAATTAATTGTAGTCTTAAGAAACTTTCTCTAAGAATCTGCCATATTTCTCTGATTTAGCATAATTATCTACAAACTTTTCCTTTTCAAAAATTATTTCACCACCAACCAAAACCATTGCCACTACATTTTCATTTCTGTTGACTAATCTTTCATAGTTTCCAAATTCTTCAATAGCATCAAGTTCGACGTTTTCCCTAATATTATTAAAATTTTTCGGATCGATGATGACTAGATCTGCGACTTTTCCTTTGGCTAAATATCCACAATCGAGATTAAACCAATCTCCCTGTTCCTTTGTCAGTCGCCAAATACATTTTTCCATAGTCATGATTGGATTCCCTATATCGATGGAGTCCTGTACTATTTTAATCATTTTTAAAGGAAAATTGTAGAACGCCATATTATTAAGATGTGCTCCTGCATCTGAAAAACTGATTAAATTATAAGGGAAATTATAGAGAGACTTGTACTTTTCCTTCCTGTCATTCGCAATAGTGGTCGTCCATCTTATTTTTTTATCATACTTAATAATGGTGTCTAGGAATACATCTACAGGGTGTTGATTTTTTTCCTCCGCGACCTGGTAAAAGTTTTTTCCTATTAATGTTTGATCCGGACAGTCAATAATGACGGCTTTACTTAAATCTTTGTGCCACACTTTTGGCGCGAATTTTTTCTTTATTTCTTTTTTAAAATTCTCTCTAAATTCCGGGTCTTTAATGAGTTCATCTCTTTTATCCAGTTCTTTTGCAAGATCCCGAAGCGCTTCACCACTCGGAAATTCTTCGAACATCACCGAATCTACACCATCATAATAAACCGTAAAAGGACATGGCGGCGATTGCATCCGAAAATCTGCTTTTCCTAAAACATTGATCGTTCTGGAAGCAAACGCGATAAAAGGATAAATATACCGATCACCAATCAGATCCATCATCGCAATCATTGTCGTTTTAAGAGGTTTTCGGAAAACACCAGTACTTGCGAACATATAATTAAAAGCATTCACTCTCGTAACCAGATTAGGCGCACCCTGAAGAATCGCATCTCTTTTTCTCAGCAATTCGATTAAGCTTTTTCTTTCTTTCCAGGAGGAGTAAAAAGACGGAGTTTTATGAGACCAATATTTATTTCCATCCATTTTGTCCCACGGATTATCCATAGTTGATAAGCCTATAAATCCAGCATCTAAAGCATCACTCAGCATATTGAACATCTGATTTTCTTCCGCTTTTGTCGCGGATTCTCCATCTTTTAAGGAACGTTCGATTCCCATCGCTTTCATTCGAATATCAGAATGTCCAATAAAAGAAGCGACATTGATTCCTAAAGGCAATCTATTGATGTACTCTTTCCATTCCTTCGGTGAAGTCCAGGTTTTTTCCTTTTCTAAAAGCGGCAACATCACTTCTCGCGGAATAGCTTCAACTCTGGTAAATGAATCCGCCGTATCTTCAGGATTATTGAAAATAGCAGAGACGGAGCAGCTTCCTAAAATAATCGTAGTCACGCCATGTCTTGCAGATTCTTTTAAACCTGGAGACGCAAGAACTTCCGCGTCATAATGCGTGTGTGAATCCACAAAACCGGGAACGATCCATTTTCCGTCTGCTTCAATAATTTTTAAACCTGATTCATCGAAAGAATTGCATGGACCAATTTCTGCAATTCGACCAGATTCATCGATTAACACATCTTGTTTTAGAGCTTTCTCTTCCGGCATTCCAGAAAAAAAAAGTCCATTCTTTATAAGTGTTTGCATTCTTGTTTTGTAATTATTTCCTTTAAAATATTAGCTCCGGTCCATTTTTTATAAAATCACTTTATATAACTCTTGATCCGTTCCGTTAACATCGAAATAATCCTTCTGTTATATTCTTTATTTTCCAAAATATAGTTTTCCAATTCTTCCGAAGAGAACATGCCAATTGTTATTCCGATGAAGGTATTTTTGAGCACGATATCTTTCTGAAGACTTTGTTCGATAAAAATTCGTTTCTTATCCTTGCTCAAAGCCTCAAAATCTGTTTTTTGCCGAACGATATAAGCTTTAAATAATGCGAGATATAAATCATTCTGCAATTTCAAAACTGGGCGTAACGTCTGATTTTGAAACAATTCTATCGGAGTGCTTAATTCTAAAATTAGTAAATCTAATGTTGGCCTTAAATCTAATTTGCTTGTCATTTTAACGAACGTTTTGGATTATGTATAAACAAAAATAGCCATTATTTCCCCAAATCAGGAGTAAAAAGTAAAGTATAAACTAATCGATACATTGCATCATCAAATAGGCAAATCACCAAATCATCACATCAAAATTTTCTTACATTTGAAATATGAAAATTCTGCACACCGCCGATTGGCATTTGGGTAAATATTGGATTGTTTTTCGAGATTAGAAAAGATACTCTTGTAGAATGAAGAATTTTAGTTTAAGAATCGATTTGATTAGTTGATTTATCTTCATTTAATTCCGAAAATTTTACGCTCATTGTAGGATTTCCTTTGGTCAATTTTTTAATTGTTAAATCGTCGGATTTATTATTTGCAATTCGTAAATTATTAACGGAAGCTAAGAGTGAATTTTTTGTTTTCTGCAAATGATCCATTGTTTTATCAATTTCATCAATCGCGGTTTTAAATTGCCGACTTGCTAATTCATAATTTTTCGCAAAACTTTCTTTAAAAATATTAATATTTTCTTCAAAATTGGTAATATCTATGTTCTGATTTTTTACCAAAGCGAGTTCTGCTTTTGCCTTCAACGAATTCATTGCGGCATTTCTCAGGAGCGTAATCATCGGTATAAAAAACTGTGGTCTAATAACATACATCTTCGGAAATTTATGAGAAGTATCTACAATTCCGCTATTATAAAGCTCGCTTTCTTCTTCTAATAAGGATACTAAAATGGCATATTCACATTTTTTATCGTTTCGGTCTTTATCGAGTTTCTGGAAGAAGGTTTCATTTTTACTTTTAGTGGAAGAATTTTCCTCCTTATTCTTCATTTCAAACATTATTGAAATAATCTCGTTGCCAAATTCATCAGATTCTCGGTAAATATAGTCGCCTTTGTTACCACCTCTCGCATCATTATCTTTTTCAAAATAAGAATTTCCAAAAGCGGTTGCTCGTATTTTATTAAACTCAACTTCGCAATGTTGTTCTAAAGTTTCTCCAACTAATTTTGTTGATAATTTTGAACGGAAATCTTTTAGTCGTACAATTTCTTCATCTTTATAAGTAAGTTGAAAATCATAATTTTTCTTTAAATTATCTTTTTCATTTTTATACTCATCTCTTTCGTCCGCAATTACCTTAACTGCTTTTGAAACTGCCAATTCTTTGTCTGTCGCAAAATTGGAAATCTGTGATTTTAAAGTGGATAAATTTGTACTAAAATCACCTTTTTGTTGAGCAAGTTCTAAATCTTTATCACTTTTCAATTTCAAAATTTCTGCATCTTTATCGGATTTTAATTTGGAAATTTCGTATACTTTCTCGCTGCTCAACTTTAAAATTTCTGCATCTTTTTTTGCCATGTTACTCTCAAATTCATTTTTTAGCTGAATATGAGCCAGTTTAAAACCAGAATCTTTCTCATTAATTAAAGTCTGCAATTTTTCTGAAACATCATTTTTAAATTCCTCATCGCGAACTTGTTTTAGAATATTGGCGAATCCTGCTTCATCAATTTTAAATGCAGTTTTGCAATTTGGGCAGATTATATCTTTCATTAGTTTGAAATTTAAAGCGTTTTAAAAGTGTTAATATTTATTTTTTAAAATATTAATTTCAAAGATACATAAACTGATTTCTTTTTCAAACTAGATTTTGACAAGCAATAGTTTGCAGTAGAAACATTAAAACACTTTAGAATATTCCAAAATTTAATTCTAAAAATCTTTTTCCACATAAAATGCTTCAATTTTCCCCAGCGAAAACGCAGAACAAAATTTCCTCTTTATCGATGAAGGTTTTGGCATACAAGATCCAGAATCGGTTCAGGTTGTTTTCGAAACTTTATTAAGCCTGCAAATAGAAAATCGAATCGTAGGAATTATTTCTCATGTGTAAGAATTGAAAGAGAAGATGCCTGTTTCTTTGAATATTACGAAGGATGATGAAAGAGGAAGTTTGATTGAAGTGGTGTAATATTTTAAAATTTATACGTTCAAATATTTTCCGTAGCCAAAAAAAAAGCCAGAAAATTTTTACATTTCTGGCTTTTATTATCATTAAATCTAAATTACTATCATTTGCTTTTTTTCACTTGAAAATCCGGATGACCGCATTGCCACATCATAAATGCGTATTGGTCTGCAAAATTGGCATACGTAACTTCCTTATCTTCTGTGAAATGGCCGTTATCATAATTAACTTTGAGTAAAACAGGTTTTCCGGAAGTAGAAGCATTTTGTAAAGCTGCAATAAATTTCCCTGGTTGCCATGCAATTACTCGAGGATCATTCCAACCAGCAACGCCCATTACTGCGGGATATTTTACGCCATCTTTTACATGCATCATTCCATCCATTTCAAAAAGTGCTTTAGATTCGATTTCGTTTTTTACAGTTCCGAATTCAGGAATATTTACGGGACCATTTGAACTGAATTCTGCCCTCATTGCATTTCCGAGACCGACATTAATAACAGCCGCGGCAAAAAGATCAGGCCTTTCTGTAATTGATCTGCTGATTAAAATTCCTCCCGCGCTTGTTCCTGTTCCCGCTAATCGATCTGCTTTGGTAAAACCTTGAGCAATTAGATATTCAGCACACGAAATAAAATCTTTCCACGTATTTGGTTTCGTAGTTTTATAACCAGCTTTGTACCATTCCTGACCTTTTTCACTACCGCCACGAACGTGAGGAATTGCAATTACGACACCTTTAACAGCCAAAGAATACAATCTCGTCGCAAATCCGGGAGTCATGCTAATTCCGTAAGCTCCATAACTTTCCATAAAACCGACATTGGAACCATCTTTTTTAAGTCCTTTTTTATAAATGATGGATAAAGGGATCATTACGCCATCATGACCTTTTACGTTAACTTCTTCTACCACTAAATTTTTATATTCTTCCGGGTAATTTGCGGGTTGATTAAATGGACTTTTTATAAATTGATCGGTTTCTGCATTGTAAAGCATTTCGGTAAACGGCTTGTTCCAGGAAGTCATTCCGATGATGAAGTCATTCGATTTTGTAGCTAAACGCTGAACATTCACAGTTCCTTCATAAGGCAATTTGATAGGCGACATTTTATTAGTTTTCGGATCGTATTTGAATAGGAAATTATGAAGTCCATCGCTGTAACTTAAGATTATATAATCCTTGGAACGTGTAACACTTTCTAATGTCATCGCTTGATTTGGAGCGACAACTTCTGCATTATTCCAATCCGGATTTTGAAGGCTTGTTGAAACGAGTTGATAATTCTTCGCATTTCTATAAGTGATCGCGTAGACTTTATCACCAAAAATTTCTATGCCACGAACAATTTTGTCGTCTGCGGTTGTTAATTTTTTCCATTTAATATTTTTGGAATTAAATTGATCAATGGGCGCATAGTATGAAACCAATTCGTTCTGAACTGAACCTTCTGCAGCGAAAACAAAGTTGGGATTATCTTTATATAAAAAATTAACAGGATATACTTTTGCATCAATTTTTAGAGAAGGATAACTTTCACTACTAAAAAAATCGACATCTTTACTACTATCTGTTTCTAATCGATGCAATTTTGATTTCGGATTTAAACGTGCACTAGGATCTTCATTATCAGCAGATTTTATCCAAGTGTAAAAAAAGGCAGTATCGTCAAATGTCCAGTCTCCAGCTCCGGCTGTATTATTAATAATGTCGCTCAGAAACTTTTTCGTTTTCACATCTAAAACCCTTATAGTAGAAACTTCTGCGCCAGCTTCAGAATAGGCGATCAAAAGTTTCGTACCGTCGTTACTGGGATTAATGGATTGCACCGATAAAGTTTTCCCAGCGATAAAAGTTTGAGGATCAAACAGGAGTTGATCAGGTCCGTTCAGATTATCGCGAAAATAAACTTTACTCACTTTCTCCCCTGGATTTCTCTTCTGAAAAAAGTATTTTCCTTTAGCTTCAACTTCAGAAAATACAACAGCAGGTTGCAGGAGTGCCAGTTTTCGCCATTCCTGAATCAGTTCATCACGACCGGAAATCGTGTACATCACAGAATTTGTGAGATCAGCTTGTTGCTTGAACCAGGAAATAACTTTGGGGTCTTTCATATTTTCAAGCCAGCGGTAATTATCCTTGTAATCTGTTCCCCATAGATTTTCGGTGACTACAATTTTGGGAGTTTCAGGATACTTCAGTTGAGCGTTAAGATGGGCACCGTAAAAAGCCAGTGAAGCCAATAAGATTAATTTTTTCATGAGTAAAAATGTATTATGGTTATCTATTTCTTATTATAAAATTCCTGCATCAATTTTTTCGCAATCACATCGACTGTACTTTAATTTAAGGCTTAGCGATAAGATTTGATTAGAATTTCATTGATATTAATGACAAATTTACCAAAGAACTAAGTTTTAATTTCGGGTGATAACACCGTATTTTAATAAAATTTTATAAACAAATATGAAAAATTTAAGGTTGATGTAAATATTTAAATATCTGATCATCAATTTATTATATTGTATAACAATATTGACTAATCCAATTTATGCGCGTTGAAAGAAATATAGTTTTAAAGATGATCAACAAAAAAACCATCTCAAAAAAGATGGTTTTAAAATAAATTTGATGTAAAGATCATCGCTCTGTAAAAGCAGTTGTCCCGCCGATCCAGATCGCATCTTTTTTGTTGAAATCGACGTTAACCATTGCAGCTTTCGTCATTCTAATTAAATGTTCCATCAATTTCGGACGGTCTGAATTCTCATCCCAAATGTAGAGAAGTCGGATCTCAGCTTTCGAAAATTCTCCATTAATGTCTTCAAATAATGGAGCATATTCTACTTTTCGCTGCAGAATATAATTCTCCCGATCTTCAATTTTTTCTACATCTTCAGAAGTGGGATTTAGATTAACACCGCTTCCTGCAAATGAAAATAAAGGTTTCAATACAAAATCTTCTAATTTTTCAGTTTCCGGAAAATCATTCAGAAAATAACTTTTGGGTACAAATTCGTGCGTTAATTTGGGCAAGATGAATTTGGAAATTTTGAAGAACCAATTCGGATGGGTGATCCATTTTACATCAACTTCTTCGCGGAAATCAAATTCAGTTTTTAAATTGGGAATTTTATTGATCTCATCGAAAATGACGCGGTTATATATTCTTTTAATTTGAATTTTTCGACCGTCTTTTTCATAGTATAATTTTAGTCCTTCCTTTTTAACTTTAGTAAGACAGACGATTTCTATCCCTAATCTTTTTTTGGTCAAATAGAAATCGATATTTGTTTTTTGTTCATCAGGATAAATTTCCATTAAAATTACATTCTCCGGATTTTCGTCTCCCACAATCAGCTCTTTCAGTTCCTCATAATATTCTTCGTCGCTTTTGGGCGTTTTTAAAGGTTTTAAAAAATTATATTCATCTACAAAAGCATTTTGCAATTCTTTTTGAAAACAATATAAAGTAGGGAAGGATTGCAGTTCGATCAACTGCGGAACGATTTCGCCTTTTTCATTTCGACAGATTCCAAAATCAATGGTAAAAAAATGAGGCTGTAGAGTATCATTCGGAACCCTGCAATCATCTGGAATTGCCATATCTAATTCTGCAGGCGACATTTCTTTTATTTGAGAAATAATACTGTCACAAGCACCGTGAAGTTTATCAATAAATTCGTTCGTTAAAAAAATCGGACTTTCAGAAACTCGAAATTGCGGATAAATTCCGCTTTTTTCCTTTAAACGATCCAGAATATTTTGGTATTTCTCCTGCGTAAATTCTGCATTAAACTGTTTTCTGTATTTCGGAATCATAATGTCTTTAATTTAATAAAAATTTAATGTAAAAGAATGAATCTTTAAACTGTAGTGAATTGGCTTAACCACAAAAGGCACAAAAGAGGTACTGCTAAATAATCAAATTAAAGAGTACAAAAAACAAAGAAAAATGCTACAAAATTTTCAGATTTTTAAAAAAATGGAAATTCGCTTTAAAAAAAATGTTTAGGATTTTATGTTTTAAAATTGCCATTTTTCATGACAAATTGCTTACAATAAACTTAAGCCATTTCACATTTCAAAATCTGCTGCGCCGCATACTGTAAAAATCGGGGTAAAATTTGAGCCTGTGTTAAAACGATTTTATCTGGATCGTCCATTCTGTCGATGGTTTCCAAATATTTTTCCATGCCGTAATTTTCGATCATGGCATCGCGATTTTTATCGTCCTTCAAATTTTCGATCATTCCTTTCGGATCTGCTTCCGGATGAAATTGTGTACCAAAAATCTCGTCAGAAAAACGAATCGCCATCACTGCTCGTTCCAGATGAATGTGCGGACGAACTTTTTCAAGCGCCATAATTTTCATACCCATTTCTTCCATTTTTTCCTCATCAGCTTCTATAAATTGATAACCCCTGGAATCTACAGCGTAGAAGGGATTTGGTAAATTCTTGAGAAGAAAATCATTTTCACCTTCTTCGGTTTTATGAATAGGCATTACGCCAAATGAGTAAGATTTTCGCTTGCAAATGTTACCAATATTCCAATGAATACTTGCAACCTGAAAAGAATGACAGACTAAAAATAAAAACTTTTTATCGTCCTGCTTTTTATTATGCTCCCATATACCGTTCAGAAAAACAGCATATTTCTCTTCCCATTCATAGCCTTCTTTATGAGGATTTCCGGGACCTCCGGACGAAATAAAAATATCAAAATCGTCCACGTTCGGAACTTCATTCTTATATCGTACGTCAAAGATTTCTATAGAAACATCCTCATCTGCATTTTCCTTGAACGCCTGAGAGATCTCTTTTATATTTCGCATTCCCTGATTTACATGATGATTATTCATGTCGAGTAGGGCAACTTTAATTCCTTTCATTTAATAATATTTACGGTACAAAATTAAGAAATAATTATTTTACTCAGTAATATATCCATTTTCAGTCTCAGAGATCATGTAATCAACGACCGCTTTCAAATCTCCGGTTTTCTCATAAACCGCCAACTGACGGTCAGCTCCGGTGCCATTTTTCATAATTTCCCACGCATATTCTACTTCTTCGCGGCAACCTAATTCATCTACAACATCATCGATAAATGCCAAAAGTTCTTTAAGCAAATCGGAGTAAGGAACGCTTGTTTCTTTTCCAAAATCAATCAGATGAGCGTGAATTCCATCTTTCGAGGCGCGCCATTTATTTTCGTTAAGCAAAAGCCTTCTATAACTTCTAAAACTTAAATTTTGTTCGTGAAGTTTATATATTTTCGCTACCAAACATTGCATAATCGCAGCGATACAAACTGTTTCTTCCACGCGTAAAGGCATATCACAAATACGGAATTCAATCGTTGGATAAAAAGGATGAACCCGTAAATCCCACCATATTTTCTTGGCATTATCAATTGTTCCGGTTTTGATCATCAAATTAATGTAGGCATCAAACTCTGCTACAGAGCTGAAATAACTTGGAATTCCCGTTCTTGGGAATTTCACAAAAACTTCCTGGCGATAAGATTTAAAACCAGTTTTACTACCGACCCAGAAAGGAGAGTTCGTTGAAAGTGCGTAAACGTGCGGCAAAAAATATCGCATCACATTTTGAATTCTAATACCTTCTTCCCGGTTCGGAATTCCGATATGAACGTGAAGTCCAAAAATCAAATTGGATCTCGCAACATCTCCCAGATCACTCACGATCTTGTCGTAACGATCTGCTTTTGTTATCGGATTATCCTGCCATCTCGAGAAAGGATGCGTTCCACCACCAGAAACACGTAAATTATTTTCGTGCGCAACTTTGATGAGTCGTTTCCGAAGATCGGTGAGTTCAGCTTTAACTTCCTGAATATTATTACAAATACCCGTCTCCATTTCGATAACAGATTCGTGCATTTCATGTTTAAGATTCTCCAGCAAAGTTGCTTTTCCACCTTCAATTATTTTGGAAACATGAGAAACCAAATCACGCGTTTCTACATCAATAATTTGATATTCTTCTTCGACGCCTATAGTAAATTGATGCATGATCTTGTGTTTTATGAAATATTAATAAAAAATTTAAGAAGATAATTTTTGCAGTCAAATAAAATTCAAATTGATTTTATCTTCTTAAATCTAATTTTTTCGACTACATTTTATTTTTTCTTAATGTTGTCTGTGACAAAAGTTCCCCAAGAAATATTTGGTTTTCCTGGAACAAATTCTTTCGCTTTTTCGATAGCGAATTTTGCCGCGTTTTCTACGATCCAGGCAAAATTTTCTTCCCCAACGGAGTTTCGGTCTGCATCTGGAGCTGGATTACAGAAGTCGATGGCATAAGGAATCCCGTCTTTCACTGCAAATTCTACGGTATTGAAATCGTATCCTAAAGCTTCATTCATTTTGATCGTGTAATCGTGAATGACTTTTAGCAGTTTCTCCAGTTCTTTTCCTTCCGTTTGATGCGTGGTCGCATATCTTAAGTGATGCGCATTTCGCGGTTCATAAGGCATTATGTGAACGTATTTCTTTCCTAAACAATACACTCTGTAATAATCCTGGAAAACAATTTCTTCCTGAAGCATCATGACCAATTGTCCCGTTTCACCCAATTTGTCCCACATGTCTTCTGCATTTTCTACACGATAAACACTTTTCCAACCACCGCCATCATGCGGTTTCATATACGCCGGAAAACCTACATAATTGAAAATATAATCCCAGTCATGCGGGAATTTTAAATTTCTAAAAGAAGTTTCGGTCGTGTCGGTCGGTCGGTCGTTACTTGGTAGTAAAACCGTTTTTGGCAAGGGAATTCCTAATTTTGACATCAAGGCATTGTTGAAAAATTTTTCATCTGCACTCCACCAAAAAGGATTGTTCATCACATAAGTTCCGTTCAGTGCTGCATTCTTTAAATATGCTCTGTAGAAAGGAACATCCTGGGAAATCCGGTCGATAATTACAGCGTAACCATAATCGGCTCCTTGCTCCAGTTTATCGATCATCACTGCTTCGGCGACAACTTCACCTTTACCAAGTTCATTAACTTTATCAATGAAAGCCCACGGAAAAGTGTCTTCCATTCCGAATAAAATTCCTACTTTTTTAGCCATAATATTTTTTTATTTTTAATGAATGTTATTTGAATCTTTAAAATTCTTTAAGATCGTATTATTAATGATTTTAACTGAAAAATTTGCCGATGAACATTGGGAAAACCATTCTCCAAAGCGGCCAGTCGTGACTGATCCATTTTCTTTCGTCATACCAGTGACTGATTCCTTTCGAGGCTAAAATTCCCGCCATTTCCTGCGTTTGAGCCAAACAAATATCTTCATCAGAAGTACTCAAAACAATATGCATATGGCTATATTTCCAGGCTACATCATTTTTCATAAATTCCCGCGGACAATTGTAATAAACCTGATCATTGCTGAAACCATCCATAAAATTACGGATCGTAAATGCGCCCGACAAACAGAAGAGATGAGAAACGACATCGGGAAATCTAAAGGCGAAATTTGAGGCATGATAACCTCCAAAACTCGCTCCTGCAACCGCAATACGATGCTCGGAATGTAAAGCTTGAAGATAAGGAACATATTCCTGAATCAAAAACTGCATATACAATTCGTAATTTCTAATTCTTTCGGAAGGATGGATATTTTTATCGTAAAAACTATACTTGTCAATCGTTTCTATATTGTACAATTTTACTTTCCCGTGCTCCACAAACCAATTGATACTCTCATTCAATTTGAAATCGTGGTTCTGCGTATAATCTCCGTTCGAAGTAGGGAACATTAAAATGGGATGACCAAAATGTCCTGTAACTTCTACCTTTAGGCTCATTCCTAAAATGTGGGAGTAAAAATCGGTATGTTCAATTCTCGGCATAAATATTTTTTTTAATTGAAATAAATTGTAATTTTTTTAAAGATAAAACTTTATACTTAAGAACTCGGTTTTGATTTCGGTGGCAGAATATTCAAATGACCTTTGTTGATTTTTTCGCAAGCATCATCTAAAAGCTCCTCTATTCTTTCTTTCCGATCCGATTTATAAACAATTCCTACATGATAATCGAGTGGAAGAAAACGAACCACTTCATCGCACTGAAATTCTTCGCGATCCGGCGATTTTTCTTTTGCTAAAGCGATGATTAATCCAGCGGAAAATCCGGTTGGTTTTGCCAGCTGATAATCTAAACCTTTCAAAACTGCATTTTCAATTTTAGCCCATTCACGCCAAAGATTGATCCCACTTGAAGCTTCTACCATATCCGGAATATGAGCGCCTCCAACTCGGGAAGAAGTTTCCAGGAAATACCATTTGCCATCTTCTTTGCCACGAATAAATTCGGTATGAGTCGCGCCATGATGTAATCCAAAACTTTTTAAAACTTTAGAATTAGCGGCGTCTAAAGCTTTGAACTCCTCAGAATATCGCCCTAATGTTTTGGTCCGAAAAACACCGCCTTCATGGGAAACTTTCATCGGTGGCGACAGATATTGGGAAGCTGAAGTAAAAATAATTTCTTTTTTATAGACCAAACTGTCTACATGGAAAACATCGCCAGGTTTAAAACTTTCCAATAGGTAATAATGGCGTTTGTCTCCTAAATTCTCAATGGCCGGCCAAATCTCTTCTTTTGATTTTATTTTGATAATTCCTGTTGCAGAAGCTTCAGACCGAGGTTTTAAAACCCAGGGCGCTGGATATTTATCTGTAAATTCATTTACGGTTTCATCATTGAAAATAGAGGAAAATTCTGGAGCATCTATGCCGGAATCTTTTGCCATTTGCCGCATAGCCAGCTTATCGCGAAAATAACGGTGCGTCGTTTGGCCCATTCCTGGAATTCGAAAAACCTCACGTACGAGTGCAGCTTTTTCGACATCATAATCATCTAAGGCGATTACTGCATCGATTTTATTTTTTTTGGCTAGATAGGAAAATCCCTGAACAAGATCATCTAAATTCCAGACGGAAGATTCGATCTCCGACATGTAATAAACCTCGTCGATCGCGTGCCACGGCCAGTTTTTTTCTTTGATATTCTCGGAGGTAATGAGGATAATTTTATTGCCCAAATTTTTCATTTCCTCCATGAAATCATAACCCTTGTAATAACAGGAAATGCAGACAATCGTATTCTCCTTCATATAACGAATTTTAATAATTAGTAAATTTTCAGAAAAATAAACAATTTTTTATTAAATAATCAACACTGATTTTTAATAATCGTTCAAGATTTGAAAATCTACTATCAATTATACAGAGAAATTCTCGGATACGCTAATTTTTCCTTAAAAATTTTCCAAAAAATCAAGCAGCAGCTGAACACCATAACCAGTTGCGCCTTTTTCCTTCATATACTGCACGTTGCCAAAAGCAACTCCGGCGATATCAAGATGCGCCCAGTTCGGATGTCCCTCGATAAACTGTTCTAAAAATTTTCCTGCAACAATACAGTCACCAAAAGGTTTTGAAGAAATATTTTTGAAATCGGCAACATCTGATTTGAAATCATCTTTCCAAATATCCCAAAGTGGTAAATTCCATAACCTTTGATTGGTTTTATCACCAGAAGTTTCTAATGATTTTTTTAAATTTTCGTTGTTAGAAAAATAAGCACCACACGTATAACCAAACATTCTTACGGAACTTCCGGTCAAGGTTGCCAGATCAATTAATGCATCGGTCTTATAATTTTTTGACAGGTACGAAAGTCCGTCAGCAAGAGTCATTCTTCCTTCTGCATCTGTATTTAGAACTTCTATCGTTTTTCCATTGTATGCTTTGATAACATCGCTCGGAATATAAGCGGTGTTTGAAATGGCATTGTCGGTGATCGGTAAAATCGCAATAATGTTGACAGGAAGTTTCATTTCCGCTGCGGCAATTAAAGTTCCAATGACAGCAGTTGCGCCGCCCATATCGGATTTCATATAATGCAGATTTTCTGAACCTTTGATAGAAATTCCACCCGTGTCAAAAAGTACACATTTTCCGACTAAGCCAACAGTTTTTGCTTCTTCATTTTCTGATTGATATTCTAAAATGGTGAAGGCTGCCTCCTGTGAACTTCCCTGATTCACGGAAAGAAAAGCACCTAATCCAATTTCTTCTGATTTTTTACGATCGAAAACTGTTTGTTTAAAATTATATTTCTCTGCGATCTCGTTTAAAAATCCTGAAATATGCGGAACTCTTTTGAAATTTTGCGGCTTATTCAACCATTCCATACAGGCAAATTGGCCTTCGCAAACGGCTTGCGCTTTTAATTTCAGATCACTTAATTTTTCTTCTGAAATTGAATTAATTATTAAGTTAAATTCAGTATTAAATAGTGGATGTTCAGCTTTAAATGGATACGTATATGTTCCTAAATATAAGCCTTTTACTACATATTCAATTTGAATGTCATTGAGACCTTTAACTTCCAATAAAGTATTTTCTGTCTGAATTTTTTTTCTAAAATCATAAGAGAATTTTGAAGCGATTGCCTGTATATCAAAACTTTCCGGGTTTGTTCCTAAACCAATTAAACACTGAATTGAATTTTCTTCCGCGATCACAAAAGTTTCGTTCTTTTTCGCCGAAAAGAGAGGTTTCATATTTTTGCTAAAATTTTCCTTTTCAGTTTGCCATTGCTCTTCCGTAAAAAAAGAAAATTTCTGATTTATTTCTTTTGATGAATTATTGATGAGATTTATTTTCATTATATATTAAAATTTATTGAGACGTTTTAATTAATTTTAAAAGTAATGTTTTTTTTAAATAAAATCAAATGGTTCGTTGTTTTGAACTGAATAAAACTTTAGATTTTAAGATTGAATCTTTTAATAGAACAAAAAAAAGTCGGGAGAAGATATCTCCCGACTTTGAACAAAGTCTTTTTAAACTCAATTAACTTTATTTTTTAACTAATTTATGACTTGTTGTTTTTCCGTTTTGGGAAATTTTAATAAGGTATAAACCGGTAGTTAATTTCTGAACGTTTAGCATTTTTTCATTAGCTTCTCCGCTCATCACCATTTGTCCGCTTTCAGAATATATCTGGTAAGAAAAATTTCCTTCAGCAGTAATGTTTAATACATCTTTCACAGGGTTCGGATAAATATTGATCGCACTGTTTACTTTAACATTCGTTAAAGAGTTAACAGTTCCCGTAGCTTTAATATTCAAGGTATAATCTTCAACCTGTCCGTAAGAGAAAGTTTCACAAGAAGTTGGAATTCCGTTGTATTTCATAGAAACTCTCATTCTTGTGTTACCGGTAATTGCAGATGCAGGAATTGTAATAGAACCGCTCACCGGAGTTGTTTTAGAAGCAGCTTTTGTGAAAACAGTTTCTCCAGCGTCTGCGAAATCTCCGTCACCATTGTAATCAATGAAAACAGCGTAACCTTCATTATAAGAAGTAGAGGTCCATTTCGGAGTGATCGTAATAGTGTAAGCACTTCCTTTATTTACGTTAGCAATTTGAGTTGCGAAATTTTCATAACCTGCAGTTCCTGTAGAAGAATTGCTGATCGTTCCAAAAACAACTTTACTGATTTTTTCATCAGAAGTAGAATTTCCTTTTGATGCGCAATAAGATACCGGTGGAGTTGTGGTAGAACCTGTAGTTACAGATAATACATTACTTGAAGCTGAAGCATTTCCGGCAGCGTCTTTAGCTTTAACGGAGAAACTATAAGTTGTAGAAGCAACTAATCCAGTAATAGAAGTCGTGGTAGAAGCAGTATTTCCTAACAATGTAGAACCGCTGTAAACATCATAACCAGTTACGCCTACATTATCTGTAGAAGCAGTCCAGCTTAAATTAGTCGCCACAGAGGTTGTTCCACTCGCTGCAAGATTGGTCGGAGTAGAAGGAGCAATTGTATCTGCAGTTGATCCACCTGAATAAGCAGTTCCTAAACCTACCGCATATAAAGCATTTTGCGTGGCAATTGCTTCCGCTGAACCACCTCCATATAAATCTTTAGCAGATTGTATCGCATAAGTTAAGACATTGGCATAAGTAGAATTTGAAGTAAGGTAAGAAGTTTCCATGCGATAAATAATTTTTGCAGACTTTGCAAAACCTATTCCTGTAACTGAAAATGCATTCCCTATATCATTAGTTCCTGATTTTCCTTGCGTCAAAATATAGAAGAAATGATTTAAAACGCCGCTGTTTGAATGAACGCCGCACTGATCATTTGCCTGGCTTGGCGAACAACTGCTTGTTGCAGCTTTCCAGTAAGTTCCAAGATAAGTATCTGGTTGCGCACCTAATCCTGAATTCGGATTGCTCATTGATCTTAAGTAATAAGGCGAAGTTTTGGTAATATCTTCACCGATCAAAAAGTTCTGTTTTGTTGGAGCATAAGCATTTTCTACGACCGCACCCCAAATGTCAGAAAGTCCTTCATTAATTGCTCCAGATTCTCTTGCGTAGACCAGATTTGCCGAATATTCGCAAACTGCGTGACCCAATTCATGGGCAGTAACATCCAGCGCAGTTAAAGGAGAAAAAGTAGAGGCACCATCGCCGTAAACCATTTCTGAGCCAGACCAATAGGCATTTTCATACCCTGAACTGTAATGAACGTAGCTTTTTAAGACCGCTCCTGCATTGTTGTAGCTGTTTCTGTTAAATGTATTTTTGAAATAATCATAGGTATTTGAAACGCCCCAATGTGCATCTAAGGCAGCATTATCATATGTAGAATTATTAAATTCTGCGGCAGTCCAATTATTGTCATTATCTGTAAAATCTGTGCTTTTTAAAGCCGTTCCTTTTTTCAGGTTATAAGTAAAAACTCCACTTCCACGGGATGAATCACGTAAGGTATAACTGCTTCCAACTAACGTGGTAGAAATTGTTTGTGAGCCACTGTATCTGGTTGCAGCAGTTCCTGAAACTAAAGCTAATTTCGCATTAAGTACTGCCGAATTTTCAATAGAACTTTCATTGTGGGAAGAGGTGGCATTATCACCGTAGAAATTGTTAGCATGTTTGATAATGGCATCAGTCATTAAAATTTTTCCGTCAAGAGCATCTACATAAACATATTCTCTGCTTAAAGGTTGTGCTGCATAAATATCAAATTTATAAGCCAGCAATAATTTAAATGAGCCGTCATTTTGTTCTATCGGAATTAAAACCAATTCACCATCTGGCTTTTTGTAAGAATTTTCTTTCACATATTCTGCGTCCTCCCACATGTATTTTTGCGCACTGGTGTGTTTGATCGCGGAATTTAAAGCAGATGCTGCATTTAAAGTAGGTTTGGTAGTTACATCAGTAATCGGGAAAACATTCCCTGATAAACTTTCCATTTTTCCATTTTGAGAATGCAAGGTGTAAACAACATATTGCACTTTAATTCCATCGTAATACAACTGAAATTTTTCATCAATAAATGAGCTTGATGGATCTAAGTCGGTTTTAATACTTTGGAGCGTTGACCTTGAATCCAGGTTTAAACTCTGCTTCAAAATATCATTTACGTTTGTTGATTTTGCGCTTAAACCACTGTTAAAAGTGATCAAATCAACTCTACCATTGTTGTCGATATTTCTTTTACTCACAAATTCTTGTGCCGAAACCTGACCAGCAATAAGCAGCATTATTAATCCTGCAGAAAATACATGTTTTTTCATAAGACAATAGTTATTTAATAATTTTATCAAATGTAGATAAAATTGGAATACAAAAATTAAAACATATAAATATTTTTGAAAATTAATTAATAACTCTTAAATAGTAAAGAAAACATTAATTAGTTACAAGTATAGTAGCGATTCAATAACTTATCATATTTCAGTTTAAACTATTGAATGCATAACTAACTTAGATTTTCCTTATCGTAAAATATAAATGGTTGTAAATATGATAATTAAGATTTTTTAAGCCTACTGAAAATTTTATTCTGCAGCAATCAGCGTTAAAAATTCTTGCTCGTCAAGGATGATGATCGTTCTAATATCCTGCGCTTTTTTGAGTTTGCTGCCGGCTTTTTCTCCCACTACTAAGTAATTCAGATTCTTAGAAACTGCGGATATATTTTTTCCGCCATGTTTTTCAACCATTTCTTCAGCAGCTTCCCGTGTAAACAAGGAAAGTTTTCCTGTGAAGAGAAAGGTTTTATCCTGTAGAATATCACTTAAAGTTTCATTAGGGTTTTCTCCTCTTTCCAATTGAACGCCATAAGATTTCAATCTTTCGATCATCAATAAATTCTCGGGATTCTGAAAGAATTCAACAATGCTTTCGGCGATCTTTCCTCCAATATCTTCAACCTGAATGAGTTCTTCTGCAGTTGCATTTTGCAAACTCTCAATCGAGTCGAAATTTTTCGCCAATTTCTTCGCAACCGTTTCACCAACGTGTTTAATACCGATCCCAAATAATACTTTTTCGAAGGGAATTTTTTTTGATTTCTCAACGCCATCCAAAATATTCTGGGCAGATTTTTCAGCCATTCTTTCTAAAGGAAGTAATTGTTCTTTTGTTAAAACATAAAAATCTGCCGGATTCTCAACCAGTTTCTCCCGATACAACTGCTCAATTGTTTCGGCACCCAAACCTTCAATGTCTAAGGCTTTTCTTGAAACATAATGGATCATTCTACCCACAACTTGCGGCGGACAATGCAAATCATTCGGACAAAAATGAATTGCCTGATCCTCAATTCTCACCAGTTCTGTTCCGCATTCCGGACAGTGCGTTATGTACTCGACTTCTCTGCTATCGACTTTTCTTTTCTCTTCATTGATCCCGACAATTTTCGGAATAATTTCGCCGCCTTTTTCTACATAAACAAAATCATGTTCGTGCAAACCAAGTTTTTTAATAATGTCTTCATTATGTAAACTTGCCCTTTTAACGATTGTTCCAGCTAATAAAACCGGTCTAAGATTCGCAACCGGTGTAATTGCGCCTGTTCTTCCCACCTGGTAAGCAACGGTTAGCAATTCGGTTTCTACTTTTTCTGCTTTGAATTTATATGCCATTGCCCAACGCGGAGATTTCGCTGTATAACCTAATTGCGATTGCTGTTTAATGGAGTTTACTTTTAAAACAATTCCATCAATTTCAAACGGAAGTTCGTGTCGATGTTCATCCCAATAAGTGATAAAATCTTTTATTTCATCTAAATTCCTGCACAATTTTGCCTGATCAGAAACTTTAAAACCCCATTTTCTAGAATTTTGTAATAGTTCCCAATGCGTTTCTGCGGGAATTTCAGAAGAGATAAATTGATAAAGAACCGCAGAAAGTCCACGTTTTCGAACTTCGGCAGAATCCTGCATTTTCAAACTTCCAGAAGCTGTGTTTCTTGGATTCATAAAGAGATCTAAACCTTCTTCTTCACGACGGAGATTAATTTTATTAAAGTTTTTCCGAGTCAGATAAATTTCGCCACGCATGAAAAACTGAGTCGGAAAATCACCATGCAAGGTTAAGGGAATATCTGAAATCGTTTTAACATTTGCTGTAATTTCATCTCCCTGAAAACCGTCGCCACGCGTTACTCCTTGTCTCAGTTTTCCATTTTCATAAAGAATCGAAATTGATGCTCCGTCATATTTTAGTTCAGCAACAAATTCTACAGGTTCATCAATGGTTTTGATGATGCGTTTTTCCCAATCTTCAAGATCATCAAAATCGTAAGAATTATCCAAAGAATACATTCTGAACTGATGTTGAATCGTCGGAAAGTTTTTCGTTATTTCGCCACCAACCCGTAAAGTAGGAGAGTTGGGATCATATAATTCGGGATGGTTTTTTTCGAGCTCCTGAAGTTCTTTTAATTTTAAATCGAATTCAAAATCAGAAATAGCAGCCTCATCTAAAATATAATAATCATAATTATGCTGATGGAGTTCTGTACGAAGATCTTCTATTTTTTGCTGGATGTTTTCGGGCATCTTTTCCTAGGGTTTGTACAAAAATACTAAATCCATTCAAATTCCATAATAGAGTTTTCCACTTTCTTTGGTTAAATATTGGTAAACCATGAATTTTAAATTTACGATTTTAATGATGATTTTATATGCGAGAAGTACATCATTTGGATTGAAGAATAAGTCTTTAAAATAAAAAATAATCGCGCCCCGGATCGCAATGGAAATCCTTTTTTTGAAAGGGAAAAGCGAGGCAAAAAAAAGATTGTAGTGTAGAGCCGGAAATGTGCGCCCAAAAAATAAAAAAAAATCAATATATTTATTTCCGAAAAAAATGGAATTATGCAGAAAAAAGATTATTTACTTCTCGGAGCCGCAGTTATTGTCGCAGGATTCACTGGATTTGCAACACACGCAGGCTTAAATTCTGTCCTGTTATTCGGACTTGCCGCAGTTGCTTTGGTCTTAGTGGCGATGATCGTCGGGAAAGCCACAGAACAGTTGGGAAGCAGAATGGGACCGGCCGCAACAGGCGTTTTACAATCGGCACTGGGAAATTTACCGGAATTGTTTGTCTGTATTTTTGCTTTACGTGCAGGTTTGGATACGGTGGTAAAAGCCGCTTTAGTCGGGTCGATTTTAGGAAACTCTGTTTTGGTTTTCGGGATGGCCATTTTATTTGGCGGATTAAAGAACGGAAGACAATATTTTCACTCTGAACCTCCAAAAATGAATGCCGTTTTGATGATTTTGGCTGTTGCTGCGATGGCGGTTCCGACCTTAACTTTTTATTTGCATACACCGGCGGAAAGTCATTTGAACACTTTAGATATTATTGTTGCAGTAGTTTTATTAATAACGTTCGGCGCATACTTAACCTTTTCAATTAAAGGAGACAAGTCGATAACGCCTGATAAAAATGGCGATGCGGAAGAAGCCACGTGGAGTTTGCCGGTGACTTTGATCATCTTGGCAGCCTCCGGAGTTGGTGCCGCGTTTGTGTCAGATTGGTTTGTGGAAGCCTTGAAACCGGCGATGGATTCTCTCGGAATTAATGATGTTTTTGCTGGTTTGATCGTCGTCGCGATTGCGGGAAATGCAATTGAAAATTTGGTTGGAATTCAGTTGGCTTTGAAAAATAAAGCAGATTATGCTGTGAGTGTGATCATGAACTCATCGTTGCAGATCGCCTTGGTGATCTATCCTTTGCTGATTATTCTTTCCTTCTTTTTGGGAGGTGCGGTTTTGTCCTTTGTTTTAAGTCCGCTATTATTGGCAGCTTTGGCGCTTTCGGTTTTGGTAAGTGCTTTTATCGTTTTTGATGGGGAAAGTATTTGGCTGGAAGGTGTTGCGTTGATCGGATTGTATATTATTATTGCGACGGCTTTTTGGTGGGGATAAAGTTTTTAGCCACAAAAGTTTTGGAAAAAAAGTAAAAGGAAAGTGTGCAAAAGGTGCTGCGTGTAACAGTTCCTAATATAGCTCTTAATCATTCGCAATTCTAAATACATATTTCAAAAGTTCGATTAAAATGAAAGTCACAAAAGTTTTCCGAAATGAAATCTTTTGTGACTTTATCGTTTAAGACTTTTTATGTCAAATTATTGAGTCAACATTTCTCCAATTTTTATAGAAAGTTTTTCAGCGTTGGGAAGCATTTCTTTTTCTAGAACTAAATTAATTGGAACTGCAGGCAAGTTGAGAGATCCCATCGCTTCAACCGGAGCATCTAAATATCGGAAACAATTTTTCGAAATTCTTTGTGCAAAAGCTTCTGCAAACGAATTATTAATTTGCTCTTCTGTTAAAACGAGACATTTTCCATGGAGTTTTGTTCGTTCAAAAACCAATTTTTCATCCAAAGGAATTAAAGTTCGCAAATCGATAATCTCAACTCTTCCTTCGAAATTCTTAGCAGCTTCTTTTGCCCAATAAACTCCCATTCCATAGGTAACGATGAGCATTGTTCGGCCTTTTTCGGTTTCAGTTTGATCAGCTTCTAAAAGGATTTTTCCTTTTCCAAAAGGTAAAATATAATCTTCTGCAGGTTCGATGGTTTTTGCATCTTCTGTTCCGGGAACTTTGCTCCAGTATAAACCTTTATGTTCCAGCATTACAACCGGATTTGGATCGTAATAAGCAGCTTTTAATAATCCTTTAAAATCTGCTGCATTGCTTGGATACGCTATTTTGATTCCTTTGATATTACAGAGGATACTTTCAACACTTCCACTGTGATAAGGACCACCGCCGCCGTAAGCTCCGATTGGGACACGGATAATATTGCTCACCGGAAATTTTCCGTTGCTCAGATAGCTAGATTTTGAAACCTCTGTAATCAGTTGATTGATTCCTGGGTAAATATAGTCGGCGAACTGAACTTCCACAATTGGCTTTAACCCAACTGCGCTCATTCCAACCGTTGAACCAATGATATAGGCTTCCTGAATTGGTGTATTAAAAACTCTTTTATTTCCGAATTTTTTTCCTAAAGTCACCGTTTCTCTGAAAACACCACCAATCCTTTCCCCAACATCTTGCCCGTACAATAAAGCTTCGGGATGTTTCCACATAATTTCCTGAATGGCGTGAATGGCCGCATCAACCATTACAATTTTCTCTGGATTTTCTCCTTCTCTCTGCCCAACTTCTTCTGTAATTGGAGTCGGAGCGAAGACGTGGTCTTCAACCGTTTCAGGTTTTGGATCTTCAGCGTTTATCGCTTTTTCAAAAGCCTGTTCGACTTCTAATCTGGCTTTCTCTTCTATTTGTTTTAAAAGTTCTTCATCGACTCCTTCTTCCAATAATCTTTTTCTAAGAATAACTCCTGGGTCTTTGGCTCTGTGTTTTTCCAGATCTTCTTCTTCCCGATAAAATTCTCGTCGAACGCCGGAAGTATGATGTCCGATCAAAACTGTACTTGCGCAAACCAACATGGGTTTTCTTTCTGTTCTTACAAAATCAACGGCTTTTTTCATGGCTTCAAAACTGGCCTCGAAATCCGTTCCATCAACTTTCATTCTATTTAATCCGACAAAACCTGCTGCGAAATCATAAGCGTCTGAAGTTCTTGCTTCTTCTTTCGTTACAGAAATTCCCCATTCATTGTCCTGAACTAAAAATATAATTGGCAATTGATGAAGTGCTGCAAACTGAAACGCTTCGGAAACTTCACCTTCTGTGATAGAATTATCTCCAAAACTGCAAACTACAACGGGATTATTTTCAAATTCCTGTAAATTGAATTCCTGAATATATTTAATTCCCTGCGCAACTCCTGTTGTCGGAATAGCCTGCATTCCGGTTGCAGAACTTTGGTGAATAATTTTAGGTAAATTTTCAGCGCGACTTGATGGATGCGAATAATAAGACCGTCCACCAGAAAATGGATCGTCTGCTTTCGCCAATAATTGTAACATTAACTGATAAGGTTCGAAACCCATTCCGAGTAACATACTTTCGTCACGGTAGTAAGGAGAAACCCAGTCTTCCTTTGTCATTTGATAAGCAGTAGCAAGTTGAATCGCTTCGTGACCGCGGGAAGTAGAGTGGACGTATTTGCAAATATTTCGGTTTTCTTCGTAAACATCTGCAGTTGCTTTAGCAGTCATCATGTGACCAAACGCTTTCAGCAATATCTCTTGAGAAACAATTTCTTTTTTGATAATTTCCATATTGAACAAAGATAAAAATTTTTGTCGAAGATTGAAATCCACAAAAAACAATATCTTTTCACGAAGCAAAACAATTCTTATTTTCCAAAATTCCAACTTTTTTTTAAAGAAATTTTACACTAATTTTACAAAAATTCTTCTCCTAAATGTACTTAATTTTCGATACTGAAACCACAGGTTTACCCAAAAATTATAACGCACCGCTCTCTGATTCAGATAATTGGCCAAGAATGGTGCAAATTGCTTGGCAACTTCATGCGCAAGATGGAACGTTGCTCGAAAACCAGGACTATATCATTAAACCAGAAGGTTACGACATCCCTTTTAATGCAAGTAGAATTCACGGTATATCTACGAAAATGGCCAATGAAGAGGGACGAGATCTTCAGGAAGTTTTAGAAGAATTTAAAGAAGTTTTAAAAAAAGCAGAAGTCGTTGCCGGTCACAATATCGATTTTGATTACAAAATTGTTGGTGCAGAATTTTTCAGAAAAGAAGTCGAAAATACGTTAGAAAAAATCGCTTCCGCAGATACCATGGAATTGGGAACCAATTATTGTCAACTCGGTGGTGGAAGAAATGGACGTTTTAAATCTCCAAAACTGACAGAACTTTACGAAAAACTATACGATAAAAAATTTGATGAAGCGCACAACGCAGCAGCCGATGTAAACGCAACCGCACAGGTTTTTTTCGAAATGATGCGGATCGGAATTATTCCTGCCGAGAAACTTAAAATTTCAGAATCTGAACTTCAGGAGTTTATCAAAAGTCATCGCGATCCTATTCAACCTTTCGGAATTATCATCAGAAGACAGGTTGCAGGTTCCAAAAAGAAAAAGAAAGTTGATTTTGGCGATACTTATGAAATTGAAATTGGAGACTATTTTAATTTTCACAATCACAGTATTTATTCTTCACTTCAAGCTTCGTCCAATATTCAGGAATTGATCAATAAAGCCTTAGAAAATAATTTTTCAGCAGTCGGAATTGTCGATCTGGGAAATATGATGGGCGCTTTTAAATTTGTTTCAGAAGTGGAGAAAACAAATGGAAACATTAAAAAGAAACAACAGGAATATTTAGATAAAAAGCAAAAGGCACAAGAAGAAGGCATTGAATTTAATGAAACTGAACCTCGAAGTAAACCTTTAATTCCTATTATTGGGTGTGAATTTTATATTTCTGACCGACCCGAAAAGAAACAGTTTACGAAAGATGATCCAGACCGCCGAACTCATGTAGTTTTGCTGGCAAAAAATATGAAAGGGTATAAAAACCTGACGAAATTATCAAGTATTGGTTACGTTAATGGATTTTATTTTGGAGTTCCACGGATTTCAAAACAAATGATTATCGAATATAAAGAAAATCTTATTGCTCTAACAGCGGGAACTTTAGGAGATATTCCAAGCACGATATTAGAATTTGGGGAGCAGAAAGGGGAAGAAGTTTTCAAATGGTGGAAAGATACTTTCAAAGACGATTTTTATGTGCAGATCCAAAACCATGAGGTTGAAGAGGAGGAACATTTGAATGATGTTTTACTCGAATTCGCAGAGAAATATGACACCAAAATTTTAGCCCAAAACGAAACTTTTTACACGGAAAAATCCGATGCTCATATTCAGGATATTTTATATTGTATTAAAGATGGCGAGAAATTATCTTCGCCTATTGGAAAAGGTTTTGGGAAGAGAAGAGGTTTACCCACTCATGAATTTAATATTAAAAACAGCGACGAACTCACACAAAGTTTCCGCCAGTTCCCCGATGCTTTTGAAGCTTATACTGAATTTTTAGGAAAGTTTGAACCTTACACTTTGAAGCGCGATGTTCTCCTTCCGGAGTTTGGAATTCCAAAAGAATTTTTGAGCGAAGAAGATAAACTGGATGGCGGAAAAAGAGGTGAAAATGCTTATTTAAGATATTTAACGTACAAAGGCGCTGAAAAAAAATATCCGGAAATCACTGAAGAAATAAAGGAAAGGCTCGATTTTGAACTCGGTGTAATTGCAAATACAGGTTATCCCGGATACTTTTTGATTGTACAGGATTTTTGTGAAGAAGCCCGTAAAATGGGAGTTTGGGTTGGACCGGGTCGTGGTTCTGCTGCAGGTTCTGCCGTTGCCTATTGTACAGGTATTACAAACGTAGATCCGATTGCCTATGATTTACTTTTTGAGCGTTTTCTAAATCCGGAAAGGATTTCGATGCCCGATATCGATATTGATTTTGACGATGAAGGCCGCGATAAGATCATTAAATGGGTGGTTGAAAAATATGGAAAAAGCAATGTTGCACAAATTATTACGTATTCGGTTTTAGGTGGAAAATCTGCTATTAAAGATGCGGGAAGGGTTTTAGATGTTCCGATTTTTGAAACCAATAATATTGCAAAATTAATTCCTTCAACACCGGGAATGAACATTGCAAAAGCTTTTGCGAAATTTGATAAACTTGCGCCAGAAGATAAAGTTTTGGCGCAGGAAATGAAAGATATTCTGGCAAATCCACAAGATGAACGCTACGATGTTCTTTCGGCAGCGCAAAAAATGGAAGGTTGTATTCGGAATACCGGAATTCATGCTTGTGGAGTGATCATCACGCCGGAAGATATTTCAAACCTTGTTCCGATCACCATTGCAGCGAAAGATGCAGATATTTTGGTCTCGCAATTTGACAATTCAGTCGCTGAAAGTGCAGGTTTGCTCAAGATGGATTTCCTGGGTTTACGAACTTTGACTATCATCAAACACGCCATTAAACTCATCAAAGAAAAACACGGGATCGATATCAATCCCGATGAAATTCCTTTAGATGATTTGAAAACGTACCAATTATTTAAAGAGGGTAGAACGGTGGGGATTTTTCAGTATGAAAGTCCAGGAATGCAGAAATATATGCGCGAACTTAAACCGACGAAATTCGGGGATTTAATCGCAATGAATGCGCTATATCGACCTGGACCAATTAAATATATCCCACTTTTTATCAATCGAAAAAATGGTACGGAAGAAACGACATATGATTTAGAAGAAACAAAGGAATATTTAGAAGAAACCTACGGAATTACTGTTTATCAGGAGCAGGTAATGCTTCTGTCTCAGAAACTCGCTAATTTTACAAAAGGTGAAGCCGATACTTTGCGAAAAGCAATGGGTAAAAAAGACCGTCCAACACTGGATAAAATGTATCCAAAATTTCTGGAGGGCGGAAAACTTAATGAGCTGGATGAAACCAAACTGAACAAGATCTGGAAAGACTGGGAAGCTTTTGCAGAGTACGCTTTCAACAAATCTCACTCCACATGTTATGCTTTGATTGCGTATCAAACTGCCTATTTAAAAGCCAATTATGCGGCAGAATATATGGCAAGTGTGATGTCGAATAACATTAATAATACGAAGCAGATCACTTTATTCATGGAGGATTGCAAAAGTATTGGTGTTGACGTTTTAGGTCCGGATATTAATGAATCGCAGTATGCATTTGCGGTGAACGAAAAAGGTCAGATCCGTTTTGGTTTAGGTGCCATCAAAGGAATTGGGGAAGGTCCGAGTGAAGCAATTGTTGCTGCAAGAAAAGAGGAACGGTATAAAAATATTTACGATTTTTTTGAAAAAATTCCGTCTTCGCAAATGAATAAAAGAGTTGCGGAAAGTTTAGTTGTTGCAGGCGCTTTTGATGAAGTTGACCGTTTTCACCGCGCACAGTATTTTGATATCGACAATTCCGGAAAAACCAATATAGAAAGACTTTTACGCTATGGACAGAGTTTTCAGGACAACATTAATGAAATAGAAAATTCTCTGTTTGCAGATTTTGCAGATGAAGTAAAAATTGAGCAACCCAAAATAAATCCCGCTCCGGAGTGGCAAAACATGCACAAACTCAATAAGGAAAAGGAAATTATTGGCTTCTACCTTTCGGCGCATCCTTTAGATGAATATAAATTTCAGTTTCAGTTTTTACAGGGAGCTTTGACTAAAAAAGAAATTTTGGAAGGTAAAAAAGAGGAAGAAATAGAACTTGAAAAAATTATTGTTCCAATTGATGTTATTGATGACCTTTCTGATGTGGACGAAGATCTGGTCGATATTCCAATCGAAAATCTGGATGGTGATGAAGATGCTTTAATTGAAGAACCGACTAAACTCGTCGAGCCAAGAGGGAATTTTAATTTCTTAAATTTAGATGAAATTGAAAGCTTTAAAAATACAGTTTTTGCCAATCAACAACCCGATCTTTTCACCAACGATAAATTGAGCTGGAAAGAAAAGCAGGCTTTAAAAAATAATGCTCCGGAATATATGGTTTCCGGTCTGGTTACTGAATATACGGTGAAAGACGGTAAAAACAGCGGAGAAAAAATAGCGTTTTTAACTTTGGAAGATTATAGCGGAAGTTACGGTTTTCGTCTGGGCGACCGCGATTACATGAGATTACGTGATAAAATTGACGTACAGCGATTTGTTATTTTTAAAGTTAAATTTTCGCAGTCATCTGATGGAAGAGTTTTCGTAAACGTTTCTGAAGTGATCGATCTGAAAGATGCTTTTGAAAAATTTGCCAAGAAAATGACCGTTGTCATTGATATCAATGATCTGAGAAGAGAAGATATTGAGTTTTTTAAGACCAATTTTATCGATACGAACGGTGAACATAAACTTAATTTCTATGTTAAAAATCCGGAAGATCAATCCACCATGGAATTAATTTCTATGAAAGCACAGGTTGACATTAATGGTCACTTATTAGAGATTATTCATGAAATGCAGAAGTATGAAGTTTTTTTAAATTAGAATTATACCACTGCGCACTAAAATTTCCTGAATACTTTACAACAAAAAAAGAGCGGCATTACTGTCGCTCTTCTATTTTAAATTAATGATATTATTTTTTAATAGCCTTAATAATCTGAACAGAACCATCTTTCATTTGCAGATTGATCAGATATAAACCTTTACTTAAGTTTTTTAAATTCAAACTTTTTGAAGGTCTCACCGTTTTAATAAATCTTCCGGAAGCATCTGTTATTAATATCTTTTCAATATTTTCAAATTCTGATATGTTCACAAATTCGCTGAACGGATTTGGATAGATCTTCAATAAATTTTCACCATGTGAGGTCTCATCAGTTGCTAAAGCGATAGTGGTCACTTTTATATCATCAAGATACAGGTGATCCTGTTTCGGGTCGGAATAAGCTTGAAAGCCTAAATAGTAAACGCCGGAAATGGTAGGTTTAAAAGTTTTATTAGTTTCAGTAATTGGTGTCAAAGTACTTATTGAAGGATAATTTCCGATAGTGGTTGTCATCGCAGCTGCGGTTGGTGAAGTTCCAATGGCAACTTTCAATTTTTCTTTATACGTAGTAGAATTATTGCCATATTTATAACCTATGGAATATGTATTTCCTTTAACCAAATTAATACCCTGCGTGTAGAACCAGGTATTGGCGGGAAATAACGTATTATAACTGTATTCCAGAAGTTTTCCTGTAAATCCCGGAGCTGCAGGTCTTACATCCCAAATGCTACCTGAACCTTCATTGCTTGCAGAAGTGCATATAGGCAAATCGGGATAAACTGCTGTCGAAAAATCCATGGTATAAGGAGGATTTGCATTATTACAGAGCGTCACAAAATTAATACTGTTCGTCCAGATACTTTTTTCGGCAGGTGAACAGTTTGACCTCACCCAAAGATAATATTTTGTAGCAGAATTTAAACTGCTTAAAACAATACTTAAAGCATTAACTCCTGTAATAGTTGGAGGTGTTGCGGCTGTGGGAGCTGTATTGACTGTGCTGTAATAAATTTCGTATCCGTTTGCCGGTACATTTACTGGCGCAGTCCAGGATATCGTTGCTCCGTTTGTCTGTAAAGCATTTGCTTTGATAGTAGTTGGTTCTGTGCAGGATGAAGCTAAGCTGTAAACCACATCATCAATTAAAATAGCGGTCGCAGGAGTAGGAGAAGCTCTAAAAGCTAACGTCTCTATTCCGGGAGGAGCAACAATCGGTGGAGTCTCATAATTATCTACTACGCTAATACTGTTTGCAGTATAGGTATATAATAAAACAAAAGTTGCAAGATTCTGCTGATCAATAAGATATCCTACTTCCAGTTTTCCGCCTGGTGCAGAATTCCCCCGTAATTTAAAACGCAGTTTGTAATTTCCTGACTGCAGCGTATTTACCGGTGGTAATGAAATCATAGCCACTTTGGGAACAGTAGCAGAATACATTCGCAAGGCATTTGGTGGAGATCCTATTGGTGCAGGTTGAACATTTACATCTCCAAGTCCGTTTATTCTACGCCAACAATTGGGCAAATTGGGGTCATTAACAGAATCAAAATTTTGAGTAAATTCTGCTACGACAGGACAATTGGTCACAAAAACAGTGCTCTCAGTCCAAACACTTTTTTCAGTGGGGCTACAATTGCTGCGTACATAAACGTAATATCCCTTGGAAGGCGTAAGACCTGTTAAATTTGTATTTACTCCGAAGATTCCTGTTAAAGTGGGTGCTGTAGCTGCAGTGGGAGGAACATTATTGTTGCTGTAATAAATCTCGTAGCCATTCGCCGGCGAAACAGCAGGTGGTGTCCAGGATATTTTTGCTGTGGTAGAAGTTACATAACTATCTTGAGGCGAAGTTGGTGGATTACAAGTCGCTAAAGAAGTATTGGTGTTAAATACAGAATAATCTGCATCAGATTTGATCGAGCATTTCGTACTCAAATCAATGGAGCTGTGATGTGAGATTGTTAAACTCTCGCATGCTTTTGTGTCAGAGAAATTCTCGGAAAAAGAAACTGTAGAATACTTTGCATTCATTTGCCAAAAGGTGGCAAAAAACATCATCAAGGTGTAAATAGTTTTCATTTTATTGTGTTTTTAGTTATTGTAAATTACAAATAAATATTTCTTTGTACCTAATTTCTAAGGACTTATCACTTTATCACCTTATGGTCTTTAAAAACATTGATGAATACAATAATAAAAAAGTTTGAATTTTTTTATTAATTTAAAATGTTGAATAATTGATTACTTAATTTATACGCTGGTTTAAATTTTATTGACACCCAAATCTGTTTTATTTAAAAGTTTAGTAAAATTCATCGAGTATTGAAGTACAAAAATTTAAGTAGTCAAATATTTTACAAAAAAAAAACCGCTTTTCAGCGGTTGTAATTATTAAGCGACTTTTTTAGCCTCCCTTTTATCTTTTTCTTTGCAATCCATCTTGCAATCCTTGTGGTTTTTCATATCACAGGCTTTTGCTGTTTTATTACCATCCATTTTGCAATCTTTGTGATCTTTCATGTCACAACCTTTTGAAGTCTTCTTACCTTCCATACTGCATTCTTTTTTATCTTTTCCTGCGCAACAATCTTTTTTCGGAGTTTCCTGGGAATAAGCAAAAGTGCAAGCGGTAATTGCCAAAACCGAAATAATTTTTTTCATATTGATTTGATTTTAATAGTTTTAAAGTAAGTCAAAGGTAAAATAAAATGTGAGTTTATAGAATTATTTTTTCTAACAGCAGTTGTCATTTGGTGAGCAACATTTCTCACCTTTTTCTGCAAAAACGGTAATGCTGAAAATCTTGGTATCAGAATTTTTATAAGTCTCAATTTCGTCTTCGTTCAGATAATTTCTTAAAATATCATCAGGAATGATAATCGCTTTTTCTTTTTGAAGGATGATATTTTTGAAACCCGATTCCTTGATAATATTTAAATAATCTTCTTTCTGGATCGCACTTGCCACGCAACCTGCATACATTTCGGCGGCATTTTTTATTTTTTCAGGCAATTCTCCCACCAAAACAATATCGGAAATCGAAAAATGACCGGTCGGTTTTAAAATTCGATAAACTTCTGCAAAAGCTTTTGGTTTATCGGGAACCAGGTTCATCACACAATTGCTCACTACAACATCTGCCACATTTGCAGTCATCGGAATATTTTCAATATCACCCTGTCGAAATTCCACATTTTGATACCCTAATTGAGTTGCATTTTTCTTCGCTTTTTCAATCATCGCTTCCGTAAAATCAATTCCGATCACGCGACCATCTTCACCGGTTTCTGCACGGGCGACAAAACAGTCGTTTCCGGCGCCACTACCTAAATCTATGACCGTATCTCCTTTTTTAATTCTTGCAAAATTCGTTGGTAGACCGCAACCTAAACCAAGATCAGCCTCTTTCGCATAGCCATCGATTTCGTTATATTCTTCCGACATGATGTTGTAAACTTCCGTGCTGCAACCTCCTGCACCGCAACAGGATGATTCGTTCGTTGCTTTATCCTGCAAAGCAATTTCAGAATATTTTTGCTTTACCATTTCTTTGATCTGTTCGTTTGTTTCCATCGTCTGAATTTTTCTTTTTGTAGTTAGCAGCAATTATTCTGCTGATCGATTTTATAAAATATTTGACCGATAAAATGCTCCATTTTTTTAAAGGTTTTGGGATTGATACAATAGCAGATCGATTTTCCCTCGATCGTTCCCTGAATGATCTCAGCATTTTTCAATTCTTTTAAATGTTGAGAAACTGTTGCCTGTGCCAAACCAATTTCTGCAACAATATCATTACAAATGCAAGTATCAATGGATAAAAGATATTCTACAATCGCGATTCTGGCGGGGTGAGCCAAAGCTTTTAATAAGGAGGAAATTTCATTTTGTTCCTCCGTAAAGTGTTCCGTTTTTGTAAGACCCATTTTTAAAAATTGAATGTATTTTCTGAATTAATAATTTGATATTGCAATATTACGATATTAGCTTTATCTATGAAAACTTTTTTTAAAAACTATCAATTAAAATCAAACGTTTGATTGATTCAGCAAAATAATAGTTTAACTTTGCAACCGCAAAATCATTAAAATCATGATTTCAAAGGAAGAAAATATTTTATTTAACGCTGAAAAGCTCTTTGCTGAAAAGGGTTTCGAAGGAACTTCAATTAGAGAAATTTCTAAGGAAGCCAACGTAAATGTTTCTATGATTTCTTATTATTTTGGTTCGAAAGAAAAACTGTTTGAAAAAATTTTTGAGTTTCGGATGAATGAAAGTCTGTCTTTTGCCAAAGATGTTATCGCTGATAAAAAGATGAATGAATGGGAGAAGTTAATTGTGGTGATCAATCGCTACACCGACCGGGTAAAAAACCTCAAAACTTTTTACCTCATCATGCAAAGGGAACAGTTGACAAATAAAAATGAACACATTGTAAAGGTTTTGAATGAATCGAAAATGGGATTTCTGGAGATATACAAGCAGCTGATCGAATCTGGACTTAAAAATAAAGTTTTCACCAAAAGACCGCGCTTAGAATTTATTCATTCTACAATTTCAGGAACAATTTTTAGCGCCTTAAATTCTTTGCCGATTTATAAAAAGTTTTATAAAGGTGACGAAAAATATGAGAATCTTTATTTTGAAGACCTCAACAACCACATCAAAAACGTTTTAAAATACCTTTTAGGTTATGAAGAAAATAAATAACTCACTTTTTGTAATTGCTTTTCTGACCCTCGCAGTTAGCTTAAATGCGCAGGAAAAAAAATCGATTACTTTGGATGAAGCCGTAATGCTCGGAATTCAAAATTCGAAAAATTTGAAAATTGATGAAGCGAAAATCCAGGAAGCGACTGCCAATTATCTGGAAGCTAAAAACAACAGACTTCCAAGTTTAAAAGTTTCGGGAACTGCTTTAGCGCTCGCAAATGCAAATGTAGATCTGAAAATTTTGCCACCTTCGCCAAACGGTGGAAGTACGCCAACAGCAAATTCTGCATTTTACGGAAACGTTGCAGCCTCGCTCCCAATCTATGCGGGTGGCAGAATAAAATACGGAATTCAATCAGCACAATATTTAATCGAAGCGTCAAAACTAAGCAGTGAGAACAATAAAGTTGCGATTGCATATAATGTTTCACAAGCTTATAACAACCTTTTCAAAGCCAATCAGGCAATTAAAGTTTTAGAAGAAAATCTTTCGGCAGCTCAAAAGAGAGATCAGTCTTTTCAGAAATTAGAAGACAATGGGATCATTGCCAGAAATGATAAATTAAAAGCAAATCTGCAAACCTCAAATATCGAATTGCAATTGCTGGACGCAGAGAATAATTACAGCATTGCGAACATCAATATGGATCTGCTATTGGGACTTCCGGAAACTACAGAAATTCAAATCGACGAAAATTATATCGCAGAACTTTCTGAAAACCGTCCCGTTTCCTATTATTTAGATCAAGCGACTTCAAACAGAAAAGATCTGCTGGCGATCGATTATCAAAAAAAAGCCATCGAACTGGGAATTAAATCTGCGAAAGCCGAGAATTTACCGACAATCGCTTTAACAGGAGGTTATATTGCAGCCGACGTTCCGAAGATCCTTACCATTTTTAACGCTGCCAATATCGGAATCGGATTACAATACAACATCGATAATCTCTGGAAGAAAAATTCAGCTTTATTAAAAGCAGAGGCTAAAGAAAAAGAAATTTCGGCGACCACCGATCTACTGGGCGATCAAATCAAACTGGAAGTAAACAGAGATTTTCAGAATTCCCAGTTTGCGAAGAAGAAAATTGTTGTTTACGAAAAAGCTGCAGATCAGGCAAATGAAAATTATCGGGTGACGAAAAATAAATTCGATAACGGTTTAGCGACCATCACTGAGCTTTTAGATGCGGATGCGGCACAAATTACAGCCAACGTAAATGTTGTTAATGCGAAAGCTGATGCGGCACTTGCTAATCGAAAGCTACTGCAAACCTCAGGAATTTTAATTTTAAAATAAACAGCGCTTCACGTTGAAAAAAATACAAATAAAAACAGAAAATAATACAATGGACGATAATACTACCCCAGAACAGCCGGAACTTTTCCCAGAATCTAAGAAAAAGAAAAGCCCCATTTTTCCTATCATTTTAGCAGCAGTTTTAATTGTTGGTGGAATTTTTGGATACCGAACTTATTCTTTTGGCCAAACCCATGAGTCTACAGATGACGCTCAGATCGCTTCGAATATGAGTCCTGTAATTTCGAAAGTCTCAGGTTATATCACTGAAGTTCATGTGAAAGATAATCAATTTGTTAAAAAAGGAGATACTTTGGTCATCCTAGATAACAGAGATCAAAAAATGGCTTTGGAATCTGCAAAAGCTGCGTTGGGAACAGCAAGAAGTAATATTTCTACGGCAAAAGCAAGTACGAATGCTGCGTCTCAAAACATTAATTCTACTAATGCTGCTATCGCGACTGCAACTGCACAGATTGAAGCAGCTAAAGTAAATGTGTGGAAAACTTCGCAAGATCTAAAAAGATACAGCAATTTGGTAAAAGATCATACCATCACGCAACAGCAATATGAAACTGCTTTGGCTGCCAAACAATCTGCTGACCGGCAGTTACAGGTTTTGGTTGATCAAAGAAATCAGGTTTCTCAACAAACAGGAATTGTGAATTCACAAACTGCAGCAAGTTCCGAACAAATCGGTGTTGCAAGTTCGGTGTCTAAACAAAGAGAAGTAGATGTTGAAAATGCAAAATTAATGTTGTCTTACACCATTATTTTGGCGCCGGAAGATGGTTTTGTTTCAAAAGTTTCTACTCAAAAAGGGCAGTTTGTTCAGGCTGGAGCGCAATTATTTAGTTTGGTAAGAGATAACAGCAACTGGATTATTGCTAATTTCAAAGAAACACAACTTTCTAAAATGGTAGAAGGTCAAAAAGTCGATGTTGAAATTGATGCTTTTCCGGATCATAAATTTGAAGGTGTTGTAAGTTCTTTTTCTCCGGCAACAGGTTCAACCTTTTCTATTCTTCCTCCGGATAATGCAAGTGGAAATTTTGTGAAAGTGGTTCAAAGACTTCCGGTAAGAATCGATTTTGTAAAACTCGATCCAAAAATCGCAAAAAAACTTCGTGCAGGAATGAATGTAAAAACAACCGTTAATTTAAAATAATGAAGTTCGAGAAAGGACGAAAAATCAATTTTTTCTGACTTTAAAAATTTCTCTCTTTAAAAAAACTTCAAACTTCCAGCAAAAAAATGCAACAGGATTCATTAGTCGAATACGGCACCAGACGGTTCATCATCACCATTACTGCGATAATGTGTGCGCTTTTAGAAATTGTAGATTCTACCATCGTCAATGTGGCTTTGAATGAAATGAAGGGAAATCTGGGTGCGACACTTTCCGAGGTGGGTTGGGTAATTACCGCTTATGCGATCGGGAACGTAATTATTGTTCCGATGACAAGCTGGCTGTCTGCACAGTTTGGACGTAGAAATTATTTCGCCGCTTCTATTATCATATTTACCATTTTCTCTTTTCTCTGTGGAAATGCGACCAATATTTGGGAACTCGTATTTTTCCGTTTATGTCAGGGAATTGGTGGTGGAGCCCTTTTGGTGACTTCACAAACCATCATTACTGAATCTTATCCGATTGAAAAACGGAGTATGGCTCAAGCGATTTATGGATTAGGTGTAATTATCGGCCCAACTTTAGGTCCGCCTTTAGGAGGTTATATTGTCGATAATTTTAGCTGGCCTTATATCTTTTACATCAACATTCCGCTTGGAATTGCTGCGGCAATTATGACTTTACAATTTGTACGAAGTCCGAAATTTGCCGAAAAACGAAAAGCAAGAGATGTCGACTGGTTCGGAATTCTTTTGCTCGCAATTACGGTAGGTTCTCTTCAGTATATTTTGGAAAGGGGACACGAAGAAGACTGGTTTGACAGTAAACTCATTATTTTCTTAACTGCGTCTGCAGTCATTGGACTGATTCTTTTCCTTTGGCGTGAACTCACCTACAAATATCCGATTGTGGAACTGCGGGTTTTGAAAAACGGAAACTTAAGACTGGGAACCGCGATGTCTTTTATTTTAGGTTTCGGTCTTTACGGATCCACATTCATTGTTCCGCTTTATACACAAAGTATTTTAGGTTGGACAGCTTTGCAATCGGGAGCTTTAATGATTCCTGCAGCTTTGACAACCGCGGTGATGATGCCAATTATCGGAAGACTATTAACGAGAGGAGTCAAGCAACAGTTATTGGTTGCGCTGGGTTTACTCACCTTCTTCATCTACAGTTTCTGGGGTTACAAAATTATTGGTCCGGACACAGGAAAGAATGATTTCTTCTGGATGTTGATCGTGCGCGGAATGGGATTAGGATTATTATTTATTCCAATTACGTCTTTAGCTTTGAGTACCTTAAAAGGACAGGAAATTGGTCAGGGTGCGGCTTTTACAGGAATGATGAGACAATTAGGTGGTTCTTTTGGGATTGCGGCGATCACTACTTTTATCGCAAATCAAACCTCTATTCACCGGGCAAATCTTTCGCAGTATTTAGATGGAAATAGCTTCGACGTACAACAAAGACTTGCCGGATTAAAAGCTAGTTTTATTTCAAAAGGTTTTTCTCCAGATGTAGCTTTGCAGTCTGCTTATAAATTATTAGATTTCAGCGTTTTGAAACAGGCCTCTGTTTTAGCTTACATGGATGTTTTTCTTTACCTCGGAATTCTATTTTTGATCTGTATTCCATTTGTTTTATTCGTGAAAGAACGAAAGGGTAGAGAACCGATTGATGTGAGCGATGCAATGCATTAATATTAAAAAAGATTTTAAACAATATTTTTTTATTTTACCGCTAAAATTGAAAAGTCACAGATTAATTTCTGTGACTTTTTTAGTGTTTGAATAGTTAAACATATATATGGATTAACTATATCAATGCGGTTAATCTTGAATTAAATTTAGCCAACATTTGGTTTTGCTTCCTGCTTTAAAATTCCTTTTTCTTTCAACGCTACCAACATTCTTTCATACTTATAGTTTTCCCAGTCAAATTTTTCCATGAAATCTAATCCTGCGCGAAATCCTTTGTTGAAGAGGACAATCTTCTCCTCATCCTGCATAAAAAAATTGAGCCAGTTACTCGGACTGCAATCCACGTATTGAATGCTATGAGTACTGTAAAACGTATATTTCGTTAAAAAAGATTTGTCGTTATAGCCTTTTAAAGTATCGAAAATTGCACCCAGAAAACTAAACGGACTTTTCAAAATGTTTTTACTTCCCGGACCTCTCGCTTCACCCAATTCTGCCTGATCGACGAGTCTTACGCCAAACACCGGAATTCTGGGATAAAAAATATCACTTTCGTGAAAAATATCGATCGGAAAATTAGAGATACTTCCTCCATCTACAAAAACGCCTTCCTCAAAAACATTTGCAGGTTCAGCATTCAGCCAGAATTTCCATGCTTGCACGATCGAATCTTTCGCAATATCTATTTTCGTGATCATCGGTTCGAAAAAATAGGGAACAGACATAGAAGCACGGACAAATTTCGCAGGACTTATTATGGATAGTTCTGTATTCGTCCAGTAAAGATTAGCCATTTTGGGAAGTTCTACTTTTATCTTTGCATTAATGTCGGTCGCAATGATCGTATAATCTGCCCGCAGAAGGGTGAAGGGATTTTCTTTATAAATGTCGCTGCTTTGCGCAGATTCCAGAAAAAAATTGAATTTCAGCATGTCAATATTGGCCAGTTCTTTCTGATGAATATTGTTGATGTTTTCGATGGCAGTATTGTAATATTCTTCACCATTCCCGAAACGGTAGTTCAGATTAAGCTTTCTTCCATTTTGATTGTATTCTTCATTAAGATTGCTCACACTCTTAATATTAAAACTGTCAAGCGCAGTTTTCAATTTATTTTCAAAAGCATTTCCGGGATTCAGTCCAATATGATTGACCTGAAAAAGATGGTAGTAATGCAGGATGACATAAATGAGAAAACTTAAACCGAGGAAAGGAATAAGATAATACCAGGGATTTATTTTTAGAAATAAAATCAAAAAAGGAAAAATAATGATGACAAGAAATAGAAATAAAATCGATAATCCAATTTTTTTCATGTAGTTCTTACTCTTCAAAATTCGACTTGCCATTTGTTTCACGATAGATTTACCATCCATAAATTCCTCAAATTTCCATTGAAAAAGGATGTCTTTAATTCGCATGCTTTTATTTTTTGACCGGTCACCCATCGCTGCGATTAACATTGTATTGATCGCACCAGCGCTTGTTCCGGCGATTCTTAAAAAACGAATGCCGAAACTTTCGAGCGCATACAGATAGCCGACTAATGCAACGCCCCAAACTCCGCCACCTTCCTGCACAAAATTGACGTATTGATTTCCTTCCTGATCCAAAATATCTGAAAACTCTTTCGGCGCAATGAGTTCGTGAAGGGCTTTCAGTTTTTCTTTGGATGCTGAATCGAGTTGCTGATCTGCAAGTAATTGTTCTAATGGTTTTTGATTCATCATAATTTTGTTTCGGGTGTTTTTTGTATCGGTTCTTCTTCCTTTTTAGCAATATATTTTTTCCTTATTAAATTAAAGAGATAAAGCGCTAATGGAATAATTATTAATGACAATATTTCTTTAAAATGCGCGTCTAGAAAATTATATATTTTCTCCCAAAATGTTGGGACTGGCTGATCGATACCAATTTTTATTTTGATCTGTCGTTCTGCCAGTTGAAGTGTTTGTCCTGCAGGTGTTTCCGCTTTGATGATTAAAGTAACGGTTCCTACATGTCCGGATTTTGCGATTGCTTTCACTTTCCAGTGCCAGTAATTTCCGTTGGTAAAATCCAAAATCTGTTCATTCGGATCGCCTACATTTGTATTTGCAATTCCATCATCCACTTTTGTAATTCTGAAGTCATCGTAATCATAAAATGGTTTAATCGACAGTTTTTTGAAGGCTTCAATATTTTTGACGATACAAACAATACTGCTGTCATTTGTCTTTGTAAATTCAAGATCTTCTTTTTCAATCGCTTTTAATTTTTTTGCGACTTGTTTTCCTTCACCCTCGATTTTCACAAAAACTCGCAGATCACGTTCTTCATTCAGGGGAATCTGCGGGAAATAGGAAAAGCCAAGCACTGCATTTTTAGGTTTTTCTGCAACAACAGGAGTTTCAACTTTTGGTTCTGGTGAAATTTCAGTCGGTGGTTCAACCGGAGAATTTATTTCGTCATTCTTCTTAATTAAGCCGGAAAGGTTCGGATTGATAATTTCTGTATGCTTATTAAGAAGTTCCGGTTTGATTTTATTAAAGGCGACCTGCACAGAATCATGTGCCGCATTTAATTTGTAGAGCTTAACTTGTCGAGCAGATGGATTTACCGCGATAGGATTATCAATATTTTCCTGCTTCGGTTCAGTTTGCTTTTCAGGTTTGATCTGGTCAACATTTACAGTTTGATCCTGTGGAGTCATGTTCATGGTATCCTCTGAAACTGATGTAGTAACATTATCAGTAGCGCTTGTCGTTGACGTTTTACTGTTGCTTTCGGAACAGGAATTTAGTAAGAATAGAAAAATTAATATATAAATTGGTGTGGTTGTCATGGCTTTAAATCTTTATTCAGATCTCAAATATTCCTTCAATTTATCAGAAACCGTGTCAGATTTCAAAAGTTCCTGTCTCATTAATTCCCTGTCAGCATCGGTCCAGATATCCGTTTCTTCATAATCTAAAAATTTTTGAAGGTTAGGATTACTGTGCATTTGCTGCAGAATTTCGGCTTGAAACATCTCAGATCTCACGTCATCTGCTTCATTATCTCCTTTGAGTCTGAGAAGCAGTCCCAATAGATCCAATATTCCCCAAAGATTGACATTGGCTTCTTTTGCTTTTGTCAAATTTTCCCCTGAAGGGGGAATTACAAGGGCTTTATCAGCTTTTAAAATTCCTCTTCCTAAATATATTTTATACAAAGGATACGAATATCGTTCGGCAGAATTGAAGAGTGCATTTTTCACCATCTCAACTTTTCGCCATTTTTCACCTGGATATTTTTTTAAAATTTCATTGATCTCATCTCGATAATAAGTCAGCCAAATCGCAGCAGCGGCCGCAACTTGTGGCGTCGCAGAAGAAGTTCCACCACCATCCAAACGAAAATACTTTCCTTTATCATTCATGGTTGCCCAGATCACGTTCGGTGTATAAGCCGCTAAAGCGTGAGTCATTACGTCTTCTGGTCCAAAATTTCCCTGCATTGTTTCGCCGCCTTCTGATTTTTTTTGAAGTCGTGCTTCTAAAACATAAGGCAAATTATCACATGCAACACCGGTTGCTGCAATCACACGATCCCATCTTGCGGGATAAAGAACTCTTTTTGGCAGCGCTTGTTTTGGACCTTCAAACCAGGAATTACCGGCAGCGGTTACAATAGTGATTCCCGCTTCATAGGCTTTGTTGACCATATTTGCCCAGGCTTTTGAAGGCGCTCCTGCCATTGACATGCTGATCACTTCGCAACCTTCCGAAATAGCATATTCCAAAGCATCGACAAATGCTGAAGTTTGGATCAAAGCAACCGTTTCAGAAATTCTCATCGAAATAATTTCGGCGAAAGGTGCAGCTCCTACAAAACCTTCGTAGTTATTGTCGGTGTCGCTGTTTTTTACAGAATTTCCGGCCAGCAAAATCATAGTGGCGGTTCCGTGACCGTCCTGTTCCAGACTTTTTCCCGACGCAATATCAATCGCTTGTTTCCCTTCTTCTCCTTTGATGAAACTTTTGCTTTTTTCTTTATTCAAATTTTTTGGCAGGGCAGGATGATCTGGTTGAAATCCCGTATCAATGTGTCCTATTTTGATTTTCGGATCTGAGATTTTTTCCAGAAGTTTTCGATTTGCTTTTTTAAATTCGGAGAACTGATCATTAAGATGCCACACAAAACGGTCGGTTTGTACCTCAGGTTTTGGCCAGTTTTTCAGATAATCATCTTCGTTAAAACTTTCCAGCGCGGAAACAGCTTTATTCTGAAAGCTTCCGGGATCTTCTGCCGAGAAAATTTTGTTCTCTAAATTAGGTTCCACATATTCTGCATTTCCAGTAGATTTTATTTCGTCATCTAAATAATCGTGAGCGCTGTCCCAAGGTTTTTTGTCATCACCTTTGGTAATCAATTGTGGTATTACTTTCCCGTTTTTGTTTAGAATTTCCATTGTTTGTAGTTTTTAAATTTTGTTGCTGTAATTTTTGATGAAATCAAGTCTTTCCACAGAATCATCAATCATAAAATCTTCCAGATCATTTCTTAGAGGTTTATAATTACCATTGCGGCAGATGAAATAATCGGGGGACAGATGCTGAACCTCTGTGATGATCGGTCGTTGAATATGGTGAAATGGCAACACTCTTTTGGGAATTTCTTTGATGACGTAATACATTAGATCGACCACACTCACAAATTCATCAGCTGGTGATAATTTTCCATCAAAAACTTCGAGGCAAACCTTTGTGAAAAGGCTATTTTTCGAACCTGGTAAAATGACAGATTCTTCATTATCATCGCAGGCGGAAATAAAAACCTTTCCTTCACCGGAATTCAATTTTTCTAATAACGCGCGATTGGATGATTTGTCTTCAATCACCAGATCTTCCAACTCTGAAATGTTTTTTCGTTTCATTCCGTCTGCGTGACAGCAGTCGAGGAGGATGAGTAATTTATCAGCTTTAATCTTTTCTATTTTTTCCGAAAAAAGATCTCCATTGAGCATGGTCTCTTCTTTATTGGCTTTGTCGGCACCGGAAGTTTTCAAGTAATAATCTAATTTATCAGGATCGCTATCATTTGGAATCTGCAAACCATGTCCGGAATAATAGACCATAACCGTGGCTTTCTCAAGCTTTGACGTTTTGGAAATAATATTTTCCAGCGAATCGAGAACCTTTAGTTTTGTGGAATCTTCATTCACCAAAAATTCGATATTTTCCGGCGGATAACCTCCTTTTTCGGGATCACAAAGCAAGGTTTTAATTGCGGTGGCGTCTTCTGCAGTAGCGGCTAAATCTCCGCCAACACCAATAATGAGGGCAAAGAAATTTTCCATCGTGTTTTATTTAATCAATTTAAAGTCATTGAAAAACAGCGGTTTGTAAAAATCTCTTTGTGGGAAGTGGAATTTGTTTTCATGGCAATTTTTCATCAGTTTAATATCAAAATTAATAATAATATTCTGAACATAACAGTTTCAGACTAAAAAAGGGTGTTTTCCCCGTATCGGAAAAAATCATCGATTATGAAGTAGAAGTAATTTAAGTATTTACGGGAGTTACTATTATTTCTGCAAAAAGTGAATAAATAAAGCATCAACTAGTCAATAAACTAGGTAGAGGAATTACCGTCTATAAAGGCGAAAGCAGATTTCTCCCCGCAAAGTTTGATGTGAGTGCAGACTTAGATATTAACTACTTCGTTGTCAATTGATTAGAAATGCAGAAACTTAAAAATTTAATTTACGAGATCGATTCAGAAGCCTCCGTTTTTGTGAATTTGATTAAAGAAGCTTCGCGTGGAATTATTAAGAGTAGGGTGAAGGATTAGAAATCTTAGAAGGATAAATTTTTGAAAAAGCTATAGAAAAGTTTGTTTCAACGGAACTCAGAAACCATAATATTCTTTACCTATTATTTCTGCTTCAATTTTTCCAGACATCGTTTGATCATTTCTACTGCTTCATCTATCGTTTCCTTTTTTGTTCTGAAAGCTAAAATTGCAATTCTGATGACGAAACGTTGATCAATTATTGAAGAACTTAGAAAGACGGAACCATCTGCATGAATTTCATCCATTAAATCACGATTTTTTTCCTCTATATTTTCCTCAAAAGGATACCAAAAATAACTGATCGACAAATCCGGTTGTGGTCCTAAACAAAAACCAAGTTCTGCCAGTTGATTTCTAAAGTAATGAACTAATAATAGTTTTTCTTCCAGACAAGCCACGAAAGGTTCTTTCCCAAGCATTTGCAAAGGCAACCAAACGCGCAGTCCTCTAAAATGTTTGGTCAATTCTGGCGAAACATTAGCTGGACTTTTCAGCATTTCCTCATTCGCACCATCCTGCATATAATTCGCCGTATAATAATTGGAATGCAAAACTGCCTCGCTGTCTTTAATCAATACTGCACCAACTCCATACGGGAGAAATAATCCTTTATGAGGATCAATAATAAGAGAATCGGCTTTTTCGATTCCTTTGAAAAATTCTTTTTTGGAAGTCATGATAAAAAACCCGCCGTAAGCAGCATCAACATGAAACCACATTTTATATTTTTTGGTAAGATCTGCAATTTCATCTAAAGGATCGATCGTTCCTGTATCGGTAGTTCCAGCGGTAGCAACGACCATAAAAGGTTGAAGTCCGGCTGAAATATCTTTCTGAATCAATTCTTCTAAGGAATCAGTTTTAATTTTATGATTCTCATCAATGGCAATATAGCGAATTACGATATCTTCCAATCCAATAATTCTTAAGGCTTTCTGAGTCGAATGATGAACTTGCTCACTCAGATAAACCACATTTTTTTGAATGAATTCATTCTTCACTTTGTGTTGATCTCTTGCTGCAGTAAATGCAATCAGAGTAGAAATTGAACCGCCGGAAGACAAACACCCAACAGAATCATCTGGAAAAGAAAAGATATTTTTAAGCCAGTTGATCACTTCATTTTCAATAGTCGCTGCACCCGGCGAAGCATAATGTACACTTGCAAAAGGATTAGTAACCGCTGCGATAAAATCGGCAAGAGCCGCCGGAAAAACGCCACCTCCCGGGATATATCCTAAATGCTTTCCTGAAGCCGCGTTAATACCCGTTTCAACAACTTGTTTTTGATACAAATCGAGAAGTTCCTTCAATGGTCTTTTTTGATCCCTAATTTCTAATGACGTGGCTTCTTTCTCCTGAAAAGCTTTAACCGTATTAAGTCCTAAAATAAATTGATTTGCGTAATTGCTTACACTTTCTATCATTTCAAGTCTTTCAGATTCCGGTGTATCTAATTGTTGACTGGTTTTATTGAGATCACTTAATTTTAAGAGTAGGTCTTCGGTATCCACAATGAGAATTGTTTGATTTATACTTTAATATAAAATTAAATTTCTAATCTAAAGGCATTCTTGCAGTAATCGCGATTCTGTTCCAACCATTGATGGCGACTACGGCCATGATCACTGCAGCCAATTCATTCGGAGTTAAATAAGCTTCGGCATTCTTATAAACATCATCCGGAACATGACCATTTGTTATTAAAGTCATCGCTTCTGTTAATGCTAAGACGGCTCTTTCTTTTTCAGTGAAAAGTTCTGTTTCCCGCCATGCATTTAGCAAAAATAATCGTTGTGAAGTTTCACCCAATTTTACTGCATCTCGGGTATGCATATTAATGCAATATGCGCAACCGTTGATTTGTGAAGCTCTGGTTTTAATAAGTTCGTAAAGCATTTTATCTAAACCACTTTGCGCAAGATATTTTTCTAAGCCGATCATGGCTTCGTACGCTTTTGGATCTACTTTCGAAATATTTATTCTATTTTCCATAACTGAAGTTTATAATTGAATACCTTTTGAACAATCATTTTACAGATCTTTTCTGCGATTTCTTTCTTTTTGTAGAGATCGTGACCTTCACGCGCAAGAAAATTCATTTTAATCCCAAACTTTTCAAACCAATCCTTTTTAGGTTTGTAAGCATCTTCTTCACCATAAATTAATTCAATTTTTGCGAAAGGCTTTTGAGTTTCGTATCTCAATCTTGTGGAAGAGATGGCAAATAAATTTTGAATTTTGAGACCAGAATTACCAGCTTTCCATGCAATCAATCCACCGATGCTGAAACATAAAATTATTATATTTTCCTTTTCTTTTTCTAAAAGATTCTGAACGGCTTTTTCCATTCCACCATTAACAAATTGATGATGCAATTTTTCCTCTGAATATTTCTCTTTTGAAACATCACCTAGAACGCAACTGTCATAAAACTTTATCTCAAAATATCTTTCTAAAATAGAAGTATAATATTTAATCCAGTCCGATTTTTCTGCACCCCATAAATCAGAAAGTATGATTAACCTTTGTTTATTGCTTTCATTCATCGAAGTACGAATTTCAGTTTATTACCGTCAATTTCAATTCAAAATTTCTTTCTAAAAATTAATCAATCTTCTCCGCAGCTTTCCATTTCGTTTCGCGCCAGTCACTCTGTTCCTTTTTAGAAAGAAAAGACCAGGCAACGATTCGGCTCGATTTATTTCCCGTTCCGATTGGAATCGTTTTGATCTGTGTTGCTTCAACAAGTCCTAAAGCTTTGTAAACTCCTTTTAAATTAGATTCTTTAGAAACTAAAGTAGAAAACCAATAACAATTTTCTGCGAAATCTTTACTTTCATTAATCATATTGTGGATGAAAGTATGTTCGCCACCTTCACAAATTAGTTCTGCACTAATTCCCGCAAAATTAAGTTCGGGCGTTTTTACTTTTTTTCCGGTAAGATTTTTTACTTTTCTACGACTCGTTTTCTGAGCTTCTTCCGTTGAGGAATGAAAAGGCGGGTTGCAAATCGTTATATCAATTTTTTCATCTTCATTAATGATTCCTGCAAAAATAGATTTCGAACTTTCCTGCAATCTGAATTTAATTTTATCTTTCAAAGTTTCATTCGCATCTACAATTTTTTGCGCAGATTCGATTGACTCAGGATTGATATCAGATCCGATAAAATTCCAGCCATACTCGGTAACACCAATAATAGGGTAGATGCAATTTGCACCAACTCCAATATCGAGAACCGTTATTTGATCACCGTTTGGAAGCGTTCCAAAATTACTTTGAGTTAATAAATCTGCGATATAATGCAGATAATCTGCTCTTCCCGGAATTGGTGGACAAAGATTTTCATCTGGAAAATCCCAGTTTTCGATGCCATAATAATGTTTGAGCAAAGCTTTATTAAGCAATTTTACCGCCACTGGATTTGCAAAATCTACAGAATTTTCACCATATTTATTAGGTTTAATATGTTCAGAAAGTTCAGGAATCGCAATCACTAAAGCTTCTAGATCATATTTTTCTCTATTTTTATTTCGGATATGAAGTCTCGTTTTTTCTTGAATATTTTTTTCTGCTGACATCTTTTTAAAGTAATTTCTGTTAAGACTGCGAATTTACGGATTTTTTAAACGGAGAAAATAGTTGTTGAATTTTTTTAGCCAGGATTTCTACTAGAATCATATGATTATTAATGAAGTTTTAATAAAGAAATCTTTAAGAAAAGAATCGAATTAAAATCACCGCAAAAAAATTACCACCGTTTTTTTCTGACGAATAAAAAGGTTAGCAACACAATAAAACCCATTACTCCTAAAGTTAGAAAATATCCCATTGGCTGGTGAAGTTCGGGCATATTATCAAAATTCATCCCATAAATTCCAGCGATAAAAGTGACCGGAAAAAAGTACATAGAGTAGATCGCCAAAAATTTCATGACCTGATTGGCTTTTTGATCGCTCATGGCCAAAAACATCGAAATAAGACTGGTTACCTGTGCATTCAAATGTTCAAAATCGGTGATTACATCTTTATGTTTATCATTTAAATCGGTAATTTGTGCGTCGTCTAATTTTAAAAGTTTGAATTTATAAATCCAGTCTGCGGAGATATTTAAAATCCGTGCATTGAGACCAGATTTCCTTTTCAACTGATACAATCTTCGAATTTGGTTGGAATTGTTGGTATTTTTAAGAAAAATTTCATTCTCAATATTATCCATGGTTTCCATGAGATTCTTTGATTCATCATCAAAAGATTTCATGACTTTTAAAGCTAATTGCAAGGCGATAGTTTCTGCAGAAACATCAGAATTTTCAAGCTTTAAAATTTCTTTTTTATATTCATAAACGCTCCGATTTTTCATGCGGTGAACAGTAATAATAATATTGCTCAACAGAAAAACGCCCAACTTCGTCGAGATATCGCTAATCGTGTTCAGATTCGAACGTTCTAACTCCGTATTTTCTCGCATCAGAAAAAATTTAACGTTGTGGTCCTGTTCAAATTTCGGGAGGTGATTGGGATCTATGGTATCTTCTAAAAGAAGCATGTTGATCTCATATCGTTCGTGTAAGAAATTCAAATCTTCCTCTGTCGGAGCTTCTACATCGATCCATTCACAGTGGTCGTTTCGGTAAATAATTTCTATTGCCATTTCACAAATTTAATACTATTTTTAAGTAAAGATTAAACTTTTTTATTATGTTTCAAATATAATTTATCTTTGTCTTTAGTAAAAAAAAATTCATGATAAAAAGTATAATAAAAGGGATTGGTCATTATGTTCCCGAAAATGTGGTCACCAATGATGATCTGTCAAAACTCATGACCACAAACGATGAGTGGATTACAGAAAGAACCGGAATTAAGGAAAGGCATCATCGCAAAAATAGAAATGATTCCGACGAAACCACTTCTTATCTAGGTTTCAAAGCTTCAGAAAAAGCCTTGAAAATGGCTGGTTTAACCTCAAAAGATATCGACTTTATCGTTTTTGCAACGCTTTCACCAGATTACTATTTTCCTGGTTGTGGCGTTTTGTTGCAGGAAAAATTAGGTTGTGACACGATTGGTGCGTTGGATGTTAGAAATCAGTGTTCAGGATTTGTTTATGCGATGAGTGTTGCCAATGCTTTTATTAAAGCTGGTCAGTACAAAAATATTTTGGTGGTTGGAGCAGAAGTTCATTCTTTTGGTTTGGATTTTTCAGACGAAGGTCGTGGAGTTTCTGTAATCTTTGGAGATGGAGCCGGAGCAGTGATTTTATCCGCCTCAGAAGACGAAAAAGCTGGCGATATTTTGGCTTTCAATATGCATTCAGAAGGAAAACACGCAGAAGAGCTTTGTACAAAATTTCCAGGTTCTAAATTCGGTTGGAGTGATAGAATGCGACTGGAACCTGAAAATGTAACCAACGAAGAAGTTTATCCAATCATGAACGGAAATTTTGTTTTCAAACATGCGGTAACAAGATTTCCTGAAACCATGAATGAAGCTCTGAAATCTGCCGGCAAAACGGTTGATGATTTAGATATGTTTATTCCTCACCAAGCGAATTTACGAATTGCGCAGTTCGTCCAAAAGAAATTCAACTTACCTGATGAGAAAGTATTTAATAATATTCAGAAATACGGAAATACAACCGCAGCTTCAATTCCGATTGCTTTAAGCGAAGCGATTGAACAAGGAAAAATCAAAAGAGGCGATTTGGTTCTTCTTTCTGCTTTTGGAAGCGGATTCACATGGGGTTCAATCTTATTTGAATATTAATAAAAAATGCGTCAATCGACGCATTTTTTATTATTTCGTTTCTACTTTCATAGAATCTTTAACTTGTGCCGAATCGCTCATCGCGGCGTCTGGAACACCCGCATTTCGTTTTTCATCAACACTGTGATTCTCCTTATAATCCTCACGTTTTTCTTCTTTTTGAGCGCAACTCGCAAAACTTAAAGTTCCTAGGATCGCAAAAGCCAATACTTTTTTCATAATATAATTTTTTAATTGTGCAGAAGTAAAACAAAAATTATGCAACTCTTTTTTTTATCGGTGCAGGAAAGATAAATTTTATATTTTTTCATTGATTCACCATTTGAAATGACTTTGAGAAAAATTGATTTTTGTCACTCGTCACTTTCTTTTTAAGGCGTAAAATGGGCTACCTTTACTTGTACTTTAGAAATATAGAAATTAAAAAACCTAGATATTATGGAACTTAAAACTAAAAAAGATGCAAAATACATCTATTTCTTTGGTGGCGGAAAAGCTGACGGTAATGAATCAATGAAAAATCTTTTAGGCGGAAAAGGAGCAAACCTTGCTGAAATGGCAGGACATAAAAATCTAAAACTTCCTGTTCCACCCGGATTTACGGTAACTACAGAAGTTTGTACTTATTATTATGATCACAAAAAAACCTATCCGAAAAAATTAGAAAAAGAAATTAAAAAAGCCCTTTCCGAAGTTGAAAAACTGATGGGCAAAAAATTTGGAGATTTAAAAGATCCGCTCTTGATGTCAGTTCGTTCCGGTGCTAGAAAATCAATGCCAGGAATGATGGATACCGTTTTAAATATCGGTTTGAATGACGAAACAGTCAAAGGTCTCATAGAAAAATCCGGCGACGCGAGATTTGCTTACGACGCTTACCGAAGATTAGTCATGATGTATTCCGATGTGGTCATCGAAAAAGCTGGCGGAATGGAACCTGCAAAAGGTAAAGGAATCCGTAAACTCATGGATGAACGTTTAGAAGAACTTAAAAAAGAAAAAGGAGTTGAATTGGATACTGAACTTTCTGCAGATGATCTGAAAAAATTAGTAAAAGAATTTAAAGCCTTAACCAAAAAATATCTAAAAGTTGAATTCCCAGATAATCCGTGGGATCAATTAATGGGCGGGATTGGAGCGGTGTTCGCTTCGTGGAATGGAAAACGCGCCATCGAATATCGTAAAATTGAAAGAATTCCCGATGATTGGGGAACTGCCGTAAATGTTCAGGCGATGGTTTACGGAAATATGGGAGAAGGCTCTTGTACAGGAGTTGCCTTTACCAGAAATCCCGGAAATGGAGATCATTATTTTTACGGTGAATATTTGGTCAATGCGCAAGGAGAAGATGTTGTAGCTGGAATTAGAACTCCGTTACCAATTAATAATGAGTCCAAAAATGATCATTCAAAAGACTTAACAACTTTAGAAAAATTCATGCCTTCTCAGTTTAAAGAGTTGGATGAAATTCAGCAACGTTTAGAAAAACATTACAAAGACATGCAGGATATCGAGTTCACCATTGAAAAAGGAAAACTCTTTATGTTACAATGCAGAGTCGGAAAAAGAAACGGTGTTGCTGCCGTAAAAATGGCTGCAGATATGTACAAAGAAAAATTGATCGATGCAGATACCGCCGTAATGCGGGTAAATCCTAATCAGTTGATCGAATTACTACTTCCAATGATCGATCCGGAAGAAGAAAAGAAAAATAAACCGATTGCAAAAGGACTTCCTGCAGGTCCTGGTGGAGCCGTTGGAAAAGTAGTATTTTCTTCGGAAGAAGCAGTTGAATTAGGATTGAAAGGAGAAAAAGTTATTTTGGTTCGGGAAGAAACTTCGCCGGAAGATGTTGATGGAATGCACAAAGCTCAGGCAATTTTAACTACGAAAGGTGGAATGACTTCTCACGCAGCTTTGGTTGCAAGAGGTTGGGGAAAATGATGTATCGTAGGTTGTAACGACATTGAAATTTTTGAAAAAGAAAAATATTTTTTAACCAAAGATGGCAAAAAAATCTACGATGGAGAATGGTTAACGATGAACGGAACAACCGGGATGGCTTACGAAGGAGTTTTGCAACTTTCAAATACTGATTTAAATAAAAATGCTTCTTACAAAACCTTGATGACTTTCGTTGATAAAGCCAAAAGATTAGGCGTAAGAACTAACGCAGACACGCCGAAAGATGCACAACAAGCTGCTTATTTCGGTGCAGAAGGAATTGGATTATTCAGAACAGAGCACATGTTTTACGGGGAAGGAAGCGAGAAGCCTTTATTCCTACTGCGAAAAATGATCATGAGTACGACAGAAAAGGAGCGAAAATCTGCTTTGAATGAACTTTTCCAATTTGTAAAAAAAGACATTAAAGCAACTTTAGAAGTAATGGACGGAAAACCGGTTACGATTCGGTTGCTCGATCCACCATTACACGAATTTGTTCCGCACGATAAAGAAAAATTACAGGAATTAAGCAAAGAACTCGGTGTTAGAATGAGTGTTTTGAACCGCAGAATTCTTGCCCTTCACGAAAACAATCCTATGTTGGGACATCGTGGCGTTCGTTTGGGAGTTTCTTATCCGGAGATTACAGAAATGCAGGTTCGGGCAATTTTAGAAGCTGCTTCTGAATTAATACGAGATGGTAAAAAAGCCTTACCGGAAATTATGATTCCTGTCGTGGTGGGAAGACACGAACTTCGTCATCAGAAAGAAATTGTCGATCGCGTTTATCTGGAAGTTTGCGAAAAGATGAAAATGAAATCGATTCCTTATCTTTATGGAACAATGATTGAAACTCCAAGAGCTGCTTTAAAAGGCGATTCCATGGCAACTGTTGCAGATTTCTTTAGCTTCGGAACGAATGATCTAACGCAAATGTGTTTCGGATTTTCCCGAGATGATATCGGTGGATTTTTACCGAAATATTTAGACTTAAAACTTTTGCCGGAAGATCCTTTTGTATCCATCGATCAAAGTGGAGTGGGAGAATTAATCAGAATTGGCGTAGAAAAAGGCCGTTCTGTAAAACCTCATTTAAAAGTTGGAATTTGCGGTGAACACGGTGGTGATCCAGAATCCGTGAAATTCTGTCATCGACTCGGTTTGAATTATGTGAGTTGCTCTCCGTTTAGAGTTCCTATCTCAAGATTGGCTGCAGCTCAAGCTGCGATTGAAGAAAAATAATTTAGATCTGATTTTAAAATGAAACTGCCTCAATTTCTTAAGGCAGTTTTTATTTTTTAATTAAAAGTTTCAAAATCAGTTCCGTCATAACTGGCAAAAACCATGGTTGGATAAGAATCTTGATGGAAAATATTTCCGTCTTTATCAATGGAAATTGCACCGGCAAATCCGTCGATTTCTTTCAGTTCGCTAAATGTTTTTTCAAAAGCTTTTTCAATCGTCATTCCATCGGTCACACGAATTACAATTTTAGCTGCGGTGGCGTTGCTGACAATATCTTCACCAACTCCAGTGCAACTTACGCCGCAAAATTGATTGGCGAAATTCCCAGCAACCGTCGCAGAATCTGAAATTCTTCCAACGATCTCAAAACCTTTTCCACCGGTAGAAGTTCCGGCTGCTAATTTTCCGTTGGAATCTAAAGCAACACAACCAACCGTTCCTTTTCCACCATTTTTGACTTTCTCTTCAAATTCTTTTCTACGCTGCGGAATTTCAGTGGAGAAATCTTCGAAACCATTTTCTAATGCATATATTTTAGCGCCATTTCCACCTAAAACTCGGTCGTCTTCTTTCATTAAAACTTGTGCAACTTTAATTGGATTTTTTACATTTTCAATATTTATAACGCCAGCAAATTTCTGCGTGTCGCCATTCATCAAAGAAGCGCTCATCCGAATTTTCCCGTCGCTTTGAATTTGAGAACCGATTCCTGCATTATATAAAGAATCATTTTCTAACAAGGAAATAGCGTAAACAACAGTCGCATCTGCTGAATTTGTTTTTAAAAACTCGAACGCTTTTGCTGCGATTTTTTTTAAAGAATTTTGTTTCGCCGTTTTCACTTCGTGGCTTTGATCGCTTTCGGAGAAAAATCCGCCGTGGATGATGATTTTCATTAAATTTTATTTTTAAGGATGAGGTTTATTAAGCAACAATTCCAAAATACATTTTGAAACAGATAATTGATTTCAGATAAGTTTCAATTTTTTAGTCTAATGATCCTGTGGAATTGGATTGTACTGAGAATTAACAATAGTCAAATCTTTCGTTTTTAAATCATAAAAATCATTTTGCGATAAAACGTGTACGATCAAATTATCAATGGAAATAGGTTGACCAAGTTCAATATTGGTAAGATTTGTATCTTTAATAAAACGACCGTCAACTAAAATAACAAGTCCGGAACCGATCGCAGTCATGATTTCACCATCGATATAAAGTCCCGTATCTTCACCCAAACCAATTCCTAGTGTTCGCGGATTATTGACAACCGCCTGAAATAGTCTTCCAATTCTTCCGCGCTGTACAAAATGCGTATCAACGATCACATTTTCTATGAAACCTAAACCTTGCGTTGTTTTTATTTCTCCTTTTAATAAAGCTTCGCTGCTGGAACCTTGATAGATCATATTTTCAGAAGCAGCGGCAGCTCCGGCGGAAGTTCCGGCATAAATAAAATCCTGTTCCTGATATTTCAGTAAAATTGCATCATGAAATCGGGTACCGCCCAAAATTGAAGTCAGGCGAAGTTGATCTCCACCCGTAAACATCACCACATCTGCAGCATTTGCACGAGCAACAATCGCATCACTATTGGCTTGTTCTCTATTTTGAATATCTAAAATATTTACATGTTTTGAACCTAGAAATTCGAAAGCCTTCTTATATTCTGGACCAACAATTTGAGGAATTTGCGAGGCTGTCGTAATAATTTCGATGATAGAATCTTCCTTCAATCGGGATTCGTTGATGATCTTCCGTAGAATTCCTCGTTCAAAAAAGTTGAGGTTTCGTTCTACATTTTGGTCGTATTCGGTTTCTGCAAAGCTGCCTTTGTTTACAGCACCACCGATAATCATTAATTTTCCAATTGGTCTCATAGCTTGCAAATTTAGAAAAAATATTACTTTCTCCTTAAATACTTTATATAAATATGAAATCTTTTATCGGTATAGATTTGCTTCAATTTGAAAGTATTAATTATCATTTTCAAAAAAATATTTCAAATTATTAAGCATTTCTTTTATCTTTGATTTTCAAACAAAATAAATAAGTATTATAATTAGAGGATAACAATATGAAAATTGTAAAAATACAGGTTTTAAGAGGTCCAAATATCTGGAGTATTCGTCGAAAAAAATTAATTCAAATGCGACTGGATTTAGAGGAAGCGGAACATTTACCCACCAATAAAATTGAAGGTTTTCGTGAAAATTTAGAAAGGCTGATTCCGTCTCTTATCACCCATCGATGTTCGGAAGGAGTAGAGGGTGGATTTTTTCAAAGGATAGAAATGGGAACGTGGATGGGTCATGTTATTGAACATATTGCCTTAGAAATCCAAACTTTAGCCGGAATGGATGCCGGTTTTGGAAGAACGCGGGAAACCAAGACTCCCGGTATTTATAACGTTGTTTTTAGTTATATCGAAGAAAATTCTGGCGTTTATGCAGCGGAACAATCAGTGGAAATCGCTCATGCTCTTATGGATGGTAGAGATTATCCTATTCAAGAATGCATTCAAACTTTAAAAGAAAAACGAGAACGGGAAAGACTCGGTCCTTCAACAGGAAGTATTGTTCAGGAAGCCGTTGCCAGAAATATTCCCTGGATTCGTTTGGGTAGAAATTCTTTGGTTCAGTTAGGTTATGGTATTAATCAGCAGCGATTTCAAGCCACGATCACCGGAAAAACAAGTTCTATCGCCGTAGATATTGCATGCAATAAAGAGTTGACCAAAAAAATGCTCGATGATGCTGCAATACCTGTTCCTACAGGAGATCTGGTCATTGATGAAGAAGGTTTGGAAAAAGTAATTCGTAAAATAGATTATCCAATTGTTTTGAAACCTTTAGATGGTAATCATGGTAAAGGTTCATCCATCAATGTTAATGATTGGGAAGCTGCTAAAATTGGTTTGCAACATGCACAGACTTACGGTGCAAAAGTTATTGTAGAAAGATATATCACAGGTTATGATTTTCGGGTTTTGGTCATTAATCACAAGATGATTGCCGCTGCAAGAAGAGTTCCGGCGCATATCGTAGGAGATGGTGAAAAAAATATTAACGATTTGATCGAAAAAGAAAATCTTGATCCAAGAAGAGGTTATGGTCACGAAAATGTATTGACTGAAATTTCTGTCGATAAAGATACCAACGAACTTTTAGAAAAATTACACTACACGCTGGAAAGTATTCCTCAAAAAGGAGAAATCGTATATTTAAAATCAACAGCAAACCTCTCGACAGGTGGAACTTCAATCGACGTTACCGATATGATTCATCCGGAAAACATTACGATGTGCGAAAGGATTTCGAAAATTATCGGTCTCGATGTTTGTGGAGTCGATATTATGGCAGAAAATTTAACGCAACCTTTGAAAGAAAGTGGCGGAGCGATTTTAGAAGTAAATGCAGCTCCAGGTTTTAGAATGCACCTTGCTCCAAGCGAAGGTTTGCCACGAAACGTTGCTGCTCCAGTTGTTGATATGTTGTATCCTCAAGGAAAAGCGTTTAGAATTCCAATCATTGCAGTAACCGGTACAAACGGTAAAACTACCACAACAAGACTAATTGCACATATTGTTAAAAATAATGGTTATAGAGTAGGATTTACTACTTCTGATGGAATTTATATTCAGAATACGATGTTGACGAAAGGTGATACAACTGGTCCAATTTCAGCCGAATTTGTTTTAAAAGATCCAACTGTTGAATTTGCGGTTTTGGAAACAGCGAGAGGAGGAATTCTACGCTCAGGATTAGGTTTCAGCTATTGTGACATTGGCGTTTTGACCAATATTAAAGAAGATCATCTCGGTATAAGCGACATTCATAATTTAAAAGATCTAACCAAAGTAAAAAGAGTCGTTTTAGATTCTGTAAAAAAAGACGGTTGGAGCGTTTTGAATGCAGATGATGCCTATTCAATGAGGTTAATGCCAGATTTAGATTCTAAAGTTGCAATTTTCAGTTTGGATGAAAATAATCCTCACATCAAAAAATTCGCAAAAGAAGGAAAAATTACCTGCGTTTACGAAGAAGGTTTCGTTACCATTAAAAAAGGAGACTGGAAAATTAGAATCGCGAAAGCCAATAATATTCCCATTACGATGGAAGGAAAGGCGAAATTTATGATCTCAAATGTTTTGGCGGCAAGTTTAGCAACTTATCTTTATGGTTTTGAAATTGAAGATATCGCTAATTCATTGAGAACTTTTATTCCGAGTGCAGCATTAACGCCAGGAAGATTGAATATTTTTAAATTCAAGAAATTCAACGTTTTAATTGATTTTGCGCACAATCCCGCAGGTTACGAAGCCATCGAAGATTATCTGAAAAATGTCGAAGCTACCAAGAAAATTGGAATTATTTCCGGAGTTGGGGACCGCAGAGATGAGGATATCAAAGAATGCGGAAAAATCGCGGGAAGAATGTTTGATTATATCATCATTCGCAACGAAAAGCATCTTCGCGGAAGAGCTGAGGAAGAAATCAATGGTCTTATCATTTCGGGAATTCAGGAATCTGGAAGAGATGTGAGCTATGAAATCATTCCGAAAGAAATTGAAGCTTTGAAACATGCGATGAGTATGGCGGAAGAAGGAACATTTATTACTGCTTTGAGCGATGTAGTTTCCAATGCAATCGACTTGGTACAGGAATATCAGAACAAAGAAATACTGGAAGAAGGTAAAATAATGTAATCTTTTTCACTTTTAAAGAAACTCTCAAAGCAAATTGTTTTGAGAGTTTTCTTTTTTAAAGGACAGGTAATAATTGCACTAATTTATATTTTAATCCCATAAATTTATATTTGCATGGGAAAAATTCAGAAAATTTGCAGAGAATTTATCAACCGCAAAATCAAAATATTTAAAAATAAAATCGTGAATTTTTGACAAAAAGATTTATCGCGTTTAATCTAATTCCTGTTTTATTTTCTAATTAATTTCCCTATTTTTGACCAATGGAAAATTTCGTTGTTTCTGCAAGAAAGTACCGTCCGCAAGAGTTTGAAACTGTTGTCGGGCAATCTCACATTACAGATACCTTGGAACATGCGATTGAAGAAAATCAATTGGCTCAGGCGCTTTTATTTTGTGGTCCGAGAGGAGTTGGTAAAACAACCTGCGCCAGAATTCTCGCCCGCAAAATTAACGAAAGAGACGGTTCTACTTCGGAAGACGGTTTCGCTTATAATATTTTTGAACTCGACGCTGCTTCGAACAATTCCGTGGAAGATATTCGGGAGTTAACAGATCAGGTTCGGTTTGCGCCACAAGTTGGGAAGTATAAGATTTACATTATTGATGAGGTTCACATGTTGTCTTCTGCCGCTTTTAATGCTTTTTTGAAAACTTTAGAAGAACCTCCTGCTCATGCTATTTTTATTTTAGCAACGACTGAAAAGCATAAAATTATTCCGACGATTTTGTCCAGATGTCAGATTTATGATTTTAAAAGAATCACGATCGAAGACATTCAAACTCATTTGAAAAAAATTGCTGAGAAAGAATCGGTAAAATATGAAGAAGATGCGCTTTATTTAATTGCACAGAAAGCTGATGGCGCACTTCGGGATGCACTTTCGATTTTTGACCGGTTGGCGACTTTTACTCAGAAAAATATTACGCTTGCAAAAGCTGCTGAAGTTCTCAATATTCTCGATTACGATCAATATTTGAATATTGTTGATTTGGCGCATCAAAATAAAATTCCGGAAACTTTATTTGCCTTTAATGAAATTGTAAAAAAAGGTTTTGATTCGCATTTATTTATTGCTGGTTTAGGGAATCATTTCCGAGATTTAATGATGGCGCAGAATCCGCAGACTTTAAGTTTAATTGAAGTTGGCGATCAAACAAAAATTAAATTTTCTGAGCAAAGTAAAAGCTGGAATGCTCAACAATTAATTGATGCGATTGAAATTTGTAATCACGCGGACATTAATTATAAAAACTCCAAAAACCCTCGACTAACCGTAGAAATTGCCTTGATGCAACTTTCATCTTTAACAGCAGTTGGAGGAGATTCTAAAAAAAAAAATTCCTGATTTTAGCACCGCTTCTTAAAGTTGTAGCTCCAATTCTTCAAATTTCAAAACTCGAAAGCAAGCCAGAAGTCGCTGATAATTTTCCGAAAGAAATTCCTAAAGTAATGCTGAAAACAGCGGAACCTATTGCGAACCAAAAAATTACTTCAAAATTCAGCATCAACAATGCACTAAAAAAATCGGAAACCGAGGAAGAAAAATTAATTGATAAAATAAAAGAGGAATTACCAAGCAATCATTTTACAGAAACCGATCTGCAAAACGCTTGGCAAATATTCGTCGAAGAACTTCAGGAAAAAGATATTATTATCTATAATGCCATTAACTCTTTTAAATTTCAGAAAAAAGGTGAAGATATTGTAGAAATAACATATTCATCAGATTCTGCAAAGAGTGAGTTTGAAAAAGTTCGGTCCGATTTCTTTAATCATTTCATGCACAAAGTGAATCACTTTAATATCGTCATCAAATATAAAAATGACGTTTCGCTGAAAAAAGAAATTATGACCAAACGAAAGATTTTCGATAAATTTGCCGAAATCAATCCTGTTTTGCGGGATTTAGATGATTTATTCAAATTTGATTTTAATTAAAATAAAAAATAGTCAATTAATAATTGACAAGTTCTACGAAATGGATTTACAAAATTTAGAAAATAATTGGGTGAATGAATTCCCAAAACCAATCATAATTGCAGGACCTTGTAGCGCAGAGAGCGAATCTCAAATGCTTGAAACTGCGAGAAGAATTAAAGAAAGCGGTGCTGAAGTTCCAATCTTCCGTGCAGGAATTTGGAAACCAAGAACCAAACCCAATGGTTTCGAAGGCGTTGGAACAATCGGTTTAGGCTGGTTAAAAAAAGTGAAGCAAGAATATGGTTTTAAGACTGCAACAGAAGTAGCAAATGCGCATCACGTTGCTGCAGCTTTAGAAGCGGATGTCGATATTTTGTGGATCGGAGCGCGTTCTACAGTAAATCCTTTCACTGTTCAGGAAATAGCTGAAGCTTTAAAAGGAACAGAAAAACCGGTCCTTGTAAAAAATCCTGTAAATCCGGATCTGGCTTTATGGATCGGAGCTTTGGAAAGACTTTTAGGACAAGACGTGAAAAATTTAGGCGTTATTCACCGTGGTTTTTCAACGTACCAAAAAACAAAATACAGAAATATTCCAAACTGGCAGATCGCTTTAGATTTCAAAAATCAGTATCCAAATATTCCGATGTTGGTTGATCCGTCGCACATTTGTGGGAACAGAACTGGTTTGGCCGGAATTGCGCAGGAAGCGATGAATGTTGGTTATGAAGGAATGATCATTGAAAGTCACTGTAATCCCGACGAAGCTTGGAGCGATGCTTCTCAGCAAATTACTCCTGAAGTTTTGGCAGAATTAATTGGTAATTTACAGATCAGAAATTCAGACATTTCCGTTTTCGATGATGAAATGGGACGTCACAGAACTTTGATTTCAGATCTTGATTTTAATTTGATTGAACTTTTGTCCCAAAGAATGAAAATTTCGGAAAAAATTGGAACTCTAAAAAAGGACAACAGCATTGCGATTTTTCAACCGGAAAGGTGGAAAGTAATTACAGAATATGCGAATCAAAAAGCTGATGAAACTGGGATGTCTCCAGAATTTATAGAGAAAGTTTTCAAAGCCATTCACGAAGAATCGATTGAGGTTCAGAATAATATTTAATGAAAATACTTATTGTCCCCGGTTTTTTAAGCTTGAATTTTGAGTTAAAATTTAATTGTAATAATTAATGAAAGGGCTCATCACAAAATCCACCGGAAGTTGGTACCAGGTTTTAGAACAGGAAACGGGAAGATTTTTCGAGGCCAGAATTCGGGGAAAATTTAAACTCATCAAGACCCGACTCACAAATCCACTTGCTGTAGGAGATTTGGTAGAATTTTCTTTGGAAATTGATGACGTTGCCTGGATTACGAAGATTGAACCGAAGAAAAATTATCTCATTCGAAAATCGACCAATCTTTCAAAAGAAGCACACATCATTGCGTCCAATATTGATGTCGCCTGTTTCATCTATACCTTAAAACATCCAGAAACTTCCTTAGGTTTTCTTGACCGATTTTTGGCATGTTGTGAAGCGTACAACATCAAACCATTAATTCTATTCAATAAAATTGATGTTTTAAGCGAGGACGAAGTTGAAGTTGTAAAAATAATTGAGAATATTTATCAGCATATTGGCTACGAAACTTTAGAGATTTCTTCTTATTCTAAAATGAATTTAGAAGTTTTGCAGGAAACCATCAAAGATAAAGTTTCTGTTTTCTTTGGACATTCCGGCAGTGGAAAATCTACTTTGGTAAATGCATTGCAACCTGCTTTAAATATCAGGACTTCAGAAATTTCTGAAAAGCTTTTAAAAGGGAAACATACAACTACTTTTGCACAGATGCATTTTTGGGATTTTGGTGGTAGTGTAATTGACACTCCTGGAGTTCGGGAATTCGCCATGATCGATGTTCAGAAAGAAGAAATTCAACATTATTTTCCAGAAATTTTCCGAATTGGAAGAGGTTGCAAATTTCATAATTGTATGCACATCAATGAACCTAAATGTGCAGTTTTGGAAAACCTGGAAACTGGAGAAATCGAGGAAACACGGTACATGACCTACTTAAAACTAATGGAGGAAGCCGAAGAAAATACGGCCCAATAAAAAACCCAGCCGAAGCTGGGTAAAAACTAATAACCATGAAAACTCAAATTAAACATGAGAATCGGAAAAATAATTACAATTTCCGTGCCAATAAAATTGACGTCTCATTTTTTATGAACTTTCAGTGCAAAGATAAGAAAGTTTTTTGTAATTTCGCCGCACAATAAAACAAGATATATGTCAGGTAAAATTACATTCACCATGATCAAACCAGATGCAGTTGCAGATGGTCACATTGGTGCTATTTTAGGAAAAATTGCAGAAGCAGGTTTTAAAATCAAAGCTTTAAAATTAACTCAACTTACGGTTGCAGATGCGAAAAAATTCTATGAAGTTCACGCTGAACGACCTTTCTACGGAGAATTGGTAGATTTTATGAGTTCAAATCCTATCGTTGCTGCAGTTTTAGAAAAGGACAATGCAGTTGAAGATTTCAGAACTTTAATTGGTGCTACAAATCCTGCCGATGCAGCCGAAGGAACCATCAGAAAAATGTTCGCAAGATCTATCGGCGAAAATGCTGTTCACGGATCAGATTCTGATGAGAATGCTTTAATTGAAGCAAGTTTTCATTTTGCTGGGAAAGAAATTTTCTAAGACTTTGAATATCTTAAATGAAATGCTCAGTTTTACTGAGTATTTTTTTTGCGTTTTTTTTAAATTTAAAAATATGAAAATTGTACCGAAAATTTCGGTTGCCGGAAAATATAATCTTTAATACGATAAAGCAAAAAGTGTTTACAGCAATCCGTTTGTGTCATTTGTAAATATTGGCTTCAAAAAATAACAAAGTTAAATAGAAGACATTTTGTTCTTACTTTTAAAATTTAAATACATCGCACCAAAAATTCCAGAAGATTTCTGGAATTTTTGTTTGAGATTAAAAAAAACAGGTGTTTTAACGGTTAATTTTAGCAGAAATAAATTTTAAATTTAAACCTTACAAAATTCCACTTTTTCTAAAGTAAAACAACTATTTATAAAAAAGAATTGTTATGAAATTATTATATAAAATTTTTGATCTAGGAATTCTTTATTTGCTAATTCTTTTAAGCCAAGCATTTCGGGCGGCAGAAAAGAAATCTTTGAAAATGAATTTTCCACATCTCATGAGAGAAAAAGTTCAATAAACCGGGCATAATTGATACAATATTTCCTTGTTTTATTTCCAATATACTTCAGTAAAACATTGCTCTAAAAATTAAATTATAATTTTAAAAGTTCAATAGTTTTTTGTGGATTCTCAGTAGAAAAAACTGCATTTCCGGCAACCAAAACATCAGCACCAGCTTCAAAAAGTCTTGCAGCATTTTCCAGATTTACACCACCATCAACTTCGATAAGTGCCGTGGAATTGTTTGATAAAATTAAATCTTTGGTTTCTGCGATCTTTTTGTAGGTATTTTCAATGAATTTCTGTCCACCAAATCCCGGATTCACACTCATTAATAATACCAGATCTACATCTGCAATAATATCTTCCAACATTAAAACAGGCGTTGAAGGATTAAGTACAACTCCGGCTTTTGCGCCTTTTTCCTGAATTAAATTAATGACTCTGTTAAGATGAATACAAGCCTCATAATGAACTGAAACTAAATCTGCACCTTGAGCAATGAATTCTTCCACATATTTTTCAGGTTCTACAATCATTAAGTGAACATCTACAAATTTCTTCGAAAATTTCTGCACCGTTTTCATCACAGGGAAACCGAAAGAAATATTAGGAACGAATCTCCCATCCATTACATCTACATGAATCCAGTCTGCCTGCGATTGATTCAACATTTCGATATCTCTTTCAAGATTTCCGAAATCTGCGGAAAGTAGGGAAGGAGCAATCATTTTTGTTTTCATTTTTACTTTTTTAAAAATTGTTGGTTGGTATACTTTAGATTTATTTTTTCAATGATATTTCAAATTCATTTCCGGAGTAATCTGTAATAAAGTTTCATAGATCAACTCGATCACGTTTGCCACATCTTTTTTTGCAACCATTTCTACAGTCGTATGCATATATCTTAAGGGAAGCGAAATTAAAGCTGATGGAACTCCACCGTTTGAATGGGCAAATGCGTCGGTATCGGTTCCTGTTGCTCTGCTTGAAGCCGCTCTTTGATAAGGGATTTTTTTATCTTTTGCAGTTTCTACAATTAACTCCCGAATTTTGTGATGCACACTTGGTGCAAAATAAATAACAGGACCATCTCCACATTTCAAATCTCCTTCTTTTTTCTTTTCGATCATTGGCGTAGAAGTATCATGCGTAACATCAGTAATGATCGCGATATTTGGTTTTATCGTATCTGCAATCATGTCTGCACCGTACAAACCAACTTCTTCCTGAACGGAATTGGTTATATATAAACCAAATGGCAGTTTCTTTTTATTTTCCTTTAAAAGTCGCGCAACTTCAGCAATCATAAATCCACCAATTCTGTTATCTAAAGCCCGACAAACAAAATACCGATCGTTTAACTCAAAAAATTCATCGGGATACGTAATCATGGTTCCGACAAAGATCCCTAATTCTTCAACTTCTTTTTTCATCACTGCACCACAGTCAATAAAAATATTTTCGAGTTTTGGCGTAGTTTCTTTCTCTTCACCAATTCTTGTATGAATTGCAGGCCAACCAAAAACTCCCTTCACGATTCCTTTTTCACCATGAATGTTGACGACTTTTGAAGGAGCGATCATTTGATCAGAGCCACCGTTTCTGATGACGTAGATCAATCCATCATCGGTGATGTAATTCACATACCAGGAAATTTCATCTGCGTGTGCTTCGATGACAACTTTAAATTCTGCTTCCGGATTAATAATGCCATAACATGTTCCGTAATGATCAAATTCAACTTTGTCAACATATGGTTTTATGTAATCCATCCAGACTTTTTGGCCGTTGTGTTCGTAACCTGTTGGAGATGCAGTATTTAGATATTCTTCTAAAAATAGTAGCGATTTATTTTTAAATTTCATGAGAAAGGGAATGAATTTTGTTAGTGTAAAACTTGATTTTATAGGAAGTAAAAGTAATGAAATTTAACAAACTGATCTTAATATTTCTTCTCTTTACTGCACTTTTCGCTCATGCACAGCAAGATTCAATTCTTATCGCAAAGCCAATTAGTCAGTATCCGCCAGAAATGTTAAAAACCGATGATGTCGGAAATAAATACTACTACGACGAAGGCCAGAAAGCCAGAATCTACGAAATAAACGGCGAAAATGTGGTGGTAATGGATGAATTAATTTTATTCAAAAAACCTAAATTCAATAATCAACTCGACCAAAATTATTATTTTTTTCTTAATAAGAAATTGAATCGGGTTTATCCGCTTTTTATAACCGCTTTAGAGCAATATCAAGATATTGAAAATGAATCTAGAGGTCTGGATAAAAGTGCCCAGCGAAAATATGTCAACGCTAGACAGAACGCATTAGCAGATCAATACGAAAAACAATTGCGAGATCTTACTACGACCGAGGGTCGCGTTTTTGCAAAATTAATGAATCGAGCCACCGGAAAAACAGTGTACGATATTATTAAAGAACTGCGTGGCGGCTGGAGTGCATTTTGGTGGAATGTAAAAGGAAATATTGCAGATGTAGATATAAAGGAACCATTTAATCCGCATAAAAATAGGACTGATGAATTCCTGGAGGCCCTTCTTCAAAGCAATTGGAACGCCGGCTATTTTCAACCTTATCCAGGTTACCAGAATTTTAAAATCAAAAAATAATTAATGAAAACAATTTTAAAAAACTCAATTTTGGTTTTAGCCATTTTGAGTTTCAATTTCGCCTACTCTTGGGGAACAACTGGTCACAGAGTGATTGCAGAAATCGCTCAAAATCATCTTTCCGGTAAAGCAAAGAGACATTTGAAAAAATTAATCGGTGACGAAAAATTAGCATATTGGGCAAACTGGCCAGATTTTATTAAAGCAGATACTACCGGAGTTTGGAAGCAAACCGAGCAATGGCATTATATAAATGTTGATCCTCAAATGAATATTCAATCATTTACTCAAAGTTTAAAAGCACAGAAAGCTCCTAATATTTATACTCAGATAAAAATTCTTTCTGATCAGATTAAGGATAAAAACACTTCTGTTAAAGACAAAGAAATTGCGCTTCGATTTCTCATACACTTAATGGGGGATGCCGCTCAACCTCTTCACGTTGGAAGAGCAGAAGATTTGGGTGGAAATAAAATTAAACTTAAATTTTTTGGTGAAAATACCAACCTGCATTCTTTATGGGACACCAAATTAGTGGATTCGCAGAAATACAGTTATACGGAATTTGCCAGTGTTTTAGATGTAAAATCGAAAGAAGAAGTAAAACAGATTCAAGCGGGAACTTTAGAAGACTGGTTGTACGACAGTCATAAACAAGCAAACAGAATTTATTCTAATTCTGTTGCTGATGCGTCTTATTCTTACGACTACAATTATAAATTTGAACCTTTATTAGAACGTCAGTTATTATACGGCGGTCTTCGTTTGGCTAAAATTTTGAACGAGGTTTTATAAAAATTTCTTTTTCAGCAAAACGAAAACAATTTTGTCAATAGGCAATGGAAATGGATTTTCTTCGGTATCGAGGGAAATCCATTCTATTTTTTCGATGCAGGAGTCTCGAATGATCAGATCATCTTCATCAACGATTTCTGCCAGATAATAAATGGTCAACAATTGCTCATTATCCCGAAATTTTGAAACTAAAAAATCTTCCTGTGTATAGAAATGCTGTAGATTTTTAATTTTTAAATTAAGTTCTTCTTCAAATTCTCGGTGTAGACATTCCAGGATACTTTCGCCAAATTCCAATCCACCTCCTGGAAATTTCAGTAAGTGATCGCCTACATATTCTTCGTGAAGGGATAGAATTTTCTTGTCTTTAAGAACGGTTGCGTAAACTCTGACATTTATTTTATCAATCATATTTAATAATATTTTAAGAACCTCTTTTCAAATTTAGTAATTTTTTGGTATTCGTTATCTAGTTCTCAGGACCGATTTTCGTGGCATTAATCATCTCTCTCTTTCCGGGAGGTCCCGCCATTTTTACTACTTCAAAATTAAGTTCCTTCAAAATTCTGCGCACACTTCCTTTAGAGGAGTAGGTAGTAAGTAATCCGCCAATCTCCATTTTATTTGAAACCATCCCAAATATCCTTTCTTCCCACAAATCTGGCTGAACTCTTGCTCCGAAGCAATCATAATATACAAGATTGATCTTTGGCATGCTTAAATTTTCTAAATCAAAAAAATCGCACTGAAATTTAGTAAAGAAAAAATTAGGTAAAATTTCTACCTTTTGATTCCACTCACAATTATGCAAAACATCGTATATTTTTTTAATTTCCGGATTATCAAAAAAAGAACCGTAATCTAATTCTTTCACTTCGTTTGCGTTTACGGGATATTTTTCGATTGTGAAATAATTAATGACATGATTTTTATCATTTTTCAAAAAATCATTAATTGTAACCAAAACATTTAAACCTGTACCAAAACCGAGTTCTAAAATGTTAATTTCGTAACAATATATCAATTTTAACCCATTTTCAATAAAGACATGAAGCGCTTCTTGCAATGCACCGTGATGAGAATGATAGTTTTCATTTAAATCATTAATATACAGTGTTTTACTACCATCTTCAGTTGTTCTGATCTCTCTTTCCATCTTAATTTTTTTCAAAATTAATTTAAAATTTTGATATTTAAAAAATTATATTAAATTTGTAGAACATCAAAAATAATTTTTAATATGATAATTCAAAAATCTACCAATCCAAGAATTTCAAGTTTTGATCCTGAAAATTTTTCTTTTGGAAATACGTTTATCGATCACATGATTATCTGCGAATTTGAAGACGGAAAATGGGGCGATGTTAAATTAGTTCCTTATGGTCAACTTCCTTTTTCTCCAGCGATGATGGGCGTAAATTACGGTCAAGCCTGTTTTGAAGGAATGAAAGCTTATAAAGATAAAGATGGAAAAGTCTTTCTCTTCCGTCCTGAAAAGAATTTTGCGAGAATTAATAAATCGGCTTCTCGTTTAGCAATGCCGGAAGTTAACGAGGAAATGTTTTTGGAAGGTTTGAAGGCACTTGTTGATATGGACAGAAACTGGATTCCGCAAGGAGAAGGAATGTCTTTATATATTCGCCCGCTGATTTTTGCGACGGAAGAAGCTTTGAAAGCGAGAATTGCAAATAAATATATGTTTGCTATTGTTGCGACACCTGCAAAAAGTTACTATACTGAACCTGTTTCAGTGAAAATTTCAGATTTTTATTCCAGAGCAGCAAATGGTGGAGTAGGTTCTGCAAAAGCTGCCGGGAATTATGCAGCTTCTTTTTATCCTACCAAATTAGCGATGGAAGAAGGTTACGACCAGATCATCTGGACGGATGATTCTACCCACGAATATTTTGAAGAAAGTGGAACAATGAATGTTTTTGTAAGAATCAACGATACCATTTATACACCGCCAACTTCAGAAAAAATTCTCGATGGAATTACGAGAGACAGTTTTATTGCATTAGCAAATAAGAGAGGAATTGAAATGAAAATTGAACCTATCTCTGTAAAAACTGTTGTTGAAGCTCAAAAGAACGGAACTTTGAAAGAAGTTTGGGGAGTTGGAACAGCTGTTGTAACAACTGTTTTCCAGGCTTTAGGTTATAAAGGAGAAAAATTAATGCTTCCGAAATTATCTTTAGAAGAAAGTTTCGCATTAACGCTTCAAAAAGATTTGGTAGATATTCAGACCAATAAAGCGGAAGATCCTTTCGGCTGGAGAGTTTTGGTAGAAAAAAATGTTTTAGAAACCGTTTAATTTCGATCTAATATTAATATAAAAAACCGGAAAAAATTTTTATCCGGTTTTTTCGTTTTATAATGTGGTTCGAATTTCTTATTTTCGCAAAAGTTTTTATGCAAAAAATAATTATAATTTCCTCGCTGTTTCTTATTGGTTGTGTACAAAATACGCAAACTCATCCTCCTGTGGGTGGATTTTTGAGCGAAAAGGATATGAATACTTCCAGAAACAGAGCGAAAAATCTGAATGTTACCGAAAGAATACAAATTCAGGACTGGATCAGAAATCAAGATCAAACGTTCTACCCAATGAGTTTAAACTATTGGGTAAACATTGATAATTTGCAGAAGAATCCAAGAAAAAATGATGGTGACGTCATTTCCTACAGATATGATATCTTTGATTTCGATCACGTGAAACTTCTTGATACTTCCAAAGAAAAAATCAATGTTCATTTTGGACATTTTGAAGAGTTAAAAGCAGTAGAAGATGCATTGAGATATTTGCAAAAAAATCAGGAGGCAACGCTTTTAGTACCGTCAGTTTTAGCATTCGGGACTTATGGAGACAACGAGAAAATCGCAAATGATATGCCCTTGATCATCAAAATAAAAGTACTTTAAATCTTATATTAATGTTAAAGAAAAATTTTTTAATCGCAGTAGCGGCACTTTCGCTAACTAGTTGCACCTCAATTTATAAAAAAATGAACGTAGACAAAGAAACTTACGAAGGTCTGAAAGAAGGTCTTTATGGCAATTTCCAAACTTCAAAAGGAAATATGATCGTTAAATTCGAAGACAAAGATGCTCCCGTTACAGTTGCCAATTTTGTTGGTTTGGCTGAAGGGAAAATCGATAACAAAGCAAAAGCTAAAGGAGTTCCATTTTACGACGGAACTATTTTCCACAGAGTTATAAAGGATTTTATGATTCAGGGAGGTGATCCTCAAGGAACAGGAATGGGCGATCCAGGTTATAAATTTGATGACGAGAAAAACAATTTGCAGCACACTGGGAAAGGAATTCTTTCTATGGCAAATTCTGGTCCTAATACCAACGGTTCTCAGTTCTTCATTACTGAAGTTGCGACGCCTTGGTTAGATGGTAAACATACTATTTTTGGTAAAGTAGTCAATGGTTTAGATATTGTCGACGTCATTGCAAACGTTGATAAAGGACCACAGGATAAACCTAAAACCAATGTTGTTTTAGAAAAAGTTTCGATCTTCTCTAAAGGTGATCAGTACAAAGGTTATGATGCTGCAAAAATTTTTACTGAAGGAAAATCTAAAATTGCAGAAGACAATAAAGCCATGATGGCAAAAATCGAAGCTGATAAAAAGAAAAAAGAAGAAGAATTTGCAGGCAATCAGCAAAAGCTTGTTGATGATTTGAAAGCTACAATGAAATCAACTCCTTCAGGATTATTTTATAAAATTACAAAAAAAACAGACGGAGTTGTTCCACAAAAAGGTGACGAAGTTTCTGTACATTATGCTGGTAAATTAGTAGATGGGACTGAATTTGATTCTTCTTTCAAAAGAAATCAACCGATCGATATTCCAATTGGAGTTGGTCAGGTAATTAAAGGTTGGGACGAAGGAATATTATTATTGAAAGAAGGAGAAACTGCAACTTTGCTTATTCCGTCTGAATTAGGATATGGTGCAAATGGAGCAGGAGGAGTGATTCCGCCAAACGCCTGGTTAATTTTTGATGTTGAACTTGTAAAAGTAAAAAGCAATCTGTCAAAATAATTGATATGATATGGTGTGAAAATCACTATTGATCTCAAATAACTATAAACAACACTTCTTTTTGAAGTGTTGTTTTATTTAAGACCAAAAATTTAATTTTTTGGAAAATAGACTATTTTTTTTAAAATAGGGTGATTTCACGGTTGATCGTGATAGAATTAACTTCTATATTTGAGCATCGAAAAGGATAAACAAAACACAAATGATGGGAACTTTTCAAAGATGATCTGTTCGAGAGAGCAAGGATTCGAAAGAAACTCTTAACAAACAAAACACAAATGATTGGGGAGTTCTATAAAGGTGCATTTTTTAAATGCATCTTTTTTTTATTTCAATTTTTCCGCGCAAATTTTACAAAATCTCGCATCATCATCATTATCACTATTACCGCATCTCGGACAATTTTTATATAAATCCTGACGCTTATTTCGCATCTCTGCCGTTACAATTCCCGTCGGAACCGCAATAATAGAATAACCTGCAAGCATCAAAAGAACCGAGAGAAATTTTCCCAACGGAGTTCCCGGCGAAACATCACCGTAACCGACCGTCGTCACCGTTACAACCGCCCAATATACACTTTGAGGAATGCTTTCAAATCCTTCCCGATGTCCTTCTACCATAAACATTAGCGATCCAACGATTACCGAAAAAATCATTAGGAACATCAAGAAAATATAGATTTTGCGAGAGCTGTTTTTTAAGGCGGTTACAATAAATTTTCCGTCATTCATGAAATCCAATAGATTGAAAATTCTGAAAACTCTCAGCATTCTCAACATTCTGAGGATCAAAAAATATTTAGTAATTGGAATAAATAAACTTAGATAGAAGGGAAGTATGGCTAAGAAGTCGATTACTCCAAAGAAACTGAAAATATAGGCTTTCTTATTACGAAGCGTGATAATTCTTAAAGCATATTCTATTGTAAAAATTACCGTAATAAAAATTTCTATTACAATAAAGATATGATGAAGTTTCGCATCAAAAATACTTACACTTTCCATCATTACGATGAAAGTACTCAGCAAAATAAGAAAAAGGAGAATAAGGTCAAATGCTTTACCAGATTTGGTATCTGCTTTAAAAATAACCCTAAAAACCAGACGTTTCCATTTTGTTCTCTCGGGTAAAAAATCGTGTTCCTTTTCCATATTTAGCAAAAAATTAAATTTAAAGAAATTATCCTTAATTTCGCTACAAACTTAAGAAAATGACTATTAATAAAGCAATTTTTGAAATTGAAAAGCGAATTCCTTTAAAACAGGCCGAAGATTTCGACAATATTGGGCTTTTGTGTGGAAATCCTGATCGGGAATTAACTGGGATTCTAATTTGTCATGATGCGCTGGAAAATGTAGTAAATGAAGCGATCGAAAAAAATTCAAATTTAATAATTACTTTTCATCCGATTATTTTTTCAGGATTAAAATCTTTGACTGGAAAAAATTATGTAGAGCGATCAGTATTGAAAGCCATCGAAAATAAAATTGCAATTTATGCGATTCATACTGCTTTTGACAATCATTATTTCGGTGTTAACTATGGCATCTGCGAAAAGTTAGGTTTAAAAAATCAACAAATTTTGATGCCTAAATCCAATAATTTAAAAAGTCTGGAAGTTTATGTTCCCACTGAACATTCAGAAAAGGTAAAAGAAGCTTTATTTGCAGCCGGTGCGGGAAATATTGGTTTTTATGATGAATGCAGTTTTACAGTTTCAGGAAATGGAACTTTCAGACCAAATGAGGGTTCAAATCCTTTTTCAGGCCAACAAGATATTCGTGAAAACGCAGATGAACAAATGATTTCGGTCATTTTCGAATCTTATAAACAAAATCAAATACTTGCCGCGATGAAAGCTTCGCATCCTTATGAAGAGGTCGCGTACAAAATTTTAAGTTTAGAAAATGATAATCAATACGCTGGTTTAGGTCGTTTTGGTAACCTGGAAAATGAAATGACCGAAAATGATTTTTTAAAATTGGTAAAGGATAAATTTAATCTGAAAATAATCCGGCACTCGAATTTCAATAGAAAAAATATTAAAAGAGTCGGCGTCTTAGGAGGAAGTGGCGCCAGTGGAATAAAAGCTGCATTTTCAAAAAATTGCGATGCTTACTTAACAGGTGATGTAAAATACCACGATTTTTTTCAAAATGAAGACAAAATGATGATCTGCGACATTGGTCATTTTGAGTCCGAACAATTTGTAACTCAACAATTATTTGAGGTTTTATCGGAAATTTTTCCTAAATTTGCAATCTCAAAATCTCTTGAGAAAACCAATCCTGTAAATTATTTTTTATAACAATATGGCTAAGAAAACTGTAGAAATCTCCGTTGAAGATAAGTTAAGAGCGCTTTACGATTTACAAATAATCGATTCCAGATTAGATGAAATTCGTAACACCAGAGGTGAATTGCCGATTGAAGTTGAAGATTTGGAAAGTGAAATTGAAGGTCTTGCTAAAAGATCCGAAAAATTCGCAGCTGAAATTAAAGAACAGAATGACGAAATTAATACAAAAAATGAAGTCATTAATCACGCGAAATCTTTGATCGATAAATACAAATCGCAACAAGATACCGTACGAAATAACAAAGAATTCGAAGCTTTAGACAAAGAAATTGAATTTCAAGAACTTGAGATGCAACTTTCAGATAAAAGAATTAAAGAATTTTCTGCGAAAATCGCTCATAAGAACGAAACTTTCGAAGAACTGAATACTAAAATTGCAGAATTAAAAACCCACCTTAAATTTAAAAAAGAAGAGTTGGAAAATTTAGTTTCTGAAACTCAAAAAGAAGAAGATTTCCTGATCGCTAAATCAAAAGAATTTGCAGCAAATATCGATGCAAGATTATTGGCTTCTTACCAAAGAATCCGTACAAATTCTCCAACAGGACTTGCTGTTGTAGGTTTAGAAAGAGGTGCGCCAAAAGGTTCATTCTTTACTTTGCCTCCGCAAAAACAAATGGAAATTGCACAGAGAAAGAAAATCATCATCGATGAACACAGTGGAAAAATTCTTGTTGACGACGATATGGTGAATGAAGAAAACGAAAAAATGAAAGATATTATTAAATTCTAATAATTTCCGAAATATAAAAAAAGCCAGTTTGAAATTTTCAAACTGGCTTTTTTGTAAATTGTTTGTAAAGAAAACTAACTGATCGTGCAGTTTTCCAAACAATCTTTAATTCTTTTCATGGCCTCTATCAGCTCTTTTTCCGATGCGGCATAAGAAAAGCGGACACAGTTTGAGTTTCCGAATGAAACGCCACCAACGGTTCCAACATGAGCTTCATCAAGCAAAAACATTGCAAAATCATCTGCATTATTAATAATTTTCCCGTTTAGAGATTTCCCAATGTAATAGGAAATATCAGGGAAAAAATAGAAAGCCGATTCCGGATAATTCACTTTAAATCCAGGAATTTCTTTCATCAAATTATAAACGATATCGCGTCGTTTTTTAAATTCCTCTATCATGTAACGATATTCAGAATAATCAGTTTTCAAAGCAGTTACCGACGCTTTTTGAGCCATCGAATTTGCACCACTCGTCATTTGTCCCTGAATTTTTTCGCAACCGATTGCCAACCATTTCGGACAAGCAGAATAACCAATTCTCCAGCCTGTCATTGCAAAGGCTTTCGACATTCCGTTGATCACCGCAGTTTGTTCATAAACCTGCGGAAATTCAGCGATAGAAGTGTGTTTTCCGTCGTAATTGATGTATTCGTAGATCTCATCGGAAATAATGGTAATGTGAGGATATTTCGCGACCACATCAGCGATTTTCTCCAATTCTTCATATTTATAAAAACTTCCGGAAGGATTGCAGGGTGAACTGTAAAGAAAAGCTTTTGTTTTGGGCGTGATGGCTTTCTCCAATTGTTCTGCAGTCATTTTAAAATCAGTTTCAATGGAAGTTTCAATAAAAACAGATTTTCCGCCCACCATTTTTACCATTTCATCGTAACTCACCCAATATGGCGCAGGTAAGATCACTTCATCACCATCATTAATAATAGCCGATAAAACATTTAAAATCGACTGTTTTGCACCGTTAGAAACGCAGATTTGAGAGGGTAGATATGCTAAATTATTATCTCGTTTTAATTTTTCGCAAATTGCTTCCCGCAAATCCAAAAATCCGGGAACAGGAGAGTAGTGACTGAAGTTATTATTGATAGCAGCAAAAGCAGCTTCTTTAATATTTTTCGGAACATCAAAATCAGGTTCGCCAAGGGTTAAACTGATAACGTCGATTCCTTTCGCCTTCATTTCCCGCACCTTGTTGCTCATCACAAAAGTCTGCGAAAAACTCATCCGATTCAGTCGCTCTGAGTAATTATCCATAATTATTTTTAAGTTTCTCAAAGATAATTTTTTTCTGCAAAGTTTTAAACTTGTTTCTTTAAATTTGTAGAAATTATAATCAAAGCATGTCAGTTGAATTAATTCAAAAATATTTCCCGGATCTTTCTAAAGTTCAAATCGAACAGTTTGCTAAATTAGATGAACTTTATAAAGAATGGAATGAAAAAATAAATGTGATTTCCCGGAAAGATATGGATTCTCTTTACGAAAAACATATTCTGCATTCCCTCGGAATTGCAAAAGTGATAGAGTTTTCACCCACCACAAAAGTTCTGGATATTGGGACTGGAGGAGGTTTCCCCGGAATACCGCTTGCTATTTTGTTTCCTGAAGTTCACTTCACACTTGTAGATTCTATCGGTAAAAAAATTACAGTCGTGAAAGAAGTTTCAGAAGGAATCGGTCTCAAAAATATCACTGCTATTCATGGAAGGGCTGAAGATGTGAAAGGTCAATTTCACTTTATTGTAAGCAGAGCTGTAACTCAAATGCCGATTTTTCTCCGTTGGTTAAGAGGTAAATTTGAAAAAGAACAGTTTAATCCGAAACACAATGGCGTGCTTTATTTGAAAGGCGGTGATCTCACTGAAGAATTAGCTGGAATGAAAACTGAAGTATTTAATCTTCAAAATTATTTTGAAAGTGAATTTTTCGAAACAAAAAAGGTGGTATATTTATCTAAGGGAAATTTTAATTCTTAATATTGCATAATAAAGGTTTTATGTTTATCGTTTTAATAATATAAATAGGACATCATGAAAAAAATATTACTTTTTAGTTTACCAATATTATTGACTTTCAGTGTAATGAGTTGCAACGACCGTTTTGAAGGAGACGAAATTCTAAATACCGAAGCACTCAAAATTGACAGCGTGAAAATTGCACAGGACACGATGGATGTTTTGACTACCCAAACTATTAAAACATACTCAAATTACACCGCAAAATGCGAAGGTTTTTACGGATACGATTATTTGCATACGTCCGAGTTTGAAAGAAAGGTGATCTCCTATAAATTTAAAACAACTGCATCTTGCGGAGATCTGGTGACTAAATCTTCTCAGATTAATTTTAATCCGCAGAAAACAGGAACTTATCTTTTCAAATTTTACAATGGTCAGGATTCTGCAGGTCAAAATATCTACATTCAAAAAAATATCGTCGTTCAATAAATCTTATTTTCAAAATTATAAAACCTCAGGAAAAACTTATTTTTCTGAGGTTTTCTATTTTAATTTTCTTATTTTTCATCTTTCCATTTTAATATGAAATTTCTCCAAAAAATAATTACCGAACTTCTGGAACAAAATGCTGATTTATCGGGATTTGACATCGTTCTTCCCGGTAAAAGACCGATCGTTTTCATCAAGAAAATTTTGAGAGAAAAACAATATTCTGGTTTTCTACCCAACTTCTTTACCATTGAGGATTTAATAACAGATCTTTCCGGAAAGCAGCCTGTTCAGGGAATTTCTTTATGGCTATTTGCGTTCCAGATCTATCATGAACTTCATCCATCGGAGGATTTCGCCAACTTTTTGAAATGGTTTCCGACTTTGTTGAAAGATTGGGATGATATTTTAAAATTTTCAGAAAGCGATAAATCGGTTTTAGAATATATGTTCGATGAGGAAAGAATTAAAAACTGGTCCGAAAACTTAGGCGATTCGGAAGATCTTCCACGCAGAAAGTTCTTAAATTTCTGGCAGAAGATGAATGTTTTTCTGCCCATTTTAAAGCAAAAACTGAACGAAAAAAATTGGGCAACTTCAGGAATGATTCACGAAGCAGCCAAAGATAAACTTGAAGATTTCGCACAAAAAACGAATCAGAAATTTGTGTTTTGTGGCTTTAATGCCTTTACGCCAGTTGAGGAAAAATTGATAAAAAGTCTTTTACAATGGGATAAAGGACAATGTTTTTTTCAGGCAGATTTGTATTATTTCAATGATGAAAGACAGGAAGCCGGAAAATTTTTGCGCAGTCATAAATTATGGAAAGAGTTTACAGAAAAAAGACCATTCCAGTGGATCGAAAATGATTTTGCCCAAGCAAAAAACATTAGAGTTTATGAAGTTTCCGGCAACATAACGCAGACAAAGGTTTTACCTGAAATTTTCAAAGAGATCAATGATCCAAATCTTTCGAAAACGGCAGTGGTTTTACTCGACGAAAATTTGCTTCCTGCGAGTTTAGATGCTATGAATTCAGTGCAATATCTTAATATTACGATGGGATTTCCGTTGAAAAATTTAGGTTTCAGCAATGCGATGAAGCAGCTTTTTTATCTTCAAAAACAACTGGAGAAAAAAAACTCCTCGTATTATTACAACGACGTTTTGTCCGTTTTAGAAGAATTGCCAAATTCAGAAATTGATCAGGAAATAATAACGACTTTTAAATTTAATATTGAAGAAAGAAACATCGTTTATATTTCTAAAAAACAGTTCACAGAATTTCTTGCAGAGCTTTCTTATTTTGAACTTTTCAAAAAAGCATCTTCAATTAGAGACTTTTTAGATCTGCTTATTAAATTTTGCTATGAGTTGAAATTCAGAGATCTGGATGATATTTTATACGAAAATATCGCTCATTTCGAAAAGAGTTTTAAAATTATTCAAAATCAAATTTCACCGTATTCTTTTGAAATTAAAATGGAAACACTGGAAGTTTTGATCAATCAACTGGTAAGTTCGGAGTCCATTGATTTTCAAGGAGAACCACTGCAAGGTTTACAAGTTATGGGACTTTTGGAAACGCGCCTTCTCAACTTCGAAAATGTAATCCTTTTATCCGTAAATGAAGGTAAATTACCGCTCGGAAATTCGCAGAATACTTATCTGCCGTTTGATGTCCGTCAACATTTTGATCTGCATACTTTTTTGGAGAATGACAGCATTTATGCTTATCATTATTATCGCTTAATTCAGGATGCCAAGAATGTTCATCTTCTTTTTAATGCGTTAAATTCCGGCGTTAATACGGGAGAAAAAAGCCGTTTTATTACCCAGATGGAAATTGAAGATGTTCATCATCAAATTGAAAATATCATCATTGAAAATTCCTCAGATCCAATTCAGCAGGAATTAATTCAAATTGAAAAAACCCCAAAAGTTTTAGAGAAGTTGGAAACGTGGAAAACCCGGGTTTCCGCGTCTCATTTAACTTCTTATCTCTATAATCCGGTAGATTTTTATCTGACAAAAATTTTGAGTACACGGGAAACAAATGAAATTGAAGAAGAACTGTCCCAAAGAAGTTATGGAAATTTAGTGCATTATGCACTTCAATATATTTATGAGAAATTAGTCGGTAAAAAACTGACTGTAAATGATTTGACTCTTACTGATGAAGCGCTGCTCGAATCCATCAATGCAGCCATCGAAACTTTAAAACACCAGGTTGAATTCTATGCAAAAGGAATGAATTTTATTCATAGATCAATTGCGGAAAGAGTAGTGCGCAACGTTTTGGATTACGATAAAAAATTGGTGGAGGAAGGAAATTCTCTTGAGATCTTAAGCGTTGAGGGAAATTTTGAAGGCATTGATTTTTATTTAGATGAAGCAAAAACTGACAAAGTTTCTTTTTATGGATTTATCGACCGGGTTGACCGACTCAACGGAAATTTAAGAATCATCGATTTTAAAACTGCGAAGACGAAAAACCTCTCCATTTCAGCTCCGAAAAAACCAGAAGATGTAGAAAAATTAGAACAGCTTTTTTTCCGCGATGATTACAAACAGGCGATGCAGTTGTGTATTTATGCGTATTCAGTTTTAAAGCAAAACAAAAATCCCGATAATTTCGTCGAATGTGGAATCTGGAGTTTTGCAGAGGTGAATAAAGGGGTTCAAAATTTGCAGATCTTTGCAGAAGATGAAATATCGTTAAAACTTTTGGAAACTCCCATGAAATCTATAAAAAATGTAATTCTCGATATTTTAGATCCCGAAAAATATTTTGTTGAAGAAGAGAAAGTTAGTTGGTAATTGAATTAAAATTCGATTTGTTTAAGCCTAAAAAAACCTTCAAGTAATTGAAGGTTTTCTATTTTATTTGAAAGAATTAAAATTATCCGAACGCATTAATTCCTGTAATATCCATTCCGGTGATCAATAAATGAACGTCGTGTGTTCCTTCATAAGTAATTACAGATTCCAGATTTGCAGCGTGCCGCATCATCGGGAATTCACCCATAATTCCCATTCCTCCAAGAATCTGACGCGATTCTCTCGCGATGTCGATCGCAATTTTTACGTTATTTCTTTTCGCCATAGAAATCTGTGCAGGCGTTGCTTTATGATCATTTTTCAATCTTCCTAACTGAAGACAGAGCAATTGTGCTTTTGTAATTTCTGTTAAGAATTCAGCTAATTTTTTCTGTTGCAACTGGAATCCGGCAATTGGTTTTCCAAATTGTGTTCTTTCTTTTGCATATTGTAAAGCTGTGCAATAACAATCTACTGCAGCACCGATAACTCCCCATGAAATTCCGTAACGTGCAGAATTTAAACAAGATAAAGGACCTTTTAATCCTGTAACATTTGGTAATAAATTTTCTTTTGGAACTTTGACGTTATTAAAAACCAGTTCCCCGGTTTTCGAAGCACGAAGACTCCATTTATGATGCGTTTCGGGAGTTGTAAAACCTTCGAAAGCTCTTTCTACAATCAATCCCTGAATTTTTCCTTCTTCATTTTTTCCCCAAACAACGGCAATATCACAAAGCGGTGCGTTGGTGATCCACATTTTAGCACCATTCAATAAATAATGATCACCTTTATCTTCGAAATGCGTTTCCATGGAACTTGGATCAGAACCATGATTCGGCTCTGTCAAGCCAAATGCCCCGATCATTTCTCCGGAAGCTAAATGAGGTAAGAATTTTTTCTTTTGCTCTTCAGAACCGAACTCATTGATAGGAAACATGACCAAAGAACTTTGTACAGAAGCCGCTGAGCGAATCGCAGAATCTCCGCGCTCCAACTCCTGCATAATTAATCCGTAGGAGATCTGATCTAAACCAGAACCGCCGTACTCTTCGGGAATGTAAGGACCTAAAGCTCCAATTTTCCCCAATTCTTTCATCAGGTTTGGAATATCGGTATGGTTTTGTGCCGCTTCATCAATTTTTGGCATCACAAAACTTTCAACCCAGTCTCTCACCGATTGCCGAATAAGCTTGTGTTCTTCGGTCAAAAGTTCATCCATTAAATAGTAATCAGGAAGGGTCGTAAGAGGGTAGTATGACATTTTTTAGATTTTGCTAAAATTAAGATTTTTCGGAAAGGTGAGGAAATTTTTGAGCGTATTTCCTAAAGAATTTAGTGAAATAAATGAGCAGTATTGGTAGAATTTCATGAAACTGATAATTAAAGCAATTCGTACAATTTTTTATCTGCAAATTTGTACAGATAAGGTGCTTTATTTGCGGAACCGTCGAATAGTTTTTCAAGTCTTTCCAAGGAATTTAAGGCTAAAATTTTTCGCTGGAAATTATTTCTTCTAAATTTTTCATCGAGTACTATTTCGTAAACCGTCTGTAATTCTTTCATGGTAAATTTTTCCGGCAACAAACTGCTTGCAACGATTTGAGTATCTATATTTCGACGTATAAATTCTAATCCTTTTTTGATAATCTCTTCATGATCGAAAGCCATTTTCGGAAGATTATTTACTTCAAACCATTTACACTCTTCGATCATATTATTGGGAAAGGTGTCTACCAAAGAAAAATCGATCAAACTGCAATATCCGACGGTGATAAAACGTTGAAAAGTCCAGTGATCTTTCGGAACCTCAATATGTTTGCTTGCGAGCAAAACCCGGTGTGCATTATTTTCAGTTCTATTCCGATCTCCAAAAGTTTGAAACTGTTCCAAAAAAATATTTGAAAGATGTGTTCGCTCGTACAAAACACGAACTGCAGCATCATGTAGATCTTCATCATTAAATACGAATCCTCCAGGTAAAGAGCATAGATCGAGATCATGATATTTGAGAAGCAAAACTTTCATAATGCCTTTATGGAAACCAAAAATCACGCAATCAACAGATATATGCTGTACAAAATCCCGCGTATCCAGAAGTTCCTGCAGGTTTTGTTTATTTTTAGAATCGTCGATTTTCATACGGGGAAATTAATAAATAAGGCTTTTAAAAATTTGATTAGTCTAAAGTACTAAAACTTATCATATGAACTATATTTAATGCAATAGATAATGAAAATTGCTATAATCATTTAATTTTAAATGATATTATACTGATGAGATTAGTCTTATTTTACCGTTACTTTTTTATCAAAATCCTTACAATCAACTTGTTTTAGACTTGAACCATCAAATTTGAGTTTCGAAGTATTTTCATAAAAATCTTTCTTACCTTCAATTTTGTGGTCGCCAATACCTTCCGTTAATTGATCTTTCTTCTTTAGAAAATAAATTTCGCGCTCCGACATTGTGCCTTCTGACTGAAAAGTATAGTTTAGTTTTAGAGTATCACCGTTCTGCGTTCCCACAATATCACCAAATGAACTGTCTTTTTCTGCATTTTTATAACGCATTTTTCCTGTGATAGTCCCTAGATTATCATCCAGGGAAATAAATACAGAGTCTTTTCCTGTCACTCCTAAATAGCAGGTTTGTTGGGTAGAAGATTCGATTGGTTCTGAATTTTCTGGAACAACGACCACCGAATCGTTTGTATTTTTTATATTAATGTTTTCGGAGATTTTTTTTTCGCAGCTCAAAATAAAGATGAATGCGCATGTTGTCAAAAGATATTTTTTCATGTCAGTTTTAATTGTTTAGTGGCTCAAATTTAATGTTTTTTAGGTGAAAAAAAGTTTCCTTATAAATCAGGTTGCTAGAAATTTATTTTGTTCTGGCAAAGCTGATGAAAATTGTAAGCAGAGTTTGTAAATTACCAGCTGGGAGAATTATTTTCTTTACACTTAAACTTTTCTCTAATCAGTTTATGATGATTGGAGTTGATATACATTTTAATATTAATCGATGAGAATCTGCTGAATTATTTAATTCAGATAAAACCCGGGAAAAGAGGATTTGGTGTAAAGTAAAATGGTCAATACACGCATATTTTAATTTCCGTAAAAAGTCCTATAATTTATATTATGTTAAATAGAATATGTTTTCTGGATGATAATGCTCTGAGAAAATGCATTTGCCATAAACTGGTAAATAATAAAAATACTCTTTGATTTAGGGAATTCAACGAATGAGTTTCTTCTATTTCTTCATATAAAGTTTCCTTTGTCTGCATTTCAAATTTCCTTCCGTTAACCATGATTCTGACCATTTTTTTATACCAGATAAATTATCCAGCCAAAGATGACCCACACTTTCCAGCGAAGTATTTCTCCAGTGAAAATGATCAACCAGTCGTAAAGCTTCTATGGCAAAAGCGGTGACAATATCTTTATCTCGAATTTCTAATAAATTATCCCCGTTTTTTTGTTCCGGACCGAAAGCTAAATTTGAACTTCCACAATACACCACCGGATCATTTCCTTTAAAATTGACAACGATAAATTTATGATGAATTGCGTAACCATCAATTCCGGGAACTGTTCCGAAAGGTTCAGGAAGATTGTTTTCAATTCCTCTTGCCGCGACTCTAATTCCTCGTTTTGAGTTAGGTTTATAAAGGAAAATTCCAAAATCTTCGTCATTTTTTCCGATGGTATCGGTAATTCCGTAACTGAAAACATTTTCATTTGATATTTGTTTGCGAAGAGAACTTAAAATACTTCCTGCGCTCCGGTCATTCATCACTGCAAACAAAATATCTGTAGTATCTGTTCTCTCGATTTTAGTGCTGATTCGGTCAAAAATCCTTTCTGCATCTACTTTATTATGAGGTGCAACAGTCACGGTCATTTCAGGAGATGACGTGGTTTTAAGAATCTGGTGGTCTTTAAGCGCAAACGCTCCGACTTTGAATTTCTTCATATTTTCATCGCCAAAAGAAGCATCAAAAATATCCGAATAAAGTTGTGATATTTTGGAGTTTTTAAAAATAATAACGTGATTACTATTCACATAAAATCCATTCGTAGAGAAATTCGCAGAACCTGTCAATACTTTTTTTGGAACTGCTTTTTTCAATTGAACCATTATTTTACAATGCGCCAAAGAACTGAAATGTCCTCTTTTGATATGATCAGTATCGCTTACTTTAAGAAATTCAGTTTCAAAAATTGTTTCAAAAGCTTTTTCTTCTTTGTGACCTTTGGAATCATCCAAAATCATTAGCAGTCGTTTTTCTTTTGCCAACTGAAGCAATTTCTTACAAATTTCCGGCTCATCTAAATCGAATGCAAAAACTTTTAAATTTAAAGTTTTATCTTTTATCGTCTCCTCTAAAAATTCTAAAATTCTGTTTCTTGCTTGCCATCCTAACCATTCATGCTGCTCCTCGAAACTGTATGGAACCAGCTCATTTTTCCGCGTTTTTTCGTTCCATCTCATTGCAGAATCAGCGATTTGCTTGATGTCAAAAATCAATTCATTATTATTTTTCGGGCGAACAATTATTTTTCCGACTGAATCTGGTAGCGTACGCAACGGAGGAAACAAATCCTCTCGTAAAAGCCAGTGTTGTACTCTTTTCTTGATAAGGTTTTACCGGAATATCAATTTCCACAGAAAGATCTGAATTGAGTGACACCAATTTTCCGTCTTCGATATATCTTGGTGTAATGGTATAAATATAATCTCCAAAAACTGCTTTTCTGCTTGAAATATCGGTATTTGGAACATGAACCCAATTGAATTTTTGTATGGGTGAATATAGGGTTGAATTTCTGTCATACTGTTTAATTCCGCTATTTTTCCTGAACTCATCATGGAAAGTCAGGCGATTATAAATATACTTTTCAATCCATTGATCACCCTCTTTATACTTGAAACCGATCGAAAAACCTGCTAAGTTTTTAGTCAAATGCTCGGTAAGATCGAATGCCAAAAGTGTGATCGCATCTCCGCTGTAAGCACGAACACTTACACCGTTTTTGGTTTTAAAATTTTCCATGGTTATGGTTTTTAATTAGTTTTATCAAATAAAATTACAACTAATTTACTGAAAACCAATAGATACGGAAAAAGTATTCAAGGAGAACTAATTTAAAACATCAATTTATTTGTAGTCCTGAATTTAAAGAAATTGCTCCTCCCCTTCTTAAAAACGAATTTTTTTAGTCTATATATTTTAAAATAAACATCCAAAAAAAGTCTCCCATTTCTGGGAGACTTTATCTTTATTTTTTTAAACATTTCTCCAGAAACTGATCTTCTTCCCAAAGAACATGGAAAATATTTTCTTTCGCTGCATAACCGTGGGCTTCTTTCGGTAAAAGCACCATTCTTACTGGTGCTCCCAGGTTTTTCAACGCCTGAAAATATCTTTCGGTTTGAAGCGTAAAAGTTCCGGGATTATTGTCGGCATCACCATGAATCAACAATAATGGAGTTTTCATTTTATCTGCATTCATAAAGGGTGACATTGCATTATAAATTTGCGGAATGTCCCAATAATTTCGCTGCTCACTCTGAAATCCAAACGGTGTTAAAGTTCTGTTATAAGCGCCACTCCGTGCAATTCCACACGCATAATCTTTGGAATAAGTGAGAAGATTTGCCGTCATAAATGCGCCGTAAGAATGACCACCAACTGCAACTTTATTGCGGTCGATATATCCTAATTTATCAAGTGCGTCGATCGCTGCTTTTCCATTGGCAACTAATTGTGGTATAAAAGTGTCGTTGGGTTCCGTTTTTCCTTCGCCAATAATTGGGAAGGCTGCATCATCTAAAACCGCATAACCTTTCGTTACCCAATAAATGAAAGAGCCATAACTTGGAAAAGTAAAATCATTCGGATTCTGTGTATTTTGACCCGCAGTATTTTTATCTTTATATTCCGTTGGATACGCCCAAATTAAAAGCGGTAATTTCTCTGTATGATTTTTTCTGTCGTAATTTGCAGGTAAATAAAGCGTTCCAGTTAATTCTACGCCGTCATTTCTTTTATATTTAATGACTTCTTTATACACATTTTTTAAAGATTCAAAAGGATTCGGAAATGCAGTTACGGGAGTTGATTTCTTCGATCTGATATTTCTGACAAAGTAATTAGGATATAAATTTGCAGACTGTTGAACGGTTAAAATATCGCCTTTTTGCGCATCAAGAATATCGATCAGGTTTTCCTTAGATCCAGTTAAATTTGAAGTGTACCATCTTTTTTTCTGCTGGGTTTTCAAATCCATTTCATCGATGAAAGGTTTTTGTCCGTCTTTCGTAAAACCGGCGCCAATCAAAAATGCTTTGTTATTTATAATGTCAATCACGTTTCTGCCATACTGGTTTTTAGTTTTATTAAAATTACCGGGATCGCTGTAAACATCTTGTGAATTCCGGTCTTCAATGACTTTCGAAGTATTGTTTTTTAAATCGATCAAATAAGTTTTAAAATTTCTCGTATCATACCAATCTTCGGATACGAAAGCATAATCTGAGTTAGACCAGTCTAAACCGGCGTATCTTTGTTTGGTTTTGAAGAAAGATTTTGGCGCATTCGAAAATGGAGCTTCCCAAATAAAGATCTCATCCCGAAAATCCACTGATTTTGCTTGGTCGCCACCGTCTAAAGCTTCTGCATAAACTAAAGTTGAAGGCTGATCATCCCGCCATTCCATGTATCTTTTACCGGGTCTGACAGATGAAAAACCTTTCGCCATAATTTCATTTAAAGGAACTTCATTTACCGTTTTTAGCAATGATCCGTTTTTATCGTAAACGTTCGTTACCATTGGAAATCTGCTTAAAGGAACGATATAAGAAAAAGGTTTTTTAATGGTTGTTGCCATCAAATAATTGCCATCTGGGGAGAAACTTAAACCAGCATATAGATCGGCTTCTTTAAATTGAGTCGCGTTTCCCTTCAAATCAATTTTATATAATTCTGCGGAAGTCAAGATCTCAAAATTCTTTTCGTCCTGTGGATTTTTCAGTAAATCCTGATATGTTCTGTTTTGCGAAACTTTTCCGTCTGAAGTCGAAACAATTGGTCCTGTTGGCAGATCTTTTTTGCTGTCCAGAAGTGCAGGTCGATCTTTTGGCAACATTTTTACCAAAAGATTTTCGGAATCTTTGAACCAGATAAATGGTGAACCTAAGTTTGAATTTAAATTAGAGGAAGATATTTTTTTTGCAGTTGCGGTTTCCAAATCTAAAATCCAGAGTTCTACTCCATCTTTGACTGTATTCGTAAAGGCAATTTTTCTTTCATCTGGTGACCAGGAAATATTGGTGATTTTTAGATTTTCCGGTAGACCTTTTACCTGAATCTCCGTCTTATCTTTCAATTTCCGAACCTTCAGATTATTAACGTAAGTAACACTGCTGGAAATATTGGTAACAGGATTAATCCGCAAGCCGCCGAGTTTTACTTCCTCCTGATTGAGATCCTCTAAAGTTTTGTAAGTATTTCGATAAGAAAAGACCATCCAGTTTTTTTTACTGTCCATCATGACAGAAGGTGCTCTTTGAAAATCAGCAAGTTTCAAAATTTCTGCGGAAGGCTTTTGATAGGTAATATTTTCCTGCGCATTGCTAAAATTCAAAAACGCAAGCAAGCAAATTGTTAATTTTAATTTCATAAAAATTCTAATTTAAGTTTATAAAAAAAACAGCAAAAAAATTACTGTTTATTTGTGATCTGTTTAATCTGTAATTTCAAAATTACCAGCGAGATTCTCTCCTTTTGCTGATCATAGCGTCGATTGAAAACCTTCCCGGTCCTAAAGCCAAAATTAACAGATATACGGAAAGATATAGCAAACTTAGTTCACGCGTTGAAAAAACATCTGCACTGTGTACAAATAATCCTGCTACAGCCATTGTTATCACCAAAAAGAAAACGGCTATTCTTGTGAACAGTCCTAAAATGATAAATATTGAGCAAACAAATTCGGCAAAAACCGCAATCGCTAAAGAGCTTTTTGCACCCATTCCCAAAATATCAACAAACTTAATTTCTTCGCCAGAAAATAAAAGCTGAAGTTTAGGAAAACCGTGTGAAAGCATGGCGAAACCTATAAAAATTCTAATAACAAGAAGAACAATATCTGTAATTAAAGGATTGTTTTTCGTCGAAGTTAAATAATTCATTCAAATAATTTTAAAAGCAAATTTAATAAATCCTCTCCGTAACGGTATTCTGTAATTATTTAATTTTAGCTGTACCCAAAATTCTTTAAATCTCTGTCATTTTTTCGCCAGTCTTTTTTCACTTTTACAAATAAATTAAGATGGATTTTTTTCGAAAAGAATTTCTCCAGATCTAATCTTGCTTCTGTTCCTACTTTTTTTATTGCATCTCCTTTATGCCCGATAATAATACCTTTCTGGGTATCTCGCTCCACATAAATAACAGAATCAATAAAAATAATTCCTTCTTTTTCGTTAAAGATTTCGGTAACCACTTCTACGGAATAAGGAACTTCTTTGTCGTAATTTAATAAAATTTTCTCTCGAATTGCTTCATTGACAAAAAATCGCTCCGGTTTGTCGGTATATTGATCTTTGTCGTAGTATGGCGGATTTTCTGGTAATAAAGATTTCAATTTTGGCAAAATAGCATCCGTATTAAAACCTTTCAATGCAGAAATTGGCAGAATCTCTGCTTTTGGAATCCTCTCGTGCCACAACTCCATTGTTTTCTCTAAATCTTCCTGGTTTGACTCATCGATCTTATTGACCAAAATTAATACAGGAACCGGAATTTTATTCAATTTATCAACCAGAAATTCGAAGGGTTCAGTACGGTCTAATATATCTACTATGAAAAGGAAAACATCGGCATCCTGTAAAGAATCTTTCACATAATCCATCATTTTTTCCTGCAAACCATACTTCGGATCTAAAACTCCCGGAGTGTCAGAAAAAACGATCTGCAAATCTTCTTCATTATAAATCCCGAAAATTCGGTGTCTCGTTGTCTGTGCTTTCTGGGTTACAATTGCTAACTTCTCTCCCATCAATTGATTGAGAAGTGTCGATTTACCGGCATTCGGTTTCCCTACTATATTTACAAATCCTGCTTTGTGCATTCTTTTTTATTGAAGTAATTAAAAATTAAAAGACCTCGAAAATTCGAAATCTCTACAAAGGTAGTGAAACATTGTTGTACCACTAAAACTATAATTATCTAATGATCGATATTTTTATCAAAGGTTACTAAAAATTTATTTTTGATTGACCTAAAAATGTTACACAATCTTTCGCCCACAAATCATAACAGAGTTCTGAAGGATGAATTCCATCGCTAAAAAATTCTGAAACAGTTTGACCTTCTTTGAGTTTTCCGAGCCATTCTTTAACATTTATTTTTTCGGTCGGGAAATAGACATTTTTGTTCTTTAAAACTTGTTTGTCGAGATGATCTGCAAGAATATCTTTGTGATTTCCTAAAACCTGTTTCATTTCTTTCGAAAAGGCAGGAAACATTTCGATAGTCGGTAACTGCGCAAATAAAACTGGAGTTTCAGGAAATTTTTGTCGCAGATCATTAATTAAGAACTGAACACTTTCACGCCATTTTTTAGGTTGATTCAATTCAAAAGTATCATTCCCACCAATGCCGATCACCAAAAGATTACACTCTTTCTCAACAATGAGAGGAATTATTTTTCTTTGAATTTTGTCAACATTATAACCTGTTTTTGCATAAACTTTCCAGTTGATATTATAATGAAATTTTTCGCTCAAGGCATTTGAGAAATGACCGGCAAAACCATTTTTGTGATTTTCTACGCCAACTCCGGCAAATGAACTTTCCCCAATAAATAAAATATTTAAATTTTTATCGGAATTGGCATTGATAGAATCTTCCGGATTTTTTGCTTCGGGGAATAATTGAATTTCTTTTCTGATCTTCTTTCCCTGAAAATAGATAATGGGTAATAACGGAATCGACTTTAATAAATGGATTAAATAATTGTTTTTCATTTCAATTATTTTCATTTATTTCTTTGAAACGACCGGTAAAATCTCATTCTCCATTAAAGCAAATCTTTCCCGTTCTTCACTTGAAAATTTCCTTGAATAAAAGTTGATATCTGCTTCAAAACCAACATTTTTCAATCGATCAAAATAATCCATTCCGTACCAGCGAACGTGGTCGTATTGTCCGAAATGTTTTTGTCTTTCTTTCGGATCTTTAATGCTGAAATCTTCGTAAGTTTTTTCTAAAGAATTCTTCATAGGAACCTGAAAAATTCCCCAGCCGCCTTTTCTCATCACCCGAAATAATTCGCTCATGGCTTTTTTATCGTCTTCTATATGTTCTAAAACATGGTTACAAAAAACGATATCGAAACTTTCATCTTCAAAAGGTAAATCTAAAATATCTGCTTTTACATCCACGATCGGCGAGTAAAGATCCGCAGAAATATAATCCAGATTTTTCATTTTTTTGAATTTCCTGAGGAATTCCTGTTCTGGAGCGATATGAAGAACTTTGTAATTTTTAGTAAAAAAGTCGGTTTCATTTTGCAGATACAACCACATTTGGCGATGACGTTCCAGACTTAATGTTCCGGGAGAAAGTGCATTTACACGCTGTTTCCCGTAACCATAAGGAAGAAATTTCCGATAAGATTTACCGTCGATTGGATCAGTAAATTTGTTGCCTTTAAAAAATTGAACAATTAAAGGTCGCGCCAAAATACTCGCTTTGATCAATAAAGGTCTTGGGATTTTATTTAAGAGAAATTTAGTCAGGGTTTTCATTAAAAATCCAAAGTAAATGGTTTTTCCTCCTCACTGACAATTCCTAATGCTTCATAAATATATTTGTACGTAGAAAGTAAAACCGGTTTTCCGTTGATGATGCAAACGTCGTGTTCAAAATGTGCAGAAGGTGAATTATCAAGCGAAGTCACCGTCCAACCATCTTCGTGAAATTTTACTTTTTCAGTTCCAAGATTGACCATAGGTTCGATGGCGAGAACGATTCCGTCTTTTAAAACTTTTCCACTTCCTTTTCTTCCATAATTTGGAACCTGAGGATCTTCGTGCATTTTTCTACCTAAACCGTGACCAACCAGTTCGCGAACGACACCATAACCGTGTTTTTCGCAATATTCCTGAATCGCATTGGAGATATCTCCTACTCTTTTTCCACGAATACATTGCTCGATTCCTTTGTATAAAGATTCTTTGGTGATCTGTAATAATCTTTTTGTTTCCGAAGTCACTTCTCCAACCTCAAAAGAATAAGCGTGATCGCCATAAAAACCATTCATATAAACGCCACAATCGACAGAAAGAATATCACCTTCCTCCAACGGCTTTTCATTTGGAATACCATGAACCACTTCAGAATTTGGCGAAATACAAAGATTTTTAGGAAAACCATACATTCCAAGGAAAGCTGGTTCACCGCCATGATCCCGAATGAATTCACCCCCTAAATTATCCAAATGTAAAGTTGTTACACCTGGTTTTATCTCTTTTGCAATCATCCCCAAAGTTTTGGAAACCAATTGTGCACTTTCGCGCATTAACCGAAGTTCTTCGATTGTTTTTAAGTGAATCATCGTTTATTTTGACAATTTATTTTTTAATATTTTAAAACTAAAAGCTCCTTATTTTTCCAGTAAATTTTACCAGAACAAGCCTTTCTTTTTATCCTTTTTGATTTTAGAATAGGCTAAAACTTCATTGCCTTCTACACGAAATTCTATTCTGTCATTGATGATATTATAGATTTCGCCCCAACCCGGAAAACCTCCTAAATTTCTGTCATCAATAAATAAGTCAGCATCGATTTTTCTGGAAGCTTCTGCGTGATCAAAAATTTCACCTTCAAAACTTGAGTTCACTGCATAAAACTCTACTCCATTTTTTTTGCAAAACTGTACAGCTTCGTCCAAAGTTTTACCATGACGATAAGTCCAAAGAATTAATCGATAACCCTCTGACTGAAGCTTTTTTAAAGTGTCGAAAGCGAAAGTTTTCGGTTTGCCGATTCCCGGATATGCATCATCGACGACCGTACCGTCAAAATCAATGGCTAGTTTTTTATTGCTTTTCATCTCGGTCAATTTAATTTTTGCAAAGATAAGAAAATAAAAGAGTGGTAGAAAACATCGACCACTCTGAGAATATATTTTACTATAATTTAATATTAAGATTTAATCCATTTGAATTGATGATCTAAATCTGGAGTTGCAATTCGGTCGGTAATTTTCTGTAATCTACCAGGAAGTTTCATTAAATATTCCTGTGCTTTCTCCGCTTTTTCGTTTAATCCAGTGATGTGTTCAATTTTCCAGTCATCAAGAAGTTCGCTCAGGATATTGATATAATCGTGACCCGTGTAAACCATTGCTCTTTGAGCTGCATCTGAAAAATGAGACCAAAGTTCACCAGCTTTTTGCCCAGATTCGCGCATCAAATGTGCAGGCATAACAATTTTCTTGCGCATCATATCTTCAAAAGCGAGCATCATTTCTGAAGGATCTACTTCGAAAATTCTGGTAACGAAATGTTTGTATGCTTTTGCATGTCGAGCTTCATCTGCAGCAATCACGCCGCACATTTTCGCTAACTTCACGTTACCGCTTTGTTTTGCTAAAGTACCTACTCTTCTATGAGAAACGTTGGTCGCAGTTTCCTGAAAACTCGTGTAAACAAAATTTCTGTAAGGATCCATTGTTGTTCCGATATCAAGTCCGTCCTGAATTAAATATTGGGTTGTAATTTCTACTTCTCTCATATTTACTCTTCCGCAGAGATAGAGATATTTGTTGAGCAGGTCACCATGTCTGTTTTCTTCGGCAGTCCAGCTTCTTATCCACTGAGCCCATCCTGTACTTTCTTCCTGATTAACTCCGTCAATTCCCATCAACCAAGATTCATATGTTGGCAAAGCTTCTTCTGTAATACAGTCCCCGATCAGCGTTACAAAAAGATCATAATCCATTTCCTGTGCGAACGTTTGAAGTTCTTCAACTTCATATTTAAATTCGTTTGAAGAGGAATCAGGCAGGAAATCGCTTGGTTGCCATATTTTTTCTACAGGAGTAAGGTAGGAGGAAATGAAGTCGTTAACTTCTGTTCCCAGATTTCGCATCACTTCTAATCTTACTAATTTATTGTACATGTTCTTTACTTTTTAAGAGAACAAATATAATGAAATTATTATTTGTTGCATAGAGGAAAAAAATTCAGCAGGAAAAATTTCCTACTGAATTTTGTCTTCATCATTTGTGTTAAACCTATAAATTTTAAGGCTATATATAAAGACTTCATTAAAAAACATTCTAAATTACAGTGATCCTCCATTTATAATTGTTTTGAAGGCAAATTTCAAAAACGATATTAATAGTTTCATTTTAAAATTATTTAATATCACATAAAACCACACCCGAAAAATCATAAAAACTCATTCAAGATCAGGTGCGGAAATCACGTTTTTTTAATGATTATTGGTTTAAATCAAGTCTGGAAATTAACATTCTATCTCCTTTTGGTGTTTCACTGAAGAAATACGTGTAGTCACCGATCTGGATTCTGTTGTATTTTTCGTAGAGATAGAATTTTTTCTTCTCCAAATCTCCCAAAGTTCTAAATTCTGTGGAGGTCCCTGACTGCAAATTTAATTTCCCATATTCAATACTATAGAACGGGGCATAACTTGTGGTAGTTATATTGGTAGTAGAACCATTGAAAAAGTTGGTTGTGCTGCTGAAATCAGTATCAACATCGATCGCCTTTACCATTTCCATTATCCAGTTGACCGATTTTCCATCTTTGCTTTGAATGATATAACTTGTAGCTGAGAAGTTATCGGCGGTCATGGGCGAATTGTTGAAAAATCCTTTTTTGTTCTGCTGATCAAGTAATACGGTATAATTTTTATTAAGACGACCATCTGGAGTGAAATGCAGCATATACAATCCCTGATAAATTCTGTCGTATTTCTTTCCGCTCGAACTGGTGTAAACTCCGGCCAAAGTGTTCAAGAACTTACTTCCACCGCCGCCACGACTGTTATTTTTTTTGAAATCCTGAAAACTTAGAAGCATTGAACCATCATTTAAAATCTGGAAATTATTGGTTTTAAATTTCTTCCCGTCAAATTCTAAAGGCTTTTTCATATCTGGACCTGCAACGGCTTTTTGATTTAATTCTGCGATCGGTGTTGCATTCACAAAAACAGCTTTACCTCCAGACATTTTGCACAAAATAAAATCGGTATATTTTTTTTCATCCATCATCGTATCCAAAGCATCCTGAGTTGGCATCATCTCTTCTTTTCCTGAAACCACATTGACTGTTTTTCGAGCAGCACTGATTAGACCGCCTAAACCGCTTACTTTGCCGATAATATTTTCCGTCGCCGAAGAACCTCCTTTGGTTTGTTCAATTTCTTCACTATCCATACTGGTTGCAGAAACTGCGGAACCTAAAATTTCTTCCGTTGATTTACCATCTTTTTTAATTCCCAAACCGTACAAAATTACCTCACCATTTTTTTCGTAGGCGTTAATAATTCTGTATCCTGCAGTTGGCGCTATAAATTTAAAATTTTCTTTAATTTTTCCTTTAGGCGAAATCCGGAAATAAGTCATTTCGTTCGGATCTCCTGCTGTGCCTTTTGCGGGCGACATAATATGGATCCAGTCTCTTGGGAGATCGTCATTCTCAATATTTTTGCTGTCGTCATCTAAAAGAGCTTTGGAAAAAACGGGTCGCAGTTGATATCCTGTGTTGATGGTTTCTAAATTTGTGATCTTTCCTGTATTGTTCACTTTCATGAAATCCATTTTCGAAAAATCGGCTTTTTCTTTATTATATGGAAAACCAATAACCAAAATTGCGCTGTCTCTTTCCACTTCGTAAGCGCCACCAAAAAGATATTCATCACCATTTTCATTCGCAAGTTTTTGCTTATCGAGCATTTTAACTTTTTTTACATAACCTCCGGCAAGCCAGTTGTATTTTGCGGTTACTTCCCGGTTTTTATAAACCATTCTGCCCATCATGTTCGAACTTACCGAAATTGCTTTGTTGATGAGCAAATCTCCTTTATAAGTTAAGCCTTTGTAGCGTTTTCTTGCTTTTTCTACCTCCCAGTCGTCTTTTACCGTATTGGTAAGATTGGCATCTTTATCAAAAGAATAAGTTTCTATTTTCACTTTTCGTTTGGATGAAGGCAGGAAATAGATCATGTCAAAATTTCCATTTTCTTTACCTTCTATTCCACCGAGGTAACCTTTTTTGGCTTTTCGGGAAATGTCGTAATCTTTTTCCAGGACATTGAATCCTGCCTGTTGTGCGGTGATTGCTAAGCAACTGAATGTGCAGATCGCAACGAGTGATTTTTTTAGTTTCATGGTACTTGTGATTTTTTAACTGAAGTAAAATTATTTGATATCTGAAAAAAAATGATACCCTGAAATGGGTATTTTTTAAACTAAAAACAAAAAAACCTCAATAAAAATTGAGGTTTTCTCTTTGAATTTACATGGTTAAGCTGGATCATTTTCCAACATTATATTTTTTTCATTATTTTTTATCCTGATTTGACGCCTTTTTATTCATCAAATGGTTTGCAAAAGATTAAGATCATTCACAATTTGTATGAGTTTGGGAATAGAATGCGCTTCTGTTTTTCGATAGATATTCTTGCGGTGCGTTTCGACGGTGCTTTCACTGATAAAAAGTTTTGCTGAAATTTCTCTGTTTGAGAAACCATTGATCATCAAATCGACAATTTCCTTTTCACGGCAGGAAAGTTTTATTTCAGGGTAAGAAATAATTTTTTCTCTAAAACAATTCAATGCCTGTTGCGCTTCTTCCGACAAGTGAACATACCCTTTGTTGACTTCATTTAAAGCGGTGTACAATTCAGTTCTGCTAATTTTTTTGGAAAGATATCCTTCCACTTCGATCTTTTCTATCAATTCGTAAATCACTTTTGGCTCGCAATTCATAGATAGAATGATAATCCTTATTTCCGGGAATTCTTTTTTAATGATTTTTGAAGCATCCAATCCATTGATCGTTGGCATCATTAAATCCATCAAAAGTATTTTTGGTAATAATTTTTGACCTCGTAAATCGCCCAAAAAATCATACGCGTCATTATAAGTTTTTAGAATTCTCACATTTTTTTCAAAACTTAAAAGCATTTCCAGACCTTCAATAATAATATTGTGGTCATCGATAATTACAATATCAAGTATGTTTTCCATCTAAATTGGGATTTTCATTATGATTGAAGTTCCTTTTCCTTCAGCGCTGTCAATTTTTAAATCTCCTTTTAACATATCGATTCGGGATCTAATATTTTCGAGGCCTAAACCATCATTTCGCGAATTTATTTTTAAGGGATTAAAACCAATTCCATCATCTTTGAAAATAGCCTCGATCATATCATTGCTTTGAATTAGAGAAATTTCTACTTTGTTAGCTTTTGCGTGCTTGATCGTATTGTTGATGCATTCCTGAATAATTCGATACATAACAACCTGAATATTTTGGTTTAAATCTTTTTTCAAACCTTCCATTTTCAGTTCAAGATGTAGTTTTGGCGAATTCGTTTTTGAAATTAAATCCCTCAAAGCATCTGCAAGACTATTTTTGATGAGCATATTGGGCATGATCTGATGAGAAAGCGTTCTCACATCCAACATGGCTTCCGCCAAAATTTCCCGCGTTTTGTTGAGAACTTTTGTAAAATTATTTTCATCTTTTTTGTACTCATCCAGAACGCTCATGTTCATATTTGCAGCAGTAAGCAACTGTCCGATTCCATCGTGAAGGTGCGTTGCCATTCTTTTCCGCTCATTATCTTCTGCGTTCATAACTGCTTTCGTAGCCAGATCCTGCTGATGTAGAATTTCTTTCTGGAGTTTTATTTTCTGTTTGTTCTGATAATTTTTGTAATAAATAAATCCCATCAGTAAAAAACCTAAAAGTGAGAAAACAATAACATTGGTCTTGAATATCTTGGATTTTTGCGATAAAATTTCATTGTCCTTCTGTAAACTCCGGTATTTTTTTTCCATTTCAGAGGTATCTTTATTCACACTCGTATTTACCAGATCAGAATCCAGTGCAACATATTTTTCAAAAAAGAGATCTGCACTATCGGTTTGACTGCTGTGATGGTAAATATTTGTAAGCAACTTATAAGTTGAAAGAAGATTTTCTTTGGAATTTTCTTTTTCAAAAACAGGCAGAATTTTCAGCAAAATTCTTTTAGCTTCTAAAAATTTTTCCTGAACGATCAAGTTTTGCGCAACATCGATATCATTGCTTTCTGTATCTAATTTTGAGTTGAATTCTTTTCTCGTCTCTTTCGAAATTTTAAGATTTAATTCCGCCGCAGAATCATTTTTTAAAAGTGTATTTAAATTACCGAGGTTTCTTTTCGAGAAAGCATAACCTTGTTTATTACCTACTTTATTACAAATTTCAGAACTTTTATTATAATACTTTTCCGCAGTGGCATAATCCTTTTTCATTTGAAATGCCTTGCCTAGATTCAAATAATTTTCGCAAAGTTTATTGTCGAATTCTACGTTTTTATCCTGCTCTTCAAAAAAATCAATTGCTTCTGTAATATATTTTATGGCATTGGTGTTATCTTTTAAATCGATAAACAGCAATCCTATATTGGCTTTTGTAGCATTGATGTTTTTTTCATCCGCCTTACTTTCAAAAAAGTTGAGCGCTTCCAAATACATTTTCATTGCCTTTTTGTACTGAAAGGTGCTTTGATAAACAGATGCTAAATTATTATTGAGTTTTGCAATTCCCGCAATATTATTTTGCTTTTTTCTTATTTGATAGGATTGAAGATAATTTCTTTCTGAATTTTTAAAATCGTTATTTCGGAAATGAACAGCGCCCAGATCACTATAAATTTGAGCTAAAAGCGTAGAATCCTTTAATATTTCTGTAGCAGTAATCGCTTTTTTGCCATAGTGTAAAGCAGAATCTACGGAAACGCTTGCATAATACCAGGTGAGATCAGAATAAATTGAGGCTCGTTTTTTATCATCGGGACTCTTCGTTAATTCTGTCTTTAAATTTGTAATTACTTCCTGCAGATTCTGAGCTTTCATAACTGGGAAAGAAGTTAGGAAAGTGAGAAAAAACAGCACTCTCAAAAGTAGATTTTTGAAGGGTAGCATAAAAAGCGTGATTTTTATCAAAAATCAACATTCAAGTCATCTTTGGCAATACGTAATTCTACGTAATTAAAACAATGGTAGATAGTTATAAACTATATCCAATTATTTTTGTGTGCTAAACTGATTACTTGAGCTCTGGAATTCAGGTGAAGCTTCTTGTAAATATTATTCACATGCGTTCTCACCGTATTAGGACTGATGAACAGTTTCTCACCAATTTCGGCAGGATTATTCCCGCTCACAATTTCTTTTAAAACCTGGATTTCCCTTGAACTTAGCTGGTAATCTTCAATTTTTTCCAGAGGAATATTCTTTTGGGTGATACCACTTAAGAGTTTCATGGCTCTTCTCGCAATTGCTGGACTCATTGGGATCCCGTCAAATTCGATAACGTTTGTAACTGCATCGACAATATTTACCGCTCGGTCTTCTTTGAGCAGATATCCACTTGCGCCGGCTTTTATAGCATCGAAAATTTTATCATTATCTTCATAAATGGTCAATACAATAAATTTGATAGCAGGATAACGAATGGAAGAAAGGGAAATGGTTGAAATCCCGTCTAATAAAGGCATTTCTAAATCAATAAGAACAACTTGCGGATAATCTTCTTTCCGCAAGTCTTTCATTAAATCGAAGAAATGTTCCCCATTTTCAGCCTCAATCACTAACTGGATATCTTCATACGGAAGTATTTTTTCCTTGATGATCTTGCGGTTGATAAAATGGTCTTCAACAATTCCAATTTTCATGGTCATTAGTTTGTTCAAAAATATTAATAAGATTCAAAAAATAACATACGCTTAAAAGCGTATTTATATCGTGGAATTTGTAATGGTGATTTTTGTTCCGCTTTCAATGATCTTCTCGATTTTGAGGAACATCCCTATATTTTTTGCCCGTTGCTGCATGTTTTTTAATCCGTAGGAATCACCAGAATTATTTTCTGTGAAACCTACTCCATTATCTTCAATACTAATCGCGAAATAATCGTTACTAATTATACCGATCTTTACTTTGTCTGCCTTCGAATGTTTCATGATATTTTGGCAAGCTTCCTGAATAATCCGAAAGATATTGCTGGCTTCTGCGGCACTCAAAATTTTATTTCTTTCAATATTCTCGTCAAAAGCTACTTTAATATTGGTGTTTTTAAAAATCTTTAACGCGTATTGTTTTACATAATCGAAGGAGGATTCCGCTCCAATTTCATCATTATTGAGCACCCAAATTGTTTGTCGAAGCAGACTTAAAATACTTTCTGCATTATCCTTTAAGTCTTTAATTTGATGGGTATTAATGTTTTCATCTGAAGTAGAGATATAATCAATTTTAGAAATGAGACTGTTTGCATAGGCGCCAATATTATCATGCAAATCACGTGAAATATTTATTCTCTGCTCGCTGAGTTTTACTTCATTTTCAGATTTTACCAAAACGTAATTCATTTCCAATTCTTTAGATATCATGTTATTTCTAACCGCTACAACAGAATAGATGAAAGGAAAATAGATCGGCATTCCTATTAAATCTAAATACATTTGAGGAATGTGCATAAAATACGACGTAATAACAACTATAATTAAAAATGAAAACATACTGAAAATCATATAATTCAGAAATTCATTTGCCCAATTTTTCCGTATTCTCTTCTGTGCATAAAAGATATCATGCGTATTGAGTTTAAATTTTTTAAGCCATATTTTTGACTTCACAAAATAATAGAGGGGAACGATAATTACAGTAGTATTAACAATATTATAGGGTAAATAAGATCCTTCTGCCATTTGCTTTATAACATTGTTTTTTTCCTCCGGAGACCAAAAATTGTAGAGAAGTGCTCCAAAAAGAGCAATAAAAGGTATTATTAAATGCGGTACTAAATTAGTAATGTGCGAATCATTGATTTCTCTGACATAAAAATAGATCGCAGGACCGAACAGAAACGGAATGCACATCAATGCAAAATGTAACGGAAGCAAGCTATAATTTTCAAAATAAAAAATGATCAAATTTCCCGTACAATTAACGATCACTATAAAAAAAATGATGGAAAAGGAAACTCTAACCCCAATTTTTTCTTTCTTGTTGAGTAAAGTTGGCAGAATTAAAAGAATGAGAACTAAAATCACCGTTAAGTTTAGAATTAATACGAGAGGATCTTTATAATTCATAACGATTGATTTTAGAACGAAAACAAGTGTTTGCTTAATTTTTAATAATTAATTAAAAATAACAAATTATGGTGAGATACGTAGCAATTTGTGACATAAAAAAAACGGCTGTTTTAAAAGCCGTTTTTACTGTAAATTTTTTTAGAAATTCTTCCAAATGTATGGTTGTTTAACTCACCAAAACTTCGCCGGTCATTATAGCAGGAATTTCGATTCCCATCACTTTCAAAATTGAAGGAGCCACATCACCTAACTTTCCGGGTTTCAAATTCCAGGTGTGATCTTTGTCCATTACAATTAAAGGAACTAGATTGGTGGAATGCTGTGTATTTGGTGTTCCATCGGGATTGATCATTACATCTGAGTTTCCGTGATCCGCCAAAATAAAAACTGCATAACCATGTTCATAAGCAGCAGTTGCAACTTTACCGATGCACTCATCTACAACTTCTGCGGCTTTTATTGCGGCAGAAAAAACGCCGGTATGTCCGACCATATCAGTATTAGCAAAATTAAGACAAATAAAATCTGCACCTTCGTTTTCAATCTCTGGTAGAATTTTTCCTGTAATATCATAAGCCGACATTTCCGGTTTGAAATCGTAAGTGGGTACATCTTTCGGACTCGGACAAAGCAGTCTGCGCTCTCCAATAAATTCCGCTTCCTGTCCACCTGAAAAGAAAAATGTCACGTGTGGATATTTTTCCGTTTCAGCAACTCTGATCTGCGTTCTTCCATTTTTTTCCAAAATTTCACCCAATGTTTGATGCAAAACTTCTTCATCAAAAACGACCTTCACATTTTTAAAATTCTTATCATAATTAGTCATTGTGACATAATAGAGATTCAAATGATGCATCCCGTAATCTGGTAAATCATGCTGTGAAAGAACTTCTGTAATTTCCCGTCCCCGATCAGTTCTAAAATTAAAGCAGAAAACCACGTCATCATTTTCTATTTTAATCACAGGCAAATTGCTTTCTTTCAAGCAGATCATGGGTTTTAGAAATTCATCGGTAATTCCATTTTCGTAAGATTTTTTAATGGATGTTAAAATATCGTGCGTTTGCTCACCTACTCCATTTACCATTGCGTCATACGCTAATTTTACACGTTCCCATCTTTTATCACGATCCATCGCATAATATCTTCCTACGACTGTTGCCAGTTTTCCGGTAGTTAAAGCCATATGATCGAGAAGTTCTTTTATAAAACCTTCGCCAGAATGTGGATCGCAGTCGCGTCCGTCGGTAAAGGCGTGAACATAAACATTATCTTGCAATCCATTTTCGTGAGCAGCGGTCAAAAGTCCTTTCAAATGATTAATGTGGGAATGTACTCCACCATCGGAAACCAAACCGATGAAATGAACATTTTTTTTATTTTTTAAGGCATAATCGAAGGCTTCAGTAATCACATTTTCTTTTCCTAAAGTAGCATTTTCTACTGCGATGTTAAGTTTTACTAAATTTTGGTAAACAACGCGACCAGCACCCAGATTCATATGTCCAACTTCAGAATTTCCCATCTGACCAAATGGTAAACCTACCGCAATACCACTCGCTTCGAGGGTTGTGTGTGGGAAGTTTTTATAACATGAATCTATAAAAGGAGTATTTGCCTGATCAATTGCAGAGACTTTGGAATCAGTACCGATTCCCCATCCGTCGAGAATAGCTAAGATCGCTTTTTTTGACATTTTTTAATTTTATAGTACAAATTTAATGAATTACGGGCAATTTTCCCAGATTTTCAAGTGTGAATTTCAAAAGCTAAAAATTCTATTTAAGTTAATATTTTCTCGAAAGCTTTTCTGGGACTTCCGCGGAAATGAACTTCCCCACAATAGGAATATTCTAATTTGTCCAGAATTTTTAACATTTGAATATTATCGAAATTGGTATCCACTTTAATACTCATGACTTGATTAGATTTTACAAAATCTTCAATTTTCAAAAATAATTCTGTTGCGATTCCTTGACCTAAAAACTTTTCGGAAATGGCGACGCGATGGATCACCGCATATTCTCCTTCGCTCAACCATTTTCCTTCAATATTTTCATAAGCAGGTTCGACATCAAAAATAATTGCGGCATAACCGGCAATTTCATTATTTTTTTCTAATACAAATCCAACTTTATTCTGAATGTCAATGATGGCAGTTTCAGAATTTGGGTAACCATCTTGCCACTGATTGCTGCCATCGTTTTTGCGTCTTTGAATAGCTTGTTGCAGAATTTCCCAGATTTTTTCCTGATCCGAAATCGCTGCTCTTCTTAAAATAAAATCGTCATCTAACTCTTGCATTTGAAAATTTTTACGTTTACAAATTTAATTAAGATTTCTTTAATTTAATCCGACAAAATTGAAATAAAATTTTTGTAATTTTAAAAAAAATAAGATGAAAAAGAAACTTGTTGTGCTTTCTGGAGCAGGAATTTCCGCAGAAAGTGGGGTGAAAACATTTAGAGATTCAAACGGTTTATGGGAAAATCATAGAATTGAAGATGTTGCAAGTCCGGAAGGTTTTGAACGTAATCCGGAAATGGTTCTGGATTTTTATAACGCAAGAAGAAAACAATTGAATGAAGTTGAACCAAATGAGGCACATCTTATTTTAGCAGAACTCGAAGATTATTTTGATGTGAAAATTATCACTCAAAATGTAGATGATCTGCATGAGAGAGCCGGCTCCTCGAACATAATTCATTTGCATGGTGAACTAAAAAAAGCACGGTCAATTAATTCAGATTCTAAAATAATTTCGTGGGAAAAGGATTTGAATTTGGGTGACTTCAATTCTGAAGGAGTTCAACTGCGTCCACATATTGTATGGTTTGGAGAAATGGTTCCAGAGATGGATCAAGCTGTAAAAGTGGCAGAGACTGCTGATATATTTTTGGTTATTGGCACTTCCATGCAAGTTTATCCGGCCGCAAGTTTAATACAATACATACCAGATCATTGTGAGGTTTTTGTGATCGATCCGCAGTTAGACAATAATTTTGTGAAGGCTGAGAATTTTTTTAAAACTTCTGCCACAGAAGGAATGAGAAAATTAAAAGACAGGTTATTGAAATAATAAATAGTTGTCTGAAGCTATTTGATGTTTATTGAATGTTTTGATAACACTTTAAATTTTATATGTAAAATCTACATTCAGTTTAATTCACGAAAAAACCGGTTAAAAAAAACCGGCCTTCTCTTTTCATTATTTGTGAATTGTGTCCTGCAAAACTATATTTAAAAAAAAGGTAAAACAAGCGTGAAAACACCCTTTTTTAAGTAAGATTATTTTTAATAGCAAATAACACAATTCCTACTCTGGTTTTTATATTCAATTTTAAAAATACGGAATCGCGATAACCATCTATTGTTCTGGGACTCAGGAACATTTGATCTGCTATTTCTCGATAAGTGAGTTCGGAGCATGCCAATTTAATAAACTCGATTTCGCGACCTTTCAGAGTTTCGTGTAACTCGTTCAAAAGTTTTTCCTCTGTTTTTATCTTTAGCAAACTTTGAGTCAACAGATCTGTATAAAAAATGCCTTTCTTGTGAACAATGTCAATGGCATCAAATAAAATATCCGGCGACATATCTTTCAGTAAATATCCTTTTGCACCGGCTTTTAGCATTTTGATAATTGTTCCCTCATTATCTTCCATTGTTAGAGCAATGACTTTCAAATTTGGGAATTCCTTCGAAATTTCTTCCGTCGTTTCAATTCCATTTTTGATGGGCATATTGATATCCATTAAAATAACATCGGGATGATCTTTTCTCGTTCTGAGCTGATCCAAAAAATCTTGACCATTGAAGCAGTTCATAATTACTTCAAAATTAGAATTAAAAGAAAGTAAATTTTCCAGCGCTTTCGAAACTAATTTATGATCATCTACAATTGCAATTTTTATCTTTTCCATGATTTTTTATTTATTATAAGTAATCAAAACTTTCGTTCCATCTTTTTCAGAAGAGTTTATCTTAAAATCGGTATTTATGATTTTGGCACGACTGATCATGTTTTTTAAACCGCTACCATTGTCTTCTCTGTGGGTATTAAATCCGATTCCTGTGTCATTAATATTAATATCGATAAAATCTTGATGGTCGATAACAAGTAGTTCAATACATTTTGACTTAGAATGCTTGATGACATTATTTATACACTCCTGGATAATTCTAAATAAAATTAGTGCGTGACTGGAGTTAATTTCTAAATCGCGATTATTGATATCATAATGAACCTCCAAAAGCTGTAATCTTTTAATTCTAAAAATTTCCCGTTCCAAAGATTCAACAAATCCAAAATGTTCAACTTGTTTTGTAATAAAAACTTTCGATAGATTTCTGATATCCTGAATGCACTCCCCTATTAAAAGATTGATTTCATTTGCAATTTCTTTTTTCTCGCTCTCATCAGAAAACGATAATTTGTTGGTCATCAATCTGGCAACCGAAAGTTTCTGTCCCAGATCATCATGAAGTTCCTGTCCTATATAATTCAAGGTCTGTTCTTTAATCTCGACCTGCGAATTTGCAAGTTCCTGTTCAAAGGTAGCTTCTTTTATTTTTTGTGTTAAAATCAATTGCGATTTTTTTTTAATAAAAACGCTGTAGATTGCCACCATCATTAAAACCACTATCAAAATCATGAAAGTGGTTAGAATAAGTAAGAAATCCATTTCAGAAAATTTCATCACTAAAAAATTAAATTTCTTTTTTCGCCTTCAAAATACCAAAAAATAAAATGGTATATCCTGCTACATTTACCAAGAATAATAATACGAAAAATATATTTAGGTTCATCAAATTTGTTGCAGTGTAACTGATGACAAGAAGAGGTAAAACTCCTAAATATGTCACGAGTAAACTGATACAAACCCAGAAAGGAAAATAATGACCTAGTCCCAAAATTTTATCTGAATTAAATGTTTGAGACATGACTAAAAAAATACTTCCTGTTAATAAAACCACTTCTACAAAGTAGCTGAAAAAAGGAAATCTTGTAAAGAAGTTTTCAACAAATATTGCAGAACCAATATAATTTAAGAGGAATAAAACAATTAATAGTAAATTGACTCGTTTTAGCTTTTCTGAAATCAAAATACTTTGAAAATACAAAAAAAACAGCAGGAATACGATTAAATTTATTCCGATAACGTATAAAATTGAAGAATTGTAAGTAATATTTATAAACTTTTGCAAAGTGCAGTAAATCTCAATAAATGTTAAAATCCCTAATCCAAAAATAAAATAATTACTGCCTTTCTCTAACTTTCTTCTCTTTAATATTAAAAATAGTAAACAGATTAACATTAGAAATGCTACAAAAGAACCTGCTATTTCTCTGTTCCAAACCATCGCTAACTTAATAAGGCGGCGTTATATTCATATAATTCAAATCTGGGATTTCATCCATATTTGATGCTGCATCCATTTCATCAATTGCATTTCGGTTCTCACTTTGACCACGACCTAAATCAGTGGGAGAAAAAAAGATCATTTGATAGCCAAGATATTCTGGTTTCAATTTCGGATCTTTTGAGTATTCAGAATATTTTCCGAGCGAAACTTTAACCCCTTTATTTTTAACACCTCTTTTTTCCATTTCATCACTTATGAGTTGTAAATATTCTTGCAAAACGTCTAAATCTATACTGTACATTTTCGAATCAGGTTTTGACTCGGGCCTTTTTTTATTGATTTCAGCGTAATTACTTTTAATGTACTCTTCTGCCAAAACTTTAGTTTGCTCTGCGCTGATTAGGTGTTTTTCTAAGTTGCTCATATTTATTTGTTTGTGAAAAGCAAATATATCATTTATAAATTTCAGAAAATAGCGTGTAAACACCCAAAAAGAAAGGGCTAAAAAAAAATTCTCTTTTTTTTCTAAAAATTTGTAATCCATTATTAAATTTGGTAATTTTCAAGATTACTATTTTAACGTACTTTTAGCATAACATGATGAACAACAATCTCAGCGATCTTTCGGAAATAACAGATAATTATAAAAATATATTATCAAAATTACCATCACATGTTGAGCTTGTCGCAGTTTCAAAAACGCATCCTGTTGAAATGATTCAGCAGATTTATGATCAAGGCCAAAAAGTCTTTGGCGAAAATAAAGTGCAGGAATTGGTAGAGAAACAACTGCTTCTACCCAAAGATATTCAGTGGCATTTAATCGGTCATCTGCAGACAAATAAGGTAAAATATATTGCGCCATTTATCAACACTATTCAAAGTGTAGATTCTGAAAAACTGTTAGAAGAAATTGATAAACAAGCGGAAAAATACAAGCGGAAAATTAAAGTTTTACTTCAGGTAAAAATCGCAGAGGAAAAAACAAAATTCGGTCTTGAAATTCACGAAGCTAAAGAGATTTTCCAAGAGTATTTGAATGGAAAATTTCCAAATATTGAGATCAAAGGTTTAATGGGAATGGCAACTTTCACAGACGATAAAAATCAAGTGAAGAAGGAATTTACATTATTAAAGCAGATTTTTGATAAAATGTCACTTCAAAGAAAATTAGAAACTTTATCTATGGGAATGAGTGACGACTTTCCTGTCGCCATCGAATGTGGCGCAAATTCTGTTCGCGTTGGGTCGGCCATTTTTGGTCACCGAAACTACAATTTGTAGTATTTTGGGGTATGATTATTGCTACCTAATCTGCAAATTTTAAACAAAATTTTTACAAAATCAATAAATTTCAATAAATGCAAAAAATCTTAATAGTTGAAGATGAAAGAGCCATTTCCGGTGTACTGCAAAGTATCCTGCATGATGAGCTTCCAAATTATGAATTCGTAATTGCCGAAGATGGTCTAGAAGGTTTAAAACAAATTGAAAAAGAAGATTTCGCTTTGGTTGTTTCTGATATTAAAATGCCGAAACTTTCTGGGACCGAATTACTTAAGCAAGCGCTTCAACTTAAACCAGATACCACGTTTGTAATGATTTCAGGTCACGCAGATATCGATACTGCGGTAGATTGTCTGAAAGTGGGTGCTTATGATTTTATCTCGAAACCGATTGATATCAACAGATTGATCACCAGTGTGAAAAATGCATTAGATAAAAGAATTTTACAGAAATCTAACCAAAACTTGAAAGTAGAAAATACGACTTTAAAGAAAAAAGTAAACAAAAAATATCAGATGATCGGTGATTCTCCTGCTTTAAAAAAAATTCAGGATATGATCGAAAAAGTGGCAGCTTCTGACGCAAGAGTTTTAATTACGGGACCCAATGGAGCTGGAAAAGAATTAGTCGCTCACGCAATTCATGCGCAAAGTGATCGCAGCAAAGGACCGATGATCGAGGTAAATTGTGCCGCAATTCCTTCAGAACTTATTGAATCTGAATTATTTGGACACGTGAAAGGTAGTTTTACCGGCGCGATTAAGGACAAACAAGGAAAATTTGAATTGGCGAATAATGGAACTATTTTTTTAGACGAAATCGGTGATATGACTTTGGTTGCACAAGCAAAAGTTCTCCGTGCATTACAAGAAAGTAAAGTTTCCCCCGTCGGAAGCGATAAAGAAATAAAAGTAGATGTACGTATTTTGGCCGCGACCAATAAAAACATGAAGCATGAAATCGAATCTGGGAAATTCCGGGAAGATCTGTATCACAGACTTTCTGTAATCGAAATTTACGTTCCACCTTTAGATGAAAGAAAAGAAGATATTAAAATGTTAGTACAGCATTTTTCTAAAATTATTTCTGAAGAACACGGAACCATACAAAAGGATTTCGATGAAAAAGCGATTACAAGCTTAGAAAATTTCAAATGGACTGGAAATATTCGCGAGTTGAGAAACGTGGTTGAACGATTAATTATTTTGGGATCCAATCCGGTTTCTGCGGAGGATGTTGCCAGTTTTGTAAGAAAATAAATTAACGCACTTCAATAAATTTTGAAAAAGTTTGCAGTATTTTTGCCGCAAACTTTTTTTATTCTCTATGAAATTTCTTAATTCTAAATATACAAAAGCGAGTTTAACCCTTGCTCTGCCCGTAATGCTCACTCAGGTTGGGCAGGTTTCCGTGAATCTTTTTGATAATATTATTGTAGGGAAATTATTGGGTGCTCAAGCTTTAGCTTCAGTTTCTTTAGGAAATGCCGTTTTTTTTTCAATCTTTGTATTTGCGCTGGGATTTTCATTTGCGATTCCACCGTTGGTTTCCGAGGCACATTCACAGGAAAAACACAGTGTTATCAACTCCGTTTTTCGTCATGGTTTCGTTATCAATTTTGGAATTGGACTTATCTTAATGATTATCCTGTTGCTAGCTCTTCCCCTGCTTTATCACATGGATCAGCCGAAAGAAATTATCCCCGATACGATCGGCTTTTTAGGAATTATGACTCTGAGTATTTTACCATTTATGGTTTTTCAAACATTGCGGGAAGTTTCAGAAGGATTGTCTTATACGATTGGTGTTACCAAAGCAACCATCTTCGCAAATATCATTAATATTGTTTTGAATTATGTTTTCATCACGGGAATGTTCGGAATTTCCCCAATGGGTGTTGAGGGATCTGCTTTGGCAAGTTTAATTGCAAGAGTTTTTATGATGGTTTTCCTTTATTATGTGCTTTTAAAAGAACCGAAAACTCGAAGATATATTAAAGATTTCTCTCTTAAAATCGTAGGGTTTTCCAGAGAAATGTTTCGTAAGATGCTGAAAATTGGTTTTCCTACAGCGTTGCAAATGTTTTTTGAAGTGACGGCTTTTGCAGGTGCAGCTTTTATTTGTGGTTTGGTTTCTGCAAAAGATATCGCATCTCATCAGATTGCGCTTTCTATGGCATCGTTTACTTTTAATCTTTGTATTGGTTTTAGTGTGGCTTCAACCGTGATGATCGGACGTAAATTAGGTGAACAAAATTACACCGAATTAAAGGAGGTCGGAATTAATAATATGAAACTAGTATTCATTTTTATGTTTGCCTGTGGAGTATTTTTTATTTTGGGAAGACATATTTTACCAACCTTTTTCACCAGAAAAGAAGATGTTGAAGTAATTCAGTTGGCGGCGAAACTGATGATCATTGCGGCTTTATTTCAACTTTCAGATGGTGTTCAGGTTGTTGCATTAGGATCTTTAAGAGGAATTCAGGATGTGAAAATTCCGTCGATTATCACTTTTATTGCTTATTGGCTAATCACTATTCCACTAGGATATTTCCTTTGTGTTCCTATGAAAATGGGCGCTTTCGGAATGTGGATCGCGCTTGGTTTAGGTTTAACGATTTCGGCGGTTCTACTCGTCTTCCGTTTCCTAAATCTTTCTCAAAGAAAAATTGATGCTTTTGAAAAGACAGGAATTTAAAATTTAATCTTTCAATTCTAAAATTAAGAAGCCGTTTCAAATTAATGAAACGGCTTCTCTTTATTACATTATTATTAATATTACATGGTATGCTTGGCTGTGAAACCATCTTCACTTAACTCTTCATGTTTGTAATCTGCTTTCATTTCGGCTTCATAATCTACTTTTTCACCTTTGGAGAATCTATAAATTAAGCCATCAAAAATTGAATAAACGACAGGAACAATAACCAGTGTCAGGAATAAAGAAGATATCAAACCTCCAATAATTACCCAAGCCAAACCATTATTCATTTCTGCTGCAGCGCCACCTGCCAAAGCGATTGGAAGCATACCGATCACCATCGCAATCGTCGTCATCAAAATTGGTCTTAACCTTGCGTGGTTTGCCTGCAGAAGTGCTTTATGCGTACTTTCGCCTGCTGCTTTTCTCATGTTGGTGAAATCTACAATCATAATCGCATTTTTCGCCACCAAACCAATCAGCATGATCATCCCCAAAATGGTAAAGATATTTAATGAGTTATTTGTTAAAGCAAGCGCAACTAAAACTCCGATCAATGCCAATGGAATAGAAAACAATACCACAAACGGATAAATGAAACTGTTGTAAAGCGCTACCATAACTAAGTAAACTAAGATAATAGCTGCTAATAAAGCCACTCCCAAAGTTCCGAAACCTTCTGTCTGATTTTCCTGATCACCACTCCAAAGATAATTGACTCCGGTAGGTTTTTTCAGGGTTTCGAATTTCTTTTGCCATTCTGCTGCAACAGTTCCGGTTGTTTTACCAATGGTTTGCGCCTGAATGGTAACAGAAGGAGATTTATCTCTTCTCTCTAAGAAACTCGGTCCAGAACTTTCCGTTACAGTTGCGAACTGACTTAATTTAATTTGTTCCTGCTGATCATTAACAAAAATCAGATTATTCACATCATTAATGGTTGAACGGCCTTTTTGATTGTACTGAATATTAATGTCGTACTCATAATCTCCTGCTCGGAATTTACCATCGGTATTTCCACTAAATGCGGTTTGCATCGTAAGACCAACCGTTTGTAAATTTAAGCCTAAAGCCGACATTTTATCGCGGTCAACCTGAACATTGATCTCAGGATTCCCGCCTTCAGTAGTTAATTTAACTTCAGAAGCACCATCGATCGATCTCAACTGAGCTTCAGCTTGCTTGGCAAAAGTCATTGCGCTTTTTAAATCAGGTCCTGTAATTACCAAAGCTAATGGCGCCTGTTCAGCACCCAATAATCCAACAGGTACGGTTTTTACCTTTGCACCGACCAAAACACTTTCTAATTCTTTCTTCAATTTCGCAGCGTAAACAAACGAGTTATCTGCTCTTTGATCTTTTCCTACTAAAATAACATCGATCTCAGATTTGTAAGCTGTAGCTTGAGCTCCACCTTGACCATCACTCGTTTGACCAACGGTTGTAATAATTTTTTCTACTTCTTTTTTCTCACTCAAATATTTCTCTGCTTTTTGCGTCATGAAATTTGACTGTTCTATCGAAGCATCTTTTGGTAATTCGATCTGTACTAAGAATTCTCCTTTATCAATTTTAGCGAAAAATTCACCACCAATAAAGCCCAGTCCAACCAAAGCAAATGAACTGAAGAATAGAATAATGACTAATCCTAAAGTAATTAATTTGGTTTTCCAACTTCTCAAACACCATTCTAACAAACCAGAAACCCAGTGAGTGAAAGCATCCAAACGTTTTTCAAAAGCTAAAATGAATTTTTCAAACCAGTTTTTACCAGTAAGATGTTCCAGTTTTCCGAATCTTGATGATAACCAGGGAACGATCGTAAATGATGAAAGTAAAGACAATAATGTCGCAATAACTACTGTAACACAGAATTGTGAAATAATATTTGACACTAATCCTGTACTTAAAGCAATCGGTAGAAATACAACGACAATCACCAAAGTAATTGCCATTACAGTAAATCCAATTTCTGCAGTACCGTCATAAGCGGCTCTAACCTTACTTTTACCCATTTCCATGTGTCGGTAAATATTTTCGAGTACCACAATGGCATCATCGACCAAAATACCAACAACGAGCGACAATCCTAGCAAACTCATTAAATTCAAAGTATATCCTAAAAGATACATTCCAATAAAAGTTGCAATTAATGAAGCAGGAATTGAAACCATTACGATAAATGCATTTCTGATACTGTGAAGGAAAAGCAACATTACAATTGCTACCAAACTAACCGCGATTAACAAATCATGGGTTACATTATTGGCTGCATTCAGCGTAAAATTGGTAGAATCATTAACGATATCAATTTTTACGTTTTGAAGTTTGTAGTCATCCTGAATTTTTGCAATCGCAACTCTACTAAGTTCGCTCACTTCCACTGCATTCGCATCAGATTGTTTTACGATTTGTATAATTATAGCAGGTTTTTGGTTAACTCTTGCAATCTTTTGTACGTCTTTTTGGGAATCTTCTACAAAAGCGACGTCACTTAATCTGATTTGGGAGCCGCTTTTAGTTTTAATGACCAAATTATTTAATTCACCGGTATCTTTATATTTCCCGGAAAGACGTATAATCGTCGTATTATTTCTGGTCTTAATGTTTCCTGTCGGGAAATCTAAGTTGGAACTTAAGATCGCCTGTTGAATTTCTGGAACAGATAAACCGTACCCTTCAATCTTGGCTTGATCCATGTTCACGCGAATCTCTCTTTCTTCACCACCAATCAAGTTAACTTGAGCAACCCCTTTTACACGGGATAAAACTGGCTCAATCTTTTTATCTAGAAGGTCATAAAATTCTTTTTGAGGAAGCGATGAAGTTGCTCCTGCGGTGATAATTGGTAAATCACTCAAAGAGAACTTTAATAAAGAAGGCGGTTTTGCATCTTCCGGTAAATTGGCTACGATCGCATTAATTTTTCTCTGCGCATCATTTAATGCGTAATTGGTATCGGTTCCTGAATTCAGGGTTACCATTACCAGAGAAAGACCTTCGTAAGATTTAGATTCTACTTTTTTTACGTTTTCTAAAGAAGAAATCGCATCTTCAATTTTTTTGGTCACCGAACTTTCTACTTCACTTGGCGATGCACCCGGATAAACCGTGGAAATTGTAACGACATTGATCTCAAATTTTGGAATCAATTCGTAGCCCATCTGGCTATAACTGAAGAGACCGCCCAAGGTAAGAATCGTAAATAATACGATGATCAACGTAGGACGTTTAATGGATATTTCTGCTAATTTCATATAATTATTTAGATTTTAGATTCCGATATTTGATTTGAAGATTTCTACGCTTTTCCTCAAACATCTTGTATCTTTTCTATTTTACAATTTTAATTTTGGCACCGTCAATCAGATTGATTTGTCCTGTTGTAACAACAGTTTGTCCATCTTTAAGTCCGCCGAGAATTTCAATTTGAGAACCGAAAATTCTACCCACAACTACTTTAGTTAATTTCACGGTGTTGTCTTTATTTACAACAAAAACTTCGTTGCTGCTTACTCCGCCTACGAAGGCTTCTTTCGGTAAAACCAACATTGCATGAGCAGTTCCAGAGTCTTTAGCGTTAAATACTGCAGTTCCATACATTCCCGCTCTTAATTTGTTTTCGTTACTGTTACTAATCTCGATTTCAACCGGAAAATTGAGTGATGCATCTGCTAATGGAGCAATAAAACTAATTTTTCCTTTGAAAGGAGTATCAGGATAAACGCTTGCTTTAACATTAATTTCGTCGCCTACTTTCATGCTCGCAACTTGTGATTCATTCACGTTCACTTTCAATTTTAATCTGGAAACATTTACGATCTCAAACATTACCGTTCCGGGTGAAACTACAGATCCTGGTTCAATTAATCTTTTATTAATGATTCCATTGATGCTCGCTCGAACATTGGTGTCACCAATTCTCAAATTGGCTTGTTGTAATTGCGCTCTTGCATTTTTTACCTGAAGTCTTGAATTGTCAACCTGTTGTTTCGTAACTCCTCCCGTTTTGAAGGCATTTTCGTAGCGTTGATTATCAACTACCGCATTTTGATAGGTTGCATTTGCATTTGAATTGTCAACTTCTAACTGATCTTTTTTAATGGTGGCAACGGTTTGTCCTACTCTTACGTAACTTCCTTCATCTACCAAAACTCTTACAATTCTTCCACTAATTTCTGAAGGGAAAGATAATTCCTGGTACGGTGCAAAAGTTCCGTTTGAAGAATAATCGTTTGTTATATGTTCGTATTTTGCTTGCGTTACATTAACAGAAATAAATTCGTTTTTTTGAGAAACGATGGCAGTTTCTGCTTGGTTTTTCTTTTTATTATTACTGAGAGTATATATTCCGGCAGCTATAAGTATAACTGCTAATACACTGTAAATTATTGGTTTTGCTTTCATCTGAATAGTATTTCTGCTTATTATTTAATGTAATTTCTGAGTTCTCCTTTGGATTTGTAATATTGTATTTCTGCAATTTTATAATCCAAAATGGCGTTGGTGTAATTATTTTTGGCTTCAACCAAAGCATTTTCAGCTTCTAACAATTCGGTTAAAGTTGCCAAACCGTATTGGTAATTGCTTTTGGTATTCGATGATACCGTTTCTGCAAGACTTACGTTTGCTTTCTGGCTTTCCAATGCGGACAGACTGTTTTCAATTTGTGATTTCGCATTTTGATAGGATAAGTCTAAACCTAGTTTTGTATCCTTCAGATCAACATCTAATTTATCGAGTTCGATCTGAGCCATTGCAACACGGGCTTTTGTCGCGAAACCATTAAAAATAGGAATATTCACGCCCAAAGTTATCGCCGAGTAACCTGACCAATAGACACCGTTCTTCTCCCCATTAGTTAAAGGAAATTTGTTCCCCAATCCTTGATAGCTGTAATTTGCATTCAAATTAACCGTTGGATAATAAGCCGCTTCGACCGCTTGTTTATTATATTGTAACAATTCTTTTTGTTTAGAAAGTAATTTAACTTCCGAGCGGTCATCAGTTCCAACCGTGTCTTCTAATAAATGAGGCGTAATTTCCATATCAGATTTTACAAGCTCGATCTTCGTTTCGATCGGCATTCCCATATAAAATTTCAGAGCATTTTCTGCCTGGTTGATTCCGTTTTGCTGTTGTTTTAAAACCGTTGAGATATTGGTGAGATTTACATTCGTTCGGTCAAGATCTACTTTTTTAGCCAATCCATTATCGAACAAACTTTTGATAATATTTCGTGCTTTTTCTGTGCTTGTAAAACTGCTTTCTAAAGTTTCTTTCTTTTGCTGAATAGTAAAAACCTGGAAATAAGCATTTGAAACACGTTCGATGATTTGCTCTTCAGTCAACTGCTCATTAAGCTGATAAAATTCTTTTGTTGATTTCGCGGCTTTTAATCCAATAAATACTTTTTGATTAAAAATTGCCTGCGACAACTGTAAACCTGCTCCTGCATTCCATTTTTGTCCAAATGAGATCAATTGTATGTTACTTGGACCACCACTAAATGCACCAACATCTAAAGCAGATTTTTGCAATAAAGGATTATACGTAAGATTTGCAACGCCCGAAATTTGTGGTAAAGCATTTGATTTTGCTTCCATGATCTGGTAATCGGCATTTTTTACGTCAAGTTTTGCTTTCAACGCATCCGCTTTATTTTGAAGCGCGTATTCTATGGCTTGTTTTAGCGTAACGGTTTCCTGCGCCTTCATTCCGGAGAATGAAATTGCTAAGATTGCGACGAGAGCCATTTTTCTAAAATTGGTCATTATATATTGAGTTGTTATTTATTAGAGACGTTTAACAATGAGTTTTACTTTTTTTGGGGGAAGTATTTTTCTAAATTTTTATACTTCCTGTTTAAAATCAAAATCTTTCAAGAAATCTTTTCCTTTTTTCGTCGCTATGGAATGCATGTAGAAAACCATGACTTTTAAACAGAAAGATTGTCTGTCGTTCACTTCGTTTTCAAACAAAGGCGAATCCTCGTAAGAAAACATGAGTTGAAGAAGAAATTTAATGTAAAGTCTTTCATCAAAATCAGTACGGTAATATCCTTGTTGTCTTCCGAGTTTAATGTTGTGCGTAACAATTTTTGAGATTTTTTCATCAATGCTCAAAATATGTTGATTGTAAATCGAAGGGTAATATTTGATCAGCTGACGAATAAATGTGGTTTTGTTCGTGCGGGAAAAGTTTTCGAAATCTTTCTCCCGAAGAAACATTCTTTCGATGGCGTTGTCAGTCTTCGAATCATTTAAAAGAAGCGTTTCTACAATAAGATCCATCTTATAGTCAAGAACTTCTGTTAACAGATCTTCTTTATTTTTATAGAGTTGATACAATGTTTTTTTTGACATTGCAAACTCTTTCGCGATGTCATCCATTGTCAAAGTTTTAGCACCATTCTCGGCAAACAGCTCTGCAACTTTCAATAAAAATTCTTTATCTGCACTCATAATAAATGCAAAGGTAAATAATGAAAACTTATAAACAAAAAAAGTTTCCTAGTTTTTTTGAGATAAATAATTCAAATAGATGCGATAAATAACTTCGAAAGAGAATTAGTTTTTGAATTGCTATCATTAAAAAAAAGGAAGCAAATCAAATGACTTGCTTCTTCTATAATTTTAATTGGAAGGTGATTTATGAATGTACCGTGATAGCTTAATTCCAAGATCGGTCCAGACAATTTTCGCATTGGCGTTTCTTTCCAGATGATAATCTGCCTCAGAAATTTCTGTTAAAATCGCCTCGATATTTGCTCCGTGAATAAAATTCGCGAATCGCTCCCATTTAAAACCTCCGGAATCGATCTTTTTATAGACTAAGTTTTCGTTGCCATAATTTTGAAGTAATGCCAAACGGAACATTTCTGCACAATAATCAAGAAAGCTTTTTTGTTTTTCCCGATTCCAACCTGCAACATTTCTGCCCCAAAAAACAATATTTTTTAAAAACTCAGGTTTCTTTTTTACTTGAAATGCTTCGCGAACCCATGTTACAAAAAGATCTTCAAATTCAGAATCAGAATTTTCGGCAAGCAAAAGTTTCTGCGCACTGTTCCAGTTTCCTTGAGCCTGAAAAACGATTTCTTTTATTTTTTCTTCGCTAATTTTATAATTCTGTAGAAGCGAAAATTCAATCTCTTCATCATGAATTCTTGGGATTTCTACAAGTTGAGTTCGGGAAAGAATGGTAGGTAAAATAAAGTCGGCATTTTCGGCCGTAAGAATGATTAAAGTATCTTTTGGTGGTTCCTCCAGAAATTTAAGAAATTTATTAGAAGCCGAAATATTCATTTTATCAACTTGCCAAACTATGAGAACTTTACTGCCACCTTCAAAACTTTTAAGCGAAAACTTCTTGTTCAGTTCATCTATTTCATCAGCGTAGATGGTCAATTGTTTATTATCAGAATTTAAAACTTTATTCCAGTCTTCGCCGTTTGAATAAGGATTTTCAAGAATCATTGTTCTAAAATCTTCCAGAAAATTGTCAGAAAGTCCACCTTTTTTCTCTTTAAAAACAGGAAAACTGAAATGCAGATCCAAATGATTTAAATGTTCAACTTTCGAGGACGAATGTTCATTTTCTTTTCTAAAAACTTCTTTTGCAAATGCCATTGCGAGAGGTAAAGTTCCGTATCCTTCTTTTCCGATAAAAAGTTGAGCATGACTTACTCTATTATCAGAAATACTTTCTTTCAGAAGGCTTTTTAATTTTTCCTGACCTACAATTTGTTCCCAGTTCATTTTTCAAAGATAAAAAAATTCAACTATTTCCTCATGTCGAAAATAAGGTTTACTGCCTATTTTTTTATAGATTGATTTAAATCTTAAGTTTAATAAAAATTAAATTGCTTAACCACATTTTTTGCTTTTTTTTTAATTTAAAAAAGTGAAAGACCATCGTAAACAAAGTCATTCCCTTAACAAACTTTAACCAAACTAAATTTCCTCAATTCAGTAATATTTAAGATATTTGCGCATTATTTTTAAAAATAGAGAATGAAAAGAATTTTTGTATTACCGTTGCTTGCTGCCGGATTATTTTTTAACGCGCAATCGATTGGTAATTCTCCTTATGCTGCCTTCGGAATTGGGGATATTAAGTATGACAATACAACTGATGTGAATGCGATGGGCGGTATTTCTACAGCATATATTTGGGACTTCAATAATAATTTTAACTTCAGCAATCCTGCTGCTAATAAAAATTTAGAACTAACCACCCTGAAAGTGGAAGGAACCAACGAAAACAATTTTTTTAAATCGAATTACGATAATATGAGTGTTACCAAACACTCTTCTTATTTATCGAATATTTCAATTGCTTTTCCACTTTCGCCAAAAGTTAAATTTGGATTAGGTTATCAACCTTACAGTTCCAAAAAATATTCAATCATTACCAAAGAAACACTTGCTGATGGTACTATTAAAGCGAATCTTTTTACTGGTGAAGGAATGATAAGTACGGTTCAAGCAGCGGTTTCTTATCAAATCTCTCCAGAATTTGGAGTAGGTTTAAGAACTAATTTCTATTTTGGTAATGTCTATGACATCAATGAACTTACTTATTCCACCGCAGAATTGATCAACGGTTACGAAACGAAAAATAAGACCAAATCTTTTAATTTCACGGTTGGAACTGCTTACCAGAAAAAAATCGCAGCAGATAGAAAACTTACATTAGGTGGAACTTTAACCTTTGGAAATACAGGTAAATTAGAAACTCAGTACACCAACAGTACTTATTTTTACACGCCGGGTCAAACCAAAAATAATGTAAGCATTATCGATTCAAAATTCAGTGAAAATAAAGATCTTATTCCATTAGGTTTCTCTTTAGGAGCTGGTTATGGTAGAGATGCGAAATGGTTTTTGGGAACACAGGTTGATTATAACAAGGCACAAATCGATTTTATAACAGATCCTTTTGCCAATCAAGCTTCTTACAAGATCTCTGCTGGAGGTTGGTATTTGCCGAATTACAACAATTTTAGAAATTATTTTTCTCGTGTAACTTACCGATATGGTGCTTATTATGAAAAAGGTAATTTATCTTATATGGGAACCAATGTCAACAAATTTGCGCTCACTGGTGGATTAACACTTCCTTTTGAAAATAAAAGTGCAAGCAGAATGAGCGGTATTGATCTGGGAATTGAATTAGGACAGAGAGGAACACTTGATAATAATATGATTCGACAGAATTTTGTAAACCTAAAAATCGGACTTAATTTTGCTGATAAATGGTTTAACAAACGTCTTTATGATTAAGAAATGAGTCTTTACAGAAAAATATTCTATAAAAATATAGCCGCCTTTCTAGGGTGTGCTATATTTTTTGTTTTAATTTCCTGTGATGAAGATCTTACCAAAATCAGTAAAAACAAAAACGTCAATTTTCCTTCGCAAATCATCAATAATGCCAATATCGTACAGCGGGATTCTGGCATGATAAAACTGCGTGCAAAAGCTGCCCTCATTGAAAAATATGAGTATATCGATTCTCCCTACATCGTTGCGAGAAAAGGAATTAATATTCTTTTTTACGATAAAAAGAAACCCAATGTTCCAGGGAAGATCACTGCGAAATATGCCAAATTTAATGAGAAAAAGAAATTTTACGAGGCTAAAGGAAATGTGAAAATCATCACCAATGAAAATCAAATATTTGCAATGCAATCGGTTTATTGGGATCAAAATAAAAGATTAATTTATACTTCAGATACGGTTTACGTAACCGATAAAGACGGCTCAACACTAGTTGGTGCAAACGGAATGAAGGCCAAAGATGATTTCTCTGAATATACTTTCTTTAATAATTCAGGCGATATCAACGCTAAAAAAATCCCTGAAAAAGGAAGGTGATTTTTCGTAAATTCGTGAAAAATTTTTCTTTATGGAGTTTTATGCAATCGGTTTAATGTCGGGAAGCAGTCTGGATGGACTTGACATTTGTTACGCCAAATTTCAAAAGGAAAATAATACCTGGAAATATGAAATCTTAAAAGCAGAAACCATCTCTTATTCTCAACACTGGGAAGGAAAACTCCGAAATTCTATTAATTTAAATTCTGAAGAGCTTTTAGCCTTGAATTCCGAATATGGTTTTTACCTGGGAAAAAGAGTTCAGGAATTTATTGGACAATTTTCTTTAAAAAATGTAGATATAATCGCTTCTCACGGTCACACCGTTTTTCATCAGCCGCAAAACAAATTTACCTTACAGATCGGCGACGGAAGAGCAATAAAAATTTTGACTCAAATTCCTGTCGTTTACGATTTTCGCAGCCAAGATGTTTTGATGGGAGGAAGCGGTGCTCCATTAGTTCCGATCGGTGATGAACTCCTTTTTTCTGAGTTTGATGCATGTCTCAATATTGGTGGATTTTCAAATATTTCCTTTAGAAAAGAAGGAAAACGAGTCGCTTTTGATATTTGTCCCGTCAATATTATTATGAACCAGTTTGCAAAAAAATTAGGAAAATATTTTGATGAAAACGGAGATTTGGCAAGAAATGGAACAGTTAATTTTGAAATTTTATCTTTATTAAATTCTCTTCCTTTCTACGAATCTTCGGCACCAAAATCTTTAGGAATTGAATGGATCAATGAAAACATTTCACCTTTATTAGAAGGAGAGATTGCCGAAAATGTGTTAGCGACTTTTACAGAACACGCTGCTTTTCAGATTGCTGAAATATTTAATCAATATGAAATTCAAAAAGTTTTATTTACAGGTGGTGGAACGTATAATTCCTACTTAATTGAACGGATCAAAAATAAAACATCCGCAGAAATTATTATTCCGGAAAAAGAACTGATCGATTTTAAAGAAGCTTTGATCTTCGCATTCATGGGAGTTTTGCGTATGAATAATGAAATTAATATATTGTCCTCTGCGACCGGAAGTTCGGCAGATCATTGCTCCGGACTTTTAATTTAAACTTCCTTTTAACTTTAAAAATAAATTTATGCAAATAGATATTAGAAAACTCACTCTTGATGATTACGATGAACTAAGAGATACGATGCAGAAAGCCTATCCTGCGATGTCGGAAAGTATCTGGTCCAAGAAAAGCATTCTGAAACTGATCAAAATTTTTCCGGAAGGACAAATATGTATTACCGTTGATGATAAAATTGCGGCTGTCTGTCTTTCATTGATCGTGCAGTACGAATTATACGGTGATGATCATACCTACAAAGAAATTACGGGTAATTACACCTTCAACACGCATTCCGACACGGGAAATGTTTTGTACGGAATTGAGATTTTCGTGGATCCAGAATTTCGGGAGTTGCGTTTGGCTAGAAGATTATATGATGCCAGAAAAGAATTGTGTGAAAAACTCAATTTAAAATCGATTATTGTCGGTGGCAGAATTCCTAATTATCATTTACACAGTCATGAACTTACACCGCGTCAGTATATTCAGCAGGTTCGAAAAAAAGAAGTTTATGATCCGGTTTTGAGTTTTCAACTGGCTAATAATTTCCTTCCTGTTCGAGTTTTACAAAACTATTTACCCGAAGATTCTCATTCAGAAGAAAACGCCGTTTTATTGCAGTGGAATAATATTTATTACAGCAAAAAACCCAATACGATGCAGGATTCTGTCATCCGTTTAGGTTTGGTTCAATGGCAAATGCGACATTTCAAAGATATTGATGCTTTCTTCGAGCAGGTAGAATTTTTCATCAATGTGATGGCAGATTATAAATCTGATTTCATTATGTTCCCGGAATTCTTCAATACGCCTCTACTCGCTCCTTTCAATCATTTAAGTGAAAGAGAAAGTATGTTCAAACTTGCGGAAATGACAGAGGAAATTAAAAACAGATTATCCCAGTTAGCGATCGGTTACAACATTAATATTATCGGTGGAAGTATGCCTTTTATCGAAAATGACGATTTGTACAACATTAGTTATTTGCTTCACAGAGACGGAAAAATCGACGAACACCGTAAAATTCACATTACGCCCAACGAAAAGAAATTCTACGGAATGAAAGGTGGAAACGAAATCAAAGTCATCGATACCGATTGCGGAAAAGTTGGATTGGTGATTTGTTATGATGTTGAATTCCCGGAATTACCAAGAATTTTGGCTGATCAGGGAATGAAGATTTTGTTTGTTCCTTATTTAACTGATACTCAAAATGCTTACATTAGAGTTCGTCATTGTGCGGCAGCAAGAGCGATAGAAAATGAATGTTACGTAGCGATCGCAGGTTGTGTAGGAAATTTACCTGGTGTAAATAATATGGATATTCAATATGGACAAGCCGCGGTTTTCACACCGTCTGATTTTGCTTTTCCTTCGAATGCGGTAAAAGGTGAAGCGACGCCGAATACAGAAACTACTTTAATTGTAGATGTCGATTTGAATTTATTGAAAGAATTGCATCACTATGGCGCGGTTCGAACTATGAGCGATCGAAGAAAAGATTTGTATGATACGATCAATTACAACAGCGAAACTGAATAGAAATAAATCCCGAGACTTTAAAGTTTCGGGTTTTTATTTTACGTTTAAACTCGGAGACTTTCCATAACGAACATCTCTGTGGAAAATTAATTTGTACATTTACTTTAAATTTTTACTAAAATGGCAACACAAGATATTATCATTTTCGAACCTACTTCTATTGAAGAAACTGATGCACTAATTGCTTTTGGTAAAGCTTTGAAATTAAAATTTAAAATTGCTGAAAGTGAAGATTTCAATGAAAATAAAGAAATTCAAATTCCTGAAGCGCATAAAGCAATTGTAGCTGAACGATTAGAAGATTATCGAAAAAACCCGAATACCAACTTCAATTTTGATGAGTTGCTGAAAGACATCAGAAAAAAATACAACTTGTGAATTATGTGATTAAAAATAGACCGAGAGTTTATCATGATATTTTAGAAGCTGTAGATTATTTATTTTCAATTAATCCAAAACTGGCAGAAGATTTTCTTGACAGAATCGAGGAAGCAAAAATTAAAATACAAAATACTCCGAATGGTTTTCAAATACAATATCTTAGTGTTAGAACGATCCTGTTAAGGCAATTTGCTTATCATATTTATTACATTGTTGAAGACTATAAAATCATTATTCTTGCTGTTCTTCATGCTCAAAGTGGAGAAAAGAAAATCGGTAAGATTTAAAGATTTATATTTCGAAAAAATAGTATTTACTGCAAAATTAAAACCATAGCAATTGCTGTGGTTTTTTAGTTGATTCAATTAAGAAAATTAAAAATTTTATCCAATATTTTTCATTTTATCAATTATAAATTTGTTTTCAAAATTCCCTTTTTCAATAAGTTCTTTAAATATTAATATCAATAAATTTAATTTTCTTGAATCTCCAGAAGCAGAAAAAATATTATTTTCAATTTTATATCCTACCCAATTCGTTTCTGATATTTCAAATAATTGCCATTTTTGAGAATCGAAAGATGTTTTTAAATTAAATTCAATATTCCAGCCAGGATTATCTATTGTTTATATTTTTAAAGAATTTTCATGCTCCCAATCACCATCACATTGATTTTCAAACCATTTTTGTAGCCAGATTATCATCATTCAGAAAATATATTTTAAACTTGGCTCTTCTAAAGTTTAAACTCCAACTTCACATTAAAAAATCTTCCAGTCAATCTCACAGGAACCGGATAATTATAACCCGTAGAAACATCATTTACCCATTGGTTCGCAACGGTATTGCTGATATTGAAAGCGTTGAAAATCTGAACTCCTAAAGTTAATTCTTTAAATTTACTCCAAACCGCACCGCTTGCTTTATTGTCTTTCTGATCAATGAAAACTTTAGACAAACCAATGTCAACTCGTTTGTAAGAAGGCAAAGTTCTCTGGTATTTATAAGGTGCTTCAAAATCTGGTTTTCCATTGCCATCTAAGGAAATCGGTGTTCCAGAAGGTAATCCGTTGGCGAAAACTAAAGTTAAATTTACACGCATTGACGGGAATTTCGGCATGTAATCCTGGTAGAACATCGAAAATCTAAATCTTGGATCGGTTGGTCTCGAAATATATCCTCTTCCATCAATATTTTCTTTTACGCGTGCATAACTGGCAGAAATCCAGGAATCAACTCCCGGAACAAATTCACCAAATAATCTGGTATCGATTCCGTAAGCATAACCTTCAGAATTATTTTCTCCGGAATAACGGATTCTTACATTATCTAAATAATAAGGAATCAAATGATCCATTTTTTTATAGTAAAGTTCGGTCGTCAATTTAAATGGACGATTCACCATCTTAAATTCGTAATCATTCGCCAGGATAATCTGCATCGATCTTTGCGATTTGATGTTTGGATTAAAGTTACCATCCAGATCCTTGATCTCTTTGTAGAATGGCGCCTGGTAATAAATTCCACCCGAAACTTTGAATAACATATCCATTTCCCAGTTCGGTTTTACAGCAAATTGTGCTCTTGGAGAAATGATCGTTTCATTGTTGAAATCCCAGTGAGAAGCGCGAACTCCGGCATTTACAAAAACACGATTATCGCCCCAGAAGAATTTTTTAGAATATTGTGCGTAACCTGACATTCTTGTTGGTTGAATATGATTTGCACCTGCAATATTAAATCTCAAACGAAGTTGAGAAGCATCTAATGTCCCAGGATTTACAAAATCTCTCGGGGTGCTGTAACCCAACGAATCGATCAGTTGCCACTCGTTGGTAAAATCCTGTAAATTTTCTTTTTCAAATTTTAAACCTACTTCAAAATCAGTGTTGACATCTGGAGAAAATTTAGTTTTAAGTTGTGCGCCGTATGTTTTTACCATCAGATCATTTCTTGCGTGATCAATTTGTCCGCCGACGTCGTACGAAGTAACCGGCGCTCCGGTAATTGGATCAAAAGTTTGCAACATGTATGCAGAAGCGATGGTGTAATATTCTTTTTCGCGGTTTTGGTAAGCAAAACTATCTAAACTAAACTTCCATTTAGCACTTGGTTTAAAATTAATGGTCGCCGTTCCCATCATATTTTTATACTGATCATCTTCTTTACCATCATAAAAAACACTCAGTTTTAAAGGAGCTTGCAACGATCCGAAATCTACTTCTTTAACTTTCGGAATCATTTCGTAATCATTTTTACTCACATAACCGATGAAAGAAACATCCCACTTATTATTAAACTTATAATTAATGTAGGTCTGAAAATCCATGTATTGCGGATTAAAATCGGTGTCTTCATTCAATGTATTCAAGACCAAATTGGTATTTCTATATCTTCCAGAAAACAATGCTGATAATTTTTTATTTTTTGAAGCGAAACCTGTGGAAAGTCTTGCTCCGATTAAACTAACTTCACCAGAAAGTTCAAATTTTGTCGGTTGTCTGTAATATATATTTAAAGCAGAAGACATTTTATCACCGTATTTTGCTTCAAATCCACCCGCAGAAAAATTGATCGCCTGAACCATATCAGGATTGATAATACTCAAACCTTCCTGCAAAGAATTCCGAATTAAAAATGGTCTATAAATCTCAATATCATTGATGTAGATCAAATTTTCATCGTAGTTTCCTCCTCTTACCATATATTGAGAAGACAATTCAGCATTTGAATTCACAGAAGGCAAAGTTTTCAAAAGTCCTTCAACACCGCCAGAAAGTGAAGCAACCTGTTGCGCTTCTTTCGCAGAAATTTCTATGGATGTAAGATCGGTTACTTTTGGCTTTCCTTTTTTCTGAAAAACAACTTCCTCAATTTGACTTTCCCGCTCTACATTTGCAAACAAAACATTTACGTTTTGAACTTTAGGATTTACTTTAATATTTTTGGTAAAACCTCTGAAATTTTCTTTTTCTACCGATAACATTTGTTCTGATTCTGCAATTGGAATCTTTACAAAACCTTTGTCATCAGTAGTAAAATTTTGATTGTTATAAGAAACATTTGCCTGAGAAACAGGATTTCCATCGTTATCTAAAACTTTTAGATTGATTTGCGAAAATGCGAAAATTGGCATTAACGCCAAGAGTAAAAGTATTTTTTTCAAGGCTGAGAATTTAGTTTTTAAAGATAACAAAAAATTAGAGAATCGCTTCTCTCACCCGTGTTAATTTTTGAAGCAGCTCTTCCAGTTTGTCAAGTCTGAGCATATTTGCACCATCAGAAAGTGCGACACTTGGATCGGGATGTGTTTCGATAAATAATCCATCTGCACCAACTGCAATTCCAGCTTTTGCGATGGTTTCAATCAATTCTGGTCTTCCGCCGGTTACGCCGGAACTTTGATTTGGTTGTTGCAAAGAATGAGTCACATCTAAAATGACAGGAGCATAATTTCTCATGGTTGGAATTCCTCTAAAATCTACGATCAAATCGGTATAACCGAAAGAATTTCCACGTTCGATAATCGCAGTTTTTGGATTGCCCGAATCGTGTACTTTTTGCACGGCAAACTGCATGGATTCAGGAGAAAGAAACTGTCCTTTTTTCAAACTTACACATTTTCCGGTTTTCGCAGCAGCGATGAGTAAATCGGTTTGACGAACTAAAAATGCAGGAATTTGTAAAACATCAACATATCGTGCTGCTAAAGCTGCGTGTTCATTTTCGTGAATATCCGTAGTTGTGGGAATATCGAAAGTCTCGCCTACTTTTTTTAAAATTTCTAAAGATTTTTCTTCTCCAATGGTAGTGAAAGAATCTACTCTACTGCGATTTGCTTTTTTGAAACTTCCTTTGAAGATGTATGGGATTTCATATTTATTGGTCATTTCCACAATTTTCTCGGCAATTCTCAAAGCCATTTCTTCGCCTTCGATAATGCAAGGACCTGCAATAAGAAAGAAATTTTTTGAATTTTTGTGGTGTATGTTTTCTAAGTATTGAATCATGTATGAGTTATTTAATATTAAACGATTGAATTACAAAAATAGTGATTTTTTTGATGGAATTTTTTATAAGTTTTGGCTAAAGCCACTTGGAAGCTTTAAGAAAGAAAACGGGCTAAAGCCCGTTCCTATTGATTTATTATTATTTAATTTATAAAAAAGAAATTGCGAAAGATAAAATTTCAATAATAGGAATTAATTGATTGATAATTCAAATTCAATATTCGATTTCACAGACCATTGGCATGTGGTCACTTAATTTAATCCATTGATCATATTGCCCTATTTCAATGCTTTTTAATCTATCGCAAAATTTTTGAGCTCCAAAAATATAATCAATATGATAAGGCTTCGTTATATTTCTTTGAAAATATAAAGTTGGTTTTTTTTCTTTACCTTGAATTTCCTTTTTAAAGCGGTGATAAAAACTATCAATACCAAGTTCTTTTAATTCATTTACAACATCAGAATGGTTCCACCATCTGTCCCATTCATCCCAAATTGTATTGCTGTTAAAGTCACCTATAATTAAAGATTCTTTTAATTTATTTTTATTTATTTGCAAATATTTCCATAACTGACCGATATATCCAAAATTGGGCGAATTATTTTTGTGAGTCCAAACCGCTAATAAGTTAAAGTCTCCATTGATTTTACAAGGCAAAAAATGCTTTACTGAATGATCGTTGAATTGGTTCGTCCAATCTAATTTTTCTAACTTTATTTCTGGTTTCGCGAAAACGGCAAGTCCTTTGTTTTTATTTTCGCCGATCCAAATATAATTTTCTGCCCATTTCTGATATTTTACATCTTTAGATTCGGATGGATTTTCGCACTCTTGAATAATATATAAATCGGCATTTAAGTCTGAAATGTTTTCAAACTTTTTTCTAAATGCTCCATTACAATTCCAAGTTACTATTTTCAATTTGCTATTAATTTTTGGCTGAATTATTTAAGAAAATAAAATTTGAATTCATCTAAAAGAATTTCGGTAATTCCTTCACTTCCAACAAAAGCGTAGATATGTAAGTCATCTGATTTTGTGAAAGGATTTTTATTGAAAATTTCCAGAACGTCCTCTTTAGTTTTAATAAATAGAAAAGCTTCATAATTAAAATGCCTTGAAAGTGCTTTTTCTAAAATTTTCTTTAATTCAGAAGAAGATTTATCAGAAGAAAAAAGTATATTTCCGGTTGCTAAAACTGAAGAAACATGGCACAGTAGTGCATCAGCAAACACTTTACAAACTTCAACCATTTTCATGGAAGTTCCATTTACATTGACACCGCGCAATAAAGCACAATATTTCAAGATTAGAAATTTAAATTTGAGCGATGAATTTTTGTTTTATTTCTTCCGGTAAAAAAGAATATTCGAACGAATTGCGAACCAATTGTTTTACTTCATCCATTGATAGATATAAAGCTTCTATACAACTCAGATAATTTTGAGTCAAATAACCGCCAAAATAAGCGGGATCATCTGAATTTACGGTTACTTTTAAACCTAAATCCAGCATCTTTTTTAAAGGATGATTATCGATGTGATCTACGTTTCTCAGTGCTGTATTTGAAAGCGGACAAACCGTTAAAGCCATTTTTTCTGAAACCAATCTTTCAACCAATTTTGGATCTGTCAAACAATTATTTCCGTGATCAATTCTCGCAACTTTTAGTAAATCTAAAGCTTCCCAAATATATTCTGCACCTCCTTCTTCGCCGGCATGAGCAACAGGAATATAACCTTCTTTAACCGAGGCTTCAAAAACTTTCTGAAATTTTGAAGGTGGATTTCCTTTTTCCGAAGAATCTAACCCAACCATTTTGATCAAATGTTTGTACGGGAGCGACTGTTGCAAAGTTTCAAACGCATCTTCTTCCGATAAATGACGCAAATAACTCATGATCAATAAAGACGAAATTCCATGATTTTTTTCTGCATCTTCTCTTGCACGCTGAATACCATTAATAACCGTCGAAAATTCTACGCCCCTTTTGGTATGAGTTTGTGGATCGAACATGATTTCTGCATGCACGATATTTTCTTCTACACAATGTTTAAAATAAGCCATCGTGAGATCGTAAAAATCCTGTTCGTGAAGGAGAACATTTGCTCCGGCGTAATAAATATCTAGAAAGTCTTGTAAATTCCCGAATTGATACGCTTTTTTTACTGCTTCTACATTTTCATAAGGAATTTCGACCTTATTTCTTTGGGCAATTTCGAACATTAATTCAGGTTCGAAACTTCCTTCAATATGGAGATGTAATTCTGCTTTCGGGACTTTTTTGATATATTCTGAGATGGTCATATTTTATAATATTTATGGATAATGTTTTTCTTTGAATTATTGAGTCGCTTTCATAATAGCACTCGTGATCTGTTCTTCTTTTTCTTTGGAATAAGTAGAATCGTAAGGATTCATCACATCAAATAAATAAGTATAAAAAGGCGTAATTTTCTGCACGTTTTCAGATTGTTTGATGGCTTTTTCTTTGCCCATCGTTTGCAGATCTTTTACGAAAATATTAAACCTTTTATCAATTGGTTCAATGGATTTAACCAAATAAGAATATCCTTTTTCCTGCTGACCAATTTTTTTGTAAGCATCAGAAACTGCACCTACAATCAACGAATATTCCATTGGTTTTGTACGCATTTGTCTCGCCACAAATCTTTGTTCACCCGGTGACAGGCTGTTGTAATAATCATATTCGGTAAAAATTCCTTTTTTGAGTTCTTCAGCCAATTTCAACCCTTTTTGTTCCTGCCCGGAAATGATGTAACCGTAAACGATGGAACTTAAAGATCTCGGATCATCATATTTAACAACCGGTATTTCTTTTGAAACTAAATCGAGTAATTCAATTGCTTTTGCATTTTGTCCGGAGAGCGAAAGTGCTTCTGCAGCGCGACTTACGGAACCTCTGTAGCTCACTATATTTTGAGTACAAGTTTCATCAAAATGAACTTTCAAGTCTTTGAAATTACCCCATTTGTAATTTTTGATGGTTTTGTATAAGGAATTGGCGTCTACTCTACCCATTTCTCCATCTTCTCTTTCGGTAGTCTTAATTGGAACCAACCGGTAACTGAAACCATCGTACTGCAAATAATCTCCTAAATAGAAAATATTTTCAGGATCATAAATTCCCCCGGAAGAGAAATTAATGGGTCTTTTCCAGTCAAAGTTTGCTAAAATATCAAGCAGCAACAAATTGTTTTTAAACATACTGTTGCTTTTATATTCGATTGTGATTTGATCTACAACGTCCGGTAGATCTTTAGCTTCGATCGTTCCTGATTTCACCGCATTAGCTTTATTTACAGGCATTATAAATTTAGAAACAGGTAAGAAATTAAATTTCTCAAATTTTGCATCTCCAAAAAGTAGTTTTAAAATTTCGTCTTTATCTTCTGATTTTGTTTTAATGAAATTCATGGCTTCTTTTAAAGTCATTGAATCCTGAGTCTGAAATTTTCGGAATCCGGCAAAAGTTGTTTCCGGCGCTCCCTGATCTTTTAGGTTAGCGAAAACATTTTTCCAGTCATCTTTCGTCATCAGATAAATCTGATCATTCGTTCCATCGCGGTAATCATCATGATTTAAAACGGAAGGAACAGGCATTGAATTGTAAGTTCTGCGTTTTACCTGATCGATATTCCAAGGCGTAGAAAGCAAAGTGAAATTCACCACTTTCACATCATCGCGAAGTCCCGAAGTTTCCTGCATTCCCCAAATCGGATAGGTGTCATTATCACCATAAACAAAGAGAATATCATTTTTTGGTAAGGATTTCAAGGTTGAATATGCGTAATCATACGCAGTGTAGCGGTTGCTTCTGTCGTGAACATTATAATTCTGGAAACCCATCATCAATGGAACTCCAAGAAGAAGAATTCCTGCTCCAATGTTAACCGTGTTTGATTTTACTTTTGTTTGAAGATACCACAGCAAAGCTCCGGCTCCTAAACCGATCCAGATTGCAAAAGCATAGAAAGATCCGACCATCGCGTAATCTCTTTCGCGAACTTCAAAAGGTTTTACACCAGTGTAAAATACAATTCCCACACTTGTCAATATAAATAAGGACAAGATTGCATAAAATCGTCCGAAATCTCTTTTCAACTGGAAGAAAAATCCGATGATTCCCAATAATAAAGGCAAGAAGAAAAATGCAACAGTGCTTTCATTTTTAAATTTCGCAGGCATTTTACTTTGGTCACCCCACATCGCGTTATCAATAAATGGAATTCCGGAAATCCAGTTTCCTTTGTTATTTTCCATGTGTCCTTCCAGGTCATTTTGTCGGCCAACGTAATTCCACATCAGATATCTCATAAAATAATATCCGTTTTGGAAGGTGATAAAATAATCTAAGTTTTGCGCTAAAGAAGGTCTTTGAACATTGATTAAATTGTATTTTTTTACTTTTAAATAATCATCTGCTTTGATGGTTCCTTCTTCGTATTTCGTACGCAGATCCTGAAATATTTTCTTGGCTTCAGGATTGTCTGCAATATCTTCATTGGCATAATTAAAGGAGAAATCTGGTGCGCCATACATCGAAATATAATTGGCCATGACATCTTTATCCTCGTTAAACATTCGCGGCATAAAACTTACTTGATCCTTGCTGAAGACATAATTAAAACGATCCCCAACTCTTCTGTAAGTGCCAGATTTTTCGTCTTTCTCGTAAACATCGCCTGTTTTTTCAGTTTTGTAACTGCCGTCTTCATTTTTCTGGATTCCATTCGCATCCAAATAAGCGGTGTAATTTTGACCATAAGAAGTCGGCCAGTCTCCGTATTGTACACGGTTATAATAATCTAACATTCCGATGGCGTTGTCAGGATTATTTAAATTCATTGGCGGATTTGCAGTTGCTCTAATCGGAATTACCATCCAACAGGAGAAACCGATCATCATATAAACGACTGATAATATAATGGTCTGATAGATATTCTTCTTTGATCTTTTAGCATATTTAATAGCGAAGTAACAAACTGCCACTAAAATAAGGAAGGCGAATATAGTTCCGTAATGAAAAGGAAGACCAATTCCATTAACTGCGAAAATTTCCATTTTTCCAAATAGAGTCATTATTAAAGGGAAAATTCCTTTAAACACAATTCCTAGAATCACGAGAGTGAAGAGATTTGCCCAAAGAAAACTTTTCCACGTAAACTCATAATTTCTAGCGTAATACATTAAACAAACCGCCGGAATTGCTAACATACACATCATGTGAACGCCGACTGACAAACCAGTTACAAAAAATATTAAGATAATCCATCTTTCATTATCAGCATCATGATATTCGTTTTCCCACTTGGTAATTAGCCAAACTAACATTGCGATAAACATACTTGTCATTGAATAAACTTCACCTTCAACTGCGGAAAACCAAAAAGTATCAGAAAAAGTAAAACACAACGCGCCGACAACTCCTGCAAAAAGAATTGAAATTTCCTGATGTTTAGTGATCTCCGTAAAGTCTTTATTTAAAAGTCTTCTGACCAAATGAGTAATGGTCCAGAAAAGGAAAAGAATGGTCAATCCACTGAAAAGAGCCGACATTGAATTAATTACAATGGAATAATGTGCGCCATTACCAAAAGCAAATATGGCGGCAACCGCTCCTACCAACTGGAAAAGCGCAGCTCCGGGAGCGTGCGTAACCTCGAGTTTTACTGCTGAAGATATATATTCACCACAATCCCAAAAACTGAAATTCGGTTCCATGGTTGATAAATAAGTAAGAAATGCAATAACGAAAACAACCCATCCCAAAAGGGTATTCAATCGTTTAAAAGACCAGTTTTTCATATATAAAAATTCAATAGTGCGAAAATAGGGATTTTAGGTTACTATTCAGATATTTTAACAAATTTTAAATGACTTGGCGTGATTCTTGTCCGGCTATGGTGCAAAATAATTTTGAAAACTCTTTTACAGGATATGCGATATATCATAAAACTTCATATAAATTGTTGAATTATTAAATTTTTCGTATTTTTGCGCTCACGGTTTTCTAGAGAAAAAATGAAACAATGACTCATGTTTACGATAACATTCTTGGCTTAATCGGTCATACACCTTTGGTTAAATTAAATAAGGTGACCAAAGACATTTCTGCGACGGTATATGCCAAACTAGAATCTTATAATCCTGGGCATTCTACCAAGGACAGAATTGCAATTCACATCATAGAGGCGGCAGAAAAAAAAGGACTTTTGAAACCGGGATCTACGATTGTAGAAACTACTTCTGGTAATACGGGTTTTTCGATCGCAATGGTTTCTATTATTAAAGGTTACAAATGTATTTTAGCAGTTAGCGACAAAACAAAAGCAGAAAAAATCGCCTATTTGAAGGCTTTAGGAGCGACCGTTTATATTTGTCCTGCTAATGTTGCGCCAGATGATCCCAGATCTTATTATGAAGTTGCAAAAAGAATAGCATCTGAAATTCCAGATTCTTTATATATTAATCAATATTTCAATGAACTTAATATTGATGCGCATTACCAGTCAACTGGTCCTGAAATTTGGAAACAGACAGAGGGAAAAATTACGCATCTTATTGCCTGTACAGGAACAGGAGGAACTTTATCAGGTTCGGCAAAATTTTTGAAAGAGCAAAATCCAGATATTAAAATTATAGGAGTTGACGCTTCAGGATCAATATTAAAAGGTTTCAAAGACACAGGAAAAATTAACAGCTCAGATATTCATCCTTATCAAATCGAAGGAATGGGCAAAAACCTAATTCCGTCCGCTTTATTATTTGATAAAATTGACGAATTTGTGCGGGTAAATGACGAAATGTCTGCATATAGAACTCGAGAAATTGCTTTGAAAGAAGCGATCATGGGAGGTTACACAACCGGAGCAGTTGTTCAAGGTTTACTACAGTACGGCAATTCTCATGAGTTTTCGACAGATGATGTCGTAGTAGCGATTTTTCCAGATCACGGTTCGAGATACATAACCAAAGTTTACAGCGATCAATGGATGGAAGAACAAGGTTTCATCAACAATGGTGTTCATAATTATGAAGAAGTCTTCAAGACAGAAGTAATAAAATAATATAGTGTAAAAGAAAATTAAAAAACCTTTTTGTAATAACCGAAAGGTTTTTTTTGTAGTATAATTTAATTCAATTTTTTTTCATAAATTACAAAATAATAAGATAAAATAATGACAGACATTTTTGATCGTCTTCGGGGAAATCCAGGTCCATTGGGACAGTTCGCAGATTATGCAGAAGGATATTTTGTTTTCCCAAAGTTAGAAGGTCCTATTGGTCCTAGAATGAGGTTTCAAGGAAGAGAAGTTATATTTTGGAGTGCCAATGATTATTTAGGCCTTTGCAACCATCCGGAAGTTTTAGAAGCTGATGCAAAAGCAGCAGCGCAATACGGAATGTTTTATCCAATGGGAGCCAGAGCAATGTCTGGTGAAACAGAGGAGCACCAGCAACTGGAAAGAGAATTAGCAGAATTTGTAGATAAGGAAGCTGCATATCTTTTAAATTTTGGTTATCAAGGAATGGTTTCTACGATTGATGCATTAGTCGGAAGACATGATGTTATTGTTTACGATTCCGATTCACATGCTTGTATCGTTGATGGAGTGCGTTTGCACATGGGTAAAAGTTTTACCTACAAACACAATGATATTGAAAGTCTGGAAAAAAATCTTGTTCGCGCAACCAAAGTAGCTCAAGAACAGGGAGGCGGAATTTTAGTTGTTACTGAAGGAGTTTTCGGAATGCGTGGATTACAAGGAAAAATTAAAGAAATCTGCGACTTAAAATCTAAATATAGTTTCAGACTGTTAGTTGATGATGCTCATGGATTCGGGACTTTAGGAAAAACTGGAGCTGGTGTAGGTGAAGAACAAGATTGCCAAGATCAAATCGACGTTTACTTTTCTACATTTGCAAAATCAATGGCAGGTTTCGGAGCTTTTATTGCAGGAGATGCAGATATTATCCGAATTTTAAAATACAATCTCCGTTCGCAGATTTTCGCAAAATCTTTAACAATGCCAATGGTTATCGGAGGTTTAAAAAGACTGGATCTGTTAAGAACAAGACCTGAAATTAAAGCAAAATTGTGGGAGAACGTTCATAAATTACAAAACGGACTTGTCGAAAGAGGTTTTAACATCGGTGGTTCAAACACTTGTGTAACACCAGTGATGATGGAAGGTTCAACAGTTGAAGCTACTTTACTTTCCAGAGATCTGAGAGAGAATTTCGGAATATTTACTTCAGTGGTAATTTATCCCGTGATTCCAAAAGGAATGATTTTATTAAGATTGATACCAACTGCATCGCATACCGATTCTGAGATCAATGAAACACTTGCTGCATTTGAAGAAATTCAGAAAAAATTAGTTTCCGGATTTTATAAAGAGCAGGAAAAAAAATTATTGGAGGAAAAAAATCTTCAATTTAAAGACCGATAGTATTTTTCAAAAATTTATTTATATAAACCGTTTGAAAAATTCAGACGGTTTTTTAATACCCCAAACTAAAAACAAAATATGGAACAGATCATTATAACCAAACAAGATAGCACCAGAATTCATAATGTAATTCGCGATGCAAAACTAAATAATTCGATTAAAAAAGAAGATGCAGATAAATTGTTGGCAGAGTTGCACAGCGCGAAGATAGTTGCATCTGAAGATATTCCGAAAGATGTTGTAACCATGAACTCTATTGTTAAAATTCATTTTCAGAACAATAAAAACAGCGTTCAGTTTCAAATTGTTTATCCACATTTGGCGAATATTAAAGAAAATAAAATCTCCATTTTTTCCTCGGTTGCTTCCGCCTTGATCGGTTATCGTGTTCATGATGAGATCGACTGGTTAATCCCTTCCGGAATGACGAAAATTGTCATTGATGAAATTATTTACCAACCTGAAGCAGCAGGAGATTTCGATTTATAATTTTTAAAACACAAAAGTTTCAGAAGCTTTAAATTAATAATTACTGTTAAGACTATAAATATAAATCTGCTTCAAGCTCTTTTTACTTTTAATCATAATATTTCAGCATTCGTTTGTGACTTTTGTGGTTAAGTTATTTACAATAAATTTGCAAAAAGATTCCTATTGAAAGATCTCCTTCTCATCACTCCGCCTTTTACTCAGCTTAATACGCCTTATCCGGCAACGGCTTATATTAAAGGGTTTTTGAATACCAAAAATATTTCAAGTTATCAAATTGACCTTGGAATCGAAGTGATTTTGGCATTATTTTCAAAAAGCGGAATTGAAAAAGTCTTTTCAAAAAATATTGATTCACTAGAAACTTCTGATAATTCAAAGCGAATTTTTGCTTTAAGAGAGGAATATATCAAAACCATCGATCAGGTTATTCTTTTTCTACAAAATAAAAATCCAACTTTAGCAAGACAGATCTGCACCATGAATTTTTTGCCGGAAGCATCACGTTTTAATCAGCTCGATGATATGGAGTTTGCGTTCGGAAATATGGGTTTACAGGACAAAGCCAAACATCTTGCGACTTTATATTTAGAAGATATTTCAGATTATATTGTTGAAAATATTGATCCTGATTTCGGTTTTAGCCGTTATGCAGAAAAGATTGGCCAAAGCGCGAATTCCTTTGATGAATTGTATTCAAAGTTGAATGCTCCTCAAACTTTTACAGATGAATTTACCTTAAAAATTTTAAAGGAAAAATTAGATCTAATTCAGCCAAAACTGATTTGCTTTTCCGTTCCGTTTCCTGGAAATTTATATTCTGCATTTCGTTCTGCGCAATTTATAAAGTCAAATTATCCAAACCTTCGGATTGTGATGGGCGGCGGTTTTCCGAATACCGAATTGAGAGAATTGAAAGATGCAAGAGTTTTTGAATTCTTCGACTATATCACTTTAGATGATGGCGAATTACCTATTGAACTGGTTTATGAAAATGCGATCTCGAATTCAAATATTTCAGAAGGAGAATTTAAAAGAACTTTTATTTTAGAAAATCAGGAAGTAACTTATAAAAATAATACTTCCAAACCCGATTATAAGCAAGCTTTTATAGGAACTCCGGATTACAGCGATTTGCTTTTAGACCAATATATTTCGGTCATAGAAATTGCCAATCCGATGCACAGTTTATGGAGCGACGGAAGATGGAACAAATTGACAATGGCGCACGGTTGCTATTGGGGGAAATGTACTTTTTGCGATATTTCTTTAGATTACGTGAAAATGTATGAACCCATTTCTGCTAAGATTTTAGTAGATCGAATGGAAGAATTAATCGCACAAACTGGCGAAACAGGTTTTCATTTCGTAGACGAAGCTGCTCCACCAGCATTGATGCGGGAAGTTGCTTTAGAAATTTTGCGCAGAAATTTAGTCGTGACTTGGTGGACGAATATCAGATTTGAAAAAAGCTTCAGTAAAGATTTATGTTTCTTATTAAAGATCTCAGGTTTGGTCGCAGTTTCCGGCGGACTGGAAGTTGCAAGTGATCGTTTGCTCAAGTTAATTGATAAAGGCGTTTCTGTAGATCAGGTTGCGAAAGTAACTCGAAATTTCACCGAAGCCGGTGTTATGGTTCACTCCTATTTGATGTTTGGTTTTCCCACGCAAACCGTACAGGAAACGGTTGATTCTCTGGAAATGGTTCGGCAACTTTTTGAGATGGGAATTTTGCAAAGTGGTTTCTGGCATCAGTTTTCGATGACGGCGCATTCACCAATCGGAAAAAATCCTGATGAATTTGGAGTTCAACCACTTAAAAAAGAAATCTTATTCGCCAATAACGATATTGAATTTACAGATAGAACTGGGATTGATCACAGCAAATTTAGTTTTGGCTTAAAGAAATCATTAGTCAATTTTATGCACGGAATAAACTTTGACCTTCCTTTAAAAGATTGGTTTGATTTCAAAATTCCAAAAACGACGATTCATCCAGATTATATCCATGATTGCCTTTTGGAAGAAGAAAATTTTATTTTTAAAGCGAATTCAAAATTAGTTTTCCTGGATAAAAATCCTCAAACTGAAAATTTTGCAAAAAGAACAAAAGCCGGAACTTTTGACTTTACAAGACTTACCTTTCATCTCCGAACAAATATCGTAAAGCTCGAATTAGAAAGAGAAAAAGCAGATTGGTTGCTAAAAATCTTTAAGGAAAATTCCACAGAAAATCCAAAAAAAATCACGCTTCAACAGCTGAAAATTCAATTTGAAGAAATATTTGAAGATTTTGAATTATTTTGGTTTTCAAAACCAATTCAGCAATTAAAAGAAAACGGCGTTATTCTGAGTCTGTAGTTTACTTTCTATCACGACCGAATGATAGAATTGTAAATATTCCAATTTTGTTCTGCAAAAAAATTACAAAAAGAAGAAAATATTTAAAATTTTTATTTTACAGCTTGTGTCTCTGCAATCGCTGATGCTTTTTGCTCTAACCTAGGTTGTAGAATTTTTGTAATCAAACCTGTCCATCCTGTTTGATGTGAAGCTCCCACGCCTCTTCCATTATCGCCATGAAAATATTCGTAAAATAAAATATAATCTTTAAAATCGTCATCAGTTTGAAATCTTGGATATTGGCCGTTGACAGCGCGATTACCATTTTCATCTTTAAGAAAAATTTTGGAAAGTCGCTTCCCTAAAGAGGTTGCAATTTCATCAAGATTAGAATATTTTCCACTTCCTGTCGGATATTCGACCAAGAAATCTGGACTGTAGTAAAAGAAAAATCGCTGTAAACTTTCGATGATCAGAAAATTAATAGGAAACCAAATTGGTCCCCGCCAGTTGCTGTTACCACCGAATAATCCGCTATCACTTTCTGCAGGAGTATATTTCACCGAATAATCCATTCCATTCAACTGAATTTTAAAAGGATTTTCCTCATAAATTTTTGAAAGTGCACGAACACCGTAATCGCTCAGAAATTCTTTTTCGTCGAGCATTCTCGCCAGTAACCTTTTCAAACGGTGACCTCGGAGCAAACTTAATAAGTGTTTGGAATCCTGTCCTTTTACTTCCCAATGTGAAACTAAGCCTGCAAGTTCCTTTTTGTTCTTCAATACCCAATCCATTCTGGCTTTGAAAACCGGAAGTTTCTGTAGAATTTCATCTTCAATTACTTCCACCGCAAACATTGGAATAAGTCCCACAATTGTTCTTAAACGCAGAAACATATTTTCGCCACTATTGGTCGTGATCGCATCATAGAAAAATTCATCCTGATCGTCCCAAAGAGAGAAAGCATCATCTCCCATATTGTCTAATGCATTGGCAATATAAAGGAAATGCTCAAAAAATTTCGTTGCCATTTCTTCGTAGATGTTGTTGTATTGCGCCAATTCTATTGCAATTCTCATCATGTTCAAAGAATACATCGCCATCCAGCTGGTTCCATCTGCCTGTTCCAAACTTTCGCCATTTGGCAGGGTATCACTGCGGTCAAAAACTCCAATATTATCTAAACCCAAAAATCCACCTTCGAAAATATTATTTCCGTTGACATCTTTTTTATTCACCCACCACGTAAAATTCATGAGTAATTTTTGAAAGACAGATTCTAAAAACTTTAGATCTGGCGTTCCTTTCATCTTTTCATCAATCTTAAAAACCCGAAAAACGGCCCACGCATGAACGGGCGGATTTACATCAGAGAAATCCCATTCGTAAGCAGGAAGTTGACCATTCGGATGCATATACCAGTCGAGGGTAAATAGTTTCAGTTGCTCTTTTGCAAAATCGGGATCGATCAAAGAAAAACTGATACAGTGAAAAGCCGAATCCCAAGTTGCGTACCACGGATATTCCCATTTATCGGGCATAGAAATGATATCAAAATTATCAAGATGTTTCCAGTCATAATTCCGGATCTTATCCCGGGACTTCGGTGGAACTGGTTCGGACGGATCGCCTTTTAACCACTTAAAAATATTATAATGATAGAATTGCTTATTCCATAACATTCCGGCAAACGCTTGTCTTTGCACAAGTTTTTCGTCGTCTACTGTAATTCCCTTCTGAATATCTGCATAAAAATCATCTGCTTCCTTTTTCCGAAGATCAAAAAAATGATCGAAATCTTCAAAAGGTTTTTCTAAATCGTGATCACTTATTCTAAATTCGAACGTTTTGGAAGATTTTGCGGCAATCACTTCATCAATTAAAAAGGATGCTTTGGTGCCAAAATTCTCGGGATTAATGCACTGTTGCTTTCCATTTAGTACAAAATTATTAATTCCGTCTTTATGAAAGGGTTCTGAATTTGGGGAATTGTAAAGTCGCAGATTATTGCTTTCATTATCGCAAAAAATGGCACTCGATTTTTCCTTCGCGTAAAAATTTTTAAATGCAACTTCCTTATGATTGATGTTGATGCAATTTTCAACCGTTGAACATAATTTTGGTTTATAATTTTGATATCCCCAACTCCATGTATTTCTGAACCAAACCGTGGGTAAAATTACGAGCGGCGCTTCATTCTCAGATTTATTAGTTACTGAAATTTTGACGAGAATATCCGTTGGAGAAACTTTCGCATACACAATAAAAACATCGAAATATTCATTATTATCAAAAATCCCTGTATCGATAAGTTCATATTCAGGATCCAGCTTTCCTCTTTCTGTATTTTTCTGAATTAGATCGTCGTAAGGAAAAGCATTCTGAGGATATTTATAGAGCATCTTCATGTAAGAATGCGTGGGAGTATTGTCTAAATAATAGAAATATTCCTTCACATCTTCGCCATGATTTCCCTGAGCATTGGTGAGTCCGAAAAATCGCTCTTTCAACATTTTATCTTTCTTGTTCCAAAGACCTAAAGAAAAAACCATCAACTGGGTATCGTCGCAAATTCCACAAATTCCTTCTTCACCCCATCGGTAAGTTTTTGCTTCTGCGGTGTCGTGATTGGTATAATTCCAGGCGTCGCCATCTGCACTATAGTCTTCGCGAACCAAACCCCATTCTCGATTACTGACGTAAGGTCCCCATTTTTTCCAGGCTACATCGCTCAGTCTTTTACTTTCTTCAGTCATGTTTTTTGTTTGTGAATGGTGAATGGTGAATTATGAATGGTGAATTTTATAAATATTTTTATGAAAATATAATAGATCTTCTTGGCTAGAAACTGCGCCCCGACTTGAACGGAGCTCTTTTTGTGACGAGGTACGAGGAGCAAAAAAGCGGGAGTGGAAGGCGGAAATTGGCGCCCAAAAAAAATTATCCTCCAGTTGAAAAACTTTCAAAAGTCGTCATTCCGCCGTCGATAAAAATACTCGCTCCTGTAATATAATCTGAAAAATCGCTTGCTAAAAATACGGCAAGATTTCCGATATCTTCAGGTTGCCCAATTCTGTTGTATGGAATTAAAGTCAACAAAGAATTCAATGCTTCCGGCGTGTCCCACGCGCTTTTATTGATGGGCGTTTGTATTGCACCGGGACAAATTGAATTTACGCGAATTTTTTCGGCACCATATTCCTGAGCTAAAGTTTGCATTAGCATTCGAATTGCACCTTTACTGGAAGCATAATTCGCGTGTTTTGACCACGGAATAATTTCATGAACGGAAGAAATATTAATGATTTTTCCACACGCTACAGATTTGGAAGAATCAATTCCACGGCGCAGAAATTCTTTTATCGCTTCTCTTGCACAAAGAAATTGTCCCGTTAAGTTGACGCCAATAACTGCATTCCATTGATCGATCGTCATTTCGGTGAACGGAGAATCTTTTTGAATTCCGGCATTATTGACTAGAATATCTACGGTTCCCAATTGGGAAACAACGTCCTGAAACATATTGATGACTTGGTCTTCTTTGGAAACATCGCATTGATAAACAATTCCTTTTCCGCCCTCGTCGGTAATTTCTTTTAAAACTGCTTTTGCCTGATCTAATGCACCTTCATAAGGATAATTAATAACGACCGTTGCACCAGATTCTGACATTGATTTTGCAATTCCGGCTCCGATTCCGCTGGAGGAGCCTGTAATAATAGCAACTTGGTTTTTTAAAGAAATTTCCATTCTAAATTGATTTGATTGTTTTGAAAATTAATGTTTTATTGAACTCCCGACGATTTAACCGTTCAAGAATAAAAGAATTACTATCAAATTTAAGGAAATCAAAAGTTTTAAAATGAGATTTGTATGTTAAATAAAACACAATATCATCAATACTGCAAAGATATTTTAATGGTAATTCTATAAAAAAAATCCCGCCTTCAAAACGAAGACGGGATTTTAGATGATTTTCAAAGTGTTTATTCTGCGAGAATAATTCCTTTGTTATTGTTGAATTCGATGACACCACTTTTCACCACGAAAGAAAATACACTTTCCTTTTCATTTTCTCTGGTGAAATGCATTGCAGAGCTCTCATCAATTTGATTGGTAAAAATTCTAACTTTTCCACCGATTAATGAAGCTACAATTGCAGCGTGATCTTTCATGATATGAAAATCACCGTTTTTTCCGGGAAGTAAAACAGAACTCACTTCGCCTTCAAAAACTACAAATTCCGGGGTTAATATCTTTATATTCATTTTATTTTAAGATAAGAGATGATAGATGGATAGATAATAGATTACACTTTTAAAAAGTCTTTTAGTCTATGGTCTATTCGTCTTTAATCTAAATTTATGCGTTTTCCGCTAACATTTTTTGTCCAGCTTCGATCGCTTCTTCAATTGTACCTTTCAAGTTGAAAGCTGCTTCTGGTAAGTGATCTAATTCACCATCGATGATCATATTAAATCCTTTGATAGTATCTTTAATATCAACCAATACTCCTTTCAATCCTGTAAACTGTTCTGCAACGTGGAAAGGTTGAGAAAGGAAACGCTGTACTTTTCTAGCACGGTAAACCGCTGATTTATCTTCTTCAGAAAGTTCTTCCATCCCAAGAATCGCGATGATATCCTGTAATGCTTTATATTTCTGTAGAATTTCTTTTACCCTTTGCGCACAGTCGTAATGTTCAGCTCCTAAGATCTCAGGAGTCAAAATTCTTGAAGTTGAAGCCAAAGGATCAACCGCAGGATAAATTCCTAATGAAGCAATTTTTCTATCCAAAACCGTAGTTGCATCTAAGTGAGCAAAAGTAGTTGCTGGAGCTGGATCCGTTAAATCATCCGCAGGAACGTAAATCGCCTGAACTGAAGTAATTGAACCATTTTTAGTTGAAGTAATACGTTCTTGCATCGCACCCATTTCTGAAGCCAAAGTAGGTTGGTAACCTACTGCAGATGGCATTCTTCCTAAAAGTGCAGATACTTCTGAACCTGCCTGTGTAAAACGGAAAATGTTATCAACGAAGAACAAAACGTCTCTTCCCTGTCCTTGTCCGTCACCATCTCTAAAATATTCAGCGATCGTTAAACCAGACAAAGCAACTCTTGCTCTTGCTCCAGGTGGCTCATTCATTTGACCGAAAACGAAAGTACATTTAGAGTCTTTCATTTGTTCCAGATCAATTTTTGATAAATCCCATCCTCCATTTTCCATAGAGTGCATGAATTCATCACCATATTTAATAATGCCTGATTCAAGCATCTCTCGCAAAAGGTCATTTCCTTCTCTCGTTCTTTCACCAACACCGGCAAAAACTGAAAGTCCACCGTGTCCTTTTGCAATATTATTAATTAATTCCTGGATCAGTACTGTTTTACCAACGCCTGCACCACCGAACAAACCAATTTTACCACCTTTAGAATAAGGCTCTACCAAATCGATTACTTTAATACCAGTAAAAAGAACTTCAGCAGAAGTAGATAATTGATCAAATTTAGGCGCTTCTCTGTGAATTGGTAAACCATTTTCTTTAGAAACTTGTTGAATTCCGTCAATCGCGTCACCAACTACATTAAACAAACGACCATAAACTTCGTCGCCGATTGGCATTGTAATTTGTCTTCCTTGAGAAATTACTTCCTGACCTCTTTGAAGACCATCTGTTGCATCCATTGCGATACATCTTACAGAATCTTCACCAATATGTTGTTCTACTTCGAGAATTACTTTGTTACCGTCGGTTTTTGTAATTTCCAATGCATCATAAATGCTTGGAAGTTCTGCAGCATCTGCAAAATGTACATCGATTACAGGACCGATAATTTGAGAAATTTTTCCTTTAATTTGGTTTGCCATTGCTAAATTTTTACGTGTTTGCAAATATAATGAAAGTTCCCTAATCTGCAATTGGTTCAAAAGAAGATTTTTATCATATTTGCACGATCAAAATTTCCTCTTTTGAAAATCATCAAAAATCTTCAAGATTACCACCAAAAAACTCCTTTGGCTCTTTCCATCGGAATGTTTGATGGCGTTCATATCGGTCATCAATTCATTGTAAATCAGCTTAATAGCATTTCGCGAAAAAGTAATCTTGAATCTGCGTTACTCACTTTTTGGCCACACCCGAGAACTATTTTTAGTCCGGATGATGATTTGAAATTACTGAATACCATTGAAGAAAAAACCTATTTTATTGCAAAACATAACGTAAAGCATTTATTTCTGAAAGAATTTGATCCCGATTTTCGCAACCTAAGTGGTGAAGAATTCGTAAAACAGATTTTAGTTAAGAAATTAAATGTGAAATATTTGATCATTGGTCACGACCATACCTTTGGAAAAGATAAAAGCGGTGACTTTGCATTATTAGAAAAAATGGCGCCGGAATTTGGTTTTGAAGTACAACAAGTTGAAGCCGTTGATTTTCAGGAAAAACACATTAGTTCTACGCAAATAAGAAATGCTTTGGTTTCCGGAAATGTAAAAGAAGCCAACGAAATGTTGGGGTACGTTTATTCAGTTTCAGGAAAGGTTGTGCATGGTAAAAAAATCGGCAGAACTATTGGTTATCCGACTGCGAATATTGCCGTTAATTCCATGAAACTTCTGCCTAAAAAAGGAGCATATATTGTCGATGTCTTTGTAAAAGATCAAAATTTGAAAGGAATGCTGAGTATTGGTACGAATCCTACGGTTTTGGGAAATGAACTTTCTGTGGAGGTCTATATTTTATATTTTGATGAAGATATTTATGACGAAGAGATTTCTGTCAACTTTCGTGAATTTTTGCACGACGAAATCAAGTTTGAAAATCTGGAAAAACTGATTGAGAGGTTGGATGAAGATAAAATTCGAACTGAAAATTTTAACTTTTAAAGTTTTCTAGACCACAAAAGACACAAAAGTTTTACTGAATAGGATTCTTTATAGAGTGCACAAAACTGGATATATTTCAAAAGGAAAGATTAATGAGTCTAAATGAAAAAATCTTTAGATTTTTCTTAATAAATGATCATCATTAAATCTTAATTTCTTAATGGTAAAAATTCAAGTTTTTTTCTCGCTGATCCTGCAGATTTTTAATGATATTATTTTTTAAAGAAGAAATCTAATTTTTGACATTCCCTTTTTAAGAATTTAAAAATTGTTCCCTTATTTTTTTAGGTAAAGACGCCACGATCAAATCATAGGATTGATCGATCATTTTAAAAATTAAATCTTTTTTCAAACCTTCACACAGAACCGAATTCCAATGCGTTTTATTCATGTGATAAGCGCCTTCGATTTGAAAATGCTTCTCGCGAAGTTCAGCGCTCCATTCCGGATCGGTTTTTACCGCAATGCTCAAAGGTTGTTTTTCCAAAGGCATTAGTAAAAACATTTTACCACCAACTTTTAAAACCAAAGTATCTGGATTAAAAGGAAAAGTTTCTTCTACTCCATTTTTCGCAAGACAGTAATCGAGAATTTCGTTGGCGTCCATAATATATGAGTAATTAGAAATGGGTAATAAGTAATCGTTTCACTCTCAGACAAATTTAGTAATTTTATACAGTAAAAGTTATTGCTCATTATTAATTACTCATTGCTCATTAAAACTTATGAAAGCACTTGTTATCGGCGCAACTGGCGCAACGGGAAAAGATCTGGTCAATCAATTACTAAATGATTCACATTATAAAGAAGTTGATGTTTTCGTGAGAAAACCTTTAAGTATAGAAAATCCGAAATTGAAAACACATATCGTCGATTTTGAAAAACCTGACGAATGGAAAGATCTGGTAAAAGGTGATGTCGCTTTTTCGTGTCTCGGAACCACTTTAAAAAATGCCGGAAGTAAAGAAGCGCAGCGAAAAGTAGATTATGAGTATCAGTATAATTTTGCGAAAACTGCGAAAGAAAACAACGTCGAAGATTATATTTTAGTTTCCTCCTATGGCGCTGATCCGAAATCGAAAATTTTCTATTCCAAAATGAAAGGTGATCTGGAGAAAAGCGTAAAAGATCTCCACTTCAATAAAATTACCATATTTCAACCCGGAATGCTCGAACGAAAAGACACCGAAAGAACGGGCGAAGTTCTGGGCGGGAAAATAATTAAATTCGCTAATAAACTGGGAATGTTTAAAGATCAAAAACCTTTACCAACAGCAATTTTAGCTAAAGCGATGATCAATTCTTCTAAAATAAAATCAAACAGTTATTCTAAAATAAAATTAGGAAGTATTTTCAGTTTTGCAGAGAAAGGTAAGCTGTGACAAAATAATATTTGCTGATCAGTAGCTTTTAACCACAAAAGGCACAAAAATTTTTTACCATTTTAAAATGATGATGGTAAAAAGTTCACAAAATTAAAGCCGTTTCAATTTTTTTTGAAACGGCTTTTTTATAGTTTAAATATGAAATTAAACTTTCATAATTTCTGCTTCTTTCGTTTTCAAATGATCATCGCAAATTTTCACGAATTTATCAGTCAAAACCTGAATTTTAGATTCTTCGTCCTTAACTAGATCTTCAGAAACACCATCTAATTTTCTCAGATCTTTCATTCCTTCCTGTCTTGCATTTCGGATGGTAATTTTAGTGGCATCTGACTCGCCTTTTGCATTTTTCGCTAACTGAATACGTCTTTCCTCCGTTAATGGTGGAACATTCAACGTAATATTTTCTCCGTTGTTCATCGGAGCAAATCCTAAATTTGAATTGACAATTGCTTTTTCAATCGCTCCAATCGCAGTTTTATCCCACGGTTGAATAGAAATCGTCATCGCATCTGGAATCATTACGTTTGCAACCTGACTCAACGGAGTTGGCGCGCCGTAATATTCTACCATCACGTCCTGAACCATCGTCGTAGAAGCACGACCGGCTCTGATTTTCTGAAAAGCATGGTCCAAATGTTTGATAGCAGCATCCATTTCCTGCTTAACCATCTCTGTGATCATTTCTAAATCTCCCATAAATTTTTTGTTTCTAGTTTAAGGTATTTCCTTTTTATCTGCTTTTTTTACTAAGATATGTTGACTAAAGTTCCAATATTTTCTCCCTGTACGATTTTCAAAAGATTCCCTTCTTTATTCATATCAAAGACAATAATAGGCAATTTATTTTCGTGGCTCAAAGTAAATGCGGTCATGTCCATCACTTTCAAACCTTTTTCGAAAACTTCTTCGAAAGTTAAAGAATTATATTTTACTGCATCTGCATTTTTTTCTGGATCTGAATCATAAATTCCATCCACTCTGGTTCCTTTTAATATTACATCTGCACCAATTTCGATGGCTCTTAAAGTTGCAGCGGTATCGGTCGTAAAATAAGGATTTCCTGTTCCTGCACCAAAAATTACCACTCTTCCTTTTTCTAAATGTCTTGTTGCTTTTCTTTTGATAAATGGTTCTGCCACTTTATCCATTTCGATTGCAGACTGAAGTCTTGTATGAATTCCTGCATCTTCCAAAGCGCCCTGTAGAGCCATTCCGTTGATCACGGTTGCCAACATTCCCATATAATCACCCTGAACTCTATCCATTCCTTTTGCAGCGCCTGCTAATCCGCGGAAAATATTTCCACCACCGATGACAATGGCAACTTCGCAATGAATATCTACCAGTTTGCGTATTTCGGCAGCATATTCCTTCAAACGGTCATTGTCAATTCCGTAAGATCGGTTTCCCATCAAAGCTTCACCGCTTAGTTTAAGAAGAATTCTTTTGTATTTCATTTTTTACTTTATTACTTTTTTTGCTCTGCAAATATAAGGAAACCCAAATAATTTCGTTAATAGATTTATATTTACAGAGAAATATTTTCAAAAATTATATAAAAGAATTATTTTTGCCCTAATAAACACCAATTTGAAAAAATCTACCTTCCTTTCTTTTCTATTTTTATCTGTGATTTTGTTTGCCCAGGAAGGGACAAACGTTTACCCATTTCTAAATATTCCCGTGTCGGCAAGACAGGCTGCTTTAGGTGGTGACGCAGTTTCCGTTAGAGATTACGACGTAAGTTTTGCAGGTGTGAATCCGGGATTAATGAATCTGGACCAGGATCAAATGATCGCTTTAAATTTTGCCTCTTATCTCGCCGACTCCAAATATGGAACCATCACTTTTGTAAAAAACTTGGGTGAAGCGCATCTAGTTTCCTTTAATGCGAGATATATGGATTATGGAAGAATGCCGAGAACAGACGAAAGTGCAACAATCGATGGTGAATTTGGTGCGATGGACGCTTCTGTCGGAGTTGGTTATGCGTATCAATTTGATGAAAACTGGACGATTGCAGGCGGAACAAATTTCGTTACCTCAAGAATTGATAATTACACCTCAATGGCAGTCGTCGGAACTGCAGGAGTCACCTATCATAACACACAATCTAAAGAAACTTTGGCATTGGTATTCCGTAATTTTGGGTATCAGTTCAAACCTTTTAATGGAGTTCGAGAAGATGTCGCATTTCGGGTCGATTTGGGTTATACCAAAATTTTAGATGATTTTCCAGTGGCATTAACGATCACTGCACATGATTTGCAAAAATTAAATATTTCTCAGGATTTTAATAATAATGGTCAGGAAGTAAACTTTGGAAGAAAAGTTGCGGATCATTTTTCGCTTGGAGCAGAACTTTTTCCAGAGCAGAATTTTAATATCAGATTTGGTTATAATGTAAAGCGTGGTAATGAACTTGCGGTTTTAGATCAACGAAGTTTTGCTGGACTTTCTGCGGGATTTGGAATTAAAATTTCTTCTTTCCGTTTTGATTATGCCCATATTCGGTATCACAATTCTTCGAACGTTAATATGTTCGGATTGACTTTAGATTTAATTGAAGTGAGTGGAAATAGAAGATAATTCTTTCCACAGAACATCAATTAATTTGCCCTCTCCAAAAAAAATCAGGAAATTAGCGCTATGAGAAAACCCGTAATCGCTATCGACGGCTATTCATCCACTGGAAAAAGTTCGATTTCCAAAATAATCGCGCAAGAACTTGGTCTTGTTCACATGGACACTGGTGCCCTTTACAGGGGAATTACTTATTTCGCCCTTCAAAATTGTTTGAATAGAGACGGTGAAATTAATTTACCGGAATTATTTAGCAGGTTGAATGAAATCCAGCTAGAATTTAAACCTATTGATAAAGAACTTGTGATGTTTCTTAATGGAAAAGACATCTCTCAGCAAATCAGAAGCAATGAAGTCGCAGCGAACGTAAGCTTGATTGCCTGTCAAAAAGAAGTACGAGATTTTCTTTTAGAAACGCAACGGGAAATTGCAAAAAAAGGCGGTGTTATATTAGACGGTCGCGACATAGGAACCGTAGTGCTGCCAAATGCAGATTACAAATTTTTTCTTACCGCAAGTGTGGAAGAGCGAACCAGAAGAAGATTCGTGGAGTTGCAATCTTTAGGAATTGAAACGGACGAAATGTCAGTAATGCACAATTTGACCAGTCGTGACAAAACAGACAGCGAGCGAGAAGTTGCACCACTTCGAAAGGCAGATGACGCCATCTTAATTGACAATACGCATTTGTCTAAGAAAGAAACAATTGCTCTTATAATCTCACACCTTCATGACATTTAACATATTTTAAGAAATCGAATGGCAACAATGGTATATTAATTGTAACTTTATAAGAGATTGAAATCATCAATTATATTTATTAACTATTAAAAATTAACTAAGATGTCAAAAAAAGGTAATAACAATGTAGCAGGAGTATTAGCTGGTTTGCTTGCAGGTGCTGCAGCAGGTGTAGTATTAGGAATGCTTTACGCGCCGGAAGAAGGAACTGAAACAAGAAAAAAAATCAAAACTAAAGCGAGCGACTTGAAAGATCAGGCAGTTGATCAGTACGGAAAAGTTTCTGAGAAAGCAAAAGAGCAATATCAAGATGTTTCTAACAAAGTGAAAGATCAGTATGGTAACATTTCTTCTCAGTTCAAGGAAACTGCTGACAAAGTAGTAACTTCTGTGAAAGACGGTTATGACAAATACAAAGATCAGGCGATCGCAAAAACTACTGAAGTAGTGAAAGACGTTGAAAACGAATTAGACGGATTGAAATCTTAAATTAATTTCCGTTTTATTCTCTTAATAAAAAGGAACTTAATCATAAGTTCCTTTTTTTTGTAACTTTATAAAAAATTAAAGCATGTTGGATCTTATTAAAGAATATGCCTATAAAAGAGCAGATTTACTCAAGTTAGAAGCCACCGAGAAAGTGGTAACCATTTTGGGAACAGCAATTTACATTATTTTGGGTTTGTTTTCATTACTCTTTTTTGTGCTTCTCCTCCTTTTTGGGATTGGTTTCCTCATTGGAACATACCTACATAACTATGGTTATGGACTGCTCATCGTAGCGGGCTGTTTTCTTTTGATTTTAATTGTTGTTTTAATGAACAGAAAAACGATTAAGAACAAAGTGGCTAATAAAATTCTTGAATCTTTAGACGATTAATATTATGGGAAACAAATACGAAAGCCTGGAAGAACTTCGAAGAAAAAAGGCTTTACTAAAAAAAGATATTTCGGGGATGGAAGAGTTGCTTACTTTTGAAAACACAAAAGAAAGTTTGAGTGCACTCACGCATGGTTTTACCGACAAATATCTGAAGTCGGAGATTCAACCGGATGGTGAAACAAAAGTTGCCTTAAAAACACAGGAAATTTTTAAAGAAGTTTCAAACACTGTGAAGGACTCCTTACTAAGCAGACATTCCGTTCTTGGATTTGCGAAAAGCGGTGCCGGACTAAATGTTATCGAAAACACCTTGAAAATTGCCGCCGTAACTTTTGTCGGGAATTTTGCCAAAAAGAACCTGCGCAATACGAACTGGAAAAAGAAAGCCATCGGTTTAGCTTTAATTTATTTAGCGCCGATCATATTGAGATTTATACGTCAAAAACTAGAAAATTACCAAAAAAGCAGAACAACTTCCAGTATGGAACAACTGATATAAACCAAACCGTCTCGCTGTCAAACGAGACGGTTTTTATTTTTTGTTAAAGATCTGTCCCAAAATAATTCCCGTTGCCATAGAAACATTTAAACTTTCGGTGGCTTGTGATTTTCCAAATCTGGGAATAGTAATCTTGTCGGTTAATAATTTTTCGATTTCGGGTCGAATTCCGTTTCCTTCATTGCCCATAACTAAATTAAATTTTTTCGGGAAACTATAATCATAAAAACTTTCTCCATCCATATCAGTCCCAATAATTGCAGAATCGCAATTACTAAGATAGCTTTCCAAATTTTGATAGACCAAATTCACACGCAGAAATGATCCCATACTTGCCTGAATAACTTTGGGATTATAAAAATCAACGGTATCTTCACTGCAAATGATCTGCGAAATACCAAACCAATCTGCGAGTCTAATGATTGTACCAAGATTTCCCGGATCCTGAATTCCATCTAAAATTATTTGAACGGAATCGTTTTCCAAAATTCTTTCCTCCTTTAATTCACACACTGCGACAGAATCTTTTGGATGTTGCAAAAAACTTATTTTTTTTAATTCGGAAGGTAAGATTTCAGTGATCAAAGATGTTTCAACCGATAAAGAATCGGGATTCACAGAAAATATTTCTTTGATCTTATACTCCGAAAATGGTATTTCTTTGACCGTTTTGTTACCTTCAACCAAAAACAAATTGTATTTTTGTCTGAACTTCTTTTGGTCTAAAGACTGTAAAATTTTTATTTTATGAGCCGTAAGCATTTTTCTAAATATTTTCAAAAGTATTACTTATTTTTTTCATCTGCAATGACTGTACTCTTTCTATATGCTTGTAGTACGACAAAAAAAGTACCTCAAGGTGAATATCTTTTGACAAAAAATACTTTTAAATTTCAAGACGGCAAAGTATACGACGATGAGATTCCTAATTATGTAAGTCAAAAACCAAATAAAAAAGCACTGTATCTTTTCCCGGTTGGCCTTTGGTTTTATAATTCCACGAGTCCGAAATATGATTCTATTTTGAATGAGTACATGACTTATCCGTCGGATATGAGAGATCAGAAACTTAGGGATTCTCTTTTTATTAAATATAAACATCCAGAATACACCGGCAAAAGTTTATTTTTCGAACGATTCATGCACAATATTGGTCAACCTCCTGTCATTTTGGATCAGGGAAAGACGGAAACGAGCGCCAATTCTATCAGAAAATTTTTAGTTTACCGTGGATATTGGGACACCGATGTAAAATTCAGCAACGATTTGGATTCTGCCGCAAAAAAAGCACAGTCAAATTATTTGATCACTCACAAAGACGCTACAAAAATTAGCGATTATTATTACAACATTCCAGATCCTGCGATTAAAGGAATTTATGAAGAGGATCTGAATAAAAGTTTGATCAAAGGCAAAAACATTTTAGATCAAAGCGTTTTAGAGAAAGAGGTTCAAAGGATCAATGAAGTTATGAAAAATCGTGGCTACTACAAATTCAATAGTTCCAACGAAGATATTTATTTTACTGCAGATACGCTTCAAAGCAGAAAAAATGTTCCCCTCACGATGGATATTCATAAGGATTCTGTGGATTCGCCTTTCAAACAGACCACTATTGGTGATATCAAAGTTCATCTTCTCGGGAAACTGGCAGATACCGCAAACACCGTGAAAGATTCGCTTTTGGGAATTAATTTTTACAAACTCGATGATCAGTATAAGATCAGGTCGCTTTGGAGACCCGTCATTCTGAAGAAAGGAGAAATTTATGACCAAAAAAATCTAGATCTTACGAAACGGAATATTGCAGCAATGAATAATTTCAGCATCATTAAATATGATGAAAATCTGCGGAAAGAAAATGATAGTATTTTAGACATCAGTTATTATCTCGCCCCTTTATCAAAGTATGATTTCAAAGTTTCTACCGATATTAATTATTCTCAGATTTTAAATTTCGGGATTTCACCTTCTGTAGATCTTACAAGTCGGAATGTTTTTGGAGGTGCCGAAAATTTAACCACAAGTCTTTCCGGTACTTTTGGTTCTGTTACCAGTACGAAAGATCCGAGTAAAAGAGATTTGGCGTACGAAATTTCCGCCCAGGTTTCCCTCAATTTTCCACGGCTTTTGTTGCCTTTTAAAACCTGGAAACTGATTCCAAAAAAATATTCACCCAATTCTTCCATTATTTTAGGAACTTCGGTTCAGGATAATATCGGTTTGGGAAGGATCAACTTTAATGGAAGTTTAAACTATTTTGCCAATGTAAATGATGTCGTGACGCACCGGCTTTCTTTGTTTAATAGTCAGCTGAGTCTTACTAGAAATAAAGATAAATATTACGATTTTTTTCCAGCCGATCGGGATGTCAGAAATGAATTATTTCAGAGCTACTCTCCTACTTTATACCAGGATTTTATCGACAACAAGATCAGTTCAGATGATTTATCCGCGTTGATTGTAAGCGATGGTAACTATCAAAATTCACTTTCAGGAGATCAGTTAACGCTCTACAATACTTTTTTACAATCCTTGATCAACAAAGACCGACAAACGCAAGATGTTCTAATTTCTTCCATGATCTATAATTTTATTTATAATGAAATCGGGAAAAAAGACCGACCAAATCCTTTCTATTTAAATGCGAAAGTAGAAACTGCCGGAAATATCTTCAGTCTTTTCAACAGCAAAGAAAAAATTGATGGGGTCGTTTCCGGTAAGACCAGAAGTATTTTTAACATTCCTTATTCCCAGTTTGTAAAATTCGATATTGATGTCAGAAAATATTTCAGCTTATTCAATGGCAAACATACTTTGGCTTTGAGACAGTTTATCGGGGTCGGAATTCCGTATGGTAATTCGAGTTCAATGCCTTTTGTAAGATCTTATTTTAATGGAGGTTCCAATGATATCAGAGCTTGGCGGGTTTTCGGCGGTTTAGGACCAGCTGATTCTCAACTCGATGAAAAAGTTCGTTCTTACATTATGGATAATATCAAACTCACCACGAATATTGAATACAGATTGCCTTTTACCAAAATGTTTGAAGGAGCTGCTTTCGTTGATGCCGGAAATATCTGGAGTTTAAAAGACAATGGATTTGGTGATGATTTCAAATTCAAGAAATTTTTATCCCAAATGGGAGTTGGGACCGGACTTGGTTTAAGGATAAATGTTGCGTATATCACTTTGCGTTTAGATGCAGCATATAAAGTTTATGATCCCAACCAACCTTCAGGTGACCGATGGGTCATTAAAAACTGGAAACCATTGCAACCTGTACTTAATTTTGCTTTCGGTTATCCCTTTTAAAAGTACAAATCGCAGATTTTTCTGCGATTTTTTATTTACCTATATTTGAGTAAACTAAAATATAAATTCAAATGATTGTCTCAAGATCTCTTTTAAAAATAGCATTTCTCAGCGTTTCATCTTTTTTTTTTTCACAGGAAGTCAACCTGAAAAATATTCAGAAATTAACTTTTGGTGGCGATAATGCAGAAGCTTATTTTTCGCCCGACAGCAAGAAACTTACCATGCAGGTTACAAATCCTTTGATTGGTGCGCATTGCGATCAGATTTATCTTTTAGATCTTACCAAAAAAAATATTGGCACCAAAGATTTGCAGCGTATTTCAAACGGCGAAGGCAGAACAACCTGTTCGTTTTTTATGCCCGATGGAAAACATATTCTCTACGCCTCCACTTTTGAGTCTAATAAAGAATGTCCGGCAAAACCAAAACCTCGGACGGATGGAAAATATCTTTGGCCGGTTTACGCAGAGTTTGATATTTATATCGCCGATCTAAACGGCAAGATTACCAAAAAGTTAACCGATTCTCCAGGATATGATGCAGAAGCTGTAGTTTCTCCCGATGGAAAATATATTGTTTTCACGTCTTCAAGAAGTGGTGATCTGGAATTGTGGCGAATGGATATCGACGGAAAAAATTTAAAACAACTCACTTTTGGATTGGGTTATGATGGTGGCGCTTTTTTCTCTCACGATTCTAAAAAATTAGTTTTCCGTTCTTCCCGCCCGAAAACACCTGAAGGCATAAAAGATTATAAAGACTTACTCGCAGAAAATCTGGTTGCGCCAACTGAAATGGAAATTTACACCATGAATATCGACGGATCCGATTTAAAACAGATCACGCATTTAGGAAAAGCAAACTGGTCTCCTTATTTTCATCCTTCCGATAAATCAATTGTATTTTCCTCCAATCATCATTCAACTAAAGGATATGATTTCCAAATTTATTCAATTGATCTTGATGGAAAGAACCTTCATCAAATTACCTACGAAAGTGAATTCAACGCTTTCCCAATGTTTTCTCCGGATGGGAAGAAATTTGTTTTCTCCAGTAACAGACACGGTGAAACGCCCCATGAAACGAATGTTTTTATGGCAGACTGGGTGGAGAGCGATCCTGCTGAACTAGTTTCAGAAAAAAATCTTTTGAATACCGTTTCTTATTTAGCGTCCGATGAATTGAAAGGAAGACTTGCGGGAAGTGAAGGCGAAGATAAAGCTTCAGAATATATTTCAAAAGAATTTCAAAATTTAAAGTTGAAACCTTTAGATGGAAAAAATTATACCCAGACTTTTTCTTATGATGTAAAGCTAAATCCACACGAAGACCAATCTTCGGTGAAAGTCAATACCAGAAACGTAATTGGTTACTTGGATAACAAAGCGGCTAAAACTATTGTTATTGGCGCCCATTATGATCATTTGGGTTTGAATGAACACCACAATTCTACGCTCATGAATTCAGAAGGTCAAATTCACAACGGCGCAGATGATAATGCTTCCGGAGTTTCTGCCGTTTTAGAACTGGCGCGAATATTTTCTCAAAATAAAGCAAAAGAAAATGCCAATTATGTTTTCGCCCTTTTTTCCGGCGAAGAAGATGGTTTGATGGGTTCGAAAGTTTTTGCTGAAAGCATCAAATCAAAATATCCAAGCGTGGTTGCAATGATCAATCTGGATATGGTTGGAAGATTAAATAAAAACAAAGATTTAACCGTTGGTGGCGTCGGAACCTCTCCTGTTTTCGGGGAAATCATTAAGAAATATAAACCTGCCGGATTTAATTTAGCAGTTGACAGTTCTGGAGTTGGACCTTCTGATCACACGAGTTTTTATCTGAAAAATATTCCTGTTTTATTCCTGTTTACCGGCACGCACAGCGATTACCACAAACCAACCGATGACACCGACAAAATTAATTTCACCGGTTTGAAAAACATTACAAGTTATGTTTTCAATCTTGCCAATGGTTTAGCTTCGGAACAAAATATTCCTTTTACGAAAACCAAAATTTCTGCGAGCAAAGCCGTTCCGAAATACAAAGTAACTCTCGGAATTATGCCAAGTTATGCCGATACGAAAGACGGACTTCACATCGATGGTGTTACCGAAAACCGCCCCGCTTCAAATGCTGGAATTCAGTCTGCAGATATTTTATTAAGGATTGGGAAATGTGTGGTGAAAGAAGTTTACAGTTATATGGATTGTCTGGCGAAAATAAATTCAGGCGATGAACTTCCGGTTACGATTTTACGTGATGGCAAAGAAATGACGATGAACGTGAAGTTTTAAAAAATTGATTCTTCTTCTTTTGAAAAACCTTGTCAAGGTTCTGAACCTTGCCAAGGTTAATTTTTATAACTGTACCGAAAGAGTTCTTTACTAACTAGGATTATTTAGCTCAAAGTCGGAGACTTTGCGCAGCGAGGGGGTTAAGTTGAGAATTGACTTGTTATCCTTAATTTTTTATCCTTTTGAATTGTTCGTTATTTACACTTCTATTGCCACCTGAAATAAATAAAATCATCGCTTCGTTTATTTTGCCACTAACCAAAATTAAATTTCCATTCCAATCATTCCCAATAATTGTTTTCGTTTCATCATTAAAATAAAATATGGGAAAAAATGGATATAAAGCTTGTTTTCTATTGATTGAAAAAAAATTATCTTTAATTTTTCCTTTCAAATTAAATTCTTCAATAACATATTCATCTGTTTCATTCCATAATTTTATGTTGATATTCTCATTGTCCAATAAAGTTAGTTTAACGTTATAATTTTCTTTATTTGTTGTAGTTGGTATATCGCTATAACTTGATTTTAATGTTGTCCACAAATTTTTTGGCAAGCTATCTTTCAAACCATTACTGTAAGTACCATTCAATTTTTCCTTATCAAAAACAGCAATTTTAAAATTGTTTTTACGAATCAATTGTTTAGTTGAATGACAACTTGATAAAGAAAACATAAAAATTACGAGGATTAATTTGGCTATTTTCAATTTTGTCTTTTTTTTATTTGAATTGTGAATTTTTTCGTATTAGCGCTAACTGATGTTGAATTTCCTAGGCTGGGAACTTTTTAACCAAGGTCTTTTCTGCTAAAAAAAAATATTTTCCTAAAGATAAATAGGTATTTATCAAAACTTTTTCCCATCTCTTGTAACTGTTCTTAGCGTTATTTTTTTCCTTTTTTTTCGAAATTTTTTATTATAGTATTCTCTCCATCTGTAATTTTTAAAATAATTTCTTTATCATTTTCTGAAATATACCATACATTTTTAATATCCCAGTTTGAAATACTTAAACTGTCGTTAATTTTTAGGTCTGAATTATCTGCAATGATTTCTTTTTCAAATATACCGTGATTTTCTATTATTTGTATAGGTGAATATTTTGTCATTATGCTGTAAGTTGCAACTTGGACACGATATTTGGGTGTTATTTCCTTTTCAAATAGAAGCCCTTCTCCTGTAACCGAAAGATACATTCCCCAAAAAGCAATTCCCATTGGTATCATGCTCAATATGATAGCAAAAATGAGTATTCCAAAGTATACTTTTGCTATTTTTTTTTTCCAAAATAAAATGATAATTACAAGTGTAAAACCAAGCCATATCCAAAATAAAATTCTGTCACTCCAAAAGCCTTCAAAAGTTACATTAAACTTTATATTTAGAATTATATTAGTCAATGAAAGAAGGCAAACTGAAATGTAAACTATAAATATTTTCTTCATTAGTTGCGCTAGGTTATCAAATTCTTCTCATTTTTTTTAAAATTACCGCGAACGGTTGGGTATTTCTGTTGGCGGGGACTTTTAATAACAAGTCTTTGTAAATATAACAAATTGAAAAATTAACGAAAATCTTTATGATATAAACTTTCACCCCGCTAATAGAAATATCTTGTTAGAGATTGCCTCTATCTAAAACAAAACATGAATTTTTTCTGCTCAACATAATTATTATTAGAATTTAGAAGATAAATACATTCATCATCAGCACCAAACAAAATATATCTCTTTGCATAAACCTCTCTAACTTTTAGTTTTTTATCAAAATGTATCCATAACATTGGATAAATTATTGAATATTTAACCGGATTTGTATAGCTGTATATAAAACCTTCGCCTAATATCTCCTTTTCACTTTTGAAAGGTTTCCCCAAAATTAAAATAACTTTTTCGGATTTCATACCAAGTTTTATGATTTTTATTTTTTCCGAATTTACTCCTTTAACCACATCCGAATTTGTTCCAAAAATTTTAAAACCAATTACAAGTAAAGCGATTAATAAGAAACTCAAAAAAATAAGTTTTACCTTTTTAATTTTAATTATGTTTTTCATTTGAAAATTGTCTTTTGAGGTTGCCGATAACGGTTGGGTATTTCTGTTGGCGGGGACTTTTAATAAATAGTCTTTGTAAATATAACAAAATGAACAATTAGCAAAAATCTTGATGATAGGAACTTCCGCCCCGCTAATAGAAATACCGTGTTGAACTAAACCTCCGGTAGCTTTTCCTGAGGCTGTTTTATTAACTTTGTTTTTATTCAACAAAAAAAAATCTCTAAAATGGCTACAAAAAAAAATCTCCGGAGGATTTAAGAACGAACAAAATTTTGAATCGCGCTTCAAGCGAAGTTAAAGGTTTTTCGGAACTGATACAACGTTTCGAAAGAAATATTTCAATCCAAGGAAAAAGTCCCAGAACCTTTGATAATTATTCCAGGCATGTAGCAGCAATTGCGCTGCATTTTAAAACTTTACCCACCGAACTGGATCCCGAGCAAGTCAAAGATTATCTCTTCGAACTTCAACAGCGATCAAAAACACCTTCCCAAACTTACTTTAAACACACGGTTTTTGGACTTCGGTTTTTATTGAAAACGGAAGGTTTACCCTACGATTTTCTACATCTTCCAGCCATTCCAAAAGTCAAAAAACTGCCGACTATTTTAAGTCGTCAGGAAGTTTGGCGCATGCTTCAAACTGCCCAATTACTGAAACACAAACTGCTCATCGGTCTGATTTACGGGTGTGGACTTCGATGTATGGAAGTTAGAAATATCGAACTTCATCACCTTGATTTTGACCGACAAATGCTGCATGTTGTTCAGGGTAAAGGTCAAAAATACCGTTATGTTCCTTTATCCGAGCATTTAATTCGAGGACTGAAAACCTTTATTTCAGTGGAAAATCCAGATCAATATTTATTCAATGGAAATCAAAATAGAAATATTGAAGAGATCGACATTTTGGCTCCAGAAAATAAGATTTCGATTCCAGATACAGCCAAAGAGGCGTTCAATGGGTCATCAAAACGGTGAGCAAAAAAGCAGGAATTACCAAAATTGTTCATACCCACACTTTGCGACACAGCTTTGCCACTCATTTATTGGAAGATGGAGTTTCCATCATTATGGTTCAAAAACTTTTGGGTCACGAAAGAATTGAATCGACCATGGAATATCTTCATGTTTGCCAATTATCTGACCAAAAACCGCACAGTCCTTTAGATACCGTTTTTGAATTATGTAGCAGAAAGCAGGATGGAAAAGCGGAATAAATCAGGCGGAAGCGTTGCTGAAGTTATTCGCAAAATCAATTTATCGGCTCAGAACTTTACGGTTCATCAAGAGAAAACCCTTCGCGCTTTATCGTATTGCAGAACTTCTGCATTGGGTGGTCATATTGATGCGTGTGATGGTTGCGGAAATCTTTCCATCAGTTACAACTCCTGTCGTAATCGGCATTGTCCACAATGTCAAGGTCATAAAAGAGAAGAATGGATTCAGAAACGAGAGCAGGAATTATTACCCTGCAGTTATTATCATGTGGTTTTTACTTTACCCGAAGAACTGAATGTTTTGGCGATCTCTCAATCGGCATTGTTGTACAAAACCTTATTTGAAGCAGCTTGGGCGACTTTAAATAAGTTTGGTAAAAATAAGGGAATCCAACTGGGAATGATTGCGATTTTGCACACCTGGGGACAGAATTTGAGTCTTCATCCACATTTACACTGCATTGTTCCAGGCGGCGGCATTAATAAACAAGGAAAATGGCGGGCGAAGATAAAATCTAACAAATACCTTTTCTGTGTAAAAGCGATGAGTGTGGTTTTTCGGGCAAAGTTTGTGGCTTCATTAAGGGCTTCCGGAATTAAAGACCAGGATTTAATAGATCAACTCTTCTCCAAAAAATGGGTCGTTTATGGCAAAAGACCTTTTGGTGGACCGAAATCTGTTATTGAATATTTAGGAAGATACACTCACAAAGTCGCGATCAGCAATCACCGCATCAAAGAAGTTACGGATAAAGAAGTTCGTTTTGGGTACAAAGATTATCGCAAAGAAGGTCAGAAAAAGGAAATGACTTTATCGAATACTGAATTTATACGCAGATTTAGTCTTCATATTTTGCCTCGAAGATTTGTGAGAATAAGGCATTACGGAATTTTGAGCAGCTCCTGGAAACGTGGAAAACTACAGGATTTACAATCAGATTTAAAAATCCAGATTACAGAAGTAAAACCGAAAACTTTGCTTAAAAAATGTCGGTGTTGTAAGGAAGGAAACTTAATCACCATCGCACTTTTCGGACAACGAGGACCGCCTGAGGATTTTCTTGCCGTTTTCAATGCCTCGTCTGCAAAATAAATTTTGTGGGTAAGGGATTTTGTATTCTGAATGTAAAAAAAAGCCTGTGAATACTTCAAAAAACTTCATCTCAGTTCCAAAAAAAAGCAGTCCTTCTAAAAAACTGCTCTACTATCCTAAATTCTAGAAACGATAACTCCATAAGGTTACCAACTGGGGAGGAAAAGCCACCAGAGGTTCCGTTCAACAGGCTTTCATTTCTTGTCTTTCAGACAAAACGAAAGCTTAGTTATTAGCTGTAGTCATTGCTACCATATAATTCTACGATTTTTGTAGTCAATATCTTCTGTTGAGATATTATTTGTTTCTTCAAAGTTAAAAGTTCCATTTTCATTTTCTGATACAATAGTTAATTCATTATTTAATGCTCCAACTAGTTTTATATTTTCGTCTGTAATAAAATCTTTATTAATAGCAAAATTATCGCCTTCTCCATCAAATGGTACGCTAGGATATTGAATACAGTCTGCTTGATTATTAGAAATGGTTAAACAGACGTTTGTAATGGCAGATGTTATTAAATAATTCTTCAAATCATTTTTCGATGGTTTCCTGAATTTTTCGAAAAAGTATCTATACAAGTGTTTTGTAGCCTCTCTAATTTTTTCATCTGAATTCTCTATAAACGCATCTAAAATTTTTCCATTTTCAATATCATAAACTGAAACTCTCTTTTCCACATCGGGAGTAGTTATTATAATACAATTGAGAGGCTTAAGTAATTGCCACCGACCGATAGTAACATTTATTTTGTCTCCCACTTTTTTGTTTTCAGACCAATATTCGACAAGTTCCATAAATGATGTTGGTCTATTTTCAGACACATAAAATTTTGATTGGTGTGGACGGTTGCATCTTCCAAAAGAATGTATGAAATTACTTGGTGTTATTGAAATATCATTTAAAGATGTAAAAAATTCTTCTTCACCGTGAGTTCTACTTCTAAAAAAGAAATGACCTTGTGGAAACTCATAGATTAGAACTGGAAATCTTTTGATTTTTAATAATTGAAAAATTATTTTCTCATAGGCATTTTCATCATCTTCAGATATGTTTTCTATGGAAGCAACTATTTGGTTTATTTCTTCTACGGTCATTTTTTATGATTACAGCTAACGGTTGGGTATTTGCGAAGAAAGCCCCTATGCACAAAGTGATTTCGGGGCTTTTTTTGCAAATACCGTGTTGGCAGTAGTTTTTTTATACAATCAAATTTTTATTTAGCAACATCGAAAGGATTTTCACTATTTCTCATGAAAACCGTTCCCATTCTTTTATATTTGATTTCTTTTCCTTTAGCACAAGCGGAATAAATCCCATTACCTTTCTGTTCTGAAATTCTTAAAAACACAACATCAGATATTTCGATATCATTATCTATTGCAATGTGTTTTCGTAAATCTTCAATTGTAGCGTCTCCACGTTTTAACCATCCTTGTATTTTTTTATCAGGTTTTGGTTCTTGGTAATTTGCTGGTAAATCACACTTATTTTCTTTTTCAGATTCTTGAGCGAAAAAAAGCGTTGGTAATGTAAGAGCAATAATGTACAGTAGTTTTCTCATAGTTTAACGAATTTATTTGATGATTTTTATTACTAGATTATATTTAATTTTTCAATTTAAGTAATATTTTCATAAAATTACTGCCAACTTGTTTATATGTCTTACTTCATCAGACAAATACAACATCTTTGGTAGGTATATGTCTGATATTCGTAAGATTTATTTCTAATCACTAATATATCTATTTTTTCTTTATAAATCATCAGATGAACTTTTCAGGTGTTGTAAACTTTAAGCATAATCCTCCTCTCTGCTTGCCAGAATATTTTAAAAAAGAAGACGTAACAAAAAGCTCAAAGAGCGTATATCATTCTATAAAAAATCATCAATTCCACTTCTTTACCCCTGATTAAAGGTTTCCATCCCCATCCATGAGGTTCGGAATGACTTGTCCTAAAATAGGTTTACACAAAAAAGTGTAAAAATGAATCAAGAAAGTATAGCCATTTTAGGACAGTGGCGTAACAACAAGCTGTATTTCACAGATCATGAGAAAAAGTTGATTATCGAAGATTATCTCTCTGGGAATGAGACCAAGCAAACAGTTTATAGCC